>NZ_LT859959.1:2315000-4715000 GCF_900176205.1 Bradyrhizobium sp. ORS 285
TCGGCCGGATCGGATTGCTGGTCGTTCAGGCCGCCAGCCTTGCCGATCGCCTGGGCCAGGGTCAGCGTCTCGGTATCGAACGAGATCTCCGAATTGAACCCGAAGACGTTCTGGTTGAGCGCGCCGAGCGCCGTGAAGGTCGGGGATTCCCTGGTGATGTAGACGACGTCGTTCGGGCGGATGAAGATGTTCTCGCGCGGATCCTGCACCACGCGGGCGAGCAGCACGCGGACGCGCCGGCCGTCCCGCTGCAGGGTCACATAGCTCTCGATCGCCTCGTGCTTCGGCCCGCCGGCCCGCGCAATCACGGCCAGGAGCCGCTCGCCGACGCTGTTGAGCGGCAGCACGCCGGGCGTGTTGACGTCGCCGAGGACGCTGGCCACGCTGGAATGCTGCTGGTTCAGGCTGACGACGACCTGTGGCTCGAGCGCGCGCTTCTGCAGGCGAAACACGATCTCCTGCTCGATCTGGGGCAGGGTGCGCCCGGCCGCGGCGATCTCGCCGGCGTAGGGGACGCGAATATTGCCCTGCTGATCGACCGCCTGCGCCGGCAGGTCGACGAAATTGCCCGGACGGGCGCCGGCAGCCGTCGGCGGCGTGAACAATCCGCCGGGAGCCGCCTCGAAGATGGACACGTTCAGGACGTCGCCGACGCCTGCCACCTGGACCGGCTTGGGCCGCTTGTCCGGAAAGACGCCCTGGAACGTGACCAGGTTCGGCTGTGACAGGAAGCCGATCGTTTCCGAGCTGACATCGACCAGGGCATAGGGGAGGGCCGTGGTCGAGCGGACGCTGGCAGTGGCGTTGTCACTGACCGCGTCGCTGGTCGGACCCGTCCCGGGAAGCCAGGAGCACGCCGGCAGGAACGCCAGGCACATGATGGCCGCAAGGACGCGCGAGTGGCTGCGCAGGCGGCCAAAACGACCCGCCGTCGCTGTGCTGGGGCGGATGAGAGATCCTGCGCCGCCGGTCGATCCGAACGACCCAGGCGGATGGATGAAGCTCTTCAAACGCATTTTCGGATACAACAAAAAATCACGTTGCCCCACGCCACTCCCTCCCCCAAGGAGGAAGATCGCCGTCCCTCTTGGTTCCAAACCTACTCGGCGCCCACCCCGGGCGAAAGCGCACCACCGTTCATCCCCACCCGCTTTTGCCGGATCGTGCTAATTAGGTCACAGTCCCTCCTCACCGAGGTACCGTCATCGCCGGCGCACGTCGCGGCCGCATCAGTTGCGAGGGAGGCCCATCCGGAGACCTCGTGAAATTCATAAAAATCTAGGCAGAAAGCCGTTGAGCAACGGTTATCTGAGTCGCTCCCGATCGTTTGCGACATGAGCCGTGGCGGATCGGACGGCACACAGAACCCGGTCATCTCCAGACCGGTTGTCGATGACCATCATCCAAGTCTAAGCTGGATCTGCCCGCCACCGGTCCGCTTCTAGGAGCATGCCATTGTCGAACGTGATCAGGGTCACCGCTGCACTCGCGCTCATCTTGGCTGCCGTGTCCGGCGAAGCCGCCGCGCGTGGGCTTTATCCTTTGACCGAGTGCGGCCCCGACCTCAGCCGTCTATGCCGGCTCCGCGGCGCGTTCGAGGCCACGCCGTTTCACTACAATCTCGCGGTCTATCCTGGGTGCATCAGGCGCGTCGCGGTCGAGACACCCCGCGGTGTGCAGTATCGGCGCGTCGTGGTCTGCGGGGCGCCGGAGCGGGCGATGGTGTGGTGAGGCGGGCCTGCTTGCGCCGGAGAGCGCAGAGATGGAGCTGCGGCGCGAGCCAGAACTCCAATCGAGGGGCTGCACATTAAATGGCCTGGTTGCGTGGCCTCTTTTGTGCAATCTCAAATTAAATATTTTCTCGCAACCGGCCGGACAAGGCGCGTTACGAAAAAGCGTGCTCTGAACAAACTAAAGCTTCAATTGTCGTCGACCAAGGGTGGTTAATAAGTCCTTTCGAGGGCGCGGTAAAAATATACTCCAAGCCGCTTCCTGCGCCGGACGTATTTAATGTCTTGCCTTGCAGATGGTAAATTAACTTGTCGCGAGTGGTTAATTTAATTCCGGTCATCGGAGCCGATCGTCGTCGCGATTGCAATTCGCCGGCGCTCGATAAAAATCCTGCAAATCTCGCCAACGAGTGGGGTCCGTCCTTGTGTGACGAGCTTGGTACAGCGTTGAGTGACGATGAGTTGGACGTTGGAAGCAGGGGCGCCCTCCAGGCCGTCCTGACATCATTGAACAAGATCCGAAGCGCCAAATCGCGCTTGCAAGCGCGATCATCGGACAATTCGACGCCCGCCGCGCTGATGGCGCAGATCGAACTCTGCAACACTCTCCTCGACGAAATTCAATCCATCAGTTGCAGCCTCGACAAGCGTGTCGAGCACACGGGCGCTGCTCCCAGCCGCCGTCCGGTGGCAAACAGGCGGCATCGCGGGACTGCTCACCTGATCGTCCCGCGCCCCGCCGCGCCCGGGCGCACCAAGCAACAGCGATAGGCACGGCGGCAACTTCATCGACCGCCGGGTGTGCTGGACGTATATCTTCGTGGCCAGCGGACGTGCGCGGTCGGCGCCGCGGCGCGGTTACCGCCGGGCCGCCCCCGGCAAGTCCGAGGCCGGACCGGTTGGCATCATGCTTCCCAGCGGATCGCCGGCCAACGTAAGGTCGACGCGCCCGACCGCTTTACGAGGGGGCGAAGAGCCGCTGGCGACCGTTGTGCCCATAGGCCCATCAGCCGATGTCGCCTCGTGGCCGCGGACCCGTTCGCGCTGACAGAGGCCGGGCTGCGCTCCCCTTCACTCCGTCCCCCGAGGTCGTGCCGTCCTGCCGGCTCGGGTGCGTCATCGCAATCAAGATCGCGCGGCGCCACGACTCAGGACGATCCCTGGACGCGCAACGTGCGGTTCCCAATCGCCCAGAGGCCACCGCGTCGACGCGCCGCCCTGCCGGCAGATGAATGGATCTCGACCGCTTTACGGCATATTCCTGTTGCCGTGCGTATTAAACCCCGATCTGGCATTTTGTGCAGGTGCATAAATATCTCGATCCGGGTTATCGATGAGGTCGCGCGAATAGGTTGTGCACGTTATCGGGCGTTCTGAAAAATGCTCTCGTGCAAATGGTGCCGCGAACCGGAATAAGCCGGCTTGTGTCGTGATATGCGCGTCATTACTGCGCCGTTCTGCCGCAAAATGCGAAAATCCCTTGCAGATCGTGTCGATTCGGCGTTTTTTCGTGAGGAGAATTCCGCGGACGTCATCTTGTCCGAACCGAGCGACACATTTATCGGAGTAGGGTTGCAGGTTGCTATTTTATCGAGCTACAACCAAATCCGTCGCCGGAGCGGGTATAACTCAAATATTAAGTTTTTCCGACAGCGAACCACTTGCGGATCGAAATACCGAATTATATGACATTAATCCGGCAGGATAGAGATCACAGATAAAGGTCGCTGTATGTCCACCAAGAAGATCGATTTCGAGGCGATGTCTTTCGATGATCTCTGGTCTCTCCATGAGCAGATCAGCCAGATCCTCGCTGAAAGGATCACATCGGAAAAGCGCGAGCTCGAACGTCGTCTTGCGGTTCTGAATCGCAGCCGCGGTGTGATCGAAGCGGCGAATGGCGACGGCGCTCAGTCCTACAATGGCAATGGCAAGGCGCGTCGCAAATATCCGCGGGTCCTGCCGAAATACCGCAATCCGCAGACATCCGAGACCTGGTCCGGCCGCGGCAAGCAGCCGCGTTGGCTGGTCGCTGCGATCAAGACGGGGCGCCGGATCGAGGAGTTCGCGATCAACGGCAGCAGTGCGCCGAAAGGCCGCCGGCAGCGCGCCTGACCATTCCGGTACGCTCGGCTTCCTTCACCACCGTCTCGGTCGGGCTGCGACGTTGCGCGCGCCTTTTCCTATTGGATGGCTCTCCGTTCAGCGCTGAAGGATGTTGGCCGATGCGCCGATGCGCCGGGTGCGAACGGTCTAGGCTGGAGTTTCAACTGGCCCGAGGCCGTCTTTCCCGCGCTGGCTAGTAGGCGTTGTTTCCGCGGATCAGCTCGAGCGGCGTCCTCAGCAGGATCGCGATATCTAGCGAGAGGCTCCAATTGTCGATGTACCAGAGGTCGAACTCGACGCGCTGCTCGATGGAGGCGCGTGTCGGCGTCGGTCCCCTGCAGCCATGCACCTGCGCCCATCCCGTCAGCCCGGGTTTGACGCGGCGCCTGAAAGCATAGTTGCGCACGAGCTTGTCGAACTCGTTGTCATGGGCCAAGGCGTGAGGGCGCGGCCCGACCAGGGACATGCTCCCGTTCAGCACGTTGAGCAGCTGCGGCAGCTCATCGATGCTGGTTCGCCGCAGCCACGCGCCGATGCGCGTGAACCTGCTGTCGCCGAGCTTGGCCTGGACGACGGACGGGCCGTCCTCGAGCACGGACATCGTGCGGAACTTGAAAATCTGGAACGCCCGGCCGTTGAAGCCGCAGCGTTGCTGCCGGAACAGGGCCGGCCCGGGCGAGTCGAGCCGGATGGCGATCGCGACCAGCACCAGCAGCGGTGACAGCAGCGTCAGCGCCAATCCCGCCAGCAGCACGTCCATGAGCCGCTTCGTTGCGTGCTCGACCGGACTCATCAATCCCCGGTGCAACTCGATGCAGACGGCGCTGCCGAGTTCGCGCCGCGGACGCTTGAACATCTCCGAGGCTGTGCCGACGGGCACAAAGCTGACCGGGAAGGGGAGGACCCTCAACTCGGCGCCGAGCGTGCGCAGATCTGACCACGGATCAGGATTGGCGCCGACCACGATCTCCTCGATGTCGGAGCCGCGAACGTAATCGATGACGCTGGCCACGATCCGCTGACGCTGATCCGGCCCGGCTCCGGGCTCGGGAAGCAGGAAGTGTCGCTTGACGCGAAAGCCGGTATCCGTGAGCAGTTGGGTCAGGCCCGCATTGTCCTTGCTGTCCTCGTCGGTGATCAGAACGATGTTTCGCCCCGAGAACCGTTTCTCCGCGAGCCCCTTCACCAGCAGATATTCCGTGACCCGGCGGTTGAGGATCAGCGCCGAGAGTCCCAGCATGGCGAACACGACGCTCGTCCCGCGCGAGAACTCGCTGCCGATCTTCAGCGCAAACAGGGCACCGGCCAGCACGAGGAAGGCCGTGACCCAGGTCAGGCACGTCGCGCGGACCTGGCGCGGCAGGATCAGCAGCTCTGCCGGCCGATACATGCCGCGAATCTTCATCAGCGAGACGAACAGCGCCGAGACCAGGATCGCCAGCCCCACCGATTTGCTGACGTCGTTGGCGCCGGCTGCGTCCTGCAGGTGGTAGAGAAAGCCGGACAGCACGCTGGACGTGGTGATCGTCGCAATGTCTGTCGCGATCGCGAAAGGCTCGACTGCGGCGTAATGCACGGGCCATTTGCGCGCCTGAACTTGCCGCTCCGCCAATAACGCGGTGGGCATGCCGTTCCGATCGAGAGCCTCGGGCTGATCCACGTAATGCATGGGAAAGGGGGTTCGAAACTCGGTTAAATAGCGACCTGACGCGATTATATAATCGAATATTTAATTCAGCAAATAAAATCATCGACAGTTTATTTATCAGCGCCAATGGTCTCGAAATACCGGACGGGCTGCCGTGTGTGCGGGCAGTCCGGGGCTGCGTCGGATCATGCGTGTGGCCGATTAATGTCCGTCGAGGGAATATTTCAATATCCAATCCTAAAAATATCATTTAAAATGGAATTTAATGTGATTATTAATCGTCAGGTGCTGGCGCTTCGCGAGAGGTCGATTCCGCGGCCAGCCGGTCGGGGCCGGATCGATTGGACGGCGCGACGAGAGCGTCCGAGCGGGTCGGCGAGGTTGATAGATCGTGATGCTCATTTCCAAGATTATGCATCTGAAGGACGTCGAGCCATGAAGGTTGTATTGTTCTGCGGAGGACTTGGGACACGGATCAGGGAATATTCCGAGAGCGTTCCGAAGCCGATGATTCCGATCGGTCATCAGCCGATCCTCTGGCATGTGATGCAGTACTACAGCCAGTATGGACACCGCGACTTCATCCTGTGCCTTGGTTACAAGGCGAATGTGGTGAAGGATTATTTCCTGAACTACAATCAGGCTGCGACCACCGACTGCACGATTTCGCAGTTCGGCAAGAAGATCGAGCTGCTGGGCGAGCGCCCGGCGGATTGGCGGGTCTCGCTTGTCGACACCGGCATCTGGCGCAATATCGGCCAGCGTCTGCGGGCCGTCCGACACCTGGTCGAGGGCGAAGAGATTTTCCTGGCCAATTACAGCGACGGCCTCACCGATGCGCCGCTGCCGGACATGATCGACCGCTTCAAGCGCAGCGGCATGATCGGCTGCTTCATCGCCATCCATCCGCCGATCAGCTTTCACCTCGCCGAGTTCGACGCCGACGGCAAGGTCGGACGCATGGCGGCGAGCAACGATTCCGACATCTGGATCAACGGCGGCTATTTCATCTTCCGCAAGGAGATCTTCGACTACATCGAGGAAGGCGATGAGCTCGTCGTGCAGCCGTTCAAGCGGCTCATCGATCGCGGCCTGCTGATGGCCTACCGCTACGAAGGGTTCTGGCGGGCGATGGACACACTCAGGGATCGCCAGGTGCTCGAGGAGATGATCGAGCGCGGCGACACGCCCTGGCATCTCGGCACGAATCTGTCCGCGGTGGTGAACGGATGAAGGCATTGCAGCTCGCCGGTCGCGGCGACCGGCTGTCGGTCCTCTGCCTGGGTGCGCATTCCGACGACATCGAGATCGGTGCCGGGGGAACGCTCCTGACCTGGCTCGACCAGGGCGTGCGCCTCGACGTCCACTGGTGCGTGCTGAGCGGCAATGGCGAGCGCGAGGTCGAGGCTAGGGCATCTGCAAATGACTTTCTCGCCGAGGCGGCCGGCCGGACGCTCGAGATCAAGAACTTCCGGGACGGCTTCTTTCCGGAGCAGGGCGAAGCGATCAAGGCCTGGTTCGAGGAATTGAAGGGGCGCATCGAGCCCGACGTCATCCTCGCGCACCGGCGCGACGATGCGCATCAGGATCACCGACAGGTCAACCGGCTGGTCTGGAATACATTTCGCGATCATCTCGTGCTCGAATACGAGATCCCGAAATGGGACGGCGATCTCGGTCGGCCGAATGTCTACATCCCTGTCTCCGAGCGGGTGATGAAGCGTAAGGTCGCGCTGCTGATGTCGCATTTCGGCAGCCAGCGATCGAAGCAGTGGTTCGACCCGGAGACCTTCATGGGGCTGGCCCGGCTCCGCGGCATGGAATGCCGCGCGGCCGAACGCTATGCGGAAGCGTTCGTCGTCCGCAAGCTGGCGTTGGGCTGATCGGGGCAAAACGATCGACTGCGACGTCTGCGCCGCCACCTCTTGTTGGAGGCATGGGCGCGCGGCCGTCAGCCGGCGGCGCGCCTGGGGAGCTCGACGGTTTCCTCCGTCGGCGCGCGCTCGATCGCCGACGCCGGCACCTTCTCCAGCCAGACCTCGCGCCACCAGGCGAAGATGCCGCGCGGACAGAACAAGCGGTTCTCGCTGTAGCGTGACTGGCAGTAGACGCCGTCGAGGATGACCGCGGGTGTCTTCATCCGCCGGATATAGCCGGTGCGCTCGTCGATGAATTTTTCCACCCGCGTGCGGACCCGAAAGACCTTCCCGCAATAGGGCACCATCTCGGCATCGAAGCCCATGCCGCGGTTGTTGGTCTGCTTGTCGATGGTGGCGAGGATCTCGTCGTGCGGCCGGACGCGGACGAGATCGCCAGGCTGCAGGCCGAGATGCGCGATCGGCGCGTCCTTGTCGGTCGCCAAGTCGCCGCGCTTGCGCGGAAACGGCACGCCGCCCCACAGCGACTGGATGCGGTCGTAGATCCAGCGGGCCGGACGGCCGAGCCGGGGACGGCGGGCCATGGTGGCGCCGACATAGGCGAAGTAGAGGAAGCCGCGGAACATCTTGCCCGCGGACACATTGCCGGACGTGATGTCCTCGGCATATTGCCGTGCGTCCCACCATTTCAGCGGCTGGGTGTAGTTCGGCAGCTCGGTGGCCTGGCAGGAATATCTGGGACCTTTGCCGGCCACCTGATCGGGCGATTTGGTTGCATCCGACACGGCGCGGGCGCTGCATCCGCCGGAGGCTTGGCGCGCGGCGGCTTGCGCCTGGTTGGCCGCCACGGCCTGGGCCGGATCGACCGGAGACAGCCACGCCTCCTTCCAGAAGATCAGGCACGCGGCCTGACAGCCGCCATAGGCTTCGCCATCGCAACGCAGGTCGAGATGCACCGCATTGGGCAGGCGCCGTCCTAGCCATTCGCCGGTGTTGTATCCTGTCACCGTATCGCAGGTCTTGTGGGCGCGCTTGTAGACCTGGAAGCGCTGGCCGCACCATTTGAACATCTGCGGCATGAACGGCAGGCCCTCGAGCCGCCCATTCGCATCCAGCGTGGCCAGGATCTCTTCCTTGCTGCGAATTTCGACCCAGTCGCCGGCGGATAGCGTCATGCCTTGTCTCTCAAATCTTCAACCAAAACGTCCGAATGAAAGCTGCCGAGGTTTGCGGTTCTCGTTTGGCCGATTCATGGCATTTATTTAATTTGGTGAAATATAATTAAATCGCGGGAGCCCCGAATGTCACCCGCTCAGTGCAGTCAAAACTGCTTTGCCAGGCTGTTGTCCTGTGCTTTAGCATGAATTCGGGAGCCCCGCGATGAACGGGTGACGGATTTGCTGGACGCGGCGCGATATTATAATTTATAATCGACCTGGTTATTTAAATCGTGCTTTGTTCGCGTAAAGGGGTAGCGGCTTTGCGAGTGCTCATCACCGGAAACATGGGCTATGTCGGTCCCGTGGTCGCCAGGCATCTGCGAGCGCAGCGGCCGGAGGCCACGCTGCACGGCTTCGACAATGCCTATTTCGCGCACTGCCTGACCGGGGCGCCGGTTCTTCCCGAGCGATATCTCGACGAGCAGATCCATGGCGACGTCCGCGACATGTCGCTCGATCTGCGCGGCTACGATGCCGTGGTGCAGCTGGCCGCGATCTCCAATGATCCGATGGGCAACCGCTTCCAGGACGTCACGCTCGACATCAACCAGAACACCACGATCTCGCTCGCCAGGGCGGCCGCGGCTGCGGGCGTGAAGAACTTCGTGTTCGCCTCGAGCTGCAGCGTCTACGGAATTGCCGATGGCCCGCCGCGGAAGGAGAGCGATCCGCTCAACCCGATCACCGCCTACGCCAAGTCGAAGATCGGATCGGAGCAGGCGCTGGCGTCGATCGACACCGGCATGACCATCACCTGCCTGCGCTTTGCAACCGCCTGCGGCATGTCGGATCGGCTGCGGCTCGACCTCGTGCTGAACGATTTCGTCGCGTGTGCGCTCACGCGCCGGCAGATCAGTGTGCTGTCCGACGGCACCCCCTGGCGTCCGCTGATCGACGTGGCCGACATGGCGCGGGCGATCGATTGGGCGATCGACCGGCCGGCCGACAATGGCGGCCGCTTCCTCACCGTCAATGCCGGCTCTGATGACCGTAACTATCAGGTCAAGGATCTCGCCGACGCGGTGGCCTCGCGGGTGCCGGGGACGGCGGTGTCCATCAACACCTCCGCACCCGTCGACAGCCGCTCCTACAAGGTGGATTTCGGTCTCTACCGCTCGCTCGCGCCCCGTCACCAACCGCGGGTTTCGCTGGATCAGTCGATCACCAATCTGGTCGACGGCCTGAAGCGGATGAATTTCAAGGATGCCGAATTTCGCTCGTCCGATCTGATCCGTCTCAAGGTCCTGCAGGACCACATGGAGACCGCGAGGATCAACGACAGGCTGCAATGGACCTGACGCGGCCGCCCTCCGGGCCATCGCTTCGCCAGACAGGACAGTGACGGAGACACCATGGAACTGAGCCTTCCCACCGCCGTGGGCACAGCGCCCAAATGCCGGCATTGCGGTGATGATCTCACCCTCAAGCTGATCGACCTCGGCGCGTCGCCGGTCGCGAACGACTATGTGGATCCCGCCCATTACATGCGGGCCGAGCCGTTCTATCCGCTGGAGACGTTCGTTTGCCGCGAATGCCGCTTGGCGCAGACCCGCGACCTGCTGGCGGCCTCGGACATCTTCCGCGCCGACTACGCCTATTTCTCCTCGCACTCGACATCCTGGCTCGAGCACGCCCGCAGCTATGTCGAGGCCATGGCCGGGCGCTTCGGCCTTGGCCCGGCGTCGCGCCATGTCGAGATCGCGTCGAACGACGGCTACCTGCTGCAGTACTCGCTCCAGAAGGGAATCAACTGCCTGGGAGTCGAGCCCTGCGAGAGCGTGGCGAAGGCCGCGCGCGCCAAGGGCATTGCGACGCGGATCGAGTTCTTCGGCCGCGACTGCGCGCGCGTTCTGCGGGAGGAGGGCTGGTCGGCTGATCTTCTGACGGCGAACAACGTGCTTGCCCATGTTCCCGATATCAACGACTTCGTCGGCGGCGTGAAGATCCTGCTGGCTCCCGAAGGCGTCGCGACCTTCGAGGTGCAGCATCTCCTGACGCTGATGCAGCGGCACCAGTTCGACACCATCTATCACGAGCACTTCTCATATCTGTCCTTGATCGCCGGCCTGCGCATCTTTGCGCGTGCTGGTCTGCGCGTGTTCGATGTCGAATTGCCTGAGACTCACGGCGGCTCGATCAGGTTCTTCGTCTGCCACGACGACGCGTCGCACGCCGAAAGCTCCAACGTGGCCGATGTGCTGGCGCGGGAGCGCGCCTATGGCTTGCACGACGACGCGATCTACGTGGCTTGGAACGAGCAGGTCAAGGAGACCAAGCGCGCGCTCATCGAGCTGCTCACTGCGCTCAAGCGCGACAACAAGAAGATCGTCGCCTATGGTGCGCCGGCCAAGGGCGTCACGCTGCTGAACTACTGCGGCATCCGGACCGACTTCCTCGACTTCACCGTCGATCGCGCACCCTCCAAGCAGGGCCGTTACATGCCGGGCGTCCGCGTTCCGATCCTGCCGCCGGAAGCGATCTTCGAAGCGAAGCCGGACTACGTCCTGATCCTGCCCTGGAACATCAAGAACGAGATCAAGACACAGATGGCTGAGATCCGTCGGTGGGGCGGTCGCTTCGTCGTGCCGGTGCCGAAGGCAACGATCGAGGACTAGGCGGACACGATGAGATTTGTCCAGCTGGGAGGATCGGATGCGCGCCTGATCGAGCTCACGGTTCGCGCCGACGAGCGCGGCAGCTTCACGCGGACCTGGTGCGTCAAGACCTTCGCCGACGCGGGCATCGCCTTCCAGCCGGTCCAGGGCAACAGCTCGGTGACGCGACTTCGCGGCAGCGTGCGCGGCATGCACTTCCAGCGCGCGCCGAAGCCCGACGCCAAGATCGTGCGCTGCACGGCCGGGCTGATCCACGACGTCATCGTCGACATCAGGCCGGATTCTCCGACGCGAGGCGAGGTCTATGCCTGCGAGCTCGGTCCGTCGACCGCGCGCATGCTCTACATTCCCGCCGGCTTCGCCCATGGGTTTCAGACGCTCACCGACAACGTGACGGTGGAGTACCTGATGGGCATCGACTATGCCGAGGAGCTGTCGGACGGCTTCCGCCATGATGATCCGATGTTCGCCATCAGCTGGCCGCAAGCGGTGACCGTGCTGTCGGCGAAGGATGCGTCCTGGCCGCCGATGGCGGCGCGTAATCTGTGGTGAGCGTCGTGAGACCACGAAGACCGCGATCGCTGACCTGCTCGCCGAGATCGGCGCTATGGCCGAAACGAGGCGCGTGATGTTGGACAGGTCGACATCGCCGATGCCAGGGCGGACGCCGGAGATCGATCTCCACGATCTCGTGACGGAGCTGTTTCCGATCAACCGCAGCCTGACCGGCGCGGGCGTTCGCCAGACGCTCGAGATCGTCGGCCGGCATATCGATCTCACGGTTCACGACGTCGCCACCGGAACTCCGATTCTCGACTGGCACGTGCCGGCGGTGTGGACGATCCGCGGGGCGACCATTCGAACCATAGACGGCCGATGTCTCGTCGACTTCGCCGACAACAATCTTCATGTCATGGGCTACAGCAAGCCTGTATTGGCCGTGCTGAGCCGCGCCGAATTGGCCAAGCACATTCACACGCTGCCTGAGCAGCCCGACCTGATCCCGTACCGCACCGGCTACTATGCCGATGATTGGGGCTTCTGCCTGCCGGATCGTCTGTGGCGCGAGATGACGGACGACAGCTACCGCGTCGAGATCGACAGCGATCTGGCTCCGGGATCTCTGACCTATGGCGAGTTCTTCCTCCCCGGGCAGACGGACAAGGAGGTGCTGATCACCTGCCATATCTGTCACCCGAGTCTCGCCAACGACAATCTCTCCGGCATCTCGGTGATGACGGCGCTGGCGATACGGCAGGCGCGGCTGAAGCCCCGGCTCGGATATCGGTTTCTGTTTCTGCCGGCGACGATTGGGGCGCTGGCCTGGCTCGACCGCAACGAGAGCCGTCTGGGCCAGGTGGAGCATGGCCTCGTCCTGACCTGTCTCGGTGATACCAGCAGCTTCCACTACAAGCAGAGCCGCAAGGGCGCACCGATCGACCGCGCCGTGGCGCATGTCCTCAAGCACTCCGGTCTCGCTTACGAGATCATGCCATTCAGCCCGTATGGTTATGACGAGCGGCAGTTCTGCTCACCGGGATTCGACCTCCCCGTGGGCTGTCTGATGCGCGGTGTGCATGGGACGTTTCCGGAATATCACACCTCGGCTGACAATCTCGATTTCGTCAAGCCGCATTGCCTCGATCAGTCCTACGCCGTGATCGCAGACGTGCTCGACCTTCTCGATCGCGACGGGATCTACGAACGCGTCGATGGGCGTGGTGAGCCGCAGCTCGGACGGCGCGGACTCTACCGGGCGATTGCGGGCCAGCGTGAGGCGGGCGGGGCGACGCAGATGGATCTTCTGTGGGTACTCAACCTCGCCGACGGAAAGCACAGCCTGCTGGACATGGCGATCCGTGCCGACGTCCCGTTTGTCCGCATCGAGGCGGCGGCCCGGCTGGCGCTGGACGCCGACCTCATCCGACCATTGCAAAGGGGCAGGTGAGGCACCATGAGCTCGCAATTGGACAAGTCCCGCGTCCTGGTCTTCTCGCTCCGGAACATTTTCGGCAAAGCGCTCAATCGCGGCCCGCATGTCGAGCTCGAGGACATCATCTGCGAGGTCGATTCCGCCGAATTGCTTGCGCCCACCCTGGATCCGTCGAGCCGGCGGGCCAGCTTCGCGACCCGGCTGGGCTATCATGCGCCGGTGCTGCTCAACCCGGGTCTGCCGCGCATCCCGGCCGACCGGCAATATGATGTCCTGTTTGCCATCTGCGGCTTTCCGCAGGACCTCATCATGTTCGATGCGATCGAGGATCTGCGTGGTGCTTGCCGGACATCCGTGTGTCTGCTCGACGAGATGTGGGTCAAGGAGATCGCCAAGCACCGCCATTTCCTGAAGGTGCTCGCTAAGTTCGACATCGTCATGCCGTTCCAGATCGGCACGGTGAAGCCGCTCAGCGAGGAGATCGGGCACGCCTGTACGCATCTGCCGCTCGCCATCGATGCCATCAAGTTCTGTCCCTATCCCGATCCGCCGGAGCGGGTCATCGACGTCTTCAGCATGGGGCGCCGATCCCATGTGATCCATCAGAAGCTGCTCGCCATGGCCCGCGACAGCGGCCTGTTCTATCTTCACGACACGATCAGCGGCAGCCAGGCGATCGACCTCGGAGAGCATCGGGCCCAGGTCGCCAACCTCGCCAAGCGCAGCAGGTATTTCCTCGTCAATCCCGGCAAATTTGACGAGCCGGGCGAGACGGGACGGCAGGTGGAGTTCGGCTACCGCTATTTCGAAGGCGCGGCCTCCGGCGCCATCATGCTCGGCGAACGCCCCGACAATGAGCTGTTTCCAAGACTGTTCGACTGGCCGGATGTCATGGTCCACGTGCCTCACACCTCTGATGACATCGATCAGGTCATCAGGGAGCTGGATCGCGACCGGGAGCGCCAGGAGACGATGCGGCGGACCGGCATGGTGCAGACGCTGTTACGTCATGACTGGGTCTACCGGTGGGAAACCATCCTGAAGGCGACGGGCCTGCAGCCCCTCCCGGGCGTCGCGGCCCGGAAGGATCGGCTCAGGGCGCTGGCCGAGATGGTCGATGGCCGTGGTCCGTCCGCGATCCCTGATTTAAATCGCGAGCCGGCATTTTTGGCAAAATGAGGATTTAAATCCTTTTGTCCGCCACAATGGACCGTCATCGCTGCTCCTGTATTGCTGCGTCTCTCAAGAACGCGATGATTTCGAGCGAACACCGTTTGCTGCGGGACGCTCTGTGCTGGCGACCCACTCGACCGACGACAGCGCAGTCGTTGGCGAACCCAGATGATTGAAGGTGATGACCTCATATGTCGGAAGCCGTCGCCGCCTATTTCGAAGAGCATCGGGAATCGCACGATCTCGGGCGCCGGGCCTTGCGCGGCGGCATCGTGTCCATCGTCATCCAGTACGGCAATGCCGTTCTCCAGATCGTTGCTGCGATCGTTCTGGCCCGGCTGCTTGCGCCGGAAGATTTCGGGCTCGTCGCCATCGTCACGGTGCTGACGAGCTTCGCGCCGCTGCTGATCGACTTCGGCCTGCTCGATGCGACCGCGCAGCGAAGCCGGGTGACGCCCGCCCAGGTGAGCGGACTGTTCTGGGTCAGCGCCGGCATCGGCATGGCCGTTGCCGTGATCGTCGCGGCATGCAGCCCGGTGATTGCCTGGATCTACGATGATTCACGGCTGCTGCCGATCTCGCTCTGCATCGCCGTCACCTTCGTGCTGGCGGGGCTGACCAATCAGCACATGGCGCTGCTGCGGCGGACGATGCAGTTCGGCCGCATCGGTCGGATTCAGCTGTTCGGCACCTTCGTCGGAACGATCGCAGCCATCGCGGCCGCAATGGCAGGCTACGGCTATTGGGCGCTGGTGCTGCGTCCCGTGACGAGCGCGATCTGTGTGGTCATCGGGACGTGGGCGGCCTGTCCGTGGCGCCCGGGGACGCCCGTGTTCGACGACGAGGTGAAGTCCATGGTGCGGTTCGGGCTGCACGTCGTCGGCTTCACCGTCGCCTATACGCTGTCGCGCGCCGTGGACCGGATCGCGCTCGGTCTGCTCTACCGGCCGGATCAGGTGGGCTACTACCAGAACGCGATGAACTTGTACGACAATTCGATCTATGCGGCGCTCAATCAGACGCATGCGGTCGGAAGCTCGGCGCTGAGCAAGCTGCAGGCGAACCCCGCCGCGCTCCGCGAAAAATATGAGGCGGCGCTGTCGATGCTCGCATTCTTCCTGATGCCGGCGGCGGCGATCCTGTCCGTCACGGCCGAGGACCTGACCGTCGTCCTGCTCGGGCAGAAGTGGCAGGCGGCCGGTGCGTTGCTGAGCATCATCGCGCTTCGCGGCATCTCGCATGTCGTCGAAGGCTCGCAAGGCTGGCTGCATCTGTCGCTCGGACGGGCGGACCGCTGGCAGACCTGGGGGATCATTTCTCTCGTGGCGCAGGTCGGGGCGGTACTGGCGGGGCTGCCCTTCGGGCCGGCCGGCGTCGCCTGGGGCGTCGTCATCGGCTACTCGGTGATCGCCTTGCCGTCGGTGATGTATGCCGGCCGGCCGATCGACATCGGCGCGGCGCTGGTGATCCGGGCGGTCGGTCCGCAGACGATCGGCGCCGTTGCAACCGTGGCTGCCGGCTGGTGGCTGCAGGCGACGCTGCTCGCCGGCGTCCCCGCGCTGCTGCGCATGGTGCTGTCGGGCTGCTTCTGCGCCTGTGTTGATCTGGCGATCGTCGTCGGTGTGTTCCGCCACGTCGAGCCGTTGCGGATCGCAGGTACGATCATCCAGGATCTGATGAGGAAACGGTGACGACTGTCCGAAAGGCGGCCAATGGCGCGCACCAAGATAATGGTCGCTACATATTAAATAAGATATATAATGCGATCGTGATTAAATATTTTAAATGACGATGGCCAGCGATACCTCAGCCCCGGATGTCCTGGACCCCGCGCCGCCGGCGCGGGGCGATTCCCGACGGCCCCGGTCGGGTGTCGTGAACCCGCGGCGTCTCAACATCCTCAGCGTCTCACACATGCCCGCAAGCCCGCCGCGGTTCGGTGCGCAGGCGCGCATGCACGGGCTGATGACGCAACTGGCGCGCCGCCACGATCTCACCGCCGTGACCTTGGTGGACGACGCTTTCGACATCGATGAATGCCAGCGCGCGATGCAGACCTATTGCCGCGACGTCGTGCTGGTGCGCAACCCGCTTGGCCGCGACGGTCTGGCCAAGCGGCTGCTGCAATTGCGCTCGCTGGTGTCGCCATCGAGCTTCGACCGCCTGCGCGTCGCGCTGCCCGAGTTGCAGCGCGTGCTGGACAAGGTGCTGCGTGCGACGCGCTTCGACATCGTCAATCTCGAGTTTCCCTATCTCGGTCACTGCCTGTTCCGACAGGCGCCGGCGGGAGAGATGCCGCCGCGGCTGATCGTGGATTCACATGAGATCGCCTACGATCTGGCCCGCCAGTTCGCGGCCACCGGGGCCAGTCTCGGACGCCGGCTCTATGCCGGTGCGAACTGGCGCAAGCTCAGGTGCGAGGAGCTCGCGATCTACGGGCAGGCCGACGGCGTCTACCTCTGCAGCAGCGACGACGAGGCGCGTCTGCGTCAGGATCTTCCGCACGTTCGCACAGCAGTGATCCCCAACGCCGCCGATATCGATTTCTATCAGCCGCGCCGCACGGATCCCAAGCCCGATGGACGCACCGTGGTGTATTTCGGCCTGCTGGCGACGGTGCCGAACATCGACGCCGTCACGCATTTCATCCAGGATGTCTGGCCTCTAATCGCCGCGAGACATCCCGACGCGCGCTGCAAGATCATCGGTGGCCGGCCGCCGCCGTCGCTGCTCGCGCTTGCCGGCGCACAGATCGAGTTGACCGGCTTCGTGCCGGATCTCCGGCCGCATCTCGCCGAGGCCGCGGCCGTGGTCGTGCCGCTGCGGCTCGGGGGCGGCACGCGGCTGAAGATCGTGGAGGCCATGGCGATGGGCAAGGCGATCGTCTCGACCAGCCTCGGTGCGGAGGGGATCGAGGCGGTCCCCGGGCGCGACATCCTGATCGAGAACGAGCCTGTCGCCTTCGCCGGCGCCGTGAGCCGGCTGCTCGCCGAGCCGGAGCTCGCAACGCGCATTGGTCATGCGGCGCGGCAGGTGGCGGTCGAGAAATACGCCTGGAGCGCGGCGGCGCGGGCGCTGGAAGAGTTCTATCTCGAGATCCTGGAGACCACCGCGTGATGAAGGCCGCGCTCATCGGTGCCGGGCAGATCGCCCGCCAGCATCTTGCCTGTCTCAACACGCTCCCCGGCGTCCAGCTTGCCGCGATCTGCGACCTGTCGCCGGCGACGGCGGAGGCGGCGTCCGAGCGCTACGCCATTCCGTCCTGGTTCACCGATCACCGTGCGATGCTGGAGACGGTGCGACCCGACGTCGTGCATGTCACGACGCCGCCGACCTCGCACTTCCGACTGGCGATCGATGCGCTCCAGGCCGGCGCGCATGTGATCGTCGAGAAGCCGGCGACCTCGACCTTCGAGGAGCTTCAGACCCTGACGCTGCGGGCGAGGCAGGTCGGCCGCCACGTCGTCGAGGACTACAACTACGTCTTCAACCGGGCGCCGCAGGAGATCCTGCGCCGCATCGAGACCGGCGCGTTCGGAGCCGTCACCCATGTCGACGTTCTGATCTGTCTGGACATCCTCGGTCCCGATGGCTTTGCCGATCCAAATGCGCCGCATCCGGCGCTCAATCTGGCCGGCGGCGCGATCGCCGATTTCCTGCCGCATCTCGCCTCGCTGGCGCACGCCTTTGTCGGCCCGCATCGCCACGCGCAGACCGTCTGGAGCAAGCGCAAGCCGTCGCCGCTGCCGTTCGACGAGTTTCGCTGCGTGGTCGAAGCCGAACGCGGCACCGCGACGCTCGGCTTCAGCGCCAGCGCGCAGCCGGATGCGTTCTGGCTGCGGGTCTATGGCGAGCGGATGCAGGCGACCGCCAATCTGTTCGAGACCCGGCTCACCTTCGATGGCCCGCGCAACGTGCCGAAGCCGCTGCGCCCGTTCTTCAGCGGGCTCGAGGAGGGCAGCGACATCCGCCGTGCCGCGCTGTCGACCCTGCTGCGCAAGTTCAAGGGGCCCGGCGCCTATGAGGGCCTGTGGGAGTTTCTCGCTCGCACCTATCAAGCGCTCGGCTCGCGGGCGCCGCTGCCGATCAGCGCCGAGGACGTTCTCGCTGTCAATCGGATGGTCGAGGCGATGAAGCCGACAGAGCGGGTCGAGATGAAGGAGCTGGCGATATGAGGGCTCTCGTCACGGGCGCCAACGGCTTTCTCGGCCGTCACGTGGTGAACGCGCTGCTCGCGCGCGGCATCGCGGTGCGTGCCATGGTGCGTCCCGCAACCCGTGTGGAGCCACTGAGCTGGCCGGCCTCGGTCGATATCGTGAGGGCGGATCTCCGCACCTCGCGCGAGCTCGCCTGTGCCTTCGACAATGTCGACGTGCTGATTCATCTGGCCGCTGTGGTGTCCGGCGGAGAGGATGCCCAGTTCGCCGGCACGGTCGGCGGAACCGAGCGGCTGCTCGAGGCGATGGCGAGCAGTGGCTGCCGCCGGCTCGTGCTGTGCAGCAGCTTCTCCATCTATGATTACACGGCAACGCGCGAGGTCCTCGATGAGGCCGCGCCGCTGCAGCAGACGCCGGACGTCTACACGCGCGGCGGCTACACCGTCGCCAAATGGTGGCAGGAGCGGGTGACGCGCCGCCTTGCCGAGACGCATGGCTGGGACCTCACCGTGCTTCGCCCCGGATTTATCTGGGGACGGGATCACGGCTATCTCGCCGCGCTCGGCCAGCAGATCGGTCGGCATCACGTCGTGATCGGTCCGTTGACTCGCATCCCCATGACCCATGTCGAGAACTGCGCCGATGTCTTCGCGCTGGCGGCTGTGGATCCGCGTGCGAAGGGGCAGACGCTGAACGTGGTCGACGCCCCCGGCGAGCGCGTCTGGACCTATCTGTCCGACTACATCAGCGGCACCGGCGCGCGCGGTGTCCGGCTGCCGGTCCCGCATTGGCTTGCCAGCGCGGCGGTGCGGCTGGCGTTCGCAACGGTGTTCAGGCGAGCAACGAAAGTGCCGGCGATCCTGACGCCAAAGAAGTTCGACGCGATGCTCAAGCCGCTGCGCTTCGACAATCGCAAGCTGAGGGAGACGCTCGGCTGGACGCCGCCGCTCGACTACCAGCAATGTCTCGCGCGCACCTACGGTCCTGCGCCGGTGCCGGCCGAGGCGCTGGCGTCGTGGTCGTCAGGCACCGCGGCTTCGACGTGAGCGCGGCGATGATCCTGCAAGACGACGATCGTTCGTGACCTCGCATATGGCAGGTGGATTGCTCTGATGTGTGGCATCGCCGGAATCATCGGCCGCGTCGACGACGACAATCGTGCAGCGCTGCAGCGGATGAACGACGTCATGCTCCACCGCGGCCCGGATGCAGGGGGAACCTGGACGTCTGAGCCGGACGAGCGCGGCTGGGGCGCGCTGCTGGCGCACCGCCGGCTTGCGATCCTCGATCTGTCGCCCGCTGGTGTGCAGCCGATGACGGACCCCGTCACCGGTCACGTCATCGTCTTCAACGGCGAGATCTACAACTATGCTGACCTGCGGCTGCGGCTGATCGGAGAGGGCCAGCACTTCAGCTCGACCGGTGACACCGCGGTGATGCTGCGCGCGCTCGGCCTGCACGGGCCCGAGGCGGTGAGCTGGCTGCGCGGCATGTTCGCGTTCGCCTGCTGGGACCCAAATGCGCGCCAGCTGCTGCTCGCGCGCGATCCCCTCGGCATCAAGCCGCTCTATGTGGCTCGCCCGGACACTCCGAATGCCGGCTGGTCGCTGGCCTTCGCGTCCGAGCTGCGCGCGTTGCTTGCCTCGGGCCTTCTCGGCAAGCCGCAGCTCGATCCACAGGCGGTGGCGAGCGCCGTCTGGAACGGCTTTGTCGCCGGCCCCGGCACCGCCGTGAAGGGCGTCGCGCTGTTGTCGCCAGGTCACCTCACGGCCTTCGATGGCGCCGGCAATGTGACCCGAGACGAGGACTACTGGGCGATTCCCGGCCATGCGCCGGAGCAGACGATCGAGGAGGACGAGCTCGCCGCCGTGCTGGAGGAGACGCTGCGACTGCATCTCGCCAGCGACGTGCCGCTGGCGGTCTTCCTGTCCGGCGGCATCGATTCCTCGGTCATGGCCAATTTGGCGCAGCGTGCCGCGAAACATCCGATCCATACCTTCACACTGGCCTTCGAGGAGCAGGAACTCAACGAAGGTCCGATCGCGCAACGGATTGCCGACGCCATCGGCACCGCGCATCACGAGGTGGTGCTGACCGAGCAGCATTTCGTCGACAATCTCGAGGCTGCGCTCGACAGCCTGGATCAGCCGACCTTCGACGGCTTGAACGCCTACTACATGTCGCATGCCATTCGCAGCGCGGGCTTCACGGTGGCGTTGTCAGGCACCGGAGGTGACGAGCTGTTCGGCGGCTACACGTCGTTCCGCGATCTTCCGGTCATGCGGCAATGGTCACAGCGGACGGAGATGGTGCCGGCGGGCTTGAAGGTCGCTGCGGCGGCGCTGTCCGCGCGGATGCTGTCGCCGTCGCGTGGCGCGGTTGCCTCGCAGACGCGCTGGGCCAAGCTTCCGGAGATGGTCCGCCGCGGCGATGATCTGCTGGCGCTGTATCAGATGGCCTACGCGCTGTTCCTTCCGAACTTCCAGCGCGAGCTGCTCGCGCCGGATCTGGTCGCGACGCTGAACGACGGCCTGTCGGCGCCGATGCGGGCCAAGATCACGGCAGAGACGCGCGGACGCACGCCGCTGTCGGCGATCAGCGTCATGGAGCAGCGCCTGTTCCTCGGCGAGCGGCTGCTGCGCGACAATGACGTGGCCAGCATGGCGGCTTCGCTGGAGCAGCGCGTGCCGCTGGTCGATCAGGTGCTGTTCGAAACCGTGGACCGGCTGACCGACGAGGTGCGCTATCAACCCCTGCGCAGCAAGGCGATGCTGAGGCGCATCGGCCTGCGCGGGCTCGATCTCAAGCTGTTCGACCGGCCGAAGAGCGGCTTCGTGCTGCCGATGGATCGCTGGATCCGCCGCGGCTTGCAGGACGCCATGGACCGGACGCTGCGAGACCCCCAGGCGATCGCGCCGGTCGGACTGAACCCGGCCGCCGTCGCGCGGCTCTGGCAAGCCTTCCTCGACGGCGCGCCCGGCATCTATTGGTCGCGCGTATGGTCGATCTATGTGTTCGTCCGCTGGTGTCACCGCCACCGCGTTTTTCGGTGACGAACAAAAGCCTCAGGCTTCAGCTTCCGCGAAATTGCCAGCTGATGCGGCCGAGGTTCTCCGTTCGCCCTTCGCGGCGGCCCCCGGCCTCAAGCTATGCCTGAGCTGTCTGAAATACGGCTCGACGAACCGCTCGATCGCTGCGGCATAGACGATGGAGATCAGCAGAGCGAGCGGAAAGAGCAGGTAGGGCTTGGCTGCAATGGCGGGAAAGTTCTTGTCGATGGCCTGGATGACCACGTAGTGGACCAGGTAGATCGCGTAGGAATAGGTGCCGAGCGTCATCAACCCCGGGCGATTGAGAGGACGAAACAGCGGAGCATCGGCGAACCGGACGGCGAAGTAGAACAGCGGCATCAGGGCGAGGCCCTGGAGGCTGTAGCGCGCCGTCTCTCGAAACGTCGGATCGCGGTAGATCAGGGACACCAGCAGCACGGCGACAGCGCCCACCAGGAGCAGCCATTGCGCGGCTGACATCGCGGCCGCAGGCGCACGCTGACGCGCGGGGTTGATGACCAGCGCGAGGATGCAGCCAAAGGCGATCGAATCGATGCGGGTGTCCGAGGCGTAATAGGTCCGGTCGGAGAAGAAGCCGGGGGCATGGACGAGATGAATTCGCCAGGCGAGAACTGCGAGGCAGAGACCGCCGAGCAGCATGCCGATGGTCCGCGGTCGCAGCGCCGCGCCGAGCAGCGCGGTCATCAGCAGCGGATAGATGATATAGAAATGCTCCTCGACCGCGAGCGACCATAGAATGCCGGTGCCGTCGGGAACGGTGTTGCCGGGGTCGAAGAACAGGCCGTAGTAGTTGGCAAAGTACAGAACCTGGGCGGCCAGTCCCTTCCAGGTGATCCCGCCGTCGAGCAGGCCCGCATAGGTGAGGCCATAGGCGATCGCCAATGTGATCAGCAAAGGCGGCATCAGTCTGAACGCGCGGCGCGCGTAGAATTTCGAGATGGCCAGCGTGCCGGTCCGCTCATGCTCTGATAGCATGAGGGTCGTGATCAGGAAGCCGCTCAGGAAGAAGAAGACGGTGACGCCGAAGCCGCCAGGTATCTGCGCCTGCAGTCCGGAATGGCCGAGGACGACGATCAGCACCGATAATGCCCGGATGCCGTCCAGCGACGGAATCGTGACGGACATGCCGGCCTGCGCCGGCGCAATGGTGCGCCCGTCGCAGAGGGGCGAGGCCGGGGAGGCGGCGCGCAGAGGGCTTGATTCGAGGATATCGGCCATGGTGCCCGCAAAATTCGGAGAAGGATTTCAGCGTCGCAAATGCCCAGTCGACACCGCTGCGATCGGTTGTCTGATCAACTGGTCTCGGTCAGGGGATGCGTGGCCCGCCACAGCGCGGCGCGCTCGGCATTGATCCGCGCCGTGGCCGCCCGCTTGCCAAGACGCAGGCAGGCGCGCTGATAGGCGCGCAGGAAGTGTCGGAACTCGAGATCGTCGTAGCGCGGCAGCCCCTTCAGCCAGCTGCGGAAGTAGCCCCACAGCATCGCCATGCTGCCGATCAGGGCGGGATAGGCCGGCAGGTGATAGACCGCGACCGCGACATGATAGAGCGGCGACGTGCCCATGAAATACTGGCCGAAGCCCTTGCGCAGCCGGCCGGTCCAGATGCCCTTGTGACTGGCGCCTTGCGGCCGCAGATGGATGAAGCGCAGCGCCTCGCTGTCGATGCTCTCGGCGATCCAGCCGAGCATGCGGCAGCGGTGGCAGTCGATGCCGTCCCACATCACCTGGCGCACGAAGCCGCCGATCTCCTGGAAGCAGGCGACGCGATAGAATTTGGTCATGCCGACCGACATCTCGTCGCCGCAGACCTCCGGCTGCAGCGCGCCGGTCTGCGGATGGACGAACCACGGCTTGCCCGAGGTGGTTCCGACTCGCGGATCCGCCTCCATCCGCTCCATCAGCAGCTCGAAATAGCGCGCGGGCAGATCGAGGTCCATGTCGAGCTTGCAGACATAGTCGAAATCCTCGAGCCGCACCGTGTCGAGCCCGGCATAGAAGGCTTCGATCACGCCAGGCCCGACCTTGCGTCCGCCGCGATCGGCGCGGCGCACGACGCGCAGATAGGGCAGGCGCTGGGCATATTCGTCGAGGATTTGCGGCGTGTCGTCGCTCGATCCGTCGTCGACGACGATCCACAGTGCCGGCGGCACCGATTGCGCCGCGACGCTGTCGAGCGTTCGGCGAAGATAGTCGGCCTCGTCCCGGCACGGCGAGATCAGCAGGTAGCGGCGCGATGGCGTCACGTCTCAATCCTTCCGTCGAAAGCCGCGGCGACCGACTGGCTTTCAATAAATTAAATAACGATTTAATATTATGTCGCGGCGCGTGTCAAAATCATGGTGATTTTAAATCGGCGCAGCCTCGGCGGACTGGCCGAGCCTGCTGACGCGGAAAGGGCTGGTGGCATGGGCGTCGTGAACAGAACAGCTCTCCGCGCCGCGTTCCTGGCGGCGCTGGCGATCTCTCGGCCTGCCGGCTGCCGGGCCGAAGCCGCGCAGCCGGCGACATCACTGCAACCAGCATCGGCCGTGACATTGTTGCCGGCAGATCGCGTGGCCGTTTGGACGCCGGGCCTGATGTCAGCAGGTGGGATTCCGAACCGCACCACCATCTATCGAACATTGTCGCCCAGCGGAGCCGACGACACCGCCGCGATTCAGGCGGCGCTCTATGCCGCGCCGATCGGGCAGGTGGTGATGCTCGGACCTGGCACGTTCATTCTGAGCGAGCCGCTGTTGATCAATCGTCCGGTCACGCTCCGCGGCTCGGGTGCCGGTACGACCAGGCTCGTCAAGCCAAACGGCGCAAGGGCGAGAACGTCTGCAGTCCTCGCGGGCACCAGGGGCATTCTGACGCCGGTCGATCCGAGCTCGTATGCCTATGATCCCAAGCCCGTCATCATCGTCGGTCCATCCCGGTGGAATAACGGCCCCGACAGCACTGCCTCGCGGAGCTTGGTGGCCGATGGCAGCCAGGGGGCGACGAGCATCACGTTGGCCAACGCTGCGCAGTTGCGGGCCGGCGACATCGTCCTGCTCGACGAAGTCTCCGGCGCCTCATGGCAGGCAACGCCATCCGGCTTTCCGTCGAACGCCAAGGTTTGGCAAGGCGATCGCGTCGCCTGGAACATGCACAATCCGGTGCAGCCGGGCGACGACAATGGCGCGGCGAATGCATCGGGCCCCCATGATCAGACGCCCGGCGTGCTGCCGAAATCGATGTCGTGGTTCGCGCGGGTGGATCGGGCGACCTCGGAGATCAAGGAGATCGCGTCGGTTTCAGGAGCCACGGTGACGTTCACCTCGCCCCTGACGATCAGCTACCGCAGCAGCCACGACGCCCAGCTCACCCCCTACAGTACCGATCCCAACAGCGGCGGCCACGCCGCCAACAACCGTGACATCCATGTCGCCCATGTGGGCGTCGAGCATCTCAGCATTATCGGCGGCGCGGATGGAGCGCTGAGGTTCGAGACCGCCGCCTATTCATGGGCCAAAGGGATCGAAGTCACGCAGTGGCTCGGTGAGGGCGTGGCGATCAACAATTCGTTCCGGGTCGAGTTGCGCGATTCCTATATTCACGCCGGCTCATGGCCGCAGCCCGGCGGAGCCGGTTATGCGCTCAGCCTGGCCTGGGGCTCGTCGGAGGTCCTGATCGAGAACAACATCCTCGTCGACGTCTGCAAGACCATGGTGTTCCGCTCGTCCGGCGCCGGCAGCGTCGTCGGCTACAACTATGCCGACGATTCCTTCGATTTCGACAATCCCGGCTGGGTCGAGGTCGGGATCAACGCGTCGCATATGGCGGGCTCGCACCATGTCCTGTTCGAGGGCAACCTGTCCCATAACGCCGACAGCGACTTCACGCATGGCAACGCCATCTATCTGACCTTCTTCCGCAATCATCTGACAGGCCAGCGCCAGCGCTTCGTCGACCGTTCAGGCCTGCGGACCATCGGGCTTGCGTATGGATCCTGGTGGGATTCCTTCGTCGGCAATGTGTTGGGCCAATCCGGGCGCATGAGAGGCTGGAGCTATGATGATCCTTCGATGGCAGCCAACACGGCACGTTGGGGGCAGGGCGGATCGGGGAACATCTGGATGCTCGGCTATGATCCGGAGCGATGGACGATGGGGCCGGATCCGAAGACGTTGGCGACTTTGATCCGTGGGGGCAATTTCGATTATCTCACCAATACGGTTGTCTGGACTGAGGGCCTGCAGGCCCGGCCCTTGCCGGCGTCGTTGTACCTCACCGCCAAGCCGGCCTTCTTCGGCGATTTCTCCTGGCCCTGGGTCGATCCGGTCGGTGATCCCAAGCTGCATACGTTGCCGGCCAAGGCACGGCTCGATGCCGGGACACCGTTCGCTCCAGCGCCGGGCGCGGCACGCTAGGCCGCGGGGCCAGCGCACGAGGCACGCTCAAGAGCGAACACCGAGCCGCGGCTTCCACGTCGGGCGTGCCCGCGCGAAACCGGCCGAGCGCCCGCTTGCCGTTTGCCGGCTGGGCATCGTGAGCGGCGACCGCCGCCAATAGCGCGCGGCTTCGACGGCGACGAGCACGAACACGACCCAGGACACGTCGAAGGCGCGCAGCCAGAGCGTCTCGAGAAAGTTGTAGACCATGACGAACAAGGCGACGGACAGAAGGATCCATGCTCGCCTGTGGTCGTGATTCATCACGCGGCCGATGACGTGAACGGTGGTCGCGAGGAACGCCAGCAGAAGGGCGAGACCCACATAGCCGAGCTCCAGCATGGCGTCATAATAGCCGTTGTGCGAGTTCGGCATGGCTTTCACCCAGCCGGGCGCATCCGTGATGCTCGGCGCATCCGCGCCGACCAGCCAGAAGCTCTGATAGCCCCAGCCCAGCAGCGGCCGCTTTGCGATCTCCATTTCCGAGAAAGCCCATATCGTCGTGCGGCCGGTGAAGCTTGAATCGCCGGTCAGCAGATAGGCGATGCGGCTCGTGGGGAAGCCGGCGAGCTCGCCGAACACGACATAGCCCAGCACCAGGACCGCGAGGATCAGGACCGGCGCCAGCCGCAACGTCCTGGACACCGAGAGCGTCAGCAAAGCGAGGACGGGGGCCAGGAGGGCGAGGCCGAGCGCCGTCTTGGAGCTGGAGAGGAAGATCAGGACCACGGCCGCGATCGCGACGACGAGGCCAAGCGCACGCCGATAGCCGGGGTACAGCAGCTCGTGAACTGACAGCAGAAAGGCGATCGCGGCGAATTCGCCCAGCAGGTTCTTGCCAGAGAAATAGCCCTGGTAGCCGATGTCGACCAGCGCGGAGCCATATTGCGCGTAGGTCACATAGCCGCCGGGAATCAGCACGACATTGAGGATCACGCCCGTCGCCATGCAGAGGAAGACGCCGCGCAGGATGTCGGCGCGCGGATTCGACAACAAGGCCGGCAGCACGATGGCCGTGAGCACCATCGCCTCCTGCACGAAGCGGACGAAGGCG
The DNA here is from genome assembly GCF_900176205.1 of Bradyrhizobium sp. ORS 285. Classification (NCBI taxonomy): domain Bacteria; kingdom Pseudomonadati; phylum Pseudomonadota; class Alphaproteobacteria; order Hyphomicrobiales; family Nitrobacteraceae; genus Bradyrhizobium; species Bradyrhizobium sp. ORS 285. Next base: position 2,342,000 of record NZ_LT859959.1, read on the forward strand.
AATTCCGGCTTGAAGGCCCAGCCGATGCTGGCGCCGGCGAAAGCGAAATAGGCGCAGAGGCCAACGATGTTCGGCGGCGCGACGAGGCGGCTGCCGCGCGCCAGACGATGGGCCGCAACGATCATGGCGATGGCCGCGAGCGCCGGCCAGAAGATCCGGTTTTCGATGCGGCTTTCCAGCAGGCCTTGCAGCCCGGGCGACGGCGGAAAGCTGAAATAGATCAGCGGCTGAATGAGCGCGGAGTAGGCGAAGGCCAGGACAGGGAGCAGAGCGCAGATATCGAAGCTCTTCCCGTGAGCGCGCGCGGCAGCAACCGCCGTGAAGGTCATCGCTTGAACTCTGGGCATTCGCGCTCTGCTCAAAACTCGAAAACGGGCACGCCGCCGAAGGGGTGGCAGAATAATCATGGTCTGGATCCCGAATTAAATAAAGACATTTCACATGGCCGGGCGCGTATTGCTGCGGATCTGCCGGAAATCTGCTCTGTCATTCACAATTAAACCATATTAAATGGATCGGATCATTTAAAATTAAATGATGGTTTTGGGCTGCCGCCTTCAGGCAAAGCGGAGCTCTGCCGAGGCCCCCGCCACAGGGCATCCTCGTGCAGCAAGGCGGATTGAGGGAGAGCGGTCGATGCTGAGCACGCAGGAACTGCAAGAGGCCGGGCGCTCCGCCTACCGCGTGGACCGTGCCGGCGCAGGCCTCGGTTGGTCCGAGACGCCGATGGCCGAGTCTGTCGTTCCTGACGACCTGGCGCGCGATGTCTACTGCGTCCTCGGCGTGCCGGTCGACGCCATCGGCATGCGCGGTGTCTTGCGCCGCATCCGCGACGCCGCGCGGCGCAAGACACGCTTTCTCATTTCCACGCCCAATCTCAATTTCCTGGTGGCCAGCCAGTCCGACAGGAGCTTCAGGGAGTCGCTCATCCTGAGCGACCTCTGTACCGTCGACGGCATGCCGGTGGTCTGGATCGCCCGGTTGATCGGCATTCCGATCAAGAGCCGGACGGCCGGCGCCGACATCTTCGATGCGCTGAAGTCGGATGAGGGCTCGGCAAGCGCGCTGAAGCTGTTTCTGTTCGGAGGCCCGCAAGGGGCCGCTGAGCTGGCGGCGCGGCGGCTGAACAGTCAGCCCAGCGGCCTGCGATGCGTCGGCTGGTCGAACCCCGGTTATTGCTCGGCCGAGGAAATGAGCCGGGATCACATTATTGATGAGATCAATGCCAGCGGCGCGGATTTTCTGGTGGCGTCCCTGAGCAGTCAGAAGGGGCAGTCCTGGCTCCAGCGCAATCATGAGCGGCTCGAGATTCCGGTCCGCGCCCATCTCGGGGCCGCGCTGAACTTCCAGGCCGGCACGGTGGCGCGGGCGCCGGAGATCCTGCGCCGGCTCGGCCTGGAGTGGCTGTGGCGCATCAAGGAGGAGCCGTATCTCTGGCGACGCTATTGGAATGACGGGACGGCGATGCTGCGCCTCGTGTTCACCCACGTGCTGCCCTTCGTGTTCTGGACCTGGTGGATGCGGCGGACGCATGAGCGGGGAGAGGCGCTGACCATTACCCAGGACTACGGTGCGCGGGCGGTCACGCTGAGCCTGTCGGGCCCCGCGGATGCGCGTCATGTCGACCGTGCCATTCCGGTGTTCCGGGCCGCGGCCGCTTTGCGCAAGCCAGTGACGGTCGATTTTTCCAATGTCTGCGCCATCGATGCGCGCTTTCTCGGACTGCTGCTCATGCTGAGGAAGCAGCTCGATGCGAACGGGTGCGATGCGGCTTTCGTCGGCGTCTCGCCGCTGCTGGCGAGGATCTTCCATTTCGGCGGTCTGGATCTCCATGACCGTCCTTGAAACATCCCGGCAGTTCGCGCGTGGCTTTACGCCGTCGTACCGCGACGGCCGTACCGGAGACGAACGGTGAGCGCGGCGGGACAGACTCGCCGCGAGGTGCTGATCGATTTCTATCGAAGCTGCTCGATGCTGTTCGTGTTCTATCACCACACCGCAAACGTGTTTCCCGACTCCGTCGATCTGTTCACGAAGTTCAATCCCTTTGCCGAACTGTTCGTCGTGATTTCCGGCTTCATGGTCGGCTACGTCTACCTGCACAAGGAACACTACGGAGAGCTCGTCAGCCGCGGGCTGAAAGTTCTCGCCGCGTATTTCGTCATCTCGGTTCCGGTTGCCATCGGCATGGCCGTTCTCGGCAAGAAGCGCGAGCCGGTCGGGCAGGCGATCTTCGACGTGATCACGTTCCAGTCCGAGCCGACCGGCATCACCATTCTCAAATTCTACGGGCTGATGTTCCTGCTGCTGCCGCTGATCCTGCCGCTGTTCAAGCGCAACAGGGTGCTCGTGCTTGCAGTGTCGGCGGCGATCTTCGTGGCCTGTACCTGGTTCGCGAATACCGAGGCCGGAGGGCTCGAGAATCCGGCGGCGATCCTGTTGCTGTTCTCGCTGCAGATGCAGCTGTTCCTGATGATCGGCACCTCTCTCGGAGACCTCCACCGCCGCGGCCGCCTGATCGGCCGGCCGTTCTACATCGCGATGGGAGCCATCTTCCTGTTCGGGGTGTTGCTCGACGGGTGGCTGGGCTTTCCGAGCAACGGCGAGAAATATCCTTATCGGTTCGACAAGCTTATCAACCTGCTGTGGAGCCTGCCGCTGCTGCTGGCGCTGCTGTGGGCCGTGTTCGCGAGCGCCGGGCGATCGCCGGCCGTGGCGCTGGTGCTCAATGTCGGCCAGAACTCCCTGATTGCGTTCCTTGGCTCGGAGGTCGTTCGCCAATCGGTCAAGCTGGCCCTCCTGATTGGGGGCATTCACCCCCAGGTCCTTGGCCAGACCCTGGTGGGCCTCGTCGACGTCATCGTGGTCACGGCCGTGCTCTGGCTCTACAGCACGCATTGGCAGCATCGGCCTCCGTTGCTGCAACCGCAGGGTGGCCGGTAGCGGTTTTCCGCGGTGCGGTGTTGCTCCCATGCGCTTGTTCGAATCTCCTGCAGCGGCTTAGTTCATCGCTAACCAATCGTCGCTAGCCTCTCGCCACGCCGAGGAGGCCTGAACATTGATGTGGGTGATCGCGCTTCATTTTGCAGCGGGAGCAGTGGCCGGAGCGATCTTCAAGGTTCGCACGCTGCTGGCGCTCGTCGCGATCAGCTTTGCGGAGTGCATTGCCGTTGCGGTCCTGGGCGGCCTCTCCGCGGCACTGCCCTGGGTCGGCGGCCTCGTCGCCCTCCAGGTCGGCTATCTCCTGGGCATCTATCTCCGCAGCGTGCTGGAGCGCGCCGGCATCGCGCATCCCGCCATCCGCCCCGAGCATCAGCGCTGAGCCTCGCGGCGGACGCCGCGCGCGCGCCTCACCCGGGATCTACTCCGCCATGACGCTGCCGTAGCGGGCGTAGTATTTGTGGTTGTAGTAATCGCCGAAATGATTGGCGTAACGCTTCAGCGCCTTCATGTCGGTCTTGTTGAGCACCACGCCGAGCAGCGCATCATAGACGTTCGGCGCCGTATTCAGGGCATGCTCGACCACGTCAGCCGGCGTCCGTCCCCATTCCACCACGAGCACGAAGCTGTCGAGCAGCCCGGAGATGGCGCGGGCATCGACCACGGGCGCAAGCGGCGGCAGATCGACGATGACGTAGTCGTAGGCGTCCCGCAGCTGCTCGAACAGCCTGCGCATCTGCTCGTTGGCGAGAATGTCGCTGCTGCCGCTCGCTGCACCCTTGGCCGGGAGGAACTGCAACCGCGTCACCGGATCGGTCCACAGCGCGTCCTCGAGCGGACGCGCGCCGGTCACGACGTCGACGATGCCGGTGCAGGCATGGGGAGCCAGCATGGCGGACAACGAGGGATTCCTGAGGTCGCAATCGACAACGATGACCCGCTTGCCCGAGCTGGCGAACGATTGGGCGAGCGAGGCGGCAATCACGGACTTGCCCTCGTCGGGCAGCGCCGAAGTCAGGCCGAACACCTTGCGCGAGCTGCGGCTCGGATCCTGCTCGATCGCGACCTTCAGCGAGCGGATCGATTCCGCGAAGCGTGAGGATGGCATGGCAGAGGCCGCCCAGCAGGTCCCCGGACCGCGCGCCACGAGGCGCTGGCCTTCGTCCGCCGGCGTCGTATCCGGGAGCTTGAGGGCCGCTTCTCTGGTGACCCTGTCGACGTCAGCAAGATTGAGCAGAGGCACGACCGAAAGACAGGGCAGGCGCAGCCGATCTTCGACCTGATTGGTCGTGCGGAAGCTGCGATCCTTGAATTCCCGCAGCAATCCCAGGCCGCCGCCGAGGGCGAGGCCGCCGAACAGACCGATGCCGAGCAGCACGATCGACTTCGGCTTGCTCTTCTTCTTGGGCGGGGTCGCTGCGGAGATGACCCGCGCCTTCGCAATCGGAAACGAGCCCTGCTGGACCGAGCCCATGTACCGCTGCAGGAAGGTGTCGTAGAGCGCGCGATATCCCTTGGCGCTGGTCTCGAGCTCCCGGATGCTGACCTCGGCGGCCGTGGTGTCGCGCGAGCGGGCGACAGCCTGGGCGAGCTGCTTCTCGACCTCCTGCTGCTGCTGCTTGGCCTCCTCGTAGTCGTGCTTGGCGACGTCGGCGAGGCGTCGGACCTCGTCCAGAATGGCCTGGCGAATGCTCTTCATCGCGGCGCGGATGTTCACCACGGCCTGATGATCCTTGCCGTACTTGGCGGAATATTCGTATTCCCGCTTGGCATTGTCGAGATATTGCTGGCGCAACCCGTTGATGATCGGCGTACTGTTCGAATTGCTGAGCGATAGTCCGTCGGGCGGATTGAGGTTGCCGCTCAGCTCCGCCGGAGACAGATCCGAGACGGAGGCAAAGCTGTCGATCGGCGTATCGGAGTTGCTCGCCGCGAGCATGTCGTCGAACCGGTTGAGCCGGGTCATCAGCGAGGCCGTGCGCGTCCGGGTGGCCACAAGCCTGTTGGTCAGTTCGGCGACCTGCTGCTGGTCCATGAACTTGCCGTCCGCCGAGACGATGTCGTGCCGACTCTTCAGCTCGTTGACGGCGCGCTCCGCGGCCGTCGCGTCATTGCCGAGATCCTGCAGGCGCTCGTGCAGCCAGGCCGTGACGGTCCGGTGCTCGTTCGCTTCCGCCTTCACCTGCTGGTCGAAATACTCCTTGACGATTGCGTTGGCGATCATCGCGGCGCGCTGCGGATCGCTGGCGCTGTAGTCGACCTCGACGACGGTGCTGGTGCCGATCCTGAATGCGTTCATCCGACGCTGGAATTCGTCGAGCAGATCGTCCATCGAAGGCGTGGTGGGCTCCGGCGCCGCGCCGGACAGCCGGCGAATGGCGTTCACGACGCCATGCAGGGGGCTCGCCTTGCCGCTGTAATCGGGATCATCGGCGAGGTTCAGCTTGCTGATGACGGCGGTTGCGATCGACTTGGATTTCAGGATCTCGATCTGGGATTCCATGTCGAGCGGCGGCTCGTCCTGCACCGGCTGGGGCTGCAGGACCGGCGGCTTGGCGCTGCCGAGCATGATCTTCACATCCGCCGAAAAGGTCGGGGGGATGATCTTCAGGACGGCGAAGCTGGCTACGAGCGACGCGGCAGCGGTGATCGCGATCACCAGATAGCGCCGGCGCAGGAAGCCTAGCGCCAGGTCAAACGGGCCGGGACCGGCGCGCTCCCAGCCCTGGTCCTGCTGGGATGTGAAGGCCACCGTGCTAGCGTTCGGGTTGTGCAGCATGTTCGTGAAGCTTCATCAGTTGCGCTTCGGAGGTCGGAGCCGTCCGGGGGCCTGCCAAAACAAGGATTTGATTGTCTGAGACTTTAAATGATCGGTCGGGTGCGTTATTTAATTTATATTAAATCCAATTTTGCCCAGCAAGTGGCGTTTTAAAATTAAATAACGTGTGTGACGGGAGCGTGAGGGGCGGGCTGATGCAGGGACCGGCCCCACTGGCGGGCGTTCATCGCTGCGTACGGACCATGTGGCCGGGCAGGGAAAGATGATCGGTCTGATCTCATCATTGCTCCGCTCTTGCGCCGCCGACGTGAGACTGCGGCCTCGCGGCGCCGTTGCGCCCGAGTTGTCCAGGTCGTTCCGCCCTTTCAACGAGAGGGCGCGGGGAATGCCGGGCGCTGGCCGCACCCATGGCCCGCCTGCAGAAAGATAAGCAGGCGGCAGTCACCACAGGTTCAGCCGAGACATCCCGGCATTCCCCGCGCGATGGTTTTAGCGGCTTATACGTCATCTCCCCGGGGACCGGCTGTCTTGCCCCCGTCACCCGCGCAACGCGAAAGCGTTGTCGCGAACTTGGTCTCGGCGTCGGGAGACCAGGACCCTACGATTTCGCCGGCGCATCGACCTCGTTCGTCCGCATGACCTCGGTCACGCTGCGAGCCGACACGCCCACCGCATCCCACCCCGCGCGTCGTGACGATCGCGATGCGCCCCTCTTGGCGAGGCGGGACCGGGACATCCAAGCACGTTTTCGCGGAAAGCGAAATCGATTTATTTTTTGTGGGACGACTGGACAGAGGTCATCCGACTGAGACGACGGAAGAAATCAGTCTTCCGGCGCACGGCCTTGGCTTACCCGGCGGGGACAGGTGAGAGTCTGCGCGAGAGCATGAGTCGCCCGTCGGGCCTGTGTACAGGCCCGGCTATCGCCGCCCGCGGCTACTTTGCGTAGGCTCCCGTATAGCGGCCCGCACGAATGCTCGCCAGGATGTCGGCCTCGCGCTGCTCCTGCGCCCGCGCCATCTCCAACAGCAGCGCAGCGCGTTCCGGCGCGAAGGCAACGACGCCGTCCGCGTCGCCCACCACGACGTCGCCGGGCGCCACGACCATGCCGCCGATCGAGACCGGCTCGTTTATGGTGCCCGGCCCGTTCTTGTAGGGGCCGCGATGATGGGCGGCGCGAGCGAACACCGGAAACGATGACGCCATCAGCACAGCGGAGTCGCGGACGGCGCCGTCGAGCACGATTCCGGCCGCGCCGCGTTGCTCGGCGATCGCGGCGATGATCTCGCCAACGAGGGCGCGCGTCTCGTCGCCGCCGCCATTGATGACGAGCACCTCGCCGGGCTTGATCAGATCGAGCGCGCGATGGATGAACAGATTGTCGCCCGGCGCGGTGTCGATCGTGAGCGCGATTCCGGCCATGGGAGGTCCCTTGTAGAACGGCTTGAGGCCGATCGCGCCGGGCAGGCGCTGCAGATTGTCGCTGATCACGGCGGTCGGGATCTGCCTGAAGGCGGCAATCAGGCCGGGATCGACTGTCGCAACCGGCGGCCGTTCGGTGTCACTCATTGTCGCTCTCCTCGATGCTTGCCGTCGGATGGCTGCACAGGCACCGGTGTAAGGCTCGCGCAAAATTCAGAAAACAGATAAATGACGATGTCAGATCATCGCTTTTGAGAATGTCTCATGATCACGCTGAAGCAGCTCGAGGCTCTGCATTGGATCGCGGAGCTCGGTACGTTCGAGCGCGCCGCGGCGAAGCTCAACACGACGCAATCTGCAATCTCCAAGCGCGTCCAGGAGCTCGAAGCGTCGGCGCGCGTTCCGCTGTTCGACCGCAGCCAGCGCGGTGCGCGGCTGACAGAACGGGGCGAGGAGATCCTCGCTTTGGGCCGCCAGATGCTGACGCTGCAGGAGCAGATCCTCGCGCTGAGGGACGGGCGGCAGTCCCCAGCCCGCCGGCTACGCCTCGGGGCCACGGAGCTGTCGGCGCTGACCTGGTTGCCGCGCCTCGTCTCGGCCATCCGGGAGCAGCACCCGGCCGTGGTGATCGAGCCTGAGGTGGAGACCACCCGCACGCTCTACGATCGCCTGATGGACGGCAGTATCGACCTGATTGTGGTTCCCGAGGTGTTTTCCGACCCGGATGTGACCTCGGTCAGGCTCGCCGAAGTGCAGAACGTCTGGACCGCGCGCCCCGGTCTGGTGCGGTCGCGCCGCCCGCTCGGATTCGAGGAGCTCGGGGAGTATACCCTCCTGATGCAGGGACGGCGCTCCGGGCAGGGGCTCTACATCAATCGATGGCTCACAGCGAACGGTGTCGCCTTCAAGCGTGCGATCACGGTCGACAATCTCACCGCCCTCGTCGGTCTCGCCGTGGCCGGCCTCGGCATCAGCTACCTTCCGCAACGTTGCTTCCGGCCACTCTTTGCCGAGGGAAAATTGTCCGTCGTGCCGGTGAGGCCGGCGCTCCCCGCCGTGCCGTATTCGGCGATGTATCGCAACGACAGGCCGTCGGCGCTGACGGCCGTCGTGGCCGAACTGGCGCGCAGGACCTGCGACTTCAGCCGGCAGCTACAGGGCTAGAGGGCGGCGCGGACAGGCATCACTTTTTGGAATGGACGGGTAAGCGTTTTTATCCCTTTTCATCGCAGTCGGCCGCAGCGAGGCTGCGGCCCGCTGCACCATGCAGTAAATGACGACGAGGAGAGGCTTTGATGCGCCGATGGGGATGCGTACTGGCACTGGTTCTGGCGGCGAATGCCGCTGGCGCCGAGGAGTTGAGCGGCACGCTGCAGAAGATCAAGGAAACCGGCAAGATCGCGGTCGCCTTCCAGGAAGCGGCGGTGCCCTTCAGCTATCTCGACGGCAACCAGAAGCCGGTGGGCTACGCGCTCGACATCTGTGCGCGGATCGCCGACGCGGTGAAGCGGGAGCTCGGGCTGCCCAACCTCGTGGTCGAGACCGTTCCGGTCACCTCGTCCACCCGCATTCCGCTGATGACCAACGGCACCATTGACCTTCTGTGCGCCTCCACGACCAACAACGCGGAGCGCCAAAAGCTCGTCACCTTCACCAACACGCATTTTCTCAGCGCAACGCGCTTCGCCGCCAAGACGTCGAGCTCGCTGCGGCGGATCGACGATTTGAAGGGCAAAACGGCCGTTGCGATCGCCGGATCGACCAACATCGCGCAATTGAACAAGGTCAATGTCGAGCGCAAGCTCGGCATCACCATCGTTCCGGCCAAGGACCAGGCCGAGGCGTTCCTGATGCTCGAGACCGACCGGGCCCAGGCCTATGTGCTCGACGACGTCCAGCTTGCGGTTGCGATCGCGCGCTCCAAGGAGCCGGCCGCCTATGTCATCAGCGAAGATGCGTTCTCCAAGGCCGAGCCATTCGGCATCATGCTGCGCAAGGATGATGCCCCGTTCAAGGCCATCGCCGACCGCGTCACGGCCGAATTGTATCAGAGCCCGGAGATCGAAAAGCTCTACAAGACGTGGTTCGAATCGCCGGTGCCGCCGACCGGGACCAATTTCAACTACCCGATGCCGGCCGCGTTGCGGGCTGGGTTCAAGAAGCCCAGCAGCAGCCCCGATCCGGAGGCCTATGCAGCCGAATGAGGCGACGGATCGCGTCGGCTGATCCAGGCCGGCGGGGCAATTCTCGCCGGCGGTTCGCAAGTCTACTGTCGCGCGGCCGTCAGTTGTTGCCGGTAGCGCTCGGCGTCCCAGTTGAGCAGCATCTGCTCGTGTTGCGACGACAGATAGCGAATGTCGGCTGACAGCGGCAGGCGGCTGGTCACGAGCGCGAGGCAGCTCAGCATTGCCTCGGCCCCAGGGCTGGCGTCGCTTCGAATGATCGCGCCGAGACCCGGCGCCAGCGCCGCGACGGGCGCGGGGAGGTCGGTGGCTTCCGCGCGGGCAAGCATCGTGGCGAGTCCGCCGGCGCCTTCGATGGTCGGCAGGCCCGGACCGAGAAACACGACGTGGTCCGGATACAGCGAGCCGCCGGTCGCGATCGCGCGGCTGAACGGGTCGGTGGCGATGCCGTGGCACGCGACATCCTTCGGCAGGCGATAGTCGGTGCCGGCGCAGAGCCGGCGCAAGGCCGCGTCGTCCGCCGCGGGCGTCGCGCGCGCCGGCAAGATCAGCCGCGTCTCCACGTCGTGCACCAGCGCCTCGGCTTCCTCGCTGGTCTCGGCGCCGACCACGAGGCCGTGATTGCCGAGGATCAGGACATCGACGGTCTCTCGCGCCACGATCGCGCTGACGGCGCGCGCCAGCGGCAGGCCGGGATGGTAGTAGTCGAGATCGCGCCAGGCGAGCCCGTCGAGCCGCGCCGCGAAGTCGTCGCGCGCATCGCGCCGCGCGGCCCAGGCAATGGTGTTGACGGCATGAACGTGCAGCACGATCCGGTGCGGCATCAGCGCATGCAGCGAGGTCTCGATCGAGGCCCGCAGCGCGCCGGGGGCGGCGAGCGGGATGCGCTCGTCGTCGCGGGCCAGCGCTTCGCGCGCTGCCGTCAGCAGCACCGGCACGAAGATATCCTTGTCATTGGCGTCGGACAGCCAGGTCCCGGACGCCTTCACCCAGAGCACATCGTCGTCCTTGATCGAGGAGTTGCCTCCGGCGCCCTGCACCAGCAGCATGTTGCGGCCGACGCGCGCCGACATTCGGCGCAACGCACTGAGCTCATCGGGGTCGCGCATCGTCCGTCTCCTTCACCAGCTCAGCTGCTGCATCGTCCAATTCGGCATGCGGCTCGTGGACGCCGCGAGTTTTCGCGTGGCCGCGGCCAGATCAGGCGCTCCCGCCAGAGCTGTGCGATGCACGCCATCGGCGAGCAGCAGGCTTTGCAGGCCCATCGCGCGCGCGCCGGCGACGTCATGATCGAGCGAGTCGCCGATCATCAGCACGCGCCGTGGATCGGGATTTCCAAGCTGCTCCAGCGCCGCCTCGAAGATCGGAGCATGCGGCTTGCCGACGAAGGTGACCGCGCCGCCAAGCCATTCATAAGCGCGCGCCAGCGTGCCGGGGGCAGGGACGAGGCCGCTCGCACCGAACATCATCAAATCGGGATTGGCGCAGATCATCGGCAGGCTCCGCGCTGCCGCCTGTGCGAAGGGCTCCCGCCAGAGATCGGGTTCGGCCAGATCGTCATCGAGTCCGCCGAGCAGGATGAAATCGGCTTCCCTGACGTCGTCGACCGTCACGATGTCGAGGTCCTCGATCAAGGAGCGGTCGCCGCCGCGGCTGATCAGAAAGCAGGTGTCGCCGCAATCCGTAAACGGCGCGCGCGTCCGGTCGCGCAATCCGGCCCATGTGACCTCGCCCGAGGTGAGAATGCCGTCATAGGCGGCGCGGGAAATACCGAGGCGCGCCAGCCGCTCGGCATTCGACCGTGCCCGCTTTCCGGAGTTGGACAGCACCAGGATCGGCTTGTGCGCTCGCTTCAGTTTGGCGAGGCAGTCCAGCGCTGCGGGGAACACCGTGCGACCATCATGCAGGGTGCCCCATTGGTCGAGCAGCACGTGATCGAACCGGTCGGCGATGGCGGACAGGCCGCTGATCTCACATGCGGCGGCGGTCATCGCGGCGGCCCCTGCAAGGCGAGCAGCGCGGTGCCGTAGCTTGCTTCGGTCTGCGTGGCGACGCTGACGGGCACGCCGATGATCCGCTCGCGGATCCTGTTCCAGGCCGCGTTCTTCGCGCCGCCGCCGATGCTGATCACCCGCCGCAACGCCGGCGCGCCGAGCGCCTGCAGCCGCTGATAGGCGAGCGCCTCGACGCCGGTGATGCCTTCGAGCAGCGCCTGGAAGAAGCGGTGATCCTCAGTGGGGCGCGGCGTCGCGCGCGGCGCGAAAGTGGGATCGGCGATCGGAAAACGCTCGCCTGGCTTCGGCAATGGGTAGTAGTCGAGCCCGGTCGGCTCGTCGGGGCGCAGCAGTGGGGTCATGCGCTCCATGTCGTCGGACGAGAAATGCGCCAGCAGCGCGCCGCCGCCGGAGTTCGACGCGCCGCCGGTGAGCCATTTGTCGCCGAGCCGGTGCGAGTACACGCCCTGATCGGCGGCGAAGATCGGCTGTGTCGCGACCACCTTCAGCACCAGCGTGGTGCCGAGCGAGGTCACCGCATCGCCCGGCGTGTCGGCTCCGGTGGCGATGAACGCGGCGACGCCGTCGGTGGTGCCGGCGACGATGCGTGCGGAGGATGCGATGCCGAGCGCGCGCGCCATCGCGGGATCGATGTCGGCGAACGGGGTGCCGGGCACCAGGATGCTCGGCAGCACCTCGCGCGGCACGCCGAGCTGATCGAACCAATCCGGCCAGCGGCGCTGCACCGGATCGTAGCCGAGCTTGAGCGCGTTGTTCTCGTCACTGACGCCATAACGGCCGGCGAGCCGGCCTGCGATCCAGTCGGCCTGATGCGCGACGCGGACTGCGCCTGTGGTCCGCGCCAAGAGATGCATCAGCTTGGCAAGCGGGCTGCTGGTGCCATGCGCTCCGCTCTCGGGCGGCGCGACCGCGGCGATCCGCTTGGCCTCGTCAGTCGCGCGTGCATCGTTGTACATCAGACCGGGCGAGCAGGGGCGTCCATCGGCATCGATCAGCAGCAGCGTGCCCGACGTGCCGTCGACCGCGATGCGCGCGACGGCGCGCAGATCGACGGTTTCGCCGAGCTTGCCGAGTGCTGACGTGGTCGCCCGCCACCACAGCTCGGGATCCTGATCGATCGCTGCGCCATCCTGACGCGGCGGCGCCAGCGGCACAGCGGCCGCGCCCTGGATGGTGCCGCAATGATCGATCGCGCAGGCGCGCACGCCGCTCGTTCCGACGTCGATGCCGACAAACAACTCCGCCATGCGACCTCCTCTCGTTTCTTCTCTTTCGACGAGCCGCCTCTGCTCGCTCTTGTCGTTCCGCCCGGCGTTGCGCTGCAGCACGTTTGGGGGATTGACGGCCGGATCGGTGTCTGCAATTTTTTGCAAGGTGTGAAGAATTTTGCAAGCAGGCATTCCGGCGTGACGACAGCTTCCGACAGGGCGCCCATGATCGACGGCGAGGCCTCGCTCGCGACGCGCGCCGCGTGGCTGTATTTCGCGGCCGGGTTGACGCAGTCGGAAGTCGCCGACCGGCTGAACATCCAGAGCACCAAGGCGCATCGTTTGATCGCGCGCGCCAGCCGCGAGGGCATGATCCGCGTCTTCGTCGAGGGCCCGGTCGCCGAATGCGTTGCGTTGGAGAATGCGCTCGCCGATCGCTACGGGCTCGATTTCTGCCGCGTCGCGCCGGACCTCGGAGAGGGCGACCTGCCGCTGAAGGCGCTTGCGCTGGAGGGCGCGAGCTTCCTGCGCCAGGTGCTGGAGCGCGGCGACGACAAGATCATCGGCGTCGGCCATGGCCGTACCCTCGCCGCCGTGGTGGCGCAACTGCCGCAGACGCCGGCGCGCGACGTGCAGTTCGTCTCGCTGCTCGGCGGCCTGACGCGCAAATTCGCCGCCAATCCGTTCGACGTGATCCATCGGCTCGCCGAGCGCACCGGCGCGGAAGCTTATCTGTTGCCGGTGCCGGTGTTCGCCAACTCCGTCGCCGACCGGCGCGTGCTGATGCAGCAGTTCGGCATCGCCGACGTGTTCGCGCTGGCGCAGCAGGCCTCGCTGCTGTTCGTCGGCATCGGACAGATCCACGCCGACGGCTTCCTGGTGTCGAGCGGCATGATCAAGCCCGACGAGGTCGTCGAGCTGAAGCGCGCCGGCGCCTGCGCCGACCTGCTCGGGCATTTCTTCAATGCCCAGGGCGATCTGCTCGACCTCGATCTCTCCGCGCGGGCCACCTCGATGGCGGCGAGCGATTTGAAGACACACCGCATCGTCGCCATCGGCGGCGGCGAGGCGAAGATCACGGCCCTGCGCGCGGTGCTGCGCAGCGGCTTTCTGAACGGGCTCATCATCGATGAGGTGACCGCTCAGGCACTATCTACCGACAAGCCGGAGAAAACATCCGGTCAGACTAAAAACAAAAGTCGGAAGGGCAGGTAACGCGACCAACTTCTACAAAAACAAAGGGAGGGTTGAATGTACGATCGTGAGAAGAATCTCTTTGCGTCCTACGCCGGCAAGCGCATCAGCCGGCGTGATCTGCTCGACGGCGCCGCCAAGCTCGGCATCGCCGGTGCTGCCGCCAATGCCGGCTTTGCGTCGGCGATGTCGCAGGCGATGGCCGCGGACTTCAACTGGAAGGCCCAGAGCGGCAAGACCGTCAAGCTGCTCTTGAACAAGCATCCTTACGTCGATGCGATGATCGGCGACATCGAGGCGTTCAAGAGCCTGACCGGCATGAACGTCAGCTACGACATCTTTCCGGAGGACGTCTATTTCGACAAGGTGACGGCGGCGCTGTCGTCAAAGTCGGATCAGTACGACGCCTTCATGACCGGCGCCTACATGACCTGGACCTATGGTCCGGCCGGCTGGATCGAGGACCTCAACACCTACATCAAGGATCCCGCCAAGACCAACCCGGCCTTCGCCTGGGACGACGTGCTGCCGGGCCTGCGCTCGTCGACCGCCTGGGACGGCGTCGCCGGCTCCGAGCTCGGCTCCGGCAAGGCCAAGCAGTGGTGCATCCCGTGGGGCTACGAGCTCAACAACATCACCTATAACCGCAACATCTTCAGCAAGGTCGGCGTCAAGCCGCCGACCAATCTCGACGAGATGCTGGAGGTCGCGGCCAAGATCACCAAGGATGCCGGCGGTCCCTACGGCGTCGGTGTGCGCGGCTCGCGCTCCTGGGCCACGATCCATCCGGGCTTCCTGTCGGCCTACGCCAATTTCGGCCAGAAGGACTTCGTGATGGAGGGCGGCAAGCTCAAGGCCGCGATGAACACCAAGGCCTCGAAGGACTTCCACGAGAAGTGGGTCAAGATGATCCAGGGCTCGGGTCCGAAGAACTGGTCGACCTACACCTGGTACCAGGTTGGCACCGATCTCGGCGCCGGCGCCTCCGGCATGATCTTCGACGCCGACATTCTCGGCTACTTCATGAATGGCGGCGAGAACAAGGAGCGCGGCAATCTCGGCTACGCGCCGTTCGCGGCCAATCCGGCCGCCAAGGCGCCGACGCCGAACGTCTGGATCTGGTCGCTCGCGATGTCGAGCTTCTCCAAGCAGAAGGACGCGGCGTGGCTGTTCATGCAGTGGGCGGCCTCCGTCGAGCATGATCTGTTCGGCGCGCGCAAGATGGACTTCGTCAATCCGGTCCGCACCTCCGTGTGGAAGGACAGCGAGTTCCGCGACCGCATCGCCAAATCCTACCCCGGCTATCTCGAGCAGCACGATCTCTCGGCGCCGGGTGCGAAGATCTACTTCACGGCGCAGCCGCTGTTCTTCGACCTCACCACGGAGTGGGCGGCCTCGCTGCAGAAGATGGTGGCCAAGGAGATCACCGTTGACGAGGGCCTCGACAAGTTGGCCGAGAGCATCAACCGTCAGCTGAAGCAGGCCGGCCTCGGCTGAGGCTGCGCCCGGCACCTCCCTGACCACCCGTCGGTCCGGACGCTCCCCACAAGCGTCCGGACCGGCCCCATCTTCTTCCTGCGATGATGTGATCACGCCTGTCATGAGCATGGCCCAACTTGTCGAGACCGAGGCGGCGCCGCGCCGCGCGAAGCGCTGGAGCGCGCGGCTGCTGCCGTATCTCCTGAGCCTGCCGGCGCTGCTGGTGTGCATCGCCATCCTGGTGCCGTTCGTCACCGCCGCGGTCTATTCGTTGCAGCGCTACCGGCTCAATCTGCCGTATCTGCGCGGCTTCATCGGCGTCGACAACTACATCGACTTTCTGTCCGATCCAGCGTTCTGGAACACGCTGCGCATCTCGCTCGTCTATACCGCGGTGACGGTGATCGTCGAATTGCTGCTCGGCCTCGGCATCGCGCTGCTGCTGCGGCGGCCGACGCGCTTCCACAACGCGGTCTCGATCATGCTGTTGCTGCCGCTGATGACGGCGCCGGCGATCGCCGCCTTGATGTGGAAGCTGATGACCAATCCGAGCTTCGGCATCCTGTCCTATCTCGTGGGGCTGCTCGGCGCGCCCGACTTCAAATGGGCCTCCGATCCGTCGACGGCGCTGTTCACGGTCGTGCTGGTCGACGTCTGGGTCTACACGCCCTTCATCATGATCCTGCTGCTGGCGGGCCTGCGCTCGCTGCCGCGGCAGCCGTTCGAGGCGGCGGCGCTCGACGGCGTGCCGGCGAGCTTCGTGTTCTTCCGCATCACGCTGCCGATGCTCGCGCCCTACATCATCACCGCGTCGCTGTTCCGGCTACTCGACTCCATCCAGCAGTTCGACATCGTCTATGCGATGACGCAAGGCGGACCCGGTGACCGGCTGATGGTGTTCCAGGTGCAGGCCTATCTCGAATTCTTCCAATACACCAATGTCGGACGCTCGGCGGCGCTGCTGATGATCCTTTGGCTGATCACCAACATCCTGTCGAACATCTTCATCAAGAACTGGCTGCGGCTGCGCGCGCGCGCCCACGGTCACGCCTGAGGAGAGAGGTCATGGATCACTCTAGTCCGGCCGGACGCATCTTCCGCGGCATCGCGCTGGCGCTGGTGCTCGTGTTCTTCATGTTTCCGATCGTCTGGATCCTGTTGATGTCGTTCCAGACCAACGAGCAGATCCTGCGCATTCCGCCGCGCATCCTGTTCGAGCCGACGCTCGCCAATTATGAGGCGCTGATCTCGGGCCAGCTCAAGACGGCCGCCGGCAATCTGCAGATCTCGTTCATGCGCAATTTGATGAACAGCTTCGTACTGTCGAGCGCGTCCGTCATCCTGGCGCTGCTGCTGGGCGTGCCCGCGGCCTATGCCTTCGCGCGGTTCAAGTTCCGGCTCGGTGAGACCATCGCGTTCACGCTGCTGTCGTTCCGCTTCGCGCCGCCGCTGCTGGTGCTGCTGCCGCTGTCGCTCTACTACCAGCAGCTCGGCCTCAACGACACCTATTTCGGCATCGTCTGGGTCTATCAGCTGATCGCGCTGCCGCTGATCCTGTGGATCGTGCGCGGCTATTTCGAGGACATCAGCCCGGATATCGAGCACGCCTACCGGCTGGCCGGGCATTCCTGGCGCGAGGCGTTCACGCGCATCGCCGTGCCGCTCGCCGGTCCCGGCATTGCGGCGGCGGGCCTGCTGTCCTTCATCTTCTGCTGGAACAATTTCGTCTTCGCGCTGATCCTGGCCTCGGCCGACAAGCAGCCGGTGACGGTCGGTGCGCTCGCCTTCGTCACCGCGTCCGGCATCCAATACGGCCAGATCGCCGCGGCGATCGTGCTCTCGGTGACGCCGACCCTGCTGCTCGCGCTCTACGCGCAGCGCTATCTGGTCGAAGGCCTCTCGCTCGGTGCAGTCAAGGGTTGAGGAAACATGGCGCGTCTCGAACTCAAATCCGTCGACAAGAGCTTTGGCGGCGCAAGCTGCGCCAAGGGCGTGTCGCTGACCGTCGAGCCAGGCGAGATCGTCGCGGTGTTCGGCCCGTCCGGCAGCGGCAAGACCGTGCTGCTGCGCATGATCGCGGGCATGTTCGAGCCTGATGCGGGCGACATCCTGGTCGGCGGGCGCTCGATCGTCGACGCTCCGCCGGAGCAGCGCGGCATCGGTATGGCGTTCCAGAACTTTGCGCTGTTCCCGCACATGACCGCGCGCGACAACATCGCCAGCGGCCTGCGCGCAGGCGGCGCGGCCGACGTCACGGCGAAGGTGGCTGCGATGAGCCGTCTTCTGAAGATAGAGCACGTGCTCGGCCACAAGCCGCGCGAATTGTCGAACGGCCAGAAGCAGCGCACGGCGCTGGCGCGCGCGCTGATCGGCAATCCCGAGGTGCTGCTGCTCGACGATCCCCTGCGCAACGTCGACGCCAAGCTGCGCTACGAGATGCGGCTGGAGCTGCCGAGCCTGCTGCGGCGCGGCTCGGCCGCGGTGCTGTATGTGACGCAGGACTATCGCGAGGCGATGGCGATCGCCGATCGCATCGCCGTGCTGATCAATGGCCGCCTGGTGCAGGTGGCGCGCCCGGAGGACATCTATGCGCGGCCGGCCTCGGTCGCGGTTGCCAGGCTGTTCGGCGATCCCAGCATCAATCTGTCGGAGGTCACGCCCGTGGCCGGGCAGGGCAGCCTGATCGCCGCCGTCGCCGGCACGCAGGTCCGGCTCGATGCCGATGAGCTGCCATCCGATGCGCGCGAGCGCTGCTGGCTCGGCGTTCGGCCCGACGATGTCGTGGTGACGCGACATGGTGGCGAGAACGCGATCCCCGCGCGGATCGTCGCGGTGACGCCGCTCCATGAGCGCGCAGTGGTGCTGCTGCGTTTCGCCGACGGCGGTGAATGGCTGGCGGCGTTGGCTCCGGAGGCGTTGCAGGCTGAAGCCGACGAGGATGTGTACGTGCGGTTCGCGCCTGACGCGGCGCTGCTGTTCGACCACGCGACGGGCGAGCGCATCGGTCTGCCGTCGCGGCGGCAGGCGGCGTGAGGATCTGAACTTTAAGAGTTTGACATGGGCATGCTCGAAATCCGCAACGTCGACAAGGTCTATCACACCAGGGGCAAGCCGGACGTCCATGCCGTGCGCGCGCTCGACATGGACATCCGGTCGGGCGAGATCGTCGCGCTGCTCGGCTCCTCCGGCTGCGGCAAGACCTCGACCTTGCGCATGATCGCCGGCTTCGAGAGCGTGAGCTCGGGCTCGATCGCGCTGGCGCAGCGGCCGATCCACGATCTGCCGCCGGCGAAGCGGCGCGTGGCGATGGCGTTCGAGGGCTACTCGCTGTATCCGCCGCTGACGGTGCGCGAGAACATCGCGTTCGCGCTGAAGGCGCAGCAGTTGTCGCGGGCCGAGATCGCGCAGCGCGTCGACGACATCGCGCGCCTGGTCGAGATCGAGGACATTCTCGATCATCATCCGCGCGCGCTGTCCGGCGGACAGCAGCAGCGCGTCTCGCTGGCGCGCGCTCTGGTGCGCGATGCCGATCTCTATCTGCTGGACGAGCCGATGGGCCAGCTGGAGCCGCAGCTCCGCGCGGTGCTGCGCGGCCGCATCAAGGGCTTGCTGGCGGAGCGCGGGATGACCGCGATCTTCGTGACCCATGACCAGACCGAGGCGAGCGCGCTCGCCGACCGCATCGCGGTCATGGAGGACGGCGTATTGCAGCAGTTCGCTGGGGAGCGCGAGCTGAAGAACCGTCCGGCCAATCTGTTCGTCGCGAGCTTCATCGGCGAGCCGCCGATGAATCTGCTGGAGACGAATGTGGCGCAAGAGGAGGGCGGATTCCGGCTGTCGGCCGGCTCCGACGTTTCTTTCCACATTTCCCGACAGACGCTGGATGTGTCCGCGCAGCAGGCGCTGGTGCAGGTCGATCGCATCAAGGTCGGCATCCGGCCGCAACGGATCGCGATCGGCAGCGGTGAGGCGCGGCTGCGCGTCGTCTCCAACCAGTGGCTCGGCGATCAGGCGCATATTGCAGGCGAGTGCGCCGGTCATCTGCTGGTCGCCGTTACCTCCAGCAAGGTGGCCGCGCGACCGGGCGATGTCGTGCCCTGCGCATTGGAGGCGCGCCATCTCCACATCTTCGGTCGCGACGGCGTCTGCGTCCGCCATGCGGAGGCCCGCTGAGCATGGCGTCATCGGCCACCCGCGATGTGATCATCGGCATCGACGCCGGGACGTCGGTGATCAAGGCGGTCGCGTTCGCGCGGGATGGTCGCCAGCTTGGCGACTTCGCAATTCCCAACAGCTATACGGCGCTGCCGGGTGGCCGCGTCGAGCAGGACATGGAGAGGACCTGGAGCGACACCGTCGCGGCTCTGCGCGGGCTCGGTGCTGCGCTGCCCGATCTGGCAGGCCGCGTCGCTGCGATCGCGGTGACCGGGCAGGGCGACGGCACCTGGCTGATCGATGCTGAGGGCGAGCCGGTCGCGCCCGCTCTGCTGTGGCTCGACTCGCGTGCGGCAGGCTTCGTCGAGTCCTTTCGATCAGGCGAGCGCAACGCGGCGCATTATCAGCGGACGGGATCGGGGCTCAACGCCTGCCAGCAGGGTCCGCAGCTCGCCTGGCTGCAGGCGCATTCCGCCGAGATCCTGGACCGCGCCAGCACGGTGTTCCACTGCAAGGACTGGCTCTACTTCCAGCTCACCGGGGCGCGCGCCACCGACCCGTCGGAGGCCGCGTTCTCCTGCGGCGATTTCCGCGGGCGCTGCTTCGACGGCGAGGCCGCTGATCTGATCGGCATTTCCCAGTCGGCGCGGTTGTTTCCGGAGGTCGTCGATGGCGTCGTCACGACACATCCGCTGTCGCAGATGGCGGCGGCGGAGACGGGCCTGCCCGCGGGCATACCGGTATCGCTCGGCTATGTCGACGTGATCTGCAATGCGCTCGGCGGCGGGCTGTATGATCCCAGTCCTGATGTCGGCTGCACCATCATCGGCTCGACCGGCATGCACATGCGGCTGGCGCGTTCGGCCGACGCGGTCAAGCTCAATGCCGAGGCGACCGGCTATACGATGCCGTTCCCGGCGCCGGGTCACTACGCGCAGATGCAGTCGACCATGGCCGCGACCTTGAACATCGACTGGCTGCTCGACGTCGCTCGCGGCGTGCTCGCGATGGAGGGCATCGCGCGGTCGCGCAACGACCTGATCCGGCGCCTGGACGAGCGCGTGCTCGCCGCGAAGGCGGGCGAGCTGCTGTACCATCCTTTCATCTCCGATGCCGGTGAGCGCGGCCCCTTCGTGTCGCATGAGGCGTCGGCGCAGCTGATCGGCCTGCGCACGCGACACGGCTATTGGGACCTGATGCGGGCGGTGATGGAGGGGCTGGCCTTCGCCGCGCGCGACTGCTACGCGGCGATGGGATCGCTGCCGACCGAGGTCCGTCTGACCGGCGGCGCTGCGCGCAGCCGCGCGCTCGGCGCCATTCTCGGTGCCGCACTCGGCAGCACGATCAGGGTCTGCCGCCGCGAGGAGGCGGGCGCATCGGGCGCGGCCATGATCGCAGCGGTCGCGACCGGACTTTATTCCAACATGATGGACTGCGCGGAGGAGTGGGTGAGGCCCTATTTGGACGAGCCGCAAGCGCCGGATATGGCGCTGGCCGAACGCTATCAGCAACTGTTTCCGGCCTATGTCGATGCGCGCCTCGCGGCGCGGCCAGTGTGGAAGCAGCTCTGGGCACAGCGCACGGGGGCCAATCATGTCTAGCTCCATCGCCATCATCGGTGACCGCTTCATGCTGCCCTCGGTGTTTGCCGAACGCATCACCGCAACCTGCGGCGACGGTCTCGACATCCGGACGCTCGAGCAGCCCTGGCCGGATGAGCCGATGGAGCACGGCTATGCCGGCTCCAAGCTCGATGGCCTCAAGGAGTTCATGGGCGATCCCGACGAGCTCGCGGCGTTCATCGGCGAGGCGCCGCTGCTGGTGACGCATCTCGCCCCGATCTCGCGGGCGATGCTGCAGCGGCTGCCCCGTCTGAAGTTCATCGCGGTGTCGCGCGGCGGCCCGGTCAATGTCGACATGCAGGCGGCTCGCGATCACGGCGTGCTCTTGGTCAATACGCCCGGACGCAACGCCAGCGCGGTGGCCGAATTCACCATCGGCGCCATGCTCGCTGAGACGCGGCTGATCCGCAGCGGTCACGAGTCGCTGCGCGGCGGCGACTGGCGCGGCGATCTCTACCGTGCCGACCGGACCGGACGCGAGCTCGGCGAGATGACTGTCGGCATCGTCGGCTATGGTGCGATCGGCACCCGCGTCGTCAAGCTGCTCAAGGCGTTCGGCTGCAAGATCCTGGTGACCGACCCCTACGTGCAGCTCAGCGCCCAGGATCGCAATGACGGCGTCGAGCATGTCGCGCTCGCCGAGCTGCTGACGCGCGCGGATGTCATCAGCCTGCATGCCCGCGTCACCGCGGAGACCACCGGCTTCATCGATCGCGACGCGCTGGACAAGGTCAAGCCGGGCGCGATCCTGATCAATACGGCGCGTGGGCCGCTGGTCGACTATCAGGCGCTCTATGACGCGCTCAGCTCGCAACGGCTCGCGGGGGCGATGCTCGACACTTTCGCGGTCGAGCCGGTGCCGCCGGACTGGCCGCTGCTGCAGCTTCCCAATGTCACCCTGACGCCGCACATCGCCGGCGCCTCGGTGCGTACCGTCACCTTTGCCGCCGATCAAGCGGCCGAAGAGGTTCGCCGCTATCTCGCCGGCGAGCCGCCGCTCAATCCCTGCTGATGAAAGGTTTTGCAATGAATCGCGAGGAACGACTGATCCGCGAGAACATCATCGCCAAGTGCCGGTGGATGAATGCGTCGGGTCTGAACCAGGGCACGTCGGGCAACATCTCCGCCCGCTACAAGGACCGCATGCTGATCACGCCGTCGGCGACGCCCTACGATTCGATGAAGCCGGAGATGATCGCCTCGATGCCGCTCGAGGGGGAGTACGGCTCCTGGGACGGGCCGCTGAAGCCCTCAACCGAATGGCGCTTTCATCTGGACATCATGCGGGGACGCCCGGATGTCGGCGGCGTCGTGCACACGCATTCGACCTACGCGACAGTGCTGGCGATCGCGCGCAAGTCGATCCCGGCCTGCCACTACATGATGGCAGCGTTCGGCGGCATGGACATCCGCTGCGCCGGCTACGCGCGCTTCGGCACGGCTGAATTGTCCGAACTGGCGCTCGAGGCGCTGGAGGGCCGCAACGGCTGCCTGCTGGCCAATCACGGCATGATCGCGGTCGGCGCCAATCTCGACAAGGCGATGTGGCTGGCAGTCGAGCTCGAGACCATCGCCAAGCAATATTATCTGTCGCTCGCGCTCGGCCAGCCGCACATCCTGGGTGACGCCGAGATCGCCGAGACGGCGCAGGGGTTCTCGACCTACGGTCTGCAAGACCCCAAGGCGAGCATGAAGGCGAAGACGAAGGCCAAGCCGGCCAAGAAGACTGCAAAGGCGCCGGCCAAGGCGGCCACCCGGACGCGCGCGGCAGCCGCTGACCGCAAGCCCGAGACGAAGCACAGCGGCAAGCGATGAACGCGCCGGTCTCACGCAGCGGATCCGATTACGGTGTGTTGGACCTCGCCGTGATCGGCGGCGGCATCAATGGCGCTGGTATCGCCCGTGATGCCGCCGGCCGCGGCCTGAAGGTGCTGTTGTGCGAGAAGGACGATTTCGCGCAAGGCACCTCGTCGCGCTCGGGCAAGCTGATCCATGGCGGCCTGCGTTATCTCGAATATTACGAGTTTCGCCTGGTCCGAGAGGCGCTGATCGAGCGCGAGGTGCTGCTGGCCTCGGCCCCGCACATCATCTGGCCGATGCGCTTCGTGCTGCCGCATTCGCCGGAGCAGCGCCCGGCCTGGCTGGTGCGCACCGGGCTGTTCCTCTACGATCATCTCGGCGGCCGCAAACAATTGCCGGCGAGCCGCAACGTCGACCTCGCGCACGAGCCGGAAGGCGCGCCATTGCGCCCAGAGTTTCGGCGCGGCTTCGAATATTCGGACTGCTGGGTCGACGATGCCCGGCTGGTGATCCTCAATCTCGTCGATGCCGCACGCAACGGCGCCGTCATCCTGCCGCGCACCCGCGCGGTGAGCGCGCGCCGCGAGGGCGAGTGTTGGCGGCTGGAGATGCGCTCCGAGAGCGGCGAGCTGCGCACCGTGCGCGCGAAGGCGCTGGTCAATGCGGCAGGTCCCTGGGTGCAGGACGTGGTGCAGGGCGTCGCCGGCCTCAACTCGGCGCATCATGTGCGGCTCGTGAAGGGCAGCCATCTGGTGGTGCCGAAATTCTGGAGCGGCTCCCAGGCCTATCTGCTGCAGAACACCGATCGCCGCGTCATCTTCGTCAACCCCTATGAGAATGATCTGGCACTGATCGGCACCACCGACATCGTGCATGACGGCCGCGCCGAGGACGTCGCGATCGACGGCGGCGAGATCGACTATCTGCTGGCAGTGCTCGATCGCTACTTCCGCGCAGCGCCCGGCAAGGCGGACATCCTCCACGCCTTCTCCGGCGTGCGGCCGCTCTACGACGACAACGCCGACAATCCCTCGGCCGTGACGCGGGACTATGTGTTCGAGGTGCACGGCACGGCGGAGCAGCCGCCGCTGCTGTCGATCTTCGGCGGCAAGATCACGACCTTCCGCAAGCTCGCCGAGCATGCGCTGGAGCGGCTCGGTCCATGGTTTCCGCAGATGGGACCGGCCTGGACGGCCGGCGCCTGTCTGCCGGGCGGCGATCTCGGCGTCTCGTTCGAGCAGTTTCTTGCCGATCTTGCCGCGGAGTATCAGGCCTTGCCGCGCGAGGCGGTGGCGCATTATGCGCGGCTCTATGGCAGTTGCGCGCGTGATCTGCTCGGGCCGGCGCGCACGCGCGACGATCTCGGCCGTCATTTCGGCGGCACGTTCTATGAGCGCGAGCTGGCTTACCTGCGCGAGCGGGAATGGGCACAGACGGCGGCCGACGTGCTGGATCGGCGCACCAAGCACGGACTGCATCTCAGCCGCGCCGAGCGCGCGGCTTTCGAGGCGCAGCTCTGATTGCTAAGTCGCAGGCGGCCGGTGAACCCGCCGCCGATCACGGCGACATCGTAGTGCCCCTCCACGGGCCCGGTGTGGCCGCCTGCAAACGCGGCCGCGGTATCGCGCCAGTAGGAGACATATTTCATCGCGGGCACTCTGCTTAGAGACCGAACACGCCGGGCAGCTCGGAGACGTCCTTGATCTCGGTGTAGCCGTAATAGGGATTGGCCGGCTCATGACCGCGGTTGACCCAGACCTTGCTTTCGATGCCGAGATCGTGCGCGGTCATCAGATCGTAGCGAAACGAGGAGGAGCAGTGCGTGATGTCCTCCGGGCCGCAGCCGAGCATGTCGAACATGTATTCGAAGCCGCGCATCCGCGGCTTGTAGGACTGCGCCTGCTCGGCGGTGAACACGGCATGGAAGGGGGCGCCGAGCTTGGCGACGTTGAAGGGGATCTGCACGTTCATGGCGTTGGAGAGAATGACCAGCGGAATCTCCTTGGCCACCTTGGCGAGCCCCGCCGGCACGTCCGGATGCGGTCCCCAGGTCGGCACGCGCTGATAGACCATGTCGGCGTCCTCCGGCTTGAAGGCGATGCCGATCTTGCGGCAGCTGCGCGCCAGCGCATTGCTGACGACCTCGGCATAGGGCTTCCAGGCGCCGAGGACTTCGTCGAGGCGGTAGGCCGAGAAGACCTTCACGAATTCGGTCATCGCCGGCTCGGGGAGCGTTGCGCTGTAGAGATCGCGCGCGGCCTCCGCCATCTGGAAATTGGTCAGCGTACCGTAGCAGTCGAAGGTCACGTATTTCGGGCGAAAGCGGCTCATCGGTCCTCACGTGGTCATGGTCTCTGCCGCCGATGATAGTCCGCGACGCCAGCATAAGATGCGGCTTTGCCCCGCTTCTGCGGCGGAAGATGTTGTCCGCGTCATCCCCTTCAGACGATTTGCCGGCGGCCGCTCGCCCAAAGTCCGATGGACATGGGAGTGCATCATCAGGCAGCGCTCCCCGACATCCTTCGCCTTATACATTTGCCTTGGCCAGCCAGGCGTTCGGCTGGACCGGAGATCATCATGCTCAGCAACTCGCTCATCGAACTCGATCGCGCCCATCTGGTGCACCCCGTCGCATCCTATAGGGGACACGAGGCCTCGGGCGCGCGGGTCCTCGCTTCGGCCAAGGGCGCCGTCGTCACCGACGCCTCCGGCCACCAGCTGGTCGATGGTTTCGCCGGCCTGTGGTGCGTCAATGCCGGCTATGGCCATGACAGCATCGTCGAGGCTGCGGCGCGGCAGATGCGCGAGCTGCCTTATGCCACCGGCTATTTCAGCCTCGCCTCGGAGCCCGCCATCCGGCTCGCCGCGGCGCTGGCGGAGCGTGCGCCGGGCGATCTCAACCACGTCTACTTCACGCTGGGCGGCTCGGACGCCGTCGACAGCACGGTCCGCTTCATCCACTATTATTGGCATGCGAAGGGACAGAAGCAGCGCGACCAGTTCATCACCTTGCAGCAGGGCTATCACGGGTCCTCGACGGTCGGCGCCGGGCTGACGGCGTTGCCCGCCTTCCACGCCAATTTCGGCGTGCCGTTGAACTGGCAGCACAAGATCCCGTCGCATTACACCTATCGCAATCCGGTCGGCAGCAATACCGAAGCGATCATTGCGGCGTCGCTCGCTGCGCTCGAGGCCAAAATCGCCGAGGTGGGCGGGCCCGAGCGGGTGGCGGCATTTTATGCCGAGCCGATCCAGGGCTCGGGTGGCGTGCTGGTGCCGCCCAAGGGCTGGATGAAGGCGATGCGCGAGCGCTGCCGGCAGCACGGCATCCTGTTCGTCGCCGACGAGGTGATCACCGGGTTCGGTCGCACCGGTCCGTTGTTCGCCTGCAGCGATGACGATATCGTCCCCGACTTCATGACGGTCGCCAAGGGTCTGACCTCGGGCTATGTCCCGATGGGCGCGGCGCTGATGTCCGATCATGTCTATGGCGTGATCGCCGACGGGGCGGGGATGTCGGCGGTGGGGCACGGCTATACCTATTCGGCGCATCCGGTGAGCGCGGCCGTCGGCCTTGCCGTGCTCGATCTCTATGAAAGCGGTCTGCTGGAGAACGGCCGGCGCGCCGGTGCGCGGCTGATGGCCGGCTTGAGGACGCTGCAGGATCATCCGCTGGTTGGTGAGGTCCGCGGCCGCGGTCTGCTGGCGGCGATCGAGCTCGTCGTCGACAAGGAGCGCAAGACGCCGCTGCCGGCCAGCGCCGAGCCGGCGCGCCGCATCTTCGATCGCGCCTGGGCGAATGGGCTGGTCATCCGCGCCTTCCCGACGGGGGTGCTCGGCTATGCCCCGCCGCTGTGCTGCACCGACGCCGATATCGATGCCATCATCGAGCGGACCGCGCGGACGCTCGACGAGACCCTGGCCGATCCGGACGTCCGCCAAGCGATGATGTGAAAGGTCTGGCGTGAAAGCGGGCAAGGAGGGCCTTTCCGGACAGCTCGGCAGCGATGGCCCGTCTGGCCAAGCGCTACAAGCTGATCGCGATGACCAATGCGCCTCGATCCGCCTGATGCAGGCGCGCGCTCGAGCTGCTGCCGGCCCTGAAGCAGAGCCAGGTGACGGCGACCTGGGCGGGCTATATCGATTCCACACCGGACGGCGGGCCCGCCATCGGCGAGCTCGCCGCGCTGCCCGGCCTGATCGTCGCTGCCGGCTTCAGCGGCTATTGTTTCGGGATTGGTCCGGGCGCCGGCCCTCTCATCGCGGACCTCGTCACCGCTGCAACGTCGATCGTCGATCACCGGGCCTATGCACCCGAGCGCTTTGCCAAGCGCGGCGCGACGAAGGTCGCGGAGTTCTGACGGAGTCATAGGCTAGGTCCATCTCCTCTCGAACCCGCCGGCGCGCTCGCCTGGTCGGGTTCTGGTTGCCGGTTGATCGAAACGCGATCCGTCAGGCCACGATGGTCCGGCCTCGCGGCGCCTGATGCGTCCGAGCTGTGCGATCTCTCCACCCTCTGCAGATAGAGGGCGCAGGGAATGCCGGGTGCTGGCCGCACCCATGGCCCGCCAGCGAAAGAAAATGCTGGCGGCAGTCACCACAGGTTCAGCCGAGGCATCCCGGCATTCCCCGCGCGATGGTTTGAGCGGCTTATACGTCCTCTCCCCGGGGACCGGCTGTCTTGCCCCCGTCACCCGCGCAACGCCAGAGCGTTGCCGCGTGCTTGGCCTCAGCGTCGGGAGGCCAGGACCCTACGATTTCGCCGGCGCATCGGGCTCGTTCGTCCGCATGACAGGTCACGCTGCGATCCAATGCACCCACCGCATCCCGCACCCACGTTTCGTGACGACCGCGAAGCGCCCCTCGGCGGGACGGGATGCGCCTAGACAACCATGATTTTCGAAAAAACGAAAGAAGAATATTTTTCGCGAGAGGACTGGACAGGGGTGATCGGCTTGAGGCGGTGAGAGAAATCAGATTCTTGGCGCAGGGGTGCCAGAGGTCTTGATGTCGGCCGCGCGCCTGGCCTGCGCTTGTCTTGATGAGTATGTCCGGTCAAGCTCAGCAAACGAACGTCTTTGGCGCCGATCGAAAGGGTCGAGGAGGGCGAATTGCGGACATGACGAGGCAGTCCAATTAAGTCATGATTGCCCAGGCGCGGACCTAATGAGACAAGCGCCAAATGCGGGGAACTGACCATGGATTTTATGGGGATTTCAGTTGGTATTCTTGCGCTGGTCTGTGCGCTTGTTCTACTGTTCGGTGCCCGGGGGGCGCGCAAACTACTGGGCTGGAGCTTTGGCGTACTGATATTCTGCGCAATCGGTCTGAGCGCTGTAGCATGGATTCGGTCGTCGTATGAAATGCGTACCCAAACAGCGGCCGCATCGATTTCCGGAACTGCGTCACCGGCGACTCCGATTAGCATTATCGCCCCTTTGCCAACTGGTTTTGTGTTGGACAACACGCCTGACCTTGCTGACAAAATAAGGGTGACGGGACCGGACAAAAGAATTTTTGTTTTCTCGGTCGGGACAGAAAAGACTGCAATTGAAAGTTTCATGCGAAGTCAGTACGGCGTTCAGGGGAGCAGGCGGGCCGAATGTTGGACCAAAGAACCCGGCCCTTGGTGTGATTATCGCTAGAAGACTTCTTTCTAACCTAGCTGAAATCTCCGCTATCCAGTAGGCGCAGCCTCAGACTATAAATCGCATCAAGGTCGTAATTGTTCTCAGTGATGGCGTGGATTAACTCAGTACCTCCGATTTGAACGCACCGAATGCACACCTTAGCATCATTACCTGACCTACTAGGCGGTTCCGCGGAGGCCGCTGTCCTATGAAGATATTCTGGTCGTGGCAATCAGATACACCTGGTCGGACAGGGCGTCACTTCGTTAGGGCCGCACTGGACGAAGTGGTTAGTATATTAAAGCAGCCTCCTCAAATTGAGGAGCCAGCAGAGCGTGAGGCCCGCGACGCGCTACACGTCGACCAAGATCGCCAGGGTGTCTCTGGTAGCCCAGATCTAGCCCGGACGATCTTTAGTAAGATCGAGCTAGCCGAAGTCTTTATCGCTGATGTAACCCTGATTGGGGAGTCAATTGCTATCGACGATGAGGTCGGCTCTCGTAAGAAGGTAGTTAATCCAAATGTAGCCATTGAATACGGCTTTGCAGAGCGGGCTATCGGCGATCAGAGAATTTTGCTGGTACAGAACGACTACTATGGCGGACGCAATAGTCTGCCATTTGATCTAAGGCACAAAGCCGGACCTATTAGATTTCATCTCCCCCCGGATGCAAGTGAAGCCGCGATAAAATCAGAGAAAAGGAATTTGCGCGGATCATTCATCACGGCACTGCGACCGTTTATCGGAAGGACAACTGACGCTGTTGGTAAACAAGTGGTGGAAACTCCCGCTCTCAAGAATATTCCAGCGTACTTCGCAGATTCGGGCTTTGTGTTGGCCTCAGTAGGAAACGGCGGAGTAAACCAGATAGATTACCGTATGGGAGATCAGCGGGTATTTTATTTACGGCTGATTCCGACCAAAGTCAGTGAGCGGAAACTTACGTTCAGTGAATTGCAGAGGTTACTAACCCAGAATCGTCTGCATACCCTGTCTAGAAATATCTTCAGCGGCGCAGTTGGTCGTAATGCTTTCGGGTCGATAGTATATGAGCCGCATGGTGAGAGTCCTACGCCGAGGTCCTTCACCCAACTATTCCGTAACGGAGAGATCTGGACAGTAGGCACAGGTTTTCATCAGAACACTCAAGGTGGATGGCTCGTACCTGCGCGGAATGTCCAAAACATATTTTCAAGAGTTCTACAAAATTTCTGCGACGTTGCTTCCGAAAGCTTGGGGCTTTCTTCTCCCTATACCATAGAGTTTGGCGGTTTGTGTCTTGCGGGTGCCCGCCTTAGTGTAGGCGTTCGCGACGAATGTTTCGGTCCTATCCATCAATCCATGTTAGTTGTGAGAAGTGTGCTCAACAATGAAGATCTAGCGTCTCAGCAGGCTTTGGTTGAAAGGTTTGTGGACGAGCTTTTCGACCTCGCGGGCGCGGACCGGCCTGCGTCGCTGTGATTGATCAAAACGTCTTCCGTTCAGCCGTGTTGCACAGGTGTCATGGGCACCTCATGAGTTCCGTTCTGAGCTGATAGCTGTCCGCCCAGATGGGTCAGCGCTCCGACGCTGCGTTTCAGATAGGCGATTTTCGAACGTCAGAGTCAGCTTGCTGTTCCGTTTCTAGCAAAAGCTGGACTAGGGGGGCCAAGTATGTTGCTCGGAACACGAGATAGTCGACTGGCCGATCGATAAATATCCAGGCGATAGGCTCGAATGAATCCCAGTAGTCAACAAAATACCCCGTCGGGCACCTATGCAGGGTGATAGTCTCGACTTCACCAAACGACTCCATCGCGCTCGCGCCGGCTCGACTGAGCGAATCCCGCCAGTCTCCTTCGGGAGTCATCCCCTCGACATGTCGCCTAAACCACTCAGGAGGCTGCCCCTCCGTGAGGCGTCCGTCTTGAAACAGCATGCACCGCCGCTTGTCTTCTTCTGTGAACATCGTTGGTCCTCGCCACGTCGAGCCGATCAGCATAGCCGATTCTCACAGAAACTCCTTGCCGGTCGGATTCTCCGCATCACGGCTTGACGCCCTCGGAGCCCGGTCGGCGGCTCGAACCTAGTCGCCTTTTGGAGGCTGCGGATCTCGGCGTGCGGCGTCAAAATTCCGCAGTGCCTGATACGAAATTGAGCCATAAAGCCGAAAGCGCCCGGGACGTCTCCCGAGCGCTTCCTTTGTGCTTTTGACATGGCACTTGGCGAGTTTGTCAGGCTCGCCAAAACTTTTTGCGGACGTAAATTGATCTAGTATCGGACGAGATTTCCCAGCTTGCCCCTCGGGGTTTGCTTCGGGAGTTTTGGGCAACTGGACCCATCCCTATTCCGCCAGACAACTCTCCCTAGAGCTGGTCATAGGTTCAAACGCTGACGACCACATGTGCCGACTTTTCCGCGCACAACCTTTGGGGCATTTTAGCTTAAGTCGCAATTCACATTTTGTTAAGGTGCAGCCACCGCAGCTGGCGGCCTCTTTCACATCAACCAGGCGTGCAATGGCGCCTCTTAGCACGCAACGTAAGTCCCCCCGACCCGAGGAGCCAAATTGCGAGTCTGGGGGGACACCGGCTGCGCCACCAGCCGACCTGCCACGGACGCCCTTAATCCGTAGCCTACATCCGTAATGGGCTGAATGCAGACGCCGGAAACTCGTTCGCAGAGTCTGCCTTCGGTCACAATAGCGACCTGTCGTCGAGCCATTCGGACCGATGGCGGGAGGCTTCCGCGTCGAAGAGGGGCGGGGGCGCGACCAATCGAACGGCTCGAGGCGGACCCGCGTGTCCGGGTGGCCCATTCATCGTGGTCGGTTCGGCGATTGCGTTCCGCGATGAAGCGCCCTTGTTCGAAGGCGTCAGCCGCAGGTCGCGGCGCAACCTCGCATAGGATGGCCGCGGGCGAGAGGGTGAGCCAGTCGGTGTGGTCGCCTGCCGTCGCTGCCGTGCGCGTCAAAGGCAACTTCAAACGCAATTTTCATTCAAATGACGCAAGGGCGGCAGGCGGCTGGACCCTGCGGCGCGTGAGCTGGGTCCTGCCGGCGTGCTCACGCCTTCTGACGGCCGTAGATCAGCAGCATCAGGATGATCACCGCGCCGTAGATCAGCTGGCGGCCGGCTTCGCTGATCTGCATCACCGACAGGATCGATTGCAGCAGCGTGATCAAGATGACGCCGGCGATCGTGCCGAGATAGCTGCCGCGGCCGCCGAGGATGTGGGTGCCGCCGAGCACGACGGCGGCGATCGAGGGCAGCAGATAGGCATCGCCCATCGACTGCGCCGCCTTCGACGCATAGCCCGCGAGCAGCACGCCGCCGAAGGCGGAGAGGGCGCCAGACAGCGCGAAGGCCGCCATCGTGATCCGGCGCGTGTCGATGCCGGAGAGATAGGCGGCGCGCTCGCGGTTGCCGATGGCGTAGATGGCGCGGCCGAAGGTGGTGCGCGACAACAGCCAGATCGCGGCGCCGCCGATGATCGCCCAGGCCAGCACGGCATTGGGAAGGCCGGGCACGGCATGGCCGGTGGCAAGATAGCGCATCGCCTTCGAAGCGGAATCCTGCGGCGCAAAGCCGCCGGTGTAGGCGACCATCAGCCCTTGCGCGACCGCGTTGGTGGCCAGCGTGATGATCATCGAGGGAATACGCAGATAAGCGACGCCGATGCCGTTGAGCAGGCCGATCGCGGCGCCGCAGAGAATGCCGCAGGGGATCGCGAGGATGGCGCCGGTGGTGCCATGCGCAGCGGCGGCGCAGGCCATCATCGCGCCGGATGTCACGACCCAGGGCACGGACAGATCGATCTGGCCGAGCAGGATCACCAGCATCATGCCAGTCGCGATCACGCCGAGGAAGCTCGCGACCTTCAGCTGCTGCAGCAGATAGTCCGGCGACAGGAAGCTGCGCGAGTAGAGACTGCCGACCAGTAGCAAGAGCAGGATGCAGCCGAACGAGGCCGCCACCGCCGGATCGATCCGGCGCAGTAGGCCAGCGCCACGAGAGGCCGGCCGGGTTGCCGTTGCGTCGCTCATCCGAACCACTCCAGCCGATTGCGGACGCGCAGCAGGCCGAACGCGCCAATGGAGACCGCAAGCATCAGCACGATCCCCTGGAACAGCGGCTGCCATAGCGGATCGAAGTCGAACACGAACAGGAGATCGCCGATGGTTCGGAAGGCCAGCGCACCGAAGATCGCGCCGATCGCGCTGCCGCGTCCGCCCATCAGCGACACGCCGCCGAGCACCACAGCCGCGATCGAGAACAGCGTGTAGGCGTTGCCGCTCGCATAGGCCGCCTCACCGGTGTAGGAGAAGAAGGTGAGGAAGAGGCCGCCGATCGCCGACAACAGGCCGGCGAGCGTGTAGGCCATGAACTTGGCGGCGCGGATCGGCGCGCCGGACATGTAGGCGGCGACCTCCGACGAGCCGGTGGCGAAGGCGGCGCGGCCGATGACCGAGCGGCTATAGGGCACCCAGATCAGAATCGCCGTCGCGGCCAGCGCCACGAGACTTGTCGGCAGCACGCCGAATATGCGTCCCGTCAGCGCATCGGCCAGCGCCTCGTTGACGGAGCCGCCGGGATTGGGCCTGAGCATCAGCGCCACGCCGTAATACATCGCGCCGGTGGCGATCGTCGTCACGATCGGCTGCAGCCGGCCGAAGATCACGATCGCGCCGTTGATCATGCCGCACAGCAGCCCGGTGCCGAGCACGCCGGCAACGCCGAGCGCAGTCTCTGTGGCCGTGCCGACGACGATCCAGGAGGCGAGACAATTGGTGAGCGTCAGGATCATGCCGACCGAGAGATCGATGCCGGCGGTGATCACCACGATGGCCTGCGCCATGGCGACGAAGGCGAGCAGGGTCGCCTTGTTGGACGCGGTCTGCACCATGTTGGCGCTGAATCCGGCCGGATGGTTGGTCGCATAGATCAGGAACATCGCCACGAAGATGCCGATCGCGAGCATGGTGCCGCGCTGCTCGGCGAGCCAGTACCGCCACTCGGTCATGCCAGACTCGCTTCCGCCGGTTCGCTGTCGTCGACGTTGAGGGCGCTGCTGACCAGCGCGCGCTCTGTGATCTCGGCGCCCGCGAGCTCGCGCCTGACGGCGCCGTCATACATCACCAGCACGCGGTCGCAGCAGCCGATCAGCTCGTCATAGTCGGTCGAATAGAGCAGGATCGCGGCGCCCTCGTCGGCAAGCCTGCGCAGCAGCCGGTAGATTTCCTGCTTGGTGCCGACGTCGATGCCGCGCGTGGGATCATTCAAGAGGATGATGCGCGGCTTGTTCATCAGCCATTTCGCGATCACGACCTTCTGCTGGTTGCCACCGGACAGCGCGCTGACCGGGAGGTCAGGCGAGGCGGTCTTGATCTCGATCAGGCGGATCATCTCGTCGATCAGGGCCGATTGGCGCTGCCGGTCGATGATGCCGAATCGCGCGAAGCGGTCGAAGGCCGCGGCCGAAAGATTGTCGCGCACCGACATCGGCAGCATCAGCCCCTCGGTCTTGCGGTCCTCCGGAATCAGCGCGAGGCCGATGCGCTCGGATTTGGCGGCGACGGGGCTGTCGATCGCAACCTTGTCGCCATCGATGAGAATGTCGCCGCTGGTGTCGCGGAGCACGCCGAACAGCGCCAGCAGCAGTTCGCGCTGGCCCTGGCCATCGAGTCCACCGAGACCGATGATCTCGCCTGCATGCAGCGAGAACGAAATCTCCTTGAGCCGGTCGCCCCAGCCGAGCTTCCTGCATTGCAGGGCGGGCGGCCGGCCGTCTGGCTGACGCAGCGGCTTGTCCGGAAAAACATGCTTGTATTCGCGGCCGATCATCAGCTCGATCACCTCGGCGTCCGTCTTGGTGCCGGCGGTGAAGGTTGAGATGCGGCGGCCGTTGCGGAACACGCTGCAATCATCGGCGAGCTCGGCGATCTCATGCATGCGGTGGGAGATGTAGAGCAGCGCGAGGCCTTCGCTGCGCAGGCGCTTCAGCACCTCGAACACCTTGGTGACGTCGGAGGCCGTCAACGCCGATGTGGCCTCGTCGAGAATCAGGATCTTCGGCTGCCGTGCCAGCGCCTTCGCGATCTCGACCATCTGCCGGCGCGACAACGGCAGGTCCCTGACCAGGGCGCGCGGGTGGATGTCGCCGGCACCGGCGCGATGCAGCGCCTCCTCGGCGATGCGGCGCAGGGCGCGCCGGTCGATCATGCCGAGCCGCGTCGGCGGATGAGAGATCATGATGTTGTCGGCGACTGAAAGATCCGGGATCAGCGACAGCTCCTGGAAGATGCAGACGATCCCGGCGTCGTTTGCCGCCGAAGGATTACTGAACGCGACCTCACGTCCCCCGAGCGTCATGCGGCCTTCGTCCGGCGCGACCACGCCGACCATGAGCTTGATCAAGGTCGACTTGCCGGCGCCGTTCTCGCCGAGAATGGCGTGGATGCGCCCGGGGTGAACCTCGAGATCCGCCCGGTCGAGCGCGACGACGCCGCCATAG
Source organism: Bradyrhizobium sp. ORS 285 (assembly GCF_900176205.1). Classification (NCBI taxonomy): domain Bacteria; kingdom Pseudomonadati; phylum Pseudomonadota; class Alphaproteobacteria; order Hyphomicrobiales; family Nitrobacteraceae; genus Bradyrhizobium; species Bradyrhizobium sp. ORS 285. The sequence continues at coordinate 2,376,920 of NZ_LT859959.1, forward strand.
CGCTTGGACAATCCTTCGGCGCGAAACAGCGGCTCGGCCGCGATCATGATACTCTCTTCCTCAGCGCTGTCGCGACAGTCACGTTCGATCCACCGCGCCATTCCCTTCGACGGCGCGGCGGATCAGAGAAGGTGGCTTACTGGTTTTCCTTCGACTGGCCCATGATCTCCTGCGCCGTGAAGTTGATGCCGCAGGTCGGGAAGGAGTTGCCGACGAAGAAATTGTCGGATTGGGACGGGAAGTAGTCCACGTCCTTCTTGAAGTTGGGATCCTCGACGACCGACAGTGGCAACTTGACCGATTGCGGCACCACCTTGCCTTCGAGGGCCGCGAGCGCCACCTTGATCGCGACGGCGACCTGGGCAGGACCGGTGCCGGCCGAGGAACACTTCAAGCCTTCCGATGATTTTGCCGCGCAGAACTTGCGGAAGCCGTTCTCGGTCTCTCCGCCGAACGGCACCATCTTGTGCTTGGCGTCGAGCATGGCCTGCACGATGCCGGTGTCACCGCCCTGGCCGGAGATCGCATCGAACGGACCATTGGTCGCGATCGCATCCGCGGTGGCCTTCTGGGCGACGCCGTCATCCCATTTGCCGACGACCTCGGTGGTCTGCCACTTTTTTCCCGAGCTGCTCAGGACCGATTGGAATCCGTTGTGCCGGTCGGTGTCGACCGAGGTGCCGGCGACGCCGCGCACTTCGAGCACCTTGCCGCCATCGGGCACGTTCTTGACCAGCCACTTCGCCCAGAGCTCGCCGAGGCCCTTCTGGTCGACGTTGACGTTGATCGCATCTTCGGTCGCGAGAATGTTGTCGAAGGCGACGAGGATCACGCCGGCCTGCTTGGCGCGCTTGATCACCGGGCCGAACGCCGTCGGGTTCTGCGCGTTCACGACGATGGCGTCATAGCCGGAGTCGATGAAGTTGTTGATCGCCGAGATCTGCGCCGGCACGTCCTCGCCGGTCGAGACCACCTTGAACTCCTTCAGCTTGGCCTTGACCTCCGGCTGGGCCGCATAGGCCTTCGCGGTCTGGATCATCTGGATGCGCCAGGTATTGGCGATGTAGCCGTTCGCAAGCGCGATGCGGTAGGGGCCCTTCTTGGCGGGATACTTGAAGAACTTGGTATCGCCGGCCCACGGCACCATGCATTCGGGCTCAGCCGCGGGACCCTTGACCATCTCCGGCTCTGCAAGCGCCTTGCTTGCGAATGCCGAGACCAGCACCAGGGATGCGCAGGTTGCAAGGCACCGCGCCGTGATCGATTTGGAAGACATTCGTGACCTCCCCATTGTTGCAGCGCCAATCATTGACGCATGTGCGAGACGCCTCACTTGTTGTCGGAGGTTGTTCGAGCGCCGCTCGTCGTCTCAACGATCGCAGCGATACTGGCCAATGACAGCGCTGTCAATTACCGGCGCGTGGCGGGGTGTTTGGCAAGTGGACGCGAAGCGCATTGCGCCTCGAAGGCATTTTTGATGCCTCGAATGCGTCTGACCGCGGCCGCGTCCTGCGCGCATCACCGATGTCAGCGCTATCACGGCGGCATTTTGCGTCGCACCGAGGAAAATGAGACTGCCCGTCAAGGTGGCGGCTGGCGGCGAGACCCGGTGCAGCGCGGCGTCCGCTAGCCTTCGGAGCGATGGGGGGCTCATCCTCGCTTGCCAAACATGGTGAGGGACCGGTGAGGCCTGCCGCCAACACGGCCAGCAACGACTGGCCGGCACAATCGTGTGCTCCAGCAATGGGCGACAAGGGAGGAGTTCGATGCACATGCGACGCGTGGGGTTCGCCGTGGTCACGGCGCTTTTGCTGTCCGGTACGGCTGCGTTCGCTCAGGAGAAGATCAAGGTCGGAGTCACGGCAACGCTCGAGGGCACCTATACGGTGCTCGGGGAGGACGGCATGCGCGGCCATGTCACCGCGCTGAACGTGCTCGGCAAGAAGGTCGGCGACAAGGAGCTGGAGTTCGTCGTTGCCTCGACCGATGCCACGCCTGACTCGGCGGTGCGCGCCGTGCGCAAGCTGATCGAGCAGGACAAGGTGCAGATCCTGCTGTCGCCGCTGTCGGGCGACGAAGGCATCGCGGTGAAGAACTTCGCCAAGACTCATCCGGAACTGACTTTCGTCAACGCCGCGTCCGGCGCGCAGGAGACGACCTATGTCGATCCGGCGCCGAACTTCTTCCGCTTCAACATGGACGGCGCGCAGTGGCAGGTCGGCCTAGGCAAATATGCCTATGAGACCAAGGGCTATCGCAAGATCGCGACGGTCGGCGAGGACTACTCCTTCATCTATACCCAGGTGTTCGGCCTGGCGCTCGAGTTCTGCGGCCTCGGCGGCAAGATCTCGAGCCGGCAGTGGGTCCCGCTCGGCACCAAGGATTTTGCATCGGTCATCGCCGCGCTGCCCGACGATGTCGATGCCATCTATCTCGGTCTCGGCGGCGCCGACGCGGTCAACTTCCTCAATCAGTACCAGCAGGCCGGCGGCAAGGCTCACCTGATGGGCGGCTCGATCATGATCGACCAGACCATCCTGTCGTCCAAGGGCAACGCCAAGAACGCGCTGATCGGCACCATCGCAGCCTCGGGCCAGGCCGATACCTGGGAGGATCCGCGCTGGCAGAAGTTCGTCAAGGCCTATCAGGACTCGTTCCCGCCGGAGAAGCGCTTCCCGAGCCCATCGCTGCTGGCCACCAATTATTACGGCTCGACCATGGCGCTCATTCTCGCGCTGCGGGAGGTCAATGGCGATCTCTCCGATAACCAGTCGAAGCTGAAGGCGGCGCTGGCCAAGATTGAGATCGACGCGCCCAACGGCAAGATCAAGCTCGACTCCAACCGCCAAGCGATCGGCACCAACTTCGTCACCGAGGTGGTCGATGATGGCAAGGGCGCGCTGTTCAGCAAGGTGGTGAAGGTGATCCCCGACGTCAACCAGACACTGGGTTATGACGCGGCCACCTTTGCCAAGATCGGGCTGCCAAGCCGGACCGTGCCTGAATGTAAGAAGTACTGACCAATTGCGGTCAGCAACTCACGCGGCCGGACGCTCGCTCCGGCCGCGTCGTCGCGTCTCTTGCTTTCTGTGCAGCAATGCCCGACGCTGACAAATAATCAAAAAGTCATATCGGTGGGGAAGTGATGAGTAGGGCGCTTGCCGTCTTTCATGCACGCTTCGGTCGCGCGACGGTCTATCAGCTCAATCGGCCGTTCAATGTGCATGCCCATCGCGAGGGGCATCTGATCTTTCACGTCGGCGGAACGCCGGCCAACATCGATGTCTGCGATCAGCGCCATGTCATCGGCGAGGACTCGATCGTCGCGGTCAATCCATGGGAACCACATAATTTCCTGCCGAACGATATCGACAACGGCGCGATCTTCTTCGTGCTCTACGTCAATGCCGAATGGTTCGCACCGCCAGCCATGCGCGAGGGGCTGAAATTCGGCAGGACCTGCTTCCGCCGCACCGCCGCGCTCGACCGCTGCATTCGTCGCACCGCAGCGCTGGTCTGTGGCGCGCCGTCGCTCGGCTGCCTCGATGGCGAGCTGCGCCAGCTGATCGAGAGCTGCTACGAGGAGAGCTGGCGTGTGTCCGAATTGACGCCGGAGCGGCCAAGCACCGAGGTGACCGATTTCCGTGTCCGCAAGTGCATCAAGCTGATGTCGGACAGCCCCTGTGCCGAGATCGAGCTCGATCATATCGCGCGAGAGTCGGGACTGTCACGGCCGCATTTCTATCGTCTGTTCCGCAGCCAGACCGGCGTGACGCCGAACCTCTATCTGAACACACTCCTGATGGAGCGGGCGCTGGATGCGGTCGTCGCAACGGAGTCGCCCATTGCCGACATCGGCTTCGATCTCGGCTTCTCGTCGCAGAGCGGCTTCACCCGCTTCTTTGCCGGCAATGTCGGCATGGCGCCGACCGATTATCGCCGCGCTGCAAAAGTGCTGCGGTCCTGACGTGCTGCTACGCATCGCGCGAAAAGAGACTGTCGATCAAACAGGCGTTCTCGTCTGCCGTTAGTCTTTGGCGGAACGTGATCCGGCAAAGGATCCGACGAGGGAGGACGAGCGATGGCCGGCGTCACCGGCGATCTTCGGCTGCACGCGCGACGCCGTTGTGAAGACGGCGCCGGTTTCCTCGACGTGAGGGGGCGCCGATGAGCGGCTTCATCGAGCGCCGGCCGATCTGGTCCCTCGTCATTCTGATTGCCTTCGCGTGTCTTGCTTGGCTGATCATCGCGGTGTGGCCGCCGGGGCTGGAAGAGGCGATCGGCCGCAAGAAGGTGTTCCTGAGCGCCGTGTTCAACGGGATCACGCTGGGTGGACTCTACTTTCTGGTCGCGAGCGGATTCACCCTGATCTTCGGCCTGATGCGCAACGTCAACCTTGCGCACGGCTCGCTGTATCTGTTCGGCGGCTATGTCGGCTACGGCGTCTCGGCCGCGACCGGCTCGTGGATCCTGGCCTTCATTGCGGCCTTCATCGTCGTCGCTGTCGTCGGCGTGCTGCTTCAGCTGCTCGTGTTTCGCCGCATGGAGGGGCAGGACCTGCGGCAGACCATGGTGACGATCGGGCTGTCGATCGTGTTCGCTGATCTCATGCTGTGGGCGTTCGGCGGCGACTTCTATCAGATCCAGACGCCGGCCTGGCTGATCGGACCGGTCCAGCTGCCGCTGATGACGGCAATGAAGTCGTCCGGCGAAGCGGTGTTCCTGCAATATCCGCTGGTGCGGCTCGTGATCTTCTGCGGCTCGGTGGTGATCGGCGTGCTGATGTGGCTCGCGCTGAACCGCACGCGGGTCGGCATGATCGTCCGCGCCGGCGTCGACGACCGCGAGATCCTCGCCGCGACCGGCGTGCAGATCCAGCTCGTCTTCGTCCTGGTGTTCGCGCTCGGCGCGGGATTGGCCGGCATCGCCGGCGTGGTCGGCGGGACGTTCCAATCGATCTCGCCGGGAGAGGATACACGGTTCCTTCTTGCGTCGCTGGTCGTGGTCATCGTCGGCGGTATGGGATCGATCCCGGGCGCGGCGCTCGGCGCTGTCATCATCGGGCTCGCCGAGCAGCTCGGCTCGGTCTACATCCCGACCTATGCGATCGTCGTGACGTTCCTGATCATGGTCCTGGTGCTCGCGCTGCGGCCCCAGGGCCTTCTGGCGAGGCGATGAGATGTCGCTGATCCAGGAAGCGCGGGCGAGGGAGGGCATGGTCGGACCACGCGGTGCCGTGGGCCAGCCGGCTACGTGGTCCGTCACCGAGCATCCATGGGCCTGGGCGGTGGCGGCCTTGCTGCTGATCATGCCGCTCATCGCAAACGGCTTCTTCCTGATCGAGATCTTCGGCACGACCCTGATTCTCGGCACGATTGCGCTGAGCCTGATGTTCCTCGCCGGCTATGGTGGCATGGTCAGCCTGATGCAGCTCACCATCGCTGGCTTTGCCGGCTACATGGTCGCGGTCTTCGGCGTCAGCGGCAACGCCACTATCAGCCTGGGCTGGCCGTGGTGGCTGGCGACGCCGATGGCGCTGGTGCTCGCGGTGCTGTTCGGCACGCTCGGCGGCGCGCTCGCCGTGCGGACCGAAGGCATCTACACCATCATGATCACGCTCGCGATCGGCGCGGCGTTCTACTATTTCACCAACCAGAACTGGGGGATCTTCAACGGCCATACCGGCATCAACACGATCGCGACGCCGCATTTTCTTGGCATCAACTGGCGCAGCGATATCGCGTTCTATTATCTGATCCTGGTGGTCGCCGCGCTGTGTTACTTCGCCGTACTGTATCTGTCCCGCGCGCCGTTCGGTCTGGCACTGCAGGGCGTGCGCGACAATCCCCCGCGCATGGCCGCGCTCGGCTTCAACGTCAATGCACATCGGATTGCGGCCTACGCGTTTGCCGCGCTGATCGCCGGCCTCGGCGGGGTGCTGCAGGTCTGGAACTATCGGCAGATCTCACCGGGCTCGGTCGCCGTCGAACGCTGCATCGACATTCTGATCGTCGCGGTCGTCGGCGGCGTGACCCGGCCGGTCGGCGCCTATATCGGCGCCTTCATCTTTGTCATCCTGCGCACCTTCGCGCTCGACTTCCTGGTCAAGGTCGGCCTCGACGGCAACCGCTTCCGTTTGCTGATCGGCCTCGGCTTTCTCGCCATCGTGTTTTTCTCGTCCGACGGCGTCGTCGGCCTCTACGAGCGCTGGCGCAAGCGCGGCCAAGCCAAGGAGACGCGGCCCCGACCGGGAGGGCACGGCCATGGATAGGGTGGCGGACCGGCTCTCGGCCCTCGGCTCGACGGCGGCGCTCGAATTGCGCGGCGTGACCCGGATGTTCGGCGCGTTGGCTGCGCTGACGGACATCACCATTACGGTCCGGCCCGGCGAGCGCCGCGCGGTGCTGGGCTCCAATGGCGCCGGCAAGACGACGCTGTTCAACTGCGTCACCGGCGACTTCCTGCCGACCTCCGGGACGATCCGCTTCTTCGGCGAAGACGTCACCGCGTTTCCGCCGTATGAGCGCATCCGCCGCGGCTTGCGCCGGACGTACCAGATCTCGGCGCTGTTCCTTGGGCTCACGGTCCGCGACAACGTCTATCTGGCCTGCCGTGGCGTGTCGCGGGCGCGCTTCTCGATGCTGCGTCCGAGCGTCAGCGACGCGCTGATGCAGTCGACCGAGCGGCTGATCGAGGCTGTGCATCTGACGTCGGTGCGCGATCAACTGGTGTCGGAGCTCGCCCATGGCCAACAGCGCCAGCTCGAGATCGCGCTGGCGCTGGCCGGCGCCCCGCGCTTCATCCTGTTCGATGAGCCGGCGGCTGGCCTGTCGCCGACCGAGCGGCGCGAACTGGTGGAGATCCTGACCGCGCTGCCGCCGCATATCGGCTACATCATCATCGAGCACGACATGGATGTCGCGCTGCGCGTCGTCGAGAGCGTCACGATGATGCACAACGGCCGCATCTTCAAGGAGGGCGCGCCGCACGAGATCGAGTCCGATCCGGAGGTGCAGGAGCTGTATCTGGGAGGCGGTCATGAATGATCGCAGCCGCTCCGCGCCCGCGCTCGAGGTCCGCGGCCTCGACGTCTACTATGGCCATTCGCATGCGCTGCAGGGCGTCGACCTCCGGCTCGACAGCGGCGTGTTCTCGCTGGTCGGCCGCAACGGCATGGGCAAGACCACGCTGTGCAAGGCGATCATGGGTCTGCTGCGGCCATCCGGCGGATCGGTGCGGCTGCGCGGCGAGGATATCACCGGGCTCAATCCGGCGCGCATCGCGCGGCTCGGCCTCGGCTACGTGCCGCAGGGGCGGCGTCTCTGGCGCTCGCTCAGCGTCGATGAGCATCTGCGGCTCGCGGCCGGGCTGCGCCGCGGCGCCTGGACGGTCGAGCGGGTCTACGAGACGTTTCCGCGGCTGGCCGAGCGACGCAACAATGGCGGCGGGCAGCTCTCCGGCGGCGAGCAGCAGATGCTGGCGATCTCGCGCGCGCTGCTGACCAATCCGCAGCTCCTGATCATGGACGAGCCCACCGAGGGGCTTGCGCCGGTCATCGTCGCCCAGGTCGAGGAGATGCTCATCCGGCTCGGCCAGGACGGTGACATCGCGGTGCTGGTGATCGAGCAGAATATCGGCGTCGCTACCGCGATCTCGCCGCGCGTCGCGATCATGGTCAACGGCCGGATCAACCGCATCATCGACTCTGCGCGGCTTGCGGCTGATCGCGAACTGCAGCAGCGCCTGCTCGGCGTCGGCCAGCATGCGGGCGACGAGACCGATCTCGGCACCGAGCAGGCGAGGGAGGAGCCGGTCGCTCGTGCGGCAATGCCCGCGCCGCCAAAGGCCGCTCCGGTCAAGGTCTACGTCTCCAATCCCGTGCTGCCGACGCGCTGGTCGCAGCCGGTGCCGATCGCGCAGATTGAGGCCAAGGCGCGCACCGTCTCGACCAGCGTCACGCGGCTCGATGAGGCGGCGCGCGTCGGACGCGAGCGCGTTGCACCGGGCTCGTCCGGTCCGCCTGCGGTGATCGTGGCCGGTACGCTCGACACCAAGGGCGAGGAGCTGCGGTTCATCCACGACATCATTGCCGGCCACGGCCTCCGCACGCGGCTTGTCGATGTCTCCACCAGCGGCAAGCATGCGAGCTGCGACGTCTCGGCCCAGGAGGTCGCGCTCAATCATCCGCGCGGCGGCTCGGCCGTGTTCGGCTCCGACCGCGGGCAATCCGTGGCGGCAATGGCCGACGCCTTTGCTCGCTGGCTGCGGCGGCAGGACAATGTCGCCGGGATCATCTCGGCCGGCGGCTCCGGCGGTACGTCGCTCGTGGCCCCCGGCATGCGCGAGCTGCCGGTCGGTGTGCCCAAGCTGATCGTCTCGACAGTCGCCTCGGGAGACGTCGGCGCCTATGTCGGTCCGGCCGATATCGCGATGATGTACTCGGTCGCCGACGTGCAGGGGCTGAACTCGATCTCGCGTGCCGTGCTGAGCAACGGCGCGCATGCGTTGGCCGGAATGGTCGCGGCGCGGCAGCAGCAGTCGGCCGCCACTGATCGCGCCAAGCCGCAGCGCGCCGCGCTCGGGATCACCATGTTCGGCGTCACCACGCCGGCGGTGCAGAAGATCACGGCGGAGCTGCGCGACGATTACGAATGCCTGGTGTTTCACGCCACCGGCGTCGGCGGCCGCTCGATGGAGAAGCTCGTGGACTCCGGGATGCTCGCCGGTGTGATCGATCTCACCACCACCGAGGTCTGCGATCTGCTGATGGGCGGCGTGTTTCCCGCCACCGAGGATCGCTTCGGCGCCATCATCCGTTCGCGCGTACCCTATGTCGGCTCTGTCGGTGCATTGGACATGGTGAATTTCGGCGCGCCCGACACAATCCCCGAACGCTATCGCGGCCGCAAGTTTCACGTCCACAATCCGCAGGTCACGTTGATGCGCACCACGCCTGCAGAGAATGCGGAGATGGGGCGCTGGATCGGCGAGCGGCTCAATCGCATGGATGGCCCGGTCAGGTTCTTCCTGCCCGAGAAAGGCGTCTCCGCGCTCGACGCGCAGGGGCAGCCGTTCTTCGATCGCGAGGCGGACGAGGCGCTGTTCCGTAGCCTCGAGCAGACGGTGCGGCAGACGTCGACGCGGCGGATCATTCGCGTGCCGCATCACATCAACGACAATGAGTTCGTCGCCACGATCGTCGCCGCCGTCAGGCCGATGCTCGGGCGGCTGCCGGCGCGGCGCAGACAGGCGAGGTGATGGGCATGCCGAGATATGAGCGCGCACCGCTGCTGAAGAAGTTCCGCGACATGGTCCGTCGCGGCGTGCCGATCATCGGCGGCGGCGCCGGCACCGGACTGTCGGCGAAATGCGAGGAGGCGGGCGGCATCGACCTGATCGTGATCTACAATTCCGGCCGCTACCGCATGGCCGGCCGCGGCTCGCTGGCCGGGCTGATGGCCTATGGCGACGCCAATGCGATCGTGATCGAGATGGCCGCCGAGGTGCTGCCTGTCGTGAAGAACACGCCGGTGCTCGCGGGCGTCAACGGCACCGACCCGTTCCGCGACATGGATGTCTTCCTCGACCAGCTCAAGACGCTTGGATTCACGGGAGTACAGAACTTCCCGACGGTCGGCCTGATCGACGGCACCTTCCGCGCCAATCTCGAGGAGACCGGCATCTCCTATGCGCTGGAGATCGACATGATCGGCCGCGCCCACGACAAGGATCTGCTGACGACGCCTTACGTCTTCAACGAGGCGCAGGCCACCGGCATGGCGATCGCCGGCGCGGACATCATCGTCTGCCATCTCGGCCTGACCACCGGCGGCTCGATCGGCGCGCAGACCGCGCCGAAGCTGGAAGACTGTCCCGGTCTGATCGACAGCTGGGCGTCAGCGGCGCTCAGCGTCAATCCGGAAATCCTGGTGATGGCGCATGGCGGCCCGATCGCCGAGCCGGCCGATGCCGACTTCATCATGAAGCACACGAAGAACTGCCACGGCTTCTACGGCGCCTCCTCGATGGAGCGGCTGCCGGTGGAGCGGGCGCTGACCGAGCAGGTGAGACATTTCAAGGCAATCAGCTCGCGGCCGCGCCGCGTCTGAGGTGACAACAGGAGATCCAGCAGCGATGGCGCCTGGCGCCGCGCTCGCCGGACAGGAGATTGAGGGAGGAATGCAATGTCCGGGGCATTGATCGGTGAGCTGATCTTGTGGCTGATCATTGCGATCATCGTCATCGTGGTCGCCGTCTACATCGTCAACTGGCTCTACCACCGCTCCTCGAAGGAGGTCTCCTTCGTCCGCACCGGCTTCATGGGCGAGCGCGTGGTCATCAACGGCGGCGCCTTCGTGATGCCGTTCATTCACGACTATACGCCGGTCAACATGAACGTGCTGCCGATGGGCATCACGCGCGCGAGGCAGGACGCGGTGATCACCCGCGACCGCATGCGGGTCGATGTCGAGGCCGACTTCTACGTCCGGGTGCAGCCGACCCGCGAGGCGGTCTCGATCGCGGCCGCGACGCTCGGCCGCCGGACGCTCGAACCGGAAAAGCTGCACGCGCTGCTCTCCGGCAAGTTCATCTCCGCCCTGCGCTCCGTGGCAGCCGAGATGACGATGGAGCAGATGCACGAGCAGCGCGGCGACTACGTCTCCCGCGTGAAGGCCGCCGCCTCCGAGGCGCTGGCGCAGAACGGGCTTGAGCTTGAATCCGTCGCGATCACCGATCTCGACCAGACCGATCTGGAGTTCTTCAACCCGTCGAACCGGTTCGATGCCGAAGGCCTGACCCGGCTGATGGAGGACATCGAGAGCAAGCGCAAGCTGCGCAACGACATCGAGCAGGACTCGATGATCAAGATCCGCACCCGCAACCTGGAGGCCGAACGCGAGGCGCTGGAGATCGAGCGCGAGAGCGAGACCGCGCGGCTGGAGCAGGAGCGCGACATCGAGATGCGCCGCGCCTTGCAGCGGACGGAGGTGGCGCGCGAGCGGGCGCTGCGCGAGACCGAAGCGGAGCAGGCGCAGATCTCGGCGCGTGAGGCGATCGAGAAGGCCCGCATCGCCAACGAGCTGACGATCGCGGAGGCGCGGATCGCGGCCGAGCGCGAAACGCGGCAGCGCGAGATCGAGCGCACGCGCGCGGTCGAGGAGCGCGAGCTCTTGGCGCGCGAGGACATCGAGAAAGCACGGATCGCCAATCAGCGCGCCATCGACGCTGCCCGCATCGAGTCCGAGCGTGAGGTGCGCCAGCGCGACATCGAGCGGACGCGAACGATCGAAGAAGCCGAGATCGCCGCGCGCGAAGCGGTGGAGAAGGCGCGCATCCAGCAGGACCGTGTCGTCTCCGATGCGCGGATCGCCAATGACGAGGAGACCCGCCGCCGCGAGATCGAGCGCACCCGCGCGATCGAGCAGGCGGAGATCGCGGCGCGCGAGGCGACGGAAAAGGCGCGCATCGCGCAGACCATGATCGTCAATCTGGAGCGGATCAGCTCCGACGAGCGGACGCGCGCCACCGAGATCGCGCAGGTGCGCGCGATCCAGCAGGCGGAGATCGAGGCGCAGAAGGCGGTTGAAGCCGCCCGCATCGCACGCGAGCAGGCGCTGTCGGCGGAACGTATTGCTGCCGAGCACGCGACACGCAAGCTGGAGATCGAGCGCAATCAAGGTATCGAGATCGCCGGCATCGCCGCGCGGGAGGCGACGGAAGCGAGCCGCATTGCGCAGGAAGAGCGGGTGCGCGCACTGGAGATCGCCCGCGTCAGGACCATCGAAGAGGCCGACATTGCTTCGCGCGAGGCGATCGAGGCGGCGCGGATCGCGCAGGAGCAGGCGGTCGCCGCCAAGCGCATCCTCTCCGAGCAGGAAACGCGCAGCCTGGAGATCTCGCGCACCGAAGCCGTCGAGGCTGCCGATCTCAAGCGGCGCGAAGCCGTCGAGCGGCGGCGCATCGAGGTCGAGTTGGCGCTGGAGGCCGAGCGCATCGCTTCGTCGCGGACGCGTGAGGTGCTCAACATCGATCAGAAGAAGGCGATCGAGCTGGCCGATGAAATCAGAGTGATCGAGCTCGCGGCCAAGCGCGCCGAGCGCATCGATGCCGACCGTCAGGTGAAGGAAGCCGAGATCGTCGCGCGCAAACAGGTCGAGACCGCCGACGTCTCGCGCGAGCAGGCGCTGGAGGCGGTCCGGCTGGAGCGCCGCCGGGCCATCGAGCAGCTCGAAGTGGCGCGCGTGCAGTCGCTGCAGGAGGCCGAGATCGCCGCCCGCGAGGAGGTCGAGCGTGCGCGCATCGCATCCGATCGCGGCCTCGACGAGGCCCGCATCGGGAGGGAACGCGAGCTGCGCAAGCTCGAGGTCAACCGCGAGAAGGACGTCGAGACGGCGCTGATGGAGAAGGCGATCGCGCTGTACCAGAAGTCGCTGGAGGAGTCCGCGGCCAAGGTGACGGCGGAGGAGGCGCGCACGCGCGCGACCGAGGCCGCGGAGAAGGTGATCACGGCACGCGAGAGCGAGATCGCCCGACGCCGCAAGACGGTCGAGGTGCTGCTCGCCGAGAAGCAGGCGGAGGAGACCCGCATCGCCGCCGAGGCCGAGCGCGTGCGCGCGGCGGTGGAAGCCGAAGCGCAGCGGCTGCTCAACGAGGCCGAAAACGTGCTGACCGACCAGGCGCGCTACTCGCTGTTCCGCCGCAAGTTGCTCGACCGCATTGAGGGCATCGTGCGTGAGAGCGTCAAGCCGATGGAGAAGATCGAAGGCATTCGTATCCTCCAGGTCGACGGCCTCAATGGAAATGGCGGCGGCAATGGCGGAAGAAGCGCGACCGACGAGGTGATCGACTCGGCGCTGCGCTACCGCGTGCAGGCGCCGCTGATCGACTCCATCCTCTCCGACATCGGCGTCGAGGGCGGCAGTCTCGCCAAGATGCCGGGCCTGATCCGCGAAGCCAGGGACATGCAGGGCATCCGCAAGGACACGGCGGCGCGCAAGGATGCCGGCGGCGGAGCCGGCGACGGAACACCGACCGAGCCGTCGGGCGACCGTGGTCCGCGCAAGAAGGGTTGATGCGAGATGGCGAGGGTTTACGTCTCCACGGTCGTCAATGCGCGCAATGATCGGGTCTGGGCGCGTGTCCGCGATTTCAACGGCCTGCCGAATTGGCATCCGGCCATCGCCGAGAGCCGCATCGAGGGCGGCGAGCCCGCCGACAAGATCGGTTGCGTCAGGGATTTTCGTCTGCGCAACGGCGATCGTATCCGCGAAAAGCTGCTCGGCCTGTCCGACTACGACATGTTCTGCACCTACTCGATCCTGGAATCGCCGATGGGCGTGTCGAACTACGTCGCCACCTTGCGGCTGACGCCGGTGACGGACGGCGACAAGACGTTCCTGGAATGGACGGCCGAGTTCGACTGCGCGCCGGAGCGCGAGGCCGATCTGGTCGGCTCGATCGGCGGCGGCGTGTTCCAGGGTGGCTTCGATGCGCTCAAGCGCGCCTTCGGAGGCTAGCGCCGTGCCGCACGTCGTCAAGAGCACCATCGTCGATGCCCCCACCGATCGGGTGTGGGAGGTGCTGCGCGACTTCAATGGCCACGATCGCTGGCACCCGGCGGTCGCGACCTCGGCGATCGAGCGCTCGCAGACGTCCGACAAGATCGGCTGCGTCAGGCGCTTCCGGCTCCAGGACGGCTCGGAATTGCGCGAGCAGTTGCTCGCGCTCTCCGACCTCGAACAGAGCTTCAGCTACTGCCTGCTCGATACCCCGGTCCAGCTCTTCAACTACGTCGCCCATGTCCGGCTGCTGCCGGTCACTGACGGCGACCGCACGTTCTGGCACTGGGAGAGCCGTTTCACGACTCGGCCCGAGCAGACCGAAGCGCTGACGCGCATGGTAGCGGAAGACATCTACCAGGCCGGCTTCGAGGCGATCCGCTCGCATCTGAAGCAGGCGGCATGAACGAGAGGTGAGCCGATGCCGGTGACGGTCAGGACATTCCAGGCGCTGAGCGAGGCGGCGTCCGCGCTGTCGTCGGATCGCGCGGCGCGCTATCTCGGCGGCGGCACGCTGGTGATGCGTGATCTCAACGAGGGTGACGTCTCGATTGGGACCGTGGTCCGCGCCACCGACCGCGCCTTGCAGGGCATCGAAGCCGCCGGCGCGCGTGTGCGCATCGGCGCCGGCGTCACCTTCGCGCGTGTGCTGGCCGAGCGCGAACTCGCCTTCCTGCATCCGGCCGCGCGCTCGATCGGCGGCCCGGCGGTGCGCAACATGGGCACCGTCGGCGGCAACCTGTTCGCGCCAGCGCCGTTCGGCGACTTCACGGTGGCGCTGCTGGCGCTCGACGGCATGATCTCGCTGCAGGGCGGCTTCGGGTTGCGCGACATGCCGCTCGAGGAATTCCTGCAATCGCGCGACCGTCAGGCGGGTGCGCTGGTCGTGGCCGTATCCTGCATCCGGCCCGTATCGGCCGATGCATTCCGCTACCGCAAGATCGCGCGCATCAAGCCGAAGGGCGGCTCGGTCATCACGCTCGCGGCGCACCTCCCGCAGAGCGGCGGCCGCGTCACCGGCGCGCGCATCGCACTGGGGTCGATGGCACCGACCGCGATCCGCGCCAAGGCCGCCGAGCGCGCGCTGGAAGGCCGGCCGCTCGATGCCAGCGCGATGAGTGCGGCGGCCGCCGCAGCAGGCGAGGGCACGTCGCCAGCCGATAACTCGCTGGCGAGCGCGTGGTACCGCCGCGAGGTTGTCGGCGTGCATCTGCGGCGGTTGTTGTCGGGACAGGAGAGCTAGGTCATGGCGAAAACTCCGCTGCAGTTTCGCCACAACGGACGCGATGTCGCGCTGTTCGTCGATGGCGGTACCAATCTTCTGGTCGTGCTCCGAGAAATGCTCGGTGACGTGACGCCAAAATTCGGCTGCGGGCAGGGCGGCTGTGGCGCCTGCACCGTGCTGATTGATGGCGAGGCGCACCTCTCCTGCCTGACGCTCGCCGAGACCGTCGAGGGCCGCGCGGTCGAGACGCTCGACGGCATCAAGTCCGGGCCGAACCTGCATCCGCTGCAACGCGCCTTCGCGGAAGGGTTTGCCGCGCAATGCGGCTTTTGCACGCCGGGCATGCTGATGGCCGCCAAGGCGCTGCTCGATCGCAATCCGCAGCCGAGCCGCGAGCAGGTGGTGGAGGCGATCTCCGGCAACATCTGCCGCTGCACCGGCTACGAGCCGATCATCAATGCGGTGCTGGCGGCGGCCGCATCGCGCGCGAGCGCCTGAGGGGAGAGCGTCATGCTGGAACTGCGCAAGGACATCTTCGCCGACGAGCGCGACGACAATCTCAACGAGGTCGGCAAGGGTACGCAGCGCCAGGATATGCTGGGCCACGTCACCGGCACCTCGACCTATTTCAATGACCACAAGCTGCAGGGCATGCTGCATCTGCGTGTCGTGAGATCCACGCAGCCGCATGCGAGGCTGCGCCGCGTCGACACCAGCGAGGCCGAGCGAAGCGAGGGCGTCCGGCGGGTCATCAAGGGCGCCGATGTGCCGCGCAATCTCAACACGCTGCTCAGCCTGATCAATTTCGGCAAGGACGACGAGCCGACGCTGGCCGTCGACAAGGTGCGCTATCGCGGCGAGCCGATCGTCGCCATTGTCGCCGACACGCCGCGTGCGGCTGCCGAGGCGGCGGCCAAGGTGCGCGTCGACTACGAGGCCTTGCCGGCGGTGTTCGATGTCGAGGAGGCGCTGAAGCCCGGCGCGCCGACGGTCAACGAGACCTATCCGAAGAACACCTTCACCTATCACGAGCGCTACGATCATCAGAAGCTGCGGTTCGGCGATGTCGAACGCGGGTTTGCTCAGGCCGATCACGTGCTGGAGCAGCGTTACCAGATGTCGCCGATCGAGCATGCGCCGGTCGAGACCAACGGCTCGATTGCCGCGCCCGACACCAACGGGCGCTACGTCGTCTACACCTCCACCCAGGCGCTGTTCTTCTCGCTCGACACCTGCGCCAAGATCCTCGATCTGCCGTCGAACACGTTCCATTTCATCGGCGGCACCGTCGGCGGCGGCTTCGGCGGCAAGGTCGACACCTTGACCGAGCCGCTCGCGATCCTCGCGGCGATGCTGACCGGGCGGCCGGTGCGCTATTTGTTCGGGCGCGAGGAGGAGATGCAGTTCGGGCCGCCGCGCGGCGCCGAGCGGATCTACATCAAGGACGGCGTGATGCGCGACGGCCGCATCGTCGCGCGCCAGATCCGCGGCTATTTCGACTCCGGCGCGTACACGCGGCTGTCGAGCTACGCCGTTGTCAAATGCGCCGCGCATCTGCCTGGGCCGTATACGATCCCGAATGTTCATGGCGACATCTACTGCGTCTTCACCAACCGCACGCCGGCGACCGCGATGCGCGGCTTCGGCATCACCGGCATGGACTTCGCGCTCGAATGCCAGATGGACAAGCTCGCGCATCTCATTGGCATGGACCCCATGGAGTTCCGTATCCTCAATGCGTACCGCGACGGCGACATGAAGGCGCATCGGCGCGAGGCCAAGAACACCGCGCTGATCGAATGCGTGCAGGTCGCAGCGGAGAAGGCGAAGTGGCCGATCCGCGAGGAGTTCCGCCGGATGTCGTCGCGCAAGGATGGTGGCGGGGCGCGAGCCGCGGTGCCGCCCCCACCCCGCGAGCCCGTGCAGCCGCGGTCTGTGCCCGCGCAGCAGCGCACCAGCTACGACCGCGGGCTGCCCATCTCACCGCCCGAGCCGCCGCCACCACCGAGCCCGGCGCCATCGCCGGGACACGGTGCGACGCGGTTCTCATCCGTCTTCGGCACGAGGAGGCGCTGACATGACCCGATACCGCGGCCGCGGCATGGCGGCAATCAACTATCCCATCGGCATGAATCTCGGTGGCGATCCGAGCCAGGCGCTGGTGCATTCCAATCCTAGCGGCAAGTTCACGGTGGCGCTGTCGTCGATCGATCTCGGGCAAGGCATGAAGTCGGTGACGCGGCAGATCTGCGCCGAGACGCTCGGCGTGCCCGTCGAGGACGTCTATGTCGACACGGCGGACTCCGACACGGGCCCGCATTGCATGGGTTCGTTCGCCTCGCGCGGCACGCATCGCGTCGGCAATGCCGTGATGGCCGCTGCCAAGGAGGCGCGCGGCGTCATGATGGAGGCGGCGGCAGAGGAACTCGAGGTCAACGCCAGCGACCTCGAGACCGATGGCCGCGGCAACATCCACGTCAGGGGCGCGCCGCATCGCTCGATCTCGGTGAAGGATGTCGCCATCGCCGCGCAGTTCCGCCAGGGCAAGACCATCTCCGGCCGCGGCATTTTCCTGGTGCCGCTGTCGGACGTCGATCCCGAGACCGGCGAGATGTCGCCGGCGACCTGCTACGCGCACGCGTGTCTGGTTGCGGAGGTCGACGTCGATGACGAGACCGGCGAGGTCGGCGTGATCAGGATGGACAGTGCTTATGAGCTCGGGCGAGCGCTCAACCCACGTCTTGTCGAGCAGCAGTTGGTCGGTGGCGCTTGGATGGGGATGAGCCACGCGCTGTATGAGACCACCGAGCCGTATTATCCCGATCCCAGGCAGGGCCCGCGCGACTTCGTCGAATATCTGATGCCAGGACCCGGCGACATCTGTCCGCACGACATCGCGGTGCTGGAGCGGCCCGCGCCCGACGGCCCGTTCGGCGGCAAGGGACCGGGCGAGATGTGCGCCAACCCGGTGCTTCCGGCAATCGCGAATGCGATCTTCAATGCGGTCGGCGTGCGCATCGATGAGCTGCCGATCACGCCGGAGAAGGTGCTGCGCGCGATCAAGGCGCAGGGCGGCGCGCGGCCGCAAACGCGGCGGTGACGGCGCATGGTGGTCCGAAGCAACATCGTCGGCATCGACTCGCCGCAGGCGCTGGAAAAGGCGCTGCGCGCGGCCTATTACCTCGCCGATGACGGGCTCTCCACCGCCGCCTATCTCGCGCTCGCGCTCGGCAAGCCGCTGCTGCTCGAAGGCGCGCCCGGCGTCGGCAAGACCGAGGCTGCGAAAGCGATCGCCGCAGTGCTCGGCCGCAAGATGATCCGGCTGCAATGCTACGAGGGCATCGACGCGGCAGCGGCGCTGTACGAGTGGAACTACCCGCGCCAGATGCTCGCGATCCGCCAGGCCGGCGAGGAGAGCATCGACATTTACGGCGAGAGCTTCCTGATCGAGCGGCCGATGCTGGCCTGCCTGCGCGCGCCGGACTCCACTGTTCTCCTGATCGACGAGATCGATCGCGCCGACCAGGAGTTCGAGGCCTTCCTGCTCGAATTCCTCTCCGACTTCCAGATCTCGATTCCCGAGCGCGGCACGGTACGCGCGGCCGAGCGGCCGATCGTGGTGCTGACCTCGAACCGGACCCGTGACCTGCATGAAGCGCTGCGTCGCCGCTGTGTCTATCATTGGATCGATTATCCCGATGCGGAACGCGAAGCGCGGATCGTGATGATGCGCGCCTCCAGCGTCGCTGAAGGAACGGCGCGGGCGGTGGTGTCGGCGGTGGCGAAGCTTAGGCGCGAGCCTTTGAGCAAGGCGCCCGGGATCGCCGAGGCCGTCGATTGGGCCGAGGCGGCGACCTTGCTGAACCGGACCGGCGCGCGCTGGCCTGATGCATTCAAGCGATCCATCGGTGTCGCGCTGAAGGATGAGGAGGATCTGTCCTTCGTCGCGCCGCGGCTGGACGCGCTGCTAGCGGAGGCGACGACATGAGCGAGGTCCGCTTGCCACGCGCCACCGGGATCTTCGTGACCTTCGCCGCCCTGCTGCGGCGGAACGGCTTTGCCGTTGCACCCGAGCAGACTACGGCCTTCCTCGCCGCGATCGAACTGCTCGGGCCGGCCAGTCTCGACGATATCAGGCGTGCGGGAGCCGCGACCCTGGCGCCGCCGCCGGAGCGGCTCTGCACCTATCATCTGCTGTTCGACATTCATTTCGGCGTGAGCGAGGCGACGGCCCTCAGCGAGAGCGACCAGCAGGATGACGTCATCCGGCTGCAGGAGGAGGGCGACGACGGCGTCGATCCCGACAGCACGCAGGAGCAGAACGAGTCCGGGCTCGCGGCCACGCAAGCCGAGGCGCTGGTCGCGCGCCGTCTTGCGGCCACGAGCGGCGGCAATGCCTTGCAGCGTCTCGCACGGCAGGCGCGTGCAAAGCTGCCGAAGCGGCGCGGCCACCGCCGAATGCGCGCGCGGCGCGGCAGCTTCGTCGATTTGCGTCGAACCTTGCGCGAGAGTGTGCGCCGCGACGGCGAAGTGCTGTCGCTGCGGCGGCTGAAGCGGCGGCCGCGGCTGCGCCGTCTGTTGTTGTTGATCGACGTCTCCGGCTCGATGAAGGCGCGCACCGAGGACAACATGCGGCTGGCCCACGTGCTGGTGCAAGCCATCCCGCACGTTGAGGTGTTCACGCTCGGCACGCGGCTGACTCGCATCACACGCCCGCTGCGCCTGAAGCGGCGCGAGCAGGCGCTGCTCGCGGCCTCTCATCTGGTCAGCGATTGGGACGGCGGCACGCGGATCGGCGAGGCGCTGCAGGCCTTTCTCGCGGTGCCGCGCTTCTCGACTTACGCCCGTGGTGCAGCGGTCCTGGTGATCTCCGATGGACTGGAGCGCGGCGATCATCAGGTGCTCCGCGAGGCCGTGTGGAAGCTGTCGCTGCGTGCCTGGCGCGTGAGCTGGCTGACGCCGCTGGCGACCGGGCCCGGCTTCAAGCCGCAGACGGAGGCGCTGCAGGCGATCGCCCCATTCGTCGACGATATCGTTCCCGGCGGCTCCGACGACGTCATCGTCTCGCATGTGCTGTCGCTGGCGCAGAGGAGGGCGGCATGAGCGGATATGTAGATGCGCATCATCATATCTGGCGCCAGGCCGATCTGCCTTGGCTCGTCGGCCCGATGCAGCCGCGCATCTTTGGCCCGTACGAGCCGATCCGACGCGACTATCCGATCGAGGAATACATCGATGATATCGCCGGCAGCGGCGTGACCCAGTCGGTCTACGTCCAGACCAACTGGGCCAAGGACGGTTTCGAGAACGAGGCCGCGTGGGTGCAGCGAACTGCCGATCAGCACGGCTTTCCCCACGCCATCGTCGCCTATGCCGATCTCGCCGTCGAAGATGCCCGACCGCAATTCGATCGGCTCGCGCGCTATCCGCTGCTGCGCGGCGTCCGGATGCAGCTGCACTGGCACGAGAACCCGCTGTATCGCTTCGCTGCGTCTCCGGATCTCTGCAGCCACCCGACGATCCGCGCCAACATCGCGCGGCTGGCCGACTATGGCTGGTCGTTCGACCTGCAGATGTTCGCCGGTCAAATGGCCGGTGCCGCCGCGCTGGCCGCGAGCTGTCCGTCTGTGACCTTCATCCTGCAGCACGCCGGCATGCTGGAAGACCTGTCTCCGGAGGGACGCGAGCAATGGCGCGCGGGCATGCAGCGGCTCGCGGCCTGCCGCAACGTCGTCAGCAAGCTCTCGGGCCTCGGCACCTTCATACGCCGCAACGATCCAGCGCATGTCGCCGATATCGTGCGCGAGACGATCGAGATGTTCGGTTCCGACCGCTGCCTGTTCGGCTCGAACTTTCCGATCGAAAAACTCTGGACCGACTATCGCGCGCTGGTCGCGAGCTACGAGGTAGCTATCAGCCATCTCGACGACCACGCGCGTGCGCTGGTGATGGGAGAGACCGCGCGGCGGGTCTACCGGCTGGGATGACGCTGCGCGCAACGACAACAAAAGCAACAGGGAACGCTCATGGCGCTGGAAATCAAGGTTCTCGACTATGGTGATATCGAGCTGGAATCGAGCTTCCTCGTGCTCGGGCGCGACTGCGGCCGTACCCGCCGGGTGCTCACGCTCGGATTCCTGATCCTCGGCGGCCCGTATCCGGTCGTGGTCGACACCGGCTATCGCTCCAACCAGATCATGGAGACGCTGGGCATGCGCGGGCTGCAGTATCATGAGAACATGATCGAGAACCAGCTCGCGCGGCACGGAGTGCGCATGGGCGACGTCCGCTACGTCTGCCACACCCATCTGCACATCGATCATGCCGGCAAGGACGATCTGTTCCCGATGAACACGACGGTGGTGCTGAACCGGCGCGAGCTGGAATATTCGGTGTCCGGATTGATGCATCCGCAATACCCGGCGCCCGACATCAAGCACCTGATCGACCGCCTGCACACCAAGAGCGCGCTGCGCTTTCTGGATCTTGAGCTCACCGGCGCGGTCGAGCTGATGCCGGGGGTGTATTGCGAGGCGGCCAACGCCCATACCGAGGGCTCGATGAACATCCACGTCCACACCGCCGACGGCATCGCCACGATCTGCGGCGACGTCATCTACGACTTCAACGACCAGATCGTGACGCCGTTCAACGAGATCCAGGACGCCGAGCCGCGTACGACCGGCAACCACGGCACCAGCAAGCGCGCCGAGAAGGCGGCGATCAAGAAGCTGCTGTCGAGCTCGCGCTATTTGCTGCCGATTCACGATCGCCCTGCCAAGATCGAGGGTGGCATGGTGGTAGGGCGGCTGCACGACCAGGTGCCGGGCCCGCTGGTGCAGTCGCTGCCGCAGCGGCACTGGTTTCCGGCGTGAGGACGCGCCATGACCCACGTTACCTTGCGCCCTGAGTTCGAGACCCTGATCGACCCCTACGCGCCGGTGGCGCAGGTCGCGACCGGCTTCGACTTCACGGAGGGGCCGATCTGGCATCCGGCCGAGCAGTTCCTGCTGTTCTCCGACATGCCTGCCGACGTCCGCCGCCGCTGGGACGCCAAGCGCGGCGTCGTCGAGATGCGGCGGCCGTCCAACAAATGCAACGGCATGACCTACGATGCCGAGCTCAACCTGATCGTCTGCGAGCACGCGACGTCGTCGCTGGTACGCGAGCGGCCCGACGGGCGGCGGGAGATCCTGGCGTCGCATTATCAGAACCAGGAGCTGAACAGTCCGAACGACGTCTGTGTGCATTCCAGCGGCGCGATCTATTTCTCCGACCCCTGGTACGGCCGCATGCCGGTCTTTGGCTTGGAGCGGCCGCGTCAGCTTGGCTTCCAGGGCGTCTACCGCGTGCCGCTGGGCGGCGGCGCGCCGCTTCTGCTGGTGGAGCGCAATCTGTTCGATCAGCCGAACGGGCTGTGCTTCTCGCCGGACGAGACGCTGCTCTATGTCAACGACACGGTGCAGGCGCTGATCCGGGTATTCGATGTCGGCAGCGATGGCAGCCTGTCGAACGGCCGCGTTTTCGCGAGCGGCATCCGCTCGGAGCTGGAGCCCGGCGTGCCCGACGGCATGAAATGCGACCAACGCGGCCATGTCTGGGTCACCGCGCCCGGCGGCGTCTGGGTCTATGCGCCCACCGGCGAACTTCTGGGCAAGGTGCGCGTGCCGGAGCTGGTCGCCAATCTCGCCTGGGGCGGCGCTGATTTCCGCACGCTCTATCTGACCGCCACGCATTCTGTCTATGCCATCGCGACCAAGGTCGGCCCGCGCCATGAACCTTACATGAGCGCGCGGCGGACGGCTGGACCCACATCGGCCGCGTCTTCTTCGACCGCGCCCGCGGCGCCGCAACTCGCCGGCGACATGCAGCTCGATCCGCGGCGCTGCGCGATGATCATCCAGGACCTGCAGAACGACGTCATCATGGATGGCGGCGCGTTCGCCGATTCCGGCGCGCCCGGGCATGCCAAGCAGCAGCGCGTGGTCGACAACGTGCGCCGGCTGGCCGAGGTCGCCCGCGCGCGCGGCGTCGTCATCATCTTCGTCTGGTTCGTCGTCGAGCCCGGCGCGCCCGGCGTGACCTTGAACGCGCCGCTGTTCGAAGGGCTGGTCGACAGCAGGGCGATGGTGCGCGGCAGTTGGGGCGCAGCGCCCGTCGCCGGCCTGGAGCCGCGCAGCGGGGACTTCGTCGTCGAGAAGATGCGGATGAGCGCGTGGGAGGGCACCAGGCTCGAGACCATCCTGAAGGCGACGGGGCGCGACGTCATCATCAATACGGGCGCGTGGACCAACATGTCCGTGGAGCACACCGCGCGCACCGGCGCCGACAAGGGCTACTTCATGGTGGTGCCGGAGGACTGCTGCTCGACGATGAACGCGGACTGGCACAATGCCGCGATCAACTTCGCCCTTCAGAACGTGTCCGTCGTCACCAATGCCGATGCGGTCATCAAGGCGCTGGGGTAGGGCATGCCCAAGCTGTTTCATCTCGTTGCCTCGCCGCGCGCGGACTCCGGGTCGAGCGCTGGCGCGCGCGTCTTCCTCGGCCGCTTCAGGCAGGTGCGGCCGGGCTTCGACATCGACGAGATGAATCTCTGGCGCGAGAATCTGCCGGAGTTCGACGGCGAGATCCTGCAGGCGAAGTATGCGCGCATGGGCGGGCGCGCCTTCACCGAGGGCCAGCGCGCAGCATTCGCCATGGCAGAGCGCATGGCGGTGCGGCTCGATCTCGCTGACCGCGTCGTGATCTCGACGCCGATGTGGAATTTCGGCATCCCCTACAAGCTCAAGCACTGGCTCGACATCATCAACCAGCCCGGGCTCACCTTCCGCTTCGATCCCGTCAGCGGCTATCTCCCGCTGTTGAAGGACCGCCCGACGCTGGTGATCCTTTCGAGCGGCGGCGATTTCTCGACCGGCATGAGCCGCGGCCGGACGGATCTGGCGACGCCCTATCTGCGCGAGGCGCTGCGCTTCATGGGTCTGCGCGACGTCACCTTCGTCGCGATCGGGCCGACCAGCGGGCCGGCGGAGCACACCGGCGCGGCGCGCGAGCGCGCCCACCGCCGTCTCCTGGACATGGCCGCGCGCTTCTGAGCGGACGCTCGCATCCCAGCTCATGATAGCGCCTATGCGCGAGAGAGCCTTGCGCCGCGGGCGAGGTGCGGGGCATCTTGACGCGACGTGAGATGAGTCCGGTGTGCACGGTCCGGCCGAGGCGCGGCCCGGCTCGAGCTGCGGGATGGGCAGGGCGGCGGGCTCGCTCTGGACTGCACGTATGAAGGGACCTCTGGTCCTGCGCAAGGAAACTGCCGATGCCGACGATCCTGTTCGAGAATGCCGCTTTGCTCGATCCGCTGCAGCCCGACTTGAGCGAGGGCATGCATGTGCTGGTCGAGGACGGCCTGATCAAGGAGGTCTCGGACAGGCCGCTGCAGGGGAGCGCGGAGCGGAGGATCGATCTCAAGGGCAAGACGCTGATGCCCGGCCTGATCGATTTGCATGTGCATGCGATCGCGGTCGAGCTCAATCTGGCGCAGCAAGTGCAGATGCCGAACGTGCTGGTCACCCTGCGCTCGGCGCTGATCCTGCGTGGCATGCTGCGGCGGGGCTTCACCACCGTGCGCGATGCCGGCGGCGCCGGCTATGCGCTCAAGCAGGCGGTCGACACCGGGATCACCGAGGGCCCGCGGCTGTTCGTCTCCGGCCGCGCACTGAGCCAGACCGGCGGCCATGGCGACATGCGCCCGCGCACCGATTTCCTCTCCGACAACGCGCCGTGTCCGTGCTGCGTCCGGGTCGGCGCGCTGGCGCGCGTCGCCGATGGCGTCGATGGCGTGCGCAAGGCGGTGCGTGAGGAGCTGCAGATGGGCGCCGACCAGATCAAGATCATGGCCTCGGGCGGGGTGGCGTCGCCGACCGATCCGGTCGGCGCGTTCGGCTATTCCGAGGACGAGATCCGCGCCATCGTCGCCGAGGCGAGGGGACGCGGCACCTACGTGCTGGCGCATGCCTACACGGCCGAGGCGATCGCGCGCGCGGTGCGCTGCGGCGTTCGTACCATCGAGCACGGCAACCTCGTCGACCTGCCGACCGCGCGGCTGATGGCCGAGCACGGCGTCTACGTGATCCCGACGCTCGTCACCTACGAGGCGCTGGCCAATGAGGGCGCGCAATACGGCCTGCCGCCGGAGAGCGTCGCCAAGATCGCCGACGTGCGCGACGCGGGCTTGCGCTCGCTGGAGATCTATCGCGAAGCCGGCGTCAAGATGGGCTATGGCAGCGACCTCCTCGGTCCGTCGCAGCGCCTGCAGAGCGACGAATTCCGCATCCGCGCCGAGGTCCTCGGTACGCGCGAGGCGATCGCCAGCGCCACGGTGATTGGTGCCGAAGTGCTCGGCATGGAAGGCAAGCTCGGCCGCATCCAGCCCGGCGCGTTCGCCGATCTCCTCGTCGTCGACGGCAATCCGCTGCGCGACATCTCCTGCCTGCTCGGCCAGGGCGATCGCATTCCCCTGGTGATGAAGGCCGGCCAGGTCCACAGCGACAGGCTGAATACCTGAAGGCTGCTGTCGCTCGGGAGCGGCCGCCTGCCGCTCCCCGCGAGACGCATGACGGCAGCCTCGCGACGCCTCTTGCGTCCGAGCTGTGCAGATCGTTTCGCCCTTCATGAAGAGAGGGCGCGGGGAATGCCGGGTGCTGGCCGCACCCATGGCCCGCCTGCGAAAAAAAATGCAGGCGGCAGGAACCACAGGTTCAGCCGAGACAACCCGGCATTCCCCGCGCGATGGTTTTCACGCTTATCTCGCGCTCTCCTCGGTGTACCGGCTTGTTAGTCACCGTCGTCTTCCGGATCATCATCCCCGAAAGACTTGGCGCCAGCTTCGGGGCGCCAGGACCACGCGTCTTCACGTCCGCAGACTGCCGTTCGTCGGCGGGCTCTGAAAGCCCGCTGCAGCACGCCTGCAGCCACCGCATCCCGTGCCCTACGTCTCGTGACGATCGCGAAGCGCCCCTCTCGCGGGTCCGGGATGACCGCAGTCAATCACAAATTCCGAAAAGACGAAAGAGGAATATTTTCCGGTGCAGGACTGGACAGGCCAAATCAGCTTGAGATTGCTAAGGAAATAAGCTGCCCGGCGCAGCCCTGTTGATGCGACGACGCAGCATGGCGACTGATGGGCGCTCGTCCGATCCGAAGTTGCATGGTTGCGGTCAGAGAATGTCTGCGATCGAATGGCCCTGCAACTCGATGCCCAGGCCCTGCATGCCCAGGTCGGTGATCTCGCCGCCCATCGCTTTCAGGCTCTCCTCGCGGATCAGCGACATCAGCCCGCGGCGCAACGCCAGGAATTCCGACGACATCATCATCGATTGCTGGCGCGGCCGCTCCAGCGGGATCTGGATCTCGGCCTTGATCGAGCCGGGGCGCGCGGTCATGCAGTAGACGCGGTCGGACAGGAAGATCGCCTCGTCGATGTCGTGGGTCACGAACAGCACCGAGATCTTCAGCCGCTGCCACATGTTCGTGAGGATCTGCTGCATGATGATGCGGGTCTGGGCGTCGAGTGCACCAAACGGCTCGTCGAGTAGCAGCACCTTGGGGCCGGTCGCGAGCGCGCGCACGATGCCGACGCGCTGCTTCATGCCGCCCGAGAGACGTTCGGGGTAGTGGTTCTCGAACGCTTCGAGACCGGCGAGCCCGAGCAATGTGCGCGCGGCGCGGGCGCGCTCGAACTTGGGCATGCCGCGCATCTTCAAGCCGAACTCGACGTTCTCGCGCACGGTCTTCCAGGGAAACAGCGAATATTGCTGGAACACCATGCCGCGCTCGGCGCTCGGCCCGGTGACGGCCTGGCCGTCGACGGTGACGACGCCGCTGGTGGGCTTGAGGAAGCCGGCGACGGCATTGAGCAGGGTCGACTTGCCGCAGCCCGAAGGGCCCACGATCGAGACGAACTCACCGGGGGCGACATGGATCTGCGTGTCGGTGACGGCTTCGACCGCGCCGTCGATGGTCTCGTAGCTCAGGGCGAAGTTGCGGACGTCGATATGGCCCTGTCTCGTCTCCGCGGCAATCTGGCTCATCGCGACCTCCATGGCATCACCAATTGACCGGCGGCGCGGATCACCAGGCTGGAGCCGAGTCCGAGCACACCGATCGCGATCATGCCGAGCGCGATGTCGGCATATTGGACCAGCGAGTACGCCTCCCAGGTGAAGTAGCCGATGCCGAACTGTCCGGAGATCATCTCGGCCGCGATCAGCGACACCCATGCGACGCCCATGCCGACGGTGAGGCCGGTGAAGATGTGGGGCAGGGAAGCAGGGAAATAGACCTCGCGGAAGATCGAGGCCTCGCGCGCGCCGAGGCATTTGGCGGCGCGCACCAGCACCGGATCGACCAGCGTCATGCCGTGCAGCGTGTTGACCAGGATCGGGAAGAACGAGCCGAGGAAGGTGATGAAGACGATGCTCTGCTCGTTGGTCGGCCACAACATGATGGCCATCGGCACCCAGGCGATGGCGGGGATCGGGCGCAGCACCTCCGCGACCGGGAAGATGATCTCGTGCACCAGCTTGAAGCGGCCCATGATCAGGCCGAGCGGCACGCCGACCAGAGCGGCCAGCGAGAACCCGATGAAGATCCGGCGACAACTGAGCAGGATGTGCATCAGGAACTTCGGATCATGGATCGCCTTGGTGAAGCTCGCATAGACCGCCAGGGGCGCCGGCACGTTGGTGAACTTCACGAAGAAGACGACGCGGTAGGTCGTCAGCAGGTGCCAGGCGATCAGGAACAGGATCAGCGATGCGGTGCCGATCAGCAGGCCGCGCAGCCGGTCCTGGTTCAGCCGGAACCAGCGCGCGGCGCGGGCGGAGAACTCCGGCCGGCTCGGCGGGGTGGCGGCGGCAGGCGCGGCGGGCGCCGCAGCCTGCTCGGGCGATGTCATCAAAGCGGGGCTGCTCACGTCTTGCCTCCCGCTACCGCGAGCTTCACGGCCTCGTCAAGTCCCATCACCTTGCCGCCGATCGTTGCGGCGTAGGCCTCGGCATCTTTCTTCAGCAGGAAAGGCGCGATTTCGCCATTCGCGGCGGCGAAGAAGGCCTGGTCGGCGAACAGCTTGATGCCGCGGGCGGTGTCGAAGACATAGGCGACGTTGATCTTCTTGCCCTTGGCCTTGTAGTCGGCATAGGCGCCGAGCGTGCAGGCTGCGCTGCTGAAGGCGGAGATGCCCTCGCCATCGACCCAGACCTCGCCGGCCTTGCGCGGCTCGGTGATCGGCTTGTTGCAGAACTTGTCCTGGCCGGAGACCTCGTAGTTCGCAGTGCTGGCGAGCTCCTTGTCATAGTCGAGCTTCAGCTCGGCATAGGCCTTGCGGATATAGCTGTCGTCGACCCATTTCTTCGGATCGAACTCCTTCATGCGCCCGAGGCTCTGCAGCACCTTGACGTCGGTCGCGGCCGCATCGACCAGCGCCGGCTTGATCGTCGGATCGGTGGTCATATTGCCGCCGGGTCCGAGGAAGATGTAGACGACCTCCTTGTTGATCCCGGTCCATTCCTGGATCTTCTCGGCCGCCGCCTTCGGGTCCTGGCGGAGCCACTGGTTGGCGGCGATGACCGCCTTGACATAGGCGATCACGACCTCCGGATATTTCTCGGCGAAGTCGGTACGGACGACCACGCCGTGGAAGGTCGGCAGATTGGTCTGGACGCCGTCATAGATCTTGCGGGCAAAGCCGCGGAAGGGCAGCAACTCGGCGAACGGCACGAAGTCGGCATGGGCGTCGATCTTCTTTTCCTGCAGGTTGGTCGAGCCGACCTCCGGGGTCTGGCTGACGAGCTGGAAGAAGTCCGAGGGATAGCCGCCGTCCTGCAGCGCCTTGAGGACCATGCCATGTGCGGCCGAGCCGAACGGCACGCTGACCAGCTTGCCCTTGAGGTCCGATAGCTCGTAGTAGGGCGAGTCCTTGTGAACGACGATGCCGTTGCCCGAGCCGGACAGGCTGTAGGCGGCGACCGCAATCAGCCGGCTCTTGCTCTCGGGATTGGTCTCGAAGGTGAAGCCGTTCACGATCAGAGGATAGTCGCCCATCATGCCGAATTGCAGCTTGTTCGCCATCATGCCGTTGGTGACCGGCGGGCCTGACGTGAAGTTCTGCCACTCGATCTCGAACTTGATGTTGGCGTACTTGCCGTCCTTGGGGAGATACTTCTCCAACAGCTTGAGCTGCCGCACGATCGTGCCGGCGGTCACCGTGTTGGTCGTCGTGTCCTGGGTGCCGATTCCGATCGTGACCGTCTCTGCTGCGGCGGGCTGCGCTGCGATGAATGACAGGCAGGTGACGGACAGTATGAGCGCTTCAAGGCGGCGGACCATTCTCATCCCCGTTCGGTTGGATGGCTGATGGCGCCATGATGAAGGCCGCATCCGTGAGCGCAAATCCGGACTTCGGCTTGGGGTCGATTAGTTGCCGTCAAATCCCGGTTGCGTACTCCTTGGGCAACTTTGCTCCTGACAGCCGCTTGCATGAGCAGGCCGGCTAGTCGGCGGCCTGGCCGCGCATCTCGTCCAGGATATCGGGACGGCAGACCACGATCTGTGAGCGCTTCGTCCGGACGATGTTCTTCTCTTGCATCCGCTTCAGGCTGATCGTCACCCATTGCCGCGTGGCGCCGACCATGTGCGCGATGTCGGCATGGGTGAAGGCTGCAGCGATGACCTTGCCGTCGGGATCATCGACGCCGTAGAGGTCGACCAGATGCAGCAGGAGATGCGCGAGCCGCTCGGTGATGGAACGCGTGCCCAGCATTTGCGCCAGCGCGGAGTAGCACTTGCCCTTGAAGCTCAGGCCCTCGATCAGCCCGATCGCGAGGTTGGGGATGTCAGCGACCAGCGCGCGCAGCTCCTTGCCTGGAAGCTGAATGACACTGGCGTTGCTGGCCGCGACTCCAGACCATTGATGCACGCCGGTATCGAACACTTCCGGGCCGCCGACGAAATTGCCGACATGCCAATAGGCCAGCGTGATCTCGCGTCCCTGCGGCGAGGTGTAGAACACCCGGATGCGGCCGCTCTCGATCAGGAAGATGCCGTCATGTTTAGCGCCCTGGCTGAACAGCGTCTGGCCGCGGTTCAAGACCTTGCGGCGCCCCTGCTTGAGCACCTGCTCACGCTCACGCAGACTGAGCCTGTCGATCAGCGACGGCGGCCCGCCGATGGACTGCTGGCTTTCGCTGAGCAGAAGCGACGAACTGGTCACGGCGCGTGCGGATGTCAGGGGCGAGGGCACGGCTTCCGGTTTGGCCGCCTGCAGCAACATGTCTTGCCTCCGCATTGATCACGTTGATCAGAGGCGGAGCAATGTTCGTGCCATCCGGTGCGGCGGCCAGGGCTCAGCCCGCAGCGAGTTCCCAGAGGTATGATTTCGGATAAATGCCGCGATTGTGGCCGTCGGAGAACGCGATGTTCAGGCCGTAGCCAAGGTCTCCGAGGCCGACGATGCCGATGCCTGGAAAATGCGCCGGGAAGCGGTCGTCGAAGCGCGCGCGCCGGCAATGCGCGCACATGCAGGACTGGCGCAGCCGTTCGGCCGACAGCACGGCAGGTCGCCGGCTCTCGTCCCGCAGCAGCAAGGATGTCAGATCGGAGCTGACCTCGCACTCTGCGATATCAGATACGGCCATGTTGTCTCCTGGTTGCGCCAAGACCTGATGGTCAGTCTAAGCGCCCGGGACGGGAGCCACCCAGCAACTAATTGCCAGCGACAGCCGAATCTCGATTCGTCATCCTCAGTCGCCGTGGTTTCGACCGTCCGACCGCCAAACTTTGCAACTAATCGACCGGCGCGGTGCTTTCGAAATTGCCGCAGCGGCTCGTTTCCGCGACATCGTCCTCATCAACCGAGGCACGGCGCATGCGCCGCGAGGAGACGAGATGAGCGCTTTTCAGACCGCCACGGTGTTGTCGGTCCGGCACTGGACCGATACGCTGTTCAGCTTCACAGCCACGCGGGATCCCGGCTTCCGCTTCCAGAACGGCCAGTTCGCGATGATCGGGCTGGAGGTCGACGGCCGGCCGCTGATGCGCGCCTACAGCATGGCAAGCGCCAATCACGAGGAGGCGCTGGAATTCTTCAGCATCAAGGTCGCCGATGGTCCGCTGACCTCCAGGCTGCAGAAGATCAGGGAGGGCGATCGCATCCTGGTCGGCCGCAAGGCGACGGGAACGCTGATCGCCGGCAATCTCATTCCGGGACGCCGGCTGCTGCTGCTGTCGACCGGGACCGGGCTCGCGCCGTTCGCCAGCCTGATCAAGGACCCCGAGATCTATGAGACCTATGACACCATCGTGCTGGCGCATGGGTGCCGGCAGGTCTCCGAGCTCGCCTATGGCGAGCAGCTCGTCGACGGGCTGCGCAGTCACGAGTTCTTTGGCTCGTTGGTCCGAGACCGGCTGCTCTATTACCCCACCGTCACCCGCGAGCCGTTCCGGAACCGCGGCCGCATCACCGACCTGATCGCATCGGGGCAGATGTTCGCGGATATCGGCGGGCCGGATCTCGACCGCGAGACGGATCGGGTGATGCTGTGCGGCAGCCCTGGGATGTTGGCCGAGCTGCAGACCATGCTGGAAGCGCGAGGCTTCACCGAAGGCAATCACAGCACGCCCGGTCATTTCGTCGTCGAGAAGGCCTTCGTCGAGCGCTGATCCCCGGCCGGGAAGAAACGCGCTCCGGCGACAACTAATTGCTATCGCCGGCCGCCCCGCTGAACAACTCTGACCAGGACCGGTGTCCCCGGCCAAGCAGGAGCTTAGAATGGCAATGGATGAAATCGTCGACGGCCTCTCGGAGGTGTCCTGCGACGTGCTGGTGATCGGTGGCGGCACGGCCGGCCCGATGGCCGCCCTGAAGGCCAAGATGAAGAATCCGAAGGCCAACGTCGTTCTGCTCGAGAAGGCCAACGTCAAGCGTTCCGGCGCGATCTCGATGGGCATGGACGGCC
Organism: Bradyrhizobium sp. ORS 285; assembly: GCF_900176205.1. Classification (NCBI taxonomy): domain Bacteria; kingdom Pseudomonadati; phylum Pseudomonadota; class Alphaproteobacteria; order Hyphomicrobiales; family Nitrobacteraceae; genus Bradyrhizobium; species Bradyrhizobium sp. ORS 285. The sequence goes on from NZ_LT859959.1 coordinate 2,408,716, forward strand.
TGAACAACGCCGTCATCCCCGGCTACGCGACGCCGGAGCAGTACACCAAGGAGATCACGATCGCCAATGACGGCATCGTCGACCAGAAGGCGGTCTATAAATACGCCCAGAGCTGCTACGGGATCATCGAGGAGCTCGACAGCTTCGGCATCCGCTTCCTCAAGAACGAGAACGGCGATTATGCCGTCAAGAAGGTGCACCACATCGGCACCTATGTTCTGCCGATGCCGAACGGCGAGACCGTCAAGAAGGCGCTGTACCGCCAGCTGCGCCGCGCGCGCATCCTGATCTCCAACCGCTACATGGCGACGCGGCTGCTGAAGTCGAGCGACGGCCGCATTGCGGGTGCCGTGAGCGTCAACACCCGCACCGCCGAGATCCTGGTGATCAAGGCCAAGGCGGTGATCCTGTGCATGGGCGCGGCCGGCCGGCTCGGCCTGCCGACGTCCGGCTACATGTTCGGCACCTACGAGAACGCCGCCAATTCCGGCGACGGCTATGCGATGGCCTATCACGCGGGCGCGGCGCTCGCCAATCTCGAATGCTTCCAGATCAATCCGCTGATCAAGGACTATAACGGCCCGGCCTGCGCCTATGTCGCCGGTCCGTTCGGCGCCTACACCGCCAACAACGAGGACCGCCGCTTCATCGAATGCGACTATTGGTCTGGCCAGATGATGCTCGAGTTCTACAACGAGCTGCTGTCGGGCAAGGGGCCGGTGTTCCTGCAGCTGAAGCATCTGCACGATAAGACCATCGAAGAAATCGAGCACACCCTGCACAAGGTCGAACGTCCGACGCGGGGGCTGTTCCAGGAAGGGCGCGGCGTCGACTACCGCAAGGAGTCGATCGAGATGCACATCTCCGAGATCGGCTTCTGCTCCGGCCACAGCGCGTCGGGCGTGTTCGTCGACGACAATGCCCGTACCACCGTTCCCGGGCTCTACGCAGCCGGCGATATGGCGAGCGTCCCGCACAATTACATGCTGGGTGCCTTCACCAACGGCTCGTTCGCCGGGCTCGACGCGATGGAGTTCGCCGACAATCACGATTTCGGCGAGATCGACTCCGCCGAGATCGCGGTGGAGCGCGAGCGCGTGATGGCGCCGACGAAGCGGGAGGACGGCATTCCGCCGAACCAGATCGAGTACAAGACGCGCAGGCTGGTCAACGACTATCTGCAGCCGCCGAAGGTGACGCGCAAATACGAGCTCGGCATGCGCCGGCTCGCCGAGGTCCGCGAGGACATGCAGGAGCGCATGATCGCGCGCAATGCGCATGAGCTGCTGCGCGCGCTCGAGGTGCAGTCGATCATGGATTGCGCCGACATGGCCGCCCACGCCTCGCTGTTCCGCGAGGAGAGCCGCTGGGGGCTCTATCACTGGCGCACGGATTTCCCGGAGAAGGACAACGAGAACTGGTTCTGCCACACGCTGTTGAGCAAGCAGGACGGCAGGATGACCAGCGAGAAGCGGGAGGTGCAGCCCTATGTCGTGCCGATCGCGGACGACGAGAAGGACCTCTACGACAAGCAGCGCATCCGCGCCAGCGCCTGACGATCAGACGGAGAACGAGACATGCCTCTTGCAACCTATCAGACGTCGGTTCCGGTGGTGGTCGACGACGCCAAATGTATCGCCGACAAGGGCTGCACGGTGTGCGTCGATGTCTGCCCGCTCGACGTGCTCAGGATCAGCGACATGACCGGCAAGGCCTTCATGGCCTATGACGAGTGCTGGTACTGCATGCCCTGCGAGGCGGATTGCCCGACGGGCGCCGTCACCGTCAACATTCCCTATCTGCTGAGGTGATCATGGCGAGCCCGTTCGAATCCTATGACGACCTCGACGATGCCGACGAGCGCCTCGGCTCCGCCGATCCGGCGGAGCGGCGGGTCGCGATCATCGCGCTGGGGCATTCCGGTGATCCGGCTGCGGTCGCGCATCTGGCGAAGATGGTGGCCGATCCCGCTGCCGGCGTTCGGCAGCAGGTGGCGATGGCGCTCGGTGAGTTCGACGGGCCGGAGGCGGCGGAGGCGCTGGTCCAGTTGCTCGTCGATCCCGAGCGGATCGTGGCATCAGCCGCGGCCGACAGTCTCGCCGAGTTCAAGGATCCGGCATCGGCTGACGCCATCCTCCCGCTGGTCAAGCATCCGCACGCCTTCGTCCGCATGGGTGCGCTGCGTGCCCTGAAGGAGCTCAGGCGCAAGGACACGCTGAAGCCCGCGCTGGAGGCGCTGCAGGACTCCGATGCCGCGGTCCGCGTGCAGGCGATCGGCGTCATCGGCTTCCTCAAGCTGGAGGAGTCCATTCCGGCGCTGACGGCGCTGATCGGCGATTCCGACGCGCATGTCCGTCGCGCCGCGGTCAGCGCGCTGGCCTTCTCGCATATGAAGATCGCTGCGGAGACCATCACCCGTGCGCTCAAGGATGCCGACTGGATGGTGCGCGAGATGGCGGCGGAGACGCTCGGCCTCAATGTCAACGGTGCCGTCGCCGCCGACCCGTTGATTGCGTGCCTGGCGGATGAGTTCTGGCAGGTGCGGCTGAAGGCGATCCGCAGCCTCGGCCGGATGAAGATCGCCCACGCCGTGCGGCCGATCGGCCGCTGCATCACCCACGAGCAGGCCAATCTGCGCAAGGAGGCGGCCGCTGCGCTCGGCGAGATCGCCGCGCCCGATGGTGAGCCGTTCCTGGCGCTCGTCGCCGACGATCTCGATCCCGACGTGCGCAAGAACGCCAGATGGGCCCTGCATCAGATCGCAGCCAGCAAGGCGCGGGCAGGCTCCTGACGGCGATCGCCGCAGTGGCCCGCGACCGTCCGTCACGCCATCATGTCCGGAATTGCCGGGCTTTTGTCATGCAATGACGGCCCGGTCGCCTGTATTCTGATCGCTTCACATCAGGGTGCAGACCGTCATGACGAAAATTCACGTGAACGGCCGCGACTATGAGGTCGCGGCGGAGGCGGATACGCCATTGCTCTGGGTGCTCAGGGATACGCTTGGGCTGACCGGCACCAAATATGGCTGCGGCATCGCGCAATGCGGCGCGTGCACGGTCATGATCGACGGCCAGGCGACGCGGTCGTGCCAGGTGCCGCTCGACAGCATCGGCACGTCCGACATCCGCACTATCGATGCGATCGAGCAGGATGGCATCGGCCGCAAGGTCGTGGAGGCCTGGGTGGCGGACCAGGTGCCGCAATGCGGCTATTGCCAGTCCGGGCAGGTGATGGCGGCGACCGCGCTGCTCAAGCAGAATCCCAGGCCGTCCGACGCCGACATCGCCGACGCCATGACCAATCTCTGCCGCTGCGGCACGTATAACCGCATTGCTGCCGCGATCCGTCGCGCGGCCCAGGCCTGAGGAGACCTCGTCATGAATGCTTTCCTCAAGACCGATTTGTCCGCCGCGCTGCCGTTGATCTCGGCGCAGGGCGTCACCAATTTGTCGCGCCGCCGCCTGCTCGGACTCGGTGTGGGCGCCTTCGTGCTTGGCACGCTGCTGCCGGCGTTGCGCGCGGAGGCGCAGAGTGCTGGATCCGTGAAGCCCGGCACGCGCGTGCCGGCATTCCTGGTCATCGGCAAGGACAACACGATCAAGCTGCTCAGCCCCTTCGTCGAAGGCGGGCAGGGCATCAATACCGGTCTCGCCCAGATCGTCGGCGAGGAGCTCGACGTCGATCCGAGCCGCTTCGAGGTCGAGTGTGCGCCGCCCGGTCCCGACTACGCGATCATCAACGGTCTGCGGTTGACCGGTGGCAGCTTCTCGACACGATCGAGCTATGAGGTGATGCGCAAGCTCGGCGCCAGCGCGCGCGAGATGCTGATCCGGGCTGCGGCGGCCAAGCTGAACGTCAAGCCGGACACGCTGACGACCGAGGATGGTCAGGTGGTGCATGCCGCGTCGAACCGGCGCGTGTCCTATGGCGAGGTCGCCGAGCAGGCGCTTGCTTTGACGCCCGCCGACAACGTGGCGCTGCGCGATCCCGCCACCTTCCGCTACATCCGCCAGCCGATGGCGCGGCTCGATGTCCGTGCCAAATCGACCGGCAAGGCGGTCTATGCGATCGATCAGAAGGTCGATGGCATGCTTTATGCCGCCATCCAGCATGCGCCGGTGCTCGGCACCGAGCCGGAGCGCATCGGCAACGAAGCGGCCGTGAAGGCGATGCCGGGCGTCGACGCCGTGCACAGGCTGCCGGGCGCCGTCGCGGTCACGGCCGATAGCTGGTATCGCGCGCGCAAGGCGGTCGAGGCGCTGGACGTCGCGTGGTCCAAGGCGCCGGCGAGCGGCTTCGACGCGGTCGCGGCGGACTACTCCTCGGCCGGCCTGCTCGCCGCGCTGAAAGCGTCTGATGCGAGCGGCGTCTCCGCGGAGAAGGACGGCGATGTTGCGACGGCCTTTGCCGGCGCTGCCACCATCGTGGAAGCCGAGTACGACGCGCCCTATCTCGCGCATGGCCAGCTGGAGCCGCCGTCGTCGATGGCGCGCCTCAATCCCGACGGCTCGCTCGAATTGTGGGTGCCCAACCAGATGCCGGAGCTGTTCCAGGGCATCGCCGCCAAGCTCGCCGGCATCGCGCCGGACAAGGTGATCCTGCATTCGCCGATGCTCGGCGGCTTCTTCGGCCGCCACTTCGCCTATGGCTCGTCCAATCCGTTCCAGCAGGCGATCCTGCTGGCGAAGGCGACGCAGCGTCCGGTCAAGGTGCTGTGGTCGCGCGAGGAGGAGTTCAAGATGGACGCGCTGCGCCCCTTGAGCTTCAGCCGCTTCAAGGCGGCGCTCGACAAGGATGGCAAGCCCACAGCGATCCAGGTGCGCACCGTCGGCGAGGGGCCGATGGGCCGCTGGTTCGGTGTCACCGCCGGCGGCAAGGTCGACAGCTCCGCGGTCGAGGGCATCGTCGAGAAGCCCTATGCGATCCCCCATCGCAGCATGGAATATGCGAAGTTCGCGCACCCCGTGACCATCGCGTTCTGGCGCTCGGTCGGCCACTCCATGAACGACTATTTCTACGAAGGCTTTCTTGACGAGATCGCCGATGCCGGCAAGCAGGATCCATATCAGCTGCGCCTTGCGTTGCTGAAGGACAGGCCGCGGCATCTGAAGCTGCTGGAGACGGTGGCGAAGATGTCGGGCGGGTGGAAGCGTGGGCCTTATGAAGCCGACGGCGGCAAGCGCGCGCGCGGCGTGGCGCTGGCCTCGCCGTTCGGCTCCGAGACGGCGACCATCGCCGAGGTCTCGCTGAAGCAAAGTGAGGTGCAGGTCCACAATCTCTGGATCGCGTTCGATCCCGGCAGCATCGTCAATCCCGCGATCGTCAAGTCGCAGGTGGAGTCGGCGGCGGCGCTCGGCCTGTCGGCGGCGCTGTTCGAGGAGCTCGTCTACAAGGACGGCGTCCGGCAGTCGCATAATTTCGACGACTATCCGATCCTGTCGCGCAGCGCGATGCCGAAGGTCACGGTCGAGATCATCGAGAGCGGCGCGCCCATGGGCGGCGTCGGCGAGCCGGGCCTGCCGGGAATTGCGCCGGCGGTGGTCAATGCCGTCGCTGCGCTGACCGGCCGGCACGTGCGCAGCCTGCCGCTGGCGAAGGCGAAGCTCGGCGTTTGATACAAGTCTGCCATTCAGAAAAGTCTGCATCCCGGCACAGCGTGCCGGGATGCTTTGTCATCAGCGCGTGAGAAATCTGTCCACTTCGGCCGCGAAGTCGTCGATCTCCTGAAACAGGAAGGCGTGGCCGGCGTCCGGATACAGCACGAGCTTGGCGTCGGGCGCCTGCTGCGACAGCACGTAGGAGCGGTAGGCCGGCAGCATCACGTCGTGCGCGCCATTCGCGACCAGCATCGGCATGGGCAACTCCTTCGCCCGATGCAGCACGCCGGGCCAGGTCGAGATCGCCTTGACCTGGGCCATGAACGAGGCCGCCGTCACCTTTGGCCCGAGCTGCGGCTGCGTGGCGATGCGCGCCAGCGACGCGCGTCCGGCGGCCACCGCCGTTTCGGTTTCAGGATAAAACAGAAACAGGAAATCGTCCGGTCCGTTCTCCGGCTTGGTCATCACCTGTGCGACGCGCGGATGCGCCTGTGGTCCGTCCGCGATCGGACCGGGGCTCGATCCGGCAACGATCAGCCGGCGCACCAGATGCGGCGCGTCGAGCGCGAGCTGCTGGGCGACCACGCCGCCGAGCGACCAGCCGAGCACGTCCGCCTGGCCGAGGCCGAGCAGACTCATCAGTTCGGCCGCAACGGTCGCGATGCCGCCGATGCTGTCCGGCACCTCGCCCTCGGAGCGGCCGATCCCTGAGCTATCGAAGCGGATCACACGGCGCTCGGCCGCGATCGCCTCGATGAAGGCGGGGTCCCAATCGTCCATGGTGCCGCGAAAGCGCTGCAACAGCAGCAGCGGCACGCCGGCGGCTGGGCCGTCCTCGCGCCAGGCGAGCTTGCCGCGTGAGGTGGCCAGCCAACGGATGGTGACGTCGTCGCTCATGATCTCTCTCCTCGGTACGTCCGATGAGACGAGAGCGTAGGAGAGGCGAGCTACGCCTCAAACGACGCAGAAGCGTCGATTCAGGACACGTCACCTGCTGCTTCCCCAGGCTCGCCGTCGATCAGCCGCAGGCTGCGGCGCAGACTCTGCGGCGGCTGGCCGAAGAAGCGCAGGAAGGCGCGGCGCATGCGGTCGCGATCGGCAAAGCCGGTGTCGCGAGCCACGAGATCCATCGAATGGCGACCATCCTCGAGCATGGCCTTGGCCGCCTCGAGCCGCAGACGCTCGACGGCCTTGGCCGGCGATTGTCCGGTCTCCTCGCGGAAGATGCGGCTGAACTGGCGCGGGCTCAGGCTGGCGGCCTCGGCGAGCTCCTCGACGCTCAGCGGGTTGCGCAGGTTTTCCTTGGCATAAGTGAGCGCACGGCGCACGCGGTCGGAGCGCGGCTCGAGTTCCAGCAACGCCGAGAATTGCGACTGTCCGCCGGGACGGCGGTGATAGACGACGAGGCGCCGCGCCACGGCGCGCGACAACTCGGCGCCGTGATCGTCCTCGATCAGCGCCAGCGCGAGGTCGATCGCCGCGGTCATGCCGGCCGATGTCCAGATGTTGCCGTCGGACACGAAGATGCGGTCGTCGTCGACGCGGACCGTGGGGAAACGCTGCTGCAGCGCGCTCGCATGGGCCCAATGCGTGGTCGCGCTGCGGCCGTCGAGCAGGCCGGCCTCGGCCAGCAGGAACGCGCCGGTGCAGACCCCGGCGACGCGGCGGCACTTCTCACCGGCCTCCGTAATATAGGCGCGCAGCGCGGGACTCGCCGGCCGCGGCAGCAATTCGCCGACGACCATGAGCGTGTCGGGAAAATCGCCCAAGGGCTGGGTGTCGATGCGCACGCCCAAGGTCGAGCGGATCGGGCCGCCATGCTCGGACATGATGTTCACGCGATAGATCTGCTCGCCTTTCTGGATGTTGGCGAATTCGAACGCGGTCGAGGCCGCAACGCCCATGATCTGGAAGCCGTCCTCCATGATGAAGCCGATCTGACGCAACGCGATACCTTTCGTGTCTCGATTTGCCGTTTATATGTCGTTTGAGACATATAGGCCCAGCGCTACCTTCTCGCAACGCAACAAGCTCCGTCTCTGGCGGACACGAGAAGGGAAATCCTGCCATGACCAGCCAGACCAAAGGCACCGTCCTCATCACCGGCGCCTCCTCGGGCATCGGCGCCGTTTATGCCGAGCGGTTCGCTGCGCGCGGCCATGATCTCATCCTGGTCGCCCGCAACCAGGATCGCCTGAACGCGATCGCCGACAAGCTGGCGACGCGCCACGGCGTCAAGGTGAAGACGCTGGTCGCCGACCTCACGGCGCGCGACGATCTCGCCAAGGTCGAGGCGGTTTTGACGGCCGACGCCTCGATCACCCACCTCGTCAACAATGCGGGCTTCGGCAGCGCCGCGCCGCTGGCCAGCGCCTCCGTCGATGAGATGGAGAAGATGGTCGCGATCAACGTGACGGCGCCGCTGCGGCTGACCTACGCGGCCGTGCCGCAATTCGTCGCGCGCAAGCAGGGCACCATCATCAATATCGCCTCCATCGTCGCGATCGGGCCGGAGGTTTTGAACGGCGTCTATGGCGGCACTAAATCCTTCGTGCTCGCCTTCAGCCAGTCGCTGCGAAAGGAGCTCGCCGGCACCGGCGTGCATGTCCAGGTCGTGCTGCCCGGCGCGACCGGCACCGAGTTCTGGGACATCGCCGGTCTGCCGGCGAGCAACCTGCCAAAGGAGTGGGTGATGACACCTGCCGATCTGGTCGACGCCGCGCTGCGCGGGCTCGATCGCGGTGAGTTCGCCACCGTGCCCTCGCTCGCCGACGGCGCGGAGTTCGACGCCTGGGAAGCCGCGCGGCAGGCCATGCTGCCGCATCTGTCGAGCGCGGAGGTTGCCGAGCGTTATCGCTCCTGATGCGAGTTGGGCTCAGCCATGCGCTGGGCCCAACCGACAATCCGGTGAAGACATCATCGGGCTCTGCGCTCCGGCCCGGAGTCGGACGAGCGCGCAGACGTTCGTCTTGCTAGTCTTCCTGACACTATCGACAACCATCGGAGCAAACGCCATGAACCCGCAGGGGCTGATCACGCTGCCAAGCCAGAACGATCCAGGCACGACGATGCGCAAGCTGCAGGACGCGGTCAGAGCGAAGGGTATGACGATCTTCGCCCACATCGATCATGCGGCCGGCGCTGCCGAAGTCGGGATGACGCTGCGCCCCACGGATCTGCTGATCTTCGGCAGCGCCAAGGGCGGAACGCCGCTGATGCAGGCGGCGCAGAGCATCGGCATCGATCTGCCGCTGAAGATCCTGGTCTGGCAGGATGCCGAGGGACGGACCTGGCTGTCCTACAACGATCCGGCCTGGCTGGCGCAGCGACATGGCGGGCCGGCGGGTGCGGAGGGCGCGGTGCAGGCCATGAGCGGCGCGCTCAAGGCGATCGCCGGCACCGCGACGTCAGCAGAGTAGAGCCGCGCGATGCCGGTCATTCCCTGGAGGTCGTTGTGGCGAGAGATGGTGTCGGGCGCGCGCACGATGGGCGTCGGGGCCTATCTGCTCGTCGGCGCGCTGGTGCTGATGCTGGTGGCGGTGATCGTCGTCGCCATTCTCGGATGGTCGTCCGCGGAAGGCACTGACGTGCCGTCGTCGGGCTATGCTGCGCTCGCCATCGGCGTGGTGTTCTCCATGGTCTGCGGCGTCGGGCTGATGGTTTTGGTGTTTTATAGCAGCCGGGCCGGCTATGACGAGCCGCCGAAGCTCGTTGCGGACACGACAGACGACGAGCCCGGATCGGAGCGTAATGCATTTTCCCGTCGGAGTGATCGATGACCGCGCGCATAGTCAAGCTTCCGCTGATTCCGGCGTCCTTCTTCGGCATCGTGCTCGGCATCATCGGGCTCGGCAACAGCTGGCGCGCGGCGCATCAGCTGTGGGGATTGCCGGCCGACATCGGGGAAGTCCTGATGGCGGTGGGCGTTGTCGTCTGGGCCGTCATTGTCTTGTTCTATGCGGCGAAGTGGATCTTCTCCGCCGATGCGGCTCTGTCGGAGGCACTGCATCCGGTCCAGTGCTGCTTCATTGGACTGGCCGGTGTCTCGACCATGCTGGTCGCGATCGCGGCACAGCCCTATCACCAGACCGCCGCGCTTGTCGTCTACGCCATCGGTCTCGTCTTCACGCTCGGCTTCGCGCTATGGCGCACCGGTCAATTGTGGCGCGGCGGCCGCGATCCTGCAGCCTCGACGCCGGTGCTGTACTTGCCGACGGTGGCAGGATCTTTCGTCACGGCGATCGGGGCAGCGGCGCTGGGCTTTGCTGATTGGGGTCGTCTCGCCTTCGGTGCAGGACTGTTTTCCTGGCTGGCGGTGGAGTCGGTCCTGCTGCACCGGCTGTACACGGCCGATGCGTTGCCGGCCACGATCCGTCCGACTCTGGGAATTCAGTTGGCGCCGCCGACCGTCGGCGCGCTGGCCTATCTCAGCGTGACCGAGGGGCAGCCCGACATGGTGGTCAGCGCGCTGATCGGCTATGGCATGCTGCAATTGCTGCTGCTCGTCCGGCTGCTGCCATGGATCCTGGAGCATCGGCTCTCGGCATCCTATTGGGGCTTCTCGTTCGGCCTGACCGCGCTTGCCAGTTCGTTACTGAAGATGGTGATCCGCGGCGACCATGGACCTGCCGCGACGCTGGCGCCGATCGTGTTCGTGTTCGTGAATCTCGTCATCGGGGCGCTGGTGCTACGCACGCTCTGGCTTCTCGTCTCAGGCCGGATTCTCGCGCCGCCTGTCGCTGCTCCGCAGCAGGCTTGAACCGAGCGGCCGTGGGCTCGCGTCATCTCGCTATTGCGTCGCGACCTGCTGATAACCGGATGCTATAGCCGCTAGCTCAAATCCGTATTTCCGCTCACGGCAGGCCCTCACTTAGCTTCAAGCTCCAAAATACGCTCGAACGCGGCACGCGGGCCTTTGGCTTCGACGTGCCGGACAGAAGGCGCGCAGATCCAATCTGCCGCCGTGATCGAGCCGGGGTGAAGCGACAAGGGCTTAAGGCAGCGGATGCGCGCGTGGTCTCATTATTTCAACCAGGAGCGCATCGTCTTCGCGCTCACGGTGCTGCTGCTGATTGTCTTCGCTCTGACGTTGCCGAAATTCCTGGCGCCAAGCAATCTGCTGTCATTGGTTCGTAGCGTTGCCGTGCTCGGAATTCTCGGGCTCGGCATGCTGATCGTCGTGCTCGGTCGCGGCATTGATCTGTCGCTGGTCGCAACGATGGCGATCTCGGTGGCGTGGAGTCTCCAGCTCGCCGCCAGCGGCATGTCGATGGCCAGCGCGATGGGCGTAGGATTGCTGCTCGCGCTCGGCATGAGCCTCGTCACGGGCATCCTGATCGCTTATGCCGAGATCCCGTCGCTGTTCGGGACCCTGGCGATGGCGACGTTCGTCTACGGCTTCGGTCGCGCCCATCTGATCACCGGCACCGACGTCGTCTATTTGCCGCCCAACATCGGCGCGGTCGCGAGCCTCGGGCACGGCGCGCTGTTCGGCATTCCCATGCCGATCGTGGTTGCCGCCGTCGTGGCGCTGATCGCCTATCTGTTCCTGCGCTACACCAAGCCGGGGCGCTTCATCTATGCGATCGGCGACAACCTCGCGAGCGCGCGGATCGGCGGCGTGCCGGTGCGTCCGATTCTCGTCGCGCAATATGTCATCGCCGGCGGCATTGCCTTCGTCGCCGGCCTCGTGACTGCGACCTCGGCGGAGGCGATGAACACCCGCGTCGTCAATTCCAACATGATCTACGACGTCATCCTCGTGGTCGTGCTCGGCGGCGTCGGCCTGTCCGGCGGCCGCGGCAATGTCCGGAACGTGATCGTCGGCGCGCTGCTGATCGGCGTGCTGATGAACGGCATGACGATCATGGACGTGCAGTACACGATTCAGAACGTCGTCAAGAGCCTGATCCTGCTGCTCGCCATCGTCGTCGACAGCATCGTCAATCCCCGCGACGAGCAGACGGGACAACAGGGCGACATCTGAAGCCCCAACCAACGTGCCTCAATCAACAAAATCGGAGGAGACCACCTTGAAGACCCTGCATCGCCTGGCCCTTGCGGCCACCGCATTCGCTAGCATTGCCGCAGCCGCCGTCGGCGCTCGCGCCGACGACATGAACGATCCCTATCGCCAGCCGGCGCTGGATGCGCTCAAGGGCAAGTCGATCGTCTATCTGCCGATCTCGATCGGCTTCGATCTGGCCCAGGCCTGGGGCGGCGTCGTCAAGACCGAAGCCGAGCGCTACGGCATGAAGTTCAAGTCGCAGGACCCGAACTGGAACACCGGCGCGATGGCGCAGGGCCTGACCTCGCTGGTCGCCGAGAAGCCGGACGTCATCGTGACGCAGAACCCGGACCTGCAGTCGCTGGCGCGCCTGCTCAAGCAGGCCAATGCCGCCGGTATCGTCGTGATCCAGATGAACATGCAGGGCGCGGTGCAGACCGATGCTTTCGTCGGTCCCGACTTCATTTCGATGGGCGAGCAGGCCGCCAAGATGGTGGTCGCCAAATGCGGCAAGGGCACCGAGACCTCGCACAAGGTGTCGATCGTGCAGGGCGTGCTGACCGGCGGCGTCAGCTACTACCAGGTGCAGGGCATCAAGAAGGTGTTCGACGCCAATCCCGAGATCAAGGTGGTGTCGAGCCAGGCGGCCGACTGGGACGCCTCCAAGGCGCGAGCCATCACCGAGACGGTGCTGCAGCAGAATCCGGATCTGTGCGGCGTGATCGACGTCTGGGATGGCCAGGGCGTCGGCACCGGCGCTGCCATCAAGCAGGCCGGCAAGCAGGACCAGGTCTACTTCGTAACCTCCGGCGGCGGCGCGCAGAGCATGTGCGATCGCTTGGCCGACGGCACCTTCTCGGCCGCGATCAACTATGACGCGCCGGGCATGGGCCGCGACGCCTTCACCGCGATCTCCGCGGTGCTGCAGGGCAAGCAGAAGGCCGGCACGGTCAAGTTTCAGCTGTATTCGCCGACCCGCGTCATGACCAAGGCCGACGTCAAGGCCGGCACCTGCTGGGATCCCGAGCAGTACGCCAAGCTGCTGCGCTGATCTACGTCATCCATGCGTGGCCGCCTGATTGGGCGGCCACGCGCTCTCTCTGATTTTGACCTTAGCGACTGCGTGCAGAGGCTCCTTTGGCGTCGACCAGTACATTTACGAAGCTGAGATATCGCTTCATCCCGGACCACGTCATCGGCGAGCTGCTCTCGAAGAAGTGGATCGACAACGCGATCCCGTTCCTGGTGCTGCTGTGCGTGATCGCTGTCTTCGGATCGCTGATCCCGAACTTCTTCACGGGCGCCAATCTCGCGATCAGCGCGCGTGAACTCGGCGAGTTCGGCCTCGTCTGCATGGCGATGATGATCGTCATCGTCGTCGGTGGCATCGACCTCAGCGTCGGCTCGAATTTCGCGCTCGGCAATTTCCTGACACTTGCGCTGCTCAACCTCGGCGGCTGGCCGGTCGGGCTCGCGATCCCCGCGGTGGTGCTGGTCTGCGGCGGCGTCGGGTTGCTCAACGGCTATCTGATCGGCTTCCTGCGGCTGCGCGCTTTCCTCACCACGCTGGTGACCTTGATCATCGTGCGTGCCATCGTCGACATGCTGCTGTTGAAATACGCGCAGGCGATGTCGGTCAGCTTCTACCAGTCCGATGTCTGGGACGTCATCGGGCTCGGCGGCTTCGCCGAGGTGCCGTCGAGCTTCATCGTCCTGGTGTTCGTCGCGCTGATCGGCCATGTGCTGCTGACGCGCAGCCGTCCCGGCTGGCGCATGATGGCGATCGGCGGCTCGCGCCGCTCGGCGCATAACATTGGCCTGTCCGTGCGCGGCATGGTCTGCGCCGCCTACACGATTTCCGGCATGCTGTGCGGCCTCGCCGGCGTGCTCTATGCCGCGCGGCTGAGCGGGGCAGGCACGGATACCGGCATGGGCCTGGAGATCTCGGCACTGACCGCGGCCGTGCTCGGCGGCAACAGCCTCGGTGGCGGCCGCGGCTCGGTGGCGAAAGCGCTGATCGGCGCGGTCATCGTTCTCGTCATGACCAACGGCGTGTTGCGCATCGGCCTCAACAGCGGCTCCGGCCCGATGGTGCTCGGCCTGACCCTGCTGCTTGCCGTGTTCATCGACGTGCGCTGGCTCAAGAACCGCGACAAGCTGCTGTCCAAGGTCTACGTGTCGCCGACCTATGTCGAGCTGCCGGCGCCACGCTCGACCTCGGCGGAGACGGGCGGGGCGTTCGCGCTCAACGACCGGCTCGGTGCCGTCGAGATCATCGGCCTCGGCGAGGTGGAGTCGCCGGAGGACGTCATCCTCGATGACGAGGACTACCTCTATTGCGGCACGCGCCATGGCGACATCGTCCGCTTCGCGCCCCCGGACTACAAGAATTGGGAGGTCTATGCCCATATCGGCGGCTCGCCGCTCGGCATGGCGTTCGACCGCACGGGCGACCTGCATGTCTGTGTCGGCGGCATGGGGCTCTACAAGATCGACCACGCGCGCAACGTCAGCAAGGTCACCGACGAGACCAACAGATCGACCTTTTCCATCGTCGACGATTCCCGGCTGCGGCTCGCCGACGATCTCGACATTGCGCCCGACGGCCGGATCTATTTCAGCGAAGCCACGATCCGCTACGAGATGCACGATTGGCCGGTCGATGCGCTGGAGAGCCGCGGCAATGGCCGCATCATCTGCTACGACCCGAACAGCGGCAAGACGCATACGGCGCTGCGCAACCTGATCTTCCCGAACGGCGTCTGTCTCGCCCATGACGGCCAGTCGGTGTTGTTCGCCGAGAGCTGGGCCTGCCGCGTCAGCCGTCTGTGGATTTCCGGTCCAAAGGCAGGGCAGGTCGAGCGCGTGCTCGACGCGCTGCCCGGCTATCCCGACAACATCAACCGCGCCTCCGACGGCTCCTATTGGTGCGCGATCATGGGCATGCGCTCGCCGGCGCTCGATCTCGCGCTGCGCATGCCCGGCTTCCGCCGCCGGATGGCGCGCCGCATCGCGCCCGACCAGTGGCTCTATCCCAACCTCAACATCGGCTGCGTGATCCGCTTCAACGACAAGGGCGAGGTGCTGGAGTCGCTGTGGGATCAGGGCGCCAAGAACCACCCGATGATCACCTCGATGCGCGAGCACCGCGGCTATCTCTATCTCGGCGGCATCACCAACAACCGCATCGGCCGCATCAAGCTCGATCACGCCGATCCGAACTGGAGCGCCATGCGCAGCTATTGGGGGCGGGCATGAGCGCGTTGGTCGGAAGCTGGCTGGAGCGTTTCCTCGGACGCGGCCGCGCCGCGGTGACCGTGCCGCCGCTGGATGGCGCGCTGAAGCCGAATAATCGTCTGGAAGATGCGCCGCGCGGCATCGCGAGCGCCGCGCCGGACAATCTGGTCGTGTGCGATGGCGCGATGTTCTGGTCGAGCGGTGTCAGGCTGTTTCGCGCAGCCGACGGCGCCGAGGCGGAGGCCGTCGCGACGCTCGATGGGACCATCTCGGCGCTGGCAGTTTCACCGCGGGGGCAGATCGCGGTGGCCTGCGACGGCAAGGGCGTTTCGATCCTGGCGCGTGACGGCTCGGTCACCAATGCCGGTCGGCGCAGCGGCTGGCCGACGGCCTGCATCACCGCGGTGAGTTTCGTCGATGAGGCGACCCTCGTCGTCTGCGTCGGCTCGGTCGAGACCGGGCTTGATGCCTGGCAGCGCGACCTGATGGAGCATCGCCGCGCCGGTGAGGTGTGGAAGCTCGATCTCGTGAAGCGGGAGGCCAAGCGGCTGGCCGCCGGGCTCGGCTATCCCAATGGCGTCGTGGTCGCGGCCGATCAGTCGCTGATCGTCAGCGAGGCCTGGGATGTCCGGTTGGTGCGCCGCGCGGAGGATGGCCGCGAGCTCGCTGTCGTGGTCGACGATCTGCCCGGCTATCCCGGCCGCATCGCGCCCTCCGCGCGCGGCGGCTATTGGCTCACCGTGTTCGCGCCGCGCAGCCCGCTGATCGAGTTCGTGCTGCGCGAGGACGACTATCGCCGCGCGATGCTGGCCGAGGTGCCGCCGGCCTATTGGATCGCGCCGGCGCTGCGCAGCGGCATCTCGTTCCACGAGCCGATGCAGGGAGGCGCCTTGAAGCAGATGGGCATTCTCAAGCCGTGGGCGCCGACCTTGTCCTATGGACTCCTCATCGAGCTCGACGCCAATTTCGTGCCGCTGCAGAGCCTGCACAGCCGCGCCGGCGGCAAGCGCCACGGCATCACGTCGGCGGTGGATGTGAATGGACGTCTCTGGCTGACCGCCAAGGGCGGCGACGAGATCATCGCGATCGATCGCGTGGGCCGGGAGGGGAAGTGATGCAGCCGGTCGTCGAACTCAAGAACGTCACCAAGGAATTCCACGGCATTCCGGCGCTGCGCAACATCTCGTTCGATCTGCGGCCGGGCGAGGTCCACGCGCTGCTCGGCGAGAACGGCGCCGGCAAGTCGACGCTGACCAAGATCATGGCCGGTGTCTACGAGGTCACCAGCGGCGAGCTGATCGTCAATGGCGCGAAGGTCTCGTTCAAGACGCCGGCCGAGGCGCTGCGCAACGGCATCGCGATGGTGTTCCAGGAGACCAGCCTGGTGCCGTCGCTCACGGTGGCGCAGAACATCTATCTCGGCAACGAGAAGTTCCTGAACCGGCTGCGCGGCATCTACATCGCCGCCCAGCAGTTCCTGCAATCGCTCAATTTCGGCGTCGATCCGACGATGTATGTGTCGCAGCTCGGGGCGGCGCAGAAGCAGATGGTCGAGATCGCGCGCGCCGTCCACCACAAGGCGCGCGTCATCATCTTCGACGAGCCGACCGCGACACTGACCCCGGAGGAGAAGCATCACTTCTTCGCACTGGTGAAGCGGCTGAAGCGCGACGGCGTCTCGATCATCTTCATCTCGCACGCGCTGGAGGAGGCACTGTCGATCTCCGACCGCATCACCATCATGCGCGATGGCCAGCATGTGGTGACCGACGATGCGAAGAACTTCGACCGCGACAAGATCATCACCGCGATGGTCGGCCGCACCCTGTCGGACGAGCTCTACGGCAAGGCGGGTGACGAGCACGCCACGCGGCCCTATGGCCGCAAGATGCTGAGCGTCCAGAACCTGTCGATGGGCCGCATGGTCCGCAACAATTCGTTCTCGGTCTATGCCGGCCAGATCACCGGCATCTTCGGCCTGATCGGCTCGGGGCGCACGGAGACCGCCAAGATCATCTCCGGCGTGGTGAAGCGCGACTTCTTCCATGGCGGCGAGGTCAAGCTGGACGGTCGCTCGGTGCGCTACCGCGTGCCGCGCCAGGCGGTGCGCGACGGCATCGTCTACGTCACCGAGGACCGCAAGATCGAGGGCTTCTTCGAGACCAAGTCGATCGCCGAGAACATCTATCTCAATCTCGTGGCCGCCGATCTCAACAAGAGCGTGGTCATCTCCTACGCCGAGATGATGGATCTGGCGGCGACCTGGACCAAGCGGCTCAACGTGCGCGCCATCAGCAACGCCGCGCGCGTGGTCGAGCTGTCCGGCGGCAATCAGCAGAAGGTCGTGATCGCGCGCTCGCTGGTGCAGGAGCCGAAGCTCGTCATCTTCGACGAGCCGACGCGCGGCGTCGACGTCGGCGCCATCGCCGAGCTGCACCACGTCATCAACGAACTGGCGGATGCCGGGCTCGCGGTGGTGGTGATCTCGTCCTACCTGCCGGAAATCCTCAACCTCGCCGACCGCATCCTGGTGTCGCGCCAGGGCCGTGTCGTCGAGGAGTTCTCGGCCGACGAGGCGACCGAGGAGAAGATCATGTACGCGGCCGTCCACTGAGCGACAGGCCGCAGAGTTCAAGGGAATAACATCATGAAGATCAGGGCCGCCGTTCTCGAGGACATGGGCCTCGCCGGACCCTATGCATCGTCGCGTCCCCTCCGGATTCAGGAGGTCGAGCTCGACGGTCCAGGTCCCGGTGAGGTGCTGGTGCGCATCGCCGCCGCCGGCCTGTGCCACTCCGATCTCTCGGTGATCAATGGCGACCGTCCGCGCCCGCTGCCGATGGTGCTGGGTCACGAGGCGTCGGGCGTGGTCGAGGAGGTCGGCGCCGGCGTCGATGATCTCGTGCGCGGCGATCACGTCGTCTGCGTGTTCGTGCCGAGCTGCGGCCATTGCGCGCCATGTGCGCAAGGGCGGCCGGCGCTGTGCGAGCCGGGCGCCGAGCACAACGGCAAGGGCGATCTGCTCAGCGGCGGCTTCCGGCTGCATCGCGCCGAGGAGAGGGTGCATCATCATTGCGGCGTGTCGTGCTTCGCCGAATACGCCACGATGTCGCGCCGCTCGCTGGTGAAGGTGCAGAAGGAGGTGTCGCTGCACATCGCAGCCCTGATAGGCTGCGCGGTGCTGACGGGCACCGGCGCCGTCTTCAACGGCGGCGATGTCGGGCCCGGCGGCAAGGCGGCGATCATCGGGCTCGGCGGCGTCGGGCTCGCCGCAGTGATGGGCGCAGTCGCGATCGGCGCGGAGAGCGTGATCGCGATCGACATGTTCGAGCCGAAGCTCGCGCTGGCGCGCGAGCTCGGCGCGACCCACACCTTCCATGGCGCCGATCCCGATCTGGTTGCGAAGGTGAAGGAGGCGACCAAGGGCGGTGTCGATGCCGCGCTGGAATTCGCCGGCTCCGTGAAGGCGCTGGAGATGAGCTACGCCATCACCCGGCGCGGCGGCACCACGGTGACCGCCGGACTGCCGAACCCCAAGGCGGTACTGTCGCTGCCGGCCGTGTCCTTGGTCGCCGAGGAGCGGACCTTGAAAGGCAGCTATCTCGGCTCCGGCGTGCCGTCGCGCGACATCCCGCGCTTCCTCGGCCTTTATCACCGTGGCCGCCTGCCGGTGGACAAGCTGCTGACCCATCGCATCAAGCTCGACGACATCAACGCCGGCTTCGATCGCCTCGCCGACGGCAGCGCGATCCGCCAGGTCGTGGAATTCAACCGAGAGATTTTCACATGAGCAGGATTGAGCCGATGCGGCGCTATCAATGTTTCATCGACGGCCAATGGCATCAGCCGGCGTCCGGCGACTATTTCGAAAGCTTCGATCCGTATCTGGCTCAGCCGTGGGCCCTGATCCCGAAATGCGACGCTCGCGATGTCGACCTGGCCGTGGGCGCGGCGCGCCGTGCGCTGGAGCAGGGCGAGTGGGCCAACATGCACCCGTCGCAGCGCGGCCAGCTGCTGCGCCGGTTCGGTGATCTGATCGCGCGCGATGCCGATCAGCTCGCCGCCGTCGAGGTGCAGGACAACGGCAAGCTCTATGCGGAGATGCGTGGCCAGGTCGGCTACATCCCGCAATGGTTTCATTATTTCGGCGGGCTCGCTGACAAGATCGAAGGCGCGGTCGTTCCGATCGACAAGCCCGACATGTTCACCTACACGCGCCATGAGCCGGTCGGCGTGGTCGCGGCGATCACGCCGTGGAATTCGCCGCTCTTGCTCGCGACGTGGAAACTGGCGCCGGCGCTCGCGGCCGGCTGCACCATCGTCATCAAGCCGTCGGAGTTCACCTCGGCCTCGACGCTCGAATTGATGCGGCTGGTCGAGGAGGCGGGCTTTCCGGCGGGCGTGCTCAACGTCGTCACCGGCTTCGGCGCCGACGTCGGCCAGCCGCTGACGAGCCACAAGGGCGTCGACAAGATCGCCTTCACCGGTGGCGAGAATTCCGGCCGCCACGTGCTGCGCAACGCGGCGCAGACCTTCAAGCGCACCACCCTCGAGCTCGGCGGCAAGTCGGCGCAGCTGGTGTTCCCGGATGCCGACCTCGACAACGCGGTGAAGGGTGTGGTGTCCGGCATCTTTGCCGCGACAGGCCAGACCTGCATCGCCGGCTCGCGCCTCCTGGTGCATGAGAGCATCCACGACGCGTTCCTGGAGAAGTTCGTCGCGCTCGCGCAGACCGCGCGCATGGGCGATCCGATGAACATGGACACGCAGGTCGGTCCGGTGACGACGCAGCCGCAATATCAACGCGTGCTGTCCTGCATCGCGATGGCGCGCGAGGAGGGCGCCGAATGCGTGATGGGCGGCAAGCCGGCCAACCGTCCGGAATGCGGCCAGGGTTGGTTCGTCGAGCCGACTGTGTTCGCGGGCGTCCATAACGCGATGCGGATTGCGCAGGAGGAGGTGTTCGGGCCGGTGCTCTCGGTCATCAAGTTCCGCGAGGACGACGAGGCCTTTGCGATCGCCAACGACACGGCCTACGGCCTGGCCGCCGGCGTCTGGACCAACGACCAGCGCCGCGCCTTCACCGCAGCCAAGCGGCTGCGTGCCGGCACGGTCTGGACCAACACCTATCGCGCCGTCAGCTACATGGCGCCGTTCGGCGGCTTCAAGGCCTCCGGCATCGGCCGGGAGAGCGGGCAGGAGGCGATCATGGAATATCTGGAAACGAAATGTGTCTGGATGTCTTATGGCAAGGATGTGCCGAACCCGTTCGTGATGCGTTAGCCCGCCGCAACCGGAAGCGATGAGGGACGATGGCTGCCGACTTCGAGGGACTGCTGGTTGTTTCGATCGAGCAGGCGGTGGCGGCAGCCTACGCCTCGTGCAAGCTGGCCGACGCCGGCGCGCGCGTCATCAAGATCGAGCGGCCCGAGGGGGACTTCTCCCGCGATTACGATCATTTCGTCCATGGCGAGAGCGCCTATTTCGTCTGGCTCAATCGCGGCAAGGAGTCGATCGCTCTCAACCTCGCCGACGACGGCGACAAGGCGGTGCTGGCTTCGATGCTGGCGCAGGCCGACGTCTTCATCCAGAACCTGGCGCCAGGGGCGATCGACCGGCTCGGCTTCTCGATGCAGGGCCTGCGGGCCAAGCACGAGCGGCTGATCACCTGCGCCATCTCGGGCTATGGCGACGAGGGGCCGCTGCGCGACGCCAAGGCCTATGATCTGCTGGTGCAGGGCGAGAGCGGGCTCGCCAACATCACCGGCAACGAATATGGCGCGGCGCGCGTTGGCGTCTCCGTCTGCGACATCAATGCCGGCATGACGGCGACCCAGGCGATCTTCCAGGCGCTGTATGCGCGTGAGCGCACCGGCTGCGGCCGCCACATCTCGGTGTCGCTGTTTCATGCGATGGCCGACTGGATGAACGTGCCGTATCTGCAATATGCCTATGGCGGCGTGCCGATCGGCCGGGTCGGGCTGCATCATCCGACCATCGCCCCCTATGGCAGCTATGCCTGCGGCGGCGGCCGCTCGATCCTGATCGCGATCCAGAACGAGCGCGAATGGGTGATCCTGTGCCGCGACGTGCTGAAGCGACCGAGCCTCGCCACCGATCCGCGCTTTCTGAACAATGGCGAGCGCGTCAAGAACCGCGCGGCGCTCGATGCCGAGATCGGGCCGATCCTGCTGAGCATGGACCTCGATCGCGCGATCAAGTTGCTCAGCGACGCGCGGCTCGCCTTCGGGCGGGTTTCGACCCTGGCCGATTTCGCCGAGCATCCGCAGAACCGCTATGTCGAGATCGATACGCCGACAGGGCCTGTGGTGCTGATGGCGCCCGGCGCGGTCGCCGATGGACAGGTGCCCGCGTTCGGACCGATCCCGGCGCTCGATGCGCATGGCGAGCGGCTGCGGCGAGAATTCGCGCCCAAGCCGCAGGACTAGAGCAACGCCGCCTCTGCGAGCGAGCCCACGCGTGGCCTGCAATACGCCTGCGCGAGGGGCTCGCTTGACAGCCTCCTGATGCCGCTGATCTATAGCGTTCCTTGATCGTGTGTATGCCGACCATAGCGAAAAGTTATGGCGGACATACAGGAATGTTGGGACGGAAATGGACCTGCGGCAGCTTCGCTACTTCATTGCGATCGTCGAGCAGGGCTCCTTTTCCAAGGCGGCCGAGACCCTGAACGTCGCGCAGCCCGCGCTCAGCCTGCACGTCCGCAACATGGAAGCGGAGCTCGGCTCGGCGCTGCTGTTTCGCAGCCCCCAGGGCGTGGTCGCCACTGAAGCCGGCGAGATCCTGATCCGCCACGCGCGCATCGTGATCGACCAGCTCTCGATCGCGCGCCACGAGATCAAGGGGCAGGAAGCGGAGCCGTCCGGCGAGGTGCGGCTCGGGCTGCCCGGCACGATCAGCCAGATCCTGTCGGTGCCGCTGATCATCGAGGTGCGCAAGCGCTTTCCCAAGATCAAGCTGTGCGTCGCCGAGGCGATGAGCGGCTTCGTCACCGAGTGGATCCGCGAGGGCCGCATCGATCTCGCGGTGCTGTATCAGCCCGTCAGCGACAACGCGCTGAACTCATCGGAGGTGATCAGCGAGGAGCTCTGGCTGCTTGGTCCAACGACGCCCTTGGCCGGCGTCAAGCCGCCCGCATCCGGCGCCGTCGCCTACGCCAATGTCACCCAGCTTCCGCTGATCCTGCCGAGCGCGGATCATGGCCTGCGCTTGCTGCTGGAGCGCGAAGCAGCCGCGCGCGGCCTGTCGCTGGATCCGGTGATCGAGGTCGACTCCTATGCGAACATCAAGGGACTGGTCGAGGAGGGGATCGGCTATTCGATCCTGCCCTATAACGCGATCGCGCGCGACGTGCAGAGCGAGCGCCTGCTGGCATGGCCGATCAAGCAGCCGGAGATCAAGCGTTCGGTGCACCTCGCCCATCCGGTCGACCGGCCGCTCAGCCACGCCGTCTCGAGTGTCCACGCGCTCTGCCGCGCGACGCTGCTCACGCTCGTCGCGACCGGCAAGTGGAACGGCGCGCGTGCCTCGAATGGTGGAGCAGCGGCCGATGAAGCAGCAGGCCGGTCCACGGCCAGGAAGCGATGACCACGCGCTGCAATGATGTCAGCCCGTCGGAATGATCCTCGTCAGCCTTACGATCTGAGCTCGGATGTTGCTCGTCTTCGGCAACGATCGAGAGATGATCCAGGGCAGACGAATGGCGGTTGGTTTCGGAGCGTCTTTTGAGCTTGCGTTGCAGGTCCGTTCCCATTACCTGCCGCTGCGGGACCGACCCCGTCCCGGTCCAGTGCAGCGGAATGGGCGATCTAAGTGTCTGAGAAAACGCTGGAATATGGGAAGCCCGGAGCCGGCCGCTTCTCCGTGGCGCCGATGATGGATTGGACCGACCGGTATTGCCGGGTGTTCCATCGGCTGCTGTCGCGGCGGGCGCTGCTCTATACCGAGATGGTGACGACCGGGGCCGTCATTCACGGCGACCGGCAGCGGCTGCTCGGCTTCGATGCCAGCGAGCATCCCCTGGCGCTGCAGCTCGGCGGCTCGGATCCGGCTGATCTCGCGACCTCGGCAAAGATTGGCGAGGACTTCGGCTACGACGAAATCAACCTGAATGTCGGCTGCCCGTCGGACCGGGTGAAGGATGGCCGCTTCGGCGCGTGCCTGATGGCGGAGCCTGCGCTCGTTGCGGCCTGTGTTGCCGCGATGAAGCGCGCGGTGGGCATTCCCGTCACCGTCAAATGCCGCATCGGCATCGATGACCAGGATCCGGAGATCGCACTCGATGCGCTGGCGGATGCGGTCGTCGACAGTGGCGCCGACGCGCTGATCGTGCATGCGCGCAAGGCTTGGCTGAATGGGCTGTCGCCGAAAGAGAACCGCGATATCCCGCCGCTCGACTACACCAGGGTGTATCGGCTGAAGGCGCGGCTGCCGCAGGTGCCCGTCATCATCAATGGCGGCATCACCAGCATCGAAGCGGCGCAAGGTCATCTCGCTCATGTCGATGGCGTGATGCTCGGACGTGCCGCTTATCAGGAGCCGTGGCGATTGCTCGACGTCGATCCCGTGCTGTTCGGCGAGGCCGCGCCGCATGCGAGCATGAAGGATGCGCTGGCGGCGCTGGAGCCCTATATCGAACGCCAGCTCGGGCAGGGGACGCGGCTGCACGCGATCACGCGGCATCTCGTCGGCGCCTATCATGCGGTACCCGGCGCGCGCGCCTTTCGCCGCCACCTCTCGGAGCGCGGCGTCAAGCCGGACGCTGGGATCGAGGTGTTGCGCGAGGCGGTGGCGATGATCGAGCAAAGTGCGCCGGTGGCAGCGCTCGCCTGAGCTATCCGGTGACCGGCAGCAGCTCGGCGACGGCCTGCCGCGCGATCGCGTTTTCTTCCGGCAGTCCGATCGAGATGCGCAGCCATGTCGCAAAACCCGGCTGCGCGCGGCCGATGATGATGCCGCGGGCGGCGAGCGCCGCGGCCGCTTCCGCATGCGGCCGGCCGCAATCGAAGAATACGAAGTTGGCCTGCGAGGCGCTGAAGCGGCGGCCGCGATCGCGCAGCAGCGCATGCCAAGTCTCGCGCTCGGCCGCGACCTTGATGCGGATATCCTCGACGTAGTTGCGGTCACCAAGGCTCGCCAACGCAGCCACGAGACTGAGCCGGCTCAACCCGAAGAAGGCTCCGATGCCCATCTGCTTCAGCCCTGTGGCCAGCGGCTTCGGCGCCAGGGTGTAGCCGATGGCAAGACTTGCGAGGCCGTAGATCTTGGAGAACGTCCTGAACACCGCGACATTGCAGCCCTCGCGCAGCAGCGGCGTGACGGTACGGGCGGCGAAGTCCGGCAGGAATTCGAGATAGGCCTCGTCGACGATCACGAGCGTGCGTGACGACAAGGCGCGAATGGCGTCGATGAACTTCGTGGCGTCGCTCACCGTGCCGGAGGGATTGTGCGGATTGACCAGATAGACTGCGCGCGTCGTGCCATCCACGGCGGCCGCGATGGCCGGCAGATCGTTCTCCAGCGCCGCATTCAGCGGCACGCCGACGACGCGGCCGCCGGCCGGCGCCACCGCGTCGACGAGAGCCGTGTAGCCCGGCTCGGAGTAGACGAAGGTGCCGCGGGGGCCGCCGTGAGCGGCAAGGTAAAGCCCGAGCACGTTGAGGTTCTCACCGAGTACGATCTGGTCGGCTGCGATATTTTCGCGCGCGGCGATCGCGCCTGTGAGATCATCGACCTCCCGGCCTGTGTAGCGGGGGAGGCCGGCGAGATCGGCTGTGATGGCGTCGAGGGCGGCGGGCGAGGGTCCGAACGGAGTTTCGTTCAGGGCAAGCTTGATCTGCGGGGTATCGGCCATGGCGCGAGCGTAGGCCGGGTTCTGCCGCGCGTGCAAGGCAACGTTCGCCGCGGCCCCGGCTTCAGCTGCGCTCGGGATAGCCGTGCAGCATCAGCCGGTCGGAGCGGACCTCGAAGCGTTCGAGCCGGTCGAGAAAGCTCATGCCGAGCAGGTTGGTCTTCATCTGGCCGTGCGGCACGACCAGCGCGGGGACCGAGCGCTCCACCAGCTTGCCGATCGCCAGTCGATCGAGCGTCAGCCGCGCCGCCTTGGTGTGGCCGCCCGCGGTCTCGACGTCGACGTCATAGTTCAAGAGCTCCAGCGGCAGGCCCGCGGCCTTGGCGGTCTCCCAGGTCAGCACCACCGAGGTGGCGCCGGTGTCGACGACCATCGGCGCGGTGACCCCGTTGATCTTGGCGCGCAGCGCGAACTCGCCGCCCCGCGTGCGCTCGATCTCGACGGCGTTGGTCGGCGGGGTCGCCTTCGCCCTGAACGCCCGGCTGCGGAGCATCTCCGAGACGGTGTCGCTGGCGAGCGCGGCCTGCTCGGGATCCTTGTAGACGATCACGGCGCTCGCGGTGACCACCATGGTGACCAGTACCAGTACAATCTTGTTCATGCCCGGCCTCCGACGAGGGCGGCGCCGCTCAGTCGCGCTTGCGCGCCATCGCGGGCCGGATGGCGGGCAATCCGGCGTCGTGCATGCGCGTGGGCAGCCCGTCCATCACCGACAGCCGCTCGTCGCGCGACATCCGGCCCCAGCGCGCGATCTCCGGCAGCGTGCGGCCGCAGCCGAAGCACAGCTTGGTCTTCGGATCGATCATGCAGACGGCAATGCAGGGGGTATCCTGGCTCATGCTGCGAGTTGAAGAGGTTCTGGTCTGGCTTTGCAAGTGCCATCATCTCACAGTCCCGTTCCGGCATTCATGATCGGTTTGCGCAGCAGGCGCCGCTTCTCCTGAGCGGGTGCTGTGGCAGGATCCGGTTGCAGCGGCGGCGCCTCGTCCGAGAGCGGGGCGAGCGCCGACATCACCCGCTCCGGCGGGAAGGTGACGATCACCTCGGTGCCGATGCGGACCTTCGATTTCAGCGTGAACGTACCGCCATGCATCTCGATCAGGTTCTTGGCGATCGGCAGGCCCAGGCCCGCGCCCTGTTCCGCAGACTTGATCGAGTTCGAGCCCTGGCCGAATGAGGCGAGCACGATCGGAATCTCGTTCTCGGGAATCCCGGAGCCGGTGTCCTTGACGCTGAGATATTGTCCGCCCGATGCCGTCCAGCCCGCCTTCAGCCAGATCTCGCCGCCCTGCGGCGTGAACTTGATGGCGTTGGAGAGCAGGTTGAGCACCACTTGGCGGATCGCACGCTCGTCCGCCCACAGACGCGGCATGTTCTGCTCGAACACCTCGTGAATGGTGATGCCGCGGCTCGAGGCGCGCAGCTTCAACAGGTGGTGGCAGTCGGCGATCACATGGACCAGCGCCACCGCTTCCTCATTGAGCTCGTACCGGCCGGCCTCGATGCGCGAGAGGTCGAGGATCTCGTTGATCAGGTTGAGCAGGTGGACGCCGGAATTGTGGATGTCGGCGGAATATTCCTTGTAGACCGGCACCGCATGCGCACCGAAAATCTCGCTCTTCATCACCTCGGAGAAGCCGAGGATGGCGTTCAGCGGCGTGCGCAGCTCGTGGCTCATCTGCGCCAGGAAGCGCGACTTCGCGACGTTGGCGGCCTCGGCGCGGTAGCGCGCCTCGTCGGAAATCGCCTTGGCCTGCTCGAGCTCGCCGATCAGGGCGTCCTTCTCGGCGCGCGCTTCCAGGGTCGCCAGCGTGGTCGCGTGCAGCTGATGCGCGAGCAGCACGAAATAGCCCTCGGCGGCGATCGCAAATCCCGCGAGCAGATAATTGTCGAAAGTGCCTGACAGCGCCAGGCTCAGCGTGATCGCAACCGTCACCGGCGCGGTGACCGCGACCGCTGCGATCGGCAGGTTCGCCGCCAGCATGCTGGAGACGGCGATCACCAGCAGCATCAGGAACATCATCAGCGTGCCCGACACCTCGGCGAGCGCCGGGTGGATCAGGATCGCCATCCAGCAGACGCCGTAGAGCAGGTCGAGCAGCACGAAGCGCGTGCGCCAGCGCCGCGTGGCCGCCAGCGACGGCTGGTCGTTCAGGAAGTTCGAGCAGTTGCGGACGATGGCGACATGGATGCAAAGCACGCCGAGCGTCCAGGCGCCGGCGGCGATGGCATGCAGCCAGACGCTGAGCATGAGGCCCGTCGCCACGACCAGCAGGATGACGATGTAGGAGGCGGAGATGCGCGTCTGCGCATATTGACGCAGCAGCTCGCGATCGAAGGCGGGCCGCGTTCCCGATGTCGACGTTAACCGGTCGCGCGCCTCGCGCACCCGTTGCTGCGCGGCGCGGCGCTGGCTTGCCGGAGCGAGCGCCGGCGCATCGGCCGGAAGCTCGACGATCTCGGGCTTTTCCGCGGGTTTACTCATCAACAACACAAATCCTGCCCGGGGCCGCGCGGGCTGCTTTCTGCATCCTCTATAACTGGCTCGAAATCCTTAAGACGGATTATAGACAACGAAAAATTTGCGTTAACCGCGCGTTAAAATTAACCATTGCGGCGCGCAGCGGCGCCAAGCACACGCAGCCGTCGCCAGCCGATGACGAGGCCCGTGAGGCTGAAGGCAAAGCCTGCCCCGCACAGGCCTAGGATGAGAGCAGTGCGCAACGTCGCGTGTGCAAGCAGCGTCGGGAAGTCGAGCGTGTGCAGCGCCTGATAGACCCAGCGATAGGCACGCCGCGACGGGTCGAGCTTCTCGAGCACCGCGCCCGAGGCGGAATCGACGTGATACCAGGTGTCTCCGCAGATCACGCGGTGGACCGGCGCCCCCGGCACGTCGGATGAGAACGGATAGTCGTCGCCGGGCTCGACCTCGGCTGATCGCGCACAGCCGGGACGCAGGCCGGCGCTGACGGCATTGATCTCCGCCGGCTGCAGGAAACGGCCGACGATGTGCCAAGCGGAGCCATCGAGCACCGAGATCTGCTGCTGGCTCACCGCGCGGCGCATGCGCTGATGCAGGCGGCCGCCGAAGGCGAACCATTCGATTTCGCGGACCTCGCCGCTGCCCGCTGCCGACGGGGCGGCAGAGAGCTGCATCCAATCGGGCGCGCCGGTGATAATGGCGTTCTCGGACGGCGTGAGATGGCCGGTCGCAAACAGCCGGCCATGGTCCATCGACAGCCAGCCGCTGACGATCCAGGTCAGCAGGAATTGCATGCAGACGAGGCCTGCCCAGTGATGCCACAGGTGCCAGCCGCGATAGCGCGAGCCGAGCCGCGCCTTGCGCAGACGCAGCCTGAGAGGGCCGAGCAGGGCGCCCGTCACGGCAGCGATGACGGCCGCGAACGACAGCCACCATACCGTCACGTTCCAGGCCGACCAGTCCTTGCGCAGCACAGTCGGATAGACCCAGTGGATGACGCTGCCGAGATAATTCCAGCGGCGTTCGAAGCCGGTCGTGTCCAGCACCACGTCGCCAGTCCGGGAGGAGACGTAGAGCTCGGTCTCATCGGTGTCGTTCAGCGCGATCCGGTAGAGCGGGCGATGCACATCGAACCGGTTCGGCACGGTCCATTGGTCGTAGTCGTCGCGCGCGGCGACCGCGATGCCATTGGCTCCGAACCCACGCTGCTGCGCCGTCGCGCGGGCAACGGACAGCGCGAGATCTGGGGCGGTCACATCGGCCGCTGCCAGCTTATCGGCATGAATGGCTACGCTCCGGTCGGCGGCGGAGATGACATAGATGGGGCCATCTGTGCGCTGCCACAGGCGGATGCGGCTGGGGCGATCGATGCCGCTTGCGACGAGGGCCTCCGCAGGGCTGCGCAGACCAGCGGTGAGGTCGAGCGGCAGGAGCCCGGCAAAACGCTCGCTCTCGGTCTGCGCCGGAAACGGCACGAAGTGCATCACGATGCCGGTGGCAAACCACAGCGCGAACAGCGGACCAAGGGGGATGCTGAGCCAGCGATGCGTGAGGATCAGCGCCCGGATCATGGAGCTTAGAACTTGAACGAGGCTTCGACCTCGTAGGTGCGGGGCGCGCCAAGGAAGATCTGGTCGGGATAGAAGGGATCGCTCCAGGCCGCGTAGCGCTTGTCGGTGACGTTGCGGACGCGAAAGGCGAGGCGCGTGCTGGTGGCGGTTGCAAACATCGGCACCTTCGGCAGGTCGATGAAGGCGAACAGGTCGGCGGTGGTGTAGGCCAGCAGCTTCACCGTGTTGGCGTCGGTGCTCCAGCGATCGCCGACATGGCGCACGGAGAAGCCGAGTTCGACCGGCCACCAGCCCGGATTGAGGAAGCGGTAGGAGCCGCCGCCGTTGACGATCACGGCCGGAATGTTGGGCGGCGTGTTGCCGGAGAACGAGCCGCCGCCGGCGAGATCATAGTCGGCGTAGCGGGCGCGGACATAGGCGACATTGCCCCACAGCTTGGTCTCGGGCGTCGGCCGCACCGCGGCGGCGAGCTCGATGCCCTGCGACTTCACCTTGCCGGCAAGGTTGAGCCGCTGGCCAGCCTGGGCGCTGTAGACATTGTTGCGCTCGATGTCGAAGGCCGAGAAGGTCCATTCGGCGCGGCCGTTCCAGGTGAGCTGCTTGACGCCGGCCTCGTAGCTGCGGGAGTCCGACAGCGTGAGATTTTGCGTGGGACTCAGGATGAAGATGCTGTCGGCCGAGATGTCGGTGGCGGTCGCATATTGGCTGTAGAAGGTGGTGCCGGGCAGGGCCCACCAGGTGGTGCCGATGCGGCCGGTGAGCGGCTGCCAGCTCTTCGAATAGGGGAAGCCGCTCCTCACCACGCCGTCCTTGTCGATCGAGTTACGGTCGAGCGTGAACGGATTGTAGCGCAGTCCGCCGACCAGGGCGAACGTGTCGGTCAGCTTCAGCCGGTCCTCCAGGTTGAGAGCGACGCTGTCGATGGTGGCCGTCTGCATCTGTGTTGTCAGACTGCCGAAGACGCCTTGATCGAACCCAACCAGCGGCACCGTGTCGTGGAAGAAGTTCGCCGCACCGGGGCGCGAGAAGTCGGTATGCGAGCTCTCGACCGAGCCGACAAGGCGGTTGGCCAGACCGAAGATGCTTCCGTTCCACGTCACGTCGGTGACGTTGCCGACGATGTTGTGGTTGTGGTGGACGAAGAAGCGCTCGCGATCGATTGGCCTACCGTCTTTCGCATCGGCGTTGAAGGCCGACACCTCGTTATTGTACCAATCGCGGCTGGCGTTGTAGTTGTAGATCTGGCTTCGCAGCGTGACGGCGTTGTTCAGGTCCCATTCGAACCCGCTGCGGACCCAGGATTCCTTGATCGTCTTATGGCCGTCGACGACGTTGTAGTTGGTCGACAGCGTGCAGCGGTCAATGGTCACGGCGCCCAGATTGCTGCCGTTGTAGTCGGAGATCTTGGTACCGGACACGATGCCGCTGGTCGCATTGGCGCCACTGAAGCTGACCGGAACCAGCGGCGTGCCCTCGTACGGCTTGGCGTTGTAATCCTTGAACTCGGCGGCCACGAAGGTCCTGAAGCTGTCCGACGGGCGATAGTTCAGTTGGCCCGAGACATGGACGTTCTTGAACTCCGTCTCGTCGATGAAGCCGACCTCCTTGGTTCGGCTGATGTCGAAACGATAGTCGAGGCCCTTGACGGTCGTGCTGCCGCCGGAGCCGAAGCCGCTGCGGAAGCTGCCGCGCTGGTCGAAGCCGATGAAGGCCTCGTTCTGCACTGGCCCGGTGTACGGCCTCTTCGTGACGAAGTTGATGGTGCCACCGAC
The DNA here is from genome assembly GCF_900176205.1 of Bradyrhizobium sp. ORS 285. Taxonomy (NCBI): domain Bacteria; kingdom Pseudomonadati; phylum Pseudomonadota; class Alphaproteobacteria; order Hyphomicrobiales; family Nitrobacteraceae; genus Bradyrhizobium; species Bradyrhizobium sp. ORS 285. The sequence goes on from NZ_LT859959.1 coordinate 2,439,256, forward strand.
CGCACCCTGGCCTGAGCTCAGCGAAGAGGGGCCCTTGAGAAACTCGACGCGATCGAGATTGAAGGTCTCCATCGTCAGCGCGGTGAAGCCGGTCGGGCCGATATTGATGCCGTTGTAGAGGACGTTGACCTGGTTGCCCTGGAAGCCGCGCATCGCGTAGCCGACATCGTTCGGCGCATCGCCGGCGCTGACGCCGGTCGCGCCTTTCACCGCGTCGACGGTCGTGTGGTAGCCCTGCTCGCGCAGCGTCTCGGCGCCGATCACTTCGATAGTCGCCGGCACCTCGCGCGCCGTGAGGCCGAGGCGGCTGCCCGTAGCGGGGGTGGCGTTGCCGTTGAGCGGCGTCCCGGCCGAAGCAGAGGAGGGGGCCGTCGGACCCGCTGCCTGGGATGGCGCGGTCTGGGGGCGCGTCGTCCGCGCCGTTGGCCGGACAGCCTGCGTTGACGAGGGCGTCCGGCGGGCGGCTGGCCGCTGACGCGGGGCGTCGACCGTCACGTCCGGCAGTAGCGTGTCGCTCGCTGCCCGCTTGTCCTGCGCGCCGGCGGTGGTCATGGCTGAACAGCCCGCCACCACCAGCCCCGCCAACGATACTGAACCCCAAAAATTCCGCGCGCTCATTTCGATTCCCCCCGCGGAGACCGGCCAGCCGGCCTCCGCGCCCCCTTACGTTCCTGATCACCGGGACGAGAGTTAGCCGATGTGCCAAGGAATGTAATGTTATAACATTACATGAATTGCACTCTGCTGCGGCGTGTCTCGATCCGGCAACACATGCGAACGATTAGCGATTGCAACGGGTATCAGCGAGTCGCAGGGCGCGCAATGGAACGTCCGAGGCTATCCCAACGTCCGGCGCCAATGCTGCGGGAGGGGCGGGCGAGTCTCCTCGTCGGAACCCAACGCAAAACGGCCGCCCCTCGAATCGAGCGGCGGCCGTTTGATGGGGTCGACGTGTCCTGGACTACTTCTCCAGACGGGCCAAGAGGCTCGAGGTATCCCAGCGCTTGCCGCCGAGCTTCTCGACCTCGGAGTAGAATTGGTCGACCAGCGCGGTCACCGGCAGATGGGCGCCATTGCGGCGTGCCTCGGACAGGCAGATCGACAGGTCCTTGCGCATCCATTCCACCGCAAAACCAAAGTCATACTTGCCGTCGTTCATGGTCTTGTAGCGGTTCTCCATCTGCCACGACTGCGCGGCGCCCTTGGAGATCGTCTCGATCACGGCGGGAACGTCGAGGCCCGACTTCTTGGCGAAGTGGATGCCCTCCGAGAGGCCTTGCACGAGGCCGGCGATGCAGATCTGGTTGACCATCTTGGTCAGCTGGCCGGAGCCCGCGGGACCGAGCAGCTTGCACATCCGGGCATAGGCCGCGATGACAGGCTCGGCCCCGGCATAGGCGTCGGCGGTGCCGCCACACATCACCGTCAGCACGCCGTTCTCGGCGCCGGCCTGGCCGCCCGACACCGGCGCGTCGATGAATTTGAAACCGGCCTTGGTGGCTGCGGCGTCGAGCTCACGTGCCACTTCAGCCGACGCCGTGGTGTGGTCGACGAACGTCGCGCCCTTGGTCATGCCGGCGAAGGCGCCGTCTGCGCCGATCGTCACCGAGCGCAGGTCGTTGTCGTTGCCGACACAGCACATCACGAAGTCCTGGCCCTCGGCGGCCTGCTTCGGCGTCGCGGCGGTCTTGCCGCCGAACTTGTCGGCCCATTCCTTCGCCTTGGCCGCGGTGCGGTTGTAGACCGTGACCTCGTGACCACCCTTCTTCACGAGGTGTCCTGCCATGGGGAAACCCATGACGCCGAGACCGATGAAAGCGACTTTAGCCATATGAGTGACCTTGCCCTTGGGTTCTCTGGGGTTCTGCCGACGGCCTTGGGAATGGCCGGGCGGTTCTTGAAGGAAAACATCAGCAGCCGGCCCGTTCCGGCGGTCCGCTGGACGCCGCACCATAACGGCTTGCGACGCCGGGGCAACGCCTTCGTGACGGATGCGAAAGCGCGCCGTCGTGCTAAAGAGGCATCATCAGGACCGCTTGCAAACCGGTCATCCGGCAACGAAATCCGAAGATATCAACGAACCAGCCAGGGAGTGTCTCGCATGGGTGTCAGCGTCGGCGTGCTCGATCATTTCAACATCCGGACTCGCAACCTCGCGGAGACCGTGCGCTTCTATGAGGACGTGCTCGGGCTCGAGAATGGCGACCGGCCGAACTTCGCCTTCCCCGGCGCCTGGATGTACAGCGAGGGCCGACCGGTGGTGCATCTCGTCGACATCTCCCCGACGTCGGAGGCACAAAAGCCCGACTCCGGCGTCGTCCACCACGTCGCCTTCGTCAGCCGCGGCTTCGCCGGCATGAAGGCGCGGCTCACCGAGAAGGGCATGCCGTTCGATGCGCGGCAGGTGCCGGGCGGCGAGCTGTGGCAGATCTTCGTGCGCGATCCCAACGGCGTGATGATCGAGCTCAATTACGAGGCAGCCAAGGAGCAGGCCGGGGATGGACCGGACGAGAACGCCGGCGACATCGGAACCATGGTGGCGTTTTGAGCCGACCGGGCTTATGAAGCAGCGCAACAGAGGGCTCGCGCGATCCTTTCGGCAGTGGCAGAAGATCGCGTCCGGCCAACAGGATAGGGCGCGACGATGTGGCGCGTTCTGAAGCACTTCAGGAGACGCGCGGTGAGCGTGACGCAGCAGCAGGTCATCGAGGCACTCAAGCGGGTCCGCTCGCCACGCGGCGTGGCGCTGCCGGACGCCGGCGTGCTGTCGCCGATCACGGCCAATGATGGCAAGGTGTTTGTCTCGATCAATGTCGAAGCCAGCGAGGCCCGCGCCTGGGAAACCACCCGCGCGGAGGCCGAGGCGGCCGTGCGCGCCATTCCGGGCGTGACCATGGCGATGATCGCGCTGACCGCCGAGCGCAAGGCCGGCGCAGCACCGGCCCCGGCGCCGCGGCAGGGCGGCGTACAGCCGGTCTCGGCGCATCGCCCGCATCAGCACCAGACCCCGGCCGATTCGCCGATGTCCCGGCAGGCGCCGATCCCCGGCATCGCCGCCGTCATCGCGGTCGCGTCGGGCAAGGGCGGCGTCGGCAAGTCGACCACCGCGATCAATCTGGCGCTGGGTTTGCGCGATCTCGGCCTCAAGGTCGGTCTGCTCGATGCCGACATCTACGGCCCCTCGGTGCCGCGCCTGACGGGTCTGCAGGAGAAGCCGCAGCTCACGCCCGAGAAGAAGATGATCCCGCTGTCGCGCTTCGGCCTGTCGATCATGTCGATCGGCTTCTTGGTCGAGGAGGACTCCGCGCTGGTGTGGCGGGGGCCGATGGTGATGTCGGCGATCAACCAGATGCTGCGCGACGTCGCCTGGGGCACGCTCGATGTGCTCGTCGTCGACATGCCGCCCGGCACCGGCGACGCCCAGCTGACGCTGGCGCAGAACGTACCGCTGAAGGGGGCGGTGATCGTCTCGACGCCGCAGGACCTGTCGCTGATCGACGCCCGCCGCGGGCTTGCGATGTTCCGCAAGGTCAACGTGCCCGTGCTCGGCATCATCGAGAACATGAGCTACTTCCAGTGCCCGGAGTGCGGCACGCGCTCCGACATCTTCGGCCATGGCGGTGCCCGTCACGAGGCCGAGCGACTCGGCGTGCCCTTCCTCGGCGAAATCCCGCTGCACATGGATATCCGCTCGACCTCCGACGCCGGCAAGCCGGTGGTCGAGAGCGAGCCCAGCGGACCGCATGCGGCGATCTACCGGACCATTGCCTCCGCCGTCCGCGATCAGCTCAAGGATGCCATCGCCGCGACTTGATGCGGCGCAGCAAAGTCCGTGCGACCATTGGACTGTTTGTCATCCCAACGTCGCGTTTTCGCTTAACCGGTTCCGTGCTAAAGCCCGGCCCGGATCGCCTTCGACCGTACGCGGCCAATCGCGTCGGCGGATAATGTTTTCACGGGAAACGCCCCCAACAAGGAGATGCCTTAATATGAAGCGTCGTGATTTTCTGAAGGTTTCGGCCGCCGGTGCCGCGGCGACGGCTGCGGTGGCGTCGCCGGCGATCGCGCAGTCGATGCCGGAAATCAAGTGGCGGTTGACCTCGAGCTTCCCGAAGTCGCTCGACACGATCTATGGCGGCGCCGAATACATGGCGAAGCAGGTCGCCGAGATGACCGACAACAAGTTCCAGATCCAGGTCTTCCAGGCTGGTGAGCTGGTCCCGGGCTTGCAGGCGCTCGACGCCACCTCGAAGAACACCGTCGAGATGTGCCACACAGTGTCTTACTACTACGTCGGCAAGGATCCGACCTTCGCGATCTTCGCCTCCGTGCCGTTCGGCCTCAATGCCCGGCAGCAGAACTCCTGGCTGTACCAGGGCGGCGGCAACGAGCTGGCCAACGAGTTCTTCAAGAAGTCCAACGTCATCGGCTTCCCCTGCGGCAACACCGGCACCCAGATGGGCGGCTGGTTCCGCAAGGAGATCAAGACCGTCGCCGATCTCTCGGGCCTGAAATTCCGCATCGGCGGCATCGCCGGCCAGGTGTTGCAGAAGCTCGGCGTCGTGCCGCAGCAGCTCGCGGGTGGCGACATCTATCCGTCGCTGGAGAAGGGTACCATCGACGCGGCCGAGTGGGTCGGTCCTTATGACGACGAGAAGCTCGGCTTCCAGAAGGTCGCCAAGTACTACTACTATCCGGGCTTCTGGGAGGGCGGTCCGACCGTCCACGCCTTCGCCAATCTCGACAAGTGGAACGAGCTGCCGAAGAACTATCAGAACATCCTGGCCAACGCGACGGTCAACGCCAACACCTGGATGGCCGCGCGCTACGACCAAGTGAATCCGGCGGCGCTGAAGCGGCTCGTTGCCGGCGGTACGCAACTGCGTCCGTTCACCAACGAAGTGCTCGAGGCCTGCCTCAAGGCGACCAACGAGCTGTGGGGCGAGATCTCGGCCAAGAACGCCGACTTCAAGAAGGTGATCGACGCCATGCAGGCCTACCGCTCGGATGAGTATCTGTGGTGGCAGGTCGCCGAGTACACCTACGACAGCTTCATGATCCGCTCGCGCACCCGCGGCTGATCGCAAACTAACCAAGATCGGCGGATCGACATCAGGCCCGGCCTCGCAAGAGGCCGGGCTTTTTGCGTTGCGTTGCGACAACGTTTCGCAATGGCACTCCGACGCACTTTGATCCACACTGGAACTTGAAGCCTCACAAAGAAGGCTGCCCAGGAAACGAACACGATCACCCGAGGGAGGGGAAGAACCATGAAGCGAAGAGACTTCATCAAGGTCACGGGTCTCGGCGCAGCCGGAGCGGCTGCGATCGCGGCGCCGGCCATCGCGCAATCGATGCCCGAGCTGAAGTGGCGCATGCCGACGAGCTGGCCGAAATCGCTCGACACGCTGTATGGCGGCGCCGAGATGATGGCCAAGATGGTCGCTGAGGCCACCGACAACAAATTCCAGATCCAGCCGTTCGCCGCCGGCGAGATCGTGCCCGGTCTGCAGGTCGTCGATGCCGTGCAGAACGGCACCGTCGAGATCGGCCACACCGCGTCCTACTACTATTTCGGCAAGGACCCGACCTTCACCTTCGGCTCGTCGGTGCCGTTCGGTCCGAACATGCGCATCAACCAGGCCTGGTACATGCTGGGCGGCGGCCGCGAGATCCTCAACGAGTTCTACGCCAAGTACAATGTGGTCTCGCTGCTCGCCGGCAACACCGGCTGTCAGATGGGCGGCTGGTTCCGCAAGGAGCTCACCAGCGTCAACGATCTCAAGGGGCTCAAATTCCGCGTCGGCGGCTTCGCCGGTCGCGTGCTGCAGAAGCTCGGCGCGGTGCCGCAGCAGATCGCCGGCGGCGATATCTACCCGGCGCTGGAGAAGGGCACCATCGATGCGGCCGAGTGGGTCGGCCCCTATGACGACGAGAAGCTCGGCTTCGTCAAGGTCGCGCCGCATTACTACTATCCGGGCTGGTGGGAGGGCGGGCCAATGCTGCTCGCCTTCGTCAACCAGGACCGCTGGAATGCGCTGCCGAAGCACTACCAGAAAATCCTGGAGCAGGCCGGCCACTTCGCCAACAACTGGATGATGGCGAAGTACGACCAGAGCAATCCGGCGGCGCTTCGCCGGCTGCTCGCCGCAGGCGCCAAGCTGCACGGCTTCTCGCCGGAAATCATGCAGGCCTGCATCAAGGCGGCGCGCGAGCTGCACGGCGAGGTCGCGGCCACCAACCCCGACTTCAAGAAGACGCTGGAGTCGCTGACGGCCTTTGCCGGCAACGGCTACTCCTGGTTCCAGGTCGCCGAGATCGGCTACGACGCCTTCATGGCGCGCAATCCGCTGGCCTGAGGCGGGCGCGTTCTTAACGTCGAACAACAAGACAAAACCCCGGCGCATGCGCCGGGGTTTTTCATTGTCCTAACCGACTGAAGCGCCGCGGCTCACTGCTTCGGCGGATCGATCTGCGGCGGGCCGAAGTCGAGCGGCGGGGCATCGATCTGCGGGATGTCGATCTTGATCGAGTTCGGATCGACGGTCGATGCGGTGCCCTTGTAGTGCATGACCATCGACGGGAAGATGATCACCAGCATCACCATGATGAGCTGGATCACCACGAACGGCACCGCGCCCCAGTAGATCTGCCCCGTGGTGACCGGCTCCATCCGCTTGCCGGTGACGCGATCGAGATAGGACTCCTTCGGCGCGACCGAGCGCAGGTAGAACAGCGCGAAGCCGAACGGCGGATGCATGAACGAGGTCTGCATGTTGACGCCGAGGATGACGCCGAACCAGATCAGATCGATGCCGAGCTTTTCGGCCGCAGGTCCGAGCAGCGGGATGATGATGAAGGCCAGCTCGAAGAAGTCGAGGAAGAAGGCCAGCACGAACACGAAGGCGTTGACGAAGATCAGGAAGCCGACCTGGCCACCGGGCAGGGAGGTCAAGAGGTGCTCGACCCAGACGTGGCCGTTGACGCCGTAGAAGGTCAGCGAGAACACGCGCGCGCCGACCAGGATGAAGACCACGAAGGCCGATAGTTTTGCGGTGGACTCGACGGCCTGTCGAACCAGGTCGAAGCTGAGCCGGCGCTTGATCGCGCCGAGGATGATCGCGCCGGCCGCGCCCATCGCGCCGCCTTCGGTCGGGGTCGCCAGGCCGATGAAGATCGTGCCCAGCACGAGGAAGATCAGGAACAGCGGCGGCACCATCACGAAGGTGGTCTGCTGCGCCATGCGCGACAGGAAGCGGTATCCCGTGAGGCGCTCCAGCACCCAGTTCACGACCGCGACGGCGAAGGCGAACACGATGCCGGAGAACATGCAGAGCACGACGAAATCCGCGCCGTGATACTCGGAGCCGCGCATCACGTACCAGCCGAACACGCAGGATGCCAGGAACAGCATGCCCAGCGAAGTCAGGCCGCGGCTGCCGGAATCCTCGCGGAAGCCGATCGCTTCAGGCGGCAGGCCGGGCGCCGCTTTCGGGAAGATCATGCTGACGAGGAAGGCATAGCCGGCGTAGAGCGCCGACAGCACGAGGCCGGGGATGAAGGCGCCTTCGTACATGTCGCCGACCGACTTGCCGAGCTGGTCGGCCATCACGATCAGCACCAGCGACGGCGGGATGATCTGCGCCAGCGTGCCGGAGGCGGCGATCACGCCCGAGGCGAGGCGCCGGTCATAGCCGTAGCGCAGCATGATCGGCAGCGAGATCAGGCCCATCGAGATGACGGAGGCCGCGACGACACCGGTGGTGGCGGCGAGCAGCGCGCCGACGAAGATGACCGCATAGGCCAAGCCGCCGCGGATGGTGCCGAACAGCTGGCCGATGGTGTCGAGCAGATCCTCGGCCATGCCTGATCGTTCGAGCACCAGGCCCATGAAGGTGAAGAACGGAATCGCCAGCAGCGTATCGTTGTTCATCACGCCGTAGACGCGTTCGGGCAGTGCCTGCAGGAAGTCCGGCCGGAATTCACCGAGCTCGATGCCGATGAGGGCATAGAACAGGCCGACGGCGCCAAGCGAGAATGCTGCCGGATAGCCGAGCAGCAACATGACGACCAGCGAGCCGAACATGATCGGCGCCATATTGGCGATCAGAAACGAAGTCATTGAAGAATCCCCCAGCCCGCCGCTTATTTCTTTTCGATCGCTTCGACGAGGTGCTCGACCTCGGCTTCGATCCCGTGGGACTTCGCAGCGTGAGGATCAGGAATGAGCCCGCGCATCACGGCGATGCGCTTGATCAGCTCGGAGATGCCCTGCACCAGCAGGAAAACGAAGCCGATCATGATCAGGGATTTCGCCGGCCATTGCGGCAGGCCGCCAGCATTGCTGGACTGCTCGTTGATCTCGAAGGAGCGCAGGAAGAACGGCACGCTGGTGATGATCATGACGATGCAGAGCGGCATCAGGAACAGCAGGTGACCGACGACATCGATGGTATCACGTAGCCATTTCGGCAACATCGCGTTGATGATGTCGATGCGGATGTGCTCGTTGTCGAGCAGGGTCCAGGGCGAGCACAGCAGGAACACTGCCGCGAACAGCACCCATTGCAGCTCCAGCCAGGAGTTCGACGAGGTATCGAGCGTCTTGCGGATGATGGCGTTGATGGTCGAGATGATGACGGCCAGCAGGATCAGCCACGCCAGCCGCTTGCCGGTCCAGGCGGTAAACCCATCGATCCCACGGCTCAATTTCAGCAACGCTTGCAACGCCGATCCTCCCCCAATGTCCTACGACCGCCAGTGTCGCGCGGTCGCCCATGGCCTGTTCTTGGCTGCGCGGAATGCGGCGCAGCGGCCTATCCGGCCCGGCAGGCTCTCAAAAACCGGGGCACCATTTCAGCGCCCCGTGTTGCCGTCAATCGGAAAAATGGGCGAAAATGAGCGTTGCCGCAACATGTTGCAGTCTTGGCGACACCCCGTCCGGGCTGTCGCATGCCGCAGTTGCGGCCATGCCGTCGCGCGCAGACGGCGCTGCATCAGTGGGCGACGGGAGCCTTCAGGGAGGCGACGAGCGGACGTCGCGCGAAGCTTATGCCCCTGGAGGCTCATGCTCATGTCACGGCGACCCAATCACAGCACAACCACCCCGGAGTGCTTGGCCTTGTTTTCCGGCTCGACGTGGATGGTGATCCAGCTGTGCTCGTCGTCCTCGCGCAGGGCGGCTTCGATGCGGTCGCAGATCTCGTGCGCCGCGTTGACCGACATCTCGCCGGGAACGACCAGGTGAAACTCGATGAAGGTGAGCTTGCCGGCATGGCGGGTGCGGACGTCATGCGCCTCGAGCGCGCCCTCGGCATGCTCGCCGATGATCTGGCGGATGCGCGCGAGCGTGGCGTCGGAGACGGCTTCGTCCATCAGCCCGCCGGTCGATTCCTTCAGCACCTGCCATCCGGACCACAGGATGTTGACGGCGACGAGCAAGGCCAGGGCAGGGTCGAGAATCGGCAGCTTCAGCACCACCGCGAGGCCGAGCCCGATCACGACGCCGCCCGAGGAGATGACGTCGGTCAGGAGATGCCGGCCGTCCGCGACCAGCGCTGGCGAGCGCAGCCGCTTGCCCCGCGTGATCAGCAGCCAGCACCAGGCGGCATTGACGACGCTGGCGAAGCCGTTCACGGCGAGGCCCTCGACCGGGGCCGAGAACGGATGCGGGTCGCGGAAATTGCCGTAGGCCTCGTGAATGATCAGCAGCGCCGCGACGACGATCATGACGCCTTCGATCACTGCGCTGAAGTACTCGACCTTGTGGTGACCGAAAGGGTGGTTCGCGTCAGGCGGCTTGGCGGCAATGCGCACCGCGAGCAGCGCGACCACGGCGGTGACGACGTTGACGATGCTCTCGACGGCGTCGGAGTAGAGCGCAACCGAGCCGGTCAGCCAATAGGCGAGAAATTTCAGCCCGAGCACGACCGTCCCGACCACGAGGCTGCCGATGGCGAGCTTGATTGAATGCGAAAGCATGATGTCCTGATCCGGCCGAGAGTTGCGACGTACTCAAGGCGGCCATGGAACGCAACCTCTGTTGCTGCGACCGGCTTGCAGGAAGGGAGCTCCACGCATGATCCGGGGCAGACCGCGCTAGGCGACGCGTAGCACGGTCCCTACGTGCCCCTCGGAAGCAGAAAGGCCGCGCCCATGGCGATGGGCACGACCTTTCACATCCTCGCGGAATTTCAGGAACGCCGCTGCCGACTACTTCTCCTTGATGATCGTGGTGGTGCTGCTGCTGCTGCCGACGGTGCCTTCGTCTTCGCAGACCTTGGTCTGCTTGATGCGATCCTCGGCCTCCACGCGGCTGGTGAACGCCATCGGCCCGATCTGCGTCACGACCTCGCGGTCGGCGGGGCGGGTGGTGGTGATGGTGCAGCGGTGGCTCGGGCCCTGCACGACGTAATATTCATCAGCGAGTGCCGGGGCCAGGGATCCGATGATCAGTGCGCCAGCGAGAAGAAGGGGTGCTTTCATTGTCGCCTCTCTGTTCGAGTGCTGCCGGATGGAGCGGGAACGGGATGAACAGCGGTGCTGCTCATTCCAATTCGTCTCCGTGGTCCAGCAACTCGCCCGGGCGGCTGCGGTTCCGGCCCTGGCCGCACGGTAGCCGAGAGCAGGACGATAGCCCTCGTAGATGCGCTGGCGTGTCAGGGATCGGCGACAATGGCTGTTGCGGATACATACCGCATGAGCGAACCGATCGTCTGCCAGTGGGGCGCCCGGACCGTAGATATCCGAGCGCCACGTTCACCAGAACAGATGACGACATGGGCTCCCTCGAGCAGGACTCAACAGCGCCGCTCGGGAATAGGACTCTGGAAGGTCAAGCCGTGTGGGCTGGCCTTCTTAGTCCCAGCTGAATCCCTTGTTCTTCATGTAGATGTTCTTGACGCCTTTACACCAGTCGATCTTGAAGTCTTCGGCGCCGTAGTCATCCCAACTCACGCGGAAAGGCACCACGCAATTGCCCTGGTTGCTATTCCAGTCCATGCCGATCGATGCCCCCGGGGGCACCTTGGTGGTGTCGAGCCAGTTCTGGCTCCATTGCCCGTCCTGAAAGGTATAAAAGCCGTTGATGGTATAACCGTCCGCCTTGTTGTGCAGACGAAATGCATAGTCGCTGGCAATCGAGGGGGATACGCTTGTGAGCAAGGCGGCGATCGCAAGCGCAAAGTACTTCTTGGGCATTGATGCTCCATTGTTGCGGCCCATTCCGCAAGCGAAGTTGTTAGAAACTGTCCCGGTCTGCGTCAATCCGATCCGGTGCGCCTGCGCGCGGCGCTGCATCCATTTTTGGGTGCATTTTGCGGGTCGTGAGCACCGCTGAGGATCGCGAGCCGGAGAGGCGGCCGTCGTCGACCTCGCTGTCCAGCCTGCGTCAAGTCGGGCGTGCGGCCGGCCCCGCTTTGCCCGAGACAACGAATGTCTCGATCAAATGCGGTGCCAGCGGAGCCGCTGGGACGAAGCGGGGCTGCTGCGGCTGGCCTTCCCGGTATTGCGAGTTATCCCGCCACTCGTGACGCTCAGGCACGCGATCGAGACCGATGGCGTGGACCTTGACGTCGTCGCCTTCGATGCGCAGCCGGAGGAAGTTGTTGTAGTGGCCGATGCGCAGCGCGCTGAAGGCGTCGTTGCGGTTCATGCGCAGCCACCGGCAGGTGATGAGCATGTTGAGTCCGAAATAGCTGCTGCCGAGCACGAAGCCGACCGGGCCCATTTCAAGTGCGAGCAGGCCGAGCCACGTCCAGACGCTGTACCAGGGATGGCCGGCCGGGAAGGGATCTCCGTTGATCCCGCTGAAGAAGATCGCGGCCGCCAGCGCGGTGACGATGTGGGCGCCTGCGTGGAGCACGCTCGTGCCGATGACGACCAGCGCCTTCTTGAACTGGATCGGCACGTTTTCCCGGTCGATCTCGTCGAACTCCGTCTTGATGTGACGGCGCTTCCATTTGTTGAAGATGTCGGCGAGCGAGACATGCTCCTGCCGCGTGGTGTAGCCGATGATGCCCGCGCCGAACGCCAGCGCCACGAGGACATAGATGTCGATCTCGTTGCGCAGCCCGACCAGGACGCCGACGACGAAATACACCAGGGCCATGAAAATCGAGAAATCCCAGTTCGTCAGCGCGAACCATAAATTGCGCCAGAGCAGCTCACGGCTGGCGTGCATCGACGGGTAGACTGCCGGGTCCTTGCTGTTCTCCTTGTCGGCGAGGGTCAGCGGCACCTTCGTGCCGGTCCAGCGCACGCTGACGTTCTTCTCGAGCTGGTGGGTCGGATGCAGGAAGGCGCCGCCGCCACCCGAGGTCACGAACTGCGTGCCGTCTTCTGCGATGTAGCGGCTGTAGTGATGGGTGTCGCCGGACAGCAGCAGCGGGATCGTCAGCGCCTTGTCCGCCTTCTTGGCGATGCCGAGCACGTAGTCGACGATCTCCCATGATCTCAGATTGGTGTCGGTGTAGAGCCAGCCCGGCTCCGCCGTGCAGAGGATGATCTTCGATCCCGGCTTGAGCTGGTCCGACTGGGCGATCAGCTTGAAGTAGTCCGCCTGCGGCTGGTCCATGTTCTCCGCGAGCTGGATGTCCATTCCCCAAAGCCACCAGCTCTCCGTGAGCTGAATCGCGAAATAGCTGCGCTTCTGCTGCGTCCGCCAGGAGCCGAAGTGCGTCGGGGTCGGCCGGGTGAAATAGGCCAGGAACTGCACCAGCCCGTCATACCAATCATGGTTGCCGGGGATCGCGAACAAGGGAACGCCCTCGTCGTCGGTCTTGTCGTGGTCGGGCGAGGCCCATTGATACGGCTTGCGCAACTGATTGCGGTAGGTCTGGGCATTGGCGAGCGGATAGACCTCGTCGCCGCCCATGATCAGCATCTCGCCGCGCGGCAGAGTTTCGCCGCCAAGCTCCAGTGTCTGGCGGCCGAGCAGGCACGCGACTGCATAGGTGCTGTCGAAGCCGTCGCCGAGATCGGCGACGAAGTCGATCCAGACCGGGCCCTTCGTCGTCGGGCTGAGGCTCCGCGCGAACGCGGTCGCGCGCCTCATGTGTTCGTCGGGCGTCACCGTGTCGAGCGCGGCGACCATCAGGCGGCGGTCGGCGTATTGGCCGAACATTGCTGACGTGACGACGTTGTTGAGCAGCTTGATGAGCAGCAGCGGATTGAACCAGCGCGTCATCCGCGGATAGGACTTGGTGTCCTTCAAAAGATCGACCGTCATGCCAATGAGCCTCGTGGAGAAGGCGAGTCGAAAACAGCTGAAATGAAACGTCGCGAGCTTAACAGGCGACGGTGAGAACTCAACTGCGGCGTGTGGAGGCGCGATTACGCCGGCCGCGTTGCAATCCAGATCACGTGACGGGCGCCGCCGCCACCGCGGCCGGTGGCGCGGATCTTGATCTCCTCGGCGGTGAAGCCGGCCTTGCGCAAGCGCGGGGCGAAGCGGTCGTCGGGATGTGACGACCACACTGCGAGCAAGCCGCCGGGACGCAGGGCCGTGAAGGCCGTGCGGAGCCCTGCGGGATCATACAGCGCGTCGTTGGATTCTCGCGTCAGGCCCTGCGGGCCATTGTCGACGTCGAGTAGGATCGCATCATAGCTGCCGCGCGCGGCCGCGATCAGCTTCACCACATCGCCCTCGCGGATGTCGACGCGCGGATCGGCGAGGCTGTCGCCGGAGAGTTCGGCCATCGGTCCGCGCGCCCAGGCGATCACCGCCGGCACCAGCTCGGCGACGGTGACGCGCGCCTGCGGGCCCAGCACCTTCAGCGCGGCGCGCAGAGTGAAGCCCATGCCGAGGCCGCCGATCAGCAGGTGTGGAGCAGGGCGGTCCTTGAGGCGCGCGCAGCTCAACGTCGCCAGCGCTTCTTCCGAGCCGTAGAGCCGGCTGCTCATCAGCTCGTTCGAGCCGAGCTTGATGGTGAAGTCCCGGCCGCGCTGCATCAGCCGCAGCGGCTCGCCGCCGCCGGGCACGTCAGCGGTGTCGATCAGCTTCCAGGGGAGCATCGATCAGCCGCCGGTCACGCTCATGTGCCGGCTGACGCTCGGGCGGTTGTGGCGGCGGTCGATGATGAAGTCGTGGCCCTTCGGCTTGAGGCCGATGGCGCGGTCGATCGCGTCGCTCAATTGCTCGTCGCTGGCCGAGGCGCGCAGCGGCTTGCGCAGGTCGGAGGCGTCCTCGTGGCCGAGGCAGGTGTGCAGGGTGCCGGTGCATGTGACGCGGACACGGTTGCAGCTCTCGCAGAAATTATGCGTCATCGGCGTGATGAAGCCGATCGTGCCGCCGGTCTCGGCGACGCGGACATAGCGGGCAGGGCCGCCGGTGGTCTCATCGAGATCGGTCATCGTGTATTTCTGGGCGAGGCGGCTGCGCAGCAGCGACAGCGGCAGATACTGGTCGATGCGGCCTTCGCCGATCTCGCCCATCGGCATCACCTCGATGAGCGTGAGCGCCATGCCCTTGCCGTGCGCCCAGTCGATCAGTGAGGGGATCTCGTCCTCGTTCATGTTCTTCAGCGCAACCGCGTTGATCTTCACCGCGATGCCGGCCGTCTGCGCGGCCTCGATGCCGGCGAGCACGCGGTCGAGATCGCCCCAGCGGGTGATGGTGCGGAACTTGTCGGCATCGAGCGTGTCGAGCGAGACGTTGATGCGGCGGACGCCGCAATCGGCGAGCTCAGATGCGTATTTGGCGAGCTGGGTCGCATTGGTGGTCATCGTCAGCTCGTTGAGCGCGCCGCTCTTGAGATGCCGCGACAGCGACCGCACCAGACCCATGACATTGCGCCGGACCAGCGGCTCGCCGCCGGTCAGCCGGAGCTTCTTCACGCCCTTGTGGATGAAGGCCGAGCACAGCCGGTCGAGCTCCTCCAGCGTCAGCAGGTCGGCCTTCGGCAGGAAGGTCATGTCCTCGGACATGCAGTAGAAGCAGCGCAGGTCGCAGCGGTCGGTCACCGAGACGCGCAGATAGCTGATGCGACGGCCGAACGGGTCGGTCATCGGGCGCGTCAGGGCGGTGTCGTCAGACGTCTCAACGGTCATGGAAGGCCTTGCACAAGGATCGGCGGCAAGTGGCGGCGATGCCACGCGGCGACCGCGTGGAGCACGCGGCCGGATCTCAGTTACAAGGCAATCTAATCATGATCCGCGCGGCTCACAATCGCGGAGGCCACGCCGTCGTTGCTGCGCTGCACGCAGGGCAGGGAGATTATTGGCGGGCCGCGCCGGGAATGGGGGCGGGGAACGCAGACCCGGTCGTCGCGGGTGCGGCGGCGGCCGGCGCTGCCGCGGATTTCTGCGGCTTCGGCTTCTTCGGCCGCATGTGCTTGACGGCCTTCGGCGGCGCGCCCGGCGCCGGCTGCAGCTCGGCCACGACCGGGTTTGGATCCATCACCACCGGCGGCGACGAGTTGAAATCGCCGGAGTTGCGGATCACCTGCACCGGGACGGTCGCCGGCAGGTACTTGTCCATCGTGAAGGTGACGCTGAAGCCCGCATCGGGCGCCGGCACCTGGACCGTGCAGGGAGTGCGGCAGGTCTGCCCGAGCGAGGTCTTGGCTTCGGCTCCCGGCGGCACGGATTCGAGCTGCACGGGAACCTCCGGCGCCGCCATCTTGAAGCTGTCCATGGAGAAGGACGAGCAACCGGCCAAGCCGGCTCCCGCAACCGCAATTGCGATGACACGCCGCATCATGATGTCCGCCCCACAACCCTGCGGCCATCGGCCGCAATCCCAAGGCGACCATAGGAGCGTCAGAACAGCGGCGCAACTGCGGTCAACCCTATTCTCAACAGAACGTTGAGATTCCGGGGCGTGTGTCTTTTTGTTGCTGGGACAGGTGGTTAGAGCGGGATGCGGCTGTGGAATCCGAAGCTGTGCGGCGCGGCTCTCGATCGGCGGAGGCCGATCGCGACCTCGCCGTCCCGGCTGCGCTCCGCTCAGCCGATCTTGAGCGATGGTCCGAGAGCCGCGACCGCAGCCGGCAACTCGCGCATGTGATCGATCAGGTGGTCCGGGTTGAGCTCCGCGATCGGCACGTCCGTATAGCCGAAGGTGCAGCCGATCACCGGGACGCCGGCCCGGCGCGCAGCGCCGACATCGGTTCCGGCATCGCCGACCATGATCGCGGCGCCGATCTCGCCGCCGGCTTGCGCGATGGTCTGGCGCAAGATCGTAGGATCCGGCTTGGCGACGCCGAAGGTGTCTGCGCCGCAGATCGCGGCGAAGCGGGAGGTGAGGCCAAGCTGGTCGAGTAACCGCTTGGACAGCCACTCCAGCTTGTTGGTGCAGACCGCGAACTGGCAACCGCGGCCGGCGAGCTCGTCGAGCGCCGCTTCCAGCCCCTCGAACGGACGCGATTCGATCGCGATGTTCTCGGCGTAGAATGCGATGAAATCGGCCGTGAGGCGGTTCATGTCCTCTGTGCTGGCGAAGCGGCCCTCGGCTTCGAGGCCGCGCTCGAGCAGCTTGCGTGCGCCATGCCCGATCATCTTGCGGGCGGAGGCCAGCGGAAGCGGCCGCAGCCCTTCGCGCTGCAGGATATGATTCAACGCGTTGATGAGGTCCGGCGCCGTGTCGACCAGGGTGCCGTCGAGATCGAAGACGATGGTGCTCGCGATGCGCATCGGTATCCGCTACCGGTCGTCCCGCGCCCTTGCAAGGGCTCGAACCAGCTTTTTGTCCGATTTCGTGACCGCCGAGAGCTAGGCCCCGCGGCAAAACATCGCTAGATATGCGCCGGTTTTCGGCCCCCGCCTGGGGGGCCCATCCGAGGGGCGGGTGTTTTGGTCGATATGGACGCATTGAAACGGCAGGCGGCGGCGCGTGCGCTGGAGGAGGTCGAGAGCGGCATGCGGCTCGGCCTCGGCACCGGCTCGACCGCCAAGCATTTCGTCGACCTGCTCGGCGAGAAGGTCCGTGCCGGCCTCAAAGTGGTGGGCGTGCCGACCTCGGAGGCCACGCGGGCGCAGGCCGAGGCCTGTGGCGTGCCGCTGACCACGCTCGACGAGATCGACCGGCTCGACATCACCATCGACGGCGCCGACGAGATCAATCCGGCGCTCGACCTGATCAAGGGCGGCGGCGGCGCGCTGTTGCGCGAGAAGATCGTCGCCAGCGCCTCCGGTCGCATGATCGTGATCGCTGACGAGAGCAAATGGGTGCCCCGGCTCGGCCGTTTCCCGCTGCCGATCGAGGTGATCCCGTTCGGCCTCGCCGCAACGCAGCGCGAGATCAGCGAGGCCTTCGCCAAGGCCGGCGTGTCCGGGCCAATGAGCTTGCGCAAGTCCGCAGATGGCCACGTTTTCGTCACCGATGGCGGCCACTGGATTGTCGACGTTCGCCTGGGGGAGATCGAGGATCCCCCGCGTCTGGCGGGCCTTTTGAGCGCAATTCCGGGCGTGGTGGAGCACGGGCTGTTCATCGGCCTCGGCAGCACGGCGATCCTGGCAGGCGCACAGGGAATTCGCGTTATCCAGCGGCCTTGAGCGCAGCACGACCTGCGCTTTGGGCGGCAATCTCACAGGAGACTTGGAATGAAGAGCGTGTTCAGAATCCTGCCGGCTGCCGGCGTCGTGCTGGCCCTGGCCTCGGCCAGCCCGGCTGCCGCGCAGGCGCAGGCCCAGGCACCGGCGTTGAAGCCGGCCTCGGCCGCCTGCATGGCCGGCGCGCGCGAGATTCTGGCGATGAAGAATGCGGCTGCGATGTATGCCAATGCCGTTCCGGGCATCGTGCAGCAGACCAAGCAGGCGTTGCTGCAGTCCAATCTCAACTACCAGAAGGACCTCGACGAGGTCGCGGTGATGGTCGCGCAGACCTATGCCGGCAAGGAGAAGGAGATCGGCGAGAAGATGGCGCAGATCTACTGCAACGAGTTCACCGATGCCGAGATCGCCAACCTCGTCACCTTCTACAAGTCGCCGATCGGCCAGAAGCTGCTTGCGGCCGAGCCCAAGGCGATCCAGATGAGCATGCAGTCGATGAACCAGTGGGCTGCGGAGTTCTCCGATACGGTGACCGCGCAGTTCCGCGCCGAGATGCGCAAGCGCAACAAGCCGATCTGAGGCTGGTTGCAAGGGACAGGTCGGGGGAGAGATGGCTGAATTCGACGTCGACCTGTTCGTGATCGGTGGTGGCTCGGGGGGCGTGCGCGCCGCCCGCATCGCGGCCGGCTATGGTGCCCGCGTGATGATCGCCGAGGAATACCGCATGGGCGGCACCTGCGTGATCCGCGGCTGCGTGCCCAAGAAGCTGTTCGTGATCGGCTCGCATGTCCGCCAGGAGATCGCCGACGCCGCCGGCTTCGGCTGGACCATCCCATCAGCGACGTTCGACTGGAAGACGCTGATCGCCAACAAGGACAAGGAGATCGCGCGGCTCGAGGCGGCCTACACCGCCAATGTCGAGAAGTCCGGCGCCAAGGTCGTCAAGACCCGAGCGACGATCGAGGATGCGCACACGGTGCGTCTCGGCACCGGCGAGACGGTCACCGCGAAATACATCCTGATCGCGACCGGCGGCGCGCCCAATCACGGCACGCCGATCCCCGGCATCGAGCACGTCATCTCCTCCAACGAGGCGTTTCATTTGGAGGAGCTGCCGCGGCGGATCGTGATCCAGGGCGGCGGCTACATCGCGCTCGAATTCGCCTGCATCTTCGCCAATTTCGGCTCCGACGTCACCGTCGTCTATCGCGGCGACAACATCCTGCGCGGCTTCGACGAGGATGTCCGCAAGCATGTCCGCTCGGAGATGGAGAAGGAAGGCATCACCATCCTGACCGGCTGCACGGTCAAGAGCGTCGATCAGCACGGCAAGGACTACACCACGCATCTGTCGAACGGCTCCAGCATCGCCTCCGACAAGGTGATGTTTGCGATCGGCCGCCATCCGGCGGTGGCCAATCTCGGCCTCGAGAAGGCCGGCGTTGCGATCAATCCCCGCAATGGCGGCATCGCGGTCGACGCGTTCTCGCAGAGCTCGGTGCCGAGCATCTATGCGATCGGCGACGTCACCCATCGCTTCAACCTGACGCCGGTGGCGATCCGCGAGGGTCATGCCTTCGCCGATACGGTGTTCGGCGGCAAGACCGTTCGCGTCGATCACGCGGACATTCCAACGGCTGTTTTCAGCCAGCCTGAGGTCGGCACCGTCGGTCTGACCGAGACCCAGGCGCGCGAGCTCTACGATCGCGTCGATATCTACAAGACGAGCTTTCGCCCGATCAAGGCGACGATGTCCGGCCGCGATACGCGCGTGCTGATGAAGCTCGTCGTCGACGGCGCAACTGACCGCGTGCTCGGCTGCCACATCGTCGGCGACATGGCCGCCGAGATCACGCAAGCCGTCGCCATCGCCATCAAGATGAAGGCGACCAAGGCCGATTTCGACGCCACCGTCGCCCTGCATCCCTCCGCTGCCGAGGAACTCGTCACGATGCGCACGGTGACCGAGCGGCATGTCCGACAGGCGGCCGAGTAGGACACTCGGACTATCATCTGATTAGGAACAGAGGTCCGCCGCGATCAGAGGTTCGTCTCTGTTGCTCTCGTGTGCGGGTCTTGCTCGATCGACTCGGTGGCGGGCGGCTCCGCCTCGCTCAGAAGCAGGCGCGCGACAAGCAAGAAGCTATCCAAGGCACCGTTCGCGCAGGGCGCTTCGATCCCCGAACTTTCAAGCGGTCGCGATGAGTTCTTTGCGGGTTTAGCAGCCCGGCCGTGCCGACTGCATGCATATGAGGACGCGGAACCGCTTTCCCTCTGGCGGCAGCGCCAGTTCCGTGGCGTGCAACGGCGCGGCTAAACGCAACTACTGAGAAAAAGTTCCAAAAATTTCGCAGCCGTGCGGCAGTTCCTTCGGCTTGTTCCCGTGGGCACCCGGCGAT
Organism: Bradyrhizobium sp. ORS 285; assembly: GCF_900176205.1. Classification (NCBI taxonomy): domain Bacteria; kingdom Pseudomonadati; phylum Pseudomonadota; class Alphaproteobacteria; order Hyphomicrobiales; family Nitrobacteraceae; genus Bradyrhizobium; species Bradyrhizobium sp. ORS 285. The sequence goes on from NZ_LT859959.1 coordinate 2,459,145, forward strand.
AGAGGTTGATTTCGGGGTCAATCGTGCGCGCGGGTCAGAGTTTTTCAAACTGGATTGTTCGACGCAGACCGTGGTCGCCAACCACGTTTCTGCTGACGATTCTTGCCGTCGCTGTGTCCGCCGCCTCCCGCGTCGGCTTGGACATCGCGGGGTCGACCCTGGCCTATGCTCCATTCTTTCCGGCCGTGTTGTTCGCAACCTTGCTCGGCGGGCTGCCGGCGGCCGTTTTTGCCGCCTGGCTGTCGGCCGCCGTCGTGCTGATCGGCTTCACCGATCGACCGGGTCATGAGGAGGTTGTCAACCTCGTCGCGTTCCTCGCGGCGTCCGCGCTCGTGATCTGGCTTGCCAATCTCTGCCGCGCGGCGCTGGTCGAGCTCAAGCGCAACGAGCATGCGCGCGAGCTGTTGCTGGGCGAGCTCAGACACCGCGTCAACAATCAGCTCGCGGTGTTTCAATCGATCGTGCGATCGAGCCTGTCGGGCGAGGATCACCAGAAAGGCGAGGCGATCGCGCTCAGGCTCGACGCCGTCGCACGCGCCAACACGCTCGCCTGGTCCAACCAGCGCGTGATGACATTGCGCATGCTGCTCGAGGCCGAGCTACAGCCCTATCGCGCATCCGGCGCGGTCACGGTGGAAGGGACGGACATCCCGCTGGGTCCGGAGGCCGTGCGGAATCTCGCGCTGGTGTTTCATGAGCTCGCGACCAACGCGGTCAAATATGGCGCGTTGCGCGGTGATGGTGGACGGCTCGAGGTGCAGCTCGCGCAGGACGGCGGCCGCAGCCTCGTGACCTGGCGCGAGCTGTCGGGCCACGCCGTCGCCCAGCCGGTCGGGGAGGGGTTCGGCACCCGCATGATCAGGGCGAGTCTGGCCGCGATCGGTGGCAGCATCGAGCAGGAGTATCGCGACAGCGGCTTGCTCTGCCGGATCAGGTTCGAGACGGACGTGTAAGGCGTAATCCGCGGACGAGCCGATCAGCTCTGCCTGATGTCGCGGATCTTGAATGTGAGCAGCGCGATCACGAGACTAAGCCCGAGCAGATTGGCGACGATCACGACGATGTCGCGCCGTATCAGCCCATAGGCGACCCAGAGCGCGAGGCCCCCGCCGAGCGCAACCAGCGTCTTGACGGAGAGATCGCCGGTCGCGCCTTTCGGATAGGCCTTTCGAACCTGCGGAATGTAGGACAGCGATGTCAGCGCCGCGGCAATCAGGCCGATGCCATAGCCAAGCTGTTCCATGCGCGACGCGGTCGTCCTCTCGGCATCCACTCAGCGGTTTGAACGTGTATTGAGCTGCGCCGTTCCTCAGGATGCTGTCGGTTCCATAGGCGAGACAACGGCGCGTCGCAGGCAGCATGAAACGTGTGGTTCGCCGCGACGTATGTCATCAATGGACCGACGCGACATGATGCTGATGGCTGCCCTGCTGATGATTTCGATCGTCATCACTTTGGTAGGAACGGAGTACGTCCTCGATCATGTCGTGATGCCCCTGATCGACGACGTCGGACTGCCGAGTCCAGACTTGCCTGCCCGCTAGGGGCGCTGCCGCGTCCCCGCCTTTGTCCGCCATGCGGAACGAGGCGCGGCTTGATCATCGCTGCGAAACCCTCCACGATCGGTTGGCATTGCGCGAAGCAAGGGCGCGGGCTTGGGGGCAGGAGACATTCCGATGCGATGCTATGAGCTGCAGGGGCCGGGCGGGATCGATGCGCTGGCGCTGGTCGACAAGCCGGTGCCGCAGCCGGCGCGCGGCGAGGTGCTGGTGCGGATCAATGCGGCGAGCATCAACTATCGCGATCTTCTCACCGTCAGAGGTGGATACGGCTCCAAGCAGAAGTTTCCGCTGGTGCCGTTGTCGGACGGAGCCGGCGTCGTCGCGGCGGTCGGCGACGGTGTGGCTTCGTTCGCGCCGGGCGACCGCGTCATCGGCAGCTTCTTCGAGGGCTGGACCGGCGGCGAGCCGAGCGAAGCCAAGATGCGCGCGGCGCTCGGCGGCGCCGTGGACGGTACGCTGACGGAGTATCGGGTCTTCCCCGCGCAGGCGCTGGTCAGGACGCCAACCTATCTCAGCGACATCGAAGCGGCGGCCCTGCCATGTGCCGGCGTCACCGCCTGGAGCGCTGTCGTCAAGCTCGGCGGCATTCGGCCGGGGCAGACGGTGCTGACGCAGGGCACCGGCGGCGTCTCGATCTTCGCGCTGCAGATCGCGAAGATGGCCGGCGCCCGCGTGATCGCGACGTCGTCGAGCGAAGCGAAGATCGCGCGGCTGAAGGAACTCGGCGCCGACGTGACGCTGAACTACAAGACGACGCCTGACTGGGGTAAGCAGGCGCGCGAGATCACCAGGCACGGCGTCGATCTCGTGGTCGAGGTCGGCGGCGTTGGTACGCTGAACGAGTCGATCCGCGCGACGAGGATCGGCGGCACCATCGCCTTCATCGGCGTGCTCGCCGGCGCGCCGGCGTCCGAGCTGCGGTTGCCCTTGATGGTGATGCAGCAACAGCGTCTGCAGGGCGTCACCGTCGGCTCGGTGGACGATCTCCAGGCTCTGACGAACGCGCTCGCGTTGCATCAGGTGAAGCCGGTGGTCGATCGCGTCTTCCCCTTCACCGAGGCGCGCGAGGCGTTCCACTACATGTCGAGCGGCGCGCATTTCGGCAAGGTGGCGATCGCGCTGGGCTGAGGCTAGCGGCGCGGCTGGACGCGATGCTGCTTCGGCAACTTGAGTTGCCAGCGACCGTTGATGCGTTCGACCGCCGCGGGGAACGGCTTCATGTCCCCGCCGACCTTGAAGGTTGCGACGAGCTTGACGCGGTCGTCGCCGTCCCAGCCGTCGAACTCGTAGAAGGTGTAGTCGTCGTCAGGCGTGAGATAGGACCAGCCGCCCTGCTTGAGGTCGAACGGTGCGGCGACGATGTCCATGCCGTTGCCGCAGCCGGACGGGCCGTCGCTGGAGCAGACGGAAAACAGCCAGCGATGGCTCGGTGAATAATGCGGCGGCGAGTGGATCTTGGTCTCGATGCCGCGATTGAGCCGCAGCAGCATCCATTGCACCCCCTCCCAATAGCCGATTTCGATCAGCAGGAGCTCGTGTTCCGGGAAATAGCCGACGAGCTTGTACTCGACCGAATCGTCCTCATGGCCTGGCAGATCGTCCGGCAGCCGCGTCACGTAACTTCGGGTGAAGCCGTCCTTGAACGTGATCTCCAGCGCCTTTCCGTTGCGCTTGACGACGTCCTTGAGCTGATCGAGGCATGCCTGCTCGTCGCGATCGAGATCGGCCTTGCCGGTATCGCCCTCGCAGCGGCCATCCTGCGACGGGTGCTCGGACATCGCATAGGGGATGTTTGCCGAGGCGGTGAGGCTCCCGGCTGTGAGCAGGAGCCCGAGCGGAAGCGCGAACCGGACCGGCTTCATAGGAGCAATCCAACCTGGCATCCGGCAGACGCCGTTGATGGTGGGGACGCGGCCGCCTTTCGGCTGCCGCGTGCCACCCGACATTTTCATCAGCCGATCAGTTCGCCGGCATGCTCTTTTCGACGAGCTTCACCCAATAGGAGGCGCCGGCGCTGAGGATGTTGTCGTTGAAGCGGTAGGCTGGGTGATGGCACTCGTTGCCGGGACCCATGCCGATGAACACGAACGCGCCGGGGCGCGCTTCCAGCATGAACGCGAAGTCCTCGCCGCCCATCAGCGGGATCGCGCGGTCGTTGACGCGCTCGCTGCCTGCGACGTCGCGGGCGACGTCGGCGGCGAACGCCGCCTGGGCCGGATGGTTCATCGTGACCGGATATTTGCGCTCATAGATCGCCTCCGCCGTGCCGCCATAGGCGCGTGCGGTGGCCTCGGCGACCTCCACGATGCGCTTCTCGACGAGGTCGCGGATCTCCGGATCGAGCGTGCGGACCGTGCCGAGCATCTCGACGGTCTCGGGGATCACGTTGAAGGTGGTGCCGCCATGGATCGAGCAGATCGAGATCACCGCCGACTTCAGCGGATCGACGTTGCGCGCGACGATCGACTGCAGCGCGTTGACGATCTGCGAGGCGATCAGGATGCTGTCGATGGCCCGGTGCGGGCCGGCGCCGCCATGGCCACCCTTGCCGGTGACCTTGATGTGGATCGCATCCGCCGAGGCCAGCATCGCGCCGGGCGAGATCTCGAAATGGCCCTCCGGCACGCCCGGCATGTTGTGCATGCCGTAGACCTCCTGGATGCCCCAGCGCGTCATCAGGCCGTCGTCGACCATCGCCTTGCCGCCAGCGCCGCCTTCTTCCGCGGGCTGGAAGATCACGATCGCGGTGCCATCGAAATTGCGCGTCTCCGCGAGATGCTTCGCTGCGCCGAGCAGCATGGCGGTGTGGCCGTCATGGCCGCAGGCATGCATCAGGCCGGGCGTCTTCGACGCGTAGGGGACGCCCGAGGTTTCCTCGATCGGCAGCGCGTCCATGTCTGCGCGCAGGCCGATGGTCTTGCCGGAGGCTGATTTGCGGCCACGGATCACGCCGACCACGCCGGTGCGGCCGATCCCGGTGACGACCTCGTCGCAGCCGAAGGCGCGCAGCTTGTCGGCGACGATGCCGGCGGTGCGATGCACTTCGTAAAGCAGCTCGGGATTTTCATGGAAGTCGTGGCGCCAGGCCGCCATTTCGTCGGACAAGGCGGCGATGCTGTTGATGATGGGCATGAGGAGGGGATGACTCGCTGAGGTGGATCGGGGACGCTGCAGTGGATGCGGCAGATCGGCCGCCAGCACCGCGCGATGACGGACTATGACCCGGTCAAAAAAGCGAGGCAAGTTGCGGCCCGCGATGGCGCCATGCACGATGCGCGGTCATTCGTCGTGGAGTCTGCGGAACGTTCCGGATTTCGGAACGGGAGAGTCAGACGAGCGGGGCGGGCGCCGGCACGCGGGGGTATTTGTGCTCGGGCGGCACCACCAGACGGAAGGCCCGCAGCTTCGGCTCACTCCATGCGGCCAGCGGCGTCCCGCAGATGCCGCAATCGACCCGACCGGGGGCGCCCACGGCGGAGGTCGATTCCGCGATCTCATAGGCGGCGTGACAATGGGGGCACGTCAGGCTGGATATCTTCATGGCTTCACTCTGACACACATCGCGAAGGCGCGTTTTGAACCAGATCAATGCGACACATCGACGACCGCATCGAACAACGCGTCACACCTCCTCGGGTTGCCAGGGTGTCGGCGTTTTCGTGAATCCACGCCACGCGTCGCGCAGCGGATCTTCGACGCCGGCCATCGCATGCGCATGCCAGCCGGTGATCGCGGCGGCGGCGATCGCCGCGTCCGTCGAGGTCGTGCCGAGCGTGTCGATAACGCCGGCCGTGACGGCCATGTCGTTGTAGTGACCGAGCTGCTCCTGCAGGTCGGCGAGCGACCTCGCATATCTCTTCGTCGGCTTGCTCGGGCCATAGAGCGGCAGCAGGAAATCGATGCTGTAGCGCAGCTTCTTCAGCGCGAGCCGCAGCCTGTGGCGGCGCTCGGCCGGTAACTTCTTGAAACGACGGCCGCGCTTGAGCACTTTCTGATGCCGCTCCGACAGGACGTGGCCGGCGAAATCGACCGCCGGGCCGGCGAGGCGTCCGAGCTCATCCGGCGAGACGTCGTTGCGCCAGCCGCGGGTCGCGATCCACGCGCCCAGTCCGAGTACGAACGAGGTGCAGCGGCGGTCGGCGAGCGCAATGCGCAGCTTGCGATAGGCGAGGTCGCGTTGCCGCTCCGCGAGATCCCGCAACGTATTAAAGCCGGCGACGCCACTGCAAGCGTCGGCGATCTCAGGCAGCGTCTTAGTGAGAAAGACGTCGAGGTCGCGCGCGGCCGAGAGGTTCTGCGCCAGCCAGCGCGCATCCGCCTCGAGGCCATCGAGCACAGCCGAGGTGCCGAGCGGGCGCATGATGTGGAGCGCGGCGCGCAGGCGGCGCAGCGCGACGCGTAATTGATGCACGCCTTCGGGATCGCGGCCGTCCTCGGCGGCGGGCAGGGCCTGCAACAAATGATGCAGGCTGCCGCGCAGGACGATGGCGAAGGCTTCGTCCAGCGACACCGCCGGATCGAAGCCGGGGCGACGCGGCTTATCTGCACCCGGAGCACGGCCGGCGGCGAGATCGAAGCCGCGTGCCGACTTGCTGCGGATCGATGGCCTGACATCGCCGTGCTCGGTCAGCCGGAGCGCGATTTCGTAGATCGCCGCGGGATTGCCGCTCTTCAGTTCCAGCTCGATCTCGCTCACGATCTCGCTGTGTTCGCCGGCCTTGATGACGCCGCTGTCGAAGGCGATCTCGATGACGGCGCCGGGGACATCGAGCAGTCGCGCGTGACGATGCACGTCGGAGGTGAACACCGGCTGCAGCGGTGCATTCGTGAGGGTGTCACGCAGTTCTTCGGGCAACAGCGCTGCGGCGAGAGACACGTCCGGCTCGAGCGAGGCGATGCTGGCCTCCCATTCGCCGCGCTTGAGCGGGTCGTCGCTGTGTTGCGCCTTCACGGTCTGGACGAAGCGCGCGCCGGTCTGGCGGACCCGCAAGGTGAAGCCGTTCTTCCACAGCGCGTGCTTGGGTGTATCGTAGTAGACGGATTTGAGATGCTTGCGCGTGCCCTTGTTGCGCGCATGCGCGGCGACGATCGCCGCGGTATTGAAGCTGGCGAGCTGCGTGGGATCGACGAGCAGCTTGAGCTCGATCTCATGGCCGGTGCCGGCCTCCGGATCGGGAAGGGACGGCGCGGCGGCCTCGCTGTCTGCAGCTCCATCAGCAGGCTTCGGGACGGTCTGCTCACCGGGCTGCGACGCCGCGTCGACGGCATGGCTCTGGTGGCTGCTCGCGGATTCGCCGGCGTCCGGCGCACCGAGTGCACGGTCACTGCCGTGCATCGACGCGGTTGCGTTGGAATCGGGCATTTGTCGATTCTGTAACCGTTTGATGACCGTCATTCTGATATAGCCGCAGCACGCCACGCGGAACAGTGGCAATTCTTGCAGGTCTCCGCCCCGTCAGGCGCGCAAGCATCTCTTTACTCGCATGTTTTATTGCGAGTTCCATGACAAGCGCTGAGCGCCGCGACCGACGGCGCTCACCAAACCATGTCCGCTCCCCGGAACCTCAGATCCATCCGGTCAACATCAGCCGCGTTGCGATGAGGATCGCCGCGGCTGCGGTCGCGAGGCTCGCCGCCGCGACCGGGCCGCGGCTACGGCGGGCGATCGCGCGTGAGCGCTCGCGCGGGTCCAGTGCGAAATCGACAGACGCGCGCCGGCCGCGCCCGTGGCGGATCGTCTGAATCCAGAAGGCGAGAGCAGTGAGGCCGGCTGCGAGCGCAAACACGGTCGACACACCGGCTGCGAAGTCGAGATCGACGCCGACGCTCGCCAGCATCGTCCGCAACTCGACGGCCAGACGCGCCAGCAGCGTGGCGGCATAGTCCGCCGCGGCCGCGCCGGTGTAGAGCAGCACGGCAGTCCAGACCACGGCGGCCGCAGCAATCAGCATCGACAGCAGCACCGCCAGTCCGTCGCCGGCCATGAAGCCGATCGAAGCGGCGATCAGCGCCAGCGCCGGCATGACATTGCCCATCGGAATCGGAAGAATGATCGTGACCGCCATCAGCAGCAGCGGCAGGGCCAGGACCATCCGCGCGGTGCGGCCGGTCAGCCAGACCAGCCGGTCCTCGCGCAGGCCGCGCTCGGCATAGCCGGCCCAGTCGAGGCCGGCGCGGATGATCTTGCGCAGCAGCCGCTGCGGCACCGGACGCTGTCGCAGCGTTTGCGGCAGCCACAGCCGCTCGGCGCCGAACAGGATCTGCAGCGCGACCAACGCGACGAAGGTGCCGAATACCATGCCGAACGGCCCCGGCAGCGGAATCAGCGCCGGGATCGTCAGCAGCAGCAGTGTCAGGCCGAGTCCTTCGGACTCCAGCCGGTCGAACAGCTCGCCAACCGACGGCTCCTCCGACCGCACGGTGCGCGCGATCGCAAGCAGCCGCCGGCTGATCGGGCCGTTGTGACGGCGCGGCAGGGACGCGACCTCATCGTCGGATGCGGCATCGTTCATGGACACGCCGTGACCTCTTGTTGCTCACTTCACCTGCTCGACCGCGGGACGGGTCTTCCACAGCGAGTAGGCGATACCCGCGCCGAGCAGGCCGAAGGTGATGCCGAGCGACAGCGCCGGCGGGAATTTCTCCAGCCCGAGCAGGTCGGCCAGGAAGATCTTCGAGCCGATGAAGATCAGCACCGCGGCCAGCGCCAGCTTGAGGTACTGGAAGCGGTCGACCATGGCGGCCAGCGCGAAGTACAGCGCACGCAGGCCGAGGATCGCGAAGATGTTCGAGGTGTAGACCACGAACGGATCGGTCGAGATCGCGAAGATCGCGGGCACCGAGTCGACGGCGAAGATGACATCGGCGAACTCGATCAGGATCAGCGCCAGGAACAGCGGCGTCATGAACCAGGTCATCTTGCCACTGGCGTTGGGCTGACGCACGAAGAAGCGCTCGTCGTGCAGGCGGTCGGTGACGTCGAAGCGGCGGCGCATCCAGTTCAGCGCCGGGTTGGCGCCGACGTCGTGCGGCTTGTCCTTGAACACCAGCATCTTGATGCCGGTCGCGACCAGGAACAGCGCGAACACGTAGAGCACCCAGCTGGCCTGCGCGACGATCGCAGCGCCCAAGCCGATCATGATGGCGCGCAGCACGATGACGCCGACGATGCCCCAGAACAGCACGCGGTGCTGATAGGCGCGCGGGATCGCGAAATAGCTGAAGATCATGGCGATGACGAAGACGTTGTCCATCGCCAGGGCCTTCTCGATCGTGAATGCGGTGAGATAGGCGGTGCCGGCCTCGGAGCCGAGCTGCCACCACACCCAGGCGCCGAACACCAGCGCGAGCATGATGTAGACGGCGCTCATGACGAGGCTCTCGCGCACCGAGATCTCCCGCGTCTTGCGATGAACGATGCCGAGATCGAAAACGAGAAGGGCGAGCACGATTGCGAGGAAGGCGAGCCACATCCAGACAGGCTTGCCGGCAAACGCGATGAACAGGAAATCCACTTGGGTCCTCTTATCAGGCCGGTGAAATTGATGTCGTCAGGTCCGACATCGTGAGCACCGGCAGCTTCACCAGAGGGGCCCGGACCAGGGGTATGCCCGATGACGTATGTGCCTTCGGGCCGGTTTTCAAGAGCCGGTCGTCTGCATCGGCGTTCAGCAACATGAACGACGCAGCAGTGCAGGCGGAGGTGCGACAGAGTGTCTGCCGGCTTGCAGGCGCAGGCCTGCGAACTAATTCCAGAGGGCCGGAGATCCGGGCCCCTCTGATAGTCGCCAGACTATGATGTCGGACTCTCTATTGTAACAAATACCGCTGGCGGTATTGCGCGCGCCGCGCGTTGCTTGGAGTTTGACGAGATGCGGCCACACGCGTCGCTTGTGACTATCAACCTTTGCGGCCCTTGCCCCACACACCACGAGTCCGACCGGCGCAAAATCGCTCGCTCGGCCATGAACCCTGCGCTCAACGAGTGCGATCGTGATGGAACCGGAATGGCGGCTGATCATTCTGTATGGAACCTGCGCGGCGACGCGCCTTGGCATTTTGTGGACGGGAGACGATCGTGACCACGGGGGCTGACCAGATGTCGATCGCGAAGGCGCCGCCGTCGCGACCGAATGTCGCAACGCGCCGGCTCCTGGTGATCATCAACCGCGGCAGCCGCTCCGGCGGCGAGGCCGCCGGCGTCGCCGTGTCGCGGCTGGGCGCGGCCGGCTATGATCTCGTGATCTCGGCGCCGCACAGCCCGCGCGAGGTATCACCATGGATCGAAGCCCATGCTGACGATGCGGAGGCCGTCATCGTCGCCGGGGGAGACGGCAGCCTGAACGCGGCCGCGCCCGCGCTGGTCAAGACAGGGCTGCCGCTCGGCATCATTCCGGCGGGCACCGCCAACGATCTCGCCCGCACGCTCGGCCTGCCGCCGGACATGGAGGCTGCGGCCGACGTGATTGCAGCCGGCCATCGCCGGCAGATCGATCTGGGCGAGGTCAACGGACATCCATTCTTCAACGTCGCCAGCCTCGGCCTGAGCGCCGAACTGGCGCGGCAGCTCACCAAGGAGACCAAGCGCAGGTTCGGGCGACTGGGCTACGCGATCACCGCGCTGAAGGTGCTCACCAATGCGCGGCCGTTCCGCGCTGTCATCGTGTCGTCCGACGGCGCGGTGCGCGTGAAGACCCTGCAGATCGCCGTCGGCAATGGCCGCTATTACGGCGGCGGCATGGCCGTCGACCACCGCGCGGAGATCGACGATTCCCATCTCGATCTCTATTCGCTCGAGGTCGGCCGCGTCTGGAAGCTGCTGGCGATGGCCTATGACTTTCGCCGGGGCCGGCACGGGCTATGGCAGGAGGTGCGCGCGTCGCGCGACACCTCGTTCGAGATCCGCACCCGCAAGCCGCGCCCGATCAATGCGGATGGTGAGCTCGTCACCTTCACCCCGGCCCGGTTTTCCGTGCTGCCGCGCGCGGTCACCGTGTTCGTGCCGGAGGCGGCGGGGCAGGCGAGGGCCTGACGCCCGTCGCTTGATCCGCAGCGCCCGGCACCACGTTTTCGACCGATCACCCGAATGAGAAACTCATGACCAAGCAGACCCGCTTCAATCTCTGGTACGCTGTTGTCGCGATCTTCGTCGCGATGATGATCCACAATGCGTGGACGAGCTATCGTCAGGTCGCCGTCATCCCCTACAGCCAGTTTCAGGACCTGCTGAACGCCGGCAAGGTCAAGGAAGTCGGCGTCTCCGAGAACTACCTCGAAGGCACGCTGAAGGAGCCGCTGCCGGGCGGTCAGACGCGCTTTGCCACGACGCGCGTCGACCAGGAATTCGCAAAAGAGCTCGCCAAGGCCAACGTGACCTTCACCGGCCGCATCGAGAGCAACATCCTCGGCGACATCCTCTCGCTGGTGATGCCGATCGCGCTGTTCTTCGGCGTCTGGTTCTGGCTGTCGCGGCGGATGATGGGTGGTGCCGGCGGGCTCGGCGGCGGCCTGATGCAGATCGGCAAGAGCAAGGCCAAGGTCTATGTCGAGGCCAATACCGGCGTGCGCTTCGACGATGTCGCCGGCGTCGACGAGGCCAAGGACGAACTGCGCGAGATCGTCGCCTTCCTCAGAGATCCGAAATCCTATGGCCGGCTCGGCGGCCGCATGCCGAAGGGCGTGCTGCTGGTCGGCCCGCCCGGCACCGGCAAGACGCTGCTTGCCAAGGCGGTCGCGGGCGAGGCGGGCGTGCCGTTCTTCTCGATCTCCGGCTCGGAGTTCGTCGAGATGTTCGTCGGCGTCGGCGCGGCGCGTGTGCGCGACCTGTTCGAGCAGGCGCGCGCCAAGGCGCCGGCTATCATTTTCATCGACGAGCTCGATGCGCTCGGACGCGCCCGCGGCATGGGCCCGTTCGCCGGCGGCCATGATGAGAAGGAGCAGACGCTCAACCAGCTCTTGGTCGAGCTCGACGGTTTCGATTCCTCGACCGGCCTCGTGCTGCTGGCGGCGACCAACCGGCCGGAGATCCTCGATCCCGCGCTGCTGCGCGCCGGCCGCTTCGACCGCCAGGTGCTGGTCGATCGTCCGGACAAGCCGGGCCGCATCCAGATCCTGCGGGTGCATCTCAAGAAGTCCAAGCTCGCGGCCGACGTCGACCCGGAGAAGGTGGCGGCGCTGACGCCCGGCTTCACCGGCGCCGATCTCGCCAACCTCGTCAACGAGGCGACCCTGCTCGCGACGCGACGCGGCGCCGACGAGGTCTCGCTCGATGATTTCAACAATGCGATCGAGCGCATCGTCGCCGGCCTGGAGAAGCGCAACCGGCTGCTCAATCCGAAAGAGCGCGAGATCGTCGCCTATCACGAGATGGGCCATGCGATCGTCGCGATGAGCCTGCCGGGCACCGATCCCGTGCACAAGGTCTCGATCATTCCGCGCGGCGTCGGCGCACTCGGCTACACCATCCAGCGCCCGACCGAGGACCGCTTCCTGATGACCCGCGAGGAGCTCGAGAACAAGATGGCGGTGCTGCTCGGCGGCCGCGCCGCGGAGCTCGTGGTCTACGGCCATCTGTCGACCGGAGCGGCCGACGATCTCCGTCGCGTCACCGACATCGCGCGCTCGATGGTGACGCGCTACGGCATGTCGGAGCAATTGGGCTCGGTCGCCTATGAGCGCGACAACCAGTCGTTCCTGGCTCCGGGCGCCGCGCGCAGCGCCGACTACGGCGAGGCGGCAGGTGATGCGATCGACGCGGAGGTTCGTGCCATTGTCACTTCAGCCCTCGACCGCACCCGCAAGCTGCTGCAGGACAAGCGCGACGTGCTGGAGCGCGCCGCGCGCAGGCTGCTGGTGAAGGAGACCCTGGACGAGAGCGAGCTCGCGGCGATCCTCAAGCAGGACCAGCGCGCGGGTGATCTCGTCGCAGCGGCGCAGCCGATGTAGCTCATGACTGCGTAGTGGCGGCGTAGGGTGGGCAAAGGCGCGCCCATCTGCGCCCTTGTTGCGCCGATCCATCCCGCGCCGTGCCCACCGTTGCCACCAGCGACGCGGATGCGCGGTGGGCACGCCGCCGCCTGACGGCGGCTGCTTTGCCCACCCTACGGCTGTCAAACAAGATCACAGCGCGTGTAGCACGTCGCCCGGATGTCGCTTTCGCTCATCCGGGCTACGCGATCAACGCCTTGGCCACATCCGGGCGAGGGTCTCGTCCTTCTTGACGAATTCGTGCCAGAGCGTCGCCGCGATGTGCAGGCCGACGACGAGATAGACCACATAAGCCAGCGTATCATGTGCGATCTCGCCGGCATGGGCGACCGCCTTGTCGCCGGCGAACAAACGCGGCCAGCTGAAGGTCCCGAAGTAGCGCAGCGAGTAGCCGCCGGCTGAGGAGAACATGTAGCCGGTGACCGGCATGACCAGCAGCAGGGCGTAGAGCGCCCAATGATTGAGCTGAGACAGCGCGCGGACGGCTGCGCTGAACGTTGCAGGCGCGGGCGGCGCCATGGTTCGTGCTCGCACGATCACACGGAGCAGCGCCAGCAGAAACAGCGTGATCCCGAGCGATTTGTGAACTTCCAGCAGCTCGCGCCTGGGTGATGTTCCTGCCGGCTGCAGGCCGCAATAGAGCCCGATCAGCATCGCCGCAATGAACAGCACGGCGGTGGCCCAATGAATCCATCGCAGCCAGGGATCGTAGGCGGTCGTCGTCTCGGTCATATCAGGGTCTCGCACGTGCGGAGGGAGCGGCCTGCATAGAACCGCGCTCGCGCGATGTCGAAGGATCAGAGGTCGACGTCGCCGCGTACGACAACTGGATGAGGGTGTCTTTCGATCATTTCTGGGTGATGCGAGCTGCGCGCAGATTGTCGTTGGCACGTCCGCAGAAGTGGTCTGAACAGTCGGGCACGTTTATGAGCGCTCGCGCAAGGATTGCGCCTTGCTTTTCCTGCAATTGCAGCCCAAGCTCCGCGCCGGCATTCTGGTCGGGGGGACCTCATGTCCAACATTGCTCCGAGAAGCGACACCGCTCCGCGAAACATCGTGCTGCTGTCGGATGGGACCGGCAACAGCGCCAAGGCGGTGTTCAAGACCAACGTCTGGCGGCTGTTCCAGCTGCTCGATCTGCGCGATCCGAGCCGGCAGATCGCCTTCTACGATGACGGCGTCGGCACCTCGTCGTTCAAGCTGTTCGCAGCGCTCGGCGGCATCTTCGGCTTCGGGCTGAAGCGCAATGTGATCGCGATCTACAGCTTCTGCTGCCGCAACTACCGCCCGGGCGATCGCATCTACTGCTTCGGCTTCAGCCGCGGCGCCTTCACGATCCGGATCGTGGCGGCCATGATCGCGGGGCAGGGGCTCGTTCCCTACGACAACAACGACGCCGATCTGGCACGGTTCGCTGCCGATGCCTATCGCCGCTACCGGCGGCGCTACAACAGCGGCGTCCTCAGATATCTCGGCAGGATCGGCCTCGATCTCCGCGGCATCCGCGATTGGGGACTCCGCGAGCTACGCAGCTGGCTCCATCTGAAGCCCGAGCCGCCGTCCATTCCGGTGGAGAGCATCCATTTCGTCGGCATCTGGGACACGGTCGACGCCTATGGTGGTCCGATCGAGGAAATGACCCGCGCCATCGATTATTGGATCTGGCCGCTGTCGATGCCGGACCAGTTCATGAGTTCGAAGATCCATCGCGCCTGCCATGCGCTGGCGATCGAGGAGGAGCGCGATGCGTTCCGCCCGGTGATCTGGGACGAGCGCTATGTCTGGGGCCGTGACGAGGCGGTGCCCGGCCGGAGTGACAAGAAGGACTGGCTGTTCGGCATCGATCACGATCCGCGCAGCGAGGCCGCGAAATGCGCCGACCCGCCGCCCCATCTGCGCACCGATCTGCCGGCCGGTGATCGCGAGCGCATCAGCCAGGTGTGGTTCACCGGCGTGCACTCCGACATCGGCGGCGGCTATCCGCAGGACGGCCTGTCCTATGTGACGCTCGACTGGATGCTCGATCGCGCCAAGGCCTATGGGCTGGTCTATCTCGACGAGCGGCGCAGGCTGCTCAGCGATCCCGAGATCGATCCATTCGACAAGCTCAACGACTCCCGCAAGGGGCTTGCCGCCTACTACCGCTACAAGCCGCGCAATCTGCGCGAGATCTACGACGCTCCGCCCTACAGGCTGTCGCTGCGTTACGATGTCAGTCGCATCAAATGGCTGCTGCATTCGCCGTTCAAGTCGCAGACGGAGCTTCTGGCCGGCGATCTGCATCCGAGCCTGCCGCAGCCGCCATTGCCGCCGGTGAAGCCTGTCATCCACCACACCGTGTTCGAACGCATCCAGGCCGGGACCGATCACTATGCACCGGTCGTCGTGCCGGCCAGCTACCGTCTGGCCGACGGCACCGGCGCGCCCGTCGATGCGCTGCATCCGTGCGATCGGGGGCCCGCTCGGACCCATGTCCAGGATGATGTCTGGAGCTGGGTGTGGCTGCGCCGCGTGGTCTATTTCGCGACGATGTTCGCGCTGCTGTTCGTCGCGGCGATCCCTTATGTCGTCATCTACTGGCCGCGTTTCCTCTATGACCCGCTGCATGTGGTGGGCGATCCCCTGGTCAACGCGGCCGCTGCGTTCCTGCCGAAGTTTCTCGATCCCTGGTTTGTCGCGTTCCGGGATTCCCCAGGCTTCCTGCTGATCGGAGCAGCCGTGGCGTTCGGCTTGACGGCGTGGGGCTCCTCCCTGCAGCGAACGATCCGCGACGCCGCACGCATCGCCTGGAATGATCCGTCACGGCACAAGCCGGTGACTGGCTGGCGCGCGACGGTCTATTCGCTGCGCCGCCAAGGCTGGTATGTTGCCGGTTTCTATCTGCTCAAGACGTGGATCTTCCCCACCGGGATCATGTTCTGGCTGTTCTGGTGGCTCGCGTTCGGCACGGCCAATACGGCAGGGCTGTTCTGCAAGGAGTCGCTGCGACCGGTCGAGGTCGACGAGACGGAGATCGGCGCATATCCCGGTGGAAGCATCCGGCCCGTGTTTGAAACACGGCACCATTGCTATCCGACGGCGCTGACCGTGGCGCAGGGCGAGACCTATCAGATCGCGCTCGACGTCGGGGAGGCGTGGAGCGACGGCGGCATCCCCGCAACTCCGGCCGGTTTCGGTTACGGCACCTGGACGCAGCTGCCCGGGATACCCTTCAAGCGGCTGATCTGGTCGAACTGGTTTGCGCCGATCGTGCGGGTGGGCAGCACCGGGCTCGAGGAGCATCTCCCGGTCTTCCAGCAGGAAGCGCCAGGTAGCAGCCGCTGGACAGCCAGGTTCACGGCCCGCAGCGATGGGGAGGTGTTCGTCTACGTCAACGACACGTCCATCCTGCTTCCTTGGCTGTTGTATCAGTTCTACTTCAACAACAAGGGCAACGCGGTCGTCTCGTTGAAGAAGCTGTAGCTGCGCGCGTCAGGTCTGGCATCACTGCGTGGAGCGTGACGACGTCACGCTTCACGCTGGGGATGCTGCGCGGCACGGGCTGGCGTTGGCGTCGGGACTGGGTAGGATGCAGGCATATAGGTCGCCTGCGAGGAGTACCATGACCCGTCGAAGCTGCACCGGATGGATCGCAAGCCTGGCGCTTGCCGCCGTCACGCTTGCTGGCGCCAGCGCCAATGCCGCCGAGCGCACGATGTCCTGGGAGAGCGGCTGCCGTTTCACGGTTCGGTACGATCCCGCCAAGCACGACGAGACGCGGCTGCGCAACACCGTGCGTCTGCTGTTCGGCCCGTCCGATTTCGACTCGCCGGGCACGCCGCCGGCGTTCGATCCGAAGGCGGTCGCAGCGCTCGACCCCGACAAGATCGATCGCACCTGCAAGGCCTCGCTCGATGCGGCCGCGCGGCTGGAGTTCATCGCGCTGCCCGGTGTCGACGACTACCGCCGCGCCAAGATGGCGGAGCTGAAGGACAGTTGCGATTTCGACCTGGCGCATACTCGCGGCTTCAAGACGCCCTCGGCGCTGCGCGACTATCAGCCTGCCGCCGCCTGTGCGAAGTTCGTCGACGCGATCGAGGGCAAGACCGACCTGCAGCAGACGTTTCGCCAAAACGTCGACACGGGCTGCGCCGACAACGCCAGCCCGAAGGCCTGCGTCGCGCGCTACCTCGCCGAAGCGCAGAAGGCGGACGGCCAGGAGCGCATGCGGATCTATCTGGTCAATTTCGGCTGGAGCAATTGCGCGATCAACTACAATCTCCGCAACACCGGCGAGAAGAAGATGGAGGCGATGCGGAGCGCGCTCGAGACCCAGTTCCGCAAGATGTTCAAGGTCAAGCAGGACAAGTGCGAGGAGGCGGACTGACGCGCAGTCCGCCCGCCCGAGGCGTGCTCAGCCTTCGCCGAACACGCGCTTGAAGATCGTGTCGACGTGCTTGAGGTGGTAGCCGAGGTCGAACTGCTCGTCGATCTCGGCATCCGTCAGATACTTCTTCACGTCGGCATCGGCCTTGAGCAAAGTGCGGAAGTCGCCTTCGCCGCGCCACACCGGCATCGCGTTGCGCTGCACGAGCTTGTAGGAATCCTCGCGGCTCGCGCCCTTCTGGGTCAGCGCGATCAGTAGGCGCTGCGAGTGCACAAGGCCGCCGAGCTTGTCGAGGTTCTTCGCCATGTTGGCCGGATAGACCAGGAGCTTCTCGATCAGGCCGGCGAGACGCACCAGCGCGAAGTCGAGCGTGACGGTGGCGTCCGGGCCGATCATGCGCTCGACTGAGGAGTGCGAGATGTCGCGCTCGTGCCAGAGCACGACGTTCTCCATCGCCGGCGTCACATAGGCGCGCACCATGCGGGCGAGACCGGTGAGGTTCTCCGACAGCACCGGATTGCGCTTGTGCGGCATCGCCGACGAGCCCTTCTGGCCTTCCGAGAAGAACTCCTCAGCTTCCAGCACTTCGGTGCGCTGCAGGTGACGGACTTCGGTCGCCAAGCGCTCGACTGAGGAGGCGATCACGCCCAACGTGGCAAAGAACATGGCGTGGCGGTCGCGCGGAATGACCTGGGTCGAGACCGGCTCCGGTGTCAGACCCATCGCCTTGGCGACGTGCTCCTCCACCCGGGGATCGATCTGGGCAAAGGTGCCGACCGCGCCGGAGATGGCGCAGGTCGCCACCTCCTTGCGGGCGGCGACCAGGCGCTCGCGGGCGCGCGTGAATTCCGCATAGGCATAAGCGAGCTTGAGGCCGAAGGTGACCGGCTCGGCATGGATGCCGTGCGAGCGGCCGATGGTCGGCGTCATCTTGTGCTCGAAGGCGCGCGTCTTCAGCGCCGCCAGCACGCGGTCGAGATCGGCGAGCAGCAGATCGGCGGCGCGGGTGAGCTGGACGTTGAGGCAGGTGTCGAGCACGTCGGAGGACGTCATGCCCTGGTGCACGAACCGCGCCTCGGGGCCGACGATCTCGGCGAGATGGGTCAGGAAGGCGATGACGTCGTGCTTGGTCTCGCGCTCGATCTCGTCGATGCGGGCGACGTCGAAGGTCGCATCCTTGGCCTTGGCCCAGATCGTCTTGGCCGCGTCCTTCGGGATGGTGCCGAGTTCCGCCAGCGCGTCCGCCGCATGCGCCTCGATCTCGAACCAGATCTTGAACCGGGTCTGCGGGTCCCAGATCGAGGCCATTTCGGGACGGGAATAGCGGGGGATCATCAGGGCTCTCCAGGCGGGAAGGAAGGTGGGCGGGACCATCGCGTCCGCGCCAGCAGCATTTTACGCCGTGCTCTACCAGAGCCGCCGGGGTGACACAAACGGCGGGTCTCCCCTCCGATATCAGGCGTGAGAACGTATCATAATACCTGAATCAAAAAATCTCGCTGACAGATATTGAAATCTGTCAGCGCGATGGTGTATGTTTCACCCATGATCAACTAGCACTGTCTGACCATGGGTTCAGCGGTTTCAAATGCGAAGGACCGCTTCGATGAAGATTGAAAAGCGATTGCTCCACACACAATTCCAGGACTGGCTGAATCTCCAGATCGCCCGCCATCTGGAAGCGCAGGCTGCGAAGTTCAACGCAGTCTCGGGCGCCGACAGGGGCGAGCCGATCCAGATCAAAGCACATCCCCGTGATGCCGATATGGTGCACGCATGAATGAGGCCGTGGTTCTGACATCCGAGCGCATCCTCGAAGTCACCGAGGACGTGTTGCGCCGTTATGGGCTCGCCAAAGCGACGGTCGTCGACGTCGCGAGAGCGCTCGATGTCAGCCACGGCTCCGTCTACCGTCACTTCCCGAGCAAGGCGTCGCTGCGCGAAGCGGTGGCGAAACGCTGGCTCGAGCGGGTCAGCAAGCCGCTGGCGCAGATCGCCGCCGAGCCGGGCCCGGCGCCGGCCAAGCTGGAGCGTTGGCTGCGCGAGCTGTTCGACGCCAAGCACAAACGCGTCTGCGAAGACCCAGAGATGTTCGCGACCTACCTGACCCTGGCGCGCGAAGCCTGCACGGTGGTCAAGGCGCACAAGCAGGACCTGATCGCGCAGGTCGAAGGCATCATCACCGAAGGCGTCGCCCAGGGCGCGTTCGACGTCACCGACCCGAAGACCGCTGCCGCCGCCATCTTCGATGCGACGCGCAGCTTCCATCACCCCGCCCACGCCGACGAATGGGCCGATTGCACGTGTTCGACACGAGTCGATGCGGTGCTGACGTTGTTGTTGCGCGGGCTGGCGGCGCGCTAGCGCATGTAGTTCGTAGTTCGTAGGGTGGGTAAAGGCGCCTGGCACGATCTCGGTTCGTGCCGAGATGTCGCGCGCCGTGCCCACCGTCGATCAGCACGTTCCTGTCGCAAGACGGTGGGCACGGCGCCACTGCGATCTCCGTTGAGGAAACGGCACGGCAGCGCCTTTGCCCACCCTACAGATCCGTCAGGCCGCTGGTCACCGCCAGCCGCACCAGCTGCGCATCCGTCTGCATCCCCGTCTTCGCTTTCACCAGATAATGATAGTTCTGCACCGTTTTGATGCTGAGATGCAGGTTGGCTGCGATCTGCTCGGTGGTGAGGCCCGACGCGAGCTGGCGCAGGATCTCGATCTCGCGCTCGCCGAGCCGGTCCAGCACCGTGCGTTGCGGATCGAGGCTGTCGGCGGCCAGTACATGGGCGACGTCGTCGCTCAGCGCGCGCTCGCCCCTGACGACCACGCGGATGGCGCGGACCAGGGCCGAGGGCTCGCTGCTCTTGGTGACGAAGCCGCTGGCGCCGGCGGCAAAGGCTGCCTTCACCAAAGGCGCCTCGCCATGCATCGAGAACACGAGGATGCAGGCGCGGTTGTCGCGGGCGCGGATGTTGCGGATCGCCTCGAGCCCGCTCGCGCCCTTCATCGAGATGTCGAGCACGACCACGTCAGGGGCATGCGCCTTGAACGCGGCGTAGGCGGCCGCGGCGCTGTCGGCTTCGGCGATGACGCGAAAGCCGTCCTGGCTCTCCAGCACGCGGCGATAGCCCTGCCGCACGACCGGATGGTCGTCGACCAGCAGGATCGAGATGCCTGTCGGCTCGGCCATGATCTCAGGCGGCCAGCGGGATGGTCGCGGAGACGCTGAGCCCGCGCGCGGCAGGTTCGATCGAAAGTGAGCCGCCGACGGCCGCGATGCGCTCGCGGATGCCGGTCAGGCCGAAGCCGCTCGACTGAGCCATCTGCGCCGCGTCGCCGCCGCCATCATCTTCGACCGAGATCACCAGCGCGCTGTCGGGCCCGGCGCGGCGCTCGACACGCAGCGACACCTCGCTGGCGTCGGTGTGGCGCAATGCATTGGTCAGGCATTCCTGCGCCATCCGATAGGCGGTCACCGCGACCGGACCCTGGATGTCGGCGAGATCGCCGTGCAGGTCGAGCCGGATCGCCGGCCGCGCGGCATGCTGATAGTTCTGCGTCAGCGCCACCAGGCCGGCTTCCAGCCCGAGCTCCTCGGCGAGCGGCCGGCGCAGCCGGCTCAACGTGCCGCGCAGGCACGCCATCAGATGGCTGACCGACTGCGTGATCATGCGCGCATCCTGCGCGACCTGATCGTTGCGGCCCTGGCCGGCGGCCTCAATCGTCGAGGCAAAGGCGAGGATCGCGGTCAGGTTCTGCCCGAACTCGTCGTGCAGCTCGCGGGCGAGCGCCCGCCGCTCCTCGTCGCGAATGTCGAGCAGGCGCTCGGTCAGCGCCGCGCGCTGCTCGTTGGCCTGCGCGAGCCGATCGCCAAGTTCGCTGACGGCGCGGCCGATCATCGCGAGCTCCATCGAGCGGAAGCGCGGCAGCGCCGGGCGGTGCTCGCCCTCAGCCATCCGCTGCAGCGCCTGGACGATGCTGCGCGCGGGCGCCAGCGCATGCGCGATCGCGAGCGAGGCGAGGACGCCAATCGCGATCGCCATCGCGAGTGCCACGCCAAATGAGTCCTGGATGCGCTGCCAGGCGAGCTGGATCGCGGCGTCGGGATCGGCGATCGCAGACACCGTGCCCGCCGTCGTCGTCCGTGCGCTGATCGCCTGCGCCACCGCGGCGTGATCGCCGAGGATCGTTTCGACCAGGCCTGAGAACCAGCGCGGCGGCGCCGTGCCGAGGCCCTTGCTCTGGCCGCACAGTGGCTTCTCGAAGGCGGCCTCCGGCTTGAACTGGACGCAGATGCCCGGCGCGATCAGCTTCATCGTCTCGGTCGTGCGCCAGTCCGGCACCGGCAGCAGGTGGTCGCGCGTCCGGTTGCTGCGCAACAGCAGCTCGCGCCAATACAGCGCCTCCAGCGCCTGCGACACCCGCTCGGCGGACGCGGCCGTGGCGCGGTCGACGCTACGATATGCATCGACGGTGACCCAGACGCCTGCGGCCGCCAGACACAGCAGGACGATCAGCGCAAGGCGCGCAATCAGCTGGAGCACGAGGCGCATGCGATCCCTCCACTGCGTTTGCCGCAGCGTAACAACGGGCCGGTGCGCCGCCAAGCGAATGCACTGCAGCAAGCGGAAGGTTGGGAAATTTTCCCGACAGCGGCGAGGCAGATGTCTTTGGACGCTGTTTCGCAGCTCTGCTTTACTTCGGGATCAAAGCGCCGGACGAGCGCGCACCGGGGAGTCGATGGATGAGCGTGGTCAGCAGTGCCGACAGAGTGGAACCTGCGCGCGACAGCGCCGAGCGCGGCCCGCTGCTGCTCTGGATGATCTTCACCGGGCTGACCGTGTTCGCCGCCGTGGTGCTGGCGCGCTACGGCTACTTCCATCTGATGGTCACCTCCGACCGCACCTACATCTCCAGCGTCGTCGCCGTGCTCTATGTGCTGACGTGCTGCCATTGTTTCTGGCGGACGCGGGCCATCGCGCGCGAGGCCGATGCCGCGAAGCGCTGCCGCGCCGTGCTGATCGGCCCGGATGCGGAGCGCGCGCTCGAACCGGATGCCCAGCTCCTTCCCCAAGGTCTCGTCACCAATCACATCAAGAGCCTCGTTACGAAGGCGCAGGTGCAAGGAGCAGGGCGGCTCGACCAGACGCTGCTGCTACGCACGCTCGCCGACCGGCTGCGCGGTTCCAACGGCTTCGGCGGCTTCGCCTCGGACACCCTGATGAAGCTCGGCCTGCTCGGCACCATCATCGGCTTCATCATCATGCTGGCGCCGATCGCGGGCCTCGATGTCAACGACAAGCTCGCGATGAAATCCTCGATGGGCCTGATGAGCGACGGCATGGCGGTGGCGATGTACACGACGCTCGCCGGCCTCGTCGGCTCGATCCTGGTGCGCATCCAGTACTACATGCTCGATGCCGCCACCGGCCGCGTGTTCTCCGATGCGGTGATGCTCACCGAAACACGGGTGACGCCGCGGCTCGAGCGCGCCATGGAGCGCGCGGAGCAGGGCGCATGATGGACGATTTCGGGCTCTATCCACGCGAGGAGCAGTTCGATCCGTTCAGCGTCATGCTGTTCAAGGCGCTGCAGATCGTCGCGTTCTTCTTCTTCATCGCCGTGCTCGCGATCTCGCCCGATGCCAAGGACGGCAAGGTCGACAGCAAGGCCGAGTTCCTGATCACGATGGACTGGCCGGACAATCATCCCGACGATCTCGACCTGTTCGTGCAGGACCCTGTCGGCAACATCGCCTGGTATCGGCATCGCGAGGCCGGCTTCCTCACGCTCGACCGCGACGATCGCGGCGGCGCCAACGACTTCATCCTGGTCAACGGGCTGAAGATCCCGTCGCCGATCCGCGAGGAGATCGTGACCGTCAGGGGCATCGTCGCCGGCGAATACACGGTCAACATCTCGCATTTCCAGAACGTCAGCGGCGCGCCGGTCGAGGCAAAGGTGAAGGTGCAGAAGCTCAACCCGACGGCGCAGGTGATCTTCGACGACAAGGTTGTGCTCGATCATTCCGGCGACGAGAAGACCGCGTTGCGTTTCAAGCTCGATGCCACGGGCAAGGTGATCGACGTGCAGCGCCGGCCGAAATCGCTGCTCGAGACCTTCCGCAATGTCCGCGCCAACGGCGCCGACCTCGATCCCAAGACCGGCGTCAGGATGATCAGCCGATGACGAGCAGCCTGCAAACCGTCATCGTCACGCTCTCCGTCTGCTACGCGCTGATCGGCGCGCTACTGCTGCTGGTTCTGGTCTATGCGCGGCTGCCGTGGCCGGTGAAGGCGATCGCGGTCGTCATCACCAGTGCGTTCTATGTCGGCAGCTTCGTCGGCGCACGCGGCCTGCTCGGCTGGGCCAGCGTCGACCGGCTGCCGAAGGCCTTCAAGGTGCTGCAGGTCAGGATCGTCGATCCGCACAGTGTCGAAGGCGACCCCGGCGCGGTCTATCTCTGGGTCGAGCGGCTCGACGACGACAACAGGCCGAGCGGCGTGCCACGCGCCTACCGCATCCCCTACAGCGACACGCTGGCCGAGAAGGCGCAGCACGCCGCCGACCAGATCGCGGCCGGCCATCCGCAAGGCGGCCGCGCCGCCGATTTCGGCACCGGCGACGGCGGCGTCATCGACGCGGCGCGCGAATACATCCTGCCCAAGACCATCATCGAGACCGCCGGCGGCGATCCCTCGACCGGCGAGTTCAAGGCCGCGAAGAATGCCGGCGACGGCGTGTCCTTCACACCCTTGCTGCCGCCGCGCATGCCGCCGAAGGATGAGCAGTGACGAGCCAACGGGACGCGTCAGTCTATATCGTCGTAGCGGATGTCTCATCGCCGTCATTGCGAGGAGCGTAAGCGACGAAGCAATCGAGAGTCGCGCGCGAGGTCCTGGATTGCTTCGCTGCGCTCGCAATGATGCGTGGAGAGAGCGTCATCCAGGCTGTACACTCCAAATTTCCTTGGACGCTTCGGCCATCCTTGTCCGCATCGTGATTGCCGTGCTCGTCGCGGTCTGCACACGTGACCGCGTGTGACCAGAGCATGACGGCTGCGCGGCGGCTCCGTTTAGATGCCCGGTGGTGAAATTGCCAACACTCCCGGTTCGCGTTAGACTCCCCATCCGTTGCTGGTCGCGTCAATTCCGGTTTGTGCATTCGATTTGCGGGGGAGCATGGCGATGCGAAGATTGGCGATCGCATGGGCGGCAGTGATGTTGTGGCCGGCCGGACCAGCTCTGGCCTGGTGGGATGAAGGCCATATGCAGATCGCGTATCTGGCCTACAAGAAGCTGTCCCCGGCGGCGCGGGACCGGGCCGATGCGCTGCTCAAGCTCAATCCCGACTACGCCAGCTGGGTCGCCGGTGCGCCTGCGGGACAGGAGAAGCTCTACGCCTTCGTGCACGCGGCGACCTGGCCGGACGACATCAAGATGAAGCCGGACTATTACGACGATCAGGTGACGGATTCGACGGCGAAGCAGCTGGTGCCGTACGGCCACCTCAAGCATCAGTACTGGCACTACAAGGACGCGCTGTTCTCGGCCGACGACACGCCGCTGCCGCGCCCTGATGCTGTGGATGCGGTGTCGCAGCTCAAGCTGATGATCGCCAAGCTGCCGGCGAACACCGACGCCTCGGAGCCGCTTCGCTCCTACAACCTCAGCTGGACCATCCACCTCGTCGGCGATCTGCATCAGCCGCTGCACGCCATCGCCCGCTATTCGGCCGCGCTGCCGGACAAAGGCGGCGACCGCGGCGGCAATGAGGAGCAGGTGATCGCCGCCAACGGCGAGACGCAGAATCTGCACGCCTATTGGGACGGCATTTTCGGCGGCTATTCCACGGTGTTCGGCGCGATCTTCGATGCCGACCAGCGTGGCGGCCTGTCGACCGTGACACCCGATGCCGGCAAGGCGCAGATCATCGACCCCGCGGTGTGGGCGCAGGAGAGCTTCGATCTCGCCAAGTCTGTCGCCTATGCTGCCCCCATTCGCACCGACAAGCAGCCGGTGGAGCTGACGCGCGAGTACGAGACCAACGCCCGTGATCTCGCCCGCAAGCAGGCTGCGCTCGCCGCGGCGCGGCTCGCGAACCTGCTCGAGGTGCTGTTGCGGTAGAGCCGCCCGCGCCTCACGGCGCCCGCGTCGGCCGGACGACGATCTCGTTGACATCGACATCGTCGGGTTGCTCGATGGCATAGCGCACGGCGCGGCCGATCGCGTCCGGCTGCAGGGCAATCGCGCGGTAGCTGCGCATCATCTCGGCTGCGCTCTCGTCGGTGATGGTGCTGGCGAGTTCGCTTTCCACCACGCCCGGATGGATGCAGGTGACGCGCAGCTTGTCGTTTTCCTGCCGGAGCCCGTCCGAGATCGCCCGCACGGCGTGCTTGGTCGCGCAGTAGACGGCGGCGGTCGGCACGACCTGCAGAGCGCCGATCGAGGCGATGTTGATGATGTGTCCGGAGCCGCGCGCGAGCATGCCGGGCAACACCGCCGCGATGCCGTTCAGCACGCCCTTGATGTTGACGTCGACCATGCGATCCCACTCGTCGACCTTCATCGAGGCCATCGGCGAGAGCGGCATGATGCCGGCATTGTTGATCATGACGTCCACGTGCCCCCACAACGCGCGCGCAGCCTCGGCAAAGGCCGCGACGTCGGCGCGGCTGGTCACATCCAGCGCCCGAACCTCGGCGGTTCCGCCGGCCGCGCGCAGCTCGGCGGCGAGCGCCTCCAGCCGATCAAGGCGGCGCGCGCCCAGCAGCAGCCGTGCGCCCGTGACCGCCAGCTCTCGTGCGATCCCAGCGCCAATGCCGCTCGACGCCCCGGTAATCAGGATGACCTTGTCCATGTTCAACTCCCGTCGGTTGGTGACGGGCGGAAGCTAGGTGGCCGGCATTGTCACGACAATTTGCCCAATGCTTGCCTCGGTGGTAAACGTATCTAACCAATGCGCATCGACAAGAACATCATCGAGCTGTTCGTGGCGGTGGCCGATGCCGGGAGCTTCCGCCTTGCCGCGGACCGGCTGGGCGTGACGCGGTCTGCCGTCAGCCAGGCCATGGGCAGGCTGGAGGACCATCTCGGGATTTCCCTGGTCAGCCGGACGACCCGCAGTTTTAGCCTGACCGAGGCGGGACGCCGTTTCTATGCGGATGTCGCGCCGGCGATCGGCGCGCTGAATGCCGCCGCCGAGCAGATCGGCGACAAGGCCGGGCCGCCGTCCGGCCTGCTGCGGCTGGCCGTGTCCTCCATCGCCGAACGCTTCATCTCCGGGCCGTTGCTGGCCTCTTTCATGCAAGCCTTTCCCGCGATCGAGCTGGACATCACCATCACCGACGACACCTTCGACATCGTCGCCGAGCACTACGACGCAGGCGTGCGCCTGGGAGAAGTCATCGCGCAGGACATGATCGCTGTCCCGGTGTCCGGAGATCAGCGGCAGCTGGCCTTTGCCGCACCGAGCTATCTGGAAGCGCACGGCGCGCCGGCGCATCCGCGCGATCTGATCCATCATGCCTGCATCGGCTGGCGGCCCGCGCCACTGGTCGCTCCCTATCGCTGGGAGTTCACCGAAGCGGGCAGGGACTTCAATGTCGAGGTGAAGCCCAGCCTGACGACCAACGACATGTTGTTGATGATCCGCACCGCATGCGCCGGCGGCGGCATCACCTTCGGCATGGAGGAGACGTTCCAGCCCTACGTCGCGCGTGGCGAACTGGTGCCTCTGCTGGAAAGCTTCTCCGCGCCGTTTGCCGGATTCTACCTGTATTTTCCGAGGCGTCGGAACCTGGCACCCAAGCTCCGCGCGCTGATCGACCATGCGAGGCGGGGAGTATGACAGCAGCGAGGTCTTCATCAAAATGTCGATGCAGTCGGATCTTCTCCGGTAAGCGAAGCGGCTCCGCTGCTGCCTAACACGTCCCCCGCGGCGTGCTGGATGCCCCGCCTGCACGGGGCATGACGGCGGAGTTTGGGGCGCCGCTTTTGCCAAGCTAACAGTGTCGTCCCGGCCTTGAGCCGGGACCCATACTTCGCGGCGGTCGTGATCGAGCAAGCTGCCAACTACACACGTGCCTCAAGCCGCTCCCTGTGGGTATGGGTCCCGGCTCAAGGCCGGGACGACAGCGGAGGCTTTGGCGAGAATGTGCGGAGCCCCGCGCGACCTGCCGATCCCCGGCCGCGATCTCTCAGGCGTCCACGACGTGATGGACGTCCTGCCGCAGCAGAACCGCCGCGCCTGCAACGAGCGGGTCAACGCAACCGAGATGCCCGCCGTCGGCAAGCCTGTCGTCGTCATCGGCGGTGGCTCCGGCAGTGACAGTATCGAGCGAAGCGACGTCCGGGTTCACCGACATAGCGCGTGAGACCCCCGGATATCGCTGCGCTCATCGGGGCTACGAAGCAGCGAAGGCCATCTCCCGGCCAGGGATGAGATGCGATCGGGCAAAAATTCGGTTTCCATTTTTCAGAAATCATGCTATATGCCATCATCCTGTCCCGAGCAGAGCAACTGTGCTTTTGAGGTAGGCCGGCGAACGGCCGGCCTCAAGGCTGGCGCGAGACGCGCCCCCGCCTTCGGCGGCTGAAGGCCTTGACCCCGTCCGCTCGCCGTCCTGTTGGCCTGGCATGCGCTCGGTCGTGAACCGAGCGCATGTGGCGCTCGATCAGTTCATCGCAACGCGCGGCTGCGTGGGATTCCATTTTTCGCCGCGGGCGATCATCGTGTTGAGGATGATGATCAGCTTGCGCATACAGGCGATGAGGGCAACTTTCGGCTCTTTGCCCTTGGCGATGAGGTGTTCATAGTAGGTCTTGAGCACCGGATTATGCTGCGTCGCTGCTCCGAGGCAGGGAAGGAACAGGCCGTTTCTCACCCAGCGCCGACCTCCCTTGATGTGGCGCTCGCCTCGGCGCTTGCCGCTGTCGTCGTCGTAAGGGGCAACACCGATCAGGGCAGCGGCGATCCTATCACTCACCTTGCCGAGCTCCGGCGCTCCTGCGATGAGGAGCGCGGAGGTCATGACCGCAAGCCCCGGCACACTTTCAATGATCTCGGCGCGCTCGGCAAATTCCGGCGTCGCCTTGACCCTGGCGAAGATCGCAGCCTCGAGCTTCGCAATCTGAGCCGCGAGCGTCTTCAACACCTGGGAATGGGCTTTCTGCGCCAATCCCGGCACAACATGCTCGGTCTGGTTCTGCAAACGGGTTTTCAGATCCATCAGATTCTTGCGCGCTTTCACCAGCCCCGCCAGTTCCTCGCGTGCAGCATCGTAGATCTGGCTCGGTGCCTCGTCGAACGTCTCGGCGAACCAGGCGATCATCTCTGCGTCTATCGTGTCGTTCTTCGCCAGTCGACCCGCCGACAAGGCGAAGCTGCGAACCCGTTTGGGATCGACGATCCGCACCTCTATCCCGGCCTCGCGCAGCGCCTTGGCCCATTCGCGCTCATAGCCGCCGCTGGCCTCCATGACGGCCTTGGTCACCTTGTGCTTGCGAAGCAAGGCCACCAACTGGCGATGCCCAAGCGAACTGCTCGGGAATGTCTGCCGTACTCCGAGTTTCCGAATGCAGCCGTCCACCTTGTCCTTGGCCACATCGATACCAGCGACACCATTTGCGATCTGTGTCATCATCCACTCCCTTCCTTGCCTTGTATGGGCTCGAAGCCCTTGCAACTGTTCGGGTTGAGGAAGATCACCGGAGCTGTCCCTCGCTCTGATACAGGCTCTGCCGCGTTTGGGGCGTAACGGGCTCAGATCCAGCGACGGGCGGTTTTGCGAGAACCGCCCGTTCGCACATTCTGGCAGATATCGCGTACACAAGGGACGTAGCGCGCGATCGTCACGATACGTGGGGCGGGGAAGCGATGGACGCTGGGCTGGCGTGAGACGAGCGCTTGGCCTTGCGGACGTGAAGTCGTGTGGTCCTGGCACCCCGATGCTGGTGTCCCCCGCGCAACGCGCGCAAGCGCGTTGTCGCGGCACGGTGGCCAAAAAGCCGGTGCACCGAGGAGATCACGATATATGCGTTAAAACCGTCGCGCGGGGAATGCCGGATGTTCGGCTGAACCTGTGGTGACTGCCGCCTGCTTTTTTTCTGCAGGCGCGCCATGGGTGAGGCCTTCACCCGGCATTCCCCGCGCCCTCTCGCTTGTTCGATGGGGCACAGCGATCGCACAGCTCGGGCGAGATCCGCCGCGAGAACGCGACGTCGTGACGCCCGATGGATCGGCCGCGCCGAAAAACTCCTTGCTCCGATCCGCCTGGTTTGATGTTGCTCAAATTCCGTGCGAAGCCCACTTGTACGGTGGAACCGGGAGGACACGGGTGCTGCTGGCGATTTTCACCGACATCCATGCCAATCGGCAGGCCTTTGCGGCCTGCCTGGAGGCGGCGCGCGCCCGCGGCGCCGAGCGCCTGATTTGCCTCGGCGACATCGTCGGCTATGGCGCCGATCCGGAATGGTCGGTTGACGCCGTCATGGAGATCGTCGCCGCGGGCGGCCTCGCGGTGCGCGGCAATCACGACAATGCGGTCTCCACCTCGAGCGAGAGCATGAATGCCGAGGCCCAGGCGGCAATCGAATGGACGCGCGGCCGGCTCAGCGCCGAGCAGCGCCGCTTCCTCGCCGAACTGCCGATGAGCGTCGGTGACGAGGACCGGCTGTTCGTGCATTCGGAAGCATCGAGCCCGCCGCGCTGGCGCTACATCCAGAGTTCGGCCGATGCAGCGCGCAGCATGATCGCGACCGAGGCGCAGGTGACGTTCTGCGGCCATATCCATCGTCCGGCGCTGTACTCGATGTCCGCCACCGCCAAGATGACGAGCTTCACGCCGACGGCAAACATGCCGATCCAGCTGCTGCGCGGCCGGCAATGGCTCGCCGTCGTCGGCTCGGTCGGCCAGCCGCGCGACGGCGATCCCGCCGCGTCCTTCGTGACCTTCGAAACGAAGACCCGCGAGCTGACCTATTGCCGCGTGCCCTATGATGTCGAGGCGGCGGCGCAGCGCATCCGTGACAACGGCCTGCCGCCCTGGCTGGCGCAGCGGCTCTCGATGGGGCGATAGGGCATGGCGAGATCGAAGCTTCAGCCGGGCGCCGTGATCGACGGCTTCACGGTCGGCGAGTGCGTGCATTCCGGCGGCATGGCGACGTTGTGGAGCGTGACGCGCCCCGACATCGACCGGCCCATCCTGATGAAGGTGCCGCGCGTTTCCGAGGGCGAGGACCCCGCGGCGATCGTCAGCTTCGAGATGGAGCAGATGATCCTGCCGAAACTGTCCGGCCCGCATGTGCCGGCGTGCTTCGGGACCGGCGATTTCGCAACGCAAGCCTATGTGGTGATCGAGCTGATCCCCGGTGAGACGCTGTACAAGCGGCTGCCGGAGCTGCCGCTGCCTTACGAGGAGGCGCGGGTGCTGGTGGCGAAGATCGCCACCGCGCTCGCCGATTTGCACCGGCAGCACGTCATTCATCACGACATCAAGCCGTCCAGCATCATGTTCCGGCCGACGGGGGAGGCGGTGCTGATCGATTACGGCCTGTCCTGCCACAAGCATCTGCCGGATCTTCTGCAGGAGGAATTCCGCCTGCCTTACGGCACCGCGCCCTACATGGCGCCGGAGCGCATGATGGGCACGCGCAGCGATCCGCGCAGCGACATCTTTTCGCTCGGCGTGCTGCTGTATTTCTTCACCACAGGCGTGCGGCCGTTCGGCGAGACCGAGACCCTGCGCGGCATGCGCCGGCGTCTCTGGCGCGATCCCTATCCGCCGCGGCAATTGAAGCCGGACTATCCGCCGTGGCTGCAGGAGATCGTGCTGCGCTGCCTGGAGATCGAGCCGGTCTGGCGCTATCCGACCGCGGCTCAGCTCGCCTTCGATCTCGGCAATCCCGACCAGGTTAAGCTGACCGCGCGCGCCGAGAAGGTGAAGCGCGATCCGATCACGACCGTGTGGCGGCGCCGCTTCAATCGCGGGTTGGTGCAGCCGGAGACGAAGCCGTCCGATGTCGCCGTGCAGATCGCCACCAGCCCGATCGTGGCGGTGGCGATCGACACCTCGGAGGGCGGCGAGGAGCTCAACGGTGCGTTGCGCGTCACCGCCGAGCGCATCCTCGCCACCTTGCCGTCGGCGCGGCTCGCCTGCGTCAACGTGCTGAAGCTCGGCCGCCTGACGATCGACCGCACCCTGGACGAGGCCGGCAACAACAAGCACATCGACCGCATGGTGGCACTGAAGCACTGGGCGACGCCGCTCAAGCTCGATGCGAGCCGGCTCACGGTGCACGTGCTCGAAGCCGTCGATCCGGCGGCGTCGATCATCGAGTTCGCCGAGGTCAACCAGGTCGACCACATCATCATCGGCGCCCGCCGCGACTCCGTGCTGCGCTCGCTGCTCGGCAGCGTCTCGGCCAAGGTGGCCGCGGAGGCGGGCTGCACGGTCACGGTGGTGCGCACGCGCGCAGTCGCGCGCGAGGCGGATGAGGACGATGATGTGCCGGCGAAGGTCGCGTCAGGAGAGTGAGATTGGAAGCACAGGCTGCTTCGCTGTTTGTTGAACTATCGATGAGCCGAGCGTGAGTCCAATTGAGAGTAGGACCGAGCCGCCGCCGCAAAGTCGGTGCGCTCCCTCGCCCCGTTCTTACGGGGAGAGGGTGGGGGTGAGGGGCAGCGGCACGGGCGGTCTCAATAGGGGCAAACGCTCGGGGAGTGCTCGCGGTGAGACCTGTACCCCCTCACCCGGATCGCATCTGTCGATGCGATCCGACCTCTCCCCGCAAGCGGGGCGAGGTGTACCGAGCGCTCCGCCATGTCGTGGCAAGCCAACAAGAAGATGTTCGTATTCCGACCGCACCAGATCACCGTGTTCCTTCACCTTTCAACCATGACCGTCGACGCGCCATCCGCCGCCTCAAATTCGGGCGCAGCTGCGATTGCCTTTCAAAAGTTCCGCCGCCAGAGTGACATTGTGACGCGCGTGGGGGCGCACAGTTTTTGTTTGACCAGGGGGACCTTCAATGGCGGCGACGGATGTGAGTATGGCGGGGACGGCATCGCCGAAGGGCAGCCTGTTCGGCTCGTTGTTCTTTCAAGTGGTGGCCGCGCTGCTGCTCGGCATCCTGATCGGCGTGTTTGCACCGGAGACCGCCCAGGGCC
The DNA here is from genome assembly GCF_900176205.1 of Bradyrhizobium sp. ORS 285. Taxonomy (NCBI): domain Bacteria; kingdom Pseudomonadati; phylum Pseudomonadota; class Alphaproteobacteria; order Hyphomicrobiales; family Nitrobacteraceae; genus Bradyrhizobium; species Bradyrhizobium sp. ORS 285. Next base: position 2,491,224 of record NZ_LT859959.1, read on the forward strand.
TCAAATTCTTCAGCGACGCCTTTCTGCGCCTGATCGCGATGGTTGTGGCGCCGATCGTATTCTGCGTCGTCGTGCACGGCATCGCCAGCGCCGGCGATCTCAAGAAGGTCGGCCGGGTCGGCGTCAAATCGCTGGTTTATTTCGAAGGCATGACCACGATCGCGCTGGCCTTCGGTTTGGTGCTGGCGCTGATCTTCGGACCCGGCCACGGCATGGACATCGACGTCTCCAAGCTCGACGCCAAGCAGCTTTCGAGCTTCGCCGATAATGCCCACAAGCTGCAGGGTGGCGGTTTCGGCGGCTTCATTCTCAACATCATTCCGCCGACCGCGTTCGACGCCTTCGCCCGTAATGACGTGCTGCAGGTGTTATTCTTCGCGGTGATCTTCGGCGTCAGCCTGGCGCTGGTCGGAGAGCCCGGCAAGCCGGTGGTCAACCTGATCGATTCCGTGGCCAAGGTGCTGTTCAAGGCGATGGGCCTGATCGTGCGCGTGGCGCCGCTCGGCGTGCTCGGCGCGATCGGCTTCACCGTCGGCAAATACGGCATCGGCTCGCTCAAGCAGCTGCTGGCGCTGGTCGTCTTGTTCTACGTCTCGGTCGCGCTGTTCGTCGTCATCGCGCTCGGCCTCGTGATGCGTATCGCCGGCCTCAGCCTGTTCAAGTTCCTGCGCTACCTCAAGGAGGAGCTCCTGATCGTGCTGGCGACGGCGTCATCGGACTCCGTGCTGCCGCAGATCATGCGCAAGCTCGAGGCGATGGGTGTCAAGCAGGAGGTCGTGGGCCTCGTCATCCCGACCGGCTACTCGTTCAACCTCGATGCGTTCTCGATCTACCTGACGCTGGCGGTGGTGTTCATCGCCCAGGCCACCAACACGCCGCTGTCGGTCAGCGATCTCCTGCTGGTGCTCGGCGTGTCGCTCGTGACGTCGAAGGGCGCGCATGGCGTGCCCGGCTCGGCGATCGTCATCCTCGCCGCGACGCTCGGCGCCGTGCCGGCGATCCCCGCAATTGGCCTGGTGCTGGTGCTGTCAGTCGACTGGTTCGTCGGCATCGCCCGCGCCGTCGGCAATCTCATCGGCAACTGCGTCGCCACCGTCGTCGTCGCGGCTTGGGAGAACGACCTCGATAAGGCCAAGGCGAAGGCGGTGCTGGATCGCGGCACCGCGGAGGAGGTCGAGTATCAGGGGGCTTAATGTCCACACTCGTCATGGCGAGCGAATCGAAGCCATCCAGAATTCCACCCACAACTCTGGAGTGCTTCGTCGCGAAGCCTGTCATCGGGCCGCGCTGTGCGCGGACCCGTTGGCTCCTCGCATTGACGGAGCGACAAGTCGCTCGGTCACCTCACCGGAACGGCCGCAGCTTCATGTGCCGGTTGGAGTCCTTGTACAGCAGGTAGCGAAAGCGACCGGGGCCGCCGGCGTAGCAGGCTTGCGGGCAGAAGGCGCGCAGCCACATGAAGTCGCCAGCCTCGACCTCGACCCAATCGCGGTTGAGCTTGTAGACCGCCTTGCCCTCGAGCACATAGAGCCCGTGCTCCATCACATGCGTCTCCAGGAACGGGATCACCGCGCCCGGCTCGAAGGTCACGATGTTGACGTGCATGTCGTGGCGGACGTCGAGCGGATCGACGAAGCGCGTGGTGGCCCAGCGGCCGTCGGTGCCGGGCATGCCCACCGGAGCGATCGTCGCCTCATTGGTGACGAAAGCCTCGGGTGCGGCGATGCCGGGGACGGCCTCATAGGCCTTGCGGATCCAGTGGAAGGTTGCGGGCGCCGCGCTGTCGTTTGTCAGCGTCCATTTGCAGCCAGGCGGCAGGAACGCGTAGCCGCCCTTGGCCAAGCGATGCGTGGTGCCGGCGATGGTCAGGGCGATCTCGCCGCCGACGACGAACAGCACGCCCTCGGCCTCGGGATCAGGCTCGGGCTGGGTGCTGCCGCCGCCGGGCGAGACCTCGACGATGTATTGCGAGAATGTCTCCGAGAAGCCCGACAGGGGGCGCGCGATCACCCAGGTCCGCGTCTTGTCCCAGAACGGCAGCGGCGAGGTGACGATGTCGCGCATCACGCCCTTGGGGATGACGGCATAGGCCTCGGTGAATACGGCGCGGCCGGTCAGCAGGTCGGTCTGCGGCGGGTGGCCGCCCTGCGGCACGAAGTAGTTCGGCTTGTCCATCATCGTCTCTCCTGCGCGCCGATCAGAAATCCCACGCGCCATCAGTCAGGGAATGCTCAGGATCAGCGGCTGGTCCAGCCACAGCTCCTCGAGATTGTCGGGGCTCATGCGGTCGACCACCATGAAGCGCGAGGCCGCGTCGAACACCAGCAGCGGATGGTGCCAGACATTGCGGGCGTAGTTCACGCCCTGGCGTCCGCTCGCGGTGAAAGCCCGGTAGCTCGCGGGCTCGCGCGGGTCTTCGCAGACGACCACCAGCCAGGGCCGGTCCTGCAGCGGCATGAACAGTTGGGTGCCGAGCGGATGCCGTTCCATCAGCTTGATTTCGATCGGCAGCGGCCGCGGCTTCGCCTCGAACAGGCTGATATTCACGGGGATGCCGCCCGACGTAACGTCGATCGCGGCGAGCCCGTTGCAACGACGGGCAAAGGCCTGGTTGATCTCGATCGGCTCGGCGCCGTCGGTCTCGACGACATCGCCGAAGGGAGCAAACGCCGCCTTGGTCAGCGGCTGCGGTGTGAGCGTGCGCATTCCCGTCCGCGCGCCTCAGATCGCTTCGCCGCGCGCGGACGCCGCGGCGTCGCGGATCGCAACGATGTTGCTGCGATAGGCCTCCATCGTGCCGCCCTTGAACACGGCGGAGCCGGCGACGAATGCGTTGGCGCCGGCAGCGGCGAGCGCGCCGGCATTGTCGCGGCCTACGCCGCCATCGACCTCGATATCGATCGGACGGCCCGCGGTCATCGCCCGCAGATCCTGCACCTTGCCGATCGCCGACGAAATGAACGCCTGGCCGCCGAAGCCGGGGTTGACCGACATGATCAGGACGAGGTCGACGAGGTCGAGCACATATTCGATGACGTTGAGCGGCGTCGATGGATTGAGCGAGACGCCCGCCTTCTTGCCGAGCGCGCGGATCGCCTGCAGCGAGCGATGCAGATGCGGGCCGGCCTCGGCATGCACCGTGATGTGGTCGCAGCCGGCCTTGGCGAAGGCTTCCAGATACGGATCGCACGGCGTGATCATCAGATGCGCGTCGAAGATCTTGGTGGTGTGGGGACGCAGCGCCTTGATGACATCCGGGCCATACGAGATGTTCGGGACGAAGTGGCCGTCCATCACGTCGAGATGGATCCAGTCGGCACCGGCGGCATCGACCGCGCGAACCTCTTCGCCGAGCTTGGAGAAATCCGACGCCAGGATGGACGGCGCAATGACGAGCGGACGCGGCGTGAAGGACTGGGTCATGGGCATCTGTTCCAGGGCGATCGGGGATGTCGCCGTATCATGCAGGCGCGGGTCCGGCAACGCGAGCGGGAAAAATCTGCCGGGTGCGGCACGATGTGCCGGGTTCAGGCGTCAGTAACATCGCGAAATATCCGGACATATCAGCGGTTTGCCGCTGGCATGGAGATTGCGAAGGTCGTGGGGAGATGTTCTGCCGCCTCGCGGGCGGTCTTGCGGGAGTTTCGCCATGTGGTTTGCACTGGGGGCCGCCTCGTCGGTCCTGGACAGCCTGCAGTCGATCGGCTCGACGAAGTCGGGCTCTGGCAAGTCGGGCGGTGGTCTGTTCAGCCTGGACAACAAGGGAGCGGGCAGCTCCGGCAATTTCAGCCCGTGGTCGAGCTCGGGCGGCAGCAGCTCGGGGCAGATCGCACCGGAGACGATGAACGCGCTGCTGGCGGCGCAGAGCCAGTCGGGCGCATCGGCTGGCGCGAGCGCCTCGGCCAATCCGCTGCAGGATCTGTTCTCGCAGATCGACGGCGATGGCAACGGGCAGATCAGCAAGTCCGAGTTCGAGAATGCGCTCGGCGCTGGCGGCACCAACCTCAAGAACGCGGACAAGGTGTTCGGCAAGCTCGATGCGAACAACGACGGCAATGTCAGCCTCGACGAGCTGTCCTCGGCGCTGCAGGGCGCCAAGGGCCGACGTGGCCATCACCATCATCAGGCGGGTGCGGGCCAGGCCGGCAACTCGGGCAACGCGTCCAGCGCGGGCGCCGATGCGCTGATGCAGGCGCTGTCGGGCGCATCGAGCTCCTCGTCCACCAACAGCGATGGCTCGACCACCACCACCATCACTTATGCCGACGGCTCGAAGATGACGCTGATCACGCCGGCCGCCACCGCGGCCTCCAACGCCGCGACCGCGTCCTACAACATGATCGAGAAGCTGATGCAGCACCAACCCAAGCTGCCGTCAGCCGCCTCCATGACCGCGATGAGCGTGTAAGCCGCTCAGCCGCCGAAGCGGTCCTGCCAGGAGGGCAGGGCGCCGGCGAACGGCAGCCGCTTCGCGTGATAGACGCCGCGCGCGATCGCGCGAGCCAGCACATTGGCCGCGACCATGCCGAGCTCGCTGAGCTCGACCAACGGCTCCACAGGCTTGGCGCAGGTCGCCGCTGCAAACACGATGTCGCCGTCGAGCGGCAGGTGCACCGGATAGATCGCGCGCGCCATGCCGGTCTGCGCCATCATCGCCAACCGCTTCGCCTGCGCCTTGGTCAGGATGGCGTCGGTCACAACCAGTGTGATCGTGGTGTTCTCGGAGGCCGCCGGAGCAGGGCCGCCCTTGAGGCGCATCGCCAGCATGTCCGGCGTGAAGGCGGTGGGCAGGCCGCGGCCACCGAATTCACCGTCAACCTCGTACGGCGCAGCCCAGAACCACGGCCCATCACCGACCGTGACGCTGCCGACGGCATTGACCACCGCGATCGCCGCGACCTTGATGCCATTTGCCGTCGTCGCCGACGCCGAGCCAAGCCCGCCCTGCAGAGTGGCCGTGGTGGCGCCGAGTCCGGCGCCGACGCTGCCGAGCGCGAAGGTCGTGTCGGCTGCCGCCGCCGCTGCGTAGCCGAGCTCGCGATAGGGCGCATAGCGGCCCCACTGCTTGTTGCCGCCGTTGAGCAGGTCGAACATGATCGCGCCGGGCACGATCGGGATCAGCGCGTCGCGCACCGCAAAGCCCCGCCCTTGCTCGGCCAGCCAGGCCTGCATGCCGCTGGCGGCCTCCAGCCCGAACGCCGAGCCGCCGGACAGCGCGATGGCGTCGACACGCTCGACGGTGTTGACCGGGTCGAGCAGCGCGTCCTCGCGCACCCCGGGCCCGCCGCCACGAATGTCTATCGCGGCCACCGCCGGCTGCTCGAACAGGATCGCGGTCACGCCGGAGGCGAGCGCGGCATCATCTGCATGGCCGACGCGCACGCCGGGGATGTCGGTCAGGAGATTCTGCACGGTCGGCCTCGGCTGCAGATGATGATCGCCGAGGGATACCCCAGCCGCTCCACGCACTCAACGATCCAGGGCGATGCGGATCATCCGAGCCAGTTCCGGCTTGCGGTAGGGCTTGGCCAGCAGCAGCACGCCGGCGTCGAGACGGCCGTGATGCACGATCGCATTCTCGGTGTAACCGGAGGTGAACAGCGTCCGCAGCGACGGCCGCCGCACCCGCGCGGCATCGGCGAGCTGTCGGCCGTTCATGGCACCGGGCATGATGACGTCGGTGAACAGCAGGTCGATCTCCGGATGTTGCTCCAGCACGTCGAGCGCCTCGGCGGCGTTCGCTGCGGCAAGGGTCGTGTAGCCGAGGCTCGCCACCTGGGTGATGACATGCTGGCGCACCATCGGGTCGTCCTCGACGATCAGGATCGTCTCGCTGCCGCCACTCGTGTCGGACGCGTGCTGCTCGGCCGTCCCGCGCGGCGCAGAGGCCGAGCGTGGCAGATAGAGCTTGATCGAGGTGCCGTGCCCGACCTCGCTGTAGATCTTGATGTGGCCGCCGGACTGCTTGACGAAGCCGAACACCATGCTGAGGCCAAGCCCCGTGCCCTTGCCGACGCCCTTGGTCGAGAAGAACGGATCGAACACCTTGTCGAGATAAGCGGGAGGAATGCCGCAGCCCGTGTCGCTCACCGCGATCATGACGTAGTCGCCGACCACGACCTCGGTATTGGCTTCTGCATAGTCCTGATCGAGCGCGACGTTCGCCGTCTCCAACGTCAGCTTGCCGCCTTGCGGCATCGCATCGCGCGCATTGAGCGAGAGGTTGACGACCGCGGTAGCGAGCTGGTTCGGATCGGCCAGCGCGGTGCATGGATCGGTGCTGAGGATGCGCTCGATCTCGATGTGCTCGCCGAGCGTCGGTCGCAGCAATGCCGCCGTCTCGTTCATCAGCGCATTGACGTCGAGATCGACCGGCTGCAGCGGCTGCTTGCGGGCAAAGGCGAGCAGCTGCCGCGTGAGATGTGCGCCGCGGTCGGCGGAATCATCGATCAGCTTGGCCACGGATGCGAGTTCCGGCCGCTCCGCGACGGCGTCGGCGAGAATGGAGATGCTGCCCGTGATGACGGTGAGGATGTTGTTGAAGTCGTGGGCGACACCGCCGGTGAGCTGGCCCACGGCCTCCATCTTCTGCGCCTGGCGGAACTGGGCCTCGGCGGCGCGCTTCTCGGTGAGGTCGCGGCCGATGAAGAAATGGCGCTGCACCGGATCCGACCAACTCGCCATCCAGTTCAGAACGACTCCGCGGCCTTCCTTGTGCAGCAGCTGTGCTTCGAAATTATGGACGTCGCGGCCGCGCCGACAGTCGCGCATCTGGCTGCGGACGGCCTCGAGTTCCGGCGGATACACGAAATCGCTGGCGTTGCGTCCGACCATTTCCTCCGGCTGATAGCCCAGAATGGCGCGCGCGCTGGGGCTGACCTGCATCAGATTGCCGCGGGAATCGGCGACCAGGATCAGGTCCTGCGATGTCTCGAAAATGCGCCGCCGCTCCTCGGTTTCCCGGGTCAGCGCGTTGCGGGTGCGCTTGCTCTCGGTGATGTCGCGCGCGACCTTCGAGGCACCTATGACCGCGCCGCGCGCATCGAGGATCGGCGATACGCTGAGCGACACCTCGATCTCATGGCCGTCCTTGTGCCGGCGTATGGTCTCGTGATGCTCGATCTTCTCCCCGCCGCCAATCTCGCCGAGGATGCGGTCGACCTCGCCGCGTCGCTCGGCAGGGACGATCAGCCCGATGTCGCTGCCCAACGCTTCGTCGGCGCGATAGCCGAACAGCTGCTCGGCAGCCCGGTTCCACGACGTGATCTCGCCGTGCAGGGTCAGCGTGATGACGGCGTCGTTGGAGGATTCGACGACCGCACTGAACAGCCGTTCGCGCGCGACGAAGCGCGCCCGCTCGCTTTCGTTCTGTCGGCGCTGCTGTTGCAGCAGACGCGACAGCCGCCATTGCAAACCGACATTGTCGGCGAGCAGCACGCCGAGCACGAAGCTTGCTGCGAGCAGGCCGTAGATGCGGCCGGCGTAGTAGCCGAAATCAAACCTGGCGGCATTCAGCAACGAGGACAGCGAGAGATCGAACAGCCAGGCGCACAGCACCACCATCACCCAGAGATCGAGGATGCTGTGCGGCCGCTGCCATGCCAGCGCGACGAGCGCGACGGCGGTCACGCACCAGATGGAGCCGACGATGACCTTCAACGCCGTGGTTGCCGCGTTATCCCGGAGCAGGGCCGGCAGCAGCTCGTCGTGAGCGACCACGGTCCAGCTCAGCGCCGTCAGCACGATCACGACACCGAGGAGGGCAAGCGACAGCCAGGCTGGAACCGAGCGGCCAGGGACGGGCCGACTGTTCCTGTCCAGCGCATAGCAGAGGACCAGAAGGGGGAACCCGCCATGCCAGATCATGTAGATCCAGACCGCGCTCTGTGAGCCTGCGCCGAGCAGGCCGGTCGGTGCGTAGAGGCCGGGGAATACCAGGGTGTGCAGCAAGGCGGCCGGCGCCGTGAACAGGTAGCCCGAGGCAAGCCAAAGCAGCGCGCGCGAACGCAGCAGCACGAATTGAGAGAACAGCAGGAACGCGGTGATGAGATCGTTCAGCGCCAGTGCAGATTGATAGCTCGCAACGAATGCAGGCGCCGCCGGAAGCTGCACCTTGGCAAAGGGAGCGGCGGCGGCAAAGAGCACGGCTGAGACGGCAACCGCGATCAATGCTGCGAGTTGGTCTCGGCGTGTTGCGGTGGACGTCGACAGAAGAACTTCGCTTGGATCCTCGATGCTTTGCATCTCCAAAGTCCTGCGCATCCGGCATCAACGCGCTGCGCGAAGCATTGATGCCACTGACGCGCGAGAAATATATCTACTCAAATTTTGGTTGTATGGTACCAGTTTGGAACGTTCGGTAGAATGAGTCGTGATTTGCAGTAACTGCACCTTTACCGCAACCGGGATAAATATACCCGTAGTTGTACATGATTTCTTTTTATGTTGTAGGCTGTCCAACAAAAATTTCTGGAGATTTTGATGCCACGGATTCTTGTGGTGGATGATCAGAAGGACGTGCGGGCCATGATCAGCATGGTGCTGCGCGTCAATCAGTTCGACGTGGTCGAAGCGGGAACCGCAGCGGCCGGACTACAATTGTTCCGCGACCAGGCCTTTGACGCCGTGATTGTCGACATCTATCTCGACGATTGCAACGGTCTCGATCTGGTCGGCGAGATGCGTGGGCTGGTTCCCGATATGCCGGTCGTGGCGGTGTCGGGCATGACCGCCTTCGACGGGGCGGCGATGTCGGAACAGCTGACTCGCGTGGTCTACCTGCAGAAGCCGTTCCGCCCTGGTGAATTGCTGCACGCCGTGGAGACGGCCCGTGCAGCCGTCAAGGACGCGCGGCCGCTCTCTGTCTGCGCCGGGTAATCTTTCGGATCGCGCTTCACACCATCCCATCAGCAGAACGCCCCGGTCATCGACCGGGGCGTTTGCATTTTGATGAAGCTGGATCAGCAGCGCTGATCAGGAGCCCTTGCCGCCGAGTTCGGCGTAGCCGCCCTTGGCGTCCCACTTGTAAACGACGTAGTCGATCTGCTTGATGTCGCCCTTGGCGTCGAAGCCGAGCTTGCCGAGCACCGTGTCCCACTCGCCGGCCTTGATGGTGTCCATCACCTTCTTGGCGTCGGTGGTGTTGGCCTTCTTCACGGCCTGCGACCAGACCTGGATCGCGGCGTAGGTGTAGAGCGTGTAGCCTTCGGGGTCGATGTTCTTGGCCTTGAACTTGTCGACGATCGCCTTCGCGGTCGGCTTGTTGCGCGGCTCGGGACCGAAGGTGAAGAGGGTGCCTTCCGCAGCCGGGCCGGTGATCGAGGCGAATTCCTTGTCGTTCATGGCGTCGCCCGCCATCAGGATCGTCTTCAGGCCCTGGTCGCGCATCTGACGCAGGATCAGGCCGGCTTCCTGATGATAGCCGCCGACATAGACGAGGTCGATGTTCTCACGCTTCAGGCGCGACACGATCGCGTTGAAGTCCTTGTCGCCCTTGTTGTAGGACTCGAACATCTTCTCGGTGACGCCGGCCTTGTTGAGCGCCTTCTTGGTCTCGTCGGCGAGACCCTTGCCGTAGGTGGTCTTGTCGTTGAGGATCGCGATGTTCTTGCCCTTGAAGTTCTTCGCGATGTAGTTCGCGGCAACCAGGCCCTGCTGATCGTCACGGCCGCAGACGCGCGCCACGTTCCACAGCTTGCGCTCGGTGAACAGCGGGTTGGTCGAGGCCGGGGTGATCTGCAGCACGTTGCTGTCGGCATAGGCCTCGGAGGCCGGGATCGACGACGACGAGCAGAAGTGACCGGCGACGAACGGAATGCCGGAGCCGGCGAGCTTCTCGGCGACCGAACGGGCCTGCTTGGGATCGCAGGCATCGTCACCCACCTGCAGGGCGAGCTTTTTGCCGAGCACGCCGCCTGCGGCATTGAGGTCGGCAATCGCCATCTCGGCGCCGTTCTGCATCTGGCGGCCGAAGGCCGACTCGCCGCCGGTCATCGGGCCGGCCACGGCGATGGTGATGTCGTCGGCAAAGGCCGCGGTCGAGAGCGCAAGCGTGGCGCCCACGGCCAGACCGATCAGTTTGAGTGGTTTCATGAGAAATCCTCACAGGGGTAGGTCGACATGGAAATGGCCCGAACGGCGGGCCGCAGACCGCGCGCATTGTGGCTGATTTTCCGCCGAAGTCACCGGCAAATTTCGGGGAGACCGACGAAGGACTAAGGCCATTTCGGCCGGGCTTTTCGGCCGGCCGCTTTAGTGACGGCCGCCCTCCAGATAGGCCGCGCGGATCTCAGGCCGTTGCAAGAGCTCAGTCCCGGTGCCTGACAAGGTGATCATGCCGTTCACCAGCACGTAGCCGCGATGGGCGAGCTTGAGCGCATGATTGGCGTTCTGCTCGACGATCAGCACGGTCAAGCCGTCCTGACGGTTGAGTGTCCGGATCGCGTCAAAAATCTGTCGTGCGATCAGCGGCGCAAGGCCGAGCGAGGGCTCGTCGAGCAGCAGCAGCCGGGGTCGGCTCATCAGCGCGCGACCGATCGCCAGCATCTGCTGCTCGCCGCCGGACAACGTGCCGCCGCGCTGGTCGATGCGCTCCTTCAGCCGCGGGAACAGCGCAAACACGCGCTCCAGCGTGTCGGCGCGCTGCGCCTCCGTCGTGTCGCCGGCATCGGCGCCCATCTGCAGGTTTTCCGCGACGCTCATGCGCGGGAAAATGCGGCGGCCTTCGGGCGACTGCGCGATTTTGAGCCGCGCGATGAGGTGGGTCGGCACCTGCGTGATGTCGCTGCCGTCATAGACGATGTTGCCGGAGCTGGCGCGCGGGCGGCCGAAGATCGACATCATCAAGGTCGACTTGCCGGCGCCATTGGCGCCGATCAGCGCGACGATCTCGCCGGCCTTGATGTCGAGATCGACGCCCTTGAGCGCTTCGATCTTGCCATAGGACGCGCGCAACTTCTGGATCTGGAGCAGGGACGCGCTCACGCCTCGGCCTCCATCACGGCTGCGGCCTCTTCCTCATCGGTGCCGAGATAGGCGGCGATCACCTTGGGATCGTCGCGGATCTCGCGCGGCGTGCCCTCGGCGATCTTGACGCCATAGTCCATCACCACGACGTGGTCGGAGATTTCCATCACCACGCTCATGTCGTGCTCGATCAGAAGGATCGAGGTGCCGTGCTCACTGCGGATCGACAGCAGTAGCTCATTCAAGGCGCTGCTTTCGCGCGCGTTGAGGCCAGCGGCCGGCTCGTCGAGGCAAAGCAGGGCAGGCCCGGTGCACATCGCGCGCGCGATCTCGAGCCGACGCTGATCGCCATAGGCGAAATTGCCGGCGGCATCGTCGGCGCGGTCGAGCAGTCCGACGCGCTTCAGCCAGAACACCGCATTGTCGATCGCGCTCTGCTCCGCGGCGCGCCACGAGGGCACGCCGAGCAGTCCGAGAAACGTCAGGCCGGACGCCTTCATCAAGGCATTGTGCTGCGCCACCATCAGGTTCTCCAGCGCCGTCATGCCGGGAAACAGCCGGATGTTCTGGAAGGTGCGCGCCACCTTCGCCTGCTTGGAGATGTTGTAGTCCTTCAGCTTCTGCATCTCGAACTGCGCGCCGTCATCATGCGTCAGCCGGATCACGCCGGAGGTCGGCTTGTAGAAGCCGGTGATGCAGTTGAACACGGTGGTCTTGCCGGCGCCGTTGGGGCCGATGAGGGCCGTGATCTGCTTGCGCTGCGCGGTGAACGAGAGCGCATTGACGGCGACGATGCCGCCGAAGCGCATGGTGAGGTTTTCGAGCGCGAGAATGGGAGCGGAGCTCATCCGTGGCCTTCCTTGACGAGGTCCGAAGAGATGCTCTGGGATTTTTCCAGGAACACGGTGGGTGCGCGATGGCCGACGATGCCGCGCGGCCGCCAGATCATGATCAGCACCATGGCGAGCCCGAACACCAGCATGCGGTAGACCTCGAGGCTGCGGAACAGCTCGAAGCCGCCGATCATGGCGAGCGCCGCCAGCGCCACGCCGAGCTGCGACCCCATGCCGCCGAGCACGACGATGGCGAGCACCAGCGCGGATTCCTGGAAGGTGAAGGATTCCGGGCTGATGAAGCCCTGGCGCGTGGCGAAGAAGGCGCCTGCGAAGCCGCCGAACATCGCGCCGGTCGCGAACGCCGTCAGCTTGGTCGTGGTGATGTTGATGCCGAGCGCGCGGCAGGCGACCTCGTCTTCGCGCAACGCTTCCCAGGCGCGGCCAATCGGGAGCCGCCGCAGCCGGATGGTGACCCAGTTGGTCAGCAGCGCCAGTGCCAGGATCAGATAGAACAGGAAGACGAAGCGATGCGTCGGTGAGAACGGAATGCCGAGCATCGCTGCAAGACCGCCTTCACCGGGGGTCAAAGGAATGCCGAACAGGCTCGGACGCGGAATGCCCGAGATGCCGTTGGGGCCGCCAGTGACCTCCTGCCAGTTGATCAGAACCAGGCGGATGATCTCGCCGAACGCCAAGGTGACGATCGCGAGATAGTCACCACGCAGGCGCAGCACGGGGAAGCCCAGCAACACGCCCCAGAAGGCGGCGAGGATGCCGGCAAGCGGCAGGCAGATCCAGAACGAAAGGCCGAAGGTGGTCGACAGCAATCCGTAGGAATAAGCGCCGACCGCGTAGAACGCGACATAGCCGAGGTCGAGCAGCCCGGCGAGGCCGACCACGACATTGAGGCCCCAGCCCAGCATCACATAGGTCAGCACGAGGATGCCGAGATCGAGAATGTAGCGCTGATTGTAGAAGATCACCGGCACGAGGAAGGTGAAGATCAAGAGCGCCGGCGCGAGATAGCGGCCGGCGACCGACAGGCCGCTCTGCACGGATGCCGGCACGAAGCTGCCGAGGCCGCCGCGCGGCCCGAGCCACAGGCGCAGCAGCTCGACCACGATCGAGCCGACGAACACGGCGCCGACGAGGCTGGCGAGCTCGCCGAACCGGGTCCAATATTCGAGCTGGCCGCTCTGGCCGGCCTCGGTGCGGACGCCGACCATCAGCGAGAACAGGCCAAGGGCGACCAGGGCGCTGAGGACGGCTTTCTTGAGGATGAAGGCGGCTCCGACAGGCTCGGAGCCATTCGACTGGACAGATGGAGGAAGGGACGCGCTCACACGGGCTCCGTCGTCAGACTTTTTCGACTTCGGGACGGCCCAGCAGGCCGGTCGGCATGAAGATCAGCACCACGATCAGGATCGAGAACGCCGCGACGTCCTTGTATTCGACCGAGAAATAGGCCGACCAGAACGTCTCGATCAAGCCGATCGCAAGACCCCCGAGCATCGCTCCCGGCAGCGAGCCGATGCCGCCGAGCACGGCGGCCGTGAACGCCTTGATGCCGGCGACGAAGCCCATGAAGAAATCGACCAGGCCGTAGTAGAGCAGGTACATCATGCCGGCGACGGCAGCGAGGGCTGCGCCGATCACGAAGGTCATCGAGATGGTGCGGTCGACGTCGACGCCGAGCAGCGCGGCCATGGTCTGGTCCTGCTCGCAGGCGCGCATGTCGCGGCCAAGCCGGGTGCGCGACACCAGCCAGGTGAACAGGCCGAGCAGAACGATCGTGGTGATCACGACGACGATCTGGATATTCGAGAGCTGCACGACGAAGCCGCTGCCGCCTTCGTGCAAGGTGTAGCCGCCGGTGATGATCGGCGGCACCGGCTTCACCCGCGCGCCCTGCGACACCTGAGAGAAGTTCGTCAGCACGAACGACATGCCGATCGCAGACAGCATCGGCGCCAGGCGGAAGGAATGGCGCAGCGGCCGATAGGCGATGCGCTCGATGGTCCAGCCGTACAGCGCGGTGATCGCCATCGAGACCAAGAGCACGATCAGCAGAATGACGGGGACGGCGGTCAAGCCGACCGAGACCAGCACCAGGAAGGAGATCAGCGCGATGAAGCCGCCGATCATGAAGACGTCGCCATGGGCGAAATTGATCATGCCGACGATGCCGTAGACCATGGTGTAGCCAATGGCGATCAGGCCGTAGATCGAGCCGAGCACGAGGCCGTTGATGAGCTGCTGCGCGAAATAATCCATGAACTGCCGTTATTGAGACTACGGGGCTGAGACTTCCGAGACCGGTTCGCAACGCGGCGGGGGCCCGCGGAACGGGTGCCCGCACCCGTGGAGCTTGCACCCGCGGCCGAAGGCGACGCGTGGTGAAGTACTAACAGCTAGGAACCGGGTGCCGCAACAGCGTGCAGCGCCACAATTAGGGGCTTATCCCGCCTGCTTTGAGGGCGCGGTTCCCCTGCCGCAATCAGGCCAGACGATGGCCATCCCATGACCGCGAGGGAACAGTGCACCGAGGCAACGCCCAAGGCGCTCGCGCATTGGTTGTTGTGTCATCTCAAAGGGAGCCACGCATGAGCAGCCTCACCGACAAGAACCAGGGCCACCAGAACCCCGGTCAGAACCAGCAGGGGCAGACCCAGGGCAAGCCGATCCGCCAGGACCAAGGGCGGGAGCCCGATCCGCAACGTCAGGACTCGCGCGGGCTGGAGCGCGATGCCTGAAGGGCAGGGCTCCGGGCGATAGGCTCTCCTGATCTCTGCTGCAGCTCGTGACACGCGCTCCCGCGCGTTCGTCTGCGGCCGCGGCGTTAAGGTAAACAAAGGGTTTAAATTGCCCGGTGCATTTGTCGCGCGTTAGCTCGTCTGGAACCTGCCGGACGGGCGGGACTGGGATGCAGAGGCGGCGCAACATGATCAAGAACTGCGTGATCAGGAACTGGCGGCTCAGCTGCGTCAACGGCGTGCTGCTGGCGCTGTATTTTGTCCCGGCCTGGACTGTCGTGGCTTTCCAGATCATGGTGTCGCCGATCCAGGGGCTGTTCGCCCGGCCCAACATCGCTGTCGCGCTGTTCATCAGCGATCATCTGCATCTCTCGAGCATCGACACGGTGCGCGCCGCCTGGCTGTTGGCGCTGGCGCGATTGACGGTCGCAGGCTTCTTCGCGATGTTTCTCGTCCTGATCCTCGTGCCACGGGTGCGAAAGGTGGCGGGCTACGTCGAGGCGCTCTCGATCGGGCTCGGCCTCGGCAGCGTGCTGGCCTTCACGAGCATGATCCTGGCCGCAAAGGTCGGGGAGACCCAGGCGTTGCGTCTGCATGCCACCGAGCTGCTGATGCTGCTCGGAACGGCCATCATCATGCTGGTGGAAAAGCCGTCGTCCCCGGCCGTCGCATCGGCTTCCGCGTCCGTCCCGGACTTGAGCGTCGAGGGCTCGGCGCAGCCCAGCGCTTGACCTGCGTCCCTCAGCGCTGCGTCAGAAAGCCGAGCACCGCGTCGTTGAACGCACCGGCTGCCTCGACATTGGAGATGTGCGCCGCATCGACGATGGTCATGCTGGCGCCTGGGATCCGGCTGCGAATCGCTTCCGCCATCGAGATCGGCGTCGATTTGTCATAGCGGCCGGCGACGACCAGCGTCGGGCTCTTGATGTTGGGCAGATCGTCGCGCAGGTCGAGCGCCCTCAGCGCTTCGCAGCAGGCGAGATAGCCCTCGACCGGCGTCGCCACCAGCATCGCCTTCATCCGATCGGCGATCTCCGGATTGTGATCGCGAAAGTCCTGCGTCAGCCAGCCGGCGATCACCGTGTCCGCGATTCCCGCGAGACCGCCGTCCCGAACCGCCTTGATCCGTGCGTCCCAGATCGCCGGATCGGGGTAATGGCAGGTGGTGTTGGCGAGCACGACCTTGCCGACGCGCTCTGGCGCGTGCGCCGCCAGCCACTGGCCGACCATGCCGCCCATCGAGACGCCGCACCAATGCACTTTATCGATGTTGAGGTCGTCGAGAATAGCCAGCGCGTCACGGCCGAATCGTTCGATGGAGTACGGGCCGGGGGCGACCTGAGACTTGCCGTGGCCGCGCCGATCGTAGCGGATGACGCGAAACACCTGCGTGAAAGCGCGCATCTGCGGCTCCCACATCTGCAAGGTCGAGCCGAGCGAGTTCGACAGCATCAGGGTCGGCCCGCCGTCGCGGCCCTCGACGGTGACGTTCAACAGGCAACCGTCGGCATCGATCATCGGCATGGGCGCAATCCTTGTCGCAGCCGGCGATGATCGCCGGAGGAATCGTGCAGATTTGATGGCGAACTAACCATTGCGGGCGCCGCCTGCCAATCGAAACTCGACGGCCGAGAGGCCCGGAATGCTGCGGTGCTCCCGCGTTTCTGCAACGCTTGACGGCGCTGCTTGCCCTTCCTTTTGGGCGTTCGGTGCTTTACTTGAATGCCTCTAACCGCGCCAATCCGGGGGAAATGCTCATGGCAATGACGATGACGGGCGAGGTCCAGCTGGCGGCTCCGCGTGAGGCCGTCTGGGCCAAGCTGAACGATCCTGAGGTGCTCAAGGCCTGCATCCCCGGCTGCGAGGAGCTGGAGAAGACCGAGGATGGCGGCTTCCGCGCCGTCGCCAAGATGAAGGTCGGACCGGTGTCCGCGCGCTTCAAGGGCAAGGTCACCTTGAGCGATCTCGATCCGCCGAACGGCTACAAGATCTCCGGTGAGGGCGAGGGCGGCGTCGCCGGATTCGCCAAGGGCGGGGCGGTCGTCGGGCTGGCGGAAAAGGATGGCGGCACGCTGCTGAGCTACAATGTCGATGCGCAGATCGGCGGCAAGCTGGCGCAGCTCGGCCAGCGCCTGATCAACGGCGCTGCAAAGAAACTCGCCGACGAATTCTTTGCGAACTTCGCCAAGGCCGTCCAAGGATGACGGTTCAAGGCTGATCGCAACTGACCCATGCGCTGTCCGGGGCGAGGTTGCCCGTCGCGGAGAGCGCCAATATGATGGTTTTCGACCGATTTTTGCTGGGCTGCGCTGCAGTGCAACGCTGTGCGCGGAATATAGAGAGTCCTGAATGGCCAAGATTTCCATGATTGTGAACGGTAACCCCGTCACGGCGAATGTCGACCCGCGGACGCTGCTCGTGCAGTTCCTGCGCGAGAATCTGCGCCTCACCGGCACCCATGTCGGCTGTGACACCTCGCAGTGCGGCGCCTGCGTCGTCCATCTCGACGGCAAGGCGGTGAAGTCTTGCACGACCTTGGCCGTGATGGCCGATGGTCACGAGGTCCGCACCATTGAAGGTCTCGCCGCCGATGGCGCACCGCTGCATCCGATGCAGGAGGCTTTCCGCGAGCACCATGGTCTGCAGTGCGGCTTCTGCACGCCCGGCATGATCATGACCGCCGTCGACCTCGTCCACCGCAAGGGCCATGAGCTCAGCGAGGAGACGATTCGCGAGGAGCTCGAAGGCAATCTCTGCCGCTGCACGGGTTATCAGAACATCGTGCAATCTATTGCCGCCGGCGCCAAGGCGATGGCCAAATCGGACCTCGCCTAGCTGCCCGACCCCGCCTCAGCCGCCCGCCGCGACAGGATATCCCCCCATGTACGAATTCAAATATCACCGGCCGGCCACCGTGCGCCAGGCCGCGAATCTCCTCACCAAGAACGAGGACGCCAAGCTGGTCGCCGGCGGTCATACGCTGGTGCCCGTGATGAAGCAGCGGCTCGCCAGCCCGCCGCATCTGGTGGATCTCTCGCATGTCGAAGGTCTCGACACGATCGAGGTCAAGGGCCGCAACCTCGTCATCGGCGCCATGGCGCGCCATGCTGACGTCGCGAACTCCGCGACCGTCGGCGAAGCCATTCCCGCGCTCGCGCATCTGGCCAGTCTGATCGGCGACCCCGCCGTGCGCCATCGCGGCACGATCGGCGGCTCGATCGCCAACAACGATCCGACGGCGGACTATCCGGCGGCGTGCCTTGCGCTCGGCGCCACCATCGTGACCAACAAGCGCAAGCTGAAGGCCGAGGAGTTCTTCCAGGGCCTGTTCACGACCGCGCTCGAGCCGGACGAGATCATCACCAAGGTGAGCTTCCCGCTGGCGAAGAAGGCCGCTTATGTGAAGTTCCGCAACCAGGCCTCGCGCTACGCGCTGGTCGGCGTGTTCGTCGCGCGCCGTCCGTCGGACGTGCGCGTGGCTGTGACCGGCGCCGGCGGCAACGGCGTGTTCCGCGTCACCGCCTTCGAGGAGGCGTTGCAGAAGCGCTTCTCGCCGAAGGTGCTGGAAGGCATCCCGGTGTCGGCCGAGGGCCTCAACAGCGACATCCACGGCAGCGCCGAATATCGCGCCCATCTGATCGGCGTGCTCGCGCGCCGCGCGGTCGATGCCGCCAATGCAGGAGCCAAGGCCTCGACGGCGGAAACGGCCGAGCCCGAGGCTCCAGCGTCGTGACAGGCGCCTACGGTCAAGGAGGGCGGTCTCGCTCATGAGTGCTGCAGCGCTGCCGGCATCGGTCGATGCTATGGTCGAATTGTTGTCGTCGCGCGGCTATTTGGCCGAGCGCTCGCTGGCGACGGTGACCTATCTGTCGCTGCGCATGGGCCGGCCGCTGTTCCTCGAAGGCGAGGCTGGCGTCGGCAAGACCGAGATCGCCAAGGTCTTATCGGCCGCGCTCGGCCGCAAGCTGATCCGCCTGCAATGCTACGAGGGTCTCGACGTCGCCTCCGCCGTCTATGAGTGGAATTCTGCGGCGCAGATGATCGCGATCCGGCTCGCGGAAGCCGGCGGCGATGTCGATCGCGATCAGCTGTCGTCGGACATCTTCGCCGATCGCTATCTGATCAAGCGCCCGCTGCTGCAGGCGCTTGAGCCGGATGTAGCCGGGGCGCCGGTGCTGCTGATCGACGAGCTCGACCGCGCCGACGAGGCGTTCGAGGCCTATCTGCTCGAGATCCTCTCCGACTTCCAGGTGACGATCCCCGAGTTCGGCACCGTCAAGGCGCCGCATGCGCCGATCGTCATCATCACCTCGAACCGCACCCGCGAGATCCACGACGCGCTGAAGCGGCGCTGTCTGTATCACTGGGTCGACTATCCCTCCGCCGAGCGCGAGCTCGCCATCGTCAAGACCCGGCTGCCCGGCATCTCGCAACGGCTGTCGCAGCAGGTCGTGCGCTTCGTGCAGGCGCTACGCGACCAGGATTTCTACAAGTCGCCTGGTGTCGCCGAGACGCTGGACTGGGCGACGGCGCTGACCGAGCTCGACGCGCGTTCGCTGAACGCGGAAGTCGTCGGCGACACGCTCGGCGCGCTGCTCAAGTATCAGGACGACATCGCCCGCATGCAGGGCGATACGCTGAACAAGGTGATCAAGGACGCGACCAGCGAGACGTGAGCCGAGGTCGCGCAAACAATAAAGCTCGTCATTCCGGGGCGCCCGGAGGGCGAGCTACGATGCGCAATTGCGCATCGGGGAATTCATACTCACGATCGTGGTTATGGATTCCGAGCCCATGCGTCGCATGTCCCGGAATGACGACCTCAGTTTGAGGCGCGTCTGGAATTCGAGGGGATCAAGCCATGCCCACCAGCATCAATCACCTCGCGCCGCCGACTGGCGGCATCGCCGACAACATTGCGGGCTTTGCGCGTGCGCTGCGCGCCGCTGGTCTGCCCGTGGGACCCGGCGCCGTCATCGACGCCATGACCGCGCTGGAAGCCATCGACATCGGCAAGCGTCCCGACGTCTTCACGACGCTCGAGTCCATCTTCGTCAAGCGCCACGAGCATGCGCTGATCTTTGCCCAGGCCTTCGACCTGTTCTTCCGTCCCGCCGAGGAATGGAAGTCGATGCTCGATTCGGTGCCGCTGCCGGACCACGCCAAGAAGAAGCCGCCGCCGGCCTCGCGCCGCGTGCAGGAGGCGATGTCGCAGCCGCAGATGCATGAGGAGCCGAAGGCGCAGGAGCAGGATCTGCGGCTGTCGGTGTCCGACCGCGAGGTGCTGCAGAAGAAGGACTTTGCCCAGATGAGCGCGGCCGAGATCGCCGAGGTCGCGCGCGCCATCGCCAAGATGCGGCTGCCGCAGGCCGAGCTGAAGACCCGCCGCCACACCACAGATCCCCGCGGCCACCGCATCGACATGCGCAAGACCCTGCGCCAGGCGCTGCGCACCGAAGGCGAGATCATCAATTTCCACCGGCTCGGGAGAATCGAGAAGCCGGCGCCGATCGTGGCGCTGCTCGACATCTCCGGCTCGATGAGTGAGTACACCCGCCTGTTCCTGCACTTCCTCCATGCGATCACCGATGCGCGCAAGCGCGTTTCGGTGTTCCTGTTCGGCACGCGCCTCACCAACGTCACGCGCGCGTTGCGGCAGCGCGATCCGGACGAGGCGCTGGCGAGCTGCTCGGCCAATGTCGAGGACTGGGCCGGCGGCACGCGGATCGCGACCTCGCTCGAGACCTTCAACAAGCAATGGGCGCGGCGGGTGCTCGGGCAGGGCGCCATCGTGCTCCTGATCTCCGACGGGCTGGAGCGCGAGGCCGACAGCAAGCTCGCCTTCGAGATGGACCGGCTGCACCGCTCCTGCCGCCGGCTGATCTGGCTCAACCCGCTGCTGCGCTATTCCGGCTTCGAGGCCAAGGCGCAGGGTATCAAAACCATGCTGCCCCACGTTGACGAATTCCGCCCGGTACATAACTTGACGTCGATCGAGACCCTGATCTCGGCGCTGTCCGCACCGCTGCCGCCGCATCAGCGCAGCGCGATCCGGCCCGCCGCCTGATCAGTCCGACAAGGAGATCGCCATGCTCAACCGCGACGAAGACATCCTCAAGGCAGCCGAAGACTGGCACAAGGGCGGACACGGCGTGGCGCTCGCCACCGTTGTCGAGACATGGGGCTCGGCGCCGCGCCCGGTTGGCTCCAACCTCGTGATCAACGACGAGGGCACGTTTTTGGGCTCGGTGTCTGGCGGCTGCGTCGAAGGCGCCGTGGTCACCGAGGCGCTCGATGTGATCTCCAGCGGGCAGCCCAAGATGCTGGAGTTCGGCGTCGCTGACGAGACCGCCTGGAATGTCGGTCTGTCCTGCGGCGGCACCATCCGCGTTTTCGTCGAGAAGGTGGGCTGATCCATGCAATTGTCGACACTGGCCGAGCTCAACGCCGAGCGCGCGGCACGCCGTCCGGCCATTCTCGTCACCGACGTCGCCTCGGGCGAGCAGCGCCTCGTGAAGGCTGCGGCCATCGCCCGCGATCCCCTGAGCGACGAGCTCGCCAAGCATCTGCGCATGGGCAAGAGCGGCATGGTGGAGGTCGCCGGCAAGCGGCTGTTCCTCAACGTCTACGCGCCCACAGCCAAGCTCGTCATCGTCGGGGCCGTCCATATCAGCCAGGCGCTGGCGCCGATCGCCAAGTCGCTCGGCTATGACGTCACCGTCGTCGATCCGCGCACGGCCTTCGCGAGCCCCGAACGCTTCCCGGACGTGCCTCTGATCGCCGAATGGCCCGACGTGGCGCTGCCGCCGCTCAACGTCGATCACTATACGGCTTTCGTCGCGCTGACGCATGATCCGAAGATCGACGATCCGGCGTTGCTGCACGCGTTCTCGCGCGACTGCTTCTATATCGGCGCGCTCGGCTCGCGGAAGACACATGCCAAGCGCGGCGACCGGCTGCGGGCGCAGGGCGCCAGCGATGCCGACATCGCCCGCATCCACGCGCCGATCGGCTTGGCCATCGGCGCGGTGTCGCCATCGGAGATCGCTGTCTCGATCATGGCCGAGATTACCGCGACGCTTCGCTTGCCGGCCAAGGAGAAAGAGCAGGCGGCATGAAGTTCGGTCCCGCCAGTCCGCATGACGCCATCGGCGGGGTGACCGTGCACACCCTGCGCAAGGGATCGTTGGTGCTCAAGAAGGGCACCTTGATCGGTTCCGCCGAGGTCGAGGCGCTGGTCAGGGAAGGCGTGAAGGAGATTGTCGTCGTCCGGCTCGAACCCGGCGATGTCTCGGAAGACGAAGCCGCCGCCGATGTCGCCAAGGTCGTGGCGGGCGAGGGCATTCACGTCGATCGCGCCTTCACTGGGCGCGCCAATCTGTTCGCGGCGCAGCCCGGCGTGCTGGTGATCGACCGTGCCGCGGTGGACCGGATCAACGAGATCGATGAAGCCATCACCTTTGCGACCTTGCCGGCTTTCAAGCCGGTCGTCGAAGGTGAGATGGTCGGCACCGTCAAGCTCATTCCATTCGGTGTGGAGGGCCGCCTGCGCGACGCCGCGGTCGCGGCGGCGGGCCAGGGTGCACTCAGCGTCGCGCCCTACATCATCAAGCGCGTCGGCGTGGTCTCGACGATCCTCCCTGGACTCGCTCCGAAGGTCATCGACAAGACGCTGCGTGTCACCGCTGAGCGCCTGGCGCCGGCGGGAGCCAGCATCATCGCGGAGCGTCGTGTGCCGCATGAGCAGGCCGCGCTGGCCGCCGCGATCCAGGAGCTGCTGGGGCTCGGCGCCGAGCTCGTGATCGTGTTCGGCGCCTCCGCCATTGCCGATCGCCGCGACGTGATCCCGGCCGCGATCACCGGCATCGGCGGCGCCATCACCCATTTCGGCATGCCGGTCGATCCCGGCAATCTGCTCTTGATCGGCAGCGCCGGCGGCGTGCCGGTGCTCGGTGCGCCCGGCTGCGCGCGCTCGCCGGCCGAGAATGGTTTCGACTGGGTGCTGATGCGGCTGCTCGCCGGCATCAAGGTCAGCCGGGCCGAGCTGACGTCCATGGGGGTCGGGGGCCTGCTAATGGAGATCGTGACGCGGCCGCAGCCGCGCGCCAAGCCCGAGGAGACCGAGGGCGAACGCAAGGTCGCCGCCATTGTCCTCGCCGCTGGACGCTCGACCCGCATGGGCGGGCCGAATAAGCTGCTGGCCGAGCTCGGCGGCAAGAAGCTGGTGCGGACCGTGACCGAGCAAGCACTGGCTTCGAAGGCCGCTGAGGTCATCGTCGTCACCGGCCATCAGGCCGACCTGGTCGAGCAGGCGCTGTCCGATCTCAAGGTCCGCTTCGTCCGCAATCCCGATTTCGCCGGCGGCTTGGCCAGCTCCGTGAAAGCAGGCGTCGCCGCGGTGTCGGACGCGGTCGATGGCGCCGTGGTCTGTCTCGGCGACATGCCGATGGTGTCGTCCGATCTTCTCGACCGCCTGATCGGCGCTTTCGCGCCCGATCGCGGCAATTTGATCGTCGTGCCCGTGTCCGAAGGCCGCCGTGGCAATCCCGTGCTGTGGTCGCGCCGCTTCTTCGCCGAGCTGATGACGCTCGACGGCGACGTCGGCGCGCGGCATCTGATCGCCAAGCACACCGAGGCCGTCGCCGAGGTGCCGGTCGATGGCGACAGCGCCTTCCTCGACATCGACACGCCGCAGGCGCTGGAAGCCGCGCGGCGCGGGTGAAAGTAGGGTGAGCAAAGGCGCGCCCGTGCTCTCTCGCCGTGCGAGATTGCATTGGCGCCGTGCCCACCATCTCTCCGAGAATTCGGCGGCCAGCAGTGGCACGGGCCGCCTTGCGGTGTCGCTTTGCCCAACCCGCGCGATCTCATCTCAACCTCTCATTCACCAAGTCTCAACGACCCCCGGCTAGATTTGCCGACATTGGGCCTCGGGGGAGGAGAGATTGATCATTTCGACCGTCGCGCGACGTCTCGCGCTGTTTGCATTTGGACTGACCGTCCTCGTCGGCGCCGCGCGCGTCGCGACCACCGGCGCGATTAGCCCGGCGCACGCCGCCGGCGCCTTCGCCATCGGCCAATGCGCCGCCTATGGCCAGGCCTTCGACTATCCGGCGGAACATCTCGCCAAGGCCGCGGCGCTCAAGCAGTGCAAGGGCGAATGCACCGCCGTGACGATGAAGAAGGCCTGCGCCGCATTCGCCGTGGACCTCACCAATCCATGCGGCCCACATGGCTATGCGGTGCGGCCGAAGATCTCCGCTTCGCTCAATGAAGCGACGCGCGAGTGCTACAAATTCGGCGGCAAGGAATGCGTGATCCGCGCCTGGGTGTGCGACGCCAAGGGCTGATGGCTCTCACGGCTGCATAGCGCGCCCGGTTCCTGCACGCGTCACTATCAATCAAAGCTTCACGCCCGGAATGGCCTTGCTATTCTGGGCGTCCGCATATTTGGAATTGGAAGTGACATGCAATTCGACACCAAGATCGCGCTCATCATCCGCAACGATCTCGAAGCCTGGCAGAAGCTCAACGTAGCGGCGTTCCTTGCCAGCGGCATCGCGGCTGCGTTCCCCGAGTGCATCGGTGCGCCCTATGAGGATGGCTCGGCGACGAGCTATCACGCGCTGATCGGCCAGCCGATCCTGATCTACGGCGCGCCCGACAACGCAGCCTTGGCGCGTGCGCTGGATCGTGCGCTGACACGCAACGTGAAACCGGCGCTCTACACCGAGGATATGTTCAAGACCACGCATGACGAGGCCAACCGCGCAGCGGTGAAAGCGGTGGCGCGCACCGATCTCAATCTGGTGGGTCTGGCGTTCCGTGCCGATCGCAAGGTGATCGACAAGGTCGTGGACGGCCTGAAGTTTCACGCGTGATGGCAATACGCGCGAGCGTCGCGCCGTCATGAAACTGTTACATGCTGCGCATCAAAGCAGCATCGTCCTTTGATACCGATCAAGACCGGACAACTTCGGGCTCGTTAGTTTGCGCCTCAACATCAGGAGCAGACCGATGCAGACCATGAAAGCCGCCGTCGTCAAAGCCTTTGGCAAGCCGCTCGTCATCGAGGACGTGCCCGTGCCGGCGCCCGGGCCGGGCGAATTGCTGGTGAAGGTGAAGGCGTGCGGCGTCTGTCACACCGACCTCCATGCCGCCTCCGGCGACTGGCCGGTGAAGCCGACGCCGCCTTTCATTCCTGGCCACGAAGCGGCTGGCGTGGTCGCTGCGCTTGGTGCTGGGGTCACCGACTTCAAGATCGGCGACGCCGTCGGCGTCGCGTGGCTGCATGATGCCTGCCTGCGCTGCGAATATTGCGAGACCGGCTGGGAAACGCTGTGCGAGCATCAGCACAACACCGGCTATAGCGTGAACGGTGGATTCGCCGAGTACGTCATCGCATCCGCAGCGTTCGCCGCGCGCCTGCCGGCCAACATCAACTTCGCCAAGGTCGCGCCGATCCTGTGCGCTGGAGTCACTACCTACAAGGGCCTGAAGGAAACCGATGCGCGCCCCGGCGAGTGGGTCGTCATCTCAGGCGTCGGCGGCCTCGGTCACGTCGCCATCCAGTATGCGAAGGCGATGGGGCTGAAGGCGATCGGCCTCGACATCGCCGAGGACAAGCTCAAGCTGGCGCTGGAGGCCGGCGCCGAGCACGCGGTCAATGCGCTCGACAAGGATGCCGTGGAGCGTGTCATTGCGATCACCGGAGGAGGGGCACACGGCGTGCTCGTCACGGCCGTGTCGACACCGGCCTTCGCGCAGGCGCTGAAGATGGTCCGCCGCAAGGGGACGGTCAGCCTGGTCGGCCTGCCGCCCGGCGAATTCCCGACGCCGATCTTCGACGTGGTGCTGAAGCGCATCACCGTGCGCGGCTCCATCGTCGGCACCCGCCGCGATCTCGACGAAGCCATCGCCTTCGCCGCCGAAGGCAAGGTCAAGGCCGAGGTGACCACGGCGCCGCTGTCTGAGATCAACACCATCTTCGACCGGATGAAGGCCGGCAAGATCGACGGCCGCGTGGTGCTGGATTTCACCTAGACGAATACTTCCGAAGTTCTGGCAGGAAGTCCTGTCGCATTGATCACGTCGGCCCGGCTGTCATCGTCCGCGAAAGCGGACGATCCAGTACGCCGTGACACCTCGGTGAATCTCTTCTGCCGCAGAGTACTGGATGCCCGCTTTCGCGGAGCATGACAGGGGTGGAGAGGGCGAGAGCTCGACCCGGAGAGAAGATGCGGATTCTGCGGCCGGCGGGGCGGGGGGCCTCCGAAGTACTCTTGACATGACTGACCAGTCAGTCATAAATGATTGATGTCTAGAGCAGCCGAAGAGCGCAAATCGCGTTCGACCTCCGCCGCCTCCCGCGCCGATCGGGCGGCCGAGCGCCGCGCAGCGATCGTGCAAGCCGCGATGGACGAGTTCATCGCGCGCGGCTTTGCAGCGACGCGCCTCGACGACATCGCCAAGCGGGCGGAGGTCGCCAAGGGCACGATCTATCTGCACTTCAAGGACAAGGAATCGATGTTCGAGGAATTGATCCGGACTGCGATCGTGCCCTTCGTCGGCCGTTTGGCCGCGCCGCCGCCGGTGGGCGGCTCGGTGCGCGACATGGTGGAAGCCTTGGCGCGGATGTTCCTCCAGGAGATCGCCGGCACGCGGCGGGCCGATCTCGTCCGCCTCATCATTGCGGAGGGTCCGCGCTTCCCGGCGATCGCCGACTTCTACTATCGCGAGGTCGTCTCGCGCGGTCTCGCCGCCATGCGCACGCTGATCCAGCTCGCGATCACCCGCGGCGAAATCCGCGAGCCCAAGCTCGTGCAGCACCCGCAGCTGATGATCGCGCCGATGATGGTCGCCGTGATCTGGAAAAGCCTGTTCGAAGCGCACGCGCCGCTCGATGCGGAAGCGATGCTGCAGACGCATCTCGATCTGATCTTCGGGCCGAGGAGGCCGGCATGAGCCTGCTGCATTGCCTCGCCGTGCTGGTCACGGCGTTCAGCTTCGACGGCTGCAAGGAGACGCGCGATCCCGGCTACCAGGGCTGGGTCGAGGCCGACATGATCTTCGTCAGCCCGGACGAGGCGGGGCGCGTCACCAAACTCGGCGTCCGCGAAGGCGACGAGGTCAAGGTCGGTGATCCCCTCTATTCGGTCGACGACGATCTGCAGCAGGCCGATCTCAACCAGACCAAGGCGACGCTCGCCAACGCGCAGCAGACCTATGACCGTGCCGCCACGCTGAGCAAGACCGGGGCGGGGACGCAGGCCACGCTCGATTCCGCCGTCTCGGCGCTGCGCATCGCCGAGGCGCATGTCGTCACCTCGCAGACGCGGCTGGCACGGCGCAAGGGCGTAGCGCCGGTCGCCGGCACCATCCAGCAGATCTACTTCCGCGAGGGCGAGATGGTCGCGGCGCAGCGGCCAGTGCTGTCGATCATGCCGCCCGGCAACATGAAGGTGCGCTTCTACGTGCCGGAGACGGACCTGCCGAAATTCGCGGTTGGTGACGAGGTGAAGGTCACCTGCGACAATTGCGCTGCCGATCTCACCGCGCGGGTGTATTTCCTGGCGACGACGGCGGAGTATACGCCGCCGGTCATCTACAGCCTCGAGGAGCGCAACAAGCTCGTCTACCTGATCCAGGCACGCCCCTCGCGGCCGGATGCGTTGCGCGTCGGCCAGCCCGTCAGCATCTATCCGAATCCGAAGACGCCGGTGGCGGACAAGCGATGAGCGCGGCCGGACCCGCCGAGATCGCGATCGACGTCAAGCGGCTGAGCAAGTCCTTCGACGGCCGCGAGGTCGTGCATGATCTGTCGATGCAGGTGAAGCGCGGCTCGATCTACGGCTTCCTCGGTCCGAACGGCTCTGGCAAGACGACGACCATCCGCATGCTCTGCGGCCTCTTGACCCCCGACAGCGGCGAGGGCACCTGCCTCGGCTTCGACATCCGCCGCGACGCCGACAAGATCAAGCGCCGTGTCGGCTACATGACGCAGCGCTTCAGCCTGTATCAGGACCTCTCCGTGCGCGAGAATCTGGAGTTCGTCGCGCGGCTCTACGGCATGCCCGATCCGCGCCGGGCCGCGCGTGACATGGTGCAGCGCCTCGGTCTCTCCGGCCGCGAGCGTCAGCTCGCCGGCGAATTGTCCGGCGGCTGGAAGCAGCGGCTGGCGCTCGGCGCCTGCACCTTGCCCAACCCGCAATTGCTGCTGCTCGATGAGCCCACGGCAGGCGTCGATCCCAAGGCGCGGCGCGACTTCTGGAACGAGATCCATGCGCTCGCCGGCGAGGGGCTGACCGTGCTGGTCTCGACCCACTACATGGACGAGGCCGAGCGCTGTCACGAGATCGCCTACATCGCCTACGGTCATCTGCTGGCGCACGGCACCGTCTCCGAGGTGATCGCGCAATCCGCGCTCACGACATACACCGTCAGCGGCGACGATCTGCGTACGCTCGCGGCTGATCTCGCCGGCAAGCCCGGCGTCGACATGGTCGCGCCGTTCGGCACCAGCCTGCACGTCTCCGGCCGTGACGCCAAAGCCCTGGACGCGACGATTGCGCCCTGGCGTGACAAGCCCGGCCTGCACTGGCAGCACGCCGCGCCGTCGCTCGAGGACGTCTTCATCGACCTGATGAACCGCTCGCGGGACAATTTCCAATGAGCGAGACCGCGCTCCAGCCCACGCCGCCTTCGCGCTTCGGCTTCTGGCGCCGCACTTATGCGATGCTGGTCAAGGAGTTCATCCAGCTGCGCCGCGACCGGGTGTCGTTCGCGATGATCGTGATGCTGCCGGTGATGCAGCTGATGCTGTTTGGCTACGCCATCAACACCACCCCGCACCATCTCCCCGCGGCGGTGCTGCTGCAGGAGGACAGTGATCTCGGCCGCTCGATCCTCAAGGCGATGGAGAACACGGCCTATTTCAGGTTCACGCGCGAGGTCACGAGCGTCGCCGAATTCGACGATCTGCTGCTGTCCGGCAAGGTCCTGTTCGGCGTCGAGATCCCGCGCGGCTTCGAGCGCGCCGTTCGCCGCGGCGACCGTCCGGCGCTGCTGGTCGCCGCCGATGCCACCGATCCGGTCGCAGCGTCCTCGGCGCTGTCCTCGCTCGGCACCATCGTGCAGACCGCGCTGTCGCACGATCTCTACACCGGCGATCCAGGCTCGCCGCCGTTCGAGATCCGGGCGCATGCGCGTTACAATCCGGCGGCCTCGTCGCGGCTCAACATCGTGCCGGGTCTCGTCGGCACCATTCTCACCATGACGATGCTGATCTTCACCGCGCTGTCGGTGACGCGGGAGATCGAGCGGGGCACGATGGAGAGCCTGCTGTCGATGCCGATCACCCCTGTCGAGGTCATGCTCGGCAAGATCATCCCCTACGTGATGGTCGGCTTCCTCCAGGCCACGATCATCATCGGCATCGGCGTGCTGCTGTTCGGCGTGCCGGTGATGGGCAGCCTGCTGCTGCTGGCGCTGCTGTCGACCCTGTTCATCGCGACCAACCTCTCGATCGGCTACACGTTCTCCACGCTGGCGCAGAACCAGTTGCAGGCGATGCAGCTGTCGATGATGTTCTTCCTGCCGAGCATTCTGTTGTCCGGCTTCATGTTCCCGTTTCTCGGCATGCCGCAATGGGCGCAGATCGTCGGCGAATGCCTGCCGCTGACGCACTATCTGCGCATCGTCCGCGCCATCATGCTGAAGGGCTCGACCTTGCCGAACCTGCAGCATGATACGATCGCCTTGTTCGGCCTCATGCTGTTCGCCATGATGGTCGCCGTGTTTCGCTTCCGCCGCACCCTCGATTGAGGCAAAATGGCCGCGGGGTGCAGGGGCGGTTGGGGCAGGATGACGATCTCGAGGGCGGGCAGCGGGAGTGATACGTCGGCGGCGGCTTCGGCGGAGTTCAACCGCGCGCTGATGCGCCAGACTTTGAGCACCGAACTGCTGCGCGCGAAGGCGCTGATCGCCACCGCAGGGCTGTTCCTCGTCGTCTCGATGCTCGTCGAGATCTTCGAACCGCGGATATCCGAGTGGATATGGCCGAGTCGCGTCGGGGTGCTCTACGTCTACGCGATCATCGTCGTCTTCATGGCCTTCGAGATTCTGATCCTGTTCAGGATCAAAGCCAACATTCGTCTGGGACGCGACGCACCCATCATTTTGCGCTATCTTAGCGCTCTGGTGGAGACGTCGATGCCAACGCTCGTGCTCCTGTTGCAGATCGAGGGCATCGGCCGCGACAAGGCGCTCGGCTTCGGCGCGCCTCTGGTCTATTTCATCTTCATCATCCTCTCGACGCTGCGCCTGGACTTTTGGCTGTCGAGCTTCACCGGCCTCGTCGCAGCGGTCGAATTGCTCGCCGTGGCCCTCATCCACCGTCCATCCATCGATGTCAGCCAGAATCCGGAGATCTATTATCACGGCGAGCGCAGCTTCATCGTCCTGCTGTGCGGCCTGCTCGCCGGGGCGGTGAGCGTGCAACTCCGCCGCCAGTTCGCCGCGAGCATCGAGGCCGCATCGGCCCGCGACCGTGTCACCGACCTGTTCGGGCAGCACGTCTCGCCGCAAGTCGTCGAACGTCTGATGAAAGAGGGCACGGCGGAAGCGCGTGACATTCGCGAGGTCGCCGTCATGTTCGTCGACTTTCGCGGCTTCACTGCCGCGGCGCGATCGCGGACGCCGCAGGAGGTCGTCGATCGGCTCGACGGCGCGTTCGCCGTGCTGGTCGAGATCCTCGAGCGCCACGGCGGGATCGTGAACAAGTTTCTTGGCGATGGATTTCTCGCGCTGTTCGGCGCGCCGTTCGAGTCGCGCGAGGCCGCGGTGCAGGCGGTCGCGGCGGCCCGCGAGATGGTGGCCGCGATGGAGCGCGTCAATGCCAGATCGCCCTGGCCGCTGCGGATCGGGATCGGGCTTCATCTCGGCGAGGTGGTGGCCGGCAGCATCGGTTCGCCGCGGCGCAAGGAATATACCGTGATTGGCGATACCGTGAACTTCGCCTCGCGCCTGGAGGGGTTGAACAAGGAGTTCGACTCGCAGTTGCTGATCTCGGCCGAGGTACGCCAGGCGGCTGGTGGCGAGGCGGAGGATGCGGTCTTCCACGGCGAGGTCTCGGTGCGCGGCTACGACCGCTCGTTCGAGGTCTGGCAACTGCATTAGAACCGATCGTTCATGCGGCTGACGGCCGCGCGGCATCGGCGATTTACATCGCGGAGGCTCCGCGTTTAACTGCGCGCCAATGAACAGGGCATCAGGAGGAAATGCATGACCCGAACCGGGACGTCGCTGTTGGCCGGGGTGAGCCTCGCCTGCGTGGCCGCCATGGGATCTGCGCGGGCCGAAGACTCTGGCTGCAGCAAGGTGACGGCTGAGGCACTGAAAGTGCCGGGCCTGACTCTGACCGGATCGAAGCTGCAGGAGGCGGCCGACGGACTGCCGCGTCACTGCATCCTTTCCGGCAAGGTCAACGAACGCACCGGCGTCGACGGCCACGCCTATGCGATCCAGTTCGAGATCCGTCTGCCGGAGACCTGGAACGGCCGTTTCCTGCACCAGGTGAATGGCGGAAATGACGGCGTGGTGGTGCCCGCGCTCGGCGACAAGGCCGATGGTCTCGTCAGCGGCGGCGTGACGCCGCTCGCCCGCGGTTTTGCGGTACTGTCGTCGGATAGTGGTCATTCGGGCAATGACCTCGCCAACAAGCCGCGTGGGCTCGCGGCCGGCTCTGCCTTCGGCCTCGATCCGCAGGCGCGGCGCGACTACGGTTATTCCGCCGACATCACGCTGGCGCCGATCGCCAAGGCGATCATCGCCGAGCACTACGGCAAGAAGCCGGATTATTCCTACATCGCCGGCTGCTCCAATGGCGGCCGCCATACCATGGTCGCGGCCGAGCGCATGCCGGAGCAGTATGACGGCTTCCTGGTCGGCAATCCCGGCTTCAACCTGCCGCGCGCGGCCGTGCAGCACGCCTGGGACGTGCAGGCGCTGACCAAGGCCGATGCCGACATCCGCAAGTCGATCACCCGCGAGGATGCCAAGCTGATCTCGTCCAAGATCATCGAGCTCTGCGACGGGCTGGATGGTGCGAAGGATGGGCTGACGGCCAATCTGAAGGCCTGTCAGAAGGCCTTCAACTTCGACAGCCTGCGCTGCGCGGCAGGCACCACCGAAGCCTGCCTGCCGGCGGCGAAGGTCGACGCGCTGAAGAAGGTGTTCGCCGGGCCGCAGAATTCCAAGGGCGAGCAGCTCTATTCGGACTGGCCGGTCGACGGCGGCGTCGGGACCGGCAATTGGCGGGCCTGGAAGGTCGAGAGTCCCGTGGCGCCGTGGAACAATTTGCCGATCATCGCCACCATGGGCGGCGCCTCGCTGAACTACATCTTCTCGACACCGCCGGTGGAGGTCGACGGCTCGCCCGACAAGCTGGTCGAGAAGCTGCAGGCCTATGACTTCGACAAGGACGCGCCGAAGATCTACGCCAAGGAGGGTCCGTTCACGGAGTCCGCGATGGACTTCATGGCGCCGCCCG
Source organism: Bradyrhizobium sp. ORS 285 (assembly GCF_900176205.1). Lineage (NCBI taxonomy): Bacteria > Pseudomonadati > Pseudomonadota > Alphaproteobacteria > Hyphomicrobiales > Nitrobacteraceae > Bradyrhizobium > Bradyrhizobium sp. ORS 285. Next base: position 2,523,323 of record NZ_LT859959.1, read on the forward strand.
CGGTCGACAACCCGACCCTGCCGGCGTTCCAGAACGGCGCGCGCAAGATGCTGATCTATCACGGCCAGGCCGATCCGGTGTTCTCGGTCAACGACACCATCCGCTGGTACGAGAAGCTTAACGCCAACGTTCAGGGCAAGGCCGACGGCTTTGCGCGCCTGTTTGCGTTGCCTGGCGAGACGCATTGCGGCGGTGGCGTCACCTTGGAGAAGTTCGATGCGCTGGGCGCGCTGATGGACTGGGTCGAGAAGGGCAAGGCGCCGGAGGCGATCACGGCTTCGGTCAATGCGGCCAACAAGGAGCTGCCGACGACGTGGAGCCAGCAGCGATCGCGGCCGCTGTGCCCCTGGCCGAAATTCGCGAAGTATGTGAGCGGCGACGTCGAACAGGCGTCCTCCTTCACCTGCGCCGCGGAGTAGCGGCCTACACTTGAGGCGCGACGAGGTTCTCCACCCGGACCTTGTCGCGCTCCTCGATGATCTCGGCGATCCATTGCCGATGGCAATGCGCGTGGTCCCGCTCGTAGCACAGCAGACACACCGGGCCGGCGGTCTTCACCAATGACGCCAGCTCGTCCATCTGCTCCTTGGCCTGCGGCGTCTTCAGATGCGCGCTGTAGATCTTGTGCAGCGTGTCGTAATGGCCGCTGCGCGCGGCCTCGCGGCCTTCCTTCGGAGTGCCCAGCCCACGCAGATGGACATAGGCGATGCCGCGCTCGTCGAGCCCGGCGGCGAGCTGGCTCTTGGAGAAGCCCGGCCGTCGTGATGCCGCGACGGCGCGGACATCGATCAGCAGCTTGACGCCGGCCGACTGCAGCTCGTCGAGCACCGCCTTGGCCGGCGTGTGCTCATAGCCGATCGTGAACAGGGTTTTGCTCTTGGCCATCACGCCCCTCCCGAACTAGCTCACACGCTCGATGAGCTCCATCGCACCGGCCGGCGCGCGCACCTTGCCCTCGTGGATGACGTAGGCGAACACGTCGCGCGGCGTCTTCTTCGCCGGCTTGTCGTCAACCCGCGGCAGATCGTCCGGTTCATCGCCCGCGGCCCACAGCTGCAGCCGCTTCGCCCAGGCATCGAGCTGCTTCGGCGGATAGCAGGTCTTCAGCTCATCATTGCCCTTCTGCAGTCGCGCATAAACGAAGTCGCCGGCAACGTCGGCGATCGCCGGATATTTGCCGTGCTCGGCGAACACCACCGGGGTTGCGAACTCGCGCAGCAGCTTGACGAACTCGGGCACGCAAAAACTGTCATGCCGGACCTCGACGACGTGGCGCAGCTTGCGGCCGTCGAGTTCGCGCGGCAGCAGCTCCAGGAACTTGCCGAAATCAGCCTCGTCGAATTTCTTGGTCGGCGCGAACTGCCACAGCACCGGACCCAGCCGGTCGCCCAGCTCGAGCACGCCGGTGTCGTAGAAGCGCTTCACGGAATCCCCGGCCTCCGCGAGCACCTTGCGGTTGGTTGCGAAGCGCGGCCCCTTCAGCGAGAAGATGAAGCCATCGGGCACCTCGCGCGCCCATTTGCGAAAGCTCTCCGGCTTCTGCGAACCGTAATAGGTGCCGTTGATCTCGATCGAGGTCAGCTTGGAGGCGGCGTATTCCAGCTCCTTCGCTTGCGGCAGCTTGTCCGGATAGAACACGCCGCGCCAGGGCGCGAAGGTCCAGCCGCCGATGCCGATGTAGATGTGGCTCTTGGATTGCGAGGCGCGTGCAGGAGCTTTGCTCACGAACCGGTTCCGTTGCTGATGGCCGAGGGGGTTGCGGGTAGGACAGTAGTCAACCCGGCCGGCTCTGGCCAGTTCGGCGGTGTTGCGCGGGCGCTCTTCCAGCGCTCGGAGCGCTCGTGTATCCAGGAAGCGGGCCGGGAAGGGGAGATGTGGCAATGAGAGCAGAATCGGTCGGCGGCGCGCTGGGCGCGATCGTCGCGGCTGCCGTGCTGGCGGCGGCCTTCTATTACGTGCCCGTCGGGCCGATGGCCCGTCCGGCGCAGCCGGCCAAGGTCGAGGTGCCGCAGACCCCGGTGCAGACGGTTCCCGTGGCGCCGGCCGTGCGCGGGCCAGTCGTGCGCGAGGTTCCGAACTAGGCGGAGTTTCGCGGGCCTTGAATTGCCGAGGAGCCACCCCATCTGGGTAGAGACGGTGACGTCGAGCTGTAACGGCTCCGGCACCAGGACGACCACGGCAGAGCGGCTGCGCCGGATGTACGCGCACCCTTTGTTTGTGGTCGTTGTCGTTTTCAGGGCCTTCGCACCCCGGCGGTGCAAGGCGGCACCACCCGCCGGCCTTTTTGCACCTCTGGCCGGCCGCCGCGCTTGGCAGTGCGGGATGCGGCAGATATACGCATCCGCACCATGAACCAAGCCATCCAGACGGCCTCGCCAGTGCTGCCGCAAACCGCTGATATTCCGATCGTTTCGGTCGTCGTCCCGACCTTCAACGAGCGCGACAATGTCACCACGCTGTACCGGCGGCTGGAGGCGGCGTTCAAGGACGTGCCGTGGGAGGTCGTGTTCGTCGACGACAACTCGCCTGACGGCACCTGGCAGGTGGTGCGCGAATTGTCGCGTGGCGACAACCGCGTCCGCTGCATCCGCCGCATCGGCCGCCGCGGCCTGTCCGGCGCGTGCATCGAGGGCATCCTCGCCGCCAGCGCGCCCTATGCCGCCGTGATCGACGCCGATCTGCAGCATGACGAGACTCAGCTGCCGAAGATGCTGTCGCTGTTGCAGAGCGGCGCGGCCGAGCTCGTGGTCGGCAGCCGCTACATCGAGGGCGGCAGCGCCGCGAGCTTCGACAGCAAGCGGGCAGGGGCCAGCGCCTTCGCCACCGAGATCGCGCGCCGCGCGCTCAAGGTCGAGGTCAACGACCCTATGAGCGGCTTCTTCATGATCCGCCGCGACCGCTTCGAGCAGATCGCGCCAAAACTGTCGACGCAGGGCTTCAAGATCCTGCTCGACATCATCGCCAGCGCTGAAGGTGGTCTCAAGACCGTCGAGGTGCCCTATACGTTCGGCTCGCGCCTGCATGGCGAGAGCAAGCTCGACTCGATGGTCGCACTCGACTTCCTCGGCCTCGTGCTGGCCAAGATGACCAACGACGTGGTGTCGCTGCGCTTCCTCTTGTTCGCCATGGTCGGCGGCACCGGTCTCGTCGTGCATCTGGCGACGCTCTTTCTCGGTCTCAATCTGTTGGATATGCCGTTCGCCGAAGCGCAGGCGCTCGGCGCCTTCGTGGCGATGACCTCGAACTTCATCCTCAACAACTTCCTCACCTATCGCGACCAGCGGCTGAAGGGCTTTGGCATCCTCCGTGGCCTGCTCGCATTCTATCTGGTCTGCTCGGTCGGCCTGCTCGCCAATGTCGGCGTCGCCTTTTCGGTCTATGACCAGGAGCCGATCTGGTGGCTGGCGGGCGCGGCCGGCGCGCTGATGGGCGTGGTGTGGAATTACGCGATCTCCGGATTGTTCGTCTGGCGCAAGCGATGAGCTCTGCGGCAGAGGCCGACGACACGAAGCTGGTCCGCAATGTCTGGCTGACCATCGCGGGCCTCGTCGTGCTCAGGCTGATTGCTGCCGCCGTCACGCCGATCACCTTCGACGAAGCCTATTACTGGATGTGGTCGAAGCATCTCGCCGGCGGCTATTACGACCACCCGCCGATGGTTGCGGTGGTGATCCGCCTGGGCACGCTGATCGGCGGCGACAGCGAGTTCGGCGTGCGCTGCGTGTCGATCCTGCTCGGCCTTCCCATGAGCTACGCGGTGTACCGCACGGCCGAAATCCTGTTCGGCAGCGCGCGGGGCGCCGCGACCGCGGCACTGCTGCTCAACGTCACGCTGATGGCCGCTGTCGGCACCTTGATCGTGACTCCCGATGCGCCGCTGCTGGTGGCCTCGAGCTTCGTGCTGTTCTTCTGCGCCAAAGTGCTGGAGACGGGCAGGGGCGTTTGGTGGCTTGCGGTCGGCGCTGCGGTCGGTGCCGCTTTGCTGTCGAAATACACCGCGCTGTTCTTCGGCGCCGCGATCCTGATCTGGCTCGTCGCCGTGCCGAAGATGCGGCCCTGGCTGGCCTCGCTTTGGCCCTATCTCGGGGGCGTCGTGGCGTTCGCGATCTTCTCGCCGGTCATCCTGTGGAATGCCGAGCATCAATGGGTGTCGCTGATCAAGCAGCTCGGCCGCGCCAGGGTGGAGGAGGTTCGTCCGGTCTACATCGCCGAGATCATTCCGACCCAGTTCGCTTTCGCCACGCCGCTGGTCTTCATCCTCGGCGTGATGGGCCTCTATGGACTGGCGCGCCGCCGGGCAGGGAGTGCTGCGGCGCGCGTGCTGATCGAGGCGATGGTCTGGGTCATCGTTGCCTATTTCGTCTGGCATTCGCTGCATGCCCGCGTTGAGGCCAATTGGTTCGCGCCGGTCTATCCGGCCTTCGTGGTGGCCGCAGCGGCGGCCGCCCGTCTCGTCGCATGGGGACCGCGCGAGCAGCGCACGGCGGCCTTCTGCCTGCGCTGGGCGCTGCCCGCCGGCGTCGTGATGTTCGTCGCCCTGATCGTGCAGGCCAATACGGGACTGCTCTCGGGCTACAAGCGCGACGCCACCGTGCGCAGCGTCGGCGTCGGCTGGCGGCCGCTCGCCGCCGAGATCGAGGCCGCGCGCGTCCGCGCCGGCGCAGCCTGCGTGCTCGCGATGGATTACGGCACCACCGCCTGGCTGTCGTTCTATTTGCCGCCGGGGACCTGCGTGCTGCAGCCGATCCAGCGCATCCGCTGGGTGAACTTCCCGGAGCCTGATCCGGCGAAGCTCGCGGGCACGCAATTGCTGGTCGACGAGGCGCAGATCGCATCGCGGTTCTACGTCACGAGCACGTTCGGCCGCGTCGAGAAGATCGGCGAGGCTCCGCGGATGCGCGGACCGCTGACCATCGAGACGTACGCCTTCACCACGCTCAGCCAGCCCAAAGGTGAGGTGCTCGACCGCACGCCGCCGCCGGAGCTGCAGCGCTGAGGCGCTGCTCAGGCCTGCTGTGGAATGATGTCCGCCAGCGCCTTGTCCCGGCTGTGGATCGCAACCATGTTGATGTCCGCGTCGACGGTCTTGTAGCCGCGGCGGTCGAGCCATTGCCGCAGCTGGTTCGCATCGGTCTTGATCTTCTCGATCATCATGATCGGCGTGCAGCGCTCGATCGTCGCCGCAGCCCCCTCCAGCGCCTCGATCTCCATGCCTTCGACGTCGAGCTTGATCAGGTCGCAGCGCGGCAGGTTGAAATCGTCCAGCGGCAGCTTGCGCACTTCGACGGTGTGGTTCGCATAGTCGATGGCCTGGCCGATGAACTCGGTATTCGGACGCTGGCGCAGTTCGAGGCTGCCGAAGCTCGACGGTGTCAGGTAGTTCGGGCTCGGGATATTCAGCACGCCTCCCTCCGAGGATACCGCGGCATGGATGGCGATCGCATTGAAGCAGTTGTTGATCGCGATGTTGCCGGCGAGCGCGTAGTAGATCCGCTCCTGCGCCTCGATCGACAGCACGGACCCCCAACCGTTCATCGCCTTCGCCCATTCGATGGTGTGGACGCCGATATTGGCGCCGCAGTCGATCGCCACGGCGCCGTCGCCATGATGCTTGCGACGCACGTGGAGCAGGCGAACGGCGAGATTCACCTCGGCCGGATCGAATGCGCCGGTCTGGAGGATCTGGTAGCCGACACCGTAGCCGCGGTTGGCGTCGACCATCCGGTAGTCGAGCCGGTTGACGATCATCGTCCCGTGATTGCTCGCGGCCAGAATGAAGGCCAGCTTCCGGTCGGGGATCTGCATGGAGTCCTCTCGTGTCGTCTGCGGCAGGGAGCGGACGCAATACGATGTGCCGACGGGGTGATGCAGAGAATCGTTCGCTACCATACTGCCGTTCACCGCCGAGCGCCGCACAATCCGGAATGCTACGGATGGGTGCCGGCGCAGCCGGCTGTGTCGCCGAGTCCGGACCGGCCGTGCGTGGACCGAGGTCGGCCACCTCGGCGTGTTTTTACGCGACCAATACTTGGACCGGCACCGCAGAAATCGTTGCGGCCGCGCGCGGGCAGGGCCCGTTGACCAGCGAAAACTGCGCAGGTTTACCCTGCCAATGCTTCGCAACGAGAGATCATCGACCGCACCCCTCCGCTCGAGCCCAATCGTTAACGCGGTCTGCGCTGTTTTACGGATTTGCCGGACGGTCGAATGCTGCCTCCCCGGAATCGCCCGGTGCGGCAATATTGCTGGGGTCTGCATTTTTGCCCTGTTTCCGCCCTCTTTGACGGCGAAACAGACCTTCATGGTTAACCCGCCCTTAATCTGCCAAAACTTAATCAGCATTTAACTAAAAGTCGCCTTAATGAAGCTTGGTGCTTCTGCGAGATGCAAGACGGGTGTCCGTGGCGCATCGCGCGAGAGTTTTCGAGTATTCGTTCGGGCGTGAGTGAATGAGTAAAAGTCGAGCTGCGTTGGCCGCACGAAACCGCAGGAAGTCCTCCCTGGTCGCTTTCTCTCACAAATTGATCGGTGGCGCGGCAGTCGCCTGCCTGATCGGCGGCTGCGCTGTGACGGTCTACACCAAGATCATCGCCGCCGATGCCTATCCGACTTTGGGTAGCATCGAGCAGGACGAGCCTGTCGTGGTGCGCCCGGCGCCGCGGATCGCGACGCGCAGCGCAGCAGATGCCGTCGGCGATGCCTTCTCCGCCTTCCCGGAAATGCCGGCCGCGACCACCACAGTGGCCGCCATCACGCCGCAGATGTTCAACGACCGCTTCGGCGCGGCTGTGCCGCAGGGCGTCGCCTCCAATGCGTCCGCGGGTGCGCCGCCGCTGCCCAGGCTTGCAGACGCCACACCCAAGCTGCCTGAGCTGAAGATGGCCGAAGCCAAGCCCGTCGAGCTCAAGTCGGCCGAGCCCACGAAGGCCGCCGAGACGCCGAAGAAGGACGTCCGACCGCCGATGCAACTGGCGCTCGCTAATACCAATCCGAAGCAGCCGCCGAAGCCGCAGGCTGACGCGCCGGCGCAGGCTGCCGAGGCCAACTCGAAGAGCGGCGGCTTCTCGCTGCGCGCGATGACCGAGCGCGCCAAGGCCGCTGTGATGTCGATCGCCGGCGAGCGCCACTCGATCCAGGAAAAGCTCTGGGGCAAGCCGGAGAACCAGGATGGCGGCCTGCTGGCCTATGCCTCGGCCGACTCCAACATCACGGCGTCGATCACCAAGGATCCGACCCGCGGTGGACGGCCGCCTTACGATTTGAGCACCGCAGTCTACGACATCTCGGCCAAGGCGGTGTACCTGCCTGACGGCACCAAGCTCGAGGCGCATTCCGGCCTCGGCGACAATCTGGACAAGCCGAGCTCGGAGAAGATCAAGATGCGCGGCGTCACCCCGCCGCACATCTATGAACTGAAGCCGCGCGAGGCGCTGTTCCACGGCGTGCCGGCGCTGCGCCTGAACCCGATCGGCGGCGAGGATGCCATCCACGGCCGCAACGGACTCTTGGCGCACACTTTCATGCTTGGCCCGAACGGCGACTCCAACGGCTGCGTCTCGTTCCGCGACTACTACGCCTTCCTCGATGCCTACAAGAACAAGGGCATCCGCAAACTCGCCGTGCTCGCCCGCATCGACTGAGCCGGGCAGGGGGCGACAAGGCGTCGTCGTCCTCACAATCAACTCAGTGTCGTAGGGTGGGCAAAGGCGCGGCTCAACTCGCGCCTCGCGAACACTGTTAGTTGACGCCGTGCCCACCATCTTTTGATAAAGCCTGCTGCTCGACGGTGGCACGCTGCCGCCTTCGGCGGCTGCTTTGCCCACCCTCATATGGGGTCTTGTGAGTCAAGGCTCTATGATAGGTTGGGGGCTGCTTTCGTTCGTATCCTTGAGGCGGACTGGTTGGTGGAGCAAAGCCGACGGCCGCGCGCTCTCCATATAGCGCTGTAGCGGACGGCGGCTTTGCGGTTGGCATGGCGATGCCGGCCTGGGTATCGGCGGTCTACGGTCGAGGACTGGCTTCGAAGATCCTGCAGCTTGTCCGCTGCATCACCTCATATCCGGTCGGATGATGACGGCATCCGAGCCCATGTTCCGCATGCTTGCGGCGAGAAGCCAGGAGGATGAGACCTATCTACAAGACGGCTGGTGGTACAGCCCTAGGGTGGCACGGTCATCATCCATCCTCGCAAGACCGCGGCGAGCCGCGGGCCTGATCGCAAATCCGTCTTTAGGCCTTCATCAGCGCGTCCTCAGGCACCAGGCCGGTCTCGAGATAGCGCCACAGCGCCACGATGAGCTTGCGCGCCAGGGCCACGATTGCGATGCGCCTGGCACGCTTGCCGGCGTTGAGCGTGCGGGCCCTGAACCATCGGCTGAGCGCGCTGTCCGGCTGATGAAGGATCCAGAGCCAGGTCAGCTCGATCGCCTTCTGACGGACGTGCGGATTGCCCGCCTTGCTGATGCCCTGCTCGCGATCGATGCCGCCGCTCTTCCATGGGCTCGGCGTCAGGCCGCAATAGCTCGCGACCTCGCGCCGGTTGCGGAACTCCTTGTAGAACAGCTCGCCGGCCAGGGTGGTGGCAAACGCCGGTCCGACACCCTTGAGCCGCTGCAGCTGCTCCCGCCGCGTGGCCATTCTCGCGGGAACGGCAGAGGCCTGCGTCGTATCCTGGCTCTGCTCCAACGCCGCGAGCTGCTCGCGCACCAGCATCAGACGCGCGTGCTCGCGCTTGACCTCGGCCATGACATGGGGCGGCAGCGGCTGGTCCTGCCAGTCACGCTGTTGCTCCAGCCAGGTGAGCCAGTTGCGGCGGCGCGGGTTGCCGACCTGAAGCCCGGACAGCCGCAGCAGCGCCTTGATCCGGTTGGTATGGGCAGTCTGCTCGGTGACCAATCGGTCGCGCTCGCGGCTGATCCGCCGGGCGTCCTCCTGCTCGACTGTCGGCACCCGGACGATCCGGACTACCCGCGGCTCTCCGCGCAAATGGGCCATCAGCGTCCGCAGCAGCAACTCGCCGTCGATCCGGTCGGTCTTCGCCCGCCGCGCCCGCTGCTCGACCGCGATGCTGGCCGGGTCGAACACCAGATTGTCGATCCCAGCCGCCACCAGCAGCCGGTGCAGCCAGAAGCCGTCATAGCCGGCCTCGTAGCAACTCGCCACGCGCGGCTCCGATCCGAGCTTCTGCGCCGCCCGGACCCGGATCTTGGCGATCAACGCTAGCAGGCCGGCGTGATCGCCGCCCTCCAGCTTGTAGCGCGACATGCGCCCCTGATCGGGACTGTGCACCGTGATCAGCCAGGTCTTCTGACTGAGTTCAATCGCAGCGAAAATTGTGCCAATGTTTGCCGCGGTGGGCGCGCCAAAAGTCAATATCTGCATCTGACTCTCCGAGGGTTCGAGTGTGGAAACCCAAACCTATCGGAAGGGCTCGCTCACCGCTCCCCCATGGAATCTACGAATTTCGTATCCAGTAGTCGCGACATCTCGTTCTCGCGGCGGATGACGCCCGAGTTTTGCTGATCACATCGCCCTCGATTTCGTTGAGAGGGCGCGGGGAATGCCGGGTGAGGGCCTCACCCATGGCCCGCCTGCAACAAGAAAAGCAGGCGGCAGTCACCACAGGTTCAGCCGGACACTCCGGCATTCCCCGCGCGATGGATTGACGGCTTATACGTGGTCTCCCTGGTGCGCCGGCTGTCTGGCCACCATCGGTCGGAGCATGTCGGGCTCTCGACCTTGACACCAGCTTCGGGGTGTCAGGACATCACGACTTCGCCGTGCGCACCGGATCGTTCGTCCGCATGATCAGATCACGCTGCGACCGGCGCGCCCACCGCATCCCGCCCTCCACGTTCGTGACGATCGCGAAGCGTCCCTCTCATGAGGACGGGACGCGACTAGATTGCACGATTTCCGATTTTTGGAAATAGCAATATTTGCGGCGGCCGGTTCGGAGCCGTTGATCCCGTTGAGCGACCTCAACAAATGAGTTCTTTTCCGCACGCGTTTTCGGCTCTCGAGCAGGGCTGCGGGGCTCCTGATCAGGACAACCTCGCAACTGATTTGCCCGACGGGCCGTTTCATTGTTGCAACTTCGTCGCGGTGCGCAGGCGAGCAGCGCTCGCGTCCCATGCTCCGGCCTTGACGGCTTCGGGAAATTCTGCGCATAGCTCTGCCCCATCGAAACGGACCGCCGCTGTCTGGCGCTCCCTTGAGGACCACGACCGTGTTGAGCCTGAGCTCACATCTCGCGAACACCCCCGCCAACGAACGGCCATTCACCTGGTCGCGCGGTTGGTTCGGCATGTCGTTTGGCATGGGCGTCGCCTGTCAGGGTCGTGACCATCTCGCGCTATTCCCGGCCAAACCGGGACTTCGAATTCCAGCAGAAATGTAGTCCGCGGCGGGATCTCACCCTCCGCACATCGAGCGGAGGGTCCGATGACCCGCATGACGAGCCAAGACTCCAAACAAGACTCGACGCAAGATCCCGAGATTTGCGACCACGCGCGAGCGCTGTCCTCACCGGTGGCGCTTGCCTTCGTGCGCATCGCGATGGCCTGCCGCGGCGTCAGCGAGGCCACTGCGCAGCAGATCTATCTCGACTACATCCATGGCTCTGCGAGCGAGCACGCGCCTGACGACGTCCGCTGTCCCGCGGGGCATCAGCATCAATGAGCCGGCCAGTGCCGAGAAAGGAGGTCGATGATGTCAGCAACACACCCTGCGCTCGTGCTCAACGCCGACTTCCAGCCGCTGAGCTACTTCCCGCTGTCGGTGGTCAGCTGGGAGGATGCGATCCGGGCGGTGGTCAGCGGCTCTCACGTGGTGGTCGCGGAATACGACCGGGTTGTCCGCAGCCCGAGCGTCACCATGCGGCTGCCGTCGGTGGTCGCGCTGCGCGACTATGTGAGGCCTGCGATGCGCGTGCCGTTCACGCGCTTCAACGTGTTCCTGCGCGACCGCTTCGAATGCCAGTATTGCGGTGGCCGTTATCTCCACGGTGAGCTGACGTTCGACCACGTCGTGCCACGCGTCGATGGCGGCGAGACGTCGTGGACCAACATCGTCGCGGCCTGCAGTCCCTGCAACGCGCGCAAGGACCGGCGCTACGTCAAGCCGCGACGGTCGCCGTTCGAGCCGACGCGGCACGAGCTGATGGCCGCACAACGCCTGTTCCCGCCGCGTTTCCTGCATGAGACATGGCAGGATTATCTCTACTGGGACGTGGAGTTGGAGCGGTGATGACAAGCAAGCCGGCGTCGTGATCGACGCCGGCTTGCACTTGTGTCTTCCGGGGTACGCGCTGCGTGCGCCAAATAGGGATACGGGCGGCGTCTGCGCTCGTCACGAAGAATACAATCAGAATGTTCGAGGTAGCTACAAACTAACACTTGCTAGATCGTATCAGTTGATCTATGTGCACGGTCCTTCACTTCGGACATGGGTTCGGGCTCGCTGAGATCCCGACTGGTGCGTGCCGGTCTCCGGTGGCGTATTCCGCTGAAAGTGAGGATGCGCGTCGAAGCTCATGGTGAGCATCGGGTGAGAGCCTGACGGCATCGGTTCGATTCCGATCGGCACACAAATGGATAGCTCAGTTGGTTAGAGCAGATGACCATGAATCATCCTGTCGCGGGTTCAACTCCCGCTCCAGCGCTACGGTTTAGCCTGAAAAGCTAATCACCTCTGACGAGGACCGGGCGCGCGCTTCAGTCGCAGTCCGGCCGTTTTGCTCGAAAGAGCAGTTCGACCAGATCAGGACACTGCAGGACCGGCTCTGTGCTGCGGCGGATACCGCGCCGGGTGTTGTCGGGATGGCAGCGTATCGACGTCTTCGCGCGAGCGGGGCGATCGTGCGTGTGCACCCGGCCGCATTCGGCCCTCAAGCCGCGGCCCGCGCGGTTCACGCAGGAAGCGCCGTCCGGTCCTCACGTCCTTTGAGTTTCAAATTTGCTGCGGTCGCTGACCGACAGCCACAAGAGCAGGGGCCCGGCATCAGGCCGGGCCTTGCAGGAAGGAGAATGCCATGAGCTGGCATGTCATGACGAAGACCGTGACGGTTGCGGATGGGGAGCGGGCGCTGGTCTGGCGTGATGGCCAGCTCGTGCGCGCGCTCGGCCCGGGCCGTCATGCGCTGCTCGATCCGTTGCACCGGCTGGCGGTGCAGCTGTTCGACGTGGTCAAGGCCGAATACCCGGCCGACCGCTACGCCGTGCTGAAGGCGGCGCGGCCCGACCTCGCAACTGAGCTGTTCGCGGCGGTGGAGACCGGCGCGAACGAGATCGCGATCGTGAGCCTCGACGGCCGGCCGGCGCACCTGCTGACGCCTTGGCAGACCCGCGTCTACTGGAAGGTGGCGACGCGGATCGAGGTCGAGCGGGTCGACATCACAGACGACGTGCGCGTGAGCGCGCGGCATCTGGCGATGATCGAGCGCAACCGGCCGGGCATTGTGACCGAGTCCGTGGTCGAGAACCACGAGGCCGGTCTGCTGCACGTCGACGGCAAGCTGGCGGAGCGGCTCGTGCCGGGCCGGCACGCCTTCTGGGCGGTCGGTCGCAAGATCGAGGTCAAGCGCCTCGACCTCAGGCCGACCGCGCTCGAGATCACCGCGCAGGAGATGCTGACCAGGGATCGCATCGCGCTGCGGGTGACCTTGACGGCGTTCCGCCGGATCGTTGATCCGGAGGCGGTGGTGGCGACCACGCCGGACGTGGATGCGTGGCTGTACCGCCTGGTCCAGTTCGCCATCCGCGAAGCGGTGGCGTCACGCACGCTCGACGAGGTGCTGGCGGCAAAGGCCTCGCTCGACGCTGAGCTGCGCGACTACGTGCGCGCGCGGCTCGACGGCTCGGGCGTGGAGGTGACGGAGCTCGGCGTGAAGGACGTGATCCTGCCCGGCGAGATTCGCGACCTCGTCAACAAGGTGGTGGAGGCGGAGCGGCTGGCGAAGGCCAATTTGATCCGTCGCCAGGAGGAGACCGCGGCGACGCGCTCGCTCCTGAACACCGCGAAGTTGATGGAGGAGAACCCGCTGCTGCTGCGGCTCAAGGAGCTGGAGTCGCTGGAGCGCCTGGTCGAGAAGGTCGGCCGCATCGACCTGCATGCCGGTGAGGGTGCGGGCTTGGATGCGCTGCTGACAAAGCTGGTGCGGCTGAAGACGCCGGATGCGGCGTGAGCTGCCGCGCAGCCTCGTCGTTGATAGGAAAGGCCGCCCACGGGCGGCCTTTTGCTTGTTAGTATCAAGCCGCATGGACGGTGCGTAGGGTGGGCAAAGCGGCGCCACCGGCGGCGCGTGCCCACCATCGGGCGCAGATTGCGCGGCAAGACGGTGGGCACGGCGCCTTCGCGACCTCGAACGTGGAGACAGCATGGCTGCGCCTTTGCCCACCCTACGGCTCATCAGTATGACGTTCCGAGTGATGAGGAGCCACACGACGATAAATTCGCGCGATCCTCTCGCGCCGTCACTTTACAAATCCAAAAACACCCTGTATCTGCACGCGCCAACTTACATGCGGATGATCCGCAGCGAGAGATCCATGTCGTATCCGACCCCACGCCACATCAAGGACAGCGCGCTGCCGCAATCGCGGCGCCGTGAGCTGGTCCTGCGCGTGCCGGCGGTCTCCGCAGCCAATGCGCTAGCTGCCAATATCAGACTGATAGCCTAACGCGGCAGCGGGATCGTCCCTCTGCCATCCCGGCCAGAGCGACGATCGTCCCGAGACTGGGCTCCCCGAGCGGGGCCCCCTCAACTCAGATCCACCTCCTGGCCTGCATCAACCGCTAGCGCGAGCATACGCGCGAGCGTCGATCGCGGAGGCGCCGTAAGGGTGCTCCGTGTCCTGCATGCGACTAAGGAGAGGAGGATCCGATGCGAGCCGATCCCTACAAAGACCGTGCGCGAGAGCTGGCGATCGAGGCCGGGCTCGATCCGGATGCGCGGATCGAACGGCCGGGGCAGCGCTCGATGCCGTTGTGGTGCACGTTCCGCGACGCCGCGCGCAAGGAGCAGCTCGCGCGCGAGGCCGAGGCGCTGGCCGATACGGTGGCGAGCCGGCCGCAGGCGGCGCAGTACCAGAACAGCCCGCTGAAGGTGTTCGGGACGCATGAGGACGCAACGATTGCGCAGATGCGCAACTGCATGAGCGTGGGAAACGCCGTGGCCGGCGTGATCTGCGCCGACGGCCATCTCGGCTATGCCCAGCCGGTCGGCGGCGTGATCGCCTATGAGAAGCAGATCAGCATCTCCGGCGTCGGCTTCGACATCGGCTGCGGCAACATGGCGGTGCGGCTCGACACGCCGTTCAGCGCAATCGAGGACAAGGTCGGTGCGATCATCAAGGACGTGTCGAAGGTGATCTCGTTCGGTGTCGGCCGCAAGAACGCCGAGCGCGTTGAGCATGAGCTGTTCGACGATGCTGATGCCTGGCGGGAGTCGGACATGGGCGAGTACCGGCAGAAGGCGGTCGGGCAGCTCGGCACGGTCGGGTCGGGCAACCACTATGTCGATTTGATGCGCGACGAGGCCGGCTTCGTCTGGATCGGCGTGCATTTCGGCAGCCGTGGTCTCGGCCACACCTCGGCGACGCGCTACCTCAAGGCGGCCGGCGGCAAGGACGGCATGAACGTGCCGCCCGCCGTCGTCGACGAGGACTCGGAGGTCGGGCAGCGCTACATCGCCGCGATGCAGCTCGCCGGGCGCTATGCCTATGCGGGCCGCGAGTGGGTGGTGGAGCGCGTGCGCCAGATCATCGGCGGCGCGGTCACCGACAGCGTGCACAACCACCACAACTACGCCTGGCGTGAGACCCACGACGGGCGCGATCTGTGGGTGGTGCGCAAGGGCGCCACGCCGGCCTTTCCGGGCCAGCGCGGCTTCGTCGGCGGCTCGATGGGCGACGACGCCGTCATCATCGAGGGCGTCGAGTCGGAGGAGGCCAAGGCCTCTTTGTACTCGACGGTGCACGGCGCCGGGCGAATGTTCGGACGTCGCGAGGCCAAGCGTCGCTTCACGCGCGCCGAGATGGACGCCTGGCTGCAGAGCCGCGGCGTCACCCTGATCGGCGCCGACCTCGACGAGAGCCCGATGGCCTATCGGCGTCTGCCCGAGGTGCTCGCCGAGCACGCCGGCTCGGTGAAGGTCGTGCATACGCTGCGGCCGTTCGCCGTGGTGATGGCCGGCGAGGGCGAGTTCGATCCGTTCAAGGATTGAGCGAACGTAGCCCGCATGAGCGCAAGCGACATGCGGGTTCACATGTGCAGCACGTGAGAGCCCGATGTCACATCCGCTCGCGCCCTGGCGGGCGCGGTCGGATACTCATCCGGGCGACGCGGCTGCGACCGTTTTCAGAGAGGAGGTCATCATGACCGAGCTCACCTGGCACGCCGACAATATCGAGACGATCGCGAACTTCCTCTCGGCTACGGAGTGCGAGGATTATATCCGCCTGGGCGAGCAAGCGGGCTTCGAGGAAGCGACACTATTTGCACCGCGCAGTGTTAAGGACCACCGCAACAACGATCGCGTCATCCTCGATGACGCCGAGCGGGCGCAAAGCCTCTATGCACGTCTCGCCGGTCATCTCGCGCCGTCGTTCCAGCATCGCTGGCAGTCCGTCGGGCTGAACGAGCGACTGCGGCTGTATCGCTACGACGTCGGCCAAAAGTTCGATTGGCATCGCGACGGCCATTTCGCGCGCGACAATGGCGAGCGCAGCCTGTTCACCTTCCTGATCTATCTCAACGATGATTTCGAAGGTGGTGCGACGTCATTTTGCGACGACAGCGGCTTGATGCCCGATGGGCCGCTGCGCATCACGCCTGAAAAGGGCATGGCGCTGCTGTTCCATCACCCGATCATGCATCGGGGCGATCGGGTGACGCGCGGGCGCAAATACGTGCTTCGGGCAGACGTGATGTACCGGCGAACGAGGTGAGAGGCCAACCTCTCTCCTCGTCATTCCGGGGCAGCCGCGCCTGAGCCCGGAATCCATACGTCCGAGCGGGAATGTGGCGAAGACGAGTGCCACTTGCACCTCGCACCACACGGACCTCGTGAGTATGGATTCCGGGCTCTCGCTGCGCGAGGCCCGGAATGACGGCTGAGAGAGCATGAGGCATGAACGCAATTCGTGGCTCCGGCTACAAACGCTCTATCTGAGTACGAGAACCGCCATGATCGACGGAAACACTCTGATCGCCCGGGGCTTCAGTACGATGGCGAAAGAAGCGCTGATCACGGCCCGCAGATGATTGCATGCGGCGCGCGGTTCGGTCATCCTTGCGGCGCGATCGCAAGGGGGACATCGCGACGAGTTTGGATGCGGGAGAGATCAGGCCGAAGCGGGAGCCGTGGTGGGCGATCCTCGGCATCTTCATCGCCGGTTTCGCGGCGCTGTGCCTGCTGATGGCGTCGCCGATGCTGATCCGCAGTTTCCTGTATCAGCCGTTCAATGCGCCGTCCGGCTCGATGATGCCGACCATCCTGGTCGGCGACTACTTCTTCGTGTCGAAATATCCCTATGGCTACAGCCGTTTCACCTGGCCATTGTCGTGGCCGACCGGCCTGCCGCCGTCAGCTCGCATCTTCGGAGCGACACCGGCACGTGGCGACGTGGTCGCGTTCGTTCTGCCCAAGGACAATGCCACCGTCTACATCAAGCGCGTCGTCGGCCTGCCCGGCGATCGCGTCCAGATGAAGGGCGGGGTGCTCTACATCAACGACGCGGCCGTACCGCGCGAGCGGTTGGAGGATCTGATCGGAACGGAGGCCTGTGGCGGTGGTGCCAACGTGCACGTCAAGCGCTGGCGCGAGACGCTGCCGGACGGCGCGAGCTACGAGACGCTGGATTGTGTCGACAACGGCTTCCTCGACAATACCAGCGTCCATGTCGTCCAGGAGGGCAAGCTGTACTTGATCGGCGACAATCGCGACAATTCCACCGACAGCCGTGTGCTCAATGTGATCGGGGATGTGCCGATCGAGAACGTCATCGGGCGCGCAGCGATGATCTATTTCTCGCTCGCCGCCGGCGGCAAGAACCAGTCCGGCGGCTTTCGCTTCGGGCGGATCGGGACCGTGATCCGCTAAAGCGCGATGAGATCAGGATGAATCGTCATCGCGCTTTAGGTTATTGTTTGCGCATGATCTTTTCGGAAAACCGCTGCGCACTTTTCCGGATCATGCTTTAGGCGAGCGCCGCGGCGTCGCGCGCGATGATCGCGAAGCGATCTGACAGCTCAGCCAGCGCGACCTCGTGGATCAAGGCGGCCGGCAAGGTGCCGCCCTTGCCGTCGGGCAGGTCACGCGTCGCGCAGCTCCCGGCATCGATGGTGACGCGCCACCCGAGATCGAGCGCCGCACGTGCGGTCGACGACACGCACATGTGGGTCATGAAGCCCGCGAGCACGAGGTTCTTGCGGCCGGCCGCCGTGAGCTGCGCCTGCAGATCGGTGCCCGCGAAGGCGTTCGGAAGCGTCTTCTCGATCACGGCTTCGCCGGCCAGCGGCTTCACGGCCTCGACGATGGCGCCGCGCGGCGCGGTCCGATCGAACAGGCTGCCGTCCTTGCCGCGATGGGCGACGTGGATGATCACGGCTCCGGCGGCCCGCGCCCGCGTCAGCAGGCGGGCGGCCTGCGCGATCGCCGCTTCCGCGCCGGGCAACGCCAGCGGGCCGTCACGATATTCGTTCTGGATGTCGATCAGCACCAGGCTGCACTCGGCGAGCGCGGGAAGGCTGAGGTCGGCGCCGGAAAGCTCCAGCAAGGTCTTGGGCGTCGGCATGGCGGTCAATGCTCCATCGTGAGATCGCGTCAGACTAGCCGGCCGAATGCCTGCGGCAATGCAGGAGTATGCAGCCACCGGCTGCGGATTTGCAGGCAGGGCGGCTGCCGTGGTACGCCGGAGGATGAACTGGGACGATCTGCGGATCATCGCGGCGGTGCGCGACTCCGGGAGCTATGCCGGAGCGGGCAAGCGGCTGCGCATCGACGAGACGACGGTTGGCCGGCGGCTTGCGCGGATCGAGGCCGCACTCGGCGTAAGGCTGTTCGAGGCGGTCGACGGCGTGCGCCGGCCGACGGCGGCCTGCGAGACGGTGCTGGCGCATGTCGAGGCGATGGCGCAGCACGCCGCCGACATCACCCGCATCGGAGCCGCGCAGGCCGGGGTGAGTGGCCGCTTCCGCATCGCCGCCACGCCTGCGGTCGCCGAGACCATCCTAGCGCCGCGGCTTTCGCCGATTTTGACCGCGCATCCCGGCTTGCGGCTGCAGCTTCTCACCGCGAGCCACAATGTCAGCTTCTCGCGCTGGCAGGCCGATTTCGCGATCCGGCTGCGCAAGCCGGAGAAGGGCGATTTCACCATCACGCGCCTCGGCAGTCTCAGCCTCTATCTGATCGAGCCGGCAGGCGCCGCGCCGAGCTTCGTCTGCGGCTACCCCGATGAGCTCGATTCGATTCCCGAGCAGCAGGCCCTGAAACAGCGTAAGCTCATCGAGGCCGCGCGCTGCGTCACCGACAATGTGCGCGTGATGTCGGAGGTACTGCGCAGCGGACAGGCGGCAGCCGTGCTCCCTGAACATGCGTGCCGCGATCTCTTCGACGATGCGTCGCTGCGCGTGACGCAATTGCCAAGACGCCGCGACGTCTGGCTACTGGTGCAGACGCATCTGAAGCGCGATCCGGCTGCACGCGTGGTGATCGATTGGCTGCGCGATTGCTTTGCCGACCACGGATTTCGGGATCAGTAGGGTGGGCAAAGGCGCTGCCGTGCTGTCTCCACAGACGAGACCGCGGCGGCGCCGTGCCCACCATCGGCAGCGAACTCATCAGCAAGACGGTGGGCACGGCGCGCAACCGCGTGCCACGAACGCAACGCGTGCCAGGCGCCTTTGCCCACCCTACACGCCGAACCGAAACAAAAAGGGCGCAGCCTGCGCTGCGCCCTTCGTGTGTCTTCGCTCAGGAAGCCGGACTTAGAAGTCCATGCCGCCCATGCCGCCGCCCGGGGGCATCGCGGGGCCGCCGGCGTTCTTCTTCGGCAGCTCGGCGACCATCGCCTCGGTGGTGATCAGGAGGCTCGCCACGGAGGCGGCGTTCTGGATCGCGGTGCGCACGACCTTGGTCGGGTCGATGATGCCCTTGGACACCATGTTCACGTAGTCGCCGGACTGCGAGTCGAAGCCGTAGGCATACTGCTCCTTCTCGAGGATCTTGCCGACGATGACCGAGCCGTCCTCGCCCGCGTTGATGGCGATCTGGCGGGCCGGAGCGGAGAGTGCCTTGCGGACGATCTCGACGCCGGTCTTCTGGTCCTCGTTCTTGGTGCGGACGCCCTTGAGCTGCTCGGAGGCACGGAGCAGGGCGACGCCGCCGCCCGGCAGGATGCCTTCCTCGACAGCCGCGCGGGTCGCATGCATCGCGTCGTCCACGCGATCCTTGCGCTCCTTCACCTCGACTTCGGTCGCGCCGCCAACGCGGATCACCGCGACGCCGCCGGCGAGCTTGGCCAGACGCTCCTGCAGCTTCTCACGGTCGTAGTCCGAGGTGGTCTCCTCGATCTGCGCCTTGATCTGCGCCACGCGCGCCTCGATGTCGGCCTTCTTGCCGGCGCCGTTGACGATCGTGGTGTTCTCCTTGTCGATCATCACCTTCTTGGCGCGGCCGAGCATGGAGAGGTTGACGTTCTCGAGCTTGATGCCGAGGTCTTCCGAGATCGCCTGGCCGCCGGTCAGGATCGCGATGTCCTGCAGCATGGCCTTGCGGCGGTCACCGAAGCCCGGCGCCTTGACGGCAGCGACCTTCAGGCCGCCACGCAGACGGTTGACGACCAGCGTGGCCAGAGCCTCGCCCTCGACGTCCTCGGCGACGATGACCAGCGGCTTGCCGGTCTGCACCACGGCCTCGAGCAGCGGCAGCAGTTCGTTCAGCGACGACAGCTTCTTCTCGTTGATGAGGATGTAGGCGTCGTCCATCTCAACGCGCATCTTGTCGGCGTTGGTGACGAAGTAGGGCGAGATGTAGCCGCGATCGAACTGCATGCCCTCGACGACGTCGAGCTCGGTCTCGAGCGACTTGGCTTCCTCGACCGTGATCACGCCCTCGTTGCCGACCTTCTTCATGGCGTCGGCGAGGAACTTGCCGATCTCGGAGTCGCCGTTGGCGGAGATGGTGCCGACCTGGGCGATCTCGTCGTTCGACGTGACCTTCTTGGAGTTCTTGACGAGATCGGCGACGACCGCCTCGACCGCGAGGTCGATGCCGCGCTTCAGATCCATCGGGTTCATGCCGGCGGCAACCGCCTTGGCGCCCTCGCGCACGATGGCCTGGGCCAGCACGGTCGCGGTGGTGGTGCCGTCGCCGGCCGCGTCAGCGGACTTCGAGGCGACTTCGCGCACCATCTGCGCACCCATGTTCTCGAACTTGTCGTCGAGCTCGATCTCCTTGGCGACGGTGACGCCGTCCTTGGTGATGCGCGGCGCGCCGAACGACTTGTCGAGGACGACGTTGCGGCCCTTCGGACCGAGCGTGACCTTCACGGCATTGGCGAGAATGTCCACGCCGCGCAGCATGCGGTCGCGGGCTTCGACGCCGAACTTTACGTCTTTCGCTGACATATTGGGTTTCCCTGAGTTTGATCGAGATCCTCGTCCTGAGGAGCCCGCGCTTCGCGGGCGTCTCGAAGGACGAGATGAGGAGGTGGTCGGGGCCTCATCCTTCGAGACGCCGGCTGCGCCGGCTCCTCAGGATGAGGATCAGCAGCGCTTAAGCGGCCTTCTTCTTGGCGCCGGCGTCGGTGATGACGCCCATGATGTCGCTTTCCTTCATGATCAAGAGCTCCTGGCCGTCGATCTTGACCTCGGTGCCCGACCACTTGCCGAACAGCACGCGATCACCGACCTGGACGTCGAGCGGGACCAGCTTGCCGCTCTCGTCGCGAGCGCCGGGGCCCACCGCGATCACTTCGCCCTGCGAGGGCTTTTCCTTGGCCGAGTCGGGAATGATGATGCCGCCAGCGGTCTTCTCTTCGGCGTCGATGCGCTTGACCACGACGCGGTCGTGAAGCGGACGGAAAGCCATACAGTCCTCCTAAGCAATTGAAGCGATTGTCAGTTTCTGGAGATTTGGCAGTCGGTGCCGGCGAGTGCCAGCACGCGGGCTGGATTTAGGGGAGAGTTTCCAGCCGGGCAAGGCCTTGTAGCAGAAAAATTAGCAGTCAGCTGCGCCCTCTGCCAAAGCGTTCCGATAGCGTTAACACGGCCGGAACGAAACGCGAAACACCGTATTAGCACCCGGGCTAAGTCGCTGCTAATGCAGCATTTTTCAACAACCCGTTAAACATTTAGACTTGAGATGGGTTGAGGACATGCGTCACATTTCTTTTGCAGTGAGCGCATCTTTCCCGGGTGGCTCCATCCCGGTTGGCCACACGGACATGCGCTCCAGAAACGGAGGTTGGCATGGTGTCGAGGGGTGAGGTTTCCGAGGACTTTCGGAAACAGGTGCTGGGCTATGGGCTGACGACCGCGCGCATCCTGTACCGGATGCCGGATCATCCCTCACTGCTGCAGACCTATGTCTGGCAGAACTACGACCTGTTTCCGAAATTTCCCGCGCTGCAGGACTTCCTTGCGTTCTGGCAGGAGAGGCTGGAGGGGCCGCTGTTTGCAGTCACCGTCGCCCACTCCAAGCTGATCAAGCCAGCCGAGCTGCGCGCCGTGGATGGTGTGTTCCGGCTGCACTGACCGGATATCTCTGGCCTCGTCACCTGTCGTCAGGGTAGCCCATCGGCCCGCCGAAGCGAGGCTCGGCGGGTGGCCGTGGCTGGAGTTTTCGCGGCGCACGGCTTATGTTTAAGGCTGCTGTTAGGACGATCGAGATGCGCAAGCGAGCCGTAGATCTGTCATTGGCCGAGCTGGCGGCGATGGGGGCCAATGCCGCCCTGGAGGCCGCCCAGAAGGCCTACAAAGCCGGCCTTACCGTGACTGGCGTCGTCGACGTTCGGGATGGCGACCGTCTGGTGCCCGTGCTGGCCGAACGGCGTCCGTCCGGAGCCGTCTCGGCCGTCGGCGCGGCGACAGTCGAGCGTGAGCCGGAGGCTGACGACTCGATGTCTCGTCATCCGGATCTCGGGAAGTTCGCGGGTTGAGCGAGCCGCCCTTCCTGTTGGTGCTCGCCGGGCCGAACGGATCAGGGAAGAGCACGCTGACCGACTATCTGATCAAGGCAGGTCTCGATTTTGGCTTCTACATCAATCCGGATGTGATCGCTGCAGCGCTCCTGACTCCGGAGCCACGCCGTTCCAAGGAGGCGCAGCAGATCGCTGATCACCATCGCGCGCGCTGCCTCGATGCCCGGCTCGACTTCAGCTTCGAGACTGTGATGTCTCACCCGAGCAAAGTTGAGTTCATGGTCCAGGCCGTGGATGCCGGATATGAGGTTACGCTCTACTTCGTCTGTACCTCCGATCCCGATATCAACGTCCGCCGGGTCGAGAACCGCGTCAGTCTTGGCGGACATGCGGTGCCCCGCGACAGAATTGTCGCGCGCTATTGGCGATCACTGAACCTGTTGTGCCATGCAGCGCTCGTTGCCAATCGCACCGTGCTGTTCGACAACAGCGCCCTGGTGGGCTACCGCGCCAACGTCCTGTTGCCTCAGCCGCTTAACGGCCTGAGGCCCGTCGGCGAGATGACGGGGAATGGCCGGGACTACGCGATCTCGGTCGGCGCAAACCCGCCGGACTGGGTGATCGACTTTCTCTTGAGGCCCATCGAAGAGCTGGCTCGAAGTCCCGACAGCGGGATCACTTTGAAGGTCGAGCGCAAGCACGAACCATTGGCTTAGCATGACGATTCAGCTGCGTGTTCCGGCTGCACCGGGCTGAGATCACCGCATCCGCCCCAACGCCGGTGTCATTCCGGGCTCGTGCTGCTCATGCCCCGGGGGATGACGAGCTGTTGCGGAGGCGCTGCTGGGCTTCTCCAATCTGTGCTACGCTTGCGATGAGGACTCGCAGGGAGAGCGCCATGGCCAGCAAGAGCCGCACGACCACATCAGCATCACGCGCCGCCGCCAAGGCCGCGGCGCTGAAGACCAGTAAGAGCAGCAAGGCGGTTGCGAAGACGTCCGCCAAGACCAGCGGAAAGACTATCGCCAAGACGCCTAGTAAGACGTCTGCCAAGCCGGGCAGGGCGGCCGCGCCATCCGCGCGCAAGGCGCTGGTCAGCAAGGGCCGGCCATCGTCCGCGCCACGCCGGCCGAAGCAGAAGGTCGCGATCAGCCACCTGAACGAGGCGGACTTCAAGCCAGACGGCCTGCGCGCCTATGCGCATTATCGCGATCTCGGCATCGCCGCCGCCACGCATGGCCTCGCCCGCGCGCATGTCATTCGCATGCTGCCGCCGTGCAATCCGCAGGAGGTGTCAAAGCTGCACACCCATGCCGTCGACTTCCAGATGGTCTACGTGCTCAAGGGCTGGGTGAAGAGCTATCTCGAAGGCGTCGGCGAGACCTTGATGAAGGAGGGCAGCTGCTGGACGCAGCCGCCGAAGATCCGGCACATGATCCTCGACTACTCGGATGACGTCGAGCTGCTCGAGGTGATCCTGCCGGCCGACTTCAAAACCGTCGAACTTACGACCTAAAGCCGACAGAAACGGATGGAAACATGTCGCGCGCGATGGACGGCGGCCGTCGCGCGTGTGTGTTGACGTCCAGTCCCGCGTGATCGGGACGGATGGGCCGGCGACGGATGCGCAAGAGCCGCGTTCGGCGCGGGCTTGTGTAAGGCGTATCCGTCCCGTTGCCGTCCTTCGTCGTTCGATACGCCCCCACGGCTAGCCACGCGCCACGCATGCATGCGCCCGCGCAGCCCGGTGCCGGCGCGTCCGTAGCGTCAGCTCCCGCGCATCGCGAGGACATCGACTGGCTGCGCGCGATCGCGGTGCTCGCCGTCATCGGCTTCCATTTCGAGGCGCCGGCCATCTTCGGCGGCTTCGTCGGCGTCGACATCTTCTTCGTCATCTCCGGCTATCTGATCACCGGGATTATCGCCGCCGAGATGGCCAAGGGGCAGTTCTCGTTTGCCGGCTTCTATGAACGGCGCGTGCGGCGGCTGCTGCCGGCGCTCTATGTCATGGTGGCGTTTGCGGCGATCCCGGCATCCTGGGACATGCTGAGCTCCGAGCGCGCCGAGCTGTTCCGCTCGGCCATGGCCGTCGTCACCTTCACCTCGAACATCTTCTTCTGGCAGCAGTCCGGCTATTTCGATCACGCCGCGGTGGAGAAGCCGCTGCTGCACACCTGGTCGCTCGCGGTCGAAGAGCAGCTCTATCTCGTGCTGCCCGTCGTGATCTGGGGTGTGTTGCGGATCGCGCGTGGCCGCCGGCTGGCGCTGCCGGTCACGCTGCTGCTCGCGGCCGGCTCGTTCGCGCTTGGCCTCATGCTGATGCGAGGAGGGGCATCCGCGGGTGCCTTCTTCCTCAGCCCGCCGCGCGCCTGGGAATTCCTGCTCGGCAGCCTCGTCGCCGTCTCGGGCCTGCCGGCTCCGCGGGCTGGCCTGGTCCAGCGCTCGGCGCGCGTGGTGTCGCTGCTGCTGATGGCGATCCCGATCCTGTCGCTGCGTCCGGGGCCGGGCTTTCCCGGCGTGAACGCCCTCGCGCCGTGCGTCGGCGCTGCGTTGTTCCTGTGGAGCGGCGTCGGTGTCGCCAACGTGCCGCGCAGCCTGCTGTCGCCGCTCAGTGTGGCCGCGTTCATCGGCCGGATCTCCTATTCGCTCTATCTGTGGCATTGGCCGCTGTTTGTCTTTGCGCGCTTCGCCAAGCCCGGTCTGGCACTCGATGGCTGGGAGCGGGCGGTCCTGTTCGGACTGACGGTCGCCTTGGCCACGCTGTCCTGGCGCTTCATCGAGCAGCCGTTTCGGAAGCGCCAGCTCGCTACGACGCCGCGCGCGGCGTTCGGCCTCGCCGCACTCGCGAGCATCGTGCTGCTTGCCGGCAGCGCGACGGGCCTGCTGCGCGCCGGCGCCACCTCGGACGCGGACCGCACAGCCCAGCACCTCGATTCCTATAACGGTTACGACATGAAGCCGGTCTATCGTTACGGCAGCTGCTTCACGACGTCGGACGGACGCGTGCCGGAGGATTGCCTGCGGCCTGTGACCGGCAAGACCAATGTCCTGCTGTGGGGCGATAGCTTCGCGGCGCATTACTATCACGGCCTCAGGACTCATCTCGATCCGAACGCCGTCAACATCATGCAGGCGACGCAGCCGACCTGCATGCCGACCTTCAGCGCGGAGACGCAGGGCGTCCCGGCCTGCCGCGCGCTCGCCGCGCAGATGCGCGACTATCTCGCCGCGAACCGGCCCGATCTCGTCGTGATGTCGGCGGACTGGCTCGAGGACGCGCGCCCGCCGCGCTTCGCCGGCATGGTTCGCGATCTCCGCCTGACCTTGGCTCGCCTGAGCGAGGCCGGCATTCCGGTGGTGCTGCTCGGTCCCGCCGTGCAATTCCGGGCCCGGCTGCCCTCCATGCTGGCCCGCGCCACCTTGCGCGGCGTGACGCCGGATCCCGCGGCCTTCGTGCGCTCTGACATCTTCGCGTTGGACCAGGCGATGCAAGCCGCGCTGCCGAGCGCCGAAGGGCTGTCCTACGTCTCGATCCTGTCCGCCGCCTGCTTGCAGCGTAGCTGCCCACTGATGGCGGGCGACGTCCCGTTGTCGTTCGACCATGCGCATCTGACGGCCGAGGGTTCTGTGCATCTGATGAGCAAGGTCGCGCCGCTGATCCTACCGCGCGCGATGCTATCAGGCTCAGTTCAGCAGCCCGACGATCGCGCCCATCAGGCAGGTGGTGAGCGTGCCCGAGACGATTGACTTCAGCCCGAGCGCATTGATCTCGTCGCGCCGGGTCGGCGCCATGGTGCCGAGGCCGCCGATCATGATGCCGAGGCTGGCGAAGTTGGCGAAGCCGCAGAGCGCGTAAAGCATGATCAGCCGCGCGCGCGGGTCGAGCGCCGTGGCGTCGAGCTTGGACAACTCGACATAGGCGATCAGCTCGTTGAGCACCGTCTTAGTGCCCATCAGGCTGCCGGCGGTGACGGCCTCCGGCCAGGGCAGCCCCATCAGCCAGCATACAGGTGCCATGACCAGGCCGAGCAGGCGCTGCAGCGAGATCGCGGCGCCGCCGACCGCCGGCAGCAGTGACAGGATGGCGTTGGCGAGATGCACCAGCGCGACCAGCACCAGCAGCAGCGCGACGATGTTCATCAGGAGCTCGAGCCCGGCGCTGGTGCCCTTGACGATGGCGTCCATCGTCGAGGACGCCTGCATGTCGGGATCACCCAGCGCGCCGCCGGTGAGCTGCTTGGAGGTCTCGGGCACCATGATCAGGCTGATCAGGATCGATGCCGGCGCGCCGAGCACGGAGGCGATGACGAAATGCGCGGCGGCGTCGGGTATGAGCGGCGCAAGCAGCGTGGCGTAGAGCACCAGCACGGTGCCGGCGATGCCGGCCATGCCGCCGGTCATCACCAGGAACAACTCGCTGCGCGTCATCTGCGCGAGGTAGGGGCGAATGAACAGCGGTGCCTCGACCATGCCGAGGAAGACATTGGCGGCGGTGGAGAGGCCGACGGCGCCGCCGACGCCAAGGGTGCGCTCCAGCAGCCAGGCGAGCCCGCGCACCAGCGGCGGGAGCACGCGCCAATAGAACAACAGCGTGGTCAGCACGCTCATCACCAGCACGATCGGCAAGGCCTGGAAGGCCAGCACGAAATCGGCGCCGGGCGCCTTGAGGTCGAAGGGCAGGGTGCCGCCGCCGACATAGCCGAACACGAAGGAGGTGCCGGCACGCGACGCTGAGGCGATCGCGCCGACCGCGTCGTTGATGGCGCCGAAGGCCCGGGCGACCGTGGGCACCTTGAGCAGCACGAGCGCGGTGAGCAGCGTCACCACCAGGCCCAGCCCTGCCTGCTTCAGCGACACCGCGCGCCGGTTCTCGCCGAGCGCCCAGGCGATCGCGAGCAGCGCCACGATCCCGAACGCCGATTGCAGCTGCAGCATCAGATCCCCCGAACCCCCGTGTCATTATGAGCTGACGGAACAGCCCCGCGCAATGCCATGCGGCCATGCCCGGAGCTGCGATTGACAAGCGGATGAGCCTGCGTCACGCAGGGCGCCATCATGTCGACCACCGCCCCGATCGGCGCGCAGGATCTCCTGAAGCAAGCCGCATTCCTGTTCTTCCTGTCGTCACGCAGCCTGTCGCGCTTCGCGAGCCAGATCGCCGCGGTGGCGATCGGCTGGCAGATCTACGATCTCACCGGGCGCGCCTTCGATCTCGGCATGGTCGGGCTGATCCAGTTTCTGCCGACGGCGCTGCTGGTGTTCGTGGCCGGCAGCGCCGCCGACCGCTATCGGCGCAAGCGCGTGGTGCAGCTCTGCCAGCTCGTCGAGGCGATCACGGCGCTGTATCTGTGCTGGGGCGCGTATGCCGGCCAACTCGGCGAATTGCAACTGTTCGCGGCCGTGTTCGTGCTCGGTATTGCCGGCGCGTTCGAGAGTCCGGCGACGGCGGCGCTGCTGCCGCTGATCGCGCCGTCAGGCACGCTGCAGCGGGCCAGCGCGCTCTCGAGCGGCGCCGCGCAGCTTGCGACCATCGCCGGCCCCGCGATCGGCGGCTTCGCCTATGCGGTGGCGCCCGGGCTGCCCTACGGCATCATGATGCTGTTCTGGATCGGCGGCATGGCGCTGACCGGCCTGATGCAGGTGCCGGATGACGTACCGGCCGAGCGGCGCGACGGCAGCAATGCCGATCTGTTCGCCGGCGTCCGCTTCATCCGTGCCAACCCGGCGATCCTCGGCACCATCTCGCTCGACCTGTTCGCGGTGCTGCTCGGCGGCGTCACCGCGCTGCTGCCGATCTATGCGCGCGACATTCTTCAGACCGGACCGTTCGGGCTCGGCGTGCTGCGCGCGGCACCTGCGGTCGGCGCGCTGGCGATGACGGCGGTGCTGGCGCGCTACACCATCCGTCGGCGCGTCGGCCTGCGCATGTTCCAGGCGGTGATCGTGTTCGGTGCGGCAACTGTCGT
Organism: Bradyrhizobium sp. ORS 285; assembly: GCF_900176205.1. Taxonomy (NCBI): domain Bacteria; kingdom Pseudomonadati; phylum Pseudomonadota; class Alphaproteobacteria; order Hyphomicrobiales; family Nitrobacteraceae; genus Bradyrhizobium; species Bradyrhizobium sp. ORS 285. The sequence goes on from NZ_LT859959.1 coordinate 2,551,431, forward strand.
ATTCGCAGTCTCTCAGGTGATGTGGATCTCGGTCGCCGCGCTCGCGATCCTCGGCGCGGCGGACACGATCAGCGTCGTGATCCGCTTCTCGCTGGTGCAACTCGCGACGCCCAATGAGATGCGCGGCCGCGTCGGCGCGGTCAATTTCCTCTTCATCAACGCCTCCAACCAGCTCGGCCAGTTCGAGAGCGGCGTCACCGCCGCGCTGTTCGGTGCGATGCCTTCCGCCATTCTCGGCGGCCTCGGCACCATCGCGATCGCGCTGGCGTGGATGAAGCTGTTTCCCGAACTGCGGAAGGTGGAGCGGCTGGAGTAGGCGCGGGCTCCTCGATCGGGCGTGTTCCCGGATGAGCCTCAGTGGAACAGCCTGAGGTTCGATGACGTAGAGTTTGCAACTGGACGAAGCGAAGCTCCGATGGTAGCTCGATCATCATGGGACAAGCCGATAGGCCTGTCTTATGGGGTGGGGGACGTTTCCATGGGTGGATCTTCGATGCCGTCGGCGGACGTTGCGCCGGCGCGGCAGATGCCGACGCGTGTCGCGCGAGATCGGCTGTTGCAGCTTCCGGGCCTTCTGATGCTGTTGCTGCTCGCGGGATGCGCCAGCGCAGCAGCGCCTTCGCCTCAGGCCGACGCCGGGCAACCGGCTGCGCCGACGAACGACCTGTCCAAGCGGGACTCGCGCGCCGTGGCAGCGTCGACAGCGGCAGATCCCTCATTGCCACGGCGGCGTGAAGCCATTGCGCGGGCTCTGGAGGAGCATCTGGGCTACCGCACCTGGTTGGACGATGGTGCGCCGCGCCTGTCCGAGGCGAAGTTCTCCGGACCATTCGAGTATGGCGGCGGTCCATTCGAGTCCAAGCGCATCACGATCTACTGCGTGTCGGCCAAGCTCGAGCTGCCGCTCATCCCGACGACACGGGTCACCGTGGTGCATTTCGAGCCGGGCGAAGGTGGCCGGGAAAAGATGGAGTTTGTCGTGGCGATGAACCACACTCCAAAAGGGTGCATGCTCGCCAAGTACGAGCCGTTTCCCGAGCTCGAGCGGGCGCGCGAACAGCGGCGGCAGAAGCTGGGGAAGCCCGCTTAGCCTGCCGCGATGCGCGCGTCGAGTTGCACGGTTCGGGCCGGCGCGAACAACTGCCAGCCGAGATAGATCGCAAAGGCCGGGGCAATCAGGCCCGGGCCGGGCACCTGGATGTTGCCGAACAGAAGCTGCAGCGCCGGGAGCCAGAACGCCAGTTGCGCGAACCTGCGGCCCGCATTGTCCAAGGCCCCGGTCGCGATCAGCGCCACGGCCGCGCAGGTCAGCGGCAGCACGTCGTAGATCCCCATGTAGGGCGAGGCGGAGATCGTGCAGGCCAGGAAGAAGGCCCGGAGCACGGCCGGATCGGCATCGCGACGATAGCGGAAGACCGCGAACACGCCCGCCGCAGCACTCAGTGCTGCGATGGTCTGGATCGCCTCCGCCAGGCGATCGCCAAGAAGTCCCCGGAAGTTCATGAACACGGAGGCGTGGAACGGCACGGCAATGCCGCGGGGATCGCGCAGCACCTCCGTCATGGTCGGAAGCCCCTTGGCGATGTAGTCGCTCCAGGCGTGCAGCCCGCCGATGCCGACGCTGCCGGCAAACAGGACGAGCGCAGTGAGCGTCGCATAGCCGATCACGCGCCACTGGCCGGACGCGACGAGCATCACCGGGAATAGCAGGCCGAGCTGCGGCTTCACCGTGAGCAGGCCGATCAGGAGGCCGGTCAGCGCAGGCCGCTGCGCGGGCGAGGCGAGCGCGCCGAACAACAAAGCGGTGGTCAGGAACGAGCTCTGGCCCGACAGCAGGCACATCATGGCGGCCGGCGAGATCGCAACGATCAGCAGCGCCCGCCGGTCGGGAAACGCCCGCCGGCAGCCATAGTAGAAGGCGAGCAGGCCGAGCGCGAGCCAGCAGGCGAGCGCCGGCAGATAGGGCAGCAGCCCGAACGGCGCCATCACCACCAACGCGTTGGGCGGGTTGGGCACGTTCTGGCCGGGATAGTCAGGCCCGAGAAATGCCGACAGCGCATCGTTGTAGACAGCGACATCGTAGAAGCGCGACGGGTCGGGCGTGAACGCCGCCCGCCCATACATCCAGAAATTGAGGAAGTCGCGACCGACGACCAAGGTCGTGGCGTCGCGGGGGAACGGCTGAAACCATTGCGCCGTACAGACATAGGCGAGGAGGGTCAGCGCGAACATGATCGCGCCCGGCCACAACAGGCTTTGCAGCATCGCGCGATCGGCCTCATCCGGGGCCGAGGGAGCGAGGCGGGCGAGCCATTGCCTGATGTCGCTGAGTGAACGAGGGGAGCGCGTCGAATGTCGCATCGCGTATCCGGTTCGTGCCGCTGCGGGTGCAGCCTCCCGGACAGGTAGAAAAATCGGATTAAAATACCATTGAGGTAGGAGAGGAAATTGATCTGCGCGTGCGGATCGCGCAGCCCGGGTCATCGTGCCAGCCCGGGCTGCGAGGGTCCGAGGGGCTAGCCGCGGCCGACGAACGGCATCTTGGTCGCCATCACGGTGATGAACAGGACGTTGGCGCTGAGCGGCAGGCCGGACATGTAGACGACGGCGTCGGCGACGGCCTTCACGTCCATGCGCGGCTCCGGCATCATGCGGCCGTCCGGCTGCAGCACGCCGCCGACCATGCGCTCGGTCATCGGCGTCTCGGCGTTGCCGATGTCGATCTGGCCGACCGCGATGTCATAGGCACGGCCATCGAGGTTCGAGGCCTTTGTCAGGCCGGTGATGGCGTGCTTGGTGGAGGTGTAGGGCGAGGACAACGGCCGCGGTGCATGCGCCGAGATCGAGCCGTTGTTGATGATGCGGCCGCCGCGCGGATTCTGGTCCTTCATGATGCGGAAGGCGTGCTGCGTGCACAGAAACGGGGCGGTGAGGTTGGTGGCCACCACCGACTGCCACTGCTCCATGGTGAGATCTTCGAACGGCACCGGCGGCGCGCCCATGCCGGCATTGTTGAAGAGGACGTCGAGCCGGCCATAGGTTGTCTTCACGGTATCGAACAGCGCCGCGATCGAGGCGGGGTCCATCATGTCGGCCGAGACAGGGAGGCTCATGCCGGCGGGCCCGAGCTTGGCCGTTTCCTCCAGCATCTCCTTGCGGCGGCCGGCGAGAACGACGGTGAAGCCTGCGTTCATCAGCGCCAGCGATGTGGCGCGGCCAACGCCGGTGCCTGCGCCCGTCACCAGCGCGATCTTGTTTGCTTCAGCCATGTTTCCTCACCTTTTCACGTTTTGCAGTTTTGAGCGGTGTGAAGCGTCAGTGCTTCACCTCGCTCTGAGTTTTATAGGGCGGCCGTGGGATGTTGTTATGCGCCGCGCGCAGGGCCGCCGACCAGCGCGAGCGGAGGTCGTGGAAATAGGGCTCGCCGGCCTCGATGCGATGATTGAGGTCGGCCTCGCACGCGTCAGCGCGCACCACGAGCACGTCGATCGGCAGGCCGACGCCGAGATTGGAGCGCATCGTCGAATCCATCGAGATCAGACCCGTCTTGAGCGCCTCGTAGAGCTCGACGTCGTAATGCATCGCGCGGTCGAGCACCGGCTTGCCGTATTTGTGCTCGCCGATCTGCAAATAGGGCGTGTCGGTGGTGCATTCGATGAAGTTGCCGGCGGTGTAGACCATGAACAGCCGCATCCGCGAGCCCCGGATCTGGCCGCCGAACAGGAAGGACACGTCGAACGAGATGTCCTCGGCCTTCAGCGCCGGGCCCTCGGTCGCATGCACCATGCGGATCGCCTTGCCGATGCGCTGCGCCGCCTGGAACATGGTCGGCGCGTTCATCAGCGTCTCAACCTCGCCGGTCTCCGGGTCTTCCATGCCCTCGGTCAGGGTCGACAGCACGGATTGGCTGATGGCGAGATTGCCGGCGCTGGCGACGGCCACGATGCGCTCGCCGGGATTGGAGAAGATGTGCAGCTTGCGGAAGGTCGAGACGTTGTCGAGACCGGCATTGGTCCGGGTGTCCGCGATCATGACGAGCCCGTCACGCACCAGAATTCCGCAGCAATAGGTCATCGTCTTCCCCTCGAGCCAGAGCGCGAATTAGTAGCGAAAATCGGTGGCGCGTCCAACCCTGACGACATGGCTGTGGCCCCGGCGAGCGGCCGCTCCACAAGAGGTCGTCATCCCGGGGCGGCGCACAGCGACGAGTCCGGAATCCATTTTTCCGCGCGTTCTGCCGCGCGAGGGATTCCGGGCTGGCGCTGCGCGCGCCCCGGAATGACACCGTTGCGGAGTTACGGGCGCGTTCCGGACTTCAGGACTGGCGCTGGGACTGTGATTGCGATTGGCCGCCGCGGCCGACCTGCTCGACCTTCACCTTCACGGTGAGCGTTTCGGAGCCGCCGCCATAGCGGGTGCCGCGCACCGGTGCCGCGCCGAGATAATCCAGCCCGATGGCGACCCGGACATGCGCGTCGGTGGAGCAGATGCAGTTGGCGGCGTCGAATCCGACCCAGCCGAGATCAGGCACATACGCTTCGGCCCAGGCATGGCCGGCGTCCTGGTGCACCGCACCATCCGAGCGCAGGAAATGGCCCGAGATGAATCGCGCGGGGATTCCTGCCGCGCGGGCGCAGGCGATGAAGATATGCGCGTAATCCTGGCAGACGCCACGCTTGAGCGCGAAGGCCTCCGCCGCCGAGGTGCCGCTGTGCGTCGGGTTCTCGTCGAAGGTCATGTGCTCGTAGACCTGCATCATCAGGGTGTGCAGGAAGCCGAGCACGTCGCTCTCGGATTCCGCGCGCAGGTCGCGGACGATCGTTGTCATCGCGGCATTGGCGGTCGTGAGCGGGGTGGTGCGCAGGAAGAATCCCGGCGGAAACCGTTCATCGGCGCCCTTCAGCACGCCACCGGTGTCGTGCGTCTCGACCAGCCCTTCGGCGGTGATGGTGAGGTCCTCGAGCGCGCCGTGGGTGATGACGTGCGTGACATTGCCGAACGCGTCCTCGTGCATGTCGAGGCGGGAGTCGGTCGAGACGTCGATCTGCCACTCCGCGACATACTGGCCGTCATGGCTGCCTGGCGTCATGCGCAGGATCTGGATGACGCCGGTGGCCGCCGGCTCGTAGCGGTAGGTGGTGGAATGGGAGATACGCAGGCGCATGGCGGTCGATCGGGCTTGTGAGGTGGCTTACCGCGGTAGCTCGTTTCACCTGCCCAAAAAAGGGCAGGCCAGTCGTTGGCTGGATCGACGAGCGACACGGGTCCCCAGGAGTGGTCTTGCGGCCACAGTTCCCGGCAGCGGCGCCTGTCAGATCAGATATTGCTTGGTGATGATCTCCCCGAGCCGCGAATTGTCGGAGATGAACTCCTGGATGAACTCGTGGACGCCGCGCTGGAAGACGTCGTCCATGTTGGAATGTTCGAGCCGGTTGCGCACACCACGGGCGTGGCGCTGCGACGGGCCCTGGCGGCCATAGGCCACCCCGATCTGGTCGAGATTGCGGACGAGATTGCCGTAGCAGCTGGCGAGCGAGCGCGGCAGCGTATCGTTAAGGATCAAGAGGTCGGCGATCAGCCAGGGTTTCAGCGTCTCGCGATAGACCCAGTGATAGGCGGTCAGCGCCGACACTGAGCGCAGGATCGAGGTCCACTGATAGTAGTCGAGCGGGCCGCCGACATGCTCGTCCTCGGGCAGCAGCACGTGATATTTCACGTCGAGAATGCGCGCGGTGTTGTCGGCGCGCTCCAGATGCAGGCCGAGCCGCGAGAACCAATAGGCGTCGTTGCGCAGCATGGTGCGGTAGGCCGAGCCGTCGAAGCGCAGCGAGGTCTCCTGCACGAAGCGCAGGAAGCGCGCCAGCTCCTCGCGCGTCTTGGTGCCCTTGCTCCAGACCTCCTGCAGCTCGATCCAGGAGCCGTTCAGCGTATCCCACATCTCGGAGGTGAGGGCGGTGCGGACGGAGCGCGCATTCAGGCGGGCGGCTTCGATGCAGTTCTTGATCGAGGACGGGTTCGACTGATTGAACGAGAGATACTCGATGACGTTCTGCTCGTTGGCCTCGGAATAGTGCTCGTAGAAGCTGACATTGACGCCGGCCGTCATCAGCGCCGATTCCCACTCATTGGTCTTGCCGATATAGGCCGCGGGAAGGGCGGTGACGCGCAGAGTGGCGTCAATGGTGCGGGCGAGATACTCGGCGCGCTCGACGTAGCGGGCCAGCCAGTACAGGTTTTCGGCGGTGCGCGACAGCATGGGCAATCTATGAGGTGCGGAGGGAGCCTGTCCCGGCGGGGCAGGCATGCACGTGGACGAAGGTTTCGATCGAGCTCTTGCGGCGGGCACGCTGCGCTCCCTCTCCCCGTCCTTCACGGGGAGAGGGCTGGGGTGAGGGGCAGCCACGAGCACCGGCCGTGCGGAGAGCCCTCCTCACCCGGACCGCATCTGGCGATGCGATCCGACCTCTCCCCGCGCGCGGGGAGAGGTTAGAGCTCGTGCGTTGCGCGTCCTGTGCAAACCAACTCTTACTCATCCAGCACCCATGTGTCCTTCGTGCCGCCGCCCTGGCTGGAATTCACCACCAGCGATCCCTCCTTCAGCGCCACGCGGGTGAGCCCGCCCGGCACGATGGTGGTGCGGTCGCGGCCCGTCAGCACGAACGGCCTAAGATCGACATGCCGCGGCGCCAGCCCCGAGGCGACGCAGGTCGGGCAGGTCGACAGTGCGAGCGTCGGCTGGGCGATGAAGCCCTCCGGCTCGCGCTTGAGCTTGTCGCGGAACGCCTCGATCGTGGCCTTGGTGGCGGCCGGGCCGATCAGCATGCCGTAGCCGCCGGAGCCGTGCACTTCCTTGACGACGAGCTCGCCGAGATGGTCGAGCACGTAGGACAGATCCTGCGGCTCGCGACAGCGCCAGGTCTGCACGTTCTTCAGGATCGGCTCCTCGTCGAGATAGAACTTCACGACGTCTGGCATGTAGGAGTAGATCGCCTTGTCGTCGGCGATGCCGGTGCCGACCGCATTGGCGAGCGTGACGTTGCCGGCGGCATAGGCCGACATCAGGCCGGGCACGCCGAGCGCCGAATCGGGGCGGAAGGTGAGGGGATCGAGGAAGTCGTCGTCGACGCGACGATAGATCACGTCGACCCGCTTCAGGCCCTCCGTGGTCCGCATGAACACCTCCTCGTTCTTGACGATGAGGTCGCGGCCCTCGACCAGCTCGATGCCGAGCTTGTCGGCGAGGAACGAGTGCTCGTAATAGGCGGAATTGTAGATGCCGGGCGTCATCAGCGCCACCGTCGGCTCGGCCGAGGCGCTGAGCGGCGCCACTGACCGCAAGCACGACAGCAGCTCGTCCGGATAGCGTTCGACTGGAGCTACGCGGTGGCGTGCGAACAGGTCCGGAAACAGCCGCATCATGATCTCGCGGTTTTCCAGCATGTAGGACACGCCAGACGGCGTGCGCGCATTGTCCTCGAGCACGATGAAGTCGTTCGCGTCGACGCGGACGATGTCGATGCCGGCGATATGGACATAGACGTCGTGCGGGACGTCCTGGCCGTTCATCTCCGGGCGGAACACCGGGTTCTGGAAGATCAGGTCATCGGGCACGACGTTGGCGCGCAGGATGTCGCGGCCGTGATAGATGTCGCGCAGGAACATGTTCAGCGCCTTGACGCGCTGCTTCAACCCCTTCTCCAGCAGGGTCCATTCCTTGCCCGAAAGGATGCGCGGGATCACGTCGAACGGGATCAGCCGTTCCTGCGCCTCGGCCTCGCCATACACCGCGAAGGTGATGCCGATTCGCCGGAACAGCAATTCCGCCTCATGGCGGCGATATTCCAGCGCTTCCGGCGGCGTTTCCTTCAGCCACCGCGACAGCTCCTGATAAGCCTGACGGACGTCGCCGCCCGGCTCGTTCATTTCGTCGAACGCAACTGCCATAGATGCCGTGTGTCCCCGCCTCGCCATACACTGCATGACTCCCCATGATGGTAGCAAGGGCTGGGCCAGCGCGATATGCATTCTCCTGCGGCATTTCGTGGGGGTTGCGGAAAGCGTGCCCGAAAAACCGGCTGCACGATGCTCAAATCCGCGGCATAGACTGCGACGTTCTGGATGACTTTGGCGCCGGCTCGGGCCAAAAGAGACGGTAGATGCGAGGAGAAACCATGAGCGAGATCGTCACCGCGGGGTTGCTGGTCATCGGCGACGAGATCCTGTCCGGCCGGACCAAGGACAAGAACATCGGCTTCATCGCCGAATACCTGACCAATCTCGGCATCGACCTCAAGGAGGTCCGGGTGGTCTCGGACGATGAGGGCGACATCATCGCGGCGCTGGACGCGCTGCGGCACCGCTACACCTATGTGTTCACGACCGGCGGCATCGGCCCGACCCATGACGACATTACGGCCGACTCGATCGCCAAGGCGTTCGGCGTCGGCATCGACCATCATCCCGAGGTCGTCGCGCGCTTCCGCGAGCGCTGGAGCGAGCAGGAGCTCAACGAGGCCCGGCTGCGCATGGCGCGCATCCCCGATGGCGCCGAGCTGATCCAGAGCGCGACCATCCTGGCGCCGGGCTTCAAGCTCGGCAACGTCATCGTCATGGCCGGCGTGCCCTCGATCATGCAGGCGATGATGGACATCGTCGCGCCGAAGCTGAAATCCGGTGTCCGCATGCTGTCGGAGACCGTGCGCGCCAATGCCCGCGAGGGCGACATCGGCGGTCCCCTGCGCGAGATCGCCAAGGCGCATCCGGACACCATCATCGGCAGCTATCCCTTCATCGACGAGGACCAGAAGCCGAACACGCATCTCGTGGTGCGCTCGCGCGACCAGGAGAAGCTGACGGCGGCGATGGCGGCGGTGAAGGAGATGCTCGCCGGGCTCAATGTGACGCGCTAAAGCAAGACACGGCTTAGAGAACAGATGGACGAGACGAGATGGCTGACAAGGCGTTGAGCGCGGAGGAACGGGCGGGGCGGCCCTTTCCCGTCTCCTGGGACCAATTCCATCGCGACTGCCGGGCGCTCACCTGGCGGCTGAACGAGGTCGGGCCGTTCGCGGCGATCATCGCGATCACACGCGGCGGGCTGGTGCCAGCCGCGATCGTGGCGCGCGAGCTCGGCGTGCGCATCATCGATACGATCTGCATCGCGAGCTACGACCACGACAAGCAGGGCGAACTCACTGTGCTCAAGGGCATCTCCGACGAGGTGCTCAAGCTTGGCGGCGGCACCGGTAAGGGGCTTCTGATCGTCGACGACCTCGTCGATACCGGCAAGACCGGCCGTATGGTGCGCGCGCTGCTGCCCGACGCCCACTTTGCCACCGTCTACGCCAAGCCCAAGGGGCGGCCGCTGGTCGATACGTTCATCACCGAGGTGTCGCAGGATACCTGGATCTTTTTCCCCTGGGACACGGCCCTGTCATTCGCGCCGCCGCTGCGGGATGGCGCGGCGTAACCGGGGCGAGTGGCGAATAGCGAGTAGCGAATAGGGATTCGGGTGGGCGAGCTCTGCGCACTTCGCTAGTCCCGTTCGCAATTCGTCAGTCCCGGGGCTCGCCATGCCGCTGCAGAACCGCGTGACGCCGATGGGCGACATCGTCGCCACACCGCATCGTGGGACGTTCACCGGCAATCGCGGCATCATCCATGATCCCGCGACGAAGACCCTGCTGAATAAGCGCTGGTCGAGTCCGGCCTGGCTGGTCTGCCTGTGCGAGTTCCGCGGCAAGCGCCGTGACGTGATGGCGAGGCAGAGCTGGACCGAACTGTTCTTCCTCGACGAAGCCACCGCGTTCGCCGCCGGCCATCGTCCCTGCTTCTATTGCCGCCGCGACGACGCCAACCGTTTTCGCGCCGCGTGGGAGCAGGGCAACGGCGTCAGCGATGTCCGCGCTGCCGAGATCGACAAGGTGTTGCATCGCGAGCGGCTCGATCGCGGCCGGAAGCGGCTGCATCCGCTGCCGCTGCCGTGGACGAAGCTCCCCGACGGCGCGATGGTGCAGGCGGGGGAGGAGAGCTTCTTGGTCCTGCAGGGCCGGGCATTGCCGTGGTCGTTCACCGGCTACGGCGCGCCGCGTGATGACCTTGAAGCAGCGCTGCTGCTAACGCCGCCCTCGACCCTGCGCGCCCTGCTGAACTATCGTCCCGTGCTCCATCCCAGCACACGATTCTCGTAGCGCATCACCAAGCGTAGCGCACGATGCCCTTGCCGGCGTAGCTGCGGGTGACGTCGGAGAACTCACCCTCGAAGCTTGCCGCGGCCGACCAGCCGTTCTTCCACTTCATTTCAGCGGCGACCGTGGTCAACGCCGAATTCTGTGCCTGGCGCGCGCCGTTGACGACGAAGGATGCGCCCGGGAGGGTTTGGAACGTGGCCCCCGCCGAACGGCTCGGGTTGAAGTCGTATGCCCAGGCGAAGCGGCTGCGCAGCGTGAAAATGCCATCGGTCAGCGCATAGGCCTTGTCGGTGCGAATGCCGAGCTCCGAGCGCGTATCGGTCACACTCTGCGATCCGAACCGGAGCGCGAACGTATTGGCACCGGCGACCGCGCCTTCGGCATAGGCCGGCAGGTTGATGGTCGTGAACTGCGCCGCGGCGTAGGGCGTGATTCCAAAACCCATCCAGGGCGAGATGATGCGATAGCCGCCTTCGAGCCGGCCAGAAAAGGTGTTGGCATCGAAGCTGGCCCTGAGCTGGTCGACGCCGGCCACGGTCACCGTTCGGTTGGTGGTGACGTGCTGCCAGCCATACGCCAGCGCCGCCGTGATGTAGGCGGCGCCCACATTGTGCCTGACGAAGCCGCCGGCCTGGAACAGGTCGGACCGGCCGCTGCCGCCATTGGCGACGCTGAACGTGGTGCCGCCGCCGGCCATCGAGAAACCGGCGATCGTGAAGGGCGAGAAGCGGTAGTCTGCGCCGACCGCCGTGCCGTAGATGTTGCTGGTCGTGTTGTTCGACCCGAGCGCATTATTGCCGTCGGTGGTCTGGGAGCCGCCGAAGCCGGCTGCCCACACGCTCCAGTTCGGCCGGGCCACGGGCGCGGCAGGCGCCTTTGTGTAGATCGCGGCCAAGGCGTCGCTCGGATTGCGCTTGGCCGCATAGGCCTGCGTCTCCTCCGCGTAGCCGATCGCGCCATTGGGCGCCGCGCCCTGGTCGCCGCGCCCCGTGGTGAACGGATCGGTCATGACGCCCATGAACTGCATCATCGCGTTGAACGTCGTCTGCTGCGAGCCGGTCGAGGTCTCGCCCGAGATCTGCGTCAGCCCCGCCGGCGTCAGGCCGGTGAAGACGACGGGAATGCTGCCATTGGTGTTGAAGTAGCGGGTGAGCGCGTTGCCGACGTTCTGCTGGTTGATGCTGCCAGGCGCCGCGCTCATCGTGAGATCGATGAAGGCATTGTTGCTGTCGTAGCTCAGCGTCGAGGAGAAGCCCGCCGGCAGATTGGTGTTGGTCAAGCCGCTGAAGGTGCCGCTGACGCCGCCGGTCGCGGTGAGAATGGTGTACTTCTTGGAGATGTACGTGCCGTTGGCGTAGTTCGCCGTGACCGATGCGCCGGCAAGGTTGGCGCTGCCGGTGACCTGGGCGAGCGAGGCGGTGGCGGGGTTGACCTGCACCAGGTAGATCGCGCCTGACTGGAATGCGAGGTTGCCGGTGATGGCCATGGACGAGGCCGGGGTGCCGTTGCCGGGTGCGAACGAGCCCGAGACCGTCACATTGGCGCCGGTCACGGCGCCATCGCCGCTCAGCGAGCCGAACGTCTTGTTGAAGCCGTTGAGATCCAGCGTGGCGCCGGACAGCACGCTGAAGGTCGTGCTGGCGCCGAAAGCATTGGCCGTGCCGGCGCGCAGCGTTCCACCGATGACGTTGGTGGCGCCCGTGTAGGTGTTCGCGCCCGAGAGCAGCAGGATGCCGCCGCCGTCCTTGACCAAGGTGCCGGCTGACGCGCCGTTGGCGATGATGCCCTGGAGGGTCGTCGTGGTGGCGCTGGCAATGTTCAGCGTCGACAGCCCGGCGATCTTGAAGTCGCGGCCGTTGGCGAGTGTCGTTGTGCTGGTCAGAGCGAGCTTGCCGCCGTCGGAGATGATCACGTCGTTGTTGACGTTGCCGAGATTGGCGGTCGTCGCCACCTGGAGCGTGCCGGCGGCGATGTTGATGTTGCCGGTGAAATCATTGGTGGCGGAGAGCGTCAGCGTGCCCGTGCCGGTCTTGTTGAGCGCAGTCGTGACGCCGCCCGTGGTCAGGCCGGTGCCGCTGATCGTGTTGGCGTAGGTGACCGCGCCGCTGGAGACCCCGACATTGACCATGACGCCGTTGAGGTAGAGCGCCGCGCCCAGCCCCGTGCCGGCAGCGCCCGGTGCGCCGTTGAAGTTGTTCGGGCCCTGTCCCGTACCCGCCGCGCCGCCGGTCCCCCCGGTGACAGTGGCGCCCGAGATCGGCGTATCGAGAATGGTCAGGGTGCCGCCGGTGGCGACGTAGATCGCGCCACCCTGTGCCCCGCCGCCGGCCCCGCCGAAGCCGCCATCGGCGCCGGGCCCCTGGGAGCCGTTGTTGTTGGTGACACCATCGCCGCCAATGCCGCCGGCGCCGGCGCCGGCTCCACCGGCGCCGCCGGCGTTGTTCGGGGTGTAGGTGGTGCTGTTGAGCGTGCCGGAGCCGCCGCCGCCGCCGCCGCCCGCGCCCGCCGTACCTGCTGTTCCCGACGTGCCCTGCGTGCCGGTGTTGCCGCCGCTGCCGCCTGCACCGCCGCCGCCGATGGCACCGCCGTTGTTCATGGCGCCGCCGGCGCCGCCATTACCGCCAGTGCCCGACGACGAGACGTTTTGCGCCACACCGCCGGCGCCACCGGCGCCGCCGGTGGCGCTATTGCCGGTGAACGTGACCGAGGCAAGCGTGACATTGGCGCCGCTGCCGACGAACAAACCGCCGCCGGCACCAAGGCCGCCGCCGCCGCCGCCGCCGGAGCCGTACGACAGACCGGCGCTCAGATAGCCGGGTTGTCCAGCTCCGCCTGCGCCGCCGATGGCCGCGGTGTTGGTGATCGCCAAATGCGAGATGTTGACGGTCGGCGCGTTGGCGCCGCTGACCTGAATGCCCTGAAAGGACGCGGAGCCGTCGATGGTCTGGCCGTTACCGGTGATGTTCACCGTGACGTTGCCGTTCGCGGCCTGCAGTTGCGCCAGCGAACTCGACAGCGTGAAGCCGCTGATGATGTTGATGCTGACGGTGGAGTTGGCGCCGGCGCCTGCAACGGCTGCGACGGCCGTATTCCAGTCGGCCTGGTTGGCGACGTCGATCGCCAGAGCCTGCGTGCTGAGCATGGTGCCGGCCAGGAGGAGCGACATGGCCAGCCAGCGCCGCGGCGTTGCCTTGCGGGCAGCAAAAGGCGTTCTCGCAAAGCAAGCCATTTGATTCCCCAGCAATGAAGACGAAGTCAGATCCGAACTGTTGTCGGCATCAAATAATTCACGCGAAACGTGTAGGCGCCGAGATGAAATGTTGGGAGATGCTTTGTCAAGAACAGCAAAGACACACTGTCCCGCCAATGCTTTTCATCGGTATCGAGCCACCGGATGAGAGCCGATCTGTGGACCTGCAGGTCGTGTTAGCCCGCGTCAGTGGACGTTACGGAGCATAGCGCGTCACCACGGCCATCGGCTCGCTTAGGCGATTCCTCTTGCGGGATCGTCGGATCGGCGATTGGGAATCGCCGATCGCCGTACGAAGTGGATCTATGCGAACCGCTGCCGCGCCAGCTTGGCGCCGGTGCCGAGCGCCATTAGCTTCGCCTCCGCGACCTCGCGCCGCATCGGCGCCATGCCGCAATTGGTGGTGGCGATGATGTTCTCTTTCGGCACCACCTTCATGACGTCCTCTAGCGTCTTGCAGACGTCCTCGGCGGTCTCGATCTCGTCGCTGGCGACGTCGATCACGCCGGCCTGCACGATCTTGTTCTTGAGCAGCCCGAGCAGCTCGATCGGCACTTTCGAATTGCGGCACTCGACAGCAACCTGCTGAATGCTGCTGGCGTCGATGACCGGGAAGGTCTCCTCGTATTGCCGCCACTCGCCGCCCAGCGTTTCCTTCCAGTCGGTGTTGGCCTTGATGCCGTAGCCGTAGCAGATGTGGACGGCGGTCGGGCAGGTCAGGCCCTCGGCGGCGCGCTCCAGCGCCTTGATGCCCCAGTCGCGCACCTCGTCCATGTAGACGTTGAAGGCGGGCTCGTCGAACTGGATCATGTCGATGCCGTCGTCGTGCAGCGCCTTGGCCTCCTGGTTCAACAACTCGGCAAAGGCGAACGCCATCTTGACGCGGTCGCCATAGTAGTTGTCGGCGATGGTGTCGATGATCGTCATCGGCCCGGGCAGGGTGAACTTCACGGCGCGTGTGGTGTGCGTACGCGCGATCCGCGCCTCGTCGCCATGGACGCGGCCCTTCAGCGACAGCGGTGCCACGACCTGCGGCACCATCGCCTTGTAGCGGTCCTTGCGGATGCCCATCTCGACCTTGTGCGCGAAGTCGATGCCCTCGACACGCTCCAGGAAGCCGTGCACGAAATGCTGCCGCGACTGTTCGCCCTCGGTGAGGATGTCGATACCGGAATCCTCTTGCAGCTTCAGCGCCAGGATGGTCGCATCGCGCTTGGCGCGCGCGAGCTCGTCGCCCTTGGACTTCCACGGCGCCCACAGCACGTTCGGCTCGGCCAGCCATTCCGGCTTCGGCAGTGAGCCTGCGATGGTCGATGGAAACAGCATGGTCGTACTCTCCGGCTGAGGGGCGGTCAGGCTTGAGCGCCTGTCTGCCATGGCTTAACTGCCAGGTACAGAAAGAACCAAGGCCGGCGCGCGTTCCGCAGCGCGGCATAATGGTCCGGAACGGTCATTGGGGAAGGACACGGAGAGGCATGATCGACCTCCATTACGCGCCGACGCCGAACGGCTGGAAGATCTCGATCATGCTCGAGGAACTCGGGCTGCCTTATACGGTCATTCCCGTCGACATCCGGGCCGGCGACCAGTTCAAGCCGGAGTTCCTGGCGATCAGCCCGAACAACCGGATCCCTGCGATCGTCGACCATGCGCCGGCCGATGGCGGCGAGCCATTCCCGGTGTTCGAGACCGGTGCCATCCTGATCTATCTCGCCGACAAGACCGGGCGCTTTCTGCCGCAGGAGATGCGGGCGCGCTCGCGCGTCATCCAATGGGTGATGTGGCAGATGGCCGGGCTCGGGCCGATGATGGGGCAGCATGGTCATTTCGCGCTGTATGCGGCGGAGAAAGTCCCGTACGCGATCCAGCGATATCGCGACGAGGTCGCGCGGTTGTTTCACGTGCTCGACGTGCAGCTCGGCAAGACCGGCGCCTTTGTCGCCGGCGACGATTACACCATCGCCGACATCGCCTGTTTCCCCTGGATCATGACGCACAAGGCGCAAGGCTTTACGCTTGAGGACTATCCGAACATCAAGCGCTGGTACGCGACGTTGCGCGCGCGGCCGAAGCTGCAGGCGGGGCTTGCGATCGGCAAGTTCGTCAAGGAGCCGTTCAACGACGAGACCCGCCACGTCATGTTCGGTGCGCGGGCGAAAGAGATGACGGGAAGGTCGTGAGTGAGTTGCGCGGCGTGGGGGCATGACGATCATCCATCGAGACCGTCCGTGTAACCCCTGGATTGCTTCGTCGCTTCGCTCCTCGCAATGACGGAGAGAGTGGGGACCCCAGCTCTCTCCCCGTCATTGCGAGCGAAGCGAAGCAATCCAGGGGCCGCACGAATAGTCTGAATGACGCGACGCTCTCGATGACGAACTCATAGAGAATTTGAGGTAACACACGATGATCGAATTCTTCTTCGACTGCTCCAGCCCCTGGACCTATCTCGCCTTCCACAACATCCAGCCGCTCGCGAAGGAGTTCGGCGTCGACATCGTGTGGCGGCCGATCCTCGTCGGCGGCATCTTCAACACCATCAATCCCAGCGTCTATGCACAGCGCGAGAAGCCGGTGCCGGCCAAGGCGGCCTACATGCTGAAGGACCTCGGCGACTGGTCGCGCTCGGCCGGGCTCAAGATCAAGATGCCGCCTTCGGTGTTTCCGGTGAACAGCGTCAAGGCCATGCGCGGCTGCATCTGGCTTGGGCAG
This sequence comes from Bradyrhizobium sp. ORS 285, assembly GCF_900176205.1. Lineage (NCBI taxonomy): Bacteria > Pseudomonadati > Pseudomonadota > Alphaproteobacteria > Hyphomicrobiales > Nitrobacteraceae > Bradyrhizobium > Bradyrhizobium sp. ORS 285. The sequence goes on from NZ_LT859959.1 coordinate 2,567,580, forward strand.
GACATGGTGCCGTTCGCGCGGGCCGTGTTCGAGATCTACTGGGGCGAGGACCAGGACATCTCGCAGGATGCGGTTCTGACGGAGGTCTGCCGCCGCACGGGCATCGATGCCAAGGCGTTCTTCGACGGCATCGCGCAACAGGGCATCAAGGATCAGCTCCGCATCAATACCGAGGAGGTCGTGAAGCGCGGCGGCTTCGGTTCGCCGACGATCTTCGTCGATTTCAACGACATGTATTTCGGCAATGACCGGCTGCCGCTGATCCGCGAGGCGCTGGCGCGCGCGAAGGGGCGCGCCTGATGCCGCGTGCGGTTGTCTGCCGCGAACTCGGTCCGCCGGAAAAATTGCGGCTCGAAGAGCTGCCGCCGCGAGCCCTGGGACAAGGCGAGGTGCGGGTGAAGATCCGCGCCGCCGGCATCAACTTTCCGGATATTCTGATGGCGGCTGGCGAGTATCAACTCAAGCCGGAGCTGCCGTTCACGCCCGGCGTCGAGGCGGCGGGCGCCGTCATGGAGCTCGGGCCCGATGCCACCCGCTTTGCCGTCGGCGACCGCGTGATCGTGCGCATGCGCTTCGGCGCTTACGCCGAGGAGGCGGTGGTCGCGTCGAGTCAGCTCACGCCGTTGCCGACGCCCTTCGACTACGCAGAGGGCGCGACCTATCTGGCCGGGCACGGCACGGCGCATCACGCGCTGGTCGATCGCGGCCAGCTCAAGCCTGGCGAGACGCTGCTCGTGCATGGCGCCGGCGGCGGCGTTGGCCTTGCTGCGGTCGAGCTCGGCAAGCTGCTGGGTGCGACCGTGATCGCTGCTGCGTCCTCGGAGGAGAAGCTCGCGGTGGCCCGCGCGCGCGGCGCCGATCATCTCGTGCTGTACGCCCGCGAGCCGTTCCGCGATGCCGTCAAACGCATCACGAACGGCCGCGGCGTCGATGTCGTGTTCGATCCGGTCGGCGGCGAGGTGTTCGAGAACAGCGTTCGCTGCATCGCCTGGGGCGCGCGGCTCCTGGTGATCGGCTTCACGGGCGGCATTGGACTGGCGCGCACCAATCTGATCCTGATGAAAGGCGCCAGCGTGCTCGGCGTCCGTGCCGGCGAGGCCGTGCGCAAGGATCCCGAACTGGGTGAACGGCGGATGGCCGCGCTGCTGGACCTTGCGGAGCAGGGCAAGCTGCGTCCCAACGTGTCACATCGCGTGCCGTTCGAGGACTATGCCGCAGCGATGCGGCTGCTGATCGACCGCAAAGCCATCGGCCGGGTGGCGTTGGTGATGGAGTGAAGCAAGGCACCGCCACACTCCCCAATGTCGTCCCGGCCTTGAGCCGGGACCCATACCGCGTGATCCATCTTGTGGCACTCTGAACGTCGTTCTTCGCCTAACAAACCCCTGTGGTTATAGGTCCCGGATCGGCGTGCGCGTGACGCGCGCTTGTCCGGGACGACAGAGGAATATGTCGCGCGAGCGCGGCCGGTAACTACTTGTACTCCCGCTCGTCCCACCACGGGAAATAGTCCGGCATGTCGGCCGTCACCGTGTTCTTGAATTGCGCCGGTCGCTTTTCCAGGAATGACACCACGCCTTCCTTGACGTCATCGGAGCGTCCGCGTGCGTAGATGCCGCGGCTGTCGACCTTGTGCGCTTCCATCGGATCGTCGGCGCCCATCATGCGCCACATCATCTGGCGGATCAGCGCGACCGACACCGGCGCGGTCTTGTCGGCGATCTCGCGCGCCAGCGCGCGCGCGGTCGGCAGCAGTTCATCCGGCGGCACCACCTTGCTGACGAGACGTCCGGCGAGCGCCTCCTGCGCCGGGAACACGCGGCCGGTGTAGCACCATTCCAGCGCCTGCGAGATGCCGACGATGCGCGGCAGGAACCAGCTCGACGCCGCCTCCGGCACGATGCCGCGCTGGGAGAACACGAAGCCGAACCGCGCCGCCTCTGACGCGATGCGGATGTCCATTGCGAGTTGCATCGTCACGCCGATGCCGACGGCAGGGCCGTTCACCGCGGCGATGACCGGCTTGAGCGACTTGAAGATGCGCAGCGTCACCTGGCCGCCCCCGTCTCGCACCTGCGGATCGGAGTAATCGACGCGGCCATCGGCATGCCGCTTTACCGGCCCGCGCTTGGCATCGCGGTCGAACGTGTCGGCGCCCGAGGAGAGATCCGCGCCCGCGCAGAACGCGCGGCCCGATCCGGTGACGATGATCGCCCTGACGCCATCATCCTTGTCAGCGCGATCGAAGGCGTCGATCAACTCTTCCATCATCGTGCCGGTGAAGGCGTTGAGCTTCTCCGGCCGGTTCAACGTGATGGTGAGGATCTTGTCGGCGACGTCGTAGAGGATGGTCTGATAGGTCATGAGAGTTTCCTGATGTGTTGTTGTTCTCATTGTTAGAAACGTCATTCCTCGTCGATGCGCAAGCATCGAACCGCGCCATGCAGCAAGGAGAGCGGCGGGTATTCCGTAGGGTGGGCAAAGGCGCCGGGCGCAACGCGCGCGGCGACGTGCCCACCGTCTCCACGGATGGTGCGGCGGTGGGCACGCGCCATCAAGAGCGGTGCGCGTCGATGGCGCGGTGGGCGCGCCTTTGCCCACCCTACAGTCCGGTCACTTGGCCGGCGGCATCGGCCACGGGCGCTGCTCGCCGCGCAGTCCCTCGAACGTCTTCGCCATGCCGAGCACGCCGACATCGTCGAAGCGGCGGCCGACGATTTGGAGGCCGATCGGGAAGCCGTCGGAATCATAGCCGGCGTTGACTGATATCGCCGGGTTCTCCGACATGTTCCACGGCACGGTGTAGGTGATGTGCTCGAACGGCTTCTCGGGATCGTTGACCGGCGAGGCGAACTCTGCCGGGAATTTCACGCCCGGCGAGACCGGCGAGATGATGTAGTCGAATTCGGTGAACAGTTTTGCCGCCGCGGCGCGCAGCGCCATCGTGACATTGAATCCACGAACCACTTCCACGCCCGACAGCGCCGCGCCGCGCTCCGCCCATTGCAGGATGTAGGGCAGGGTTTTCGCGCGCACTTCAGGCGCGAGCCGGACGAGATCGTCCCACAGCCGCGCGCGCCAAAAATTGTCGAGGCCGTCGAGCATCTCGCGGGTGAGAAAGCCTTTCGTCTCGGTCACGACAGCACCGGCCTCCTCGAAAGCCTTGGCGGCTGCCAGCGTCGTCGCGCGCACCGGCTCCTCCAGCGCCTGGCCGACGCCGCCGAGATCGAGCATCAGGCCGATGCGCAGCTTGCGCACCGGTTTCTCCGCGATCTTCCAGTGCAGGTCCGACGGCGGCAGGGCGGTGCCGTCGCGGCGGTCCGGCTTCGACAGCACGCTCATCATCAGCGCGGCATCGTCGACGATGCGCGTCATGGGGCCGGCGACACGGCCGACATAGGGCGGGTCGATCGGCACGCGACCGAAGCTCGGCTTGAGGCCAACCAGGCCGCACCACGACGCTGGCAGCCGGATCGAGCCGCCGATATCGGTGCCGACATGCAGCGGGCCATAGCCGGCAGCCGCCGCGGCGCCCGCACCGGCGCTGGAGCCGCCGGGGTTCATGCGCAGATCCCAGGGATTGCGCGTCAAAGGATGAAAGCTCGACAGGCCCGACGACAGCATGCCGTAGTCCGGCATGGTGGTCTTGGCGAAGATGATCGCGCCGGCCTCGCGCAGCCGCGCCACCGGTGGCGCATCGGCGGCGAGAGGCGCGCGCGTGACGCTGGCCGCGCCGAGCGGCATCGGCTGGCCCTTGGTGGCGATATTGTCCTTCACGGTCGCAGGCACGCCGTCGAGCACGCCGGCCGGCTCGTCATTGGCCCAGCGGTCTGTCGACGCCTTCGCTGCGGCGCGCGCCGCGTCGACGTCGAGCAGATAGAGGGCCTTGATCTCGGGCTCCCACGCCGCGACATGCGCCAGCACATCGTCCATCACCTCGGATGGCGAGAACTGGCGCGCGCGGTAGCCGGCGATCAGGTCGACGGCTGAGAGATCGTGCAGCGAGGTGACGTCGTCCGAAACAGGCTTGTGCATGCTGGTCCTCCGTCACCGAACTTCGTCGTTATTGCTGCCCCGCTCATTGACCCATGTCAGGCGGCGCTAGGCGGCCGCCAGACGCGTCTCGATGATCCGCGCGAACATGCTGGCGCCGATCGGCAGGATCTTGTCGTCGAGCACGTAAGCAGGATTGTGCACCGGCACCGAGCCGTCATGGCCGACCCAGAAATAGGCGCCCGGGATGGTCTGCAGCATGTCCGCAAAGTCCTCGCTGCCCATCTTCGGCGTCGAGCGCGTCAGCACCTTGGACGGCTCGACCACGGTGCGCGCGACCTCCTCGACGACCTTCGACTGCTCCTCCTGGTTGACCAGGACGCTGAACACGTCGCGGATGTCGACGTCGATCTCGCAATTGAACGCCGCCGCCATGCCGGCGCAGATCGCGCGCATGCGCTCGCGCACCAGCGCGCGGACGTTGTCCGAAAACGCACGCACGGTGCCGCACAGCCAGGCGTCGCCCGGAATGACGTTGTAGGCCGATCCGGCATGGATCTGGGTGATCGAGACAACGGCGGCCTGCAGCGGCTCGACGTTGCGGCTGACGATCGTCTGGATCGCCTGCGCGACGCTGGTCGCGATCACCACCGCGTCCTTGGAGCGCTCGGGCATCGCGCCATGGGCGCCATAGCCGGAGATCTTGATGTCGAAGAAGTCGGCGCCGGCCATCGCCGGGCCGGGGAGAATCGCGATCTCGCCATGCGCGAGGTCCGGCGCGTTGTGCAGGCCGTACAGCTCGTCGCAGGGAAATTTCTGGAACAGGCCGTCCTTGATCATCGCCCGCGCGCCGCCGAGGCCTTCCTCGGCCGGCTGGAAGATGAAGTGCACCGTGCCGTCGAAATTGCGGGTCTCGGCGAGATAGCGCGCGGTGCCGAGCAGCATCGTGGTGTGGCCGTCATGGCCGCAGCCGTGAAAGCGGCCGGGAATGGTCGAGCGCCAGGGGAGGTTGGTGTTCTCCTCCATCGGCAGCGCGTCCATGTCGGCGCGCAGGCCGATCTTCTTCGTGCCGGCTCCCTTGCCCTTGAGCACGCCGATCACGCCGGTGCCGCCGAGGCCGCGATGCACCTCGATGCCCCATTGCGCGAGCTTCTCGGCGACGATGCCGGAGGTGCGCGTCTCCTCGAAGCCGATCTCGGGATGCGCGTGCAAATCGCGGCGGATGGCGGTGAGTTCGTCGGCGTAGCCTTGGATGCGGTCGATCGTGGGCATGTGTGGGTTGTCCAATGGGCGAGAGAGCGAGTTAGGAGATGGTGTGAACAGGTTTGTCTGTGACTGAGCTTGCGGCCCATCCTTCGAGACGCCCGCCAAGGGGCGGGCTCCTCAGGATGAGGATGTGAGTGTGGCAAGATATTAAATCCTCATGGTGAGGAGCGCCGTCTTCGGCGCGTCTCGAACCATGAGGCCCCGGCTGGAACGACAATCTAGTCATCCTTGGTTCCAAACGCCGGGCCGTTGGGCTTGAGGCGGATGCCGGGACGCAGCCGCGCCCAGGGCAGGGTGGAGGGATCGGCTGGCATCGCGCCGGGCGCGGCGCAGATCAGCAGCTGCTCGGCGATCGGCTCGAAATCGGCGCGGAAATGCACCGAGCTTTTGTTGACCAGGATCGCCTGCTCGGTCGGCTCGATGCCGACGAAGCGGTACATCTCCTGGTCGGCGAGCTGGGACTTGTGCGAGGCGACGACGACACGGACCTCGCCGATGCGCAGGCAGGCCGAGGGGCCCATCTCCATCTTGCGGCCGCCGTAGAACGGGCCAGGCGCTGTAAAGCGGCCGTCGGAAATCTTCTCGACGATAAAACTCTCCTCGAACGGCGCATCGCCGGGAATGCCGCTCTTGCCGCCGAGCGACAGTGTGACGGTCGCGCCTTCGCCGGCCGCATGCGCGGCCAGCGCGGCCTGCGGATCGTAGATCATGCCGATCGCCGCACGGCTGGCGCGGTTGCGCACCAGCGCGCGCAGCATGCCGGTTGTGTCGGAATCGCCGCCGGCGCCCGGGTTGTCCTGCGTGTCGGCGATCACGATCGGGCGCGTCGCACTCTTCGCCAGCGTCATCGCGTGCTGCACGCCCTCATCCGGCGTGTAGATGCGGCCGTCGAAGTCATCCTCGTGACCGCAGACGATCGCGGCGATGGCATCCGCCGCGGCGTCCGCATCGGCCTGCGTGCGGCCGTAGGCGAACACGCTGGGGCCGCAATGCACGAAGTCGGCGGCCGGGAATCCGGGCGCAAAGGACAGCGTCGGCACGGCCTCGCTCTGCATCGCCGCGAGCTTCTCGTAGATGCCCTTGGTCGGCTGGTCGTTGGTGCACTGCCAGCTGATCGGAATAAGGAACGACAGCTGCCGGAACGCCTTGGCCAGCGGCTGCTTCGTGCTCAGCAGCAGCGCGAGATGCTCGGCGCAGGCGCGGCCGGTGTCGGCCATGTCGGTGTGCGGATATTTGCGATAGGCGATCAGCGCGTCCGCATGCGCGATCATCTCGGGCGTGACGTTGGCGTGCAGATCGAGGCTCGCGACAAGCGGCACGTCAGTGCCGATCGCCTGGCGCACGCGGGCGAGGATCTCGCCTTCGCCATCGTCGAAATGCTCAGGCACCATCGCGCCGTGCAGGTCGAGATACACGCCATCGAGCGGAAGGGCCGCCTTGATGCGGTCGACCATCACGGTGGTGATGCGCTCGAACGCATCCTTGGTGACATGGGCCGAGGGGCTTGCCGCGCAGGCGATGGTCGGCACGATCTCCCAGCCATTGGCTTCGGCAACCGCGATGAAGCCCGACTGGCCGGCATTGATGCCGCGCATCGTCGTCATGACGCTCGCAGCGTCGGCGATGGAGGCGCGGCCGCCACCATGCATGAAGTCGTCGTAATCCGCTTTCGTCGGTGCGAAGGTGTTGGTTTCGTGGAGGAAGCCGCCGATCGCGACGCGCGTCATTACTTCGCCTCAGGTCGTGAGATGGAGTGGCGACGTTAGACTGTGCCCCGCGGCCCGCGCAAGCGACGGAGCGATGCCGTTTTGCATGCCGCTTGAGCGGATCGTGGAGTTCGTAGGGTGGGCAAAGGCGCAGCCGCGCTGGCTCCACACGTACGCTCGTGGGTGCCGCCGTGCCCACCGTCTCGCCGCTGAGTCCGCTGCTCGACGGTGGGCACGCTGCCGCCTTCGGCGGCTGCTTTGCCCACCCTACATGACGGCCTTACGCCACCGCCTCGGACACCGGGCGGAAGTTCGCAAAGTCCCAGTTCCGGCCGGGGGCGGCTTCGAGCAAGGACTTGGTGTAGGCCTCCTTCGGGTGCGTCAGGATCTCGCCGGCCGGGCCCTGCTCGACGATGCGGCCCTTCTGCATCACCACGACCTCGTCGCAGATCTGCGCGGCGACGCGCAGGTCGTGCGTGATGAACAGGATCGCGATGCCGAGGCGGCGCTGGATCTCGTCGAGCAGCTCCAGCACCTGCGCCTGCACGGAGACGTCGAGCGCGGACACCGCTTCGTCGGCCACCAGCACGTCCGGATCGAGCGCGAGGGCGCGCGCGATCGCGATACGCTGGCGCTGGCCGCCGGAGAACTGGTGCGGATAGCGCGAGATCGCATCCGCCGGCAGGCCGACCAGCTCGAGCAGTTCGCGCGCCCGCGCCATGGCCTTGTCGGTAGACGTGCCGTAGTTGACCGGGCCCTCGGCGATGCTCTCGCCGACCGTGAGCCGGGGATTCAGCGAGCGGTAGGGGTCCTGGAACACGATCTGGATGCGCTTGCGGTGCGGCTGCAGCAGCCGGCGCGTCAGGATCGAGATCTCGTGGCCGGCGAGGCGGACGCCGCCGGAGGTCGGATCGATCAGGCGAACGATGCAGCGCGCCACCGTCGACTTGCCCGAGCCGCTCTCGCCGACGATGCCGAGCGTGCGGCCCTTGCGCAAGGTGAGCGTGACGTTCTGGGCGGCGACGACCTCGCGCGGTTTGCCGAGGAAGGAGCGCTCGCGATAGACCTTGCCGAGCTCGTTGGTCTCCAACACCACCGGCTCGGTGCTGTCTGGCCGCGGCGGCCGCGGGATCAGGCTCGGCACCGAGGCGAGCAAATTGCGCGTATAGTCCATCTCCGGCTTGCGCAGGATCTTGTCGAGCGCGCCGGTCTCGACCAGGCGGCCCTGGCGCATCACCGCGACGCGGTCGGCGATCTCGGCGACGACGCCCATGTCGTGGGTGATGAACAGCACCGCGGTGCCGTGATCGCGCTGCAACTCGCGGATCAAGGAGAGAATCTGCTTCTGCGTGGTGACGTCGAGCGCGGTGGTCGGCTCGTCGGCGATCAAGAGCTTGGGCTCGAGCACCAGCGCCATCGCGATCATGATGCGCTGGCGCTGGCCGCCGGACAGGCGGTGCGGGTAGGAGCCGAAGATGCGCTCGACGTCCGGCAGGTGGACCTGCTCCATCATGTCGAGGATGCGCTTGCGCCGCGCGCGACCGTCGAGCGAGGTATGCGCGCGCAAGACTTCGTCGATCTGGCGGCCGACCGGCACGACCGGATTGAGTGCGGTCATCGGCTCCTGGAAGATCATCGCCATCCGCGTGGCGCGCAGCTCGCGCAGGCGGCGATCGCTCGCGGTCAGCAGCTCCTCGCCGACCAGCTTGACGCTGCCGCCGACAGCATGCAGCGCGTTCTTCGGCAACAGGCCCATGGTGGTCAGCGACGTCACGGACTTGCCGGAGCCGCTCTCGCCGACGACGCACAGCGTCTCGCCCTTCTCGACCTTGATCGAGACGCCGTCGATGATGCGCGGGCCGTTCGGGTTCTTGGTCTTGCCGACGGTGACGACGAGATTGTCGATGTCGAGGATGGTGTCAGTCATGGGTTCATTTCTCCACCGTCATGGCGAGGAGCGTCAGCGACGAAGCAATCCAGAGCTCCGGGGTGCGGCCCCTGGATCGCGTCGCTTCGCTCGCGATGACGAAAAACCAATTTCACTTGCCGGCCTCGCGCTGCTTCATGCGCGGGTCGAGCGCGTCACGGGCGGCGTCGCCGATCAGGTTGATCGAGAGGATCGCGATCGACAGCAAGAGGCCCGGCCAGAAGATCAGCGACGGCTTGATTTGGAAGTAAGAGCGGCCCTCGGCCATGATGTTGCCCCAGGTCGGCGTCTCCGGGCTGATGCCGGCGCCGAGGAAGGACAGGATCGCCTCGGTGAGGATGGCGGCAGCACAGATGTAGGTGCCCTGGACGATCAGCGGCGCAATCGTGTTCGGCATCAGATGCCGCCACATGATCTTGGGCATCGAGGTGCCCAGCGAAATCGCGGCTTCGACATAGGGCTCCTCGCGCGCGGTCAGGACGACCGAGCGGACCAGCCGCCCGACGCGCGGAATTTCGACGATGGTGATCGCGATCATCACCGTGATGACGCTGGCGCCGGACAGCGAGACCACGGCGATGGCGAGGAGGATGCTCGGGATCGCCATCAGGCCGTCCATCACGCGCATCATGATGGCGTCGACCCAGCGGAAGAAACCGGAGACCAGGCCGATGACGAGGCCGATCGCGATTGAAATCGCAGCGGCACCGACACCGATGAGGAGCGAAATGCGGCCGCCATAGATGGTGCGCGACAACAGGTCGCGGCCATAGGCGTCGGTGCCGAGCAGGAATTGCGCGCTGGCCGGCTTGAGCCGCTGCGCCGGCGCCAGCAGCACTGGATCATGCGGCGCCAGCAGCGGCGCCAGCACCGACATGATCACGATCAGCGCCAGGCAAACTGTGGCCACGGCGATGATCGGGGTGGACGTGAGAAAGCCGAAGCGGGGCCCCAGTCGCGTGGTGACTGGAATCGACGGCTCAGGAGTGGTGACGATTGCCATCGGAGCTAAGGCCTTTAGTAGCGGATGCGGGGATCGAGGATCGTGTAGGCGAGGTCGATCAGCAGATTGACCGCGAGGTAGATGAACGATGTCAGCAGGATCATGCCCTGGATGACCGGATAGTCGCGCGCCAGCACGGCATCGACCGTGAGCCGCCCGATGCCCGGCAGGTTGAACACGCTCTCGGTGACGACGACGCCGGAGATGAGAAGCGCGAAGCCGGAGCCGATCACGGTGATGACAGGGACTGCCGCATTGCGCAGCGCGTGGCGCAACAGCACCGCGACCTCGCTGACGCCCTTGGCGCGCGCGGTACGTACGAAATCCTCGCCGAGCACGTCGAGCATGGCGGCGCGCGTCATGCGCGCGATCAGCGCGACGTAGATGAAGGACAGCGCGCAGGTCGGCAGGATGATGCGCTCGAAGAACGGCCCGAAACCGACGCTGAGACTCTTGAAGCCCTGCACGGGCACCCAGCGCAGATTGATCGCGAACACCTGGATCAGGATGTAGCCGATCACGAAAACCGGCACCGAGAAGCCGAGCACCGACAGCGCCATCACGAAGCGATCGATCCAGGTACCGTGCTTCCACGCTGCGATCACGCCGAGCGGGACGGCGACGAGAATCGACAGGATGATCGTCGACAGTGCGACCGAGATCGACGGCTCGATGCGCTGGCCGATCATCTGCAGCACCGGCACCTTGGAGATCAGCGATACGCCGAGATCGCCGTGAACGAGCTGATTGATCCAGGTGAAGAATTGGATGTAGAGCGGCTCGTTCAATCCGAGCGTGGTGCGGATGCGCTCGAGCTGCTCGGGCGTGGCATTATCGCCGGCGAGAATCGCCGCGGGGTCGCCGGGTGTCAGCCGCAGCAGCAGGAAGACGAACAACGCCACCACGCCCATCACCGGGATGGATGCGAGGATGCGGCGAAACAGATAACCGATCATCTTGAGAGAACCGTTGTCATAGTGCGGAGCGCGCGCGCCTGATGTCGTGAGTGAGTGTGCATGTCACCGATGGTCATTGCTTGCAAGATTCATCGCTTTCAAGATCTCCGGTGTTCGCTCGTCTGTGCGTGCACGCGGATGACACGGAAGTCGTGATCAGCGATCCATCGCATTTGCAAACAATGTCGCGGCACTTTGCGGCGAACTTTCGCGCGAAACTTTGCAAGCCGCATGCCATCATGCGCGCGCTGCGAGGTGAATGTCCACTTGCTCAGCGTGGTCCCGGAAAATGAAACCGTGCTGCTGCGCAACAGCACGTGACGAGTGGTGCTGTAGGGTGGGCAAAGGCGCGGCCCGTGCTGCCTCACACGAACCAGATCGCGGTTGCGCCGTGCCCACCAGCTTCCAAGCGTCCGAAGGTGGGCACGCTGCCGCCTGCGGCGGCTGCTCTGCCCACCCTACGGTCATGCCGCAAGGGCGCGCCTACGCCAGGGTCGCAAGCAGACCCGCCATCAGCCGGCCTCTCTCTGCGAGGCTGTCGATCTCGATATACTCGTTGAGAGTGTGCATGTCGGCGCCGCGGACGCCGAGGCCGTCGAGAGTGGGAATGCCGAGCGCGCCGGTGAAATTGCCGTCGGAGCCGCCGCCCGCCGAGCCGTGGGGCAGGGACATGCCGAGGTCTGCGGCAATGCGGCGCGCGGTCTCGTACAGCGCCATGGTTCCGGAATCCGGCTCCCACACCGGCCGCGTCACGCCGCGTGTCACGTTGAAGGCGACGTCGTCGGTGGTGCCGGACAGCGCGAGCATGCGTTCGACGCCGCGGTCGAGATCGGCCTGACGCTTGGCCATGCTGAGCGCTTCGCCGGTGCACGTCGTTGCGACGCAATTCACCCATTGGCCGCCATGGACGATGCCAACCGAGAAGGTGCAGTCGTCCGTGGTCATCGCATCGATGGCGAGGATCTGCCGCGCCATTTCCCGGATTGCGGAACGACCTGCCGCGAGCCGTGCGCCGGCATGGCTGGGACGTCCGGTCGCTTCGAGATTGAAGCGCGCGATGGCATAGCGGCCGGTGACGACGCCATTGTCCGGACGGCCCGGCTCGGGCACCAGCACGTATTTGTTGCGCCGCGCTTCGGCCTCGATGATGTCGCGGGTCGAGGGCGTGCCGACCTCTTCGTCGGGCGTGAACAGCACGGTGATCGGCAGCGGCGTCGTGACGCAGGCCTTGATCAGCTGCCGGATCGCTTCCAGCGAGAGATAGTTGCCGCCCTTCATGTCGCAGATGCCGGGGCCGTGACACCGGCCGCCGTCGCGGCGCCACGGCAGCTTGGCCAGCGTTCCGACAGGATGGACCGTGTCCATGTGGCCGGCGATCAGGATGCCGGGCTCGCCCTGGCGCGGATGCGGGAAGCGGGCGCGCACGCAGCCCGCAAAGCCCTGCCGACCGGCGATGCGCTCGATCGTCGCACCCGAGATCGCCATGTCGCGCGCGGCGAGGTCGAGCATGCGCTCCACGGCACCAGCGTCCCAGGTCGGACTCTCGCATTCCACCCAGCCGCGCAGGCCCTGCAGCATGGCTTCGGTATCGAAGGGAAGATCGGCTGGGTTCATGTGTGCTCTCTTCAAGGCCTGATCGTTACTCTCGTGTCACGAGACGATAGTCGCGCGCGGTTTGTAAAGCGAAAGCTGTGCAAGCGTTAACGGCGATCTGAGGCGTAAGCGGCATGCACTGAATGCGGATTGACGCGAAACACGACCTCTGCAACTGTCGAAAGTCCACGACTTACAGCGTGTTAGTTCGCACAAGGATTGATCTGCACGCCCAACGAATGATCTGGATCTGAACAGTTTCAGGTCAAATTCATCCCGCTAGGAGACTTCTGTAATGTTCCACATCCCGCGCTGGAAAGGTCTGACGCTCGCCACGAGCCTCGCCGTTTCCATGCTTTCGCTTTCCACGGCGCTGAGCACCCAGGCCATGGCTGCCGGCAAGAAGACGATCACGGCGGTGATGCATTCGGACCTGCGCGTCATCGATCCAGGCTTCACCACGGCCTACATCACCCGCGACCATGGCTACATGGTTTACGACACCCTGCTGGCGACCGATTCGAGCTTCAAGGTCCAGCCGCAGATGGCGGACTGGAAGGTGTCGGACGACAAGCTGACCTACACCTTCACCTTGCGCGACGGCCTGAAGTGGCACGACGGCACGCCGGTGACCGCCGAGGACTGCGTCGCGTCGCTGAAGCGCTGGGGCCGCAATGACGGCATGGGCCAGAAGCTGATGGACTTCACGGCGAGCCTGGAGGCGCAGGACGCCAAGACGATCGTGCTCAAGTTGAAGGAGCCCTACGGCCTCGTCCTGGAGTCGATCGCCAAGCCGTCCTCGCTGGTGCCGTTCATGATGCCGAAGCGTCTTGCGGAGACGCCGCAGGGCCAGCAGATCCCCGAGCAGATCGGTTCGGGCCCGTTCAAGTTTGTGAAGAGCGAATTCCAGCCGGGCGTGAAGGCGGTGTATGAGAAGAACACCGACTACGTGCCGCGCAAGGAGCCGGCGAGCTGGACCTCGGGTGGCAAGGTCGTGAAGGTCGATCGCGTCGAGTGGATCACCATGCCTGACGCGCAGACCGCAGTGAACGCGCTGCAGTCGGGCGACATCGACTTCATGGAGAACCTTCCCTACGACATGCTGTCGGTGCTGGAGTCGAGCCCCGAGCTCAAGATCGATGTCTTGAACAAGTTCGGCTACCAGACGCTCGGCCGCATGAACTTCCTGAACCCGCCCTTCGATAACGTGAAGGTGCGCCGCGCGGCGTTCCTGGCGCTGAACCAGAAGGACGTGCTCGATGCGCTGGTCGGCAATCCGAAGTACCAGAAGGTCTGCGGCGCGGTGTTCGTGTGCGGCACCCCGCTCGAGACCGACGTCGGCGCCCAGACGCTGATCAAGGGCAACGGCATGGCGGAGGCGAAGAAGGCGCTCGCCGAGTCCGGCTATGACGGCACGCCGATCGCGATCATGGCGCCCGGCGACGTGACCACGTTGAAGGCGCAGCCGGTCGTCTCGGCGCAGCTGCTGCGCGAGGCCGGCTTCAAGGTCGACCTGCAGGCGACCGACTGGCAGACCGTGGTGACCCGCCGCGCCAGCCAGAAGCCGGTGAAGGAGGGCGGCTGGAACATGTTCTTCACCAACTGGGTCGGCGCCGACGTCGCCAATCCCGTCGTGAACGTGTCGGTCGGCGGCCGCGGCACCAAGGGCGGCTGGTTCGGCTGGGCCGAGGACGCCGAGATCGAGAAGCTGCGCGACGCCTATGCCCGCTCGGCCTCTCCGGAGGAGCAGAAGAAGATCGCCACCGAGATCCAGAAGCTGAACTACGAGAAGGTGATCTACATCCCGCTCGGCCAGTACCTGCTGCCGAGCGGCTGGCGCAAGTCGCTGACCGGCGTGCTCGACGGTCCGGCGACGCCGGTGTTCTGGAACATCGACAAGAGCGAATAAGTCACGCCGGGTTCAAGCCGGCAAAGCGATCAGGCGGCGGAGGCAACTCCGCCGCTTTTTTTCATTCGAGGGCGCGCGGTGCGTTGCCGTCGGGTGGCCAAAGCAGCCGCCGCAGCGCGCCCACGGTCGGGCGGCATGCTCGGCGGAGAGATGGTGGGCACGGCGCCTCAACACGTTTGCCCGTACAAATAGCACCACCGCGGCTTTGCCTACCCTACGGGAGCAGCACTGGTAATTAGATGCACGGCGGCCGGCGAAAGGCGACAGCAAAGCCGATTGACGGGCGCTGCAACTGTTGCAAGTCTTTCGCCCGCGGAATGAACGCTGGGCGAAGACCCTGAACGCGATGGTGCTGCTCCCAGCGGTCACCGTGTCTCGATTACGCCCGAGGCCGTCGTTCACCCGTCACGTCAAGAGAGCTCGCATGTCACCTCATCCGCGCCGGGCCCGTTCCGCGCTCGCGTCTTGGCTTGTTGCCTCCGCCGTTCTGCTGTCACCGTGGCTTGCGCCGCAGGCGATTGCGGCCGGCAAGAAAACGATCACCGCAGTGATGCATTCCGACCTGCGCGTCATCGACCCCGGTTTCACGACGGCCTACATCACCCGCGATCACGGCTACATGGTCTATGACACGCTGGTCGCCACGGATGCGAACTTCAAGATTCAGCCGCAGATGGCGGACTGGAAAGTCTCCGACGACAAGCTGACCTACACCTTCACCTTGCGCGACGGCTTGAGGTGGCACGACGGTACAGATGTCACCGCGGAGGACTGCGTCGCTTCGCTCAAGCGCTGGGGCCGCAACGACGGCATGGGCCAGAAGCTGATGGACTTCACCGCGAGCCTTGAGGCTCCGGATGCCAAGACGATCGTGCTCAAGTTGAAGGAGCCCTATGGCCTGGTGCTGGAGTCCATCGGCAAGCCCTCGTCCTACGTGCCGTTCATGATGCCGAAGCGACTTGCCGAGACGCCGCAGGGCCAGCAGATCGCGGAGCAGATCGGTTCGGGCCCGTTCAAATTCGTCAAGGCGGAATTCCAGCCGGGCGTGAAGGCGGTCTACGAGAAGAACACCGACTACGTGCCGCGCAAGGAGCCGGCGAGCTGGACGGCGGGCGGCAAGGTGGTGAAGGTCGATCGCGTCGAGTGGATCACCATGCCGGATGCGCAGACCGCTGCGAACGCGCTGCAGTCGGGCGACATCGACTTCATGGAGGCTCCGCCTTATGAGCTGCTGTCGGTGCTGGAGGCCAACCCCGAGCTCAAGACCGAGGTGCTGAACAAGTTCGGCTACCAGACGCTCGGCCGCATGAACTTCCTCAACCCGCCGTTCGACAATGTGAAGGTGCGCCGCGCGGCCTTCCTCGCGCTGAACCAGAAGGACGTGCTCGACGCGCTGGTCGGCAACCCGAAGTACCAGAAGATCTGCGGCGCGGTGTTCGTGTGCGGCACGCCGCTCGAGACCGATGTCGGCGCCGAGACGCTGATCAAGGGCAACGGCATGGCGGAGGCGAAGAAGGCGCTCGCCGAATCCGGCTATGACGGCACGCCCATCGCGATCATGGCGCCCGGTGACGTGATCGCGCTCAAGGCGCAGCCGATCGTGTCGGCGCAGCTGTTGCGGGAGGCCGGCTTCAAGGTCGACCTGCAGGCGACGGACTGGCAGACCGTGGTGACCCGCCGCGCCAGCCAGAAGCCGGTCAAAGAGGGCGGCTGGAACATGTTCTTCACCAACTGGGTCGGCGCCGACGTCGCCAATCCCGTGGCCAATGTCTCGGTCGGCGGGCGCGGCACCAAGGGCGGCTGGTTCGGCTGGGCCGAGGATGCCGACATCGAGAAGCTGCGCGACGCTTATGCCCGCTCATCCTCTCCGGAGGAGCAGAAGAAGATCGCCACCGAGATCCAGAAGCTGAACTATGAGCGGGTGATCTATGTGCCGCTGGGGCAGTATCTGCAGCCGAGTGTCTGGCGCAAGACGCTGACCGGGGTGCTCGACGGGCCGGCGACACCGATCTTCTGGAACATCGAGAAGAAGGAGTAGTCGGCCGTCATCCGGGACGTCGACCTGGGCGCGGCGAGCGCATCATCGTCGCGCTCTTTCGCTCGCTCGGCCGACTGCCGTCAGCAATGCGTATCGCGGACGGCTTCCAGCCCATCGACCATCAATGGTGGCCTGAGTTGATCCTGCGACAGCTTCTTGCTTGCATGGATCGGCGCGGCGGCTGGGGTCTTGCACTGTGGTTGGGCGGCTGTTTCGGTCGGCATTGGCATGCTCCCTGGTCGCGCTGCTAACGGGCGAGGACGTTGCCAGTTCCAGGAGTCGGCACCGGGGGCGGACTGCGCATGAGGCGACGGTTGCCATGCGTCGGTGCCGATTGACGCGCAGTGGAACTGCTGCAAGTCTGCATTCCGCAAGCTTGTTTGCTCCGCGCATCTGAGGTGCGCGGCATGGCGGCTTGCCGGCCTTGATTGCGATCGGGACCGTCGGATGAAAGCTCACATCAAGAGATATTGCATGTCACATCCTTTGCGGCGGACCTCATCCGCGCTGGTGTCCTGCCTGATTGCTGCGGCGATGGCCATGTCGCTCGGTGCAACACCCAAGGCGTTTGCCGCTGGCAAGAAGACGATCACGGCGGTGATGCATTCCGATCTGCGCGTGATCGATCCGGTGTTCACGCCCGCCTACATCACCCGCGATCATGGTTACATGGTCTATGACACGCTGCTCGGGACCGACGCCAAGTTTCAGGTCCAGCCGCAGATGGCGGAGTGGAAGGTCTCCGACGACAAGCTGAGCTACACCTTCACCCTGCGCGACGGCCTGAAGTGGCACGATGGCTCCCCAGTGACCGCCGAGGACTGCGTCGCCTCGCTGAAGCGCTGGAGCCGCAACGACAGCATGGGCCAGAAGCTCATGGAGGCCACGGCCTCGCTCGAGGCCACCGATGCAAAAACGATCACTCTGAAGCTGAAGGAGCCGTACGGCCTAGTGCTGGAGTCGATCGGCAAGCCGTCCTCCTACGTGCCGTTCATGATGCCGAAGCGTCTCGCCGAGACGCCTGCGAATGCGCAGATCTCGGAGCAGATCGGATCGGGCCCATTCAAATTCGTCAAGGCTGAATTCCAGCCGGGCGTGAAGGCGGTCTACGAGAAGAACACCGACTACGTGCCGCGCAAGGAGCCGCCGAGCTGGACCGCTGGCGGCAAGGTGGTGAAGGTCGATCGTGTCGAGTGGATCTCGATGCCGGACGCGCAGACCGCGGTCAACGCCCTGCAATCCGGCGACATCGACTTCATGGAGTTTCCGCCGCTCGACCTCGAGCCGGTGCTGTCCGCCAGTCCCGACCTGACGATGAACGTGCTGAACAAGTTCGGCTACCAGACCTTGGGCCGGATGAACTTCCTGTTTCCGCCGTTCGACAATGTGAAGATCCGCCGCGCGGCCTTCCTGGCGCTGAACCAGAAGGACGTGCTCGACGCGCTCACGGGCAACCCCAAATACTACACGATCTGCGGCGCCGTGTTCGGCTGCGGCACGCCGCTGGAAAGCGACGTCGGCTCGGAGACGCTGGTGAAGGGCAACGGCATGGAGCAGGCCAAGAAGCTGCTCGCCGAGTCCGGCTATGACGGCACGCCGGTGGTGATCCTGGCGCCGGGCGACGCGATCACGCTGAAGGCGCAGCCGGTCGTCGCCGCGCAGCTGCTGCGCTCCGCCGGCTTCAAGGTCGACCTGCAGACGACGGATTGGCAGACCGTGGTGACGCGGCGCGCCAGCCAGAAGCCGCCGAAGGAGGGCGGCTGGAACATGTTCTTCACCAATTCGGTGATCGCAGACTCGGGCAATCCGATTGGCAGCACCTTCGTCGGCGCGCGTGGTCAGAAGAGCCCGTTCGGCTGGCCCGACGATCCGAAGATGGAGGAGCTGCGCGACGCCTTCGCGAAGGCCGGAACGCCAGAGGATCAGAAGCGCATCGCTGGCGAGATCCAGAAGGAAATCTATGACCAGGTGATCTACGTGCCGCTCGGCCAATGGTTCATGCCGAGCGCCTGGCGCAAGTCCATCACCGGCGTGCTGGAAGGGCAGGCGGTACCGGTGTTCTGGAACGTCGACAAGAGCGAGTAGCTCATGGCCTCGTAGGGGGGGTAAACTGGCCGCCCGTCAGGGCGGCGGCGTGCCCACCGTCTCGCTGCGAGTTCTGAAATGAGTTGGTGGGCACGGCGCCTCTGCGACCTTCTTTGGAGATGCAGCTTGCTGCGCCTTTGCCCACCCTACGATTACGATGGCCGATGTAGCTCGGCCATCACGTCTTGATATCGTCGAGCGCCGCCAGCACCTCGGTCGAGGCCACCTCGACCCGTCCGATTTCGTTGAGCGCTTCGTCGATCCGGCCGGAGCTGAACAGGCGCGCGGCCTCCTTGCCGTGACGATGCACCGCCTCGTGCGGGCGTTCGAGCCGGCGGAACGCCGCGTCGCCGGCGAGGCGCTGGCCGCCTTCGCCGTAGTACCATTTGCCCAGCCGGCAATTGTGATGATCGGTGAGTTCGTCGGCGCGCAGCTGCAGCCGGCCAACCGACATGTCGACCAGCCGCTTCTTCCAGATCACATGGTCGGCTTTGGCGAGGCGCACGACCTGATTGTCGAGCGAGAGCTTGGCGATCTCGCCCAGCATCTTGCCGACCTTTGCGTCGGTCCGGCCCATGGTATCGGCGAGCGACATGACCTCGTTGGCGTTGGCCGTCGCGAGATCGGCGATGATGGTGATGCCTTGCGCCACCTCGTCGGTCGCGGCGGTCTGCTCGGCGAGAATGCCGGAGATCTCGTCCATCTTGGTGCTGACGACAGCGGTGCGGCTGCCGGCCTGGTCGATCGTCTGCGCCAGATCGTTCATCTCGGACATGCCGACCTCGACCGCCTTGGCGCCACCCGCCATTGCCTCGACGATGCCGCTCATCTCGGCCTGCAGCCGCTCGATGCGCCCCTTGATGTCCTCGGTCGCCTTGGTCGTCTGCTGCGACAGGTTCTTCACCTCGGCGGCGACCACCGCAAAGCCCTTGCCGAACTCGCCGGCCCGCGCGGCCTCGATCGTCGCGTTGAGCGCCAGCAGATTTGTCTGGTTGGCGATCGCGTCGATGGTGCCGACGATGGAGCCGATCTCCGCCGAGGCCGCACTGAGGTCGGCGATTTTGGACGAGGTGTCGCGCACCGAGCTCGCGATGCCGTTCATGGTCTGCAACGTCCGGCGGACCGCGGTGACGCTGTTCTCGACCGCTTGGCGCGTCGCCGCCGCCTCGGCAGCCGCTTCGGTCGATGTCGAGCGGATGGTGTGCACCGAGGCCTGCATCTCGACCGAGGCCGAGGCGAGGCTCTGGCAGCGCTCGCACTGATTGTTGGAGGCGCCGATCAGCCGCGCTGCGCTGATGGAGGCCTCGTTGCTGTTGATGCAGAGGTCGACGATGGAGTCGAGGTCCTGGGATGCGCGGCCTGCGAGCGCAATGCCGAGACGATGGATCGCCTCGATCAGTTGCGGCTTGAGTTTCGCGCGCAGCGCGGCGGCATCGAGGCTCGCGACTTCGCGGTTGAGCTTGCCGGCAGCCCAGTCGTCCAGGCATTGCGCCAGCGCGTCCTGAAATGCCTCGTGCGCGGCCGTATCGAAGACGGGCAGGGCATCCTGATGATCAGTGTTGCGGCTGCGGAATCCCAGCATCGTGTCTCTCGGTTCAAATCGAGCGCGGCCGGTCTCGCGCCGGATGTCGGCGCACCGGCGTGGCGGCGGTCAGCGGAACTTTGCGCGCGCTATGGTTAATGGTGCGTTTCCCGCCGCAACCGGCGGTAGGGGCCGCTCGGCCGCTGTGCTTGACGAGATGTAAGCACTGGCTTACGGTAAGCCATGGCTTACGAGACGGCATTGGCGGTCCTGGCAGATCCCACGCGGCGACAGGTGTTCGAGCGCCTGCGCAGCGGACCCAGTCCGGTGCATGCGATCGCCCAGGGCATGCCGGTGTCGCGGCCGGCGGTGTCGCAGCATCTGAAGGTGCTGAAGGATGCCGGCCTGGTCGAGGAGCGCAGCGAGGGGGTTCGGCGCATCTACTCCTTGCGCCGTGAGGGGCTGGCCGAGCTGCGCGACTGGCTCGACAGCTTCTGGGACGACGCGCTGCTGGCCTTCAAGATCGAGGCCGAGCGGACGCACCGGCATGCGAAAGGACAGGGGACGGGGAATGAGTGAGCGCGTCGTCATAGCGCCGGTCGAGAAGCAGGTCCGTGTCCGCGCACCGATCGACCATGCCTTCACCGTGTTCACCAGGGGGCTGACCCGGTGGTGGCCGCATACGCATGGCGTCGGCGGCAAGCCGATCGCGAAGGTCCTGCTCGAGCCCAAGCTCGGCGGCCGCTGGCTGGAGATCGCCGAGGACGGCACGCGGACGGTGGTCGCGACCATCACGCGATGGGAGCCGCCGCAGCGCTTCGTCATGCTGTGGCAGGTCAATGCGCAGTGGAAGCCGGATGCCGCGATGCGCTCGGAAGTCGACGTCCGGTTCTTCGCCGAAGGCAACGACGCAACGCGCGTCGAGCTCGTGCATCATAAGTTCGAGACCATGGGCGAGGAGGGCGGCGCCTCGATGCGCCGGGATGTCGATGGCGGCTGGCCTGGCCTGTTGCAGCGCTTCGTGGCCGAGGCCGAAGGGCCCGCGTCCTCGTAAGCCCACATCAATCATCACAGGGGGAGAAACGTCATGTCCGAGTTCGTCGTCCATTCGGTGCCGGGAAGCCCGTTCGGCCGCAGCGTGCTGGCCACGCTGGAGGAAAAGGGGGCGAGCTATCGGCTTGCGCCGCTGGCGCCCGGAGATTCGAAATCGGCGGCGCATCTCGCGCGGCATCCGTTCGGCCGCGTGCCGGCGCTCGGCCATGACGGCTTCGAGCTGTACGAGACCCAGGCGATCCTGCGCTATCTCGACCGCGTGCTGCCGCAGCCGGCGCTGACGCCGGACGACGCGAAGCAGGCGGCACGCATGGACCAGGTGATGAACATCAGCGACTGGTACCTGTTTCAGGGCGTGTGCAACGTCATCATCTTCCAGCGCATCATCGGCCCGCAATTCTTCGGCACGGCGACGGACGAAGCCGCCATCGCCAGCGCGATGCCGAAGGCGAGGACTGTTATCGCCGAGCTGTCGCGGCTGCTCGGCGAGCAGCCCTTCATGGCCGGCGACCGGTTGTCGCTGGCGGACCTTCAGGCCGGCCCGCAGGCGAGCTTCCTGTCGCTGACGCCGGAATGGGCCGAGCTGACGTCAGCTCATCCCAACCTCGTTGCGTGGGTCGAACGGCTGGAAGCGCGGCCGAGTTTCCAGGCAACGACGATGACGCAACTGATGGCGCGCGCGCAGGCAGCGTAGCGGCTTGGCTCGTGATGGGTCACCTGCAAACAGAAAGAGGCAGAGGGCTGTTCGGATCGATATCGGTCGCCACGCCGCAGGCGATCCACGTTGGTCTGTTGAACCTAACCTTCGTCTGGATCGCTTGAGCCGGGAGCATAAAATGCTACATTGTGCTAGAGAGGTTCCATGGCCAGCGGCTACACCATCGGCAAGCACTACGAGGAGTTCATCAAGGGCCTGGTGGACAGCGGTCGCTATTCGACCGCCAGCGAGGTCATGCGCGAGGGACTGCGGCTGATCGAAGAGAAGGAAGAGCGACGGAAGGCCAAGCTCGAAGCTCTTCGCAGCGCGATCAAGGACGGTCTGGACAGCGGTCCCGCCGAGAGCTGGGACGTCGAAGACCTTATCGCCGAGGGGAAACGTCGGAAGGCGGCGCGTGCAGAGTAGCCGCCTGCTGCGCCCGCAGGCCAGGGAAGACGCGCTGGAGATCTGGCAGTACATCGCCGCCGATAACGAGACGGCGGCAAGCGCGCTCCTCCACCGCTTCGATCGTGCGGTCCAGACGCTTGCGACCAATCCGTTCGCCGGACGAGAGCGTGCCGAGCTCGGCCCCGGCATCCGCAGCTTTCCGGTCGGCAACTACATCCTCTTTTACGTTCCGGCCGCAAACGCCGTTGAAGTCGTCCGAATCCTGCACGCGGCCCGGGACATCACGACTGAAGATCTGGGCTAGCCGACGCCAGCCTATCCGCTGTGCCGGCCCAATCCTCCGGCTGAGGGACATCTTCGGCGACGGCGTGTCCGGGTGCCCGGTGGGCGGCGCGCTTTGAGGATTGCGGACTTTGGTGCGGACGGTGGGACTCGAACCCACACGACGTTGCCATCGAGGGATTTTAAGTCCCTTGCGTCTACCGATTCCGCCACGTCCGCCTTTGTGATCAGAGACCTAGCGCATCATTCGCCAAGACGGAATGAGCTTGCATGCGGCCTCTCGGCTCACCTTGTGCTTAAGCCAGCGCGGCTGCCTTGGTAAAGCCTCAATCCGGCCGTCACCAGCTGCTTTGAAAGCGTGTCTGCCGTGCCGCACTGGACCACGACCAATCGGGTGCGAGACATTGTGCAGGACATGAGCGAGGTTGTCGGTGTAAGCCTCGCCGCCGTCAGCGGAAAACGATTCTGGCGGACCGCGGCGCCAGCTGTCGGCACCGGCTGAGGTCCGCGAAGCGGTTGCGCAAGGTGGCGTCCTACGGCGTGGATCGCCGTTCGAATGGGCGGCATCGTTGACCGGTCCGTCTCCGGTCGTCGATGGCGGGAAGATTAGGACGGGTGGATGATCGAGGCCTCATGACGACCGACTGCCATCGCCTGGGCTATCACCGCCTCGCGCTTGCCGCGGGATTGTTCGCGCTTGCGTCGCTGCTGTCGGGGTGCGCCGGCATGAGCGACACCGTGTCGACCGCGTTCGCCGATCCCGCCAAATACGACCTCTACGACTGCAAGCAGCTCGAGGCGGAGCGCAAGGCGCTCGCGGCGCGGGCCGCCGAGTTACAAGGTTTGATGGCCAAAGCGGAGACCGGGGCTGGCGGCGCTGTCGTCGCCGAGGTCGCCTATCGCAACGATTACGTCGCGATCCGCGGCCAGTCGCAATTCGCCGAAGAGGCTTGGCGCCGCAACAAATGCGTCGAGACGCCGCCGACGCCGGTCGCGGCCAAGGGCAAGCCGGCGAAGCCCGCGCGCACTGCGCGGCCGATGGCGAGCTCCGGCGGATCGTCGACTTTGCCGCGCGACGGCTCGGTTTATTGAGGCTCAGTGCCTTGAGGAGGGGCGGCGCCTACAGCCGCCAATCGTAGATCCAGCTCTGTCGCTCCGAGAGCCGCTGCGGCCCCAGCGCCTGGATGCTGAGGTCGCGGGCGAGCGCCAATGGCCCGGCCATGTGATAGATCCGGCCCTGGCTGCGAGCGGTGCGCTGCACGCGGCCGACCCGGGGGCGGCGGAGCTTGGCATAAAGTTTCAGCGCGCCCTCGACCGCGGCCGGCCCATTTGGGCGCGCCTCGCTCAGCGTCTTGGCGAGCACCGCCGCATCCTCGATCGCCATGCCGGCGCCCTGTGCGGCGAACGGCAGCATCGCGTGGGCGGCATCGCCCAGAAGGCCGATATTGCCCTTGGTCCATTCGATGCCATCGGGCACGCCGAACAGCGCCCATTTGCGCCAGCCGTCGACCGCGTTGAGCAGAAGCCTTGCCGACGCGGGCCAGCGCGGCGGTCCGAATGCTGCCTTCAGCTCGTTCGGATCGCCCTCGGTGCTCCAGCCCGGTCGGTTCCAGGTGCCGGGCACCACGGCCACCACATTGACCTGGCGGCCGGCGGAGATCGGGTAGGCGACGAGATGGGCGTCCGGCCCCATCCACAGCTGGACCCGCGCGCTGGTAAAATCGCGCGGCAATTGCCGGGCGTCGAGCGTGCCGCGCCAGGCGATCAGGCCGGAGAATTCGGCGCGGACCTGCGGAAACAGATGGTGCCGCACCGCCGACCAGACGCCGTCGGCGCCGATCAGCGCCAGCACCACATCCTGTCGCCGCTCGTTGCCCTGGCGATGCACCACGGTCAGCCCCTTGGCGTGAGCGGCGACGTCCTCGAACTGGCAGCCGAGCTTGAGCTCGATGTCCGGATGCGCCATCGCCTCCGCGGCCAAGGCCGCCTGAAGGTCGGCGCGGTGGATCACCCAATAGGGCGCACCGGCGGCCTCGCTGGCGGCCGATCCGAGCGGCAGCCGGGCGATCTCGCCGCCCGCCCGTGCGCTCATGATGCTGACGGCCTCGGGTACAACAGCGCGCGCCGAGAGCCGGGGCCCCAGGCCGAGATCGAGCAGGATGCGGCTGGCATTGGGCGAGAGCTGCAGGCCGGCGCCGACCTCTTCGAGCCGCTCGGCCTTCTCCAGCACGACGACGCGAAAGCCCTTGGTGGCAAGCGCCAGCGCGGCGGTCAGGCCGCCGATCCCGGCCCCCGCGACGGTGACGGTACGCAGTGCCACGACGCGCCGGTCAGGCGACGTCCTTCAGCACGCATTCCGGCGGCCGAGCCTCGCCCGCGGCGAGATCGGGCGCATAGCGGTACAGCGTCGAGCAGTACGGGCAGATGATCTCTTTGTCGTTGCCGAGATCGAGGAAGACGTGCGGATGGTCGAACGGCGGATTGGCGCCCACGCACATGAACTCATGCGAGCCGATTTCGATGACGGGCACACCGGCATCGTTGTGGAAATGCGGGACGATGTTATCGGCCATCGGTTTACCTCGAGTGGCAGGAAGCAGGAAGAGAGAGTGGAATCAGCACGGGGAAGCGGCCGACGGGACAGAACTGGAAGGCGCCGGGCCGTCGTGGGACGGCGGCGCACCATGCTGAGCCATAAGGCCAATTCCTCGGGTTGGGAACCTCGTGGGGCGCGACGCACGCCGATATTTTTGCGCTTGTGGATTCGACACAAACGGGCCCTCGCCGAGAAGCCCTTCTTTCGTCGGGGCCGTTGTCTCCCGGGCCGGATATCCTATGTCTTGGGATGGATCGATGCGCGAAAACGTGAAGGCGGCGTGATCTCGATGCGGTTCAAGTGATGCGAATCAATTGGAGGCTCAGCCTGGCCGTGACCGGCCTTGCCGTCAGCGCCGCGATCGGCGCTGCGCTGTGGCCGCATGCGCAGGCCTCGCTGGCCGTCGTCGCGGCCCAGGAGGATCCGGCACGGCTGTCGGAGCTTCAGGTCGCGTCCATGCTGCGGACCGATCCGGTGCTCATCGCACGCAATATCGACGACGCGCTCGCTGCCGGCGATCCCGACCTCGCCGAGAGCTTCGTCGCGCTCGCGAGGGAGCATCAGGTTACGCTCGATGACGCGCGGGTCCAGCGGGTGAGCGATGCCGTTGCTACGGAGAAGGCGCCGACGAGCGTCGCTAAGCGGTTTGCGACCGGGCTCGTCACCGGCCAAGCCGACGATGTCGCCAGCCTGTCCGGTACGGTGGCCGGCGATCTCTTTGTGTTCGGCGACATCCGCGACGCCATTCGCGAGGGCAAGCATCTGGTGATGGGCGAGGAGACCGACCGCCTCGTGCTCGGCCTGGCCACCGCCGGACTGGCCGTGACCGCAGCGACCTATGTCTCGGCCGGCGGCGCCGCGCCGGTGCGGGCCGGCCTCACGCTGGTCAAGGATGCCCGCAAGGTCGGTCGGCTCGGCGAGGGGCTGGCGGCCTGGGCCGGACGGTCCGCGCGTGAAGTGGTCGATGCGCCGCTGCTGCAGCAGGCGGTCGCCTCCGGCTCGGTGCTGCGTCCCGGCGAGACGGCGACCGCGATCCGCGCCGCGTTCCGGGCCGAGAAGGCCGGGGCACTGGTGCGGCTGGCCAAGGATGTCGGCCGCATCACCGAGAAGGCGGGCACGCGTGGCGCGCTCGATTCCCTCAAGCTCGCCGACGGGCCGAAGGACATCGCCCGCGCCGCCCGCCTCGCAGAGGCCAAGGGCGGCCAGACCCGGGCGATCCTGAAGCTGCTCGGCCGTGGCGCGCTGCTGCTCACGGCCGGCGCGTTCAATCTCGCGCTCTGGCTGTTCGGTGCCCTCATGACGCTGTTCAGCGCCGTCGCTTCGCTGAAGGCGATGACCGAACGCGCGACGCAAAGCGTCATCGATCGCGGCAAGCGGCGGCGGCTGCGCCGGATGCAGGCCGCTGCAGCGAGCGGGCAACTGGTCGCCGCAGCGCCTTGCGGCTAGACTTCACCGCATCATCATCACTCCAGATTTTTCGGGACCAGGTCCGATGCCGAGCTTTTCCAACGGCGCCGTCGAAATCGCCTTCGTCGATGAGGGAGAGGGCGATCCGATCGTGCTCGTGCACGGCTTCGCCTCGACCAAGACCGTCAACTGGATCTATCCGGGATGGGTCACCGAGCTGCGAAAGGCCGGCCGCCGCGTCATCGCGCTCGACAATCGCGGTCATGGCGACTCGGCCAAGCTGTACGATCCCGCGCAATATTCCATTGCCGAGATGGCGAGCGACGTCACCGCGCTGATGGATCATCTCGGGCTCGCGAGCGCCGACGTGATGGGCTACTCGCTCGGCGGCCGCATCGCCGCGCATATCGCGCTGACCACGCCGGAGCGCCTGCGCTCGGCGATCTTCGGCGGCATCGGCATGGCGATGATCGAGGGCGGTGGTCCCGGCGAGAACGTCGCCGCGGCGCTGGAGGCCCCGTCGCTCGACGACGTCACCGATCCCGTCGGCAAGACCTTCCGCGCCTTCGCCGACCAGACCCGCTCCGATCGTCTTGCGCTCGCCGCCTGCATGCGCGGCTCGCGCGGCCTGATCTCGCGCGAGGACGCCGGCCGCATCGGCGTGCCGGTGCTCGTCGCCGTCGGCACGACCGACGAAGTGTCCGGCTCGGGGCCCGCGCTCGGCGCGCTCATCCCGGGCGCCGAGGTGCTCGACATCCCCAACCGCGACCACATGCGCGCCGTCGGCGACAAGGTCTACAAGGCCGGCGTGGTGGATTTCCTGGCGCGGCGTTGAAAACACCCTGCTGTAAGGTGGGCAAAGGCGCAGTCGCGCTCTCTCAACAGACGAGCTTCCGGTGGCGCCGTGCCCACCATCTCACCGCGGAATACGCTGCCCGACGGTGGGCACGCTGCCGCCTGCGGCGGCCGCTTTGCCCACCCTACAGATTACGTCTGTGTCGTCCGCTCGGCTCCGAACCAGCGCGCGACCGCAATCAGCACCGTGAACGTCGCGATCCACACCAGCCGGGCGCCGTAGCGGTCGTGCGGGCCGGAGATGATGCCGCAGATCACGGCGTTGCCGAGCAGCGCGAGCGTCACGGTGGTGGCAAGCAAGGTGATGTCGTCGCGGCGGCGGCGCCAGATCGCGTGGGCCGCGATCGCGGCCGCTGCCAGCATCGAGCCCAGCGCCACCGGCACATGCAGCCAGTTCACGACAGCGAAATTGATCTCCCAATGCTGCTGATGCGCCGCGCGCATCTGCCGGACCTGGGAGGGGATGTAGCGCTCGATGATGCCATAGGTGTGCGGCACCCAGCCGCTGGTGCCTTCGCCGGTCGCCACATGCATCAGCTGCTCGCCGGTGGCGATCGCCGCCGCCTTGGCCTGCCACAGCGGATAGGCGGCGAGCGACTGCTTGACGATGAAGCCCATCTCCTCGTTCATGCCCTCGAAGCGGCCGAGCTTGTTGAACATGGAGTTGCCCCACAGGAAGTCGTCCGCGGTCGGCGGCAGCTCGTTGCGATAGGGGCAGAGCTTGAGCTTCTCGCGCCCGCAATGGTCGTTGAGATATTGCGCGACGATGCCGTCCTGGAGCATGCGGCCGAAGGCAACGCCGGTGCCGCCCGGCGTCCACGCCAACTGGCCCGACAGAGCGAAGTTGGCGGCGAGCAGCATGGCCGCGCCGGCGACGATGGTCAGGCTGGATTGGATCAGCCCGGACAGCGCGATCTGCCGGCGCCGCCACGGATAGGCGATCCAGCCGGCGGAGCACAGTCCGAGCAGCACGCCGAGCGTGGCGCTGTGGGTGGCCGAGGCAAACGCCACGAAGCCGAACAGCGCGGCTTTCTCCAGCACCGAGATCCGGCGCGCCTGCGTCACCAGAAGGAATAGCGCGAGCACCGACAGCCCGGCGAAGATGTCGGTCAGCAGCATGCTGGCGAGCCAGGGCAGGGCGGTGGTCAAGATCAGCAGCAGGCCGATCCAGAGCAAGCGCAGCGGCTGATAGAGTCCGAGGACGCGCAGCGTGAGCTGCAGGATCCACAACGTAGCCAGCGCCTGCAGGCCGAGATTGAGCCAGAAGCTGGAGCCTTCGCCATAGTGCAGATAGAGCCCGAACACGGTCGAGCGGCTCGGCACCAGATAGCCTTCGTACCAGCGCGCGAGATAGCCGCCGGTGTCCCACTGCAGCAGCGGGTAGCCGTTCCACAGCGCGGGCGCGACCAGGAAGAGGGGGATGACGATAACGGGAAGCCAGGCAGAACCGGCCTCACTTGCGCGTTCGTCCAGGATCTGAGTGTTACTGATGCCTGTGTCCCCCGGTTCGGAGCACCGTGGCCAAAACATGGTCAAGGCGGTATTTACCAATAGACGCAGGCTGATGGATGGTAAAGCCAACCCCGTGATCCAGCGGGGGACGAGCCTCTCTCTGAGGCCGAGTGGTTCCTTTTTGCCTCAGGACGGTATCGATTGCTTGCGGTTATCCCGGGGAACCCGGAGGTCTCGTCGCGCGACCGCCTTGATTTCCGGTTCCCGCTGACCACCTTGAGCCGACCGCGGCCTTCCGGCTGGCGGGGTCACCTTGCGCGTAACGGAAATGTCTCAATCCCGTGGTCTCCTGGCAGCGCGGCCGGAGAGAAGGGATCGATGGCCTCGCGCAGCGTGCAGAGGACATCATTCCACGCGCCGTGCTATATTGCCTGCCCACTGAACTCCGCGAGACGCTGCCATGGCTATGCATCAGACCCATCCCCAGAGCGGGAAGCTGGCGACGCTCGATCCGATCTGGGATCGGATCCGCAGCGAGGCCGAAGAGATCGTCCGCCGCGAGCCGGAGCTTGCGACCTTCATCTATTCGACGGTGCTGCATCACAGCCGGCTCGAGGATTCGGTCGTGCATCGCGTGGCGGATCGGCTCGATCATTCGGCGCTCTCGGGCGACCTGATCCGCCAGACCTTCGACGATGCGCTGCGCGACGAGCCGGATCTCGGCCACGCCTTCCGCGCCGATCTCGTCGCGGTCTATGATCGCGATCCCGCGACCTCGCGCTTCATCGACCCCTTGCTCTACTTCAAGGGCTTCCACGCGTTGCAGACGCATCGCCTCGCGCATTGGCTCTATCGCAAGAACCGCAAGGATTTCTCGTTCTACCTGCAGAGCCGCTCCTCGGCGGTGTTCCAGACCGACATCAATCCGGCGGCGCGCATCGGCCGCGGTATCTTCCTCGATCACGCCACCGGCTTCGTCTGCGGTGAGACCGCTATCATCGAGGACAATGTCTCGATCCTGCATGGCGTGACGCTCGGCGGGACCGGCAAGGAGAACGAGGATCGTCATCCGAAGATTCGTCATGGCGTGCTGATCGGTGCCGGCGCCAAGGTGCTCGGCAACATCGAGGTCGGTCATTGCGCGCGCATCGCCGCCGGATCGGTGGTGGTGAAACCCGTGCCTAACAACGTCACGGTGGCCGGCGTGCCGGCCAAGATCGTCGGCGAGGCCGGTTGCGCCGAGCCGTCGCGCACCATGGACCAGATGATCAACGCGATCGGCATCTGAGCCGCGGAGCGCGCTCGCTCAATCTCGGAGTCAAGAGCTTTTCAACCACGGGATTTCGTGCGAACACATCGCTGATCTGTGGATCTGACGATCCGCCATTGCCGCGGCGGACTGAATGTGAGATCCACTCCGTCCCTTTTCAGATGCGTTCGATGACGCTGGTGTCAGTGCCCGGCATCGACCGGCTGAACTAACAAGCTTCGAGGACACGGACGTGCCGCGCTGTCACGTCCTGAACAACAAGCAACCCGCTGCAATTGGAGATCTCCCGTGGACGTTCAGGAAGTCAGGAAGCTCGACGCGTATCTGAAGCGCGTGTTCGGCAATCCCAAGATCCGCGTCGTGCCGCGGCCGAAGAAGGAAGATTCCGCCGAGGTCTATATCGGCGAGGAGTTCATCGGCGTCCTGTTCGTCGACGACGAAGACGACGATCGCTCGTTCCAGTTCCAGATGGCGATTCTGGAAGACGATCTGGTCGAGTAGGGCTTATCTGCGCTTGAGAATGCACGAGCAGGTGCGGTGCAAGTGACTGTGCCCTCTCCCCTTGCGGGAGAGGGCTGCACCGGCCCATCAGCATGCTCGCTTGGGTGAGGGGTATCTCTCCGCGAGCTGCGCACTTCGAGAGATACCCCTCACCCAAGAGCGTTTGCGGATCTGTCCTACATGCCCTCTCCCGCAAGGGGAGAGGGCACATTCATGAGCACCGGGCTCATTGCCGACGTGCGCGTAGCTTGTATAGCTACCAGCGAGATGCGGGGTTACGCGCGCTGCACTTGGAGGCCGGACGTCGCGGCGACCATCCGTGCGCAGTCATTCGTCAGAACGGCTAGCATGAACTACTTCACCGCATGCATCTGCGCGGTCAGCCTATCCATCGCGGTCGCGACGTCCTGCCATTGCGACAGCCAGCTGCGCGGGAAGCGAAACACGAGGTCGGCGCCGTCGATGCGGCGCTCGCTCAGGCACATGCCGGGGGTGGCCGCATCGCGGGTGCAACGCGCCACCAGCGCCGGCTGGTCCGCCATGAACAGGTCCTCGACATCGTAAGGCGTGCCGGCGCGGAAGCCGCGCATCGTCAAGCCATCCTGCACCGAGACGGGTGCGGGATTCAGATAGCGCGGATAGATCGTCTTCAGCCGCGCTTCCGGTGACAGCGCGTCGTGATGCGCCGCGATCGACACGAAGATGCGATCAATCGGATGCGGCGCCTGATCCACCTGGTCGGCAGAGACGTGATGCGGCGCTTCGGGCGGGGTGAGCGCGGGGTAGTCGAAGCCGAGATCGACCCGCTCCTGCGGGCCGGTGTGGCGCTGGATCTTCACCCGGATGGCGGCCGAGGGCACGTTGAAGATGGTGCCGCCGATGCTGACCGGCAGGCGTTCGGGCCCCTTGAAGGCGCCGGCCCGCCATGTCGGCCACAGTAAATAGGCGACTACAGCCACGGCGGACGCCGCCAGCACGCAGCCGATCAGGATCGGCACGGCGTGGCCATGTCCGTTCGAAGGGCGGGCACTGCGGACCGAAAACATCGTCATGTCGGGCAGGGATCTCAGCGGCGAATCAGCGGGACTATGCCACGGCAATGCGATTTTCTGCAGAATCTTACCGGCGCGGATCGCACATTTGCCGCAGGCTGGATTAACCCTTTCTTAAGGATAATGTGGCGGGCGGTGCGGGATTTTGCCAAACCAGCATCGGGCAGTTCTGCAAGTTGAGTGAGTGCGTACGATGTCGGCAGAGGCGTTCAATTCCCTGTTCTCGCTCCTGATCGGTTTTGCCTTGGCCGGTGCCTTGGCCAGCGGCTATCAGGCCTATGCCGAGCGGCCCCCGGGCTTCGAGCTGCTGCAGGAGGGGGTGACGCCACGCCGTTTCGCCGCCGTGCCGTTCCTGGTCTTTGCCGCGCCCTTCATCATCATGCGCAATACGCTGCGCGGCGCCCGCATCGAGCGCCGCCGTTTCGAGTTCGTGATGCTCGCGACCGTGATCGCCGGTTTCTGGAGCATGATGTCCGGCACCTTCATCGTGATGACGCTGCGCGCCGCCGGCGTGCTGGCCTGAGTTCCTCATCGGAACGCGCAAGCGCCGCGATTGCTTGAATTCGCTGTCCTGGCCGTGCCAAGGTCGCCCGCGAACGGGAGACCTCCATGGCCATCTACGAACTTGACGGGCAGGCGCCCGAGCTGCCGGCGGACGGCAACTATTACATCGCCGACAATGCCACCGTGATCGGCCGCGTGAAGCTGGCCCGCGAGGTCACCGTGTGGTTCGGCGCGGTCATCCGCGGCGACAATGACGTGATCGAGATCGGCGAGAGCTCCAACATCCAGGACAATGCCACCTGTCACGTCGATCCCGGCTTTCCGCTGCGCGTCGGCCGCAACGTCACCGTGGGCCATAACGTCATCCTGCACGGCTGCACGGTCGAGGACGACGCGCTGATCGGCATGGGCTCCATCATCATGAACGGTGCGCACATCCGCCGCGGCAGCGTGGTCGGCGCCGGCGCGATCATCACTGAGGGCAAGGACTTTCCGGACTATTCGCTGATCATCGGCGCGCCAGCCCGCGTCGTGCGCACGCTCGAGCCGGCGCAGGTCGAGCGCATGGGCATCGCGGCCAAGGCCTATGTCGCCAAGGGGCCGCGCTACACCAAGGGCCTGAAGAAGATCGGCTGAGTTGATCGACGCGGCGCGCGCGGAGGGTTCGTCACGTCCCCTCGGACTCGCTGGCCTCGCGCGCGCTGGCGATCCGCTCATGGCCGCTCGCCCACAGCGCATGCTGCTCGCTGCCGTCCTGATACGGATTGGCCTCGGCCGGAATATTCTCGCGCGCGGCGCGCTCACCCTGTTCGAACGGATCGGGGTCGGTGCTCATGCTGAGATCTTGCTCCTCTGCTTGCGTTTGGGGTGGGCTCTGGTTTTCGGTTTGGCCTTGTGCGCAGGCGGGGTGTCGTCGTCGGTCGCGTCCTCTGCCGCGCTTCGGCGCAGCGCGTCCTTCAGGTCGGCCGGCACGCCGTGCTTCTCGAGCAGGTCCATGAACGCTTCATCTGCGAGATCCTGCAGGCTGAGCATCTGATCGCGGCCCAATTGCTTGAGCTTGTCGAACGTGTCCTCGTCGAAGGCGATCAGCTTGCGCACCTGTCCTTGCTCTCCTCGCGCCATCAATCCGCTCCCGTCAGCGTTGGTTCCGGAACGCGGTCTGCCCGGTCGGGTTGAAGCGTAAAGGGAGAGCCTCCGATGACCAGACATTCCTTGCGCGCCTTGATTGTGATTGCAGGTCTCACGACGGCGACGGCCGTCTTCGCCCAGAGCGGCGGTGGTGGTGGTGGCGGCGCAGGCGGCGCAGGCGGCGGAGCGAGCGCTGGCGGTGCGGCCAGCGGTGGCGCAGCAGGCGGCGGCGCTGCGAGCAGCGGGGCAGGCGGCACCAGCTCCAGCTCGGTCGGCGCGCCCCATGCCGGCACCGGCACCTCAGGTACCGGGACGAACGGCATCGGCGGCGCTGCCTCCGGAAATGCCGCCGGCCTCGGCAACACGGCAAACAACCCCAACGGCAGCAACAATGGCACGCAGCTGTCGCAACCCGGGGCGGCCGGCGCCAACGGCACCAACAGCCTCGGCACCGCGCAGTCGACCGGCTCGGGCGCCAGCGGATCCGGCTCCGCCTCGGGCAATTCCGGCGTGACGACCGGCGCAGGCCGCGGGGCCGCCGGCGGCACCGGGGCGACGGGACCTAACCGGCCGGGCGATGCCACTGACGATGCCGAGATCCAGCGGGAGAACCAGAAGGTCGATCAGAAAGTGAAGAGCATCTGCCGCGGTTGCTGAGTATTGCCGCGGCTGGTCGATGTGACGTTCAGACATCAGATCGCGCAGATGTGAGCGCTTCTGCCCGCGAGCTGTTCCAAATCAGGCCTTAAGACATCTGCGTTGCAATGACCGCGATCATTGCCGCTTAAGCGGGCTGAATTTGGAGACGGATCGATGCGTAAGACTTGGATAGGATTGCTGGCGGCCGCCGCGATTGCGTTGATCGTGGCGCCTGGCACGGCGTCGGCCCGCGGCGGCTTCCATTACGGTGGCTTCCATCACGGCTTCTATCACCACGGCTTTGGCCCGGGCTTCGGAATCGGCTTTGGCTTCGGCTATCCCTATTATTACGGCGGCTATCCCTACGACTACTACCCCTACACCTATGAAGACCTCGGCGGCTGCTACGTAATCAAGAAGCGCGTGCGGACAGCGCACGGCTGGCGCCTTCGTCCCGTGGAAGTCTGTGAGTGAGCGGTGAACCTGCTGGCGGGGTGACGCGTTGGCCAGTCACTTCGCCTTAACGATATCCCGGTCACCATTTCCTGCCGCTGCGGTGCACGAGGCGGCCATGGAGCAAGAGCTGGCGCAACGCTTGCATGGATTCCAGGCATGATGAACTCACTCACATCCCCTGAACTCACCTTCGTCTTCATGGGCGTCGTCGTCAGTCTCGGCGCCGCTTTGGTCTGGATGGCCTGGGAGCTCGAACAGGGCGCCCGGCAGCCGGCGAGGGTGCGCCGGCGGCGCTAGGCCTGACGCTCAAGCGTCGGGTGGGAAGGCACGCCTGTGCCGTCTCGGCACGCGGCGCCGTGCCAACCATTCTGCTGACGAGTTCGCGAACCTACGGTGGGCACGCTGCCGCCTCACGGCGGCTGCTTTGCCCACCATACTTTCGTGTCAGCTCAGCACGCCATACGTCTTGAACCACGTCTGCATCTGCGACCACGCATCCTCCGCAGCCTCCTTGCGGTAGCTCGGGCGATAGTCGGCGTGGAAGCCGTGCGGAGCGCCGGGATAGAGCTTGAACTCGGCGGTCTTCTTGTTCTCCGCGAGCGCAGCCTTCATCGCCTCGACGCTGGCGACCGGAATGCCGGTGTCGGCCTCGCCGTAGAGACCGAGCACGGGCGCTTTGATCTCGGGCGCGAGCTGTGTCGGGCTCTTCGGCCAGAGCGGGTTCGGCGCATCGGTGAGGGGGCCGTAGAACGCCACTGCGGCCTTCAGGCCGGCATTGTGGGCGGCGTATTCCCACACATTGCGGCCGCCGCGGCAGAAGCCGACGATGCCGAGCCGCGAGGTGTCGCCGCCCTGTGACTTGGCCCAGGCCACCGTGGCGTCGAGATCCGACAGCAGCTCGGCATCAGGCTTTGCATTCACGATCGGCAGCAGGTCCTTGATGTCGCTGATCTTGGTGAGGTCGGTGCCGCTGCGGAAGTAGTAGTCGGGCGCCACCGCGAGCGCGCCGAGCTTGGCGAGGCGGCGCGTTACATCCTTGATGTATTGGTGCAGGCCGAAGATCTCCATCGCGACCAGGATCACGGGCGGATTGCTGGCGCTGGCGGGCCTGGCGAAATACACCGGCATCTCGCCGTCGGCGACCTTCACCTTGGCATCGCCGGCATTGAGGCCGCTGCTGTCGGTGGTGATGGCCTCGGCCCGGACGGGGCCTGCAGCGAGCGTGTAGCCGGCCGTGACGGCTGCGGACGCGGTCATGAAGCCGCGGCGGGAGAACGGGGCGACTTTGGTCAGTCCGATCACGTCGGACGTCAGTATGGGGGCATCGGACATGGTGGCTTCTCTCCACAGGTGAGGCGTGCATTGAGCGGAGAAGCGGCGGTGAAAAGCAAGTCACCAGCAGGAGAGGGCGCTGTGCGCGCGGCGCAGTTCCGAAGTCATCCTGCGCTCGAGGGTACACGACCTCACGCGTACACTACCTCAAGCGTACACTACAAAGAACAAGGTCGTCGGCGCAGTATGGCGCCAACGACCTTGCCAGCCCCGGATCGAAATTGGCCCTGCGCCATCCTGAAATTGGCTCGCCATCCGGTGATCACAAGATGGCCCGAATCTGCGGCGCGCTGTGTGAAGCACTTCACAAGCCACCGGGAATTTTCGGCAGGGATTGTACAGGCTCTACGACGAACGACTAAAGCGCGATGAGATCAGGATGCATCGTCATCGCGCTTTAGGTTATGTTTGCGCATGATCTTTTCGGAAAACCGCTGCGCACTTTTCCGGATCATGCTTTAGCCGCGGCTGCGGCGATGCCGGTGTCCGCTGCGGTTCGCATGGGCGCGCGCGCGAATGCTGCGATTGCGCGGGGACGGTGAGGCCTGCTCGGAGGATTGCGTGCTGGCAAAGGATTGGCGCAGTCCCTCGATCGACTCCTTCAGCGTCGAGACCTGGTCGGACAGACGCTTGTTGTCGGCCTGCTGGACAGCGAGCAGCTGGCGCATGCCCTGCAGTTGCTCCTGCATCATCTGCAGCTGGTCGATCGATTCCTGCTGGGTGGCCTCCAGCCCCTTGGTCTTCTCCACCAATTGCTCGGAGGCCTGCACCGTCCGCGCCTGCAGCTGCCGCGTCACCGCGCCGCGTTCTGGCTCGACCGGTGAACCGCCATAGGCGCGCCACAGCAGGATGCCGCCGATGCCGGCGACCAGCACGAGCAGGGTGGCTGCGGCGAGCGCAATCGGCTGCGCGCTCTTGACGGCGCTGGCGCCGGACTTCTCGAGATAACGTCTGGTGTCGCGCGTCACCGGGTCCATCACGAAACCACCCTAACCAAAAAGCTTCGAAAGGCCGCTCCGAAAATTGGAGCGGCGGAAAAGGCCTGCTCGGCAGGAGCAGCCCATGAGCAGCAAAACGCATGCCGTGGGAGGCCGATCCCGACCACCGGACTTTATTAGCAAATCTGACGAAAGCGAGGCCGGCCAGCCGCAAAAACGCCGCCGGCAAGATCCCGGCCGGTCGCGTCGGCCAGCCGTCGGCCGGTCCCGGACGATGTGCTGAACCCTAGACGGGTCAGAGGGTTACTGGCCCGTGTTGCAGTTCCGGCAGATATTGAGCTTCTGCTTGAGGCGGGCCTCGTCGGCGAGGTCCGCCGCCTGTTCCTCTTCCCAGCTCATCCGGCCGCGAGAGCCCGCGCTCGACTGCGAGGACATCGCGTCGACGCGCGAGTCGCCACGCCGCTTGCCGGTCTTGCGTGGGGCGGCGCCGATGTCGGGCTCCATCACCATGTCGGTATCGACTTCGGAGGAGGCGACCCGGCCGTCCCAGTCCGCCGTCGACTGCGATGCAGCCATTGCGGCGGGTGTGGCCACGGGCGTTGCGGCGGCCATCGCCGGCGTGTTGGCCGAGGCCAGCGGGCCCGAGCAGCCGGTGCCGGACATGCAGCAGTTCGAAAGGGTCAGGGCCGCGGCCACGAGCGCCGCGCTTCGCAGGATCATCATCATGCCGACAACCTAAACCCGACGGTCGAGGGAAAACAAGGTTGGCCGGCCCGCGCCGCGCCCCGCCTGCGAGATATCGTCAAAGCAAGGCCAAAAAAAGTTGCGGCCAGACCTTGGGGAAGGCCTGGCCGCGCTCGACGGCGCTGGCGAGTTTCATTCGCCTGACGCTTTTCGCCTGCGCGGGTCGCAAGTTGCGCACCGATGCCGTGGTCGAGAATCGCAGATCATCAAGGTCGCAGTGGCTGCATTGCACTCGCGGTTTTGGCCGCGCGCACCAACTGAAGGAACTCGGCGCGATAGGCGTAAGGATCGTCTCCGCGTGCTGCGGAGGCGATACGCAGCACGTCGTCGTAGCCGAACTGGCCGGTATGCTTTCCACCACGCAGAATCTCTCCGAACGCGGCGACACCGGTTGCAAAGCGGGCATCGAGTGGCGCCTCCTCGAAGCGAGCGCTTTCGGACCCGCGATCGACGGGTGTGCTGATCACCACGCTTCGATCGGATCGCGGCAGCTTGTAACGGATCTTGACAAAGGCATATTCGGCCGGCGACGGAGCGCCGCTCGCCGCGGCCCGCGCCCCGTATCTGAGATCGTCGACCGTTCGAGGGCCGCCGACAGGCACGATGTCGTAGAGCGCCGTGACGGTTTGCCCCGAGCCGACGTCGCCAGCGTCGACCTTGTCGTTTGTGAAATCGTCACGATTGAGACGTCGCGTCTCGTAGCCGATGAGCCGATATTCGGCGACGGCTGCGGGATTGAACTCGACCTGAATCTTCACATCCTTGCCGATCGGAAACAGCGTCGAACTCGCCTCTTCGACCAGCACCTTGCGCGCCTCGTTGATCGTATCGATGTAGGCGGCGACGCCGTTGCCGTTCTGCGCCAGCGCCTGCGCCAACGCGTCATTATAATTGCCGGCGCCGACGCCAAGCACGGACAGGAAAATGCCCTTTTCGCGCTGACGCTCGACAAAGCCTTTCAGTTCATCCTTGTTGGTGATCCCGACATTGAAATCGCCGTCAGTCGCGAGGATGACGCGGTTGACGCCGTTGGCGTCAAAGTTCTGCTCGGCAAGCGCATAGGCGCGCCTGATGCCTTCGGCGCCCGCCGTGCTGCCGCCCGCCTCAAGCCGGTCGATCGTCGCCAGGATTTTCGCCTTCTCGGACACGGACGTCGGTTCAAGCGCCGTGCCGGCATTCCCTGCATAGGTGACGATTGCGATGCGGTCCTCGGGTTGCAACTGGGTCACGAGCATCGCGAGCGACTGCTTCACCAGCGGCAACCGGTTCAGCGGCTGCATCGATCCCGATGTATCGATCAGGAAAACCAGATTCGCGCGCGGCCGGTTTGTCTGTTGCAGCGCATAGCCCTTGATGCCAATGCGAATGAGCTTGCGGCCTTCCGCCCAAGGGTTCGGAAACACGGCAACATTGGCCCGGAACGGCTCGTCCGGCGATGCCGGCGCTTCATAGTCATAGGGAAAGTAATTGATCAGCTCCTCGGTCCGCACGGACGCTGCCGGCGGCAGGACATTGCGGTTGAGCTGGGCGCGGACAAATGCGTACGACGCCGTATCGACATCGATGGAGAATGTCGAGACCGGTGCATCGCGCGCGATCTGGAAGGCGTTTTCGGGCGCATTCGCGAACTTGTCGCGGCCGGCAGGCTCGGCGAGACCAGGAACGCGCTCGCGCTGTGTGTGGTCGGGCAGGCTTTCGGCCGGCGCCATCTGCTGGGCAAAGGCTGGCGGCGACGCGCGGTTGAATCCGTCATCGGTCCTGTAGTCCCCGCGGCTCCGAGCGGAATAAGGCGACGACGTCCCCGGCATGAAGCCCTGCACCCGGTCGGTCGCGGCAGGCGCCTGCGGAGCCACCCGGCTGAGGATCCGATCTTCCACATGCGGCGTGGCGGGAGGCGGCGCCGCGGCTGCCGAGCGCGCGGCGGCTTCCGGGTTGGGCTTTGCGGCCGGAGTGGCGGTTGGGATTTGTGTTTGCGGCTGGGCCTGGCTTTCGCTTTCCTTCTTTGCTTGCACTGTCGGCTCAACCCGAGCGGCCTCGTTGCTCGCCAGCTTCTGTTCCACGGGCGGAGCGAACTGCGCCACCTGCGGTGACCGCATGAGATGGAGATAGGCGCCTGATCCGGCAACAAGGCAGGCCAGGCTGGCAGCCAGGAGATATCGCGTTCGCTTCATGACAGGCCTCTCGCGTGACGGCCGCAGGGACGCGGCAGTTCGCTCGATGAGACGGATGTCGGTCGAGATTCCTTGGGCGGTTGCTGCGCTTTTTCGATCGAAGCGCAGCAGCGCCTGTTGCACGGCCGCGTCACGCGCGTCCGGCGGGGGCGGCGGGGAGGCGGGCAAACGCGTGATGTCGGGATCAGAACTCATCGCTGATGTCCTTCGCGAGACTCGCTCGTCGCCTCACCTCGTGCATGCGGCCGGAGATCGTCGACTCGGAGACACCGAGGGCCGTCGCCGCCTCCGCGTGGGTCATGCCTTCGCCGACCACAAGCACGACCGTCTCGCGCAGCAGCGGCGAAAGCTGCGCCAGCTCGCTCGCGAGCCAACTGCGACGAAAGAGATCCCTGCCATCGGGCAGCGCCGCCATTCGCGCAAGCACGGCGAGGTGGCCTTTCAGACGCGCCAACGTCGAATGGCGCCGATGGTGATCATGACAGGCGTTGCGGACGATTCCGATCAGCCAGGTCGTGAACTTGGCGTCCCCCCTGAAGGAAGCGATCCGCTCCACGAGCGCGCAGCAGACATCCTGGCAGATGTCCTGCGCGTCCGTCCGGGAGCCGGTCATGCGCCAGGCAACGCGGTGCATGAGGTCGTAGTGACGCCGTAACAAGGCTTCGAACGCGGCCCGGTTGCCCTGTGTGGCCAGCCAGACGAGGTCGTCATCCGTGGCGTCGCTGCCCGACGGCTCAGTCACCTCTGCTGTCACGCGCTGAATGACGCCCCCCATGTCCTTTCCTCAGGGCCGACGAGATTGAGCAAGACAACCGGGACGGTCACCCGGCCCCTCGTCCAGTCCCGTCCAGGACGGCGATCGCATGTGCCCTATCGCTACCATCGTCGTTCCACCCATACACCGGACACTGGGAAAGAGATTTTCCCGGTATTCACCCCTTGAGACGAACGGAACAGCGGAATCCTTGGGCCAGGTCAGGAAGAATTTTGGACCGCGCAAGCCAGAGCCTTACGGCGCTCTGCGGAGGGGGCAACCCAAACAGCGGGACGTTGCGGGCGCATGCGAGCAAAACGATCGCCTGCCGCATAGTTTCGTGGTTTCACCGGGCGGGCAGCCGAGTTGGCCGGGCCATGCGGGATGCGCAAACATCGCGAGCAGCGGGGTGGTTTCCGGTTGTCGCTGGAGCCCGTTGGAATCGCGCCTTTTTTCGGGCCGTCTCGAAAAAGGTGCGGCCAGCTCTTGGGGGAGAGCTGGCCGCGCGCGAACCGGTCTGGGACGGGGAGGGGTGGGGATGTGACCGGGTCGCGTAACTCGAATTCGTGTCTCGCCTCTCTCTCAGCGTTCTCTGGCGCTGGCGGTGGCCACTGCCGGGCGACCGTCGCCGAGCGAGACCCAGACGTTCGGGTCGCTCTGCGACTGCCGCTTGACGAAGCGGTAGCCGGTCTCGGTCCAGGCGACGACGTTCTCGTTCTGATTATCGAGCACGTATTCGCCCTTGTCGGTCTTCACGGTGAGGACGGCATGTCCCTCACCCTTCTTGTCGCGCACCACCGTGATCAGCAGCGCCTCGCGGGGCCAGCCGGCATCGATCAGCAGCTTGCGCTTCAGCAGCACATAATCCTCGCAGTCGCCGTAACCATCGGTCGGCAGCGACCATTTCTCGACCACGCCCCAATGGTCCATGTCGGTGATGGGCTTGACGTTCTCGTTGACCCAGCGATTGACCTTTAGCAGATCGCGCCAGGCCGTCTGGGACAGCACGATGTCGCGGGGCTGCGACGCGCCGCCGCGGCATTCCTCGGGAGTCTCGGTGCAGAACTCGATCCAACCGATCGGCGCTCGCGTCGTGTCGCCAAGGCTCGCATAGAGCACCCGGTCATCACCGGCATGCGCCATCGTCCCCATCGCCATCAGGAAGGCTGCGACCGCCCATCCCTTTGCCTGTCCCGTCCGCTTGACCATTTTGGCCCCCGTTTTCGTTGGGACCATGTGTCTCACAAAGATTTTTCGCTGCCGCTAAATCGCCACGATGGATTTGACGAAAACCCAATTCAAACAAGGCGCTAATTCGAATCCTTGTTGAATCGAATTCGCTTAAAATTTGAATCGATCGGAGTTGATTCAAATGCTGCGCATTAAGTCGGGAACCGCTGCCGTTGCAGGCTCGGCGGCGCTTTTCAGGCGGCACATTAACTGCGCCGGACGCTGCGTGCGGTCGCCGAACGGCACACGGCGCCCGTGGTGGCGGGCGCCGTGTGCTCCGTGGAGTTGCGGGATTTGCGCGAGTTGCGGCTTTACCGCGCGGTAACGCTCTCTTCGAGCGTTTCGGCGAGCTGCGCGTGGATGAACTCGATGGCGAAGCCGCCTTCGAGATTTCGCACCACCCGCGCCTGCACGCGGCCGAGCATGACCTGCGATTTCATCGGCGGCTTGGTCTCTGCCGCGATGGCCGCGCCCGACAGCGACATGTCGATGATGCGGCAGGTCATCTTGGTGCCGTCCTCGAGCGTCAGCACCGCGATCGGGTTGCGCGGGATGATACGGTCGTGGCGGCGATCCTCCGGCAGGTTGAGGATGTCGCGGTTGGCGAGCCAGGTCAGCTGCGCGGCGAGCTTGTCGCGCTTGCGGGCGGTGGCCCCGATCGTCATCGCGAAGCCGTTGTCGATGATGCGGGTGATCTTGCCCTCGACGCGGCCAATATGGTCGAGATAGGCGATCACGCGGTCGCCGACATTGCCGATGCCGGGCGCGAGCAGCGCCAGGCCGCCTGGCGACATGTTGATCACTTGGCAGGGAAACTCACGGCGATCCGGCAGCATGTAGCGGCCGAGCAGGTGGACCTTGACCCGCTGGAAACGGCGGCGCTCCTCGGCGGCCGGAAGAGATTGTTTGATGTTCGGCAACGCCATGTTTCGCCACTCAAAGCCGGCTCTTTACAGGACCGGACGATCCAGCAACGAAACTAAATGCTGCACGGTTAATTCAGCGTTATCGCAGCGCCGCGGGCGTTCATGTTGTTCGCGCTTTGCGGGAGGCGCACGCCGCATGTCGCAGCTCGTCTGCAAGCTGCGACGACAGATCAGCGCAGGCCCTCATACACCATCAGCCCACGCGCCAGCGCCAGCTTGCGCAGCGCGCGCGGCACGATCGGCTGGACGGGCGGAT
Source organism: Bradyrhizobium sp. ORS 285 (assembly GCF_900176205.1). Classification (NCBI taxonomy): domain Bacteria; kingdom Pseudomonadati; phylum Pseudomonadota; class Alphaproteobacteria; order Hyphomicrobiales; family Nitrobacteraceae; genus Bradyrhizobium; species Bradyrhizobium sp. ORS 285. The sequence goes on from NZ_LT859959.1 coordinate 2,610,229, forward strand.
GGATGTAGCGCCACGACACCATCTCCAGCGGCCCGAGCGCGCCCTGCGGCGTCTCGAACGGGGCGAGCAGGCCGGTCAGGCTGATCGGCTCATGCGCGCGCATGGCGAACGGCAGCAGCAACAGCTCGAAATGCGCCGTGGTGCGATCGGGCGCCACAGCCGTCACGCCGGCGATGGCCGGAAGCGTCTCCTCGCAGACCACGGACGCGATCTCTTCGATCTCGTGGCGGCTGGCCGACGAGAACTGTGCGGCGAAGCTCTTGTCCTTCACATCGCCGCCGAGCAGGGCGCACAGCCGCGTGCCGGCCATCCGGAACGGAAAGCCGCTGTCGGGATCGCAGGACAGCACGAAGATGTCGCCGAGCAGCTCGCGCACGGCCTGTGGCTCGAAGTCGCCGCGCTCCGGCGCCTTCGCATGGCCGCGTCTGTCGTTCCAATAGGCGAAGAGCTCGCGATTGGACGGATGTTTCATCGGATAGATCCCTCGCGCCCTCGACGTTGTCAGGACATCGCTGTCCCGCTTTCGTCCAGGCGCCTCCCTGGTTGTTTGTGCAGGAGGGGCTGTGCAGCGTCCATGCCGATGGTGCGATCGTGCCGGCTTTACCCCGACCTTCCGCGCGTTAAGGTTAAATTAACGATGTACTTGGCGGCGGCCACGGGATCGTTAAGAAAGCGTTCATGCCATAGCGGCCGGACGAGATCCGCCGCGATCCGGCGAGGTACACGAAGGCGGCGTCAAACAAGTCCGGTCGTCGCGACGGGGAGGGGTGGGGAACATAACCCTGGGCTCTCCGGACGCGCAAACAAACCGGCGGATCTCATGAGGGAGAGCTTTCTCAGGGCTCTCCCTCTTTTCTTTTCTGGATCGCCGTCGTTTTCGGGCCATCAAGCCGCACATCAACTCTGCATGTGTGCGCTTGCACAGATCCGCCAAAGCCGCCTATCTGACAGGCCTGTTCCTCTCGTCGAAGGCGTGCGGCCCGTTGGATTCCTCGTCAGACGTCACCCAAGATCCGCCGCTGCAGGCCGCGCGCGAGCCGGTCCTCAACCTGCCGGGCGCGCTGACGGCCTATATCGCCCTGATCGCCCTGATCCATCTGCGCGTGCTGCTGCCTGAGGAATGGGACGGCTGGATCCTGGACCTGTTCGCCTTTGTCCCGAAACGATACGACCAGACGCTGCTCGATGGCGCCTTCCCCGGCGGCACGCCGGCCAAGATCTGGACCTTCGTCAGCTACTCGCTGCTGCATGCCAATCTGACGCATATCGGCTTCAACGTGCTGTGGCTGCTGCCGTTCGGCAGCGCGCTGGCGCGGCGCTTCGGTGCCTTGAGGTTCTATCTGTTCATGGCGGTAACGGCGGCGGCGGGCGCGCTCGCCCATCTCGTCACCCATGAGCATGCACTGGCGCCGATGATCGGCGCCTCGGCCTCGGTGTCCGGGGCGATGGCGGCGGCGATGCGCTTCGCCTTCGTGAAAGGCGGCTTCCTGTCGTTCGGCCGCGGCGATGCCGATGCGGCCGCCAAGGTGCCGGCCCTGTCGCTGTCGCGTGCGCTGCGCAATCCGCGGGTGCTCGGTTTTCTCGGCGTGTGGTTCGGCGTCAACATCCTGTTCGGCGCCTTCGGCCTCACGCCCGGCGCCGAGGGGGCCGATGTCGCCTGGCAGGCGCATATCGGCGGCTTCGTCGCCGGGCTGGTGCTGTTTGCGCTGTTCGATCCGATCCCGCATGTGCGTGAAGATGCTGCACCTGCGTTGCCGTCGGAGCCGGTCGACAGTTAGTTGCCGCTCAACTGCGCTTGCGGGCGCGGGTGATTTCATTCATCATTTACATCCCATGCAACCGGAACACGATTCCGGGCAAATAAGGCAGGCTGTTTTTCGTGGCCGTCCGCCGGCCTGCCGAGCGCACTGCAACCAGAACGCGACTGGTGCATTGCCACCTGTTGATTGGCACTCGTGACTATCGAACTCGCTTGAACTGAAGACTTCTGCAGGCATCGGCCGCAACGACGCCTCGCTCAAGAAGGCGCATCGGCCTCTCAAGGAGACGAGCAATGACAGTACGTGCGATCCTCGACATCAAGGGCCATCAGGTCGAGAGCGTCGACCCCCAGACCTCACTCGCCGACGCCGCCAGGCTGCTCGCCGACCGCAAGATCGGCGCGGTGCTGGTGATGTCGGGCACGCGGATGGAGGGCATCCTCTCCGAGCGCGACATCGTGCGCGCGCTGGGCGAGCGCGGCGCTTCTGTCCTCACCGAGCCGGTCTCGGATGTGATGACGCGCCGGGTCGTCAGCTGCAAGCCGGCTGACACGGTCGCCTCGCTCATGGAGACGATGACCAACGGCAAGTTCCGCCATCTGCCGGTGATCGAAGGCGGCCTCGTGGTCGGCCTGATCTCGATCGGCGACGTCGTGAAGTGGCGCGTCCAGGAATACGAGACCGAGCAGGAAGCGCTGCGCCAATACATCAAGACGGCGTAGGCGCTCCGCCGGCGGCCGGCGCCGTTGCGCCGATCGCCTCATGGATCGAATCCAGCGCGCGTTCGGCCGCCTTGGTGCCGAACGCGATGAGATCGGCCGCGCGGTGAAAATCGAACCAGCCGATCTGGCCGACGCGCGGCGAGATCAAGAGGTCCGGCGGATCGCCGGCGAGCCGCGCGCGCGTGATGCGGTCCTGCATGATGTTGAAGGCATCGACCATGACCGAGGAGATCCCCGGCCGGCCGCCTTCGCCGAAGAATTGCCGCTTCACCGCGCGCTCCGGCGAGAACAGCCGGCGGAAGCGCCGCTTCTGCGGCGCGCTTTCCATCACCGTCTCCGGCACCTCGACCGGCTGGCCATGCGAATAGATCGTCGTCGAATGCGTGAACACGTCGCTCGACAGATTCGCGGCAATCACGATCTCGGCGCCGAGCGCGCGCGCTGCCGACACCGGCACGGGATTGACCATCGCGCCGTCAACCAGCCAGCGGTCGCCGATCAGGACCGGCGCGAAAATGCCGGGCAGGGCGTAGGAGGCGCGCATCGCATCCACCAGGCTGCCATGCGTCAGCCAGATCTCGTGCCCGGTGCGGATCTCGGTCGCCACGGTCGCGACCTTCATCGGCAGCTCCTCGATCGTGACGCGGCCGAGCGAAGCTTCCAGTTGCGCGGCCAGTTTCTCGCCGCCGATCAGGCCGGAACCGTTGAGCCGGATGTCGAGATAGCCGAGCACGTTGCGCATCTGCAGGCTGCGCGCCCATTCCTCCAAAGTGTCGAGCTGGCCGGCCGCATAGGCGCCACCGACGACCGCGCCGATCGAGGTTCCGACGACCACGTCGGGCACGATGCCATGCGCCATCAGGGTGCGGATCACACCGATATGGGCAAAGCCGCGCGCCGCGCCGCCGCCCAGCGCCAACCCGATCACCGGCTTGCGGATCGTCCCGAGCCCGACATTCGTGCCGTCTGTTCCGCCCTGACGGCGTCCCATCAACATGTCCAGCACCATCATCTCCACGCATACGCCATTCGGCGACGAAGCGGCTCCACCGTGTTCCGTCGTCGCGATTCCGGACATCAACCTAGCAGAAGCATCCTTCATGCCGGTTGACGGCTCCATGAGATGCCGCCGATGTGATGTTTGCGCGACGTCCACGACGATCATGCTGCGGCATAACGGCTGCGGCCAGGCCGCGCGCCACGCCCCACCATTCCCGGATCGGTTCAGTACAGGCTTGAATTTGCCCCGTTTTCGGTCAAAACCAGCGTGATGACGAGAGGTCGCGGTTTCTTCGGAGTCCGGCATGGCGTGCGGCAATGGCCGGCGCTCGTGCTGTCGTGTCTGGTTGCCGTCTCCGGCGTCTCGGCCGCGCAGGCGCAGCTGTTCAGCGACCGACCGCCGCCGATTCCGCCAGCCTCAGTGCCGGATCCCGGCGCGGCCGTCAGCCTCGCGCCGCCCTCCGGGCCCGGAGCGGGGCCCGCGGTTCCGCCGCCGCCTGCGCCGCAGGCCATCCCGGGCCCGCCGGTGGCCGCGATCCCGCCGGGCGCACCCGCCGCCATTCCGCCGGTCGCTGCTCCCCCCGCGGCACCGAACCAGGGCGTGCTGTCGCTGTCGGCGCGCTACGGCAAGGACCTGCCGAACATCAATGGCGGGCTCGTCTGGCGCGTGTTCGCCGACCGGCCCGACGAGACCGGCGCCTTCAAGATGCTGCGCGAAGATCGCGGCGCCACGCCGAACATCGTGCTGCCGCCTGGCAACTACGTCGTCCACGTCGCGCTCGGCCTCGTCAGCGCCGTCCGGACGGTGAGCCTGAAGACCGACACCGATCGCGAATCCTTCCTGCTGCCGGCCGGTGGCCTGCGGCTCGAGGGCCGGGTCGGCTCCAGCAAGATTCCGCAGAACCAGATCTCGTTCGCGATCTACAAGGGCAGCCAGTTCGACGGCCGCGAGCGCCCGCCGCTGGTGCCGAACGTCGCCGCCGGCGACATGCTGATGCTGCCCGAGGGCACCTATTACATCGTCTCCAACTATGGCGACGCCAACTCGGTGGTGCGCTCCGACATCCGCGTCCAGGCCAGCAAGCTCACCGACGTCACGGTGACGCATCGCGCCGCGGTCATCACCCTGAAGCTCGTCTCCGACAAGGGCGGCGAGGCGCTCGCTAACACCGCCTGGTCGGTCATCAACCCCGGCGGCGACGTCATCAAGGAATCGGTCGGCGCCTTCCCCAAGGTCGTGCTGTCCGAAGGCGACTACCGCGCCATCGCCAAATACGAAGGCAAGGTGTTCGAACGCTCCTTCAACGTCGTCAACGGCGTCGACGGCGAGGTCGAGGTGCTCGCGCGCTGAGCAGGTGCCGTAGGGTGGGCAAAGCAGCCGCCGCGAAAGCGGCGGCAGCGTGCCCACCATGGCTCAGCAAACACATCAGCGCCATGGTGGGCACGGCGCCATTGCGATCACGCGAGGGGAGAGAGCAGGGCCGCGCCTTTGCCCACCCTACGACATCGACTCGTCCCTAGGTATGAGAGCCACTGATCGGGAGAGGCGCATGCACGTGTCCGGAATCATCCGACGCGCAATCGAAATCGGGGAGCGTAAAGGCTGGATCACGTTCGACGAACTCAACGCCATCTGTGCGGGCAGCACCGTCGCGCCCGAGGACATCGAGCGGGTCATGCAGGCACTCAGCGACGCTGAGATTCGCCTGGAGGAAGACTGACACAATGGTGGAGTTTCTGCATGGGCGGGGTCTGATCACCAGTCGTCCCGACGAACGCCGGGACCCATGCCGCGGAATCCATCGAGGAACGTTCTATCAGTGGCCTTCCTTCGTCGCGGCTGGTGCCACGTGCAAGAGCAGGCGACGAGCCTGTCTTGATTGCCTTAAGCTGAGCGCTTTCCCGGTCGCGGTGACGGCGGGCCCGATTTTCCGTCGTCATGTCCTCGGCCATGCAGCAGTCCCGTTCCCGCCAGCGTCAACACCCGGCGGATGATGTCCTCGAGGTCGCCGTCCCGGACGATCTGGCGATCGACGAGCAGCAGCCCCAGGCCGTGCACGAGCGCCCATAGAAACAATCCGGCAATCGGCAGCTCCGACGCCGGCAGGCGCGGTTCGAGACTCGCCTTCATGATCTCGTAGCTGCGCGTCCGCAGCGCGCGGATCGCTGTGCTGTGCTGTGAGACTTCCGGAAAACCTTCACCGAACATCAGCCGGTAGAGCGCCGGATTGGCACGCACGAACGCGACATAGGCCTCGCCATAGGTCAGCAGCGAGCCGCCGGCATTCGGGGGCGCAGCGGCGAGGCATGCGGCAAGCTCCGTGGCGCCTTGCTCGGCAAGGCCGAGCGCGATGGCATCGCGGCTCGGGAAATGATGATAGGCGGATGGCGCTGACACGCCGACCCGGCGCGAGATTTCGCGCAGGCCGAGGAATGATGGGCCGCGCTCTTCCAGCACCTCGCGCGCCGCCGTCAGCAGCGCGTTGCGCAGGTCGCCATGATGATAGCTTTTGCGCGGCTTCCTCGCTGGCCTCGCCATCCGGACCTCGATCAAATCTTTACAGTGTTAGGATTATGCGCTATCTCGCTAGGATGCGCAACCGGAGGCCTCGGTTTCAGAAGGGGACTATTCGTCATGCAGATGGGACAGCCCAGCCGGACCGCGTTGGGGGCGGCGGTTCACCGCGCCACACATCAGACGGTCGACGGCGCCAGCATCTTTGCCGATCCGCTGGCCCGTGTGCTTCTCGGCGACGAGGCCGACGCGCTCATCGCCGCTGCCTCAGCGGACGAGAGCAGGCATCGCCTGCGGTTGTTCATCGCCGCGCGCAGCCGTTTCGCCGAGGATGCCCTGGCCATGGCCGTGTCCCGCGACGTTCGTCAGGTCGCGGTCATTGGCGCCGGCCTCGATACGTTCAGCCTGCGCAATCCGCACGCAGCCGATGGGCTGCGCGTGTTTGAGGTCGACCATCCGGCCACTCAGGCGTGGAAGCGGGAGCGCATCGCTGCCGCCGGCCTCACTTTGCCTGCCTCGCTTGTCTTCGTACCGGTCGATTTCGAGCGGCAAAATCTCGGCGATGCGTTGGCTGACGCCGGCTTCCGAACCAGCGAGCCCGCTTTCTTTCCCTGGCTCGGGGTCGTGCCCTATCTCAGGCGCGAGGCGATCCTGGCGGTGCTGACGTTCATGGCGAGCGTGCCCGGCGCGGAGGTCGTGTTCGACTACACGGAGCCGCTCGACAACTACGCTCCGGCGCGCCGCGCCAATGTCGCCGCGCTCGCCGCGCGCACCGCCGCGATCGGCGAACCCTGGCTGAGCCGGTTCGATCCTTCGGATCTGCGCCGCGACCTGCTGGGCTGTGGCTTCAATGAGATCGAGGACATCGGTCTCGCCGACATCATCGGCCGCTACCTCGGCGCGCCCGTCGGCAGCGCAAGAGAAGCAGGACCGCATGTCGTGCACGCGCGACGAGTCGTGTAGGGCGGAGCCGGAGCGCATCGGTCGAAGCAACAGGCGCGTCACCCGGATGAGCGCCGCGACATCCGGGGTCTCACCCGCAGCCCGTTGAATATGCGCGTCCGCCGAAACGCATCATGATCTAGGGCACGCAGCCCCACAACATCGACGTCTTACCTTTGCCCAGCGCCTTTGCCGCGCCGGCAAGCGAAAAAGTTTCCACCAGACCGTATTTGGGAAATTCGACCGTGAACGATTTTGCACGGCTCGCAGCGAGGGCTGCGACCAGCGCCTGGAAGTCCTGCATGCCGGGACGTGACTCAGCTTTGAATTGCTGCTCATCGAGGTCGAACGCATAGTTGTGACCATCAACGATGATCCGCGCCGCCACACGCTCGCCCGCTGCCGGATGAAGTCCACTCGCGGTGATGAACATGCCTGGTGTGTGGTCCTCCTGCCCGCTTGGGCAGTAGATGTTGAGGTTCGATCCGCGCGCGTTCCTGATGATCGCCTCCACCGTTCCCTGCGCGAAGCCCGCTGTCCAGCGATAGTCCTCGGCCTGCGCGTCGGCTGCACCGAGGCAAATTGCCAACAGAACGATTTTGCTCCTCATATCACTTTCCCCTTAGCGCGCTCGCGATGCTCGTGGCGATGAACCAGATCCTCTGTATCATCGCTCGCGCGCGTGTACAGCCTCGTTTTGCGTTCAGAAGTTGAATTGCAGCATCCGAACCCGGCACAGTCGGAAGACAGGATCTTAGCTTGAGCCGTCAGTGTTGCGTCACGTTGGATGACGTCGCATCTCGCGTGAAGTTCGCCGCAACTCCAATCCCGCAAACGTCAGCATCTGCCCGTCGGGTTACTTTGTCGCACTTATTAGTGCTTGCCTCGACGAGGCTGGGCAAGAATCTCGGGCGTTTTGCGTGGCGGGATGTACGATTCGGCTTATGACGAATCGCCCGTTCAAGAGCGGTGAGAGCCGCGAGCAAGCCAGCCTGTTTCCACCGCGGATCGAGGATTACGTATCTGCGGACAATCCGGTTCGTGCGATCGATGGCTATGTCGATGCGCTCGACCTTGCCAAGCTTGGATTTCGGCACGCCGACCGGCGCGCGGCGGGAGCGGGACAGCCGCCATACGCCCCGTCCGATCTGCTGAAGCTGTACCTGTATGGCTATATCAACCAGATCCGGTCATCACGCCGGCTGGAGCGTGAAGCCTGCCGCAATCTGGAACTGATCTGGCTGCTGAAGTCTCTCAAGCCCGGCTACCGGACGATCGCCAATTTCCGCAAGGAGAACTGGGCGGCCCTGAAGGCCGCGAACCGCAGTTTCGTGCTGCTGCTTCGCGAACTCGATCTGATCGGCGGGACCCTGGTCGCGGTCGACGGGGCGCTATTCCACGGCAATGCCAGCAAGGACAGCATCTTCACGCGCGGGAAGCTCGCCAAACAGATCGCCAAGCTCGATGAGGAGATCGAGGCGTACGGCAAGTCCCTCGACACCAACGATGCAGCAGAAGCCAAGCGGCCCGACAACGGCAAGGATGGCAATGGCGGCGGCGATGTCGGGGACAGGATCAAGGAACTGATGGCGCGGCGTGAGCGCGCTCAGTCCGATCTGGAGAACCTTGACAAAAACGACAAGGGACAGGTGTCGAAGACCGACCCCGATGCGCGGCTGCTGAGCAAGGGCGATCAGACGATTGCAGGCTACAACGTCCAGAGCGTCGTTGACGACAAGAACAAGCTGATCGTCGCCAGCGAGGTCGTCAATCGCAGCGATGTCCGACACCTGCATATGATGGCGATAGCGGCCAAGGAGAACCTGGAGGTCTCGTCGCTGCAGATATTGGCCGATGTCGGCTACTACAACAGCGAGGATATCAAGGCTTGCGAGGATGATGGCATCACCGCCTATGTCCCGCTGCATCACGGCAATGGCAAGAAGCACACGCGCTTCACGCGAGCTGACTTCACCTACGATTCCGCAACCGACACCTACCGGTGTCCCGCAGGCCAGGCGCTGCATCCCACGAAGAAGCTCTGGAAGAATACGAGCGGCAGAATGGAACGCCGTTACCTGGGCTCAGTGCCGACCTGCAGCGTCTGCCCCCTCAAGGCGTCTTGCCTCTCCGCGAAGGCCAAAAGCCGCAACGTCTCTCGGTGGGAGCACGAGGAGGTGCTGGATCGTCACCGCCAGAGAATGGCGAGCGAACAGGCTGGCCAGCTGATGCGTCGCCGCTCAGCCCTCGTCGAACATCCGTTCGGCACACTCAAGTGCCGCGCCGGGTATCAGCATTTCCTCGTCCGCAGCTTCGACAAGGTTCGCGGGGAATGGAGCCTCATGGCGCTCTCTTACAACTTTAGCCGCGTCCTCAACATTCTCGGCCTGAACGACTTCCTCGCCCGCATCACCGCGTGGGCTATTGCAGCTCAACACGCCGCCTCTGCCGAGGCCAACGCCGCACGAGAGGCGATTCCGCTTGCCTTGATACGAAACTGGACGATGATACGGCTATGGCTCGAAGTCGCACCGCGCCGAGCCCTCCTAGCCTCCTAATTTGGATTCTTGCCCAGCCTCGTCGGGCAAATCAGATCGATGCTCTTGCGCATCCCGTCCCGGGATGAGGGGCGTATCGCGGTCGTCACGGCACGCGGGGCGGGGAGCGGTGGGCGTGGTGGATTGCAGCGCGGGGGAGCTCGCGCCGACGAACAATTCGCTGCGCACGGTCAAGTCGCGCGGTCCTGATATCCCGAAGCTGATATCACCCGTGCAAGGCGGGTGAGCGCATTGTCACGGCATGGTGGCCAGAAAGCCCGGCGCACCAGGGAGAACGCGAAGCAGCCGTTAAGGCCATCGCGCAGGGAGGGCCGGGTCTGTCCGGCTGAACCTGTGGTACCTGCCGCCTGCATTTTTTTCCGCAGGCGGGCCACGGGCCTCAGTCGAGGTCCGGTCCTCCTTGCGCCCTCACATCACGTGAGGGTCTCGCCGATGCATCGCTCGGGCGGATCTCCGCCGCGGGATCGCTTCCTCACGTCAGGTTGTCGCAACTCATCGCAACGAGCGCAGGATGTTGCGCATCGGGCGATCGCAGGCGCGACGCGGCTGTCATAGTCTCTAATGCGCGATAACCATGGAACGACTTCGAACTGTCATATTTGCTGCGCGCGGTTGCACGGCAATCTGGATTCACAACCCGTTAAAAACAAATCTGCATGGGATACCACTTCGAGAAGCTGGCGATTGAGTACGATGCGATGAGTGCCGCGAAGAAGAAGACGTCCGCGACGATCAGCAATGATCTGTTCGAGGACATTCCGGTGCTGAAGCGCAAATGGCACGCCGCATTGAAGCCCGGCCAGAGCCTGCCTCGCTACGAAGACGTGATGCTCGGAAGCCTCGGCCGTCTCGCCGACCATGTCGCGCTGCTGCGCGAAGAGGACGACCGGCTGGAAATCACCCGCAGCGGCCGTTACGTCCAGCAATGGCTCCAGAACGACGGCTGGGACATTCCCGTCGAATGTGTCTCGCCGGATTGCGCGACGGTGCTGACCGAAGCCGCGATCTGTGCGGCGTCGAGCTGCAAGCCGCATCTGTCGACCGCGCATTGTGTGCGGGACGGCATGGTGCGTACCTACGATGTGCTGGCGCTACCGACCTGCTCGCGCTGGGGCAGGACCCTCGTCGGCGTGTATATCAACGAGCGCGCCACGCAGTACAATCTGCTCGACTCGATCTTCTCCACCACAGAGGATGGCGTCGTCTCGCTTGCGACCATTCGTGATAGCACAGGCCACCCCTGCGACTTCCAGGTCGTGCATCACAATCAGTCTGCGGCGAACCTCCTCAAGCTGTCAGCGGCCGAGCTGCAATGGCGCCGGCTGCGGCAAGGCGGGACGATGCTCGGCACCGCCGAGGTGCTCGCGCGCCTGTTCGCCGTGGTGACGCAAAGCGGCCGCGATCAGCTCGAGCTCGATTGCGACGATCGCAGCCTGCGGCTCGGCGTGCATGCGTTCGGCGACATCGTCTCGCTGACCGTCTCGGACGTCACCGCGCTGAAGCGCCGCGAGGCGTCGTTCCGGCTGCTGTTCGATGCGAACCCGCTGCCGATGGGCATCTTCGATACGGAGACCGGACGCATCCTGAAGATCAACGCCGCGGCGGAGGAGCATTACGGCTACGACCGGAGCAGCCTGCTGGAGATGACGATCTGGGATCTCTGGCCAGAGAGCAATACGTCGAATCTCGATGAGGCGATGGCTCGCCTGACGGCGCGGGACGATTTTCATCGCGAATGGCAGCACTACAAGGCCGACCGCTCGCTGATTGACGTGCTGGCCTATGGCCGCAGGATTCGCTACGACGGACGCGACGGCTTTCTCGTCGCCATCGTCGACATCACCGAGCGCCGCAAGGTCGAAGCCCGCATTGCGCATATGGCGCATCATGACGGCCTGACCAATCTGCCCAATCGCGAGTTCTATCAGGAGCGCCTGAGGCAGGCGCTGGAGCCGGGGCCGGCCGGCAACAAGCCCGTCGCGGTGCTGTGCATCGATCTCGACCTGTTCAAGAACGTCAACGACTCGTTCGGCCATCCGATGGGCGACCGGCTGCTGCAGGCGGTGGCCGATCGCCTGAGGGAGCGTGTCAGCGGCGGCAATCTGGCGGCCCGGCTCGGCGGCGACGAATTCGCGGTCATCCTCGGTGATGCGCCCTCCGTGAACGAGGCGAGCGATGTCGCGGCCAGGCTGATCCAGGCCTTGAGCGCGCCGTATGAAATCGACGGTCAGGAGCTGGTGATCGGCGCCTCGATCGGCATTGCGCTTTCGCCATCCGACGGCGAGACCAGCGAAGAGCTGATGAAGAATGCCGACATGGCGCTGTACCGCGCCAAGGAGGAGGGCGGCGGGGTTCACCGCTTCTTCGAGAAGGAGATGGACCTGCAGGCGCAGAAGCGCCGCGACATGGAGCACGATTTGCGCCATGCCTTTGCGCAAGGTGAGTTCGAGCTGCACTACCAGCCGCTGGTCGACGTCGCGAGCAACGCGATCTCCGGCTTCGAATGCCTGCTGCGCTGGCGGCATCCGGAGAAGGGCATGATCTCGCCGGCCGACTTCATTCCGGTGGCCGAGGATATCGGCCTGATCGTGCCGCTCGGCGAATGGGTGCTGCGCGAGGCCTGCCGCGAGGCGGCGCGCTGGCCGGACGGCATCACGGTCGCGGTGAACCTGTCGGCGGTGCAATTCCGCAGCCGCAACCTGGTGCAGGTCGTGATGCAGGCGCTGGCGCAATCCGGGCTGGCGCCGGATCGGCTGGAGCTGGAGATCACCGAGTCGATCCTGCTCGCCGAGACCGAGGCCAATCTGGCCATCCTGCATCAGCTGCGCGGGCTCGGCATCCGCATCTCGATGGATGATTTCGGCACCGGCTATTCCAGCCTCAGCTATCTCCGCAGCTTCCCGTTCGACAAGATCAAGATCGACCGCTCCTTCGTGAAGGACCTGGCGCAGCGCTCGGACTGCCTCGCCATCGTCCGCGCCATCTCCGGCCTCGGCAAGAGCCTCAACATCACCACCACGGCGGAGGGCGTCGAGACCTCCGACCAGCTCGACTGGCTGCGCGCCGAAGGCTGCAACCAGGTGCAGGGCTATCTGTTCAGCGCGGCACGGCCCGCCTCGGAGATCGCGGGCCTCCTGGCGCAGTTCGGCGCGAGAGCGTCGAAAGCGGCGTGAGAGAGGGGCCGTAGGGTGGGCAAAGGCGCACACACCACTGCTTCATCCGAGCGAGATCGCTGTGGCGCCGTGCCCACCGTCGGGCCGCGGATGGGTGGCCCGACGGTGGGCACGCGTCGCCTGCGGCGCCGCTTTGCCCATCCTGCGGCAGGGGGCCCGTGGCGTTCAGAATCGCGTCACGATGTCCGCCAGCGCCGGACGCGGGCGATCCTCGCTCGGCTTGGTGGGCTTGCCGATATGAATGAGCCCGGCGAGCTTCTCCTCCGGCCTCAAGCCGAAGCCATCCATCACGTCGCGGTCGAACATGAACCAGCCGGACAGCCAGCAGCCGCCATAGCCGAGCGCGGTCGCAGCCGTCAGGATGTTCATCGCGCTGGCGCCAGCCGAGAGCTCCTGCTCATAGGCGGGCACCTTGGGATGCGGCTTGGTGAAGCTGACAAGCCCGATCACCAGCGGCGCCTCCATGAAGCGGTTCTTCTCCACCTCGAGCTCGGCGGCGCTCGCCTGCGGGTTCTTCCTGGCAAAGGCAGCAGCGATCATCTCGCCGGCGCGGCGGCGGCTATCGCCCTCGAACACGATGAAGCGCCACGGCGCGAGCTTGCCGTGGTCCGGCACGCGGGCGCCGATGGTCAGGATGGTGTCGAGCTCGCTGGGCGAGGGGCCGGGGCCGCTCATCTCGCGCGGCTTCACGGAACGGCGGGTCTTCAGGAGTTCAATCGCGTCGGGCACGTCGGTGGATCTCGTTCGTTGCACGCGGAACAGATAGCACGCGCCTCCACCTGCAACGAGGCCGCGGCACGGCGTTTTGATCGGTTCTACCGGCTTGGTATCAGCGGCTTTCCGACCACGCCGCATCCTGCAGCTTGGGCGGGTTCCGGCGAAGGGCTTCGCGGAATGCGCGGCGGCGGAGCGGCTGCGGCCATCTGTCCAAAACGGCACTATCTCGTGCGAATTGTCGAACCTGAGGGAGACCGGTAAAAACATAGTGTTGAGACCGAGGGCTGCATCACTTGCAAGATCTGACGTGCCGATGACCGCACTGAGACCGTCACCTGATGCCGTCGCACGGCTGCGCGGGATGCCCGGCTTCGACCAGGCGATGCGGGCCTCGACGGCCGCCGCCGTCCGGCTGTACCGCGGCGACCGCATCCTCAATGCGCTGCTGAGCGACCGGGCGCGGGCGCTGTTTCCGCATGTCGCGCTGTATCTGCACTTCGCCGAGCAGCGCGATGGCGAGCTCGGCCTCACCGTCGGCGCGATGAAGGAGATGTGCGCGAGACTCGACCTGTGCAGCGCCGGCCGCTGCGAGGCGATGCTGGCCTTGATGCGCGCGACAGGCTTGGTGGCTGCGGCCGCGAACCTCGACCGCCGCAGGCGGCCGCTGGTGCCGACCGACAAGCTGATCGCGTTGCATCGGGAGCGGTGGGGCGTGCAGTTCGATGCGATGAGCGCGGTGCTGCCGGCTGCCGTGGCCTATCGGGCCGGGTTGAACGACCCGGCCTTCGTGAAGCACTTCGTGCTCGAGCTCGGGCGCCGCTTCATCGCGGGCGCGCGGGTGCTCGACGGCGCGCCGGAGCTCGAGCCGTTTGCCGAGCGCACCGCCGGAATGGTGATCCTGTTCAGCCTGGCCCAGAGCGCCGGGCCGGACGACGCGTTCCCGCCCGACAGTCCCGTGCCGTACTCCATCAACGGTCTGGCGACGCGCTTTTCGGTGTCGCGCAAGCACGTGCTGACCTTGCTGCGCGTGGCCGAAGAGAAGGGCCTGCTCGTCCGCGGCACCGACGCCATGTCCATCCTGCCGCTCGGCCGCGATGCGATCGAGCGGATGCTGGCGACGATGTTTCTCTACATGGCCGAATGCGCCGACGTGGCGCTGCAGGCTGCGGGCAGGGAGGGACATGCGACGGATGCCGTTGCCACTCTGTCCGCGTAGCAGCTCGCGACAGCCGGCGCGTTGGCAAGCGATGTTTCTCGGCGCGTCATTGCGAGCGCAGCGAAGAAGTCCAGGGTCTTTCCGCAGAGGCGGTCTGGATTGCTTCGCTGCGCTCGAAAAGGCGGGAAGAGAGAGCGGCGCGTTTCGAAGTGCAAGCGGCACCCGGGCATGCTGTCCCCGGGTGCCGCTGCGCTCATTCAGCCGGCGAGCTGCGACGTCAGGCCGCGTCGCGCTGCCTGCGTCGCACGTCGGGCGGCATCGCCTCGTCGACCAGGGCGGCGATCGCATCCGCGGTCGGCATCACCGTCTGGCCGTCGCGGCCGAGGCGGCGGACGGAGACCGAATGCGTCTCGGCCTCCTTCTTGCCGACCACGAGCAGCGCCGGGATCTTCTGCAGCGAGTGCTCGCGGACCTTGTAGTTGATCTTCTCGTTGCGAAGATCGATCTCGGCTCGCAAGCCGGCCCGCCGCAGGGCCGCCAGCACCTGCTTGGCGTATTCGTCGCCCTCGGAGGTGATGGTGGTGACGACGACCTGGGTCGGCGCCAGCCACAGCGGGAAGCTGCCGGCATAGTGCTCGATCAGGATGCCGATATAGCGCTCCATCGAGCCGCAGATCGCGCGATGCACCATCACGGGCGCCTTCTTGGCGCCGTCGGCATCGATATAGAACGCGCCGAACCGCTCCGGCAGGTTGAAGTCGACCTGCGTGGTGCCGCACTGCCAGTCGCGGCCGATGGCGTCGCGCAGCACATATTCGAACTTGGGCCCGTAGAACGCGCCTTCGCCCGGATTGATCTCGGTGCGGATGTGGTTGTTCTGCGCCTTGATCTCGTTCAGCACGGTCGCCATCACGCGCTCGGCGTGATCCCACATCTCGTCGGTGCCGACGCGCTTCTCCGGCCGGGTCGACAGCTTCACCGTCAACTCGCCCTCGAACCCGAAATCGGAGTAGGTCGAGAGGATCAGATCGTTGATCTTCAGGCACTCCTCGGCGAGCTGATCCTCGGTGCAGAACACATGCGCGTCGTCCTGGGTGAAGCCACGCACCCGCATGAGGCCGTGCATGGCGCCGGAGGCCTCGTAGCGGTGCACGACGCCGAACTCGGCCAGCCGCATCGGCAGGTCGCGGTAGCTCTTCAGGCCATGCTTGAAGATCTGCACGTGACCCGGGCAGTTCATCGGCTTGAGCGCGAACCAGCGCTTGTCCTCGGCCTCGTCGCCGGCGGACTGCGCCGCGAACATGTTCTCGCGATACCAGTTCCAGTGGCCCGAGGTCTCCCACAGCGACTTGTCGAGGATCTGCGGCGCATTCACCTCGTCATAGTCACCCGCCAGACGCCGGCGCATATAGGCGATCAGCGCCTGGAAGATGCTCCAGCCCTTGGGGTGCCAGAACACGACGCCAGGGCCTTCCTCCTGGAAGTGGAACAGGTCGAGCTCGCGGCCGAGCTTGCGGTGGTCGCGCTTCTCGGCCTCCTCGATCTGCTTCAGATAGGCGTCGAGCTGCTCCTGCTTGGCGAAGGCGGTGCCGTAGATGCGGGTCAGCATCGGGTTGTTGCTATCGCCGCGCCAATACGCGCCCGCCACCTTCATCAGCTTGAAGGCGTTGCCGATCTTCCCCGTCGAGGTCATGTGCGGGCCGCGGCACAGGTCGAACCAGTCGCCCTGGTAGTAGATCTTGATCGGCTCGTTGCCGGGAATGGCGTCGACCAGCTCGACCTTGAACGCCTCGCCCTTGTCGCGGAACACCTGCTTGGTCTTCTCGCGGTCCCACACCTCCTTGGTGAAGGGTTTGTCGCGGCCGATGATCTCGCGCATCTTCTTCTCGATGGCGGCGAAGTCCTCGGGCGTGAACGGCTCGTTGCGGAAGAAGTCGTAGTAGAAGCCGTTCTCGATCACGGGGCCGATCGTGACCTGGGTGCCCGGCCACAAGGCCTGCACGGCTTCGGCGAGCACGTGCGCGCAATCGTGCCGGATCAATTCCAGCGCGCGCGGATCGTCGCGGTCGACGAGCTCGAGCTTGGCATCTTCTTCAATGGGGTCGTTGAGGTCGACGACGTCGCCGTTCAGCGCCATCGCGACGGTGCGCTTGGCGAGCGAGGGCGAGATGCCCTTGGCGATGTCGAAGCCGGTGGTGCCCCTGGGATATTCGCGCTTGGCGCCGTCGGGGAAGCTGATGGTGATCTTCTCGACCGGAGCGGCGGGCTTCAGATTGCTGAGGCTGTACTGGAAGCCGGGCTTGGACTGGTCGGATTTCGAGTCGGGGGATTTCGAGTCAGGCATTGTCTCTCTCCGTTAGCTCACTCCTGCGAACGAGCGCAGGTAAGCGGGAGCCAGGGGTATAGCAGGGGATTTGCAGGCTGCAACCGGGGGAGAGACGGGAAAACCGGCCGATTTGCCTCGCCTGTTGCGATGCGGACATTGCTGCCGGGCGCCGGTATGATACAACTTCAAGTGTTCAGGGCGTGGGGACGCGTGGCGATGGTGTCTTTTGGGGAGGCGCCGCTCTCTCTTGTGGTCAGGCGTTGCGGCATCCAGATCGCAGCGCTGATCGCGCTCGTGCTGATGGACGTGTCTGCCCATGCGGCGGTGCCGCCGGCGGGAAGGCCAGCGACAGCCGCCAGACCTGCGTTTCAACAGAAGCCGTTCTTGCCCCAGAAGCCCGCGGCGCAGGCCAAGCCATCGGCCCCAGTCAAGCCGGTCACGCCGGGGGCAGAGGTCAAGCCCTCGAAGCGTCCCGGCAAGTCGCCGCGGATGGCGGACAATTTTGCGCCGATCTCGTTTGCCCTCATCAAGGGACCGGCCGATGCCTGCGGCCCGGGCTGCGACAGCTGGATCGCCGCCGAAGGCAAGATCGACGGCGGTGCCGCGGCACGGCTGCGCAAGATCTTGAAGCAGGTCGGCGACCGCAAGCTGCCGATCTACTTCAATTCGCCGGGCGGCAATCTCGAGCAGGCACTCGCGATGGGCAACATGCTGCGGGAGAAGAAGGCCGCGGTCCGGGTGGGGCGCACCACCGTGCGCGAATGCGGCTTCGAGTCCCAGGAAGGCGACGTCTGCACCAAGCTCAAGCAGTCCGGCCGCGAGCTGCACGGCGAGGTCTGGACGCGCGGGGCGATGTGCAACTCGGCCTGTCCCTACCTCATCCTTGGCGGCACTGTGCGTGAGATCGCGCCGGATGCGACGCTGGCGGTGCATTCGCCGCGCGTCATCCTGAATTACACCGGCGGCGTGCCGCCGCCCGAGGTACGCGCCAAGGCGTTGCAGGCGGCGATGGCGCGGTCCGACAAGATGGTGCTCGACTACATCACCAAGCTCGGCGCCGACCCAGGCCTCCTCACGGTGGCGCGCTCGGTGCCGTTCGAGGGCATGCGCATTCTCACCCGCGAGGAGATCGTCCGCTTTGCGCTGGACCGCCGCGATCGGGTCGAAAGTCCCTGGATGTTCGAGGCGGCCAGCCGCGGCATTGCGTACAAGACGATTCTGTCGCGTGAGGACGGCAAGGGCACGTTCCGGACCACCCGTCTTCAGCTCGTCTGTTTCGACCAGGACCGCTTCGAGCTCGACGTCGAGCGCAATGCAGCCATCGGAGCTGCCGGCGGAGCGCTGTCGATGAGCAGCGGCGACGTCAGGCTGAATTTCCTGTCGCCGCCGCGCCGGTCCGGCGACCGCGAGACCTGGGGCGTGTTCATGAATGCCGGCCAGATCAGGTCGCTCGCCGCGGCGCCGCGGGCGGAGCTGAGCGATGCGCTGCTCAACGTCGCGCGCCCTGGTGCTTCGACCTTTGCGGTCGGCAGCGAGGGGCTGGAGACGGCGCTGAAGAAGCTGACCGACAGCTGCCCGCCGTCGAAGGCCGTCGTCTATCCGGGCGGCGTGCCGGTTCCCTGGACGCAGGTGTCTTCGCCTCAGGTTTCTTCCCCTCAGGTGTCCTTGCCGCAGGCTTCCGCGCAGCCGGTGCACTGACCACGAGGACAGAAGAGCGAGGGAAACAGAATGTCATGACCGCATGAGACATTTTCATGCAAGTGCATGAAAATCTCTGCTATTGAAGCGCCATGACCGCTCATCAGATGACATCCATTCAGCCCTCATCGCGCTTGGCCCCGACGGCGCTGATGCTCGGCAACATCGTCACCGGCTGCTCGGTGCTCGCTCCCGCCGGCCTGTTGCCGCAGCTCGCGGAAGGGCTGTCGGTCGAGGTTCACACTGCCGGCCTGCTGATCACCTTCGGCGCCGTGGTGCTCTGCATCTGCTCGCCGCTGACGGCCTGGCTGACCAGCCGCTTCGACCGCCGCCTGCTACTGGCGGTCACGCTGCTGGTTCTCTCGCTCGGCAATCTCGCCTCGGCCTTCGCGCCGGATTATGCGAGCCTGCTCGCGATCCGCCTGGTGATGCTCGCCGTCGGTGCGCTGTACACGCCGCAGGCAGCGGGGACGGCTGCGCTGATCAGCCCGGTGGAGAAGCGCGGCAGCACCATTGCCTATGTGTTCCTCGGCTGGTCGCTGGCCGCCGCCGTCGGCCTGCCGCTGATCACTTTCATCGGCAGCCACACGGGCT
The DNA here is from genome assembly GCF_900176205.1 of Bradyrhizobium sp. ORS 285. Classification (NCBI taxonomy): domain Bacteria; kingdom Pseudomonadati; phylum Pseudomonadota; class Alphaproteobacteria; order Hyphomicrobiales; family Nitrobacteraceae; genus Bradyrhizobium; species Bradyrhizobium sp. ORS 285. The sequence continues at coordinate 2,629,389 of NZ_LT859959.1, forward strand.
GGCGGAACGCCTATCTGGCCGTCGCTGCCGCCGGAGCTATCAGCTTCGGACTGCTGACCTGGCGGCTGCCGTCGGGGCTGAAGGGCGCGCCGGTCGAGCTGACGACCTGGATCGCGCTCGGCCGCAATCGCCTCGTCGTGCTGCTGTTGTTGATCACGATGCTGCAGATGTCCGGGCAGTTCGTGATCTTCACCTTCATGGGGCCGTTGCTGACCAAGCTGACCGGCGCCGATCCCAACCAGGTCGGGCTGGTGTTCGCGATCTACGGCGTCTGTGGGTTCCTCGGAGTGGTCATCGCGACCCGCATCGTCGACGGCTGGGGCGCCTATCGGACCTCGCTGCTGTTCTCCTGCCTGCTGTTCACGGGCATCGCCCTGTGGACCATCGGCGCGGGTGCCTATGCGCTGATGGCCGGGGCGGTCGCGGTCTGGGGCCTGGGCTTTGCGTCGACCAACTCGATGCAGCAGGTCCGCCTGGTTGCTGCAGCGCCACCGCTCGCCTCGGCCTCGGTGTCGCTCAACACGTCCGTTCTCTATATCGGCCAGGCCATCGGGTCCGCCGTCGGCGGCAGCCTGTTCGCGCGGGATGCTCTCGGCGCTACCGGTCCGGTCGCGATGGGGTTCGTCGTGCTGGCCTTGCTCGCGATTCTGGCGAGCCGGCCGCGGGTGCCGGTTGCAGCGATGGCCTGAGGTCCACCGCGAACTGCGGCTTGGCGCTTGGCAAAACCTGCCGGACCGGATTAAAGCCGCTGTGGTGGGAGGCCACAGGGCAGGAGATCGCGCCACAAGCGGCGCTGGTCGCGTGCGGCCATGGCCTGGATGAAAAAGAGACATGGCATGAAAAAGATAGTGTTGAGCCTTGCCGCAATGTTGGTTTGCGCGCCAGCCCTGGCCCAGAGCAGCCCCCCGATGGTCGGTGACCGCCCGTTGGTGCAGGTCAAGCCGAAGGGAATGAAGACCGCAGCCGCCGCGCCGGCCAAGCCGCAGCCGACGGCCGTGAAGCTGCAGGCCTGCCTGGAGATCGAGGACGGAACCAAAGAGCGGCTCGACTGCTACGACGCAGTCATCCCGCCGGCCGCCAAGCCGAAGACGATGAAGGCGAAGTCCGTCGCCGACTGCAAGTTCACCAAGGAACAGGACGAGCGGCTGGCCTGCTTCAACGGCTTCGTCGAGAACATGCCGAAGCTGCCGAAGAGCTGAAGCGCTCTGCCGCGTGCCACCAAGGGGGGCTTAGCGGCTGGATGTGCCCTGAGCGCCGGCGGCGATCCGGATCGGCGGCTGCGCGGCCGCCATCTTCGTCAGCACGTCCTGGATCGGGTGCCGGGTCCAGGCCTGGGTGACGTAGTCGCGATGGGTGATCCCGTCCTCGGTCTCGACGAAGACGACGCTGCCGGGACGCAGCGGCCGGTCCATGTCCTCTGACACCTCGATGCCGCGGTTGCGCAGCATCGCCATCAGCTCCTGATCGTGACGGGCGGTGTAGCGCGTGTAGGAGCTGATGAAGAAGCCCGAGCGGTTGCGCTCGATCCAGTTGGCGAACTTGTCGAGCTGGCCATAGACCGCATCGAGCAGCACGACGCCGCGCACGCGCTCGCTGATGCCGCCGACCTCGAGGCTCCAGGCGGTCGGGAGAAACCCGCCGCTGTAGCCGACGATCACGATCGGCATGCTCGCAAACGCCTTGGCGCTGGCGGGATCGCCGGTGAGGCGGGCGAGATTGCCGGCGGCCTCGTCCATGAAGCGCTTGAGGCCGCCCGGCTGCCAGAACTTGCCGGCGGAGGAATCCGCGGCATCGACCGCCATCTGCGGCGCGAGCAGCACGGCATTGACGCCGGAGCCGGTGATCTGTTGCGGCACGAGCTGCCGATCGCGCACGTCGCGCTCCAAGGTGGCGCCGTTGCCGTGGAAGAACACCACGATCACCCCTGGCTTGCGCGCGTCGAACTGCTCAGGGACATGCACGAGCACGCGGCTGTCATTGTAGGTCTGGTCCTGCCAATAGACGCGGCCCGAGAAGCTGCGATGACCCCGCCGCTCGCCACTGGAGACGTTGAGGAACGGCGCGTCGGACGCTGGATTGTTGCCGAAATACGGGAACGCCGACGTCTTCATGCTGACGAGGATGGTGAGATCCTCGCGCTGTGGCCGGGCAGGTGCCAGCGGTTCCAGCGAGGCGACTTGATAAGGCGGCGGCTTCGGCGCGAAGTCGGATGGCGTGTGCAGCGAGAAACTTTCACGAGCCGATGGGAAGCGGTCGCTGAACTCGGGGGCGGGAAACCGCTGATCGAAGGTGAGCTCCTGCGCCGGTGCCGCGTTGGCGGCGAGCGATGCGGGATTCGGCGCCTGGCCGCACTGCGCCAGCGCAAGCGACAGAGCGGCGGCAGCAAGGCCGCAGGCGGCACGCTGCACATCGCATCCAGCCAGGGACGCACGCCCGCCGCCGAAGCGGCGCATGCGCTTGTGTCCCCAATTTGCCAGGCCGGTCCCGATCATACGTCCCCAAGACGATCCCGAGCCGCGCAGCGGCTCCCCACAACCCTCGGTTTCATCAATCTGCGTCGCCGATGTTGAGGTCGCGTTAAGGATGGTGGCCGGTCAACCCCGGCGCTTCAGGCGACACACCACGCGATCATGTCGCGATTGTGGGCCGGGCTGCGGGGCGACGCAACGCGAGAACCGTGTTTCCGCAGAAGAAGGTATTATAAAACCTATTCTGGCGGCCATATTTAGCGCGCGTTAACTATGATTGAATGCTTTGGCCGGAACCTGAGGTGTAAGCAAAGGGAAGGGGCGCCACGCGCGCCCTTCGAAGAGATGGCTGCATCCGAGGCGGACGATGCCACCAGAGCGGGCCGGTCAGGCGGCGCCGCTGTTCCGCCCGTGTCCTGTCCGTCCGTGTCTTGGCCGGTGGCGACCGCGATCGTGATCGCCGACATGATCGGGGTCGGCGTGTTCACCAGCCTCGGCTTCCAGGTGAAGGATCTCCCGTCGGGCTTCGCGATCCTGCTCTTGTGGGCGTTTGGCGGTCTCGTCTCGCTCTGCGGGGCTCTGTCCTATGCCGAACTGGGCACGATGTTTCCGCGCTCGAGCGGGGAGTACAATTTCCTCAATCGCGCATTCCATCCGGCGATCGGCTTCATAGCCGGTTGGGTCTCGGCGACGGTGGGCTTCGCCGCGCCAGTGGCGCTTGCGGCGATGGCGTTCGGGGAATATGGCCGGGCCGTTCTGCCTGAGGTGCCGCCGATGCTGCTGGCCATCGGCGCGGTCTGGATCGTGACCCTGGTGCAGCTCGGGGGCATCCGCCAGTCGAGCCGCTTTCAGCTGCTGTCGACCGTGGTGAAGCTCGGACTGATCGTCGCCTTTCTCGTCGCCGGCTGGGCCATCTCTGCACCGCAGCCGGTGAGGTTCCTGCCGGCTGCGTCCGACATCGGCTATGTCGGCAGCGCCGCATTCGCGACCAGCCTCGTCTTCGTGATGTACGCGTTCTCCGGCTGGAATGCGGCGACTTACATCATCGGCGAGCTGCACGCGCCGGAGCGCACGCTCCCGCGCGCGCTGCTCTTGGGCACGCTGATCGTGCTCGTGCTCTACATGGCACTCAATGCGGTCTTCCTGCGGGCCGCGCCGGTGAGCGAGCTTGCGGGCCAGCTGCAGGTCGCGAGCATCGCCGGCGCACGCATCTTCGGCGAGGCCGGCGGACGCTTCGTCGCGGCGATGATCTGCGTCGGACTCGTGCCGTCGATCGCCGCGATGATGTGGATCGGACCGCGGGTGTTGATGACGATGGGCGAAGACATCCCGGCGCTGGCGCTGTTCGCCCGCCGATCGCGCAATGGCGCGCCGGCCTGGGCAATCCTGTTCCAGCTCACGGTGGCGACGTTGATGCTGTTCACCGAGAGCTTCGAGGCCGTGCTCGATCTCGTGCAGTTCGCGCTGTTGTCGTGCTCGTTCCTCACCGTGCTCGGACTGATCAGGTTGCGCATCACGCAGCCGGAGCTGAAGCGGCCGTACCGGGCGTGGGGCTATCCGGTCACGCCCTTGATCTTCCTCAGCGTGACCGGGTTCATGATGTACTACCTGATCACTGCGCGTCCGTGGCAGGCCGGGCTCGGCGCTTTGGCGATGTTGTCCGGGCTGTTGATCTATTGGTTCGCTCACGCGCGGTTTCGTCGGACCGCCGCAACCGCCATGTCGGGTTCGGAATGAAGATGCTGCTGGTGTCGAGACTGTGGTTTGCCGTCGCCTGCCTGCTTGTGGTGACCGGCGGCGCTGTGGAGGCTCAGACCGTCACGCCCGACGATACGGCGCGGGTGCTGGCGGGCATGGCGCCGTCGGCGGGTTCGCCGCTCGCCGAGCTGACGCAGGATCCGGCTTGGCGGCGGCACGCGGCGTTCCTCGACAACGCGTTCAATCAGCTCGAACAGCGCCAATTGTCCAAGATCCGCGCCTGGACGGAGGCCAATATCGCCGCGCCGCGGCCGACGATGTTCTATTTCTTCTCGGGGCCCGACTTTCTCTACGCCGACGCCTTCGCCCCGAAGGCCACGACCTACGTGATGGCCGCGCTCGAGCCGACCGGTCCCATCCCGGACCTCACCACGTTGCCCCGCGGCAGCGTCGGTCCCGCGCTGTCCTATGTCGAGCGCTCGCTGCAGTCGATCCTGAGCTTCTCGTTCTTCATCACCAAGAACATGAAGGTGGATCTGCGCGACGGCGAGATGGAGGGGACGCTGCCGATCCTCTACGTGTTTCTCGCGCGAACCGGCAAGACGATCCGCAGTGTCAGCCTGGTCTGGCTGGACGAGACCGGCGCGCTGCGGGCGGCGAACGAGCCGCAGACCCGGAATGCGACCAAGGGCGCACGGATCGTGTTTGCTGGAGCAGACGGCGTCGAGAAGACGCTCTATTACTTCTCGACGGATTTGTCCGATTCCGGGGTGAGGGCCAGCGGCTTTCTGAAATTCTGCGATCCGCTCGCTCCAGGCAACAGCCTGCTCAAGAGTGCGTCCTACCTGCTGCACGAGAACAGCTTCTCCCGCGTGCGCAGCTGGTTGCTTCAGAACAGCGCCACGATCGTGCAGGACGATTCCGGCATTCCGCTGGCGAGCTACGATACGCAAGCGTGGCGGTTCTTCCCGTTCGGGCGCTATGCCGGTCCGATCGACAAGTTTCCCGGCATGTACCAGAACAGCTATGCCCGCCTGTTCGAGCGCGCGCAGCCGCTCGACTTTGGCATCGGCTATCGCTGGCGGACGCGGGAGTCCAACGTTCTGCTCTCGGTGAGATCGCCTTCCGGCGACACGACGGTGTCAGCCGAGGCCACGGGACCGGCTGAAACCAGTCCGCCGCCGCGCGTGCGTCGTGCACCGCGTGGGCCGGAGCTTGTTCCGGCCTATCCGCCGCCACCGCGGCGCGATGAGTTCTTCTTCTGGCCGCGCTGGTAGGGACAGCGCCGCGGCGTGATCCGCCTGCATGACCGCCGCCGCTTAGCTTGGCTACGCCATCTCGCAGGGCTCTCCTAACGACAAGACGCTAGTTGCGCTGCTCTGCTACCAATGCACGCTCTGGCTCGGCACGATGTAGGATGTCGTGGTCGGGGGCAGGGTGGTGCTGTCGGCGAGATAGCGCCATGCGCCGACGATGACGATCAGCAGTGCGATGATGCAGAGCAGGTCGACTTGTCTTGCGTCGTGGCCGACTTGATCCTGGCCGTGCGGATGATCGGGGTCGACACCGGTGCGGGATCGGCGCGATCTCGGGTTGATCGTCCAGCGCATGGTTGGTCCTCCCGAAACGGAAGTTTCAACATCAATGCAACAGCTGGAGGCGACGTTCCTTTGCAGCAAGCTCGCCTCATCGCATCAAACTAATCCTGCTATGAAATCTTGCCAGTCCGATTTGCTTCAAATCAAATGATGCGCTGCAACTAAGTTGGCCCGTTGACCCCGCGCCAGCGCGCGTAGAGCCAGGGCAGATACCAGCGCGCGCCGGCGGGGGCTTCGCCAGGTACATTGTCGATGCCCGAAGTGCCGAACGGCTGGCAGCGCAACAGCCTTGCGAGCGTCATCCAGCCGCCGGCCCACAGCCCGTAACGCTCGATGGCTTCATCGGCATAGACCGAGCATGTCGGCATGTGCCGGCAATTGTAGCCGACGAGGGGCGACAGTGTGTGCCGATAGAGCCAAATCAGCGCATGGGCTGCGCGGCGGGGGATTCGCGACAACGTCCCCGACCATATGTGCGCAGAATGGCAGGTAGGATCAGAGCATGAGTGCTTCATGGGCGGGATGCCGGACGGATGTGCGGGCTTTGACCGGTTCCTCGGCAAGGAACCTGCGCTCTCGCGGTCGTGTGGTGATGTGATGCAACAATGACAGGTTTTCAGCTGCGCCGCAGTGCGCCGCACCTGGACGCTCAGGGATTGCCCGGATACGTTTCCTGGCAACGATGTGACAGACTAATAACGGATTTGAGGCCAGCTTGTCAGGTCTTGAGACGAGGAAGACGAGGCACTGCGTACCGAGCTTTACGAGGGGGACGGATTGGGCGTGAGATTGCTGCGGTCGCGTAAGTTGCGCTGGATGCTTCTCGGTGTTGCAGCGCTGGGTGCCGTGCTCGGATGCACGGTCACCATCAACTCGAACACCGCGCGCGCCGGCGGCGCGCTCGAAGAGCGCAAACTCCCGATGCGGTTCAGCTGGGTGGCGTGCGAGCCGAATTGCGGCTGGATCAGCGCCGTCGGCATCGTCACCAGCGACAGCCCGAAGGATTTCGAGGATTTCGCCCGGGACCGCGATTTGACCGGCTCGACCCTGGTGCTCGATTCCAGCGGCGGCTCCGTTAATGACGCCATCACCCTGGGCCGCCGGTTCCGCGCCTTGAAGATGCGGACCACGGTCGGCATGACGCAGCGCCCGAGCCGGGCGAACGAGCGGCCGAAGGTCGTGCCCGAGGCCTATTGCGAGTCGATGTGCGTGTTCCTGCTGCTCGCCGGAACCACTCGCTATGTTCCTGACAGCGCTCATGTTCGCGTTCACCAGATCTGGATGGGGGACCGCGCCGACGACGCCAAGGCGGCGAGCTATTCGGCGCAGGACCTGATGATCGTCGAGCGCGACATCGGCCGCCTCGCCAAATACACCTTCGACATGGGCGGCGCCGGCGACCTCTTGCTGCTCGCCCTCAACGTGCCGCCGTGGGAGGACCTGCACGAACTCTCCCGGACCGAGCTGCGCAGCACCAATGTCATGACCACCGAACTGCTCGCCGACGTGATGCCGTCCAGGGGCACGACGCCGGTAGCCGAGCTTACGGCCAAGCCGGGTCGTGACAAGCAGCAGGACCGTTTCCCGGTGGCGCTCGACAAGCCGCTGTCCCGTACGGCTGAAGCGCTTCCGCAGGCAACGGTCGCGGCGACGCCGCAGCAATAATTCAGAGCTGATGGGCGAGGTAGCTATGCCTCGCCCAAGGGGAATGGTTGCGGTCTTGAAGTCCGGATGAGCGATGCCCGATCGGACGCCTGTGGGGCGACGGGGCAGTTTCAGCCCTGCGCCGCGGCCGGCTCGTCCTTCGCCTTTGCCTCGATCTGGCCGATCGCGTCCACCACAGCATCGAAGGTCAGTAGCGTCGAGGCATGGCGGGCCTTGTAATCCCGCACCGGCTCGAGCAGGGCGATGTCGGCCCACTTGCCCTCCGGCGGGGCGCCGTTCTCCTTCAGCATCCGGCGGACCGTGTCGCGCAGTTCGCGAAGCTCAGCCGCATTGGAACCGACGACATGGCGGGCCATGATCGAGGAGGAGGCCTGGCCAAGGGCACAGGCCTTCACGTCATGGGCGAAATCCGTCACCACCGGGCCGTCCATCTTGAGATCGACCTTCACCGTCGAGCCGCACAGCTTGGAATGCGCCGTGGCGGTCGCATCCGGGTTCTCCAGCCGTCCGAGTCGCGGAATGTTGCCGGCGAGCTCGATGATCCGCTTGTTGTAGATGTCGTTCAGCATGGGCCTGACGTCCAGAACTCCCGCCGGAATTACCGGCGGCTCGGCCTTGGCGGCCGGGTTTCATCGCCTTATATTGCGAGTATATGGAAATGATTGGCAGGAATTCCAGCCGCATCCATAGGCGTCCGGCGCAGAGGCGCCAAGCCTGCGCGTGGCACCTCTGCAGGTGACGCCGTCCAAGGTGACGCTCTGCCGGTGACACTCCGGTCGGATTGCCGACCGGTCGAACGGAGTTGAGATGGACACTTTGATCAAGACGCTGCGCGCGAACAAGCCTGAGGGCAAGCCGTCCGAGACCAAGCTGACCGGCGAGCGCCCCGCGGAGCTCGACCCGGCCGAGTTTCTCGCCGCCGCCGTGCGGCCCGACCGTCCGCGCCCCTCCCGCGCCGAGGCGGAGGCCGCGGTCTATACGCTGCTGAATTACATCGGCGAGGATCCGACCCGCGAGGGCCTGATCGACACGCCGCGCCGGGTCGTCGAGGCCTATGACGAGCTGTTCCAGGGCTATCACCAGTGCCCGGCCGAGGTGCTCGACCGTACCTTCGGCGAAACCGCCGGCTATGACGACTTCGTGCTGATTCGCGACATCGAGTTCACGTCGCAATGCGAGCATCACATGATGCCCTTCTATGGCCGCGCGCATATCGCCTACACGCCGGTCGAGCGCGTCGTCGGCCTGTCCAAGCTCGCGCGCCTGACTGACATCTTCGCGCGCCGGCTGCAGACCCAGGAGCATCTGACTGCGCAGATCGCAGCTGCGATCGACGAGGTGCTGAAGCCACGCGGCGTCGCCGTGATGATCGAGGCGGAGCACACCTGCATGTCGGTGCGCGGCGTCGCCAAGCATGGCGCCGTCACCTTCACCAGCCGCTTCACCGGCATGTTCCGCGACAATCCGGCCGAGCAGTCGCGATTCCTGTCCATGGTGCGCTCGCCGCAAAGGTGAGCCCGCCCAAGCTCTTGAGCAGAGATTTTCGTGTCTTCATCCTCAGTTGAACGCGAGGAGGGCGCTGCCTTCCTGCCGAAATTCGACGCGGCCGGTCTCGTCACCTGCGTGACCACGGACGCCGTGAGCGGCGACGTGCTGATGGTCGCGCACATGAACGAGGAGGCGCTGCGCAAGACGGTCGCGACCGGCGAGGCCTGGTATTTCAGCCGCTCGCGCAACGCGTTGTGGCGCAAGGGCGAGAGCTCGGGCCAGACCCAGCGCGTCGTCGAGATGCGCACCGATTGCGACCAGGACGCGGTGTGGCTGCGCGTCGAGCAGACGGGAGCGGCCTGCCACACCGGCCGGCACTCCTGCTTCTATCGCAAGGTCGAGCGCGCGGATGACCAGGGCGGCGCGCGGCTCGTGTTCGTCGATGCCGAGCGCCTGTTCGATCCGAGTGCGGTCTATCGCAAGTAGGTCAGAGGCCTGCATCCGCAAACCTCCGGGTCGTTCATTGGCCGGCTCGATCAGGCGGAATTAACCGGCCATTAACCATACCGATCGCATTTTCCCGACGTTCCCCGGCGCGTTTGTCTGCCAGCGAATCTGCAAACAGCGGGTCTTCTCATGTCGGTCGACGCTTCCAACTCCTCGCCCACCGGGCTTCTCGACGGCGTTCGGGCCAAGGTCGCCGGCGCGATCAAGCAGGCGGCGGATACAGTCGGGACCAGCTTCGAATATCTGCTGTCGACGGCGAAGATGGAGTCGGACTTCAATCCGAGCGCCGGCGCGTCGACGTCCTCGGCGCGTGGCCTCTATCAGTTCATCGACCAGACCTGGCTCGGCACGGTGAAGCAGGCCGGCGCCGATCTCGGCTACGGCCAATATGCCGATGCGATCACCCGGACCTCGTCGGGCGAGTACACCGTCAATGATCCCGGCATGCGGCAGGCGATCATGAAGCTGCGCGACGATCCCCAGGCATCCTCCGCCATGGCCGCGGCGCTGACCCAGTCCAACAGCTTCCAGCTCACCGGCATGATCGGGCGGCGGCCGAGCGATGCCGAACTCTATATGGCGCATTTCATGGGTGCGGGCGGCGCGGCGAAGCTGATCACCAGCGCCCAGACCACGCCGAATGCGTCCGCCGCAGCGATCTTCCCGAGCGCCGCTGCCGCCAACCGTCCGATCTTCTACGATCGCGACGGCCAGGCCCGCAGCGTGTCGCAGGTCTATTCGGTGCTGACGAGCCGCTATTCCGGCGCGGCCAACTCCTCGACCACCCGCGGTGCGCTCGCCCTTTATGGCGCAGGGAGCAACGTCGCGGCCAATGCGGCCGGCGGGAGTGCGCTGCCGACCACGGACACCGCCACCTTCCTGTCGATGTTCCCGGATGCGCGGGGAGGGCAGGCCGCCTCGGCCAGGACGGACGACGCCTCAGGCGCGAGCCGGCCGGCGGATCCGATGTTCCGCTCGCTCTTCCAGGTCGACGGCCAGTCGGGCCAAGCGGTGTCGTCGGATGTCCGCGACTTGTGGGGCCGCTCGCCGGTGGCCAGCGCCACCTCCAGCGATGGCGGCGAGGGCAACACGGGCAACGGGACGGGGCAGCGCAGGCTCGACTTGTTCAGCGATCGCAACGGGACGTTCTCAGGCTGACATCTCGCCGCCAGCCGGCGAGCTTCCGACCTTCATCTGACAAGAGGATAAACTTTTTTGCCACGCCGCCGCTGTTCCCGCGGAAGGCGAAGGCTGCATTTTGCCCGTCGGATTACGGCAAAATCGGGCAGTTTGAGGTATCATAGTATAGTTTCAGGCCGCCGGCTTAATAAAACATCAACAAAACCAGCCACTTATGGTGAACGCTTTGTTAAGCGTCGTGGTTTATTTTCGGTGGTGTTGAGGCCCTCGTGGCCTTGTTTGCAAGTTGCGTAAGCCGGAAAGACCATGATCGTTCGGCAGTTTCTCAGTTGGGTTAGAACCGCGCCCGCCGGTGAGCGGGCAGAGGCCACCAGGGCTCTCGCGCGGGCGTGGTTGTTGTCGGATCTCTCGGATGAGGATCGCGGCGCCGCCGAGGGCGCGCTCCTCATGCTGTTGGATGATCCGTCGCCGCTGGTGCGGCAGGCGATGGCGGAGGTGTTCGCGCGCAGCGAGGATGCTCCGGCCGCCATCGTCCAGGCGCTGGCCACCGACCAGCCTTCGGTCGCCGCCATCATCCTCGAACACTCGCCGCTGCTGATCGATGCCGACCTCGTCGACATCGCCGCCACCGGCAATTCAGAAACACAATGTGCGATCGCACGGCGCATCGGCCTTCCGGCGCCGGTCTGTGCCGCCATCGCGGAAGTCGGCAGCGCGGCGGCCGCGCTCGAGTTGATCGAGAACGCCTATGCCGAGCTCGCCCCATTCTCCTGGGATCGCATCGTCGAACGCCACGGTCATCTCGCCGCCATTCGTGAAGCCATGCTGGTGCTCGACGATCTTCCGGCCGCAACGCGTGCGGCGCTGGTCGACAAGCTCTCCGAGACGCTGGCGCAATTCGTCGTCGCTCGAAATTGGCTCAGTGCCGATCGGGCCGGGCGCATCACCAGCGAGGCGCGCGACCGCTCGACCATCACCATCGCGTCGCGTTCGCGCGGCGAGGAGCTGCGCGGCCTGGTCCAGCATCTCCGTGCGACCTCCCAGCTGACTGCCGGGCTCATCCTGCGCGCGCTGCTCTCGGGCAATATCGAACTGTTCGAGATCGCGCTGTCCGAGCTCGCCGACATGCCGCGTGGGCGCGTCGCCGCGCTGCTCAACGAGCGTGGCCGTGCCAGCCTGCAGGGATTGCTGCGCAAGGCCGGAATCCCCGACACCACCTTCGAGGCCTTCGCCATTGCGCTCGAGGTCTGTCGCGAAAACGGCTTTGCCGACACGCTGAGCGGCGCGGCGATCCTGCGCCGCAAGATGGTCGAGCGCGTGCTGACCCATTGCGCGACCGATCGCGACGCTGCCGAGCCGCTGCTGATCCTGCTCCGCAGGTTCGCCACCGAATCGGCCCGCGACGAAGCCCGCGAGTTCTGCGACGAGGTGATGGCGGAGGATTTCGTGGCCGGGCTGGAGTTCGGGCTGATCGCAGCGTGATGGCGCTGCTGTCGGTGGGCAAAGGCGGAGGGCCGGTCTCGCAGCGTGCGAGTTCGTAGTGACGCCGTGCCCACCGTCGTGCCGCAGAGTGTGTTGATGGATGGTGGGCACGCGACCGCCGCTGCGCGGCGGCTGCTTTGCCCACCCTACGAGATCACCACTACGGCTGATCGCTCGGCACGAGGCTCGGCGCCAGGATTGCTTCCAGATGCTCCGGCCGGTTGCGATTGACCTGGATGAGGTAATCGTCCGCAACGCGGCGCAGGCGGCGGCTCAGCTCGGCGGCAACGGTCGGGCTGTGATACTTGGTGTGATCATGCACGATCGCCAGGATGGCGTTGACGTGATGTTCGAACAGCTCGTCGGGGACCTTCTCCAGGTCGGGTGCGTGCTCGATGATCCGGCACAGGCTGTCGGCGACCTCGGCGGCTGCGGGATACCCGAACGTGGCCGCATCGCCCTTGATGTCGTGGGCGGCGCGGAACATTTCCTCGCAGGCGTCATCATCGAAGCGGGTCTTGCGCACGGCGGCATAGGCCTTCGACAGGCGATCGGCCTCGGTGTCCATCCACGACTTGAACTCACCCGAGAGACCGGCGAGGGCGGCTTCCGCGCGCGCGATCGGATCGTCGAGATCCTCCTCGTCAGTTCGCCGCAGCACCTTCTTCAGCGGATTGGGCTGGGTGATGACATGGTGCGAGGCGTAGGTCTTGACCTGAATTGCCGGGGCCTTGTCTTTCGCCATCTCGATATCCTCAGGTGATGCCGACCAACGCAATCTGATTCATAGCCGAGGACCCGGATGGGCTGTGCAGCGAATCCGGGACGGCGTTAACAGGTGCTCACTGCTGCGCCGCTAAACTGCGGAGCGGGCTTTATCCAGAAGTGACGGCTGCTGGAAGATTTCCGCCTCGCCGCCGACCCGGCGCTCGGGCCCGATATAGGCGGTGTTGGTGTTGCGTCGCCGATCCGGGCCGAAATAGGTCTTGGTCTTGATGAAGGGGCGGGGATTGGCGACCACGTTGAGGATGCGCTGATACAGGCCCTTCGCCGAGATCGGCTTGGCGAGAAACTCGGTGACCCCCGCATCGCGCGCGACGGTGACGCGGCGCTTCTCCGAATGACCTGTCAGCATGATGATCGGCGCGTAGGGATTGCCCTTCGCTTCCGGCTGGCGGATCATCTGCGCGAGTTCGAGTCCGTCGAAGATCGGCATCGCCCAGTCGGTGATGACGATGTCGGGCGAGAAATGCGTGTACATTTCGAGCGCGGTCGCGCCGTCCTCGGCTTCGTTGACCTCGCGGGCGCCGAACGAATGCAGCAGCGTCCGCAGGATGCGGCGCATGTGCGGGTTGTCGTCGCAGACGAGGAAACGCAGCTTGTTGAAGTCGATGCGGTACATTTGGGCCGGCCTGAAGGCATCACCAATGAAGGTGGTCAACGCGCATTAACCATAGGGAGCACCGGGTTAACAAAGCGTTGCGGGGCGGCCGTGCGCCCGCGAAAACCGCTGCAATCAGTAGCCGAACTGCTCGCTCAGAATGCGCTCTTCCAGGCTGTGGCCGGCGTCGAACAGCATCCGCATCGAGATCGTCTTGTCGGAGAGCACCTCGACGCGCTGGACGTTGCGGACCTCGTCATGATCGGCGACCGCCGCGACCGGCCGCTTGTCGCCTTCGAGCACCTCGATGATGACATAGGCCGTGTTGGGGAGCAGGGCACCGCGCCAGCGCCGCGGGCGGAACGCGCTGATCGGCGTCAGCGCCAAGAGCGCTGCGTTGATCGGCAGGATCGGGCCCTGCACCGAGAGATTATAGGCGGTCGATCCCGCTGGAGTCGCGACCAGCACACCGTCGGCGATCAACTCCGGCATGCGCTCGCGCTCGTCGATCAGGATGCGCAGCCGCGCGGTCTGCGCGGTCTGGCGGAACAGATAGACCTCGTTGATGGCATGATGGATGTGCACCACGCCGTGGGTATCGGTCGCACGCATCAGCAGCGGATGGATCACCGATTCCTGCGCCGCCTCGAGCCGGCCATGCAGGTCGATGGTCGAGAACTCGTTCATCAGGAAGCCGACCGTGCCGCGATGCATGCCGTAGATCGGCTTGCCCGAGCGCATGTGGTCGTGCAGCGTCTGCAGCATCAGACCGTCGCCGCCGAGCGCAACAACGACATCGGCCAGATCGGGATCGGAATTGCCATAGAGCGCGGAGAGCTGCGCCAACGCGGCCTGTGCCTCGGCACTTGGACTCGCGACGACGGAGATCCGCTCATATCGCTTGGACGTGGTCATGCGTCGATCGGGCTCGCTGGTCGTTGGCCGGTTGAGGGCGCCGTGTCGTCTAGCCGACCTTGGCCGTGCTTGTCCATCGCGGCCGGTATGCGGGGCCAATGGGGCCGGTATGAGGGCCGATCCCGCCCGGAAAGGGGCGTCCGACGCAGCCTTGGCGAGGGATCATTGCCGCTGTCGCGGACGCTGGCAGTGTCATCGCCGCGTCATTTTTCCTGCAACGTGCGTACCGGATCCCAGGCCGTGGCATCGTTCGGCGTGGTTGCCGTGACGCGCGCGGCGAACAGGGCGCTCGGGCGGTCGTCATGGGCGCCGGCCGCAAAGCACTCCGCCGCCTGCGGCAGCTCGCCGGCGCGCCAGTGCGCAAGACCCGCGGCGTAGCCGGAGAGCAGGGCTTGTTCCTGCGGTGATAGCTCGCCGGCGCAACCATGCAGCTCGTAGATGGTCAGCGATTGCTCGCGGCCCTTGACGCGGATGGTGTCGAGCTCGCGCCAGGCGAACGCGTCGCCGGCGAGCGACCGGGTGCTCTCGGACGCGATGATCGTGGTGCCGTAGAACTTGTTGGCGCCTTCGAGTCGCGAGGCCACATTCACGGCATCGCTCATGACAGAGTAGTTGAAGCGCCGCTGCGAGCCGAAATTGCCGACCAGCGCGGCGCCGCTGTTGATGCCGACGCGCTGCGCCACCTTGATGCCCTGGAATGCGGTCGAGGTGCGATTGAGCTCGTCGAGCTTCGCCTTGCAGTCAAGCGCCGCGCGGGCGGCGCTCTTGGCATGATCGGGATCGTCGAGCGGGGCGCCGAACACGGCGACGACGGAATCGCCGATATATTTGTCGACATAGCCATCATGGGCCTCGATGACATCAGTCATCGCCGACAGATATTCGTTGGTGAGCGCCATCAATTGCTCCGGCGACATCTGCTCGGCGATGCGCGAAAAACCTTCGATGTCGGAGAAGAACACCGTGACCTCGCGGGTCTCGCCGCCGAGCTGCGGCAGCCGGCGCGAGGCCAGCATGCGGTCGATCTCGCGCGGCGCCAAATAGTAGGCAAAGCTCTTCTGCAGCAGCCTGCGGTCCTTGTCGGTGACCATGAAGCGATAGCCGGTGGTTGCCACGAGCGCGAGCACGCCGGCGGCCAGCGGCTCGCCGAGGGGCAACGCAAGGGCGCGGTTGAAGAGGGTGGTGGCCAGTCCAACGTAGAGAGCCGCGAGTAGCGCCAGGATGGCGCCGGCCACGATCGGTCTTAGCAGCCGGGCGAAAAGGGCGGCCAGCAGTGCCATGCCGGCCGCGATGGCAAAGATCGCGGGCCGGCTCAATTCCACGGCGGCCTCCTGCCTCACCAGATTGTTCACCGCCGTGGCATGGATGTAGACGCCGGCAATGGTGCTGCGGGCGAAGGTCTCGGCGACCCTGCGCTCGCCGAGCACGCAGCGCGGCCGCCGCGCGCCCTCGGCGCGGGTCGCGAAGCGCTTCGACGTCACCCGCCGATCCTCGATCCCGACGGTGCCGATCAGGACGACCTTGCCGGTGAACTCGCGGCGGAAATAGTCCTTGTCGCCTTTGAGCGCGCAGGCGCGCAAATCGGCGAAGGAATAGGTGGGAATGTCATCGGCTCCGCCGGCGAAATTCAAGGTCATCGTGCCCGGCACGCGCCCGGGAATGGCGTAGTCGCCGAGGGTGACGCGATCAGCAGCGATGATCGGCGCCGCGCCGGTCGCGCGCGCGGCCAGCTCCAGCGCCATGCTCGGAATGATCTTGCCGTCGGCGCTGAGCGACAGCGGATGACGGCGGACGACATCGTCGCTGTCGGTGTAGGTGTTGAGCGGCCTCAGATTCTGCTGCTGGCGCACGGCAATGCGCTGGCCCGGCGCCGGCAGGATCGGCGGCTCGCCGAAGATCTCACCCAGCACCACCTTGCCGCCTGTGGCAGCGGAAGCGAGCGCCCGCAGGAAGTCGCGATCGAAACCACGCGTCTTCTCGCCCAGCGTGGAATCGCCGAGCGGAATCTCGGACTGCTCGATCGAGGTCTGAAACACCATGTCGAAGCCGACCACCTTGGCGCCGCCGTCGAGCACGGCTGTCAGCACGCGGCCGATTTCGCCGGTCCAGGTCAGGAGCGGGGCGCCCTTGAAGGGCGGCGCCTGATAGCTCTCTTCATCGATCGCGATCACCACCGCAGGACTCGTCGCAGCGTCATGGCGATTGCCGAACGCCTCGAAGCGCAGCCATGTCAATGCGTCCAGCGACAGCCCACGACCGCGCTCGAAGGCGGGCGAGAGCAACAGGCCCGCGCACGCCAATGCGATGGCGATGACGGCAAGCGCATCGCGCGTCCGGCGTCCGATCGCCACCGATGACCGCTTTCAGCTTCAGTTGAGCCGGATCAGCCGCCCGACCGCGGGGCCAGGACCCGCTTTGGCCTGCGCGTCGACCTTGAAGACGATACGAGCGGGGCCGAAGCTCGCGACATAGGTGCCGCCCGGCGTCAGCGGATGGCTGGTCCCGGCGAAATCGTAGAAGCGTCCCTTGTACTGCCGGCCGGAGAGCTCGACCTCCTGGCGATCACCCGGCTGGTCGAGCCGCTCGACGACCAGGGTGCCACGCCCCTTTGCTTCGAAGATCGGCGAGGCGCCATAGATCACCGCCTGCGCGATCGGTGCGCTGTCCGGCCCGACGCTGCGCACGATGGTCGCCGCGACCTCGCTGGTCTCGCGCGTCGTCGCCTGCGCGTGGCTGGCGTCGCAATTGACGATGTCGCTCTTGAGAGCGGCGCCCTCGACCTTGCTTTCGGACGGGCCCACGGTGACGCTGCCGGTCCCGTTGACCGTCTCGCGACGGCAGGATTTAAGGTAGCTCATGACCACGGCGCCGTCGGGACCGAGCTTGATCACCTGGCCGGGCGCGACATAGTCCATCAGCTCGGCGCCGGACACCTCGCCCTGCACGTCCTCCACCAGCGCGGCCGGCGGTCCGGCAAAGGCCGGTGCGGCGAGCCCGGTCAGGGCTGCGACGATGAACGTCGGGTATTTCATGATGAACTCCGTGATCGCAACCGGCGGCGCGCCTTTGTCCCATGGGTGGGACGCTGGACGGGATCGAGAGGTTCGAGCCCATAACACAAGTCGGCCGAACAGGCACCGGGTGCGGTGTGACCTGGATCACGGAAGAGTTGGTTGAGGTTGGTCCCCAGGCGCGGTTCATGCGTTTGAAGACGGCGGGTGTACCGGTACGGGTCGAGGGAGTGAGTTGATGGCAGGTTTCACGTCGTCCATCGGACGGTCCGGTCTGGTGGCCTCGGTCTTGGCCCTGACGGCGCTGATCGCCGGACCGGCGCTGCACGCCCAGGACGCCCCGCCCGCGGCGCAGGAGCATGCCGCACCGAGCGGAGCCCGCACCGGCTCAGCGGGCAACCGCGCCGCGACCCCGCCGGGCTCGGCCTCGGCGGCCGACCAGCACAAGCTGCCGGCCGACTCCACCACCACGCAGACGCTCAAATTGCCTGGGCGGACGCTGTCGTTCACGGCGACTGCCGGCTCGATCCGCCTGTTCGATGACAAGGGCGAGCCGCAGGCCGATATCGCCTATACGTCTTATCAGCTCGACGGCACCGATCGCGCCAGCCGCCCCGTGACGTTCTTCTTCAACGGCGGCCCCGGTGCCTCCTCCGCCTATCTGCAGCTCGGCAATGCCGGGCCGTGGCGGATTGGAATCGACGCAGCCAGCGTCACGCCGTCGTCCAAGCCGGACCTGCTGCCGAATGCCGACACCTGGCTCGACTTCACCGATCTCGTCTTCATCGATCCCGTCGGCACCGGCTACAGCCGTTTTGTTGCCACGGGCGAAGACGTCCGCAAGCGGTTCTTCTCGGTCGACGGCGACGTGCGCTCGCTGTCGCTCGTGGTTCGCCGCTGGCTGGAGAAGAACGACCGGCTGGCCTCGCCGAAATTCGTCACCGCCGAAAGCTATGGCGGCATCCGCGGTCCGAAGATCGTGCAAAACCTGCAGCAGGACCAGGGTGTCGGCGTCAGCGGACTGATCCTGGTCTCGCCGCTGATGGACTTCCGCGACTATTCAGGCTCCAGCCTGTTGCAATATGTCGCGAGCCTGCCAAGCTTTGCGGCCGTGGCCAAGCAGATGAAGGGCCCGGTGACGCGCGCCGATCTCGCTGATGTCGAGCGTTATGCGAGCGGGGACTTCCTGCTCGATCTCGTCAAGGGCGAGGCGGACCTCGAGGCGACGAACCGGCTCGCCGACAAGGTCGCGAGCCTGACCGGGATCGACGAGACGGTCAGCCGCAGGCTCGCGGGCCGTTTCGACGTCTCGGAGTTTCGCCGCGAGTTCGACCGCAAGAACGGCCGCGTCACCGGCCGCTATGACGGCTCGGTGCTGGGCATCGACCCGTATCCGGATTCGAGCCACTCGCGCAGCTCCGATCCCTCCGGTGACGTGCTCACGGCGCCCCTGACCAGCGCGGCGGTCGAGCTGACGACGCGCAAGCTGAACTGGCGTCCCGACGGCTCCTACGAGCTGCTCAGCGGCGCGGTCAACCGCTCCTGGGATTTCGGCCGCGGCATCAGCCCGCCGGAGTCCACCGGCGAGCTGCGGCAGATTCTCGCGCTCGATCCCAAGCTCAAGCTCCTGGTCGGCCATGGCCTGTTCGATCTCGCCACGCCGTATTACGGCTCGAAGATCCTGCTCGACCAGCTGCCGGCCTTCGCGCGCCCGCCGCGGGTCAAGCTCGTGGTCTATCCCGGCGGCCACATGTTCTATTCGCGCGACGATGCGCGGAAGGCGTTCCGGGGTGAGCTTGAAGCATTGATGAAGTAGGGCGAGCGAGACTCTGTTCATGTGAGCCCCAGTGCTCACCACGTCATTGCGAGCGAAGCGAAGCAATCCAGAGTCCTCGCGCCGCCCTGGATTGCTTCGCTACGCTCGCAATGACGGTGCTGGTGGCGCGATCTCGGACTAACTCTCCTTCTTCCGCCGGCCCTTCGGATATCTCCGCTCCATTTCCGCCTTCAACACGCGTTCCGGCCGCAGGCGCGCGCCGCCGAGCCAGACTTCGCTGACGCCGGACTTCGAGCGCACGCGCCGGACGGGCTCGCCATGGCTGGAATAACCGGCGGCGTGTGCGATCCGGCCTTCATCGCGCCCCGTCACCTCGATGCGTGGCGCATCGAGGAACGGGTTGAGGAAGGACGGATTGGCCACCATCACCTGCTCGCCGAAGGGGACGAGGTCGAAGGCGCTCCACAGCGTCCACCAGCGCCCGCTCCAGTCGCGTGTCTTGCGCGACGGCGCGCCATGGGTGGCGAAGGCTTGCAGGATGAACTTGACGCCGTTGGCCCAACCCGGGGCCCAGCCGTCGATGGCGTTGGTCAGCACGGTGATCGCGATCTCACGCGACGGGATGACCGAGGTGCGCGAGATGTAGCCCTGGAAGCCGCCGCCATGGCCGAACCAGTCGAAGCCTGCGGTGGTGCCGCTCATCAACGCCAAGCCGTAATAGGCTTCCTCGACGTCCTGCGGCACGCGCCATTGCCGCCGGACCATCTCGCGGCGGCTCGCGACTGAGAGCAGGCTCTTTTTCGCGTTGGGTGCGAGCTGGGCGAAGAAGCGCGCGGTATCCGCCGCGGTCGCAACGACGCCTGCGGCGGCCATGATGGCCTGGGTCGGATTGTCGCCGGGAATCACCGCGCGGCGTCCCAGTGGCACGATGCGGGAATGGCCGCGCGCGAACGGCACGGTCTTGGCCAGCAGCGTCATGTCGGGCGCACTCTCGCGCAGGCCCAGCGGGGTCATGATCTCGCGCTGAAGCCAGCTGGGGTAGGGCTCGCCGGTGATCTGTTCGATGACGAGGCCGAGCAGGCCGTAGCCGTGGTTGGAGTATTTGAAGCGGCTGTTCGGCTCGATCGCCGGCGGCAGCTTCAGCTCGGCCAGCAGCTCGTTCCAGTCGAGGTAGGGGCGGCCGTCGGTGAACTGGCCGGAATCCTTGCCGTCGCGGACGAGGCCTGCGGTATGAGAGAGCAATTGGCCGAGCGTGGCGGTGGCGACCTCCGGATGCAGGTCCTTGACGTAGTCGCCGACGGGGTCATCGAGCTTCAGCCGCTTCTGCTCGCGCAGCCGCATGATTCCGGCGGCCGTGAACGCCTTGGTGTGAGAGGCGATGCGGAAGCGATGCCTTGGCGTCAGCTTCTCGCCGCTGTCGAGATTGGCATGCCCGAACGCGGCTTCGAGCACGGCCTCGCCGCGATGGGCGATCGCGATGATGCAGCCGGGCTGTCCGGAGACCTCGACCTGATACGCCAGCCAATCCTTGATGTAACCGAGTGCCGCGCCAAGCCAGGGCTCCACGAGCAATCTCCTGTTTCAAATCGCGCAATAAAAATGCTGCCGGCCATCCTTAGCGGACAAACCGCGACCGACAAACAGAAATGGCGCAGCCCTTTCGGGCTGCGCCATCGATCTCAAGATCGGACGTGTCCGATCGCGCCTCAGTAGACGAGGCCGGTGCCCGGCTGCTTCTCGAGCGCGTCGGCCAGCGAGCGATATTCGGCGCTGTTGGTGCCGGCGAGCTGCGCCACCTTGTCGAGGTGGTACTTGGCCTGCTCGCGGTTGCCCTGTTCGAGCTGCCACAGGCCGTAATACTGCCAGGTGCGGACGTGGTTCGGATCATCCGCCAGGGCCTGCTCGTAGTACTGCTTGGAGGCTTGGTAGTTGCCGAGCTTGCGGTAGGAGTAGCCGATCAGGTTGGCGACGTCGGCGACGTCCTCACGGTTCAGCGCCTTGAGCTGCTGGATCGCGGTGGTGTAGTCGCCGCGATCGTAGATCGAGGTGTAGGCCGTGCGATAGGCAGCGAGGAACTTCGGATCGTCGATGCTCGAGCTCTTGTCCTTCTTCTTCTTGTCCGGCGGCGGCGAGGACGGAGTCTCGCTGCCCGCGGCATAAGCCTTCGACAGAAGCAGCGGCCCGGAGGCCACGGCCATCGCGCACAATGCCAGCGTGGCAATCCTGATCGCAGACTTTTTCATTCGTATCTCCCGAGTTGTCGATCCAACAGGTGGTGACTGCATGCGGAGAAGAACTTCCGCAGCTGCGAAATATTCCCGGTCGTTTGCGCGGATTTTGCGCCGCGATCGGTGCATTATACTGGCCAGATGATGACAGGCTAGTCATCTCGATGACTATCCCTTCATGTCCATGAACTGAAAGCCGTGCTTTACTTCAGGGTGGGTTCAGTGCCCGTTCCCTATTGTCGTTTCCATGATCACGAGCCCATCCGCATTGGATGGTGCCTTGCAGATCTTCACATCACGGAGACGACCATGCTGAAGACCATGTCCGTTGCACTGCTCGCCGCGTCGATCCTGGCTGCGCCCGCCTTCGCTGCAGGCCCTGCAAAAACCGATGCTTCCGCGAAGTCGACCCAGACCACCGGCACGTCGACCGGTAAGACCGAGATCAACAAGACCGACGCGAGCAAGACCGACGCGAAGGCCGGCACCGCGCAGACCGGTGACAAGACCAACGAGATGAAGTCGACGGTCGGCAAGGCCAAGGGCAAGCCGCACGCCTCGCTGCTTCGGCACACCCATCGGCATACCGCGCATCTCCGCCATCACGACAAGGTGAAGGTCCAGCATGCGTCCGCCGCCGCCCACAAGAAGGTGAGCCTTAAGCGCGTGACGCCGGCGACCCGCCGCGGCTGATCGGCTGAGGGCCATCATCCGACCGACGCTCGTATTGCCGCCGGCACGCTTCCCGCGTGACCGGCGGCAGCGGTTTGACGACGCTGTGAGGCCGAGTGGATTTCCTGTTCGCGGGCTTTCGGCTAGAAGCTGACGAGGAGAGGTCTTGCAGAGTTGCGCGCGGTGGGGATGGGGAGAACGAGCTGGTGGCCGTCGGCCGCGCTGGCATTGCTGCTGGCGGGCTGCGCGAGCGGCGATCCCGCCGCGTTCATGAGCGAGGACAATCGCGCCATATCCTATACCGGCGACCGTGGTGTCTCCGGCCAGCCGTTTCCGGCAAACTATCGCGCCGAGCTCCTGGCCTATCTCAGGACCTATCTGAACAATCCGGTCGGAGTGCGCGAGGGCGTGCTGGCCGAGCCGGTGCAGCGGACGGTCGGCGGTCGCCTGCGCTATGTCAGCTGCCTCCGCTATGCGGCGCGCGAGTCCGACGGCAGCTACCGCCCGGCCAAGGAGCGCGCGGCGATCTTTGTCGATGGGCGGTTTGACCGGCTGCTCGAGGAGGCCGGCGAGCTCTGTGCCGGATCGACCTATGCGGCCTTCCCCGAGCTGGCGGCCCTGACGCGCTAGCAAGGGCGTCAGCGGCAGATCTGCCACGTCGTCGCAGCGGCTTGCGGGCAGGGCGGCGCAATCACAATTTAAGGATAGGTTCAAACGCTTTGCCGCCTCGGTGCGACCAAATGTCGGGCGAGGCGTCAGCTTCACGAAATCTTCGGGAAGCCTATGGAACAAAAGGCCTTTGTTGCCCCCTGGTGACACGCGCTGGACAATCACAGCTGCGTCACCGCCACCGGGCAACCCAAATGCGGCCACGATGTTCGATAGATGTCGCAAATGAATAACGGGGATGTCCCATGAAACGCGTTTTTCTGAGTGCAGTGGCTCTGACCGCCTTGGCTTCGACGGTTGCCGCCGTGCCGGCGTTGGCTGCCGACATGCCCGCGCGCACCTACACCAAGGCGCCGCCTTTGACCCCGCCGCAGGCGATCTACGACTGGACCGGGTTCTATATCGGCGGCCATCTCGGCGGGGCGTTCGCCGCGAATAACAGCCTCGACGGCAACAACGGGCGCTTCCTCGGCGGCGTCCAGGGCGGCTTCGACTACCAGTTCGCGCCGAACTGGGTGCTGGGTATCGAGGCCCAGTACAGCTGGATGGACCGCAACACGACCAATTTCGGCTTCCCTGGCGCGACGGTCGTGAGCTCGACCGGCGCCAACCAGCTCGGCTCGGTGACCGGTCGGCTCGGCTACACCTGGGGGCCGGCCATGGTCTATGCCAAGGGCGGTTACGCCTGGCGTGACGGCAATGGCCTGGGCGTGAACGTCGCCGGCGTGCCGGCGGGCTTCACCACTTCCGGCAACAGCAAGGACGGCTACACGGTCGGCGCCGGCCTCGAATACATGTTCGCCCCGAACTGGTCGGCCAAGGCCGAGTACCAGTACTACAATTTCGGCAATACGACTTTCACGGGTGGACCGGCTCCGATCGTGGGCAGCCGCTTCAACAACGAGGACCATACGGTGAAGGTCGGCGTGAACTACCGCTTCGGTTGGGGCGGTCCGGTCGCCAGCAAGTATTGACCGTCGGGCCGGCGCTCCCGCGTCACCACGGCGACGTCAATTTGTCTCACGCCCGCGCCTTGGCGCGGGCGTTTTGCTGCGGGGAGTGTGGCCGGCGAGGTGTCGGTGGCTCTCACGCAGTGCAAAAAAATTTTCAAACCTTCGTGAAACTTTCGCCACCACTTGTTATTATGAGTCCGCCGGTTTGATGGATCATCCCACATGCGTATCTTGTTGTCCGTGCTGTTGTTGTCGGCGGCTGTTTTGCCGTGCTCCGCCCAGACCGTCCTGAAGTCCGAACCTCTGATGCTGGCGCCCTATGAAGTGGCGCTGGTGCAAGCCGCGTCCTGCCCGTTGGGTAAGGTGCTGAAGGTGACCGGTGCGATCCGCGGTCTCAGCCGCAAGCGTGCCTGTGTCGCACTTCCCTCCGAAACCGCCTCGCTGGCCACGGCCACGCCGTAAGGTCCGGATGTCATCACGACGCTTCCGGCGGACAGCCTAGCTGCCCGCCGATTGCGGTGTCGTCAGTCGCAAAAGCCTGCTGAAAATCGTCAGAGGTGCGTCGGCGCGGTCCCTCCCATGGAGGATCGCGGTTGAATCGTCCGCTTATCTGATCAGGGCGAAAATCGAGGGCGTCGCCAGGGGCAGGCGCCCCTGGCGTGATGTCCCTCGCTCAGGAGGCGTAGGGGATGTTGAACTCCTGGTCGGCCTCGACGCGGTTCTGCCAGGGATCCTCTTCCGGCTCGGCCGCACACGGCCTGATCTCGTAGTCGTTGTCGAGCTGCAGATGCCCGGCCTCGCGCCGCGCGTTGATCATCACATCCACCACCAGTCCGCTTTGCCGTGCCAGCCGCCAGACGTCAGCCTCGGTCGGATAGGCCTTGCTCAACTTGGCCTCGTTGCAAAACAGGGCATAGGGCATTCCAAACGGCTCCAAAGAAGCGAAGGATGAACCAACGATGAACAGGGGTTGTAGCGAGACACGGGCGTGTTCGCGGCCGGAAAGTGGCCTTTTCGGCCGCGCGAGTCGTAAACGAGTCCTAAATTTTTGGAAAAAGAATCCGTGGGACTCCGGGGCTAGAATCGCCAGATGGTTAAGTCCATGGGAACCGATCTCCACATCTTCTGCGGGCGGATCCAGCTGACGCTCGCTTTTGGATTGTTGCTGGCTTTTGTCGCCAATGTGGCGACGTTGTGCGCCTGGCTGTGAGCCGGCGCGCCTCTCTCATGGGCTTGAGCCGACGAGAACGGCGAGCTCACTCTTCGGGGAGTACCGTCCCCTCGGCAGTGGCCTTCAATCGTGCAAGCGTTGCGCTGAAATATTCCTGCCGCTCGCGGTTGAAGCGCTCCTGATGGGCACGGAAACGGGCGACACGGGCGCGAATCTCCGCCTGCATGTCGCGCTGCAGATCAAGCTGCGATGCTATGCTGGTGAAGCGCCCGGGACCAGAACCGGTTTGGGCGGCTGGCGACTGCAGAGCAGGGGACTCCTGTCCCCGCACCTTGGCCAACTCATAGCTCTCTGCCGGCGCTGGATCCGCCACACCGTTCAAATCCCCGACCGGGAACTCTTGATCCCCAGGCTTTGCAGCCGTCGGTTGGGCCGCAATCGACGCCGCGCGGGAGGTCGGTGCCTGCTGGGAGGCGACGGGCGGCGCGACCGGAATGGCGGGGACTTCGAACTTGGAGAAGTCGGCCGGCTTGCCGGTGACCGATTGCACGAAGGCCATGGTCTGCGCGATCAGCGCATCACGCTCTTCCTTCCACGTCATGACGATGTCCCCCAGAAGGCCGCAATTGCAACAAATGGCTGTCGCTAAATCAAGTTGATGGACCAGTGACTTCTGGGGATAAGCGCGAGTCCTGGTTGAGATGTGGCAATATTGTTGCCACAGTTTGAACCCGTTTCGTCCCCGCCCGCCGAAGCCGGTAGCCTCAATGCGATTCCGTGCAGATGGTTCCTAGGAGTGAGCGTGGCTCGACAGCAGGCGTGAGAGACCGAGTCATCCGGCAGAACGCCAGCCGGTGCGGAGCGAGTCGTGGTTGTCACTGGTGCCGGCTGAGGGGATTGAACCCCCGACCTTCGGTTTACAAAACCGCTGCTCTACCGCTGAGCTAAGCCGGCGAATGCATGCTGACGCGGACGATGCAGAAATGATCGTAACCCGCTGATGTCAGATACCCGGTGCGGGCCGTTCCTAGCAGAGTTGGCGCGGCGAGGCTACACCCGCCGCGGCCGCAGGGAGCGGGACAATCGGAGGCTGGGCGAGCGAGGATGCTGGCGACTGCCTCCAAAAAGTAAAGGGGGCGGCCGTTTGGCCACCCCCGGACGATCAAGCAAGCGAGGCTTACTGGCAGATGTGCATCAGCCCGTCGCCGCCCTTGAACATCGTGCCCGGACGGCAGACCAGGCCGTTGCGCGTGGCGTAGCTGTCCCAATTTCCGTAGTAACCGTTCTGGCCGCGATCATAGGTCGGCTGGCCGAAGCGGTACGGGCCGGGATCATAGGCGTAGGCGTCGGCCGTGCGGAATGGGGCTGTGGCGATGGCGCCGGCCGTGCCGATGGCAGCTCCAGCCACCCCGGCGGCGGCGCCGACCGCGCCGGCAGCGATGTCGGCCGGCCAGAAGCCGGTGCCGCGGCGATTCCAATCGTTATTCCAACCATTATTATTCCAGCCATTGTTCCAGCCGCCGTCGGCGCGCTGCTGCTGCATCATCGCGGCGTCCTGGCGGGCCATGTGGTGGCGGTGGTGCATGTCGCGCGCCATGGCCGGTGCGGCCAGCGCCGTCGCGAGCACGGCAGCCCCGAGAATTGCAGATCTGATCATGGAATGACTCCGTCGTTGCGCCCCGACTGCTAAGTACAAGCGGGCTTTGCCGTTCCGCAGTGCTCACGATGTTTTTGCACGGCAACTGCGATGCGCTCGGAGAGATATTCGCGGGACGTGGCGCGCTCAGCTGATGAGCGGGCATTAACCTTGCCCAGTGAACCCGTCCGGCGCCTTAACCCGAACGAATCGCCCGCGCGTTAGCCTTACCGGCAGATTGATGCGCGCGCTTAACCCATGACGAGGCGCGTTGCGGTATTTGTAGCATGGCAACCGGGGCGTGAATTCATGCGTATTGCAACGGCTCTTGCGATCTTGATCGGGACGGCGTCCGCCTCGCTTGCGAGCGAGGGGTTCGAGATCGTGATTCCGCAACGGCCGGGCGTGCCGGTCGTGATCAACGGCATCGATGCGTCCTATGCCGTGGTCGAAGGTCAGTATGGGCTGGGCAGGGGCAACTACATGCAGCCGCAAATCTATGGCGGACGGCCGGTCGACCCCGAACCTTATGTCGGTCACTATTATCCGACGCTCGGCTCGAAGCCGGGCTACGGTCGAATGGAGATCGAGCCGCCGGCGAACCGCAAGCTGCCGAAGCCGGCCGAAAGCTATTCCCGCTCCTGGGGCGCGCAGTCGCAGATGCAGCCGGCCGAGCCGCCAGTGCCGATGTATCCACCCGCGGTGATCGTCGCGCCGGAAGGCGACCCGCGCGGCTACGACAATCTGCCCCGAGACTATCGTCGCTAAAATCGAACCATCGACAACGAGATCAAACAAAAATCAGATCATCAGGAGAGAGTCATGCGTCATACGATTTCAGGACTTGTTGCCATCGCCGGCCTCGCCCTTGCGGGAAGCGCGCCCGCCATGGCCTGCGGCTATTCGTCCTGCGCGCCGTGCGGCTATGCGAGCCCGTGCGCGCCGACCGTCACCTACCAGCCGACCGTGACGTACCAGCCGACGGTCACCTATCAGCCGACCTATACCTATCAGCCCGGCTACACCTATGGTGCGTATGGAGCGGCCGGCTGCGGCAGCTGCGGCGCCACCTATGAGCGCCTGCCGGAGCCGACCCGTCAGTATTATTATGTGAACCAGGGCCCGACCTATAGCGGTCCTGGCGCGTTCGCGCCGTATCCGGCCTATGAGGAGCGCGCGCTGCCGGTGTATCGCTATCATCACCGCCACCACGCCTATGAGGCGACCCGCGTCGCGCCCGAAGTGGTGTACGCCCAGCCGCATGCCGGCTATCGCTGGGGCGCCTCGTCTTACTATCACGGCCGTCGCGTGCTGCGCCGCTACTACTGATCTTCCAGGTCAATACTTGTCGCAAACGCCCGTGCGCAGCCTGCGCGCGGGCGTTTCGCTATTTGGCCATCAGTCCGAGCCGGCTTGCGCCGACATAGAGCGCGAGCACCGCGGCATTTGAGACGTTGAGGCTCTTGATCGCGCCGGGCATGTCGAGCCGCGCGACCACGCTGCAGGTCTCGCGCGTGAGCTGGCGCAGGCCCTTGCCCTCAGCACCGAGCACCAATGCCAGCGGCTGGCGCAGCGGCACCGCGGCGATGTCGGCATCGCCGGCGCTGTCGAGCCCGACGGTCTGAAAGCCCCGCTCATTGAGCCGGGTGAGGGCGCGGGCGAGGTTCTGCACCGTGATGATCGGCACCAGCTCGAGCGCGCCCGAGGCGGATTTGGCCAGCACGCCGGTTGCCTCCGGGCTATGCCGCGCGGTGGTCACGATGGCCTTGACGTCGAAGGCGGCCGCCGAGCGCAGAATGGCGCCGACGTTATGAGGATCGGTGATCTGGTCGAGCACCAGGATCAGGCCCTCGGGCGCCAGCGTGTCGATATCGGGCGAGGGCAGGGGATCGGCCTCGGCGAGCAGGCCCTGGTGCACCGCGTCGGGGCCGAGCCGCTGGTCGATCTGGCTGGGACGCACGATCTCGGGCGCGACCCGGGTCTCGATGCCTTCATCGGCGAGCCGGCGCGCGGCGTTCTCCGTCAGATAGAGCTTGCGGATGGTCCGGTTCGGATTGGCCAGCGCCAGGCTCACGGTGTGCCAGCCATAGAGAATGACGGGGCCGTCCGAGCCGGCCTCGCGCTCCCACCGGCCGTGCGGCCGCTCGAAGCCGCGGGGCTTGGCGGAGAATTTGCCGGGAGATTTGCCGCCTTGGCGGCGAAACGGGGGCTTGCGGTCGCGTTCGCTCATGGCGTGAGCTTCTGTCACGGCCGGCGGATTCTGGCAATTTGGCACCGGCGACTTGGAAAAAACCGGCTTGGGAAAATTCGTCGTCCCTTGGTTGACTTTGAGGGGCCGGTTCGATCATAAGGGCCCCGGTCGCGCGCGCCCCTTCATCCGGGCCCCCGCGGCCTTACCGTCTTCATGGCGCTGATGGTCACTCAACCGCTGTTTTCCGCGGCCGGCCTTCAACTGCCATCGATACGGGGGAGTGTCCCGAGTGGCAAAGGGAGCTGACTGTAAATCAGCCGCCTCATGGCTTCGCAGGTTCGAGTCCTGCCTCCCCCACCATTGATCCACGTTAGCCATTTCCCCCATTCTGAGGGCTTTGCGCAATTGCAGCTTCGTGATTCGATGATTTTATCGTGAGTCGGGGCGAAAATCATGGTCGAGCGCAATGTCGGACAGATGAGCCTGGCGGACAGCTTGGTTCGTAAGTCGCGAAGCAGCATCCTGGACGAAGTCGGCGCTGTGGTGGACTGGGCGCCGTTGCGGTCGCTGCTCGGCAAGCGAGGTGGCGACGGCGCTGGTAACAGCAGCTATCCGGCGGAGGTCCTGCTGCGGTGTTTGCTCGCCGGAATCTGGCACAATTTGTCCGATCCGGCGCTGGAAGCTGCCATTGCGGACCGTCTGTCGTTCCGTCGCTTTGTCGGCCTCAGCCTGCACGACCGCACGCCGGATCACACCACGCTGTGGAGGTTCAGGCAGGAACTTGCCAAGGATGGACTAATTGAGAAGATATTCGAGGAGATCAACCGTCAGTTCGAAGCCAAGCATCTGATCTTGAAGCAGGGCACCCTCGTGGATGCCTCATTGATTCCGGCTCGTGCGAGACCGCCTCGAAAGGCGTCCAAAGAGCGAGAGGAGACCCCGCCAAAGCCCTCTGTCGACCCCGATGCGAAGTGGGGAAAGAAAGGCAAAAAGAGCGTGTTCGGCTATAAGATCCACACCGGCGTGGATGCGGGTCACACGATCATTCGCCGCATTCATATGACGGATGCCTCGGTCACGGACACCAAGCCCGCGGATCGGCTCTTCTGCGGTGACGAGAAAGCGGTTTATGGCGATCAGGCTTACTACACCCATCGCCGGCATGCGCGCCTGAAGAAGGCTGGCATCAAGGACCGTTTGATGCACCGGGCGAACAAGCATCACGCACTTACAGCCCGGCAAAAGCAGCGCAATAAATTGATCGCAAAGGTGCGCGCAGAGGTTGAAAGACCCTATGCGGTTCTCAAGGAACAATATGGTCTGCGGCGCATGCGCTTCTTCGATTACACGCGCAACAAGGTGCATGTTGTTCTTGCATGCTGTGCCTACAACCTGCGTCGCGTCGCGGGTATCCTATCCTCACCACGGGAGAGGTATGCCTGCAGATGAAAAATCATGGGGATGGGCACGCAGAATGCCGCCATAGCAGCCGGTCTCGGCCAAACGACAGAGGCCGACCGCCTTCAAAAAAGCCCACGAGGCTAGATCAGCCTCAATCACCTCTTTGCGCAAAGCCCTCATTCTGACGTAGAGTCGCCAATCTGCAACATCCCGTCGCTTTTTCGTCGGAAGTGTGGCGCGGTTCCTTGCGGGTTGATCGCGGCTTTGTTACCGATCTCGTATGTTGAAGATCATACATTCACTCGGTTTCATATGTGTCGTGGGGATGGGCTTTAGCCCGGCATTTGGGGCAGAACCCTTCACGATTCAGGACGCCATCAATCAGGCGGTGAAGACAAACCCGGGCGTTGGCGAGGCGGCAGCAAACCGTCGCGCCACGGAATCGGAGCTTCGCCAACAGCAGGGAACCCTGCTCCCCCAGGTCCGGCTCGATGCGAGCGCCGGGCCTGAAATGCTCAAGCAATATGTCACGCCCGCGCCGAACAACAACGGTCGCTACCTGCGCGGCCGCGAGGCCAGCGTGGTCGTGCGCCAGCTGCTCTTCGATGGGTTTTCCTCCATCAACGAAGTGTGGCGACAGGCTGCGCGCGTGGACGCGGCTGCGTTCCGCGTGCTCGAGCGCACCGAGCTGATCGGGCTCGATGCCGCCGAGGCTTATGTGGACGTGGTGCGCTACACCACGCTGGTCGGCCTGGCCGAAAAGAATCTCAAGGTTCATCTCGAGCTGCGCAAGAACGTGCTGGCGCGCTTCCAGGGCGGCCGGGCAGGCGAGGGCGATACCCAGCAGGCCGAAGAGCGCGTCGCCGCAGCCCAGGCTGTGCTCGAGGAATTCCGTCTCAGCCTGGAAGTGGCGCGGGCGAAGTATCGCAAGGTCGTCGGTGTCGAGCCGTACAATCTGCGTTTCCCCGGCCGTCTGCCGGACCTCCCGCGGGACAAGGCTGAATCGCTCGACATCGCCTACAAGTTCAATCCGACGCTGCGCGCTGCCGCGGCGGACGTGACGGCCGCCAAGCGTGGCTTCGATGCCACCACCGGCACCTTCCTGCCGACGGTCTCGCTCGAAGGTCGTGCGACCACCGGCAAGGAGTCGGTCACCTACAACAACCGCTATGACGAGGTGAGCGGCAAGGTCGTGGCGTCCTGGGACATCTTTAACGGCGGCCAGAATTCGTGGCGCCGTGAGGAAGCTGCCCAGCGCATGATCCAGGAGCAGCAGAAGCACGCCCGTCTGCAGCGCGATGCGCTGGAGTCGATCGACAAGGCTTGGGCAGCGCGGATCATCACCGCTGATCGTGTCGGGGCCCTGGTTCGTGACGTCGAGGCTGCCCGCCGCACCTTCGTCGCCTACAACAAGGAATACGAGCTCGGCCAGCGTACGCTGATCGACCTCCTGAACTCGCAGAACCAGTATTTCAACGCCAACGTGTCGCTGGTGTCGGCGCGCGGAGTCGTCGTGTTCGCGGACTATCAGCTGCTCGCCGCGATGGGGCAGATGCTGGCCTATCTGAAGACCGGCCATCCGCCGGAGACCGAACCGCTCGACGCATCCGGTGGCTTCATCGGCTATCGCCTGCCGCCGGTGCGACTGAGCGCG
Organism: Bradyrhizobium sp. ORS 285; assembly: GCF_900176205.1. Classification (NCBI taxonomy): domain Bacteria; kingdom Pseudomonadati; phylum Pseudomonadota; class Alphaproteobacteria; order Hyphomicrobiales; family Nitrobacteraceae; genus Bradyrhizobium; species Bradyrhizobium sp. ORS 285. Next base: position 2,661,094 of record NZ_LT859959.1, read on the forward strand.
CCGTCGCCGGGACCGGAGCCGCTGAACGCTGCAGGTCCGGTGCCGATGTACGGCCAGGACGGTTCGGCGAAACAGCCTACGCCGATCACCTTCGGCGATCGCTGGGCGTCGAGCGATCCTGCGGACTCGCCGCTGTTCGTGACGTCGGGCAAATACGGCGGCTACGGCGGCCCGCTACCGAAGTAGTTAGATCAACTCGAAAGGCTGGTGCAGACCGCGCCAGCCTTTCTCGCTTTCGTATTTACTGTGCTGCGACATACTCACCCCATTACCGGCGAAAACCCCGAAAAACCTGGGGCGTAGCCACAGAATTGGGCTAAACGACAATCATTAGCACAATGCGCTGGGCGCAGGCGCGCGTTGCCTGGCTGGCCCGCTGGATTTTTGAGGCGTCGTTGAATATTCGTCCGACCAGATTTGAGCTGGAAGAGGCGCCCGTGCTGCCGCTGCCCAGCGTATCCGCACCGGCTTCTGATCCTCTCAGTGACAGTCTGCTCTATCTCGCGGCCCATCACGGCCGTGCGCTGAGCCGCAGCGCGCTGCTGTCGGGTTTGCCGCTCGACACCGGCGTGCTCACCGTCGGCCTGTACGATCGTGCTGCGCGGCGCGCCGGACTCGAGGCGCAGCTCGTCGAACGGCCGCTCAGCGAAATTCCCGCTTTGGTGCTGCCGTGCGTGCTGATGTTCCACGACGGCACCACCCGTATCCTGCTGACCATCGATGAGGCGGCCGGCCGCGTCACCATCGTCGACCCCTCGCACAATGAAGCCCCTGCCATCGAGCGCTTCGAGGCGGTTGCGGCCCGCTATGTCGGCTTTGCCTATCTCGTGCGGCCTGCGGCGGTCGCCGATGCGCGCGTCGATGCCGCCGGCGAGGTGCCGAAGACGCATTGGTTCTGGTCCATCGTCAGCCGCTTCGGCGCGAATTACGGACACGTCGCGATCGCGGCCTTCATCGTCAACATCCTGGCGCTGGCCGCGCCGCTGTTCACGATGAGCGTCTACGATCGCGTGATCCCGAACGGCGCCATCCCGTCGCTGGTGGCGCTCGGCATCGGGCTGGCGCTCGCCATCGGCTTCGACTTCCTGCTCAAGGTGGTGCGCAGCCGCATCATCGACATGACCGGCAAGAAGATCGACGTGGTGCTGGCCGCCAACATCTTCGAGCACGTGATGGCGCTAAAGATGGACAAGCGGCCGCCGTCGGTCGGCATCCTCGCCAACCAGATGCGCGACTTCGACTCGGTCCGCGAATTCTTCACCTCCGGCACCGTGGTGTCGGCGACCGACATGCTGTTCGCGGTCGTATTCATCATCGTGCTGTTCGTCATCGCAGGCCCGATCGCCTGGATTCCGTTCTTGATGCTGCCGGTGATGATCGCGGTCGGCCTTCTGATCCAGCGGCCGCTCGACAAGGCGATGCGCAAGATGCAGGCGCAGTCGGCGGCGCGGCACGGCATCCTGGTGGAATCGCTGAACGGCATGGAGACCGTCCGCGCGGTGGCCGGCGAGAGCCGGGTGCAGACCGTCTGGGAGCGCTCGGTGGCGGCGCAGGCGCGCTCCAGCGAGGACGTGCAGTTCTGGGCCTCGATGGCGATGACGGCGGCGTCCGTCGCCAGTCAGCTCTGCAGCCTGCTGCTCGTGGTGGTCGGTGTGTTCCTGATCCTCGACGGCAAGCTCTCGGTCGGTGCGCTGGTCGCGGCCAACATGCTGTCCGGCCGCGTGCTCGGCCCGATCGCCGGCATCGCCGGCCTGATGACGCGCTTCACCCAGACCACGTCGGCGCTGCGCTCGATCGACCGGCTGATGTCGCTGGACCGCGAGCGCCCGCCGGAAAAGATCTACGTCGCGCGCGAGATCAAGCAGGGCCGCATCCAGTTCAAGAATGTCAGCTTCTCCTATCCGGGAAGCCAGGCCAAGGCGCTCGACAACGTCTCCTTCGACATCAAGCCCGGCGAGAAGATCGGCATCATCGGTCGCGTCGGCTCCGGCAAGACCACGGTTGGCCGTCTCGCCACCGCATTCTATCCGCCGACCGAAGGCTCGATCCTGATCGACGGCATCGACATCCAGCAATACGACCCGGCGGATCTGCGCGCCGGCATCGGTTTCGTCTTACAGGACACTGACCTGTTCTACGGCAAGCTGCGCGACAACATCACGCTCGGCCGTCCCGCGGCGACCGATGAGGAGGTGCTGGAGGCGGCGCGGCTCGCCGGCGTCGAGAGCTTCATCGCCGGCCATCCGCAGGGCTATGAGATGATGATCGCCGAGGGCGGTCGCAGCCTCTCGGGCGGGCAGAAGCAGGCCATCGGGCTCGCCCGCGTTCTCATCCGCAAGCCGCGCGTGCTGTTCCTCGACGAGCCGACTGCGCATTTCGACGTCCGCAGCGAGGGCGAATTCCTCGAGCGGCTGAGAGTTTTGGCCAAGGGCGACAAGGCCGGCGAGATGTCGATCATCGTCTCGACGCATCGGCCGTCGCTGCTGTCGCTGGTCGACCGCATCCTCGTGTTCGATTCCGGCAAGATCGTCGCCGATGGGCCGACCGCGCAGATCCTCACCATGCTGCGTCCGCAGCCGCCTGCGGCGGCGCAGAACGCGACGGCAGCGGTGAAGCCGGTGCAGGGCGCGAAGTAACATGTCGCACAGTGATTTCGCCTTCTCCAACGACATCCGCGCGGCGATCGAGCTGCGCACGCCGAAGACGGCGCGGATGCTGCTGTTCGCCTCGCTCGGCCTGTTCTTCACCTTTTTGATCTGGGCGCATTTCGCCGTGCTCGACGAGGTCAAGCGCGGCAACGGCAAGGTCGTGCCGTCGCGCCAGACCCAGGTGGTGCAGTCGCTGGAAGGCGGCATCATCGCCGACCTGCTGGTGCAGGAGGGCGCGATCGTCGAGAAGGACCAGCCGCTGGCGCGGATCGAGGACACCAATTTCGCCTCGCAGTTCGGCGAGATTCGCGAGCGCCGCGGCGCGATGGCGGCGCGCGTCATCCGGCTCGCGGCGGAGACCGAGGGCCGCAGCCCGGTCGTGTTTCCCGACGACCTCGTCGCCGACGCTCCGCGCGCGGTGCAGAGCGAGCGCGCCGTGTTCGACGCCCATGCCCGCAAGCTGGCGCAGGACATCGACGTCGTGCAGCAGCAGGAGCAGCAGAAGAGCAAGGAGATCGACGAGCTCCGGGCGACCGAGAAGCGCTTCTCGGAGACGCTCGCGCTGCTCAATCGCGAGCTCGGCCTGACCCGCAAGCTCTATGAGCAGAAGGTGGTGCCGGAGATCGAGATGCTGCGCGCCGACCGCCAGGCCACCGACATGCGCGGCCAGCTCGCGGTCGTCCAAGCCAGCATCGTCAAGACGGAAGCCGCCGTGCAGGAAGCGCGGGCCCGCCGGCTGAACATCGTCACCGCCTTCCGCGCCCAGGCCGAGGACGACCTCGCCAAGTCCCGCGGCGATCTCGCCGTGCTCGACGAGAACATCAAGTCGGCCCAGGACCGCGTGCGGCGGACCGAGCTGCGCTCGCCGGTGCGTGGCATCGTCAATCGCGTCAACGTCACCACCATCGGTGCGGTCGTCGCGCCCGGCGCCAGCCTGATGGAGATCACGCCGCTCGACGACACGCTGCTGGTGGAGGGCCGCATCCGGCCGCAGGACATCGCCTTCATCCGTCCCAACCATGAGGCGGTGGTCAAGCTCAGCGCCTATGATTCCTCGGTGTATGGCTCGCTGCACGGTCGCGTCGAGCGCATCAGCGCCGACACCATCACCGACGAGAAGGGCGACAAGAACGAGCGCGGCGAGACCTTCTATCGCGTGATGGTGCGCACGGAGAAGAACCATCTCGGCACCGCGGAGCAGCCGCTTCCGATCATTCCGGGCATGGTCGCGACTGTGGAGATCCTGACCGGCAAGAAGTCGGTGCTGGACTATCTGGTCAAGCCGGCCCGCATGCTGCGCGATGAGGCGCTGCGCGAGCGCTGAGCGTGTCGCGCAAGCCGGCTGTGGCGGCCGATGGCCGCCAGGGCGGTCGGCAAGCGGTATCTGAGGACTTACCGGCTGCGGCGGTTCTTTTGCATGTCGCTGCGCTCCCGTGGGGCAACGGCGTCCCGAAAATACCTACAATTTGATACGGTCTGGTGCGGCGCTGTTAGTCGCATCGGCAAACATGGCCGCCCCGATCAGCCCCGTTTAACCGGCCCGAAGCAGCGCCGGCTCTATCCCTGATCCCCATAACGACCGGGACAGGGACCGACACGAGATGTCGGCCGATGCCCCGGAGCATACGGGGCGTCAGTGATGTTGCGGATCGATCGGCCGCGGGGATTCCCGCGCGCGCTAGGGCTTGCGCTTGCCTTCTCGGTAGCGGCCGGCTGTGCCGGTGTCGCGTCCGCCGAGACGTCGGCTCGCAGAGACCAGCGGGGGATGGCCGAGCCAGCTCTGTCCGTGCCGCCGCCCGTCCGCTTCTTCACCATCAATTCCGTGCTCGCCAAGCATGACGGCCTGCGCCGCGCGGCCTCTGGACCGGTTGAAGTGGCGTCGACCGACGTGGCAACGCGCGCTGGGATCAGCAGCGACGCGCCGCAAGGACCCGCTCTGGCAGCGCCGAGCGACGAACCCTTCGGCTTGATGACCTTCCGCGCGCCCGAAGGCCTGTTGTGGATCAAATGGCGTGGTGTTCAGGGCGCGATGACCAGCGAGCGGCTCCCGGTCGAGCGGTGCAACGCCGATGACGCGCGCTGCTCGCCGTCGGAGCGCAGCTTCGTGGCGCTGAAGCGGCTGGCTGCTGCGGCCACCGACGCGCGCGTCCGCGCGGAGATCGTCAATCGCGGCGTCAATCAAGCCGTGCGTTATGTCAGCGACGATCAACAGCACGGCTTGCCCGACGTCTGGAGCTCACCGTTGCAGACCCTGCGCACCGGCCTCGGCGACTGCGAGGACTACGCCATCGCCAAATACGCCGTGCTGCTCGCAGCCGGAACGGCGGAAGCCGATCTCAAGCTGCTCCTGGTCCGCGACCTCGCCGTGCGCCAGGACCACGCGGTTCTCGCTGTGCGGATCGACGGCAAATGGCTGGTGCTCGACAATCGCCGTGCCGCCTTGATGGAAGGCCGCGATCTGCAGTCCTTCATGCCGCTGTTTGCGATCGATCATCGCGGCGTCAGCCTATTTGCTGCGCCCTATGCCGAGCGGCTGCACCACGAGAGCGAGAGCGATCTTGCGCCGGCTGCCGAGGCGGAGAGTGGTGGTAGTTGGGGGCAGGGTCCGCCGCTCTTGCTTTAAACTGCGCGGACATGGCGGCTTGTGGAAGAGGCGATTTGCGGTCTTAATGCGCGCGGGGAAGCTGGCGAGCAGAGGGATAGCAGTGAAGATCAAGCAACTCATGATTTCCGGGGCAGTGACCCTGTCGGCACTCGGTGGATTCGTCGGTAGCGCAAAGGCGCATGATCTCATGCTGCCTGGTGCGGCCTTCGCGATCTCCTGCGACAATGGCGGCTCCTACGTGCTGCGCTCTCGTCCCGTGCTCGCGCCGGGACAAATCGTCACAGGCGAGCTGCGCCTCAGTCCGCGTCACGCGATTCCGGTCCGCTTGATCCCGATGGGCGATGGTTACCGTTATGCCGGCCGCGGTGTGTGGCTCGACGGCATCAATGACCAGGCTTTGTTGTACCTGCACAAGTACCAGCCGATCCCCTGCGTCGTCAGCCGTATCTGACTCCGCGCGCATTTTCAGCATTTCAGAAGAATAACCTGCGCCTGCCGCAAATAATTTGCGGCGGGCGAGTTCCATTTGGTCGATTTTGAGGCGTTGCCGCCACATTCGCGCGATGCGCGTATTGCCGCGCTCAAGTATAGATCTTGCGAATACTGGTCGGGTTCGCCGCGTCTATACAGACTAGCGGCGATCTATTCTTGATGCCCGCGCCGCATCCCCCGCAGTCGTAAAGCATACTCGCTAACCGGTTTACCTTGGTAAACGCGGCTGCACTTGACTGCATTTACCCAAAGTCCCTAAAGTCGGGTTAAGAGACCTCGGTAATATTGACCCGAATTAAACTTTAATAATAGTTTAATCGCAGAAAATGGGAGCGCCACCAAAGGCGCCCCGCATTTGGAGATTGTGGCGCATGAATGCTCCTGTCCTGCTGGCCCAGTTGACCGGCACGTCCTCGCAGCCATCCAGCGTCTCAGCCAAGCATGTGAAGATCGAGAAGCCGCAGGGCAGCCAGGCTGTCACGGTTCATCTCGATGGTCAGAACCAGATCGACTTCAGCGGCATCGCCAGCGAGAAGCTGACCTTCGTCAAGATCGGCAATCGGCTGATCATCCTGTTCGACAATCAGTCGACGGTGTCGATCGACCCGGTGTTCGACAACAATGGTGCTCCGCTCAAGGACGTCAGCTTCGAAGTCGGTCCCGACCGCATCATCAATGGCGATCAGTTCGCCGAGCTGTTTCCTGTCACGACTGATCAGTCGGTGCTTCCGGCGGCCGGAACGCCGGGCGCGCCAGGCGTGCCTGCGGGCGCAAATTTCGGCGGCTTCACCATCGATCCGCTGAACGGCGGCACGCCGCTGGCGCTGCTGACGGGCGAATCGATCTCGGGCAATTTCGGCCAGACTCCGACCACGCCGAACTCCACGCCGATCCCCGGCGGCGTCCAGCCCGCGCTTCTCAATGAGGACGGCCTGTCAGAGGGACGGCCCGGCGGCCCCGGTGACGTCGGCGGTGTGGTGACGAGCTTCACCGGTTCGCTGAACGTCGATTTCGGCACCGACGTGATCGGCCGCGCCTTCGCGTTTGCGGCTTCGCAGCCCGGTCTCGCCGGGCTGACCTCGGGCGGCGAGGAGGTGCATTTCGCGATCACCACGATCAACGGCCAGCCCGAGCTGATCGGATACATCGGCACCGATCCGTCGATCTCCGCCAATCAGGTCTTCACCATCACGCTCGATGCGAATTCGACGATCGAGGGGACCTACACCGTCACTCTGCTGCGTCCGCTCGACCATCCCGTGTCCGGGACCGAGGACACGCTGAACCTCACCGTCAACGTCATCGCGATCGATGGCAGCGGCGACACTGCGCCGGTGACGATCACAATCGGCGTCAACGACGATTCGCCTGTGGCGGCGACCGTCGAGACGACCAGCCTTGCCGAGCAGACCAATGGCGAGGGCGGCTTCGTGCAGACCACCGAGACGGTGGATCTCGGCATCTCCTGGGGCGCCGACAACGGCAACAGCAAGATCAATGGCGGCTCGAACGGCACCGTGGTCGACGGCGACCGCTCGCTGGTGTTCGCGTCGTCCGAGATCGCGACGCTGCAGGCGCTCGGTCTGACCTCCAATGGCGAGACCATCTCGTACAGCCTCTCGGCCAGCGGCACCGAGATCATCGCCACGGCCGGCAGCGGCGACGGCGTGCGCACCATCTTTACGGTTACGCTGTCCGACACGGGATCCGGCAGCTACACTTTCACGCTGTCCGACAATATCGACCACAATGGCGTCCATGGCGCGTCGCAGCCGCTGACCTTCAACGTGGTGGCGACCGACGCCGACGGCGATCCGGTCAACACCGCCTTCACGGTCAATATCGGCGACGACGGTCCGAGCTTCGGCGAGCGGCCGAGCTATTCGGTGGTCGATGAGGACGGCCTCGGCAATGCCGGCGACAGCTACCATCCGGGCGGCGACGAGGGCGCTTCCGAGGGAGGGAGCGTCAAGCCTGTCGTCATGAAGGCCGGCAGCGACGCCGATGGCGAGGACCTCACGGTCACCGAGACGCTCGGCATCCGCTGGGGCTCCGACGACGCTAACATCAACGTCAATGGCGGCATCAACGGCGCGCCGATCAATGGCGACCGCGCCGTCACCTTCTCGGCCAACGTGGTGTCGACGCTCGAGGCGCAGAATCTCACCTCCGACGGCTTCGCGCTGCGCTACGAGCTGTCGTCCAACGGCACCGTGCTGACGGCCTATCGCTACGACGCCGAGCACGAAACCTATGTCGGCGCCGACGGCAAGCCGCTGAACGTCGAGGGCAGCGAAGGGCTTTCGGGCGCGGTGGTGTTCACCGTGTCGCTGTCCGACGTGGACCGCGGCTCCTACACCTTCACGCTGTCGGGCAATCTCGACCACCCGGTGCATGGCGCCGAGGACGACATCACTCTCAATCTTGGCTTCGTCGCGACCGATTCGGATGGCGACCAGATCACCGACACCTTCACCGTGAAGGTGAATGACGACGCGCCTGTCTTCGGCGAGAAGCCGAGCTATTCGGTGGTTGACGAGGACGGCCTCGGCAACGCTGGCGATAGCTACAAGGGCGGCAGCGACGCCTATGGCGAAGACCTCACGGTGACCGATACGCTCGGCATCCGCTGGGGCGCCGACAGCGCCAATAGCCACGTCGATGGCGGCATCACCGGCGCGCCGGTCAACGGCGACCGCGCCGTGACCTTCGCATCCAACGTCATTGCGACGCTCGAGGATCAGCATCTGACCTCCGACGGCTTCGCGCTGCGCTACGAATTGTCGGCCGACGGCACCACGCTGACAGCCTATCGCGCCGACGCGGTTGGCGAGGGCAGCGAAGGGGGCTCCGGCACGCTGGTGTTCACGGTGTCGCTGTCCGACGAGGGCTACGGCTCCTACACCTTCACGTTGTCGGCCAATCTCGATCACCCGGTGCATGGCGCCGAAGACAACATCACGCTCAATCTCGGCTTCGTTGCGACCGATTCCGACGGCGACGCGATCACCGACACCTTCACCGTCAAGGTCAACGACGATGCGCCCGTCATCGGCGCGGAGCAGAGCTCCGGCCAGGTCGACGAGGACGGCCTTGGCAATGTCGGCGACAGCTATGCGGAGGGCCACGACGCCGCCGGCGCCGATCTGACGGTGACGAAGACGCTCGGCATCCTCTGGGGCGCCGACAGCGCCAACAGCCATGTCGATGGCGGCATCGACGGCTCGCCTGTCAATGGCGACCGCGCCGTCACCTTCGATACCAATGCGATCCCCTCGCTCGCCGAGCTCGGGCTGACGTCGAACGGCGTTTCGCTGAACTATACGGTGAGCGAGAACGGCACGCTGCTGACCGCGTACCGATTCGACGGCGAGCACTTCATCGACGCCAATGGCCAGACGACCGAGGATCCGGCCAGCGCCGCGGTGTTCACCGTGTCGCTGTCGGACCAGAATGCCGGCTCCTACACGTTCACGCTGATCGGCAACCTCGATCATCCGGTTCACGGCAGCGAGGACAATCAGGCGCTGTACTTCAGCTACACCGCCACCGATTCCGATGGCGATGCGATCAACGGCAGCTTCGTCGTCGAGGTCAACGACGACGCGCCTGTGCTCGACGGCAAGCCGAGCCACGGGGTGGTCGACGAGGACGGCCTCGGCAATGCCGGCAACAGCTATGACGATCGTGGCGACGTCGCCGGCGCCGAGCTGACCGCGACCGGCACGCTCGGCATCCTCTGGGGCGCCGATAGCGCCAACAGCCATGTCGATGGCGGCATCAATGGCTCGCCGGTCAATGGCGACCGCGCGGTCACCTTTGCTGCGAACGTGGTGTCCTCGCTCGAGGCCCAGCATCTGACGTCGGACGGCTTCGCGCTGCATTACGAGGTGTCGTCCGATGGCACCGTGCTGACGGCTTATCGCTACGACGCTGCCAACGAATCCTTCATCGGCGCCGACGGCAAGCCGACCGAGCAGGCGGGCGCCGCGGTGTTCACCGTGTCGCTGTCCGATCAGGACGCCGGCTCCTACACCTTCGAGCTGACCGGCAATCTCGATCACCCGGTGCATGGCACCGAGGACAGCATCACGCTCGATATCGGCTTTGTCGCCACGGACTCCGACGGCGATGCCATCTCCGGCAGCTTCTCTGTCGACGTCAATGACGACGCCCCGACCTTCGGCGAGCGCGTCGCCTATTCGGTGGTCGACGAGGACGGGCTCGGCAATCCCGGCAATTCCTATGCGGACGGCAAGGATGCCGATGGCGTCAATCTGACGGTGACCGATTTCCTCGGCATCCGTTGGGGCGCCGACAGCGCCAACAGCCACGTCGAGGGCGGCATCAACGGTGCGCCGGTCAATGGCGACCGCGCCGTGACGTTCGCTTCGGACGTGGTCACCACGCTCGAGGCCAAGCATCTGACCTCGAACGGGATCGGGCTGACCTACGTCGTGTCCGAGAACGGAACGCTGCTGTCGGCCTATCGTTATGATGCCGCGCACGAGACCTATGTCGATGCAAACGGCAAGCTGACGGACGATCCGTCCGGCGCCGCGGTGTTCACGGTGTCGTTGTCCGACCAGGGGCAGGGCGCCTACACCTTCACGTTGATCGACAACATCGATCATCCCGTCCGCAACACCGAGGACGACGTCACGCTCACGCTCGGCTTCGTCGCCACCGATTCCGACGGAGACGCGCTCGCCAGCACCTTCACGGTGAAGGTCAATGACGACGCGCCGGTGCTGAACCGCGAGATCGCGACCGGCGTGGTCGACGAGGACGGCCTGCCGACCGGCATTGCCGGCGGCCCGAATGACGTCCCCGGTCAGAACACGGTCGCGACCGGCAATCTTGGCATTTCCTGGGGCGCCGATAGCGCCAACACTCTCGGCAACGTCGGCATCACCGGCGCCTCGCCGGTCACTGGCGACCGCGCGGTCACCTTCGCGTCCGACGCCACCAGCACGCTTGCAAGTCAGCATCTGACCTCGAACGGCGTGGCCCTGACCTACGCCGTCAGCGAGGGCGGCACCCTGATCACGGCCTATCGCTTCGACGGCCAGCACTACATCGACGGCAACGGCAACTCGACCAACAGCAAGGCCAATGCCGCGGTGTTCACGGTCAAGCTGTCCGACCTGGATTCCGGTTCCTACACCTTCACGCTGCTGGACAATCTCGATCACCCCGTTCCGAACAGCGAAGACAACATCGCGCTGACCCTGAAATACGTCGCGACCGATTCCGACGGCGACCAGGTCGGCGGCTCGTTCAAGGTCAACGTCAACGATGACAGCCCGGTCGCCCAGGCCGGGACGGCCAAGAGCATCAGCGAGGCCGATCTCAACGGCGGCGGCGATTGCGACTTCGGCGGCCGTGATGATGACGGATATGGCGGACATGGCGGCCATAGCGATCCGCAGGTCACTGGCGCGCTCAACATCAATTGGGGGGCCGACAACAACGACCGCGGCGCGGCCGACCGTTCGGTCCGCTTCACCAATGCGTCGAATGCGGCGGCCGATGTCCATGTGACCAACGGCAGCGATGCCGCGCTCAACGGCCTGACCTCCGACGGCCAGACCGTGAAATACGCCTTCGAGCATGGCGTGCTGGTCGGCTACACCGGCAGCAGCCTGGCCTACGGGCAGCGCGTGTTCGAGGTCTCGCTGGATGACGACGGCACCGGCACCTACACCTTCAAGCTGCTCGGCAATCTCGATCATCCGGCCGGGCAGGGCAGCAACGTCGTCAAGCTGACCTTCGACTACACCGCGACCGATTCCGACGGCGATTCGAGCAGCAACACTTTCACCGTCACCGTGGTCGACGATGTCCCGACCATCGGGCATGCCGAGAACGAGACGGTCCGGGAATCCAACCTGCCCACCGACATCGTCGATGTGGCGTTCCCCGACGCATCCTTCTCGACCGTGCAGACCGGGCGGCTCGCCATCTCCTGGGGCGCCGACGACAACGATTCCGGCGTGACCAACAACCGCTCGGTGTCGTTCTTCAACACGACCGCACCGGAAGGCCTGACCTCGAACGGCGAGGCGGTCAGCTATGTGATCTCGTCCGACGGCACCACGCTGTCCGCCGTCACCGCCGATCACCGCACCGTCTTCACCGTCACGCTGAGCGACGACGGCGACGGCAGCTACAAGTTCACGCTGCTCGACAACATCGACCATGGCGGCGCGGGCAACGACAGCCGGACGCTGAACTTCGGCTCTAAGGCGACCGATTCCGACGGCGACAGCGCCACCAGCAGCTTCACCGTTTCGATCGTCGACGATGTGCCGACGATCGGCTGCCCCGAGGACGAGACCGTCAGCGAAGCCAGCCTGCCGACGACCAGCTACGACACCAGCCATCCCGATGCGTCGAACTCGACGGTGCAGACCGGGAACCTGGACATCTCCTGGGGCGCCGACGACAACAACAGCGGCGTTGGTCACAACCGCTCGGTAGTATTCACCACCGCCGCCGGTGCCACGGGCCTCACCTCGGACGGCTCGGCGATCAGCTACACGGTCTCCAGCGACGGCACCTTGCTGACGGCCGTCAGCGCCGACAACCGCACCGTCTTCACCATCCAGCTGTCAGACAATGGCGACGGCAGCTACAAGTTCACGCTGTACGACAATCTCGACCATCCCTCGACGGGAGCCAACAAGGACAGCCTGCCGCTGACCTTCGGCTTCAAGGCGACCGATTCCGACGGCGACAGCGTCACCAGCACGTTCAAGGTGAACGTGATCGACACCGCGCCGGTCGCGGCGGCCGGTGACTCCCGGACGGTCGACGAGGACGATCTGTCGAACGGAACCGATTCCTCCAAGGAGTCGACGACCGTCAGCGGTGACCTCAACATCACCTGGGGCAGCGACGACAACAACAAGACCGCGGGCGGCGGCCTGGGCGACCGCTCGGTCTCGTTCCGCTATTCAAGCGCCAGCGCCAATGTCGACGCTGAGGACAGCTCGGGCCGCAACCTGAACCTGACGTCGGACGGCCAGACCGTCAAATACGCGTTCGAGAACGGCGTGCTGGTCGGCTACACCGGCACCGATCTCGCCCACGGCACCCGTGTGTTCGAAGTGTCGCTGAGCGACCAGAACGACGGCTCCTACAGCTTCAAGCTGCTCGGCAACATCGATCATCCCGCCGGTTCCGGCGAGAACGTCGTCAATCTCTCGTTCAGCTTCACGGCGACGGACGGTGACGGCGACACCTCGAGCAACAGCTTCACCGTCTCGGTGAAGGACGACGTGCCGGTGATCGGGACGTCCAACGGCGCGACCCTGACCGAGAACACCACGGGCGCCGCGGGCGCGGAGGTGTTCGAGATTCAGACCGCGTCGAACGTGGCGCTCAACATCAATTGGGGCGCAGACGACGGCAATTCGGGGACCGCCAATCGCAGCGTCGGGTTCGATGCATCGATCCACAGCGGCGATATCGTCAAGACTACCGGTTCCGGCAGTCCGGCGCTGACCTCCAATGGCGTGGCCGTGCAGTTCATCCGCGTCTCGGATACCGAGATCTGGGGCGTCGCCAACGACAATGGCGGCTCGCTGACGCTGAACGACCGCAAGGTCTTCCACGTCACGCTGTCCGACAACGGCTCCGGCAGCTACACCTTCGAGCTCCTCGACAATGTCGATCACTTCGGCTCCGGCCAGACCAATGCGCTCGCATTGAAGCTCGGCTTCGCCGCCACCGACGCGGACGGGGATTCTGCCACCGGCAACTTCACCGTCACCATCAATGACGACAACGGCCGGCCGGCGATCGGCACTCCCGTCGCGGGCACGGTCGACGAGGACGGCCTGTCCGGTGGCAATACGGCACCCGCGTCGGGCGACGCCCCTGGGGCCGACGTCACCGCAACGGGCTCGCTCGCGATCTCCTGGGGCGCCGACGACAACAACTCTGGCTCCGTCAATCGCGCGGTAGCCTTCTCCGGCTTCACCAACGGCGCGAACGTGTCCTCGGATGCAGGCCTGCTCAAGGTCGATGGCGCGCAGGTCAAGTACTGGGTGGTCGGCAATACCCTCTATGGCTACACCGGCTCCAATCCGGTCAATGCCAACACCGCGCCGGCAGCCTCGAACCAGGTGTTCAAGGTCAGCCTCGATGACTCCAGCGCCGGCAGCTACAGCTTCACGCTGCTGAAGCATGTCGACCATCCGGCGGGCCAGGGCGAGAACGACGTCAAGCTGACCTTCGGCTTCACCGCGACCGATGGAGATGGCGACAGCGCCAGCTCGTCCTTCGTTGTGACGATCAACGACGACAGCCCGGTGGCGACGGCGACGACGCTGGCGGCCACCGTCTACGAGACCGAGCTGCCGAATGGCATCTTCACCGTCAATAATGGCGGTGCGCATGGCAGCGACCTCAATGGCGACGGCAACAGCGACGACTCCTCCTTCACGGGCAATCTGACCTCGCTGGTGTCCTTCGGCGCCGACAAGCTCGGCACCTATACGGTCGAGAAGACCGATCTCGCGCCCGAGCTGCTCTCGCTCACCTCCGGCGGGGTGGCGCTGACCTACAGCATCGATACCGCGAACAACATGCTGGTCGGCAAGGCCGGCAACGTCACGATCTTCGAGTTCCAGGTCGACGCCAACACCGGCCAGTATTCGTTCCGCCTCAAGGGACCGCTCGACCACGTCGGTACCGGCCACGACAACACGCTGACCCTCGACCTGTCGACGGCCGTGACCGCGGTCGATTCCGACGGCGACAAGCTCGCACTGCACGACCAGATCACCATCACCGTCCGGGATGACCGTCCGTCGTCTCAGGATGTCGACACCGTCACGATCTCGGAGGCGGCGGGCAGTGTCTCGACCGGCGCCGTCAATCTGCAGGTCAAGTATGGCGCCGATGGCGACAGCGCCGGTCCGTCGCTGACCTTTGCGAATGCGACGCCGAAGGTCTTCGACGTCGACAATCACCAGATCTCCGGCCTCTCCTCGCTGGGGTTCGGCCTCACTTACGAACTGTCCGCCGACCAGACCACGTTGACCGCTTACCGCACGGCCTTCGGGATCTATATCGGCCAGGACGGCAAACAAACCACGAACCCCGCCGACGCGGCGGTGTTCACCGTGTCGCTGTCGGACGCGGGTTCCGGCTCTTACAACTTCACGCTGCTGCAGCCGCTCGATCATCCCGCGCCGTCGGGCAATGCGAACGCCGCCAGCCAGTATCTCGACCTCAATTTCAGCTTCACGGCAGAGGATCGCGATCACGACACCGCCACCAACAACTTCACGGTGCGGGTCGATGCCGCGGGCACGGCGACCACGGCGCGTTACGACGCGCCGAACTCGCCGGTCTTCGTCAATCTCAGCGACAGCAGCGTGACGCTGCTCAACGAGAGCGTCGACGCGCATCGCGTCACCGACCGCGCCGGCGTGACCGACAAGGTGGTCGGCATCGATAAGCTCGGCGCCATCACCGAGGCCCATGGCTCTGGCGGCGACGACATCCTCGTCGGCAGCAGCGGCGCGGACAAATTGTACGGCGGCGCCGGCAATGACGTCATCAAGGGCGGGGCGGGCGACGACCGCCTCTATGGCGGCGCCGGCAACGACACCTTCCTCTACACGGTCGGCGACGGCAACGACATCATCGATGGCGGCACGGAAACCGGCGCATCCTATCCGAACTACGACGTGCTGGAGATCACCGGCGACGCGACCGCCCGCAACTTCACCATCGGCAAGGCGGGTTCGGGCACCGACATCAATCCCGTCGCCAATGACGGCGGGGTCAACGCCGCCGACATCCTGGTGCGCTATGACGGTCCGAACGGCGCGACCATCCGCGCCGACGAGATCGAGCGCGTCACCATCACCGGCGGGACCGCCAGCGACACGGTGACGATCACCGACATCAGCGGCACCGCGATCGCGCCGTCGACCATCGTGTTCAACGGCGGCTCCGGCAACGACACGCTCGACCTGAGCCGGTTTGCCGGCAACACCAGCGTGGTCTCGGACGGTGGCGCTGACAGCGACACCGTGAAGTTCGGCTTCAAGCTCTCCGATGCGACCTACACCAAGGTGTTCGCGGAGGACGGCAAGACGCTGATCGGTCTGAACGTCACGCACGACGGTGTCACCAGCACCTTCACCAACTACGAGAGCTTCGCCTTCACCGACGGCACGCGCACGCTGACGGGCGTGTTCAATACCCCGCCGGTCGCGCATGACGACAAGGTGCAGACCTCGGAAGATTCCCCCCTGACGATCAATTCGCTGCTCAGCCTGCTGAACAACGACACGGACGTCGACAACAATACGCTGACCGTGACAGGCGTCGCCAACGCGACGCATGGCACCGTCTCGCTGAACAACGGCAACCCGCTGTTCACGCCGGACAAGAACTTCTCCGGCGTCGCCGGCTTCGACTACACGATCAGCGACGGTGATGGCGGCACCGCCACTGCGCACGTCACGGTCGATGTCGCGCCAAAGGCGGATGCACCGACCCTGGGCTTCTCCGGTACCACGCCGGCGACGGGCGCCGAAGACACGGCGATCGCCCTCAAGGTCATCACGGCCGCGGTCAGCGATCACGACGGCTCCGAAAGCCTGCGGATGCTGATTACGGGCTACCCGGACGGCGCGACCTTCTCGGTCGGCTATGCCGGCACCGGCGATGATGCGGGCAAGTGGGTGATCGACGACCAGGCCGCAATCGCCAACTTCAACAGCCAGCCGCTCAAGGTGACGCCGCCGCTGAACTACAATGGCTCGTTCACGCTTTCGGTGGATGTCGAGGTTACCGATCACGCCACGCTGTCGGATGGGAAGGATCACGCAGACGTCGCGACCACCCATGTGCAGAACATCGGCGTCGTCGTGGCCCCGGTCAATGACGCGCCCGAGATCCACGCCCCGACGCAGGTGACCACGAACGAGGACACGTCCTTCCAATTCACGGGCGCAAA
The DNA here is from genome assembly GCF_900176205.1 of Bradyrhizobium sp. ORS 285. Classification (NCBI taxonomy): domain Bacteria; kingdom Pseudomonadati; phylum Pseudomonadota; class Alphaproteobacteria; order Hyphomicrobiales; family Nitrobacteraceae; genus Bradyrhizobium; species Bradyrhizobium sp. ORS 285. The sequence continues at coordinate 2,677,823 of NZ_LT859959.1, forward strand.
CGCGATTACATTCTCCGACGCGGACGGTGATGTCGCCGAGTTCGTGACGTTAAGTATCTCCGGCGGCACGTTCTCTCTCCCGTCGATCGGGGTCGACGCCGACCAATCGCTCCAGATTTCCGGGTTCAAGATCAGCGAACTGAACCAGCTCCTGACATCGGCCGTGTTCACGCCGAGCGCCGACAGGGACGTTCCGGGGTCGGTCACGTTCACTATCTACGACAACGGCAATACCGGCAGTGGCGGCGAGCTGAGTGCGACGAAGACAATCACGATCAACATCAACCCGATCGAGGATGCGCCCGTTGCAGCCGATGACACGGCGACCGCGACCGAGGACACGACGCTGACGGTGTCGGATCCGACGCAGGGTGTTCTGCACAACGACCGTGATCCGGACACCGGCGACAAGTTGAGCGTGGTGGCGGGCGACTTCACCACGGCGAACGGCGGCACGATCCACTTCAATGCCGACGGCACCTATGTCTACAAGCCGAAAGCGGACTTCTACGGCGCTGACACGGTCGACTACACGGTCCGGGACCTGGCTGGACGGACCGACATTGGCAAGCTGACGATCAACGTGGCGCCGGTCAACGATGCGCCGGAGATCCATGGGCCGACGCAGGTGACGGCCAATCAAGGTGTCGCCTTCGCTTTCACCGGTGCGAATGCGATCACGTTCTCCGACGCGGACGGCGATGTCGCCGAAAGCGTGACACTGAATGTCTCGGGCGGCACGTTCTCGATCCCGTCGATTGGCGTCGACGCCAGCCAGACGCTCCAGATCTACGGGTTCAAGATCAGCGAGTTGAATCAGCTCCTGACGACGGCGGTGTTCACGCCAAACAGCGAGCATCCGGGTTCGGTCACCATCACCATCGACGACAACGGCAATGTCGGCGGCGGCGACCTGAGCGCGACGCAGACGATCAGCATTCAGGTGGTCCCGGCCAACCACCCGCCGGTGGCGAATTCCGACACCAATACCGTGCTGGAAGATGGCACCGTCACGATCACGGCCGCCAATGGCGTGATCCGCGGCTCCACCGGGGGCTCGGTTGCCGACTCGGATGTCGACACGGGCGCCTCGTCGCTCGTGGTGTCCGGCGTCGTGGCCGGGAGCGGAACTGTCACGCAAGGCGCCGGCGTCGGCACCTCGATCGAGGGCGCCTATGGCCATCTGACGTTGAACGCGGACGGCTCCTACAGCTATGTCGCAGACAAGGCCGCCGCGCTGGCGGCGGGCGTGTCTGCCGTCGACACCTTCACCTACACCGACAAGGATCCGTCGGGCGCGGTGTCCAACACCGCGACCCTGAAGATCACGGTGGCCGGCGTCAACGACGCGGCGGTGATCACCGGCGATGCGACCGGCACGATTGCGGAAGAGGGCGGCATCGCCAATAGCCAGAGCAGCCCGCTCTACGCCATCGCCCGCGGCGACCTCAACTCGACGGACGTCGACGGCCACAATGACGTGTGGCAGGCGGCCGCTTCCAACACGGCCAATGGCTACGGCTGGTTCGACATCGGCAGCGACGGCAAGTGGACTTACGGGCTCTACAACAACAACCCGACGATCCAGGCGCTGAAGGAAAACCAGACCACGCTGACCGACAGCTTCACGGTCTACACCGAGGACGGCACCGCCAAGACGATCACGATCCAGATCCTCGGCAACAACGACGCGCCGACCCTTCAGAACGCGATCGTCGACCACAGCTCGGCCGAGGACCAGCCGTTCAGCTTCAGCATTCCGGCGAACACTTTCGCCGACGTCGACGGCCGCTTCGACGGCACCAACGGTCCGCTGACGCTGGAGGCCGTCCAGCAAGACGGCAGCGCGCTGCCGGCCTGGCTGCACTTCGATGCGGCGACCGGCACCTTCAGCGGCACGCCGCCGGCGAATTTCGCCGGTGCGGTCAATGTCACGGTGTATGCGGGCGACGGCGAATATGCCGCCTCGGACACGTTCACGCTGACCATCACGCCCGTCAATGACGGCCCGGCCACTGTGACGGTCTCGGGTAATGCGATCCAGGGACAGACGCTGACCGCGAATCTCGGCAGCGATCCCGATGGTGCTGCGTCCAACGTTGCCTATCACTGGCTGCGGGACGGCGCGGTCATCAACGGCGCGACCGGTTCGACCTACACGCTCGGTTCAAACGATGTCGGCCACAAGATCTCGGCCAATGTCACCTACACCGACGGCCAGGGCTTCGCCGAGAATGTGACCAGCGGCCAGACGGGCTCGGTCGCTTCACCGAACCACGCCCCGACGTTCGGATCGGGCACGATCACGGGAAGCGTGACCGAAGATGCGTCCTATGCGGCGCAGACCGGTAACCTGATCCAGAACGGCACGTTCAGCCTCTACAACGGGAGCTGGTACACGCTGAATGCGTGGACGGTCGGCGGCGCCCAGGCGGTCAAGGTGATGGGCGGCCACACCGACGGCGGCTCGGCTGATTTCTATGGATCATCGAGCTCGATCAGCCAGACGATCAGCACCGTCGTCGGCATGACCTATACCGTCGACTTCTACGTGATGGCCAACGGTACGCCCGTCACATCGACCGTGAACGGAACGACCTTACTGACGTCCAGCACCTGGAGTTCCGACTGGACGGAGCAGACCTACCAGTTCACCGCGACTTCGACATCGACCACGCTCAAGTTCGCAAGCGCCGGTGGTGCCCTCGTCGACGACATCACGGTGCAGGTCGCGGGCGTGACGCCGGGCATCGAGAAGGCATCCGGCGCGATTGCCTTCACCGATGTCGACGGTGACAGCCAGACGGTGAGCTACACCACGCCTGCCGGAAGCAACTACTACGGCTCGTTCAACACCACGGTCGACAACACCAATCACAAGGTGAACTGGACCTTCACCGTCAACGACTCCGACATCCAGTCGCTGCGCGCCAGCGACCACATCGATCAGACCTACACGGTGCAGATCGACGATGGTCATGGCGGCACGAGCACGCAGACCGTCACGGTCACCGTGAACGGCGCCAACGATGCGGCGTCGATCTCCGGCCCGGCGACGGGCACGGTGAAGGAGGATGGCACCCTGACCGCCGGCGGTACGCTGAAGGTCACCGATGTCGACACCGGGGAGGCCGTGTTCCAGACGCCGGCCTCGCTGGCCGGCACCTACGGCAACTTCACCTTCAACGCGGCAACCGGGGTCTGGGGCTACACCCTCAACAACTCGGCCGCCAACGTGCAGACGCTCAATGACGGCGAGGTCAAGCATGACACGCTGACCGTGAAGTCGCTCGACGGCACCGCCAGCCAGGTCATCGACGTCACGATCAACGGCACCAACGAGCCGGGCCCGCTGGCGGTCGTCGACACGACGAGCGTGGACGGACGCTACGCGCTGTCCCAGAACACCGACTCGCCGAACACGATCGGCCTGAATGCTGCCTCGCTGTTCTCCGGCGGCACCGGGACGGTCACCTACACCACTGCGCTCGTCTACGCCTCGACCGGCGACGACAGCTGGATTCACCGCAGCGGCAACCAGTTCACCGGCGACCCGAACAACAACGATGCGGGCCTGTACGTCTACAAGGTCACGGCAACCGACTCGGTCTCGTCGGTGTCGACCTATGTCGCCTTCAACGCGCTCGACAACCAGGCCATGAATCTGACGATCGACTCGACCTCCAGCGATCCGAGTGTGTCTGGCTCGGCGCCGTGGCTGGCGGGGGCGAGCGCCAACTACAGCGATGCCATCACCGCCATCGTCAACAACCTGTACGAGGCCAATGCCGGCGGCGGCTATGACGTCATGATCGGATCGAGCGGCACCAACGTCTTCAACGGCGGTGCCGATGACGACGCCATGTACGGCCTCGGCGGCAACGACACGCTGCTCGGTGGAGCCGGCAACGATTTCATTGATGGCGGGGCCGGCAACGACACCATCCGCGGCGGAGCCGGCAACGACATCATGCTCGGCGGTTCCGGCGACGACCGGTTCGACTGGGCAATCAATGATGGCGTGGACGTCGTCGATGGCGGCTCCGGCACCGACACGTTCTCGATCGAGGGCACGAACGGCCAGGACTTGCTGTATGTGACGCTTGCCAACGGCGTGATCACCGACGTCAACGGAACGAAGCTGAGCAATATCGAGTCTGTGATCGCTGATCTCGCCGGCAGCTTCAACGACACGCTGACCTACACCACGACGGAGTCGGTCAACGTCAACCTGGCGGCAGGCACCGCGACCGGCTTCACGTCGCTGCTGAATGTCGAGCGGGTGACCGGCGGCTCGGGCGACGACATCCTGGTCGGGAACAGCGTTGCCAACACGCTCAACGGCGGCAACGGCAACGACATCATCCGCGGTGGCGGCGGGGATGATAATATCGACGGCGGTGCCGGGATCGACTTGCTCGACTTCTCCGACGCCACCGCCGGCATCAGCTTCACGCTGGTGCAGGGTAGCAACCCGACCTATATCGGCGCCAACCTCTCGGGCGTCGGCCACGACACCTACAAGAACATGGAAGGCGTCATCGGGTCTGCCTACAACGATGCGCTTTACGGTTCATCGGGCAACGACGTCCTGATCGGCGGCCGCGGCAGCGATCAGCTCACCGGCAATGGCGGCTCGGATACGTTCAAGTGGCAGGCCGGCGATCTCACCGGCGGTGGCGTTGATGCGATCCTGGACTTCCAGACCGGAACGTCCGGCGACGTCATCGATCTCTCGGCGCTGCTGGCCAACGTCTCCGGCAATCACGCCGATGCGGTGCGGTTCGTCGACAGCTCTAACCCGAGCCACTCCAGCCTCGCCTCCGCCAACGGCGCCGGCGTGCTGAGCAACGGCGACCTGACGGTGCAGATCAACACCGGCTCGGGCTGGACCAGTGTCGCGACCATCAAGGACACCGGCACCAACCTCACCGGCGGTGACGACGTCATCAAGATGATCCTGGACAACAGCCAGACGCAGGTGCAGGTCCACGTCTGATCGGACCAGCCTCGGACACGCGAAGGGCCGCCCATGAGGCGGCCCTTTTCATGTCTGAAGCGATTGTCGCGCCGCTGAGCGGACGACGTCAGATCTTCTGGCCCGCGGGGCCTACGCCGACATTGATCGTGATCCGCTGCAGCTCGGTGCGGCCCTGCGGGAACTTGACCTCCAGCGTCACCGTATCGGTGCCGGCAAAATCGGCCTTGGACTGGTAGAAGGCGATGAAGCCCGGCACTTCCAGCGCCAGGCACTGCTTGTAGTTCGTCGCCGAGATCTTGCCGCGCTTGATCGAGACGGTGCCGTTGCCGGGCGGCGTGACCAGCCGGATCGAGGGCAGGGGACCCGATGAGCAGTCGGGCTGCACGTTGAGATAGACGCCGACCTGGATGGCCTTGCCGGCGACCCCTTTGGCGCTGCGCTCGACCGTGGTCTGAGCAGGAGCTGGAGCCGGGACAGGCGCAGGCGTCGCGGGTGCAACCGGCGCTTGTGCGAGAGCCGCCGGCGCTGCGACGAGCGCCGCGGCGACGACAAGCCCCTCGCGCAAGCTGAACCATCTCCGTCTCGATCGATTCGTCCTCAGCATCAGCCCCTCGCTCCCTGCGTCGCCACCAGATTGCCGCATTCGGCCCAATCGTTCAACGGATCGTCGTATCTGCGTGGACTACGAGCATGAGCTGTAGCGGTGAGCTGCGCTCGGTTCCTCAATCCTGACGTCACGGCTGCACCATGCGCCGTCGGCCGATCGTCATGACGTGGTCGTGACTGTTTCTGATTGTTGCCGCTCGTGTCTGTCCATATCGTGCGCCGCGAACAGGCGTAGGATGGACTGAGTTGGAAGCGCGTTATCGGGCGGATATCGATGGCCTCAGGGCGATCGCGGTCTGCATAGTGGTTTTGTTCCACTTGAAGGTTGCCGGCTTTGGTGGCGGTTTTGCCGGCGTCGACATCTTCTTCGTCATCTCCGGCTATCTGATCACCGGGCATATCCTGCGCGACATCGAGCTCGGCGTGTTTTCGTTCGCCGCGTTCTATGCGCGCCGTGCGCGGCGGATTTTGCCCGCGCTCATCGTCACCATCATGCTGACCTTCGCCGCCGGCTGGTTGTGGCTGCCGCCGGACGCGCTGCGTCAGCTCGCCAAGGAGGCGACGCACGGCCTGCTGTCGATCGCCAACATTCAATATTGGCGCGAGTCCAACCAATATTTCGCGCCGAGCTCCGATCAGCTCGGGCTGCTGCATCTGTGGTCGCTGTCGGCCGAGGAGCAGTTTTATCTCGTGACACCACTGATCCTGGTGCTGCTCAGCCGCGTGCGCCAGGTCGCGTCAGGCATTGCTCTGTCGGGCATGGTGTCGCTCGTGGCAGCCATCATCTGGTTGCGGCGAGATCCAGAGGCCGTGTTCTTCCTGACGCCGTTTCGCGTCTTCGAGTTCGCCCTCGGCGCCCTGGCGATCGCGCTGGAGCGGCGCTTCGCGGCGTGGCCAACGATCCGGACCGCGGCGACGTGGAGCGGCTATGTCGTGCTGTTTTCCAGCCTTCTGGTCATCCCGCGCTTCCAGCATGACGCCGGGCTCGGCGCGCTGCCGCCGAGCATTGCGACGGTTGCGATCATCGCAGCGAACAGGCCGATGCGCCTGTTCGCGAACCGCGCGGTTCTGGCCGTCGGCCGTTCGTCCTACTCGCTCTATCTCGTGCACTGGCCGGTGATCTACTTCGCGAGCTTCATCTTCGGCGAGCAGGCCTCCAGCACCACTGGAAAGATCGTGCAAGTGCTGGTGATGGCGGCGCTGACCGTGGCGATGTTCGTCCTGGTCGAGCAGCCCATTCGTCGCTTGCAGAGCGCGCCGTGGAAGCAGGGGGTCGCCTTTGCCGCGGTGATAGGCCTTTGTGTCGTCGCCACGCATGCGGCCTTCAAGGCGGACGGCGTGCCGTGGCGGCTTCCGGAGGATCAGCGCGCGCGGCTCGAGCTGCAGCGGTTCGGCATGAGCCCCTGTGGTCGCTCCGGCGAGGACTGCGCCTTCGGTGCGCTGGCCGGCTCCCATGGACTGGAGCTGCTCGGCGATTCCTACGTGCATCAGTATGTCGCCGCGTTGGACGACCGCCTGAAAGCGCGCGGCATTCATGGCAGAACATCGACGGTCGGCGGCTGTCCGATGCTGATAGGAATGGTTCCACTCCCGCCGCGAACGGCGGAGTGCATCACCCTACGCGATCGCGAGCTGGCGCGCGTCAAGGCCTCGCCGGCCGATCTCGTCGTGATAGGACAGGCTTGGCACCTGTATCTGGAGGGCCCCGGGCAGCCGGACGAGCGGAGGGCAAGCGAGATCCGCGACGGCCTGCAAGCTTTGCTGGCTCTGCTCGACCGCCCTGGCCGCCGTTTCCTGATCATCGGCGGGCAGGTGAGACCGGTGACGTGCAGCTTCGACCACATGCGGATGCAGCCAGGCCCGTTGTGGCACGCGCCACCGCCGCGATGTGCCCCGTTCGAAACCGCTCGGGCGCGCGCCGATGCGCGTGAGATCGATGGCCTGCTGGATCATGCCTTGACGGGGCGCGGCAATGCCGCGCTGTTGCGGCCGACCGAGCTGTATTGCGACAAGGACTGTCCGGTCGTCCGCGACGACGGCGTCTGGCTGTTTCTCGACCCCGGCCATTTCACGGTGGCAGGGGCGCGGCTGATGGGACAACGCGCCGACTCCGTGATCTCCCAATTCCTCTCCGAACAATCCAGGCCGTAACGCAGCGCCCGCGGTCGCCGTCGAACATGGGCCATTCCTGGGCGCTGCCTTGCCGCTGCCGGCCCGGCGTCATGGGATCGGTCCGATGACGTCATGACTGTTTCCCGCTGTTGCCATTCGTCTCTGCGCATGTCGTTCGCCTCGACCAATGCGCGGGGTGGACAACATTGGAACGCAGTCATCGCGCCGACATCGATGCGCTCCGGGCGATCGCCGTCGTCATCGTCGTCCTGTTCCATCTGAAGATCGCAGGCTTCGAAGCCGGCTTTGCCGGCGTCGACGTCTTCTTCGTGATCTCCGGCTATCTGATCACGGGCCAGATCCTGCGCGATGTCGGGGCAGGGCGGTTCTCGCTGTCGGAGTTCTATCTGCGGCGCGCGCGGCGCATCCTGCCGGCGCTGGTCACGACGATCGCGGGGACCTTCGCAGTGGGCTGGCTGTTCCTGTCGCCTGAGGCCCTGCGCCAGCTTGCCAAGGAGGCGACGCACGGGCTGCTCTCGATCTCCAACATCCAGTACTGGCGCGAGGCGAGCGCCTATTTCGCACCCACAGCCGACCAGCTGCCGCTGCTGCATCTCTGGTCGTTGTCGCTCGAAGTGCAGTTCTACACGCTTGCACCTTTGCTGCTGATGTGGGCGGGGCGCCGCGGCCAGTTCTTCAGGGCGATCGCGACGATCGGGCTATTGTCGCTGGCTGCGGCCGCGATCTGGTTGCCTTGGGATTCGGAGGCCGTGTTCTTCCTGACGCCGTTCCGCGTGTTCGAATTCGCGCTTGGTGCACTCGCCATTCCCTTGGAAGCGCGCCTTGCATCGCTGCCGCGCGCGCGGACCATCGCGGCGGCCTGCGGCGACATCATCCTGATCGGCAGCCTCGTGATCATCGGCCGCTACCAGGCCTATGCCGGTGTCGCGGCGCTCGTGCCCTGCGCGGCCGCCGCCCTCATCATCGCCGCCAACGCGCCGACCTCGCTGGTGATGGCAACTCCGGTGCGCGCCATCGGCACAGCCTCCTATTCGCTCTATCTTGTCCATTGGCCGGTCATCTTCTTCGCCGGCTTCATCTTCGGCGATGCGGCTCAGACACCCGTGGGCCTCGCGGCCCAGCTCGCGGTGATGGCCGCGCTGGCCGCGCTGATGTTCGTTGCGGTCGAGCAGCCGCTGCGGCGGCTGCCCTGGCCGCGCTGGGCCCAGGTGGCGAGCTTTGCGACCGTGCTGCTGGTCGGCGCGGGCCTGACCAATGTGACGTATCGCGCCAACGGCGTCGCATCGCGGTTGCCCGACGACCAGCTCGCGTTGTTCAAGCTGCAAGGCTTCGGCCTGAACAAATGCGGCAGCACCGTCGGGCGACTCTGCGTCTTCGGCGATCTCCAGGGCACGCGCGGTGTCGAGCTGCTCGGCGACTCCTATGTCCAGCAATATGTCGCGGCGCTCGATACGTCGTTGAAGACGCGCGGCATGATCGGACATGTGTCGACGATGAGCGGGTGCCCGACCCTGTCCGGCCTGACCGCGGAGGGTCCGCGTGCACGCGCCTGTGCGGAGCTGCGCGACAGTGAGCTGCCGCGCATCCAGCAATCGCCGGCCGATTTCGTCGTGATCGGGCAGGCATGGCAGAACTATCTGGATCTGCGCGAGGGACCGGCGGCGCAGGCGCGCAACGCCGAGGTCGCCCAGCGCCTGGTCGAGACCATTCGCCTGCTGGATCGGCCGGGCCGCCATTTCCTCGTGATCGGCGGCCAGGTGCGCCCCGTGAACTGCGCCTTCGATCCCCTGCGCATGCTGCCGGGCCCGCGCTGGCATGCGCCGGCGAGGCCTTGCGAGGCCGTGCCGAAGAGCGAGGCGCTCGCCGCCAATCACACCATCGATGTGGTCCTCGGCGAGGCGATCAGGCCGTTGGCCAAGGTGATGCTGCTGCGGCCATCGGAGGTGTATTGCGACCGGGATTGTCCTGTCGTCGAGGACGGCGTCTGGCTGTTCCAGGACGCCGGCCATTTCACGGTGGCGGGCGCGCAGCGCATGGGCGAGCGCGCCGCGCCGATCTTTGCGACTTTCCTGGCTGACGATTAGTCCGGGGCGCCGCTTGGGTGTTCACTCGCTCCGGGGCGTGATCGACGCAGCCAGCGCTGGCGAGGCCTTGACGATCTCGATCGCCGCCAGTGCCGAGCCTTGGGCGGTGAAATGGCCGTCATCCCAGGCGAGCGGCGCGTCGTCGGATGTCTGCAACACGCAGCGGCTCCTGGGGCAGAGCCGGTCGATCAGCGACACGTAATCGGTCTGCGGCAGGCCGTCCAACAGCTCGCGCAGGAACTCGTCGACTTCGCCGAGCAGATCCAGCGTGTGACCATCAGTGGCGACGCCGAAGCGCTGCGCCGCGATCAGCAGGTGCGGCAGGGGCCGGTCGAATTGCGGGCTCGGCCCCACCACGACGATCTCGGCGCCGGTGTCCGCGATTGTCTTGATCACGGCCTGCAGGCTTGCGCGCGCAGCCGGTGCCATCGCGGTGCGCGTCCAATTGCCTGAGAGAATGACAATGTCGGGTGCGAGATCGCGCACCAGGCCGGGCAGCCGGCGGTTGAACTCGGCGCAGGCCGAGGATTGGCCCGGTTCGTCGTAGGGAACGCATTGCGCCATCGTTGCGCGCGCCAGCGTGATCTGCGGCAGAGCGCGCTTCAGCCCGTCGACGAGATGCGCGGCATGGCTGTCGCCCCACAGCAGGACGCGGGGCCGGGCGCCCTTGGCGAGGCAGTCGGGCTGTAGCGCTGCGAAGGTCTGACCCGGGGTCAGGAAACAATGCCCTTCCTCATAAGCGCTCCGGTGGTCATAGCCGAGGAAAGCGGCCATGGCCTGCTGCTGCGGGGAGAAGCGGCCGGGAAAGCCTGATAGCATGATCATGGTGATGCTGGCCGCCACTGCGGTCGCGCCGGTCGCGGCAAGCGCCCGCGCCGTGATCTGCCAGTCGGCGCGACGTGCGGGTTGCTCGACGAGATAGAAGCTCGCCAGCGCCAGCATCGTGCAGGCGCCGAGCAGGGCGAGCTTGTCCGTGGCCGAGCTCGGCGGCCCCCACATGGCGGTGGCGAACGACGCGACCGGCCAGTGCCAGAGATACAGCGAATACGACCACAGTCCGATTGCGATCATCGGCGATGCCACTGTGAGAACCGTCCTGTTCAGGTCCGGCTTGCCCCAGATCACGGCGGCGGTGGCGAGGCAGGGCAGCAGCGCGGCGACGCCGGGGTAGGGTGTGCGCGGCGAGTAGATGTTGACGGAGATGCCGAGCGCGATCCACCCGAGCGTGGTCACCGCGATCCTGAGCGACTGAGAGCGCAGCGCCGGCAGCGCTTCCACCGCGAGCAACGCGCCAAGCGCCAGCTGCCAGGCGCGCGCCGGCAGCAGATAGAAGGCGGCGGCCGGGTGCGTCCGGGTCTGGATCACGCAGAGCAGCAACGAGGCTGCGCACACAGCGATGAGGCTCGCGAGCATCAGCGGGCGGCGCAGCCTGAACACGGCCAGCGCGAACACGGGAAACAGCAGATAGTACTGCTCCTCGACGCCGAGCGACCAGGTGTGCAGCAGCGGCTTGGTAATCCCCGCGGCATCGAAATAGCCCTGCTGCGACCAGAACAGGATGTTCGAGGAGAAGGTGAGCACGGCCAGAGCCTGCTGTGCGGCCGACACCGTGTCCTGCGGCAGCAGGATCACGCCGGCGCCGAGCAGGATGGCGAACAGCATGGCGAAGGCGGCGGGCAAGATGCGCCGGGCGCGGCGGCGGTAGAACGCCGCGAAGGAGAACGTGCCGGCGCGCGCTTCGTCACGGATGATCCGCGTGATCAGGAAGCCCGAGATCACGAAGAACACGTCCACGCCGACATAGCCGCTGCGGAACGGCGGGATGTCGTAATGGAACGCGATCACCGAGATCACGGCGAAGGCGCGCAGGCAGTCGATGTCGGGACGATAGTTGATTGAACTCAAGATAATGGTCCGGGCGCTCGCGGCCGGCGACCATCAATCCTTCCAGTCGCCGCGCATGGGCGACTGACTAAGCTCTGATTGCAACCGAGTTGCGGGCTTCCTGTGGCGAGCCGGTCGTGCAGATAGGACACAATGCCATTGAATTGACATCGCTCGGGCCTCACGCAACGCGCCTTCACAGACTTGCCTCAATGGCGTGTTCGCCTCGTACCAGTTTGTGCGTCGAGCGAGCGTGTCATGCGTACATTGGGGCGGAAGGCCGGCCAAGCCGGTTTGGTGTGTGGCGTTGTACTATTTCAGGTTGTGATCGGCGTCACCCTTGCGCGCAGCGCAGAGCAAGGTGCCGCCGAGACGGCCAAGGAGACGCTGAAGGAGAGCGGGCCATTCGGCGGCTGCGAGCCGATCGGGCTCACGGCATCGGGCGAGCTGGTGTTTCCGCTCGAATGCAAGAAGCTGATCAAGAAGCCTGCGGAGGCGCCGGTCGCCGAGGACAAGAGCGCGACCGAGGACAGGACTGCGTCGACAGACGCGGCGCCGTCGCGGCCAGTCCAGTCTGCCGTGGCCGACAAGCCGGCTCCGGACATCAAGCCGGCCGCCAGTGAGGCGGCCTCGGTCGCCCAGCCGACGCCCGCCGAGCCGAAGCAGGCGGCGGTGATCGACAAGCCCGAGAACAATCCTAAGACGCCGCAAAAGGCGTCCGGCCTCGATCCTGTGGCGGCCCCCAAGGCCGCGGCCGGTAAGCCCTCCATCAGCAAGCCTGGGATGAGCAAGCCGGTCGCCAGCAATCCGGCCACCAGCACGTCCGCCCCCGCAAAATCGCCTGGCAGCGCTGTCACAGCCAGCGCCGCGGCGGGCAACGCAGCGCCCGGCAAGGCCGGGACGTCGACGCCGCAGCCTGGAAAGTCGTCAGCCGGCAAGCCGGGTAAGCCCGTTGTGATTGCGGTCAAGGATCCCGCGGTGAGGAGCGCGCCGACGGAGGCTCCGGCCGCGGCAAGCAAGCCGACGGCGATGTCCGCGATCCGAAAGATGATCGTGATGGCCAAGCCGGCCAACACCGGGACGCCGGTCGCGGCCCGGCCGCAAGCGGAGGATGGGCCGCGGCTGCGCACCGCCGGCATGCCCGGCTGCATGCAATTCCGCAGCTATAATCCGAGCACGCGGAGCTATCGCGGCTTCGACGGCCATATCTATGCCTGCCGCTGAGCTCTCGCGGCTGAGACAATGACGAGGGACTGGACGGCGCATATCGCGCCGTCTTCGTGCGGGGCCACGCGACGGCGTGGCAGACCTGCTATAGGATCGGCAACGAATTGACCCCCGAATTGATAGCCATGCCTGCCGCCGATCTGAAATGACCGAGCCTCAACCCGACCTGTTCGAGATGCGCCGGCTGGAATCGCTCTCCAACACCATCTTCGGTGTGGCGATGACGCTTCTGGCCTACGACCTGCCGAAGCCGAATTTCGCCCACATGCCGGGCTGGGACGATCTGGCTCACACCTATTCCGGACGCCTCGCCGGGCTCGTGCTCAGCTTCATCATCGCCGGGGTGTTCTGGATCAGTCATCACCGCCGGCTGGCGCGGCAGCCGTTCGGCAGCCGCTTCGTCGTCATCCTCAACCTGTTTTTCCTGCTGTCGATCGTGCTGCTGCCGGTCACCAACGGCCTCTACAGCAGCTACCGGCTGTCGAGCGCGGTAGCCGTGCTCTACGGTCTGCATCTGACCATCATCGCCGCATTGAACGCCGCGCTCTGGTGGCTGGCTCTCTCGGGCGGCCGTCATTCCGAGATCGCCGGCGCCGTCTTTCCCGTCATCGTGTTCGTGCCGGGAATCGCGCTGGCCGCCTACGCGCCGGAATACGTGCAATATTTCTGGATGCTCGGCTTCGGCGGATTTCTGGCGCGCCGCTTCGTCGCCACCAAGCCGGCCCAACCGCCGGGCGAGGGCGGCTGAGCGATCAGACGCAGCCCATAAAAAACGCGGCGGGCCGTCTGACCCGCCGCGTCTCCGATCTTGAACTCGCTGGTCCAGGGCTGAGACCGCCCCGTTGCCGAGCCGTGATGGCGCTGATGCTGACGAATCACGCGCTCATCGAACGTCGCTCATGAAGAGCCGCTCAGCGGGCGATCCCAGCGAGGTGACAGCGCTTGGTGAAAGACACTGGATCACCTCCTTTCGTTGTTGATGGTCCAACCAATATAGGCTGACGATCGGGGGCGCGGTAGGGGGGCCGACTACGGAACTTGGGACATGCTGCAGTGCGGCCTCGGAGCGGAGGGCGCGACCGGATGGGCCGGTGTTCCCGACTGCTCAACCCGTTCCGATCCCCTCCGCCGACCTCGTCCGAAGAGGTTGAGACCCGCCACGGACCGTGTTAGGGAACGCGCCAGACGCGGGTGTAGCTCAATGGTAGAGCAGCAGCCTTCCAAGCTGAATACGAGGGTTCGATTCCCTTCACCCGCTCCAGCCCCATGGATCTGCAAGCGGACGCTGCCCCGGCCGGTCCCGGCGGGGCGCCGATCAATCGCAATAGATCTGGTTGCCGATTCGCCGGCAGGATCTGCCATCGCTGAAATAGGTGGTGTTGCCGATCGTCTGCGATGACGTGCCGTCGCTGTAATAGGTGTGAGGGCCGATCTGCTGCGAGCTGGTGCCGTCACTGTTGTAGGTGAAGCTTCCGAGCTGCTGCGACGAGGAGCCGTCGCTCCAATAGGTGTTGTTGCCGACCCGCTGGCCGGATAGGCCGTTGTCGCACATGATCTGGTTGCCGATCGTCTGGCAGTTTTCGGCGTGAGCCGCCGTGACCGCGAGCAGGCTGAAGGCGATCGTCAGAATCGAGCGCATGGCTGTTTTCCCGGGATTATCGCATTCAAGCGCAACCGGGGCGGGAGCACAACTCCCCCCATGTCATCCTACTTTTTTCGCGCGACCTTGAATGCTCGCATCTGGCCGCTGAGGAAGCGCAGCAGATGGCTGGCGGCGTGCGGCAGCTCGCGGCCGCGCCGGGTGATGACGCACGCTTCGCTCGAGGACAGCAGGCGGTTGTCGATTGGCACGGCGGCGAGCGAGCCATCGGCGAGATCGGCGGCGATCGAGAAGGCCGGCAGCAGAGTCAGGCCGAGGCCGCTCTTGACGAAATGGCGGAGCACGTTGATCGAGCTGGTCGTCAGCTTGGGTGACAATGCGATGCGCTCGGCGGTTTCGGCCATCGCCACGATCTGCCGCGTGCCGTAGCTCTGATGCATCAGGCCGAGCGGATGGTCGGCGAGCTCGCGCAGGCGCAAGGGGCGGCCGAGCCGCGCCAGCGCATGATCCGGCGGCACGATCGCGCACAGCGGCTGGCGGCTCGCGGTGGCGACGCGGATGCGCGGATCGGCTGACGGGTTGAACACCAGGCCGATGTGATAGCGGTCCTCGGCCACCGCATTGACGACCTCGTTGGTGCCGGCGAGATCGAACGACATCGTCAGCTCCGGATGACGCTGCCAGAAGCGACCGAGCGGGCCCGACATCAGGTCGCTGACGAAACCCTCGCCGAGCACGATGTCGACATGGCCGCGTTTGAGCCCTTGCAGCTCGCGCAGCTTGGCGACGGTGTCCGCCTGGTCGGCTTGCCACTGTCGGAAGCGCTCGACCAGCAGCGCGCCTGCCGCGGTGGCGCGGATGCCGCGGCTGAGCCGCTCCACCAGCGTCAGCCCGAGCTCCTTCTCCAACAGCGCGATCTGCCGGCTGATCACTGAGGCGTTGACGTCGAGCGCTTCAGCCGCTGCGCGCACGGAGCCGAGCCGAATGGTCTCATGGAGGTAATGCAGCCGGTGATGATCGAGCAGGGCGGACATGGGCGTCGGACGAGTGTTGACTTGAAGTCAACAGTAACGGCGGGAACCGCTGATGTCTGCTCTGAAATCGCATCGCTAGCTTTTCTGGGACGTTTTCGCAGGAGGCATCGTGACCGCGGTCGGCATCATCGGACTTGGCAACATGGGACGCGGCATGGCGCTGACGCTGAAAGGCGCGGGCTTTGCCGTCACCGGATACGACGCATCCGAGACGACATGCGCGGCGCTGGCGGCAGAGGGCCTCTCCATTGCGGACGGCATCGGCCCGCTGGTCGCCGCCGCCGACATGATCATCCTGTCGCTGCCGACGGCCGAGATCGTCGAGCGCGTCGTGGCGGATGGCATTCTCGCCCATGCGCGGCCCGGCGTCGTCATCGTCGATACATCGACCTCGCATCCCGAGACCTCGCGCCGTCTCGCTGCGCTGCTGAAGGCGCGCGGCATGGGCTTCGTCGATGCGCCGGTCAGCGGCGGCCCGAAGGGCGCCGCGGCGGGCAGCATGACTATGGTGATCGGCGCCGAAGATGATGACCTCGCGCGCGTGCTGCCGGTGCTGGAGAAGATGAGCGCCAAGCGCGTGCATGTCGGCGGCGTCGGCGCGGGCAACGTAGCCAAGATCGTCAACAACCTCTTGTGCGCCGCGCATCTGCTCACCGCTGCCGAGGCGCTGCGCATCGCCGGCGCAGCCGGCGTCGATGCTGAGCGGCTGCTCGACGGCCTCAATGCGGGCTCCGGCCGCTCCGGCGTGACACAGGTCAACGTGCCCAACTGGATTCTCAACGGCGCCTTCGATTCCGGCTTCACCATGCAGCTGATGCGCAAGGACGTGAGGCTCGCGGCGCAGTTCATCGGCGAGCTCGGCCTCGCTTTGCCGATGGCGGCGGACACCGCGCGCATCTGGGCGGACAGCGCCGGCAGCATCGCGGACCCTGAGGATTTCAACCGCATCGTCGAGCTGCAGCTCGGCCCGATCTCGAAGACATGAGAGACGCCATGACCCATTTCATCGATCCGCGCCTGGGCGAGGCGATCAGGCCGTTCTGGCCCGACTTCGCGAGCATCGGCTCGCATGTCGGCGGCCAGTGCGTCATCGGCGATGGCGCGACCGTCGCGGTGAATGATCCTGCAACGGGGCAGTTGCTGTTCAGTTATTCCGATGCGGGGGCCGATGTCGCGGCAAGAGCTGCCGCCGCAGCCGTTGCCGGGCAGGCGGCATGGACCCGCGTTACGGCCGCCGGCCGTGGTCGCCTAATGCAGGCGGTTGCCCGCGCGATCCTCGCTGCGGCCGAAGACTTGGCGAAGCTGGAATCGCTCTCCGCCGGCAAGCCGATCCGCGACACCAGAGGCGAGGTCGCCAAGGTCGCGGAGATGTTCGAATACTATGCGGGCTGGGCCGACAAATTCCACGGCGACGTCATTCCCGTGCCGACGAGCCATCTCAACTACACCCGGCGCGAGCCGATGGGAGTCGTGCTGCAGATCACGCCCTGGAATGCACCGGTCTTCACCGCCGGCTGGCAGATCGCGCCGGCGATCAGCATGGGCAATGCCGTACTGCTCAAGCCGTCCGAGCTGACGCCCTTGACCTCGCTGGCGCTCGCGGTCATCGCGGAAACCGCCGGCCTTCCGAAGGGCGTCGTCAACGTGCTCGCGGGCTTCGGCCACACCACCGGACAGGCGGCGCTCGCGCAAGCAGCGGTGAAGAAGGTCGTGTTCGTCGGCTCGGTGCCGACGGGACGGCTGATCGGCGAAGCTGCGGCGCGGCGGTTGGTGCCGTCCGTGCTCGAGCTCGGCGGCAAGTCCGCCAACATCGTGTTCGCCGATGCCGATCTCGAACGCGCCGCGATCGGCGCGCAGGCCGCGATCTTCGGCGGTGCGGGACAGAGCTGCGTCGCGGGCTCGCGGCTGCTGGTGCAGAGCGCAGTGTATGACCGCTTCGTCGATCTGGTCGCGCAAGGCGCAGCCAAGATCAGATGCGGCGATCCGCTGTCCGTGGACACCGAGATCGGCCCGATCAACAACGCCAGGCAATATGATCATGTGCTGTCACTGATCCGCGAGGGTGCGGAGGAGGGCGCGGAGATCGTCACCGGCAGTAAAGGTGAGCGCGCGGACGGCGGCTACTACGTCAAGCCCACGGTGCTGAAGAACGTCACCAACACCATGGGTATCGCGCGCAAGGAAGTGTTCGGGCCCGTCGTCGCCGCGATCCGCTTCGAGACGGAAGAGGAGGCGATCGCGATCGCCAATGACAGCGAGTTCGGCCTCGCCGGCGCCGTGTGGACAAAGGACGTCGCGCGCGCGCACCGCGTCGCAGCGAGCGTGAAGGCCGGCACGTTCTGGATCAACTCCTATAAGACGATCAACGTCGCCTCGCCCTTTGGTGGCTACAACAACAGCGGCCACGGCCGCTCCTCCGGCGTCGAGGCGCTGTACGAATATACGCAGGTGAAGAGCGTGTGGGTTGAGACCGCGGCCGAGCCGGCGGTCGCGTTCGGCTACGCACCCGGCTTGCGCGATTGAACCTGCATGGCATGATGAGTGCAGGAGCAGCGCAGCCCGCGAACGACACAGTTCCGGAATAAGGAACAGGAATCATGCCGCGCTTCGTCAATGTCGCCATCGGCCAGCTCGGCCCCATCGCCAAGAGTGAGCCGCGCAGCGCGGTGGTCGCGCGGCTGACCGCCTTGATGAGGCAGGCGCATGCCAATGGCTGCGATCTCATCGTCTATCCCGAGCTCGCGCTGACCACCTTCTTCCCGCGCTGGTACATGGCCGATCAGGACGAGGTCGACACCTATTTCGAGCGCGAGATGCCGGGGCCCGAGACGCAGCCGCTGTTCGCGCTCGCGAAGGAGCTGCGCGTCGGCTTCTGCTTGGGGTATGCTGAGCTCGCGATCGAGGACGGCGTCGTCCACCGCTACAACACCGCCATTCTCGTCGACAAGGACGCCCGCATCGTCTCGAAATACCGCAAGGTGCATCTGCCGGGGCATGCCGAGCACGAGCCGTGGCGCAAGTTCCAGCATCTGGAAAAACGCTATTTCGAGCCGGGCCGCAATTTCGGCGTCACGAACGCATTCGGCGGCGTGATCGGCATGGCGATCTGCAACGATCGCCGTTGGCCGGAGACCTATCGCGTCATGGGGCTGCAGGGCGTCGAGATGGTGCTGATCGGCTACAACACGCCGGTGCACAATCCGCCCGCGCCGGAGCATGACGACCTCTCGCTGTTCCACAACCGCCTCGTGATGCAGTCCGGTGCCTATCAGAACGGCACCTGGGTGATCGGCGTGGCGAAAGGCGGCATCGAGGAGGGCGTCGACGCCATCGCCGGCAGCTGCATCATCGCGCCCTCGGGCGAGATCGTGGCGGCCTGCGCCACCAAGGGCGACGAGATCGCGTTGGCCCGCTGCGATCTCGATCTGTGCAAGTCCTACAAGCAGACGATCTTCAATTTCGACGTCCATCGCCAGCCGCAGGCGTACGGCATGATCGTCGAACGCAAGGGCGAGCGGCTGATGGCCGACGGCTCGCCGGTGCAGAAGCCGTGACGCGTAGGGTGGGCAAAGGCGCGCCGTGCTGTTTCCAAACGCGAGATCGCAATGGCGCCGTGCCCACCGTCTCGCTGCAGACCATGCGGCGCGATGGTGGGCACGGCGCCATCGCGACCTTGCATGTGGACGGGACAGGGCCTCGCCTTTGCCCACCCTACGGCACCTTCATCCTTGCGCCCCATGCCTCATTTGCGTTCAAATGAATGCCCTCGACGTGCATGGCATGGGCCTTGCTTACAATTTCGGCAATTGAACTCGGTCACGTTGCATCAGGAGAGAACATGGATCGCAGAACGGTATTGAAGGGATTGGCGGGCGCGGGTGGTCTGGCGCTGACCGGCTTCGCAGCCCCCGCGATCGCGCAAGGCGCAAACGCACGCACCCTGCGCTTCGTCCCGCAGGCCAATCTCGCCAATTTCGATCCGATCTGGGGCACGCAATATGTCGTGCGCAACGCAGCGGCGATGGTGTGGGACACGCTGTACGGCATCGACGACAAGTTCGTGCCGCAGCGCCAGATGGTGGAGTCCGAAGAAGTTTCCTCCGATGGACTGACCTGGACCTTCAAGCTGCGTCCCGGCCTGAAATTCCATGACGGCTCGCCGGTGCTCGCCAAGGACGTCGTCGCCAGCCTGACGCGCTGGTCGGCGCGTGACCCGATGGGCCTGATGCTGAAGGCCATCCAGAACGAGCTCACCGCGGTCGATGACAAGACCTTCAAATGGGTGCTGAAGCAGCCTTATCCGAAGATGCTGTTCGCGCTCGGCAAGGGCAACGCGCCGTGCGCTTTCGTGATGCCCGAGCGCATCGCACAGACCGATCCGTTCAAGCAGATCTCCGAATATGTCGGCTCTGGCCCGTTCAAATTCGCGAAGGGCGAATGGGTGCCGGGCGCCAAGGCCGTGTTCGAGAAGTTCGCCGACTACGTGCCGCGCGACGAGAAGCCGGTGTGGCTGGCCGGCGGCAAGAAGGTGCTGGTCGATCGCGTCGAGTGGGTGATCATGCCGGATCCCGCGACTGCTGCGGCCGCCTTGCAGAACGGCGAGGTCGACTGGTGGGAGAACCCGATCACCGATCTCGTGCCGGTGCTGAAGGGCAACAAGAACATCGGTGTCGACATCGGCGACCCCCTCGGCAATGTCGGCTCGTTCCGCATGAACCATCTGCATGCGCCGTTCAACAATGCCAAGGCCCGCCAGGCCATCCTGATGGCGATGAGCCAGGAAGACTACATGCGCTCGCTGGTCGGCGACGACAACGCGCTGTGGAAGCCGCTGCCCGGCTTCTTCACCCCGGACACGCCGCTCTACACCGAAGCCGGCGGCGAGATCCTGAAGGGCAAGCGCGACTTCACCGCTGCCAAGAAGCTGCTCGAGGAAGCCGGCTACAAGGGCGAGCCGATCACCTGCGTGGTCGCGCAGGACCAGCCGATCACCAAGGCGTTCGGCGACGTCACCGCGGATCTTCTGAAGAAGCTCGGCATGAATGTCGACTTCGTCGCGACCGATTGGGGCACCGTCGGCGCCCGCCGCGCGCAGAAGACGCCGCCGTCGCAGGGTGGCTGGCACATGTTCCACACCTGGCACGCGGGCGCGGACTGCATCAACCCGGCGGCCTACACCGCGCTGCGCGCCAATGGCGACAAGGCCTGGTTCGGCTGGCCGACCAGCGAGAAGGTGGAGACCGAGATCACCAACTGGTTCAACGCCAAGTCGCTCGACGAGGAGAAGACCGTCGCGGCGCGCATCAACAAGGCGGCGCTCGACGACGTGGTGTTCGCACCCACCGGCTTCTTCCTCGGCTACACCGCCTGGCGCAAGAACGTCTCCGGCGTGACCAAGGGGCCGATCCCGCTGTTCTGGGGCGTGTCGAAGACCGCATAAGGCGCTGACCACAGATGCTCGCTTATGCGCTCCGACGCGTGCTGTCGACCTTGCCCGTGATGGCGATCGTCGCGCTGTTCGTCTTCAGCCTGCTGTACATCGCGCCGGGTGATCCCGCCGCGGTGATTGCCGGCGACCAGGCGAGCCCGGCCGACGTCGAGCGCATCCGCGCCAATCTCGGACTGGACCAGCCTTTCCTGGTCCAGTTCGGCAGCTGGGTGTGGCGCCTGCTGCACTTTGATCTCGGTACATCGATCTTCACCAATCTGCCGGTGGCGTCGATGATCGCCCAGCGCATTGAACCTACTCTGTCGCTGATGATGGTCACCTTGGTCCTGACCATCATCATCGCGGTGCCGCTCGGCGTCCTCGCGGCGTGGAAGGCGGGCACCTGGATCGACCGCGTGATCATGGCCTTCGCCGTGTTCGGCTTCTCGGTGCCGGTGTTCGTGGTCGGCTACATCCTCGCTTATGTCTTCGCCTTGAAGTTCGACCTGCTGCCGGTGCAGGGCTATACGCCGTTGTCGCAAGGCTTCTGGCCGTGGCTGCAGAACCTGATCCTGCCGGCGGTCGCGCTCGGCTGCGTCTACATCGCGCTGATCGCGCGCATCACCCGCGCCGCCATGCTCGAGGTGCTGCAGCAGGACTACATCCGCACCGCGCGCGCCAAGGGCCTGGGGCAGGGCGGCATCCTGTTCATCCACGCGCTGAAGAACGCGGCGGTGCCGATCGTCACCGTGGTCGGCATCGGCATCGCGCTGCTGATCGGCGGCGCCGTCGTCACGGAGAGCGTGTTCGCGATTCCCGGTTTGGGACGGCTCACCATCGATGCCATCCTGCGCCGTGACTATCCCGTCATCCAGGGCATCGTGCTGCTGTTCAGCTTCGTCTATGTGCTCGTCAATCTCCTGATCGACATCACCTACACCCTGGTCGACCCGAGGATCCGCTATTGACCGTCACTACAACCTCTCCGCCGCCAGGCCTCGTCGTCGCGCCTGTTCTGCCGGACCTGATGGCGGCGCCGAAGATCCGCCGCGGAGCCATCGGCTTTCTGCGCAACCATCCGACGGTCGCGATCGGCGGCGCGCTGCTTCTCGTGCTCGTGATTATCGGTGTGTTCGCGCCGTTCCTCTTCACCGTCGATCCCACCGCGATCGCGCCGGCCAAGCGTACGCGCTTGCCGTCGGCGGATTTCTGGTTCGGCACCGACGCGTTGGGACGCGACATCTATTCGCGCGTGCTCTACGGCACCCGCGTCTCGCTCACGGTGGGCCTGGCCGTTGCGCTCGGCGCGTCCTTGATCGGCCTCACCATCGGCCTCGTCGCCGGCTTCGTGCGCTGGGCCGACGGCGTCCTGATGCGCTGCATGGACGGGCTGATGTCGATCCCGCCGATCCTGCTCGCGGTCGCGCTGATGGCGCTGACGCGCGGCAGCGTCGGGAACGTCATCCTCGCCATCACCATCGCCGAGATCCCGCGCGTCGCGCGCCTCGTCCGAGGCGTCGTGCTGAGTTTGCGCGAGCAGCCATATGTCGACGGCGCGGTCGCCTCGGGCACGCGCACGCCGATGGTGATCCTGCGCCACATCCTGCCGAACACGACGGCGCCGATGCTGGTGCAGGCGACCTATATCTGCGCCAGCGCCATGATCACTGAGGCGATCCTCTCCTTCATCGGCGCCGGCACACCGCCGACCATTCCGTCCTGGGGCAACATCATGGCCGAGGGCCGCGCGCTGTGGCAGGTCAAGCCCTATATCGTGTTCTTCCCGGCAGCGTTCCTGTCGGTGACCGTGCTCGCCGTGAACCTCGTCGGCGACGGCCTCCGCGACGCCCTCGACCCGCGTATGGCGAAGTCACCATGAGCGGAGTCCTCTCAAACCGTGCGGCCCGAGTGGGGGCCTCGCCCTTCGAGACGCCCGCCGCTGGCGGGCTCCTCAGGGTGAGGGGTGGGAGCGTGCGCTGTGGGGACCCTGATCATGGCGGCGCCGCAACGCCGATCTCGGACCCCAACCCTCATGGTGAGGAGCGCCGCGCCGAGTTGCCCGTGATCGCGGGCAGTTGCAATGCGCGGCGCGTCTCGAACCATGAGGCCCCGATGACACCGCACGAGGCTCCAACCGCTCGCCGGGAGCTGAACTGATGCCGCTGCTCGAGGTCGAGAATCTCCAAGTGCATTTTCGCACCCCCACCGGCATCAACCGCGCCGTCGACGGCGTGTCGTTCCACGTCAACCCCGGCGAGACGCTCGCCATCGTCGGCGAATCCGGCTGCGGCAAGTCGGTCACCTCGATGTCGATGATGCGGCTGATTCCTGAGCCGCCCGGCAAGATCGCGGGCTCGATCAAGCTCGAGGGCAGGGACATCCTGACGCTCAGCGATCGCGAGATGCGCGCGCTTCGCGGCAACGACATTTCGATGATCTTCCAGGAGCCGATGACCAGTCTCAATCCCGTGCTGACCGTCGGCCGCCAGATCGGCGAGACCTTGCGGCTGCATCAGGGACTTGATCAGGCGCAGGCCGAGGCGCGCGCGGTCGAGATGCTGACCCTCGTCGGCATCCCCGAGCCGGCACGACGCGTGCGCGAATATCCGCACCAGCTTTCGGGGGGCATGCGCCAGCGCGTGATGATCGCGATGGCGCTGGCGTGCAATCCAAAACTCCTGATCGCGGACGAGCCGACCACCGCGCTCGACGTCACCATCCAGGCGCAGATCCTCAAGCTGATGCTCGAACTGAAGCAGCGCGTCGGCGCCGCGATCATCCTGATCACGCACGATCTCGGCGTCGTCGCCGAGGTCGCCGAGCGCGTGATGGTGATGTATGCGGGACGCAAGGTCGAGGAAGCGCCGGTCAAGGAGCTGTTCCGCTCGCCGCGTCATCCCTATACGCAGGGCCTGCTCGGCGCGCTGCCCAAGCTTGGCTCGTCGCTGTCGGGCGAGACCAAGCGCCTTGCGGAAATTCCCGGCCAGGTGCCGGACCTCAAGCAGCGCATCGAGGGCTGCGTGTTCGCCGGCCGCTGTGCGCTCGCCACGGACGTCTGCCGCCAATACGCGCCGGGCCTGGAGCAGAAAGCCGCGCATCACATCGCCGCCTGTCATTTCGCCTTGAAGGAGCAGGCCGCCGCATGACGATGCCGCTGCTCCAGGTCAACGATCTCAAGAAGCATTTCCCGATCTCGGGCGGCCTGTTCGGCCGCACCAAGAGCAAGGTGCACGCCGTCGACGGCGTGTCGTTCGAGATCGCGCGCGGCGAAACCTTGTCGCTGGTCGGCGAGTCCGGCTGCGGCAAGTCGACCGTCGGCCGCGCCATTCTCAGGCTGTTCGACATCACCGGCGGGCAGATCGTGCTCGACGGCCAGCGTATCGACGATCTCGGCCCGCACCGCCTGCGCGAGATGCGCCGCCGCGTCCAGGTCGTGTTCCAGGACCCGTTCTCCAGCCTCAACCCGCGCATGCGGATCCGCGACATCCTCGCCGAGCCGATCAACAATTTCGGTCTCGCCAAGAGCGCAGCCGAACGCGATGCGCGCATCGCTGAGCTCATGGAGATCGTCCGCCTGCCGCGCGACGCCGTGAACCGCCGCCCGCACGAATTCTCCGGCGGCCAGCGCCAGCGCATCGGCATTGCCCGCGCGCTCGCCGCCAAGCCCGAGCTGATCGTCTGCGACGAGGCGGTGTCCGCGCTCGACGTCTCCGTCAAGGCCCAGATCGTCAACCTGCTGCAGGATCTGCAGCGCGAGTTCGGCCTCGCGCTCCTGTTCATCAGCCACGACCTCGCCATCGTCGAGCACATGACCCACCGCGTCGCCGTGATGTATCTCGGCAAGATCGTCGAGATCGCGCCGCGGCGGCAGATCTTTGCCAGCCCCGGCCATCCCTACACCAAGGCGTTGCTATCAGCCGTGCCCGTCCCGGAGCCCGGCGCCGAGCGCACCCCGATCATCCTGAAGGGTGACGTCCCGAGCCCGGTCAATCCGCCGAAAGGATGCCGCTTCCACACGAGATGCCCGCTCGCCTTCGACCGCTGCCGCAGCGAAGTGCCGGAGCTGCGGCTGAAGGGCGAGGAGCAATGGGTGGCGTGTCATCTGGAGAATGCGTGACGCGACCGTAGCCCGGATGAGCGCAGCGACATCCGGGTTCTCATGAGCCGCGCGTTGAACCCGGATCTCGCTACGCTCATCCGGGCTGCACGTGACACACGCTCTCACCGCGTCATTGCGAGCGGAGCGAAGCAATCCAGGGGCGTGGGCGGGACCCTGGATTGCTTCGTCGCTGCGCTCCTCGCAATGACGGATGAGAGAGCGTGCATGGTCTCGACGAGCATGACTCGGGTGCATGTGCGGAGCGCGGTCCGACGGACCTCCGCTTTTGGGCCATCCTCCGCCCTCGTCCCGGGCAAGCCTGCCGACGCGCAGCGGCGGCGGGCGCTGACCCGGGACCCATACTCCGTGACGGTCGTTGGCTTGCGCAAGTCGGGCCATCTCGTGTCACGGCATCGTCCTGTGGTTATGGATCCCGGCGTGCGCCGGGATGACGGCGGAGGTGGTGCAGGCAGCAGGTTTCTGTCGGCAGAGCTGCAGTGCTTGCCTTGCCGTCTGCGGCCCATCCGCCACACCGGCCTTGCCAATCCCCAGCGACAGCCTGCCATCCCCAAGGCGGTGCATTGTCACCGCCCGACCCGGCGACTAGAAATTGATCCGGTTGAGGAATCTCCAATTCGCCGGGCTGGGACATCGACCCGCCGGCCTGTCCCGCGTTCGAAGAGGCCGCCATGCATCTCGCCCATGATCCGACAGCACCGGCAGCGGCCCAGATCAGCTTCGACCAGTTTCTCGCCGTCGACATCCGCGTCGGCACCATCGTCGCCGCCGAGCCGTATCCGGAGGCGCGCAAGCCGTCGCTGAAGCTGACGATCGATTTCGGCGAGGGCATCGGCACCAAGCGCTCGAGCGCGCAGATCGCCTCGCTCTATGATCCGGCCACCCTGGTCGGTCGCCAGGTCGCCGCTGTCGTCAACTTCCCGCCGCGGCAGATCGGCAAGTTCATGTCCGAGGTGCTGACGCTCGGCTTTCCCGATGACCAGGGCAATGTCGTGCTGTTCAAGCCCGACAAGGCCGTGCCCAACGGCGCGCGGTTGTTCTGAGCGGGGGGCGAGACCGTGGATATGCTGCTGGAACCTGTTACGCTGCCGCCATTTCCGGAAGGCATCCGAATTTCGTTGAGGCAGATGCATCTTCTCCAGGCTCCCATGGGCGGCACCCTGGTGACCGGGGGCGCCACCTTCCGCGTGTTCGCGCCGCATGCCAAGGCGGTCTACGTGTCCGGCCCGTTCAACGACTGGGCGCAGGATGCGAGCTGCCGTCTCGCGCCGATCGGCAACGGCCATTGGGCGATCTTCATCCCCGGCCTCAAGGACGGCGACGCCTACATGTACTTCGTCGAAGGCGAGGGCAATTCGGGCTACAAGCGCGATCCGCATGCGAGACTGCTGACGGTCGATCCGCCGTTTCCGCAGGCGCATTCGGTGCTGCGCAATCCGCAAGCCTTTCCCTGGCACGACACCGATTTCACGCCGCCGCCCAGCAATGAGCTCGTGATCTATCAGCTTCATGTCGGCACGTTCGACATGAAGGCCGGCAACCCCGACGGCTGCTTCTTCGACGTCATCGAGCGCGTGCCGCATCTGAAGAAGCTCGGCGTCAACGCGATCGAGCTGTTGCCCGTGCAAGAATTCCCGTCGATGTTCAGCATGGGCTACAACGGCACCGACCTGTTCAGCCCGGAAACCGACTACGGCGAGCACGAGGATACGAATCTCGCGGCCTACTTCGCGCGCACCAACGAGATCCTGACGGCCGCGGGTGCCGCGCCTTACGCCGACATCGGCGTCGTCAGGCATTGCGACGACCAGCTGCGCGCGCTGATCGACGTCT
This sequence comes from Bradyrhizobium sp. ORS 285, assembly GCF_900176205.1. NCBI lineage: Bacteria > Pseudomonadati > Pseudomonadota > Alphaproteobacteria > Hyphomicrobiales > Nitrobacteraceae > Bradyrhizobium > Bradyrhizobium sp. ORS 285. Next base: position 2,704,750 of record NZ_LT859959.1, read on the forward strand.
GCCATGTTTATGGCATCGCCGTGCTGTTCGACGTCGTCTACAACCATGCCGGCGGCGGTTTCGACGAGGCCAGCATCTGGTTCTTCGACCGCCAGCCTTACGGCGATCCCAACCGGAGCCTGTATTTCACCGACCAGGGCTGGGCCGGCGGCCAGGTGTTTGCCTATTGGAACGCCGACGTGCGGCAGTACCTCGTCGACAACGCCATCATGTTCTATCGCGAATATCACGCCGACGGCCTGCGCTTCGACGAGGTCAGCGTGATGGACCGCTTCGGCGGCTGGGCAACCTGTCAGCAGCTGACCGAGGCGTTGCGCGCGGAGAAGCCGGACGCGATCCAGATCGCCGAGTTCTGGCCGGTCAATCCATGGGTGGTAAAGGACATTGCGCAAGGCGGTGCTGGTTTCGACGCAACCTGGAGCGATGGCCTGCGGCTCGCCGTGCGCGGCGCCATTGCCAGTGCGGCCGGCGGAGCAGGGGCTCATGTCGCCATGCAGCCGATCGCCACTGCCATCGCCGATCTCGGCCTCGGCAACCGCTGGCGCGCGGTCAATTCGATCGAGAACCACGACATCGTCTATGCCGGCCGCGAGCCGCGCATCTCGCGTCTCGCCGATCCCATCGACAGCCGCTGCTGGTACGCCCGCAGCCGCTGTCGCGTCGCCACTGGTCTGTTGCTGACTGCGCCGGGCATCCCGATGCTGTTCATGGGCCAGGAGATGTTCGAGGACCGGCCGTGGAGCGACACGCCGAGCCTGGACACCACGATTCAGTGGGCGCTGCTCGACGGCGAGGACAAGATCACCGCGGACGCGATGCGCTTCACATCGGAGCTGATTGCCATCCGCCGCACCCATCCGGCGCTGGCGGCCGAGGGCTGCGCCATCGTCCACGTCCACGACGCCAACCGCGTGCTCGCCTTCCACCGCTGGGACGGGCAGGGCGACGACGTCATCGTGATCGTCAGCCTGAGCGAAACGCCGTGGCGCGACTACGCGATCGGCTTTCCGGCGGCAGGGACGTGGCACGAGGTGTTCAACAGCGACGTCTACGACAATTGGGTCAATCCGGGCGTGGTAGGCAACAACGGCGCGGTGAATGCGAACGGCCCCGCGCTGCACGGCCAGCCCAGCTCGGCCATGGTGACGATCCCGGCGAATGGCGTGCTGGTGTTCGCGCGGAAATGACTGCGTAGCCCGGATGAGCGCAGCGACATCCGGGTTCATCTCAACAGCGCGTGAGACCCCAGATATCGCTGCGCTCATCCGGGCTACGGCTGTTTGCGAGAGCATGAGGGCTGTAGGGTGGGCAAAGGCGCTGCACTGCTCTCCTCACGAATGAGATCGCAGAGGCGCCGTGCCCACCATTCTGCCGACGTGCTCGCGGATGCGCGGTGGGCACGCTGCCGCCTTTGGCGGCCGCTTTGCCCACCCTACGGGTCCGAGCCGCACGGCGATGTGTGAGAGATGGACGCCTGTCTCTCCACCGTCATTGCGAGCGTAGCGAAGCAATCCAGGATGATGGGCGGGACTCTGGATTGCTTCGCTGCGCTCGCAATGACGTGGTGAGAGCGGCGCGCCCCATCGGCGAAGCAATTTGTAGAGGCAGACTACACAATCAATCGCCCCTGTCGTTCCGCAATTCCGATCACCGCCTCCGTCCCCGCATTGAAATCGAGATGATCCGCCTCGATGCCATCGGAGAAGATCACGCCGTTCTCGGGCATCAGCGAGCGCAGCCGCAAGGTCTCGGCACCATCGAGTCCGCCGCACACCAGTGAGGTCTGCGACGTCTTGCTCGGGAACGGCTCGCGGACGGCGAAACGGAGCGCGCGGGCGTCCCAGGGCAGGGCGGTGTAGTCGCCATCGCCATGGCTGCCATAGCTGTCGGCAATGGCCAGCGCGCCGGTGACGATGCTCTTGAACCAGGCGGTCGAGCCGAGGCCGGTTGCCACGATCAGGCCGCTGGACGACTGCCGCTCCTGGGCGTCGCGCGTGGCGATCTCGTAGCGCGCCGAGACATGCGTGCGCGCGCCGATGAAGAGGTCGTTGACGGCGTACAGAACCTGGCCGTCGGCAAGGCTGGCGCGCGCCATGGTCACCGCCTTGGCCGCGCGCTTGTCGGCGGCGACCTCCGGCAGAAGGCTGGCGAGATCATCCGGCGCGAACGGCAGCAGCACGCCGTCATGGAGCTGCTTGTCCGGGTTGAGGCCGAGCAGCGGCTGGCCGTCGAGATATTTCATGGTATTGGCGACCAGCCCGTCGGGGCCGAGGGCCGCGACGATATCGGCGGGGCCGAAGATGAAGTTCGGCAGGAAGCCGCGGTCGATGATCTGGTAGCGCCCCCAGCGCTCCAAGGTCTGCGTCGCCGTGGCGCGCGCGGCCTGGTAGGCCGCGTGCTCGCGTTCGTAGTCGGAGAAGTCGGCGCCGAGATGCTCGACATAGAAGCGGGCCTGATCCGCGGTGAGGAACTTTGCGATCAGCTCCTCCAGCCGCGTTCTCCTGGTGACCAGCACCACCTTACGGTCACTGCCGGACACGGGGCGCCTCCGCGGGCTTCTGCATCAGGCTGTTCAGCAGCTCCGGCGAGACGTTGAGCTGGCCGATCTTCTCGGCCTTTTCGGCCAATCCAGAGAACGCCTGCGCGATCAGCTGGCCCGGCTGCATGCCGGTCGCCGCCAGCGCCTGGATCACGCGGGTGTCGACGCCCTCGAAGATCTTCATCAGCGCGCCGACGCGATAGGCTTCTGCATCCGCCAAGGTGCGGGTGTTCGCCGCGTTCAAGGAGACGAAGTCCTTGCGCTTGGCCTCCAGCCCGATGTCGGCGACCATGCCGGCCTCGCGCAGCTCATTCTTCTTCGCCGCGACGCTGGCCTCCGCGTCCATCTGCGTCTCGCGGATCGACCGCTTCTTCTGCTCGACCGCGATCTCGGTATCGAGCTCGCTCTCGCGGATGGCGCGCTCACGTTCGACCGCGAAATTGCGCCGGGCGAAGATGGCCTCGTCGGCGGTCTTCAGGATCGCCTCGCGGGCTTCCGCTTCCAGCGCCTTGGCGGTCTCCGGCGTCGGCTTCACCGCGCGCACGGCGACGCCGAGGATCTCCAGACCCAGCGCATCGATATCGGCGCGTTGCTTCAACCCGGTCGCGATCGCCTCGGCAATGCGGTCGGAGGCGCGCAGCGCTTCCTTCAAGGTCATGTCCTTGACCGCCTGCTGCGCCAGCACCTCGACCGCGCCCAGCACGCGCTGCGGCAGCTCCTCGGGGTCATCGGATTCGTACGACTTGCCGTCGCGCTTCAGCGTGAAGTTCAGCATCGCCGCTGCCTTCTTCGGCTCACCGATGCGGTAGGTGACCTGGCCCTGGATCGTCAGCGTCTGAAAGTCGCGGGCGATCTGCTGGAAGATGAACGCGGCATCGCGGCTGCCGATCGGGATCGCGACCAGCGAGGTGGCGGGTCCGTAATAGAAGGTGGAGAGCCCGGCGCCTTCCTCGACGATCGCGCCGGCGCGGTACTTGAGCAGGTAGGTGGTGGGCTGGGCCTTGATGAAACGCAAGCCGAACATGGCGGCCTCCTGTGGTTCGATGGCGTAAGTGTGTCACGCCAACTAAGTAAGTTGGACAGTACAACTAAGCATGCTAGTGTCAAGGGGCAAAATCGAGGGGATGGTGGTATGGCAGGACGGCAGGGGCAGGGCGGTGGATCAGGGGATCAGGCGGGTGGCAAGAGGGCCGGGCTGGATTTCCCGCGGCCCCTGACCACCGTCGACATCGTCATCTTCACGATCCGGCTGGAGGCGCTGCACGTCCTGCTGGTGCGTCGCGGCCATGCCGACGGGGAGCCGTTTCCGGACGCCTTCGCGCTGCCCGGCGGCTTCGTCGACGTGACCAGGGATGCCGACCTCGCCGCCTGCGCCGGGCGCAAGCTCGCCGAGAAGACCGGCGTCGTCAGCCCCTATCTGGAGCAACTCGGCAGCTGGGGCAGCGCCACGCGCGACCCCCGCGGCTGGTCGGCGACCCATGCCTATTTCGCGCTGATCCCCGCCTCAGCAGCGGAAAAGACCCTGGCGGCCGATGCGCAATGGTTTCCGCTTGAGGGCAGCACCGTGAAGCCGAAGCTCGCCTTCGATCATGCCGAGATCCTGCATGCCGCCGTGCAGCGGCTGCGTAATAAGGTCGAGTATACCTCGCTCCCGGCCTATCTGATGCCGGAGGAGTTCACTCTGCCCGAGCTGCAGCGGACCTATGAGATCGTGCTCGATCGTCCGCTGGAGAAGAGCGCGTTCCGCACCCGCATGCTCTCGGCCGACCTGATCGAGCCGATCGACAAGATGCGCAAGGGCCCGAACCGGCCGGCGCAGCTCTACCGGCTGAAGAAGGCCGCCGCGCCGGTGTATTTCGCGCGAACGTTCAACGCGCCGGAGTGACGTTCCCATAGCCCGCATGAGCGCAGCGACATGCGGGATTCTACGCGCCGTGAGGGGGCGGCCCGTCTGCCTCGCCACCGTCATTGCGAGCGCAGCGACCTGCGCTGCGCTCATCGGTCGGTCAGGCCGAGAAATCCACCACCAGCGACTTGCTTGTCGAACTCGACGAGGTACTTCCGTTGGCGCTGTAGGACGACGTCTTGCTGCTGTTCGAGCTCTGTAGCGCCTCGAGCAGCTTCTTCAGAAGCTCTTCGACCTGAGACGAGGAGTCCGAGGACGTCGATGACGAGGTGCTCGACGTCGTGTCGGTGCCGGAATCATCGCTCGGCGGCGGACCGCCGGCGCCACCAGGACCGCCGGAGAAGGCATTGGCGAACACGTTTTTCAGCTCGCTCGCCTGGTCGGAGGTGAGCTTGCCGCTGTCGACCTCGCTCTGGATGAGATCGTCGATCTTCGACTGCATCTCCTTGGGCGACGGCGGCGTGGAGCTCGTCGATGAGGAGGACGAGCTACTGCTGCCGCTCTGTAGAGCGGAATCGATATCGTCGAGCGCCGAGGACAGCGCGGTCTGGTCCGTCGAGCTGACCTTGCCGGCGGAGACTTCCTTGGTGAGCTCCTGCTTGAGCAAATCGAGCGGCGAGTAGCCACTCATGGAGGAGGCAGAGATCGACGTCATGACGTGCTCCGATGGTTGTGACATCAAACCTGCATCCAGCTGTTGATCGGAGCGCTTAACAGCTTCTTGTGCTGTATGTCCCGATGTGTCCGGAGCCAGGCTGCACACAAAACGAAGCAAGAAAGTAGGCCGACCCCGTGTTTTTGCGGGGCGTTCGCAAGTGTGGCTACGAAGGGCGCCAGACGAATTATTAAGGACGAGCGGTGAAAGTAGCTCCGGAGAATTTCGGGGTGGAATTGATCAGATGCGATTGCTCGACGGCCTGACCATACGAACCGTTCTCGGCTTGATCATCGGCGCGCTGGCGCTGCTGTTGATCGGCAGTCTCGCCACCGGCCTGGTGGATGCGCTCGGCCGCTATCAGTCGGCGCAGCGGATCGCGCGGCTCGCAGGCGCCGACCAGCAGCTGTTCAACACGCTGATCGGCTTCCGGCTCGAGCGCGGCACCTTCCTGGCCACGCTGGCCGCGGACGGGACCGCCGACCAGGCCGCCGACACCCGCATCTCGACCAATCGCCAGATTTCCGAGACGGCCTACAAGCAGGTGCAGGACGCGCTGTCCGGCGTTGCCGACGCCAAGATCGTGAGCCGGCTGAGCACGCTCGTCGCGACACACGACCGCCTGGCCGCGTTGCGCGGCGATGCCGAGCGCGCCATCCACCAGCCCAAGGCGTCGCGCGACATGCAGGTCGTGGACTCCTTCCGCAAGGCCGCGCAGGACTATCTCGATGCGCTGCTCGTCATCGCCGCCGACCTCGAGGAGACGATGAAGCTCGCCGACCCCGCCGTCGATCAGATGGTCAACGTCAAGCAGTCGGCCTGGGCGGCACGCAATTTCGGCGGCCAGTTCGCGATCAAGATCGAGAACGCCGCGGCTTCGGGTAAGCCGTGGAGCGTCGCCGAGATCGTCGCGGGCGCCGAGGATTCCGGACGGCAGGCGCAGGCGTGGAGCCAGGTGCTGACGGCCGCAGCGCGGCCCGATGCGCCTGCTGCGCTGGTCGATGCCGTCAACCGCTCCAAGCAGGCGGACGCGACCGCGATGGCCGAGCAGCAGGGCGGACTCGTCAAGGCGCTGCGCAACAACCAGAGCATCGACTTCAAGTTCGCCGAACTGTCGAAGCTCAACACCGCGCTGCTGTCCTACAGCGTCGATGCCGCGAATGCGGCGCTGGCCGAGATGGTCGCGGTCGCCGGCCGCCGGATCAGCGAGGCGCGCGAGAGCCTCGTCATCAATGCCGTGATGATGGGCATCGCGCTCGCCGTGGCGCTGGTCGGCATGATCGTGGTGCAGAGCCGCATCTCGGCGGCGATCCGCTCTTTGGCCGCGGCGATGCAGCGCCTGGCCGCTCGCGACTATACGATCGAGCTCACCGGGCTCGACCGTCGCGACGAGATCGGTGAGATGTCGCGCACGGTCGCCGTATTCAAGGACAGCATGATCACCGGCGACCAGCTCGCGAGCGAGAAGGATGCCGCGCAGGCGCGGCGCGAGCAGCGCCAGGCCGCCGTCGACGCGCTGATCCGGGAGTTCGAGGCGACCGTCACCGCCTCGCTGCAGACGCTGACCTCGGCCTCCACTGAGTTGAACGCCACGGCGCAATCGATGTCGACGACCGCCGACCAGGGCCGCCAGAAGGCCTCGTCGGTCGCCGACGTGTCGCAGCGCGCCTCGGGCAACGTCCAGATGGTGGCGGCGGCGACCGAGGAATTGTCGGCCTCGATCAGCGAGATCAGCCGCCAGGTGACCGAGTCGACCTCGATCGCGAGCGCGGCCGCCACGCAGGCCGAGAAGACCAATGACGAGGTGCGGGCGCTGTCGGATGCGGCGCAGCGGATCGGCGACGTCGTCGCGCTGATCAGCGGCATTGCCGAGCAGACCAACCTTTTGGCGCTGAACGCGACCATCGAGGCGGCGCGCGCCGGCGAGGCCGGCAAGGGCTTTGCCGTGGTCGCCGCCGAGGTCAAGACGCTCGCCAACCAGACCGCCAAGGCGACCGAGGAGATCACCTCGCAGGTCGCCGGCATTCAGAGCGCGACCAAGGCCTCGGTCGACGCCATCCAGGCGATCTCCTCGACCATCCACCGCGTCAACCAGATTGCGGCGGCCATCGCGGCGGCAGTGGAGCAGCAGGGCGCTGCGACCCGCGAGATCGCCCGCAACGTGCAGCAGGCATCGGAAGGAACCAACGCCGTGTCGCACAACATCTCCAGCGTCTCGGAAGCGACCGCCGCCACCGGCCAGGCCGCCGGCGGGGTGCTGGACTCGGTGCGGACGCTGTCGAAGCTGTCGGCCGATCTGCGCCACGACGTCGACCAGTTCGTGACCCAGCTGCGCGCGGCGTAGCGCTCTCATCCGCGCAGCGGGAGGTGAAGCCCGCCCGCCGGTCGCCCCTGCCACAGGTGTCATTCCGGGCGCGCCTAGCGCGAGCCCGGAATTCATCGGGCGGCACACTGTGCGGAGGAATGGATTCCGGGTTCGTGCTGCGCGCACGCCTCGGAATGACGACCTCACGGGCATATGTCCTTGATCGGCAAGGCCGCATGCCGAGAGCGCAGTGCTCCAGCCCGTGAAATGGTGTATCCGCGAGTGACTGGCGGCGCGCCCTGCGGGCATGTCCGCCACAAGGAATAACACTCCCGGAGGAACTCCATGTCGGCCCTGCCGCTGTCTGGCATCAAGATTCTCGACCTCACGCGCGTATTGGCCGGACCGCTCTCCGCCCAGATGCTGGCCGACCTCGGCGCCGAGGTGATCAAGATCGAACGGCCCAAGACCGGCGACGACGCCCGCGCGTTCGGACCGCCTTACCTCAGGGATCCCGAGGGCAAGGCCAACAACAACAACTCCTTCTACATCTGCGCCAACCGCAACAAGAAGTCGGTCACCGTCAACATCGCCTCGCCGGAAGGGCAGGAGATCATCCGCGCGCTCGCGAAAGACTGCGACGTGTTCATGGAGAACTACAAGGTCGGCGATCTCAAGCGCTACGGCCTCGACTACGACGCCATCAAGGCGATCAATCCGGACGTGATCTACTGCTCGGTCACCGGCTTCGGCCAGACCGGGCCGTATGCGCCGCGCGCCGGCTATGACGCGATCTTCCAGGCGATGGGCGGGCTGATGAGCGTGACAGGCCACATGGACGGCGAGCCCGGGGCAGGGCCGATGAAGGTCGGACCGTCGATCGTCGACTACATGACCGGCATGAACACCTCGATCGGCATCCTCTCGGCGCTGTATCACCGCGACGTCAATGGTGGCGGCGGCCAGCATGTCGACGTCTGCCTGTTCGACACCGTGATCGCCTCGCTGTCGCATTACGCGCAGATCTTCCTGATCAACGGCAAGTCGCCGCCGCGCCGCGGCACCTGGGGCAATGGCGGCATGCCGGCCGGCGTGTTTCGCTGCACCGACGGCGAATTGATGCTGGTGGTCGGCAACGACGCGCAGTTCGCGCGCACCTGCGCCGTGCTCGGCGCGCCGGAGCTTGCGACCGATCCGAAATTCGTCAAGAACAACGACCGCGTCGTCAACGGCAAGGAGATCATGGCGATCTTCGCCGGCCTGTTCCTGAAGAACTCGGTCGCGCATTGGCTGGAGGAGCTGGAGAAGGCTGGCGTGCCCTGCGGCCCCGTCAACGATTTCGCGCATGTCTTCGCCGATCCGCATGTCCGCTCGCGCGGCATGGAGGTCAAGGTCGAGCATCCGTTCGAGCCGCAGCTGTCGGTGATCCGCAACGCGCTGACCTTCTCCGGCACCCCGATCACCGACTACCGCGCCCCGCCGCTGCTCGGCGAGCATACGCAGGACGTGCTGGCGTCGATCGGTTATGACGAAGCGAAGATCGCGGCCCTGAAGCAGCAGGGTGTGGTGTAGCGCGCCACGCGCACGCCTTCCGTAGGGTGGGCAAAGGCGGTGCCGTGCCCTGTCGGCAGATGAGATCGCAGTGGCGCCGTGCCCACCATCTCGCCGCGCAACGCGCTGATCGACGGTGGGCACGCTGCCACCTGACGGCGGCTGCTTTGCCCACCCTACGGTTCAGTGGACGTGGCGATGCCTGTGGCGTTTCGCCTTGGGTCGGTGATAGCGCGGCTCTGCCACGTATGGAGCAGGCGGCGCCCCCAGTTGCTGCCGCGATTCCTGCAGGCGGCGCTGATAGCCGGGGGAGTTCATGATGTTGGCAGCGGCGCCGCGCGCGAGCACCGGCTCGGGGGCCGAGACGATCGCGAGCGCCGTGGCGGCGATGGCCAGGATCAATCGCAGGCGCTGCGTCATCGGGCGTGCTCCATTCTCGTCAGCGCGCCTCGCGCGCCGCGACCTTCGGCGCTGACTTTGCCGCCGGCACACGCGCGGTCAAGCCGAGCACCGCGCCGCGCACCACGCGGTCGATCACATCCTCGACATCGTCGAGATCGCATTGTCCGTCCGAGAGTTTCGTCAGCCGCTCGCTTTCGCGGATGGTGTGATGCGCCATGGCGAGCGCGAAGTGCAGGCCCCAGAACAGGTCGACCTCGGCGCTGTCGGGCAGGGCTCGCCGCATCGCGCCCGCGAATTTGCGTAAGTGGTCGATCTCCTTGGTCTTGATGCGGCGGATCGGTGGCACCGATTCGATCGAGGCGCGGATCATGAACTGCGCCACCGGGGAGCGCTGGTTCTCCGGCCCCAGGCAGCCGCGCAGGATCGGGCCGACGAGGGCGCGCAGGATGGCGCTGATCTCGGCGCGGCCGCCGCCCGCATCCTCGGCTTCACGCAATTCGCGCAATCGCTCACGGTTGAGCGCGATCGAGCGCGTCACGAACAGCTCCGCGATCAGCTCGTCCTTGGAGCCGAAATGATAGTTCACCGCGGCGAGATTGACGTTCGCCGCCGCGACGATGTCGCGCAAGGTGACGTCGGAGAAGCCGCGCTCGGCATAGAGCCGCTCGGCGGCGACGAGGATCGCAGTCCGGGTCTGGTCGGTCGCCATGGGGTCCCCGTTGCGTTTCAAACAATTGTATGAAACTATTGTTTGAGACGGCCGGAATGTCAATCGCGGTGCTTCCGCGGGGCGAGATTTCGGCACTGCAGCGACGGTGCCCGCGAGATCGTGCCGCGCAAGATCACTCTTGCGCAGGTGCATCCGGTGGATCGACACTGCGGCAAAACGCGGCCAGGAAACACCCAAGGAGAGTCCCATGGACTTCACGATGTCGGCGAAGCAGCAGGAATGGCTGGAGCGCGTGCGCAGCTTCATGACCAAGCATGTCCGCCCGGCGGTGCCGATCTACAAGCAGCAGGACGCCGAGGGCGACCGCTGGAAGGTGATCCCGATCCTCGAGGAACTCAAAGCCAAGGCGAAGGCCGAGGGTCTCTGGAACATGTTCATGCCGCCGTCGCCGCATGAGGACGACGAGTTCCGCGGCGCCGGCCTGACCAATCTCGAATATGCGCTGCTGTCGGAGGAGATGGGCCGCATCTCCTGGGCGTCCGAGGTGTTCAACTGCTCGGCGCCCGACACCGGCAACATGGAGGTGTTCATCCGCTACGGCACCAAGGAGCAGAAGCGCAAATGGCTGCGCCCCTTGATGGACGGCGAGATCCGCTCGGCCTTCCTGATGACGGAGCCTGCGGTGGCCTCGTCCGACGCCACCAACATCGAGACCCGCATCGTGCGCGACGGCGATCACTACGTCATCAACGGCCGCAAATGGTGGTCGTCGGGCGTCGGCGATCCCCGCTGCAAGATCGCGATCCTGATGGGCAAGACCGATCCGTCGGCCGCCAAGCATCAGCAGCAGTCGCAGATCCTGGTGCCGCTCGACACCCCCGGCATCAAGGTCGAGAAGATGCTGCCGGTGTTCGGCTTCGACGACGCGCCGCATGGCCACGCCCAGGTGCTGCTCGAGAACGTCCGCGTGCCCGCGGAGAACATCCTGCTCGGCGAGGGCCGCGGCTTCGAGATCGCGCAGGGCCGTCTCGGCCCGGGCCGCATCCATCACTGCATGCGCACCATCGGCAAGGCCGAGGAGTCGCTGGAAAAGATGGTGCGCCGGCTGATGACGCGCACCGCGTTCGGCAAGAAGATCATCGAGCATTCGGTGTGGGAGCAGCGCATCGGCGAGGCCCGCACCAACATCGAGATGTGCCGGCTGCTCTGCCTCAAGGCCGCCGACATGATGGACAAGGTCGGCAACAAGACCGCGCAGGGCGAGATCGCCATGATCAAGGTCGCCGCTCCGAACATGGCGCTGAAGATCATCGACGACGCCATCCAGGCGTTCGGCGGCGCCGGCGTGTCCGATGATGCGGGTCTCGCCAAGGACTACGCCAACATCCGCACGCTGCGCCTGGCCGACGGCCCGGACGAGGTGCACAATCGCGCCATCGCCCGGCTCGAGATGAAGAAATACGCCAACGAGCCGCGCCACTGAGCGCAGACTTGTAGAGTGGGCAAAGCGTCCGGCTGAGCGCGTAGCGCGCAGGCGGACGCGTGCCCACCATTTTCGAGTCCAAAGCAGGATGGTGGGCACGCTGCGCTTTGCCCACCCTACGATTCATGGCACGCTCGCCACCTCCGTCATTGCGAGCGCAGCGAAGCAATCCAGAGTCCCGACGGAACTCTGGATTGCTTCGCTCGCCGGACGCGCTCCGCGCGTCCGACGGTTCGCAATGACGGAGAGATCACACCAAGCGACCAAGGGAGTTCGTCGTGGCCGACGGCGTCAAGAAGGACGAAGAATTCTCCGGCACCAAGCCGGTCGAGGAGCGGCATCGTTTCGACGAGGCCAGGCTCGCGGCGTGGATGGCCGAGCATGTCGAGGGCTATGCCGGCCCGCTGACCGTGCTGCAGTTCAAGGGCGGCCAGTCGAACCCGACCTATCGGCTGAACACGCCGTCGCGCTCCTACGTGCTCCGCCGCAAGCCGTTCGGCAAGCTGCTGCCGTCGGCGCATGCGGTCGATCGCGAATTCCGCGTCATCGCCGCGCTCGGCAAGCAGGGCTTTCCGGTCGCGCACGCCTATGCGCTGTGCAACGACGACGGTGTGATCGGTTCGGCGTTCTACATCATGTCGATGGAGGAGGGCCGGGTGTTCTGGGATCCGACCCTGCCGCATGTCGCGGTTCCCGAGCGGCGCGCGATCTTCACCAGCAAGATCGAGACGCTGGCCAAATTGCACACCTACGATCCCGCCGCCATCGGCCTCGCCGACTTCGGCAAGCCCGGCAACTATTTCGCCCGCCAGGTCGACCGCTGGACCAAGCAGTATCGCGCCTCCGAGACCGAGCATCTGCCGGAAATGGAGAAGCTGATCGAATGGCTGCCGCGCACTCTGCCGGTGCAGCAGCGCGTCTCGATCGTGCACGGCGACTACCGCCTCGACAACATGATCTTCCACGCGACCGAGCCGCGCGTCATCGCGGTGCTCGACTGGGAGCTGTCGACCTTGGGCGATCCCATGGCCGACTTCACCTATCTCCTGATGCAGTGGATCATGCCCGGCCTCGCCGGCGTCGACCTCAAGGCGCTGAACATTCCGACGATGGAGGAGGCCGCGGAGATCTATCGCGGCGTCACCGGCACCGAGCTGCCCGATCTCAACTGGTACTTCGCCTACAATCTGTTCCGCCTCGCCGGCATTCTCCAGGGCATCATCGGCCGCATCCGCGACGGCACCGCCGCCAACGACAAGGCCATCGAGTCGGTCAAGCGCATGGTGCCGATGACCAAGCAGGCCTGGGAGTACGCGCAGAAGGCCGGCGCGGTGTAGCTCCGTAGTCTCAGTGCTACGGAGCTGATCCCGGCACGGTCGTCGCCGCGGACGCATGGCCGTAGGGTGGGCAAAGCGGCCGCCGTAGGCGGCGGCGTGCCCACCGTCTCTCCGCGAACTCATCAGCAAACTCATTGGCAAGGATGGTGGGCACGGCGCCATCGCGATCGCCTGTGAAGAAAGAGCGCGGCAGCGCCTTTGCCCACCCTACGGCCCGATCCGGTCGCCGCTGCTGTGTAGGCTAACGCCCACCACCACCACCACCACCTCCGCCGCCGCCGCCACCACCGGCCGCGGTCATCGCGCTGCTGTAGCGCGGGTCAGTCTGCTTCATGTAGATCGGCGAGCTATCGCGGCTCTGGCGACGCTGCGATTGCTGCACCTGGACGTCGGTGCCGCACGCCGTCCAGGAGGCGAGCTCACAGCCCGGCCACTGGGTCTCGCGCGCGCTGGCGCTCGTGATGGCTGCGCCGGCTGCCAGGGCGCCGATACAGGTGAGCAAAGCTAGCTTCGATCGCTTCGACATGGTGTCCATCCTTCGTTTCGGCGAGGCCGGAATGGTCCGCTTGCGAGGTTCGACGGCATGTCGGAGCGGGCGGTTCGAAGATGTGGGCCGGAAAAATCTCGCCGGCGCTCGAGTTCTCGCTTGAACCCGATCACCATTTGCAGCGACGTGACGCCGACCGGTATTGGATCCGTGTGTGACTTCGGAAGCAGCGCACCATTCGCGAGCGTACCTCCATGGCGCGGCTTGCTCTCCTGACCACCTCGTGCCTGAGGAAAAAAAGTTCGCCAGCACGATCAAAGTGATCGCGGTCTTCAGTTCGTCGACGCGAAAAAATTCAGCTTTCGCTTTTCCGAAATTTATGATTTGATGCTGTCATCCCGCCCCACCGAAGGGGCGTTGCGCGCGATCGTCACGACACGCGGGGCGGGGAGCGGTGGCCGCGATCATGTCGCAGCGTAGCCTGGCTACGCGGACGAACGTCATGGCGCGGACGTGAAGTCGCAGCGTGCTGGCACCCCGATGCTGGTGCTACGTTCGTGACGGCGCTTGCGCGCCGCGCGGGCCATGGTGGCCAACAAGCCCGGCGCACCAGGCAGACTGCGTATAAGCGTGAAGACCATCGCGCAGGGAAGGCCGGGCGTTGTCCGGCTGCACCTGTGGTACCTGCCGCCTGCATTTTTTCTCGCAGGCGGGCCGCAGGCGTCAGCCGACGCCTGGCCTTCCCTGCGCCCTTCGATTTGCGAGGGGCGGCGAACTTCGGGATCACTCGGGCGTGGATGCGCTGCGGGAATAAGCGCGCATGTCGATTTGTTTGCCACCAACTGTTCGTGTGTCGCGATGGCGCTAACTTCTTGCTCGTCATGCCCGGGCTTGTCCCGGGCATCCGCGTCGTTCCGAGCATGCCGCTCGACGTGGATGGCCGGGACAGGCCCGGCCATGACGGATGCGAGAGGAGGGGGTGGATGGGCGCCCTCGCAAAAGGCCAGAGCGTTAAATCGGCTTCCCCGCATACGGCATCGAGGCCGTCAGGCCGCCGTCGACGGGGAAGGCCTGGCCGTTGACGTAGGAGGCTTCGTCGCTGGCGAGGAACAGGGCCATGGCGGCGATCTCGTGCGGCTGGCCGGCGCGCTTCAGCGGATTGAGCTGGCCGATCTTGCCTTCGGTGCCGCGCTCCTTGGCGCCGTCGAAGATCGGCTTGGTCATGCCGGTCTCGATCAGGCCAGGGCAGACCGCGTTGATGCGCACGCCGGTGCCGGACAGAGAGTAGGCGGTGGTCTGCACCAGGCTGATGACGCCGGCCTTGCTCGCCGCGTAGGGATGGCCCGAGGCGCCGGACTTCAGGCCGGCAACGGAGGCCGTGCAGACGATCGCGCCGCGCTGCTGCCTGATCATGTGCGGCATGGCGTATTTCACCGCGAGGAACGGGCCGATCAAATTGATGCGCAGGATCTCCTGCCAGTGATCGACTGTCTGCTCGGCGATCGGCTTCAGCCCGCCGGAGATGCCGGCATTGGCCCAGATGACGTCGAGCTTGCCGTAGGTCGCGACCGCGCGATCGATGAAGCCGGAGACATCAGCCTCGGAGCCGGCGTCGGCCATGACGGCTTCGGCAATGCCGCCTTGCTGCTTGACCATGTCGACCGTCTCCTTGACGGCCTCGCTGCGATCGACCGCGATCAGCCGCGCGCCTTCCTTCGTGAACATCAGGGATGCGGCGCGGCCGATACCGCTGCCGGCGCCGGTGATGATGACGGATTTGCCTTCGAGGCGGCCCATGTTTCCTCCTGTTGTCGTTGTGATCAGTTGCGTGCCGCGCAACGGAATTCAAACGTCGTTTCAAACGTGCTGAAATCGCCAAGCGGCTTGAGACGACAGATGCCTTCACGTACAGCGAGAGACCGGCAGAGGGAAGGGTGAGCGATGACGAGTGATGGAAGCAAGCCTTCTGTGGTCACCACGCGCTGGTGGTGGGTGCGCCACGCGCCGGTGCGCAGCGACGGCGGCAACATCTACGGCCAGTCGGATATCGCCTGCGACACCTCCGATCGCGAGGTGTTCGAGGCGGTCGCGAAAATCCTGCCGCGCAGCGCAGTCTGGTATGCGAGCAATCTGATGCGCACGCATCAGACGGCGGAGGCGATCTGGGCCGCCGGCTTTCCGCAGCCCGCCACGATGATCAAGGAAGCCGCCTTTGCCGAGCAGCATCTCGGCCAGTGGCAGGGCATGAACCGCGCGGCGTTCCTGGCGAGCCGTCCGGCCGGCAGCCACTGGTTCGCCGCGATCGACGAGCCCGCGCCGGGCGGCGAGAGCTACATGGATCTGTACACACGCGTCACTGCTGCCATCGCGCGAGTGACCACTGCCGAAGCGGGCCGCGATATCATCGCGGTGGGACATGGCGGCACGATCAAGGCTGCCGTCGGCCTGGCGCTCGGCGGCCTCGTCGAGAAGGGGCTGGCATTCGACATCGACAATTGCTCGGTGACGCGGCTCGATCACATCGTGGCAGGGGAGACCAGCACATGGCGCCTGCCGATGGTCAATCAGCAGCCGTGGATGGCCGATGCCGCGCACCGCGCGATGCATCAGCCGGCGGGGCCGGAGGTCACGACGAGCAAGCTGGCGTGAGGATGGTAGGTCGCTCCATGTATCATTCGCGTCCGCGCATGCTTCGTGTATCAGCCTGCGTCGCCACACGGGCGGTGCACCCTCTCCCCTTGTGGGAGAGGGTGGTATGATCGCGCTGGCGCGATCATACCGGGTGAGGGGTCTCTTTCCGCGGTCTCCATTCGTCGAGAGAGACCCCTCACCCAACCGAGTGTGCTGCGCTGTCCTACATGCCCTCTCCCACCCTGGCGAAGCTTCGCTTCGCCTTGGGGGAGAGGGCACAGTCACTAGCACCGCGAGGTCGACGTTGCGGTGCGAATTTCCCAACCAATAACATCTAATAACTCGGAGGACTCCAATGACCCTGTTCGACATGACCGGCAAGGTGGCCGTCATCACCGGCTCCACCCGAGGCATCGGGCTCGCCATTGCCGAGCGCATGGCCGAGCACGGCGCCAAGGTGGTGATCTCCTCGCGCAAGGCCGATGTCTGCGACGCCGTTGCCAAGGAGATCAACGAGCGTTTCGGCGCCGGCACGGCGGCCGCGGTGGCCGCCAACATCTCAAGCAAGGAAAATCTGCAGAACCTCGTCGACGAGGCCAACCGCATCTACGGCCAGATCGACGTGCTCGTCTGCAACGCCGCGTCGAACCCGTATTACGGGCCGCTGGCCGGCATCTCCGACGATCAGTTCCGCAAGATCCTCGACAACAACATCGTCGCCAACAACTGGCTGATCAGCATGGTCGTGCCGCAGATGATCGCGCGCAAGGATGGCTCGATCATCATCGTCTCGTCGATCGGCGGCCTGAAGGGATCGACCATCCTCGGCGCCTACGCGATCTCCAAGGCCGCCGACATGCAGCTGGCGCGCAATCTCGCCTGCGAATACGGCCCGCACAATGTGCGCGTGAACTGCATCGCGCCCGGCCTGATCAAGACCGACTTCGCCAAGGCGCTGTGGGACAATCCGGACAACCTGAAAGCCTCGACCGCCCGCTCGCCGCTGCTGCGCATCGGCATCCCCGACGAGATCGCCGGCGCGGCGGTGTTCCTAGGGTCAGCCGCGGGCAACTTCATGACCGGCCAGACCATGGTGATCGACGGCGGCGCGACGATCAGTTGAGGGCAGGGGTTCGCCGTGTTCCGTAGGGTGGGCAAAGACAGCACGCGGCGCAGCCGCGTGATGGCGTGCCCACCGCAGTCCATCGTCGAAGGACGGTGGGCACGTCGTTTCGCGGCTTTCGCCGCGAACCGCCTTTGCCCACCCTACGCCACGATGATGCGTGCGCGTCCCTCACTCCACCGCGGCATACACCACGTCGCGGACCAGCGTGCGCAGATAGTCGCGCTGTCCCGGCGCCTGCGCCATGAACACGCAGAACAGCTCCTCCTTCGGGTCGATCCAGAAGAACGTCCCGGCGATGCCGCTCCAGAAGAAGGTGCCGGGCGAGCCGGGGAAGGGGGCGATGCCGGCGTCGCGGCGGACGGCGAAGCCGAGGCCGAAGCCGTGACCGGGCGACAGCAGGGTGCCGACCGTCTTCACCTCCGGGCCGAGATGGTCGGAGGCCATCAGCTCGAGCGTCTTGCGGCCGACCAGCCTGGTGCCGGCGAGGCTGCCCTTGTTGAGCAGCATCGCGCAGAACCTGGCGTAATCCATCGTGGTCGCCACGAGCCCGCCGCCGCCGGATTCCATCACCGGCTGCTCGGTCATCTTGAACAGGTTGACGGCCTCGCCGGTCCACGGGTCCTTGGCGAACGGCTCGGCCAGCCGGCCGGCATTGGCCTCGCTGGTGAAGAACGCGGTCTCGTTCATGCCGAGCGGCTTGAGGATGCGCTCGGACAGGAACACGCCAAGCGACTGGCCGGAGACGACCTCGATGATCCGGCCGAGGATGTCGGTCGAGCAGCTGTAGTTGAACTCCGCGCCCGGCTGGCAGATCAGCGGCAGGCCGGCCACGATCGCGGCGTGCTCAGCATTGGTGATCTTGCGGCTGCGCACCCGCGACTGCTGGTAGAGCTGGTGCACCGGCCCGGTGCCGGTGTGCTCGTAGGCGAGACCCGAGGTGTGGCGCAGCAGGTCCTGCACCGTCATCGGCTGGGCCACCGGCACCAGCTCCAGCTTGCCGCCCTTGTCGATCCCGACCTTCTGGTCGCCGAACTCCGGGATGAATTTTGCAACCGGGTCGGACAGCAGCAGATCGCCGTCCTCGGCGAGCATCATGATGCCGAGCGACACGATCGGCTTGGTCATCGAGAAGATGCGGAACAGCGAATCAGGGCGCATCGGCGTGTCCGCGTCCGGCGCCTGGCGGCCGATGGCATCGAACCAGCCGATCCGGCCACGGCGGCCGACCAGCAGGGTGGCGCCGGGGATGGTGCCCTTGTCCGCCTCGCGCTTGAATGCGTCCGAAGCCCGCTGCAGCCGCGCCGCAGACAGTCCAAGCGCCTCCGGCCGGTCATCCGGCAGCGGCGGGCTCAGGGAGCGCAGAGCGGACAGCGGCATGCTGGGGGCGGGGGACGGGGTCATGGGCTCTCCCTTGGGCAGTATTGTCTTGATTGTCTTGGGCAATGTTGTCGGTTTGCATCAAGTCTGGCGCGGAAGTTGTGGTCTGACCAGTCGATTTGCCCCAATGCACCCTTGCATTGGGGGGGAGGTCTATGCTTGAAAGCGCCCGAACCGGCGACACTGTCCCGGCTCGCTAGGAGTGTAGCTCAATTGGTAGAGCACCGGTCTCCAAAACCGGGGGTTGGGAGTTCGAGCCTCTCCACTCCTGCCAGCGAGATAGCTGCCAGCGAGATCAAGCACTTAAAGCCGAAATCGACGAAGACAGTTTGCCCGGGGCCCGCGATGCGCGAGCCCCGAACTCTTTTTGGCGGGTCCTTATTGTTTCACGTAAGGACAATTGCCGTCCTTCAGCGGCCGGAACGCCTGGTCGCCGGGCACCTCCGCCAGCACCTTGTAATAGTCCCACGGCCCCTTCGATTCCTCGGGCTTCTTCACCTCGAACAGGAACATCGAGTGCACCATGCGGCCGTCCGCGCGGACGACGCCGTTGTCGGTGAAGGCGTCACGCACCGGCGTTTCGCGCATCTTGGCGAGCACCGGCTTGGTGTCGCGGGTGCCGGCGGCCTTCACCGCGTTGAGATAGTGCAGGGTGGCGCTGTAGGTCGCCGCCTGGTTCATGGTCGGCATCCGCTTCATCCGATCGAAAAACTTCTTGCCGAAGGCGCGGGTGCGGTCGTTGAGGTCCCAATAATAGGCCTCGGTGATGATCAGGCCCTGCGCCAGCTTCAGCCCGAGGCTGTGGATGTCCGAGATGAACATCACGATGCCGGCGAGGTTCTGGCCGCCGGCGACGATGCCGAACTCCGCCGCCTGCTTGATGGTGTTGATGGTGTCGCCGCCGCCATTGGCCATGCCGATGATCTTGGCCTTGCTGGCCTGCGCCTGCAGCAGGAAGGACGAGAAGTCCTGGTTGTTCAGGGGATGCCGGGCGCTGCCGACCACCTTGCCGCCGGCCGCGCGCACGACGTCGCCGGTGTCGCGCTCGATCGAATGGCCGAACAGGTAGTCCGCGGTGACGAAGAACCAGGTGTCGCCGCCGTTCTTGACGATAGCCTGGCCGACCGTGTGCGCGTTGCCGTAGGTGTCGTAGGTCCAGTGGATGGTATAGGGCGAGCAGGATTTGCCGGTGATGTCGGAGCTTGCGGCGTCCGTCACGATCATCAGCTTCTCGAACTGCTTCGACATCTCCATGCCGGCCAGCGCGGTCGCCGAGGTCGGCATGTCGATTACCATGTCGACGGCCTCGTTCTCGTACCATTTGCGCACGATCGTGGCGGCGATGTCGGCCTTGTTCTGCGGATCGGCGCTGATCACCTCGATCGGCTTGCCGAACATGGTGCCGCCGAACTCCTCGATCGCGAGCTTGGTCGCCTCCAGATTGCCCTGGCCGCCGATGTCCGAATAGACCGACGAGAAGTCGCTGAGCACGCCGATCTTGAGCGGCGCCTGGGCGCGGGCAGGGGCGGCGGTGAGGGTGAGGGCGGCAAGGCTGGCAACGAGGCCGACGGCGGCAAGGCGCGTCAGTCCCTTGCCCGTGGCAAAGGTCATGGGTTTCCTCCTGATTATTCTTGTGCCCGCGAGCATGAGCGGCCGTCGCAGGCGCGGCAAGGGCTGGAACTGCCTCGCCACGGGCATTTCGTCGCGGCAACTGCTCAACCTGCCGTCGTGCGGAAATGCCCTGCCGCGGCACAAAAAACCGGCGCGAGGCCCGACAAGAGAGGGCTTGCCGCCGATATGACCGGGGACGCCCGGCCTGCCCATATCTTGACCTCAGGCCGGTCCGACAGTAGATATCGAGGACCTGCAGCCGGCCCGCGACATGCGGATATCCGGCGCGGCTTTTCACTCCCCGAACAAGCGAGCCCGTGGTTTTCGGCTCATCTCTCCGACAAGAGGGTGGGCAGCGGTCGGCTGTTCGGTTTTCCCAGTCAACTCTTCAATCGTCCGATGACGGACGAGGACCCCTGACGATGGCTACAAGCCCGTTCAAATTCCTGCAGGAAGTGCGCTCGGAGACCGCCAAGGTCTCGTGGCCGAGCCGTCGCGAGGTCACCATCACCACGATCATGGTGTTCGTGATGGTGGCGCTGGCCTCGGTGTTCTTCTTCGCCGCCGATCAGATCATCCGTTATCTCATCACCCTCGTGCTGGGCATCCACTGATGGCAACCGCAACGCATTCGTCCGACAAGCGCTGGTACATCGTCCACGCCTATTCGAACTTCGAGAAGAAGGTCGCGGAGTCGATCCGCGAGCAGGCCAAGCAGCGCAATCTCGAGGAGCTGTTCGAGCAGGTGCTGGTGCCGATCGAGAACGTCACCGAGGTGCGCCGAGGCCGCAAGATCAACGCCGAGCGCAAGTTCTTCCCCGGCTACGTGCTGGTGAAGATGAAGCTGACCGACGAGGCGTTTCACCTGATCAAGAACACGCCCAAGGTGACCGGCTTCCTCGGCGCCGAGAACAAGCCGATGCCGATCTCCGAAGGCGAGGCGATGCGCATCCTGAACCAGATGCAGGAAGGCGTGGAGCGGCCGAAATCGTCGGTGTCGTTCGAGATCGGCGAGAACGTCCGCGTCGCCGACGGCCCGTTCGCCTCGTTCTCCGGCGTGGTCGAGGAAATCGACGAGGCGCGTTCGCGCCTCAAGGTCGCGGTGTCGATCTTCGGCCGCGCCACCCCGGTCGAGCTGGAGTTCAACCAGGTCGAGAAGGTGGTCGGCTAAGCCAAGCCGCCGCATCTGCGGCGTCCCCGGGCTTTCCTTTTCGTCCGATCTCGTGTATCGGGCGCGCTTCGCTCCCCAATGGGGGGCGATTTCGTTCGTGGGAGGCGCGGCCGGCTTTGCCAGCCGGAATAAAGCGCGCCGGACCACGGTCCCAAACCTCGCCCGACGGGTTTTGTCGCCCGGAGGGCGGTGCGTTCGCATCAGGCAAACACGCGAACGCGTTGGAGAATCACAATGGCAAAGAAAGTAACCGGTTACCTGAAGCTTCAGGTCCCGGCCGGCGCGGCGAACCCGTCGCCTCCGATCGGCCCCGCGCTCGGTCAGCGCGGTCTCAACATCATGGAGTTCTGCAAGGCGTTCAACGCGCAGACCCAGAAGGAAGAGAAGAACACCCCGATCCCGGTGGTCATCACCATTTACGCGGACCGGTCCTTCACCTTCGAGATGAAGACCCCGCCGATGTCCTTCTTCCTCAAGCAGGCCGCCAAGATCCAGTCGGGCTCCAAGGCCCCGGGTCGCGACAAGGCCGGCAAGGTGACCAAGGCGCAGGTGCGCGAGATCGCCGAGAAGAAGATGAAGGACCTGAATTGCGACTCGATCGAGTCGGCCATGAAGATGGTCGAGGGCTCCGCCCGCTCGATGGGTCTGGAAGTTGCGGGGTAAGCGGCCATGGCTATCGGAAAGCGTTTGAAGAAGGCCCGCGAGGGCATCGACCGCACCAAGCTCTACCCGCTTGCTGATGCGATCAAGATGATCAAGGAGCGCGCCGTCTCGAAGTTCGACGAGACCATCGAGGTCTCGATCAACCTCGGCGTCGATCCGCGTCACGCCGACCAGATGGTCCGTGGCGTCGTCATGCTGCCGAACGGCACTGGCCGTACGCTGCGCGTCGGCGTGTTCGCCCGTGGTGCCAAGGCCGACGAAGCCCGTGCCGCCGGTGCCGACGTGGTCGGTGCGGAGGACCTGGTCGAGAAGGTGCAGAACGGCAACATCGACTTCGATCGTTGTATCGCCACCCCCGACATGATGCCGCTGGTCGGCCGTCTCGGTAAGGTGCTCGGTCCGCGCGGCATGATGCCGAACCCGAAGATCGGCACCGTGACCATGGACGTCGCCGGCGCCGTCAAGGGTGCCAAGGGCGGCTCGGTCGAGTTCCGCGTCGAGAAGGCGGGCATCATCCAGGCCGGCGTCGGCAAGGCCTCGTTCGGCGAGGACAAGCTGGTCGAGAACATCAAGGCGCTGGCGGATGCGGTCGTGAAGGCCAAACCGGCAGGCGCCAAGGGCACCTACGTCCAGCGCGTCGCGGTGTCCTCGACGATGGGCCCGGGCGTCAAGGTCGAGCCGGGCACCGTGCTCGCCTAAGCGGCCACGCATAGGTTAGACAGCAAGGGCGGGATCGTTGAACGATCCCGCCCTTCGCATTTTGGAGTCCGCAGCCGCGATGCCCGACAAGGTCCTGATCTATTCCCGCTTCCCCAAATCCCTGACCCAGCGCTTCGCCGACCGCTTCGACCTCCTCGACACCGGCGGCAAGCCGGCGCACGAGGTGTTTCCGGCGGAAGAGGTGGCGCAGGTGCGGGCGCTGATCACGGCCGGCGCCACGCGGTTGGGCGCGGCCGAGATGGACCGGCTGCCGGCGCTGGGGGCGATCGTCTGCTACGGCACCGGCTATGATGGCGTCGATCTGAAGGCGGCGGCGGCGCGCAACATTGCGGTTGGCCACAGCCCGGGGGCCAATGCCGCGGCGGTCGCCGATGTCGCGGTGATGCTGATGCTGGCGAGCACGCGGCGGCTGGTCGTCGCCGATACCTATGTCCGCGATGGCGGTTGGGCCGGATCCAAGCCATCGCCGCTAATGAAGCCGCCGGCGAGCTTGGCCGGTTGCAAGGTCGGCGTCTACGGCATGGGCGAGATCGGCCGCAAGATCGCCGCTCGGGTCGCGGCGTTCGAGACCGAGGTCGGCTATTTCAATCGCACCCGCTATGACGACCTGCCTTACCAGTACTTCCCGAGCCTCGATGCGCTGGCCGAATGGTGCACCGTGCTGATGATCGCCGTCCGCGCCGGCGCCGAGACGACCCACGTCGTCAACGCCGATCTGCTCAAGAAGCTCGGTCCCGACGGCCACATCGTCAACATCTCGCGCGGTTCGGTCATTGATGAGCGTGCGCTGCTGACGGCGCTCAAGGACGGCACCATCGCCGGCGCGGGCCTGGATGTGTTCGAGACCGAACCTCATGCACCGGATGAACTGACGGCACTTCCGAATGTCGTGGTGACGCCCCATATCGGCGGTAACACCCGTGAGTCGCACGTTGCGATGCAGGCCTGCGTGGTGGCCAATCTCGCGGCGTTCTTCGCGGGGAAGAGGTTGCCTTATGCGGTATCGGCGTCCTCGGCAGGCTCATAAACGACTTTAAGGACCTTCGGCCGGCGGCCGTCGCACCTCCAAATTGGTGCGATTTTTGCTGATGGGGGTCTTGGCAAGTCGTCATCGACCCGTTAAAGAACCGACTTCCGGGCGGGCTGGCTTTTGCTGGCGCGCCCGTGCGCGCATTCCGAAAGACGTGGAGAGGACCAGCATTCCTTTTGAGGATATCCGTTTGGATTTCTCGGAAGGAAGAAGGATCTTTCTGCTCTCGAAATGCCGCAGGGGAGGTCGGTCCGCCGATCGCCTCGAATCCTGTCCGAGACTGCAGGTGCCGGTGCGGAAACACAGTTTCCTCAATGGCTTAATCATTCAGCCTGCATAGACGGGTGAAGACCGGATTTCGGCATGTCCTCTGCGCGTCGTCGTGGTGGCATGCAGGTTTGGTTCGAACCTCGACACTCCGCGGGCTCTTTTGGGGCCTTCGGAAGGGCAGGCTATTCATCGCCGTTTCGCCTTGTGTGTCCTCGGGTTCTTACGTCCGGAGGTCAGGTTTGGCGGGGCGGCGGGTTTAACCCGGCGGTCCCGCTTTCGGGCGAAGGCCGCCAACCGGAGAGAGCTTGCTGTGGAACGAGCGGCAAAAAAAGAGGCGGTCGAAGAACTGCACGAGGTCTTCAAGACCACGGGCGTCGCGGTCGTCGCTCACTATTCCGGCCTCACCGTGGCCCAGATGCAGAAGCTGCGCATGCAGATGAAGCAGGCTGGCGCGTCGGTGAAGGTCTCGAAGAACCGTCTCGCCAAAATTGCTCTTGAAGGCACGGACGTCGTCGGCATCGGTTCCCTGTTGAAGGGGCCGACCGTGATCGCAACCTCGAACGATCCAGTCGCGGCGCCCAAGGTTGCCATCGAATTCGCCAAGGCGAACGAAAAGTTCGTCATCCTCGGCGGCTCGATGGGCTCAACCGTCCTGAATGTCGACAGCGTGAAGGCCCTGGCCTCGCTGCCGTCGCTGGACGAACTGCGCGGCAAGCTCGTCGGCCTGATCCAGGCTCCGGCGACCAAGCTGGCTCAGCTCGCCAACGCTCCCGCGGCCAAGGTCGCGCGCGTCATTCAGGCTCATGCCTCAAAGGGCGAAGCGGCCTGACGCCCTTCGCAAACACTCACAACCTGGTTTCGAACCGAACCACACTAAAGGACTACATCAATGGCTGACCTGCAGAAGATCGTCGACGACCTCTCGGCCCTCACCGTTCTCGAGGCCGCTGAGCTCGCCAAGCTCCTGGAAGAGAAGTGGGGCGTGTCCGCCGCTGCTGCCGTTGCGGTTGCCGCTCCGGGCGCTGCTGGCGGTGGCGCTGCCGCTGCTGCCGAAGAGAAGACCGAGTTCACCGTTGTCCTGGCTTCGGCTGGCGACAAGAAGATCGAGGTCATCAAGGAAGTCCGCGCCATCACCGGCCTGGGCCTGAAGGAAGCCAAGGACCTGGTCGAGGGTGCTCCGAAGCCGGTCAAGGAAGGCGTCAACAAGGACGAGGCCGAGAAGATCAAGGCTCAGCTCGAGAAGGCTGGCGCCAAGATCGAGCTCAAGTAAGCGCGATTGGCTCTGGAGCGTCCCGCGGCCTGATGGCGAAGCGCGGGGCGCTCCCCGACGATCTGGTGACCGGGTGGTAACATTGCCCGGTCATCATAAAGACAAAGACGTTTGCGGGGGTATCCGGATCGGCCGGAATCGTTGCAAAAGGCGTGCAACGGGGAAGTCCGCTGCAGGCCGAACACGGAAAAGTGTGGAGATTTGGGGACGTCGCTCTCGAATCTCGACTAATGTCAACCCATATTGGGTCGGCAGCACGAAAAGCCGGTTTTGGCGATGGAGTGGCGTCTCTATCGTAAGCCGTTGGGAGATAGGCAATTTCGGGCTTTTGCAGTCCGTAACGAACTAGTTCTGACGAGCGGGTGCGCCCTCGCGCCTCGCGCGTCGTTTTGCGTTTTGGCGGTCTGAAGAACAGATCTGGGACGGTTTTCGTTCCGCGCTCTGTCCCTCAGACCTTCGAAATGGATCGAAATTCAACCCGGGATGGCGGTGGCAGCCGCTGTTTCGGAAGGATCGCCCCTCCGGGCGACGACATGAGAGGCCACGATGGCGCAGCAGACATTCACCGGTCGCAAACGCGTTCGCAAGTTCTTTGGACACATCAAGGAAGTCGCGGAGATGCCGAACCTCATCGAGGTTCAGAAGGCGTCCTACGACCAGTTCCTGATGGTGGACGAGCCCACGGGCGGGCGGCCGGACGAGGGCCTGCAGGCGGTGTTCCGCTCGGTGTTCCCGATCTCCGACTTCTCAGGCACCTCGATGCTCGAGTTCGTCCGCTACGAGTTCGAGCCGCCGAAATATGACGTCGACGAGTGCCGCCAGCGCGGCATGACCTTCGCCGCGCCGCTCAAGGTGACGCTGCGCCTCATCGTGTTCGATATCGACGAGGAAACCGGCGCCAAGTCGGTCAAGGACATCAAGGAGCAGGACGTGTACATGGGCGACATCCCGCTCATGACCATGAACGGCACCTTCATCGTCAACGGCACCGAGCGCGTCATCGTCTCGCAGATGCACCGTTCGCCGGGCGTGTTCTTCGACCACGACAAGGGCAAGACCCATTCGTCGGGCAAGTTGCTGTTCGCCGCCCGCGTCATTCCGTATCGCGGCTCCTGGCTCGACATCGAGTTCGACGCCAAGGACATCGTGTTCGCGCGCATCGACCGTCGCCGCAAGCTGCCGGTGACGTCGCTGATGTTCGCGCTCGGCCTCGACGGCGAGCAGATCCTGTCGACCTTCTACAAGAAGCTGATCTACAAGCGCATCAAGGAAGGCTGGCGCGTTCCGTTCGACGCCAACCGTTTCCGCGGCTACTCCACCGTCAACGACCTGATCGACGCCGACACCGGCAAGGTCGTGCTCGAGGCCGGCAAGAAGCTCACCGTCCGTGCCGCCCGTCAGCTCCAGGAGAAGGGGCTGAAGGCGCTGCGCATGTCGGACGAGGAGCTGCTCGGCAACTACATCGCCGAGGATCTCGTCAACCCCAAGACCGGCGAGATCTACGCCGAGGCCGGCGAGGAGATCACCGACAAGCTGTTCAAGGTGCTGAACGAGCAGGGCTACAAGGACCTGCCGCTGCTCGACATCGACCACGTCAATGTCGGCCCCTACATCCGCAACACGCTGTCGGCCGACAAGAACATGACGCGTGAGGACGCGCTGTTCGACATCTACCGCGTGATGCGTCCGGGTGAGCCGCCGACGCTCGATTCCGCGCAGGCGATGTTCCAGTCGCTGTTCTTCGATGCCGAGCGCTATGACCTCTCCGCGGTCGGCCGCGTCAAGATGAACATGCGCCTCGAGCTCGATGCGCCGGACACCCAGCGCACCCTTCGCAAGGAAGACATTCTGGCGGTCATCAAGACGCTGGTCGACCTGCGCGACGGCAAGGGCGAGATCGACGACATCGACCATCTCGGCAACCGCCGCGTCCGCTCGGTCGGTGAGCTCATGGAGAACCAGTACCGCATCGGTCTGCTCCGCATGGAGCGCGCCATCAAGGAGCGCATGTCGAGCGTCGACATCGACACCGTGATGCCGCAGGACCTGATC
The DNA here is from genome assembly GCF_900176205.1 of Bradyrhizobium sp. ORS 285. NCBI lineage: Bacteria > Pseudomonadati > Pseudomonadota > Alphaproteobacteria > Hyphomicrobiales > Nitrobacteraceae > Bradyrhizobium > Bradyrhizobium sp. ORS 285. Next base: position 2,732,006 of record NZ_LT859959.1, read on the forward strand.
AACGCGAAGCCTGCCGCCGCCGCGGTGCGCGAGTTCTTCGGCTCGTCGCAGCTGTCGCAGTTCATGGACCAGACCAACCCGCTGTCGGAGATCACCCACAAGCGCCGCCTCTCGGCGCTTGGACCGGGCGGTCTGACCCGTGAGCGCGCCGGCTTCGAGGTGCGCGACGTGCATCCGACGCATTACGGCCGCATCTGCCCGATCGAGACGCCGGAAGGTCCGAACATCGGCCTGATCAACTCGCTGGCGACGTTCGCCCGCGTCAACAAGTATGGCTTCGTCGAGACGCCGTACCGCAAGGTCAAGGACGGCCGCGTCACCGACGAGGTGGTGTATCTGTCCGCCATGGAGGAGGGGCGCTACCGCGTCGCGCAGGCCAACGTGCCGCTCGATGCCAAGGGCCGCTTCACCGAGGACCTCGTGGTCTGCCGTCATGCCGGCGAAGTCGTGCCGATGACGCCGGACAAGGTCGACTACATGGACGTGTCGCCGAAGCAGCTGGTTTCGGTTGCCGCGGCGCTGATCCCGTTCCTCGAGAACGACGACGCCAACCGCGCGCTGATGGGCTCGAACATGCAGCGCCAGGCGGTGCCGCTGGTTCGCGCCGAAGCGCCGTTCGTCGGCACCGGCATGGAGGGCGTGGTCGCCCGTGACTCGGGCGCTGCGATCGCGGCGCGCCGCTCGGGCGTGATCGACCAGATCGACGCCACCCGCGTCGTCATCCGCGCCACGGAAGATCTCGATCCGACCAAGTCGGGCGTCGATATCTACCGGCTGATGAAGTACCAGCGCTCGAACCAGTCGACCTGCATCAACCAGCGTCCGCTGGTGAAGGTCGGCGACATCGTCAAGAAGGGCGACATCATCGCTGACGGTCCGTCGACCGATCTCGGCGAGCTCGCGCTCGGCCGTAACGTGCTGGTCGCGTTCATGCCGTGGAACGGCTACAACTTCGAGGACTCCATCCTGCTCTCCGAGCGAATCGTGAAGGAGGATGTCTTCACCTCGATCCACATCGAGGAATTCGAGGTGATGGCCCGTGACACCAAGCTCGGTCCGGAGGAGATCACGCGCGACATTCCGAACGTGTCGGAAGAGGCGCTGAAGAACCTCGACGAAGCCGGCATCGTCTATATCGGCGCGGAAGTCCGCGCCGGCGACATCCTGGTCGGCAAGATCACGCCGAAGGGCGAAAGCCCGATGACGCCGGAAGAGAAGCTGCTCCGCGCCATCTTCGGCGAGAAGGCCTCGGACGTTCGCGACACCTCACTGCGGGTGCCGCCGGGCGTGCAGGGCACCATCGTCGAGGTCCGCGTGTTCAACCGTCACGGCGTCGACAAGGACGAGCGTGCGCTGGCGATCGAGCGGGAAGAGATCGAGCGTCTGGCCAAGGACCGCGACGACGAGCAGGCGATCCTGGACCGCAACGTCTACAGCCGCCTCGCTGACATGCTGGATGGCCGCCAGGGCATCTCCGGTCCGAAGGGCTTCAAGAAGGATACCAAGATCACCCGTGCGGTGCTCGACGAGTATCCGAAGTCGCAGTGGTGGATGTTCGCTTCGCCGAACGACAAGCTGATGGCCGAGATCGAGGCCATGCGGAAGCAGTACGACGAGTCGAAGAAGGGGCTGGAACAGCGCTTCCTCGACAAGGTCGAGAAGCTGCAGCGTGGCGACGAGCTGCCGCCGGGCGTGATGAAGATGGTCAAGGTCTTCGTCGCCGTGAAGCGCAAGATCCAGCCGGGCGACAAGATGGCCGGCCGTCACGGCAACAAGGGCGTCGTCTCCAAGATCGTGCCGATCGAGGACATGCCGTTCCTCGAGGACGGCACGCATGCGGACATCGTGCTGAACCCGCTGGGCGTGCCCTCGCGCATGAACGTCGGGCAGATCCTCGAGACCCATCTCGGCTGGGCCTGCGCGGGCCTCGGCCGGCGCATCGCGCAGACGGTGGATGCGTATCTGTCGAAGCAGGACATCAAGCCGCTGAAGGAAACGCTGAAGCGGATCTACGGCGAGGACGAGACCATCAAGACGCTCAACGACAATGAGCTGATTGAGCTGGGTCACAATCTGAGCCGTGGCGTGCCGATCGCCACTCCGGTGTTCGACGGCGCCAAGGAGTCCGACATCGAGGAGATGCTGAAGCTCGCCGGCATGGACGCTTCGGGCCAGTCGACCGTCTATGACGGCCGCACCGGCGACCCGTTCGATCGTAAGGTGACCGTCGGCTACATCTACATGCTGAAGCTGCACCATCTGGTCGACGACAAGATCCACGCGCGTTCGATCGGCCCGTACTCGCTGGTCACCCAGCAGCCGCTGGGCGGCAAGGCGCAGTTCGGCGGCCAGCGCTTCGGCGAAATGGAGGTGTGGGCGCTCGAAGCTTACGGCGCGGCCTACACGCTGCAGGAGATGCTGACGGTGAAGTCGGACGACGTCGCCGGCCGCACCAAGGTCTACGAAGCCATCGTGCGCGGCGACGACACGTTCGAGGCCGGTATTCCGGAATCGTTCAACGTGCTGGTCAAGGAAATGCGCTCGCTCGGCCTCAACGTCGACCTGCACAACTCCAAGCTCGGACCGGCGCCGACGTCGGAAGCCGCCGAGTAGTTCAAGAGATCTGGCCCGGCCGCCTGTAGCGGCCGGGTGCCGGCGCCTTCCTCCCGCGGGTCGGGGCAGGGCGCCCTCTTAAAAGAGATTTTCGAATTTGCGGCCGACCCCCGATCGGTCCGCGAGGAGAATACGATGAACCAAGAAATTATGAATCTCTTCAACCCGACGACGCCGGCTCAGGTCTTCGACCAGATCCGGATCTCGATCGCGTCGCCGGAAAAGATTCTGTCCTGGTCCTACGGCGAGATCAAGAAGCCGGAAACGATCAACTACCGCACCTTCAAGCCGGAGCGCGACGGCCTGTTCTGCGCCCGCATCTTCGGGCCGATCAAGGACTACGAGTGCTTGTGCGGCAAGTACAAGCGGATGAAGTACAAGGGCATCATCTGCGAGAAGTGCTCGGTCGAGGTGACGTTGTCGCGCGTCCGGCGCGAGCGCATGGGCCACATTGAGCTCGCCGCTCCCGTCGCGCACATCTGGTTCCTGAAGTCGCTGCCGTCGCGCATCGGCCTGCTGCTGGACATGACGCTGAAGGATCTCGAGCGGATCCTGTACTTCGAATATTACGTCGTCCTCGAGCCCGGTCTCACCGCGCTCAAGGACCGTCAGCTGCTGTCCGAGGACGAGTACCTCAAGGCGCAGGACGAATACGGCCAGGACAGCTTCACCGCCATGATCGGCGCCGAGGCCATCCGTGAGCTGCTGCGCGGCCTCGAGCTCGAGAAGCTCGAGCAGACGCTGCGTGCCGAGATGCAGGAGACCGACTCCGACATCAAGCACAAGAAGCTCGCCAAGCGCCTGAAGATCGTCGAGGCCTTCCGCCACTCCGGCAACAAGCCGGAATGGATGATCATGACCGTCGTTCCGGTGATCCCGCCGGATCTGCGGCCGCTGGTGCCGCTCGATGGCGGCCGCTTCGCGACCTCCGACCTCAACGACCTCTATCGCCGCGTCATCAACCGCAACAACCGCCTGAAGCGGCTGATGGAGCTGCGCGCGCCTGACATCATCATCCGCAACGAGAAGCGCATGCTTCAGGAAGCGGTGGATGCGCTGTTCGACAACGGCCGCCGCGGCCGCGTCATCACCGGCGCCAACAAGCGTCCGCTGAAGTCGCTCGCCGACATGCTCAAGGGCAAGCAGGGCCGCTTCCGTCAGAACCTGCTCGGCAAGCGCGTCGACTATTCCGGCCGTTCGGTCATCGTGGTCGGTCCCGAGCTGCGCCTGCATCAGTGCGGCCTGCCGAAGAAGATGGCGCTCGAGCTGTTCAAGCCGTTCATCTACTCGCGGCTCGACGCCAAGGGTCTGTCGACCACGGTCAAGCAGGCCAAGAAGCTGGTCGAGAAGGAGCGTCCGGAGGTCTGGGACATCCTGGACGAGGTCATCCGCGAGCATCCGGTGCTGCTGAACCGCGCGCCGACGCTGCATCGTCTCGGCATTCAGGCGTTCGAGCCGGTGCTGATCGAGGGCAAGGCGATCCAGCTGCATCCGCTGGTCTGCTCGGCCTTCAACGCCGACTTCGACGGCGACCAGATGGCCGTGCACGTTCCGCTGTCGCTCGAAGCGCAGCTGGAAGCGCGCGTCCTGATGATGTCGACCAACAACATCCTGCATCCCGCGAACGGCCAGCCGATCATCGTGCCGTCGCAGGACATCGTGCTCGGTCTCTACTACGTCTCGATCATGCGCGAAGGCATGCCCGGCCAGGGCATGACGTTCGGCAACATGGCCGAGCTCGAGCACGCGCTGCACGCCAAGGCCATCCATCTCCACAGCAAGATCAAGTACCGCTGGGAGGGGATGAACGAGGAAGGCAAGATCGCCAAGCGCTGGATCGAGACCACCGCGGGCCGCGTCATGCTCGGCAACCTCTTGCCGAAGCATCCGCGCGTGACCTTCGAGGTCATCAACAAGCTGATGACCAAGCGCGAAATCTCGGGCGTCATCGATCAGGTCTACCGTCACTGCGGTCAGAAGGAGACGGTGATCTTCTGCGACCGCATCATGGCGCTCGGCTTCTACAACGCCTTCAAGGCGGGCATCTCGTTCGGCAAGGACGACATGGTCGTGCCGGCCGGCAAGTGGAAGATCGTCGACACCACCCGTACGCTGGCGAAGGATTTCGAGCAGCAGTACAATGACGGTCTGATCACCCATGGCGAGAAGTACAACAAGGTCGTGGACGCCTGGTCGAAGGCCTCGGAAGAGATCGCCAAGGAGATGATGAAGGAGATCTCCGTCACCAAGAAGACGGCGACGGGGGCGGATGCCGACATCAACTCGATCTACATGATGTCGCACTCCGGTGCGCGTGGTTCGCCGGCCCAGATGCGTCAGCTCGCCGGCATGCGCGGCCTGATGGCCAAGCCGTCGGGTGAGATCATCGAGACGCCGATCATCTCGAACTTCAAGGAAGGCCTCTCGGTTCTCGAGTACTTCAACTCGACCCACGGCGCCCGCAAGGGTCTCGCGGACACCGCGTTGAAGACCGCGAACTCGGGTTACCTCACCCGCCGTCTGGTGGACGTCGCGCAGGACTGCATCATCACGCAGGACGATTGCGGCACCCATCTCGGCATCAAGATGCGTGCGATCGTCGACGCCGGCACGCTGGTGGCGTCGCTCGGCTCGCGCATCCTGGGCCGCGTGCCCTGCGACGACGTGCGCGATCCCGCCACCAACGCCGTGCTGGTCAAGGCCGGCACCTTGATGGAGGAGAGCCACATCGACGCCATCCAGCAGGCTGGCGTGCAGGAGGTGAAGATCCGCTCGGCGCTGACTTGCGAGCTGGTCAACGGCATCTGCAAGATGTGCTACGGCCGCGATCTCGCGCGCGGTACGCCGGTCAACCACGGTGAGGCTGTCGGCGTCATCGCCGCGCAGTCGATCGGTGAGCCCGGCACCCAGCTGACGATGCGCACCTTCCACATCGGCGGCGCGGCGCAGCTGAACGAGCAGTCCTTCGTCGAATCGAACTTCGAGGGCAAGGTGGTCATCCGCAACAAGGCGATCGCTCGCAACAGCGAAGGTCACCTGATCGCGATGGTCCGCAACATGGTCGTGACGATCGTCGACCCCGACGGCAGCGAGCGTGCGACGCACCGTATCCAGTACGGTTCGCGCATGCATGTTGACGACGGCGACATGATCAAGCGCGGCCAGCGCATTGCCGAGTGGGATCCTTACACCCGCCCGATCCTCACGGAAGCGGAGGGCACAATCGGGTTCGAGGATCTGACCGAAGGTCTGTCGATCTCGGAAACGCTCGACGAGTCCACCGGTATCGCCAAGCGCGTGGTCATCGACTGGCGTGGAACGCGCGGTGGCGCGGATCTGCGTCCGGCGATCGTGATCAAGGGCAAGGACGGCAAGGTGCTCAAGCTCGCCCGCGGTGGTGACGCCCGCTACATGCTGTCGGTCGACGCGATTCTGTCGGTCGACATCGGGGCGACGGTGGAGCCGGGCGACATCCTGGCGCGTATCTCGACCGAGAGCGCCAAGACGCGCGACATCACCGGCGGTCTGCCGCGGGTGGCGGAGCTGTTCGAAGCGCGCAAGCCGAAGGATGCCGCGATCATCGCTGAGATCGCCGGCACCATCCGGTTCGGCCGCGACTACAAGAACAAGCGTCGCATCTCGATCGAGCCGGTCGACAAGACCGAGGAGGCGCGCGAGTACCTGATCCCGAAGGGCAAGCACATCCATCTCCAGGATGGCGACATCGTCGAGAAGGGTGACTTCATCGTCGAAGGCAACCCGGCGCCGCACGACATCCTGGCGATCAAGGGCATCGAGGAACTCGCGGCCTATCTGGTCAACGAGATCCAGGAGGTCTACCGGCTCCAGGGCGTGCTCATCAACGACAAGCACATCGAGGTGATTGTCCGTCAGATGCTGCAGAAGATCGAGGTCACCGATCAGGGCGACACCGACATGATCTCGGGCGAGCAGGTCGACAAGATCGAGTTCGACGCGCTGAACCTGAAGGCGCAGGAGGAGGGCAAGAAGCCCGCCACCGGCAATCCGGTTCTGCTCGGCATCACCAAGGCGAGCCTGCAGACGCGGTCGTTCTTCTCGGCGGCCTCGTTCCAGGAGACCACCCGCGTCCTCACCGAGGCGGCGGTCAACGGCAAGATCGATCCGCTCGAGGGTCTCAAGGAGAACGTCATCGTCGGCCGCCTGATTCCGGCCGGCACCGGCGCCTCCATGGCCCGCATCCGCGAGGTCGCTCTCAAGCGCGACAAGCTGATTCTCGACGAGCGCGAGAAGCAGGCGGCGATCGTGCCGGCGCAGCCCGAGCCGCAGCCGCTGGCACTGCCGCCCGCAGAGTAAACACAGCGTTGCGGCAGGGCCTGACGGTGTCAGGTTCTGCCGCTCGTTCATCTGATATAGAAAAGGCCGGCGCTTGCCGGCCTTTTTTTGACAAGATTTTCTCCTGTTGCCGCGCTGCTGCCCCGTTGTTCATCTTCCCTTCAGGCACAAAGGCGCTTCTGGGAGCATCAGATCCGCTGAGCTGATGTCCGTCCACCGCGCGTGGCGATGCGCCGATTTGCTCGGGCGCAAACCCTGTGCGGGCCGGGTAGGCTATGGCCGATCGAGCCCCAAGGGTGGCAGACCCGAAACACGGACGACCGGCGCTGTCGCAGACAGCCGGAGATGGCGGAACTTCGATGCTTGACCTTGCGATTGTTGGTGGCGGTCCGGGCGGCCTGATGAGCGCCTGGTATTTGCGGCGGAAGCTCGGCGATCTCTGCAAGGTGACCATCTTCGAAGCATCCGACCGGCTCGGCGGCAAGATCGTCACGCGCAAGTTCGACACGGCGCCGGCCATGTACGAAGCCGGCGTCGCCGAGATCTACGACTACTCGATGACCGGCCCCGATCCCTTGCGCGAGCTGATCCAGCATTTCGGCCTGCAGACGATTCCGATGGACGCCTTGCAGGTGCAGCTCGACGGCGAACTGCTCGACGACGTTCCGGGACTTCGCCGCAAATACGGGCCGAAGACCGCCGCGGCGGTCGAGGCGTTTCGCAAGCGCTGCTCCGAGGTGATGTCGCCGGTCGAATATTACGAGGGCGTCGGCGCCCACGATAACGAGCACCCCTGGGCCTACAAGACCTGCGAGGAGCTGCTCGACGAGGAGGTCGAGGATCCGACCGCCAAGCGCTTCTTCAAGGTGATGTCGCGCTCCGACATCGCCACCGAGGCCCACAACACCAATGGCCTCAACGCGCTCAAGAACTTCGTGATGGATATCGACGACTACATCGGTCTGTATTCGATCCAGAACGGCAATGAGCAGCTGATCGAGTGCCTGCGCTCCGAGGTCGACGCCGACATCCAGCTCAACCACCGTGTGCTGCGCATCGGCAAGACCGAGCAGGGCCGCTATCGCCTCAACATGATGAACGGCAAGGGGCCGGAGACGCGCGAGTTCGATCTCGTGCTGGTGTGCCTGCCGCATTCCTGGCTGTCGACGGTCGGCTGGGAGGGCGAGAAGCTGCGCAAGTCGATGGTCAAGCACGTCGCCTATTTCGATCGTCCCGCGCACTATCTGCGCGTCTCGATCCTGTTTGATTCGCCGTTCTGGGGCGACAAGATCCCGGGCTCCTGGTTCATGTCGGAGGCGTTCGGCGGCTGCTGCATCTACAACGAGGGCTCGCGCCACGACGTCGGCAAACATGGCGTGCTGAACTGGCTGATCGCCGGTTCCGACGCGTTGGCGTTCGCCAACCTCTCCGACCAGGAGCTGATCGATGCCGCGCTGAAGTCGCTGCCGGCGGCGCTCGGCGATTCCAGCGCGCATTTCATGGAAGGCAAGATCCACCGCTGGCTGTCGTCGGTCAACGCGCTGCCCGGCGGCCTGCCGGTGCGCGACGTCATGACCAATCACCGCCCCGAGCCGAAGGAGCATCCGGGGATCGTGGTCGTCGGCGACTATCTGTTCGATTCGACGCTCAACGGCCTGCTCGATTCCTCGGATGCCGCGACCGACATCATCCTCACCGAGATGATGCGGCTGCGCCGCGCCAAGTCGCAGGCGGAGACGCCGCTCTCCGACAAGATCGATCGCGACTATTTCGACAATTATCGCGGGCAGGGGCCGTATGCCGAAGCCTGGTCGCACTTCACCGATCCGGACTATCTGCTCGGCCTGATCAAGATCGTCTGGAACAAGAGCAAGGGCAAAGGCTACAAGCTGCTGGTGGCCGGCTCCGCGAGCGGCGAACTGGTCGGCGCGCTGCGCGAGCGCGGCATCGATGCCTGGGGTATCGAGAACAACCGCTACATCCACGGCAAGACGCCGAAGGCGCTCAAGAAGTACAACAAACTCGGCTCGATCGCGGACCTGCCGTTCAAGACCGGGGAATTCGACTTCGTGTTTGAGACCAGCCTGTGCCATCTCGGCGACAAGCAGGTCGTGCGCGCGATTCGCGAGCTCAACCGCGTGGTCAAGACCGGGCTGGTGTTCGGCTCGATCACCTCGGACATGGCGCCGGCGCTTGTCGACCGCTACGACCTGCTGCGCGGCGTCAAGAAGCTCGGCACCTGGTGGGAATGGTCCGAGCTGTTCTTCGGCAACGGCTTCGATCTGGCGATGCACCGCCGCGACTGCACCGACGAGGTGTGGGCCGCAACTCTGGCCGCCAATAAGGGCCCGGGCCAGTGGTACGCCGACGCGGACAGCCTGCGCTACTCGTTCTTCGACAAGGTCGAGGACGACGAGGACTAGGCTTGCCTTCGGCGCGCGTCATTCTGGGGTAAGCTTGCTGACCTTGTCTGGGGCCAGCGGCCGGTCGCAACCTCGCTTGTTGCTCAGCATGGCCGGCTCGGCTGCCGGTGCGGCACCGTGTCGCGAGAATGCTGGCGGTCGACTCTCGCAGATGATAAAGCCGAGCCGCTTTCATCCGTTACGGTCATGCCGGCCGTGCAGGATCGGTTCGTTGAATGTCGCGCAAATCGTCAGTGCCGGGAAATCCCAAATCCAAATCGGCAGCCGATCCTGCTGATGAGCTGGACAAGAAGGGGGCTGCGGTCGCCGCCGGCCCGGCGGTTCCCAAACCTGGAACGGCGAAGTCGCCCGCGGGCGACAAGGCGCCCGTCATCGACGACGATGATGAGGACGAGGAGGACGACGCCGACCTCGATCTCGACGATGATGAGGACGACGAGGACCTCGTCGTCTACTCGGCCCGCGAGGCGGCCGGCGCGCTCGCGACGATCTACGGCTTCGTCTCGCCGCTGCTCGGCAAATACAAGAAGATGTTGGCCTTCGTCTCGATCGGCGTGCTGATCGAGACGCTGTTCAACGTCATCATGCCGCTCAGCCTCAAGTTCCTGATCGACGATGCGCTCGGCGAGGAGGATTTCGAGGCGCTCTACCGCATCCTCGGCGTGCTCGCGGTTGCCGGCATCTTCACCTCGATCGTCGCCGTGCTCTACGAACGCTGGGATGCGCGGCTCGCCGCCTGCATCATCTCGGACGTCCGCACGCGGCTGTTCGATCACGTGCAGAACCTGCCGGCGGCGTATTTCCAGCGCACCAAGCGCGGCGAGATCCTGTCGCGCTTTTCGGTCGACATGTCGGCGTTCGAAGGCGTGGTGAAGACCTTCGCCAACAGCGCCGCACTGCCGCTGCTCGAGCTCATCGCCGGCATCATCCTGATGCTGTTCCTCAACTGGCAGCTCGCCGCGATCGCGCTCTTGGTGTTCCCGATCACCCTGATCGGTCCGCGCATCCTGACGCCCAAGGCGGTGCAGGCCAATTACGAGCAGAAGCTCAACGAGGCCACGCTGCTCGGCGTGATCCAGGAGAACATCGCAGCCCAAGCCGTCATCAAGGCGTTCAGCCTGCACCGCAAGGTGTTCGGCTGGTTCTCGTTCCGGAACGACGCGGCGCGACGCAAGATGGCCGATGCGATGTTCCTCTCGACCATGGTCGAGCGCACGGTGACCATCGCGGTGCTGCTGCTGCACTTGGTTGTACTCGCGATCGGCGCCTATCTCGCCACCAAGGGCCAGATCACCGTCGGCACCTTCGTCACCTTCGAGAGCGCATTCTGGGAGGTGTCCTACAACATCGCCCACGTCATGCACTTCATCCCGGTGTCGATCTCCTCGGCGGCCGCGATCCGCCACATGCAGGAGCTGCTGGACGAGCCGACCCGTGGCGCCGACCGGCCGGGCGCGCCGGACCTGCCGCGCATCAGCCACGACATCACCTTCGAGCGCGTCGGCTTCCAGTACGAGGGCAGCCAGACACCGGTGCTCGACAATCTCAGCCTCAGGCTCGACGTCGGTAAGCGCATCGCCATCGTCGGTCCCTCCGGCTCCGGCAAGAGCACGCTGCTCAATCTGATCCTGCGGCTCTACGTGCCCGACGAGGGCCGTGTCACCATCGACGGCGTCGACATCCGGAAAGTCACGCGCGACTCGCTCCGCGGCAGCATGGCGGTCGTGTTCCAGGAGAACATGCTGTTCAACATGTCGCTGCGCGAGAACATCCGGCTCGGCAAGGAGAACGCCACCGACGACGAGGTGGAGGAGGCGGCCAAGAAGGCCGAGATCCACCGCTACATCATGAGCCTGCCGCAGAAATACGACACCCTGGTCGGCGAGCGCGGCGACACGCTATCCGGCGGCCAGCGCCAGCGCATCGCCATCGCCCGCGCCATCATCCGCAATCCGTCCGTGCTGTTGCTCGATGAGGCGACGTCGGCGCTCGACCAGACGACGGAAGCCGCCATCAACCGCACGCTGCTCAAGGTCTCCAAGGGCCGCACCATGATCTGGTCGACCCACCGCCTCACGTCAGTGGTGGAGATGGACGAGATCATCGTCATCTCCGGCGGCCGCGCCATCGAGCGCGGCAGCCACGCCGAGCTGTTGGCCAAGAACGGCACCTACCGCAAGCTCTGGGACGACCAGGGCCACCAGCCGAGCCGGCAGGATCAGGTCGACGACGACAGCGACGATGATGACGAGGAAGACGACCTCGAGGACGACGAGGATGATGAGGAGGACGACGAGGAATAGGCGTCGAGCGGCGTGCTCGCCAGACGGTGCTTGAGCCCGCGGCCGAGCGACACCGCGAATCGCGCCCAGCGCTGCGCCAGCCAATAAGGACTGGTGCCGATCGAGACCTCGCGGAACTGCCAGGCCTTCTGCAGCGACCACGCATCGCAAGCGGTCTTGACGGGATCGTCATAGAACGCGGCGATCTTGCCCTCGCTCATTCCGTCCGTCGCCAGCCAGCGCGGGATGTGGACGTTGCAGAGGCGCTCGACGTCGGTGAACACCTTGTCGGAGCCGGTGCCGGTGACCGGGCAGGTGGTGCAGAAGGCGTCTCCGATCAGCACCACACCGGGCATGCGGGTGCCGCTGTTGACGACGAGGTCGGCCGGCCGGACCTTGACGTCGCCGACAACGGCATAGTCGCCGGTGATCCGTCTGAGGCCGGGCAGGGCGGCATCCAGGGTTTCGACCGGATTGCGCCGGACCGCGCGGAGCCAAGGATCGTCGACCTCCCGATACGCGAACAGGTTCGCCCGCATCCGGTCGCCAATCGGGAACAGGGTGACGTAGGGCACGCGGGCGCTGGCCCGCTCCTGGAAATAGGTCATGGCCGGGAACGAGAAAGCCGGGCGGTCGACCGGCTCCAGATCGAAGCCGACCGAGATCGAATGGGCCGGGCTGGTGATCGTCCGGGTGATTCCCAGCTGATGCCGTAGGCCGACATTCAGACCGTTGGCGAGCACGACCAGCCGGGCGGAGATCGTCTCGCCGGTGGAGAGGACGACGGACTGCCGATCTTCTCCGGGGGTGACTGCAGTGGCCTTGGCTACGATTCGCAGAACCGAATCTGGAATCTCCTCGCGGACGGCCGCGACCAGCGCGTGGTAGTCGATGCCGTATTGGTGTACCGGCGCCCTATCGAGGACATAGCCGAATCGGGCGATCCAGTTCTCGGCCGCCAGCGTCGCGTCCCGCAGCGCCTTGTCCGCCGTCCCGGTGCGCCGGAAGCGCGCGATCTGCTCCGCGCCCGAGATCTTCTCGATTCGGAAGTCCGGCGGGTAAGCCGCGTGGGGATCGACCAGAATCGCCGCAATGCCGGCACGCCCGAGCATGGCCGCCGTGATCGAGCCGGCCAGCCCGCCGCCGATGATCGCGATGTCGGTGTAGTGCGGCATGGGACGCCTCGTCGAAGCGCCATCCTTGGCTTCCAATGCCGAACAAAGCCTTAGCCGCCCTGTTTCAGATTGTTGCGGAGGGTGAACGGAGAATCGGAGGAAGCAGTAGGGGGCAAAGGCGCGGCCGCGCTGCATCCGCGCCCGAGATGCCGGTGGCGCCGTGCCCACCGCCGGGCGGCTTGCTTGCAGCGAGGTGGTGGGCACGTTGCCGCCTCCGGCGGCCGCTTTGCCCACCCTACGACGTCACAATCTCCAACACCGTCAGAGGCTTGACTGGCCGACTTGAATGTATAGGTAAGCTTTGCTGGTCTTGGCTGCCTCGCAGCGATCCGTGCGCAGCCGCCCTCGACATAGAAACGGCCGGTTTGCGCGTCCTGCGGCGTCGTTTTGCTTGACTTGGGTATTTACCGCTTATAAAAGGCCGGCACTCAACGACAGGCGGTGAGCTTCGCCAGCGTCGGTACGGATCACCCGGACCGCCCTAACCAGGGCAGAACGGGCACCAACCTCGACGAATGCCGCTCAAACGCTGTCGATCATAGCTAGGCAATGCCAGAACGATTTTAGATCTCTCGAGCTCGTTCTCTTGAGACCAATTTCGGATGCATGACCTCGGTAGGCCGCCTTCAGCGCAAGCTGAAGGGTGCTGATCGCGGTCCTCTGTGGCGTCAAGCGCTTTCCGTTCAGCGATGAATGGTTGGCGCGATTTCGTTTTGCGCGGGTTTTCGCGCGATGCGGCCCGGGTGAGGCGGGGAACCTCGAACAGAATTTGCGGAATCCGGTGACGGTTTTCGTGTGAACGTTGAGAAGGGTGAAGGCCAAGATGCCGACGATCAACCAGCTGATCGCAAATCCGCGCGAAGTGCAGAAGTCGCGCAAGAAGGTGCCGGCGCTGCAGCAGTCGCCGCAGAAGCGTGGCGTTTGCACGCGCGTCTACACCACGACCCCGAAGAAGCCGAACTCGGCGCTTCGTAAGGTCGCCAAGGTGCGCCTGACCAACGGCTTCGAGGTGATCGGCTACATCCCGGGTGAAGGCCATAACCTCCAGGAGCACTCGGTGGTCATGATCCGCGGCGGCCGCGTCAAGGACTTGCCGGGCGTGCGCTACCACATCCTCCGCGGCGTGCTGGATACCCAGGGCGTCAAGAACCGTAAGCAGCGTCGTTCGAAGTACGGCGCGAAGCGTCCGAAGTAAGACGTTCGAGATAAAGCGGGAACAGATCACATGTCGCGTCGCCATTCAGCCGAAAAGCGTGAAGTGCTTCCGGATCCGAAGTTCGGGAACATCATCGTCACCAAGTTCATGAACTCGGTGATGTACGCCGGCAAGAAGTCGGTCGCCGAAGGAATCGTCTACGGCGCGTTCGGTATCATCGAGGCCAAGACCAAGCAGAGCCCGCTGACGGTGTTCGAGCAGGCGCTGGAGAACGTCATGCCGACGATCGAAGTGCGCTCGCGCCGCGTCGGTGGTGCGACCTATCAGGTGCCGGTCGAAGTTCGCTCGACCCGCCGCCAGGCGCTGGGCATCCGCTGGCTGATCTCGGCCGCCCGCGACCGCAACGAGAAGACCATGACCGAGCGGCTTTCGGCGGAGCTGCTCGATGCCTCGAACAACCGGGGTAACGCCGTGAAGAAGCGTGAAGACGTGCACCGGATGGCTGAAGCCAACCGCGCCTTCTCGCACTACCGCTGGTAACAGCGGCCCGAACGGAAATCAGGGAACAGATCCATGCCCCGCCAACACGCCATCGAAGACTATCGCAACTTCGGTATCATGGCGCATATCGACGCCGGTAAGACGACGACGACCGAGCGCATCCTGTATTACACCGGCAAGAGCCACAAGATCGGCGAAGTGCACGAAGGTGCCGCGACGATGGACTGGATGGAGCAGGAGCAGGAGCGTGGCATCACGATCACCTCTGCTGCCACCACCGCGTTCTGGAACGGCAAGCGCCTGAACATCATCGACACTCCCGGCCACGTCGACTTCACCATCGAAGTCGAGCGCAGCTTGCGGGTGCTCGACGGCGCCGTGTGCGTGCTCGACTCCAACCAGGGCGTCGAGCCGCAGACCGAGACCGTCTGGCGCCAGGGCGACAAGTACAAGGTGCCGCGCATCGTCTTCGCCAACAAGATGGACAAGACCGGTGCCGACTTCTTCAAGTGCCTGGCCGACATCGTCGACCGCCTGGGCGCGAAGCCGGTTGCGATCCAGTTGCCGATCGGTGCCGAGAACAACTTCAAGGGCTGCATCGATCTCGTGACCATGAAGGCGATCGTCTGGAACGACGAGTCGCTCGGCGCGAAGTTCGACCACGTCGAGATCCCCGCTGAGCTGGCTGACCAGGCCAAGGAATATCGCGAGAAGCTGGTGGAAGCCGCCGTCGAGCTCGACGACGATGCTCTGACTGCGTTCCTGGACGGCAAGGAGCCGGACGAAGCGACGCTGAAGAAGCTGATCCGCAAGGCGGTGCTGACCGGCGCGTTCTATCCCGTGCTGTGCGGCTCGGCCTTCAAGAACAAGGGCGTGCAGCCCTTGCTCGACGCCGTCGTCGACTATCTGCCGTCGCCGCTCGACGTGCCCGCGATCAAGGGCACCGACGACGAGGGCAACGAGGTCGTGCGCAAGGCGGACGACAAGGAGCCGCTGTCGCTGCTCGCGTTCAAGATCATGGACGACCCGTTCGTCGGCACCATCACCTTCTGCCGCATCTATTCGGGCATCCTGACCTCGGGCACCGGCGTCGTGAACTCGACCCGCGAGAAGAAGGAGCGCATCGGCCGCATGCTGCTGATGCACGCCAACAACCGCGAGGACATCAAGGAAGCCTATGCGGGCGACATCGTCGCTCTCGCCGGCCTCAAGGAAGCCCGCACCGGTGACACGCTGTGCGACCCGTCGAACCAGGTCATCCTGGAAAAGATGGAATTCCCGGAGCCGGTCATCGAGATCGCGATCGAGCCGAAGTCGAAGGCCGACCAGGAGAAGCTGGGCATCGCGCTGGCGAAGCTCGCCGCGGAGGATCCGTCCTTCCGCGTGTCGACCGATCACGAGTCGGGCCAGACCATCCTGAAGGGCATGGGCGAGCTCCATCTCGACATCAAGGTCGACATCCTGAAGCGCACCTACAAGGTCGATGCGAACATCGGCGCGCCGCAGGTGGCGTTCCGTGAGCGCATCACCAAGCCGGCCAATGTGGACTACACCCACAAGAAGCAGACCGGCGGCACCGGCCAGTTCGCGGCTGTGAGCCTCGTGGTCGAGCCGAACGAGCCGGGCGGCGGCTACGTGTTCGAGTCCAAGATCGTCGGCGGTGCGGTTCCGAAGGAATACATCCCCGGCGTCGAAAAGGGCATCGAGAGCGTGCTCGGCGCGGGCGTGGTTGCCGGCTTCCCGGTGGTCGACGTCAAGGTGGCGCTGGTCGACGGCAAGTATCACGACGTCGACTCGTCGGCGCTGGCCTTCGAAATCGCGTCGCGCGCGGCCTTCCGTGAGGCGCTGCAGAAGGGCAAGTCCGTTCTGCTCGAGCCGATCATGAAGGTCGAGGTCGTGACCCCGGAAGACTACACCGGCTCGGTCATCGGCGACTTGAACTCGCGTCGTGGCCAGATCCAGGGCCAGGACATGCGCGGCAACGCCAACGTCATCAACGCGATGGTGCCGCTCATGAACATGTTCGGTTACGTGAACAATCTGCGCTCGATGAGCCAGGGTCGCGCGACCTTCACGATGCAGTTCTCGCACTACGCTGAAGCGCCGGCCAACGTGTCGGCTGAAGTCCAGAAGAAGTTTGCCTGATTGTCGCGAGCTCAAGTTAGCGACTGAACGGAGAGTCAAATGGCCAAAGCTAAATTTGAACGTAACAAGCCCCACTGCAACATCGGCACCATCGGTCACGTCGACCATGGCAAGACGTCGCTGACGGCTGCCATCACCAAGATCCTGGCCGAGACGGGCGGTGCGACGTTCACTGCCTACGACCAGATCGACAAGGCGCCGGAAGAGAAGGCTCGTGGCATCACCATCTCGACCGCTCACGTCGAGTACGAGACCAAGAACCGCCACTACGCCCACGTCGACTGCCCCGGTCACGCCGACTACGTGAAGAACATGATCACCGGCGCTGCCCAGATGGACGGCGCGATCCTGGTCGTGTCGGCCGCTGACGGCCCGATGCCGCAGACCCGTGAGCACATCCTGCTCGCCCGTCAGGTCGGCGTTCCCGCGCTGGTCGTGTTCCTCAACAAGTGCGACATGGTCGACGATCCGGAACTGCTTGAGCTGGTCGAGCTCGAGGTTCGCGAGCTGCTGTCGAAGTACGAATTCCCGGGCGACAAGATCCCGATCATCAAGGGTTCGGCGCTCGCCGCTCTGGAAGATTCGGACAAGAAGCTCGGTCACGACGCCATCCTCGAGCTGATGCGCAATGTCGACGAGTACATTCCGCAGCCGGAGCGTCCGATCGACCAGCCCTTCCTGATGCCGGTCGAAGACGTGTTCTCGATCTCGGGCCGCGGCACCGTGGTGACCGGTCGTGTCGAGCGCGGCATCATCAAGGTCGGCGAGGAAATCGAGATCGTCGGCATCCGTCCGACCCAGAAGACCACCGTCACCGGCGTCGAAATGTTCCGCAAGCTGCTCGATCAGGGCCAGGCTGGCGACAACATCGGTGCGCTGCTCCGCGGCACCAAGCGTGAGGACGTCGAGC
Organism: Bradyrhizobium sp. ORS 285; assembly: GCF_900176205.1. Lineage (NCBI taxonomy): Bacteria > Pseudomonadati > Pseudomonadota > Alphaproteobacteria > Hyphomicrobiales > Nitrobacteraceae > Bradyrhizobium > Bradyrhizobium sp. ORS 285. The sequence continues at coordinate 2,749,525 of NZ_LT859959.1, forward strand.
GCGGCCAGGTTCTCTGCAAGCCGGGTTCGGTCAAGCCGCACACCAAGTTCAAGGCTGAGGCGTACATCCTCACCAAGGAAGAGGGCGGCCGTCACACTCCGTTCTTCACCAACTATCGTCCGCAGTTCTACTTCCGCACGACCGACGTGACCGGCGTCGTTCACCTGCCGGAAGGCACCGAGATGGTGATGCCGGGCGACAACATCGCGATGGAAGTGCACCTGATCGTGCCGATCGCGATGGAAGAGAAGCTGCGCTTCGCCATCCGTGAAGGCGGCCGCACCGTCGGCGCCGGCGTCGTCGCCTCGATCATCGAGTAACAACACGAATAGGGAATGGCGGGTGGCGAATGGAGATCCATTCGCCGTTCGCTACTCGCCACTCACTACTCAAAGAAAGATACGGCAATGAACGGCCAAAATATCCGCATCCGTCTCAAGGCGTTTGACCATCGTATCCTCGATACGTCGACGCGCGAGATCGTCAACACGGCGAAACGGACCGGCGCGCAGGTTCGCGGACCCATTCCGCTGCCGACCCGCATCGAAAAGTTCACCGTCAACCGTTCGCCGCACGTCGACAAGAAGAGCCGCGAGCAGTTCGAGATGCGCACCCACAAGCGTCTCCTCGACATCGTCGATCCGACCCCGCAGACCGTCGATGCTCTCATGAAGCTCGACCTGGCTGCCGGCGTCGACGTCGAGATCAAGCTCTAAGTTTTTGGATTCACGTTCGCCTCATCGCGGACATAGAGAAGAACAGGAAGCACGCCGATGCGCTCCGGAGTGATCGCACAAAAGGTCGGGATGACGCGGGTCTTCACGGAGACCGGCGAACATATCCCCGTGACCGTGCTGAAGCTCGGCAATTGCCAGGTGGTCGGTCACCGCACCACCGAGAAGAACGGCTACGTCGCGCTGCAGCTCGGCAGCGGCAGCCGCAAGACGGTCTACATGCCGAAGGCGGAGCGCGGCCAGTTCGCGGTCGCCAAGGTCGAGCCGAAGCGCAAGCTCGCCGAATTCCGTGTCAGCGAGGACTCGCTGATCCCGGTCGGCGCCGAGATCCAGGCCGACCACTTCGTCGTGGGCCAGTTCGTCGACGTCACCGGCACCTCGGTCGGTAAGGGCTTCGCGGGCGGCATGAAGCGCTGGAACTTCGGCGGCCTGCGCGCCACGCACGGTGTGTCGATCTCGCACCGTTCGATCGGTTCGACCGGTGGCCGTCAGGACCCCGGCAAGACCTGGAAGAACAAGAAGATGCCCGGTCACATGGGTGTCGACCGCATCACCACGCTGAACCTGCGTGTGGTGCAGACGGACGTCGAGCGCGGCCTGATCCTGGTCGAAGGCGCGGTGCCCGGCTCCAAGGGTGGCTGGATCTCGGTGCGCGACGCCGTGAAGAAGCCGCTGCCGAAGGAAGCGCCGAAGCCCGGCAAGTTCAAGGTCGCGGGTGAGCAGGCTGCCGAAGCGCCGGCCGTGCAGGAGGGCGCATAAATGGAACTGAAAGTCACCACGCTCGAGGGCAAGGAAGCCGGCTCCGTCCAGCTGTCCGACGCCATCTTCGGTCTGGAGCCGCGCGCTGACATCATCCAGCGCTGCGTCCAGTGGCAGCTCAACAAGCGCCAGGCCGGCACCCACAAGGCCAAGGGCCGCGCCGAGATCTGGCGCACCGGCAAGAAGATGTACAAGCAGAAGGGCACCGGCGGTGCTCGTCACGGCTCGGCCCGCGTGCCGCAGTTCCGTGGCGGTGGCCGCGCCTTCGGTCCGGTCGTGCGCTCGCATGCGACCGACCTGCCGAAGAAGGTCCGTGCGCTGGCGCTGAAGCATGCGCTGTCGGCGAAGGCCAAAGACGGTGATCTGGTCGTGCTGGAGAACGCCACCCTCGAGGCGGCGAAGACCAAGGCACTGATCGGCCACTTCTCGGGTCTCGGCCTCACCAACGCGCTGATCATCGACGGCGCCGAGCTACACAACGGCTTCGCCGCGGCAGCCCGCAACATCCCGAACCTGGACGTGCTGCCGATCCAGGGCATCAACGTCTACGACATCCTGCGCCGTCAGAAGCTCGTGCTGACCAAGGCGGCGATCGATGCGCTGGAGGCGCGCTTCAAATGAAGACCATCGATCCGCGCCACTACGACATCATCATCGCGCCGGTCGTGACCGAGAAGGCGACCTTTGCCTCCGAGCAGAACAAGGTTCTGTTCAAGGTGGCCGCCAAGGCGACCAAGCCGCAGATCAAGGAAGCGATCGAGAAGCTGTTCGACGTCAAGGTCAAGAGCGTGAACACGCTCGTCCGCAAGGGCAAGACTAAGGTGTTCCGCGGCAATTTCGGTTCGCAATCGGACAGCAAGCGCGCGATCGTGACCCTCGAAGAGGGCCACCGCATCGACGTGACCACCGGACTGTAAGGCTGAGCTGCCATGGCACTGAAGACATTCAACCCCACGACGCCCGGCCAGCGCCAGCTGGTGATGGTCGATCGTTCGGCCCTGTACAAGGGCAAGCCGGTCAAGGCGCTGACCGAAGGCAAGCAGTCGAGCGGCGGTCGTAACAACACCGGCCGCATCACGGTTCGCTTCCTCGGCGGCGGTCACAAGCAGTCGTACCGCACGGTCGACTTCAAGCGCGACAAGGTCGACGTTCCCGCGACCGTCGAGCGCCTGGAGTATGATCCGAACCGCACGGCGTTCATCGCCCTGGTCAAGTACCAGGACGGCGAGCTCGCCTACATCCTGGCGCCGCAGCGCCTGGCGGTCGGCGACACCATCGTTGCCGGCAACTATGTCGACGTGAAGCCGGGCAACGTCATGCCGCTCGGCAACATGCCGGTCGGCACGATCGTGCACAACATCGAGGTCAAGATCGGGAAGGGCGGCCAGCTCGCGCGTTCGGCCGGCACCTATGCCCAGATCGTCGGCCGCGACCAGGACTACGTGATCGTCCGCCTGAACTCGGGCGAACAGCGCCTGGTGCATGGCCGTTGCCGCGGCACCATCGGTGCGGTGTCGAACCCGGACCACATGAACACCTCGATAGGCAAGGCCGGCCGCAAGCGTTGGATGGGCCGCCGCCCGCACAACCGCGGTGTCGCGATGAACCCGATCGACCATCCGCACGGCGGCGGCGAAGGCCGTACCTCCGGCGGTCGTCACCCGGTCACTCCGTGGGGCAAGCCTACCAAGGGCAAGAAGACCCGCACCAACAAGTCGACCGACAAATTCATTCTCTTGAGCCGCCACAAGCGGAAGAAGTAAGGAACGACGGACATGGTTCGTTCAGTCTGGAAAGGCCCGTTCGTCGAGGCGTCGCTGCTCAAGAAGGCAGATGCGGCGCGCGCGTCCGGCCGTCACGACGTCATCAAGATCTGGAGCCGCCGCTCGACTATCCTGCCGCAGTTCGTCGGCCTGACGTTCGGCGTCTACAACGGCCAGAAGCACGTGCCGGTGGCCATCAACGAAGAGATGGTCGGCCACAAGTTCGGCGAGTTTTCGCCGACCCGCACCTTCCACGGCCATTCGGGCGATAAGAAAGCCAAGAAGGCTTGAGGATTAAGCGATGAGCAAACCAAAGCGCGAACGGAGCCTCCCCGACAACGAGGCCAAGGCTGTGGCCCGGATGCTTCGGGTGAGCCCGCAGAAGCTGAACCTGGTGGCGCAGATGATCCGCGGCCGCAAGGCGTCGGCAGCCCTCGCCGACCTGCAGTTCTCGCGCAAGCGGATTGCGGTCGACGTCAAGAAGTGCCTGGAATCGGCGATCGCCAATGCCGAGAACAACCACGAGCTCGAGGTGGACGATCTCGTCGTCTCGCAGGCTTTTGTCGGCAAGGGAATCGTGATGAAGCGTTTCTCGCCGCGCGGCCGTGGCCGTTCGGGCCGAGTTTTCAAACCGTTCTCGCAGCTGACGATCATTGTTCGTCAGGTCGAGGCGAGCGCGTAAAGTCGGGCGCTGGGAGAATACGATGGGTCAAAAGATCAATCCGATCGGTCTGCGTCTCGGCATCAACCGGACCTGGGATTCGCGCTGGTTCGCCGGCAAGGCCGAGTACGGCAAGCTGCTGCATGAAGACGTCAAGATCCGCGAGATCCTGCACAAGGAACTCAAGCAGGCGGCCGTCGCCCGCATCGTGATCGAGCGTCCGCACAAGAAGTGCCGCGTCACCATCCACTCGGCTCGTCCGGGCGTCGTGATCGGCAAGAAGGGCGCTGACATCGACAAGCTGCGCAAGCGCGTCGCCGACATCACCTCGTCGGACGTCGTCATCAACATCGTCGAGATCCGCAAGCCGGAGCTCGATGCCACGCTGGTCGCCGAGTCGATCGCGCAGCAGCTCGAGCGCCGCGTTGCGTTCCGCCGCGCCATGAAGCGCGCCGTTCAATCGGCGATGCGTCTCGGCGCCGAGGGCATCCGCATCAACTGCTCGGGTCGTCTGGGCGGTGCGGAAATCGCCCGCATGGAGTGGTATCGCGAGGGCCGGGTGCCGCTGCACACGCTGCGCGCCGACATCGATTACGGTGTGGCCACCGCGTTCACGACCTTCGGCACCTGCGGCGTGAAGGTCTGGATCTTCAAGGGCGAGATCCTCGAGCACGATCCGATGGCACAGGACAAGCGGATGAACGAGGGTGGTGGCGAAAGCCCGTCGCCGCGTTCGCGCCGCGACGCGGCCTGATCGATCAGCCGCGACAAGACAGGTTTGAGGGCTCAAAGCCATGATGCAACCAAAGAAGACCAAGTTCCGAAAGGCGCATAAGGGCCGTATCCACGGCGTTGCGTCCTCGGGCGCAACGCTGGCCTTCGGCCAGTTCGGGCTGAAGGCGATGGAGCCGGATCGCGTGACCGCGCGCCAGATCGAGGCCGCCCGTCGTGCGCTGACCCGTCACATGAAGCGCGCCGGCCGCGTCTGGATCCGCGTGTTCCCGGATCTGCCGGTGTCGAAGAAGCCGGCCGAAGTCCGCATGGGCTCCGGCAAGGGTTCGCCGGAATTGTGGGTGGCTCGCGTCAAGCCGGGCCGGGTGATGTTCGAGATCGACGGCGTCAGCAACCAGATCGCGCGCGAGGCGCTGACCCTGGCCGCGGCCAAGCTGCCGATCAAGACGCGCTTCGTCGAACGCATTGCGGAGTAATGGTCATGGCCGAGATGAAGATTGCCGACATTCGCGCGATGAGCCCCGACCAGATGGACGATGCGATCGTCAATCTGAAGAAGGAGCGCTTCAACCTGCGTTTCCAGCGCGCCACCGGGCAGCTGGAGAACACTGCCCGCCTGCGTGAGGCGCGCCGCGACATCGCCCGTATCAAGACCATCGCCGCGCAGCAGCGCGCCAAGACGAAGTAAGAGGCTCGACATGCCGAAACGGACCCTCCAGGGCGTGGTCGTCAGCGACAAGCAGGCCAAGACGGTGGTCGTGCGCGTCGACCGGCGCTTCACCCACCCGATCTACAAGAAGACCATCCGCCGCTCGAAGAATTACCACGCTCACGACGAGAGCAACGAGTTCAAGCCGGGCGACATGGTCTGGATCGAGGAGAGCAAGCCGATCTCCAAGCTCAAGCGCTGGACGGTGGTCCGCGGCGAGCATAAGAAAACCGCCTGAGTCGCGCGACGCGGCCCTCCATAAGGGGCCGGTTTCGCTTTCGGGATCATAAAAGGCGCAGCTTTCCTGCGCAGCAGATGAAGAGGACGAGGTGCATCAATGATTCAGATGCAGACCAACCTCGACGTGGCCGATAATTCCGGCGCACGCCGTGTTATGTGTATCAAGGTGCTGGGCGGCTCGAAGCGCCGCTATGCCACCGTCGGCGACATCATCGTGGTGTCGATCAAGGAAGCCATTCCGCGTGGCAAGGTGAAGAAGGGCGACGTCATGAAGGCCGTCGTGGTGCGCGTCCGCAAGGACATCCGCCGCGCCGACGGTTCGGTGATCCGCTTCGACCGCAACGCCGCCGTCCTGATCAACAACCAGTCCGAGCCGGTCGGCACCCGTATCTTCGGGCCGGTGCCGCGCGAGCTGCGCGCCAAGAACCACATGAAGATCATTTCGCTCGCGCCGGAGGTGCTGTGATGGCTGCCAAGATCCGCAAGGGCGACAAGGTGATCGTCCTGACCGGTCGCGACAAGGGTCGCACCGGCGAGGTGTTCGAGGTGCGCCCGGACGCCGGCACGGCGCTGGTGCGCGGCATCAACCTGGTGAAGCGTCACCAGAAGCAGACGCAGAACCAGGAGGGCGGCATCATCACCAAGGAAGCCCCCATCAACCTGTCGAACGTCGCTTACGTCGGCAAGGACGGCAAGCCGACGCGCATCGGATTCAAGATTCAGGCGGACGGCAAGAAGGTCCGCGTTGCCAAGAGCTCGGGAGTTGAGATCGATGGCTGAGACCGCTTACACCCCGCGCCTCCGCACGGAATACGACCGCAAGATCAAGAGCGCGCTGACCGAGAAGTTCGGCTACGCCAACGTCATGCAGGTGCCGCGGCTCGACAAGGTCGTGCTGAACATGGGCATCGGCGAGGCCGTCAACGACCGCAAGAAGGCGGAGACGGCTGCGGCCGACCTGTCGCTGATCGCCGGTCAGAAGGCCGTCGTGACCTATTCGCGCGTCGCCATCGCGACCTTCAAGCTGCGTGAGAACCAGCCGATCGGCTGCAAGGTCACGCTGCGCAAGGCCAAGATGTACGAGTTCATCGACCGCCTGATCAACGTCGCGCTGCCGCGCGTCCGCGACTTCCGCGGCCTGAACCCGAAGAGCTTCGACGGCCGCGGCAACTACTCGCTCGGCATCAAGGAGCACATCATTTTCCCCGAGATCGATTTCGACAAGGCCGGGGAGAGCTGGGGCATGGACATCACGGTGTGCACCACCGCGACGACCGACGACGAGGCCCGTGCCCTTCTGACCGCATTCAATTTCCCGTTCCGGCAGTGAGCAGCTGACTTTCGAAGCTTCTCAAACGCGGATACCCAGGAGCCAAGCATGGCAAAGAAGAGTTCAGTCGAGAAGAACAACCGGCGCAAGAAGATGGCGAAGAACGCCGCTCCGAAGCGCGCCCGGTTGAAGGCGATCATCGCCGACAAGGAAAAGCCGATGGAGGAGCGCTTCGCCGCGACCCTGAAGCTCGCGGAAATGCCGCGCAACTCGTCGACCACCCGCATCCGTAACCGGTGCGAGCTGACGGGCCGTCCGCGGTCGAACTACCGCAAGAACAAGCTGAGCCGCATCGCGCTGCGCGAGCTCGGATCCAAGGGCCTGGTTCCGGGCCTCGTGAAGTCGAGCTGGTAAGGAGGGTCGAACATGTCAACGCACGATCCCATCAGCGATCTGATCACCCGCATCCGCAACGCGCAGATGCGCTCGAAGTCGAAGGTCACGACCCCCGGCTCGAAGATGCGCGCCAGCGTGCTCGAAGTGCTGAAGTCCGAGGGCTACATCCGTGGCTATGCCACGATGGAGCATCCGTCGGGCCGCAGCGAGATCGAGATCGAGCTGAAGTATTTCGACGGCGAGCCCGTGATCCGCGAGATCGAGCGCGTCTCCAAGCCCGGCCGGCGCGTCTACACTTCGGTGAAGAATCTGCCGCGCGTGAACAACGGGCTCGGAATTTCTGTTTTGTCGACGCCGAAGGGAATCATGGCCGACCATAGCGCGCGTGACGCGAATGTCGGCGGTGAAGTTCTCTTCACGGTGTTCTAAGAAGGATTGAGCCATGTCACGAATTGGCAAGAAGCCTGTGACGGTGCCGTCCGGTGTGACCGCCACCGTCGACGGTCAGACCGTCAAGATGAAGGGCCCGAAGGGGCAGCTTCAGTTCCTCGTCCATGACGACGTCGAGGTGAAGTTCGAGAACGGCCAGGTCAAGGTTGCCCCGCGCACCGAGACCAAGCGTGCCCGCTCGCTCTACGGCACCGCGCGCGCCCAGATCGCCAACCTGGTCGAGGGCGTCACCAAGGGCTTCGAGAAGAAGCTCGAGATCACCGGCGTCGGCTACCGCGCCGCGATGCAGGGCAAGAACCTGCAGCTCGCGCTCGGCTACAGCCACGACGTGGTCTACCAGATCCCGGAAGGCATCACGATCGCCGTGCCGAAGCCGACCGAGATCACGATCACGGGCATCGACCCGCAGCGCGTCGGCCAGGTGGCCGCCGAAATCCGCGCCTACCGGCCGCCGGAGCCCTACAAGGGCAAGGGCGTGAAGTACGCGGGTGAATTCATCTTCCGCAAGGAAGGCAAGAAGAAGTAACGGAGCCGGACATGTCGAGAGCAAAGGTTACGAATGCCCGGCGCAAGCAGCGCGTGAGGCTGTCGCTGCGCCGCTCCGCCGGCGGCCGTCCGCGTCTGTCGGTGTTCCGTTCGTCGAAGCACATCTACGCTCAGGTCATCGACGACCAGAAGGGCGAGACGCTCGCCTCGGCGTCGTCGATGGAGAAGGAGATGCGTTCGGCCGGCAACACCGGTGCCGACATCGATGCGGCCAAGGCGGTGGGCAAGCTGCTCGCCGAGCGCGCGGTGAAGGCGGGCATCAAGGAAGTCGTGTTCGATCGCGGCGGCTATCTCTATCACGGTCGCGTCAAGGCCCTGGCCGACGCGGCGCGCGAGAGCGGGCTGAGCTTCTAACATCATTGGATTTGGGCGCGAGAGCCCCTCAGAAGATTGGATAGCACCATGGCAGGTGAACGGGAACGAGGCGGTCGCGATCGCAAGGAGCGCGAGGAGCGCGACAGCGAGTTCGTCGACAAGCTCGTCCACATCAACCGAGTCGCGAAAGTCGTGAAGGGCGGTAAGCGCTTCGGCTTTGCGGCGCTCGTCGTGATCGGCGATCAGAAGGGCCGGGTCGGCTTCGGCCACGGCAAGGCGCGCGAAGTGCCGGAGGCGATCCGCAAGGCGACCGACTCCGCCAAGCGCAACCTGACCCGCGTCGCGCTGCGCGAAGGCCGGACCCTGCACCACGACATCTTCGGTCGTCACGGTGCGGGCCGCGTCTATCTGCGTGCGGCTCCGGCCGGTACCGGCATCATCGCCGGCGGCCCGATGCGCGCCGTGTTCGAGACGCTGGGCATCCAGGACGTGGTGGCGAAGTCGATCGGCTCGTCCAACCCGTACAACATGGTGCGCGCGACCTTTAACGCGCTGAAGCACCAGGACAGCCCGCGCTCGGTCGCTGCCCGCCGCAACATCAAGGTGTCGACCCTGCAGGCCCGCCGCGTCGGTGGCGATGCCGAGGCAGCCGCCGACTAACGAACGCGCGCCGCCACTGGCTGGCGCATCTCGGAGTTAAGGACAATGGCTAGCGCCAAGACGATCAAGATCGAGCAGATCGGCAGCCCGATCCGCCGGCATCACTCGCAGCGCGAGACGCTGATCGGGTTGAAGCTCAACAAGATCGGCCGGGTGACCGAGCTGCCGGACACGCCGGCGGTCCGCGGCATGATCACCAAGGTTCATCATCTCGTCCGCATCGTCGACGAGAAGTAAGGAGAAGGGCGATGAAGCTCAGCGATATCGCCGACAACGCCGGCGCGCGCAAGAAGCGCATGCGCGTCGGCCGCGGCATCGGCTCCGGCAAGGGCAAGACCTCCGGCCGTGGCGGCAAGGGCCAGACCGCGCGCTCCGGCGTGCGCATCAAGGGCTTCGAAGGCGGTCAGATGCCGATGCATCGCCGTCTGCCGAAGCGCGGCTTCAACAACATCTTCGCGCTCGATTTCGTCGAGATCAATCTCGACCGGATCCAGCAGGCGATCGATGCCAAGAAGCTGGACGCCGGCAGCGTGATCAACGCCGAGGCGCTGGTGAAGTCGGGCGCGCTGCGTCGCGCCAAGGATGGCGTGCGTCTGCTCGGCCGTGGCGAGATCACGTCGAAGGTCAACATCGAGGTGCATGGCGCTTCGAAGTCGGCGATCGCGGCGGTCGAGAAGGCCGGCGGCACCGTCAAGCTCTTGGCTCCGGCCAAGGACGAAGGCGAAGCGGCGTAACTTCTGCGTCATCGCCCAGTCCCAGGCTTCAGCCTGATCGGGCAGGGCGATGGACAGAATGCGTCTGCGCACCAGATAATATCCGACGTCTGCCCAAGCCCCGCGAGCCCTCGCGGGGCTGATGCGGTCAAGAACGGGCGGCGGGAGAAAGCTAGATATGGCCTCAGCAGCGGAACAACTTGCGGCAAACCTCAATTTCGGCGCGCTTGCAAAAGCCGATGAGCTGAAGAAGCGCATCTGGTTCACCCTCGGCGCGCTGCTGGTCTACCGCCTCGGCACCTATATTCCGCTGCCCGGCATCGACCCGAACATCTGGGACTCCGTGTTCCGCAGCCAGTCCGGCGGCATCCTCGGCATGTTCAACATGTTCGCCGGCGGCGGCATCCACCGCATGGCGATCTTCGCGCTGAACATCATGCCGTACATCTCGGCATCGATCATCATTCAGCTGCTCACCACGGTCTCGCCGCAGCTCGAAGCCCTCAAGAAAGAGGGCGAGGCGGGCCGCAAGATGCTCAACCAGTACACCCGCTATCTGACGGTGATCCTGGCCGCCGTGCAGTCCTACGGCATCGCCGTAGGCCTCGAGGGCGCCGGCAACGTCGTCGCCGATCCCGGCCTGTTCTTCCGCCTGTCGACCGCGATCACGCTGACCGGCGGAACCATGTTCCTGATGTGGCTGGGCGAGCAGATCACCTCGCGCGGCATCGGCAATGGCATCTCGCTGATCATCCTGTCCGGCATCGTGGCGGAGCTGCCTTCGGCGCTCGCCAACATGCTCGAACTGGGCCGCCAGGGCGCGCTGTCGACCGGCCTGATCCTGATCGTCATCGTGATGGCGGTCGCCGTGATCGCCTTCATCGTGTTCATGGAGCGCGCCCAGCGCCGGCTCTTGATCCAGTATCCGAAGCGCCAGGTCGGCAACAAGATGTTCGAGGGCCAGTCCTCGCATCTGCCGCTGAAGCTCAACACCTCCGGCGTCATCCCGCCGATCTTCGCCTCGTCGCTGCTGCTGCTGCCGACCACGGTCGCCAACTTCAACGCCGGCAAGGGGCCGGAGTGGTTCCAGTGGATCACCACCCAGCTCGGCCACGGCCGGCCGCTGTTCCTGGTGCTGTACCTGGCGCTGATCCTGTTCTTCGCCTTCTTCTACACCGCCATCGTCTTCAACCCGACCGAGACGGCCGACAACCTCAAGAAGCATGGCGGCTTCATCCCGGGCATCCGGCCGGGCGAGCGCACTGCGGAATATATCGATTACGTGCTGTCGCGGATCACCGTGCTCGGCGCCATCTATCTGGCGATCGTGTGTCTGATTCCGGAAATTCTGATTTCCTACGCTTCCGTCCCGTTCTACTTTGGTGGCACTTCGCTTCTGATTGTGGTCAGCGTTACGATGGATACCGTGGCGCAGGTTCAGGGTTATCTGCTCGCCCATCAATATGAGGGGCTGATCAGAAAGTCGAAGCTGCGGGGTCGCCGCCGCTGAGTGCGGCGGATCGCGGCCCGGGAGCCAAAAAGCTAAGAACAAGGTGTGCGGGAGGTCGCTCACCGTGTGCCGGGGGGCGGGACATTCAATGAGACTGATTCTTCTGGGACCGCCCGGTTCGGGCAAGGGAACGCAGGCGCAGCGCCTGGTGCAGCGTCATGGCATCGTCCAACTGTCGACCGGCGACATGCTGCGCGCCGCCGTCGCCGCGCAGACGCCGATCGGGCTGAAGGCCAAGGACATCATGGCCGCCGGCGGGCTGGTGCCCGACGAGGTCGTGGTCGGCATCATCGCCGACCGAATCGAGCAGCCTGACGCCGCCAACGGCTTCATCCTCGACGGCTTCCCGCGCACCGTGCCGCAGGCCGAGGCGCTGGATGCGCTGCTCAAGCAGAAGCAGATGAAGCTCGACGCAGTGATCGAGCTCCGGGTCAACGAGGGCGTCCTGCTGGAGCGCGTCGAGCGCCGCGCCGCCGAGACCCGCGCCCGCGGCGAGGCGGTCCGGGCGGATGACACCCCGGAGGTGCTGACCAAGCGCCTGGCCAGCTACCGCGACCAGACCGAGCCGCTGATCCACTATTACTCCGACCATCGGATGCTGGCGACCGTCGACGGCATGATGCCGATCGAGCAGGTCACAGAGGAGATCGGCCGAATCCTGGCCGCCGTCGGCAAAAGCGGCAGCCGGGCGGCCAAGAAGGCGAGCCCGGCCAAGCGCAGCGCCAAGGCGCCGAAGGCCGCAGCCAAAACAGCGCCAGCGAAATCGGCCAAGACGGCCGCCAAGACGGCTCCGAAGGCGGCTACCACGGCGAAAAAGGCCGGAAAGTCACCCAAAAAAGCCGCTAAGGCCGCTCCTAAGAAGGCACCCAAGGCTGCCGCCAAGGCGGCCAAGGGCACCCGGAAAACCTCGGCCAAGGCAGCAAAAAAGCGCGCCAAGGGGTGACCGAATCTTGTAGGGGCGGTTGACGACCGCCGTGTGAATCCATTAATAAGCCCGCATCCAAGTCGGATAGTTTTCCCAGAGATGCCGGGCCCCAGGAATCGAGGGGTGGGCGTCTTGTTCGCGTTTGCGGACACCTGCCCGAGATAGCGACAGAGAAGGCCGGTCCGTCCTTGGATCGGTGACAGGAGAGAAGTCCGTGGCCCGTATTGCCGGTGTCAACATCCCGACCAACAAGCGCGTCCTGATCGCGCTCCAGTACATCCATGGCATCGGCCCGAAGATCGCGGGCGAGATCGTGGAGAAGGTGAAGATCGCGGAAGATCGCCGCGTCAACCAGCTGAGCGACCAGGAAGTCCTGCAGATCCGCGAAATCATCGACCGCGACTACGTCGTCGAGGGCGACCTCCGTCGTGAGACCGGCATCAACATCAAGCGGCTGATGGACCTCGGCTGCTATCGCGGCCTGCGTCATCGCCGCGGCCTGCCGGTGCGCGGCCAGCGGACCCACACCAATGCGCGTACGCGCAAGGGTCCGGCCAAGGCGATCGCCGGCAAGAAGAAGTAATTGGCGAATTGCAGATGTGCGGGTAGCGGGTAGGGGAAGCCCTTCTCGCTATTCGCCATTTACCATTCGCTCGTTTGGTGTAGCCGCTGGCATTACGGCGGCGTTGAGATCTCGAGAAAGGTACTTATATGGCCAAGGAAGCCGCACGTGTCCGCCGTCGTGAGCGCAAGAACATCGCCTCCGGCGTCGCCCATGTGAATTCGTCGTTCAACAACACCACCATCACCATCACCGACGCGCAGGGCAACACCATCGCCTGGTCGTCGGCCGGCACGATGGGTTTCAAGGGATCGCGCAAGTCGACCCCGTATGCCGCGCAGGTTGCGGCGGAGGACGTGTCCAAGAAGGCCCAGGAGCACGGCATGCGCACCCTCGAGGTCGAGGTGGCCGGTCCGGGCTCCGGACGTGAATCGGCGCTGCGCGCGCTGCAGGCCGCGGGCTTCACCGTCACCTCGATCCGCGATGTGACGACCATCCCGCACAATGGTTGCCGTCCGCGCAAGCGTCGTCGCGTCTGATCTGAAGGAGGCGGACAGCATGTCCGCCTCGTCTTGCTTTTGAACCATTTCGATTGCCGCGATCCGATGCGCGGTTCTCCAACGCCAGTCAGTCGACCCCACGGACTGGCCCATGGGTGAAACAGTGACGATCCAGAAGAATTGGCAAGAATTGATTCGGCCGAACAAGCTCCAGGTCACGCCGGGCTCCGACGCGACCCGTTTCGCCACCGTGGTTGCCGAGCCGCTGGAGCGCGGCTTCGGCCAGACGCTGGGCAACGCACTGCGCCGCATCCTGCTGTCGTCGCTGCAGGGCGCGGCCGTGCAGTCGGTGCACATCGACGGCGTGCTGCACGAGTTCTCCTCGATTGCCGGCGTCCGCGAGGATGTCACCGACATCGTTCTGAACATCAAGGACATCGCGATCAAGATGCAGGGCGAAGGCCCGAAGCGCATGGTCGTGAAGAAGCAGGGTCCGGGTGCCGTCACCGCCGGTGACATCCAGACCGTCGGCGACATCGTCGTGCTCAACCCCGACCTGCCGCTCTGCACCCTGGACGAGGGCGCCGAGATCCGCATGGAGTTCACGGTCGCCACCGGTAAGGGCTATGTCGCCGCCGATCGCAACCGCCCCGAGGACGCGCCGATCGGCCTGATCCCGGTCGACAGCCTGTTCTCGCCGGTCCGCAAGGTCTCCTACAAGGTCGAGAACACCCGCGAGGGCCAGATCCTCGACTACGACAAGCTGACCATGACGATCGAGACCAACGGCGCGATCTCGCCGGAGGACGCGGTGGCCTATGCCGCGCGCATTCTGCAGGATCAGCTCAACGTGTTCGTCAACTTCGAAGAGCCGCGCAAGGAAGTCGCCCAGGAGATCATCCCGGACCTCGCCTTCAACCCGGCCTTCCTCAAGAAGGTGGACGAGCTCGAGCTGTCGGTGCGTTCGGCCAACTGCTTGAAGAATGACAACATCGTCTACATCGGCGACCTCGTGCAGAAGTCGGAAGCGGAGATGCTGCGCACCCCGAACTTCGGCCGCAAGTCGCTGAACGAGATCAAGGAAGTGCTGGCCCAGATGGGTCTGCATCTCGGCATGGAAGTGCCGGGCTGGCCGCCGGAGAACATCGACGAGCTGGCCAAGCGCTTCGAGGATCACTACTGAGCGGCTGGCGGGTAGCGATCCTACCCGCCACTCGTAACGACCGGGCGAACGCAGGCAGCCCACCTGAGCAACATGTCCGACGAACCGTCGCGGCAGATTGAAATGAAGGACTAACACAATGCGTCACGGCAAGGTTCATCGGAAGCTCAACCGCACCGCCGAGCATCGCAAGGCGATGTTCGCCAACATGTGCGCCGCGCTGATCAAGCACGAGCAGATCGTCACCACGCTGCCGAAGGCCAAGGAGCTGCGGCCGATCGTCGAGAAGCTCGTCACCCTCGGCAAGAAGGGCGGTCTCGCGCTGCGCCGTCAGGCGATCGCCGAGATGCGCGACGTCGACCAGGTGAAGAAGCTGTTCGACGTGCTGGCGCCCCGCTACAAGGACCGCAACGGCGGCTACACCCGCATCATCAAGGCCGGCTTCCGCTACGGCGACAACGCCGCGATGGCCGTGATCGAGTTCGTCGATCGCGACGTCGACGCCAAGGGCCAGGACTCGGGTCCGGTGCAGGAGACCTCGGAAGCCGCGTAAGCGACGCTCCGATCTAACTTTGCAAAACGGCGCCTTCGGGCGCCGTTTTCGTTTGTCGTGCTTCGCTTGTAGGGTGGGCAAAGGCGCATCCGCGGTCTCTCCTCGCGCGAGCTCTTGGTGGCGCCGTGCCCACCGTCTTAGCCAGAATTCGCGGATCCACGGTGGGCACGCGGCCGCCTGCGGCGGCCGCTTTGCCCACCCTACGATTCTCCGCTCGGGCTACCGTCAAAAGGATCAGCTCTGCGTGCAGCGCGTTGGGGTCGGCGCATCGGCGACCTACATGCGTTCCTCCAGCACAATGGAGAGCTGCTCATGCACATCGATCTCTCGGGTAGGACCGCGCTCGTCACGGGTTCCACCGCCGGCATCGGCTTTGCCATCGCCAAGGGACTGGCTGCGTCCGGCGCGGAGGTCGTCCTCAACGGCCGTGCCCAAGGCCGCGTCGATGAGGCCGTCGCCAAGCTGAAGCAGGCGGTCCCTGGCGCGAAGGTCCGCGGTGTCGCCGGCGATGTCGCCCAGGTCGACGGCGGCAACGCCATCGTCACGGCGGTCCCGGAGGTCGACATCCTCGTCAACAATGCCGGCATCTTCGAGCCGAAGGACTTCTTCGAGATTCCCGACGAGGACTGGAGCCGCTTCTTCGAGGTCAACGTTCTCTCCGGCGTCCGCATGGCGCGCGCCTACATGCAGGGCATGCTGAAGCGCAACTGGGGCCGCGTCATCTTCATCTCCTCGGAGTCGGCGCTGAACATCCCGACCGAGATGATTCACTACGGCATGACGAAGACGGCGCAGCTCGCGATTTCCCGCGGCCTTGCCAAGCTGACGCGCGGCACCGGCGTCACCGTCAATTCGGTGCTGCCCGGACCGACCATGTCGGAAGGCGTCGAGACCTTCGTCAAGGATCTGGCACGCCAGAACGGCCAGTCGGAGGAGGAGGCGGCCTCGTCCTTCGTCAAGCAACACCGGCCGGCGTCGCTGCTGCAACGCTTCGCCAGCGTCGACGAGATCGCCAACATGGTCGTCTACGCGGCCTCTCCGCAGGCCTCCGCCACCAACGGCGCCGCGCTGCGCGCCGAAGGCGGCATCGTCGACACCATCGCCTGAGGCCTGCGATGACGGCTTACGTCCTCTCCGAGGTCGAGGTTCGGGATGCCGAGGCGATGCAGCGCTACCGCGATCTCGCGGCGCGCTCGATCACGCAGTATGGCGGCCGCTATCTGGTCCGCGGCGGCTCCGCGGAGGCTGTCGAGGGCGGCCCGCCGGCGAAGACGCTGATCATCGTCGAGTTCCCATCGATGGCGCGGTTGCGCGAATGGTATGCGTCGCCCGAATATGCCGAAGCCCTCGGTGAGCGCTGGAAGGCGCTGGACCGGCGGCTGATTTTCGTCGAGGGTGCTGCACCTGCGTAGCGCCCCGACCGACGCCGCCCGATGTTGACGATCACTCCCCGCCGCAAGCGCTGGCTGAAGCTGACCTCGGCGCGCTGGCAGCGGCGGGTGCTGTTCGTCGCCGGCGGCCTCGTCGTCGGCGCCGCCGCAGTGGCCCTGGCGAAGCTCGCCGACGAGGCGCAGCTCGCCTTCAACTGGCTGCTGTCGCAGTCGCGCTACGCCTCGCTGATCGTCACGCCGGCGGGCTTCGCGCTGTCGGTCTATCTGACCCAGCGCTTCTTCCCCAACGCGCAAGGCAGCGGCATCCCGCAGGCGATCGCCGCGCGGCATCTCACCGACACGAGCGCGCGCAGCCCGCTGGTGTCGATCCGCATCGCCATCGGCAAGGTGCTGCTGACCTTGCTCGGGCTGTTGTGCGGCGGCTCGGTCGGCCGCGAGGGCCCGACGGTGCAGGTCGGCGCCTCCATCATGTTCGCGCTCGGCCGGCTGTCGCCACGCCGGCAGCCGGGACTGATCCTGGCCGGCGCCGCGGCCGGCGTGGCCGCCGCGTTCAACACGCCGCTGGCGGGCATCGTGTTCGGCATCGAGGAGATGAGCCGTGCTTTCGAAACGCGGACCTCGAGCCTCGTCATCGCCACTGTCATCGCCGCCGGCCTGACCTCGCTCGCGCTGATGGGCAACTACGCCTATTTCGGCACCACGCCGATCGCGTTGGGCAAGGGCATCGACTGGCTCGCCGTGCCGATCTGTGGCGTCGTCGGCGGTGCGGCCGGCGGGCTGTTCAGCCGCATCCTGATCACCATGGCCCGCGGGCTGCCCGGAGCCGTCGGCCGTGCCATCAAGAGCCACCCCTTGCCGTTCGCGCTCGCCTGCGGGCTGGCGGTGGCGCTTTGCGGCCTCGCCTCGGGCGATACGGTGTATGGCACCGGCTACGCGCAGGTGAAGGCGGCGCTGGAGACCGGCACGCCGCTGTCGGCCGATTTCGGCGTGCTGAAATTCCTTGCCACCACCTTCGCTGCGATCAGCGGCATGCCCGGCGGCATCTTCGCGCCGTCGCTCGCGGTCGGCGCCGGCATCGGCGCCAATGTCGCGAGCCTGTTCCAGAGCACGCCGCTGGCGCCGATCATGCTGCTCGGCATGGTCGCCTATTTCGCCGGCGTCGTGCAGGCGCCGATCACCGCCTTCGTCATCGTCACCGAGATGACCGACAACCACGCCATGGTGGTGCCGCTGATGATGGCCTCGCTGATCGCCTACGGCACCTCGCGCGTGATCTGCGAGGAGGGGCTCTATCACGCGCTCGCCAAGGGTTTTGTGGCCAAAGCCGAGGCTGCGCATGCGCCGAACCCCGGCGCTGCCTAGCGGCTGAAGCTCAGCGGTCCTGGTCCGTAACGGGGCGCCGTGCGAGCGCGCTAAAGCATGATCCGGAAAAGTGCGCAGCGGTTTTCCGAAAAGATCATGCGCAAACAATAACCTAAAGCGCGATGACGATTCATCCTGATCTCATCGCGCTTTAGCATCAACGTCGCGCCCTCGCAAAATGAGTCGCGTCGCGGCGTAGGGTGGGCAAAGCGTCGCCGTCAGGCGGCGCGTGCCCACCATCGGGCGGCATGTCGTGCGGTGAGGCGGTGGGCACGGCGCCACCACGATCTTGCGCGAGGAGAGGGCAGGGCTGCGCCTTTGCCCACCCTACGTTCTCAGCTAATACGTCGCGCGGCCGCCGGAGATGTCGAACACGGCGCCGGTCGAGAACGAGCACTCTTCCGAGGCAAGCCAGGACACCAGCGACGCGAGCTCCTCGACGAGGACGAAGCGGCCCTTCGGGATCTTCGACAGCATGAAGTTGATGTGCGCCTCGGTCATCTGGTCGAAGATCGCGGTCTTCGCCGCGGCCGGGGTCACGGCATTCACCGTGATGTTGTGCTGCGCCAGCTCCTTGCCGAGCGACTTGGTCAGCGCGATCAGACCCGCTTTAGACGCCGAGTAGTGCGCCGCGTTCGGGTTGCCTTCCTTGCCGGCGATCGAGGCGATGTTGACGATGCGGCCATAGCCCTGCTTCAGCATGACAGGCACGATCGCTTTCGCACAGATGAAGGGGCCGTCGAGATTGATGCGCAGCACCTTGCGCCATTCCTCGAGATCAGTCTCCCACACCGTCTTGTTGATTCCGGCGATCCCGGCATTGTTGACCAGGATGTCGATGGTGCCGAACGCCGCCAGCGTCGCGTCGCGCGCCCCTGCGACAGCGGTGGTGTCGGTGACGTCGACCTTGAGCGCCAGCACTTCGGGGCCGATCTCCTGCGCGGTCTTCTCCGCCAGCGCAATATCGTGATCCCAGATCGCCACCTTGGCGCCTGACGCCTTGAAGCGCTCAGTGATCGCGCGGCCGAACCCTTGCGCACCGCCGGTGACGACAGCGCAGCGATTGGCGAGGTCGATGTGGTTCATGGTCGAGACTCCCCGTCCTGTGAGCCACGCTTCTTACGACGTGCTCGGTGTGCTCCCTCTCCCCGTCCTTCACGGGGAGAGGGTTGGGGTGAGGGGCAGACGCACGGGTGGTGCGCGTTGTTAGACCTGTACCCCCTCACCCGGATTGCACCTTCGATGCAATCCGACCTCTCCCCGCAAGCGGGGAGAGGTAACAAAGCTACAACGTCCAGCCGCCGTCGATCGTATGCGCCACGCCCGTGGTGAACGCGCTCTCGTCGCTGGCGAGGTAGACCGCGAGATGCGCGATCTCCTCGGCCGTGCCGAGCCGGCCCATCGGCTGGCGCGAGACGAACATCTCGAGTCCGTTCGGGCCGGCCGCGGCCGCGCGTCCCAGCAGTGACGGCGTCTCGATCGTGCCGGGGCAGATGCAGTTGCAGCGGATCTTCTTGGCCACGTAGTCCGCCGCGACCGAGCGCGTCAGCGCCGCCACCGCCGCCTTGGTCGCCGCGTAGACGTAGCGGTTCGGCGCCGCCTTGAACACGCCTGCGGCGGAGGCGATGTTGACGATGGCGCCGCCGTTCTCGGCCAGCATCTTCGGCAGAAAGGCGCGGATCGTTCGGTGCATCGACTTGACGTTGAGGTCGAAGGAGAAATCGAAGTCGTCATCCGAGCAGTCGAGGATGGTGCCGTTGTGCACGAACCCCGCGGCATTGAGCAGGATCTCGACCTTGCCGACGCGCTCGGCCATCGCATTGACGGCCGCAGTGTTGCGCACGTCGAGGGTGGCGACCTCGGCGATGCCCTCGGCCTTCAGGGTCGAGAGACCCTTCTCGTCGATGTCGGTGGCGAACACGGTCGCGCCCTGTCGCGCGAAGGCGACGGCGCAGGCGCGGCCGATGCCGGCTGCGGCGGCGGTGACAAAGGCGCGCTTGCCCTTGAGGCGGTCGGACATGGGGTCTCCCTGAAGTACATTTTGCTCTTCGTCATCTCGAGCGCAGCGATGCGATCCAGGGCTGTGCGTGCGGCCCTGGATTGCTTCGTCGCTTCGCTCCTCGCAATGACGGTGGCTGGCTTCGTGCCGTGTGTCTAGTGATTATGCCTGGCCACGCCGACAGTGCCAGCGATGTTCTGGTACCGCGTGGCGAGCTCCATGCAGGCGCCGGTGGCCTGCTGGCCGACGGTGTTGCGATAGAGCTCCTGCCACGGCGTCTGGTTGGCCGGATGCGGGAAGCCCCCCCGGGCCTTCAGCTCGGCGCGGCGCTTGGCCAGTTCCTCGTCGGAGATCAGGATGTTGGCCGAGCCCTTGTTCAAGTCGATGCGCACCTTGTCGCCGGTCTTCAAGATCGCCAGGCCACCGTCAGCAGCGGCTTCGGGCGAGGCGTTGAGGATCGACGGCGAGCCCGAGGTGCCGGACTGGCGGCCGTCGCCGATGCAGGGCAGGGACAGGATGCCGCGCTTGATCAGCGCCGCCGGCGGCTGCATGTTCACCACCTCGGCGCCGCCGGGATAGCCGATCGGGCCGGCGCCGCGGATGAACAGCACGCAGTGCTCGTCGATCTCGAGCTTCGGATCGTCGATGCGGTCGTGATAATCCTCCGGCCCCTCGAATACGATGGCGCGGCCTTCGAAGGCGTTCGGGTCCTTCGGATTGACGAGATAGCGGTCGCGGAATTCCTTGGAGATCACGCTGGTCTTCATGATCGCGGAATCGAACAGATTGCCGCGCAGCACCAGGAAGCCGGCATCCTTCACCAGCGGCTTGTCGTAGGACCAGATCACGTCGTTGTCCGGCTTCGGCGCGGCGCGGCAATTGTCGCCCATGCTGCGGCCGTTGACCGTGATGACGTCCTCGTGGATGCGCTTGTGCCGCATCAACTCGCCGATCACGGCTGGCACGCCGCCGGCGCGGTGGAATTCCTCGCCGAGATAGAAGCCCGCCGGCTGCATGTTGACCAAGAGCGGCACGTCGTGGCCGACGGTCTGCCAGTCGTCGATATCGAGCTCGACGCCGACATGGCGCGCCAGCGCGTTGATGTGGATCGGCGCGTTGGTCGAGCCGCCGATCGCGGAATTGGCGACGATGCAGTTCTCGAACGCCTTGCGGGTGAGAATGTCGGACGGCTTGAGATCCTCCCACACCATGTCGACGATGCGCTTGCCGGTCTCATAGGCGATCTGGCCGCGCTCGCGATACGGCGCGGGAATCGCGGCGCAGCCGGGCAGGGACATGCCGAGCGCTTCCGCCAGCGCGTTCATGGTCGAGGCCGTGCCCATGGTGTTGCAATGCCCGACCGATGGCGCCGACGACGCCACGATCTGCATGAACTCCTCGTAGTCGATCTCGCCAGCGGCGAGCCGCTCGCGCGACTTCCACACCACGGTGCCGGAGCCCGTGCGCTGGCCCTCGTGCCAGCCGTTCAGCATCGGCCCGCCGGACAGCACGATCGCGGGAATGTTGACGGTGGCCGCCGCCATCAGGCAGGCGGGTGTGGTCTTGTCGCAGCCGGTGGTCAGCACCACGCCGTCGAGCGGATAGCCGAACAGGATTTCCACGAGGCCGAGATAAGCGAGGTTGCGGTCAAGCGCCGCGGTCGGGCGCTTGCCGGTTTCCTGGATCGGGTGGGTCGGAAACTCCATCGCGATGCCGCCGGCCTCGCGGATGCCCTCGCGCACGCGATGCGCCAGCTCGAGATGGTGGCGGTTGCACGGCGACAGGTCGTTGCCGGTCTGGGCGATGCCGATGATCGGCTTGCCCGACTGCAGCTCGGCGCGCGTGAGGCCGAAGTTCAAATAGCGCTCGAGATAGAGCGCGGTCATGCCCGGATTGTGCGGATCGTTGAACCACTCCTGCGAGCGCAGCCGGCGGCTCTTGTCAGCGCCGTTGCCGGCATGTCCGTTGGATTTTGTCATTTGCGTCCTCCCGCAGTGCAAACGTGGTGATCCGGTCGGTTCAGGGTGCACGCGAACAAGGCACCTGAGAGCAATGAGCCGGAATCGAAGTCGCCTACGTCTTTCGTTCAAGTCGTTGTCGTCAGCGTGGTTCTAGATCAGCGAATTTGGTTGCGCTACCATTTTGTTCCTGAGGCGCGGTCCGCCTGCGACGGGCGCGCTCCCGCGGAACGTTGCATCGTCGAGCTCTGGCGCTCCATGACCTCGAAGCCGAGATCGACGACGCGTTCGGTCACGGGGCGCCCTTCGATCTCGTCCATGATCATCGTCGCGGCGCGAAGACCCATCTCGTAACGATTGGTGCGGACACTGGTCAGCGTCGGAACCGCCGCGGCCATGAACTCCATGTCGTTGAAGCCGACGATCGCGAGCTGCTCGGGCACGGCGATGTGCCGGCGCTGACATTCGAACAGCACGCCGAGCGCGAGGTCGTCATTGGCGCAGAACACCGCATCGATGTCCGGCGCCTTCAGCATCAGGTCCGAAAACAAATTGCCGCCCATCGTCGTGGAGGTCGGCACGGCGGTCGTGACGATCAGTCGCGGGTCGAACAAACCGGCATTCTTCATCGCGCTCTGGTAGCCCTGCAGCCGTCGCTGCACCCTGGGGTCCATGCGCGCGCCGAGGAAGCCGATGCGCCGGCAGCCCTGCGCGAGAAGGTGCGAAATGGCCGCATAACAGGCATCGACGTGCGAGAAGCCGATCATCATATCGATCGGATCAGGGCCGAGCTCCATGATCTGCACGACAGGGCAGTCCGCCGCCTGCGTGATGGCGCGGCCTTCCGCGGTCTGGTCCAAGCCAGTCACGATCAGCCCGGCCGGCTTCTGCATCAGGAACAGCCGCAGCAGGCGCTCCTCCTGCAGCACGCTGTAGCGCGTATTCGCAAGTTGGATGCTGTAGCGGCTGCCTTCGAACGCGTCATAGATGCCGCGCAGCACGTCGGAGAAGACGTTGTTGGTGAGCGACGGTATCAGCACGCCGATCACTTCGGTGCGCTGCGATGCCAGCGCGCGCGCGGCAAGGTTGGGAACGTAGCCGAGATCCTTGGCGGCGCTCTCGATGCGCAGCCGGCGGCCCGCCGAGACGGTGTCGGGATTGCGGAAGAAGCGTGACACCGTGATCGGGCTGACGCCCGCCAGTGCCGCGACTTCGGTCAGCCGGACTTTGCCCGGCGTGATACGTTTCCGTCCCATGGATCGCTCATAGCATAGGCGGTCTGGTACACAAGCGATATTGACAGCGCTATCACGCGGTTGCTAAGCGAAGCATTGCGAAAGAGAACTAAACTGCCGACAATGCGTGCCGAGCTGGCGCCACTTCAGCGCCGCCTGCACGATCAGAAGACTACATAACGACAAGCGGCCAGATCAAACGGTCGCGCACAATGGGTGAGAATGCCGCCGGTCTGCAGCCAATGCAGTCGGTCTTTGAGGAGGAAATTGATGTCGTCGGTGCAAATTCGCGACGTGCGCAAGTCTTTCGGCGGATTCGAGGTGCTGCACGGCGTGACCATCCCGATCGAGGATGGCGAGTTCGTCGTGCTGGTCGGTCCGTCCGGCTGCGGCAAGTCGACGCTGCTGCGCATGCTGGCAGGGCTCGAGAACATCACCTCCGGAACCATTTCGATCGGCGAGCGCGTCGTCAACAACGTGCAGCCGAAAGAGCGCGACATCGCGATGGTGTTCCAGAACTACGCGCTCTACCCGCACATGACCGTCGCCGACAACATGGGCTTCTCGCTGAAGCTGCGTGGCGCGCGGCCCGAGGACATCAAGAAGGGCGTGGCGCGCGCCGCCGAGATCCTGGCGCTGACGCCGCTGCTCGATCGCTATCCGCGCCAGCTCTCCGGCGGCCAGCGCCAGCGCGTGGCCATGGGGCGCGCCATCGTGCGCGATCCCCAGGTGTTCCTGTTCGACGAGCCGCTGTCCAACCTCGACGCCAAGCTGCGCGTCGCGATGCGCACCGAGATCAAGGAGCTGCATCAGCGGCTCAAGACGACCACGGTCTACGTCACCCACGACCAGATCGAGGCCATGACCATGGCCGACAAGATCGTCGTCATGCATGACGGCATCGTCGAGCAGATGGGCTCGCCGCTTGATCTCTACGACAAGCCGGACAATCAGTTCGTCGCCGGATTCATCGGCTCGCCCGCGATGAACTTCCTCAACGGCCATCTCAAGTCCAACGGCTCGGTCTATGTCGAGACCGACAACGGCGCCAAGCTGCCGCTGCTGACGGCGCCGGCGGCGTCCGACGGCCGCCCCGTCGTCTACGGCGTGCGCCCGGAGCATCTCGAATTGGCCGATGACGGCATCGAGGCCGAGGTGATCGTTGTCGAGCCCACCGGCTCGGAGACTCAGATCGTCGCCCGCATCGGCACCCAGGACATCATTGCGGTGTTCCGCGATCGCCACGAGGTCAATCCCGGCGAGAAGATCCATCTGCGCCCGCGCGCGTCGGCGGCGCATCTGTTCGACAAGGATACCGGCCGGAGACTGTGATCCGGCCGCGCGGCGCTGGACGACGACTTAGAACTAAAACGACCGAAAAATCGGCAACAAACAAAACAAACAATATTGAATGGGAGAGAACTTCAGATGACGAAATTTCTCACGGATCGGCGGTCTCTGCTCAAGGGTGGCGCGACCTTGATGGCGGCCGCGGCGACGATGTCGGCCGACGAACTGCTCGGCTATGCCAAGGCCTGGGCGCAGACCTCGCCCTGGAAGCCGGAGCCCGGCGCCAAGGTCAACATGATGCGCTGGAAGCGCTTCGTCGAGGCCGAGGACGTGGCCTTCATGAAGATCGTCGACGCCTTCCAGAAGGCCAACAACGTCACGATCAACATCTCCAACGAATCCTATGACGACGTCCAGCCCAAGGCCTCCGTTGCGGCCAACACCGGGCAGGGGCTCGACATGGTCTGGGGCCTCTACACGCTGCCGTTCCTGTTCTCCAACAAGTGCGTCGACATGACCGACGTCGCCGATTACCTCGGCAAGAAGTGCGGCGGCTGGACCGACTCCGGCAAGGCCTATGGCATGCTCGACGGCAAGTGGATCGGCATCCCGGTGGCGGCCACCGG
This sequence comes from Bradyrhizobium sp. ORS 285, assembly GCF_900176205.1. NCBI lineage: Bacteria > Pseudomonadati > Pseudomonadota > Alphaproteobacteria > Hyphomicrobiales > Nitrobacteraceae > Bradyrhizobium > Bradyrhizobium sp. ORS 285. The sequence goes on from NZ_LT859959.1 coordinate 2,774,546, forward strand.
CGGCCTGATCAACTATCGCGTCGCTGCCGCCGAGAAGGCCGGCTTCAAGGAGTTCCCGAAGGACTTGGCCGGCATGTCCGAGTTCTTCAAGGCCATGAACAAGAACGGCACGCCCGGCGGCATGGCGCTCGGCCACGCCTCCGGTGACGCCAATGGCTGGGTGCACTGGGCGCTGTGGGCGCATGGCGGCAATCTGATCGACAAGGACAACAAGGTCGTCATCAACTCGCCGGAGACCGCCAAGGCGCTGGAATACGTCAAGGGTCTGTACGACAATTTCGTGCCCGGCACCGCGTCGTGGAACGACTCTTCCAACAACAAGGCGTTCCTGGCCGGCCAGCTCTACACCACCGTCAACGGCATCTCGATCTACGTCACCGCCAAGAAAGAGGCGCCGCAGATCGCCGAGGACATGAACCACGCGCATCTGCCGCCCGGCCTGGACGGAAAGACCCGCGAGATGCATCTGGGCTTCCCGATCCTGGTGTTCAACTTCTCCAAGTACCCGCAGACCTGCAAGGCGTTCACCGCCTTCATGCTGGAGCCGGAGCAGTTCAATCCTTGGATCGAGGCGGCGCAGGGCTATCTGTCGCACTTCCTCAAGGGCTACGACGCCAACCCGATCTGGACGGTCGATCCGAAGAACACGCCGTATCGCGACGTCGCGGCCACCGCGACGACGCCGGCCGGCCTCGGCAAGCTCGGCGAGGCGGCCGCGGCCGCGATCGCCGACTTCGTCCTGGTCGACATGTTCGCGAACTACTGCACCGGCCGCGAAGACGTGAAGACGGCGATGGCGAGCGCCGAGCGCTCCGCCAAGCGCATCTTCCGCTGAGGCGGGCCTCGACTGCGTAGGGTGGGCAAAGGCGCGCCGGGATCGCGGAGACATCCGAGATCTCGCCCGCGCCGTGCCCACCGACCACATCGCACCACCGGCGTTGGGCACGTCCCTCGTCGCGATGCAGGCATCGCGCCGAGGTCCTTTGCCCACCCTACGGGGGCGTCGCGAGAAAGAGATCTATCCCGAACGCCGGTGGGCACGTTTGATTTGCCCACCTTCCGGTTCGAAGGGAGCTGCTCGATCAGATGAGTACCATTCAGACCTCGATGCCTTCGGGCGCCGCCATCGGCGAGCCATCGGCCTGGACACGGTTGAAGACCAACCGCAACGTCATCGCGCTGTGGTTCATGCTGCCGGCCGCGGCGTTCCTGATCCTGTTCCTGGCCTATCCGCTCGGGCTCGGCGTCTGGATGAGCTTCACCGACGAGAAGATCGGCCGCAGTGGTGTCTTCGTCGGCATCGAGAACTACGAATGGCTGTGGGACGATTCGATCTTCTGGCTGTCGGTGTTCAACACGCTGCTTTACACGATCGTGGCAAGCGCCATCAAATTCGCAATCGGACTTTATCTCGCGCTGCTGCTGAATCGGCACATGCCGTTCAAGGCGATGATCCGGGCGATCGTGCTGATCCCCTTCATCGTGCCGACGGTGCTGTCGGCGATCGCGTTCTGGTGGATCTATGACGCGCAGTTCTCGATCATCTCCTGGTCGCTGATCAAGCTCGGCGTGATCACCCAGAACATCAACTTCCTCGGCGACACCGCCTGGGCGCGCGCCTCGGTCATCATCGCCAACATCTGGCGCGGCGTGCCGTTCGTCGCCATCACGCTCCTGGCCGGCCTGCAGACCGTGTCGCCCTCGCTCTATGAGGCCGCGACGCTGGATGGCGCCACCAGCTGGCAGCGCTTCCGCTACATCACCTATCCGCTGCTGACGCCGATCATCGCCGTCGTGATGACCTTCTCGGTGCTGTTCACCTTCACCGACTTCCAGCTGATCTGGGCGCTGACCCGCGGCGGCCCTGTCAACGCCACGCATCTGATGGCGACCCTGAGCTATCAGCGCGGCATCATCTCCGGCCGTCTCGGCGAAGGCGCCGCAATCGCGACCGCGATGATCCCGTTCCTGATGGCGGCGATCGCGATCTCGTGGTTCGGCATGCAACGGCGCAAATGGCAGCAAGGATCCGACCAATGACCGACACCACGCTGCCGCCCAAAGCGCAATCGAACGCCACGGCGACTGCCGCGAAGCTCGCCGGCGACGACTCCGAGGGGATGAGCTACCTCGAGTCGCTGCCGCGCCGGCTGATCACGCTGTATCTGCCGCTCGGGATCATTCTCCTGGTGCTGCTGTTCCCGTTCTACTGGATGGGCCTGACGTCGATCAAACCCGACGAGCAGCTGATCGATATGGAGAAGTACAACCCGTTCTGGGTGGTGCATCCGACCTTCAAGCACATCTCGAAATTGCTGTTCGAGACGCAGTATCCGCGCTGGCTGTGGAACACGATGTATGTCGCGATCGGCGCCACCACGCTCTCGATCTTCGCCTCCGTGCTCGCGGCCTACGCCATCGTGCGGCTGCGCTTCAAGGGCGCGGACACCGTGGGCGTGCTGATCTTCTTCGCGTACCTGGTGCCGCCGTCGATCCTGTTCATCCCGCTGGCCTCGGTGATCCAGGCCTACGGCCTGTTCGACTCGCCGCTGTCGCTGATCCTGGTCTATCCGACGCTTCTGATCCCGTTCTCGACCTGGCTCCTGATGGGCTACTTCAAGACCATTCCGTTCGAGCTGGAGGAATGCGCCCTGATCGACGGCGCCAGCCGCTGGCAGATCCTGGTCAAGATCGTGGTGCCCTTGGCGGTGCCGGGCCTGATCTCGGCCTTCATCTTCTCGTTCACCCTGTGCTGGAACGAGTTCATCTACGCGCTGACCTTCCTGCAATCGACGCCGAACAAGACCGTGCCGGTCGCCATCGTCAACGAGTTCGTCGACGGTGACATCTACAAATGGGGATCGCTGATGGCCGGCGCCCTCGTCGGCTCGCTGCCCCTCGTGATCCTTTACGCCTTCTTCGTCGAGCATTATGTGTCGGCCATGACCGGCGCGGTGAAGGAGTAGGCGGGCTCGTCGAGCTCTCGTAGGGTGGGCAAAGCGAAGCGTGCCCACCGTCTTCCGGCATCGCCAAGTGATCGCCAAGTGCTGCGGTGGGCACGGCGCTACGCGCCTTTGCCCACCCTACCTTTTGAAGGAGCATCCCCTTGCATATTCTCGTTCTCGGCGCCGCCGGCATGGTCGGGCGCAAGCTGGTGGAGCGGCTGGTCCGCGACGGCCGCCTTGGCGACACCGCCATCACCCGCCTGACCCTGCAGGACATCGTCGCGCCGGCGAAGCCCGACACGCCGATCGCCGTCGAGACCATCGCCGGCGATTTCGCCGTCCCCGGCTTTGCCGAGAAGCTGATCGCCGATCGTCCCGACGTCATCTTCCATCTCGCCGCCATCGTCTCCGGCGAAGCCGAGCTCGATTTCGACAAGGGCTACCGCATCAATCTCGACGGCACGCGGATGCTGTTCGACGCGGTCAGGTTGATCGGCGACGGCTACAAGCCGCGCCTGGTCTTCACCTCGTCGATCGCGGTGTTCGGCGCGCCGTTCCCCGCGGCCATCGGCGACGAGTTCGTCAACGCGCCGCTCTTGAGCTACGGCACCCAGAAGGCGATCGGCGAGCTGCTGCTGGCCGACTACAGCCGCCGCGGCTTCTTCGACGGCGTCGGCATCCGCCTGCCGACCATCTGCATCCGTCCCGGGGCGCCGAACAAGGCGGCGTCCGGCTTCTTCTCCAACATTCTGCGCGAGCCGCTCGCCGGCAAGGAAGCTGTGCTGCCGGTGTCCGAGGACGTCCAGCATTGGCACGCCACGCCGCGTTCGGCGGTCGGCTTCCTGCTGCACGCCGCGACCATGGACACTGCCAAGATCGGCCCGCGCCGGAACCTGACCATGCCTGGCCTCACGGCTACCGTCGGTGAGCAGATCGCCGCGCTCCGCCGCGTCGCCGGTGACAACGTCGCCAACCGCATCAAGCGCGAGCCGGATCCCTTCATCGTCGGCATCGTCGCCGGCTGGCCGCGGACGTTCGAGGCCAAGCGCGCCCGCGAGCTCGGCTTCACCACCGAGGAAAAGACCTTTGATGACATCATCCGCATCCACATCGAGGATGAGCTTGGCGGCAAGTTCGTGGCCTGAGACCGCCACCAGCCTCTGGACTCACATGGCGCAACGCGCCATGTGAGGGGCAGGGAGACATTCGGGAGAGACAGCATGACCGCCAGCATCGTCGGATGGGCGCATACGCCGTTCGGAAAGTTCGACGCCGAGACCGTCGAGAGCCTCGTCGTCAAGGTCGCCAATGAGGCGCTGGCCGACGCCGGCATCTCGGCCGGCGATGTCGATGAGATCGTGCTCGGCCATTTCAACGCCGGCTTCTCACCCCAGGACTTTACCGCCTCGCTGGTGCTGCAGGCCGATCCCGCCTTGCGCTTCAAGCCGGCGACCCGCGTCGAGAACGCCTGCGCCACGGGCTCGGCCGCCGTCCACCAGGGTATCCGCGCGATCGCCGCCGGTGCCGCCAAGATCGTGCTCGTCGTCGGCGTCGAGCAGATGACCCGCACGCCGGGCCCGGAGATCGGCAAGAACCTGCTCAAGGCCTCCTATCTGCCGGAAGATGGCGACACGGTCGGCGGCTTCGCCGGCGTGTTCGGCAAGATCGCGCAGGGCTATTTCCAGAAGTATGGAGACCAGTCCGACGCGCTGGCGCTGATCGCCGCCAAGAACCACAAGAACGGCGTCGCCAATCCCTTCGCGCAGATGCGCAAGGATTTCGGCTTCGAGTTCTGCCGCTCCGATAGCGAGAAGAACCCGTATGTCGCCGGCCCCCTGAAGCGCACCGACTGCTCGCTCGTGTCCGACGGCGCCGCCGCGCTGGTGCTGACCGACAGCGAGACGGCGAAGAAGTTCGCTAAGGCGGTGAATGTCCGCGCCACCGCGCACGCGCAGGATTTCCTGCCGATGAGCAAGCGCGACATCCTCGCCTTCGAGGGCTGCACGGTGGCCTGGCAGCGTGCGCTGGAGAAGGCCGGCGTCACCCTGTCCGATCTCTCCTTCGTCGAGACCCATGACTGCTTCACCGTCGCCGAGCTCATCGAGTACGAAGCGATGGGCCTGACGCCCAGGGGGCAGGGCGCCCGCGCCATCAAGGAAGGCTGGACGCTCAAGGACGGCAAGCTGCCGGTCAACCCGTCCGGCGGCCTCAAGGCCAAGGGCCATCCCATTGGCGCCACCGGCGTCTCCATGCACGTGATGACCGCCATGCAGCTCACGGGCACGGCGCCCGAGGGCATGCAGCTCGCCAACGCCAAGCTCGGCGGCATCTTCAACATGGGCGGCGCCGCGGTGGCGAACTACGTGTCGATCCTCGAGCCGGTGAAGTAGCCTGGCTCCATCCTCGTCATTGCGAGCGAAGCGAAGCAATCCAGGGCCGCGCTCGCGACTCTGGATTGATTGGTCGCTTCGCTCCTCGCAATGACGCTGGATAATCGATGATCCTCTCGACTGAACGCCTCACCTTGCGCGAATGGCGCGACGCGGATCGCGCACCGTTCGCGGCGATGTCCGCCGATCCCGACGTCATGCGCTACTTGCGCGCGCTGCCGACGCGGCAGGCGTGCGATCAATGGATCGATTTCCAGATCAAGCATTTTGCCGAGCACGGCTTCGGCTTCTGGGTGGTCGAAGATCGGGCCACTGGCGCCTTCCTCGGCGCAACCGGATTGTTCAAAGTTTTCTTCGACGCCCCGTTCACGCCGGCCGTCGAGACTGGCTGGCGGCTGGCCCGCGCGGCCTGGGGGCAGGGCATTGCCACGGAGGCCGCGCGCGCATCACTCACGTTCGGCTTCGATGAGCTCGGCCTTGACGAAATCATCGCCTATGCCGCGCCGGCAAATGGGGCGTCACAGAGCGTGATGCGCAAGCTCGGCATGATCCGGGATGAGGCGTCCGATTTCGATCACCCGCGCGTCGAGGCCGACAGCCCGCTGCGCCGGCAGGTGATGTACCGGCTCCCGCGCGAGGTGTGGGCCAGAAGCGAGATGCCGTAGGGTGGGCAAAGCGGCCGCCGCAGGCGGCAGCGTGCCCACCGTCGGGCAGCGTGCTCGAACGAGATGGTGGGCACGGCGCCATTGCGACCGCTCGTGAGGAGGGAGCGCGGCAGCGCCTTTGCCCACCCTACACGGCACCATTGTCGTAGCCCGGATGAGCGCAGCGATATCCGGGTTCGAGGCAACAGCGCGTGTAAACCCGGATGTCGCTGCGCTCATCCGGACTACGGCTTCCAAATCTTCTCCTCGCTGAACCCCAGCTCAGCAAACTCCTTCGTCCGCAGTCCTGCATCGTCGGCCGGAAAGAACTCGTCCAGCTGCGGCGGCTTCACCGACGTCGCTGACAGCATCGCATGCGCCTGGCCGCGGTGGTGGATGTCGTGCTGGAACAGATGCAGCAGCAGGCGATCGCAGCGCTCGTTCTGCACCCGCGTCTCGCGGTTGATCCGCACGACATCGTCGAGCCGCGCCGGCGTCAGCGCCTCGCAGAAGGCGATCAGGCGGCGGTCCATCGCGCCCTGCGCTTTCACGAGATCGGCGAGGCGCGGGAACGGCACCTGGTTCTGCCAGGCCATCGGGCCGAGCCAGCCGCCCTCCAGCGCGTCGATGTAGAACAGGTCGATGATGTAGATGTGGTTCAGCGTCTTCTGCAGGCTCGGGAAGAAGCCGGTGCGCTCGGCGGCAAAGTCGTCGGCGCTGAGCTGGCCGCAGGCCGTCAGCAGCCGGTGATTGGCCCAGGCATTGTTATAGGCGAAGGCACGAAACGTCTGGACGAGATCGGCGGGCATTGCGTCTGATCACCCCGTGATGGCTCGTCGCCGATCATACGGAACGGATCGCGCGCTTCACCACCGATTTCCGCGCGCGTCCGCGCATCATCCCCATGCGCGTGACGGAACTCTGCCACAATTGGTCGCGGTGCATCATTTCGCCCCCTGTGCAATAAGTTCAGATGCCGCACGACACACCCCTCATCGCGACCATCGTCGCCGGCCTCGGATTGGCCTTCGTCTTCGGAGCTCTCGCGCAGCGCTTCCGGTTCCCGCCGCTGGTCGGCTATCTCCTCGCCGGCGTCGCCGTCGGCCCCTTCACGCCCGGCTTCGTCGCCGACCAGGCGCTGGCGACCGAGCTTGCCGAGCTCGGCATCATTCTCTTGATGTTCGGCGTCGGCCTGCATTTCTCGCTGAAGGACCTGATGTCGGTCCGCGCCATCGCCGTGCCCGGCGCCGTGGTGCAGATCACGGTTGCGACCCTGATGGGCATGGCCTTGAGCTGGGCCATGGGCTGGTCGATCGGCGGCGGCCTCGTGTTCGGCCTAGCGCTCTCCGTCGCCAGCACCGTGGTGCTGCTGCGCGCGCTGCAGGAGCGGCGGCTGATGGACACCGAGCGCGGCCGCATCGCGGTCGGCTGGCTGATCGTCGAGGACCTCGCGATGGTGCTGGCGCTGGTGCTGATCCCGGCCTTTGCCAGCCTGCAGACCGGCAATGGCGACGTCGCCGCCGCCGATCCGCTCGCCGCCCGCTTCGGGCTCGGTCTCACCGGCGTGCTGCTGCTGACCTTCGCCAAGATCGGCGTGTTCATGGCCGTGATGCTGCTGGTCGGACGCCGCCTGATCCCGTGGATCCTGCACTACGTCGCCCACACCGGATCGCGCGAGCTGTTCCGCCTCGCGGTGCTCGCGATCGCGCTGGGCGTCGCCTTCGGCTCGACCAAGCTGTTCGGCGTGTCGCTGGCGCTCGGCGCGTTCTTCGCCGGCATGATGCTCGGCGAGTCGCCGCTGAGCCAGCGCGCCGCGCAGGAATCGCTGCCGCTGCGCGATGCCTTCGCGGTGCTGTTCTTCGTCTCCGCCGGCATGCTGTTCGATCCCGCCAGCATCATCCGCGAACCCTGGCCGCTGCTCGCGACGCTCTTCATCATCCTGTTCGGCAAATCGCTCGCCGCGTTCCTGATCGTGATCGCGTTCCGCCATCCCGTCTCGACCGCGCTCACAATCTCCGCCAGCCTTGCCCAGATCGGCGAGTTCTCCTTCATCCTTGCCGAGATCGGCGGCGCCACCAATCTGCTGCCGAAAGCCGGCCGCGACCTGATCCTGGCCGGCGCGATCATCTCGATCATGCTCAACCCGCTGATGTTCGCCGCCCTCGACTGGCTGTTGCCGCGTCTGGAGCACCGCCGTGCGGACGTCGCTGCGAGGCCGGCGCCGAAGCCAGCCGAGATCCCGGTGACACCTTTGACCGAGCACACCATCGTCGTTGGCTATGGCCGCGTCGGCCGGCTCGTCGGCGAGGCGCTGCAGCAGCGCGGCCACGCCTTCCTTGCGGTGGAAACATCTGAGGACATCCTCAAGCAGCTGAAGAGCGCCGGCATCGAGACCATCACCGGCAACGCCGCCCGCAGCAACGTGCTGCGCGCGACCAACCCCTCGGCCGCGCACGCGCTGGTCATCGCGATCCCCGAGGCGTTCGAGGCCGGGCAGATCGTCGAGCAGGCCCGCGCGGCCAATCCGGCGCTGCACATCGTGGCGCGCGCGCATTCCGATGCCGAGGTCGAGCATCTGAAATCGCTTGGCGCGGACATGGTCATCATGGGCGAGCGCGAGATCGCGCGCGGCATGATCGAGGAGCTCGACACGCGGCCGCCTGATCCGGCGCCGGAGCTTGTGCCGCAGCGGACCGAGAGCGTGCAGGCGCGAGCTGAACGTTCGGCTCCGTGGTTGGATGTCTGACACGACCGGGGCCTCATGGTTCGAGACACGCCGCTCCATGAACGGCTCGTCCGGGTTAGCTGGCCGTGCTCGCGGCGCTCCTCACCATGAGGGTTAAAAGCCGGGGCGGCACTGTACACCGGACCATGAACAGGCCGGCCGGCGTGTTCATGGAGAGGAGCGTAATCCCGGTCGATATATGCTTCGAGCGCCTGCAACGCGCTCCTTCCCCTCACCCTGAGGAGACCGCCGAAGGCGGGCGTCTCGAGGGTGAGGCCTCGTCCTTCACCTCAGGGGCTCCCGGCGACGCGTCGCATGTTCGCAGGTGTGCCGCTCCTGTTAAGGCGCGATCATAGCCTGCGCCAGCGGCCAGAATTCGCCCGCAGGCTCAAGCTGATTTGCCCTGTCCAGTCCTGCCGTAAAAAATAATTATCTTTCCATTTATCGGAAATCGTGCTTTACTCCCGCCATCCTGCTTCGCCACGAGGGGCGCTTCGCGATCGTCACGAACGTTGAGGCAGGGAGGCGGTGGCCGCGACATGTCGCAGCGTAGCTTGTCTGCGCGGACGAACGATGTGGCGCGGACGCGAAGTCGCGTGGTCCCGGCATCCCGATGCTGATGCCAAGCCGGCGGGTGATGATGATCCCAACGGCGACGGTGGCCAAAAGCCGGTGCACCGAGGAGAGCGTGAAGTAAGCGTGAAGACCACCGCGCAGGGAAGGCCGGGTCGGTCCGGCTGAACCTGTGGTTCTCTCCCCGTGCTTTTCTTTCGCACGGGGGCCACGGGTGCCAGTCGGCACCCGGCCTTCCCTGCGCCCTCTGTTGAACAGAGGGCCACATCGATCAGCACAGCTCGGACAGATCCTGTCGCGAGGCCGGTGATGCTTGTCCGCCCGTCGAATGCGAACCTCGACTCACTCCGGCATCATTTCGCCGGAGCCGCCGAACTCGGCCGGAAAATCCTTCAGCTTCGGCAGGCCGTCTTTGATCGGCAAGACGCTCTCCGCGTAGTTGACGTGCACGCCCGGCGTGAACTTCAACGTCGGAATCGTCGCCGCATAGACATCGATCATGCCGAGCGGCGGATGGTCGGTCATCAGGTGCCCGCCGCACTTGGTGCAGTATTTGCGGTGGCTCATGTCGGTCTTGTGATAGGTGCCGATCGCCTCCGCGCCCTTGGTCACCCGCACATTGGTCGGCTTCCACAAGGTGAAGGCGTTGACCGGACCGGCCGACCAGGAGCGGCAGGACGAGCAGTGGCAGTAGCCCATCGCCTCCGGCTCGCCATCGGCCTCGAGCTCGACCGTGCCGCAGAAGCATTTGCCCTGATACAGCGTCATGACAGCGTTCTCCCTCAATGTTTTTGGATGTTGGACGGCCATGCTGACACAACTGCGCGGCGGAAGGGAATCGCAGAATGCAGGTGTTGGCGCGGAACAATCTGGTGCGCCGCAACGGCGCTCGTCCGATCGTGATCCGCGCGACGGAATGTGGCCATGGCGCAGTCTTGCGCATGGCCCCATACGTGCGCAGCCGCTTGCCCCGGAACCGGCTGTGCCGTTAGCTCTGTCGATAACAACGAACGAGGGAGCTGACGCCGCGATGGGACCGCTTGCGGGCATCAAGGTCATCGACATGACCACCGTGCTGATGGGGCCGTATGCCGCCCAGACGCTCGGCGACTACGGCGCCGATGTCATCAAGGTGGAGTCGCCGGAGGGCGACGTGACCCGGAAAATCGGACCCTCACGTCATCCCGGCATGGGCCCGGTGACCCTCAACACCAACCGCAGCAAGCGGGTGATCTGCCTCGACCTCAAGAAGCCGGCCGGCCGCGAGGCCGTCCTGCGGATGGTCAAGGACGCCGACGTCCTGCTCTACAACATACGTCCTCAGGCGATGGTGCGACTTAACCTCGGCTATGACGTCATCTCCGCGCTCAATCCGCGCCTCGTCTATGCCGGGGTATTCGGCTTCGGCCAGGACGGACCGTATGCGGCCAAGCCCGCCTATGACGACCTGATCCAGGGCGGGGCGGCGCTGTCGCACCTGATGGCGGTGGCCGGCGACGGCACCCCGCGCTACGTGCCGAACGCGCTGGTCGACCGCATCGTCGGCCTGACGGCTGTCGGCGCGATCTGCGCGAGCCTCGTGCATCGCGACCGCACCGGCCGCGGCCAGCGCCTGGACGTGCCGATGTTCGAGACCATGTCGGCCTTCATCATGGGCGATCACATGGGCGGCCTCACCTATGAGCCGCCGCTGGACAAAGGCGGCTATGCGCGGCACCTGTCGCAGGACCGCCGGCCCTACAAGACCGCCGACGGCCACATCTGCGTCATCGTCTACAACGACAAGCAATGGGACGCGTTCTTCACCGCGTCCGGCCGCTCCGACCTGCGCGCCGACGATCGCTTCAACACCTTTGCGCATCGCGCCGCCAACATCGACGTGGTCTACGCCGAGCTGGCGCGCATCTTCCAGACTCGGACCACAGCTGAATGGACCGCGCTGCTGAACGAAGCCGACATCCCGGTCATGCCGATGCACGACCTCGAAAGCTTGCTGCATGATCCGCACCTCGTCGCGACCGATTTCTTTCCCGTCGTGAATCACCCGACCGAAGGCCCGATCCGCAGCACCCGCGTGTCCGCGACCTGGTCCGAGACCAAGGCCGAGCCGCAGCGTCTCGCGGGACGGCCCAACGAGCATGGTGACGAGATCCTGCGCGAACTCGGTTTTTCGTCCGACGAGATCGCCGCGATGATCCGTGACGGCGCGACCACGCCGCCGCCTGCGAAGGAGTGAGCGCATGGATTTCGCACTCTCGGCAAATCAGGAATCGATCCGCGACGCCGTGGCAAAAATCTGCGTCCGTTTCGACGACGCCTATTGGCTGAAGAAGGATAAAGAGGGCGGCTTCCCCGCCGACTTCCACAAGGCGCTGGCGGAGGCCGGCTGGCTCGGCATCTGCATCCCCGAGGAATATGGCGGCTCCGGCCTCGGCATTCTCGATGCCGCGATCATGATGCGCACGATCGCGGAATCCGGCGCCGGCATGAGCGGCGCCTCGGCGATCCACATGAACGTGTTTGGGCTCAATCCGGTCGTCGTGTTCGGCAGCAAGGAGCAGTGCGCGCGGATGCTGCCCGGCATCGTCGACGGTAGTGAGAAAGCCTGCTTCGCGGTCACCGAGCCGAACACCGGCCTCAACACAACGCAGCTGAAGACCCGCGCCGTGCGCAAGGGCGACCGCTACGTCGTCAACGGGCAGAAGGTGTGGATCTCGACCGCACAGGTCGCCGAAAAAATCCTGCTGCTGGCGCGCACCACGCCGCTGGAGGAGGTCAAGCGGCCGACCCACGGGCTGAGCCTGTTCTACACCGACTTCGACCGCAGCCGCATCAAGGTTCACGAGATCGAGAAGATGGGCCGCAAGCCGGTCGACTCGAACGAGCTGTTCTTCGAGGATTTCGAGATCCCGGTCGAGGACCGCCTCGGCGAGGAGGGGCGGGGCTTCGACTACATCCTGCACGGCATGAACCCCGAGCGCATCCTGATCGCCGCCGAAGCGGTCGGGCTCGGCCATCTCGCGCTGTCGCGTGCGTCAGCCTATGCGCGGACGCGCAACGTGTTCAATCGGCCGATCGGCCAAAATCAAGGCATCCAGCATCCACTGGCGAAGAACTGGATGGAGCTCGAAGCCGCCTGGCTGATGGTGCTGCAGGCCGGCTGGCAATACGACCAGGGCATGGCCTGCGGCCCCGCCGCGAATGCCGCGAAATATCTCGCGGCTGAAGCCGGCTTCCACGCCTGCGAGCAGGCGGTGATGACCCATGGCGGCTTCGGCTACGCCCGCGAGTATCACGTCGAGCGATACCTGCGTGAGTCGCTGATCCCGCGCATCGCGCCGATCAGCCCGCAACTAATTCTGTCCTTCATCGCCGAGAAGGTGCTCGGCATGCCGAAGTCGTATTGAGATGTCGCATTCAGACGAGCCGGTTTCGAGATGATCAACGACTCAGCCGTGAGGGACGCACGATGCCTGCATTCCCTCCCCCCTTGTGGGGGAGGGGCAGGGAGAGGGGTACCCCACGAAGACTGGTCGTGTGGCAACGCTCGACCCTTTCCCGCAAATTCAAGGCTGTCGCATTCGACGAAATGCGACCATCGCAGCAGGAACCCCCGCCAATTGGTTGCTCCGTCATGCCCGGGCTTGTCCCGGGCATCCACGTCCTTCCGAGCACGCCGGCCGACGTGGATGGCCGGGACAAGCCCGGCCAGGACGACGTGGAAACAGACGAGCGAGTTACGTCAGGCATCATGCATGATAGCCTTTCCCGCAAAGGGAAAGGGAGCGCAGCGAGGGCTGCGGCCATGACCTACATCACCGGCACCGGCCTGACCTCGTTCGGCCGCCACGACGGCCGCTCCTCGCTCGACCTGATGAGCACGGCGGCGCAGCTCGCGCTCGACGATGCCGAGCTCACGCGCCGCGACATCGACGGCATCCTGTGCGGCTATTCGACGGTGTCGCCCCATATCATGCTCGCGACCGTGTTCGCCGAGCATTTCGGCATCACACCGTCTTATGCGCACGCGGTGCAGGTCGGTGGTGCGACAGGGATGGCGATGGTGATGCTGGCACATCACCTCGTCGAGGCCGGCGTCGTCAAAAACATGCTCGTCGTCGCCGGCGAGAACCGGCTCACAGGGCAGAGCCGCGACGCCTCGATCCAGGCGCTGGCGCAAGTGGGGCATCCCGACTACGAGCTGCCACTTGGCCCGACGATCCCTGCCTATTACGGCCTCGTCGCCTCGCGCTACATGCACGAATATGGCGTGACCGAGCAGGATCTCGCCGAGTTCGCCGTGCTGATGCGCGAGCATGCGCTCGATCATCCCGGCGCACAGTTTCACGAATCGATCACCGTCGCCGACGTCATGGCGTCGAAGCCGGTGGCGAAACCGCTGAAGCTGCTCGACTGCTGCCCCGTCTCGGACGGCGGCGCCGCCATCATCGTCAGCCGCGAGCCGACCGGGGCGACCGCGGTGCGCGTGCGCGGCTGCGCTCAGGCTCATACCCATCAGCACGTCACGGCGGCGCCGGCTCTGAGCGAGCTCGGTGCCGAGATCGCGATCCAGAAGGCCAAGGCGGCCGCCGGCGTCGCGATCGCCGATGTCGACTACGCCGCCGTCTATGACAGCTTCACCATCACGCTGTGCATGCTGCTCGAAGACCTCGGCCTTGCCGGCCGTGGTGAGGCCGCGGCGCGCGTGCGGGACGGCCATTTCAGCCGTGACGGTGCCGTGCCGCTCAACACCCATGGTGGCCTCCTGAGCTACGGCCATTGCGGCGTCGGCGGCGCCATGGCGCATCTCAACGAGGCGCATCTGCAGATGACGGGGCGGGCCGGCCGCCGCCAGGTGCGCGATGCCGCGCTGACCTTGCTGCACGGTGACGGCGGCGTGCTGTCATCGCATGTCAGCATGTTCTGGGAGCGAGTACGATGAGCGAATCAGCCGACTGGACCAGAGGCGTGGCGGCGATCAGCTATCAGCGCTGCGCCTGCTGCGCCCATGTGCAGTATTTCCGCCGCGAGTTTTGCGCGGCTTGCGGCTCGCTTGCGCTGACGGATCACGTAGCGAGCGGCGAGGGCACCATCTACGCGGCGTCACTGGTGTGCCGCGCCGCGACGCCGGAGACGCGCGCGCATGTGCCCTACAACCTCGTGCTGGTGGATATGCGCGAAGGCTTTCGGATGATGGCCCACGGTGACCACGATCTTGCGATCGGCGACACGGTCAACGCACGCTTCGTCAGCTTCGCCGGTGGCACCGTGCCTTACTTCGGGAAAGCGCCATGACGGCGGATCACACGAGCGGAATCGGAAAAGGCCGACCGCGGGCGGCCGAGGCGGGACGATACGCACAACACATTCGTCCCGACCCGGATCGCCGCGCGATTGACGCAATACTCTACGCTACGCTTACTAACTCAAACGCAACTCTACTCGGTCGTTCGCATGAGCAATCGAGCCCACATTCCCACCTACGGGCGATGAAGCAACTGCGACGCAGAACCTCCAGACAGCCCTTCATCGCCCGTAGAACAGGACGCTGGCGATGACGATCATCGACGTCACGGCCAGCATGTGCGCGAGTGCCTCCGATGTTGCCCTCTTAGTGGCTTCCTTCATGCCGTTTCCTCCCTGGACTGGACACGACTTTCCGTTGCGCAAATACACACGCGACGGCGGCTGGAATTTTACTCGGAACACCCCATTGCGATGTCCGCTTCGCGAGTCCCCACTCGGCGTTCATCGACGGTTCAGAACATCGTCGGGTAATGCGGCGCGAATTGGGCTCGCTTATGGTTGTCCTGCGACCGACTCCCGGTAACGTTTAGGCGAGCCCGTACAATTACGAGTGATGAGAAATATCGCCTGAAGGCTATGAGCTGCTGTGAATTGCAACCTTAAGTATTTGGGTGCGCCGACGACATGCGACACTCCGATGACAGTCTCAATCGGCTGCAAGCAAATTGAGCCGCGCGTTCGCGATCGTCAGACGCTCCGCGAGCAGCTGTGCGAGATTGCGCATGATGCGCTCGCCAGCGCGTGGATGCCGCGCACGGAAGCGCTCGAAATCATCGAGACCGATCTCGAAGGCCGTCGCGGAGAAATCGGCGGTGACGTCTGCGGAACGTGTCGGTTCGAGCAGCGCCATCTCGCCGAAGCATTGCCCCGCGGTCAGTGTCGCCAGCCGAATGCCATCGGGCAAAGTGACGTGGACGACGCCGGAGCGGAGGAAGAACAGCGACGCCGCCCGTTCGCCGGAGCCGATGATGCGCTCGCTCTGCTGATAGTGCCTGATCGTCGCCAGCGCCGCCATCTCATGGCGTTCGTCGGCGGAGAGGCCGGCGAGCAGCGGCTGCTCGGCGAGCTCGGTGGTCTCGAGGAAATCGATCGCGCCGCCATAGCGGTAGACGATCTGGTCCTCCGCCCATTCGATCGCGGTGTCCAGCAGATAGAAGTCGCGCACGTTCCGGATGTCGCCGGTGCGCGCGGTGATCTCCTGCCACTCCGGCGAGGTCCGGCGGATTCCCGAGAGCACGACGGTGACGTGGAAGTCCGCCAGTTCATGAAACAGCTCGGCGAGCAGGCGCAGGCCGGCCGGTGTCATCGCGGTGACGCGGTGGAGGTCGAAGATCACGAATTGCGGACGCTCGCTCGCCGCCAACTGGCGGGAGACGTAGTCGACATTCGACAGCGACAGCGTGCCGACCAGTTCGAGCACGCGCACGGCGTCCGGATGCGCCGACAGGATCTCGCGCTCCTGGGCACGGCGGCTGCGCCGCGACGGATTGGCGCCGATGTCGTAGTCGGCGATGATCGTGGTGCGCGCGTCGTCGGAGCGGTTCAGCATGTGCAGGCCGTAATGCGCCGACAGCGCCTCGCAGACCTTGATGCCGCGCACGCTGTTGCCATGGCCGTCGAGCCGCGGCGAGTAGCTGCCGAGGCCGAGCCGGGCCGGCAGGCTCGCCAGGATGCCGCCGCCGACGCCGCTCTTGGCGGGAATGCCGACGCGGTAGATCCATTCGCCGGCGAAATCATACATGCCCGACGACGTCATCACCGAGAGCGTGCGCGAGACCGCATAGGGCGTCACGACCTGCTCGCCGGTCACCGGGTTGACGCCGCGATTGGCGAGCGTCGCCGCCATGACCGCGCAATCGCGCGCGGTGACCAGCACGGCGCACTGCCGGAAGTAGACGGCGAGCACGTCGTCGACGGGCTCGCTGATCACGTTGGAGGTGCGCAGGAGATAGGCGATGGCGCGGTTGCGATCGCCGGTCGCCGCTTCCGAGGCGAACACCGCATCGTCGACATCGAGCTTGCGGCCGGCGAAGCGGCCGAGCGCGTCGCGGATGGTCTCGAAGGCATCGGCGTGCCGCGCCTTGCGCACCAGGCCGCTGCACGCGATCGCGCCGGCATTGACCATGGCATTGAACGGATGGTTCTCGGCGTTGAGCCGGATCGAGTTGAAGGGATCGCCGGAGGGCTCGACGCCGATGACGCGTTCAACCTCGTCGGAGCCGAGGATGTCGAGCGCAAGCGCGAACACGAACGGCTTGGACATCGACTGGATCGTGAACGGCACGCGGCTGTCGCCGACCTCGTAGACATGGCCGTCGAGCGTCGCGAGGCTGATGCCGAAATGCGAAGGGTCCGCCTTGCCGAGCTCGGGGATGTAGTTCGCGACCGCGCCGTCGTGATCAGGCCAGAAGTCGGCGTGGCACGCCGAAAGGAAGCGCTGCAACGGCGGCATCGCGGCGGACGCCCAATGCTGCGGATTGCGGTGGGGGCGCGGAGTGTCGGTGGTCATGATGGCTCGGCGGGAAGACGGACGGCGCGCCGGTTATGTCGCAGCGGCGTTGGGGCAGCCAGCCCACAGTTGGGGCAGCACTGGTGAAATGTTGCCGCTGCCCAGGGATTGAGCGCTCGTCTGGACCCGCGGGCTGGGCCCGACTCGCGGAAATCCGCGCGATGTCCGCTGTCCGGGCGGCGGCTATGCGGTGCTGCAACACCGTCCCCGCGCGCGGCTCCTGGCATGCCATCCGGAATTGCGCTGAGAGGTCGCGTCTTGTGCCAACACGCTGAAGAACGATGGGTTTTAGAAACGCTCTTGTGTTGTGGGGGCAAAAAGCCTGGGCTAGCTTGTCCTGTAAGCGGAATTTAATTCCGCATAACGGAATTGAGTGGAACGCGCATGGGACGACGGTCTGAGCGATTGAGCAGGGTGGGCATGCTGCCCGGAGATCTCGCGGGCGAGGGCGAGGTCATTCAGGTGGTGTCGCGGGCGTTCGACGTGCTTCGTTGTTTCGAGGGGCACGATTCGCGACTCGGCAATCTGGAAATCTCCAACCGCTGCGGCCTGCCGCGGTCGACGGTGTCGCGGCTGACGCACACGCTGACGCGCATGGGCCAGCTGGTCTATCTGCCGCGCGATCAGAAGTATCGCATCGGCCCCAGCGCGGTGGCGATGAGCACGTCGATGACGCGGGGCTTGCAGCTGCGCAATCTGATCCGCCAGCGCCTGCAGGACGTCGCCGAGCAGTTGCCGGGCACGGTCGGGTTCGTCATCCCCGATCAGTTTCATCTGGTCTATCTGGAGTTCGGCCGCGCCGCGAATGCGCTCGGTCTGCACGAGACCACCGGCAGCCGCATCTCGATGGCCTCGACGGCCGCGGGGCACGCCTATGTCGCTGCGCTGGAGCCGGAGGTCGGCGACGCGCTGCTGGCCGAGATGGAGCGCGAGATGCCGGATGCGGCGAATCTCTTGCGGCCGCGCCTCGAGCACAACAGGCAGTTCCTGAAGGAGCATGGCTACGTAGTGGCCTGCGGCCTCTGGAGCCCGCATATCAACGGCCTTGCGCTGCCGGTGTGGTCGCCGCAGTACCAGACCAATGTCGTGCTGACGATCGGCTTGCTGTCGGCGATGTATGACGAGCAGCGCCTGCACGACGAGGTGGCGCAGCCGATGCGCGAGCTCGGCCGCAACATCGCAGCCCTGCTGCAGGGCGCGGAAGCCGATGTCTTCAACAGCCGGATGGAGAGGAAGCCGCTCCAGGTGACGACGAAGACCAATCATAAGAAGACCATCACCGGGGCAGGGGGAACGAATGAGTTGGCAGCCGGAGCTCGAGGAATTGGCCCGGCGCGAAGCCTTCGCGCGGGAGATGGGCGGGCCTGACAAGGTCAAGCGTCAGCACGACCAGGGCCGCCTCACCGTCCGCGAGCGCATCGACGGCGTCGTCGATCCCGGCAGCTTCCACGAGATCGGCGCCGTCGCCGGTCTCGGCGAATATGACGAGCAGGGCGAGCTCACGCATGTGACGCCCGCGAACTGCGTGTTCGGGCGCGCCCGCGTCGACGGCCGCACCGTCGTGGTGGTCGGCGACGATTTCACCGTCCGCGGCGGCTCGGCCGATGCCTCGATCGCGGCCAAGCCGCTGATGGCGGAGGAGATGGCGCACGACTTCCGTCTGCCCATCATCCGCATCATCGAAGGATCTGGCGGCGGCGGCTCGGTCAAGACGATCGAGACCAAGGGTGCGGCCAATCTGCCCGGCGGCATCGGCGGCAATCGCTGGTACCGCTACACGACCGAGAACATGTCGCTGGTGCCGGTGGTCGGCCTCGGGCTCGGCTCGGTGGCAGGCCTTGGCGCGGCCCGGCTCGCGGCGAGCCACTATTCGGTGATGACGCGGCAATCGGCGATGTTCGTCGCCGGCCCACCGGTCGTGAAGCGGCTCGGTCAGGACCTCGGCAAGATGGAGCTCGGCGGCGCCGACATCCAGACCAAGGCCGGCGGCGTCGATCATGCCGTCGACACCGAGGCGGAGGCGTTCGCCTGCGCGCGTCGCTTCCTGTCCTATCTGCCGTCCTCGGTGTATGAGCTGCCGCCGACCTTGCCCTGCACCGACGATCCGCAGCGCAGCGACGAGCAACTGATCAGCGCCGTGCCGCGCGATCGCCGCCGCGTCTACAAGATGCGGCCGATCATCGAGTCCGTCGTCGACAGCGGCTCGTTCTTCGAGGTGGCGCAGAACTACGGCCGCCCGCTGATCGTTGGTCTCGCGCGCCTCGAAGGCCGCGCGGTGATGGTGCTGGCGAGCGATCCCTATCACTTCGGCGGCTCATGGACGGCGGACGCCTGTCAGAAGGTGATCCGCTGGGTCGACTTCGCCGAGACGTTCCATCTGCCCATCGTCTATCTGATGGATTGCCCCGGCTTCATGGTCGGCCTCGACGCCGAGAAGGCGGCGACCATCCGCCATGGCGTGCGCGCGATGGCGGCGGTCAACCAGTCGACGGTGCCGTGGTGCACGGTCATCGTGCGCAACAATTTCGGCGTCGCCGGGGTGGTGCACCAGCCGGCCGACCGGTTCTCGATGCGCTACGCCTGGCCGTCCGCCCATTGGGGCTCGCTGCCGCTCGAAGGCGGCATCGAGGCGGCGTATCGCGCCGAGATCGATGCGGCGGCGGATCCGAAGGCCAAGCTGAAGGAGATCGAGGAGCGGCTGACCAAGCTGCGCTCGCCGTTCCGCTCGGCCGAGAAGTTCTGGGTCGAGGAGATCATCGATCCCCGCAAGACGCGCTCACTCCTCTGCGAGTTCGCGCGCCTTGCCGAGCCGCTGCGTACGCCAGGGCCGCCGACCGCGATGACGACGCGGCCGTGATGAGTGTTACGCCGCGGCAGGCTTGGCCTGCCGCGCGATCGCCAGCGCCAGCAGCGCGGCGACCATGCAGAGCGCGCCGGCCATGAAGAATGCCGGCAGATAGCTCTGCAGCAGGGTGCGTGACAGGCCGGCGCCGAACGCGGCAGTGCCGGCGCCGAGCTGATGTCCGGCGAACACCCAGCCGAACACCAGGTTGGCGCGCTCCGGCCCGAACCGCTGCGCCGTCAGCCGCACCGTTGGCGGCACGGTTGCGATCCAGTCGAGGCCGTAGAACATCGCGAACAGCGACAGGCCATAGAAAGAGAAGTCGGTGAAGGGGAGAAACAGGAGAGAGAGACCACGCAGGCCATAGTACCAGAACAACAGCCAGCGATTGTCATAGCGGTCCGACAGCCAGCCCGAAACGATCGTGCCGACGAAGTCGAACATGCCCATCGCGGCGAGGAGGCTCGCGGCCTGCACCTGGGGGATGCCGAAGTCGAGGCACATCGGAATCAGGTGCACCTGCACGAGCCCGTTGGTCGAGGCCCCGCAGATGAAGAAGGTCGCGAACAACATCCAGAACACCGGCACCCGCACTGCATCACGCAGGGTGCCGAGCGCGGTGGCGAAGATCGACGTGCTGACCGGAGGCGGGGCCGCGATCGGCTCGGTGCCCTTGTCGCCGAAGGGGCGCAAACCGAGATCGCTCGGGCGGTCGCGCATCAAGAGCAGGACGGCCGTGGCCGAGACGGCAAGGGCGCAGCAGACCAGCGCAAGCGCGGTGCGCCAACCCAGCCGTTCGGTCAGGCTGGCGAGCAGCGGCAGGAACACCAGCTGTCCGGTGGCGACGCTGGCGGTGAGGATGCCGACGACGAGGCCGCGCCGCGCGACGAACCAGCGCGTGGCGATGGTCGCGCCGAGCACGAGCGCAGTCATGCCGGTGCCCAGGCCGATCACGACGCCCCACAGCAGCACGAGGTGCCAGACCTGGGTCATCGCGAGCGAGGCGAGCAGCGCCGAGACCACGATCAACTGCGCCAGCAGCGTGATGTTGCGCAGGCCGTAGCGGTTGAGCAGGGCGGCCGCGAACGGCGCCATCAGCCCGAACAGCACGAAGCGGATCGACAGCGCCGAGGAGATCTCCGCGGTGCTCCAGCCAAATTCCTGCTGCAAGGGCACGATGAATACGCCGGGGGCGCCGACCGTGCCGGCCGAGACCAGCGCCGTGAAGAAGGTCACGGCGACCATCACCCAGCCATAGTGGATGTTGCGCCGTCCGAGGGCTGCTGCGAGCTGATTGGAGATCATGCGGGTCTCGTGAGGCTGGGAAACAGCGCCAGTCTGGCAGACAGCGCGGGTGGCGTGAATGGCAAAGATCCCTCGCTTTCGGACATCAGGGCCGTTCGAGCGCGATCGCCGTGGCCTCACCGCCGCCGATGCACAGCGCGGCGACGCCGCGCTTCAACCCACGGGCCTGCATCGCATGCAGCAGCGTCACCATCAGCCGTGCCCCGGTGGCCCCGATCGGGTGGCCGAGCGCGCAGGCGCCGCCATTGACGTTGAGCCTATCACGGGGGATCCCGAGATCGCGCTGCGCCGCCATGGCGACGACAGCAAACGCCTCGTTGATCTCGAACAGGTCAACGTCCTCGACCTGCCAGCCAATCTTCTCGAGCAGCTTGCGGATCGCCGGGATCGGCGCCGTCGTGAACCATTGTGGCTCCTGGCTGTGCGTGGCGTGCCCCTTGATCTCAGCGAGCACGGGCAGCCCGTCGCGCTCGGCGCGCGATCGCGTCCCCAGCACGAGCGCTGCTGCGCCGTCCGCATTGGCCGAGGACGCCGCCGGCGTGATCGTGCCGTCCTTGCGGAACGCCGGCTTGAGCGCCGGGATCTTTGCCGGATCGACCTTGAGCGGATGCTCGTCATTGGCAATCACGCGAGGGCCGGATTTTTCCGTCAGCGTGATCGGCGCGATCTCGGCCGTGAAAGCGCCGCTCTCGACCGCCTTGCGCGCGCGGGTCAGGGTTTCCACCGCATAGGCATCCTGATCGGCGCGGGTGAACTGATAGGCCTCGGCAGTTGCCTCGCCAAAGTCACCCATCGAGCGCCCGGTGTCGTAAGCGTCTTCCAGCCCGTCCAGCATCATGTGGTCGAGAATGCGATCGTGGCCGGCACGATAGCCGCCGCGCGCCTTGGCCAGCAGATAGGGCGCATTGCTCATGCTCTCCATGCCACCGGACACGACGATGTCGGCCGAGCCGGCGCGGATGATGTCGTGCGCCAGCATCGTCGCCTTCATGCCGGAGCCGCACACCTTGTTGATCGTGGTGGCGCCGGTCGCATCCGGCAGACCTGCGCCGCGCGCGGCCTGTCGTGCGGGGGCCTGGCCCTGACCGGCCGGCAGCACATTGCCCATGAACACTTCGCTCACCGCGTCGGCAGGGACGGCCGCACGGTCGAGCGCCGACTTGATCACGTGAGCGCCGAGCTCATGCGCACGCAGCGGCGACAATTCGCCCATGAAACGGCCGAGCGGGGTGCGGGCGGCGGACAGGATCACGACGGGATCTGACGAGGCCATGACGGGCTCCCTGGATTAAGATTATGGTCATCATATAACGGTGGCTCGAAAATGCAAATCGGCGATCCCGGGGAACTTGTAGTGAACAGGTCAGCGGGATTTGCCGGAAGCTACAGCCGGAAACTTGGCAAAAATTGCGCTCTAGCGCTTGCGATCGATGAAGTGCTGCATCAGCCGCTTGGGCTCGTCGGTCAGGAACGATCGTCCGAAGGCGCCGATCGACACCTCGATCGACTCCTTCAGCGGCAGGTCCTCCCATTGCCGCAGCAGGGCCTTCTGCGCCCGCAGTGCTTCGGGTCCGCAGGCGAGCAGCGAAGCAATGATCTTCTCGACTGCCGCATCGAGCTCGCCTTGCGCGGCGATCGAATCGACCAGGCCCCAGGCGAGCGCGGTCGGGGCGTCGATCGTCTCGGCGGTCATCACGAGCCATCGCGTACGGCCCCAGCCGATCAGTCGCGGCAGCAGCGCGGCATGAATGACCGAGGGAATGCCGACGCGCACCTCCGGCATGCCGAACTTCGCATCATGTGCCGCGACGCGGATATCACACGCTGCCGCGACTTCCAGGCCACCGCCGAGGCACCAGCCAGGCATACGCGCGATCACGGGTGCCGGGAAATTTCGCACCGCTTCACATAGTCCGGCCAGTCGCGTGATGAACGCCTCCGCTGAGGCTTGATCGAGCCTCGCCATCTCCTTGATGTCCGCGCCGCCGATCATGCTCTTCTCACTTTCGCCAGCCAGTACGAGCGCACGAATGCTGTCGTCGGAGGCGAGTGATTGCAGTCCGGCTTGTATGCCAAGGATGGCCGCCGACCCGACAATGTTCAGCGAGCCGGCATTGCAGATCGTGAGCCGCACCACGCCGCGGGCGTCGCGACTCACGCCGCAGTGAGAATTGAGCATATCCATGGCCGGCCTCGTCTGGGGTGTTGGGTGGAAGTCGCGGGAATAAATCAGGCCAGCGAAGTTGATTTAGATCAACTCGAATTCATCAAATAGCTGCAGCGAGCAGGGCGCAGAGCTGCTATTGTATGACCTCGGACATTCAATGGGACGGCAATGCGCTACTCTCCGGAACACAAGGCGGAAACCCACGCGCGAATCGTGCGCAAGGCGTCGGTGCGGCTACGGGAGAAGGGCGCTCACGGCGTCGGTGTTGCCGATCTGATGAAAGAGGCCGGGCTCACGCATGGCGGCTTCTACGCTCATTTCGAATCGCGCGATGCGCTGGTCGTCGAGGCGTTCGGTTATGCGATCGATCGGTCGGTGGAGCGCTGGCGCAAGCTCTTGGACGAATTGCCGCCGCAAAAGCGGCTCGCCGCCATCGTCGACGGCTATTTGTCGACCGAACATCGGGACGATCCCGGCCATGGCTGTGCGGTTCCCGCTCTCGGGGCCGAAATCGCGCGCGAGAGCGCCAAGACTCGCAAAGCCTTCGCAGCGAAGCTGGAAGAGCTGATCGACCTGTTCGCCGATTATATCGCCGATGTGCCGCGCAAGACCGCACACAAGCGGGCCTCCGCGATGCTCGCCACCCTGATGGGGACCATCGTCATGGCGCGCATTACCGGCAGCGGCGAATTATCCGAGGAGATCCTGAACTCCGGTCGCGAGGTGGCGCTGGCGGTTGCCAATGGTGACGGGGCAGCGGCGAAGACCTCGGCGCGGGCGCCCTTAAAAAGGCCGCTGAAAAAGGTGGCCGGCGTTAAGCGCTGAGCCTTCGGACGATCAGCGGGATGGACGGCCTGCCGCGGGAGCGAAGGGGCGGCAATTTCGCAGCGCCGGTCAGCGCTTAGACCCTTCCCAAACGCCGCAAAGACTGCAAGATGCCGGCCAAATCGGCACTGCTTACCCCCTGCGGAGGATACCCCATGCGTTCGATCGGTCATTTCATTGGCGGCAAAGAGGTCAAAGGTACGTCCGGACGGACGGCTGATGTCTTCGAGCCGATGACCGGTGATGTCCAAGCCAAGGTCGCGCTGGCCTCGCGCGCCGAGCTTCGTGCGGCTGTGGAGAACGCCAAGGCCGCGCAGCCCGCCTGGGCCGCGACCAACCCGCAGCGCCGTGCGCGCGTCATGATGAAGTTTCTGGAACTCGCGCAGCGCGATTACGACCAACTCGCCGAGCTGTTGGCGCGCGAGCACGGCAAGACCATTCCGGACGCCAAGGGGGACATCCAGCGCGGCCTTGAGGTCGTCGAGTTCGCCTGCGGCATTCCGCATTTGATGAAGGGCGAGTACACCGAGGGCGCGGGCCCCGGGATCGACATCTATTCGATGCGCCAGCCGCTCGGTGTCGTTGCCGGTATCACGCCGTTCAATTTCCCGGCGATGATTCCGATGTGGAAGTTCGCGCCCGCCATCGCCTGCGGCAATGCCTTCATCCTCAAGCCGTCAGAGCGCGATCCTGGCGTGCCGATGAAGCTCGCAGAGCTGATGATCGAGGCCGGCCTGCCGGCGGGCATCCTCAACGTCGTCAACGGCGACAAGGAAGCGGTCGACGCCATCCTCGAGGATCCGGATATCATGGCGGTCGGCTTCGTCGGCTCGTCGCCGATCGCCCAGTACATCTATGAGCGCGCCGCCGCGTACGGCAAGCGCTGCCAGTGCTTCGGTGGCGCCAAGAATCACGCCATCATCATGCCCGACGCCGATCTCGACCAGGCGGTCGATGCGCTGATCGGCGCGGGCTACGGCTCCGCCGGCGAGCGCTGCATGGCGGTGTCGGTCGCGGTGCCCGTCGGCAAGACCACCGCGGATCGGCTGATGGACAAGCTGATCCCGCGTGTCGAAGCCCTGAAGATCGGCACCTCTGTCGATCCGTCGGCGGATTTCGGTCCGCTGGTGACCCGCGAGGCGGTCGAGCGCGTCAAGAACTATGTCGACATCGGCGTCAAGGAAGGCGCGACGCTCGCCGTCGATGGCCGCGGCTTCAAGATGCAGGGCTACGAGAACGGCTTCTACATGGGCGGCTGTCTGTTCGACAACGTCACCAAGGACATGCGGATCTACAAGGAAGAGATCTTCGGTCCCGTGCTGTCGGTCGTGCGCGCCAAGGATTACACGGAAGCGCTGGCGCTGCCGTCGGATCATGATTACGGCAATGGCGTTGCGATCTTCACCCGCGACGGCGACGCCGCGCGCGACTTCGCGGCGAAGGTCAATGTCGGCATGGTCGGCATCAACGTGCCGATCCCGGTGCCGATCGCCTACTACACCTTCGGCGGCTGGAAGAAGTCGGGCTTCGGCGATCTCAACCAGCACGGCCCGGATTCGATCCGCTTCTACACCAAGACCAAGACGGTGACCTCGCGCTGGCCGTCCGGCGTCAAGGAAGGTGCGGAGTTCTCAATCCCGCTGATGAAGTAAGTTGAATGGGAGCCCGTGAGGGCTCCCATTGCGTCGTCCTCGTCGTCATTGCGAGGAGCGGAGCGACGAAGCAATCCAGACTGTGTCCACGGAACGATCCTGGATTGCTTCGCTTCGCTCGCAATGACGGGGTGTGCGGCGCCGACCCGACCAAAATAACAAGCCTTCAGGAAACGCGGAGAACGAATGCAGTTCGCTCTCGATGAGGATCAGATCGCGGTGCGCGACATGGCGCGCGCGTTTGCAGCCGAGAAGATCGCCCCGCATGCGCTGCGCTGGGACGAGGAGAAGCATTTTCCGGTCGACGTGATGCGCGAGGCCGCCGCGCTCGGCATGGGCGGCATCTACATCCGTGACGATGTCGGCGGCTCGGGCCTCTCCCGTCTCGATGCGGCGCTGATCTTCGAGGCACTGGCGACGGGCTGCCCGACGGTGTCCGCCTTCATCTCCATCCACAACATGGCGTCGTGGATGATCGACACCTTCGGGACCGAGGCGCAGCGCCAAGCGTATCTGCCGAAGCTCTGCCCGATGGATCTGATCGCGAGCTACTGCCTGACCGAGCCGGGCGCCGGCTCCGACGCGGCGGCGTTGCGCACGCGCGCGGTGCGCGACGGCGACGACTACGTGATCAACGGCCAGAAGCAGTTCATCTCCGGCGCCGGCGCGACTGACATCCTCGTCGCCATGGTGCGGACCGGCGCCGATGGTCCCGGCGGCATCTCGACGCTCGTGATCGACGCCAAGACCCCTGGCGTGTCGTTCGGCGCCAATGAGCGCAAGATGGGCTGGAATGCGCAGCCGACCCGCGCTGTGATCTTCGAGAACGCGCGCGTGCCGGTGGCCAACCGCCTGGGCGAAGAGGGCATCGGCTTCAAGATCGCGATGGCCGGGCTCGACGGCGGTCGCCTCAACATTGCGGCGTGCTCGCTCGGCGGCGCGCAGGGGGCGCTCGACAAGACGCTGGCCTACACGAAAGAGCGCAAGGCGTTCGGCAAGCGGCTCGACGAATTCCAGGCGCTGCAATTCCGCATCGCCGACATGGCGATCGAGCTGGAAGCTGCGCGCACCTTTCTGTGGCGTGCAGCGGCGGCCCTGGATCGAAAGGATCCGGACGCGACGATGCTGTGCGCGATGGCCAAGCGCTTCGGCACCGATGTCGGGTTCGAGGTCGCCAACCAGGCGCTGCAGCTGCATGGCGGCTATGGCTATTTGAGCGAATACGGCATCGAGAAGATCGTGCGCGATTTGCGGGTGCACCAGATCCTGGAGGGGACCAACGAGATCATGCGCCTGATCGTGTCGCGCAAGCTGATCGAGGGTGCGCGATGAACGAGGTGCTCGAGGGCGACCTGATCGTTCGTCGCGAGGGTTCGGCCGGCATCATCCGATTGAACCGTCCCAAGGCGATCAACGCGATGACCCTGGAGATGTCGATGGGCATCGACGCCGCGCTCGATCAGTTCGAGGCGAATCCCGCCGTTGCCGTGGTCGTGCTCGAAGGCGCCGGCGAGCGTGGCCTGTGTGCCGGCGGCGACATCCGCGGGCTCTACGAAAGCTCGAAGGCGAACGGCGATCTGGGCAAGGTGTTCTGGCGCCAGGAATACATCATGAACGCGCGCATTGCCGCGTTCCCCAAGCCCTATGTCGCCTACATGGACGGGCTGGTGATGGGTGGTGGCGTCGGCCTGTCTGCGCATGGCCGGCATCGTATCGTCACCGAGAAGACCAAGCTCGCGATGCCCGAGGTCGGCCTCGGCTTCTTTCCCGATGTCGGCGGCACCTGGCTGCTGTCACGCGCGCCGGGCGAGCTCGGCGCCTATTTCGGTTTGACCGGGCAGACCATGAACGGGCCCGACGCGATCCATGCCCGTTTTGCGGATGCGGTGGTGCCGACCGAAAAGTGGCCGGCGCTGCGCGAGGTCCTGACCAATGTCAGGCCCGGGACATTGTCGGCCGAGATCGACCGGCTGATCGCAGGTTTTGCCACCGGGGAGTCGGCCGGGCCCGTCGCCGCGCGGCAGGCCAAGATCGATGCCTGGTTCGCCCATGACAGCATGCACGACATCTTCGCGGCCCTCGAAGCTGATGACTCCGAGCTGGCGCGCGCGACGTTGAAGACGCTCAAGGAGAAGTCGCCGCGCGGCGTGGTCGTGACCCTGAAGCTGCTCCGCCTGGCGCGGGGAGCGACCTCATTGCAGGAGTGCTTGGTGCGCGAGTATCGCGCGGCGCTCGAAGTCTTCCGCAGCGACGATTTCCGCGAGGGCGTGCGTGCCGCGATCATCGACAAGGACCGCAACCCAAAATGGTCGCCGCCTGAGGTCGATCGGGTCACGCCGGAGATGCTGGCGCCGTACCTCGCCGAAATCGGCGCCGACGAGCTGACATTTCCGCAAACGAGATAACAAGCAGGTCGAGGGAGAGAACGGACCATGGCAACGATCGCATTCATCGGCCTCGGCAACATGGGCGGACCGATGGCCGCCAACCTCGTCAAGGCCGGCCACAAGGTGGTCGCGTTCGATCTGGTCGAGGCGTCGCGCGCGCAGGCCAAGGCCGATGGCGCTGAGATCGCCGACAGCGCGGTGGCGGCGGTGAAGGGGGCGGATGCCGTCGTCACCATGCTGCCGGCCGGCAAGCATGTGCTGGCGGTGTGGAACGAGGTCGTGCCCACGATGAGCAAGGGCGCGCTGATCATCGATTCCTCGACCATCGATGTCGAGAGCGCGCGATCGGCGCATGCGCTGGCTGCCAAGCATGGCATCGCCGCCGTCGATGCGCCGGTGTCCGGCGGCACCGGTGGCGCCAAGGCGGCGACGCTGACCTTCATGTGCGGCGGCGAGGATGGCGCGTTCGCGGCGGCCAAGCCGATCCTGGAGACAATGGGCAAGAAGATCGTTCATTGCGGCGGCGCCGGCGCGGGGCAGGCGGCCAAGATCTGCAACAACATGATCCTGGGCATCTCGATGATCGCGGTCGGCGAGGCCTTCGCGCTGGGCGAGAAGCTCGGCCTCTCGCATCAAGCGCTGTTTGACGTCGCCTCGACCTCCTCGGGCCAGTGCTGGTCGTTGACGTCCTATTGCCCGGTGCCGGGACCGGTGCCGGCCTCTCCTGCGAACAACGACTACAAGCCCGGCTTCGCGACCGCGCTGATGCTGAAGGATCTCACACTGTCGCAGGATGCCGCCAAGGCGGCCGGCGCGGCGACGCCGCTCGGTCAGCACGCGCAGGAGATCTACAAGGCCTTCGATGCCGCCGGCCATGGCGGTGTCGATTTCTCAGGCATCATTCAGCACGTCCGCAAGCTCGCCGGGACCACCTGATGACGACATTCAAGGACGCACGCGCGTTTCTCTTGGCGCATCGCACCGACTACGATGCCGCGGTGAAGGGTTTTCGCTGGCCCGATCCGGTCCCGTTCAACTGGGCGCTCGACTGGTTCGATGCCGAGCTTGCGTCGGACCCCGAAAGCCGCGAGCGCACCGCGCTGTGGATCTTCGACGCCGCGCAGGATCGCCAGACGAAACTGTCCTTTACGGCGCTGTCGCGGCGTTCTAATCAAGTCGCAAATTTTTTGCGCGCGCAGGGGCTCAAGCGCGGCGATCATCTGCTGCTCTTGCTCGGCAATGTCGTGCCGCTGTGGGAGACGATGCTGGCGGCGATGAAGCTCGGCGTAGTCGTGATCCCCGCGACCACGCTGCTGACGACCGATGAGTTGCGCGATCGCCTGGAGCGTGGCCGCGCGAAGGCGGTCGTCGCGGCGCAGGATCAGGTCGCAAAGTTTGCCGATGTCGGTGCGGATGATCTCGTCCGCATCGTCGTGGGGACGACGACATCATCCGATTGGCTGCCGTTCGAAAAGGCGGCCGAGGCCGCTGAGGCATTCACGCCGGATGGTCCGACGCAGCCGGATGATCCGATGCTGCTGTATTTCACATCGGGCACGACGGCCAAGCCGAAGCTGGTGCGGCACAGCCATCGCAGCTATCCGGTCGGCCATCTCTCGACGATGTACTGGCTCGGCCTGCAGCCGGGCGACGTGCATCTGAACATCTCCTCGCCGGGCTGGGCCAAGCACGCCTGGAGCTGTTTCTTCTCGCCGTGGAATGCGGGTGCCACCGTGTTCGTTGTCAATCAGCCGCGCTTCGATGCCAAGGGGCTGCTGGCGATCATCAAACGCTGCGGCGTGACCACGCTGTGCGCGCCACCGACCGTGTGGCGGCTGTTCATCCAGGAGCATCTCGCCGACTTCAAGGTGTCCTTGCGCGAGGCCTGCGGCGCCGGCGAGCCGCTCAATCCGGAAGTGATCGACCAGGTGCGCGCCGCGTGGGGTCTCACCATCCGCGACGGCTACGGCCAGACCGAGACCGCAGCGATCTGCGGCAATTCGCCGGGTCAGAAGCTGAAGATCGGCTCGATGGGTCGCCCGCTGCCGGGCTATCGCGTCGAGGTCGCCGACATCGACGGCAACCTCGCGAGCGAGGGCGAGATCACCTTGGCGCTCACGGGTGAGCGGCCGGCCGGTCTGATGCAGGGCTATCAGGGCGATGACGGCAAGCTCACGGGTGCCGACGGCACGCGCTATCGCACCGGTGACGTCGTGTTCCGGGATGAGGAGGGCTATCTCACCTTCGTCGGCCGCTCCGACGACGTATTCAAATCCTCCGACTACCGCATCTCGCCGTTCGAGCTCGAGAGCGTACTGCTGGAGCACGAGGCGGTCGCCGAGGCCGCGGTGGTGCCGAGCCCGGATCCGATCCGGCTTGCGATCCCCAAGGCCTATGTGCTGCTGACGTCAGGGGCGGAGCGCTCGCGTGCGACGGCGCTGTCGATCTTCGAGCACCTGCAGGCGCGGCTCGCGCCGTTCAAGCGGATTCGCCGGCTTGAGCTGGTCAGCGAGCTGCCGAAGACGATCTCCGGCAAGATCCGCCGCGTGCAGCTGCGCCGGCTGGAGCACGAGGACAATCGCACGGACCATCTGCGCGGCACGGAATTCAAGGAAGAGGACTTCCCGGAGCTGAAGACACGACCGTCCGGGCACGAGGTGTAGGGAACGCATGAACAAGATCTGGAAGAAGCCGCCCATTTCGCTTCAAAGCTATCAGGCCATGGTCGGCCAGGAGATCGGCGTGTCGTCATGGCACGTGCTTGATCAGCAGCGCATCGATACCTATGCCGACGTGATCGAGGATCATCAGTTCATCCATGTCGATCCGGAAGCGGCCAAGGCGACGCCGTTCGGCACCACCATCGCGCATGGCTTCCTCACGATGTCGCTGCTGTCGGTCATGTCCTACGAGGTCATGCCGGCGATCGAGGGCACGGCGATGGGCGTCAATTACGGCTTCGACAAGCTGCGCTTCATCTCGCCGGTCAAATCAGGCAAGCGCGTGCGCGGCCGCTTCGTTCTGTCTGAAGCCACGCTGCGCAAGCCTGGGGAGTTGCAGTCGCGCACCAACGTCACAGTCGAGATCGAGGGCGAGGACAAGCCCGCCCTGGTCGCCGACTGGATCGGTCTCATCTATCTGAGCTAACAATTTTCGTCACACCCCACTTCTCGTCGTCGCCGGGCTTGACCCGGCGATCCATCCAGACCGACAGTCTTTCGAAGTGGATGGATGCCCGGGCCTTCGCCGCGCCGAAGGGGCTTCGGCCCCGCAGGCGGGGCGAGCCCGGGCATGACGACCCAAATGATAGGGAACAGGATCATGGCAATCAGATTCGACGGACGTGTCGCCATCGTCACCGGCGCAGGCAATGGGCTCGGACGCGCGCACGCGCTGGGGCTGGCGAGCCGCGGCGCCAAGGTCGTGGTCAATGATTTCGGCGGCGCGCGTGACGGCACCGGCGGCTCGATGACCGCGGCGGAGACCGTGGTCGAGGAGATCCGCAAAGCCGGCGGCACCGCCATGGCCGACGGCGCGGACGTCTCGAATTTCGAGCAGGTCACCGCGATGGTCGAGCGCGCCACCAAGGAATGGGGCAGCGTCGACATCATGTGCGCCAATGCCGGCATTCTCCGAGACAAGTCGTTCGGCAAGATGGAAGTGGCCGATTTCGCCAAGGTGCTCGACGTGCATCTGGTCGGCAGCTTCTACTGCTGCAAGGCGGTGTGGAACGGCATGCGCGAGAGCAACTACGGCCGCATCGTGCTGACGACGTCGTCATCCGGCCTGTTCGGCAATTTCGGCCAGGCCAATTACGGTGCGGCGAAGACGGGCATGGTCGGCCTGATGAACGTGCTGGCGGAGGAGGGCCGCAAGACCAACGTCCGCGTCAACATCATCTCGCCGACGGCGGCCACCCGCATGACCGAGGAACTGCTGCCGCCGCAGGCGCTGCAGCTGATGAAGCCGGAATCGATCACGCCGGCGGTGGAGTATCTCCTGAGTGAGGACGCCCCGACCCGCACGATCATGGGCGCCGGCGCCGGCTCGTTCGCGGTGATCAAGATCCTGGAGAGCGAGGGCATCAATTTGCCGCCGGAGGAATGGACGCCGGATGCGGTCGCCGCGCATTTCCAAGAGATCAGCGACATGTCGAAGGCGCGGGCGCTGCAGGGCGCGTTCGAGCAGACGCAGAAGTATGTCGGCCAAGCTGCGGCGCGCTTAGGGATCAAGCTGTAAAGCACAGCCGGCATCCCACACTCCGCCGTCATGGCCGGGCTTGACCCGGCCATCCATCGCCTTTGCACAGAACGCTTGGACAGACGTGGATGCCCGGGTCAAGCCCGGGCATGACGACCTTTTGCATTGAGATGGGCGCGGCCTAAACTGGCGACATGTCATCTTCGAAGCAAATCGCCATCATCGGAGCCGGCCCGGCCGGGCTGATGGCCGCCGAGGTGCTGGCTGAGGGCGGAGCCCGCGTCACCGTCTACGACGCGATGCCGTCGGTGGCGCGCAAGTTTCTGATGGCGGGGCGAGGCGGCCTCAATCTCACCCATAGCGAAGAGCTGACCGCATTCCTGTCGCGTTATCGCGAAGCCGCGCCATGGCTTGCGCCGGCCATTCGAGCGTTTTCGCCGCAACAACTTCGCGACTGGTGCGAGGCGCTCGGCGAGCCGACTTTCGTCGGCTCCTCGGGCCGCGTGTTTCCGGTTGCGATGAAAGCCTCGCCGCTGCTCCGCGCCTGGCTGCGCCGGCTCGACGTCCAGGGCGTACGCATCGAGCTGCGCCATCGCTGGACCGGCTGGGACGATCGAGGACATCTTATCTTTGACACGCCAAACGGTCCGCACACCATTGCAGCCGATGCGGCCGTGCTCGCCCTCGGCGGCGCGAGCTGGCCACGCCTCGGTTCAGACGGCGGCTGGGTGCCCATCCTAGCGGCCAAGGGCATTGCGATCGCGCCGCTGCGGCCAGCCAATTGCGGCTTCACCGTCGGCTGGTCCGACATCTTTCGCGACCGCTTCGAGGGCCAGCCGCTGAAGGGCATCGCGCTGTCGTTCGGCGAGCGCAGCGTGCGGGGTGAAGCCGTGATCACGCGCACCGGCCTTGAGGGGGGCGCCGTCTACGCGCTGTCGGCCGAGTTGCGCGAAGCGATCGCCGTTCATGGCGAGGCGACGCTGCACGTCGCGCTGCGGCCCGATGTCGACGTCGCTGATCTGATCAAGAAGCTCTCGGCTCCGCGCGGCAAGCAGTCGTTCTCGAACATGCTGCGCAAGGCACTGCAATTGTCGCCGATCGCGATCGGTCTGCTGCAGGAGGCGGCAAAGATACAAGGCCTGTCTCTGTCGTCGCTGTCGCCGGATCGCCTTGCGGCGCTGATCAACGCGGTCCCAATCGAGCTGACAGGCACCGCCGGCCTCACCCGCGCCATCTCGAGCGCTGGCGGCATCGCGCGTGATGAGCTCGACGCCAATTTCATGCTGCGCCGACTGCCCGGCGTTTTCGCCGCGGGAGAGATGCTCGACTGGGAGGCGCCGACCGGCGGCTATCTGCTGCAGGCTTCGTTCGCGACCGGCGTGGCGGCAGGGAAGGGCGCGTTGAAGTGGCTCAAATCGTAGGGTGGGCAAAGCGCAGCGTGCCCACCATCAGCGTCAACCGAGACCACGGTGGGCACGATGCGCCGCGGCCTTGCCGCGTCGCCTCTTTGCCCACCCTACAGATCATCGTTATTTACTCAGGTGCCGCCACAAGCACCGTCGTCATTCCGGGGCGCCCGGAGGGCGAGCCCGGAATCCATAACCACGATGGTGCGTATGGATTCCGCGCTCAGCCGCTGGCGCGGCTGCCCCGGGATGACAGGCTGGAGAGAGCGGTCGCTTACCGCAGCTTGCCGCGCGCCGCGACCGGCAGCGTGCCCACGATCTCGTCGCCACGGACCATCACGACCTCGTCCATCATGTTGACGACGACGCAGACGTGATTGGGGATGATGCGGACGACGTCGCCGACATTGGGGCGGGTGTTGCTGCGGGAGAGGTCGAGAAAGCCGTGCTCCTCGGCGAAGCGGGCGATCTTGGCTTCCGGGTGCTCCAGGATCAGGCCGTGGCCGTCGAGTCCGCCGGTGTCGGTGGTCAAGGTCTTGGAGCCGGCATCGAGGATGCCGCGCTCGGGCGCGGCGCGGCTGACGACGGTGGAGTAGATCTGCAGCGCGCAGTCGTCCCACGTGGCCACGCCGGCGGCGACCTGCATACGGTCGTTGTAGATGTAGGTGCCCGGGCGATGCTCGGTCGCGCCCTTGAGCTTGCCGAGATTCTTCAGGTTCGGCGAACCGCCGGTCGAGACGATCGTTGCCTCCAGATCTTCGGCCCGCACGCCGGCCAGCGCCTCGTCATAGAAGCGCTGCGCGTCGTCCCAGCCGGTCTCGGTCGGATACATCATGAAGCCGGCGAAGCGCAGGCCCTCGCTCGCCTTGATCTGCCGCGCCAGCTGGATCGCCTCGGCCGGCGTCTCGACGCCGGCGCGCTTGCGCCCCGTATCGCATTCGACCACGACCGACAGCGTGCGGCCGGACTGTTTCGCCGCCTGCGGCAGGCCGGCGATGACGGTCGCGTTGTCGGCGGCGACGGTCATGTCAGCTTTCGCCTGCAGGGCCGCGAGACGCGCCATCTTCTCCTCGCCGATCAGATTGTAGCTGATCAGGATGTTGGTGATGCCGGCGTCCGCCATGATCTCGGCCTCGCCGATCTTCTGGCAGGTGATGCCATCAGCGCCGGCCTCGATCTGCAGCTTGGCCAGCACCGGGCTCTTGTGCGTCTTGATGTGCGGCCGGTTGGCGACGCCGACGGCATCGCATTGCGCCTGGATGCGCGCAATGTTGCGCTCCACCTTGTCCATGTCGATGACGGCGCAGGGCGTGCCGTACTCCCGGGCGATCTTGGCGGCGAGCGGGGTGGTCATGTCGTTAGCTCCATGTTGTCGTCATTGCGAGGAACGAAGCGACGAAGCAATCCAGAGTCCCGGCTGCAGCCCTGGATTGCTTCGCTCCGCTCGCAATGACGGAGAAAGAGAGTAGGGTGGGCAAAGCGAAGCGTGCCCACCGTCTTCTGTTGCGGAAGGATTCGGTGGGCACGGCGCGTGCGCGCCTTTGCCCACCCTACGGCGGTGTCATCCACCCTCGATCTCCTCGCGCAGCACTTCCAGCTCCAGCCAGCGGTCTTCGGCGGCGGTGAGCTCGGCTTGCGCGGTGGCGATGGCGAGGGAGGCGGCGTCGAATTTCTTGCGATCTTTCGAGTAGAGTGCGGGATCGGCGAGCACCGCCTGCTGCTTGGCGATCTCGGCTTGCAGCTTGGCAATCGTCTTCGGCAGCGTCTCGAGCGCGTGCTTCTCATTGAAGGAGAGCTTGCGCTTTGGCGCGCTCGTGGGCGCGGCGGCGGCCGGCTTCGTCTCTTTCTTCTCCTCAGCCGATTTCGCATGCTCGCGCTTCAGATCGGCGCCGCGCTGGACCAGCATGTCGCTGTAGCCGCCGGCATATTCCTGCCATTTGCCGTTGCCCTCCGGCACGATCACCGAGGTGACGACGCGATCGAGAAAGTCGCGGTCATGGCTGATCAGGATGACCGTCCCCTCGTAGTCGCCGAGCATGTCCTCGAGCACATCCAGCGTCTCCAGGTCGAGATCGTTGGTCGGCTCGTCCAGCACCAGCAGGTTCGACGGTTTGGCCAGTGCACGCGCCAGCATCAGCCGGCCACGCTCGCCACCGGAGAGCACTTCGAGCGGCGTGCGCATCTGCTCACGCGAGAACAGAAAGTCTTCCATGTAGCCGACGACATGCTTCGGCTTGCCGGCCACCATGACGTGGTCGCCGCGGCCGCCGGTCAGCGCCTCCGCGAGCGTCGTGCGGGGATCGAGGCTTTCGCGATGCTGGTCGAGTGTCGCCGTCTCCAGATTGACGCCGAGGCGGATGCTGCCGCTGTCAGGCTCGCTGCCGCCGGTGAGCAGATTGACCAGCGTGGTCTTGCCGGCGCCGTTCGGGCCGACGATGCCGATGCGATCGCCGCGCTGGATGCGGATGGAGAAATTGTCGACGATCTTGCGATCGCCGTAACTCTTCGTCGCGCCCTTGGCCTCGATCACCAGCTTGCCGGACTTGTCGGCTTCGGCGGCGGCGAGATTGGCACTGCCCGCCGTGCCGCGATAGTCGCGGCGCTGCTGGCGCAGCGCATGCAGATTGGCGAGCCGCTTGACGTTGCGCTTGCGCCGGCCGGAGACGCCGTGGCGCAGCCAGTGTTCTTCATTGACGATCTTGCGGTCGAGCTTGTGCTGCTCGCGCTCCTCCTCGTCCAGCACCTCGTCGCGCCACGCCTCGAAGCCGGCGAAGCCGCGGTCGATCTGCTTGATCTGGCCGCGGTCGAGCCAAGCGGTGGCGCGCGACAGATTGGTCAGGAAGCGGCGGTCATGGCTGATCAGCACCAGCGCGCAGCGGCGGCCGTCGAGCTCGTTTTCCAGCCATTCGATGGTGGTGAGGTCGAGATGGTTGGTCGGCTCGTCCAGCAGCAGGATGTCGGGATTGGGCGCGAGCACGCGCGCCAACGCCGCACGGCGCGCCTCGCCACCGGAGACATGCGCGGGATCTTCCTCGCCTGATAGTCCGAGCTGCTCGACGAGATAGCGCGCCTGATAGTGATCGTCGCCCGGTCCGAGCCCCGCCTCGACATAGGACAGCGTCGTCGCATGGCCTGAGAAATCGGGCTCCTGCGGCAGATAGCGCACTGTGGCGCCGGGCTGCACGAAGCGTGTGCCGCTGTCGCAATCGACGAGGCCGGCGGCGATCTTGAGCAGCGTCGACTTGCCCGAGCCGTTGCGGCCGATCAGGCAGACGCGCTCGCCGGGCGAGACCGAGAGCTCCACGCCTTGCAGCAGCGCGGTGCCGCCGAAGGTCAGGCGGATGTCTTTCAACTGGATGAGTGGCGGCGCCATGTCGCTTAGCTCTGTTGCTGGACCCGCGCGGCGCGTTGGCGCTGCACGCGGCGGATCGTGGTGTCGAGGGTGGAAAGGAAGGTCGAGCGGTCGCGCGGCGTGAACGAGCGCGGGCCGCCGGTGACCTCGCCGGACGAGCGCAAATCAGTCATCAGGTTGCGCACAGCCAAGGTCATGCCGATCGACTCCTCCGTGAACGGCTTGCCGTTCGGCGCGATCACGGCGCTGCCGGCCTTGACGCAGCGGCTCGCCAGCGGAATGTCGGAGGTGATGACGATGTCGTCGGCGGTGGTGCGCTCGGCGATCCAGTCGTCCGCGGCATCCATGCCGCTGCCGGCCGCGATGCGCGTGATCAGGGGATCGTCCGGCACGCGAATGAAGCCGCCGGCGACGACGACCACCGGCAGCCCGTGACGGATCGCGACGCGGTAGATCTCGTCCTTCACCGGGCAGGCGTCGGCATCGACATAGATGGTGATCGGGGCGGTTTGGAGCGTCATCGGGCCTTCATTCGGGATGGCCGGTTGGTACTCCATCGCGCCGGGAATTGCGAGCCAAAGGCTGAGCTTGCCAGGGGCTTTCCGGCCGTTACCATCGCCGAAAAGCGTCAAAGGGAGGCAAGGATGTCCGGTGAAATTGCGTCTTATGCGGTCGAGGCGTTCAACACGGCCAAGCAGTCCGAGAACAAGATGCACGACGACAGCGTCGCCCGCCGCTTCGGTTTCACCGGCGGCCTGGTGCCGGGCGTCGAGGTGCTGGCCTACATGCTGCACCAGCCTGTCGCGCGCTGGGGGCGGGCGTTCCTGGAGCGCGGGCTGATCGAGGCGCGGTTCATCAAGCCGGTCTATGATGGGGAGATCGCGGAGGTCAGGGCGAGCGAGATGGCTGGCGGCTTGGCGATGGAGGTGACGAGCCGGGGCCAGCTCTGCGCCACCGGTTCCGCATCGCTGCCGGCGGAGACGCCGGATATCGTGCTGGGGGACTATCGTGATGTTCCACCCGCAGACGTGCGACCGCCCATCGGCGCAGACTCATTCGAAGTCGGCAGCTGGCTCGGCACGGCGCCGCGCGCCTGGCCGGGGCCAGCGGCGACGATGTATCTCGAGGAAATCCGCGAGCGCGATCCGATCTATGCGAACGAGCGGCTCGGCCATCCCGGCATGCTGCAGCGGGTGATGAACCGGCTCCTGGTCGACAACGTCCTGCTCGGCCCGTGGATTCACGTCGGCAGCCGGATGCAATTGCTGTCGCTGATCGCCGAAGCCGACGAGATCACGGCGCGGGGCCGGGTGGTCGCCAACTACGAGAAGAAGGGCCACCGCTTCGTCGAGATCGATGCCCTGGTGGTCGCGAACGGCAGCCGCCCGCTGGCGCACTGCCACCATGTCGCGATCTATCAGCCGCGCGCGCAGGCGGCGGCTTAGCGGGTGAGGTAAGAGTTTTCTGAGAAAGGCGAAGCGCTCGAAATCGGGCAACGCTCTCACCCCTCATGGTGAGGAGCGCCGAAGGCGCGTCTCGAACCATGAGGCCTGATCCGGGCCTCGCCCTTCGAGACGCCCGCCTTCGGCGGGCTCCTCAGGGTGAGGGGTGAAGGTTCACCAAACCGACAGGACGAGCGCCTCACGCCGCCGTCTTCGCCTTGCCGTCCTGGATCGCGCGCCAGATCTTTTCCGCGGTCAGCGGCATGTCCAGATGCTTCACGCCGTAGTCCGAGAGGGCATCGATCACTGCATTTATCACGCTCGCCATCGACCCGGCACAACCCGCTTCGCCGCAGCCCTTGGTGCCCAAGGGATTGCTCTTCGCCGGGACCGGATGATTGTCGACCGTCATCATCGGCACGTCGGAGGCGCGCGGCAGCGCGTAGTCCATCAGCGAGCCCGTGATCGGCTGGCCGCTCTCGTCGTAGCGCAGGTGCTCCATCATCGCCTGGCCGATGCCTTGGGCGACGCCGCCATGCAGCTGGCCGGCGACGATCATCGGGTTGATCACGGTGCCGAAATCGTTGATCGCGGTGTAGCCGACGATGTGCGCCACGCCCGTGTCCGGCTCGATCTCGACCTCGCAGACATGGCAGCCGTTCGGGAACGTCGACTCCGTCGCCGTCGAATTGTGGTCGACGTCGAGCGAGGCCGGCACGCCCTCAGGCATCTTGCCCTCGCGCATCCGCCGAGCCAGCTCCATGATGTCGATGCTGCGGTCGGTGCCGGCGATAGTGAACTGGCCGCCAGCGAACTCGATGTCTGCTTCAGACGCTTCCAGCAGATGCGCCGCCGCCTGCTTGCCCTTGGCGATCACGAGCTGCGAGGACTCGACGATCGCCTGTCCCGTCGCGGTGATCGAACGCGAGCCGCCAGTGCCGTTGCCGAAGCGGACGAGATCGGAGTCGCTCTGCTCCAGCCGGATCTTTTCGAAGGGCACTCCGAGCTGCTCCGACAGTACCTGCGAGAACGGTGTCGCATGGCCCTGGCCGTAATCGAGCGTGCCGGTGGTCAGCGTCACGCCGCCATCGGCGTCGAAGGTGATCTTGCCGAGCTCACCGGAGGGCGGGGCGGTCACCTCGAGATAGGAGCCGACGGCGATGCCGCGCAGCTTGCCGGCCTTGCGGCTCTCGCGCTTGCGCTTGGCGAAGCCCGCGTAGTCGGAGGCCTGCAACGCCTTCTCGAACACGGCGGCGAAGTCGCCGGAGTCATAGGTGACCCCCGAAGCCGCCGGGAACGGCATCTGGCTCGGCTTGATGAAGTTGCGCTTGCGGATGGTGAGGCGATCGATGCCCATTTCGCGCGCGGCGGTGTCGATCAGCCGCTCCATGAAGTAGTTGGCCTCGGGCCGGCCGGCGCCACGATAGGCGCCCATCAGCGTCACGTTTGTCAGCACCGTCTTGATGTCGACGCCGAGCAGCGGCGTCTTGTAGACGCTGGCGAGGTTCTTGCCGGTGTTGAGCGACAGCGGCAGCGGCGCAACACCCATGATGTAGGCGCCGAGATTGCCATAGCCGGAGAGACGAACCGCGAGGAACTTGCCGTCGGCATCGAGCGCGAGCTCGCCATGAATGATCTGGTCGCGGCCCTGGCTGTCCGACAGGAAGGCGGTGGTGCGCTCGTCGCGCCACTTCACCGGACGCCCGAGCTGCTTGGCGGCGTGCAGGATGCAAATGTACTCTGGATAGGAGACGTTCTTCATCCCGAAGGAGCCACCGACATTGGTGGTGACGATGCGGACCTTCTCCGGCGCAACGTTGAGAATCTTGGCGAGCGTCGCCTTGTTGCCGGACACGCCCTGGGTCGGCACCTGCAGGGTGAAGCGCTCGGACTTGCCGTCGAACGCGGCGAGCGCGACGCGCGGCTCCATCGACACCACGGCGACGCGGGTGTTGACGATGTTGAGCTTGGTCACATGCGCGGCCTTTGCGAAGGCCTCGTCGATCTTGGCGGTGTCGCCATAATGGTAATCGAGCGCGACGTTGTTCGGGATGTGCTCGTAGAGCTGCGGCGCGCCGGGCTTGGTGGCTTCCTCGGCATTGGTGACCGCGGGCAGGGGCTCGATATCGACCTCGACCGCCTCGGCGGCGTCACGGGCCTGCGCCGCGGTCTCCGCCACGACGAAGGCGACGGGGTCGCCGACGAAGCGCACCTTGTCGGTGACCAGCGCCGGACGGTTGGTCTGCAGCAGCGGCGAGCCGTCCCGGCTCTTCATGGGCAGGCCGCAGGTGAACGGGCCATAATTGGCCGCGGCGAGGTCCGCTCCGGTCCACACGCCGAGCACGCCCGGCATCGCCTTGGCAGCCGACGTGTCGATGCCCTTGATGATGCCATGGGCGTGGCTGGAGCGGACGATCCAGGCATGCGCCTGTCCCGGCAGGTTGAAATCGTCGGTATATTTGCCGTGGCCGCGCACCAGCGTGTCGTCCTCCTTGCGCCGGACCGGCTGCCCGACGCCGAATTTCTGCAGCGCAATCGCGTTTTCGAGGGTGGCCGGAGCGGTGTGATCTTGCATGGATAGTGACCTGCGGAGCTGGATGGAGCGCAAATGCGGGCTGTTCCCAGATAGTGCAGCGCCCGCGGCCGGACAACGGTTGATTAGGAATGGTGCATCACGCCTGACGGAGGGGCTGTTGCGCCGGGCCTATCCACTGATAATGTCTCATGAAAGAGAACTTCCATCTGGGCCGGTTCGGCCAGCGGAAAGACATTTGAATGATCAATGACACGCGGCTGCGGGAGAGTCCGACGCCGCGCGGGAACCTGGAGCCCGGCTTGCACCCGGGTCTGGACGTCGCGACACCGGCCTGCGCCAGCCATGGCAGCAGCGTGTATGCGGCGCTGGACCTCGGAACCAACAATTGCCGGCTTCTGATCGCCTGTCCCTCGGGCGACAGTTTCCGCGTGGTCGACTCCTTCTCGCGCATTGTCCGGCTGGGCGAGGGCATCTCGACCACCGGCTGCATCAGCGATGCGGCGATGGATCGGGCCATCGCGGCGCTCTCCATCTGCCGGGACAAGATCCAGTCGAAGAAGGCCAGGCGTCTGCGCCTGATCGCGACCGAGGCCTGCCGTGCGGCGGCCAATGCCGAGGGGTTCCGGACCCGGGTGGCGGCCGAGACCGGCATCGAGCTCGAAGTCATCGACCGCGAGACCGAGGCGGCGCTCGCCGTGAAGGGCTGCGCGCCGCTGCTCGACTCTGGCGGTCGCGGGGCGATCCTGTTCGACATCGGCGGCGGCTCCAGCGAGCTGGTCCGGATCGAGCGTGATCCCTCTGACCGCAATGCGGAACCGCGCATCAAGGCCTGGATGTCGATCCCGCTCGGGGTCGTGACCCTGGCCGAGCGCTTCGGCGGCCGTGACGTCACGCCGGAGATCTATGCCGCCATGGTCGAGGCCGTGGCCGAGCATGTCGGGCCGTTCGCGGCCGAGAACGGCGGTGATCTTGCCGATATGCATCTGCTCGGCACGTCTGGCACGGTGACGACGCTCGCGGGCATTCACCTCAATCTCGCGCGCTACGATCGCCGTCGCGTCGACGGCATCTGGATCAATGATGCCGACATCACGGCGACGATCGGCAAGCTGCTGGCGATGAGCTACCAGGAGCGCGCCGAGAACAACTGCATCAGCATCGATCGGGCCGATCTCGTGCTGGCCGGCTGCGCCATCCTCGACGCCATCCGCCAGTCCTTCCCGCTGCCGCGCTTGCGCGTCGCGGATAGGGGCCTGCGCGAAGGCATGCTGGTCGAGATGATGCGCGAGGACGGCGCGCTGCGAACGGCATAACGCGCATCTCCTCAAGTGGCCGCAATGGTCGCCACGCTCTCGGTTCACCTCTCCCCGTCGGGGAGAGGTCGGCGCGCAGCGCCGGGTGAGGGGCTGCAGGCGTCTTGATGGACCACGACCCCTCACCCGGATTGCATCTGGCGATGCAATCCGACCTCTCCCTTCGGGAGAGGTGAACGCCCGTCGCCGCACGAGTTGACTGAAACGTCGCCAGACAGAGACCGACATGGCAAAAGACACCACCGGCCGCATGCATGTGCAGGTCAAGACCGGGGGCAAGCGCAAGCTGTCCTCGAAACTCTGGCTGGAGCGCCAGCTGAACGATCCCTATGTGGCGCAGGCCAAGCGCGACGGCTATCGCTCGCGCGCGACCTACAAGCTGCTCGAGATCGACGACAAATATCACATGCTCAAGCCCGGCATGACCGTGGTCGATCTCGGCGCCGCACCTGGCGGCTGGAGCCAGATCGCGGCGCGCCGGGTCGGTGCCGAGGCGGGCAAGGGCAAGGTGATCGCGATCGACCTCCTGGAGATGGGCGAGATCCCGGGGGTCACGTTCACCCAGCTCGATTTCCACGCCGAGGATGCCCCGGAGAAGCTGCGCGCGATGATCGGCGGCCGTGCCGACGTGGTCATGTCCGACATGGCTGCCAATACCACCGGCCATCGCAAGACCGACCAACTGCGCATCGTCGGCCTTGTGGAACTCGCCGCGCATTTCGCCGGCGAGGTGCTGAAGCCCGGCGGCAGCTTCCTCGCCAAGACGTTCCAGAGCGGCGCCGATGCCGAACTGCTGGCCCAGCTCAAGCGCGATTACGCCACCGTCCGCCACGTCAAGCCGGCGGCAAGCCGGCAGGATTCGTCGGAGCGCTACGTGCTGGCGATGGGTTTCCGCGGCGGAGAGCAGGGCGACGTGTTGTAATGGCGTCATTGCGACCGCCCGGCCGCGGCGATACAGAGCAGGTGCAATCAAGGTCTCGGGAATCGGCTTGGGGCCGGCGAGATCAAGACCGGAGGTCCTGCATGCGTGTTCTGACCTGGAGCGCCCTCGTGCTCGCTTTGACGGCGGGCTCTGTGATAACAGGACCAGCTCACGCCCAGGCCTATGATCCGCGCTATCCCGTGTGCATGAAGGTCTATGAAGGCGGCCGGTTTGGCGGCGGCGAGTGGATCGACTGCAGCTATACCTCGCTGCCGCAATGTCGTGCGACCGCATCGGGCCGGTCAGCGATGTGCGACCTCAATCCGTTCTATGCGCCGCCGTCGCCTCCGCCGCGTCGCGTGCATCGGCGTCATCACTGAAACATGTCGTGACGCAACGGCCATTGCCGTGCCGCACAACCGCGCGCAAGATGAGAATCGTTCCGTCAGCCTGGTCACTGCCATGCCGCATCGCTTCATCATTTCGATCGTGACGCTCCTGCTGCTGGTGCCCGCGATCGCGCTCGCGGCGCCCTCGCACAAGCGCAAGGCGCGGAGCTGGCAGGGCTATGGCTTCCTGCCCGGCTACAAGCAGCCGCCGAACAACAGCCTGCCGCTCTATGCGGACAAGGAAGCGATGCGCAACGGGCCGCCGCGCGGCAGCCGCCGCCACTGGTACATCGACGGTACGCCGAAATACATGCTGTACAATGGCGAGTGGCACTATTTCGGCCAGCCCGGCTTTTATCGCGGCCATTACAATGGCGGCAGCTTCGGCCCGTGCTGGACGCGGACCCCTGTCGGCATGGTCTGGACCTGCGGCTAGGCCGCTCGGCAGCTCACGCCAGACGGAACGCGCGCAGATGGGTGCGCTATCCTGTCGCAGCCCGGCGTCTTGAACGGCCCCTCTGCGGCTGTAGGCTTTTGGCGCGTCTTGAGAATCCGGGAACCGCTCCAGCCGTTCGCGGCGCATGCTCGCTTGTTCAAGCGCAAGAAGAAACGGGAGCCGCCCGGGCGGCCGTGGAGGGTGTTTTGACATCGTTTTGTGCGCGCCTGTTCGGCGCGGTCGTCGCGCTGACGGCGCTGGCCGGTGCTCCGGTTTCGGCTCAGCAGATGGAGCTCAAGGTGATGGCGCCGGCCGCGCCGGGCGGCGGCTGGGACCAGA
Source organism: Bradyrhizobium sp. ORS 285 (assembly GCF_900176205.1). NCBI lineage: Bacteria > Pseudomonadati > Pseudomonadota > Alphaproteobacteria > Hyphomicrobiales > Nitrobacteraceae > Bradyrhizobium > Bradyrhizobium sp. ORS 285. Next base: position 2,819,152 of record NZ_LT859959.1, read on the forward strand.
CCGCGCGGGCGATGCAGCAGGCGTTCGTCGCCTCGGGCGTGGCGCGCAGCGTCCAGGTCACCAACGTCGCGGGCGCGGGCGGCACCGTGGGCATCGCGCAGTTCGTCAACGGCGCCAAGGGCGACGGCAACCAGCTGATGGTCAACGGCTTCGTGATGGTCGGCGCGCTCGCCATGAACAAGTCGCCGGTGACCCTGGAGCAGGTGACGCCGATCGCGCGCCTGACCGAGGAGATCCAGGTCATCGTCGTGCCCGCGAGCTCGCCGATCAAGACCGCGCAGGATCTGGCCGCGGCACTGAAGGCCGACATCGCCAAGGTGACTTTCGCCGGCGGCTCGGCCGGCGGCGTCGATCACGTGATGGCGGCGCTGTTCGCCGGCACCGTCGGAGCCGATGCCAAGAAGGTCAACTACATCCCGTTCTCCGGCGGCGGCGAGTCGCTCGCGGCCATCCTCGGCGGCAAGGTCACGGCCGGCATCTCGGGCCTGTCCGAATATGACGGGCAGATCAAGAGCGGCAAGCTGCGCGCGATCGGCGTGTCCTCGGAGAACCGCATTCCCGGCGTCGACATCCCGACCTTCAAGGAGCAGGGCATCGACCTCGTGCTCGCCAATTGGCGCTCGGTGGTCGCCGCACCCGGCATCACGCCGGAGCAGAAGAAGACGCTCGCCGACGCCGTCGAGAAGATGGTCAAGTCGGATGCGTGGAAGGACATCCTGAAGCAGAAGGGCTGGGACGACGCCTATCTCGCCGGCGATGCCTTCGCCGACTTCCTGAAGAAGGAGAACGTCCGCGTCACCGACGTGCTGAAGTCGGTCGGCCTCGTCAAGTCATGACGGACAGCGCCGCAAGAGAGGCGCCCGCGCGAGGCATCGACAAGGCCGGCGTCGTCATTGCGGCGCTACTGGCCGCGGTCGCGCTGGTGCTGGTCTACGACGCCAACCAGATCCCGGCGACCACGATGTACGGCATGGGCCCGCAGGTCATGCCGGTGGTGATCGCCGTCGGGCTCGGCATCCTCGCGCTCGCCAATCTGATCGATGCGCTCAGGGGCAACCTGCCGCCGCGCGAGAGCGCGGATCCCGTGGCGGTGCTGCTGATCCTGGTCGGCCTCGCGCTTCTCATCGCCATCATCGGCTTCGGCGGCGGCTTCATCCTGGCGACGACGGCGCTGTTCGTGACGACCTCGGCCGCGTTCGGCCGCCGTGCCTTCGCAACCGACCTCGTCATCGGCGCGGTGCTGACGACCTTGATCTACATGGCCTTCGACCGTCTCCTCACCCTGAGCCTGCCCGCCGGTCCGCTCGAAAGACTGCTCTGATGGACACCTTCGCCGCGCTCGCGCATGGGATGGCGATCGCCGCCCAGCCGATGAACCTGCTCTATGCGCTGATCGGCGTGTTCCTCGGCACCGCCGTCGGCGTGCTGCCGGGCATCGGTCCGGCGCTGACCGTCGCGCTGCTGCTGCCGGTCACCTACAAGCTCGATCCCGGCGGCTCGCTGATCATGTTCGCCGGCATCTATTATGGCGGCATGTATGGCGGCTCGACCACCGCGATCCTGATCAACACCCCCGGCGAGAGCGCCTCGATGGCCACCGCGCTCGAAGGCAACAAGATGGCCAAGGCCGGCCGCGGCGGCCCGGCGCTGGCGACCTCGGCGATCGGCTCCTTCGTGGCCGGCACCATCGCCACCATCGGCCTCGCATTTCTCTCGCCTTATCTCGTCGACATTGCGGTGCGCTTCGGCCCCGAGGATTACTTCGCGCTGATGTGCGTCGCCTTCATCACGGTGTCCGCGACGTTCGGCGACTCGCCGATCCGCGGCCTCACCAGCCTGTTCATCGGGTTGGTACTCGGCCTCGTCGGCATCGACAAGCTGACGGGACAGGCGCGGCTCGCCTTCGGCGTGCCGGAGCTGCTGGACGGTGTCGAGGTGACGACGCTCGCGGTCGGCCTGTTCGCGGTCGGCGAGGCGCTCTACGTCGCCTCGCGCCGGCATCACACCGAGGAGAAGATCGAGGCGGTCAAAGGCTCGCTATGGATGACGCGCGAGGACTGGAAGCGCTCTTGGAAGCCGTGGCTGCGCGGCACGCTATTCGGCTTCCCGATCGGCGCGCTGCCCGCCGGTGGCGCGGAGATTCCGACCTTCCTGTCCTATTCAACCGAGCGGCGGCTGACGAAATATCCCGACGAGTTCGGCAAGGGGGCGATCGAAGGCGTTGCCGGACCCGAGGCTGCCAACAATGCGTCCGCCGCCGGCACCTTGGTGCCGCTGTTGACGCTGGGACTACCAACCTCCGCAACCGCGGCGATGATGCTCGCGGGCTTCCAGCAATACGGCCTCAACCCGGGACCGCTGCTGTTCGCCGAACGCCCCGATCTCGTCTGGGGCCTGATCGCGAGCCTGTTCATCGCCAACACGATGCTGCTGGTCTTGAACCTGCCGCTGGTCGGCCTGTGGGTGCGGCTCCTGAAGATTCCGACGCCCTGGCTCTACGCCGGCATCCTCGTGTTCGCGACGATGGGAACGATCGCGGCCAAGCCGTCGGTGGTGGAGTTGTCGATGTTAGCCGGTTTCGGCGTGCTCGGCTTCCTGATGCGGCGCTTCGACTTTCCCATCGCGCCGGTTGTCGTCGGCCTGATCCTGGGCCCGATCGCCGAGAGCCAGCTACGCCGCGCGTTGGCGATCAGCCTCGGTGATCCCATGACGCTGCTACAATCTCCGATCTCCGCGACGTTGTTAGTTGTCGCGCTGATTGCGCTGGTCGCGCCGTTCATCTTGAAGGGACTCGGGCGTTTCAAGGCGAATGAGGATTGAGTGTGGCGCGCAAGCCTAAACCGCGCCATCGCACTGCAACATAACGTGACCGGCAGAACGGGCGAAGATCGGACTCGGCTTGAAACGATGTCCGCGTGATCTGGTTTGCGCTTCAACCATCGAGACCGGGGCCTGGAACCCCGGATCATCAGAGGAAGCGTCTTTCGGGGCGTGTCACCCCAAACCGAAAGAGACCCGATGACCGATCGCTTCGATGACGGTTTCAAGCCAGTCGCTGCATCCCCTCTCTCCGCGCCGAAGACACCGGCGCGACCGCCGCGTCATCCGGTGATCCTGCGCGTCTCCGCCATCGGCGTCGCCGGCATCCTGTCGGCGCTGATGCTGACGGCGGTGGTGCCGCCGATCATCGCCGATCAATCGGACCGCGCCGTCGTCGATGCGCCGGTGATGCTGCTGACGTCGCCCATCGCGGGACAGGTCGAAACGCTCGATGCAACACCGGCGGCCGAGGTGAAGGCCGGGGATCGCCTGGCTCAGATCACGAATTCGCGGCTCGATCGCACCACGCTGATTTCCTTGGAGGAAAAGGCGGGCGACGCACGCCAGAAGCTCGATGCCACCCGCGCGAAGCATCAATCCGACATCAGCTATGTCGCTTCGCTCGACGAGGAGATCAAGAGTCAGGCCGAGCAGCTGAAGGCGCAGCTGCAGTCGCAGATCGAGGAGCTGCGCGCCCGCGTCGCGCAATCCAACGCAATGAGCAGCGAGAAGAAGGCGATCGTCGACCGCCAGAACCGCATGGTCGCGCGCGACGCCGCCAGTGCCGAGATGCTGAAGCCGACCGAGCAGCAATATGCGGCAGCGCTGCACGACACCGATGCGCAGACCGCCAAGCTGAATCAGAAGCTGACGCAGTTGAAGGCGCTCAACGCCGGCATCTATGTCGGTGAGGATCTGGTCGCGCTCAACATGCTCGGCCAGAAGCGCCGCGACATCGATCTCGACGCCCGCAGGATGGAGATCGAGGAGAAGCAGCAATCGGCCGTGCTCGACGATCTCGAAGGCCTGATCAAGTCGGAGCGCGCGCGGCTGGCGCGGCTTGCCGCGGCCGACGTGCTGTCGCCCGGCCCAGGCAAGGTCCTTGCGGTCGGCGCCGACACCGGACGACAGGTCAGCGCCGGCGACACGATCGCCTCGGTGGTCGATTGCGACAAGCGCTTCGTGGTCGCGATCTTCTCCTATCGCCAGGGTGAAGCGATGAAGGCGGGCACCAAGGTCCGCATCGAGGGCGGCGGCTTTCACACCGGCACCGTCAGCGCCGTGCTGCCGAAGACCAGCGACAAGGTCGACGAACGCTTCGCGGTGCCGTTTCCGCAGACCGAGCGGCGCGAGCTCTATGTGATGATCACGCCGGATGCTTCCGATGAAAAGCCTGCGGCGCAGCCGGCCTCCGCGGCGACACCGGCCTGTACGGTCGGGCAGTGGGTCACGGTGACCCGTGACAACGGCATCGTGCCGTCGATGTCCGTGACATGGCGGCGGCTCGGCCATCTGGTCGCTTCTCTGGCCGATCTCGACGCCTCTGGACCTGATGAGGCAACGCGGCGCGCCGGCGTCGCCAAGCTCGACTCCGCGCTGCGGTCGCAGCCGGCCGCGCAGCAGAGCGAGCTCACCAATCCATGGCTCCCAGCTGCCGGCACGGTGGCGGCGCAATGAGGCATTTCATCATGATGCTGTCGATGGCGCTGCTCGGTGCCGTCACGCCGGTCCACGCCGAGGTCTCGTTCTGCCCAGGTCTGATCACGGCCGTCGAGCCGAAGCTCGCCGGGCATGAGGCCGCGTTCGTTCGCAGTTACGAGCCGGGCGCGGACGAGGAGGGACTGCCGCTCGGCCTCTCCACGACGGCGTTCACCTATGACAATGCGCTGGCTGCGATCGCGCTCGTCGCATGTGGCCGCGTCAACGAGGCCCGCGTGATCGGCAATGCGCTCGTGCATGCGGCCTCGCACGATCGCACCTTCGACGACGGCCGTCTCCGCAATGCCTATCGCGCCGGTCCGGTCGGTCTGGGCGCTGCGCTGCTGCCGGGCTGGTGGGATCACCAGAACAACATCTGGGGCGAGGACCCCGCGCAGGACGGCACCGCGACCGGCAACGTCGCCTGGGCGGCGCTCGCGCTGCTGACGCTGCATCAGGCGACGGGCGATGCGACCTATCTGTCGAGCGCAAGGCGGCTGATGGACTGGATCATCGGCAATGCGAGCAGTGGCGAGGACGGCTTCAGCGGCGGCTTCCACGGCTACGATCCGCAGCAGGTGCGGCTGACCTGGATGTCGACCGAGCACAATGCGGACGTCTACGCTGTCGGGTCGTGGCTGCATCGCCTTACGTCGGAGCAGCGATACCAGGGCGCCGCGCAGACGGCGCGGCGGCTGCTCGATCGCAGCTTCCGCGGCGATCACTTCCTGCTCGGCACCAAGCCGGACGGCAGCGACGCCGACAGCAATCTGCTGGCGCTCGATGTGCAGCTGTGGCCGTGGATGGCGGTGCCGGATGCGCCGGACTGGCGCAAGGCGCTCGGCTTTGCGCAAGCCCATCTCGCCGTCGACAATGGCTTCGACTTCAACGGCGACCGCGACGGCGTCTGGGTGGAGGGCACGGCGCAGGCTGCGCTGGCCTCTCGCATGGCCGGCGACGCCGCCGCCAGCCAGCGGCTGCTGGCGGGCCTGCGCGATGATCGCACGTCCTCGGGGCTCCTCAACGCGACGCGCAGCGCGCGCGTGAGCACTGGCCTCTCGATTGATCCGAGCGGGGCCGGCACGATCCCTGACTTCTTCTACTACAAGCGGCCGCATCTCGGCGCCACCGCCTGGGCCGTGCTCGCCGAGACCGGCTGGAACCCATTCACCGGCGCGAGGGTGCCCTGATGTTTCCATCCGCCAGCAATGCTCCGTCGGTGCTGTCCACCGATCTCGGCGTCCTGCTCGGGCTCCTCGTCATGGCCCGGCTGCTCGATCCCATCAGGCTGCGCGATCGGCTGCTGTTCGGCGCCACCGCCGCGTCGTTCCTGCTGATCTACACGCTGTGGCGCTGGAACGACACGCTGCCGAGCTTCGATCTGAGCTTGCAGGCGCTGTGGCCGCGGCTGTTCATCACGCTCGAGATCGTCGCGATCTCCTACACGCTGATGTCGATCCTGATCCTGTCCCGCAGCGTCGACCGTTCGGGACAGGCCGACGCCGCGCAGCGCGCGCTGGCCGAGCGCGGTGAGCAGCCGGCCGTCGACATCTTCATCTGCACCTATGACGAGCCGAAGGAAATCGTGGAGCGCTCGATCCTCGCCGCGCTCGCGCTCGACTACGCCAACAAGGCGGTCTGGGTGCTCGATGACACCCGCCGCGACTGGCTGCGCGCGTTCTGCGACGACGTCGGTGCGCGCCATCTGACACGGCCAGACAACAAGGGCGCCAAGGCCGGCAATCTCAACAACGCGCTCGCCGCGACCGCGAAGCTCTCCAACGCGCCGGTCATCCTGGTGCTCGACGCCGATTTCGCGCCGCGCCGCGACTTCCTGCAGCGCACGGTCGGCCTGTTGCTGTCCGAGCCGGACATCGCGGTCGTGCAGACCCCGCAGTTCTACTACAACCCCGATCCGATCCAGCACAATCTGCTGGCATCAGGCCATTGGGTCGACGACCAGCGCTTCTTCTTCGATGTGTTCCAGCCGGCCAAGGACGCCTGGGGCTGCGCCTTCTGCGTCGGCACCTCGTTCGTCGTGCGGCGCGAGCGGCTGGTGGAGATCGGCGGCTTCCCGCATGCGGCGATCTCCGAGGATCTCAACCTCACCTATACGCTGCTCAAGCGTGGCTTCCGCACCGTCTGGCTCAACGAGCCGCTCAGCTTCGGCCTCTCAGCCGAAGGCGTGCCGGAATACATCACCCAGCGCGCGCGCTGGTGCCTGGGGACTATCCAGGTCGCGCTGCTGCGTGACGGCCCGATGCGCAGCCGTGGCTACAGCTTCACGCAACGCTGGCACTTCCTGCACGGCGTGCTCAACTGGGCCTGCAAGCCGTTCATGGTGCTGCTGCTGATCGCGCCGCCGATCTACTGGTTCGCCGGTCTGCCGGCGTTCGAGGCCGACTACCTGTCGTTCCTGCGCTACGGCGTTCCCGCGCTGCTCGGCACCATCATCTACATGGCCTGGATCTCGCGGTCCAAGACGCTGCCGCTGTTCATGGAGGCGACCCATGCGGTGACGTGCTTTGCCGTCACCGCCACCCTGATCAGCGCGATGATCCGACCGTTCGGCCGTCCCTTCAAGGTGACGGACAAGGGCGGCGATCGCTCGCAGCCGCGGGTCCACGGCAAGCTCGCCGCGATCTTCGGCCTGATCGCCGCGAGCTCGGCCGCGGCCATCGTGTGGGCCTTCGTATCGCCGAACGCGGCGAGCGAGATCTCGTCGATCGATTACTTCAACCTGCTATGGGCCGGCATCGCGATGCTGATCGCCTTCATCGCATTCCTGGTCTGCTTCGAGCTGCCGCGGACGGAGGATCTGTTTCCGAGCGACGAGCCTGGATGGCTGGCCCATCAGGGGGAGGTGGTGCCGTGCCGCATCGAGGCGCTGTCGCTATCGTCGGCACGCGTCGCGGGCCTGCGCCGCGGCATGACGCGTCCGGGAAGCGCAATGCCGATTCATCTCGACGGTCTCGGCTGGGTCGAAGCCTCTGTCGAGACGGTCTCGAACAAGGCCATGCATTTGCGCCTCCAGCCGACCGAAGCGCAGCGACGTCAGCTCGTGGTCCGCCTGTTCAGCTCCTCCTGCGGCGTCATCACCGGCCGCGCCCGCCTGCGCGGCGCCCTCGCAGGCCTCGCGCGCCGCGGCTTCGTCGGGCGGTGATACGCGAGCGCGTAGCTCCGGCGAGCGAACCCGGGTTCTCCGACGCAGTCGCGTGACCCCTCACCAACTATCATCTTGGGACCCGCTGGCTATGGGTAAGCTGACGCGGTGCCTATGAATGTGCCCTCTCCCCTTGCGGGAGAGGGCATGTACGGCACGTCCACGCATACAGTTGGGTGAGGGGTATCTCTCCGCAGTCACTACTCGCGGAGGCATACCCTCACCATACCCCACAAGGGGAGAGGGCGCTGTATTGCACAGCGGCGATCGCTGCGATCAAAATGCAGCTTCAGCGAGGCCGCACTCGTCACCTCCGCGCTTCCTCGATCTTGTCGAGCACCTTCTCCGGTGCGATGTCCTTTGATGCGTCGCGCAGCTCGGGCTTGGCGTCGGGCTCGATGCCCATCTGCTTCGCCATCTGGTTCAGGAGCGTCACGACCTGCGTCAGTTCGTGCTCCGTCAGCAGGCTGATTTGCAGATCCAGGTCGGCGCGCTTGTCGGCTTCGCCGGCCATCCGGTTCTGCGAGATCAGCACGAAGGTCGACAGGAAGATCGCCTCGACCGAGGCGATCATCGCCAGCACCACGAAGCTCTCGTCCCAGGCCGGCACGCCCGGGATGAGGTGCAGATTGGCCATGATCCAGAAGCCGAACACGGCGAGGTGCAGATAGACGAAGGTCATCGACCCCGTGAACTGGGTGATCACGTCGGCGACCTTCTGCTGCGTGGTCGCTTCGCTCTGCTCACGTTTGCGGCGGTCCACAAGCGCCTGGATGTTGCGTTCGAGGGCGGGCGTGAGCCCCGGGCTCGGGGTGGGATGCGGTGCCAGCTCTTCGGTCATGAGATCAGAACGAAACCTTGCGGCCAAGTGTTCCATCGTTCGCCCGCAAACCGGCGCCACCCGCAGCTGTGGCCGCGAGGCCACGCAGGCCCAATCTTGGTTGGTCTCCATCATTTGGCGGAGGCGTCGGGCGTTCGCGATTGGCAAGCAGCAATCTCGCTATTTTTTCGATTGCAGATGGGAATGGCCATGAGCACCGCGCTTTGCCGTAACGTGTCGATCCTCAGCCTCATGCTTGCATCGGCGAGCGCGTCGGCTACCGAGGTCGAGGACCTCAATGCCCGGCTGACAAGGCTGGAACGCGAGAATGCAGCCATCCGGATGGAGAACGCGGCGCTGCGCGAGAACAAGCGGCTGCGCGACGAAAACGGCAGGCTGCGCTCGGCGCAAGATGCCGACCCGGTGCGATCCGCCACGCCCGGAGGCTTTGGCCGACCTGCCGCCGATCGAAGCGCGGCCTCCGCCTCGCCGCGCCTCGGACTGGAGAACAGGGATCCCTATCGCAGCTTTGCCTCGGCAGATGGTCCCGGCGTGTACAAGGCTCCGGCTCGGTTCGCCGGGGGCGTGCTGAAGATCTGGGGTGAGGGCGGCGCCATCTGGAGCGGTGGCGATCGGTTCTTTCAGGATGCGAGCACGCCGCTCGCCGGATTTTCCAACACGCCGGTGTCGTCGCCGCTCGATCTGACGCCCAAGGTTGGTTGGGAGGCCGCCACCGGCTTCGACTATCTGATCGCCGGCTCACCATGGCACGTCAGCGGCCAGCTCCGCTACGGGCAGAGCGGTCAGGCCAGCGCACAGATCCTGTCATCCGGACGGCTTGACCTCGGACAGGGCCGCGTCATCACTGCGTCCGACACGTTCGGCGCAACCTATCAGGAATCGCGTTGGCTGGCCGATGTCGCCATCGGGCGCGACGTGTTTGGATCGGGGCCGGCAGCGCTTCAGGTCAAGGGCGGACTGCGGCTGCTCGACTTCGAGACCCGTGCGACCAACTCCGATCTGCTGCGGCAGAATGCGAGCATTGTGAATTTGGGCAACGCGGTCTTCACCAACGTCGACGCTGTGCAGTTGAACGACGGCGAGACTCGCAACAGCTTTCTTGGAGCCGGCCCGCGTGTCGGCGTGGAAGGCTCGATTCCCTTCGCCGGCCGCTGGTCGCTGGACTATCTGAGCGACATTGCCGTGCTGTTCGGCGTTCAGCGCAACACTGTCAACAGCAGGTCCCAGGCATCCGCCAGCGTGCCCGGGCTGGCGCCACCCGGCAGCAGCAACACCTTCTCCACGGAGCGCAACACCGCGCTGTTCAATGCGGACCTGCAGTTCGGCCTGTCGTATTGGATCACCGAAAACGTGAAGCTCGGCGGAAGCTATCGGGTCGACGCCTTGATCAACACGCAGGATACGGCATTCACGCCGAACCGTTATACGCATGGGCCGCGATTGACCGTGACCGGACAATTCGATGCGCGGTGATGAGCCGTTGGCGTCTTGTAAGCCGAGAGCTCAGTTCTGAAGCGAAACCAGGCACGCGAGACGTCTTTCGCTCGCGTGCCGATGCATGACGACGTGCGTCGGCTGCGCAGCTATCACAGCTTCTGATCCCGCGCGTCGTGCGTGGTCTCGCTGGCCTGTTTCGTCGCGGCTTTCTCGGCGCCTTTCTCGGCGCCCTTGCGGCTCGCGATCGCGGCGACCTTGCGGCCCGAGATCTCGCTGCCGGCATCGTCGGGCATCTGCCAGAAGAAGAACGACGACAGCGCCGAGGTGATGGCGACGACGATGAAGGCCGGCGCGAAGGAGGTGGCGGTCAGCTCGCTCGCGCCATGCGCCCACATCGTGGTCTCGACCGAGAACGCGCCGACGGCGACGCCGGCGGAGATCGCGAGCTGCTGATTGACGCTGGTGAGCGTGGTGGCGCGGCTCATCTGCGCGGTCTCGACCTCGGCATAGGCCACCGTGTTGATCGCGGTGAACTGCAGCGAGCGGAAGAAGCCGCCGACGAACAGGATGATCACGATCAGCAACAGCGGCGTCGCCGGCGTGAACAGCGCGCAGGCGGCGAGGAAGACCGAGCTGACGACCGCGTTGACCGTCATCAGATGACGGAAGCCGAAGGTCTTGATCAGCCGCGCCGCCAGCGCCTTCATGCCCATCGCACCGGCCGAGGAGCCGAAGGTGACGAGGCCGGACTGGAACGGCGACAGGCCGAAGCCGAGCTGCATCAAGAGCGGCAGCAGGAAGGGCAGGGCGCCGATGCCGAGCCGGAACATGAAGCCGCCGACGATCGAGGCGCGCAAGGTCGGCAGCCGCAGCAGCGAGAAGTCGAGCACCGGCGAATTGGTACGCCAGGAATGGCGGACATACAGCGTCATCGAGATCGCGCCGATCGCGACCAGGCTGCCGACCACCGACCATGGCAGCAGATTGAGGCCGGCGACCGACAGGCCGAAGGCCAGTCCAGCCAGGCCAATGCCGGCGAGCACCATCCCATACAGATCGAACGGCTCGGGATTGTCGCTCTTGATCGGATCGATGAAGCGCAGCGCCATGATGATGCCGACGATGCCGATCGGGATGTTGATCAGGAAGATCCAGTGCCAGGAGAAATAGGTGGTGATGAAGCCGCCGACCGGCGGCCCGATCACAGGACCGATCAGCGCAGGGATCGTCACCCAGGCCATGGCGCCGACCAGCGCGCTCTTGTCGACGGAGCGCAGCAGCACGAGCCGGCCGACCGGCGTCATCATCGCGCCGCCCATGCCCTGCAGGATGCGCGCGAACACGAAATTCTCGACGGAGTTGGCGAGCGCGCAGCCGATCGAGCCGATCATGAACACCGCGACCGCGCTGGAGAACACCCGTCGCGCGCCGAAGCGGTCGGCGGTCCAGCCGCTCGCCGGGATGAACACCGCGAGCGACAGCAGGTAGGACGTGATCGCGAGCTTCAAGGTCAGCGGGCTGGTGCCGATATCCTTGGCGATGGCCGGCAGCGAGGTCGCGATGACCGTGGAGTCCATGTTCTCCATGAACAGCGCGGTGGCGACGATCAGCGGAATGATTCGTTGCTTGTTCATCGAATCCTGGGGGGAGCGAAGGGGGCAGGCCGGCGGCGCGGCTTTAACACCCTGCGACGAATGAGGCCATTGCGCAGCCAGCATGGCCCCCCAAATGCAACGCGACGCTGTCGCGTCGCTGATTGGAGATGTGCCGATGATCTACCTGCTCGCCGCTTTGGTGCCGCCGCTGGGTCTGCTGCTCAACGGGCAGCCGTTCGCGGCCATCTTCAACCTGCTGCTGTGTGTGGTGTGCCTGGTGCTCGGCCTGTTCTTCCACGTGCTGCTGCTGGTGCCTTCCGCCCACGCCTTGGTCGCCGTGCACATGCGGCGGGAGGACCGGCGCCACCGCGAGGTGGTCGACGCCATCCGCCGCTACGGTCCGCCGCCGGGCGCCTGGCGCTAGAGGCTGCGGAACTTCTGCCCCGAAATCGGGGTTTGGACGACGTTTTGTTGCGCATCAGGGGCCGATCCGGGCCGTCATTCGCATTCGCGAGAGGACGGCGGATCGGCTCTTTGATTCGTCACAGGCCCATGCTATCGACCCGCGTCAACCCCACCGATGGGCTCCGATTCGACGGCGAGGCATGGTCTCGACGGCGGCGCCGCTCATCCGTATTCCCATCGCGGCCGTATCATGCCGCAGACAAGGAGTTGACGATGGCGACCGTGCAGACACTTCGCGAAGCCTTCACCTTCGACGACGTGCTCTTGAAGCCGGGCCTCTCCGATGTGCTTCCCTCCGAGGTCGACATCCGCTCGCGCGTGACGCGCGAGATCCCGCTGAATATTCCGATCATGGCATCTGCCATGGATACCGTCACCGAAGCCAAGATGGCGATCGCCATGGCGCAGGCCGGCGGTGTCGGGGTGATCCACCGCAATTTCGATCCCGAGGGCCAGGCTGCGCAGGTGCGCCAGGTCAAGAAGTTCGAATCCGGCATGGTGGTGAACCCGCTGACCATCTCCCCGGACGCGACGCTGGCCGACGCGCTGGCGCTGATGAAGGATTACGGCTTCTCCGGCATTCCCGTGGTGACCGGCGGCGCCAAAGGCATCCCCGGCAAGCTGGTCGGCATCCTCACCAACCGCGACGTCCGCTTCGCCACCGATCCGCGGCAGAAGATCTCCGAGCTGATGACGCATGAGAACCTCGTCACCGTGCGCGAGGGCGTCGGCCAGGACGAGGCCAAGAAGATCCTGCACAAGCACCGCATCGAGAAGCTGCTCGTGGTCGACGATCAGTACCGCTGCGTCGGCCTGATCACCGTCAAGGACATGGAGAAGGCCGTCGCGCATCCGCTCGCCTGCAAGGACGCGCAGGGACGGCTCCGCGTCGCCGCCGCAACGACGGTGGGCGAGGGCGGCTTCGAGCGGACCGAGAAGCTGATCGAGGCCGGCGTCGACCTCGTCGTGGTCGACACCGCGCATGGCCATTCCTCACGCGTGCTGGAGGCGGTCAACCGCATCAAGCGCATCTCCAACGCGGTGCAGGTCATCGCCGGCAACATCGCCACCCGCGACGGCGCGCAGGCGCTGATCGACGCCGGCGCCGACGCCGTCAAGGTCGGCATCGGCCCGGGCTCGATCTGCACCACCCGCATCGTCGCCGGCGTCGGCGTGCCGCAGCTCACCGCGATCATGGATGCGGTCGAGGCGGCCAAGAAGGCCGACGTGCCGGTCATCGCCGACGGCGGCATCAAGTTCTCCGGCGACCTCGCCAAGGCGCTCGCCGCCGGCGCCGATGTCGCGATGGTTGGCTCGCTGCTCGCCGGCACCGACGAGACCCCCGGCGAAGTGTTCCTGTGGCAGGGCCGCTCCTACAAGGCCTATCGCGGCATGGGCTCGGTCGGCGCAATGGCCCGCGGCTCGGCCGACCGCTACTTCCAGCAGGACATCAAGGACACCTTGAAGCTCGTGCCCGAGGGCATCGAGGGCCAGGTGCCGTACAAGGGCCCGGTCGGCAACGTCATGCACCAGCTCGCCGGCGGCCTGCGCGCGGCGATGGGCTATGTCGGCGCCAAGACGCTGGAAGACTTCCACGCCAAGGCCGAGTTCGTCCGCATCACCGGCGCCGGCCTGCGCGAAAGCCACGTCCACGACGTGACCATCACGCGGGAAAGCCCGAACTATCCGGGCGGGGCGTAAGCTTTCCCCGCTCTCTCCGTCATTGCGAGCGAAGCGAAGCAATCCAGGGGCGGCGCACGCAGCCCTGGATTGCTTCGTCGCTTCGCTCCTCGCAATGACGGTGCCCTGGGGCACGTATAAGCTGTCACGACCAACAAAGAAGAGGAAACACCATGTCCCAAGCCAAGCGCATCGTGCTCGCCGCGCGTCCCGTCGGCGAGCCCAAGCCCAGCGATTTTCGCCTCGAGGATTACGCCGTGCCGACGCCCGGCGCCGGCGAGGTGCTGCTGCGCACGATCTGGCTGTCGCTCGATCCCTATATGCGCGGACGCATGAGCGACGGGCCGTCCTATGCCCAGCCGGTGCCGGTCGGCGGCGTGATGGAGGCGGGGACCGTGTGCGAGGTGGCGGCCTCGAACAATCCCGGCTTCAAGCCCGGCGACATCGTGCTGGCCCGCGCCGGCTGGCAGACTCATGCGATCTCCGACGGCAAGGGCCTGTCGAAGGTCGACCCGAGCCTGGCCCCGATCTCGACCGCCGTCGGCGTGCTCGGCATGCCCGGCATGACCGCCTATACCGGACTGCTCGACATCGGCCAGCCCAAGGCCGGCGAGACCGTCGTGGTCGCCGCCGCGTCCGGTGCGGTCGGCTCGGCTGTAGGCCAGATCGCCAAGATCAAGGGCGCGCGCGCCATCGGCATCGCCGGCGGCAAGGACAAATGCGACTACGTTCGATCCGAATTCGGCTTCGACGACTGCCTCGACCATCGCGATCCCGACCTCGCCGCCAAGCTGAAAGAGGCGTGCCCGAAGGGCATCGACGTCTATTTCGAGAACGTCGGCGGCCCGGTGTTCGAGGCGGTGTTCCCGCTGTTCAACGCCTTCGCCCGCATGCCCGTCTGCGGCCTGATCGCGCATTACAACGACACCCAGTCGGCGTCGCCGAAATGGGCTGGCGCGCTGATGCGCAACGTGCTGACCAAGCGGCTCCTGATCCGCGGCTTCATCGTCTCCGACTTCGCCTCCCGCCATGGCGACTTCCTCAAGGACATGTCGGCCTGGGTCCGCGACGGCAAGGTCAAGTACAAGGAGCACGTCACCGAGGGCCTGGAGAACGCGCCCGACGCGTTCATGGGCCTGCTCAAGGGCGCCAATTTCGGCAAGCAGCTGGTGCGGGTCGGGCCGGACAAAGCCTGAGGCCTGAGCCACACTTGATGTGAAAGTTCAGCGCGGCCGTAAAATCACGGGAACCACAGCCCCTTATCGGGAGTCCTGAGGGAACCGGTTCATCCAGGAGGGCCCGGCACCACGCCGGGCCTTCGTCATTCCAAAGGGGGATTTTCGATGTCGCTGCCCATGGTGCTGCTGCCCGTCTTCGTCGAGGTTGCGCTGACCTTTGCGCTGTTGTTCTGGAATAAGAGGCGCGGCCAAGCCACGGACGCCGCCGACGAATTCGGCCTGCCGACCTTGTTCTACGCCCTGATCGCGATTGCGCTGCCGCTGCGCCATGCCGATCTGGTCATCGTGCTGCTGTCCTGGGTGTTCGTCGTCACCCGCTTCGTCAATGCCGGCTTCGTCCGTGGGGCGGACAAGCGCGGGCTCGCCTGGACCGCCTCGGCCCTGGTGCTGCTGGCGATGTGGCTGTATTTCGCCCTGAAGATGCTTCTCCTGATCTAGAACGGAATACCTGATGACCCCCGCCGCCCGGCTGTCCGCCGCCATCGACATCATCGAGTCCATCGAAGCCCAGCGGGCGCCGGCGGCCAAGGCGCTGAAGGATTGGGGCACCAGCCACCGCTTCGCCGGCTCCGGCGACCGCGCCGCCATCGCAGGCCTCGTCTGGGACGTGCTCCGCCGCCGCGCCTCCAGCGCCTGGGTAATGGAGGACGACACCGCGCGGGCGCGGGTGCTCGGCATGCTCAAGCTCGAGCGCGGCCTGGATGTGCCGACCATCGCCGCGATGTGCGACGGCAGCCGCTTCGCCCCGCCGCCGCTGTCGCCGGCCGAGGAGAAGGCGCTGGCCTCGCGCACCACCGAAGGCGCGCCGCCGCCGGTCGCCGGCGACTATCCCGACTGGCTCGACCCGTGTCTTTCGGCGGTGTTCGGTGACGACCGCGTCGCCGAAGCCATGGCAATGGCCAGCCGCGCGCCGCTCGACCTCCGCGTCAACTCGCTGAAGGCCAAGCGCGAGAAGGTGCAGGCCTCGCTGAAGCATCTCGGCGCCCAGCCGACGCCCTGGTCGCCGCTCGGCCTGCGCATCACCCTCGGGGCTGACGCGCGCAATCCGGGCGTCCATGCCGAGGAGGACTTCATCAAGGGCGCCATCGAGGTCCAGGACGAGGGCTCGCAGCTCGCGGCTTTGTTCACCGCCGCCAAACCCGGCGAGCAGGTCATCGACCTCTGCGCCGGCGCCGGCGGCAAGACGCTGGCTTTGGCCGCGATGATGGGCGGCAAGGGCCGCCTGATCGCCACCGACGCCGACAAGCGCCAGCTCGCGCCCATCCACGAGCGGCTGTCCCGCGCCGGCGTCCACAACGCTGAGATCCGCGCGCCCAAAGGCGACGCCGACCCGCTTGCCGACATCAAGGCCTCGGCTGACCTTGTGGTGATCGACGCCCCGTGCACGGGCACCGGCACCTGGCGCCGCAACCCCGACGCCAAATGGCGCATGCGCCCCGGCGCTTTGGAGATCCGGTTGAAGGACCAGGCCGAGGTGCTCGACCGCGCCGCAGGCCTCGTCAAACCCGGCGGCCGCATCGCCTACATCACCTGCTCGGTGCTGCAGCCGGAAAACGGTGACCAGGTGCGGGCGTTCGTGGCGCGCCACCCCGAATTCACCATCCAGCCCCCCGACCAGACCGCCACCGTCCTCTGGGACAAGGCCGAAGCTTTCGCCGAGGCCGCCCTGCAGACCCCCGAAGGCTGGCTGATGACCCCCCGCCGGACGGGCACGGATGGGTTTTTCGTGTCGGTCTTGAAGAAGCAGGCCTAGCCCCGCCAAGACTGCCGTAGGGTGGGCAAAGGCGCTGCCGTGCCGTCTCCGTGCACGACACGGGTCATGGCGCCGTGCCCACCATCTCACCGCAGCGACCGCCGCCCAACGGTGGGCACGGCGCGCGCCAGCGTGCCCCAAACAACCGTCGTGCCCCGCGCCTTTGCCCACCCTACGCCCCCGCTTCCTCCGGAGCTGCCTATGACTGCGCCCTCTCCCCTTGCGGGAGAGGGCATGTAGGACGGTTCAGCAAGCTCGGTTGGGTGAGGGGTATGCTTCCACGCGCGTCGCTCGCCGAGAGAAACCCCTCACCTAACCGCATGCGCGGATCGGCCGTACATGCCCTCTCCCACCCTGGCGAAGCTTTGCTTCGCCTTGGGGGAGAGGGCACTGCATCGAACAGTGCGACGGCCTACCGCGCGTTCGCATCTCATTCCACACGCCGGTGCATGACATCAACCCAAAGGGTTGCGAGTCCCCCCGCAGCGGCGTAATTCCTTGCCATGACAGCCCCAGCCAACACCCCGACCGCCGCCGCCACCGACACCTCCGTGGCCGCGCTCCACGACAAGATCCTGATCGTCGATTTCGGCAGCCAGGTCACGCAGCTGATCGCGCGCCGGGTGCGCGAGGACGGCGTGTATTGCGAGATCGTGCCGTTCCAGAAGGCGGAGGCCGCCTTCCGGCAGATGAACCCGAAGGCCGTGATCCTATCCGGCGGCCCCGAATCCGTCCATGAGGCCGGCTCGCCGCGCGCCCCGCAGCTGATCTTCGAGTCCGGCGTCCCGGTGATGGGCATCTGCTACGGCCAGATGACGATGGCCGCCCAGCTCGGCGGCACCGTCGAGGGCGGCCACCACCGCGAGTTCGGCCGCGCCGACGTCGAGGTGAAAACCAACAGCCTGCTGTTCGACGGCGTCTGGCAGCCGGGCGAGCAGCACCAGGTGTGGATGAGCCATGGCGACCGCATCACCCAGATGCCGCCGGGCTTCTCGGTCGCCGGCGTCTCGCCGAACGCGCCCTTCGCCGTGATCCAGGATGAGACGCGCAAATATTACGGCCTGATGTTCCACCCCGAAGTGGTGCACACGCCCGACGGCGCCAAGCTGATCCGCAACTTCGTCCGCAACATCGCCGGCCTCGGCGGCGACTGGACCATGCACGCCTTCCGCGACGAGGAGATCAAGAAGATCCGCGCGCAGGTCGGCAAGGGCAAGGTGATCTGCGGCCTCTCCGGCGGCGTCGATTCCGCTGTTGCCGCCGTGCTGATCCACGAGGCGATCGGCGACCAGCTCACCTGTGTGTTCGTCGACCACGGCCTGCTCCGGCTCAACGAGGCCGAGACCGTCGTCGATCTCTTCAGGCACCACTACAACATCCCCCTGGTGCATGTGGACGCCTCGAAGCTGTTCCTCGGCGAGCTCGCAGGGGTCACCGACCCGGAAGCGAAGCGCAAGACCATCGGACGACTCTTCATCGACGTGTTCGAGGCGGAAGCAAAGAAGATCGGCGGCGCCGATTTCCTGGCGCAAGGCACGCTCTATCCCGACGTGATCGAGAGCGTCTCCTTCACCGGCGGCCCCTCGGTGACGATCAAGTCGCACCACAATGTCGGCGGCCTCCCGGCGCGTATGAATATGAAGCTGGTCGAGCCGTTGCGCGAATTGTTCAAGGACGAGGTCCGCGTGCTCGGCCGCGAGCTCGGCCTTCCCGACGTGTTCGTCGGCCGCCACCCGTTCCCGGGCCCCGGCCTCGCCATCCGCTGCCCCGGCGAGATCACGACAGACAAGCTCGACATCCTGCGCAAGGCCGACGCCATCTACATCGACGAGATCCGCAAAGCCGGCCTCTACGACACCATCTGGCAAGCCTTCGCCGTGCTGCTCCCCGTCAAGACCGTCGGCGTCATGGGCGACGGCCGCACCTACGACTACGTGGTGGGCCTGCGCGCCGTCACCTCGACGGACGGCATGACGGCGGACTTCTATCCATTCGATATGAAGTTTTTGGGGAACACGGCGACGCGCATCATCAACGAGGTGAAGGGCGTGAATAGGGTGGTGTACGACGTGACGAGCAAGCCGCCGGGGACGATTGAGTGGGAATAATTCGCGGCTAGCCAGAGCTAGCCGGATCTACTCAAATCTACGCTCTAACTGCCTGAAACGAAAAATAAAATTTGCCGGCACCTATCGCGGACTATCGGTGGACCAAGGTCTCCGGTGCCGGACTGTTTGACGGCATGGGCTACCTTATTCTCATCCCGTTTTGATCAATACCGTCAGCTCGAAATGAGCCCTGACGGTATTTTTTTTGGTCCAACCGATTGAAATAGCGTCGCTTTCCTTCAGATCCGCGGCCGAAAACGGCATGACGGTATCGAACCCAGAAGGCGGACAAATGCTGACCGATGCTGCGCTTAAGCACCTGAGACCAAAAGAGAAGTCCTACAAGGTGACGGATCGGGACGGCATGTACGTCCTCGTCAGTACGAAGGGCTCGATCTCCTTCCGGCTCGACTACCGTATGAACGGACGCAGGGAAACCATCACCTTCGGCAAATACGGTCCGGCCGACCTGTCGCTTGCGCGAGCAAGAGAGCTCTGCATCGACGCCAGGCGCGCCATCAAGGAGGGGCGGTCGCCAGCCATCGAGAAGCAGCGCGCCAAACGGCGCCTGATGGAAGCCAAGGCGTTCGGCGAGTTCGGTGAGAAGTGGCTTACGGCGGCTCCGATGGCGGACAGCACGCGGGCGATGCGTCGTTCAATCTTCGAGCGCGAGCTGTTGCCACCTTGGCGCAAGCGGCTTTTATCGGAAATCACGCCAGACGATTTGCGAAAGCACTGTGCGGCCATCGTTGAGCGGGGCGCGCCGGCAACTGCGATTCACGTCCGCGACATCGTCAAGCAGATCTACGGCTTTGCCATTCTGCACGGCGAGAAGGTCGCCAATCCTGCAGACGACGTTGGACCATCTTCGATCGCGCAGTTCGTCCCTCGCGATCGCTCGCTGTCGCCGTCAGAGATCCGCATCATGCTCAAGCAGCTGGAGCACGTTGCGACGCTCCCGACCATCCGGCTAGGCGTCAGGCTCTATCTTCTCTCCATGGTGCGGAAAAGCGAATTGCAGGATGCGACGTGGGACGAGGTCGACTTCGAGAATGCCGTTTGGACCATCCCAAAGGAGCGGATGAAGCGGTCGAAGGCGCACAACGTGTACCTCTCGCGACAAATGCTCGATATCTTCATCGCGCTTAAGACCTGCGCCGGCAATTCGCGATATGTGTTTCCGTCCCGGTATGATGCCGACAGCACGATGTCACGGGCGACCTTCAATCGCGTCACCACCGCGGTCGTCGAGCGCGCTCGGACAGAGGGGCTGCCGCTCGAACATTTCACGGTCCACGACCTCAGGCGGACAGCGTCGACGCTGCTCAATGAGCTTGGGTTCAACAGCGATTGGATCGAGAAGTGCCTGGCGCACGAGGATGGTCGTTCGTCACGTGGGGTCTACAACAAGGCGGAGTACGAGCTGCAGCGCCGGCATATGATGCAGGAGTGGTCGAACATCATCGACGCATGGGTCGGAGGTCAAAAGTACTCGCCAACCCTCAGTCCGCCTTCGATGCCGATCTTCGAGCCCGATCCTGCCCTTTGACGGGACGGTTTCGTCGCAGTTTTACGTCTGGATGCGGAGCGCGGGTGAGGGGCGCGCTCCGGCGCTGCAGAAGCCAAGCTTCCACTTCGCTCAGGTCCCACACGACGCAGCGAGGAGAGAGGGCGAAGCGTCGCGGAAATTCGCCGCGCTGCTCCATCTCGTAGATGGTGCTGTCGGCGAGAGGGACCATTTCGCGGAGCTGATGCCGCCGGATTGTTCGTCTTAGTACCGTGCCTTCCTGGTGAGCCATGAGCGATCCCCCTGTCTGCCAAACGCAGCAACTGAATTCGATTCAACTCGAATGAACAGCGATACCTTTATCGGTGCAGCAATCGGAAGTGCCTGCCAACGAATGAAAGCAATCGGCTGCTCTAGCGGGTTCGAGGCGGAAGAATCACCGGACTTTATCGAACTCGGCCATTGGACGGCATCCGATCGGATCTGCGATCCATCGGTTGATTTCGGATTCATGCAATAGGCCGCGTTGGTGCTGACCTTGAGCCGGGCCGGGAACGTGCCCTCGGCGATCTCGCGGTATATCGTCGACCGGGACAGCCCGGTCCTAGCCAGGACGCTCTTTATCCGGATAATGCGGTCTGGTTCGCGTCTGGTCTCGCTGCCTCTTGCTGGCTGTTCCTGACGCCTACTGAGAGTAGACAGGCCAACAGTTGCAGGTGGACAAGAGGATCTAGCGCGTCGCCAAGCGAGCGCAGAGGCGGCGGCAAACAGGTGAGTCACAATCCGAGCCCTCGGCCTCGACCGATGTCGATGCCATGAGCGAAGGCCAATTGCTGGCCGAGCCGGCGGCCCGATTCGAACGGGATGCCAAGGTCGTTCTTGCGGCTCGCAAGGATAGATTCCAGTTGCGGATCGCGTTCGAGGCTTTTGGCCATGTCGCCCATTGCAGAGCGTGTGGTTCTGTAGCCGGCCATGTCGCCAGCCTGGTACTGGCGCCGGCTGGCCTGATCGAGCTTCTGCCAGCGTTCCACGAAACGGTCGGCGCGGCGGCTCGGATACATGCGCAGTTCGCTTTCCAGCTGGAGCGCGCGCACAGCCCGGCTGACCTGACCACCGGCCGCCTCACGAGCGAGCTCCGGGTTTCTCCTGTAGGCGGCTTCGGCGTCGTGCGAGCCAAAGGGCCGCACGTCCTCGAAAGCTCGGCGGGCCTCCTGCAGCTCCTTCATTTGCGCAGGGTTGGCTGCGTCACCCATCTCCTGCGCCGTGAAGATGGCGTCCACAGCGCGGGCATGGCGCACGAGCGCTCGGGTGCGCAACCGGCGTATGTCCTTTTCCGGGTCCGCCGCGACCTTGCGTTCCGGCCTGCCGATATCGCGCCCGGTGGCTGCCCTACCGCTGCTTTCCCGTTCCGGCGTGTCCCGCCCTGGCCGCCGTCCGTCATCCGCTCCGAGAGTATCTGCAGGTGAGCGCAGGCCGTCGAGCATGTCGCGCAGCTTCTCGGGCACGAGATTGCGCACAATCTCGGCCACGCGCTCGCCGAACGTGATCCCGCGCCGCTCGGCGTAGCTCTGGACCGGATCGGCAAGATCGTAATCCGAGGCCATGTCTTTGACGCGGTCGCGCGACAGGACGCGGCTGAGCCGGTCCGCATTGGCAAAATCATCGCGACCATAATGCATGTCCACCCCGTCGCGGTGCCGCGAAAGCGCGACATAGCTGCTGTGGGCATCCAAGCCGGGCGTCGCCAGGACATGGACGCGGTCGACCGTCATGCCCTGCGCCTTGTGGATCGTCGCGGCATAGCCATGGTCGAGCCGGTTGTAATCCTTCAGATCGAAGCGCACGGACCGGCCATCGTCGGTCTGCACGGTCATGGATTGCGCGCTGACCTGCTCGATCGTCCCGAGCGTGCCGTTCTTAACGCCAAGCCCGCGCTCGTTCTGCAGGAACATGATGCGGTCGCCGCTGGCAAATGTTCTCGCGCCGCGCTCGACTGTCACATGCACCTCGTTGCCGAGATCACCCGCAGCCCGCATCCGTTCGCGTGCCGCTTCGTTCAGGATGCGGACCTCGCCGTTCGTGTGGGTCAGGATGATCCGGCTCCGATCCGGTGACGCCTGCCGCTCGCGATCCCAGCGCTCGATCAGATCGCCGCGCGCCTGCTCGCGGGTCTCGCCTTCATGCACCATGCCGTGGGAGCGGTAGGTCTCGAGCGCATGGCTCACTTTGCCGGTCGCCAGATCGCGCGTGGCGCCGCGCTGCCAGTCTTCCCGCTGACGGCGCACGTCACCGATTTCGGCGCCGCCGTGACGCTCATGGATGGAGCGGAAGGCAGCACCCGCTTCGATCGCCTGCAGTTGTTGCGGATCGCCGACGAGCACCACCTTGGCACCGGCTTCGGCCGCATGCGACAGCACGCGCTCGAGCTGGCGCGTGCCGACCATTCCTGCCTCGTCGATGACAAGTACATCGCGCGAATTGAGCAGATCACGGCCCTGTTCCCAGCCATGCTCCAGGCTGGCGATCGTGCGCGACACAATGCCCGATCCGCTTCCGAGATTTTCTGCGGCAATGCCGGACAGCGCCACGCCCCGGACCTCGAAGCCGGCCGCTTCCCACGCCTCCCGCGCCACTCCCAGCATGGCGCTCTTTCCCGTCCCGGCATGGCCGACCACGACGCCGAGATCGCGTCCATCCGTAACGTGCGCAAGCGCCTCGGCCTGCTCGGACGACAGCACCAAGCCACGCGCTTGCGCACCCACCAAAGCGGCTTGGCGGTCGAGATCGCGCACCTCATGGCGCGACCGATCCGCCATCCGTTCAGCGGCCCGATGCAGGCGCTGTTCCGTCCCGATCATTCCGCGGGTGGTGAACCGATCCTCGCCGCGCCCATCCTTGCCGAGCTCGACCAGATCGGGCGCTCTCTGCATCGCACCCATGACCTCGTTGAACTGGTCGAGCCCGTCGCTGTGCCGGTGCGCGAACTTTGCCAGGTCGCGGCGGGTGAAGGTCGATTGCTGCTGGGTGATGGCGTCCAGTCCAAGCGACGGATCGGCGATGATCCGCGCGCCGTTGTTCCGCGCGATCTCGCGGTGCATCTCGGCCCGATCGGCCTCAGACCCTTCGCTCGCAATGCCCCGACCTTCAATCCGCTTCGCCGGCGCGCCGATCTGGCTTTGCGGCTCCAGCGCAATGCCTTGAGCTTCCAGGCTGCGATGATCGATCCGCGCGTCGATGTCGAGCTCGGCCAGCCGCTCGTTGGCGAGCGCGGCCCAACGTTCGCGCCAGCGCTCGACCATCTCTGTCCGGTTCCAGCCCCGGACCTTTTTGCCAAAGCCGTTCTCGTCGACCGCGCGCATCGTGAGCATCACATGGACATGGGGCTTCGGCATGCCGTCGTCGGCCCTGTCCCAATGCAGATTGAGATCAGCAACCATGCCCACATCGACGAACTCGCTCTGAACGAAGTCCCGAGCCAGGGCGATGCCCTGCGCCTCGCTCAGCTCGCGCGGAAGGGCAAACTCGACCTCGCGGGCCAGCTGCGCGTCCTTGCGGACCTCGGACGCTTCGACATCGTTCCAGAGCCGCTCGCGGTCGCTCCAGGCCTCCGGCGCATTCTCCGGCAGCATCACCTCGGAATGGACGACGCCGCGCTTGCCGGAAAAATCCTGATCACGGCCGAGCCGTTCATCGCGCAGCCGCGAGCCGGAGCGGTAGGCGGCTGAAGCCACCGCGCTGCTCCCGGCCTTCCGGCCAATGACCTTGACGTGAAGATGATAGATCGCCATCGCGATCCAATCACTGGCACAGCGAAGCGTACGTCGGAACGACGTATAAGCGCGCCCTCCCTCGAAAAAATCTCCGGAGGGACTACGGCATCTCAGGCCGTCCTGATGACCTTACAGCATTATGCTGGGCCCTCGATTATCATTTCTCCATCGACACTCACGGAGGCGACGATGCGCAAATCAAGGGACTTCGACGCGACCTACAGGCCCTCGAACAGAAGGCACGCGAGCTGAAACCCGCAAGGTACGCCAGCTCAGCGAATTGGTGATCGCAACGGGGGCTGACGCGCTCAGCGCCGATGAACTGGCTGGCGTACTGATCGTGTTAGCCGAGACGAAGGAGGCCGGAAAGAGGAGGCATGGGCCAAACGCGGGGCCGCGTCTTTTCAAAGTCAGTCGCACCGAAATGCGCTCTAACGAACAGTTCGAAAAATCGCGCGAATTTGAGGGATCAGAACAAACCTTTCCACGGAGCGCTGAAGAGATACACGCCGCGCTTCGGATCGCCGACGGCTTCAATATCGACCAGATGGTTTCGAAGTAAAGGCTTTGCGAGCGAGCGTCATTAAACAACAGACGAGCTCCGCGTGTGAAGATGACTACCGACTGGCCTCTCCTGTCACATTCAATAGCGCCATCAAGCGCGACAACGCCCTTGACTACTGGAGATTCGAGATGATCTGCTCACAACGGTTGACGCCCGGCAGAATATGGCCGGACGCATGTTGAAGTCGCTGCTAGCCGTTGCTCGATCTGATTAAAGTAGGCCAGCACTGGGGCCGAGAACGAACTGTGCTCGTCAATCAAATCAACCGTAGTCGCCATCTGGCGCTTTCTTACTGCTGCCGCTGACAAGTCCGATGTGTTCGTGTCGACTTGCGGCCGTGAAACGGCTGGTCGCTTTTTCATGATCGTCGAGGGACCGGATCCGTCAGAGCTTGTCGTTGGCGAAGATGAGCGTGGCGGACCAGATGCTGGTCGGCCGCTCGCGCGAGCCGTCCGCCCGGCGGGTACCGGATCGGATCGTGTCCGCAACCGTACACATTCCGTGGGAGCGATCAGCGTGGGAAACGTTGCGCCGCCGACAGCAGCACGCGTCGCTACATCTTCTCCTTCAAGCCCCGTTTGAGAAGCCACCAGTTGGCCGGATACGACGTGGCGAAGCCGAACAGCATGGCGATCTGCATCATGAACCAGAATTCGACGGTGTCGACCTCCAGCCGGGCACCGAGCACGTGCCGGAAGATGTAGAAATTGGCGAATGCCATGAAGCCGTACATGCCGATCTGCCAGGACGCGATCGAGATCGTGTCGGCCTTGGCGGCTGCGATGAGCCCCTCTCTGAGCGACAGGCCCCGCATCGGCGCGATCGTGAAGTACTGGAAGAGGATTCCGAAGCCGTAGGCGAGCAGGAAGTCGAGGATCCAGACGGCGAACATCTTTTCCGAGAACAGGCTTTTCCAGCCGAACGCGACGGCCACGGCGGGAACGCCGAAGGCGAGCCATTCGGCAATGATGTCCCCGAGGGTGCATCCGCTGCCGCAGTGAAGGGAGCCGTTGGCGACCATGATCGGGAATGGAGTCTGCCGCGTGTTCGGCGGCTTCTCGCCCTGCGCTTTGGCGCGATGGATCTTTTTCTGGGTCGCGAGCCGCCCATAAGCGAAATATTGCCAGACGACCCAGACACTTCCGAACAATGCGGTCACCGGCCAGACCACATCCATGATCCACATCTGCTGCGGATGGCGAACCACATCGATCGCGATGATCAGGGCGCATACGACCCCCAGGACCAGAAAGACGAGAGAGAGAATGTGCAGCCAATCCGGAATCAAGGGACGCGTCCGCCTGCTGTCATTGACCGGCGCTATCTGACGGGTAGGTGCGCGGCAGATGCTGCACGGTGATCCACTGATCTGTCGTGAAGGCCGCGACGGCCCATTTGCCGCCAAAGCGGCCAATGCCCGAATTCTTGACGCCGCCGAACGGATTGTTCGGCAGATCGAGGACAGGCTGGTCGTTGACGTGAGCCATACCCGCTTCCATCCGCTGGCCGAAGCGTGCACCACGTGCGAGATCGCGGGTGAACACACATGCGCTCAGGCCCTGGGTGGTCGCATTGGCGGTCCGCAAGGCATCCTCCTCATCGCGCACGCGGATGAGCGGTGCGACGGGTCCGAAGATCTCGTTGGTGGCGATCTCCATGTCGTTGGTGACGTCGGCGAAGACGTGCGGCTGGATCACGAGACCCTCCGGCTCGCCGCCCACGAGCTCGCGGGCGCCGCCGGCGCGGGCCGAGGAGATCAGCTTGTTGATCGCCTCGAATTGACGGCGGTTGACGATCGGACCGATCATCGTGTCGGGCTGCTGTGGATCTCCGACCTTGAGATGGCGGACCGCCGCAGCAAATCGCTCCGCGAACTCATCGTAGACGGCGTCGACCACGATGAAGCGGTTGGTGATCATGCAGATCTGCCCCTGGTGAAGAAACTTGCCGAACACGGCAGCCCGCACGGCCAGATCGAGATCTGCGTCCTCGAGCACCACGAACGGGCCGTTGCCGCCAAGCTCCAGTTCGACGCGCTTGATGATGTCCGCGTCCGCCATCGCCATCCTCGCGATACCGCGGCCGACGCTTGTGGAGCCGGTGAACGAGATCACGCGAGCGGCGGGGTTCTTGACCAGAGCGGAGCCGATCCGTCCGCCCGAGCCGACCACGACGCTCAGCAGACCTACCGGCAGGCCGGCCTCCTCGTAGATCTTGGCGAGCAGGGTCCCGCCGCTGACCGGCGTGTCGCTGGCCGGCTTGAGAACCACGGCATTACCAACGGCCAGGGCCGGAGCTACGCTGCGATTGGAAAGCTGCAGCGGCCAATTCCACGGGCTGATCACGCCGACCACCCCGGCCGGCTTGCGGTAGACGCGGCATTCCTTGCCGGGAATGTCGGCGGGCAGGATCGCCCCCTCCACCATGTAAGGCATCGATGCCGCAGCGAGCATCACGGCCTGCGCAGCCTGCCATTCCAGGTTCGCCTTCAGCCGGGTCGAGCCCGCCTCACGGATCAGCCAGCCAACGATCTCTTCGCGGCGTTTGACCATGACATCCGCCGCGCGCTGCATGACCGCAGCGCGTTCGGAGGGCAATGCGGCGGCCCAATCGCGTTGAGCCGTGACGGCGGCGGAGTAGGCGGCCTGCACGTCGGATTCGTCAGCTTCAACGATCTCCAGCAGTGTGTCGCCCGTGAACGGATCCTTGTCTGCAATTCGATCCGTACCGCTCCCGGCGCGCCACGTGCCGCCGATGAGCATGCGATCCAGTCCATCATGATTGAATGGCAAGGGGGAGTCCTCCGGCACGGATCTGTCGCGCGTGTCACTGACGTCAATGAGCTCTCTTGCCGGCAACCTGCAGCACCACCTTGCCGTGCACGTGGTCGTGCTCCATGTGCTCGTGCGCCTTGCCGACGTCCTGCAGGGGAAAGGTCGAGTCGATCACGACGGTCACCTTGCCGGTCTCGATCAGGCGCGCGATCTCCGCGAGTTGCGCTCCGCTCGGCTCGGCCATGTAGTTGGTGGCGCGCACGCCGCGGCGTTCGGCTTCGTCCTGATCAGGCTTCTGCAATGTGGAAATCAGGGCGCCACCGCGCTTCAGCACGGTCCAGGACCGGTCCTGGGTGTCGCCACCGATCAGATCGAATACCAGGTCGATGTCCTGAACAGCGTCCTCGAATTGTTCATTCCTGTAGTCGATCGCCTTGTCCGCCCCGAGCTTGCGGACGAACTCGACGTCCACGTCCGAGACGGTGGTCGCAACCCACGCACCGGCATTCTTGGCGAATTGGATCGCGAAATGTCCGACGCCGCCCGATCCACCATGGATCAATACTCTCTGCCCGGCCTTGAGGTGGCCGTGATCGAACAAGCCCTGCCACGCCGTCAAAGCGGCGAGAGGGACGGCAGCGGCCTTGACGAAGTCGATGCCGTCAGGCGTCTTCGCCGCGTCAGCCTCATGGACGCGCACGAACTCCGCGTAGCCGCCGACCTCGCGATCGAGCATGGCATACACGGCATCGCTGGTGCGAAACCGCGTGACGGTATCGCCGACACGCTCGACCAATCCGGCAACATCGCGTCGGAGGACTTTCGGCAATTGTTCCTGTTTGACTGCCGGATAGCCGCCGGAACGGGTCTTGTAGTCGACCGGGTTGACGCTCGCTGCCCGCACGCGAACGAGCACGTCGCCTTCGCCGGGCTGGGGCATTGGCATATCGTCCAACACCAGTTCGGAAGGGCCGCCGAACGAGTGGATACTGACCGCGTGCATGATTGTGATTCCTTGGACGAGGCGATGAGCTTCCGTCGGGCCTAATGAGCCGGAAAGACGGCCGTTCCAAACGATCGAAGATCGGGGGCCCTGCTCGCAACTCTTCTGAATAACCTCGCGGGCAGACCGCTGCAGGTCGCGAGGTGCGAGAGAGAAGACAATGAGGATGGACGTACGGGAGCGTACCGATTGCGGGACGCGGAGCAGCAGTCATTTCTGCTGACTGGGCTCGATTGAAGAATCCGGACCAGCCAGATACCTGCAACCCACGGCCAACGCGGCGCCTATCGCGGTGGCGATGGTGCGTCGCCGGGCCGCATCCGGTTCGGGTAATCCGGTCAGCGCGATCAGGAAAACGACAGTGGACGTGATCGCGAACGAAAAGGCAGCGTAATTGACACGCTGCACGGCATATGTTGCCCACGCCAGCGCGATGACACAACTAACCAGGATAATGCCGTCCGGCCTGACGATCACTGCGAAGAGCGTCGCGGAGATCGCTCCCAGGAAGGTTCCGGCAATGCGTTGAGCGGTGCGAACCAGAGTGTCGCGCCGCTTGGGTTGCAGAATGATGAGGGCCGTCATCGGCACCCAATATCCGTTGCCCAAACCGAGATGGCGCTCGATCAGGATCGCCGCGCTGACCGTCCCGCCCGCAATGGCGGCATAGCGCAGCCCAGCTTGTCCGCTGATCACGCGTCGGAAGAGCTGGACCAGCCAGCCGAGCCTCGAGCTTGGCGGTGTGGCCTCTGCTCGAGGGACGTCACTGGCTGCGCCGAACGGGTGCCAATGCCAGGCAACGACGATGACAAGGGTCTGCAAAGCTGCACCGGCAAAGACCAACGAGCCTCGCATCAGCGCGGCCGGGAGCTCGGGTGGACCGCGGGCGGCAAGCAGAA
This sequence comes from Bradyrhizobium sp. ORS 285, assembly GCF_900176205.1. NCBI lineage: Bacteria > Pseudomonadati > Pseudomonadota > Alphaproteobacteria > Hyphomicrobiales > Nitrobacteraceae > Bradyrhizobium > Bradyrhizobium sp. ORS 285. Next base: position 2,848,468 of record NZ_LT859959.1, read on the forward strand.
ATGCGATCGACCACTGCAGGGTCAACCACCACGGCGCTTGGCCATACTGCGTAGCGAAGCCGCAAATCGCTGCGATGCCGCCGCCGACGAGAGCACTTCCAAGCAGGCTGTCGGACAGGATTGCGCCAAGGAAGCCGCACACGCCCATGCCGAAACCGGCCAGGATCATGGGAGCAGAGCGCAGGTGGGATAGTCGCTGATGAGCGCCAAATCCGGTCGGAAACGCTCCCATCGTCGCGGCCATTCCGCACTGCGGGGATCCTGAGAAAAGTGCGACGAGAAGACAGGCGGCGACGGCGATCGTTGACACGTTGGCAGCTGCGAGCTGGACAGCCGACCATCTGAATTCAAAGGCGGTGCTCAGCAGTGACTTTCGCTGTTCCACTGCGCGGGGTGTCAAAGGGGGGCGCGGCGACCAATGCTGTCGCAGACGTCCATTGCGATGAGTCGCATTATTCCAGTCATTGTTGCGGAATCCACCTTCATGCTGGATTGCCAAGCACGGGGGCACTGGATCGCTCGGGTGCGGAGCAATCCGGCCTTGCGGGCAAACCTGTTCGTCGCATCGTCGTTCCTGGGCATGCGCCAATCCTGCGCCGTTGGATAGAAACCCTCACGACGTTTTGTCGTTGGTCGTCAAATCTGGACAGGCGGTGCGAGGAGGCGCGGCATGGCTGCTCATGCTGGAGAGACGGCAGAAGAGACCGGCGATTTCCGCTGCGAACGTTGTCACCAAACGACCCTCGTGACGAAGGGGCACAAAATCCCGAAGTGCTCCCACTGTGGTCATGCGACGTTCGACACACGGCGCAATGAGCCTCGATGAGTTCGCGCAAAACAATGCGCGACGGCGATCGTCATTCCACTTCTACGAGGAGCATTCCGTGAGATTGTCGCTGGTCATCAATGGTCATCCTTACGAATTGTCCTGTGATCCGCGCACCACGCTGCTCGACACGCTACGCGAAGCTCTCGGATTGACCGGTACCAAGAAGGGCTGTGACCTCGGTCAGTGCGGCGCCTGCACGGTGCTGGTGGGCGGCCGGCGCGTGCTGTCCTGTCTGATGCTGACGGCGACTGTCGACGAGGAGGTCACAACGATCGAAGGTCTTTCAAAGGAAGGCGAGCCGCTGCATCCGCTGCAGCAGGCGTTCTGGGACCATGACGCCTTCCAATGCGGCTATTGCACCCCGGGTCAGATTTTGAGCGCGATCGGCTGCATCGCCGAGGGCCACGCAGGATCGGCCGAGGACATCCGCGACTACATGAGTGGCAATCTCTGTCGTTGCGCCGCCTATCCGAGGATCGTGGAAGCTATCCAGTCCGTCGTGTCGGCTCGCGCCGACGACGCGATCTCAAGCTGAGGCCTCTCTGATGCGCCCTTTCGAGCTCCAGACGGCAGGCAATCCTTCGGATGCCATTCGAAAGAGTCAGGACGCGAGCCGCGCGCAGTCGGGCGCGCGCTATTTGGCGGGTGGAACCAACCTTCTTGACCTGATGAAGCTGGAGGTTCTGACACCACGAATGCTCGTCAGCCTCAAGCAGCTGCGAAGCGATCTCGGCGCGATAGAGAGTGATGAAGATGGACTGCGTCTGGGCGCGATGGTGCGCATGGCGGAGGCCGCCGATCACCCGATCATCCGCCGCGATTACCCGGTGATCGCGGACGCGCTGCGGCTGGCCGCGAGCGCTCAGCTGCGCAACATGGCGTCGCTCGGTGGCAACGTTCTGCAGCGGACCCGCTGCCAATATTATCGGGACACGAGCTGGCGGGCCTGCAACAAGCGTGAACCGGGTTCGGGATGCCAGGCGATCACAGGCGTCAATCGCCGGCTCGCGGTGCTCGGGGTCAGCGAGCATTGCATCGCAAACTACCCGGGTGACTTCGCGATTGCATTGGTGATGCTCGGTGCTGAACTGGACATTCTCGATTCGGCCGCCGCGCCGCGGACCATTGCGTTCGAGGATTTGCATCGCAGCCCTGGCGACACGCCGCACTTGGAGATCAACCTGCAACCGGCGGATCTGATCACGTCGATCCGCATTCCTGCCGGACCCTGGACCCGCCGATCGCGCTACGTGAAGGTGCGAGACCGCGCCTCCTATGATTTCGCCTTGGCGTCTGCAGCCGTGGCACTCGATCTGGCCGCCGATGGTCGCGTCCGCTCGGCCCGGATCGGGCTTGGCGGGCTCGTCGCCAGGCCGTGGCGCGCCGTCGAGGCCGAAACCGTGCTGAATGGACGCGTGCTGGACGAGAGCGCTGCCCAGCAGGCTGCCGAGGCGGCCTTTGCCGGCGCCGTCGTCCACAGCGACACCGGTTTCAAGCCGGAGCTCGGCCGCCGCACGCTCGTGCGTGCATTGCTGGAGACAGCCCAGCTGGAGGTGAGCGCATGAGCGGTCCTGAACAGATCCCAACTGGACCGCTTGGTACGGCCACGCGCCGGATCGACGGCCGCGCCAAAGTCACGGGGCATGCGCGATACCCATCGGACGAGCCTCTTCACAACGCGGCCTATGCCCACCTTGTGACGAGCCGGATCGCGCGCGGCCATATCGTGCGCTTTCACCTGGAGGAGGCGCGCGGCCTCGCTGGTGTGCTCGACATTTTGACCTTCGAGAACATCGGGCACGAAGCCAAGCCGCCCAAGATGATGACGGGCGGCGGCACGACGACGACGCTGCAGGACAACCGGATCTGGCACGACGGGCAGATCATCGCGGTTGTCGTCGCCAACAGCTTCGAGATCGCCCGTGAGGCCGCAGGCAGGATCCGTGTCGATTACGACGAGGAGTCGCCGAGCCCGACCTTCGACAGTCCTGGCGTCGAGGCGCATATTCGAGAGGCCGGGGAGCACAAGGACTATGACGTCGGCGATGTGGACGCCGCGCTCGCCAGGGCTGAGGTCGTCGTCGACGAGTGGTACGAAACGCCGACCCAGCACCACAACGCGATCGAGCTGTTCACGACCACATGCGCGTGGGACAACGGCCAGCTCACGATCTGGGAGCCGAGCCAGTTCGTCTACGGGCTCCGCGGCAACGTGGCCCAGCAGATCGGCGTCGCGCCCGAGCAGATCCGGGTCATTTCGAAGTTCATCGGTGGCGCGTTCGGCTCGAAGGGAGGGGCGACGGCCCGCACGGCATGGATCGCGATCGCCGCGCGACGGATCAACCGCCCCGTGAAGCTGGTCGCGACCCGCGGCCAGGGTTTTACGATCGCAACCTACCGTGCCGAAACCCGTCACCACCTCCAACTCGCCGCCACTAAGAATGGCATCCTTGACGCGGTCAGGCATGAGGGCTGGGAGGTCACCAGCCGGCCGAGCAACTACAACGTTTCCGGTAACGAGACGACCGCGCGGATGTATGCTTCGCCGAACGTGAAGACGAAGGTCAACGTCGTTCACGCCGACCGCAACACGCCCGGCTTCATGCGCGCTCCACCAGAGACGCCCTACATGTTCCCGTTGGAATGCGCCATGGATGAGCTGGCCCATCGCATCGGGTGCGATCCGATCGAACTCAGGAGGCGCAACGAGCCGGAGCGGGACCCCGTCACCGGCCTGCCATTCTCGAGTCGGCACTTGTTGCGCTGCTTTGACGAGGCGTCCGAGCGCTTTGGCTGGGCGAAGCGCGAGGCGAAGCCGCGCTCTATGGCGGACGGCGACTGGCTGGTCGGCTGGGGCTGCGCCAGCGCGGCTTATCCAGCGAACATCGCTGCGACCGCCGCTCGCGTCATGTTGCGGCCAAACGGGCAGGCCAGGGTCGAGATTGCCGCGCATGACATCGGCACCGGCGCCTATACGGTCGCGGCGATCATTGCCGCTGACAAGCTCGGGTTGGACGTCGGGGATGTGCAGGTCGACCTCGGCGACACGAGATTGCCACCGGCTTCGCTTGCGGCTGGCTCCAGCCATACGGCGACGATTTCGCATGCGATCGGCAAGGCGTGTGACGAGCTGAGCGAGCGGATCATCCGGGCTGCGACAACCACCAATAGCGGGATGTTCGCGGGGGCTGATCCGCGCGCCCTCCGCTTGCAGCAGGGCAGGCTGGTCGGACCAGGCGGGGCGAGCGAACAGCTGTCGGACGCCTTGAAGCGGCTAAGCCCCGGCGCGCTCGAGGCTTATGCCGAGAACATCCCCACCGGTCTCAAACCCGAGGCACTCGCTCAGCTCTACAGCGGCCAGCCTCCAATGTCGCGCGGCCATAGCCGCCAGGATGTCACCGCCTATGCGTTCGGCGCGCAATTCGTGGAGGTGCGCGTCCATCGTCGCACCTGTGAGATCCGCGTGCCGCGGATGGTCGGCGCCTTCGCCTGTGGGACCATCGTCAATCCGTTGACGGCCTACAGCCAGTTCATGGGCGGCATGATCTGGGGCCTCGGGGCCGCACTGGAGGAGAAGACGGAGATCGATCCCGTCGCCGCGCGCTACGTCAACAACAACATTGCCGAGTATCTCATCCCGGTGAATGCCGATGTGTGCAAGGTCGATGTGCTGATGCTGCCTGAAAGCGATGACGACGTGAATCCGCTCGGAATCAAAGGCATTGGCGAGATCGGGATCGTTGGCATGAATGCGGCGATTGCCAACGCTGTGTTTCACGCCACTGGCCGGCGTGTTCGCCGGCTGCCGATCCGCATCGAAGATCTGCTGTAGCGTGGCGCATAGGAACGGCGCCCTCGAACTCCCGTTGCCCGGGGAATGTCTCGGGCACACGGAGAGCTGGCATGAAGGCGGTAGTCTATCACGACAAGGGCGACATCCGGCTCGAGGAAGTCACCGATCCCACGATCGAGCAGCCGACCGATGCCATCGTCCGGCTCACGGCCTCGGCCATCTGCGGCACCGATCTCCACTTCGTCCGCGGCTCGTTTTCCGGCATGGAGCCCGGTACGATCCTCGGCCACGAGGGTGTCGGGATCGTCGAGCAGGTCGGACCCATGGTCCGCAACTTCCGGCCGGGCGACCGTGTCGTCATCGGCTCGACCATCGCCTGCGGCAGCTGCTCTTACTGTCGCGCCGGCTATTTCGCGCAATGCGACAACGCCAATCCGCATGGCAAACGGGCCGGGACGGCCTTCTTTGGCGGCCCGGGACCGACCGGACCCTGGAACGGACTACAGGCCGAGAAGGCGCGGATTCCCTACGCTCACATCGGCATGGTCAAGATTCCCGAGAATGTCACCGACGATCAGGCGATCCTCGTGTCCGACATCTTCCCAACCGGCTATTTCGGTGCCGATCTCGCAGATATCCATGAAGGCTCGACGGTCGCCGTATTTGGTTGCGGCCCGGTCGGGCAATTCGTGATCGCCAGCGCGCGGCTGATGGGCGCGGGCCGCATCATTGCCGTCGACCACCATCCCGATCGGCTCGAGATGGCGCAGCAGCAAGGCGCCGAGATCGTGAATTTCGACAACGAAGATCCGGTCCAGACGATCGTCGAGATGACAGGAGGCATCGGGGTGGATCGCGCGATCGATGCCGTCGGCGTCGACGCCGAACATGCTCACCATGATGCGGGGACGGTCCAGGAAGACCTCGAGACGGCGCTCGACTCCGCCGCGCATGCCGTGGAGCCGAAATCTGCCGAGACGCATGCGCATGCGTACAAGCCGGGCGATGCGCCCGGCCAGGCGTTGGACTGGGCGGTGCAGGCGCTCGCCAAGGCCGGGACGCTCTCGATCATCGGTGTCTATCCGCCGACGCAGCGCGAGTTCCCGATCGGCGAGGCGATGAACAAGAACCTCACGATCAAGATGGGCAACTGCAATCATCGCAAATACATTCCGCATCTGCTCGACCTGATTGCCTCGGGTGCGATCGATCCGCTCAAGATCCTGACCAGGACCGAGCCGATGGGATCGGTGATCTCAGCCTACGAAGCGTTCGATGCGCGTCAGCCTGGATGGCTCAAGGTCGAGCTGAAGCCGGTTGCGGCGTAGCGGCCCGAGTCGCGTTGGTCTGCCTTGTGACAGCGGCATGATCGAGTGAACGCTCGGGGCGCGCTTCTTCTCGGGCGGACAGTCGGCAGAGGCTCTATGCCGGGCCGGTGTCGCTGTTGGCGAGTGCGCTTTCGACAAAGCTTGCAAATGCGCGCGCCTTGGCACTGGCCATGCGGCCCGCGGGGAAGACGGCCCAGAGATCCAGCGGCGGCAACATCCAGTCCGCCAAGACGCGACGCACGGCGCCGCTGGCAAGCTCGGGGCTGAACATCCAGTCTGACGCGATGGTGAGGCCCATGTCGGCGAGCACAGCCGCCCGCAGCCCCTCCGCAGCGCTGACCCTGATACGCCCATGGACGGACACCGACGCTTCGGCGCCGTCACGGGTGAATGACCAGACATTGGGAAGTTGGCTGTAGATCACCGCCTCATGCTCCGCGAGATCCGCGGGACTGTGCGGCTCGTCGGCGCGCGCGAGGTAGGCCGGCGTGGCCAGCACCGAACGTCCGCCAGTCGCCAGCTTGCGTGCGATCGCCGAGGAATCGGCCAGCGCGCCCATGCGCAGCGAGACATCGATCCCTTCGGCCACCAGGTCGATGACGCGATCATCGAGTGTCACATCGATTTCGAGCTCGGGATGACGGTCCAGAAAGCGCGGCAGCAGCGGCACGATGTGCAGGCGTGCGAACGTCGTGGCAGCGGACACGCGCAGGCAGCCGGAAAGTCCCGCGCCCGCCCCGCGTGCTGCAATCTCGGCCTCGTCGGCTTCCTGGATGGCCGCCTTCGCCCCTTCATAGAAGCGTTGCCCGGCTTCTGTCGGGGTCAGCCCGTGCGTTGAGCGGATCAGCAGGCTCACCTGCAGCCGGTCTTCGAGCTGGGCGATGGTCTTGGACACGGCAGGCTGGCCGACATTGAGGTGACGGGCGGCGGCCGAAAAGGAGCCGGTTTCGACCACGCGCACGAATGTCGACATCGCTTGATACCTGTCCACCGTCATTCCTCCTGGGAATAACCGTTATCGCTCACGGCCCGCTGCCCTGTCGAGCGGAACAGGCGCATCAAGTCTCCAGACCTTCGGACTGGCCGAAGGCGGTCCAGGTAAGAGACCGAACGAATTGGCTGACGCGGACCGCGACTGAGGTCCTTCGGTCTTGGGCATCGGCCGCAGCCGCACATGAGGGGACGAGATCATGCTGGACGTCTATGCCTTCGCCACGCCGAACAGTGTCAAGGTGCCGGTCGCGCTGGAAGAGCTGGGGCTCGACTATTCGCTGCACGGCGTGAACATCCGCAAAGGCGAACAGAAGGCGCAGGGTTTCATCGCGCTGAACGCAAACGCCAAGGTGCCGGTGCTGGTCGACGGGAATTTCGTCCTGACCGAGTCCGCCGCCATTTTGGTGTATCTCGCCGAGAAGACCGGCCGCCTGTTGCCGGCCTCGGGAGAGGGGAGGGCGCGCGTTTTCGAGCAACTGTTCTTCCACGCTTCGGGCTTGAGCCCGGCGTTCGGCCAATCGGGCTTCTTTCAGCGTCTCGCGGGCGAGCCGCAGCCGATCGCGATCGAGCGCTTCTCCAACGAAGCAAGACGTACAGTTTTGATCCTCGACGGCGTTCTGGCTAAGCAGCCCTTCACCGCCGGCCACGAGTTCACGATTGCCGATATCGCTCATTTTGGCTGGCTGTGGCGACGCGAGTTCGCTGGCGTCGATCTCGAGCAGGCCCCCAACGTCGCGCGTTGGTACGGCGAAGTCGAGGGCCGGCCAGCTGTCCAGCGCGCGGTCGCGCGCGTGAACGCGCTCATTCCTGCTGCCTGACGCTTCCTTTCACCCCTGATCCACGGAGACAGATCATGACGCTTCAGTCCAAGCTCGATGCCTTCAAGGCCGATTTCGAAGCGGGCAAACCACCCTATCAAGTGCCGCAGGCCGTCATCGAGACGATGCACCGCGCCACGGCCGAACTGATCGCGAGCGGTGCGGCGACGCACGCCCTCAAGGCAGGCGACCATGCGCCGGCGTTTGCGCTGAAAGACCCGGACGGCCAGGTCGTATCGTCCTCGGACCTGCTCGCCAAGGGCCCGCTGGTCGTGAGCTTCTATCGTGGCGTCTGGTGCCCCTATTGCAACATGGAGCTGCAGGCGCTCCAGGCAGCGCTGCCGGACTTCGAGAAGCTCGGCGCGAGCCTGGTCGCGATCTCGCCGCAGACTGCGGCCAACAGCCGAAAGTCGGTGCGCCAGAATGGGCTCGGCTTTCCGATCCTGTCGGACACCCACAACGATGTGGCCGCCGCCTTCGGACTTCGCTTCGCGCTGCCCGACTATCTCGTTGACCTCTACAAGAGCCTCAAGAACGATCTGCCGGCCTTCAATGGCGACCCGAGCTGGACGCTGCCCATGCCGGCCCGTTACGTCATCGCACCGGACGGCCTGATCCTCTACGCCGAGGTGAACCCGGACTACACCCGTCGTCCCGAGCCCGAGGACATGCTGCCCGCGCTTCGCCGCGCAGCCGCGGCGGCCGTTTGATCTGCATCTCCGCCTCCCTGCCGACGAAGCTAATTTGCGAGGATCTCAATGTCTCGTACCTTCCTGATCACCGGTGCCAGCAAGGGCATCGGCCGTGCACTCGCCGATCGTCTGACTCGGGGCGGGCATCGCGTCGTCGGTCTTGCGCGCGGAGCGGCAGAAGACTTTCCAGGCACGCTGGTGTCGGTCGACCTCGCCGACACGGGCGCGACCGACGCAGCGCTCCGTGAGCTCACGGCTCGTTTCCGCTTCGACGGGGTCGTCAACAATGTCGGCCTCGTTCGGCCGCAACGGCTCGGGACCGTCGAGCTGCCGGTCCTGGACGAGGTGATGCGGGTCAACCTGCATCCGGCGCTGCAGACGGTGCAGGCTCTCCTCCCGGGGATGATGGAGCGTGGCTGGGGCAGGGTGGTCAACGTCTCCAGTCTCACCGTGCTCGGCTCGGTCGAACGCACAGCTTACGCCGCGGCCAAGGCCGCCCTGGTGAGCTTCAGCCGCAGCTGGGCGCTCGAGCTTGCGACCACGGGCATCACCGTCAACGCGGTCTCGCCCGGGCCGACCGAGACGGAGCTGTTCCGCACCAACAACCCGCCGGGCAGCGAAGGCGAGCGCCGCTATCTCTCCGGCGTCCCGATGCGTCGCTTCGGGCAGCCGGACGAGATCGCCGCGGCGATCGCGTTCCTGCTGTCCGACGGAGCCGCATTCATCACCGGCCAGACGATCCACGTCGACGGCGGGGCTTCGATTGGGAAAGCCGCGTTCTAGTACTTGGAGGGACGCATCAGCATGGCGGCATCGGTCGTGGGATGAGCGTCGGTGCGGGCGGGCGCGCCGGTCGTGCTCGGCGCTGGATCGAGAGGCAGGTCAGTCCCGCGGCCATCAAAATCGGGCCGGTCCCTATCGGCACGAATGTCACGAGTGCAAGACCGTTGGCCCAAACGAGCGACCAGCCCAGCGCGAACAGCGCCTGTCCGACAAAGAGCGCATGTTGCTGCGTGAACCCGCAGTTTCGAAGCCGTCGCCTCGCGCGTGCTGCGATCTGGCGTAGCTCGCTCATGGTGCCGTCACCTCGATGTCAGACGTTGCACTGCAGCCGCGCGGCGCGCCGACCGGGACGCGCGCGTCTCGGCCTCGTTGAGCCAGCCAAGGAAGACCAGCGCTGCCGCAAGCACGTAGGAACTCCCGGCTGGGATCCACATGATGAGCCCGGCGAGCTGCTGGTCCTGCATCAGGTTGAGACCCCATTTCATCACGCCCTCGGCATGGACGGGATAGAGCGGCCGTGGCGCGAATATCATCAGTGCGCCAGGCAGGCCGCTCAGCACCGCAGTTGCCACGATCAGCAGCAACGCCGGACCATGGGCCAGCCGCCGCGCATGGCCCGGCGCGGGCAACACCACTGACCAGAACATCAGCGCACTGATAAAGAAACTGAGATGCTCGAGGATGTGGATGGCGTCGTTCTGGAGTGCCCATCGATAAGGACCGGGGGCGTGCCAGAACACGAAGCCGGCGTTGAACAGGATGAACACCAGCAGTGGATGCATCAAAGCGTCGGAGGCAAGGCCGAGTCGGGCGCCATGCCAGAACCGCACGATGCGCTTGCGGCCCGGTGCCGGGACGCCGCGCAGGAAAATGCCGAGGCAGTCGCTCGCGATCAGGAGCGGAGGTGCAGCCAGCATCAGCAGCAGATGCTGTACCATGTGCGCCGAGAACAGGTCCTCGCTCATCGTGTCGAGCGGCGAGTCCAGGGCGATCAGAAGGACGAGCATCCCAGCCGTGAAGGCCAGCGTTCGCCGGATCGAGATCAGCTCGGTCCGGTTCTCGCGGACGGCCCGGCTCACGCCGAACGCGTACAAGCCGGTCGCCAGCGCCAGTGGGACGATCGTCGGCGCCTCGAGCGGCCAGCCGTGGCCGAACACGGCCTCAGCGGAGCCCGGCGCGGGCACGATGCCGTGGGCTGCGGCTGCGCCAGGGAGGGTGAGCACGGCATATGGCAGCCGACGGGTTACGCTCAGCTGCATGATCTGAGGATCCAGAGGCTCGCCGAGTCGGAGGCGACGGTGATGAAGAACAGGCCGCTGGTCAGCAGCCCCCAGACCGCGAGGAAGCGCGTGCGCCCTTCGCCGGCCTCGATCATGTGTGAGCGATTCTCCGCCATCTCCTCTCGGCTCGCCCGCCACGCGCTGTAGGCGATGAGGCCGGAGGCAGCCGACAGCGCCAGGCTGACGACATCGATCGCGATCAGCCCGGTCCAAAGCAGGCCGGGGCTGACCGGTGATTTCGGCACGTCGATCGGATAACAATTATGGCTCGCAAGTGCGTAGTTCGAGATGAGGTGCAACGACCAGCCGATAGGCGGCGCAAACAATGCGAACAGGAGCCAGCCAAGGCCGAAGCGATGGCGGTGGGGTGCGGGATGTCCCTGATGGACGGCGGTTTCGACGTCAGCCATGGCTCAGGCCCAGATATGGCGTGATGTAGAGGCTGAAGAACACGGTCAGCCACACGGCATCGACGAAGTGCCAGTAGATCGCGCCGATCGAGATCGGCGCTTCCCGGCCTGGCCCGAAATAGCCGAGCATCGACCAGATGGTGAGCGGAAGCAGCATCAGCAGGCCGAGCACGACATGGCCCATGTGGAAGCCGGTGATGACGAAGAACAGCGAGCCATAGGGGCCGGAATTGAACGAGAAGGATTTGGCCTTCCATTCCAGCACCTGGATGGCCACGAAGATGACGCCGAGCACGAATCCGGTTCCGAGGCCCAAAGCCTGCTTCAGGCGCGAGCCCTGCCGACCGCCGCGCTCGCCATACCAGACCGCCACGCTGCTGATCAGCAGGATCGCAGTGTTGGGCCCGGCGAGTTTGAAGCTCGGCATCTCCGCCGGCCACATCTCGCCGCGCGGCTGGATCGTGAAGTAGAAGTAGCAGAACAGCAGGTAGGCGAATAGCGAGGCTTCCGTGACGATGCCGGCGATCATGCCCCACCAGCCGGCGGTTCGAGGCGTGAGACTGCCGATCGGAAGCTCAGTGCGTGGGATGGCGACGATGGTCATCTCACAGTCTCCGCTCGGCAAGCTGCGCGCGCGGCCACAGCCAGATCAGCTGGACCAGGAGACCGAGCAGGAAGGAGGCGATCACCAGCCACCACAGCTTTACGATCAGGCCGGCGAACATCGTCGTGAGCGCCAGGGCCAGTAGCAGCGGCATCAGTGAATCCTCGGGCATGCGCAGGATCGCCTCCGGCTGGCCGTCGAGCGTCGAGGTCGCCAGCGCCTCCTTGCCGTGGTCGAGCGGCGGGCCTTTGCCGAGATCAGAGTGAAACGGCGACTCTTGCAGCCTCGTCTCCCACAGCGGTTCGCGGGTCGCGAGCGTCGGCAGGACGACGTAATTGTAAGGCGGCGGCGGGGACGGCGTGGTCCATTCCAACGTTGCCGCATCCCACGGATTAGGACCGGCGTCCTGGCCGCGGCGCAGGCTGCGCACGATGTTGATGAGGAACAGCAGGAAGCCAAAGGCGAACACGTAGGCACCGATTGTGGTGATCAGGTTCAGCCAGTCCAGGCCCATGCCCTCCGGGAAGGTGTAGATCCGCCGGGGCATGCCGAGCAGTCCGGAGATGTGCATCGGGAAAAAACCGACATTGAAGCCGATGAACATGAACCAGAAGTTCCAGCGCCCGAGCCGCTCGTCGAGCAGCTTGCCGGAGACCTTGGGAAACCAGAAATAGCTCGCGCCCATCACCGCAAACAGATTCCAGCCGATCAGCACGTAGTGGATGTGGGCGACGACGAAATAGGTGTCGGTGAGCTGCCAGTCGACCGGCACCGAGCCGGTCATGAAGCCGGAAACGCCGCCGATCACGAAGACGACGATGAAGCCAGCGAAGAAGTGGAAGGCGGTGTTGAGGGTCGGCTGTCCGGTCCAGATCGTGGCGAGCCAGGAAAAGGCCGAGACCGCGCTCGGAATGACGATGATGATCGACACGGCGCTGAAGAAGCCGAGCGCGAGCCCCGGCAGGCCGGTCGCGAACATATGGTGCAGCCAGACGCCGAAGCCGAGCACCATGGTGAGCACGGTGGCCAACGCCACCGCGGTGTAGCCGACCAGCGGCCGTCGGCACAGCACCGGCAGCGCGTCCGAGACCATGCTGATGGCCGGCAAGACGATCACGTAGACCCACGGGTGGCCCCACATCCAGAACAGATGCTGCCACAGCAGCGGCTGTCCGGTCGGCTGCTGGTAGAAATGCGTGCCGAATTGGCGGTCCAAGTACAACAGGAAGAACGCCAGCGTGACGCTCGGCATCGCAAAGAGATTGCCGACCGAGATCGTGAGCGTGCCCCAGCTCAGGATCGGCATCCGATTGATCGACATGCCGGGTGCGCGCATGTGCAGGATGGTGACGACGAAGTTCAGCGAGCCCAAGGTGGTGGAGATACCGAGCAGGATGTTGGACAGCGCATAGAAATCGATATTGAGCCCGGGATTGAACGTCTTGGACGCGTAGGGCACGTAGTTGAACCAGCCGTCGTTCGGCGCCGCGCCGAGCGCAAAGCCGACATAGAGGTAGATGCCCGACAGCACGAACAGCCAATAGGTGAAGGCGTTGAGTCTCGGCATCGCCATGTCACGGGTGCCGATGACCAGCGGCTGCAGATAGACGCTGAAGCCGGTCAGGATCGGGAAGGCGTACCACAGGATCATGGTGGCGCCGTGCATCGTGAACAGCTCGTTGTACTGCTCGGGTGTCAGCAGGGTCAGATTTGGCTGGGCGAGCTGAATACGAAAGATGAGCGCCTCGATGCCGCCGACGATCAGGAAGATGAAGGCGGTCACGATGTAGCGCAGCCCGATCTCCTTGTGATCGACCGAGGAAAGCCAGCCGATCACGCCGGGCTTGGTCTCCCAGAGGCGGTGCAGCTTCTCGGCCAGAGGCGAGGCATAGTCGCGCACCGCAAGTCGGGGTACGCGATCATATTCCGCGGCGGTCATCGGCGGCTCCCCTATTTCAGCGTCTCGACATATTGCCGGATCAGCGTGAGCTGTTCGCCCGACAGCGCCAGCCGCGGCATCTTGTTGCCGGGCTTGATGTGCTGCGGATCGGCGATCCAGGCGGCGAGATTGCCGGTGTTGTTGGGCAAGGTGTCGGCCGCGATGGCGCGTCGGCTCATGACATGCGTGAGGTCGGGGCCGAGAATGCCGCCGGTAGCGGTGCCCCGCACGGTGTGGCAGATACCGCAGCGTGTCGTGAACAGACCTTCGCCGGTCTGCGGATTCGGCGCGTTGGTCGCATGCGCCGGCTGCAGTTGCTGCTGCCGCCATTGCGCGTAGGCCTCGGGTGGCGAGGCGATCACGTCGAACGCCATATGCGCGTGCTGCTGGCCGCAATATTCGCCGCATTGGCCGCGATAGACGCCTTCGCGATCGGCCTGCAGCCAGGTCTGGTTCTCCTGGCCGGGAATGACATCGGTCTTGCCGGCGAGCTTCGGTACCCAGAACGAATGGATCACGTCAGGCCCGCGCAGCTTGACCTCCACGACCTGGCCAACGGGGATATGGATCTCGTTCGCTGTGGTGAATTCCTCCGAGGGCGTGTCGGAGAGGTAGCGCACCTCCCACCACCATTGATGCGCCGTGATCTGCAACCGAACTGAGGCGGGGCCCGGCTGCGGACCGGTGTGCGCCAGCGTCGCGAAGGTCCAGACCGTGGTGAACACCAGCACGACAGTGGAGATGCCCACGCCGATGGTGATCCATGAGGCGCCGCCATGGGGCCGCTCCACCGCAGCCTGCCCCGGGAGTTGCGGCTGCGGCGCGCCGCGACGGCGGAAAATGCCGCCGAGCAGCAGGGCGCTGACGATGACAATTACCAGGATCGAGACCGTGGTCGAGAACCACAGCAAATGGGATATCGATTGCGCGCGCGATCCGTGGGTCCACCAATAGTCCAGCGGCGTTTCGGCGTGCGCCGCCACGGGGGCCAGGGTGGCGCATGCCATTATGACGAGCCGGACGCCGCCCGAGAAGCCGCGGTGCGCGCCTGCGCAGGCCTGACGCGTATGGTGGCCGATGTCCCTCAAGGCTTCTGGCCTTGCTTGAACGCCGTGGTGGTCGCCCAAGGATCGGGCGTCAGCCCCTTTTCGGCCGGGACCTGCTCGATGGCCGGCGACAATGGCGTGGCCGAGAAGGTGCGGCCCCATTGGGTCGTCGGCTCGTTGCTGATCTGGCCGATATAGCTGACCAGGTCCCAGATCATGGAGTCGGGAAGCGTCGCGCCCCAGGCCGGCATCCCATTGGGACGGCCCTGATAGATCGAGAGATAGATGTTCGCGGGGCTGGACCCGTAAATGAAGATCTTGTTGCTCAGCGCCGGTCCCATGCCGCCGCCGCCATTGGGCGCGTGGCAGCCGACGCAATTCATGCTGATGAAGGCGGTCATGCCGCGCGTGGCGGATTGCGGATCGCCTGCGGCGGGATTCTTCAGCGCGGGAGCGGCCGAGAGGTTGCCCGGAGAGAGATGGCTCACCGGCGTCTGCATCAGCGTAGTTGCCCGGCCGCCGGCGATCTCCGCCCCGACGCCGGGGCCGGGTGCATCCGTCGGGGGCGCCGCCGCGGCCTGGGGCAGCTGCAAGCCGATCGCGGTGATCAGGACGGCGACTGAGAGTCCGGAGGCAAGGCGCATCAATGTCCTCCCGAGACTGTCTGCACTGGGTCCACCAACGGCACGCCATAGCTCGTCAGCAGCGCGGTGATCGCGGCCTTGTTGCCGTCGATGAACGCGTTGAGCCGGTCGCGCAGTGCGTCGTCGCCCTTCCTGACGCCCATGGCGATGGCGAAGCGGAAGCGCAGCGGCGCGAAGCGGCCGTCGTCGTCGATCGGCGTGATCGCGAGCGGCACGGACGATTGCTTCGCGAAATAGCCCGCAAGCGGTCCCCAGGCTGCGGCGACATCGATGCCGCCACTGGTCACGGCGTCGATCAACCGCGCCGGCGGGTTGGGCTCCCGGTAGTCTCCATAGATCGGATACCCCCTGACGTTGTCGATGATCCCTTCCTGGCCCAGCGCATGTGCCGGGGGCGGGTTGTTGCCGTCGTCGCCGATCAGGTGCACGCCGATCGTGAGCGTACGCAGCCGTGGATCTTCCAACGAGGCGAGTTCGAGATGACGGTCGGCGCGCGAAACGAAGACATAGGTCGAGCGGTAGTAAGGCCTGGTCGTCTCGACCAGATCGTAGTGCGCGGGAACGCCCATGACGATGTCGCACAATCCGGCCTTGAGGGTCTTCCTGACGAAGCCGCGTCGCTGCGCCCACCAGGTGTAGGTCACGCTCCAGCCGAGCGTCTTGGCCACCATCTGCGCGAGTTTGTTCTCAAAACCCTCGCCGGCCTGGTTCGAGAATGGCAGGTTGTTGGGATCGGCGCAGACGCGCAGCGACGGCGCATACACCGGCTCCTCTGCATGAGCGGGGATGGCGATGCCGAGCAGCGCGAGCAGGGCGATATCAGCGAGCCGGCGCATCGGTCTTCTCCTGATCCGTTCCACCGGCAGGCTGCGTGGTCTGTGTCGGTGCTTGCTGATTGGCGTGCTGCGTGGCGTTGCCGAGCTTGAACACCAGGAGCTCGCTGCCGCCAGCCGTATAGAACGGCAGATCCTGCGTCGCGCCAGTGAAGCCGAGTGCGCCGTTGCGCACGCGCGGATCGACCTCGGCATTGGCGACGACGCCGGGCCAGCCGCCGACGCCGGAAAGGATCGCGACATATTGCTGGCCGTCGCTGCCGCGATAGGTCACCGGCTGACCGATGAAGCCGGAGCCGGCGCGGAATTGCCAGAGCACCTCGCCGGTTTTTGCGTTCACGGCTTTGAACATCCGGTCCATGGTGGCGTAGAAGGTGACGTCGCCGGCGGTCACCAACGTGCCGGCCCACACCGGCAGTTTCTCGTGAATCTCCCACACCTTCTTGCGGGCGACGGGATCCCAGGCCATGAACTCGCCGCGATAGCCGCCGGGGCCAGCGAACATGTCGACGTCGGCTCCGACGAAAGGCGTGCCGGCGATGTAGCCGACCTCGCTCGCCCTGAAATTCATGCACAGATGCTGGTGCGGCACGTAGAGCAGTTTTGTCCGCGGTGACCATGCGGTGGGCTGCCAGTCCTTGGCGCCAGGAGCGGTCGGGCAGATGTTCTCGATATTTTTGCCAAGGACCGGCGTCTTCTCCTCGTTCGGGATGATGCGGCCGGTCTTGAGGTCGACGCCCTTGTAGGCGTTGATGAACTCATAGGCGTCGGCCGATATCACCTCGCCGGTGGTGCGGTCCATCACATACATGTAGCCGTTGCGGCCGGGATGGATCAACGCCTTCCGCGTCTTGCCGCCGATGTCGAGATCGACCAGCACGTTCTCGTTGATCTCGTCATGATCGAACAGATCATGCGGATTGACCTGATAGGCCCATTTGGCCTGTCCGGTATCGACGTCGCGGCCGAAGATCGTCGAGCTCCAGAGATTGTCGCCCTTGCGCTGGTTCGCGTTCCACGGCGACGGATTGGCCGTGCCGAAGAAGATCATGTTGAGCGCGGGATCGAACGACACCCAGCCCCACATCGTGCCGCCGCCGGTGCGCCAGCGGTCTGCCGGCCAGCTGGTGACGCCGAGATCCTTGCCTTTGAAGCTGTCGTAGAACGGCTTGAAGTCGTCGCCGATCAGGACGTCCTTGTCAGGTCCGGTTGCATAGGCGCGCCAGGCGATCGCGCCGGTGTTCTCGTCCAGCGCGGTGACCCAGCCGCGAACGCCGAGCTCGCCGCCGCTGTTGCCGACGATCACCTTGCCCTTCGCAACAATGGGCGCCATCGTGATGGTCTCGCCCTTGTTGATCTCGCCGAGCTTGGTGTGCCAGATCTCCTTGCCGGTGTTGGCATCGATTGCGACGGTGTTGTCGTCGAGGGTGTTGAGGAAGACCTTGCCGTTGTCGAAGGCGAGGCCGCGATTGACGACGTCGCAGCAGGCGACGCCCTTCGCGGCGGGTTCAGGCCTTGGCGCGTAGGACCATTTCAACTCGCCCGTCGTCGCATCGATTGCGAACACGCGGTTGGGATAAGGACCGTCATAGGGGCCGACGACATACATCGTGTTGTCGATGACGATTGGCGCAGCCTCCTGGCCGCGGTCGACCCCGACCGAAAACGTCCAGGCGAGCTGCAGCTGTCCGGCATTGCTGGTGTTGATCTGGTCGAGTGGACTATAGCGGGTGTTGGCGTAGTCCCGTGCCGGCATCGGCCATTGCGCCGGATCCTGCATGCGGTGTTCGAGGTCGCTCTGCTGGGCGACGACCGCCGGGAGCCATGTCGCGAGGCCGAAGATCACCGCAATTTTTGCGGTACGAAACACGGGAGCTAACATAGGTTACCGGTCTCCGTGTACGCCTCATCGGCGCGCCGCGACGTACAAACAATGCGAACGAAGACCGTTCCTAAAAATCGCAGGCAGACGTCTCAATTGATGCAGAAGGCTTGCTGGTCTGCCGCGATGGATATGATATCTACGAACCGTCTGCCTGAGTACCTCAGTCGCTGATTGCGCCAACTTGGTTTGGCGACATACTGCTCCACGATCAGCAAGGCGAGCGAGCTGATGCTGCGAATGATCTGAAAACAGCAGAACGCAAAGGTCTCGGCACGATCGAGAATGCTGCGCTCGAAGAGGGCAGGGTAGAATTTCTTAGCGGGTCGCCCGGGCCGGCAGAGATAACGTTCGCCTGGCAACGAGACCGAGCGTAGATCCCTGAACGATGACGCTGAACACGACGACTGCATAGGTCGCGGCGAGAATCGGCGCCTTGGCCGGGTCTTCCGGTAGCGACAGCGCCAGGGCCACGGAGATGCCGCCGCGCACGCCGGCCCAGGTCAGGAACGGGATGTTGTGGGCCGAGACGAGCTTGGTGCGGGCAAGGAACAGGAGCGGAAGGCTGACTGCGATCAGCCGGCCGAGCAGCACGAGGGGAATGGCCGTCGCGGCGCCCAGCAATGCAAGCGCGCCAAAGCGCAGCAGAAGGACCTCGAGACCGATCAACAGGAAGAGTACGGAATTCAGGATCTCGTCAATCAGCGTCCAAAGTCCGAACAGATAGCGCTGGGTCTGCTCGCTCATGGCATATCGCGGGCCACGATCTCCAATCAGCAATCCGGCTGCGACCACGGCAAGCGGCGCGCTGCAATGAAGCCGCAGGGCAGCCGCATACACGGAGGTGACGAGCGCCAGAGACACCAGAACCTCGATCGCGTAATCGTCGATCGCATGCATGGCCCGGTAGGCGATGTAGCCGCCGGCAAGACCCAGGAGAATGCCGCCACCCGCTTCGAGCAGCAGCATCTCGCCGATATCGACGGGACCGACATCTCCGCTGCCCGTGGCGTAGCGGAGCAGGATGGTGAACAGAACGATGCCGACGCCGTCGTTGAACAGCGATTCTCCCTGCATCTCGATCTCGAGGTCCGGCGGAACGCTGATGTTCTTGAGCGTGCTCATAACCGCCACCGGATCAGTAGGGCTGATCAGGGCGCCAAACACCAGGCACCAGGCGAGCGAGATCGGCAGGCCGATGGCCGTGCAAGCCCCGTAGAAGCCGAAACCGACCACCAAGGTCGAGATGCCCGTGCCAAACAGCGCAAGCGTGAGAACCGGGATCGCCCGGCGTTTGAGCTTTTGCAGATCGACATGCAGGGAGCCGGCGAATAGCAGAAAGCCCAGCATCCCGTTCATCACGACCGAGGTGAAGTCGATCTGCAGCAGCGCATTCGTCAATGGTGCGAACAGGTGGTGGGATGGCGATGCCACATCGATTGCCACCAGAATGCCGGAGACCACGACGCTCATGAGGAGGAGGCCGATCGAATGTGGCAACGGGCTGTATTTCTGATTCAGCCAGCCGAACAGTGCCGAGAGCGCCAGCAGGATTGCGCTCACGTCTAGAAGGGAAAACGCCAACTCACTCTCGCTCCTCTGGGGTGGCGCCGCGATGCGCGGCTGCTCTGACGAACGACGGCAGACCAGGACGGAGCGCAATCTGCCGCGCCTGATGGCGAACCGACCGCGCTATCTTCTCACGCAAAGCCCGCGCGAGATGGTTCGTTCCACTCTCAGGGACGTCGGACATCGCGAAGGCCGAGCCGCAGGTTCGGACGGCTTACCGGGATCTGCTGCAGGCGATAATCGGCTCTACGAGCGGTCCCGTGCACGAGCGGCGTGGTGCTGGCCCGGACGATCCCCGACGCGGCGCTTGCCGCCGAGGTCCGCGAGGCCGCGTTCAGGACGGCGCTCGGGATGCTGTCGCTCGACGCGGAGATCGCCTGCTGAAGCTTGGAGCAGCGGCACACGTTGTTATTGGCCCGTAGAATAGAAATCTTATGAGACCGTGCTCACTTCGAGGTCAGCGTCGCGACCGGTTGCCAGGTGCGGTCGGCAGCATCGGCCAACATGCGCTTGCTGCGCTCCAGCATCAGGGCTGCCGGTCCGTCGTGAGGGCGGTCGAGCAGCACACGCGCAAAGCCGGCGGCAGCGTCGGGAAAGTTCCTGTGCCTGTAGCAGGCCAACGCACGTTCATAGTCGTCGATCCAGGATGGACGTGGTCCGGTTGCGGCACCGGCCACGTGCGTGATCAATTCGTAGACCGCCAGTCCCTGTTCGCGGCCATACACGCCGATGCGGTCGACCTCGCGAACGATGATCGAGGAGCCGGCGTTTCGCGCCGTCGCTTCTCCGATCAGCACCGTCGTGCCATAGGCCTTGTTGGCGCCCTCCAGCCGGCTGGCGACGTTCACGGCATCGCCGATCACCGTGTAGTTCAGCCGCAGCTCGGAGCCGATATTGCCGACCAGCATGCGTCCGGTGTTGATCCCGATCCGGATTCTCAGCTTTTGTCCGAGATCGTCGACGAGATCGGCCTCGTCGATGGCGCGCTGACAGGCGAGCGCGGCGAGGCAGCAGCGCAATGCGTGGTCCGCCTGGGGCTGTGGTGCGCCCCAGAAGGCCATCACGGCGTCGCCGATGAATTTGTCGATCGTTCCGCCATGCGCGACGACGACTTCGGAGACCAGGTCGAGGTAGCGCGACAGCAGCCCGACGATGCCGTCGCCCATGCGCTCCGACAGGCCGGTGAAACCGGCGATGTCGATGAACATCACGGTGAGCTCCTGCAGCGTTCCGCCGGGCTTCGCCTCGACGCCCTGGCGCAGCAGTCCGCGGACCAGATCGGTCGGAATGAACTTGCGGAATGCGGAGAGGCCCGAAGCCATCTCGGCGATGGCCCCGGACAGGCTGCCGATCTCGCGCAGCCGCGATGGATGGCGGCGCACCGATTCCAGCGCGAAGGCCTCGACGTGACGCAACTCGCCGACGACGCGCGCGAGCGGGACGGCGATCATCGAGCGCACCAGGATCGCCGAAGCGAGTGCGGCCAGCGCAGCCCCTGCCACGAGCATGACGATCAGCCGGTGCAGGGTGGCCTGCACGGGACCGAGAAACTCGGCCTCGGGGATCACCGTCACGAGGCGCCAGCCCGGGAACGGCAGCGGCGTCACCGTGGTCTCGTAGGCATCGGCGACATCGGTGAGGCGGCTGCGCCAAGCCTCGTCCATCTTCTGGTCGATCGCCATTGCGACCGCCCGCTGCGCAACTGGCAACAGCGCCGGCTGCTCGCCCCTTGCCGGATTAATTTCGTCGGCGTTGGCGTCGGGCGACGCCACCAGCGCGCCGCTGCCGTCGAAGATGAAGGCAGCACCGGTGCGACCGACCTCGAGTTGGGCCAGGAAGCGCGACAGCCGCGTATACTCGATGATGATCGCGAGCACGCCCTGCCGTTCCTGGTAGACATCGATGGGGCCAGCGAACGCAATCGCCGCGCTCGCTCCCGTCGGATGCTCGGCCATTTTGAACCAGTCCGGCCCGTCGGCTGCGATTGCAGCTTTGTACCAGGCCTGATCCGTGACGCGAAAGCCGGTCGGTACGAACCGCCGGCTGGCGAACTCGATGTCACCGGGCACGACGTCATATTCGTCGATGCGGCGCTCGCCCGCATGATCGGTCAGCGAGATCTCCATCATCTCGAGCCGGCGATCTCCGAGCTTGTGGGCAGCGAAGAACGAGCCGTCCGGCCAGCCGAAGGCGGCCCAGGAAATGGTCGGATGCGACTGCAGCTGCGAGAGGAAGACGAACTCGCGCTTATCTGCCTCGCGGGTCTCCAGCACGTTCTGCAGAAACAAGGTGCGGATCGCGGTGTGCGCAGCGTGCGCCTGGTCGACGATGGATGCGACCTCCTTGCGGACGGCAGCGACGATCTGGTCGTTGATGGTCGATGCCAGCTGACGGCTGGAGGCATCGGCCGTCCGCCACCAGACGAGGCTGGATGTGACCGCAGTCAGAAGGATGGCAGCCAGCACCATCGCCGAGACCACCACGCGAATACTGACGGTAATGCCGTACGAGGCGGAGCTCGCGTTCCGATGTTGCGCGTGTGGGATCACCATCTGCTTCCCTTGGCCGCCTCCCATGCCTGATCGTCTTACGTGCAGGCGGCTGTGATGGTTACGTTCAGTGTCGCAGGCCGCCGACGGAGAGGCCAATGCCGAAGGGCTAATGCCGTCATAGCCGCTGGGCATTGGCATTCGCGCGGCAGGACGAGGCTAATTCCCCTCGGCGCAGCATGATTTGCGCGCAGGACGACTGTCTCACGGATCTGTGATCACGATCGCTGCTAACGGCGATCCTCATCGATCCGAAGGAGACAGTGCGAATTCGCCGGTGTGGGCGAAGCAAACCGAGAGGAGAATCGAATGTCGACCAAGACCACCATCACCTCGCTCGCGCTCGCGGGAGCCGTCTCCACCGCGCTCGCCACGCTCGCCGCCGCCGGCCCCCTCACCAAGGCCGAGGTCGACGCCGCCGTCGCCGCCAAGAAGGAGAAATGCTTCGGCGTCGCCCTGAAGGGCCAGAACGACTGCGCCGCCGGCCCCGGCACGACCTGCCAGGGGACGTCCACGACCGACTACCAGGGTAACGCCTGGAAGTTCGTGGCCGGCGGTACCTGCGCCAATATCGAGCTGCCGAACGGCAAGAAAGGATCGCTCAAGCCGATCTGAGCCGGTGGACAACGGGAGGCGAGGGGGGAAGTGATGAAGGATCTGATCTCGTTGCGGGCTCCAGAGCCCATGCCCCTTCGCTTCCCTCCACCTGTCGGGGGTGTGGCAGGTACCTGCTTCAAGCATGAGCATCTCCCGGCCATTCTCGCGGAGCCGCCGCAGCGCGGCTTCTTCGAGGTTCACGCCGAGAACTACATGGGCGCCGGTGGTCCGCCGCATCGCGCGCTGGAGCGTATCCGGCGCGACCATGCGCTGTCGCTGCACGGCGTCTGCATGTCGATCGGGGGCCCGGCGCCTGTCGATCGCGACCATCTCGCCCGGTTTCGGGCCCTCGTTGCACGCTACCAGCCGACGCTGGTGTCCGAACATCTGGCCTGGTCCACCCACGCCATCAGCTTCTTCAACGACCTGCTGCCGCTCCCCTATACCTCGGCCACGCTGGCGCGGGTCTGCGAGCATATCGACGAAGTCCAGGAGGCGATCCGGCGGCCGATCATGTTGGAGAATCCGGCGACCTACGTCACCTTCCGCAATTCCACGATCAGCGAAACCGATTTCCTCCGCAGCGTCGCGCAGCGGACCGGCTGCGGGCTGCTGCTCGACGTCAACAACGTCTTCGTCTCGGCGACTAATCACGGCTTCGCGGCGCGGGACTATCTGAACGACTTCCCGCTGGAGCGGGTTGGCGAGATCCACTTGGCGGGGCATGCCGAGCAGTGCGGCGAGGACGGCGATGTGCTGCTGATCGACAGCCATGACGGACCGGTGGCGGATGCGGTCTGGAAGCTGTTCGAGATTTTGATCGCCCGTTGCGGACCGCTGCCGACGCTGGTCGAGTGGGACAGCAAGATTCCGGAATGGCACGTCTTGAAGGCGGAGGCGACCGCAGCTCAGCGCATTCTCGATCGAGCGGCCGAGAGGGCGCGCCATGCAGCCTGACGAGCCCACCAACTTCGCAGCTTCGTTTGCCGCAGGCCTGCTCGCGCCGGGCGCGGCAGTCCCGGTGGAAGTCGCCGGACCGGGCGGTAGACCGGCGGGCCGCCGTTACGACGTCTACCGCAACAACATCACGGTGAGCCTCGTCAACGCGCTCGCCGCGATCTATCCGGCGGTGCAGCGGATCACGGGCGAGGAGTTCTTTCGGGAGATGGCGCGCAGTCATCTGCGGCAAACGCCGCCGACGTCCCCGCTGCTGTTTGCGTATGGCCACGGCTTTGCGGAGTTCATTGCGGCTTATCCTCATGCCGCGGAGCTGCCGTGGCTCGCCGACGTCGCGCGCATCGAGCGGGCGTGGCTGGACGCCTACCACGCCGCCGACGCCGCGTCCTTGGCGCCCGCAGCCCTGTCGACGATCCCGCCTGAGCGGCTCGCGGAAGCCGTGTTCATTCCGCATCCCTCCACCCGTCTCGTCCGCTCGCGCTTTGCGGCCGTCACGATCTTTGCCGCGAACCGGACCGACCAGCCGACAGGGCGCATCGATGCGTCGGCTGCCGAGGACGCGCTCGTCGTCCGCCCGGAGTTCGACGTCGAGGTGCGGCGGCTGCCGCCCGGCGGCGCGCTTTTCGTCGCTAGCCTCATCGAAGGCCAGCCGCTCGGCGAAGCGGCCGCGAGCGCTCTGGACGCCGAACCGCAGTTCGACATCGCCACCAACATCGCCGGCCTGATCGAGTCCGGCGCCTTCACCTCAGTCACGTCGGGACCCGCCCAATGAGTGCAGAGCAGCGCATCGCAGCCAGTTCGAATCTTCCACCGCTCGGCGCGCTCGCCGACAAAGCGAGCCAGATCGTGCAGATGATCGCGCCGCCATCGCTGGCGCAACTGGCGCTGCGAGTCGCGCTTGCCGTGCCGTTCTGGCGATCCGGGATCCTGAAGTGGGATGGCTTCCTCAAGCTGAGCGACACCGCGGTGACGCTGTTCAGCGACGAGTTCATGCTGCATCTGCCCGGCGGCCCGTATCATTTTCCGGCCGCCGGCGTCATGGCCTTCATGTCCGGCTGCGGCGAGGTCACGTTTCCGATGCTGCTGGTGCTCGGTCTGGGCACGCGGTTCGCGGCACTTGGTCTGTTGTTCATGACCGCGATCGTCGAGCTCACCGTGCCCGATGGCTGGCCGCTGCATATCACCTGGGCGGCGATGGCGCTGGCGCTGATCGCGCATGGCGGCGGACGTGTGTCGCTCGATCACCTCATCTGCGCCTGGCGAAGCCGGACCTGATAGCGCGGCGTCTCAAGATGAGAGCTGCGCCTCGAAGCCAATTCCGAGCGGGCATGGCTTTGCTCGTTGCCTTCTCGAGGGCTTGCGGCGGATTTTCACTCCGCCGCGATCGGCATCTCAACCATGTGTTCGTGCAGGATCACGCCAGAGAGCGCATCGAACTCGCCGACCCATGGCTTCCGCTGCAGCACGGATCGCGTATGCGCGTAGCCTGCATCCCAGCGCTGCATGATGCCGGACGGGCTGAAGTCGATGTCCTTGGTATGGGTCTCATGGTCGAGCTGCGGCGCAAGCAGACGCACCACGTGCATCCGCGTCGAACAGCCATAGCTGACGAGCTCCCGGACGGCCGGATCGTTGCGTTCGTTCTCCGGCAGGCGCGCCGCCAGCTCATTGATGACTTGGCGGAGCCGATGAGCCTGCTGCTGGCGCGCGATCTGGCTGACGATCCGGCTGGAGTATTGCACGTCCTTGTGGCGGTTCAGCACCTCGGCCATCGTCGTCGGCTCCGCACCCAGCGGATTCCACAGGTGGACGGCGAAGATCAGAGAATTACGACGCGGCTTGTCATCGAAGACCGCTTCAGTCGGTGTGTTAGAGAGAATGCCGCCGTCCCAGTACAGCTCACCGTCGATGCGAACCGCCGGGAAGGCCGGGGGCAGCGCCCCCGAGGCCATGACGTGTTTGACCGTCAGCTTGCCGTCGCGGCTGTCGAAATAGCGCATCTGGCTGGTTCGCACATGCGCAGCGCCGACGGTGAGTCGAGGTGCGCAGCGGTTGAGCAGATCAAAGTCGACCAGCGCGTTCAGCATCTCTTCCAGCGGCGTCGTCGAGTAGAAGCCGGCATTGTCGGGCCCGAGCGGATAGGAATAGCCGGCATGGGCAAACGGGTTCGGACGAAAGAATCCGGGGATCCCGTTGGTGATCGTCGACCAATAAGTGAGGCGCTCGTTGAATCCAGGGAAGGCTGTGCGCAGGGTCCAGACCGGATTCTGCTCCATCCGCTTCCAGAACTGCCGCAGCCGCGGTAGCCGCTGGTCCGCTGTGTTGCCGGCGATCAGGCTGGCATTGATGGCGCCGATCGAGGTGCCGATGATCCAGTCCGGCTCGATCCCGGCTTCATGCAGCGCCTGATAGACGCCGGCCTGGTAGGACCCAAGCGCGCCGCCGCCCTGCAGCACCAGCACGATCTGTCCCGGTTTGTCATCACTTGCCTTTGCGGTCTCCATGGCCTTCATGTGCAGCTCCCTCGCTTGTTTGTTGGTGGTCCTGGCGCACACTCAGAAACGTCAATGCGCGGTCCAGCCGCCGTCCACCGGCAGCGCGATCCCGGTGATCGAGGCCGCAGCCGCGCTCGACAGGAACACGGCCAGCGCGCCGATTTCCTCGGAGGTCGCGAAGCGCTTGTTCGGCTGCTGCGCCAGCAACACGTCGCGGATCACCTGGTCGCGCGAGATGCCGTGGGCCTTGGCCTGGCCTTCGATCTGCGCCTCGACCAGCGGCGTATAGACATAGCCGGGGCAGATCGCATTGCAGGTGATGCCGGCCTCAGCCGCTTCCAGGGCCGTCACTTTGGTCAGGCCGACCATGCCGTGCTTCGCCGCGACATAGGCGGCCTTGAACGGCGAAGCGACCAGCCCGTGAGCCGAGGCGATGTTGATGATCCGGCCGAAGCCGTTCTGGCGCATTGCGGGCAGTGCGAGACGCGTGGTGTGAAACGCCGACGACAGGTTGATCGCGAGGATCTGGTCCCATTTCTGAGGCGGGAATTGTTCGAGCGGCGCGACATGCTGGATGCCGGCGTTGTTGACGAGGATGTCGAGCCTGCCGGATTGAGCGATGGTGGTGGCGATCATCTCTGCGATGGAGTCCGGGCTCGTCATGTCGGCCGCGGAGTAGGTTGCCCTCACGCCGCATGCGGTCGCGATCTGCTCCCGCGTCGCTTCAATCTCGTTTGCGTCGCCAAAGCCGTTCAGCACGATGTCGGCACCGGCCTCGGCCAGCGCGCGTGCGATGCCGAGCCCGATGCCGCTGGTCGAGCCGGTGACCAGCGCCACCTTGCCGGCAAGGGCATGAGTGGTAACCCGTGACGGCGTTTGAACGGTAACGTTCATGGCGGATCCCTCGTAATTGTCTTGTCCTTGGGAGTGTCTTGGCGAGCGGACGCCTTGGGGTGTCCGATGTCGCTCACAGTTCTGAGGGACTGGCAGGTGAGATGGAAATACTGCATGGCTTCCGAAACGATAGGCCGGCGCTATTGCAGCCCGGATGTCCTTCAGCCCGGTTTTTGCTATTCAGTCACGACACACAGGAGCAGGGAGGCGATCGATGGAAATGCACCAGGTCCGCTATTTCCTCGCCGTCGCACGGTTGCTCAATTTCACCAGGGCGGCAGAGGAGTGCAACGTCACGCAGCCTTCGCTGACGCGTGCGATCAAACAGCTCGAGGCGGAGCTCGGCGGTGACCTGTTACGGCGTGAACGCCCATCGGCCCAGCTGACCGAGCTCGGCCAGCGCATGCATCCGCTGCTGCAACAGTGCTATGACGCCGCACTCGGCGCCCGGTCGCTGGCGTCCTCGTTCAAAAGCGGCGAGGTCGGGGCGCTACGGATCGCGCTCACGCATTCGATCGACCTGGCGTTGCTGATCCCGCACCTCGAACAGATCAAGCGGCAGTTCAACCGGCTGGAGTTTCGTTTCCTGCGCGGCAGCAGCGGCGAGGTCGCGGAGTATCTGAAGAAGGGCGACGCCGAACTCGGCATTGCCGCGGAGATCAATGCGAGCTGGGATCGGCTCGATGTGTGGCCGCTGTTCACCGAGGACTTCGAGCTGGTCGTGCGCAAGGACCATCATCTTGCCGGCCGCGGCACGGTCGAGATCGACGATCTCAGAACCGAACAGTTGTTGAGCAGAACCTATTGCGAGCATCGCGGCCGGATTTCCGCGAGCCTGCGCGAGCGCGGGATCGACATCGACCGCGGTCACGAGATCTGCTCGGAGCGCGACTTGATCGAGCTGGTCCAGGCCGACATCGGGGTCGCCATGATTCCGCACACGTCGCCGGTGCCGGACACGCTGAAGCGCACCGCTATCACAGGGCTCGACGCACGACGCACCGTCAATCTCTATGGCGTTGCCGGCCGCCAGCGCACGGCAGTGGCCTCAGCCGTGATGCGGATGCTTCGCGGCGCCGACTGGCGGAGCATCGCCGGCTAAGGCGAGAGCTCAGGTCGCGCGTCTCAGCGCCTCGATCAGATCCTCCACGTCCATCCGCCTGCGGAAATCCGGATCGACGAAACGCGACGAGACCACGCCGTCGCGGCCGACCACGAACACGGCGGGGATCGGCAGCATCCAGCCATCGTTGCCGTGAAATCTCGCCATGTGCTGATACGACAGCAGCTGCTGGATCTCCTGACCAAGCCAGAAGGCGAGGTTCAGCGACAGCGCATAGCCGTTGTCGAGATCGGTGAGCACTGGAAAGCTCGCGCCGCAATCGGCCTTGAACTGGCCGGTATACTCCTGTGTTTCCGGCATGATCGCCACCAGCTGCGCGCCCATCGCGTCGATCCGCGGCCCGGCCTGGATCACGGCGCGGGCGTTGAGCCGGCAATATGGGCACCAGTGGCCGCGAAAGAACATCACCGCGACGGGACCCCTCGCGAGAAGTGACGAGAGCGCGACGAGACGCCCGCACTCGTCGGGCAGGATGAAAGCCGGCATCTCCTCGCCGGGACGGGGCGCATTGAGCCCCCCGCCGTTGTCTCCCAACCGCTCGACCAGCCGATCGACCGCCGCCGCATAGGCCGGAAAGATCTCCCGGCCGGCGTCCGCATAGGCGCGCAGCTGCTCGTTCAGCGGGCCATCCATCTCGCGGCAGCGCTGGAAGGCGAGCTTCAGCCGTTCGGCATCGTCAGAGGAGAGAGCGGTCATCATCGGCTCCGAGAAGAGCTGCAGAATAGGGCGGCTGCGCCGTTCCTGAAAGGGCGGTCGACGCGCAAGCTGGGGCAAACGACACCTCACCGTCGCCGGTGGCGAAATGGAAAT
The DNA here is from genome assembly GCF_900176205.1 of Bradyrhizobium sp. ORS 285. Classification (NCBI taxonomy): domain Bacteria; kingdom Pseudomonadati; phylum Pseudomonadota; class Alphaproteobacteria; order Hyphomicrobiales; family Nitrobacteraceae; genus Bradyrhizobium; species Bradyrhizobium sp. ORS 285. Next base: position 2,877,336 of record NZ_LT859959.1, read on the forward strand.
GCCGATCCCCAATCGGTTCCATAGCCGCTGCCAATCGCGCTCGGACCGCGTTGTCGCGCGCGTCCGTCGCAGGTCCTGGCATGGATAGCTCCGCGCTATCGTTTCGAAAGACCTTTGGCATTTCAGAACATCCCAGCTCTTCGACCACAATGCCGTCACTGCCTCTCATGCCACCATCACCTTAGGAGAGTCCCGATGTTCCAGAAGTCCCGCCAATCTCCCGCATTGCTACTCGGCCTCGCCGTCTTCGGTGCGGCCGCGCTGACGCAGCCGTCCTTCGCCGGCGAATGTCCAGCCGACAAGATGAAGCCGAATGCGCGCTCCATGGTCGACTACAAGCCGGTCGGCGTCACCGACGTGACGCTGGGCTCGATCGATCTCGAGAAGCAGCCCGCCAACATCAAGGACCGCGAGCTGCGCTTCCGCAAGCTGACGATCGAGCCCGGCGGGATCGTGCCGTGGCACAGCCATGACGACCGACCGGCACTGATCTTCGTGCAGCAGGGCGAGATCGTGGAATACGCCTCCAATTGCGTCGACCCGATCGTGCACAAGGCCGGCGACATCCGCCCCGAAGTTCATGGCACGTCGCATTGGTGGAAGAATCTCGGCAAGGAGACCGTCATCCTCTATGTCGGCGACGTCCGCCGCGATCCGCACGATCACAACATGTAGTGACCGGACCGCAACGAGCTCCTCTGGTCAAACACCTCGTTGCGCGATGTGACGTCCCTGGCACCGCCCCCTGTTCGGGGGCGTCACATCTTCCCGTTTCCTGGCAGGAGCCGCTCCCATGATGATGGACATGTCCTCCGCACCGATGCGGCCGGCTGCAATCGCGACTGTCGGACATGCTCCGAGCGCGATACGCCGCGCGGTGGTCATCGGTGCGACTGCCTTTCTCACCGTGGTCGATCTCTTTGCGACCCAGGCGATCCTGCCGGCGCTGACCCGCCATTATGGCGTGACGCCCGCGGCGATGGGCTTCGCCGCCAACGCCTGTACGATCGGCATGGCGATCGCGAGTCTCGTCATCGGTATCTTCAGCCCGCGGATCAATCGTCGCTTCGGCATTCTGCTCAGTCTCGTCTCGCTGGCCGTGCCGACCAGCCTGCTGGCGGTGGCTCCCGGTCTGATGACATTCACCGCGCTCCGCGTCATGCAGGGCCTGTGCATGGCATCGGCGTTCGCGCTGACGCTGGCTCATCTGGGTGAGCAATGCAGCACCGCCGATGCCGGCAGCGCCTTTGCGGCCTACATCACCGGCAATGTCGCGAGCAATCTCGTCGGGCGCCTGATCGCGGCGGCGGCGGTCGATGGCCTCGGTCTCGCCTGGAACTTCCTGCTGTTCGCCGCGCTCAACCTGGTTGGCGCGATGCTGGTGTATGCGACGATCCACAGCGTTGCACCGATCGTCGAGGGCATGCATGGCGACGGTCCTTGGAAGGCGCTGGCTGCCCATTGGCGGAATGTCCGCCTGCGCGCGGCCTTCGGCATCGGCTTCTGTATTCTGTTTGCGTTCATCGGCACCTTTACTTTCGTCAATTTCGTACTTGTGCAACCGCCGCTCTCGCTCGGAATGATGTCGCTCGGCATCGTCTATTTCGTGTTCGCACCCTCGGTGGTCACGACGCTGCTGGCGGGACCCGTTGCGAGCCGGATCGGCACCCGCGTCACGCTCTGGGCGGCTCTGGCATTGGCCGCGGCTGGCCTGCCGCTGTTGCTCACGGCGCACCTAGCGTTCGTGCTGGGCGGCATGGTGCTGGTGGCCGTCGGAACCTTCTTCGCGCAGGCCGCGGTCACCGGCTTCGTCGGACGCGCTGCGAGCGAGAATCGCGGCATCGCCAGCGGCAGCTATCTGGCCTGCTATTTCTTCGGTGGGCTCGCTGGCAGCGCGCTGCTCGGCCAGCTCTTCGACCGGCACGGCTGGACCGCATGTGTTGTCGGAATAGCGCTAGCGCTCGGCGTGGCCGCAGCGCTAGCGTCTTGGCTCAAGGAGTAACCGACTTCCGTCAAGCCGCTCGGATCTCGGGAAAGCGAGCACAGGTTGGCGGAATGACTTCAGCCGGCGAAGCTCTTTTTGATTTCGGCAGCGACGGTGGCGGCGTTCTCGTCGAGCACGAAATGGCCGGCGTCGAGCCAGACGAGACGGGCGTCGGGCAGGTCGGCGAGGTAGGCCTCGGCGCCGGCGGGGACGAAAAACGGATCGTTCTTGCCCCACACGATCAACGTCTTCGGGCGATGGGTGGGGAAGGCCTGATGCCAGCTGTCGTAGAGCGCGACGTTGGTCTTGTAGTCCTCCAGCAAGTTCAGATGTGCCCGATCGTGGCCGGCGCGGTCGAGCAGCGCCTGATCGTGCGTCCAATTGTCGGGACTGACGGTTTCGACATTGCGGGCGCCGACCTGATACTGGTACTGGCTCGTTTCGGCGGACAGCAGCTCGCGGGCGGCGGCCTCGCTGGCGGCATCGCGCTTCTCCCATAGCGGCAGGAAGATCTGCGCCGGCATCTCGCCCACACCTGCCATATAGGCATCGGCGCCGCGGCGGTCGGAGCGGGCTTTCGCTGATGATAAGCGCGATAGCCTAGAAATCGATAGTCTTAGAGGCAAAGGTTTGGATGAACTCGATCTCAAGATAAATCAATCGATTGAGGAAGTTGCCGAGGCACGACGTATATTTTTGTTCAAAGAGACCTTCTGGGTTCTGTCAAGAGATAAGTTCTATCATTTTCGATTTGGGAGCAATGATGCTTTGATTGCGCCAATCCAGTCGCGGATTTCATTTGTCGCACCGCCGGCTCGCGTCTTGTCGGCCGTGGGGGGGCCTGCAGGGCTAATTGTTGAGTCCGACGATGATGTCTATTTCTTGCACAGGTATAGGTGGCAAAAGTTGATTTCAGAACCTGTTCATTCTGTTAGAAGCTACCTGAGTTCAAAGCGCTATAGGAAGCTTGTGACTGCAGTAGCTTCGGACAGAGTCGAGCTCGCGGCCCATTTGTAGTCAAGATCAATTGAATGACGGTGACGCGGCGCTTGTCACCATGAGCGGGTGCTCCGTACCCTGAGCTGCAGGTGGACTATGAGCCGCGGGCTCTTGGAGAGGATAGATGCTGCGCCTCGGCACTGCTTCGTTGTTGCTCAGAGACTGGATGATCATCTGCCCGACGGGCAATCCTCGCATGCCCCGCATGCGCCAACTGCCCGTCGTGCCAGTTTGTCGTGCACGTCTCTCTTGCCACGTCGGGCAAATCACCTGCACATTTCCGCGCATCCCGGCTCGCTGAAGAGGGACGTTTCGCGATCGTCATGAAGCGTCGAGCCGGAGAGGCGACGGGCGCGTTGCTCCGCAGCCGGGTGTCACAGCCCGCGCCGACGAACGGAGCGAGGCGACGGCGAAATGGTGTGGTCCTGGTCTCCCGACGCTGAGACCAAGCCGGTGGTCATGATGATCCGCTGGTGACGGGGGCAAGACAGCCGGTCCCCGGGGAGAGCTCCTATTAGTCGCAAAACCGTCGCGCAGGGAAGGCCGGATATTGGGCTGAACCTGTGGTTCTGCCGCGTGCTTGTTTGCTGCACGCGGACCGCGGGTGTCAGCCGATACCCGGTCTTCCCTGCGCCTCTTCTTCCGTAGGAGAGGTTCATTTGAGGACACAACTCGGGCGCAGATCGCCGCGAGATCGCGAAGCCATGCCTGGTGTCAAAACCGTGGAGAAGGGGCGCATTACGATGTCATGCCGTGACCCGCAGGGGCGGCCGGCCGGCGCCCGGACCTCAATGGCTCATCCGGAACAGGTTGCGCACGGCGGGGCGCCATTCGCCCGTCATGGTGTATTCGAGCCCAAGGCGCGCACCGCAGGCGATCGCCAGCATGGTCAGCGGCGCCGACAGCGCCAGCGTCGAGAAGGCCGACAAGCCCTGGCCGATGGTGCAACCCATCGAGAGGATGCCGCCGGTGCCCATCAGGAGCGCGCCGGTCATGTGACGCTTCAGCTCGCGCGCGTCGTCGCAGGCTTCCCAGCGAAAGACGCGCGAGAACATCGCTGCGACGAACGAGCCGAGGATGACGCCGGCGACCGAGCCGATCGCAAAATCGGCGTGGCTGCCCGAGAGCGTGGCGATGTAGAGCAGGCTGTTGCCGAGCGGGGCAACGAAGGTGAGCGAGGCCACCCGCTCCGGATCGAAATCGTCCTGTCCAAGCCATCCCGTGGCAAACCAGCCGAAGCCGACCGCGCCGCCGACCGCGAGCCCGGAGAACAGCAGTCGCGGCGATTTCAGCAGCCGGCCGTCGGCCAGCGCCCAGGCCGCCAGCGCGACCGCCGCGAGGGAGACCACAATCGGCCGGGCGTACGACCCGAGTGCGGGGGACAGCAGCGCGTCCATGCCCTGGGTCATCGCGTCAGGCAGACGCACGGACAGCGGCTCGATCAGGCCGACGCGCATGAAGCCGATGAGCCCGCGCATCGCCGCCAGCGCCGAAATGCCGAGCACGAGGAACACGACGATGGCGCGCAGATCGCCGCCACCGATGCGCACCAGGGTCCCGAAGCCGCAGGTGCCGACCAGCGCCATGCCGATCCCGAACAGCAGGCCGCCCAGGATGGCGCCGCCGAGCGGAATGGAGGAGGTGAGATAGATCGAGCGGGAGAGATCGACCAGGCCGAAGCTGGCGAGCAACTGGGTCGCGACCAGCGCTATGGCGGCGGCCAGGGCGAAGGATTTGAGCCGCCGCGTGTCGGCGCCGAAGAACGCATCCTCGAGCATTGCGAGCGTGCAAAAGCGCCCGGCGCGGCCGGCGACCCCGAGCACGGCGCCGGCCAGCAGTCCGCATATGAACGTCAAAGCTGACGGACCGAGCATGCCTCCCCGATGTCCTTGTTCTTGTCCGGGCGATTGTGCGCCAGGATCGACGGCGAAGCCAGATCTCTTGCCACGGCGGCTGCCGGCGTTCGCGCCCGCCCTTTGCGCGTGCGTCCGAGGATGCCGCAGCGCAGAGCGATGGTCAGCGACGACGCTTGCGGACCGGCTCGCAGAACACGTCGTAGATCGCGGTCAGGATCTTGCGAACGTCCTCGCTGGCGAGACTGTAGTAGATCGTCTTGCCGTCGCGCCGCGTCGTCACCAGCCGGTCGAGCCTGAGACGGGCGAGCTGCTGCGAGACGGTCGACTGCCGCTCGCCGAGGAACTGCTCGAGCTCAGTGACGGATTTCTCACCCTCGGAGAGGATGCACAGCAGCAGCAGCCGGGACTCGTGGGACAGCGCCTTCAGCATTTCGCTGGCTTCCCGCGCCTTCTCGATCATCTGCTCGAGCTCGGCGGAGGTTTCGATGTCCTTCATCTTCGGCAGCGGCATGAATGTGGAATCCTCGATCGTCGGTCAGGAGCGGGCCGGCGTCCCGCTTGTAGCATTTATGATGCGGCCGAGCAGCCCAAAGAAGAACGCATCGCCCGGATAGCCGCGGATCCGGCCGATCTCGCGGCCCTGGTCGAGCACCACGAAGGTCGGCGTGAAGGCGCCGGGATCGATGCCGGCGAGATCCGCCGGCAGCTTCTGGGTAAGGTCGACCCGTCGCAAGGGAAGGGCGCGCCCTTCGTCCGTCTTGGCATAGATCGGCGCGATCTCGGCATTGAACCGGGCGCACCAGCCGCAGCCGGGGCGCTCGAACATCACGAGCTCGGAGGCAGGGAGCGGGGACGACAGGCACAGCAGAGCGATCGCCACCGAGGGCAGCGTTGCGAGCCTGCGAAGTGTGATTTGACCGGACATGCCGCCATCCTCTCTGGACTTGCCAGCCAATCTATCATTAAATTCGAATATGTACTAGTGCGCGATTTCCGAAGCCTGCCGTCCGGGCCGGGTCCGCAGCGCTGGCCCCAGGGGAGGATCGATGGATCTCGACGTCACGCTCGGCGCTGCGCTCGTCGCCGGCCTCCTGTCGTTCCTGTCACCCTGCATTCTGCCGCTGGTCCCGCCGTTCCTGTGCTACATGGCCGGCGTCTCGGCGGCCGATACGATTGCCGAGGGCGGCGTGGTCCAGCGGCGGCGGACGGTGCTGACGGCGCTGTGCTTCGTCGCCGGCTTCTCGCTGGTGTTCATAGGCCTGGGGGCGACAGCCTCCGTGTTCGGGCGCTTCATCGCCGGTCATATCAGTCAGCTCGGAATCGTCGCGGGACTCGTCATCGTCGCGATGGGGTTGCATTTCCTCGGCGTGCTCAGGATTCCGCTGCTGTACCGGAGCGCGACGATCGATGTCGGCCGCAAGCCCGCCGGCCTGCTCGGTGCATTCGTCATGGGACTGGCCTTCGCCTTCGGCTGGACGCCGTGCGCGGGGCCGGTGCTCGCCGCCGTGCTGATGATGGCCGGTGCCGAGGCGACCGTGGGGAAGGGCGCGCTGCTGCTCGCGGCCTATTCGGTCGGAACGGGAATCCCGTTCCTGATCGCGGCGGCTTTCACGGGACAGTTCATGACGATGCTGAAGGGGATCAAGCCGCATCTGCCCTTGGTCGAGAAGACGATGGGCGGCTTTCTCGTCCTCACCGGCGTGGCCTTTCTCGCCGGTGTCATTCCGGAGATGTCGCAATGGATCTTCGAGCGCTTTCCCTCGCTCGCCACCATCGGCTGATCAGCCATAGCGAAAGTCGAGCAGGTTGACGAAGGATTGCAGCTCGATCTCGTAGCGATGCACGAGGCCGACATCGCCCGCGTGTGCAGCGCGGCCGATCTCCTGGGCGCTCGCGATGGCGCCGTCGATCAGGCGGCGAAATTCGGCCTGGCTCGCGACGTCGGGCGCGGCGAGGCCGTTGCAGCGCTGCAACTGCGCGCGCAGCGCGGCGCCGGCCTCGCCGACCTCGCCAGGCGTAGCCTTGGGCGATGCGAACCGCACTGCGACGTTGCGCAACGCGGTCATGACGGGAGCGAGCGCGAACACGCAGTCGCTGAGCTCGATCACACCCGCATCGCGCCTGACCGCGTGGATCGACTCGCGCAGCGCGGCGATGTCCGCCGCCGCGCGGGCGCCATCACCTGCGGTCAGCGCCGCGTCGGCCTTGCCCAGGCGATCGTTGCCGCCGGCGATCAGCCCCGCAAGCGATGTGTCCGAATAGGGGGCCACCGCGCGCTCGGTCACTCCGCCGAGCCTTGCCCACGCCCGCCGGGCATCGTCCAGCTCGATCTGCGCGAGGCCAATATTGCCGGTGCGCGCATAGCTCGCGGCCGCGCGCAGACTGGCCATCGCGGCCGGCATCAGCGCCGCGATGTCCGCTTTCTCCGCGGCATGCAGATGGACGCTTGGGGCGAGACACGACAGTACGAGGGACAGGATGATGGCGCGGCGCAGCATCGAATGTCCTTTTCACATTTTCTTATTCGAATATGGTGTATCGAAGTTCGAGAGGTTTGGCAAAGCGCGCGGGCAGGCTCATGACTTCGACTGGGACGATAACGCGGCGCGATCTCTTTGCCATGCTGCCCGCCGCGACCATTCTGGGTGCCGTGCCGCCGCTGGCGCGCGCCGATGCCGTGCTCGGCGACGACGGGCTCTATCATCAGTCGTGGTTTCTCAACAGCTTCCTCGATCTCCGCGAAGATCTCGACAGCGCGGCATCAGAAGGCAAGCGGCTCGCGATCATGTGGGAGCTGCGCGGCTGTCCCTATTGCCGCGAAACGCATCTGGTGAACTTCGCCGATCCTGCCATCACCGACTACATCCGCGCGAACTTCGAGGTGCTGCAGCTCAATCTGCTCGGCGCCCGGAAGGTGACCGATTTCGACGGCAAGGAGCTCACTGAGAAGGAGCTCGCCGAGCGCTACGCCATCAGGTTCACGCCGACCTTCCAGTTCTTTCCGCCGTCCGCCGACGGTGTCGCCTCCAAGGAGCCGCTCGCGCGCGAGGTGGCGCGCGCGCCGGGCTATCTCCAGCCGCCCCATTTCCTCGCGATGTTTCGTTTCGTGCGCGACAAGGCCTATGAGCGCGGCACGTTCCGCGACTATCTCGCCGCGTCCAAAGGTTGAGTGCACTGCCGTATCGAATTCTGTTGACTTCAATCACATTATCAAATCATAATTTATGAATATGAAGAGCCGTAAGTTCGTCGCATCATCAGGCGAGGGGAAGCCTCGTCGGTCAGGGTGGAAACATGCGCCGTTTGATTCCGGCCGCCTTGTTCTGCGCGTTGCTTTCCGCGACCGCGCGAGGCGACGAGCCGATCACGCTCGATGTCGTAGATTGCGCCATTCCGAAATCACTGACGGGCACGCCCGGCAATGCCGATGCCGGCAAGAAGGTCTTCCTGACGCGGACACTCGGCAATTGCCTGGCCTGCCATCAGGTGTCTTCGCTGAAATCCGAGGAGTTCCACGGCGAGTTCGGTCCGTCGCTCGACGGCGTCGCGACCCGCTACAACACGGCACAGCTGCGCCTCATCGTTGCCGATCCCAAGCGGATCTTCACCGATACGGTGATGCCCGCCTTCTACAAGAACGACGGTCTCAATCGCGTGCGTCCCGAGTTTGTCGGCAAGCCGGTTCTCACCGCCGCGCAGGTCGAGGATGTCGTGGCCTATCTCGAAACATTGAAATAACCGCCTCTGGAGGATGATGCATGGGCGCAATCAACAGACGACAGGCATTCCTTCTCGGCGGCGGTTTCGTCGCCTTGACGGTGCTGCCGATGGCCGCCAACGCCGAGCCGAGCAACGACGCGGCCGAGATGATCAAGAAGTTCACCGGCGGCAAGGAAGCCACGAAGGGCAAGATCACGCTCGATCTGCCCGAGATCGCCGAGAACGGCAACACCGTGCCGCTCGCGCTCTCTGTCGAGAGCCCGATGACGGCTGACAACTACGTCAAGGAGGTGCTGATCGTGGCCGACGGCAATCCGAACGCTGGCGTCGCGACGCTGATGTTCACGCCGATGTCCGGCAAGGCCGAGGCCTCGATCCGCATCCGCTTGGCGCAGACCCAGAACGTGATCGCGGTCGCCAAGATGAGCGACGGCTCGCTGTTCACCGAGCGCAAGACCGTCAAGGTCACCATCGGCGGCTGCGGCGGCTGACACAGGGGAGAGAAGACATGGCAGACAAGCCGCGGATCAAGCTTCCGAAGGAAGCCAAGAAGGGCGAGATCATCCAGATCAAGACGCTGGTCTCGCATCTGATGGAATCGGGCCAGCGCAAGGATGCGCAGGGCAAGCCGATCCCACGCAAGATCATCAACAAGTTCGCGTGCGAGTTCAACGGCAAGCCGGTGTTCTCCTGCGTGCTGGAGCCGGCGATCTCCGCCAATCCGTACATCCAGTTCGACGCGAGGGTCGACGAAGAAGGCACCTTCAAGTTCGCCTGGACGGATGACGACGGCTCGGTGGTGACGGCCGAGGAAAAGATCGCGTTGAAGGCCTGACCGGTTGCGTGTGATCGCTACGGGGAGTGACGGATGTCCATTCGCTACGGTTCTCTCGCTGTCCTGGCCACGGCCGCGCTGACCCTCTCGGTCATTGCGGTGTTCGGCCAGGAGGCGGAACGGAAGGGCATTCCGGCGCCTCCCGGCCACGTCTTCAAGACCATCATCTCGGGCTATCAGTTTCGCACCAAGGAAACGCGCGCACTCCAGGATGACGACCTGGAGAACCCGGGCTTTCTTGCGGTGGAGCGGGCCGCCGACATGTGGAAGACGGTCGAGGGCAGCGAAGGCAAGTCGTGCATGAGCTGCCACGGCGAGGCGGAAACCACCATGAAGGGCGTCGGCGCCGCAATGCCGAAATGGAGCGAGAAGCTCAACAAGCCGGTCAATCTCGAGCAGCAGATCAACATCTGCCGCAGCGAACACATGAAGGCGCAGCCTTGGGACTTCAGGTCCAAGGAGCTGACCGACATGACGACCTTCGTTCGCTTCCAGTCACGCGGCATGCCGGTGGCGGTGAAGACCGATGGTCCGATGTCGCCGTGGTTCGAGAAGGGCAAGGAGATCTACTATACCAGGGTCGGCCAGCTCGATCTCGCCTGCGCCTCCTGCCACGAGAAGAACAATGGCAAGTTCATGCGCGCTGACTTCCTCAGCCAGGGCCAGACCAACGGCTTTCCGACCTACCGGCTGCGAGATCAGCGCCTGATCCCGCTGCACGAGCGGTTCGAGGGCTGCATGTTCGACGTCCGCGGCGTTCCCTACAAGCCGCTGTCCGATGAGTTCCTCGCGCTCGAGCTCTACGTCGCCTGGCGCGGCATCGGTCTGCCCGTCGAGACACCGTCGGTCCGCAACTAGCGGACACAAGGATAGACATCATGATATCGCGTCGCGAATTCGTTCAGGTCGCATTGGCGGCGGCTGCCTTGTCGGGCGGCACGTCCCGCGCCTTTGCGCAGCAGAAGCTGACCGAGAAGGAGCTTCTTGCGTTCGATCCGGTCGGCAATGTCACGCTCGTGCATGTCACGGACATTCACGGCCAGCTGATGCCGCTGTATTTCCGCGAGCCGTCGACCAATCTCGGCGTCGGCGACGCCAAAGGCCAGCCGCCGCATGTCACCGGCAAGGATTTTCTCACCCGCTTCGGCATCGCGCCGGGCTCGTCGTCGGCCTATGCGCTGACCTCCGAGGATTTCGAGGCGCTCGCCAAGACCTATGGGCGGATCGGCGGGCTCGACCGCGCGGCCACCGTCATCAAGGCGATCCGCGCAGAGCGCGGCGACAAGGTCGTGCTGCTCGACGGCGGCGACACCTGGCAGGGATCCTGGACGTCGCTGAAGACACGCGGCCAGGACATGATCGACTGCATGGCGCTGCTCAAGCCCGATGCGATGACCGGGCATTGGGAGTTCACCTACGGCACCGAGCGCGTCAAGCAGGCGGTCGATGGTCTCGGCTTTCCGTTCCTCGGGCTCAACATCCGCGACACCGAATGGAGCGAGCCGGCGTTCGAAGCCTCAACGATGATCGAGCGCGGCGGCGTCAAGATCGCGGTGCTCGGCCAAGCCTTCCCGTACACGCCCGTCGCCAATCCGCGCTGGATGATTCCGAACTGGTCGTTCGGCGTGCGCGAGGAGGATGTTCAGACCCAGGTCGACAAGGCGCGCAAAGACGGTGCGGGTCTGGTGGTGCTGCTGTCGCACAACGGCTTCGACGTCGACCGCAAGCTGGCGAGCCGCGTCAAGGGCCTCGACGTCATCCTCACCGGTCACACCCATGATGCGCTGCCCGAGGCGGTCAAGGTCGGCAAGACCTTGCTGATCGCCTCGGGGGCGTCCGGCAAGTTCGTCTCGCGACTCGATCTCGACGTTGGGGATGGCGAGGTCAAAGCCTATCGTTACAAGCTGATCCCGCTGTTCTCCGACGTGATCACGCCTGATCTGGCGATGGCCGCCAAGATCGCCGAGGTGCGCAAGCCGTTTGCCGCCGATCTCGGCCGCGCGCTGGGACGGACCGAAACGCTGCTGTACCGTCGCGGCAATTTCAACGGCACGTTCGACGACCTGATCTGCCAGGCGCTGCTGCAGGAGCGCGACGCGGAGATCGCGCTGTCGCCGGGCTTCCGCTGGGGCACCAGCGTGATGCCGGGCCAGGACATCACCTTCGAGGACGTCACCAACGCCACCGCGATCACCTATCCGGCAGTGTATCGCATGGGCATGACCGGCACGCGCCTTAAGGAGATCATCGAGGACGTCGCCGACAATCTGTTCAACGTCGACCCCTACTATCAGCAGGGCGGCGACATGGTGCGCATCGGCGGCATGTCCTACGCGATCGACGTCAACAAGCCGCAGGGGCAGCGCATCTCCGACATGCGCCTGATCAAGACCGGCGCCGCGATCGACCCGGCGCGCGAATATCAGGTCGCCGGCTGGGCCAGCGTCAATGAAGGCACGCAGGGGCCGCCGATCTGGGAGGTCGTGTCGAGCTATCTGCAGCGCCAGAAAACCGTGCGTCTCGAGCCCAACCGGGCCGTCAAAGTCTCCGGAGTGTGACGACGGTGTCCAAGGACAAATCTGTTTCCTCAGCCCCGCGCGCGTCGCGTCGCGGCTTCCTGACCGCGGCGGGCGGCCTCGCGGCCACGGCGCTGGCGTCGCAGGCCCGTGCCGGCAACCCCGCCAAACAGCCGCCGAACGTGCCGGAATGGACGCGCACCCTCGGCGAGGGCGTGGCCGTGCGCCCCTACGGCAAGCCGTCGAAGTTCGAGAAGGATGTCATCCGCCGCGATGTCGAATGGCTGACGGCCTCGCGCGAATCCTCGGTCAGTTTCACGCCGCTGCATGAGCTGGAAGGCATCATCACGCCGAACGGGCTGTGCTTCGAGCGCCATCACGGCGGCGTCGCCGAGGTCGATCCGGCCGATCACCGGCTGATGATCCATGGGCTGGTCGAGCGTCCGCTGTTGCTGTCGCTCGACGAGCTCAAGCGCTATCCGCGTGTCAACCGCATCCACTTCATGGAATGCGCGGCCAATTCCGGCATGGAATGGCGCGGCGCCCAGCTCAACGGCTGTCAGTTCACCCATGGCATGATCCACTGCGTGCAGTACACGGGCGTCTCGCTGCGCACGCTGCTGGAAGAGACCGGCGTCAAACCCGGCGGCAAATGGCTGCTGGTCGAGGGCGCCGACTCCGCATCGATGGATCGCAGCCTGCCGATCGAGAAGGCGCTCGACGACTGCATCATCGCCTACAAGATGAACGGCGAGGCGCTGTATCCCGAGCAGGGCTATCCGATGCGGCTCGTGGTGCCGGGATGGCAGGGCAATCTCTGGGTCAAATGGCTGCGCCGCATCGAGGTCGGCGATCAGCCCTGGCATACCCGCGAGGAGACGTCGAAGTACACGGACCTGCTGCCGAACGGCAAGGCGCGGCGCTTCACCTGGTCGATGGATGCGAAGTCGGTGATCACGAGCCCGAGCCCGCAGGCGCCGATCAAGCACGGCAAGGGCTTTACGATCGTCTCGGGCCTGGCGTGGTCGGGCAACGGCAAGGTCAAGCGCGTCGACGTGTCGCTCGATGGCGGCCGCAACTGGTGGCCGGCGCGGATCGACGGCCCGGTGCTCGATAAGGCGCTGACGCGCTTCTACTACGAGTTCGACTGGAATGGCGAGCCGCTGCTGCTGCAGTCGCGCGTGCAGGACGAGACCGGCTACGTGCAGCCGTCCAAGGCCGAGCTGCGCAAGGTGCGCGGCTACAACTCCATCTATCACAACAATGGCATCCAGACCTGGCATGTGCAGGCAAACGGTGAGGTCGAGAATGTCGAGGTCGCCTAAGCTGATTGTTGCAGTCGCGCTCGCCACACTCGCGGGCTCGGTCGCGCTCGCCGGCGGTCCGCGCGAGAAGATCGCGGCCAAGACTGAGGCCAAGTCCGAGACAAAGACGGAGGCCAATGCGCCGCAGCGCTTCAACATCGGCCGCGCGCCGACGGTCGAGGAGATCCGCGGCTGGGACATCGACGTGCGGCCGGACGGGCAGGGCCTGCCGGTCGGCAAGGGCACTGTTGCTCAGGGCGAGAAGCTGTTCATGGACAATTGCGCCAGCTGTCATGGCGAGTTCGGCGAGGGCGCCGGCCGCTGGCCGGTGCTCGCCGGCGGCAAGGGCTCGCTGACCTCGGACAATCCGGTCAAGACGGTCGGTTCGTACTGGCCCTACGCCTCGACCTTGTTCGACTATGTCCGCCACGCGATGCCGTTCGGCAGCCCGCAGTCGCTGAAGGTCGACGAGTACTACGCCCTGGTCGCCTATGTGCTCTATCTGAACGACGTCATCACCGATCAGAACTTCGAGCTGACCGACAAGAACCTCGCCACCATCAAGATGCCGAACGAGGCCGGCTTCATCATGGACGACCGGGCGACCAGCGAGAAAGCCTTCTGGCAGAAGGACCCGTGCATGAAGAACTGCATCGCGCCGGTCAAGATCACCGGACGTGCGACCGCCGTCGACGTCACGCCTGAGGACAAGGACGGCAAGCCGCGGGGCGTCGAGTGATGATGGCCGGATGCAGCCGCCGCCAGATGCTGTTGGCGGCCGCATCCGTCGTGCTCGCGACAAGCGGGCCGCTTCCATCGCCGCCGCAGCCGAGCCGCACAGGCTCGCGCTGCAGATCAGCGATGAGGATCCGGCCAAGATGCGCGCCGTGCTCGACGTCGCCGCCAATATCTCCCGGCACTATTCGGGAGAGGGCGACGAGGTCGAGATCGTGGTCGTGGCGTTCAATGGCGGCCTCGACATGCTGCTGGCGGACCGTTCGCCGGTGAAGGAGCGGGTGCTCGGCTTCGCCAAGTCGATGCCCAATGTCAGCTTCATCGCCTGCGGCAACACCCTGGAGACGCTCGCGAGCAAGGAGGGCCGGCAGCCGCCGCTGCTCGACGGCGTCACTGTCGTCAAGACCGGGGTCGCGACCCTGCTGGAGCTGTCGGAGAAGAACTGGACGATCGTGCGTCCGTGAAGGAATTTGCGATGCGCTGGTGGCTCGCTCTCGTTGTCTGTCTCGTTGCCTCGGCCGCGCTCGCCGCGGAGGAGCCGCGCGAGCTCGTGATCGGAGGCCGCACGGCACTCGCTACGCTCCGGCTGCCGGCGCAGTCGGAGCCGGACGTGCCGCTGGTGCTGATGACGCACGGCACGCTCGCGCACAAGGACATGGAGACGATCCAGGGACTTTCGAAGGCGCTGGCGGAGCGCGGCATCGCTTCGCTCGCGCACAACCTCGTGCTCGGGCTCGATCGCCGCGCCGGCATGTACGACTGCGCCAAGCCGCATGACTACGCACCGGACGATGCGATCGAAGAGATCGCCGCCTGGCTCGCCGAGGCGCGCAAGACAACGTCCCGGATCTTCGTGCTCGGGCATTCGCGCGGCGCCAATCAGCTCGCGCGCTATCTGGTGGCCAACCCGAAAGCCGCGATCGCAGGCGCGATCCTGCTGGCACCGGCTACGGCGGGCATCGAAGCCAGCCTGAAATCCGCCTATGCGGAGAGCTACGGCCAGCCCTTGGCGCCGCTGCTCGACAAGGCTGAAGCCGCTGTGTCCGCAGGCCGTGGCGGAGACTGGATGTCGGTGCCGGGCTTCATCTATTGCCGCGAAGCCAAGGTGACCGCGCGCGCCTTTGCCGCGTTCTATCGCACCGACCGGCGCCAGGACACTGCGGCGCTGATCGCCGATGTGAACCTCCCGGTCCTGGTGCTTGCGGCCGCGCAAGACAAGACAGTGCCGGACGTGGCCGCCTCGTTCGCGCCGCTGGCCGCGCGCGCTGGCAGTCGTGTCCGGCTGGAGACGATCGACGACGCCGATCATTTCTTTCGCGATCTTGCCGCCGAGGATGCCGCGGATCGCATCGCAGGATTCATCGCAGCCGCGCGTTAGGAGTAACTGATGGAACGACGATCTCTAATGCAAGCCGGGCTTGCCGGCCTGTTCGGAATGTTGGGTGTCGGCAGCGCCCGGGCCGCGACGGAGTCTCCGCGCCAGCGCGTCGCCTATCATCTCGCCGACCAGGATCGCGCGCTGTTCGTGCTCGGCAATCTCCAGAATCATGTCGACGGCACCGGCGGGCCCGGTCGCGCCGACATTCGGCTGGTGATCCACGGGCCGGGCTTGCGCGCCTTTCACGCCATCTCGGCCGACCAGACCATTGCGGCTCTGGCCGAGCGGCTGATGAAAGCCGGCGTTGGCTTCGATGCCTGTGCCAACACCATGAAGGCGCAAGGCGTGAAGCTCGACAATCTCTTGCCCGGCTTCGCGGTGGCGGAGAAGGGCGGGGTGGTACGCCTCACCGAGCTGCAACAGAGCGGATATGCCTATCTGCGCCCGTGACGGGCGCGTATGTCGCAGCCGATGCCGCCCGGCGCGTTGAGCGGCAGACAGAACGACGAGAGCGCCCGTGCTCACCGCATTGATCGACCTGTTGGGTGAGGAGCTGGTGTCGCTGCTGTGCGGGCTTGCGGTCGGCGGCGCGTTCGGCTTCTTCGCCCAGCGCAGCCGCTTCTGCCTGCGGGCGGCGACGATCGAATTCGCGCGCGGGCAGGGCGGGCCGCGTCTGGCGGTATGGCTCCTCACCTTCGCCTCGGCGCTGCTCGGCACCCAGGCGCTGGTGGCGATGGGCCTGCTCGATGTCTCCGAGGCGCGCCAGCTGGCGCAGCAGGGCAGCATTTCCGGCGCGATGATCGGCGGCACTCTGTTCGGCTGCGGCATGATCCTGGCGCGCGGCTGCGCCAGCCGGCTGCTGGTGCTTTCGGCCAACGGCAATCTGCGGGCGCTGCTGTCCGGCCTGATCTTCGCGGTGACAGCGCAGTCGGCCTATCGTGGCCTGCTCGCGCCGGCACGCGAGTGGCTCACCAATCTCTGGCTCGTCGACGGCGGGCCGTCGCGCGACATCATGAGCCTGTTCGGCGGCGGCACGCCCGAGAAGCTCGGCTTCGGCATGTTGTGGTTCGTGGCCGGGCTCGCCGCGGTGTCGAAGTTTCAGGTCGGCGCGAAGGTCCTGCGCTCGGCCGTAGCCGCGGGCGCTGCAGTCGCCGTGGGCTGGCTGCTGACCTATCAGCTCGGCCAAGCCTCGTTTGCGCCCGTCCCGCTCAAAAGTCTGACCTTCAGCGGCCCGTCCGCCGAGCTCCTGATGCAGGTGCTGGCCAGCCCGCAACTGAAGCCCGGCTTCGACCTCGGCATCATCCCGGGCGTCTTCATCGGTTCGTTCGTCGCCGCCGCGCTGGCCCGCGAGCTCAATCTCGAAGGCTTCTCCGACGGCCGCGGCATGCGGCGCTATCTGATCGGCGCCGTCCTGATGGGCTTCGGCGCAATGCTCGCCGGCGGCTGCGCCGTCGGTGCCGGCGTCACTGGCGCGTCCGTGTTCGCGTTGACGGCTTGGATCGTGCTCGGCGGCATGTGGGGCGGGGCTGCCATCACCGATTTCGTTGTGGATCGCTGGATGTTTGCCGCCAAGCCGGCGGCAAACGATATGCAGAGCGCTGCATCGACGAAACTATCATAGATTATCTTACGGCAACTCGGCGAACGCCGGCTCGCGATGCGCTCGCGACGTAGTCTGTTAACTTATCTGCGAAGGTTGGATGCTACTTTCGCGGGTACCACGGCGCCATCATGCGGTGGACCGATATGAACCGCTGTTGCAACGAAAGGCGCATGCGATGTCGCAACTCTCAATTCGAGCAAAGATGGCTGCAGTCATTGCGCTGCTGCTGCTGGCCATGACCGCCGTGGGATTGCTGGCGGTCCGCGGCATGCAAACGATCAACACGCACACGGAACAGATCGCCAGGAACTGGCTGCCCAGCGTTCGCGTGCTCGGTGAGCTGCGCTCCGCGATCAATCTCAATCGCGCGCAGCTCCGCGCCTATATGACGGCTGACACGGCTGAGGAGCGGGACAATCTCGACCGCAACATGAAGGCGACGCTTGCGGCTATTACGGCAGCGCGCCGCTCCTATGAGGCGATGATCTCGTCGGCCGAGGAGCGTGATCTGATCGAGAGCTGGTCGCGTGCCTGGGAGCAATATCTGAAGGCGGCGGACGGCGTGCTCGACGTTCTGCGTGCCGGGAACGGCAATGCGACCAAGCAGGCAAGTGATCTGTTCAACAAGACGGTTCGCAGCATCGCCAACCAGTCGGATGAATATTTGAAGAAATTGATCGAGCTCAACAACCGTGGCGCCGACGCGGAGACAGAGATTGCTGCCGATGGTTACACGCGGACATTCGCCCTGATGTCGACGGTCATCGCCCTTGCCGTCTTCGCGGGCATCGGAATCGGAGCCTGGTTCATTCGCGATATTTCCCGGAGCATCGCCTCGATCATCAGACCCATGCAGGCGCTTGGCGAAGGAAATCTGGCGACCGAGATACCCTATCGTCGCCAGAGGACCGAAGTCGGCATGATGGCCGACGCCCTGGAGGTGTTCAGGGACGCATTGATCGCCAAGAAGCAAGCCGACGAGATCGCGTCGAAGGAGGCGGCAGTGAAGCTCGATCGCAGCCGCCGGCTCGACGAGATCACAGGCCGCTTCGAAGCGGCGATCAGCGAGATCGTCGAGACCGTTTCCACTGCATCGAGCAAATTGGAAGGGCACGCCGGAGGACTCAGCGACACGGCTCATCGCGCGCAGAATCTGGCTACGTCCGTGACGGCCGCCTCCGAGGAAGCCTGCACCAACGTGCAGTCGGTGGCCTCGGCCGCGGAGGAACTGTCTGCATCCGTCAACGAGATCAGCAGACAAGTACAGGACTCGGCACGCATGGCCACCGAGGCGGTTGCGCAGGCCCGCAGGACCAATGATCAGGTGAGCGAGCTTTCCAAGTCGGCTGCGCGCATCGGCGACGTCGTCGAGCTGATCAATACGATCGCTGGACAGACTAACCTGCTTGCGCTCAACGCCACCATCGAGGCCGCAAGGGCCGGCGAGGCCGGCCGCGGATTTGCCGTGGTTGCATCCGAGGTCAAGGCGCTGGCCGAGCAGACGGCCAAGGCCACCGGCGAAATCGGCCAGCAGATCTCCGGCATCCAGTCCGCGACCCAGCAGTCGGTCGGGGCGATCCGGGAGATCAGCACGACGATCGAGAAGCTGTCGGAGATATCGTCGACGATTGCGGCGGCCGTGGAGCAGCAGGGAGCCGCGACGCAGGAGATATCCCGCAACGTCCAGCACGCGGCATCCGGTACGCAGCAGGTGTCTGCCAACGTGACGGATGTGCAGCGTGGCGCCGTCGATACCGGTACCGCGGCTTCACAGGTTCTAGCCGCCGCGAAGTCACTGGCGGGCGACAGCGCGAGACTGAGCACTGAAGTGAGGAGGTTCATCGCCGGCGTAAAGGCGGCCTAGCAAGGCGCCTTCGTGGGTGGATGAGGAGGGTAGGCGGCCCGCCTCGGTCGCGCTCGGCGCGGCCTTGTTCGGCATCGGCATGGTGGTCTACGGCTACTGCCCAGGCACCGCGCTCGGCGCCATCGCCAGCGGCAGCGTGCATGCGGCCGTCGGGACCTTCGGCATGATCGTCGGCGCAATCCTGTATGCGTTGAGCTTCGACTGGGTGAAGGCCCACATTCTCAATGTCTGGGCGCTCGGCAAGGTGCGGCTGCCCGACATCACCGGTGTCTCGGACGGCGTCTGGTTCGCCGCGCTCGCGATCGGCGCGGGTGCGTTCTTTGTCTGGGTCGAAGCATCCGAGGCCAAGGCACGGCGTGCGCGGGGCTAGGCGCCATTCGTCCGAGCAGCTACTCGTCAACAGTCGAGAGGTTCTTCCAATGCTAGCAGGATTGTTCAACAAGCTGACGGGATCGACCAGCGTGCCGGCGATCGAGCATGACGAGCTGGTCAAAGCGCATCAGCAGCGCAGCTGCGTCATCGTCGACGTGCGCGAGCCGCACGAGTTCAAGGGCGGTCACATTCCGGGCGCCGTCAATCATCCGCTGTCGCGCTTCGATCCGGAGAGGCTCGGACACGACAAGCCTGTGGTCCTGATCTGCCAGGCTGGCCGCCGCTCGGCCACCGCATTGCGCCGGGCGCTGTCGGCGGGCCGGAAGGACATTCGCCACTATGCCGGCGGCATGAACGGCTGGCGCGCACGCGGTGGTTCTGTCGCCTAGGCGTGCTGCCGATGATCGGTCGGGATGTTCTGATCTGCCGGGATGATGCACTGGGGCCCGCCGAGGGGGGCTCGACGGCCAACCTATCTGTCTCCCAACGAGAGTGTCGTAGATTAATCGTGATCGACGTCCCGCCGCCAGTTTATTGCTGAACAGTCTGCGTCATTAGCTGAGTTGTTCAAGAATAATTAGTTCGGCCGCTACAATACTCGAGCACCAGTCAACGGTCGAGGATTGCATGCTGAAGCTTGGTGGCCCGGATCACTCTGTCCTTGGTGATCGGTGCGGCTGCGACGGCTCTGTTCGTGCTGATGGTCGCCATGTGGATCATTGGCGGCATCATCGACCGCGCCAATGAACGCGAACTCCACGCGAAATATGACGCCTTCAATTCGCGTCTGCAACTGGAGTCGACCCGCGCAGAGGCGATGAGCGCTGTCGTCGCTAGGATTCCCGCCGTCCAGGATGCCATGGCGCAGAACGACCGGGACGCGCTGATGCGGCTGTTCGGCGCGGGCATGGCGAGCCTGAGGTCCGATTACGGCGTCGATCAGTTTCAGTTTCACACCCCGCCCGCGGTCTCGTTCCTGCGCTTGCACCAGCCGGCCAAGTTTGGCGACGATCTGTCGAGATTCCGCAAGACCGTCGTGGCCGCCAACACCGACCGCAAGCCGGTCGTCGGGCTGGAGGGCGGCGTCGCCGGCATCGGCCTGCGCGGCGTGGTGCCGATCGTCTCGGCGGGCAAGCATCTGGGTTCGGTCGAGTTCGGGCTGACCTTCGGCCAAGGCTTCTTCGACGAGTGCAAGCGCAGCCGCAATGTCGACATCGCGTTCGCCTGACGGGCGACGCCGCCTTTAAGCTGTTTGCGACGACGATCGGCGACATGTCGTTCTTTGCTGGCGGCGAGTATCGGGAGGCATCCGCCGGCGGCTTCCTGTCGCGCCAGGGTGCTGGGATCGACCTCGCGCGCGCAAAGGCCGATCTCGCCGGCAGCAGCCCGAGCCAACCGAGATGACGGATGGACATGATGATCTCCCTGCGCGGTCAGCGCATGTCGCCAGCGGTCGTGGCGCGGTCCGGCGCAGAGCGGCCCGACGATAAGGCCGCGCTGCTCGATCCGTTCGATGCGCGATCGATGATGGAATTTCGCTCGCGCGGACCACGGCGTTACAATTGCAATCTTCGGCTAGGAGCGAGTTCCTGCTTTGCGCAATTGAGCGACGAGCGGTGTAACGCGGCGAGCGAATAACAGTGCGACAACCCAAGGCGCTTGACAGCGCCGCTGACCCAAATGCGTAAAATGTTTTAGGAAGCGCAGTTAGTGTCTTGCCGCCATCGCGTCCTCATAATCCGGATTAAAAACCGGTGACTTCGCGCAAACGATTCGGAGATCGCTGAGGACCTGCCGCGTCAGGCTTTGCGGGCTCGGCTAACGCCAATTCGCCGCAGCCCTGTCGTCCTTTCGTGTGCCAGCGTAGGGGCAACGGTCGCCTTATCCGACATGCAATCGATGATAAGGGTTAGGTACATCATTGATCTTTACTGGCGCAGGCGGATGCGAGTTGGACTGGTCGGGTTCGGGTCAAAGTGGTCTGATCCGAGTATTGTGCGTCACGTCCGGCTTGCGGTTTAGCTGGCTTGTACCTGCACGATAGTCCGATGATCTACAGCTCAATTCTGTGTTGGACGCAGATGCGAAGGCGGACAACCGACATGGCGTGCAAAAGCGACGCTGAAACCGCTCGCCGACTGATAGCCGCAGGCGAAGGCGATCTCCGAAATCGATACCCCTTGGCTGATCATTTCTTTGGCCAGCGCCATCCGCCATCTTAGAAGGTATTGCATTGGCGGTAGGCCGACGATCTCGCTGAAGCGCTGCGCAAATACCGATCGGGATGCGCCGGCGGCCTTCGCCAACGTGGCGACCGTCCAGTCCCGGGACGGATCCTGGTGTAAGGCTTGTAGGCATGCGGCGATCTGCGGATCGGCAAGACCGGCCAGCAGGCCGGGGTTCACGTTCGCTTGCTTCTCGCCCTGATCGCGCATGACCTCGATCAACAGGATTTCCAGCAGACGTTCGATGACCAGGGCGGACCCCGGTCGACCTTCCCACGCTTCCGTGCCGAGCATCTTCAGGAGCGACGCCACGCGTGTTGCGCCCGATGTGGCAAAACCGATCTCGACCACGGATGGGAGTATGTCCTTCAACAGTCCCAAATGCGTGCGGTCGAACGAGAAGCGGCCGCCCAGCAGCTTGAATGTGGGAGCCGTGCTCGATGGATCAGTGACGATCGACCGTGCCGACGGGTTGGATTGAGGAGGCTGAAACCTGATCGGCTTGGTCTCCTCGCTGTCCCCCATCATCCATTCTTCAGGCGCCGTCATCATCAGGAAGTCGCCGGCGACCATCGTGCGCGTCGGTCGGCCAGGAAGCTGAAGCCTGGCGCTTCCCCCCGTGACCAGAACGAAAATCGTGTCCTGGAGCGAAGGATAGCGAATGGCCCATGGGCCTCGCGCTTCGAACTGCTTCCAGAGCAGCGCGCGCGGTTTGAGGAGCCGGACGACCTGCGTCAGGGGATCGGAAATAGGACGATCTCGAAAGAATTGCGGACGCCTCGATATAGAGCATCCCGAAAGCCGTCGCTAGGGTCATCGCTACAGAATGACCCTAGAAGAGCAGGTCGATGAAAAGCGTTGCTGACGCCATCGAGGCGCAATGGATCGACGTCCAGCCGGATGTGAACCTGTCGAACTGGAGGCAATCGCCTCAAAATCATCGTGCGTTCCATCATCTCCCGTGCGAAGTCGCAACAGCACGCGTTCGCGCCGGTAGCAAAGGAGCCCGGTTTCCTGGCTCATCCGAGTCCATCGATGCGTTTTCGCTCCGGTTACCGAATGGCTCGTCCATGGGCCTCGAGCCGTTTCTGGCGGCGACGTCGACCGACGCCATGATCGTGCTGCACGACGGGCGGCTTGTTTACGAGGCTTATCGCAACGGCATGGAGCCCAACTCGCGCCACATCGCGATGTCCGCGACCAAGGCTGTCATTGGGCTGTTGACGGAGATCCTGGCGGCGGATGGAGCAATCAAGCTCGAGAGGCCCGTTACCGATTATGTGCCGGAGGTCGCCAACTCGCCCTACGCGGCCGCGCGCGCGAGGGACTTGCTCGACATGCGGGTCGCTGTCCTTTTCGACGCGACGCAGGAGAAGAGCTACTCACGATCGGTTGGATGGGAGCCGCCCGGGGATCCCAAGACAGATATCCGGAGCTTTCTCTCCCGGCTCAGCGGCCCGGCTTGGCGATGCGGGGGCGGCTTCGCCTACCATTCCGCAAACACCGATCTGCTTGGATGGGTCATCGAGAGAGCAACCTCCGCAAAGGTGCAAGACCTGCTATCCGAGAAACTATGGGCTGCGATAGCCAGCGATGATGCCGAGCTCACACTGGATTGGGACGGCTTTGCCCGCAGCGCAGGTGGGCTCTGTGCGACGATCCGCGACCTGGCGCGGCTCGGACAGGTGGTTTGCCTCGACGGTTCCTCCGGCAGCGCGCAGATCTTCCCGAACCACATCGTTCATGGTCTCGCAACCGGCGGTGATCGCAAGGCGTGGAGCTCCGGCCAGTGGGGTGAATCGTTCGCTCCCATCAGCCGAAGCATGAGCTATCGCAGCGGATGGTATACGGTCGACACCGATCCGGAAATCTTGTTCGCGATGGGCATCCACGGTCAGAATCTGCTCGTTGATCGCAAGAACAGGATCGTCATGGCCAAATTCTCATCCTGGCCGCAACCCGTCGATGGTCGAACGACGTGGCTGACACATGCCGCGTTTGACGAAGTGCGCAGGTGCTTGCCACCGAGCCGATGATGCTCGGCCGCCGCCTGCGGCTTCTCCTGGTCCTACGCACACACCGGTTCGGATTTCAGTCCTGTTCGGCCTCGGCGCCACCGCCAGCGATCTCCCCATGAGGCTTACTGGCCATCATCCTGAGAGCGGTTGACGATCCGTCGTGCGTTAACCTTTGAGCTCTCCGTTTAGGCAAGTTCGGTGCGCGGTCCGTCCGATTTCATGCATTGCGGCCACCTGCTTCCGCGCCTGTGTTCGCACAGTTCCAGCTGCTGGAATCCGCGTGATGCTGGTCCCCAGATGCTTGGCCTAGATATTCTCGAGCGAAAATCGCATGATCGACATAATCTCGCGCATGGATAGAGCCGCTCTGATGCCAGCAATCACACGTGTCCGCGTGGCCGTGCTCGACGATTTTCAGAACGTTGCGCGCTCGCTCGCCGACTGGAGCTCGCTCGAGCCCCGTGCCACGACGACGTTCTTCAACGACAACGTCACGGGGGACGTGCTCGTGGCGCGATTGCGGCCGTTCGACGTGATCATGCTCATCCGCGAGCGGACCAAATTGCCGGCGTCGCTGATCGCTGGCCTGCCCAACCTCAAGCTGGTTGTCACCGCTGGCATGCGCAATCTGGGCATCGACGTGGCCGGGTGCACGGCGCGCGGCATCCCGGTCTGCGGCACCGATACCGGCAGCAGCTCGACTGCCGAGCTGGCGTTCGGGATGCTGCTGGCGCTGTCGCGGAACATCGTGGTGGAGGACCGCGCGCTGCGCGAGGGACGCTGGCAGACGCGCATGGGCCATGCGGTCAAGGGTTTGACGCTCGGCATCCTCGGGCTCGGGCGGCTCGGCGCTCAGATGGCCGGATATGGCAGGGCGTTCGGCATGGATGTCATCGCCTGGAGTCAGAACTTGACCCCGGCGGATGCGGCAGCGGCAGGCGCCGAGTTCGTCGAAAAGGACGACCTGTTTCGGCGCTCGGACTTCATCAGCCTGCACGTCGTGTTGAGCGAGCGGACCCGCAACATCGTGGGCGCTGCGGAACTGGCGCGGATGAAGCCGTCGGCTTGTCTGATCAATACGTCGCGTGCCGGGCTCGTGGACGAGGCCGCCCTGATCGCCGCCCTGACGGAGGGCCGGATTGCGGGCGCAGCGCTTGATGTGTTCGATGTCGAGCCGTTGCCGCCGGATGCGCCGATCCTGTCGGCGCCCAACACCTTGCTGACGCCGCATCTCGGCTACGCCGCGCGCGACAGCTACAAGACCTATTTCAGCCAGGCGGTGGAGGACATCGCCGCCTGGCTCGACGGCCAGCCGATCCGGGTCCTGACCGCCTGATCTCCGGACTCTCGCACCGGCTTCAAGCCTGATATGTCTCGGCGGGTCGCGTGGTGGCTGGCGCTGTCCGGTTCGGCTCGCTGCTCGACGTCTTGTCCGGTCGGCGCCGCGCCACGAGCCCGGCCACGATCTGCCAGGCGAAGATCAGGGCGACGATCCCGAGAATGCCTCCGCTGATCGGATGCTCGACGAACGTCGTGAAGCTGCCGTGGCTGAGCAGCATTGCGCGCCTGAAATTCTCCTCTAGGATCGGTCCGAGGATGAAGCCAAGCATCAAGGGCGCAGGATCGAGGCTGAGCCGGAAGAAGATGTAGCCGAGCACGCCGAAGAAGGCCGTGGTGTAGATGTCGTCCAAGCTGTTGTTCACGCTGTATGTACCGACGCAGCAGAAGAACAGGATGGAAGGAAACAGCGCGCTGTAGGGAATCTTGAAGACCGTCAGCCAGTAACGGACCAGCGGAACATTAAGGACGACGAGGAAGAGATTTCCGATCCACATGCTCGCGACCAGCCCCCAGAACAGATCCGGATGATCCGCGATCATGGTGGGTCCGGGCTTGATGCCGTTGATGATGAAGGCCGCCATCATCAGCGCCATCACGGCGTTCTCCGGAATGCCGATGCTCATCAGCGGAATGAAGCTCGTTCGCGCAGCCGCTTCGTCGGCTGCCGCCTGTCCGGCAACGCCCTCGATCGCGCCCTTGCCGATCTCGTCGCGGTACTTGCTGAATTTCTTGTCGACGGCGTAGGCCGCGAACTGAGCGATGACGGGACCGCCGCCCGGCAGCAGCCCGAGCAGAGAACCGGCGGCGCTGCCGCGGAGCGCGCTCGGGATGATGCGCTTGAACTCGGTCCAGCTCGGTATCAGCTTGATCTCGCCGCGAAACGGCGACGTCTGCCGGTCCTTGTCGAGATTCTTGGTGATCTCGGCAATGCCGAAGCAGCCGAGCGACAGGCTGACGAGCGCGATCCCGTCGTACAGCTGAGGAAGGCCCATGGTGAACCTGAGGGTGCCGGTATTGACGTCGGTGCCGACGAGGCCGAGCAGCACGCCGACGAGGCACATCGACAGGCCGTCGAGCACGCTCCCGGTCGTCACGAGGCTGACGCAGAGGAAGCCCAGCAGCACGAGCGCGCAGTATTCGGTGGGGCCGAACATCAGCGCCACCTGGCTCAAGGGCGGCGCGAGCGATGCCAGCACGATCGTCGCGATCGTGCCGCCGATGAAGCTGGAAATGCCCGCCGTGAACAGTGCAAGACCGGTCTTGCCCTTGAGCGTCATCTCATAGCCGTCGATGCAGGCGATGATGCTGGACGCGTGCGGCATCCGCATCGTGATGGCGCTGACATTGTCGCCGTATTGGGCGCCGTAATAGATCCCGGCCAGCATGATCAGCGCGCCGTCGGTCGGCAATGAGTAGGTCAACGGCAGTAGCAGGCTGATCGTCGCTAGCGGCCCGAGGCCCGGCAGCAGGCCTACCAGCGTGCCAATGGTGCAGCCGGCGGCGCAGAACAGCAGGTTGTTAAGCGTCAGCGCGTGACCGAAGCCGAACGAGAGATTGGACAGGATATCCATGGGTCGCGCCTCAATAGAGCGGGAGCTGCAGTCCGAGGCCAAGCTTCATCGCCAGCGCGACGGACGCGAGCACGGCGCTCAGCGCAAGAGCGCGCGACAGCTTGAAATCCGAGGCCGCATAGGAAGTGATGAGCACCATGGCGACGAGGCCGACAAGCATGTTCACGTGTTCGGAGAGCAGCACGAAACTGAGCAGGCCGGCGGCCACCAGTGCGATGTTCCTCGCTCTGAATGCGAGTGCGTCCCCATTGATGATGAGGGCGCGAATGACGATCGCGAGGCCGACCAGGAAGAGCAGGGCAGACACGACGAGCGGAAACATGCCAGGTCCCGCACGGCCTAGCGTCCCCAAGGAATATCCGCGAGCCTGCAGGCCGAAGAACAGGGCTATGGCGAGCAGGCTTAGCCCCTTCGCCAGGTCTCGGTTGATCGTCATGTTTCCTCCGCGGGGCGTGCACTTGAGATCGGCACATTGTCCCATGAGGAGGCAGCCCAGCCCGCGACGGACTTCGTCACGTGCATAGTCGTCTGGTCGGCTCGATTTACTCGGAGCCGGGCGGAACAGACGTGATGGGCTTCCTCCACTCGCATCCAGGATAGCTGCCGTGCTAGGGTCGAGATGCACCTGAATTCCATCTGCTGGAACGCGAGAAAATGGCGGCCGACCACAGCTATGACAGCCTGAATCGCTCGCTGGAGCGAGGCATCGCGATATTGCGGGCGTTCAAGCCGGGCGTCGCCGATCTCGGCAATGCCGAGATCGCGGAACGCACGGGGCTTGCCAAGGCGACCGTCAGTCGGTTGACGCAGACGTTGGTGAACGGAGGGCTGTTGCAGAGAGATCCGGGACGCCGGGTCTACAGGTTGGCGCCGGCTGTTCTCAGCTTGGCGCACGCGATGCGTCTCAGCTCGCCGATGCTGTCGGTGGTCGCGCCCCTGCTGCGGGCCGAAGCATCGCGGCGTCGCGTCAATGTCGGGCTGGCCGCAGCGGACCAGGACATGATGGTCTATCTGGAGTCGTTCCGCTACCACCCGCGACTGACACATCGGACGGTGGTGTCGGGCCAGCGCATCCCTGTCGAACTGACCTCGCTCGGGCGCGCCTATCTGTGGGCACTCGAGCCCTCCGCCCGCGAACGTGAGTATGCCGCGATCGCAAAACGGCGCCCGAAAAACTACAAGCGGCTCATTCGCGAGATCGAGAGATCCTTCACGGAGCTAGACAAGCTCGGCTATTGCGCGGTCGGCTGGCAGCCAGGAGTCGTGGCGGTGGCGACGACGCTGCCTTTTGGCGCAGGTGAGCCGCACGTCATGAACATGAGCATTGGGAGCGTCGAGCCACTCGAAGAGGCCTCGCACCGCCTGGCGCCATGGCTGCTCGACCTGAAACGCCGATGCCTCAATCGGCTCGAGCATGCAGTCACATCGGAACTGAGCTGAGCTCGCGTCCCGCGCAGCTCAATTCCAATAGGTGGAATTGGGGGCGCCCCGCACGCGCCGTCGCATCGTAGTCTCCTCCGCAACAAGGTCCGGCGGCCTACGCCGGACGCGACGGAGGAAACCTGCAATGACAGATCATCGCGTAGGACGACTCGTCTTGATGCTGGCGAGCCTGGGACTGGCCATCGTCGGCGCAATCCCCGGAGCGGCCCGGGCCGAGTATCCCGATCGACCGATCAAGCTCGTGGTTCCTTTCTCGCCCGGCGGCGGGACGGATCTGATCGCGCGGACGCTGGCGAAGCCGATGGCTGCGAAGCTCGGCCAATCGATCGTGGTGGAGAACAAGGCCGGCGCGGGCACCATCATCGGCTCGGATGCCGTCGCCCGAAGCCAGCCGGATGGCTACACGTTCCTGATTGCGACGCTCGCCCATTCGGTCAATCCGAGCCTTCACGCCAAGTTGCCCTACGACACGGAGAAGGCGTTCGCCCCGGTCACGCTGATCGGCACCTACCAGAACATCCTGGTCGTCAAGCCGGAGAGCCCGTTCCAAACCGTCGATGACATCATCAAGGCAGCCAAGGCAAATCCCGGAAAGTACACCTATGCCTCGCAGGGCATCGGGACGTCGGCGCATCTGGCGGGCGAGCTTCTGAACAATCTTGCTCACATCGAGCTGACGCATATCCCCTACAAGGGCGCGGGCCCTGCATTGACCGATGTCCTCGGCGGACAGGTCGACATGATGTTTGCTAGCAGCGCCGCAGTGTCCGGCTTCATCGCGAGCAAGAGCCTGCGGCCGATTGCCGTCACTGGCGCCAAGGGGCAGACCCAAGTGCCGGGCGTCCCCAGTGTCGAGGAGACCGTGCCCGGCTACGTGTTCGACAGCTGGTACGGGCTCTACGTGCCGGCGAAGACGCCGAAACCCGTCGTCGACAAGCTGCTCGAGGCCGTCAAATTCGCCGCGCAGGATCCGGACTTCCTCAAGCGGGCGCAGGACGAAGGCTTGCTGATGCGGGTCGGGACTCCTGAAGAACTCGATGCCTACGTCAAGGCGGATACCGTTCGCTGGCGCAAGGTCGTGACTGAAAACAAGATCAAACCGGAATAGACACCATGGATTCGGATATCGTTCTGAAGACTATCAGCGACGGCATTGCGACCGTGACGCTAAATCGCCCCGACAAACGCAATGCGATGAGCGACGAGATGCGCTCGTCGCTCATCGAGGTGCTTGAGGAGATCGCTGCAGACAAATCGGTTCGCGCGCTCGTGCTTACGGGGGCCGGCAAGGGGTTCTGTGCCGGCGGCGATGTCGCCGGCATGAAGCGGCGGATGGAGGCGCCGGCGGGCGAGGTCGGATTCAACGGCTGGGCGCGCCAGCAACGCGTGCACCGGACCCAGATGTTGCTCCATACCATGCCCAAGCCGACGATCGCCGCTGTGAACGGAGCGGCGGCGGGGCTTGGCGCGGACACGGCGTTGGCGTGCGACTTCGTGATCGCGAGCCCCTTTGCCAAGTTCGTGTGGTCCTACATCCTGCGTGGTCTCATTCCGGACGGCGGAGGCATGTACTTCCTGCCACGGCGCGTTGGACTGCCGAAGGCGAAGGAACTGATCTTCACCGGTCGGCAGGTCGGTGCTGACGAGGCGGTCAAGATTGGCATCATCGATCGCATGAGTTCGCCCGAGACGTTGCTTACGGATGCGCAAGCCTGGGCACGCGAACTCTCCGCGGGGTCGAGCACTGCCATCGCGCTCGGCAAGGCCATTCTCAACCGGTCGTTCGAGACAGAGGCCAACAACATCTTTGCGAGCGGAAGTCAGGCGCAGGGCATCTGCTACACCAGCAGCGAACATCGCGAACAGGTCCTCGCATTCCTCGCCAAGTCGAGCAACTGACGAGCGCAGCCGATGTCCCTGGACGCCTTGTTCAATCCACGCAGCATTGCCATCGTCGGTGCCTCCGCCGACTCGACCAAGACGTCCGGTCTGCCGATCCGGTTCTTACGTCAGCAGGCGTTCGGCGGCCAGATCTACCCGGTCAACCCGCGCGTGGCCGAGATAGATGGACTTCGCTGCTACAACAGCATCGAAGCACTGCCGTCGTCACCAGACGTCGCGATGGTTCTGCTCGGGTCGGCTCACGCGGTGGAGGCGGTGCGTGAGCTGGCGGCGCGGGGCACGAGATACGCGATCGTCCTGGCCGGCGGATTCGGCGAGAGCGGAGAAGACGGACGGGAGCGCCAGCAGCAGCTGCTTGCTGCGGCAGGCGGAATGCGTCTCCTCGGACCGAATACGATCGGCCTCGTGAACGTCTCGAACGCCGTGCCGCTGTCGGCAAGCGGCGCGCTGTCGGCCGGCACACTGCTGAAGGGCTCCGTCAGCGTGGTCTCCCAGAGCGGCGGAATTCTGGGCGCATTGCTCTCGCGGTTGACCGCAAATGGCGTCGGGCTCTCCAAGCTGATTGCGACCGGCAACGAGGCCGATCTCGAGCTTTCCGACTTCGTCGAGCATCTCGCCGATGACCCCGACACAAGCGTGATCGCTCTCTACATCGAGGCGATCCGGCATCCCGCGAAGTTCCGCCGCGCGGCGCGCCGGGCGCGAGAGGCGGGCAAGACGATCGTTGCCTTGAAGATCGGCCGGTCGGCAGCCGGCGCACGCGCCGCAGCCTCGCACACCGGAGCGATGGCCGGCACGGACCGAACCTATGATGCGTTCTTCCGTGACATCGGCATCATCCGAGCGCAGACCTTCGGCGACCTTGTCGACATCCCCGCTGCATTGGCGACGCAGCCGGCATTGATGGGACGCCGTGTCGCAATCCTGACGTCGACCGGCGGGGCAGGGACCCTCATCGTCGACAGTTTAGGCCTGAACGGCTTCGAAGCGCCCGATCCGGACACGAGTACCGCAGCGCAACTCGCCGCCCTCATGCCCGATGGTCCATCGTCCCTGGGGACCAATCCGATCGACGTCACCCTCGCGGGCCTGCAGCCGGCGATCCTGAAGGGCTGCATCGAAACGCTGCTCGGCAGCCCCGCCTACGACGCGCTGGTGGTGATCGTCGGGGCGACGAGCGTGCGCAACCCCGACCTGATCAGCAATGCCATCCGCGAGGCGAGGTCCGACGGTTCGAAGCCATTGCTGGCCTATGTGAGCCCGCATGCGCCTGAAGCCGTGTCACGGTTGACGACACAGGGCGTTCCGACCTTCAGCACGCCGGAGGCGGTGACCGTTGCTCTCAATGCCCTGTGGGCTGTTGGGCGCCCGCTCCATCAGCTCGAAGGACCTCGACCGCGCCCGGCCGTCGACATTCCCCATGACTGGGTTGGCTCGCTGGACGAGCACAAGGCCAAGGCGCTGTTCGCGAGGTTCGGCATCCCCGTCGTCCGGGAGAAGATCGTTGCCAACGGGGCCGAAGCTCATGAAGCGGCACGAGATTTCGGTGGCCACGTCGTCCTGAAGATTCTCTCGTCTGAGATCACCCACAAGAGCGATATTGGGGGCGTCGCCGTCGGCCTCGACGCCGCTACGGTCGGGGCTGCTCTCGATCGGATGCGGGACGTCGTCACGGCCAAAGCAGGGTGCGCTCCGGAAGCTTACATTGTTCAGGAAATGGTTCAAGGCGGCGAATTGGAACTGATCCTCGGTTGCCACCGCGATCCGCTCGGCCTGGTTCTGCTGCTCGGCATGGGCGGCGTCACGGCCGAGCTCATGAACGACACGGTCATCCGGCTGCTGTCTTCGGAGACGTCGTTGTCGCATGACCTTGCGCTGGAGATGATTAAAGACCTCCGGTGCTGGCCCTTGCTCAACGGCTATCGGGGGCGTGCGAAACTCGATGTCGAGGCATTGGTCGACGCGATCGTCAATTTCGCCGCGATGGCTGTCGCGCTCGACGGGCGCATCGTCGAGGCCGAAATCAACCCGCTGTTTGTTCTTCCGGCAGGCGCGGGCGTCCGCGCTGCCGACGCGGTGGCCGTGCTGACGAGCGGTCCAGCTTCGGAGGGATGATCTCTCGCACAGCAGCTCCTTGCGCTCGCGCCGGGAGTTGACTGCACACGGGAGCGCCGACCCTGGACGGCGCAGCACAATCGTTGCCTGTGTGACTCCGGCCTATGCTGCGAGCGCCGCCTCGCTCTCGTCATGGACCACAGTGGAACGATAATGGGGCGTGTTCGACAAGGTTTGCCGACATCCTTCCATGACGATGTGGAGACGGTCGTGCATCTCTAGGCTGACCGCATTCTGCTCTTCGACATCCAGGCCGCCCTGATCGCCGGAGCCTTGACGGACCGGGCGAGGGGTTCGGCCATGCGCCGGGCTTGCCGACATCATCATCGCCGCGACCGCGCGCCGGCATCAACTCACTATCCTGTCCCGCAACCTGCGCCAGTTCGAGCGCATGGGGGTCGCCGTGCGCGATCCGTTGGCGGCGTCGCCCTGAACGCGGCGAGTGGTTTCAGACACAGGTAGCGCTGGTCTCACGCAAGACCACGGCTGCACCCTTCGTGCTAGACGGCCCATTGTTTGGTTGTGGGCCAGTGGCCCAGGCGACTTTTAAGCCCTCCCCCTGAGGAGCCCCGCTGAAGGCGGGCGTCTCGAAGGGCGATGCCACAACTGGGGGCCTCATAGTTCGAGACGCACCTCCTTGGCAGTCGCGGGGCAGGATGCGGAGAACGGCGCTCCTTACCATCCGGGGCCAGCCCCGGAATCCGCGCGGCAGATGGCCGTGAGTAGCATGTTCATAGAGAGGAGTAACGCGGCCAAGCCGCGAGCTGTATCGACGTGTTGTGTGTCGCCGACTGATTGACCGATCATCTGCCGGGCAGGCACGTTGCATGTCCCGTATGCCGCGACTACCCGTCGTGCCAGTTTGTCGCGCACTTCTCCCTTGCCATGTCGGGCAAATCACCTCCACATTTCAGCGCATCCCGGCTCGCTGAAGAGGGACGTTTCGCGATCGTTATGACGCGTCGAGCCGGAGATGCGGCGGGCGTGTTGCTCCGCAGCCGGGTGTCACAGCCCGGCCGACGAACGGAGTGAGGCGACGGCGAAATGGTGTGGTCCAGGTCTCCCGACGCTGAGACCAAGCCGGTAGTCATGATGATCCGCTGGTGACGGGGGCAAGACAGCCGGTCCCCGGGGAGAGCACCTACAAGTCGCAAACCGTCGCGCAGGGAAGGCCGGATATTGGGCTATACCTTGGTTCTGCCGCGTGCTTATTTGCTGCACGCGGACCGCGGGGGCAGCCGATACCCGGTCTTCCCTGCGCCTCTTCTTCGGAAGAGGAGAGGTTTCACGTGAGCGCACAACTCGGGCGCAGACCGTCGCGAGATGGCTCAGCCGTGTCCGCTGTTTGAAACGTCGAACGCGCGCTTGTGCGATGTCTCGCGCCCAATCGATCAGAGCAGGTGATCTGCGGTCGCTCCGGCGGATTCGAGTCCGCTGTCGAGTCGCATCAACGCCCGTCACTGTCCAGGAGGCCGAGCGAGCGGACAGTGACGCTCAATGCTTCGCGGCAGCCATCTGCTGACGCAGGCTGAGAGGGCGCATGTCGGTCCAGATGCTGTTGATGTAGTCGAGGCATTGTGGCTTCGCGGCCTTTTCGCCGACGATCGACCAGCCTTTGGGTGGATCGCGATCGGCGCGCCAGATGGAGTACTGCTCCTCGGAGTTGACGACGACGTAGTACAGGCGGTCGGAATGCGCGTCGTCATTGTCCATTTCTGGATCTCCTTGTTGGAAAGACGTCAGTCGATCAACTCAACTTGAGGTTATTGTTGATTTCGAACGTGCACAAGATCATTAGCATACCTCTGCGATGATTTTTCGTGGGCGAGCGGAGGTGACACCTCGCGCATGCAGGATGTGCCTGATGTCGGTTCGTGAGATAGGCTTCCGCAAGACGGTGTTGCGCAGGGTCCTCGTTGGCGTCGCGCTCGCTCTCTTTATATGTGTGGCTGCCGCTGGAAGCGTTCTACTTTGGTTGCGTGGCGGCCTGCCGCAACCGTCACTGACGTTGGTGAGGCCCGAAACGAACGCGTCAATCCTCGTCACGCGCGATGAGGCGGGATTGCCGACGATCGAGGCGCCGACCGCCGATGACGGCGCATTTGGCCTCGGCTACGTTCATGCGCAGGACCGTCTGTTCCAGATGGATCTGGCGCGACGGTACGGGGCAGGGCG
This sequence comes from Bradyrhizobium sp. ORS 285, assembly GCF_900176205.1. Lineage (NCBI taxonomy): Bacteria > Pseudomonadati > Pseudomonadota > Alphaproteobacteria > Hyphomicrobiales > Nitrobacteraceae > Bradyrhizobium > Bradyrhizobium sp. ORS 285. Next base: position 2,911,292 of record NZ_LT859959.1, read on the forward strand.
GCTGTCCCAATGGTTCGGTCGCCCCAGTCTTGGCAGCGATCGCTTCATGCGGACGCTCGGGCTGAGCGGGTTGGTCGAAAAGCAATATCGCCAGCTCTCGGCGCCGGTGCAGGGGATGCTGCGAAGCTACGCGGACGGGGTGAATGCTTATGCCATGTCAGGACCCCGGGCGCTGTCGCCGGAGTATTACGCGCTCAACGTCGGCTTCGAGCACTGGCGTCCGGAAGATTGCCTGCTCTGGGCCAAGCTGATCGATCTCGAGCTGACCGGAAACTTCAGGGACGAGCTGTTGCACGCGCAGCTGCTGCGCAAGCTGCCGCCTGCCGATCTCGATGTCCTGTTTCCGGCTTACCCGCGAACGGCACCTGTCGTGCTCGAGCGGATGCGGGCCGAGCTCGACGACATTCCTCTCGAGCAGATCTATGCCAGCCTGCCGGATCGCGTCGGTGCGTTCGAGGCGTCCAACAACTGGGTCCTGTCAGGAGAGCGAACCGCGTCCGGAAAGCCGCTGCTCGCCAACGATCCTCATTTAAAATTCGGGATCCCGAGCGCGTGGTATCTGGCGCGCGTGAAGACCCCCACGGAGACCCTAGCCGGCGCAAGCGCGCCCGGAACTCCGTTCATCCTGATCGGACACAACCGGCACATTGCATGGGGGATCACGGCGACCCGGAGCGACGTCGCAGACCTCTTTATCGAGAAGGTCGATGCCGCCAACCGCGAGGCCTATTTGACGCCCGACGGGTCGGAGCCGTTCGAGCGACGCGAGGAGATCATTGCGATCAAAGGCGAGGCGCCTGTTGTGATGACCGTTCGCAGCACTCGGCATGGTCCCGTGATCTCGGACCTGGCCGAGTTTGCCAAGCAGGTTCCCTCGGCCGACCACGTCCTGTCGCTGCAGGCGACCTGGCTCGGCAGCGAAGACACCTCGCCTGAAGCAGCCTGGGGCTTGAGCCGCGCGCAGAACTGGGACGAATTCCGTCAGGCGCTGCGCAAGTTGACCGCGCCGCAACAGAATTATGTCTATGCCGATACGTCCGGCAACATCGGCTTCATCGCGCCGGCGCGGATTCCGGTCCGCTCCAAGGGTGACGGCTGGCTGCCCGTGCCGGGCTGGGACGGCAAGCATGATTGGAGCGCGATCGTCCCCTTCGACGATCTGCCGGCAAGCTTCAACCCGTCGAACGGCGTGATCGTGACCGCCAACAACAAGCTGCAGGAAGGCAACTATCCGTTTCTCGCCCGCGACTGGATTCCGCCGTTTCGCGCCGAGCGGATCAAGGAGCTGCTCGGGCGGGACCAGAAATTCTCCGCAGACGACATGGGTGATATCCAGCATGACACGGTGTCGCTGGCCGCGCGGCAACTCGTGCCGTTTCTCAGCGAGGTCAAATTATCGACCTCGCTGTCGCAAGATCTCTCCGGCCGGTTGCAGCGGTGGGACGCGCGGATGGCGGCGGATCGCATCGAGCCGCTGATCTTCTCGACCTGGCTCAAGGAGTTGAACAGGTCATTGCTGCAGCCTCGCCTCGGGCCGCTCTATCAGAGCTACGGAAGCTTCCATCCGGACGTCATTTATTTGATCCTGACCCAGCATCCGGACTGGTGTGACGATCCCGCGACGAGCGAAGCCGAGACGTGTGACACCAGGATTTCGAAAGCGTTCGACCTCGCTGTCTCGCAGCTCGTCGCGCGCCTCGGTCAGCCTTCGGAGCGCTGGCGCTGGGGCGATGCCCACCATGCCATTTTTTCCCACCCGCTGTGGTCGCGCGTGCCCGTCATCGCGGGTTTGTCCAACTTCGAGCCGGCAGCCGAAGGAAGCACCGACACCATCAGCAATGCCGCGATCTCGTTTCCCAATGATGTCGGAAGGTTTCCGAGCTACTTCGGCTCGACGCTGCGAATGGTCGTCGATCTCGCCGATCTCGATGCCAGCCGTTTCATGATCGTGCCCGGCCAATCCGGGAACCTGATGTCGAGGCACTACAGCGACCTGCTGCCGTCCTGGCAGAGTCGGCAGTGGCTGCAATTCAAAAAGCCGTGACGCGAATGGCGAGGTCGCGAAGGAGCGTGTGCAATCATCTTTCTCAGTTGCATCAAGCAATTAAAGGTTGTGCTATTACTTCGGAGATGGAACCGGTGGCCCTTCTCCTCATGTCGAGATTTGCTGATCTGCAAAGCTATTAGTTCTTGAAAAAATCCGATTGACTCCGTTGCAACCTTAGCGAAAATACCTCTCATAAGACGACCGTAAATTCTGCGGGATTTTGATTGTTCGTTATCCTGCGGGGGGAAGTAGGTGGTGTTATGTTGCGTGGCGCCACGTCTCGAACGATCAATGATCTCGTGCGTGATCGTTCGATCAATCAGCCAGACGATATTGCCTATCGCTTTCTGTCCGATGACGGCGCCGCTTGCAAAGAGATCTCGTATCGCTCTCTTGACGAGAGTTCGCGCCGGATTGGTGCGTGGGTCGAGTCGCGAGGTCTTTTCGGCCGGCCGATTCCGCTGATCTTTGCGCCCGGGCTCGACTTCATCTGCGCATTTTATGGCTGCCTTCGCGGCGGAGCCATTGCCGTCCCCCTCAGCCTTCCAAGCTTCGCCGGCGGCGCTGGACGCGTGAGTGCAGCGCTCGCTGACATTAGTCCGTCGGTCATCCTGGTGGGAGCCTCGGAGGCGGAGCGTGTTCGTCGAGAGCTCGCGCGGGGCAGGGCGGGGCTCGCGTTCGACATCGTGTCGTTCCCCGAGGCGCTCGAGAGCCAGCACCACGGGCACGAGCCTGACATCGATCCGGATGTCCTCGCCTTTCTTCAGTACACGTCGGGTTCGACGGCCTCGCCGAAAGGCGTCGAGATCTCGCACCGCAACCTGCTGCACAATATCGGCCTGATGGCGGCGGCATCTCAGGTCGATGAACGAAGCGTGGGTGTGAGCTGGCTGCCGCACTTCCATGACATGGGTTTGATCGGCGGAATTCTGATGCCGCTGTATGCGGGATTTCCGGTCACCTTGATGTCACCGGCGTCGTTCCTGCGTCGCCCGATCCGATGGTTGGAGGCAATCTCCAGATTTGCAGCGACGATCAGCGGTGCGCCGAACTTTGGCTATGAGCATTGCCAGCGTGAGTTCGCCGGTGACGCGTTGCAAGCGATCGACCTGTCGTCGTGGCGAACGGCTTACACGGGCGCGGAGCCGATCCGCGCAGAGACAATAGAACGCTTCTGTGCCGCCTTTGGTCGGGTCGGCTTCCGCAGAGAGGCGATGTTTCCTTGCTACGGGCTGGCTGAGGCGACGCTGATGGTCAGCGGGCAAGGCTGGAGCGATCGCAGCGTGCAGCGCTTCGATCGATCATCGCTGGAGATCGGTGGCGCGGCACAGCCTGCTCGCGACACGGAGGGAGTGGCCTTGATCGGAGCGGGCGCGGTGCTCGATGGCCACCGCGTGCTGATCGTCGATCCTGCGTCGAGGATGATCTGTCCCGATGGCGTCGTGGGCGAAATTTGGCTGCGCAGCGAGAGTGTCGGCCGGGGATATTGGAATCGTCCCGACGAAAGCCAGGAGGTGTTTCGGGCGCGTCCGCTCGGCATGGACGAGGAATTCCTGCGCACGGGCGATCTCGGATTTGTGTGGCACGATCAGTTGTTCGTCACCGGCCGGCACAAGGATCTCCTGATCATTCGCGGCGCAAACTTCCATCCGCACGACATCGAGCATGTTCTCGAGTCGGCGATCCCTTGGCTTCGGGCCGGCTTTGGCGCGGTGTTCTCGGTCGAGGAGGAGCGCGAGGAAAGGCTGGTCGTTGCCTACGAGCTGGGCGATATGGGACGCAGGCCGTCGGATGCTGACTTCGATGCTGTCGTGAGCGTGCTGTCCCGGGAGTTCGGACTGCAGCCACACGCCATCGTGCTGGTCAGGCGCAACAGGATTCCGAGGACCACAAGCGGGAAGATCCGGCGCCAGCAATGCCGCGCAGAATTCCTCGCCGGGCAGCTCGCGGTGCTCGCGGAGTGGCAGTCTCCGATCAGCCGGGCACAGAGCGAGGCGGATAGCCTGGAGATTCGCCTGAGCGATGTCGGCGATGTAGAGCAGGCGGTTCGGCACATCTTCAAGGCGCATCTCGCCGAGTTGCTCGATGTGCCGGCGGATCACATCGATGAGGGCCGATCGATCTACGATCTCGGCGTCGATTCGCTGATGGCCGCGCGTCTCCAGAACAGGATCGAGGACAGCCTGGGCATCAGGCTCGAGCTGGCCAGAGTGCTGGATGCCGGAACCGTCGGCAGCATGGTGCAGCAGGTGGCGGCGCAGGTGAGCGGTCGCGCGCGGCCTCGATCCGCAGCCATCATCGACGAGATGTTCGAGCGGGTCGCCGGCCTTTCGGATGACGAAGTGTCCCGTCTGCTGGCCTTGGGCGAGCACCTAGAAGCTGGGGAACGTCGTGAATAAGCAGCATGACTTTGGTGCTCTGTCCGACGACAGGCGGCGGCTTCTTGAACGATTGCTGAAACAGGAGGGCATCGGCCGAACGAGCCAGCCCGCCGCGCGGCGTCGCGTCGGCGAACGTCTGCCAGTGTCCTTTGCGCAGAAGCCGCTGTTGTTCGGCGAGCAGCTGTTCGGAGACGATGCGGTCTACAATATCTGTGCCGCAGCAGAGCTGAGCGGTGCGCTGGACGCAGAGGTGTTGCGGCAATGCCTCGAGGAGATCGTACGCAGGCACGAGACGTTGCGGACGCGGTTCGAGATCGTGGACGGGGACGGCGCGCAAGTGGTCGATGCGCCCAGGCCGTTCCACATCGACATGGCTGATCTCTCCGGCCTCGGGACGGCTGTGCGGCAGGAGGCAAGTCGCGGCCTGATGGAGGAGGAGGCACGCCGCCCCTTCGTTCTGGCGCAGGCGCCGTTGCTGCGAGCCAAGATCATCCGGCTCGGCGACCGCGAGCATCTGGTGATCGTCACGATGCACCACATCGTGTCCGACGGCCTGTCGATGGGACTTCTGATCAGCGAACTTGCGACGCTCTATGACGCGTTCATCCAGCGTCAGCCGTCGCCGTTGCTGGAGCCGGCGATTCAGTTCGCCGACTTCGTGCAGTGGCAGCGGGCCGCGCTGGACGACGAGACGCTGAAGAAGCATGTCGACTATTGGAAGATGCGGCTGCGGGACGCGCCTGCGGCTCTCGACCTTCCGACTGACCGGCCGAGGTCGAAAACCACAAGCTCCGCAGGCGCAGCGCTGAATTTTGCGCTGTCGCCGGATTTGACGGAGACGTTGCGCGCGTTCGTCCGGCACGAGCAGGTGACTTTATACATGGTGCTGCTGGCGGCGTTTCAGCTCCTCCTGAAGCGCTACAGCGGCCAGCTCGACATCATGATCGGCACACCGATCGCGGGACGGCCGCGCCGGGAGTTCGAAGGACTGATCGGGCTGTTCGTCAACACGGTGGTGATGCGGACGGACCTGTCGGGCGACCCGACGGTTCGTGAACTGCTGAAGCGGGTCAAGGATGTTGCCCTCGGTGCTTATGAACACCAGGGGCTGCCGTTCGCAACGCTCGTGGAAGAACTGATGCCGTCTCGCGACCCGGGCCGGCATCCGCTCGTTCAAGTCTTGTTTGCGCTTCAGCCGACGGATTTGCCGGTCAAGACCTTTGGTGGACTGACGCTGACGCGCTATGAGGAGGTCAAGACCGCCGCAAAGTTCGATCTCTCGCTCTACATGACGCCGGGGGATCACACGCTCGAAGGGCAGATCGAGTACGCGCGGGATCTTTTCGATCCCGCCACGATCGAGCGGTTGGCTGGACATTACGAGGCGCTGCTTGAGGCGATGGTCGTCTCGCCCGAGAGGCGCTTGTCCAAGCTGGCCATGCTGCCCGCGACCGAGCGGCATCGGCTGGTGGAGGAATGGAACGCGACGACGGCCGCGGCGCCGCGTGATGTGTGCATCCATGGGCTGGTGGCGCGACAGGCGGAGCTGACGCCGGACGCGGTCGCGATTGTCCATGAGGACCAGGGTCTGAGTTATCGCGACCTGGATGATCGCGCCAACAGACTGGCGCATCATCTCCGGGAGATCGGAGTCGGACCGGAGGTCGTGGTCGGACTATGCGTCGAGCGTGGTCTGGACATGGTGGTCGGGCTGCTCGGCATCCTGAAGGCGGGTGGGGCCTATCTGCCGCTGGATCCGAGTTATCCGCGGGAGCGGCTGGCCTTCATGATGTCCGATGTCGGGGCGTCGGTGCTGCTGACTCAGGAGGAGCTCGTCGGCGCATGGTCCGATCATGACGGCCATCTCGTGCGGATCGATGCCGATTGGAAGGACATCGAGTCGAGGCCGGCCACGGCGCCCGTCGGCCATTGTCCATCTCCCGACAATCTTGCCTACGTCATCTATACCTCGGGATCCACCGGGACGCCGAAAGGCGTGCTGGTGACGCATGCGTCCGTGGTCAATTTCCTCCACGACATGGCGAAGGCACCGGGGATCAATGCAACCGATGTGCTGGCTGCGGTCACGCCGATCTCGTTCGACATCGCTGCGCTCGAGATCTATCTGCCGCTGACGACAGGCGCGTGCGTGGTGATCGTTCCACGGCGCGTCGCCGTCGATGGCGTGGAGTTGGCGCGCGTCCTCGACGAATCCGGGGCAACTATCGTCCAGGCCACTCCGTCCACCTGGCGTCTGCTGGCGGAAGCAAACTTTCGCCCGGCACGACCGCTGAAGTGCCTGTGTGGCGGCGAGGCGATGCCGGTCGATCTTCCGGCGCAGCTTACGCGGATGGCGTCCTCGATCTGGAACATGTATGGCCCGACCGAAACGACGATCTGGTCCACGCTCTGCAGGCTGGATCCGGCGCAGGACGTCGTCATCGGTCGCCCGATCGCAAACACGACGATCTATGTGCTGGATGAGGATGACAATGTCGTCCCGATCGGTGTCGTCGGAGAGCTCTACATCGGCGGCGCTGGTCTAGCCCGCGGCTATTGGCGCCGCCCCGACCTGACGGCCGAGCGCTTCGTGTCGGATCCGTTCGGTGACGGCACGCGGCTATACCGGACGGGCGATCTGGTGCGTTATCGCGCCGACGGTCATCTCGAGTATATCGGGCGGATCGATCATCAGATCAAGGTCCGCGGCTACAGGGTCGAGCTTGGTGAGATCGAGGCCGCGCTCGCGGACCATGAGGCTGTGGCACAGGCGGTCGTGGTGGCGAGCGGCGACGACACGGACCGGCATCTCGTTGCCTATGTCGTTCCTCATCAGCGGCCCGCAACGGCCGAACCGGCCCTGCCGTTCGGTCTGTTCTACTTCGCCGAGGGCGGCGGCAACGACAATCCGTCAGACATCTATCGTCTCTATCTCGACAGTGCGCGACGCGCCGATCAACTCGGACTGTCAGCGATCTGGACGCCGGAGCGGCACTTCACCGACGTGGCCGCGGCCTATCCGAATCCATCGCTGCTCGCGGCCGCGATTGCAACGTCGACTACGCGCGTGAAGCTGAGGGCCGGCAGCGTCGTGCTGCCGCTGCACGAGCCGCTCAGGGTGGCGGAGGAATGGGCGGTCGTGGACAACCTGTCCGGCGGCAGGGCGGGCGTGGCCTTTGCGCCGGGATGGCTGGTCGACGATTTCGTCTTCGCGCCCGGACGCTATGCCGAGCGGGCGGCGCAGACCCTGTCGATGATCGATGAGGTGCGCCGGCTCTGGCGGGGCGACGCCGTCGAGCGCTGCAACGGTGCTGGACAAACGGTTGCCGTGCGCACACTTCCGCGCCCCATCCAGCGCGAGCTGCCGGCCTGGTTGACGACATCAGGCTCGGCGCGAAGCTTCGAATCCGCTGCTGAAAACGGTCTCAACGTCCTGACCGGACTGTTGAACCAATCGTTCGAAGAGCTTGCGGACAACATCGCGCGCTACCGCAGCACGCTGCAGTCAAAAGGTTTCGATCCGGCCAAGTTCGTTGTCACTGTGATGCTCCATACGCTGGTGGCCGACAATGATGAGACGGCTGTTGCGCTCGCGCGAGAGCCGATGCGCAAGTACCTGGCCTCGCACGCGGAGCTGAGGCGGCGTCTGCTCGGTTCCGGCAATCTGGCTGCCGAAGCCGGCGATGTGAGCACCGATCTGCTGCTCGACGAGCTGTTGAAGCGGTATGTCGGGCAGATTTCGCTGCTCGGCTCGCCAAGCAGCTGCGCCGACCTTGCCGAGCGGCTGCATGCGATCGGGGTCGACGAGATTGCTTGCCTGATCGACTTCGGCGTGCCCGAGCACGACATCCTCGGCAATCTCCACCACATCAAGCGTCTCCAGGACGTCTGCGATCTTCGCCTGAAACGCGGCGAGCTGCAGGATCGGCTCGCACGTCGCCTGCCACCGCACATGATGCCGCAGGAGATCGTGGTCCTGGACCGGCTGCCGCTCACGGCAAATGGCAAGGTCGACCGGCGACGGCTGTCGAGCCATGTCGCCGCCGGCGATGGGAGCTCCGCCGCGCCGGTCGCCGCGCGCACCGCGACTGAACGAACGTTGGCGGCGATCTGGGCTCATGTGCTGCACCGGAGCGCGCCCGGCATTCGCGACAACTTCTTTCAGCTCGGCGGTCATTCGTTGCAGGCCCTTCGCCTCGTCGAACGAATTCGATCGGAGATGGGAGTAGACCTGTCGCTCCGCCAACTGTTCGAAGCGCCCACCATCGAAAGGCTGGCGCAGCATATCGATCAACGGGCGGACCAGACGACCGCTGCAGATCCGACGACACTCTTGGTTCCTGATGAGGATGCCCGGTTTCGACCTTTCCCGCTGACGGATATCCAGCAGGCCTATTGGGCCGGCCGCGGCAGCGCATTCCCGCTCGGCAATATCGGCGCTCACAGCTATTACGAGTTCGATGCTGCCGAGCTCGACCTTCGGCGGTTCGAGCAGGCGGTCAGATCGGTCATCGAACGACATGACATGCTGCGCGCGGTCATCCTCTCCTCAGGAGAGCAGCAGGTCCTGCCGGAGGTCACGCCCTATCAGGTGCGGATCGACGATCTGCGTGACCTGACGTCCGACGAGGCGGCGGAACGCATGTCCGCCTTGCGGAGACGAATGTCCCATCAGGTGTTCGACGTCTCGCGATGGCCGCTGTTCGAGATCCGGGCAGCCGTGCTGCCGGGAGGCAGGACACGAGTCTTCGTCAGCTTCGACATCCTGATCGGAGATGCCTGGAGCTTCTCGATCTTCAATCGGGACCTCAAGGAATTCTACCAGGATCCGTCCAGGCAGGTTGTGCGTCCGGCTTGCGCCTTCCGCGACTATGTCCTGGCGCGTCAAGAGGGCGGAGCGGCCGCTGAGCGCGCGCGACATTATTGGGAACAGCGGCTGACGGATTTTCCGCCGGCTCCGGCGCTGCCGCTGACGCAGGATATCCGGCGCATCGAGCGGCCGGAGTTCAGACGGTTGTCCAGGACGGTGGCGGCGAGCGCATGGCAAGAGCTGCAGCGCCAGGCCAAGCAGTCGGGCGTGACGCCGGCCGTCGTCCTGCTCACCCGATTCGCCGATGTCCTGGCGCAGTTCAGCGGCCAGTCGCGCTTCGCCCTCAATCTGATCCTGTTCGATCGCAAGCCGCTGCATCCGGCCATCGCTGACGTGATCGGCGACTTCACGTCGATGACGCTGCTGGACGTCAATCTCGCGTCCGACACGCCGTTCGCGTCGCGGGCGCGGCGCGTGCAGGACCGGCTCTGGCAGGATCTCGACCATAGCGCCATCAGCGGTGTTCAGGTTTTGCGTTTGCTGTCGCAGCAGGCCGGGAAACCTGTCCTGATGCCGATCGTGTTCACGAGCCTGCTGGGCGCCGGCGAGCCGGACGGCGAGGTAAAAGAGTTGCTCGGCGCGTCGGAAGTCAGCTTCAATCTGACGCAGACGCCGCAAGTCATTCTCGACTGTCAGGTCTCCGAAAGCAGGGACGGGCTGCACGTCGCCTGGGATGCGGTGTTCGCGCTGTTGCCGGACGGTCTGCTGGAGGCAATGTTCGAGAGTTATCTGAGGTCGCTGAACAGCCTCGCCGCAGATGCTCGCCGTTTGCAGGATGCCAGTCGTCCGGAGCTGCCGGACGAGCAGGCGGCGGTCCGGATGCGGGTCAACGCCACCTCGAAGGCGATCCTGCCGCGCGCTCTGCATCACGAGTTTCTGGCGCGCGCCAAGGCGACGCCGCAGGCGCCGGCGCTGTTGGCGGATGATTGCGAGATGAGCTACGCCGAGCTCGAGCGGCGGTCTCGCCTGTTGGCCAGCCGGCTCGTCGCGATGGGAGCGGTCCCGAACCGCCTCGTCGCCGTCGTGATGGACAAGGGATGGGAGCAGGTCGTTGCGGTCCTCGCCGTGCTGCGGGCGGGCGGCGCCTACCTTCCGATCGATGCCCGGCTTCCGGACGCGCGCCTGCAATTTCTGCTCAGCAACGGCGAAGTCAGCATCGCCCTCACGCAGCCGTGGCTTGCCGAGACGATCGGCTGGCCGGAGGCCGTGACTCCGGTCGTCGTGGTGGAGGAAAGCGACGGCGCTACAGCGCTGGACCATCGGCTACCGGAGGTCGACCCATCCGACATCGCCTATGTGATCTACACCTCAGGCTCGACAGGCCAGCCGAAGGGAGTGGTCATCGCCCATGAGGCGGCATTCAACACGGTCCTCGACATCAATGACCGGTGCCGGCTTGGCGCCAGCGATCGGGTGTATGCGCTCTCCTCGCTGAGCTTCGATCTCTCGGTCTATGATATTTTCGGGCCGCTGTCGGCGGGGGCTGCGATCGTCGTTCCGGGTCTGGCAGAGACGGCCGATCAGGGGAAATGGACATCCGCGGTCAGGCGCTGGAACGTGACGGTCTGGAATTCGGTTCCGGCGCTGTTCGATCTTCTGATCGAAGAGGCGCTGGCGACGCAGGTGATGCTTCCGAGCCTGCGGATCGCGATGCTGAGCGGCGACTGGATTCCGCTCGGTCTGCCCGCCAAAGCGCGACGTGTCGCGCAAGGGCTCGGTGTGCTGGCGATGGGCGGCGCGACCGAAGCAGCGATCTGGTCGAACTACAAATGGGTGGACGAGATCGAGCCGGATTGGAGCAGCATTCCCTACGGCTATCCGTTGACCAACCAGTTCTACGAGATCCTCAATGAAGATCTCGAGCCGTGTCCCGACTGGGTCGAGGGCGACCTCTATATCGGCGGCCTCGGATTGGCGCGGGGATATTGGCGCGACGCCGAGCGAACGGCCCGGAGCTTCTTCGTTCATCCTCAAACCGGACGGCGTCTGTATCGCACGGGCGACCGCGCCCGGTACCGGCCGGATGGCGAGATCGAATTCCTTGGCCGGCGCGATCAGCAGGTGAAAGTGCAGGGGTATCGGATCGAGCTGTCCGAGATCGAGCAGGCGCTGCTCGAAAGCCCCGAAGTGCGGGCGGCCGCGGTCGTGATGGTCGGGGATCGGTTCGGCGCAAAACGCCTCGTCGCTTACGTCGTTTCGCCGCCGGAGTTCGACGTCGAGGTGCTGCGGGATCAGCTGGCGGATCGCATTCCCGACTACATGATCCCCAGCGTCTTCGTCCGCATGGACAGGCTCCCGCTTTCGTCGAACGGAAAGGTCGACCGCATGGCGCTTCCTCAAGTCCTTTCATCACCGTCCGCGGCCAAGGGGACCGAGGCTCCCAGCGACGAGATTGAACGCTTCATCTCCGGCGTATGGGCCGAAGTGCTCGATATCGACAGCCCCGGCCTTCATGACAATTTCTTCGAGATTGGCGGCCAGTCGATCTCGCTGATGCGGATCCGCAGAATTCTCCAGACCAAGTTCGAGCGCGATGTTCCGGCTGCGATCTTCTTCGAGCGGCCGACGATCGCGACGCTCGCACAGTTCTTCCGCAACGCCGATGCGGGCGGCAATCTCGACCGGAGCCAGTCACGCGGTGAAAACCGCAGAAGACGACTCGCGCGGCGTGGATCGGACCAGTTGCCGACCCAGTCGGTCGCCGACGAGCATGAGGACAGCTGGCAGGTCCTGACGCGGATCTATCAGACGCCCGACTCGTGGCGTGCTCATGTCGAGCGCGACCCGATCGTTCCCTCGCTTCAATCGGAGGTCGCGCGCGAGGAGTTCAAGCGCCGGCGGCCGGGAATTCGTTCGGGTGTCGTGCTGTCATCGATCGCGCTGGCCGGCGCAGGTCCGGACGATGCGGCACTGCGCCGCCGCAGCAGCGCGCGCGACTTCGAGGATGCTCCGATCGATGCCGCTGACCTGGCGGACCTCCTGTGCAATCTTCGCAGCACGGGCGCGACCGACATGATCAAGTATCGCTACGCCTCCGCAGGCGGGCTGTATCCCGTACAGCTCTATCTGGCCATTCATCGGATGACGGAGGCCAGAGGCGTCGAGGGGATCGAGAACGGGAGCTATTACTACAATCCCGATCGCCATGCGCTGGAGCTGATCAGTCCGGATGAACCGTCGGCATCGGGGCTGCACCTTCCGATCAATCGACCGGTGTTCAAGCGGGCGTCGTTTTCGCTGTTCCTGATCTGCGACCAGGATGCGATCGCTCCGGTCTATGGTGGTGAGAGCCTCCGGTTTGCGTTCCTCGAAGCGGGGATGATGTGCCAGCTGCTCGACGATGCCGCGCCGGACTGCGGCATCGGCCTGGCTCATCTGGGAGGAGTCGATTTCGACGCCTATCGATCACAGTTCCAACTCGGCCCGCAGCACGTCCTTCTCCATGCCTATCTTGGAGGAGCGCACAAGAAGGTGTTTGCCGAGGTCTAGATATTTGGGTCGATTGACGGGATCGGCTCGGGGAAATGGGAGAAGAGGATGGTGGACGCCCACGAACACAGCATCGCTGTGATCGGCATGGCTGGAAGATTTCCCGGCGCGCCCGATCTCACGACCTATTGGTCGAACCTGACGCAGGGCGTCGAGTCGATCAGGCGGGTGTCGGAGCAGGATCTCAAGGACGCCGGCCTGAGCGCGGACAGGGTTGCCGATCCCAACTACGTCCGGGCATTCCCCGCGATCGAGGGAGCAACGCTGTTCGATGCCCGCTACTTCAACATCAGTGCAAAGGAGGTCGAATACATCGATCCCCAGCACCGGATCTTCCTCGAATGCGCCGTGCATGCGCTGGAGGATTCCGGGTGCGATCCGAAGCGCTACGACGGCAATATCGGCGTGTTCGGCGGGGTCAATCCGAACGCCTATCAGTTTCTCGCGCTTCGCAACCGGCTGCTGTCGGGAGCGCATGGATCGGTCGAGGACATCTTCGAGTCGCTCGAGACCGATCTGATGTTCTTCCTCGGGGGCGACAAGGACTATTTGTCGACCCGCGTTTCCTACAAGCTCGATCTGCGGGGACCGAGTTTGAGCGTGCAGACCGCATGCTCCACCTCGCTCGTCGCCATCCATCTCGCCTGCCAGAGCCTGCTCTCGGGAGAGTGCGAGGCGGCGCTCGCGGGCGGCGTTTCGGCCACACCGGGCAGCTTCATGAAGCTCGGCTATATGGTGTCTCCCGGCATGACGTCGGCCGACGGGCATTGCCGACCGTTTGACCACCGCGCCAACGGCACTGTGTTCGGCGACGGCGTCGGCATCGTCGTGTTGAAGCGGCTGGATCGTGCGCTGGCCGATGGCGACAATATCAGGGCCATCATCCGCGGATCGGCCATCAACAATGATGGCTCGTCAAAGGTGGGATTTGCAGCGCCGAGCCTGGAAGGTCAGGCGTCAGTGGTCGTGGAGGCGCATGCGGTCGCCGGCGTGCCCGCGTCGGAGATCAGCTATGTCGAGGCTCATGGCACCGGGACATCGCTCGGAGATCCGATCGAAGTCGCCTCGCTCACCCGTGCGTTCCGCAATTCGAGCGCGAGCACCGGCTTCTGCGGTCTCGGCTCGGTCAAGTCCAACCTGGGACATCTCAACACGGCAGCCGGCGTCGCCGGGCTGATCAAGGTCATCCTGGCGCTCGAGAACGAATGCTTGCCTCCGAGCATCAACTACGAGGCGCCGAACCCGCAGATCGATTTCGAACAGACGCCGTTTTTCGTGGTCAACTCGCTGCGAGACTGGCCGCGCTCCGGGAAGCCGCGGCTCGCCGGGGTCAATGCTTTCGGGATCGGCGGCACCAATGCGCATCTCGTCGTCGAGGAGGCGCCGCTCCGCCGGCCGATCCCGTCCCGCAAGACCTGGCACGTGCTGCCCATATCGGCAAAAAGCGAGCAGGCGCTGACGCGCCTGGCGGATCGCCTGCAGGACCACATGTCGGCGGAGCGGGAGATCGAGATTGCCGACGTCGCCCACACGCTCGCCACTGGCCGCGCACTGCACAAGGTCCGGCGAGCCATCGTGTGCCAGGACCGCGCCTCGGCGATCGAAGCCCTGCGTTGGGCATCGGCGCGCATTGTTGCCGCCAGCGACAACTGCCCGGTGTACTTCATGTTTCCGGGGCAGGGCACGCAGCGGCTGGACATGGGGCGGGCGCTCTATCTCGAGGAGCCGGCCTACCGCTCGGCGTTCGACGACTGCGCCAATGGTCTGAAGCGGCATCTCGAAGCGGATCTGCGCGAAATCGTATTTCCGCGCAATGGGGCCAGCGATGACGCCGCTGCGAGGTTGACGTCGACCGAGTTCGCGCAGCCGGCCATTTTCTCGGTCAGCTATGCGATGGCGGCGCTGTGGCGCTCGCGCGGGGTCGAGCCGGCCGGCATGATCGGGCACAGCGTCGGCGAGTTTGCTGCGGCCTGCATCGCCGGTGTGTTGACACTCGACGATGCGCTGAAGGCCGTCGCGTTGCGCGGGCGTCTGATGCAGCAGCAGCCCAGCGGAAAGATGCTCGTCGTGCCGATGGCGTTGGACGACGTCCTGCCGCTGATGGGAGACGATGTGTCGGTCGCCGCGATCAATGCGCCGGGCGCCGTTGTCGTGTCGGGGCCTGCAGCCGCGATGGCCGTGCTCGAGGCCAGGCTGCGTGAGCGGGCCGTCATGTGCTCGGCGCTGCACACCTCGCATGCGTTCCATTCGGCCATGATGAGCGGAGCGGTGAAGCCGCTCGTCGAGGTGATGAGTGGGATCACGCTCCGTGCACCGAGGATTCCCTACGTGTCCAACGTCAGCGGAACGTGGATCACGGCGGAGCAGGCGACGAATCCGGCCTATTGGGGCGAGCAGCTGCGAGCGCCCGTGCGCTTTTCCGACGGCGTGCGGACGATCCTGGGTCACAACCCGGGCGCGTTGATCGAAGTCGGACCGGGCCGCGCGCTGTCGAGCCTGGCGCGGCAGAACCTGCGCGAGTCCGACAGCGCCGTGATCCTGAGCTCGATGCCGAGTCCGGGCGACCTCGCCGGAGAGGTGAGGTCATTCAACCAGGCGCTCGGCGAGGCCTGGATGTCGGGTTGCGCGATCCGCTGGGACGCGCAGTATCGCGATGAGCGACGGGTGAAGGTGTCGTTGCCGAACTACCCGTTTGAAGGCGAGGAGATCCTGCACAAGATCACTCTGGGGTCTGAGCGGCCAGCGCGCGCCAACGTTCCTCGGCCGTCCGAACCGCAATCCCAGGCGCCTGATTTCATCCTGGCTCCGTATTGGCGATCCACGAGTGCAGCAGGGCGTTCGGCTGCCGACGTCCAGCTCGACGGCCAGAGCTGGCTGGTGTTCGCCGGCGCCAATGGTCTGAGTGGTGCGTTGGTCGATCATCTGAACCGGCGCGGAGCAAACGTCGTCGTCGTCCGGTCCGGCCGCGACTTCGGTGTGTCGGGCAACGAGATATCCTTGTCGGGCGTCACCCCGGACCAGGTCGAGAAGCTGTTCAGCGAGCTCGAAGGGCGCTCCTTCGCGCCCCAGCGTGTCGTCTATCTCTGGTCCCTCGATGCGCCGCGCATCGATCTGGACAATATCGACGCGGTGCTCAATGCGGATTTTTTTGGCTTGATGTATCTGGTGCAATGGATCGACCGGACCCAGTCGGGACGACGGATCCGGATCGCGATCGCGGCAACGCGAAGCGTCGACGTGGTCGGTGGCGAGATCGTCGATCCCACGGCGGCGATCGTGCGGGGGCCCTGGCTGGTTGCGCCGATCGAGCACAAATCCATCTCGTGTCTCTACGTCGACATTCCGGAGAGCTGCAGGTTGCCGGCAGACCAGGACGAGGATGTCGTCAGCAGGCTGATCGGAGATGTCGCGGCCGAGGACACGCCGACGCTGCTTGCCTACCGACAGGACCGGACGTGGACCACCGCGTTCGAAAAGATCGCGCTCAAGGCGCCGGACCAGGACAAGCCCATCATTCGCCCGGGCGGTGCCTATCTGATCACGGGAGGGCTGGGCGACCTCGGCCTCGCGGTGGCCTCGGCGCTCGCGGAGATGGGGGCCGGCAGCCTCGTCCTGACCGGACGCACGCGGTTGCCGCCGCGCGCGGCGTGGGACAGCTGCCTGGCAACCGACGACGGCGACTCGCGAGTGGCGCAGATCCTGGCCAGCATCCGTCAGATCGAGGCGAAGGGCACCACCGTGATCATCGGGACGGCGGATGTCGCTGACCGCAACGCCATGCGGGCCGTCGTCGACGACGCGCGCAAGGCGTGCGGCCAGATCAACGGCGTGTTCCACGCGGCTGGCCTGCCTGGCCGCGACATCATCGTGTCGCGAACGCGGGAGGACGCGCTCACCGTGCTGCTGCCCAAGATCGCGGGAACGCTGATCCTCGACGAACTGCTCCGCGGCGAGCCGCTGGATTTCGTCGTGCTGTTCTCGTCGCTCAGCGCCGTGGCCGGCGGAGTCGGCATGGTCGACTACGTGGCCGGCAATGCCTTCCTGGACGCGTTCGCCGTCAGCCGCCGTGCCGCGAAGCGTCCGCCGAAGATCGTGTCGATCGATTGGGACATCTGGAGCGAGATCGGGATCGCGGCCCGCCTGGCGCAGGACTTCAAGGGCTCGGGCAGCCTGCGTCTGCGCGACGGACTGGCGACCGACGAAGCGATCGACGCCTTGATGCGGATCCTGCAAAGCGGCCTGTCCCAGGTCGTCGTGTCGAAAAATCTCAGCAGGAAGCTCGGTCATATGTCGGCCGAGGGAGCAATGAGCGGGCCCGCGGACGAGCCGGCCGGCGGCGCTCCTGATGGCGGTCGGAAGGAGACAGGGCAGCGCCGCGTGCGGCCGGACATCAGCGCCAGGTTCATGGAGCCGAGCAACGAGATCGAGCAGGTGATCGCTGAATTCTGGGCGACCGCCTTGAACCTCGACCGCGTCGGCACCGAGGACGATTTCTTCGAACTGGGCGGCGACTCGCTGTTGGCGATGCAGATGATCCCGAAGCTCATCAACCGCTTCCAGATCGAGCTGATGCCGCGAGACCTGTTCGAGGGCGGCACGGTCGCAGGCATCGCACGGGTCATCGAGAACAAGCTGATCGACGAGATCGACGCACTCGAGGACGCATAGTCGGCGCCGGCTTCGACCGGCCTGACGAACTGTTTGACCGACGAGCTGTTGCTCTTGGAGACTGGTCATGGAGACGATGGATCCCGCGACGCGCCGCAAGCGATTGTCGGCGCGCCAGCAGATGCTTCTCGAAGAGCGCATCAAGGGAACGAGAGGTGCGCCTGCGCCGATCCCGGTCAGGCGTGAAGCTGCGGGATCTCCCGTGTCCTACGCTCAGGAGTCCCTCTGGTTCCTGGACCAACTCGGATTTGCCGGCGCCGCCTACAACCTGCCGTTTGAGGTTCGGCTGGAAGGCGCGCTGGATACGGCGGTGCTCGAGCGGAGCCTGTTGGAGATCGTGCGGCGTCACGAGGTGCTGCGGAGCCGGCTCGACGTGGAGCACGAACGGCCGGTTCTGGTGGTTGATCCCCCCGGCGGCTTCCGGCTCGAACGCGTCGATATCTCCGCCCTTGCGCCAGAGCTCAGGGAGGCGGAAATCATACGTCTTGCCGACGAGGAGATTGAACGACCGTTCGATCTCCGGCGCGGACCGCTGTTTCGGGCGACGCTGGTTCGTGTCGACGATGCCGACCATGTCGTGCTCGTGACCATGCATCATGTCGTCTGTGATGGGTGGTCAATCGCTCTTCTCATCGATGAGGTCAGCGCGCTCTACGAGGCCTTCAGCCAGGGCGGCGCCTCGCCGCTGGCGGAGCTGCCGATCCAGTACGGCGACTACGCGATCTGGCAACGCGACGCGGCGCAGGAGCGCGTCCTGGACAAGCAGGTCGGCTATTGGAAGGAGAGGCTCGCAGGCGCACCTGCCGCGCTGGATCTGCCGTTCGACCGTGTCCGGCCCAAGATGGCGAGCTTCAATGCCGGCACGATCAACGTCGCGCTGTCGGCGGGCCTGTCGCGCCAGTTGTTCGAGCTCGCGCGGCGCGAAGGGGCCACGCTGTACATGCTGCTTCTCGCCGCCTATCAGGTCCTGCTGCAGCGCTATAGCGGGCAGGACGACATCGTCGTCGGATCGCCGACTGCGGGGCGATCCCGCGCTGAATTCCAGGGGATGATCGGTGTCTTCGTCAATACGATCGTCTTGAGGACGGATTTGTCGGGTGATCCGTCCTTTCTGGAGCTGCTGAAGCGCGTCAAGCAGGTGGCGATCGGTGCCTATGCGCATCAGGATGTGCCGTTCGAGCGGCTGGTGAAGGAGCTGAACCCCGTCCGCGATCTCAACCGGTCTGCGATCTTTCAGACGGTGTTCTCGCTGGAGAACCTGCCGCAGCGGCTGCTGACATTCGCCGGCATCAAAGCGCGGTGGATTCGCAGCAACATGCCGAGAGCCAAGCACGAGCTCGCGGTCTATTTCTACGAGCGCGGGGACCGGCTCGAGGGCCATGTCGAATATGCCAAGGACCTGTTCGAAGCGGCGACCATCGAGCGGCTGGTCGCGCATTTCCAGGTCCTGCTCGAGGCCGTGGTGGCGCGGCCCGAGGCGCGTCTGTCGGATTTGCCTCTGCTCGGCGAGGCCGAGCGCCATCGCCTGATCGTGGAGTGGAACGCGACGACATCAGCGTATCCGGCCGACAAGTGCCTGCATGAGTTGTTCCAGATCCAGGCGAGACGGACGCCGGAGGCAATCGCGGTCGTGTGTGGCGATGCATCGCTGAGCTATCGCGAGCTAGACCGTCGTTCTAACCAGCTTGCACACCATCTGCGCCGCCTCGGAATAGGCCCCGACCTGGTGGTAGGGCTCGGTCTGGAGCGCAGCCTCGAGATGATCGTCGCGCTGCTCGGGATTCTCAAGGCGGGCGGCGCCTATCTGCCGCTCGACCTGAGCTATCCGGATGACCGGCTGGACGTCATGCTGGACGATGCGGCCGCGACAGTTGTGGTCACACTCGCTGCATTCGCGGCACGGTTCGCGAGACCAGGGCGTCGCGCGGTTGCTGTCGACGTCGATCTTGCGGACGCCGGAGATCTGCTCGATCGCGCTCCGTTGAGCGGCGTGCTGCCGGGCAACATGGCCTACCTGCTCTATACGTCCGGATCGACCGGTCGACCGAAGGGAGTTGTCCTCGAGCATCGGCATGTCACGAACTACGTGTCGGCAGTCGTGGAGGCCGCGGGGCTGGCGGAGACATCCAGCTATATGATGCTGCAGCCCTTGACTGTCGATTCCTCGGTGAGCGTGCTGTACCCATCGCTGCTGAGCGGCGGAACGCTGCATCTGGTCGGTTATGAGGAGAGCCTGGACGCGCAATATCTGTCGAGCTACGTCAGGGACAACCCGATCGACTGCCTCAAGATCGCTCCGCCGCATCTGCATTCGCTGCTGGATGCCGCTGGCGGCAGCGAGTTGCTGCCAAGGAAGGTTCTGATCGTCGGCGGTGACGTCAGTCGGTGGGAATGGGTCGACAGACTCAGAGCCGCGGCGCCCGGCTGCCGGATCTTCAATCACTATGGACCGACGGAGACGACGGTCGGGGTCACCGTCCAGAGCGTCGATCGCTGCACCCAGCGCGGCACCACCGAGTGTGTTCCGATCGGGCGGCCGCTCGCCAACACCCAGACCTTCATCTTGGACGGGAATCTCGATCCGGCTCCGATCGGGGTGGTGGGTGACCTGTATATCGGTGGGGCGCAGGTCGCGCGCGGCTATCTCGGTCGCGCGGACCTCACGGCGAGCAGCTTCATTCCAGATCCGTTTTCGGATGTCGGGCGCAGGCTGTATCGCACCGGCGATCGGGCCCGTTTTCTCCCAGACGGCAGCATCGAGTTTCTGGGGCGGGGTGACGATCAGGTCAAGATCCGAGGTCACCGCATCGAGCCCGAGGAGATCACCGCCGCGCTGCTGACGCATCCTGCGGTTCGGCAGGCCGTCACCGTGGCGCGCGCCATCGGCCACGAGAAGACGCTGCTCGGCTACGTGGTTTTGCATGACGGATCCCGCGCGGATGCCGCCGAGCTTCGCGGTCATCTCGCCGTCCGGCTGCCTCCGCATATGCTGCCCTCGGCCATTGTGCAACTCCAGGAATTGCCGCGAACCGCACACGGCAAGCTCGACCGCCGCGCTCTGCCGGTGCCGGACCTGCAACGCCTCACTGAGACCTATACGGCGCCGCGCAACCCGGCGGAGGACATGCTGGCGGCGATCTGGTGCGAGGTGTTGAGACGCGATCGGATCGGCATCGACGAGAACTTCTTCGAGCTCGGCGGACATTCCCTGCTGGCGACGCGCGTGATGGCCCGGCTGCGCGACGCGCTGCAGGTCGAGCTGCCGCTGCGCGCGTTGTTCGAAGCGCCGACGATCAGGGATCTCGCAGCCCGGATCGAGGCGGAGCAGCCCGGCGGAGCGGGGGCTGTGCTGCCGCCCTTGCTCCGGCTCCCGGACCGCTCGGACCGGCCGGCGATGTCCTATGCGCAGGAGCGGCTGTGGTTCCTGGACCAGCTTGGTCTGGTGGGAGCGGCCTACAACATGCCGTTCGCGCTCAGACTCGAGGGTGAGCTCGATGTATTCGCGCTGGAGCGGAGCCTGTCGGAGTTGGTGCGGCGGCACGAGGCGTTGCGGACACATTTCGAGACACTGGACGGGCAGGGCGTGCAGGTGATCGACGCTGCGGGCTCGTTTTGTCTTGCCAAGTGGGACGTGTCGGAGCTTGGCGTCGACGCACAGCAGGCAGAGGTTCGCCGCCTGGTACAGGACGAAGTCTCGCATCGCTTCGCGCTGACGCACGGGCCTTTGTTCCGGGCGATGCTAATCCGACTGGGCGAGAGAGACCACGTGCTGCTGACGACGATGCATCACATCGTGTCGGATGGCTGGTCCATCGGCATTCTGACGCGTGAGGTGGCCGCGCTGTATCAGGCGTTCAGCGCCGGCAATCCATCGCCGCTGGCGGAGCTTCCGGTCCAGTATGCCGACTATGCGTCGTGGCAGCGGAGCTGGTTGCAGGGAGAGGTGTTGCAGCAGCAGATCGGCTACTGGAGGCGCCAACTGGAGGGAGCGCCGCCCGCCTTGGATCTGCCGGCCGACCGGCCGCGGGCGGCGGTCGCCAGCTTCGCCGGTGGCGCGGTTAACTTCGCGCTCCTAGGCGAACTGTCGGGGAAGCTCGCGGCGCTGGCGCGTCGCGAAGGCGTGACGCTGTATATGCTCTTGCTGGCGGCGTATCAGCTGCTGCTGAGCCGCTACAGTGGTCAGGATGACATCGTGGTCGGCGCGCCGATCGCCGGGCGCCGGCGGCCCGAGCTGGAAGGACTGATCGGATTCTTCGTCAATACTCTGGCGATGCGGACGGACCTGTCGGGAGATCCGACCTTCGTGCAGCTGTTGAAACGCGTGAGGGATGTGGCGCTCGGCGCCTATGCGCATCAGGATCTGCCGTTTGAGAAGCTCGTCGAGGAGCTGCAGCCGGCCCGGGATCTGAGCCGGCAGCCCGTGTTCCAGGTCTGTTTCAGCCTGCAGAACACGCCGCGTGAGGCCGTCGAGCTGCCTGCATTGACGCTTCGCATGCTCAGCGGCGAGCACCGGACGTCATTGTTCGACCTGACGCTATTCATGCGCGAGACCGACGCGGGCCTGATCGGGACGTTCGAATATGCATCGGATCTGTTCGACCGCACCACGATCGAGCGGCTGGCGGACCACTTCGCGCGGCTGCTGGAAGGCATTGTGGCAACGCCCGACGCACGCCTGTCGGAATTGACGTTACTGAGCGAAGCGGAGCATCACCGGCTCATCGTGGAGTGGAATGCGACCGCGGCGAATGGTCCTTCGGACAAGTGCCTGCATCAGCTGTTCGAAGCGCAGGCGATGCGAACACCCGATGCGATTGCCCTCGTCGACGACGATCGGCAGCTGAGCTATGCGGAGCTCGACGCGCGCGCGAACCGTGTGGCGCACCATCTGCGTCATCTCGGGGTGGGACCGGAGGTCGTGGTCGGGCTGTGCATCGAGCGCAGCCTCGAGATGATGATCGCGCTGCTCGGCATCCTCAAGGCGGGCGGCGCCTATCTTCCGCTGGATCCGTCCTATCCGGCCGAACGCTTGGCCTACATGCTGAGCGATGCGAAAGCGCCGCTCGTGGTCACCATGGCGCATCTGGTGCCGCACTTGCCCGCTCATGCCGGCTCCATGTTGCGGCTCGATGCGGACTGGGAGGATATCGCGCGTCAGCCCGCGACCCCGCCGGAGAACATCTCCTTTCCTGCGAACCTCGCCTACATCATCTACACCTCGGGCTCCACCGGTCGGCCGAAGGGGGTGTGCGGACTGCACCAGGGGATGGTGAACCGGATCGTGGCGCAGGACGGCATCGACGAGTTCGACGACGACGATGTCTGCTGCCAGAAGACCTCGATCGGCTTTGTCGACTCCATCTTCGAAAGTCTCGGACCGCTCTGTCGCGGACTTCGCCTGGTCGTTGCGCGCGACGCTGTCGGCCGGCAGCCGACGGAGCTGGTCGCGATGATGGCCGAGCGCGGAGTAACGCGTGTCGTCATCGTGCCGTCCCTGGCGTTCGCGCTGGCGTCCGATGCGGCGACGAGAGCGCATCTGTCTGGCCTGCGAAGCTGTACGCTGAGCGGCGAGGCCCTGAGCAGAGAATTGATGGTCCGTCTGACGGAGGCGTTGCCGCATTGCCGCTTCGTCAACATCTACGGCTCGTCCGAAGTCTCTGCCGACGCGTCCTCTTATGTCGTCGGAGCGCCAATCCCTGCGGCCATTCCCATCGGCCGGCCGATCGCGAACATGAAGCTCTTTGTCCTCGATCCCGATCTTCGCCCCGTCCCCATTGGGGTTGCGGGGGAATTATATGTCGGCGGCGTCGGTCTTGCGCGCGGCTATCTTGGCCGCCCCGATCTCACGGCGGAGCGGTTCGTGCCGAATCCGTTCGGCGACGGCGAGCGATTGTACCGGACCGGCGATCGCGTGCGGTGGTGCGCCGATGGCAATCTGGAATTCCTGGGCCGGTCGGACCATCAGGTCAAGATCCGCGGCTTCCGGATCGAGCTCGGCGAGGTCGAGGCGGCGCTGCTCGCTGATGAAGCCGTCGAGCAGGCTGCGGTGGTCGCGCACGAGGAGGAGGGCGATAAGCGCCTCGTCGCCTATGTGGTCGGAGTGGAGAATGGCGGGCCGCTCGATGCCGACAAGCTTCGCAATCATCTGAAGCGGAGCCTCCCCGATTACATGGTGCCTTCGTCCTTCATGGCGATGGAGACCTTCCCGTTGACGCCGACCGGCAAGCTCGACCGCCATGCCTTGCCGGCCCCGGGGCCGCGAGCCTCGTCACGCCCCTATGTTCCGCCCCGTACGCCGGTGGAGCAGACGCTCGCAGCGATCTGGTGCGACGTCCTGAAGCTGGATCGGATCGGGATCGACGACAACTTCTTCGAGCTTGGCGGGCATTCGCTGCTGGCGATGCGGATGATGGCGCGGCTGCGCGAAGCGCTCGCGATCGATGTGCCGCTCCGCGCGCTGTTCGAAGCGCCGACCTTGGCTCGGCTGGCCGACTGGATCGATACGGTGCGTTGGGCGGCCCAGCCGGGAGCGACCGATATCGCAGACCGCTCGGAGAATCGTGACGAAGAGGTGGGGATCGTATGAGCACGGTCCAGGCTCTCCTGACGTCCCTGCGCAAGAATGGCGTGAGCATCTGGCTCGACAACGGTCAGCTCAAATACCGGGCGCCGGCCGGCCTGTCACAGGCCGAGCTGGCAGAGCTCCGCGCGAACAAGGAAGGTGTGATCGGCTTCCTGACATCAGCGCATCGCGCTGCGGCCGGCCGGCCAAGGCTGGCCGCGAGAGCGCCGTCGGATCGTGTGACGATGTCGTATGCGCAGGAACGCTTGTGGTTCCTGGATCAGCTCGGGCTGGTGGGATCGGCCTACAACATGCCGTTCGCGCTCCGGCTGGATGGCGGGCTTGACGCGGCTGCGCTGGAGCAGAGCCTGGCGGAGGTTGTGCGACGGCACGAGGCCTTGCGGACGCATATCGAGTTGGTGGACGGGCAGGGCGTGCAGGTGATCGATGCGGCCGCCTCGTTCCGTCTTGAGCTGCTGGATCTGTCGCACCTTGGTGTCGATGCTCAGGAAGCTGAGATTCGACGTCTGGCCAAGGAGGAGGCCTCGTACCGCTTCGAGCTGACGCGCGGCCCGCTGTTCAGGGCAACGCTGATCCGGGCCAGTGCCCGGGATCACGTGGTGCTGGCGACGATGCATCACATCGTCTCGGATGGCTGGTCGATCGGCGTTCTCACGCGCGAGGTGGCGGCGCTTTATGAGGCGTTCAGCCAGGGCAGGCCATCCCCGCTGCCGGAGCTCACGGTCCAGTATGCCGACTATGCGCTCTGGCAGCGGGCCTGGCTGCAGGGCGAGGCGCTGGAGCGTCAGCTTGCTTATTGGAAGGAACGGCTGAAGGGAGCGCCGGCGGCGCTCGAGCTACCGACAGACCGGCCGCGTCCGTCGGTGGCGAGCTTTGCAGGCGGCATGGTGCCGTTCACGCTGTCTCGCGAGCTGTCGGATGGGCTGACGGCGCTGTCGCGTCGTTCGGGCGCGACGCTCTACATGGTGCTGTTGGCCTCGTATCAGGTTCTGTTGTCGCGCTACAGTGGCCAGGCCGACATCGTCGTGGGCTCGCCGATCGCCGGACGCGTCGACCGCCAGCTGGAGGGGCTGATCGGGTTCTTCGTCAACACGCTCGCGATGCGCACGGACCTGTCGGGTGATCCGAGCTTCATGGAGCTGCTGGCGCGGGTGAAGGAGATGGCGCTCGGCGCCTTTGCGCATCAGGATCTCCCGTTCGAGAGACTGGTGGAGCAGCTGCAACCGGTCCGCGACCTGAGCCGGCAGCCGGTGTTCCAGGTGAGCTTCAGCCTGCAGAACGTACCACAGGAAGCGATCGAGCTCTCGGCTCTGACGCTTCGCCCGCTCGCAGGCGAGCAGCGGACCTCGGTGTTCGATCTGTCCTTGTTCGCCTGGGAGATCGACGACCGCTTGCAGGGCCGTTTGGAATATGCGCTCGATCTGTTCGATCGCGGGACGATCGAGCGGTTTGCGCACCATCTCGAGGTGCTGCTGGAAGGGATCGTCGCGGCGCCGGAGCGTCGGCTGTCATCAATGCCGGTGCTGAGCGCCGCGGATCGGCGCGTTCTGCTGGAGGATTGGGCCGGCCAGACGACGGCCTATCCCGGGGGCTGCCTGCACGCGCTGTTCGGGGCGCAGGCTGCGCGTACGCCCGACGCCGTGGCGGTGGTGTTCGAGGGCGAGCAGCTGAGCTACCGCGAGCTGGACGCACGTTCGAACCAGCTGGCGCATCATCTGCGCGGCCTCGGCGTGGGGCCGGAGGTCGTAGTGGGGCTTTGCGTCGAACGCAGCCTGGAGCTGGTGGTGGCGCTGCTGGGAATCCTGAAGGCCGGCGGCGCCTATCTGCCGCTCGACCCGGGCTACCCTGCCGATCGGCTGAGCTACATGCTGGACGATGCGGGCGCGCCGGTCATCGTGACCCAGCGGCATCTGGCCGGCGTGCTGCCTGCTCATGCAGCGCGGGTGGTGGAGCTCGATGCGGATGCGGCTGCTATCGCGGCCTGGCCGCGGCAGGCGCCGGTCGATACCGGCCGGCCGGCCAACCTCGCTTATGTCATCTACACCTCGGGCTCGACCGGTCGGCCGAAGGGAGTCGCCGTCACCCATTCCAATATCGTCCGACTGGTCAAGAACACGAACTATGTCAGCGTCGGGGCTGACGACGCATTCCTGCATCTGGCGCCGCTCGCCTTCGATGCCTCGACATTCGAAATCTGGATGCCGTTGTTGAACGGCGCGAGGCTCGTCGTCTACCCCCGGGGATTTGTCGAGGTCGCGACGCTGAAGCGGGTGATCGCGGAATCCCATGTCACGGTGCTCTGGCTGACGGCGGGACTGTTCCATACCGTCATCGAGCACGACATCGAGCTTGTCAGACCGTTGCGCTATCTGCTGGCGGGCGGAGACGTGCTCTCGCCGTCGCATGTCCAACGCGTCCTCGACGAGATGCCCGATTGCCAGCTCGTCAATGGCTACGGGCCGACGGAAGGCACCACCTTCAGCGCCTGTTTTGCAGTCGCGCCGCGGCCTGGGCTGGCCGTCAACGTGCCCATCGGCCGGCCGATCTCGAATACCCAGCTGTACGTTCTGGATGAGCAGGGTGAGCTCGTGCCCGTAGGAGTCGCCGGTGAGCTGTACATTGGCGGGGCAGGGCTCGCGCGCGGCTATTTCGGCCGCGCCGATTTGACGGCGGAGCGGTTCGTGCCGAGCCCGTTCGGCCGTGGCGAGCGGCTGTACCGCACGGGCGACCTGGCGCGATGGCTGGCGGATGGCGTGCTCGAATATCTCGGGCGACGCGACCAGCAGGTGAAGATCCGCGGCTTCCGGATCGAGCCTGGCGAGATCGAGGCGGCGCTGGCCGAGCACGCCGATGTATCGCAGGCGGTGGTGGCGGTGCAGGAGGATGGCCGCGGCGGCAAGCGGCTGGTGGCCTATGTCGTGGGAGATGCGGAGCTTGGCGCCGAAGATCTGCGAGCCCATCTTGCGCATCGTCTTCCCGACTACATGATGCCGTCGGCCTTTATGCAGCTGGCGACTCTGCCGTTGACGGCCAACGGCAAGCTGGATCGCGAGGCGCTGCCCGCACCGGAAGCGGCCGCATTTCCGAATGACGGCTACGAAGCTCCGCAGGGCGAGACGGAGGAGCGGCTGGCGCAGATCTGGTGCGAGCTGCTGAAGGTCGCGCGTGTCGGCCGTCACGATGACTTCTTCGCACTCGGGGGCCACTCGCTGCTGGCGATCACGCTGATCGAGCAGATGCGTCGAGCGGGCCTCGTTGCGGATATCCGGGCCGTGTTCAGTGCGTCGGATCTCGCCGGGCTTGCGGCCGCAGCCGGCAGCGAGGTGCCATCTGTCGATGTGCCCGCCAATCTCATCCCCGAGGGCTGCACGGCGATCACGCCGGCGATGCTGCCGCTGGTCGAGCTGAGCCAAAGTGAGATCGACCTGATTGCCGCGTCCGTCGAAGGCGGCATGGCCAACATTCAGGACATCTATCCTCTCGCGCCGCTGCAGGAAGGCGTCCTCTTCCATCACATGATGGATGCGGGCCATGATGCGTATCTGCTGTCGAGCGTGCTGGCATTCGACACGCGGTCGCGGCTCGACGGCTTCGTCGCGGCATTGGACGCCGTGATCGGCCGGCACGACATTCTGCGAACGGCGGTGATGTGGGAGCAATTGCCGCAGCCGGTGCAGGTGGTGTGGCGGCGCGTGCGGCTTGCGGTCGAGGACGTGGTCCTCGATGAGCCGGGCGGCGATGCGGTTGTGCAGCTGCGGTCAAGTTTTGGACGCAGCCGACGGCTCGATGTGCGGCATGCGCCGCTGTTGCGGGGCTGTGTCGCCCATGACGCGCAGCATGGACGCTGGCTGCTGCTGCTGACCTATCATCATCTGGTGATGGATCATACGACCCTGGAGGTGCTCACGCATGAGGTCCATGCCCATCTGATCGGCCGGCAGGCGGAGCTGCCTGCGCCGGTGCCGTTCCGTAATTTCATCGGGCAGACGCTGCACGGCGTCAGCACGGCGGAGCACGAGACGTTCTTCCGCGAGCTGTTGGCGGACGTGACCGAGCCATCGGCGCCGTTCGGGCTCGTCAATGTGCAGGGCGACGGTACGGACATCGAGGACGCGCGTCATGTGCTTCCTGCGGCCCTGTCGGCACGGCTGCGCGCCCACGCGCGTGAGCTCGGGGTGAGCGCTGCAAGTCTGTTTCACCTGGCGTGGGGGCTTGTGGTGTCGCGGACGTCGGGAGGACGTGATGCGGTGTTTGGGACGGTGTTGTTCGGACGTCTGCACGGGATGTCCGGAGCGGATCGGACGGCGGGGATGTTCATCAACACGCTGCCGGTGCGGATTGCGATCGGCGAGACCAGCGCAGCCGCGAGCGTTCGCGATGTCCATGCGCTGTTGGGGCAGCTCCTCCGTCACGAGCATGCTTCGCTCGCACTCGCGCAGCGTTGCAGCGGTATCGAAGGTGCCGGCCCGCTGTTCACGTCGCTGCTGAACTACCGCTACAGCGGCGGTGTCGCCGAAGGCCCGGCGTGGGACGGAATCGAGCTGCTGTGGGGAGAGGAACGCACGAACTATCCCGTGATGCTGTCGGTCGATGACGCCGGAGACAGCTTCGGCCTGACGGCGCAGACGACGAGGTCGATAGGAGCGGCCCCGCTCTGCAGGATGATGGAGACGGCGCTGACCGAGCTTGTGGATGCGCTGGCACAGCATCCGGAAAGACCGATGCGACGGCTCGGGGTGCTGAGCGCCGCGGATCGTCGCGTTCTGCTGGAGGATTGGGCGGGCAAGGCTAAGGCCGATCCCGAGCGCTGTCTGCACGAGCTGTTCGCGGCGCAGGCTGCGCGGACGCCGGACTCCGTGGCGGTGGCGTTCGAGGACGAGCAGCTGAGCTACCGCGAGCTGGACGCACGCGCGAACCAGCTGGCGCATCATCTGCGCGGGCTCGGCGTAGGTCCTGAGGTCGTGGTCGGACTTTGCGTCGAGCGCGGCCTCGAGCTGGTGGTGGCGTTGCTGGGAATCCTGAAGGCCGGCGGCGCCTATCTGCCGCTCGACCCGGGCTACCCAGCGGACCGGCTGAGCTACATGCTGCACGACGCAGGCGCGCCGGTCATCGTCACGCAGCGGCACCTGACCGGTGCGCTGCCCGCTCATGCCGGGCGGGTGGTGGAGTTCGATACGGAAGCGGCTGACATCGCGGCCTGGCCGCGGCAGGCCCCAGTGAACACCAGCCGGCCGGCCAACCTCGCTTATGTCATCTACACCTCGGGCTCGACCGGACGGCCCAAGGGCGTGATGGTGGCGCATGCGGGGCTGATCAATTTCCTGACGGACATGGCCGAGCGTCCCGGCATCGATGCCTCGGACGTCGTGGCGGCGGTGACGCCGATCTCGTTCGACATCGCCGGACTGGAGATCTACCTGCCGCTGCTCGCCGGCGCCCGCGTGGTGGTGCTGCCCCGAGAGCTCAGCGTCGACGGGGAACGCCTGCGCGAGCGGCTTGCCGTAATCGGCGTGACGACGGTGCAGGCGACGCCCGCGACATGGCGCCTGCTGACGGACGCCGGCTGGCGACCATCCGCCTCGCTGAAGGTGCTTTGTGGCGGCGAGGCATTGCCACCCGACCTGGCGTCGCGACTCGCGGATGGATCATCCGCGAGCTGGAATCTCTACGGTCCGACCGAGACCACGGTCTGGTCGAGCTTGAGCCGGATCTCGACCGAGCGCCGGATCAGCATCGGGCATGCGATCGCGAACACGCAGCTTCATGTCCTGGATGGTGATGGCGAGCTGGTGCCCGTCGGTGTCGCGGGTGAGCTGTATATCGGCGGTGCCGGACTGGCGCGGGGCTATCTCGGCCGCGCCGACCTGACAGCGGAGCGGTTCGTGCCGAGTCCGTTCGGCGACGGCGAGCGGCTGTACCGGACGGGAGATCTCGTCCGCTGGGGCGCGGATGGCGAGCTGGACTATCTCGGGCGGCTGGATCACCAGGTGAAGATCCGCGGCTTCCGGATCGAGCTCGGCGAGATCGAAGCGGCGCTCCTTGCCCATGCCGGCGTGGCGCAGGCGGTGGTGACGGCCCAGGAGGACGGCAGCGGCGGCACGCGGCTCGTGGCCTATGTGGTGGGCGACGCAGCGCTGCGCGCAGACGATCTGCGGACGCAGCTGTCGCGGCGTCTTCCCGACTACATGGTCCCGTCGGCCTATGTGCAGCTCGCAGCTCTGCCGCAGACGCCGAACGGCAAGCTCGATCGCAAGGCGCTGCCTGCGCCGGGATCGGCAGCGTTTGGGCATCGTGCCTTCATTGCGCCGCTCGGTGAGGTCGAGGAGCGGCTGGCGCAGATCTGGTGCGAGCTGCTGAAGCTAGACCGCATGGGCCGGCATGACGACTTCTTTGCATCAGGTGGTCACTCGCTGCTGGCGATGCGGGCGCTGTCCCGGCTGCGCGACGAGTTCGTGATCGATCTGCCGCTGCGGGCCATGTTCGATGCGCCGCGACTGAGCGATCTGGCGGGACGGATCGAGAGCGCGTTGCGCAGTGGCGCCGGAGTGGCACTGCCGCCGCTGCAGGTTCAGCCGCGCCCGCAGCGGCTGGTGCTGTCCTTTGCGCAGGAGCGATTGTGGTTCCTGGATCAGCTCGGGCTGGTGGGAGCGGCCTACAATCTGCCGTTTGCCGTGCGGCTCGAAGGGGCGCTGGACACGATCGCGCTGGAGCGGAGCTTTGTCGAAGTGGTCCGGCGTCACGAGGCGTTGCGGACGCACTTCGAGACGGAGCAAGGGCAGGCGGTGCAGATCATCGAGGCCCCCTCGGTGTTCAAGCTCGGCCGAGACGATCTATCGGAGCTCGAGGACGACGAGGTGCGCCGGCTCAGGATCGATCGTCTGCTGCGCGAGACGGCCGTGCAGCCGTTCGATCTGTCGCGGGGACCGTTGTTCCGGGCACGGTTAATCCGGCTGGGTCCGCAGGACCATGTGGTGCTGGTGACGATGCATCACATCGTGTCGGACGGCTGGTCGATCGGCGTGCTGGTCCGAGAAATCGCCGCGCTGTACGAGGCCTATCGCACCAACGCGGCGCCGCCCCTGGCTGATCCCGAGGTGCAATATGCTGATTATGCGCTGTGGCAGCGGGCCTGGCTGCAGGGCGAGGCGCTGGAGCGCCAGCTTGCCTATTGGACGATGCGGCTGAAGGGCGCGCCGGCAGCGCTGGAGCTGCCGACCAACCGGGCGCGTCCCGCGGTCGCGAGCTTCGCTGGCGGAATGGTGCCGTTCACGCTGTCCCGCACGCTGTCGGACGGGCTCAAGGCGCTGTCGCGTCGTTCGGGCGCGACGCTCTACATGGTGCTGCTGGCCGCGTATCAGGTGCTGTTGTCGCGCTACAGCGGCCAGACCGACATCGTCGTGGGCTCGCCGATCGCCGGGCGCGTCGACCGCCAGCTGGAGGGACTGATCGGGTTCTTCGTCAACACGCTCGCGATGCGTACCGATCTGTCCGGGAATCCGAGCTTCATCGAGCTGCTCGGGCGGGTGAAGGAAGTGGCGCTCGGGGCCTATGCGCACCAGGATCTTCCGTTCGAGAGACTGGTGGAGGAGCTGCAGCCGGTCCGCGACCTGAGCCGTCAGCCGGTGTTCCAGGTCAGCTTC
This sequence comes from Bradyrhizobium sp. ORS 285, assembly GCF_900176205.1. Taxonomy (NCBI): domain Bacteria; kingdom Pseudomonadati; phylum Pseudomonadota; class Alphaproteobacteria; order Hyphomicrobiales; family Nitrobacteraceae; genus Bradyrhizobium; species Bradyrhizobium sp. ORS 285. The sequence continues at coordinate 2,942,970 of NZ_LT859959.1, forward strand.
AGCCTGCAGAATACGCCGCAGGACGCGATCGAGCTGCGCGCGCTGACGCTTCGGCTCCTCGGCAGCGAGCACCGCACGTCGCTGTTCGATCTGGCGCTGTTCATGCGCGAGACCGCGGACGGCCTGGTCGGGACGTTTGAATATGCCTCGGATCTGTTCGACCGTGCGACGATCGCGCGGCTTTCGGAACACTTCGGCATCCTGCTGGGAGGCATCGTGTCGGCCCCGGAAGCCCGCTTGTCGGAGCTTGCGCTGCTGACCGAAGCCGAGCGTCATCAGCTGATCGTCGACTGGAACGCGACGGACGCCGACTATCCGGCGGATAAGTGCCTGCACGAGCTGTTTGCCGCGCAGGCCGCACGAACCCCCGACGGCCTCGCCGTGGTGTTCGAGGGCGCGCAGCTGAGCTACCAGGAGTTGGACATCCGCTCCAACCAGCTCGCGCACCATTTGCGCCGGCTTGGCGTGGGGCCCGAGGTCGTAGTGGGGCTGTGCGTGGAGCGCAGCCTGGAGATGGTGGTGGCTTTGCTCGGAATCCTGAAGGCGGGTGGGGCGTATCTGCCGCTCGACCCGGGCTATCCGGCGGAACGGCTGAGCTACATGATGCAGAACGCGGGCGCGCCCGTCATCGTGACACAGCCGCGCTTGGCCGCGTTGCTTCCCGCGCATGCCACCCGGGTGGTGGAGATCGACGCGGCCTGGTCCGCCATTGCGGCCGAGCCGCAGCAGGCGCCTGTCAACTGTAGCCGTCCTGCCAATCTCGCTTATGTCATCTACACCTCGGGATCGACCGGACGGCCCAAGGGAGTCGCCAGCACGCATGGCGGCATCGTCAACCGGCTGGTGTGGATGCAGGCGGCCTATCGGCTCGGCCCCGGCGACCGCGTTCTGCAGAAGACGCCGTTTTCGTTCGACGTGTCGGTGTGGGAGTTCTTCTGGCCGCTGATCGAGGGCGTGCCGCTCGTCGTGGCCCGGCCCGAGGGCCACCAGGATCCGTCCTATCTCGCCGCGCTGATCCAGCGCGAGGCGGTGACGATCGCGCATTTCGTCCCGTCGATGCTGCAGGTGTTCCTGGAGACGGAGGATGTCTCCCGCTGCGCCAGCCTGCGCGCCGTGATGTGCAGCGGCGAGGCGCTCGGAGGAGAGCTGAAGACGCGCTTCCTGCGGAGCTCGCGGAGCGAGCTGCACAATCTCTACGGACCGACCGAGGCTGCGGTCGATGTGAGCGCGTTCGCGTGCCGCCTGGAGGCGGATGCGGTCAGCGTGCCGATCGGCCGTCCGATCTCGAACATGCAGCTCCATGTTCTGGATGATCACGGCGCGCTCGTGCCCGTCGGCGTCGCCGGCGAGTTGTACATCGGCGGCGTGGGACTTGCGCGCGGCTATTTCGGCCGTGCCGATCTGACGGCGGAGCGCTTCGTGCCGAGCCCGTTCGGAGACGGCGAGCGGTTGTACCGGACGGGCGATCTGGTCCGGTGGCGCACGGATGGCGAGCTGGAATATCTCGGGCGCCTGGATCATCAGGTGAAGATCCGCGGCTTTCGGATCGAACTCGGCGAGATCGAGGCGGCGCTCGCCGAGCATGTCGGTGTGTCGCAGGCCGTGGTGGTAGCGCCGGAGGACGGAAGAGGTGACAGGCGGCTCGTAGCCTATGTCGTCGGTGACGAGAACACCATCGATCCGGTGGCGTTGAGCGCGCATCTCAAGCGGCGGCTTCCCGACTACATGGTGCCTGCGGCGTCGGCATTCGTCGTTCTGGATCAGCTTCCGCTCTCGCCGAACGGCAAGCTCGACCGCAGCGCGCTGCCGCAGCCGCAACGGCGGCACAGCGGCGGTGAAGCTGCTCCACGCACGGCCGCCGAGGACATTCTCGCGAAGCTGTGGTCGGACCTGCTCGGACTGCAGTCTGTCGGCGTGCATGACGATTTCTTCGAGCTCGGCGGCCATTCGCTGCTGGCGATGCGCCTGATCGCCCAGGTGCGGCATGCGCTCGGCGTCGATCTGCCGGTGCGCCTCCTGTTCGAGGAGAAGCCGACGATTGCGGTGATGGCCGCCCACATCGCCGTCGCACGCGCGGCGAAACAGGGGTTCGAGATGCACGGATCGGGCAGGCGCGACTACTCCTGCATCATCCCGATCCATCTGAGCGAGCAGGGGACGCCGATCATCTGTGTTCATCCCATCGGGGGCGGCATCCTGTGCTATCGCGACCTCGCGAAGTCGCTCGGGCCCGGCTATTCCGTCTACGGCATCAAGGCGCTGGGTCTCCATGGCGAGCAGGATCCGCTGGTCTCGATCGATCAGATGGCGGATCACCATGTCGCCCGCATGCTCGAGATCCAGCCAACGGGCCCATTCAATCTCGTCGGCTGGTCCGCCGGCGGGCTGATCGCCTTTGCCATTGCCAAGAAGCTGAACGAGCTCGGGCATCAGGTCGGGGTGCTGGCGCTGATCGATACCGTTCCGCCGAGCTCGACCGGAGAGTGGCGGCACAACAGGCGCCAGGTCGAGCGCACCGAGTGGCTCACATTCATGGGCGTGTTGGACATTCCGCCGCAACGCGGGCTGACGTCGCGATGGCATTCGTTCTGGCGACTCTCCGACGCGGCCAAGGCCGACTATGTGCTGCGTCTGGCCAAGCGCCACAAGTCGCTCTCGAGCGGAATGACGGACGCAGAGTTCGCCCACGTCGTCTCCGTGTTCCAGGCCAACCTGCATGCTCTCCAGCAGCACGTGGTGTCGCCCTATGGCGGCAAGCTGTTGCTGTTCCAGCCGGACGGAGATCCGGTCAGGGCGCCGGATCACTTCGTCAGAGCTGCGAAATTCTGGCAATCCAAGTCGCTGAACGGCTTTGACGTGAATTACGTCCCGGGCAACCACGGCTCCATGATCCAGCATCCGGCCTCGGACCACATCGCGGCGCGCTTGCGGGCCGAGCTCGAGGGGGCTCAGCCGGTCTCCGAGAGACTGGCCGCCGAGCCGGTCTAGGTCATCCTCATGCAGAACAAGCTCGTCTCTTTCCTGCTTCGTCTGGTCCCCGGGCCTATCGCAGTGGCCTCGGGGTGCAGCATTGTCGCGGCCGCCACGACCGTCGCGTTGTTTGCCTATGTCTTTGCGCATGTTCGCCAGCAGTCGCCGGCAGCTCTGCCCGATGTCATCTCGTTTGCGGCCCTCGCATCGGCATCGATCGCGAGCCGTCTGGCCGCCGCGCGAGCTTCGGTCCGTGTTGGCTGCGCCGTCATTCTCCGGCTTCGAAACACGTTGATCACGGCGATTCTGAAGACGCGCTACCGCCAGCTCGAGATCATCGGATCCGGACGGCTGAAAGCCGTCGTCTCGGCCGACGTCCAGACGATTGCGACGGCGGCTCCGATCCTCGTCAATATGGTGACGAACCTCGCGATGGTCGCGAGCCTGCTGGTCTACATGTGCTGGCTCTCACCGACCGGGGCAGGCGTGATCGTCGGCGCGGCGATGGTCGGCGTGCCGCTGTACTGGGCCGTGGTCGGCCGGTCGACCAGGTTGAGCTATCAGGCCTGGATGGCGTGGGAGCGCCTCGACAAGGTGCTGGGAGGACTGATCGCAGGTCTGAAACAGTTGAAATTGAGCACCGTCCGAACGTCGCGTTACCTGTCCGAGGACATCGACGGGCGTCAGACCGAGTTTCTCCGCCTTCGCGAGCAGGCGACATGGGCCGGCGCCATTGCGATGAATGTCGGGCAGGCCGTGTTTCTGCTGGTGATCGGAATTCTCTTGTTTCAGCATTCTTCGGACGCCCGGGATGTCGAGTTCTTCTTTGCTGCGATCTATCTGATCGGCCCGCTGGATGCCGCCATCGGGTCGTTCGCGTCGCTCGGCCATGTCAATGCGGTGTTTCGCAGGATCCAGGATCTCGGCGTGGTGCTCGCGTCGTCAGCGGCCGTGGACCCCGAAGCGGGCGAGAGCGCCGCGGCTGACGTCCCGTGGCGGCAGGTCAGCTTCGAGGGCGTCTGCTATTCCTACGGCGAGACCGGGCCCGCGGATGCGTTTGCATTCGGGCCGGTGGATCTCGTACTGAAACGCGGAGAGATCGTCTTCATCAAGGGCGGAAACGGCAGCGGCAAGAGCACCTTTGCGCGGCTGCTCGCCGGCCTGTACGAGCCGTCGAGCGGCGCGATCCTCCTGGACGGCCGGCCGGTCGATGATCGGAGCCGCGAGCTCTATCGTCAGATCTTCAGCTGCCTGTTCGAGGATGCGCATGCGTTCGAGCGCATTCCCGGCCACGAGACCTGTGAGGATCGCGCGCGCGGCTTGCTCGGGGAATGGTCGATCGACCGCAAGGTCATGACGGAGCACGCGAGGTTCTTGAATACGCAGGATCTGTCGCGGGGGCAGAAGGGCCGATTGCTGCTCGTGTCTGCCCTGATGGAAGATCGCGACATCTACATCTTCGACGAATGGGCTGCGGATCAGGACGCGAGATCGCGGGAGCAGTTCTATCTCTCGCTGCTGCCGGCGTTGAAGCGTGACGGGAAGCTCGTTATCGTCCTGACGCATGACGAGTCATTCGATTCCGTCGCGGATCGCATCGTCCGTTTCCATGATGGAAGAATCGCAGCCGATATGCCGGCCATGACTGGACAAGAAGGGTTGTCGCGTGCAGGCGTCGTCTAGTCGATCTCTTCTGCGCTATGCCAGCGCGCGGCCTGGTTGCCCGAAATTGCTGTGCTTTCCCTACGCCGGCGGCGTGGCTGCGGGCTATCGCAATTGGGCCTTGGCCCTGTCGCCGCATGTCGATGTCGTGGCCGTCGAATATCCCGGCAGGGGATTTCGCCGGCGTGAGCAGCTCTCGCGCCGGATTGTCGATCTCGTCCAGGGAATCATGCCCGAGATCGCGGCGGAAATGACCGGGCCGGTCATCCTGTTCGGCCACAGCATGGGGGCGCTTGTCGCCTTTGAGGTGTTGCGCGTCTTGTCCCCCAGGCAACCCGTGATCGCCGCCGTGATGTCCGGTTGTCGTCCGCCTGTCCTGCGCGGCTCCGAGCCCGAGATCCACGCTCTTCCTGACGAGGAGTTCATCGAGGAGCTGCGCAAACTCGACGGTACGCCGGAGGAGTTGCTCGCCGACCGTGACCTGATGGAGCTCGCGATGCCGGTGCTCCGCGCCGATTTCGAGGCGGTCGCGACCTATGCCCCGCCGAAGGCGCTCAAACTGTCCTGCCCCGTGCTGGTCTATGGCGGCGAGAGCGACAACAGTGTCGGTCTCGACGAACTGGAAGGATGGCGAGATCACGCCGCCATCTCGTGCGCCATCAGGGCGTTTCCGGGCAACCATTTCTTCGTCCGCTCCGCCGAGCAGGACGTGCTGAGCACGCTGCGGCGCGACATTCGTTCGCTCACCACGGTGTGAGAGGGCGCGGATACAGTCGCTCAGCGGGTTGAATTGCCGGCTGATTGTAAGTCATGGCTCCGCCACGCTCTCATTCGAGAGCGGCTGGCACCAGTTCAGAAGTTGGGCATTGCGGTGCAAGCGATCGCAGCCGATAGTTGTCAAATAGGGCTTGGCCTGATCGTGCAAAATATCCCTGTGGATCAACACGCGGGAAAATCGTCGGTACCACCTTCGGCATCCTGAAGCAGCACCGCGAAATAAGATAAAGGTATCAACGATCTGGCCGCGTGATAAGCAAACAAGTGGGAGTAATTCGCGGCGAGCTAAAGCCGTAAGGACCGCGGAGGGGTCTGGCGCGCGTCAGCGCGCGAGATCTGTTAAACCGCCCTGCGGCCAGAGAACAGCAACTCGATTGCAGTTGGTCTCGCGGATTGCCTTGCCCTGGGATGGCTACGAGTGTCCATCACGCGTGTCGATGCGCGCCGCGGCTCGTCCACGACGGAACCGGGAGCGCGCGCCGGGCAGATAGGCCCGTGCGAGCCGGTTGTGCTCGATCCGGTGCTGCATCATGTCTCTGCGGGTTTGACGCTCATCCTGGCTCAGGACGAGGTCTGAACGCGGCATGGTTGAGCACAGCAGAACAAAACCGGCTTCGACGTCCTCGGGATATACCGTGAGCGCGCCGGAGCGATCGACATCGCCGGCCAGAAGGCGCGCGGCGCAGGCGATGCACCAGCCTTGCTCGCAGATGTAGGGACTGTCGAGTCCGGCATCGATCATGGCATAGAGAAGATACTCGTCGGCCGCCGCGTCGAAACTGTAAGTGCCATCGGGCCGCTCGAGCCGGACGCGAAATGGCTTGGCGCCGCCTGCATTGGTCTTGGCCGGGAGCTCCGTCATCGTTCACCACCGGCTGTCGGGCAGCGCGACTTCGCCGATGCGGCCGGTCGCGTAGCAATGCGCCGCCGTGATGATGCGCATGGCAATCGCCAGCTCGCTCTCATCGCGCGGCGCGTAGATGATCAGGCTCTGCGGCGGCACGGCGCCCGCCATGTAGCGCGCGAAGGGATGCACCGTTCCCCATCCCTTGGCCGCGATCTTCTGCGCCCATTCCGGCCGCAAGGTCAGATGCAGCGAGGCGTCGGGGCGCACGATCAGCCACACCGAGGCGAACACGAAAGCCTCCGGCTGGCCCATCGCGTGCGCATCGTCGAGCGCGAAACCGCGGCCGGCGGCATTCAGGGGCGCGGGGACTTCGTCGACGCCTGCCAGGGTCCACGCGTAGGAGCAAAGCTGCGCGGCGAAGCTGGCGGGTGCGCCGTCGTCGAGCTGGTGGCATGGCCAGGTCGGCGCCAATCGCGGGCCGCCGCCGCGACGCGCCGTGAGGCGACGCAGTGCAGGGGCCATCGCCCAAACTGGGGGAATCCGGCGCAACCTTGGCCTAGCCGAAACTGTCATAATGAACCTGCGTGATCGGAACGTCGGCGCTGCGCAGCAGCGACTTGACGGCGTTCACCATGACCGGAGGTCCGGCGACGTAGAACTCGGCGGCGGCGGGCTCGGCGATCGTCGATGTGATGGCGTCGGTGACGAAGCCTGACGCATGCGGCCAACCCGCCGGCGCGATTTCGACCACGGGCAGATAGCGCGCCTGCGGGATCCGAGCGACCGCGGACGCCAGCATGTCGCCAGCAGCGAGGTCGGCCGGCGTGCTTGCGCCGTAGAGGACATCCACGCTCGCTTCGAAATCGAGCCGCGCCGCGGCCGCCTCGCGCAGCATCGCTAGGATCGGGGCGAGGCCGGTGCCGCCGGCCACGAACACCTTGCGGCCCGGCTGGCGCCGCAGGGTGCAGGCACCGAAAGGCGCCTCAATGCTGAGACGTGAGCCAGGCGCTAGTGCCGCGAGCGCGTTGCTGCCTCTGCCGCCCTCGTAGCGCTTGGCAATGAACTGCAGCAGTCTGCTGCCGGGCAGGTTGCATATCGAGTAGCAGCGCCGCAGCCTGTCGCCGAGATGCAGGATCGCATATTGGCCGGGCCGAAAGGCGACCGGCTCTGACGTTTCGAAGCTGAACTGGCGAATCTCCGGCGCGAGATCCTCGACATCAAATAGGATTGCCTGTTGCTCGATGCATCGCGGCGCCGGCGCGGACCATTCGCCCGGACCGCGCGCGATGGTGACGTCGGAGATCGCGCGCGACTGGCAGGCAAGAATGCGGTTGCGCCGCGCGTCGCGTGGATTGACGGCCGGCGCGCCTGGAAACATCAGATCGACCTGGCCGTCGACGAGCGTCACCTTGCATGCCCCGCAACTCCCCCAGCCGCATTCGTAAGCCAGCGCGACGCCCCCACGTCGCGCGGCCTGCAGGATGGTGTCATGGTCGGCGAGGTCGACTGCGACACCGTCGGGCTCGATACGGAGTTGCCGGGTCATGAACGCCATCCTTTCAGGCTTGGCGGCCGGCGCAGCACGCCGACCGTGCCTGCCAACTACAAGCCACACTCAGCAACCAGCCGTGCCTGGGCCGTCATGGTGCGGGTGAGGATCGCCTGCGTACTGTCGGCCCCTGGCGCTGCGGACAGCGCCTCGCTGAGGCCGCGCGCGGCGCGCTCGCCGAGCGGCAGCCACTTGGCAATCCACTCCCGCAGCAGATCAGCATGCGCCGGCACCTTGCCGGTGGCATAGGCCACCAGCGCCTTGGTGGTCTCGACCGCATAGGCTTCGTCGTAATTGCGGAAGTCGTCGTGCAGCAGCGCCAGCAGGTCATCGTCGTTCGCGCGGGCCAGCTCGGCGATCTCGCGATTGAAGATGTGGTCGAAGATCGGCCGCAGCACGAGGTTGCGGGATACGAAGGCCTCGCCCCAATCATAGGCGATCAGCTGCTTCTCGATCAGCTCCCGCAGACCCTGCCAGTGCGGCGCCTGCGTCCAGATCGCCCGCGCGATGTTGCTGTCGGCAAGTTCCGGTCGGCCGGTATCGAGCGCGAGCGCCTTGGCCAAATAGGCTTGGCGCTGCACCCGGCGCATCTCGTTGCCCATCTGGAAGTAGAAGGTGTTGGTGACGAAGGCGGACGGCGCCATCTGCGCGACATAGGCCGCGCTCATCTGCATCGCATGTCCGGGGAAACGCACCGGCAGATAGGCCTGGCCGAGGAAGTCGAGCCACGCCGCCGGCAGCTTGCGATAGCTGTCCTGGCGTTCGAACTCGTCGATCAGATTGTCGCAATAGACCTCACGGTCCTTCTGGTCGCCAACGTAGCGCCGATAGGTGTAGGTGAGGGGATCGCGGTAGCCTTCCCAATCATCGAGGTTGAACCTCGAGCCCTCGCGGTTCCTGAGATAGAACTGGTTGACCGGCCAGTTCTCCGCCAATTCGAACGGCGCCGGTGCGCGGCGGAAATGGCTGTGGAACTTGTAGGTGACGGCCTCGTATTCCGATGGTAGCCGGCGCTCGGTCCACAGGCTCCAGGTCTTCTTCTGCCTGCGCGCAGCCGGCTTCGCGGTCATCGCGGTCATGACGTATCCTCCCGGTATTTATGCTGTGTGGATGGTCCAGACCCATTCGTCGTCCATCGATTCCAGCCTGCCGCCGAACGACACCAGGCTCGGCTCGATTTCGGCGAGCCGGAACGGCCGCCCCAGCGCCGCCTGCATGCTCTTTTGCGTCAGGCGGAAATTTCGGTCGGCCTGGATGCGGACGTAGCCGCCGCGGTCCTCGACAACAATCTCGACGTCCGGATTGTCCTGCTCGCTCGCCGCGATCACGGCGTCGATGATGTCCTCGTCGACGCCCCTGATGACGGGCCCGACCAGTTTCGGTGCTGCTGTCGTGGTCATGAGCTTGGTCCTATGCGTCCTGTTCGGTCTTGTGGCGCAGGCGGCGCAGCCGGCCGTCTTGGGGCACGCCGACGAGAATGGTTTCACCGTCCTTCTTCACCTCGTAGCGGAAGAGGCGGCAGTCGCGCGGGTTGAGGCCGCGGCCGTCGTCCATGCTGAACTCCCACTCATGGGCCGAGCAGGTGATGGTGCCGGCTTCGAAATCGACCTTGCCGTCGGCCAGCAGGATTTCCTGGTGCGGGCACATGCCCTGGAAGCAGCGCAGTTCGCCCCCCGGCAGGTGCACCACGATCACCTCCTCGCCCTCGACCTCGACGCCGAGGAAGTCGCCTTCCCAGAGGTCGTCCAAGGTGGCGACCTGACGCCACGTCACGCTGGAATCATCAGACATAGGCCACCTCGATCCAATCCATCGGCTGGATGCCGGATTGCGCGATCGTCATCGACGAGGGCAGCTCGCGGCCATTGTAGTAGACGCATTTCGGCGAGTTCTTCTCGGCGACCCGCAGTCCGACCGCGTGCTGTGCGACCTTGTCGGCCACGATGCTCATGTCGTCGCCGTCGTCGACGGGGATGAGCAGAACGACGAAGTCGCCGCGGAAATTGGCTTGGAGCGGGAACAGGGCCACGCTTGCCTCCCATCTTGGTTGTTTGTTGTGATTGGTTGCTTGTCTGCGATCGTGTCGGTCAGCCGCGCCGCTCGTGAGCGGCGCCTCTTGCCGTGTCGGCCGCGGGTGCGCCAGCGTCACTCCGCCGCGAGGCGGGATGCGCCGTTCCAGGCGTAGGCCTGGGCGTCGTTGCCGGCGACGTCGGGCGTGATGCCCATGTATTGCAGCGCGCCTTCCAAGGTCGGCGGCTGGATGTGGCCAGCGAGGAAGCGGTCAACAATCGAGAGGTGGGTATCGTAGCGCTCGGGCTGGCTTTTCCACACCCACTCGCAGACCTCGCAGCAGAAGTTCAGCTTGCGGCCGTTATGCGTGGTGATGCGCGGCGCCTTGCCGATGCTCGGGCTGCAGATCGGGATGTGGCAGCAGTTGCAGACGATCGGCAAGGTCGCCGGATAGGTCTTCTCGATCTGGCCGGTACGTACGTTGTCGCCGATCACGTCCCACAGCTTGCCGAAGCGGTCGTTCCAGCCGGGATATTTCTGCTCCAGCCAGTCCCGCTCGGCGGGCGACACGCCGGCGTCCGGATTCCACCACACCGTCGGCCGCCAGAACCAGACGCCCATGTGATAGGCGTGATGGACCCAGTCGAGCTCCGGCAGGAAGTGCTCCTCCCAGTACCACGGCACGTTCATGCCGAGGTCCTTGAACTGGTCCATGAACTGCCGGCAGATCCAGTCCTGCATGAACTCCTTGAACGACATCGTCCGGCTTTCCAGCGGCGTGTAGTAGTCCATGGAGATGCCGGTCAGCAGCGCGAACAGCTTCCACGATCGCCAGAACATCTGGTCGACCATCTTCTGCGCCTCGGCCTTCCTGCCGTTATTGATCATGATCTTCAGCGTCGGCTCGCCCTGCTGCGAATGCCGCGCCTCGTCGGTCTGGATCGAGGAGATGAGCGCGCCGAACTCGATGTCGCCGACATGCAGCGCGTCCGAGGCCATGCCGAGGAATTGCAGGTTGGTGAAGCCGGTCTCGAAGGTGAAGGTCAACTGGATCGCCGTCGATACCGCGTCGTTGGCGGTGAACATGTCGTCGAACAGGCTGCGCGCCGCGATCACGCCCCATTCGTTGGTGTGCATCGCCTTGTGGGCCCAGTCAAACTGCGGGTCCTTTCCGAGCAGGCAATAAGGGAAGTAGATCTGCGCCTGGCCGTGGCGGCATTCGTCCAGTGTCCCGAACGCGGCCATGTTGCGCCACGCTGCTGCGCGGCCGAACCGGGCCATGCGCGCCTCGCCGATCGAGGCGAAATATTCCGGAACCGGTATCGCACCGTAATGCGCCTTGATCGCCGACTTCCAGCCGGCGTCGAGATTGTCGTACAGATTTGAGCGCGCGATCGTCGAGCGGATCGAGTAGATGCCGTCGTCCTTGCCGGCCTGATTGTGGACATATTCGCGATAGGTCAGCTTGTACGGCTCGTCCCAGCCCCACCATTGCTCGCCATGGATACCGAAGCTCTTGGAGAGCTCCTCGGGAAAGACCTCGTCCTCGCTGACATAGGAGAAGGCCCAGTTCATGTCGCGAACTGTATCGTAATAGTCCCGCCGCTGCAGCTTCGGCATCGTTGCTCCTCCCGAGCGTGATGGTCGCGTTCGTTCTTGTTCGTTGCCGCCGCTGCGCCGCCCTTGAACGGGCGAACCTTGTGCGGCTGCTGTCGGTCGTCCGATCTGTCGTCTTCGGACTAATCGATCGTCGCTCGATGTTAGTTGCTCCAGTGTAGGGAGCGTTCTTTGGTTTTTCTTTAGGTCGTCCCGAGCAGCGATCGGTGCCGCGCAAGCTGCGATTCAAGCGCAGGCGACCGCAGCGGTGCTGCGGCTTCACACGAGGTGATGCGATGCGGGATGATGGGGCGCTGGCGCCGAATCGACGCGTCGACCTGCGCGAGCTAGCAGCTCGTGGCGTGTCATGAGTCGGTTGTGTGGAGGAGAGGAGGCCGGCGCGGCCTTCGGACGATCAGCTGCTGCGGCCGACGACGCGCAGCGTCAGTCCATCGAGCGCGTCGATGATCGTGATCTGACACGCCAGGCGGCTCTCCGGCCGCACGTCCGTGGCCTCGAATTCGAGAACGTCCGCCTCGATCTCACCCGCCGGGCCGACACGGTCGAGCCATGCCTCGTCGACGTGGCAATGGCAGGTGGCGCAGATGCAGGAGCCGCCGCATTCGCCGATGATGCCATCGACGCTATTGCGCTTCGCCGCCTGCATGACGCTTTCGTCGTGCTCGGCATCCACGGTCCGCACGGTGCCATCGGGCTCGATGAAGGTGATCCTGGGCATGAGCGTTCGCGTCCCTAGTTGAACTGCCTGCCGCCGTCGACGATCAAGGTCTGGCCGGTGATGAAGGCGGCGGCGGGCGAGGCGAAGAACAGCGCGCCGCCGACCATGTCGTCGACATCGGCCGCGCGTTTCAGCGCGCCGCGCGAGACGCCGTATTCGGCCGCATTCTCCATCAGGCCGAGGCTGGCTGCGGTAAGCGTGAAGCCGGGCGCGATAACGTTGACGGTGATCTTGTCGTCGCCGAGCTCGCGCGCCAGGGCGCGGGTCATCGCGATCACGGCGCCTTTCGACGACACGTAGTGTAGCCACATCGGCGAGCCGCTCATGACTGTGGCTGACGAGACGTTGACGATCGCGCCGCCGCCAGCGCTTCGCATCAATGGGGCCGCCGCCTTGCTCATCATCCACACGCCCTTGACGTTGACGCGCATGACGCGGTCCCACTCGGCCTCGGGGATCGCCTCGAAGCCGCGGCGCTCCAGCTCGGCATAGATTGCGGCATTGTTGACGAGAACGTCGACCCCGCCCATGTGTGCGGCGGCGAATTGCGCGAGCCGTTCGGTGGACGACTCGCTCGCGACGTCGACCTCGGCGGCATGCGCCTTGCCGCCGCCGTCGCGGATCAGCCGCGCGGTCTCCTCGACCCCACCAAGACGGATGTCGGCGGCCACGACCTCCGCGCCCGCGGCCGCGAACGCCAGGGCGAAGCCGCGGCCGAGCCCGCCGGCGGCGCCAGTGACGATGACGCGCTTGCCATGCAGCTGGATCGTGCTCATGCGGACACCTCGATATGCAGCAGGTCGGTCATGCAGGCGGAGGCCGTGCCCTCAGCGATCAGCGCCTGGGCCATGGTGGTGCCGGCATTGGTCAGCATCGACGGCAGCACGAAGCTCTCGAGCATCGCGAGCGTCTCTTTCGGCTGTGTGTCGAACCAGCCGCCAATCGTGGCGACGCCGTGCCCGGTGAAGCGCCATAGCTTGTCGGCATCCTTCATCAGCGCATCCTCTTGCGAGATCGCGGCCTTGCGGGTGTCGTGGCCGTCGATGATCGCCAGGATGATCTCGACTTGAAGGCCGGGGATCGCGAGCCGCTTGAACGCCTCCGCCGCAATCTTCACGCCTTCGATCTCGTGGGCGCGCTGCAATTCGGGATATTTCGGATTGGGACCCACGGCAGCGGGGAGCTGCTCAGGCGGGAATTTCTTCCAGCCGACGTCGTGCATGAGGATCGCGGGCAGCACGACCGAGGCGTCCGCTTCGGGATGGATCCGCAGCAGTGCCTGGCCTAGCCGATAGGAAATCAGGGTGTGCTCGTCGTTCGAGCGCACGTCCAGCCAGGGCCGCGCTTCATGCCAGATCGGCAGATCCTGGTCGCGCAGAAAATGCGTCATCGCAGCTCCGCGTCGTAGGTGAGATAGATCGTCTTGTATTCGAGATAGTCCTCGACGCCGTAGCGGCCCTTCTCGCGTCCGATGCCGCTCTGCTTGACGCCGCCGAACGGCGCGCGCTGGCTGGAGCGCTGGATGTCGTTGACCCAGATCGAGCCGGCTTCGAGGCGTTCGGCCAATGTGAGTCCGGTCGCGAGATCGCGCGAGAACACGAAGGCGGCGAGGCCATAAACCGTTGCATTTGCCAGCCGCAGCGCCTCCTTGCGATCGTCGAAGGGAGCGACACCGAGCACCGGCCCGAAGGTTTCCTCGGTCATCACGAGAGAGGCAGGATCAGCATCGGCGATGATTGTGGGCGGCAGGAACCAGCCCTTGTCGTAGGGCCCGCCCGTCAGCCTTGCGCCGCCGGCCAGCAGCCTCGCGCCGCGAGAGCGCGCATCGGCAATCTGCCGCTCGCTGTTGCGATAGATCTTCTCGTTGACGAGGGGCCCGAGCGCGCAGGTCGAGATCAGGCCGTTGCCGACGGCGAGCTGCAAGACCTTGTCGGTGAGCGCGTCGAGGAATCTCGCATAAACGGTCCGCTCGACATAGACGCGATTGACGCGGTAGCAGAACTGGCCGGAATTGGCGAAGGCGTGACGCGCGATTGCAGCCGCCGCCGCGCCGACATCGGCGTCGGCGCAAACGATGGCCGGACACTGCCCGCCGAGCTCGAGCGTGACGCGCTTCATCGTGCCTGCGGCCGCCGCGGCAATCGCCTTGCCGGCCCGTGTGCCGCCGGTGAAGGCGATCTTGCGCGGCGTCGGATGTTCGATCATCTGCATGCCTACGTCAGGACCGCGGCCGGTCACGACGTTGAAGCAGCCGTCGGGATAACCCGCCGTCGTGAACAGCTCGGCAAGCCGCAGGGTCGACAGCGGCGTGTCCTCGGCGGGCTTGGCGACGACCGTGCAGCCGGCCATCAGCGCTGCGCCCAGCTTGAAGCAGAGCAGGGTGACCGGATAGTTGAACGGCGTGATCGCGATGACCACGCCGACCGGCTCACGGGTGATGATGATCTTCTCGCCGGCCACCCCCGTCAGCGGCATCTCGGCGTGCAGGCGCAGGCCTTCCTCGGCATAGACCTCGAGCAGTTCGGCCGAGCGCTGGATTTCGGTGATGGCGCCCGCCAGCGGACGGCCGAGCTCGCGGGTCATGAGACGGCCGAGCTGCTCGGCGTTCTCGCGCATCAGTCGCGCGGCGGCCTTCTGCAGGCGTGCGCGGTCCGCGACCGGGGTTGCCTTCCAGGCCTGGAAGGCCGTCTCCGCCGAGCGGATCGCGGCATCGACGTCGGCGGGACCGGCATCGGGAACGCTGTCGATGGTCTCGCCAATGGCGGGATCGAGCACGTCGAAGGTCGCGCCGCTCCGGGCTGCAACCCAGCGGCCATCGATGAACATGTCCATGTCCGCGGGCCCTCTGGTCAGATGAGGTCGAGCATAAGCGCAACCTGGGTCTTGGCCAGCGCCTCCTCGGCCATCTGTCGTCCGACCTCGGTCTCAAGCAGGGCGAACTGCGCCGTCAGGCGCGCGGCATATTGGTGTGGCGTCATCTTGAACCAGTCGCAGGCGACGGCGACGCCCGTGGTGGTGAAGCGCCACAGCTTGTCGGCGTCGCGCACGATCCGGTCGTTGAGCGAGCGCGGATAGGGGCGCGTGTCGTGGCCGTCGATGATCTCGGCGACTGCGACGATGACGGCTTCCGGCCAGTCGGCCTGCTCCAGCACCTCGCGCGACATGCGCACACCTTCGCTTTCGTGCAGGAAGCGCACGTCGGACTGCATCATGTTGGGGCCAAAACCCTTCTCGATGATGTCGGTCATGTCGATCGAGTACCAGCCGATGTCGTGCAGGATGATCGCAAGCGAAACAATGTCCTCGTCCGCGTCCGGATAATGCGCCAGCAGCTTGCGCGCATAGGCGTAGGACAGCGGGATGTGCACGTCGTTCTTGCGGGCGCGCATGTACGGCTCGCTGATGCGCCACACCTGGTCATAACGGCTGCCGATCTCGGGCCTGTCGAGCATTGCAATGTCCCATCTTGCGGAGAAGGCCGGCGTCGCCGGCCTTCTGTGGTTCGGGTGTCAGGAGAGAACGGTGACTTCGCCGGTCGAACCGTTGACGCGCAGCATCTGGCCGTTCTTGATGGAGGAGCTGGCGCGTCCCGTGCCGGTGACGGCGGGCAGTCCGTATTCGCGGCACACGATCGCCGCGTGGGACATCATGCCGCCGATGTCGGTGACGATCGCGTTGATCTTGCCGAAGATCGGCGCCCAACTTGGCGCGGTCACCGGCGCCACCAGGATCTCGCCCTGCTCGATCTGGCCGAGCTCGTCGGCCGAGCGCACCACGCGGGCGCGTCCCTCGACGATGCCGGGCGACGCGGCCATGCCGGACAGCTTGGTCGTGTTCGCGGCGCCATCGAGCCAGCGGCCGATGCTTTCCGTGGTGATGCCCCAGAGCATGATCGTGAACGGCTCGGTGATGACATCGGGCGGATTGTTGAGCGCGGGCTGCGGCGGCGTCGTCGCGAGCGCGGCGAGGATCTTCTTGCGCCGCTCGATCTCCGGCGGCCAGTAGGTCGGGCCGATTGCGGGCGCGCCGACCGCCCAGCCATTGCCATAGTCGAACAGCGCGTCGCGAACCTCCTGGCGGTTCAGATAGAACAGGTCGTCGGCGTCCTTCCAGAAGCCGGCATCGCGGAAGATCGCGCCGAGCTCGCGCATCTTGCGCCAGAACACGCTCATCGACCAATGCTCGATGTAGAAATTGTGGTTCTCGACGTAGGGGAATACGGTGCGGGCGAGTCCGAGCTTGCCCTCGAAGGCAGCGCGCGCGTCGGCATCGAGCATCTCGGCATATTCGGAGGTGATACGGTCGCGCTCGCGCGCGATGGCTTCGGTGGGGCGGTCGATCTCCTCGCCGCGCTGAACGCGGACGACATAATCCCTGATATAGCCGAGCGGAATGTCGAGATGCTCGATCCAGTATTTGTCGGTCGAGTAGAAGCCGTTGCCGGAGGTGAAGTTGAACCACGGGTCCTGCGCCTCCGTCCAGGCCTTCAGCCATTCGGCGCCGTTCGGCGCACGACCAACAGCGCTGAGTGCTTCGTCGACCGATCCGCTCTTCAGCGCTTCGGTTACGCCGAGCTTCACCGCAAGCTTCGCGAGTTTCTTCAGCTCGTCATCGGGACGGAACAGGTCGACCTCGACGCCCTGGACCATCTTGGCGATGGCCTGGTCCGGAATGGTCGGGAATTGCCCCTTCATGAAGCTGAAGAAGTCGAGATACGCGGCGTAGCCGAGATTGAGGAACTCGAAATGATACTGCCAGGTCTTGTACAGCAGCTGGATCGCGCGGTCGTAGGTCTCGGTGAGCGCGTAGGTGTTGTCGAGGCCGACGCCGCCGGTGATCCAGTCGAGCGGCACGGCATCGGGCAGCGGCTCGAAGCTGAGCGCCTCGAGGTCGGCGATGTTGGCGCGGACCTTCTTGTCCCAATTGGCCAGCAGGCGATCCCAGTTCTGGAAGTAGTAGCCGGCGCGCTCCATGAAGTGCGGGACGCGGTCGCCGATCAGCTCGGGCGCGACCGCGACCGGGCTCATGTAGCAATAGCCGTTGTGGATACGGTATTCGACACCGTTGGCCGGCGGGATCAGATAGTGCCGGGTGTTGTATTGGCCGAGGCACTTCACGGCGAACTCGACGGTGACGGCATCGAACGGCTTGAACGGGCTCGGCCAGTGCTGCGAATCGCAGAACCAGAACTTGCCGTCCTCCTTGTCGCGCAGGCTGTTCTGGAACTGCAGATAATAGGGATAGAGCTTCTCCCAGCCCTCGGCGCCTGCAGGCGTCTTCAGGTCATAGGGGCTCGGAAATTTCGCGTGCGCCGTCATGATCGTTTCCCCTCGTTGTCTCTGTTATTCGTTGTCGTGATGCTCAGCGCTTGGCCTGGACCGGAGCGAGCAGCGTTCCGAGTACGCCGGCAATGCCGGTCTCGTAGACGGCCGTCGTCTGCCTCTTCTTCTGGCTCCACACCGTTTCGGGCCGGCTCTGCAGCGCGACCAGATTCTCGTCCTCGGGGAGATCGGCGTCGATTGCCCATTCGACATCCTGCGGGCAGCCCATGCTGCGCTCGAGCGATTTGGCGAGCCGGGCGACGGCGAGGACCTGGGCATTGGTCAGAGAGGGCAGGGTGCGCCGCTCCGGCGCGATGACGCGCTCGACGGTGCGCCGCGCCGCGCGATCGGCGACGAGCTCGAAATCCTTCTCCGAGATGCGCTGCTTGATTACCTGCAGCAGCACCTTCTCAACGACGAAATTGTCCGGGGTGATCTCGCCGGACACCACGGGCTCGCCGAGTCCGAACGCGGCATCGATCACGATCTTGGTGCGATCCCCGTTGATCGGATCGAGCGTCATCGCGACGCCCGCGGCTGACGCATTGACCATCTTTTGGACGCCGACCGACATCAGCACGTCGATCTGGCCGAGCCCGTTCTCGGCGCGATAGGAGATGGCGCGGGCATTGAACAGGCTGGCCCAGCACGCCTTGACCTTCTCGACCACGGCGTCCTCGCCGACAATCCAGAGATAGGTGTCCTGCTGGCCGGCGAAGCTGGCATCGGGCAGATCCTCGGCTGTCGCGGAGGAGCGCACCGCCACCGGCAGTTGGCCGTCGGGCGACATCCGGCGATAGGCCTCGCGGATCGACTGCTCGACCACGCCGGGCATCGGCTGGGCGATGATCACGTCGCGGATCTCGTGGGACAGCTTCTCCTCGTCATCGACGTCGTCGAGCACGATCTGCGACAGGCGCTCGCGGATCGTCGCCTGGAGCCCGTTGCTGCGCAGATGCAGGGCATAGGCGTCGGTCGCGACCGCAAAGCCCTGGGGCACGCGGACGCCTTGCGCGATCATGCGCGCGAGGCTGGCGCATTTGCCGCCGATGCGCGGGAAGTCGGCCTCGCGCGCGGCGTCGAACGGCACGATGAAGGATGCGGCTGCGTTGGCGCCCATGCGTCTGTTCCCCACCTTGTGGTCCGGATCTGCTCCGGACTTGTTATTGCTTGTGACACGCGTCCGAGCGGTGGACGCGCCGTGTCAGGCGACGTCCCATTCGATCCGAAGTGCCGTCGGCACGCGAAACGAGATGTTGTGAACGAAGTCGATGGTCTGGTCCGCGGCCAGTCGCAGGCTCGGGAGCCGACGCGTCAGCTCGCCCAGCGCGATTGCGAACTCGATGCGGGCGAGCTGCTGGCCGACGCAGGTGTGGATGCCGTAGCCGAACGCCAGATGGCTTCGCGCATCGCTGCGCCGGACGTCGAAGCGGGACGGCGCCGAGAACACGCTTTCGTCGCGATTGGCGGAGCCGATCAGCAGCAGGATGTTGGAGTCCTTCGGCACGGGCACGCCGCCGATCTCCGCGTCCTTCAGCGCGCGCCTTCGCCACGCCACGATCGATGGGCTGAAGCGCAGCGATTCCTCGACGGCGGTCGAAATCAGCTGCGGCTCGGCGATGATGGCCTCCCAGTTCTCGCGGCGCTGCAGCAGCTCGCGCATGCCGTTGGCCATCAGGGTCGTCGTCGTCTCGTGGCCGGCGAACAGCGCGCTGTAGAGCACGCCGGCGATCTCTTCGTCGCTGATCTCGGCGCCGTCCTTCTGCAGCCGCACCAGGTCGCCCGGCAGATCGTCGGTCGGATCGTCGTGGCGCTGGCGCACCAGATCGCGGCAGTAGTTCCAGTATTCCACCATGTTGCGGGCGTGCACGACCTGCTCGTCGTCGCTGAGGTCGCCCCAGGTCAGGAGCGCGCGGCTGACCGCCCAGGATTTCACGCGCGGCACGTCCATGTTGGGAATGCCGACCAGCTTGAACAGCACCAGCGCCGGCACGTCATAGGCGAACTCGCGGAAGAAGTCGGCATGGCCGCGCCCGGCGAAGGCGTCGATCGCCTGGTTGACGATGGCCTTGATCTCCGGCTCGATTGCCCGGAAGCGGCGCGGCCCGAAGCAGCCCTGGACCAGCTTGCGGATGCGGGTGTGATCGGGCGGCACGCGAGCCGACAGGCCGGAATAGGCGGTGAAGCCGCCCTCACGCATGATGCGCTTGCCTTCCTCACACATCGGACGCAGCGGCGCCTGAGCGTTCTCCGACGAGAAGGTGCGCCAGTCGTCGAACACCGCCTTGATGTCGGCATGGCGCGCGACGACGTAGTATTTCAGTTCGTCAGAGAAGAAGACCGGCGCCTCGGCGCGTGCCCATTCGTAGAACGGGAACGGATCGCGCATCTCGAACGGATCGAAGTCCTTTGCGGCGTCGTGATAGGGGCATCGCGCCAGCTGAGCAGCCGAACCCGGCATGTGGTCCTCCCATTCGCCGCCCTCGACGGCGACCGTTTGTTATGGGCTCACTCTAAACGGCGGCCTTTGGGTTTTCTTTAGTCGACAACTCTATGAAAGATTGAGAGAAACTGTCAATTCTGCGTGGCAGTCGCCGTGCTGCGGGGAGACCGGCGAGGGCCGCGTCATCGATCCGTGGCCAGCGTTCTGGGCTCAAGCCGTCAGCTTGCGATGCAGCTCCTGGAGCGAGGCGCTCTTCGGCCGGTTGTCGAAGTGCTTGAGCGAGTCGAGGTAGAGCTTGAACTGGCGGTCGATCGCCTCGCGTCGCCCTTGCGCCTTGAACACCTGCATCGCCTCGGCATGCGCCATCTCGCACAACGGATCGATCGCGAGCGCCTTCTGGCAATGCGCAAGCGCGGCCGAGTAGTCGCTGCGTTCGAGATAGATCCGCGCCGCGTCGCGCTGCACCTTGAAGAACATGTCGCGCAGCCAATAGCGCTTGCTCCAGCACCAGTCGCGCTCGCCGTCGTCGGCATATTCGAGCGGAATGTCCTCGAACAGATCGCCGGTGTAGAGGCGATCCGCCGCCTGCAGGCAGATCAGCGCTTCGTCGCTGGCGCCGGCCTTGATATGTCCCTGGGACTGCCGGCACAGCTGCTCGAAGGTCGAAATGTCGAGCCAGCTGCGCTCCGGCGGCACCAGCACGTAGCGCGAGCCCTCGCGCCGGACGTAGTTGCGGCTACTGTCGCGTCCGTCCGACTGGCCCAGCGCCAGCCGGAGATAGCGCACGGTGTGATACAGGCGGTTGCGCGCTGCCTCGATGTCGTCGGCATTGGGCCAGAGCAGATCGGCGAGCTCGTCGGTGCTGGCGCCGTGGCCGCCTTTCTGCAGCAGATAGGCGAACAGCGTCTTGGTCTTGCGGGTGGCGCCGCCCGGCGGGTCCCAGTTCACCTGGCTGCCATCGTTGCGATAGATGCGCAGCCGGCCGAAGCAACGGATCTTCCAGCGGTCGCGGCTGTCGAGATGAACCGCTCCCGGCTCCTCCGCCGATCGGCGCAACAGCCACATCGGGTCGGCGCCTTCGGCCGCATGCAGAGCGACCGCAGACGTCCCGATGCGGAGCTCCGGCGCGATCGCGCCAAGCCAGAAATCGACCTGCTCGCGCAGCGCGCCGCGCGTCTGCAGTCGCGACGGAAGCCAATGTGGGTTGCTGACCAGTCCGGCGCTGGTGAGAATCTGCGGATGGCCGCGGAGGGCGACGAGCAACTGCTCGTCGATCAACAGTCGACGGTTGTAAAGCGAGGCGATCGACAGCACGGACTGCCGCGAGAGCACCTCTGCAAGCGCCGGCCAGCCCTCGAAATTGGCGGTGGCGGAGTTGGTCTCGAGTCCCCAACTCATGTCAACGACGAGCATGGCAGGGCCGTGATCACGGGTTGGCGAGATCCACGTCTCGATCTGGGCTGCGACGTCACGGAACGAGATCGGGACCCGCAGCAGCGCCATGTCGACGAAGCTCTTGCCCTCGACGCATCGGATCTTGCTGACGCGCCTCGCAAGCCTCTCGGCGATCGTGATCGCTTTTGCGTCCGCCGCAATGACGAAGATCCGCGACGGGCGTGCAACGGCGAGGTAGTGCTTGAAGAAGTCCGCAAAAAGCAGTCTTTGCTGCGTCGCGAAATGGGCGAGGTTGACACAACTGTTCTCAGCCATCGGTACCCACCCGCAACAACCCCTATCGGAGGCGGCAGACTGGAGCCAGTCTAAGAGTGGCCGTCGGAAACATGCAAGGCCCTGTTTCGCAAGCAGCCGTCACGAGCTTGACGTGGTTCTCTCGGCGGATTTCAAGCGCATTGTGACTTGGAAGAGCTTTTTGCTCGTCGTGTCAATGCACACCGCAAGTTCGACAGCGAACAAGTCAAACAGATGTGAGGACCATTAGGACCGCAAATCGCGTCGCGTTCGCTTCTTTGGCGGAGCGGAGCGATGGAGACCTCGTACCTCCTGCTGTTGAAAAAGCTCCGCGCAGAGTCCACGCAGCCATTGGCTTGCCAGGTCGTGATGGAAGCGGGCGTGCCAATATTGCTTCACCGTGAAGCCGGCGATCGCCAGCGGGCAGTCGAGCACGCGCAGACTGTAATAGTGAGCCAACGTTTCCCCGATGTGCCTTGGGAGAGTGGCGATCAGATCGGTCGTCCCGACGATTGCCGGTAACCCTAAAAAGCCGGGTAGCTCGAGCGCAACCTCGGGCGCCATCTTCTGCTCCTCCAGTGCGCCCGCGAGCAACTGATGTCCCGTGCCTGACCGGATGAAGACATGCGCCTCGCGCCGGAAATCCTTGACCGTCATGCGATCGCGGATTCGAGCGTGTTTGGCGTTCACCAAACAGACCCAGTCCTGCGGAAAGAGCGCCTGCTGAAAGTGCCCGGCGTCGAGATCCGAGATGTAGCCGAGTGCAAGATCGGCCTCGCCGGATTGCAGCATCCGCGGAGTGTCGGCGCCGATCTGTGTCGCCTCGATACGAACACCAGGGGCAACGCGGCGGACGTGAGCGAGAATGGACGGGAGCAGCGTGACGTGGCTTGCATCCGTCATGCAGATGGCGAACCGGCGCTTTGCGGTCGTCGGATCAAAATCGGTGCGAAGCTCCGCGAGGCGGCGCAGCATCTCCAAGGCCTGCCTCGCCGTGCCGATGAGGGCCTCGGCGCGGGGGGTCGGCAGCATCCCCTCCGCTGAGCGGACGAAGAGCGGATCGTCCAATTCCTTTCGCAGCCGTGCCAGCCAGATCGAGATCGTCGGCTGACTTTGACCGAGCTTCTCGGCTGCTTTGGTGACGCTGCCTGTGGTGAACAATGCGTCGAACAGCCTGAGCAGGCGCGGGGCGAGCAGGTTGGTCTCGGCATGGTGCGGGTGCGTCATTGCGTTTCACAATAATGGATATAAAGTTCATAGTATATCACAATGTAGGCCGGCCTGATACCAACGCCACCAACGCCGAGACAGGCGAGGGAGACGCGTTCGGATGAGGATCTGCTTTATCGGAGCAGGAGCTCTAGGCTCGACCATCGGCGGCACGCTGGCGCGCGGCGGGGCCGAGGTCTGGCTGATCGATCCGTTCCAGGCCCATGTCGGCGCGATCAATGCGGCGGGCCTGAGGATGCTCGAAGGTGACGCCGAGAGCGTTGTGAAGGTCACTGCCTGCACCTCGGCGGCCGAGGTCGGCGCGGAGGCGGACCTCATCATCGTCCTGGTCAAATCCTACCATACGCGCGACGCCATCCGGGCGGCAGCGCCGATCATCGGGCCGCGGACGGTCGTGATGTCGCTTCAAAACGGACTGGGCCATGAGGACATCCTGTCGGATGAGGTCGGTCGTGACCGGGTGATGGCCGGCAAGACCTACGTCGGCGGCGTGCTGTTGGGCCCGGGTCATGTTCGCTCCGGGGTGGTCGGCAAGGAAACCATCATCGGTGAACTCGATGGACGCGTGACGGAACGCGCACTGCGAATTTCCGAGACTTTCAATGATGCCGGCCTTCTCACGCTGCTCAGCGACAACATCTTGGGCACGATGTGGGACAAGCTCTTCATCAACGTCGCAGGCGGCGGCGTGACTGCCATAACCGGCCTGACCTATGGCGGCCTCTATTCGCTGCCGATCCTGGAAGAGTGCGCACTGGCCGCCATTTCGGAGGGCATCGCGGTCGCGCAGGCCGCGGGTGTGAAGATCTCGATTACCGACCCGCGGCGAGCCTGGACGATGGCGTCTGCTGGGCTGCCGCCCGAGTTCAAGACGTCGATGTTGCAGAGTCTGCAGTCCGGCAACCCCACCGAGGTCGATTACATCCACGGCTCCGTCGTGCGTTGGGGCGCCAAGCTCAACGTACCGACCCCTGTGAACTCCACTCTGGTCGCGTTGGTCAAAGGCATCGAATACGCCCGCGGCGATTATCCCGGAAAGGCCTGAGATGATGTCGCTGCCGCGCGCTTATGTCGAGCACGTCGCGATCCGCGTGCCGGATGTCGATCGTCACGTCGGCTTCTTTCGCGATGTACTTGGTCTTGCCATTCGCGACGAGCAACTCGCGATGGCCGGGCGCCCGCGCCAGGTATGGGTGCTCGGCAGCGTGCAACTGATCGAAGATCCGGATTTTGCCGGACCAGAGGGCCGTCTCGCCCATCTCGGAATCATGGTCGACGATTACTACGGCGTGCTCACCCGTGCCGCAGCCTGGGGCGCCAAGGCGTTGCCGGCCGGGCCGAACTGGCTCGAGCTGCCGGGCGGGCTCAACGTCGAAATCCTGCAAGCCAGCGCAGGCGCGGTAGAAGCCGCCCTGGCGATCAACCCCCGCGCTTAGATCAAGAGGGAGATGCGACATGACCGCTGAGCGCTACTGGGACGATGCCAATGTCGGCGACGAATGCGTCACTCCCTCAGTGACGGTCACCGAAGCAATGGTGAACGCTTATGCCGAGCTGACAGGTGATTTCACGCCTGTTCACGTCGACGAGGACTACGCCAAGACCACGCCATTCGGCACGCGCGTCGCGCACGGGCTGTTTGGTCTGTCGCTGGCCGACGGTTTGAAGACTCGCGCCGACTATCGTTTTCTCCCGGGAATGTCGCTGGGCTGGACGTGGGATTTCAAGCTGCCCATCAAGCTCGGCGACACCGTGCATGTGAAGTTCCGCGTCGGCTCGATGCGCGCGACGAAGCGGGAAGGGTGGGGCATCGTGGTGCTGCCCTCGGAACTGATCAATCAGCGCGGCGAGGTGGTGCAACTGGGCGAACACCGGCTGATGATTCCGATGCGCCCCACGACCAGCGTCGCGGGAGAGCAGGCATGACCGCGCAACATCTGCCACTCAAGGGCATCCGCGTCATCGACTACAGCCATTTCCTGGCAGGCCCGTTCATGGGCCGTTGTCTCGCCGCAATGGGCGCTGAGGTCATCAAGGTCGAGCGTCCCAGGGATGGCGATGCGGGCCGCGCCCATGGCTATTTCAAGGACGGACAATCCGGCTACTTCCTGCAGCAGAACATGGGCAAGCAGGGATTGTGCATCGATCTGCGCGACAAGCGCGGTCTCGACCTGATGATGAAGCTGGTCGATACGGCCGATGTCTTCATCGAGAACTACCGACCCGGTGCCCTCGAGCGTCTCGGGCTCGGTTACAAGGCGCTGTCGGCGCGCAATCCGAGACTGATCTACTGCTCGGTCTCCGCCTACGGCCACACCGGTCCCTATGCTGATCGTCCTGGGTTTGGCTTGATCGCAGAGGCGATGTCGGGCGCCTTGGCGCAACTGGGCACGCCCGGCGAAGCGCCGCCGCTGCTGCGGATGCCACTCGCCGATATGTACACCGGTATTCATGGTGTCGCAGCGATCAATGCCGCACTGGTCGG
Source organism: Bradyrhizobium sp. ORS 285 (assembly GCF_900176205.1). NCBI lineage: Bacteria > Pseudomonadati > Pseudomonadota > Alphaproteobacteria > Hyphomicrobiales > Nitrobacteraceae > Bradyrhizobium > Bradyrhizobium sp. ORS 285. Next base: position 2,968,288 of record NZ_LT859959.1, read on the forward strand.
CCGCGCGTCGTCCGGCCGCGGCCAGCATATCGATCTGGCGTTGTACGACTGCATGGTCTCGATGCACGACTATGCGGTTCAGCGCTACTTCCTGTCCGGTGGCACTGACCTGCCGAAGCAGACCGGCAGTGGACAGCCGGACTCGACCGTCTACGGGGTCTTCCCGGCCAAGGACGGCAACCTGGTCATCGCTGCGCAAGTCGATGATGCCTGGCGGCGCTTGGCGACGCTGATCGGCGGGGACGCGCTGGCAGCCGATGAGCGCTTCGCCAGGCCCGCGGCGCGCAACGCCCATTATGCCGAAGCGATGGAGATCGTGCGCAACTGGACGATGTCGCAGTCGTCACGAGACTCCTGTCTCGCCGCACTCGATCAGGCAGGTGTGCCGTCGGCTCCGGTGCAGACCATCGAGGAGGTCGTCATGGATCCGCAGATTCACGCGCGTGGCATGTTGGTGGTGCAGGAGCATCCGGTGCTCGGCAAGGTGACGCTGCCGAACCTGCCTTTCCGCTTCTCCGACTGTGACACCACGATCCGCACGCCGGCGCCCCTGCTCGGGCAGGACAATCGCCGCATCGCTGCATCGCTCGGATTTTCGGCCGAGAATGTCGATGCCATGGTGCGCGACGGCGTTCTCTACAACGAAGCCGCAGTGACGGAGTGAGCGATGACTGACCGCTACGCCGTCATCGGCAATCCGATCGGGTTCACCAAATCCCCCTTCATCCACTGCACGTTCGCCGAGGCAACTGGACAGGACCTCTCCTACGAGGCCATCGAGGGTCCGATCGGCGGCTTTGCCGGAAGGGTCGATCAATTTCGTGCCGAGGGTGCCAGGGGGCTGAACATCACCGCCCCGTTCAAGCTTGATGCCTTCGCTTATGCGACGGAGCTTTCGGACAGCGCAAGACAGGCCGGCGCCGCGAACTGCCTGAAGTTCGAGGGCGACCGGATCATTGCCGAGAATTTCGACGGTGTCGGCCTTGTGCGCGACATCACCGTGAACCTTGGTGTGAAGATGAAGGGCCGCCGCGTCCTGATGCTCGGCGCTGGAGGAGCCGCCCGCGGTGCGCTGCTGCCGTTCCTGCGTCAGCAACCGGCTGAGCTGGTTCTCGTCAATCGAACGCTGTCGAAAGCGGTCGTCCTGGCTGAGGAGTTTGCGGGCCGTGGTCCGCTCATCGTCAGCGGCTACGGCGAACTGGTCGACCTCGCCGAAGGCTATGACGTCGTCATCAATGCGACCTCGGCCAGCCTGCGAGGCGAAATGCCGCCACTTCCGAGCCATGTCTTGCGCGGTGCGGAACTGGCCTACGAGCTTGCCTACGGTAAGGGGTTGACTCCCTTTCTACAGGCTGCACGCGCCGCAGGCGTCGCCAAACTGGCGGACGGGGTCGGCATGCTGGTCGAGCAGGCGGCGGAAGCCTTTGTCTGGTGGCGCGGTGTCAGGCCGAGCACGGCTGAGGTGATCGCCAAGTTGACCGTTCCCTTGACCTGACGGGCACGACAGATGTTGGGGGTCCATCCGAAACCAAGCTTTCTCGTCGGTCTGATCGGCAGCGGCATCGCGGCGTCGCGCACTCCGCCGATGCACGAAGCCGCCGCCGATGATGCCGGTCTCCGTTATCTCTACAAGAAGATCGATCTGGCCGAGTTGAAGCTCGGGGTCGAAGCCTTGCCTGAATTGGTCACGGCAGCAAGGCGAATGGGATTTGACGGGCTGAACGTGACCCATCCCTGCAAGCAAGCGATCCTTCCGCTGCTCGACGAACTCTCGCCGGATGCAGAAGCGCTTGGCGCGGTGAACACCGTGGTCATCAGGAATGGCCGTATGACCGGCCATAACACCGACTGGTTCGGGTTCGCCGAGAACTTTCGCCGCAACATGCAGGGTGCTCCGCTTGGCCGCGTCGTCCAGTTCGGTGCGGGTGGCGCGGGCGCGGCGGTTACGTTCGCGCTCATGAAGCTCGGCGTGCAGGATCTGACGATCATAGACGTCGACTTGGGTAGGGCGCGGAGCGTCGTTGATGGGTTGTCTGCTCGTTTCGAAAAGGGGCGCCTGAAGGTCGGCCAGGATGTCGCCGCCGCCGTGGCTGCTGCAGACGGAATTGTGAACGCGACGCCGGTCGGCATGGACAAATATCCAGGGACGCCGTTGCCGACAGCCTTGCTGCGTCCGGGTCTTTGGGTCGCCGAAATCATCTACTTTCCGCTGGAGACCGCATTGCTGCGCGCAGCGCGTGCCCTCGGCTGCCGCACGGTGGACGGCGGCGGCATGGCGGTCTTCCAGGGCACCGAAGCATTTCGCCTGTTCACGGGCATCTCACCGGATCCAGACGTCTTCTTCACGACCTTCGCATCCCTGGGAGGGTGACACCCGGCCGATGGGCGAGCGGTACGAACAACGCCCGAGAGGAAACGCATGATGAGCTACACGCTCGATTTCTCGGTGGTCTGGCATGCGATGCCCGCGCTGCTGTGGGGATGCGTGGGCACGTTGGGCCTTGCGCTGGCCGGAATGACGCTTGCAATGGTGATCGGTGTCGCCGGCGTCGCGGCACGCGACTCGAAGGCGGCGTGGCTGCGTGCTCTCGTGATCGGCTTTGTCGAGATCGCTCGCAATACACCTTTCCTGGTGCAGATCTTCTTTCTGTTCTTTGCCCTGCCGCTCATCGGATTGAAGCTCAATCCGACAGCGACCGCAATCATCGCCCTCGGCGTCAATGGCGGCGCCTACGCCATCGAGATCATCCGCGGTGGCGTTCAGTCCATCCATAAAGGGCAGCTGGAGGCTGGTTACGCGCTCGGACTGCACAAAGGGCAGGTCTTCCGGTTCATTGTGCTCAAGCCCGCGCTTCGCGCGATCTATCCCTCGCTTACCGGCCAGTTCATCATGCTGACGCTGACCTCGTCGATCTGTTCGGCGGTGTCGGCCTACGAATTGACCTCGGTTGCGCAGCGGATCGAAAGCGACACGTTCCGCAGCTTCGAGGTCTACTTCTTCGTGACCTTCCTCTATCTCGCGATCTCCTGGCTGTTGATGCTGGGCTTCGCGGCCATCTCTTACCGCTTCTTCTCATATCCGACACGCTGAGGAGGAGATCATGGCACCGCATTTTGGCCTCGCAGAGTTCGGCTTCCTGCTGCGTGGACTGCAGTGGACGATACTGCTGACGCTGGTCGCCTTCGTGGGCGGCTGTACCGGGGGCCTGGCGGTCGCATTGCTGCGCACCTGTGGTCATAAGGGCGTGGAATGGATCGTCCGCATCTACATCGGGGTCTTCCAGGGCACGCCGCTGCTGCTGCAGCTGTTCGTCGTGTATTACGGCTTGGCGCTGACCGGGCTGAAGCTCGACGCCTTCGTCGCGGTGGCGATCGGCTTCACCGTGAATGCCTCGGCCTTCCTTGGCGAGATCTGGCGCGGCGCGATCCAGGCGGTGCCGCGCGGTCAGACCGAGGCGGCGATGGCGCTTGGGCTGCACTATTCATCCCGCATGCGTGACATCGTGCTGCCCCAGGCGATCCGCATCTCGCTGCCGGCGACCATCGGCTATCTCGTGCAGCTAATCAAAGGCACGTCGCTCGCCGCCATCGTCGGCTTCATCGAACTCGCCCGCGCCGGCCAGATCGTGTCGAACCAGACCTTCCAGCCGCTGCTCGTCTTCGGCGTGGTCGGCGCAATGTATTTCGTCCTCTGCTGGCCACTCTCCTGGTGGGGCAGCCGGATGGAAGCCAGGCTCGCCCTGGCCGGTCAAAGGTAGGAACGGCGCGTCTGCCCAACAGAATACAGCCGCCGCGAAAGAGGAGGAGACAACAAATGCTAAATTCGATGACTCGGCGCCATCTTGGCGTCGCGCTGCTTACATTGGCGGCCCTCGCCACCGCGGACAAAGTGCAGGCCGGCACGTTGGAGGACGTCAAGAAGAAGGGCGTCGTCGTCATCGGCATCCAGGGCGACAATCCGCCCTGGGGCTATGTGGATAGTTCGGGGAAACAGGATGGCATCGATGCCGACATGGGACGCGCCTTCGCTGAATACCTCGGTGTGAAGGCCGAATTCACGCCGCTGGCCGTGGCCAATCGTATTCCGGCGCTGACCACGGGCCGTGTGGACATCCTGTTCGCGACCATGGCCATGCTGCCGGACCGCGCCAAGGCGGTGCAGTATTCCAAGCCTTATGTGGCTAACGAGATCACGCTCGTCGCGGCCAAGGCAACGCCGATCAGCAGCAATGCGGACATGGGCAAATACGTCATCGGGGTCCCGCGCTCCTCGACGCAAGACACCCAGGTCACCAACAATGCCCCGTCGGGCACCGAGATCCGCAGATTCGACGATGACGCGGCCACGATACAGGCACTGATATCCGGCCAGGTCCAGGCCGTCGGTGCGAACCTGTTCTACCCGCAGCGTCTGAACGCCGCAAAGCCGGATCTCGGATTCGAGCCCAAGCTCCACTTCACCGCGCTGTACAATGGCGCATGCACGCGGCTGGGTGAGAAGGAGTGGAACGAGACGGTCAACAAGTTCATCGACCAGATCAAGTCGGACGGCAGGCTGGCTGCCTTCTACGCCAAATGGATGAAGGTGCCCGTGCCGACTTTCCCCGATTCCGTCCCCGGCGTTCCGTTCACCGTCCAGTAGCCACGCAAGCGGCCGGCGCGACCTGCGTCGGCCGCCGCTCGACAGCGGAGACGAGCATGCAGGACGAGATCCTGATTGAAATGAACGGCGTGCAGAAATGGTACGGCGGGTATCAAGCTCTCCGCAACGTCGATCTCACCGTGCGCAGAGGTGAAAAGATCGTGCTCTGCGGCCCGTCCGGTTCAGGCAAGTCGACCTTGATCCGTTGCATCAACCGACTGGAGGCGATTCAGCAAGGCAGCATCGTCGTCAACGGTCATACGCTGGACGACAGCATCAAGGCCATCGATGTCGTGCGTCAGGACGTCGGGATGGTGTTTCAGAGCTTCAATCTGTTTCCGCATATGACGGTGTTGCAGAACTGCATGCTCGCGCCCATTCGCGCGCGCCGCATCAGCAAGACCGAGGCGGAGGCGACCGCGCGAAAATATCTCGAGCGGGTGCGCATCGGCGATCAGGCCGAGAAGTATCCGGCTCAGCTGTCGGGCGGTCAGCAACAGCGCGTCGCGATCGCGCGCGCGCTCTGCATGCAGCCCAAGGTGATGCTGTTCGACGAGCCGACGTCCGCCCTCGACCCGGAAATGGTCAAGGAAGTGCTCGACACGATGATCGGCCTCGCCAACGACGGCATGACCATGATCTGCGTCACCCACGAAATGGGCTTTGCCCGCCAAGTGGCTGATCGCGTGATCTTCATGGCTGACGGGCAGATCGTCGAAGAAGGTGCGCCCGACGCTTTCTTCCGTAATCCTCAGCACGCGCGCACCAAGCAGTTCCTTGGTGAGATTCTCGCTCATCACTGAATGGAGCCGGTCCATGAGCCGCCTTGTCTATGTCCTGAACGGGCCAAATCTGAATCTGCTCGGCAAGCGTCAGCCCCACATCTATGGTCATGAGACGCTTGCGGATGTGGAGCGGGATTGTCAGGCGCTGGCCGAGGAGATCGGTCTGGAAATCCGCTTTCGCCAATCCAACAGAGAATACGAGATCATCGATTGCATTCATGAGGCGCGCGAGACAGCCGCGGGCATCGTGATGAATCCCGCGGCTTTCACGCATACATCGGTCGCCATCCTGGATGCTCTCAATACGTTCGAAGGGAAGGTGATCGAAGTGCATATCTCGAACGTTCACAAGCGCGAGGAGTTTCGCCACCACTCGTTTGTCTCAAAACGAGCTGATGGAGTCATCGCAGGCTTCGGCACTCAGGGGTATCAGCTCGGCTTGCGGCGGGTGGCCAAGCTGCTCGACGAGTAGAAGGACTAGTTTCGGATAAGGATACCGGTCCGCCTGTCAGTGATGGGAGCGGGTCTCATGGACAAGCGCAACATCGCGTCTTTTGAGCTGACCCCTCGCAGCGCGTTCCACCTCCACATTTGGAGTATGCCTGCCAAGCCAATTGATTTTACAAGAGGCGAGTTCCGCGAGTTTTCCAAACGCGGGATGAAATCACTAGACAACCCAGCTGATCTTGATGCCGCCAGCTCTGTCCCAACGAACGATCTACGGGACGAGCAATCCTCGCATGCCCCGCATGCGCCAACTGCCCGTCGTGCCAGTTTGTCGCGGACTTCTCCCTTGCCACGTCGGGCAAATCACCTCCACATTTCAGCGCATCCCGGCTCGTTGAAGAGGGACGTTTCGCGATCGTCATGAAGCGTCGAGCCGGAGAGGCGACGGGCGCGTTGCTCCGCAGCCGGGTGTCACAGCCCGTGCCGACGAACGGAGCGAGGCGACGGCGAAGTGGTGTGGTCCTGGTCTCCCGACGCTGAGACCAAGCCGGCGGGGATGATGATCCGCTGGCGACGGGGGCAAGACAGCCGGTCCCCGGGGAGAGCGCCTATAAGTCGCAAAACCGTCGCGCAGGGAAGGCCGGATATTGGGCTGTACCTGTGGTTCTGCCGCGTGCTTGTTTGCTGCACGCGGACCGCGGGTATCAGCCGATACCCGGTCTTCCCTGCGCCTCTTCTTCCGAAGAGGAGAGGTTCACCCAGGTCAAACTCGGGCGCGAGTCGCCGCGAGATCGCAAAGCCATACCTGCTGTTTGAACGTGGAGAAACCATGCCGCATGATGTCCGGCGCGGACGCGGCGCAGAGACCCCGGAACGTCGTCGCGGGTGAGCCCCCGACCGCGTGCGACTTCGTCGCAATCCGAACTGGCAGCTCGATCAGCGACAATTTGCTTCGACGTGTCCGGTTCTGAAACAAACAATGCGCCGGCTCGCGATCTTTGAAGTTCCATTTCATTGACCGGAGGGAGGCGTGCGCCGATATTCGCGGCCGTCATTGCCCAACCGTGGATCGCCAGATGAGAACCAGAATCGCAGCCCGTCGCCTGGTGCGCAAGCGCCTCGCCGGACGCTGCTTCTCGGCGGCGACCGGGGCGTGTTGCTGATCGCTGCAGCCGAAGTCACCTCATTCATCGATTTGCAGATCCGACAGGAGCGCCGCTGCGCAAGGCGGCGAACGATCACTCATGACCACAGCCTTTGTCATCGAAGTCTTCAACCGCACCGCCGGCATCGTTACGGCCGACGAGCGCGGCTTCAGCTTCTTCTCGTCCGAGCGCGCGTTCGACAGCCTGGAAGGGCAGTTCTTCACATCGGCGCGCGATGCCGAACGCGCCGCTCGCGCGCTCGTCATCAGCGGTGGCGGGCGCCTGCGCCGCGGCTCCGTGTAAATCTTCCCATCGACAGCGAAGGAACATCGCTCATGAGCTTCTACAGGGACTTCAACGACAAGCTCGCCATCCAGGCGTGGAACGACCGCAAGCGCGAACCCTATCAGACGATCGAGGTCCGGCAGCTCGGTCCGACGGTCGGCGCTGAGATCGGCGGGGTCGATCTTGCCAAGGACGTGTCGGAGGCGCAGTTCGCGGAGATCCGCCGCGCGCTCGACGAAAATCTGGCGATCGTGTTTCGCGATCAGGACATCTCCAAGGAGGACCACAAGCGCTTCGCACGCCGCTTCGGCAAGTCGCTGCATCGGCACGAATTGGCGGCGACGCGCTTCCGTCATGATGGGCCGTTCGATCCGGAATTCCTGTCGTGGAAGACCGACGCCAATTCGCGCTTCACTGCAGGCGACGGCTGGCATCCCGACGTGTCCTGCGATCCGAGCCCGATCGCGGTCTCGCTGCTGCGGGTGACAAAGACGCCGCCGCTGGGCGGCGACACCGCCTTCGCCAACATGTATCTCGCCTATGAATTTCTGTCGGATCCGATCAAGCAGCTGCTCGACGGCCTGACCGCGATTCACGACGGATCATTGGCCTGGACCGCCGGCTACGGCGCGAAGCCCGATCCCGGCAAGACCTATCCGCAGTCCGAGCATCCGGTGGTCGTGACCCATCCGCGCACCGGCCGCAAGTTCCTCTACGTCAACGCCTCCTTCACCTCGCACATCGTGCAGCTGACGCGGCGGGAAAGCGACGCGCTGTTGCAGCTCTTGTTCCGCCATGTCGAAAGCCAGCTTGCGCTGCAGACGCGCGTGCACTGGCGGCCCAATTCGCTGCTCGTCTGGGACAATTGGGCGAGCCAGCATCATGCCGTGTGGGACTACTATCCGGAAGAGCGGTGGGGCGAGCGGGTGTCGGTGGTGACCGGCGAGAGTCCGCGGGCGCGGCTGGATCTCAGCGAGGCGGCGGAGTAGGGCGTTCGCGCGGGTGGGAGGGCGCGCGGCACGACGCGACGGCAAGCCTGATGTCGCTGCGGTGGCGTCATGCCAGCCATGTCCTGTCGCCGCAGGCAACGCAGAGAAGAAACATTTCATTCGGGAGCAGTGGCCGACGGCAAACCCGTCCTACGCCACGGCGCTCCAGAAGCAGGTCCGTTGCTATTTCTCGCATCGGCTTGTTCTGTCCGCCGCCGCCGACCAAGCTCCATGCAATCGCATGAAATTGCCCGGAGACATCACATGAGCCTGGTCGAGAGAAAGATCGAAGCGCTGCCCTTCGTGCTCGCCGAGCTGAACTATCTGGCGCCCATTGCGTCCAAGCCGCGGACCTACGCGTTCGATCCGCCGCCGGGCGAGCCGAAATCGACGGCGCTGCCGGAGCCGCACCGGGTGCCGGTGTTTGACGGCCGCCCGATCGCATCGTCGTTCTCGCTCGACCGCGAGGGCTTTGCATTGGTGCGGCACCCGACCTTCGTCCGTGACTTCACCAATGAAAAGGAAGTCCGCTCTATCTATTATCCGGCGGCGGAGGCCTTCATCCGCGCGACCTTGCGCGCGGATCGTGTCGTCATCTTCGATCATACCGTGCGCAAGCGTGTACCCGGCGCGGTCGATGTCCGCGACGGCGGGCCGCGGCAGCCGGCGACGCGCGTCCATGTCGACCAGACCGTGACATCGGGCGCCAATCGGGTGCGCGAGCACCTCGGTGACGAGGCTGAGGCGCTGCTGCGTGGGCGGGTTCAGGTCATCAATCTCTGGCGCCCGATCATCGGTACGCTGCGCGACAGCCCGCTCGCGATGTGCGACGGCACCACCGTCGCGCCGGAGGATCTCGTTGCCTCCGACCTGATCTATCCGAACCGCAACGGCGAGACCTATTCGGTCACCTACAATCCGGCGCATCGCTGGTTCTATTTCCCGGACATGACGGTGGACGAGGCCTTGCTGCTGAAGTGCTATGATTCGGCAACCGACGGCCGCACCCGCTTCGGGCCGCATACCGCCTTCGTCGACCCGACCACGCCAGCGGATGCCGCGCCGCGCGAGAGCATCGAGCTGCGGACGCTGGTGTTCCACTACGAGTGATGATGTGTGGGGAGCATGATGTTTCACGATGCGGCATCGGACGAGAAGCTTCGTCCATGACTTCAGGCATTTCTGAAATTGCGTCGGGACTGATCGCAGGCGATGGTGGGTTGAATGCGTGCATTGCAGCACGTCCAGTCAAGGTTCTCACATGAATGCCCACTCGTCCCTCGCCGCCGCCGAGCCGATCCGGCCGGTGGAGGCGGTCGTGCCCGATGCCTCGGTCGCCGCGCCGATGGTCCGCTTCGAGGCGCTCTCCAAGACCTATCCCGCCTATCGTGACAAGCCGGCCGTCGCGGCGCTCAAGGAGATCGATTTTGCCATCGCGCGCGGCTCGATCACCGGGGTGATCGGGCGCTCCGGCGCCGGCAAGTCGAGCCTGGTGCGGCTGATCAACGGACTGGAGAAGCCGAGTGCCGGCCGCGTCATCGTCGACGGGCGCGAAATCTCCGCGCTGAGCGGACAGCAGCTTCGGCTCGCGCAGCGCTCGATCGGGATGATCTTCCAGCACTTCAATCTGCTGTCCTCGCGCACCGCCGCCGACAACATCGCGCTGCCGCTGGAGATCGCCGGCTGGTCGAAGGCCGATATCCGAACGCGTGTCGCCGAACTGCTCGAACTGGTCGACATCGCCGACAAGCACGACCGCTATCCGTCGGAGCTGTCCGGCGGGCAGAAGCAGCGCATCGGCATTGCGCGCGCGCTGGCGACGCGGCCGGACGTGCTGTTGTCGGACGAGGCGACCTCGGCGCTCGATCCGCAGACCACGCGCGCCATCCTCGACCTGCTCGCCAACATCAACCGCGAGCTCGGCGTCACGATCATTCTCATCACCCACGAAATGTCGGTGGTCCGCCAACTCGCCAAGGAGGTGGTCGTGATCGATGACGGCCGCGTCGTCGAGCGCGGCCATGTCGCCGACATCTTCACCCAGCCGAAGCATCCGACGACGCAGACCTTCCTGGCCGAAGCGCTCGGCGATGCCGTGCCGGTGTCGCTGGCGAGCCGGTTGGTACAGCTGCCGACGCCGATCGGCCAGGCGGTTATTCGCGTGCAGGTGCGGGGCTCCGATGCTGGCGACACGCTGGTGGCGCGGCTCGCGCGCGAGCTGTCGATCGACGTCGCGCTGCTGTCGGCGCGCATCGACGAGATCGGCGGCCAGCACGTCGGCTCGCTGATCCTCGGCATTCCCGGTGGCGAGGCCGCGGCGCGGCAGACGCTCGCTTATCTCTCTCAGCATCAGTTCGCAGCGGAGCGTCTCGGCTATGTCGCCTGAGCTCATCAACCTGATCGTCCAGGCCACCGGCGAGAGCCTGTTCATGGTCTCGACCGCGGCGCTGGTCGCGACCGCCCTCGGCCTGCCGCTCGGCGTCTTCCTCGCGACCAGCCGCAAGGGTGAGCTGTTCGCGGCTCCTGCCGTGAACGCGGCGCTCGGGGTCGTCGTCAATGCGACGCGCTCGACGCCCTTCATCATCCTGGTTGTTGCGATCATCCCGTTCACGCGTCTCGTCGCCGGCACCTCGATCGGGTCGGGAGCTGCGATCGTGCCGCTGACGGTCGCGGCGACGCCGTTCATTGCCCGGCTGGTCGAGGCGGCGATCCGCGAGGTCGATGCCGGCCTGATCGAGACCGCGTCGTCGTTTGGCGCGACGCCGTTGCAGATCGTGTTCAAGGTGCTGATCCCGGAGGCGCTGTCCGGCCTGGTGCTGGCGCTGACGCTCGCGGTGGTCAGCCTGCTCGGCTACTCCGCGATGGTCGGCGCTGTCGGCGGCGGCGGCCTCGGCGATCTCGGCATCCGCTACGGCTACCAGCGCTTCATGCCGGAGATGATGCTGGCCGTGGTGGTCGTGCTGATCGCGCTGGTGCAGACGGTGCAGACCATCGGCGATCATCTCGCGCGCCGGCTCAATCGGCGCTTGAGGCAGCGCTGAGCTGAGGCAGACACGGACTCATCGACGCAGCCGAGCAGGAGGAATGACCATGAACGAGATCGTCGAACGACCCAGGAAGTTTGCGCTGGTCGAGCGCGCCCCCGCAGCCACCTTCGAGGAGGAGCGGCTGCATCGCAAGCAACGGCTTGCGGCGACCTTCCGCCTGTTTGCGCGCTACGGCTTCGATCAGGGGCTGGCCGGCCACGTCACGGTGCGTGATCCGGAATTCCCGGACCGGTTCTGGATCAATCCGCTGTCGACGCATTTCAGCCAGATCAAGGTCTCCGACCTGCAGCTCGTCGACCACGACGGCAACATCCTGATCGGCAACAAGCCAATCAACCAGGCCGGCTTCGTCATTCACTCCGCCATCCACGCCGCGCATCCGCAGGTGATCGCCGCCGCGCATACCCATTCGACCTATGGCAAGGCGTTCTCCGCGCTGGGCAAGCTGCTCGATCCGCTGACCCAGGATTCCTGCGCCTTCTACGACGATCATGTGCTGTTCGACCCGTTCACCGGCGTCGTGCTCGACGCCGAGGAGGGCAAGAAGATCGCGGCGGCGCTCGGCACCAAGAAGGCTGCGATCCTCCAGAACCATGGCCTGCTGACGGTCGGCCCGACCATCGAGGCGACGGCCTGGTGGTACATCGCGATGGACAATGCCGCGCGGACGCAATTGCTGGCTGAGGCCGCGGGGCCGACGAAGCCGATCCCGCACGAGATCGCGAAGCACACGTCGGGGCAGGTCGGCACCCACAAGGGCGGCTATTTCAGCTTCCAGCCGCTGTGGGACTGGATCACCGCGCAAGAGCCGGATCTGTTCAACTGAGTTTAGCGCCGTAGCCCGCATGAGCGCCAGCGACATGCGGGTTCTCCTCAACAGCTCATGTGACCCTGGATGTCGCTTCGCTCATCCGGGCTACAAGGAGGAGGATAAATCCTTCGGGGAAGGCGAGGAATAAAGAACATTTGTACACGAACATCAAACTCGAGAGCGCGTCCATTGCTTTGTTCGCAGCTGCGATTGATCCTCTGCGGCGCCAGGGCTAGTCACCAGCGGAACTGTTTTGTTTGGTTGGAGACTTGAATGTACCGTACCGTTATTGCGCTTGCCGCCTTGCTGTCCGTCGCGCTTCCCGCGCATGCCGAAACCATCCGTGTCGGTGTCACCGCTGGCCCGCATGCCGAGATCATCGATGTCGTGAAGAAGGTCGCGGCCGAGCGCGGGCTCGACATCAAGGTCGTCGAGTTCACCGACTACGTGATTCCGAACCAGGCGCTTGCGCTGAAGGATCTCGAGGCGAACTCGTTCCAGCACGAGCCCTATCTGAAGAACCAGATCTCCAAGACCGGCTGGAAGATCGTCAAGGTCGCCACCACCATCGCCTCGCCGCAGGGCGTCTATTCGCAGAAGTACAAGACGCTCGCCGAGCTTCCGGAGGGGGCCAAGGTCGCGATAGCCAATGATCCGTCGAACGGCGCGCGCGGACTGATGATCCTGGCGCTGCATGGCGTGATCAAGCTGAAGGATCCGAGCAACGTCGCCGCGACCGTCGCCGACATCACCGACAATCCCAAAAAGCTGAAATTCGTCGAGCTCGACGCTGCGCAGCTGCCGCGCGCGCTCGCCGACGTCGACCTCGTCTCGATCAACAACAACTACGCCGTCCAGGCCGGGCTCAATCCCGCCAAGGACGCGATCGCGCGCGAGAATGCCGAGGGGCCCTGGGTCAACATCCTCGCGGTGCGCGAGGAGGACAAGGACAAGCCCTGGGTGAAGCAGCTGATCGAGGCCTACCACTCCGAGCCGGTGAAGGCGTTCCTCGACACCCGCTTCAAGGGCACCTACATCGCGACCTGGTGATCGGGAGCCGCAGCCAAGGCCGGCGCGTCGACCGGCGGCACGGCGATCGGGCGGGCCTGCAACAGCCGGTGCGCCAGATCGGCGCATTGGCTGCGGATGTCGGGGATCGCGATGATCTCCCAGAACGCGGCGCGCGTCAGCGGGCCGATCGCGAACAGCCGCTGCGATGGCGTGCCATCGGCGCCGACGATGGCGCAATCGGCCGTGACCTCGATGCCAATCCGCAAGGCGTCGCAGCGCGCGAGCCCTTGGTCGAACAGGCTGCGGACCGCCGGATTGGCGGTGGCACGGGGATCCTTGACGATGCCCGTGCAGTCGATGACGGCGCCGACCTCGAGCGTCTCGACCTCGCTGCGGCCGCGCCGGCGATAATGCGCGCGGGCACCTTGCGTGCCACCGTCGATCTTGACGAGCTTGGCGGCGGCGATGCGGAGCTGTCCGTCCGCGATCGCCCGCGCGATCCGCTCCTCGACCTCGGGCGCCATGCGGTGGCGATGCACGTCCCACCACGCCCGCGCATGCTCCAGGAAGCTGCGCTTGGATGCCTGTGGCAATTCCTGCCAGAGGCGGTGGCTGAACGGCCTCACGGCATCGATGACGGCGCGCCAGTCGCCGCCCTCGGTGATGTGATCGGCAATCCGTTGCCGGAACCAGCGCAGCACAACGCTGCCGCACGCACCGAACGGAACCTCGTCCTCGCTGATCCTGCAGGGCGCGATGCGGCGATGTCCCCTGGCCATCAGGCCGCGGCGCGAGATGGCGACGATCGGGCCGCGATGGCCCTCGCGCAACAGCGACAGCACGTAGTCCGCCATCGTCAAGCCGGCGCCGAGAATGAGTACCGCCGAGTCGCGGCTGAAGCCGGGAACGGACGGGTTGATCCAGGGATCGGCATGCCAGGCCGAGCGCGGGATCGCGGCGTCGTGGCCCGTGGCGAACACCGCGACATCGCCGAGCCGGCGCGTGCCGTCGGCGAGGCTGACGGTGACGCCGCTGCCACCTTCGCTGACGGCCACGCATTCGCCCTGAATAATGGCGAGCCGCCGCGCACCGTTCTCGGTCGCGAGGAACGGCGCGATCAGGCTGGCGATGTAGTCGCCATAAAGGCGGCGCGGGACGAAGCAGAACGGATCGGGACAGAGCTGAAGGCCGTGCTCATGGGTCGACAGCCAGCGCCAGAAATGGTCGGGATCATCCGGCAGCGCGCTCATGTTGGCGGCGCGCACGTTGAGCAAATGGTCGGCATTGCCGGTGTGATATGCGAGCCCGCGGCCGACCTCCGAACGCTTCTCGATCAGGGTGACGCGGATATCGGAGTCCGGGCGCTGCAGCAGCTGATAGGCCAGAAGAACGCCGGATGCGCCGCCGCCGACGATGATGATGTGTCGTTCCGGAAAACGGCTCATGCAAAGATGCCTTTTCTCTCGCGCGGCGACGATGCGTAACGTTCATAATCTAGCACGTAAAAAAGCCGCCGGATTCGGAAAGACGAATATTCTACTTGTCGGCTTTTTCCGATCGAGCTTATTCCAAGGAAGTACAGATTGTTGTTCCGAGTGTGTCGTCGTAAGCGTTGGCGCATGAGAATTATCATACGCGCCCACTCGCACACGGGACGCCTGCGGCAGCGGGGAACGCTCGACCGAATTCTTCTCCAATCACGGATCGCGGCGAGAACAGAGCGTTCGAAAATTGCGCAATTCTGAAATTGCCAGCGGCAGCGCACTGGATGACCATATCAGCGGATGTGCGTCGTTTGCGCGCAGGGCTGCGGAGTTGGGACCATGATTGCGCGTGCGATGCTGACAGGACCAATGGGAGCGCGCGCCTTGCGGGTGACGCGTCGGATCGCCTCGTGACGGCTGCTGTGACTGATCCACTTTCGCTCAGCGCTGATGTGCTTGCGATCGGCGGCGGCATGGCCGGCGCCTGGGCCGCGGTCTCAGCCGCGCGTACCGGCGCGCGGGTGATCCTCGTCGACAAGGGCTATTGCGGCACCAGCGGCGTCACGGCCGCGGCAGGCCCGGGCCACTGGTGGGTGCCGCCTGATGCGCGCGTGCACGCCGTCAGCCAGCGTGTCGCCGCCGGGCTTGGTCTCGGCGAGGCCGCATGGATGCATGCGATCATCGACGAGACCTGGCGCACGCTGCCGACGCTCGCGAGCCACTATGCGTTCGGCATCGATGACAACGGAGAGACCAATTATCGCGCCGTTCGTGGCCCCGAATACATGCGGGCGCTGCGCACCCTCGCGCGGGAGAGTGGCGTCACCATCCTCGACCATTCGCCGGTGCTGGAACTGCTGGCGCGCGGCGACGGCACGATCGGCGGCGCGCGAGGCCTTCGCCGGCAGGACGGCGATGGGACCTATGAGATCGCCGCAGGCGCGACCGTGCTCGCCGCAGGCGGCACCAGCTTCCTGTCGCATCTGCTGGGATCGCGCACCAACACCGGCGACGGCTATCTGCTCGCGGCGGAGGCGGGCGCCGAGCTCTCGGGCATGGAGTTCACCGCGGCCTACACGATCGCGCCGGCGCATTCGACGATGACGCGCAGCATGGCCTATGCGTTCGCGACCTATTACGACACTGATGGCCGCGAGCTCGATCTGCCGTTCGGACCGCAGCAGACGATCGGGCTGGCGAGAGCGTTGCTCGCGGGTCCCGTGTTCTGCTCGCTGCATCGGCTGCCCGACGACATCAAGGCCCGGCTGCATACGATCTCGCCGAACGTGCCGCTGGTGTTCGACCGCTGGGGCATCGATCCCTGGCGCGATCGCTTTGAGGTCACGCTGCACAATGACGGCACCATCCGCGGGCTCGGTGGCGTCAGGGTCGACGATGTCGATGGCCGCACGTCGGTGCCGGGGCTGTTCGTCGCCGGCGACAATGCCTCGCGCGAGAAGGTGGCCGGTGCGATCTCCGGCGGCGGCAACATCAATTCGGCCTGGGCGCTGACCTCCGGCGTCCGCGCGGGGCAGGCCGCCGCGCGGCTGGCGCGCAGCATCGGAGCGAAGGCCTCGACCTTGACGCCGCTCGGGCAGGCCGGCCTGCGGCCGCACTTGCGGATCCGTGCGCTCGATCACGACACGATCAGGGCCGGCGTCCGCGCCGAGATGCATCCCTTCGACAAGACCCTGTTCCGCAAGGAGTCGACGCTGGCAGCGTCGCAGCGCGCGCTCGACGGGCTCTGGCGCGAAATCTCCGACCATGCGGGTGGCGATGTCATGCGCTCGCGCGAGACGGCGGCACTGGTCGCCACGGCACGCTGGTCGGTCGCGACCGCGCGCCGCCGGACCGAGAGCAGGGGCCTGCATCGCAGGATCGATCATCCCGGCCTCGACCCAAGCTTGGCGGTGCGGCTCGTCAGCCGTGGCCTCGATCGCGTCGAGATCGCAGCCGATACGGTCCACGCGCTTGACGCTCCGATCGCGCTGGAAGAGGCGTCATGATCGAGCTCATCCTTGCCGATCGCTGCACGGATTGCGGCGCCTGCGTCGACGTGTGTCCCACCAACGTGCTCGACCGCGCGGCGTCGGGACCGCCCTTGCTGGCACGGGTCGAGGATTGCCAGACCTGCTTCATGTGCGAGCTGTATTGCCGCGCCGATGCGATCTATGTCGCGCCGGATTGCGACCGCCGCGTCGCGATCACGCCGGACGAGGCATTGGCCTCGGGGCGTCTCGGTCAATATCGCCAGCATTCCGGCTGGGACGAATGGGCCGGCCAGTTTCCCAACGAGCAATGGTTGATGGAAACAGTGTTCCGCCGCGCCGGCGAGGCCGCGCGCGCAGCCGAGACGGACGATAAGAGGACAGCATGACCATCATCACCCACCGGCCGGGCGCCCTCGTCGGTCTCGACGGTTTTCCGGGACCCGCCGACCGGCCCGACAGCCCGCTGTCGCAAGCGCTGCAACAGCCGCTGCTGCTCGGCCTGTTCCTGCCGATCCAGGCCGGCGGCTGGAGCGCCTCGACCTTGCCGCGCACCACGTCATGGCATTTCGACTACAACCGCGACCTGGTGCTGACTGCTGAGAATCTCGGCTTCGATCTCGTGTTCGCGCTGTCGCAATGGCTGCCGAAGGGCGGTTATGGCGGCGTGTTCACGGGCGAGGCGCTCGACTCCTTCATGACCACGGCCGCGCTGACGAGCCTGACCCGGCGGATCATCCTGATCTCGACGATCCATGTGCTGTACGGTCCCATGCATCCGCTGCACCTGGCCAAATATGGCGCGACGCTCGACCACATTTCCAATGGCCGCTGGGGCATCAATGTCGTCACCGGCCATCGTGCCGCCGAGCACGAGGCTTTCGGCTGGAGCCGGATCGATCACGACCGCCGCTACGAGCTCGCGGCCGAGTTTCTCGAAGTGTTGCAGCGGCTGTGGGGCGACAGCGAGAACTACTCGTTCTCCGGCCAGTCGTCCTGGAAGCTCAACGGCGCCTTCGTGACGCCGAAGCCGCGCTTCGGCCGGCCGGTGCTGGTCAACGCCACCGGCTCGGACGCCGGTATCGCTTTTGCCGCGCGCTATTCCGACATCGTCTTCATCACCAGCCCCGCCGGCTCGAGCTTCGAGAGCGCGATCCCCGCGCTGCCCGCGCATACGGCGCGGGTCAACCAGGCGGCGCTCGACATCGGCCGCGAGGTGCGCACCCTGCTCAATCCGATGGTGATCTGCCGCGAGACCGAGCGCGAGACCTGGGCCTATCACGACGCCATCGTCGCCCACGCCGACCCGGTCGGCGACTTCCATCGGCTGGACAGCGACGCCCATGCCTGGCGCGGCCGTATCGGCGTCGATGCGCCGAAGCGCCGCGCGATCGGCGGCAACATCGAGGTGATCGGCACGCCCGAGCAGGTTGTCGAGCAGTTCGTGCAGCTCAAGAAGGCCGGCGTCGACGGTCTGCAGCTGTCGTTCTACGACTTCAAGCTGGATCTCGATGTCTTCGGCCGCCGCGTACTGCCGCTGATGGAGCAGGCGGGTTTGCGCAAACCGGTGATTGATCCCACCGCGGCGCAGGCGGCGGAGTAGCGGAGCCTTTCGACATCGCACGCATGATTTGTCGGGGGATTGTCGTCGTCCTCCGGGTCGGCTTTGCTAGGCGCCGACGCGCACGCAACTATCGAACAGCGGCCTGACAATGGCGTACGGGCCGGCATGGGGACTGAGGCAATGACGATCATCGAAACGAGGGCACCGATCACTCCGAGCGACGACATCACCGCGGCGCTGCGCAAGCGCTACGGCGCTGATATCCCCGCCATCACTTCCGGCGCCGACGACATCCTCGGCCAACTGCTGGCGCACCGCTCGATCCGTAGCTACCGCCCCGATCCGGTGCCGCCGCACACCGTGGAAACGCTGGTGGCCGCGGCGCAGTCGGCGGCGTCGTCGTCGAACCTGCAGACCTGGAGCGTCGTCGCGGTCGAGGACCCCGCGCGCAAGCAGCGCCTGTCGGAATTCGTGGGCAACCAGAAGCACGTCCGCGAGGCGCCCCTGTTCCTGGTCTGGCTCGCCGATCTGTCGCGGGCCGAGCGGCTGGCGCGGCGGGAAGGGCGCCCCGATGACGGCATCCATTTCCTGGAGACGCTGTTCGTCGCGATCATCGACGCAGCTCTCGCTGCGCAGAATGCGGTCGTCGCGCTCGAGGCGCTCGGCCTCGGCTCGGTCTATATTGGCGCGATCCGCAACCGGCCGCAGGCGGTGGCTGAGGAGCTCGGCCTGCCGCCGAGCGTGCTCGCCGTGTTCGGCCTCTGCATCGGCTATGCCGATCTCGCGGCTGGCGAGGACGTCAAGCCGCGGCTGCGCCAGAGCGTGGTTCTGCATCGCGAGCGCTATGCGCCGACCGATGAGATCCACGGCATCGCCGCCTATGACGAGACCCTGCGCGCGTTCCAGACCAGCCAGGGCGTGGCGCCGGTCGGCTGGCGGGACACGGTGCTCAACCGGCTCGGTTCGGCGAAGGCGCTCAACGGCCGCGACAAACTGGCTGAGGCGCTGCGCGCGCTCGGCTTCGGATTGAAGTAGCTGCGGGCGGTAGATGTTGACGGCGGCCGGGACGGGCCGCCGTCATCGATCACTTCATGTAGTCGGGCAGGGTGAAGCCGTCATAGAAGCGGTCGGCGAGGATGGCGGCCTTGAAGCCCGGTGACTTGTAGCCGTCCACGATGTCCTTGGCCCAGGCGGTCTCGGCATTGCCGCGCTTGACCGCGACGACGTTGATGTAGGGCGTCGTCATCTTCTCCAGCGCGAAGGCGTTGGTCAGCTTCAGGCCGCTGAAGATCGCGAAATTGCCCTGGATGGCGGCGAAGTCGACGTCGTCGAGCGCGCGCGGCGCCTGCGCCGCCTCGAGCGGGACGATCTTGATGCCGCCGGGATTCTTGATGACGTCGAGCTCGGTGACGTCGATCGGCTTGGAGTCGCGGATCTCGATCAGGTCGAGATCGCGCAGGATCCATAGTGCGCGCTGCAAATTGACCGGATCGTTGGGGACCGCGATCTTGGCACCCTGGCCGATCTTGGTGCCGAGCGGATGCTTCTTGGAATAGATCCCCATCGGCGGCGTCGGTACGTGCACGATGCCGGTGAGGTCGGTGCTCTGCCGCTCATTGTAGGAGTTCAGGAAGATCGTGTGCTGCATCACATTGGCGTCGATCTCGCTTTTGAACACGGCATTGTTGGCTTCAAGGCCGGTCGAAAACTCGACGTAACGGATCTGGTAACCCTTCTTCTGCAATTCGGGCGCGACGCCGATCTTGAACTCGTCGATGTAGGGGCCGGGCACGAAGCCGACCTTCAGCTCCTTCTTCTCAGGTCCTTGCGCCCATGCGCTGCTGACCGAGACGATCGAGAGGACAGAGGCGGCGAGCAGGCCGATGAATTGCGATCTGGTGATGTGATGCATGTGACTTCCAAGGCTTGATAAAGACTTGAACCAAACGAAAGGCGGCGCGGGCGCCTGTTGGTGTTCCGCGCCGTCCATGAAAAGAAGCTCAGGCGATCGCCTGGACCGGATGGCTGTAGAGACTGGCGGGTCGGTCCAGCCCGTAGTGCTCGCGCAAGGTCGTGCCGGTGTACTCGGTGCGGAACAGGCCGCGCTTGCGAAGGAGCGGCACGACGTGCTCGGCGAACAGGTCGAAGCCGCCGGGCAACCAGGGTGGCATGACGTTGAAGCCGTCCGCAGCGCCGTTCTCGAACCAGGCCTGGATGTTGTCGGCGATCTTCTCCGGCGTGCCGGCGATCACCCAGTGCCCGCGGGCGCCGGCGAGGCGCTGGATGAGCTGGCGGATCGTCGGCTTCTCGCGGTCGACGATGTCGACGACGAGCTTGAAGCGGCTGGCAACGCCGCGCGCGCCGTCGGTCTCGATCAGATGGCGCGGGAACGGCCCGTCGAGATCGAAGCCGGAGAGGTCGAGCCCGAGCATCTGGCGCAGCTGCACCAGCGAGTATTCCGGCTGGATCAGATCGTTGAACTCCTCCTGCAGCCGGTCGGCCTCGGCCTGCGTCGAGCCGATGAACGGGCTGATGCCGGGCAGGATCTTGACGTGATCGGGATTGCGGTCGAGCGCGCGCGCTTGGCGCTTGATGTCGGCATAGAACTCCTGCGCGCTGGCGAGCGTCTGGTGTGCCGTGAAGATGGCCTCCGCAAAGCGCGCCGCGAAGGCGCGACCGTCCTCGGACGAGCCGGCCTGGACGTAGACCGGCCGGCCTTGCGGCGAGCGCGGCACGTTCAGCGGCCCGCGGACGCGAAAATACTTGCCGACATGATTGAGCGGATGGACCTTGTCGGTGTCGGCAAAGATGCCGGACGCCGGATCATTGACGACGGCGTCGTCCTCCCAGCTGTCCCACAGCGCGGTGACGACGTCGAGGAACTCCTTGGCGCGCTCGTAGCGCTCGTGGTGCGGGGGATGCTCCGGCAGGCCGAAATTCTGTGCGGCCTGCACCGCGCTGGTGGTGACGATGTTCCAGCCGGCGCGGCCGCCGCTCAGATGATCGAGCGAGGCGAACAGGCGGGCGAGATTATAGGGCTCGTGATAGGTCGTGGATGCCGTGCCGATCAGGCCGATATGGCTGGTGGCGGCGGCGATTGCCGACAGCCAGGTGATCGGCTCGAAGCGGAAGCGCTGCGCGTAACGTACATTGTCGGCCAGCGCCGGACCATCGGCGAAGAAGATCGCGTCGAACTTGGCATGCTCCGCCGTTCGCGCCAGCTGCTGGTAATAGCCGATGTCGAGCGCACGGCTGGCGGACGACCCCTTGTAGCGCCACGCCGCCTCGTGATGGCCGCCCGGATAGATGAAGAGATTGAGGTTCAGTTGACGACGCTGGCTCATGGGGCGCTCGTGGGCTGGATTGTCGGAGGGACGCGAAACGATGGCTGGAGAGTTCGGCTATCGCGGTGTATCGGCAACGATGCGGCTCGGCGGTTGCGGCCACCGCAGGCGCCGCGCGAGCTCGACGGCAGCGCGGCTGATGCCGACGCCGAGATCGCGACCGCGCTGGTGGAGCTCGCGAAGCAGCGGCCTCATCTCGGCGCGGGCGCTGTCGCGGGGCGCATCGCTGCAACCCGTGGGCGGATCCTGGTACAGGCTGATCATGGCGAGAGGGTCGAACATCACGGCATCCGTCGAAGCGCGAACATCCCGGCATCGCTGATGCCGGCCGCGCGAATGCGAAAATCTAGCTTTTGGAGGACGATGCTGTCGATGAAATGGATTTGCATTGTTGTCTGCGGCGCGAGCATGAATCCGTCGTGCTCATCAGCAAGCGGGGATCTCCATTTCGATCGCCGATCCCCGGCAGATTCCGCGCCGGCTCAGGAGGTCTGCAGGTTCGGTCCGCCGACCTTGTTGCGGAGCGTGGCCTGGGTGACGACGCTGTTGGGCGGGACGTCGTGCGTCAGCCAGACATTGCCGCCGATCGTCGATCCCTGGCCGATCGTGATACGGCCGAGGATGGTGGCGCCGGCATAGATGACGACGTCATCCTCGACGATCGGATGGCGCGCGTCGCCCTTGATCAGCGTGCCGTCCTCCTCGGTCGGGAAGTGACGGGCGCCCAATGTGACCGCCTGGTAGATCCGGACATTGTCGCCGATCACGGCCGTTTCGCCGATCACGACGCCGGTGCCGTGGTCGATGAAGAAGCCGGAGCCGATCTGCGCCCCCGGATGAATGTCGATGCCGGTGGCGGTATGGGCGATCTCGGCGATCAGCCGCGACACCAGGCGGGCACCGAGACCGTAGAGAAGGTGGGCGAGGCGGTGATGGATGATCGCCGTCATGCCGGGATAGCCGATCAGGATTTCCGGAAAGCTCTTGGCGGCGGGGTCGCCGACGAAGGCCGCGCGCAAATCGCTGATCAGGATGCCGCGCAGCGCGGGCAACTCCTTCGCGAAGCTGCGCGTGAGTTCGATGGCCTCGGGCTGACGGAAGCCGGGGATCAACTCGTCGCCGACAAACAGCGCGGCGCGGTGGATCTGGTCGGAGAGCAGGTCGAGGCCGACGCTGAGCCGGTGGCCGACGAAATAGTCGATGTTCTCGCTATCGAGGTCGTACTGGCCATAGTGGCGCGGAAACAGCGCCTCCGTCAGTGCGGAGACGACCTGCGCCAGCTTCTCGCGCGACGGCGGCCGGTGGATCGTGCCGTCCTTGCGGATGCTGTGGGTCTCCTCGCGCGAGACGCGCAGCTCCGCCACCAGCCGATCGAGGCCCCAGCGTTCGCCCGCCGGGGCAGGTGCCTCGGTGCCGGAGCCCGCCACAGGACGATGTCTCATGCCGTCTCCCCCGTGATGCGCTATCACCGCACATGCGCCGGCGGCACGCCGACTTCCGCCAGCAGATCGAGGTCGGCATTGCGGTCGACCTCGACATACTGCTCGTTCCAGTACAGCAGGCTCGACAGCCGTGGCGCAAGCTCGATCGTGTCGGGACGACCGACGATGATCGCATGGTCGTAGCGCTCGATGATCTCGTCGACCTCGCAGGCGATCGCCGCCTGCGCATGCTGCAACAGCGGAACGCCGGTCGCGTGGCGCGACCAATCGATGCCCTCGAACTTCTGCCGCCCGGCGAGATGCGGACTGCTGAAGCGATCGGCGAGCACGAGCTGATCGGAGCTGAGGACGTTGATCCCGAACCAGCCGTTGCGGACGATCAGGGGAACGGCCGACGATTGCCGGCCGAGATTGATCATCAGCCGCGGCGGCTCGACCGAGAGCGAGACCAGAGACGCCGTGGTCACGCCGGTGATGTCGTCGCCGCGGCCGGCGGTCACGATGCTGACGCCGGAGGCGACGCGGCGCAGCGCCGAGTAGAAGTGCGGGGGAGTGGACGCCGTCAGGAGATGCAGTCCATGCTTGCTCATCCGTCGCCTCCTTCAGGGGGCTGCGCCTGCCGGTCAGAAGAACCCCTTCGCGGGAAGCGGTGTGCCGTTGATCAGATACTGCCCGATCGCCCGCTCCTTATAGGTGACCGGATTATGCGACGACAGCGTGCGCGCATTGCGCCAGTGCCGGTCGAAATTGGTGGCCTTCTTGGTCGACGACGCGCCGCCGACGTCGAAGATCAGCCCGCCATTGCGGATGGCCGCGTCGTCCGCGACGATCTTCGCCTGAGCCGACAGCAGTGCGGCGCGATGCGCCAGGGCCTCGGCGTCGGCGCGGCCCGCATCGAACGCTTCGGTGGCGGCGTCGAGCGCCTCGGCGGCGACGAGCACCACCGTTTCGGCGGCGTGCGCGGACGCTGCGATCTGGCCGATGGTCTGTTGCAGCAGCGGATCTTCGGTCGGCTTCTCATGCGGCGCGTAGTAGAAGGTGCGCTTGCGCGAGCGGACCAGCGCGATGGCGTCGCGCAAGGCCGCGCGGCTGATGCCGGCCACGGCCGCGGTCAGGAACAGCTGCGCGAACGTATTGGAGTAGGGCACGCCATAGCCGATATCAGGCGCATCGAACACGATCTCCTGCCGCTTGACCCGGACGTTGCGGAAATGCGTGGTGCCGGTCGCGGTCAGCCGCTGGCCCATGCCGTCCCAGTCGTCGATCAGCTCGATGCCGGCGCGATCGAGCGGCAGGATGGTCGCGCCGGGACGCCCGCTGGGATCAGCCGCGCGCACCAGGACGAGATCGGAATACAGCGTGCCGGTGCTGTAGTACTTGGTCCCGTTCAGCAGATAGTCGTCGCCGTCGGGGGTGAAGGTCGTGTTCGGCGTGATGTTGCCGACCTGCGGACTGTCGAGCTCGGTGGTGGCGAGGCCGATGATCGCACCGGCTGCGATGCGCTGCTGCCACTCCCGCGCCTGGTCGTCACGGGGAATGCGGACCAGACGCTCGACCACGCTGAAATGATTGCGCAGGATGTGCGCGACGTTGGCGTCGGCCTCGGCGAGCCGGATCACGATCTCGAACAGGCCGCGGATCGTACTGCCGGCACCGCCGGCGGCCACGGGAAGGCGGAGCGCGCCGAGCCGCGCCTGCTTGATCAAGGCGATCTGCTGGTGCGGCAGGATGCGCTCGCGCTCCCGCTCCGACTCGCCATCGGCAATGGCGGCGAGCAGCTGATCGAGCGTCTCCGCTGCCAAGGGCAGCGAGCTGTCGGCGATGAGAGTCTTGGTCGAGACCGGCTTGTTCATGACGAGTCCAGGCGATTGAATGGGAACGATCGGTGTCAGCGCTGCGGCGCCGCGTCTTCGATTGGGGCGAGATGATCGGCGACCTTGACCGGCTCGGGCAGCACCTTGCGCTCGGCCAGCCAGTCGGCCGCTTTCTGCAGGTCGGTGACGAACTGCTTGTCGTTGACCGAGAAATAGCGGTACTTGCGGTTCATCGCGATGAACTGATCGCGCACCTGGTCGCTGTATTTGCCGGCCTTCTGGGCGATGTATTCTGCCTCTTTGCTGTTCTCCGAAATCCACTTGCCTTCGGCGCGGAACGCGTCGTTGACGGCACGGACCAAAGCCGGGTTCTCGGTCGCGAATTTGCGGGTCGTCAGATAGGACGTGTAGTCGATCTGGAATTCGAGATCGCGGCCTTCCAGGAAGATGTCGTGCGCCTTGTAGTCGAGCCGGGCGATGTCGACGCCCGGGCTCCACATCGACCAGGCATCGACCTTGCCGGAGGCCAGCGCCGGCGCGGCATCCGGCGGGTTGAGGTAGACGAACTTGACCTTGGAGCGGTCGACCTTGTGCTTCTCGAGCGCGGCGACCAGCAGGAATTCGCCGAGACCGGAGCGGTTCACCGCGACCGACTTGCCGACGAGGTCCTCGACCTTGTTGATACCGGAATCGTCGCGCGCGATGATCGCGGTGGTGCGCGGCTCGTAGACGACAAATTGGGTGAACACCAGCGGCGAGCCGGCGATGATCGCGGCCAGCGCCGGCGTCGTCGAGCCGCCGAAGGAGAAATCGGCGGTGCCGCCGGTCACGGCCTGCAGGGTCGGCGCGTGGTTCGGGAACGGCCCGAGCCACTCCACCTTGATGCCGTCCTTGGCGAGCAGCTTCTCGAACTCGCCGCGCTCCTTGGCGATGTTGTTCAGGCCGGCGAGCCCCCAGGTCAGCCGCACCGTGTCAGTGACGCGGCCGGGCGCCGACCAGGCGTCATCGGTCAGCGTGAGGCCGGCGAGCGCGCCAATGCCGAACGCGGCAGTGCCGAGGAAATGGCGGCGGGAGAGGTCATCCGAAGACATGGTCGATCCTTGCGGCAATCAGGTGTGAAGGGAGGGCTTGAGCACGCCGAGCTCGGCCAGCAGGTCGCCGCGCGCGACCTCGCCGCCGTCGGCGGCACGGTGCTCGTAGGCGATCCGGCCGTCGCGCATCACCAGAATGCGGTCGGCGAGCGCGATCGCCTCGTCGACATCGTGGGTGACCAGCAGCACGCCCGGGCGATGAGTGGCAACGAGCTCGCGCACCAGCGCATGCATGCGGATGCGGGTCAGCGCATCGAGCGCGGCAAATGGTTCGTCGAGCAGCAGCAGCTCGGGCTGCTGCACCAGAGCGCGGGCGAGCGCGACGCGCTGCGCCTGGCCGCCGGAGAGATTGCGCGGCCAGTCGTCGAGGCGGTCGCCGAGGCCGACCTCGGCGAGCGCGGCCGCCGCGCGTTGCCGCGCATCGGGCACGTCGAGACCGAGCGCGACGTTGCGCCAGAGGCTGTCCCACGGCAGCAGGCGGTGCTCCTGAAACACCACGGCAGGTCGCTTCGGCGCGATGATCCGGCCGCCCTGAACGGGGTCAAGCCCGGCCAGAGCGCGCAGCAAGGTGGTCTTTCCGCAGCCGCTTTCGCCGAGCAGCGCGACGAACTCACCGCGCTCGATGCGCAGATCGAGGCCCTCGATCACGGTGCGCTCGCTATAGGCGCGGCGCAGGCCGTTGACGATCACCGCAGGCGCGGTGGCGGCCTGCAGCGGCGGCGCGAACTGGACCGTCATCGCACAGCTCCATAGTTGGGGTGCCAGGCGAGCAGGCGCCGCTCCAGCCAGCGCGCGATCAGGTCGGCGCCGACGCCGATCAGAGCGTAGATCACGATCGTCAGCACGATCACATCGGTGCGTAGGAATTCGCGGGCGTCCATCGCGAGAAAGCCGAGGCCGGATTGCGCGCCGATGGTCTCGGCGACGACGAGCGCGAGCCAGGCAGTCGCCAGCGCATAGCGCACACCGGTGAGGATCGAAGGCAGGGCGCCGGGCAGGATGATGCGGCGGATCAGCTGCAGGGTCGACAGCGCCTGCACCCGGCCAAGCTCGAGCAGCTTGGGATCGACCTGACGGATGCCGAGCGTGGTGTTGATGTAGATCGGGAAGGTCACGCCGAGCGCGACGAGAAACACCTTCTCGGCCTCGCCGACGCCGAGCCACACGATCACCAGCGGCAGCACGGCCAGGAACGGGATCGCGCGGATCATCTGGATGCTGCGGTCGATCAGCGCCTCGGCTACCGATGAGAAGCCGACGAGAATGCCAAGCGCGAAACCGACGGCGCCGCCGATCGCAAAGCCGGCAGCGGCGCGCAGCAGGCTGACGCCGAGATCGTTGAGCAGGGTGCCCTGTGTGGTCAGCTTGAAGGCGGTGCGGATGACCTTGCTGGGCGCCGGCAGGACCTGTGGCGACAGATAGCCACCCTGCGCCGCCGCTTCCCAGATCACGATCAGCAGGACCGGGGCGAGCCACGACAAAGCCTGCAGCGTCAGCGGGCTCAGCGCGCGGTGTCGTCCGGTGCCGGGGCGCGCGCCACGGGTGGTCTGCGGCAGCTCGATCGTCCCGGCAGCTTGTTCGAGATTGCTCAAGAGTACGTCGTCCTCGCGATGTCATGCTTCCGCCGGTCGCGATCGCGCGGCAGAGTAAGTAGATCGGATGCGCGCGGGCGGCCGCGTGACACAGCGTCGTTTCGCGCTGGCAAACTGTCCCACGAAACATGGCCGATCGAAATAGAGCCGTTTTCCAATTGTCGTTGCGATCGGAGGTTTTCGATTTCTCGCGCGGGCCAAAAGCGGCAAGAAGTTCTTTTCGGGATTTGTTAGTACGTGCAGCTATGAAAACGCATCGTCGAGACGGCGAAGCGTGACGCTGAGATCGTGAGGCTCGCCATGACACATCCGCTTCGTTTCGGCATTTGGGCTCTGGTGCATGGCCCGCGGGCCGCGCATCAGGATCCGGAAGAGCCCTATGATGCCTCCTGGGAGCGCAATCGCGATCTCGTGCTGCAGGCCGAGGCGCTGGGCTTCGATTCGACGCTGGTCGCCCAGCACACCATCAATCCGCATCAGGAGGATCTCGACCAGCTCGAGGCCTGGAGCGCGGCGGCTGCACTTGCGGCATTGACCAGCCGGATCGAGATCATCACCGCGATCAAGCCTTATCTGTATCATCCCGTGGTGCTCGCCAAGATGGCGCTCGGCATCGAGAACATCAGCCGCGGGCGGTTCGCGATCAATCTCGTCAACGCCTGGAACAGGCCCGAGCTGGAGCGCGCCGGCATCGGCTTCGCCGAGCACGATGAGCGCTACGCCTATGGTCGCGAATGGATCGATGTGGTGTCGCGGCTGCTGCAGGGCGAGCGCCTGACGCACAAGGGCCGCTATTTCGACGTGCAGGACTACGCGCTGCGGCCGAAGGATCTCTATCGCGCAAGGCCGCGGATCTATGTCGGTGGAGAATCGGAACCGGCGCGTGCGCTGGTCGCCGATCACGGCGATGTCTGGTTCATCAACGGCCAGCCACTCGATGACGTCGCCTGCTTGATTCGTGACGTCGCGGCGCGGCCGAGGGGCGCGGCGCTGCCGCTCCGCTTCGGCCTCTCGGCCTTCGTGATCGCGCGGCCGAGCGCCGAAGAGGCCGAGGCGGCGCATCAGCGGCTGCTGCGTCTCGCCGAGAAGGACGCGCCGATGAAGGCGCTTCAGAAGGCGAACACCGATCCCAAGGTCGTGATGATGCAGACCATGCAGAAGAGCGCGCGCGTCGGCAGCAATGGCGGCACGGCCGCCGGGCTGGTCGGCAGCTACGAGGAGGTGGCGGATCGCATCGTCGACTTCCACGCCGCCGGCATCGAACTGTTCATGCTGCAGTTCCAGCCGTTCGAGGCCGAGATGAAGCGGTTCGCTGAGGAGGTGATTCCGCGTGTCCGGCAGCGGCAGCGCGATCTCGGTCGTGGTAATGCCGAGTCCGGCCGTCGCGTGGGATGATGTCGCCCGCGACACGCGCGGAAGAACTGATTGCTTTGCGAAGCTCGCTTGGTGGGGAGATTATCGCTCGCCGCCGCGCCACATTCGAAAATCCATTTCATTGACGATGTGCAGTCGCGAACGCATCATCCGTTCATCATTGGGGCGCTGACGACAGCGCTGGTTCAACGACACATCAACGCATTCCGCGGGGGAGTGCGGGCGCTGTACGCCCGCGCAACGGCGGAGCTTTGTTGGCAGGAGAGGGCGATGGACAACACGGACAACACGGGCGCAGTCACCCGGCGTCGACTGCTTCAGGCGGGTGCCGGTGCCGCTTTGGTGGCGCCATTCGGCGGCTTGGCCGCGCAGGCCTTGTCCTTGCGGGCCGCCCCGGAGATCGATCTGTCGCAGTTTCCGATCTGCCGGACGGCAGCTGAAGCGCCGGCTCTCACCGGCGCGCCGCGCAAGCTGAAGCTGTCCTGGAATGCCGGCGCGGTCTGCCTGACGCCGGTGCCTGTGGCGATCGACCAGGGCTTCTTCAAGAAGTATAATCTCGACGTCGAGCTGATCAACTATTCCGGCTCCACCGATCAGCTGCTGGAAGCCATCGCGACCGGCAAGAGCGACGCCGGGCTCGGCATGGCGCTGCGCTGGCTGAAGCCGCTGGAGCAGGGCTTTGACGTCAAGATCGCGGCGGGCACGCATGGCGGCTGCATGCGGGTGCTGGCGCGCACGGAGTCCGGCATCAAGACGCTCGCCGATCTCAAGGGCAAGGCGGTTGCGGTCGGCGATCTCGGCGGTCCCGACAAGAACTTCTTCTCGATCCAGCTGGCGCGGCTCGGCATCGATCCGGTGAAGGACGTCGATTGGCGCGTCTATCCGGGCGCGGTCGTCAACGTCGCCGCCGACAAGGGCGAGACGCAGGCGTTCCTGGCGTCCGATCCGCTCGCCTATCTCTGGCTCAAGGATCCCGCCTATCGCGAGGTCGCCTCCAATCTCGACGGCGAGTATCAGAACCGCGTCTGCTGCATCCTCGGCCTACGCGGCAGCCTGGTGCGCGAGGAGCCGCAGGTCGGCCGCGCGATCACGCAGGCGCTGCTCGATGCCGCGATGTTCACCGCGCAGAACCCGGTCGAGGCGGCGAAGTCGTTCCAGCCCTATGCGCCGAAGCAGGCGACCTTGGCCGATCTCGAAGGCATGGTGCGCTACCACACCCATCATCATCATCCGCATGGTCAGCCGCTCAAGCAGGAGCTGAAGGCCTATGCCGACGACCTCAAGGTCGTCTCCGTCTTCAAGCCGAGCACCGACACCAGCAAATTCGCCGAGCGCATCTATGTCGACATTTTCGCTGTCTGAGGTCGCCCCGGGCGACAGCGCGCGGAGCGGCGCGCTTGCCGACAAGCTCCGCGAGGTGGCGCCCGGCATTGCCGCAGCGCTCGCCTGGGCGGCTTTCGGGGCCGCCTGTCTGGTGCGCGAGGATGTCGGTGACTGGTCCCGCACCAAGGATCTCGCGATCGCGGCGTTCGTGATCGCCGGGCTCGTGTTCGTCGTGAGCGTCGCCGCCGCTCAGCTCGGCCGTGTGGGCTCGGCTTTGCGCAAGCGCAGCCCCTGGCTGCTCGCGCTCGGCGTGTTCCTGACGCTGTGGGAGCTCGCCACCGCCAAATACGCCTGGCTGCCGCTGCCGTTCTTCCCGCCGCCGCAGGCGATCATCGAGGTCTACACCGACGATCTGCCGAAACTGCTCGACAGCGTCATCGCCTCGATCAAGCTGCAGCTCGGCGGCTATCTGATCGGCGCGGCCACCGGCTTCATCACCGGGGTCTCGATCGGCTGGTCGACGCGGATCGGCTATTGGGTGCATCCGGTGCTGCGCTTCATCGGGCCGCTGCCGGCGACCGCCTGGCTGCCGATCGCCTTCTTCGCGTTTCCGACCAGCTGGAGCGCGTCGACCTTCCTCATCGCGCTCGCCACCGGCTTCCCCGTCACGGTCTTGACCTGGTCCGGCGTCGCCAGCGTGCCATCAGCTTACTACGATGTCGCGCGCACGCTCGGCGCCAGGCCCTGGTTCCTGGTGCTGAAGGTCGCGATCCCCGCAGCCTTGCCGCATGTCTTCGTCGGCCTGTTCATGGGCCTGGGCGCCTCGTTCGCGGTGCTCGTCGTCACCGAGATGATCGGCGTCAAGGCCGGGCTCGGCTGGTACCTGCAATGGGCGCAGGGCTGGGCCGCCTATTCCAACATGTATGCCGCGCTCTTGGTGATGTCGCTGCTGTGCTCCGGCGCGATCACCCTGCTGTTCAAGACCCGTGACCGCGTGCTGGTCTGGCAGAAGGATGTCGTCAAATGGTAGCCGCAGCCGTTGCCGTCAGGGCGCAAGCTCCTGGTGCTGCGATCGACATCGCCCATGTCGATCATGCCTTCGACATCGACGGCGCCGAGCTGAAGGTGCTCGACGACGTCAGCCTGATCGTCGAGCCCGGCGAGTTCGTCGCGCTGCTCGGGCCGTCCGGCTGCGGCAAGTCGACCCTGCTGCGGCTGATCGCCGGCCTCGACAAGCCGCGCAGCGGCAGCTTGCGCGAGGACGAGGTCAGCATCAGGGGACCGCATCCGTCGCGCGTCGTCGTGTTCCAGGATCCGACGCTGTTTCCGTGGCGCACGGTCTGGGACAATGTCGCGCTCGGCCTGGAAGCGCAGGGCATCCTCAAGAAGCAGCGCCATCGCGTCGATGCCGCGCTCGATCTCGTCGGCCTCACCGACTTCAGGAACGCCTATCCGCATCAGCTCTCCGGCGGCATGGCGCAGCGCGTCGCGCTGGCGCGGGCGCTGGTCAACGATCCCAAGGTGCTGGTGCTCGACGAGCCGCTCGGCAAGCTCGACTCTCTGACCCGGATTGCGATGCAGGCCGAGCTGGTGGCGCTGTGGCAGCGCAAGGGCTTCACGACCCTGCTCGTGACCCACGACGTCGAGGAGGCGCTGGTGCTCGCCAATCGCGTCATCGTGCTGAGCGACCGCCCGGCGCGCATCAAGGCCGACATCGTCGTGGACCGGCCGTATCCGCGGCATCGCGGCGATCCGCATCTCGCCGATCTGCGCCGGCAGATTCTTGGTCTCCTCGGGTTGGAAGCGACATGGTAGCCGTCATCGAGAGCCTCGCGCCACGCCAGACCGGCACGGAGAATGAGGACGAACTGATCGCACGCGCGCTGCGGCTGGTGCCTGTGTTCGCCGAGCGCGCGCCGGCGCATGATCGCGACCGCAGCTTTCCGTTCCAGAATTTCAAGGATCTGTTCGAGGCGGGCCTGCTGTCGCTGACCGTGCCGACGGCGCTGGGCGGACACGGGGCGGGCGCGGGCCTCACGGCGCGCGTGCTCGGACTCATCGCCGAAGCCGATCCCTCGACGGCGCTGGTCCTGGCGATGCATTACATCCAGCACTTCGTGATGGCGCGCCAACAGGAATATCCGCCGCGGCTGGCCCGCAAGCTCCAGCGGGACTCGGTCGAGCGCGGCGCGCTGATCAACACCTTCCGCGTCGAACCGGCGCTTGGCTCGCCGTCGCGCGGTGGCCTGCCGGAGACGATCGCGCGGCGCACCGAGACCGGCTGGCGTCTGAGCGGCCACAAGATCTATTCGACCGGCGCGCCGATCCTGTCCTGGTACTCGGTGTGGGCCAAGACCGACGAGGCCGAGCCGCGGCTCGGCCTGTTCCTGGTCCAGGCGGGATCGCCCGGCATCCGCATCGTCGAGACCTGGGATCATCTCGGCCTGCGCGCCAGCGGCAGCCACGACGTCGTGTTCGAGGACGTCGTGATCCCGCTCGACCACGAGATCGAGCTGCGCAAGCCCGCGGACTGGCGGGTGCAGAATCCGACACAGGCACTGGTTCATGCCGCCTTCGTCGGCGCGATCTATGACGGGGTCGCGCGCGCGGCGCGCAACTGGATCATCGATTTCCTCAAGACGCGCACGCCGTCGAGCCTCGGCGCGCCGCTGTCGACTTTGGCGCGCGCGCAGGAGGTGCTCGGCGCGATCGAGGCGCGGCTTCAGGTCAATTCAAGGCTGATCGACAGCGTCGCGCGCGATTTCGACGAGGGCCGGGTGGTCAGCCCGGTCGAGGGCAACATCATCAAGCTCACCGTCACCAACAATGCGGTGGCGGCGGTCGAGGACGCGCTGTCGCTGTCGAGCAATCACGGCCTCAGCCGCACCAATCCGCTGGAGCGGCATTATCGCGACGTGCTGTGCGGCCGCGTCCACACCCCGCAGGACGACGCCACGCGCATCGCCGCCGGCCGTCTGGCGCTTGGACTCTAGGAACACAAGGAGACAGGACCCATGTCCGAGATCGAATTCATCGGCTTCATTTCCAACAACAACTCGTCCGAGATCATCGTCCGCCAGGGACCGGTGCTCGATCCCGTCCATATCGAAACGGTGGCGAAGGCGCATGAGAATGCCGGCTTCGACCGCGCGCTGCTGGCGTTCCACTCGACCTCGCCGGACAGCTTGCAGGTGGCCCAGCACGTGCTCGGCGTCACCTCGAAGCTCAACGTACTGATCGCGCAGCGGCCCGGCTTCACCTCGCCGACCCTGCTGGCGCGCCAGTTCGCGGTGCTCGACCAGTTCTCGAAGGGGCGCGTCGCGCTGCACGTCATCACCGGCGGCAACGCCACCGAGTTGCGCCAGGACGGCAATACGCTGGACGACAAGAGCGAGCGCTATGCCAGGACCAGCGAGTTCCTCGATATCATCCGGGCCGAATGGACCAGCGACAAGCCGTTCAGCTACGCAGGCAAGTACTACCAGGTCGAGAACGGCTTCGCGCAGGTGAAGCCGTATCGGAAAGAGGGCATCCGGATCTATTTCGGCGGCGCCTCGGATGCGGCGATCGACGTCGCGGGCAAGCATGCCGACACCTATGCGCTGTGGGGCGAATCCTATGCGCAGGTGCGCGAGCAGGTCGCCCGCGTCAGCGCCGCCGCGGCGAAGCACGGCCGTCCGGCGCCGCGCTTCTCGCTGTCGGTGCGGCCGATCCTCGCCGACACCGAGGAGAAGGCCTGGGCGAGGGCGCAGGATATCTTGGAGCGCGCGACCGCGCTGCAGGACCAGACCGGCTATCGCAAGCCGGCCGATGGCCACGCCACCGACGGCGCCAAGCGCCTGCTGGCGATCGCGGAGCAGGGCAAGCGCGTCGACAAGCGGCTGTGGACCGATATCGCCAAGCTCACCGGCGCCAACAGCAACACCACGGCACTGGTCGGCACGCCCGAGCAGGTCGCCGAGGTGTTCGGCGACTATTACGATCTCGGCATCAGCCATTTCCTGATCCGCGGCTTCGATCCGCTGATCGATGCCATCGACTATGGCCGCGCGCTGATCCCCGCGACGCGCGAGCTGATCGCTCGCCGTCAGGGCGCGAAGGGAGTCGCGGCGGAATGAAGCGCGTTCTCCTGGCGGCTAGCCTGCTGCTCGCATTCACCGCCTCGGCCTTCGCGCAGGTGACCTTGCGCGTCGGCGATCAGAAGGGCAATGCGCGCGCCGTCATGGAGGCGGCGGGCGTGCTCAAGGACGTGCCCTACACGATCGCGTGGAAGGAGTTCGTTGCGGCGGCGCCGCTGCTGGAGGCGCTCAGCGCCGGCGCGATCGATACCGGTCTCGTCGGCGACGCGCCCTTCACCTTCGCGGCGGCCTCCGGCGTGCCGGTCAAGGCGATCGCCGCGATCCGGCAGACCCAGGAAGGGCTGGCGATGCTGGTGCCGGAGACTTCGCCGATCAAGAGTTTCGATGATCTCAAGGGCAAGAAGATCGCCACCGGCCGCGGCTCGATCGGACACCAACTGGTGCTCGCCGCACTGGAATCGCGCGGCTGGACCACCAGCGACATCCAGCTCGTCTTCCTGCCGCCGTCGGACGCCAAGGTCGCCTACACGCAAGGCTCGGTCGATGCCTGGTCGACCTGGGAGCCTTATGTCAGCCAGGAGGAGGTGCTGTTTAAGTCGCGCCGGGTCATCACCGGCGAGGGACTGACACCCGGCCTCAGCTTCCAGGTCGCCACCCCCACTGCGATCAAGGAGCAGCGCGCGGCGCTGGAGGATTTCGTCCAGCGGCTCGCCGCGGCCCGCGCCTGGTCGCTCGGCCATGTCGAGAGCTACGCCGAGACCTGGGGAAAGCTGATGAACATCCCGGCGGCCGTGCCGCTCAACTGGCTCACGCGCGCCAAGGTCCGCATCGCCCCGATCGACGACGACGTCGTCGCCGACGAGCAGAAGACGATCGACCTCTATGCGCGGACCGGCCTGATCAAGGAGCGGCTCGATGCGGCGGCGATCCTCGATCGGTCGTTCGCTGAGGCGATCGCGAAAGGCGCGGGGCTTTGAGCTGGCGGCGGCATCTACTACATAGCGCCGAAAGCCATAACATCCTTTAGCGGTGATGATTCCGTCCTAAGACTTCACGCAGTCGGCGCCTGACCCTCCCTCTCGTCAGCATCAATAATCTCTGGCGGCAGCCAACTTTTGCGATTCCGATCGTAGAGTGCCTGCAGAGATCTTTAGATTAGGCCTTGCGCCCGCGCCAGTTGCCTGGGTGTTCTTTCTGTATATCACGGAGCCTTTGAACCCGAACTTTGCGTCGTTCCAACTCCTCCTGGGTGACTGTGCCGTCTTCAAGCACAGCGGACATCGCGTAATTCGCTAAAACCTTTTCAACATTGGCCTCGACATCCCCAACGACGTCAAGCATTTCATTGATAGCTCGCAACGCTGCGCCTTTGACATGACTTGGCAGCCGATCAATTGGAAAACTGCGAAGGGCCATAATTCCGTGCGAAACGGCTACTTCGGCCTCCCATAATCGTCTTCTTAGCGTGCGAAGCTGACGGAGTTCCCCACGGTTAAGATCCAGCGCGTTTATAGTGTAGTCCCCGACCTTGCTTCCACCCTTTGCCTCAAGGCGGATGCCCTTTTGCTCGAAGTGTTCGGTGCGCGCCTCTTGATCGCTTCGAAAAATGCGATAGCCGACGGCCCTAGCCGAGGCTGGCGGACATCGATCACCCTTTCTCTCGTTACATGCGTCACAAGCATAAAAGAGATTCTCATAGACAGTTTCTAAGTCTGGTCGCGCGCTACGTGGTTCATAGTGATCAATAGTGAACCGGTGACCACCAGCCTCGGACTCGCACATCGTGCAATAAGCGCACGAGAACCAAAAATCGGCCCGGAGATAATTCTTGTATTTACGATAGTCGGTCTGAGCTTCTACAGTCGAGCGTTGAACAATAAGCGATTTCCCGTCGTCAGAAGAGAACGGGGGCTGGATTTCGCCAGGATTGTCTTTTGTCATCGCTTCTTGAGATTCCCGGCAGCGCGGGTCAGGTCCTTGTGCAACTGATTGACGCTATCGCGGAAGCCCTCAAGCTTAGAAACGAAGGCGCCTAACGCTTCAAGTTCGATCCCTCGACGGGCGTCATCAATGCGATCCAGCGACCATCGAATGTATTCGAGTCGATTAGACTCGGATTTTGTCATGGTGCCGTCAAACTTCTTGTCGAGCAAGCGTTGTCGCTCCGACAATAGCGTCTCTAGCTCAGTTCGCTTTATCTGGGCGGCATTCAGTCGACCCGCTTCTCGTGCCGTGGCGGCATAGATGTTTGCTGGGAGGTCACGTTGAGCAGAGTGGCTGGTTCCGCTCGCAGGCGCATCGGACATAGGGGCGACCCCGAAAGTTTCTTCGTCAGCTATTAGAGTCGCGAATGATGTCTTCATCGAACATGCTCCCCTCAGCTACTTTCTCGAAATATTCCAATGCATCTTTGGTTACTAGCCGACAGCTTTGCTTCAGTCGATCGGAGGTCTACGCAGCACGTGGGCCCCGAGCAGCGTGTTTATGGAGAGAGCGAACGCCAGGTAGCGCTGCGTTGACGTTGGGTGGTGTCGCCGATCGGCTGACTAATCATCCGCCCGACGGGCAATCCGTGCACACCCCGCATGCATCAACTGCCCGTCGTGCCAGTTTGTCGCGCACTTCTCCCTTGTCATGTCGGGCAAATCACATCCACATTCTTGCGTATCCCGGCTCGCTGAAGAGGGACGTTTCGCGATCGTCATGAAGCGTCGGGCCGGAGATGCGACGGGCGCGTTGCTCCGCAGCCGGGTGTCAAAAGCCCGTGCCGACGAACGGAGTGAGGCGACGGCGAAATGGTGTGGTCCTGGTCTCCCGACGCTGAGGCCAAGCCGGTGGTGATGATGATCCGCTGGCGACGGGGGCAAGACAGCCGGTCCCCGGGGAGAGCACCTATAACCCGCAAAACCGTCGCGCAGGGAAGGCCGGATATTGGGCTGAACCTGTGGTTCTGCCGCGTGCTTGTTTGCTGCACGCGGACCGCGGGTATCAGTCGATACCCGGTCTTCCCTGCGCCTCTTCTTCCGAAGAGGAGAGGTCGAATGACCGCACAACTCGGGCGCATGTCGCCGCGGGATGGTTCGGCCATGCCCGCTGATCGGACAGGCCGGTCTCGTCGGCCAGGCGTTTGGTCAGGACAGTGATGGCGCGGGCGCAACGTTTGAGTCTCTCGCGATGGAAAGGCCAGATCTTGGGTGCCCTCGACCATTCGAATCCGATAATTGTCGTCAGATTCGCCGGGCTTTCATTCCGGCGTCCTCAATGACACGTGAGTCCACATCTTTGCCCTCAGTCCTTCGTGCTGCCCGCAGCTCGGTGCAGCGTAAGACGACGTCGCCAAAGCCCTCCGCAGCGCCAAAGAAGCCGGTTCCGCGCAAGACGATATCGATTGCGCCGAACAAGGTGGCGGTCGCGAAACCCAGCGTCTCCTCCGCGTCGCCTCTGGGACTCCTGGCGCTGCACCTGGTGGCGGAGTGGCAGGGGGCCGGCCGCGGCGGCGTCGTGTTTCTCGCGGAGAATGAGCGCCGGGCCGAGCGGCTGGCGTCCGTCATTCAGGTGCTCGAGCCGGCCTGTGATGTGCTCGTCTATCCCCGACTGAACACCTTGCCGTTCGATATGCTCGAGCCGTCGCGTGACATTGCGGGCAGGCGAAGTTCGGTCCTGCGGCGTCTGGCGCGCGCGAAGAAGCCGGTGCTGCTGATCACGACGGTCGAGGCGATGATGGAGCGCCTGCCGCGGCCGACGGAGTGGTCGGACATCGGCATGCTGCTGCGGGTCGGTGAAACCTACGCCGAACCGCTCGTCGAGGCGCGCTTTGCTGCGCTTGGCTATGACCTGGACGACAGCCCGGATTATCCCGGCGGCGTGCTGTTTCACGGCAACACATTCGAGATATTCCCGGCCGGCGCGCGCGGCCCGTTCAGGGTCGAGCATTCCGGCGGCAAGATACGGCGGATCGCCGCGTTCAATCCGCTGGATCAGGAGGTGATCTCCGAGTTCAAGGAGCTCCAGATCGATCCGATGTCCGAGCGGGTGGCGTTCAAGGAGCGGGCTCGGAACAAGGCGAGCCTGTTCGAGTATTGCACGCGGGCCAAGTGGATGGCCGATGCCCATGTGCCCAAACATGCTGACACGTGGCTGAGCACGATCGAGGATGCGGCTCCGCGCGCCGAGCGTGATCGCGCCTATGTGAGCCGCCGCGAATGGGAGCAGGCGGCGAAGCGGATCGCATGGCTGGT
The DNA here is from genome assembly GCF_900176205.1 of Bradyrhizobium sp. ORS 285. Lineage (NCBI taxonomy): Bacteria > Pseudomonadati > Pseudomonadota > Alphaproteobacteria > Hyphomicrobiales > Nitrobacteraceae > Bradyrhizobium > Bradyrhizobium sp. ORS 285. Next base: position 3,006,783 of record NZ_LT859959.1, read on the forward strand.
GCCGGCGGCGCCCTACCGGGCGACACCGGAGTTCTTCAAGCAGGCCACGCCGCGCAAGGCGCTGCGCGCCTTCATCGAGGAAGCCCGACGCGGTGATGCGCGTCTCGTGTTTGCCGCAGCGGTCGAGTCGGATCTGCGACTCATGGCCACGATGAGCGGCGTCAAGGCCGAACCTGCCGATGATTGGGCGCAGGCGATCGCGAGAGGAAGGCGGGAAGCCGCCTTGCTGGCCGGCTTCGACGCCGGCTTCGTCATTCCCGGACGGAAGCCGATTGTCGTCATCACGGCGTCTGACGTTCTCGGCAGCCGGGCGCATCAGCCGCAGCCGGCGAACTGGGCCTGGTCACCCGGCTTCGACGCCATCGATCTTCCCGAGCTTGGATCGGTGGTCGTTCATCTGCAGCGCGGCTTGGCCCGGCTCGGCGGATTGCGGTCGATGGGCACTGCCGGAGTTTCCGCGCGCGAAATGGTTCGGCTGGTGTTTGCCGGCAACGACGCCGTGCTCGTGCCTCTTGCGGAGCTGGCCCTGACTTGGCCGTACGCGAGTGAACTCGGCGACACCTCGCTCGACAAGGCCGATGGCAGCTCATGGCGGCCGCGGCGGGCCGCTGCCGAGACCGAGATCCATGTCGTCGCCAAGGAGCTCGCCAAGCAGAGAAGCCTGCGCCGGCGGCGGCCGGCGCCGAAGCTCGTGCCGCGGCCGGCGAGCTACGAGCAATTCGTTGCGCGCTTCCCTTATTTCACCACGCCGGACCAGGCGCAGGCGATCCGCGAGGTCCTGGATGATCTCGCGTCCGGTCATCCGATGGACCGCATCGTGTGCGGCGATGTCGGCTTCGGCAAGACCGAGGTGGCGTTGCGCGCCGCCGCGGCCACCGTGTTGGCCGGCAGGCAGGTCGCGATCGTCGTGCCGACGACGGTGCTGGCGCGACAGCATGTTGAGACGTTCCGCAAGCGCTTTGCCGCGCTCGGCATCGAGGTCGGAAATCTCTCCCGGATCGCGTCGACCGCCGAAGCACGCAAGGTACGCGAGGGCTTGAAGAGCGGTGAGCTCAAGGTCGTCGTGGGGACGCTCGCGCTGGCCTCGAAGGACGTCAAGTTTGCCGATCTCGGCCTCGTCATCATCGACGAGGAGCAGCATTTCGGCGCGGCCGACAAGGCCCTGCTGTCGAGCCTCAACAAGAACGGCCACAGGCTCTGGATGAGTGCGACGCCGATCCCGCGCACGCTGGCGGCGGGCCTGACCGGCTTGCGCGACCTCAGCGTGATCGCGACGCCGCCCGTGCATCGTGTTCCCGTCGTGACCAAGGTGGCGCCGCTGTCGGACATCGCGATCGCCGCGGCCCTGGCGCGCGAGCATCGCCGCAGCGGCCAGAGCTTCCTGATCTGTCCGAGGATTCAGGACCTCGATCCCATGCAGGCCCGCATTCACGCGCTGGCGCCGGAGCTTCGGATCATCACGATCCACGGCAAGCTGCCTGCTGATGAGATCGACGAGCGGCTGATGGCGTTCGTCGAAGGCAAGGCCGACGTGCTGCTCGCGACCAACATCGTCGAAAGCGGTCTCGACATCCCCCGGGCCAACACCATCGTCGTGTGCTGGCCGGAAAAATTCGGCTTGGCGCAACTGCATCAGCTGCGCGGCCGGGTCGGGCGCGGCGGCATCCGCGCCTTCGCGCATTTCCTGACCGAGGGCGGCTCCGACCGATCGGAGCAGCGGCTCTCCGTGCTCGAGGAGCTCAATCGTCCGGGCGCGGGCTTTGCCATCAGCGCGCGCGATCTCGACCTTCGCGGCGGCGGCGACATGCTGTCGGATCGCCAGTCCGGTCATGTGCAGGTGTTTGGTCCGACACTCTATGGCCATCTGCTGACCCTGGCTCTGGAGGGCGATCGCGACGGGATGTCCGCCCTGTGGCTTCCGGAATTGAACCTGCCCATCGCCGAGCTGCTTCCGTCGAACTACGTGCAGTCGGAGGCCGTCAGGCTGGAGATCTATGCCCGGGCTGCGCGCTGCAGGTCTGATGATGAGCTTGAGGAGCTCGAGGACGAAACGCAGCGCCGGTTCGGGCCGTTGCCGCCCGCGGCCAGCAACTTTTTCGCCGTTGCCAGGCTCCGGGTGGAATGCCGGGAGCGGGGGATCATGCGGCTCGATGTCGGTCCGGAGGCGATTGCCGCGACTCTGCTTCCGGGCAGGATCCGCAAGACGTGCTCACGCCTCCTGCTGCGCGACGGCAACCGTGTTGTCTACGCCGGGCGACGCAGCGAGTCTGTCCTGCAAAGAGTCGAGCAGTTTCTGGAGCTCCTCGACGAATAGCTACGTCATGGATGGGGCCCCGCGCATTCCGCTGCATTGGTCGCGCCGGCAATCGCCGCAGCAAGAAAGGCTTCTCACACCTGCGCGGACGGTGGGAAAATCACAGATGCTCCCGCGAGCACACGTCATCATCCGACCAATGCAGCGGTCCGAATATATTCTCGCGATCGCGGAGCAGGGCAAGCGGGTCACAAGCGGCTGTGGAGCGAGATCGCCAAGCTCACCGGCGCCAACAGTGATGAACCGACCTCTGCGACATCCGCCTGCTGACGCGGAACGATCCGCCTGTGTCGCGCATTACGACAGCATATTGTCATATCGACAGGACGCTGCTGATGCCCGCCTCAGGTTCCGACCCGCCCATCGTCCGCGATCTCGTGCTCAAGGTGTTCGAAACCAATGGCAGGCTGGTCGACGCGGGCAATGAGTTGGTCCGGCCGGCGGGGCTGACGACGGCTTGGTGGCAGGTGCTGGGTGCGCTCGGCTACTCGCCGCATCCTCTGCCGGTGGCGCACATCGCGCGCAACATGGGCCTGACCCGCCAGGCGGTGCAGCGCGTCGTCGATCTCTTGATTGCGCGCGGCCTGGTCGCGTTCGAAGCCAATCCGCACCATCAACGCGCCAAGCTCGTGGTGCTCACGCCGGCAGGCCGCAACGCACTCGCAGCGGCCGAGGCCGCCGTGGCCCCGCTCGACCGCAGGATTCTCAAGCGGATCGGGGCGAACCGGATCGCCACCGCGATCGCGGTCTTGAGCGAGCTGAACGACGTGCTCGCACACGATCTCCATCAGCGCGCGCCGACGGGCCTGCTATCAGCAAAGGACAAGTCATGACGACGGTTGCTAACGACCATTACGATACGGATGTCATCATCATCGGCGGCGGACCGATTGGCCTCACCACGGCCTGCGCGCTCGCCCACCATGGCGTCAGCTTCCGCCTGTTCGAGAAACGACGCGAGCACAAGCCCTATTCGCGAGCCAACAATCTGTGGGCACGGCCGCAGGAGCTGCTTGCGAGCATCGGCCTGCGCGATGCCCTGGCCGAGAAATCCTACCGGATCACGCAGATCAACACGCTGTTGAACGGTCGGCCGGTCAACCCCATCGACATTGCAGATGTGGCGAGTCCCTACGGGCGGGTGCTGTACAGCGGACAGGACGTGATCGAGGCCACGCTGGAGTCGCAAGTCGCGGCGCGCGGCGGCCAGGTCGAACGCGGCGTTTGCGTGACCGGGTTCGAGCAGGATGCGCAAGGTGTCACCGTCACGGTTGCGACGGCGAGCGAACGGGACGACGACAAGACCGAAGGGCCGAGCCGGCGGCTGCGCTGCCGCTATCTGATCGGGGCCGACGGCGGCGAGGGGTTCGTGCGCCGGCAACTGGGCTTCGACTTCGTGCCCGAGAAGCTGCCCAACTGCATGAACCGTCAGGTCGATGCAAAGCTGAGCTGGCGGCGATCGACCGACAAGGATCATCTGTGGTTCTTCTACTATCCGCGCGGCTTCTGCGGCGTGCTGCCGGTGTGGGAGGGCTATCACCGGCTGTTCTTCCTTGCCGACGATACCGGAATTCCCGACCGCGATCCCACGCTCGAGGAGATGCAGGCGATCGCGCGCGAGGTGACGCAGGACGAGACGCTGACGCTGACCGATCCGATCTGGCTGACGCACAGCCGCTTCCAGCACGGCGCCGCGCCGCATCACGCCAAGGGGCGCGTCTTCCTCGTCGGCGATTCCGGGCATTTGTCGTTGCCGATCGGAGGGCAGGGCATGAATGCCGGCCTGCACGATGCCGTCGGCTTGGCATGGCGGCTCGCCATGGTGCTCAACGGCGCGGCCGAACCCGTTCTGCTCGACTCCTACGACGAGGAGCGGGGCGGAGAGCATCGCCGGCTCGACGGCCAGCAGAAGCGCGGCTTCGATAACAGCGTCTATCGCGGGCCGCTGAAAGACGCGGCCATGGACCTTGCCGCCCGGGTGCTGCCCAATATCGGCGCACTGATCCAGGGTAGCGCCGACCTGCAGCAATTGACCGTTGCCTATCCCACGAGCCCGCTGAACGAGGATCACCTCAGCGGTTTCGGCGACCTCATCCGGCGCCGCGCTCCCAAGGCGGGCGAGCGCGCGCCCGATGCGAATGTGATTGCGGCGGACGGCGCCTCGACGACGATCTTCGCGCATCTCTACAATCCAGACGGCCGGAGTTGGGGCTGGTCGTTGCTCGCGTTCGACGGACGACAGGCCGATGCCATGCCTGAGCTGCGCAGGGCCTGCGCCGCGGCGAAGCCATGGGCATGGTTGCGACCGCGGCTGGTTCTCGCCGCTGCCGTTCCCGGGCCTGATGACCCGACGGTGCTGTCCGATCTGGATGGCGTTGCCCACGCCTCGTATGGCATCGGCAGCGAAGCCGCCCTGGTACTTGTCAGGCCCGACGGGCACATCGCCTTTCGCGGCGCTGCGGACCAGCCGGAGCGTCTGGTTGCCTATTGTCGCAGACTGTTCCGGGATCAGTCAGCCGAACGCAGGTCAGTCGTCACTCCGGGCGCCGGTGAAGAGTTGTGTCATGGGGCGTGATCTCATCCGGTTCGCTCGAGCCGGAGGTACCAGCGCGCGCGGTCTCTTACCGAGGCCTCGCCCGTCGCATTTCGTCTTGCCGCATCGGCATCGCATCGACGCGCTTGAACAGGTCCTCGGCCGAGATCGGCGTGTGAGAGGCCAGCGCGGTATGGCCGTCCTTGCCGATCAGAGTGACCGTGAAGCGGCGGTTGTCGCTGCTGAGCGCCGCGCGAAGCTGGCGGGAGGCGACGCTGTCGTCGACAGCCTCGAGCAGCACGATCGCGCGCTCGGACATGCCGGCTTTGGCGGCTTTGTAGATCCGGCGTTGCTGCTGCGTGTCGTCGTCGTCGGGGCCGGTCACGACCAGGACGCGATTCTTCCATCGGTACGGGTCGAGCAGTGAGGCGTCACTTGGGTGCGGCATGGCGATGAAGCCTGCGAGGAGTGCGGTCGTGAGCAGATACCGTCGCATGGTCGGGCCTCATGATGGCTCTCGCCTGAACGTCGAGGGCGCCGGCTTGGATCTCTGCCCATGCCGCCGGCGTCCGCTTGAGACTGCGCCGTCAGCTCTAGCGGTTGCCCTGGTCCTCGATCGGGACGTCGTCCCAGGGACGATAATACAGCTTGCTGCAGGACTCGCGCAGCACGCCGCCTTCGATCGTGATGTCGTCGCGATAGGCGTTGGCGACGAATTTGAGCGTGTCGACATGCCTGGCCTCGAAATACATCTGGTGCACGTCTTCGCGGCCGGCGCCGAACACGATGCGGCCGACCTTGCTCCAGATCGAGGCCATGGTGCACATGCCGCAGGGCTGCAGCGTGGTGTAGAGCGTGGCGCCACGCAGCTCGCCGTCGTCGAAGCCGCGGCCAGCGGCGCGGATCGCCTCGATCTCGGCATGCGCCGTGGCGTCGTGCTTGGCGGCGACGTGATTGCGTTCGGCCGCGATGATGTCGGAGCCCAGCACGATCACGCAGCCGATCGGCGACAACGAAGGGTCTGCACCATCCTGCGTGGCGACCTTGATCGCCTCCTGCATGAAATGCTCGTCGGTTTTCAGGTTCGGCACGGTCGGCGCTCAGGCTGCGAGCTGTTTCATCTGGGTGATCTTCGCCTGCAGGCTCTCGCGCTGCCGAGCCAGCGTGGCGGTGGTGGCGGCGTCGCCGGCGCACTCCTGCAGTGCGTCGTCATATTGGCCGAGGATCTGCTCCTCGCCGCTGACGAAGGACGACAGCGCATGGGTGCCGAGGCCGGTCACCGCGGCGCGAACGCGAATCACGGTCTGGTGCACCGTGGACATGAAGGAGCCGGACTCGTCCGGCGTCTCGCCCATCCGCCGCAGCGCGTCGTGCAGTTCGGCGTGATCCCGCTCCTTGAGCGCGATCATCTCGGCGAACAGCGCCTTGAGCGCCGGCGTCTCGGCGTCATCAGCGGCTTCCTGATAGCCGTTGCGCGCATCAACCAGGGACGTGTGCAGTGTCTTCAGGCCGTCTGCAGCCATGGTCGCCTCACCGTGTTGCTGGGTGGAATTTCGACCACGACAATCCGGCTTCGCAAGCTTTGTTCCGGGCCTGCTGCCTTCCGCCACAGGGGCGCGCTACTCCAGGCGGTATGCAGGTTGCCCGCGTCCGGGCGGCATCGTAGGCTCACTCATGCGACGGGCAGCATGCTCAGGATATCCTGGTGGCGCTGAGATCGCTGAGGGATTGCGCGTGTGATGGATGAGGACGACCCGGGCGGACAGATCGCCCTGATCGAGACGCGGATCGAACAGCTTGCCGACAGAGCCGAGCGCTGTCGAAAGATCATCCTGGCGTCGAAGATCGTGATTTCAGGCGGCGCCGCATTGTTGGTCGGCGCAGTGCTGGGGCTGTTCGGCTCCAATGCAACCGGGCTGCTCGGCGCGATCGCAGCCGTGCTCGGCGGCATCGTCTCGCTGGGATCGAATGTCAGCACGTTGCGGCAGACCCTGGCGGCGATCGCCGCCGCGGAGACGTTGCGCTCGGAGCTGATCGGCAGGATCGATCTCCGGCTGGTCGGCGAGGGGCGAGCCGTGTAGCGCGTGAGCGCCCGACCGCGCCATGCACCTTCGATTAAGGAAACGATGGGGAGACCACATGCTCAAGGGTTTGGATCCGCTGCTCAATGCCGACGTGCTCTATGCGCTCAGGGCGATGGGGCATGGCGACCGCCTGGTGATCTGCGACACCAACTTTCCGGCGGACGCGATCGCGCGGCAGACCGCGTTCGGCGAGCTGCTGCGCATTGACAATGTCAGCGCGGCGAGGGCCGTTCAGGCAGTGCTGTCGGTGCTGCCGCTCGACACCTTCGTGGACGATGCCGCCGTGCGGATGGAGGTCGTTGGCCAGCCGGAGGAGGTGACCGAGGTGCAGCAGGAGGTGCAGGCGGCGATCGATGCGGCCGAAGGCAGGCCGTGGCCGCTGGTCGGCGTCGAGCGCTACGCGTTCTACGAGATGGCCAAGTCGACCTATTGCGTGATCGCCACCGGCGAGCGCCGCTTCTATGGCTGCTTCATCTTCAGCAAGGGCGTGATCCCGCCGGAGGTGGCGTGAGGCCGAGAAGCCTCAACGCTCCTCTCGCATGATCTTCTCGAAGCGGAAGAAGTCGCCGTCGTCGGGCATGCCCTCGAGCGGCGGCCGATGCGGCAGCGGGTTGTGGGCGTTGTAGTATTCGACGATCCGAAAGCCGCATTTGTTGACGTAGAAATGGATGTTGCGCTTCTCGAAATAGGGCGTGAACGTCTGCCACACCCTGGTGTCGGGATAGCGCGCCTCGATCGCCCGCCATGCGCGCTGGCCGACGCCGCGGCTATGCTGCCGGACCGAGATGTAGAACAGGTCGAGCGAGTTGCGATGCGAGACCGGATCGATGGTCAGGACGACGCCGCCGACGCGGCTCCCATTCAGCAGTAAATGATAGGTCACAGCGCCTGGCGCGGTGAACGACTGCTCGATATCGTCGCAGGACGGGATCGCCTGCTCGGGCACTGCGCCGATCTCGTCCATCAATGCGACGGAAAAGGCCTCCTGCAATTCCTGCTTGAAGGCCGGGAGATCCCGCTTGTCCGCGACCTCAAGGGTGACGCTGTCGTGTTCCAAGGCTGTCCTCGCTGCAAGGTACCCCGCACGATCCATCGCCGGCGGGCGCGGCGATCTGAACGCGGTGAAGCTTACCGCCGTCTGACACAGCGATGGCAGCGCGGCCGAATGCCACTCACCCCATCGTGGCCAGCCGCACCGCCAGCGCGCAGGCGCGGTCGTATTCGTCGCGGTTGATCCACTCGTCGATCGTATGCGGCTCGTTCTGTCCGGTGCCGAAGGTGACGGTGGGGATGCCGTGGCGGACCATCCAGTTGGCGTCGAGGCCGCCATTGCCGGCGCGCAACGCCGGCGTCGCGCCGATGTCGATGACGGCGGCGGTGGCGCGCTTGACGACGGGCAGGGTCTCCTTGATCTGGAACGGCGGAAACTCCGTCACCGCCTTGAACTTGACGCGGCCGGACTTGCCGTCGCTGTTGGTGACCTGCTTGGCGGCCTTTTCGAATGCGGCCTTGTAGGCGTTGCTGATCTCGCGGACGAACTTCGCATCGTGGCTGCGGCACTCGCCGACGACATGGACATAGTCGGTGACGACGTTGGTGGCGTCGCCCGCCGGGCGGCCCTCGCCGCCGGTGACCGGCCCGACATTGCTGGTGCCAAGCTTCGCGTCCTTGCCCTTGCCTTGCACCACCTTGCCGAACCAGCCGCCGGCTTTGACCTCGGCGAGCGCGAAGGCGAGGATCATGGTGGCGCTGATGCCGCGCTCTGGAGCTACGCCGGCATGCGAGGCGCGGCCGAAGATCTCGACCTCCCATTTGTCGGCGCCCACCGCGGCGATGGTGATGCTGGATGCCGAGCTGCCGTCGAAATTGAACGCCATCTTGGGCGCGCCGAGCATGTCGAGATCGACGTGGCGCGCGCCGTGGAGCCCGCTTTCCTCGCGCACGCAGAACAACAGCGTGATCGGCGGATGATCGAGCCTCTCGCGGATCAGCTCGGCGGCCAGCGTCACCAGGATGCCGCAGCCGCAGCGGTTGTCGCCGCCGAGCGCGGTCTTGGCCTGGTTGACGATTTTGCGGCCCGAGATCTTCGGCTGCGCGCCGGCGCACAGCGGCACCGTGTCCATGTGGGTCATGAACATCAGTCGCGGCTGGTCTTTCAGGCTGCCGCGGCCGGGCAGGTCGACGATCAAATTGCCGGTCTCGGTCGGCAGGGCGATGCGCGTGTTCGCGTCATCGAACCGCATCGCCTTCGCCGGCACCCCGGCCTGCTTCAGCGCCGCCATGATCTCGCGCCCGATCGCCTTCTCCTGTCCGGTGACGCCCTGCACGGCGAGAAAGCGCATCAGGCGATCGGTGGCGGCGGCGGTGTCGACGGACATGGAGCGAATCCCGTGTTTGAACGATGCCCGACCATCCCGTCCGGCGTCGCATCGCGCAAGGGGCTGCTTGCCCCCGACGCGAGGCGCGTCGACAGGAGCATTGTTTCGAGAACCTGAACACCGCATTTGGTCCCGGCGCCATTATCAACCGGGCCGCGAGCCGCCACATCGGCACCACGAGCATGAAGGTCACGAGACACCCGTCGAGGACGGCAACGCAGGCGATGCCGTCGTGGGAGCGAGCGGTGGTCGGACAGCAAGGATCGGGCGGAACCCGGATGGTCATTCTGCACAAGGAGCACTCGCCTGAGGATGCGCGAGCGACAGCGCCTGCGTCTGCGGGCCGTGCGCTGCGGCCGCTCGCCGGGCTCGGCCTGATCGTGGGTATGCTCGTCGCGCTGTGGTGGATGGTCGACTACGTGACCGTCGGCCAATATCTCGTCCACACCGACGACGCCTATGTCGGGGGGAACGAAGTCCCGGTCAGGTCAGCCGTGCCCGGCCGGGTCAGAGAGCTGCTCGTGACCGACCATCAGGAGATCGCCCTCGGACAGCTTCTTGCGCGCATCGAGCCCCGCGACGCGGACACAGCGACGGTGGCGCTGAACGACGTCGTCGCTCCCGTCGCCGGCGTGGTGACGATGGGCGGTCTCCATGTCGGCGACGCCGTCACGTCAGACCGGTCGATGATGGCGGTGGTCGCGCCGGGCGAGCCCCACATCACCGCTGTCCTCGCTGTCTCCGAGATCACCTATGTCGCGATCGGACAGGCGGTTACGATCGAGGTGCCGGACCTGCCGTCCGTCCGGCTCTATGGACATGTGGCAGATGCCGAATGGATCGGTGAAGCGACGGGCTCGCCAAACGGTGAAGACCGGGTCGCACTGAAGATCCGCCTGCTGAAGGCTGTCCTTCCCGCCGGATTGAAGCCGGGCATGGCCGTCGGCGCGACCATTCTCACCGGCCTGACCGGGACAGAGCGGATGGTCTCGCAGATCCTGCAGGACAAGGCGCAGGGGAGCTGCCGCTGCGGGCAGGACCTCCAGCATGCGTCGGTGCGGCGGCGCATCTGATCAGAGCCATCTCCGCGCGACGCGCTATCCCTCTCTGCGCTGCCTGTTACTGCGCCCTCTCCCCTTGCGGGAGAGGGCATGTACGGCCGATCCCCAGGTGCGGTTGGGTGAGGGGTCTCTATCCTCAGGCGACGTTCTCGGAGAGAAACCCCTCACCCAACCGAGCACGTTGATAGTTCGGAGATGCCCTCTCCCACAAGGGGAGAGGGCGCAATCACGACGATCGTGGTTCGGGTTCTTGACGTCGGCTATTCCAGTATGGATGCGCCGAACGACATCATCGTTCGTCGTCGAGTCGGGCGCGCTGTCTGTTCAATGGTTCAGCGCCTGCACGCCGTCGTGCACCTGATAGACCACCTTGCCTTCGCGCCAGGCGAACGGCGCGTCCGGGTCGCGGCAACTGATGGCGGATTCCGGAATGAGCTTGTCGCACAGCATGACGATGATCGACTCCAGCGGAGCCGACGTGTCGTTCTCCTCGGTCATGCGGTCGATCGAGATTTCGTCGCCTTCGACGCCGTCGTCGATGTGGACGATGAAGATCTCCTCATGGCCATGGATGCCATGCGCCGTGACCCGAAACACTTCCCCCTTGTATTCGAATTCCCGAACCATCGTGTCCGCCCTCTGAGTTTGTTGATTGCCGCAAGCGGGTGCGGAAACTAGGAGCGCGACGGCCGAGGGGCAAGAAAAATGGGTGTCGGGAATCCGACAAAATGCATCGCGACTGCGATGCATCGGCGCACGACGGCCTGACGAGCAATCCTCCGCATGCTCTGATGGATCAACTGCCCGTCGTGCCAGCCTGTCGCGAACTCATCACTTGCGCTGCGCCTCTTCTTTGAAAGAGAGACCCATCGTTCAGCGCCGTGTCGCATCCGCGCGCAGCCAGCGCCGTTGCAGGAAGCCGCTCGCCGCGAGCACCGCGACATGGCCCAGCGGCAGCTCGACGAGATGATCGCCGACGATGCGGCGCCTGGCACGATCGAGCAGCGCCTGACCGCGGGCGCGCGGCACCATCCGGTCGAAGCGGCCGACGACGAGGCGGCTGTCGGGCGCGACGCGGTCGATCCAGTGGATCGGGTTGTAGCGGTGAAGCGCTGCGGCGAAATCGTCACGCCGAAAGCCGCGCCGCTCGGCCTCGCGGCGGATGCCACGCGCGGCCGGGCTCGACCAGATCATCAGTTCGCCGCGATCGGCCGAGGCGAAGCTCCAGACGGGTCGACCGAGCCGGCCGGCCATCAAGGTGGCCGGCACGCTGCCGAGGCTGAAGCCGACCAGCCGCGAGGGCGGGCCATTGCGCGCGGCGAGCCGGATCACGTCGCCTTCGATGGCTGCGATGCAGCCCGCGCACACCTCGGGATCGGGGCTGACCATCGCATCCGGCAGCCGGTAGCAGGCCTGCCAATCATGTCCGCCGACGAGGCCAAGCCAGCGCGCGGTGGTGAAGCCCATGCCCCAGGGCAGGAAGTAGATCGCGCCGCGCGAGTTGAGGCCGTCGATGCGTCGGGGGCGGATCTCGTCGGCGGGAAGCGGAGTGCAGGGCATTTGTCGCGACTCGGGATTTCGGATGGGCAAAGAGGGCGAACCGGCAGCCCGGACGGCCGTTCCTAACCGCCGCCTGGACCCCGCCGGCCGGCCATGACCCTGATTCCGCGATTAATTCCGAGCTGTGGGACGCCGCCTCGTTGGGCCGAAAGCGGCTTTTCGGTTCCGAAACAGCCGTGTTAGAAGGCCGCCAACAGTCACGACATGGAACGGGCGGACGCGCATGAAGGACATCCTGGACACCCTCGAGGAGCGGCGTAAAGGCGCCAAGCTCGGCGGCGGCGAGAAGCGCATCGAGGCGCAGCATGCCCGCGGCAAGCTGACCGCCCGCGAGCGCATCGAGCTGCTGCTGGACAAGGGCTCGTTCGAGGAGTTCGACATGTTCGTCGAGCACCGCTCGACCGAATTCGGAATGGAAAAGAACAAGATCCCCGGCGACGGCGTCGTCACCGGCTGGGGCACCGTCAATGGCCGCAAGACCTTCGTCTTCGCGAAGGACTTCACCGTGTTCGGCGGCTCGCTGTCCGAGACCCACGCGCTGAAGATCACCAAGCTGCAGGATATGGCGATGAAGGCGCGCGCGCCGATCATCGGGCTCTATGATGCCGGCGGCGCCCGCATCCAGGAGGGCGTCGCGGCGCTGGCGGGCTACTCCTACGTGTTCCGCCGCAACGTGCTGGCCTCCGGCGTGATCCCGCAGATCTCCGTCATCATGGGCCCGTGCGCCGGCGGCGACGTCTATTCGCCGGCCATGACCGACTTCATCTTCATGGTGAAGAACACCAGCTACATGTTCGTGACCGGCCCTGATGTCGTGAAGACCGTCACCAACGAGGTGGTCACGGCGGAAGAGCTCGGCGGCGCCTCGGTGCATGCGACGCGCTCCTCGATCGCCGACGGCGCTTTCGACAATGACGTCGAGACGCTGTTGCAGATGCGCCGGCTGATCGACTTCCTGCCGTCGAACAATTCGGACGGCGTGCCGGAATGGCCGAGCTTCGACGACATCGAGCGCGTCGACATGTCGCTCGACACGTTGATCCCCGACAATCCGAACAAGCCCTACGACATGAAGGAGCTGATCCTGAAGGTCGTGGACGAGGGCGACTTCTTCGAGATCGCCGACCTCTTTGCCAAGAACATCGTCACCGGCTTCGGCCGCATTGCGGGGCGCACCGTCGGCTTCGTCGCCAACCAGCCGATGGTGCTGGCCGGCGTGCTCGACAGCGATGCCTCGCGGAAAGCTGCGCGCTTCGTCCGCTTCTGCGACGCCTTCAACATTCCGATCGTCACCTTCGTCGACGTGCCGGGCTTCCTGCCGGGCACCGCGCAGGAATATGGCGGCCTGATCAAGCACGGCGCGAAGCTGCTGTTTGCATATTCGCAGTGCACGGTGCCGCTCGTCACCGTCATCACCCGCAAGGCCTATGGCGGCGCCTTCGACGTCATGGCCTCGAAGGAGATCGGCGCCGACATGAACTACGCCTGGCCGACGGCGCAGATCGCGGTCATGGGCGCCAAGGGCGCGGTCGAGATCATCTTCCGTGCCGACATGGCCGACCCGGAGAAGATCGCCGCCCGCACCAAGGAGTACGAGGACCGCTTCCTGTCGCCGTTCATCGCCGCCGAGCGCGGCTATATCGACGACGTCATCATGCCGCACTCCACCCGCCGCCGCATTGCGCGGGCGCTCGCCATGCTCCGCGACAAGAAGATGGAGATGCCGGCGAAGAAGCACGACAATCTGCCGCTCTAAGGCATCCATGAGATGTCGTTAGTGGGGGCAAGGAAGTCATTGAGAGCCTAAGGCGTGGCCCTGGATTGCTTCCGCCTTCGCTCTGCGAGCTACGGCGGACAAGTCGCTGCGCTCGCAGTGACGGAGAATGTGGCGCTTGCTGAGAACACCCCTGGCGCCCAACTGCATCGGAGTGCCGCAAGCGCACCACCTCCACCGTCATTGCGAGGAGCGTAGCGACGAAGCAATCCAGGGGCATCACGCGCAGCTCTGCATTGCAGCTCGCGGCCATTGCGGCAATCTGGCGCCTCACGCGGCCCTGGCGTTAAGCCTATGTCTTAACTAACCTTTAACGATGGGTTTGCGGGAACTGGGCCGCTGGCTTAGCTTTGATGGTCAAGGCAGGCACGTGAGTAGAGTAGAGGTCGCGTATCATGGCTGATAGAACATCGGCGTTTCGTTTCGGAGCTTGGGTTGCCTGCGCAGGCGCCGCCGCTCTGATGCTCTCGTCGCAGGCCGCCTCGGCCGGCTCAGGCGCTGCGGTGGCGGCGCCGATCGCCGCTGCGCCCGCCGCCCCGAGCCACGTCGCGCCGCCGGTGACCATCGTCCGTCCGCACCACCGCTTTCATCGGTCCTATCTGCCGGCTGCCGGCGCTTTTGCGTATGGTGGTACCGGCGAGCCGGTGATTCAGCAGATCCCAGAGCACACATCGGCCGACGTGCGTTACACCTATACCTACGACGTGCCGTGGGACTGGGCGCACCGCTACCCGCCGAACGTCGTGCCGTCCGACCGGCCCTATGTGTCGAACTGCCCGATGCAGACCGTGACGGTGCCGGGGCGCCGCGGCGGCGATCACAGCGTGACGATCACGCGCTGCTACTGAGAGACCGGAATTCTACGGGAAAGCCAGATCAGCACGGCTTGCGCCATGTCAACGCGACAGCTGGTGCAATCAATTAGCTGAAAGAGATACCGACCGGCTTCGCTCGCGCGAGGTCGCGAGGGGACGAGGCCCGGACTCCTAGGCACTCCGGGCCTCGTATTAAATTTGCTAGTCTTGTCGCGAGCCGAGTCGGCTGGCGGGAGGCTTCGATGAGCAGAACGGACGCGTGTCGGACGGTCCTGCGGATCGGACTGGTAGTGATGCTGGCGGCTGCTTTGGCCGGTGCAGCCTCCGCCGATGAGACCGTCACGGTCGGCGGCTCGCGCGTGGCGCTGATCAAGCCGGCTTCGGTGCGGGCTAGCGTCATCCTGCTGCCCGGCGGCGATGGCGCCATCAATGTCGGCGAGCGCGGCGACATTCATGGCCTGCTTGGCAACCAGCTGGTGCGCACCCGCAATGCCTATGCCGCGCGCGGCCTCGCGGTGATGGTCGCCGACACCAGCACCGACCTGAAGGCCGCAATCGACTACATGGCGGCCATCAAACGCCCCGTCACGGTGATCGGCACCAGCCGCGGCACGATCCGCGCGGCAGAGGGAATTGCGCGCGGCGCCCGCCCGGACGCGCTGGTCCTGACCTCCGGCTTTCTCAGCCCAGAGTCTGGGAGCTCATCGAACGTGATGTCGATCCTCGGCTCGCCGTCGGCGCTGCCGCGGACACTGGTCATTCATCACACCAGCGACGCCTGCAAGTTCACGCTGCCGGCCGGCGTGGATCCCTTCATCAAATGGTCCGGCGGGCGCGCCCGCGTGAAGTGGCTGTCCGGCGGCGCGGAGGAGGGCGATCCCTGCCAGGCCCGCGGCCATCATGGCTTCAACGGTCTGGATGGGCAGGTGGTGTCGCTCGCGGCGGGATTTCGCTGAACGCCTGATTGCGGCCAGGCTTCCGCGACAAGACCAACAACAACCGGAGGAACCGATGCCATCAGCCATCTTCGTCGTGCGCGCGACCGTGCCCGATCCAGTCAAGCGCGATGCGTTCGATCGCTGGTATCGCGACGTGCATCTGCCTGATGCGATCAAGAGCTTTGGCGTTCGCAAGGCGTGGCGTGTGTGGAGCCTCGTCGACCCCGCAGTGCATCAGGCGATGTATCAGTTCGACGACGTCGCCGCGATGGAGCGCGCTGTTGGTGGCGACGAGATGAAGCGGCTGATCGTCGACTTCAACCGCGACTGGCCCGACGTGACGCGTACGCGCGAGAGCTTCACGCTGGCGCAGATCGTCGAGGAATGAACAAAGCCATGCGCGATCGTGGCGAAAGCTCGGCGGCGACGTCTTTGCGCTTCTCGTGATGAGCGGGGCAGTTCAGCTCACGTTCAGGTGATCGTCGCGATACTCCATGCTCTGCTTGCTGATCATGGAGGCGCTCGATGGAACGACGATACTTCCTCAAGCTGGCATTGGGCCTGGGATGCGCGGCCGCCGGCGGCTTGGCGCTCCGCACGACGGAGTCGGTCGCCGCGCCGCTTGCGCCGGCGCCGCTGAACGAGGCGATCCCCTCGCCATCAAATGACACGGCGGAGCGCGCGGTCGGCTCGCAGGACGAGGCGGATCGCCTGACGTCAGAGCAGGTGCGTTGGGGGCATCATGGCCATCACGGACATCATCATGGCCACGGGCATCATTGGGGCTGGCGCCGGCGTCATTGGGGGTGGCGTCGCCGGCATTGGGGCTGGCGTCATCACCATCGGCACTGGCGCCGCCGCTGGCACCGTCGGCATTATTGGTGACGCCGGCGCCTTGGCCCGGCCTGCTTTTGGACACCTGCGGGCCGGCATGGCGGTTCTTACGGCGGCCGCTGCTCGGCAGCTAACAAGCGAACAGCACGGCAGGGATACGGCATCGCCGTGGTCCCTGCCGCCTGCCGGAGCTACTTGCCGAGAAACTCCAGCAGCAACGCGTCGTACTTCGCGGGCGCATCCAGAAACACCAGGTGGCCGGCATTGGCGATCACCTCGGCGCGGGCATCGCGCATCTGGCTTGCGAGGGCTTTTGATAGCTCCGCGTTCTGCCCCATCCTCGCCCGTAGCGCCTCCGGCGCATTCGGCCGGCCCGGCGCATTGTGGTCGTCGGCGCCCATGATGAACAGCGTCGGCTGCGTCAGCAGCGGGATCTCGTGCACGACAGGCTCGCGATAGATCATCTGGTAGGAGCTGACGAAGCTCTTCAGCCAGCGCGGATAGTCGGCGCTGTCCTTGAGATTGAACCTGGTGTCGATGAACGGGGTGACCTGCTCCGGCGGCAGCTTCATTGCGTAGTTGGTCTGCAACTGCTTGCGATAGCCGTCCGCGGTGAGACGATCCTCGTTCTCCATGATCGTCTCGGACGAGATCGGCGGCACTGAGAGGCGGTAGTCCTCGAGACCGATCGGCGCGGTCAGCACGAGATGAGCGACGCGATCCGGGTAGGCGCGGGCGATGCGCACGGCCAGCATGCCGCCCATCGAATGCGCGACGACATCGGCCTTGGCGATGCCGAGGTGATCGAGCAGCGTCATGGTGTTGCGCGCCAGCGTATCGAAATGCAGCTCGCCCGACGGCTTGGAGGATTTGCCGAAGCCGACCTGGTCGGGCACGACGACGCGGAAGCCGGCCTCGGTCAGCGTCCTGATCACGGGCGCCCAATAGCTCGACGGGAAATTGCGCCCGTGGAGCAACAGCACGGTGCGCCCGTTCGGCTGCGCCGGCGCGACGTCCATATAGGCCATGCGCAGCCGCTCGCCATCATTGACCAGCGGCAGCAGGTTGACCGGATACGGATAGGAAAAACCCTCGAGATTGATCCCATAGGGCTCACGCGGCGCCTCGGCGGCCGGAACCATGGTGGGAGCGAAAGCGAGCAGGGCGGTGCAGAATGCGATGGCGAAACGGGGCATTGAAACTCCAGGGCCGACGGCAGGGATCGTCGTCAGCCATCTGGCCGTGACGCGCCTTCGGCCTGAAGACAAGACCTTGACCGCGTGCCGCGATAAACAGCGCGTGATTGTCAGCTGCCGGACGTGCCGAACAGTGCAGCAAAATGTCTTTCGCCGGCGCGGCTGAAATTCACCACGCGGCTGCCGGGAGTGGGGTCGCGCGCGGCCCATTTCAACTCGGCGAAGCGCTTCATCAGGGCAGCGCCCAAGGTGCCGGCGAGATGATGCCGCCGCGCGCTCCAGTCCAGGCAGGCCTTGCAGACCGGACGGCGCGGATGCGCCAGCATCTCCGGCGAGATCCGCAAGTGCTGGGCGAGAAACCGTTCGCCATCCTCGGTGAGGATGATCTCCTGCTTGCGCTGGCGCACCAGCTTCTGCCTGACCATGCTGTCCAGCATCTGCACGCCGAGATCGCCGGCGAGATGATCGTAGCAGATGCGCGCACGCCGCAGCTCTGGCTCCTTCGGCCCGGTGCGCACCCGCATGTGGCCGGCGCGCGCGGCGAGCCCGGCAAGCTTCTCCAGCACGTCCGCAACGTCAGGATCGGCGAGCCGGTAGTAGCGATGCCGACCCTGTTTCTCCGGCTCGATCAGGCCGCCGCCTTCCAGCTTGGCAAGATGCGAGCTCGCGGTTTGCGGCGTCACGCCGGCCTCCTGGGCGAGCTCGGTTGCGGTGAGCGCGCGGCCCGAGAGCAGCGCGGTGAGCATGTTCGCGCGGGCGGGATCGCCGACCAGCGCTGCAACCATCGCGATATCAGGGCCTGATTTCATACTTCGATGCTAGACGAAGCATTGTCGTCCCGCAAGCGGATAGTGTGAGGCTGCGAAACATACCCGAGGTTGTCATGACTATCACCGTCTTCATCCGCTATCGCATCGATCCGTTCAAGCGCGATGTCTTCGAGCACTATGCGCAGCGCTGGCTGTCGATCATTCCGCGCTGCGGGGGCGATCTGATCGGCTATTTCATGCCCCATGAAGGCACCAACGACATCGCCTACGGCCTGATTTCATTCGACAGCCTCGCGGCTTACGAGCGTTATCGCGCGACCTTGCGCAGTGATGGCGAGGGCCGGGCGAACTTCGCGCTCGCGGAGGAGCACCAGCTCATTCTGGGCGAAGAGCGAACATTTCTGCGCAATGTCGTGGCGGCGCCATGAGAGCGGTACTATCCTGGTGCAACGAAGAGATGCATGGGAGGATGACATGACGGTGACCACCACGGCGGAGAAGCGCGCGGCCTTTCGCAGACTGCACGAGGCCGGCTGCTTCGTGCTGCCGAACCCGTTCGACGTCGGCACGGCGAAGATGCTTGAGCATCTCGGCTTCAAAGCGGTCGCTTCGACCAGCGCCGGCTTTGCGTGGTCGATCGGCAAGGCCGACACCGGCACGATGCTGGACGAGATGCTCGCGCATCTGGCGGCGTTGTCGGCGTCTGTCGACATTCCGGTCAATGCCGATTTCGAGGGCGGCTTCGCCGACGCGCCGGAGGGCGTGGCCGCCAATGTCGCACGCGCGGTCGCGACCGGCGTGGCCGGCCTGTCGATCGAGGATTCCACCGGCGACAAGGATCACCCGCTCTATGAGCGCGAACTGGCCGTGGAGCGCATCCGTGCCGCGCGTCAGGCGATCGATGCCAACGGCGGCGACGTGCTGCTGACCGGCCGTTGCGAGGCGTTTCTCTGGGGCAAGCCCGACCTCTCGCTGGTGACCGATCGCCTCGTGGCCTATGCGGAGGCCGGAGCCGACTGTCTCTATGCGCCGGGGATCAAGACCGTCGAGGAGATCAGCGCTGTCGTGAAGGCCGTGGCGCCGAAGCCGGTGAACCTGCTGATCGGGGCGTCCGGCCTGTCACTGGAGCAGGCCGGCGCGCTCGGCGTGCGCCGGATCAGCGTCGGCGGGTCACTGGCGCGGATGGCCTGGGCGGGCTTCATGCGCGCGGCGAAGGAGATGGCGGAGCAGGGGACCTTTACTGAGCTGGCGAACGGCTATCCCGGCGGCGAGCTGAACAAGCTCTTCGGCTGAGATCAGGTGCACGCATGCAGAAAAGCCGCGGAGCTTGCCGCGGCTTTTCCGATTCAGCAGCTATAACGGCTCAGTAGCGATCCGTGCCGATGCCGACGCTCACGCCGGGGGCGCGGATGCCGATGCCGCCGCGGTCTTCATAGGTGCGGCGCTCGATGTAGCGCTCGCGCGGTGAATAGGCGTAGGAATCGCGGTCGCGATCCTCGATGATGACGCGACGTTCGCGGTGCTCGCGCCAGCAACGGCCGTCTTCGTTGCAGACCATCCGGACGTTCTGGACGTCGCGCTGCGGGACGGCCGAAACGTCGGGCGAGAGCGGGGCGGCCGAGGCTGCGGTCACCACGAGCGTGCCTGCTGCGGCTGCGAGAGCAAGAACCTTCATCATGTGTCTCCTCCAGATAGTGGGTCAAAGTGCCGCACAGGCAATCGGCCAGTGTGCGATTAGTTCCACCTCAATGTCGTTGTTGGTCTGGAATTACGCGCGGCGACCCGTCTGCCGCTGCTAAGGACTCTCTCAAAAAAATGGCAGCGGATGATTGCTCACCCGCCGCCAGTTGCGACGGCTCGTCGCCGCCTGCGAGATGTCGTTGATGCGCGCGATTACTTCGCGTTGTTGCTCTGTCCGCTCGGGGCCGCCGGCGGCGGGGTGGTGCGGTCGCCCGCTGCGCCCGTAGTCACGCCCGGCGAGCCGTTGGGCGTGGTGCCGCTTTTCGTCGAAGCCGACTGCGTAGCCGGCGTGTTGCTGGCCTGGTTGTTGTTCACCGACATGTTGTTGAGGCCGTAGAACACGGCGCCGAGCAGGATCGCGATGCCGAGCGCGTAGGCGGCCATGCGGCCGGTCGAGGCCCGGCCTTCGCTCAGCTCAGGGTCGGGCTGCAGCCGACTGTCCATGCGGGCGGCGCGCTCATACTCCGTACCAGTCATGCCGGCACCGGTCATATCCGCGCCCATGCCTGGACGCGTGCTCATGTCCGGGCGGTTCATGCCATCAGGATAACGTTCGTTCGGAAGCCGTTCGTTGGCCATTGCATCCTCCTTGCGATTGTCTCCTGACAACCAGCGCAGCCGCCGGTCCGTTCCGCGAAACCTTACGAATTCGCAAGCTCGCGTAAGGCTGGGCGCGCTAAGGTTCCTCATGCGACCTGCGATTCTGGAGCCTTCGATGTGGAACCTGCCGCCGACCGACAGCGTGTTGCATGTGTTGTCCTGGCTGGCGCTGGCGGCACAGGCGATGACGGCTGCGCTCGCGGCGGGGCGTCGCAGCATGGACTGGATGGGCGTCTGCCTGCTGGGCGCCATCACCGCGCTCGGCGGCGGCACGCTGCGCGACGTCCTGCTCGGGCATTATCCGCTGGCCTGGGTCGAGCAGCCGTCCTTCTTGTTACTGACCCTGTTGGCGCCGTTCGTCACCATCGCGATGGCGCGGCTCGTGCACCGATTGACGACGGCCTTCCTCGTGCTGGATGCGATCGGCCTGGTCGTCTTCACCATCGCGGGCTGCGACATCGCCTGGCAGATGAACGTGCCGTTCGGCATCGTCATCGTCGCCGGGATGATCACGGGCTGCGCCGGCGGCGTGCTGCGCGACATCCTCTGCAACGACGTGCCACTGCTGTTTCGTGCCGAGCTCTACGCCAGCGTGTCTCTGCTGACCGGGCTGATCTATGCGACAGGCCTCCTGCTTGGTCTCGGCAGCGGCGTGCTGACGGCCCTGACCTTCGCCTTCGGCCTGTCGTTCCGGCTGCTGGCGATCCGTTACAAGTGGAACATGCCGCGGTTCGTCTTCACCGAAGAGGACAAGAGTTGAGGCCTTCTGTCGCAATGCACAACGAGGCATCCGAGAGAGAGCCGATCGGGCGGCAACGATTCGGTAACTGTCCGGCCATCGCGCCTAAGCCATGGCGGATATCATCCCATTTCGCAGCGGCCGTCGTTTCCGACACAAACCGCAAAACCCACCGCCTTGGCCGCCACGAAATTGCGATTTCGGTTGGCTGCCCTGCGCGTACGAGATTTGTGATGCGCATTCTTGAAAAGCAGACTTAAATCATTGGCAGAACGCGCGCTTCCGCCCAACGGTGGTGAGCTGCGCACCCCGACAAAGCACGGCAAGAGGGCGGAATGGGCATCAACGAGAGCGAGATCAATCTCGACCAGAAATACACCGCAAGCTCCGGCCACATCTTCCTGACCGGCATCCAGGCGCTGGTGCGGCTGCCGATGGCCCAGATCCGGCGCGACCGCGCCGCCGGCCTCAACACCGCCGGCTTCATCTCCGGCTATCGCGGCTCGCCGCTCGGCGGCTACGATCAGCAGCTGTTCTCCGCGCGCAAGCATCTCGAGCAATACAACGTCAAGTTCCAGCCGGGCGTGAACGAGGATCTTGCTGCGACCGCCGTGTGGGGCTCGCAGCAGCTGCATCTATCGCCCGGCGGCAAGTATGATGGCGTCGTCGGCATCTGGTACGGCAAGGGCCCCGGCGTCGACCGCTGCGGCGACGTCTTTCGCCATGGCAATGCGGCAGGCTCCGCCAAGAACGGCGGCGTGCTGTGCCTCGCCGGCGACGACCACGGCGCCAAATCCTCCACCGTGCCGCACCAGTCCGACCACGCCTTCATGTCGGCGCTGATGCCCTATCTCTATCCGTCCTCGATCCACGAGATGATCGAGATGGGTCTGCTCGGGATTGCGATGTCGCGCTATTCCGGCTGCTGGGTCGGCATGAAGGTCATCACGGAGACCGTGGAGACCACCGCCGAGATCAACCTCAACGACGAGATGACGCCGTTCGTCATCCCCACTGATTTCGAGATGCCGCCGGGCGGCCTCAATCTGCGCTGGCCCGACGACCGCTTCGAGCAGGACCGCCGGCTGCAGGACTACAAGGGCTTCGCCGCGATTGCCTTTGCCCGCGCCAACAAGGTCAACCGCATCACGATGGATTCACCTAACGCCCGCTACGGCATCATGGCGTCGGGCAAGAGCTACGAGGACATCCGCCAGGCGCTGCGCGAGCTCGGGATTACCGAGGAGGTCGCCGCCAAGATCGGGCTTCGCCTCTACAAGATCGGCATGCCCTGGCCGCTGGAGCCGGAAGGCGTGCGGCAGTTCGCGGTCGGTCTCGAGGAGATCTTCATCATCGAGGAGCGCCGCGAGATCGTCGAGAACCAGGTCAAGCAGGAGCTGTTCAACTGGCGCGACGACGTCCGCCCGCGCATCGTCGGCAAGATGGACGACCACGACAAGCGCTTCCTGCCGTTCGCGACCGAGCTTTCGGTGGCATCGCTCGCGACCTCGCTGACCGAGCGGCTGCTTCGTCTCGACCTCAATCCCGAGATCAAGGCGATGCTGCGCGCCAAGGCCGACTGGTTCAACGGCCGCGACGCCTCGCAGATGCAGCTGGTCTCGCCGGTGGCGCGCACGCCGTATTTCTGCTCGGGCTGTCCGCACAACACCTCGACCAAGGTGCCCGAAGGCAGCCGCGCGCTGGCCGGCATCGGCTGCCACTTCATGTCGCTTTGGATGAACCGCAACACCGAGACGTTCACGCATATGGGCGGCGAGGGCGTGCCGTGGGTCGGCATCGCGCCGTTCACGGGCGAGGAGCACATCTTCGCCAATCTTGGCGACGGCACCTATTTCCATTCCGGCAGCCTCGCGATCCGCCAAGCGGTCGCCTCCAAGGCCAACATCACCTACAAGATCCTCTACAACGACGCCGTCGCGATGACCGGCGGTCAGCGCCATGACGGCGATCTGTCGCCGCAGCAGATCACCTTCCAGCTGCATGCCGAAGGCATCCGCGAGATCTACCTGGTCTCGGAAAACCCGGACTCGTATCCGGCCGACAGCATCGCGCCCGGCGTCAAGCTGGCGCATCGCGACGAGCTCGACAACGTTATGAAGACCCTGCGCCAGACCAAGGGCGCCTCGGCGATCGTGTTCGTACAGACCTGCGCCGCCGAGAAGCGCCGCCGCCGCAAGCGCGGCACGATGGAGGATCCGCAGCGCCGCGTCTTCATCAACCCGGCGGTCTGCGAGGGCTGCGGCGACTGCTCGGTGCAGTCGAACTGCATTTCGGTCGAACCGCTGGAGACCGAGCTTGGCCGCAAGCGCGTCATCAACCAGTCCTCCTGCAACAAGGACTATTCCTGCGTGAAGGGTTTTTGCCCGTCCTTCGTCACCATCGATGGCGGCAAGCCGCGCTCGCGCGCACCGGCCGAGCTCGGCGACATCGGCGAGATGCCGGAGCCGCTGGAGAAGCCCACGCTCGACCGTCCCTACAACGTCGCCGTCGGCGGCGTCGGTGGCACCGGCGTGCTGACGATCGGCGCGCTGCTCGGCATGGCCGCGCATATCGAGGGCAAGGCCTCGATGATCCTCGACATGTCCGGCCTGGCGCAGAAGGGCGGGGCGGTGCTCAGCCACGTCCGGCTGTCACAGAACACCGCCGACGTGACCTGCTCGCGCATCGTCACCGGCACCGCCGATCTCGTCATCGCCGCCGACGAGGTGGTGGCGGGCGCCAAGGAGACGATCACGCTCTGCGATTCCGAGCGCACCCATGGCGTCATCAACAGCCACCTGATCCCGACCGCCGACTTCGTGCTCAACCGCGACTTCAACTTCCAGAACCGCAAGGTCACGAGCCTCCTGGAGACCGCGCTCCGCAAGGACGCCACCTTCTTCGACTTCACCAAGCCGGCCGAGGCGCTGCTCGGCGATTCCATCGCCACCAACATGATGATGATGGGCTACGCCTATCAGAAGGGCCTGCTGCCGCTGTCGGCGGAAGCGATCGAGAAGGCCATCGCGATCAATGGGGTGGCCGTCAAGATGAACACGGAGGCGTTCCGGCTCGGCCGCCTGATGGTGGTCAACCCCGAGCGCGTCGCCGGCATGATGACCGGCCAGGACGAGACGATGCCGCCGAAATCGCTCGACGCGATGACGCTCGACGAGATCATCGCTCATCGTATGGCGCACCTCACCTCGTATCAGAATGCGCGGCTCGCCAAGCGCTACCGCAAGCTGGTCGACCAGGTCCGCGACGCCGCTGACAAGGGCGGCTATGGCGAGGCGCTGCCGCGCGCGGTCGCGATCAACTACGCCAAGCTGCTCGCCTACAAGGACGAGTACGAGGTGGCCCGGTTGTTCTCCGACGGCACCTTCGAGAAGCAGCTGCACGACGCCTTCGAGGGCGACTACAAGGTGTCGTTCAACCTGGCGCCGCCGATCTTCAACTCAGGTCTCGACCCGCAGGGCCGGCCGAAGAAGAAGAGCTACGGCCCCTCCATGATGAAGACGTTCCGTCTGCTGGCGAAGCTCAAGGGACTGCGCGGCACGCCGCTCGACATCTTCGGCTACTCCGCCGAGCGCAGAACCGAGCGCGACCTGATCGCCGGCTACGAGAAGGACGTCGCGACGGTGCTGAGCCTGCTGTCACCGGCCAACGCCGAGATCGCCGCGGAATTCCTGTCGCTGCCCGACAAGATCCGCGGCTACGGCCCGGTGAAGGACAAGGCCGTGCAGGACGCCAAGGTCCGCTACACCCAGCTCGCCGCCGACCTCGCCAACCCGCCGCCCGCGCCACGCCAGATGGCGGCGGAGTAGGGCACTACACGCGAGGTGCCGTAGGGTGGGCAAAGCGCCGCCACCGGCGGCGCGTGCCCACCGTCTCGGGGCGTGCTCGTTGCTCGATGGTGGGCACGTCGCGCCGCTCCGCGTCGCGCCTTTGCCCACCCTACGGTTTGACCGTCATTGCGAGGAGCGCAGCGACGAAGCAATCCAGGGGTGCGCACGCGGCCCTGGATTGCTTCGCTGCGCTCGCAATGACGCAACGAGAGTGTAGCCCGCATGAGCGAAGCGACGTGCGTGGCGATTGTCCGGACAAGTGTCGCAAGGAGAATTCCGGTTTACAGATTTATATTGACGAATTTCGGAATTTGTGTTTTACTCCCCGACATCCCGCCTCACTCGGAAGGGGCGTTGCGCGCGATCGTCACGACACGCGGGGCGGGGAGCGATGGCCGCGATCGAGCCGCAGCGTGTCCGCAAGGATGCGCCGACGAACGGTTCGGCGCGGACGTGAAGTCGCAGCGTGCTGGCACCCCGATGCTGGTGCTACGTTCGTGAGGCGCTTGCGCGCCGCGCGGGCCATGGTGGCTACAAGCCCGGACACCAGGCAGACTGCGTATAAGCGTTAAACCCGTCGCGCAGGGAAGGCCGGGCGTTGTCCGGCTGCACCTGTGGTACCTGCCGCCTGCATTTTTTTTCGCAGGCGGGCCGCAGGCGTCAGCCGACGCCTGGCCTTCCCTGCGCCCTCCGATTTTCGAGAGGGTGAAAGAGATCAGCATGACTCGGGCAGAGATGTCGCGGGAACGCGCGCTCACGTGTAGTTCGATATCAGCTCGCTCGCGCCACATCACCGGTGTCGTCCCGGGCTTGACCCGGGACCCATAACCACAGACGGGTGTGAGAGTGCACGCTGGTTGACCATCGAGTCTAACAAGATCCGCCGGGGGGTATGGGTCCCGGGTCAAGCCCGGGACGACGGCGGAGTCGGAGGCGCGATCGCGCTCCATCTCCACCGCGCGGAATATTGTCGGCGCTTGCCAAGACGCTTGCCAAGACTCCTGCGAGGGTCCAAAAAATCTCCAACCATCAGGCAGGAAACGACAGGAAGCGGAGACGGAATTGACCATCAAGGGCAAGGCCTACATTGCCGGGATCTACGAGCATCCGACCCGGCACGCACCGGACAAATCGACCGCTCAGCTGCATGCCGAGGTCGCCAAGGGCGCGCTGGAGGATGCGGGGCTCAGCGCGAAGGATGTCGACGGTTACTTCTGCGCCGGCGATGCGCCGGGCGGCGCCTGGCCGATGGTCGATTATCTCGGCCTTAAGGTGCGGCACATCGACTCCACCGAGACCGGCGGCTGCTCCTATCTGATCCATGTCGGCCACGCTGCCGAGGCCATCGCCGCCGGCAAATGCTCGATCGCGCTGATCACGCTCGCCGGCAAGCCGCGCACCGGCCCGATGCCGCCGCGTGCCGCCGGCGCCGAGGCCGATTTCGAAGCCGCCTACGGCGCGACCACGCACAACGCCTACGGCATGTGCGCCATGCGCCACATGCACGACTACGGCACCACCTCCGAGCAGCTTGCCTGGATCAAGGTCGCGGCCTCGCATCACGCGCAGTACAATCCGCATGCGATGCTGAAGGAGGTCGTCACCGTCGAGGACGTCATCAACTCGCCGATGATCTCCGATCCGTTGCACCGCATGGATTGCTGCGTCGTCACCGATGGCGGCGGCGCGCTGATCGTGACCACGCCGGAGATCGCCAAGAGCCTGAAGAAGCCGCTGGTGCGGCTGATCGGCCACGGCGAGGCCATGAAGGGCCCACGCGGCGGCAAGGATCTCGACCTCACTTACTCAGCTGGCGTGTGGTCCGGCCCGCGCGCGTTCGAGGAGGCGGGTATCACGCCGAAAGATATCAAATACGCCTCGATCTATGACAGCTTCACCATCACCGTGCTGATGCAGCTCGAGGACCTCGGCTTCTGCAAGAAGGGGGAAGGCGGCAAGTTCGTCGCCGACGGCAACCTCATCTCCGGCGTCGGCAAGCTGCCGTTCAACACCGATGGCGGCGGTCTCTGCAGCAACCATCCCGTCAACCGCGGCGGCATGACCAAGGTGATCGAGGCCGTGCGCCAGCTGCGCGGCGAAGCCCATCCCAAGGTGCAGGTGCCGAACTGCGACCTCGCCATCGCCCATGGCACCGGTGGACTTCTGGGCGTGCGCCACGCCGCCTCGACCTGCATTCTGGAGCGCGTCTGATGTCTGAAGCCAAGAAACTGCCGGCCAAACTGCCGGCCCCCGTCACCAATCCCGAGACCAAGGCGTTCTGGGACGCGGCCATTGAGGGCAAGTTCCTGATCAAGCGTTGCACCGCCTGCGGCGAGGCGCATTACTTCCCGCGCTCGATCTGCCCGTTCTGCTTCTCCGACCAGACGGTGTGGGAGCAAAGCGCGGGCGAGGGCGAGATCTACACGTTCTCGATCATGCGCAAGTCGCCGACGGGCCCGTATGCGATCGGGTATGTGACTTTGAAGGAGGGGCCGTCGTTGCAGACCAACTTCGTCGACTGCGATTTCGATCAACTGAAGATCGGTCAAAAGGTGAAGGTGGTGTTCAAGCCCACCGACGGCGCGCCGCTGCCGTTCTTCACGCCGGTGTAGCGACACGTGCCGGTGGCGACACGAAAGGTGCACCCTCTCCCTTTGCGGGAGAGGGTGGTAGTTCAGGCGATGCGAAGCAACGCCTGAACTACCGGGTGAGGGGTATCTTTCCGCACGAGCGGTGTCTCTGTGGAGGCATACCCCTCACCCGAGCGAGATTGACGCTGATAGCTGTGTAGCCCTCTCCCGCAAGGGGAGAGGGCGCAGCAATGGGCGCCGGAGAAAGTGCGTAGGGTGGGCAAAGGCGCGGAGCGCCGTGCCCACCGTGGGTGTTGTAAGACAGGCGGTGGGCACGCTTCGCTTTGCCCACCCTACGAAGAACGAATTCGGGGAGGCTAAATGCCGATCAATTACGATGAGCTGATGGCGATGAAGGCGATCGGGCAGCCCTATGCCTACACCGATCGCGATGTGATGCTCTACGCCTACGGCATCGGTATGGGCGCCGATCCGATGGATGAGCGCGAGCTCGCCTTCGTCAACGAGGCCACCGCCGAGCCGCGGCCGCTGAAGGTGGTGCCGACCTTTGCGTCCGTGGCGGCGTGGGGCGCCGGCCCCGGCGACATGAAACTGAACCGCGTGCTGGTGGTCGACGGCGAGCGTGACATCACCTTCCACAAGCCGCTCGCTGTCGCCGCGAAGATCACCGCCGACTCCTCGGTGCTCGCGGTCTCCGACAAGGGCAAGGACAAGGGCGCCGTCATCCGCCACCAGACGATCCTGCGCGACGAAGGCGGCGCGCCTCTGGCGACGCTCGTGGCCTCGCGTTTCGCCCGCGGCGATGGTGGCTTCGGCGGTCCGTCCGGCGGCATCCCGGATCCGCATCCGGTGCCGTCGCGCGCGCCGGACCGCAGCGTCGACATCTCGACGCGGCCCGACCAGGCGCTGATCTATCGCCTGTGCGGCGATCGCAACCCGCTACACTCCGACCCCGAATTCGCCCGCCGCGCCGGCTTCCCGCGGCCCATCCTGCACGGCATGTGCACCTATGGCCTGACCTGCCGCGCCGTGCTGCAAACCTACGCGGACTACGACGCGTCGGCGTTCAAGCAGCACGCCGCGCGGTTCTCCTCGCCTGTATTTCCGGGTGAGACCGTGACGGTCGATCTGTGGAAGGACGGCAATGTGATCTCGTTCGAAGCCCGCGTGAAGGACCGCAACGTCACCGTCATCAAGAACGGCAAGACCGTGCTGAGTTAGGACGGTGCTGAGTTAGGAAGGCACGAACGTGGTCTCCCTCTCCCCGTTCTTCACGGGGAGAGGGTGGGGTGAGGGGCAGCCACAACCACCGGGCTCGCGGAGAGTCCCCCTCACCCGGATCGCATCTTGCGATGCAATCCGACCTCTCCCCGCACGCGGGGAGAGGTGAACAAGTGGAAGCGGGGCTGTAACAGTAAGCGCAGGAGGACACACCCATGGGACTGCTCGACGGCAAGGTGGCGTTGATCACCGGCGCAGGTGGCGGGCTCGGTGAGGCCTACGCAAAGCTGTTCGCGCGCGAGGGCGCGGCGGTCGTGGTCAACGACCTCGGCGGCCCGCGCGATGGCTCAGGCTCCGACCTGTCGATGGCCGAGCAGGTGGTCGCCGCGATCAAGGCCGAGGGCGGCCGTGCGGTTGCCAACGGCGCTGATATCTCCACCATGGCCGGCGGGCAATCGGTGTTCGACGACGCCATCCGCCATTTCGGCCGCGCCGACATCCTGGTCAACAATGCCGGCATCCTGCGCGACCAGACCTTTGCCAAGGCGAGCGAGGCCGACTGGGACAAGGTGATCCAGGTCCACCTCAAGGGCACCTTCTGCTGCACCCTGCCGGTGTTCCGCTGGATGCGCGACAATGGCGGCGGCGTCATCGTCAACACCTCCTCGACCTCGGGCCTGATCGGCAATTTCGGCCAATCGAACTACGGCGCTGCGAAGGGCGGTATCTGGGGCCTGTCCAACGTGCTGGCGATCGAGGGCCGCAAGTACAACATCCGGGTCTGGACGCTCGCGCCGGGTGCGCTGACCCGCATGACCGCAGACCTGCCGCGCTACAAGGAAAATCCCGGCGCCGCGCTGACGCCCGAAGGCATCGCCCCGGCGGTGCTCTACATGGTCAGCCATCTCTCGGGCGACCAGACCGGCAAAGTGCTCGGCGTCTCCGGTCCGCGCGGCGTGCGCGAGTTGCGTATGATGGAAATGGACGGTTGGAAGCCGCCGTCCTCGGGCTGGAAGGCGGAGGACATCGCGGATCATGCAGAGGAGATATTCTTTTCGGAGGACGAGATTCGAAAGTCCGCGCGGCGGTTTTGATGTATGTCTGGCGTCATCCCAGGGGCTCCGCCGAGACCCGATTGTGAGACGGCGGAGCAGCGTTCCCGGAATCCAGAAGTATCACGGACCGCATCGCCTCCGGGCTCGCGCCCGGCAGCGTATCCCGGACTGACGCCAGAGAGATTGGAGACCAGACGATGAAGCTTACCGCCGCCGCCAAAGGCACTTTCGCGATTGCGCCGACGCCGTTCCATGATGACGGCCGCATCGACGAAGCGTCCATCGATCGTCTTGTCGATTTCTATGCCGAGGCGGGCTGCGACGGCATCACCGTGCTGGGCATCATGGGCGAAGCGCCGAAGCTCGATGCGGCTGAATCCGAGCAGGTCGCGGTGCGTTTCGCCAAGCGGGCCAAGAACCTTCAGATCATCGTTGGTGTCTCCGCGCCGGGCTTTGCGACCATGCGCTCGCTGGCGCGTGCTTCGATGGACGCCGGCGCTGCCGGCGTGATGATCGCACCGCCGCCCTCGCTCCGTACCGATGATCAGATCACGGGCTATTTCAAGCAGGCCCAGGAGGCGATCGGCGAGGACATTCCGTGGGTGCTGCAGGACTATCCGCTGACCTTGAACGTCCAGTTCACGCCGGCGGTGATCCGCAAGATCGTCATGGACAGCCCGTCCTGCGTGATGCTCAAGCACGAGGACTGGCCGGGCCTGGAGAAGATCTCTGCGCTGCGCGGCTTCCAGAAGGACGGCTCGCTCAAGCCGCTGTCGATCCTGTGCGGCAATGGCGGCCTGTTCCTCGACTTCGAGATGGAGCGCGGTGCCGACGGCGCGATGACCGGCTACGCCTTCCCGGAAATGCTGGTCGACGTCGTCAAGCTGTCGCAGGCCGGCAAGCGCGATGCCGCGCACGACCTGTTCGACGCGCATCTGCCGCTGGTGCGTTACGAGCAGCAGCCGGGGGCGGGGCTCGCCGTGCGCAAATACGTGCTGCAGAAGCGCGGCGCGATCGCCTCCAGCGCGCAGCGCAAGCCGGCGTCCGGCATCAGCGCCGCGGCCAAGGCCGAGGTCGACTATCTGCTGTCGCGCGTCGCCCGCACTGATGCCCGTGCCAACCTGCAACCCCGAGCCACCGCCGCGGAGTAACCATGGCTGACGCTGCCGCCGTTCGTCCTGCCTCGACCGTGCTGCTGCTGCGCGACAGCGCAGCGGCTCGCGAGATCCAACTGTTCATGATGGTGCGTCACCATCAGATCGAGTTCAATTCGGGCGCCCTGGTGTTTCCAGGCGGCAGCGTCGACAAGGGCGATCAGGAGATCGCCGGCAATCCTGAGCTCTATGCCGGCGATGAGGGCCTCGGCGTCGAGGCGCTCGGCTTCCGGATTGCCGGGGTGCGTGAGACGTTCGAGGAGAGCGGCATCCTGCTGGCGCGGGCCAGGGGCTCCGGCACGCTGATCGATGCAGCCAGCGCACGCGAGATCGAGGCGGCGCACCGCCTGGCGCTGTGCGAGAGCAAGATCAGCTTCCGCGAGGTGATCGAGGCGCATGGCCTGGTGCTGGCGCTGGATGCGCTCGTGCCTTACGCGCATTGGATCACGCCCGAGGGCATGCCCAAGCGCTTCGACACCTGGTTCTTCCTGGCGGCTGCGCCACCGGACCAGCTCGGCGCCCATGACGGCCGGGAATCGACCGACTCGATCTGGGTGTCGCCGCGCGAGGCGCTCGCCGGCGGCGAGGACGGCCGCTTCAAGCTGCCATTCCCGACCACGCGCAACCTGATCCGGCTCGGCAAGCAGCCGGCGGTTGCCGACGCGCTGGCTGCGGCGCGCGCCATGGACATCGTGACCGTGATGCCGATCATGACCAAGACCGCGGATGGCGGCCGCGAGCTGCGCATTCCGCGCGAAGCCGGCTATGATGGCGAGGTGTTCGCGTTCGGTGCGGCTGGTTAACCGCACAGATTATTTTTCGTCCGGCGGGTCGCCTGGACGATCGTTGTTCCTAATTTGTTCTGTTGGCCGCGCGGCGGCTCGTATATACTGCGGTTCCGACCATCGGATCCCATGAGTAAAAACGTTGATTTCGGCCTCGCCTGTGATCGCCTCCGATCCCTCACGATCGGACGGATGATCTTTGGCAGCTTTTTGCTGCTGCTCGCCGTCATCACCGCCACCAGCATGGCGAGCGTCATCGCCATCCGCCACATCGACTCCACCTTTGCCGAGTTGCAGCGGCTGCAGGGCGTCGGCGATCTCGCCGAGGAGATCGATCAGCGCATGAATGAGCTGCGGCTCGCCGCGCGCGACTTCGTCACCGATCCCGGCTCGCGCTCCGACCGCGTGATGGAGGCGGCGACCGAGCTCAGCGCGCTCCTGAAGAAGACGCGGCTGCAACTGGCGCCGGAGCAGCAGGCGACCATCGATGGCGTCTCGCAGCGGCTGGCGAATTATCGCGAGGGCATCGACCGGATCAGTGCGCTGATCGCACAGCGCGCCGAGCTGCTGTCAGGACTGCCAGCCGCGCGCGAGGGTTTTGAGGCGGCGATCGCCGGTGTTACCGATCGTGGCACGGCGCGAGCCTTGTTCCAGGTGCAGAACCAGGTCGGAGCGGCGCTGCTGGCGCGTGATCCCGCCGGCGCCGAGCAGGCGGCCCGCAGCATGCGCGCGCTGCCGATCGAGGATGCCAATTTGCGGGCGGCCGTGGACCGCTATGCCCAAGCGATCATCGCGATCTCCGGCACCGAGGACGAGATTGCACGGCTCGACAAGGAGGTGCTCGGCATCGAGGGCCGGCTGATCGGCCGCGTCACCGAGCTGTTGCGCGCACTGAGCGCCAGCCAGGGCAAGGTGCTGTCGCGCGACTTCGCCCGCACGCTCGCGGAAACGAAGTGGCAGAGCATCATCTTCGGCACATCGGGCGTGCTGATCGGCATCTTTGCCGCGTGGTTCGTGGTGCGTCGGACGGTGAAGCCGCTCGCTTCCATCGCGCGCTCGATCCGGGCGCTGGCGGCCGGCGAGAAGGCGACCTCGATTCCGCAGACCGACGTCCAGAACGAGATCGGCGACATCGCGCGTGCCGCCGAAGTGTTCCGGCAGACGCTGCAGGACGCCGATGCCGCCCGCGAGGCGGCGGTGCGTGCGCTCGCCGAGCAGCGGCTCGCCGAGGAGAGCTATCGCAAGCTGTTCGAAGCCTCGATCGACGGCATCTATGTGACCACCCCGAGCGGCCTCGTGCTCAACGCCAACCCGGCGCTGGCGCGCATCATGGGCTACGAGTCCCCGAGCGAGCTGATCCAGGGCGTCAACGACATCGCCGACACGATCTATGTCCACCCGCTGGCGCGCGAGCGCTACCAGCGGCTGATGCGGCGCGACGGCATGGTGCGCGAGTTCGAATATCAGGTGCGCCGGCGCAATGGCGAGATCCGCTGGCTGTCGGACAGCGCCACCGTGGTGCGCGACGAGAGCGGCGAGGTCGTCCGCTACGAAGGCGTGGTCCGCGACATCACCGATCAGAAACGCGCGGAAGATGCGATCGCGGAAGGGCGGCGATTGCTGCAGCAGGTCATCGACACCGTGCCGGCGGTGATCAACGTCAAGGATCGCGAGCTGCGCTATGTGCTGATGAACCGCTACATGGCCGGCATCTTCAACGTCGAGCCCGAGGATGCGCTGGGGCGCACCACGGGCGAGCTGATGTCGCGCTATGGCGCAAGCAAGACCGATTCCAACGACAAGCGTGTGCTGGCGACGAAGGACGGACTGGGCTTCTACGAGGAAGAATATCTGGATTCCAGCAACGTGATGCGGCAGTGGCTGGTCAACAAGCTGCCGCTGCTCGATGCCGACGGCGAGGTCGACAAGATCGTTACCGTGGCGCTCGACATCGGCGAGCGCAAGAAGAGCGAGCACGAGATGCGCAAGGCGAAGGAGGCGGCCGAGACCGCGCTCCGGAACCTGCGCGACACCCAGGCCTCGCTGATCGAGGCGGAGAAACTCGCTGCGCTCGGACGCATGGTCGCGGGCGTCGCGCATGAGGTCAACAATCCCGTCGGCATCAGCCTGACGGTGGCCTCCGCGCTCGAGCGCAAGACCGATCTGTTCAGCGAGGCGGTGACGCGCGGCGAGCTCCGGCGCTCCAGCCTCAACGAGTTCATCGACACCAGCCGCAATGCAGCCGCCCAGCTGGTCGCCAATCTCAATCGCGCGGCCGAGCTGATTCAGTCGTTCAAGCAAGTCGCGGCGGATCGCAACTACTCGGACCAGCGCAGTTTCGATCTGGCCGATCTCACCGAGCAGGTGGTGATGAGTCTGCGCCCGGGCGTGCGTAGACAGAACCTGACGATCAATGTCGATTGCCAGCCCAATCTGGTGATGAACAGCTATCCCGGCCCCTATGGTCAGGTTCTGACCAACCTGTTCCTCAACGCCGTCGCGCATGCATTCCCAGACGGGCGCAGCGGAGTGATCGAGATCCGGGCGCGCGAGTCCGGGCGCGACAATGTCGAGATCATCTTTTCTGACAATGGCTGCGGCATGTCGCTCGACGTCCGCCGCCGCGCCTTCGATCCGTTCTTCACGACGCGCCGCGACCAGGGCGGCACGGGGCTCGGGCTGCACATCGTCTACAACATCGTCACCAACAGGCTGGGTGGCCGGCTCGATCTCGACACCGAGCCTGGCGCGGGCACACGCGTTCAGATCATCCTCCCGCGGACGGCGCCGCTGGAGCAGGCGGCGGAGTAGTCTGACGGGCTGAACATGGATGGGACTGAACGACGTCGATCTCCGGATTGACTCTCACGAAGCCGCGATCGAATCGAATCTGGCCCGGTTGATGCATCGCCATCCGCGCACCCTGGGGTGGTGCAGGAGCCAGATGGAAATGAGCAAATGGATCGTGTCCCGCGGCCATGCGCCGCATCGCGCTGATTGTTCGGCTGTCAGTCACCTCGGTTCGAGGCGACAGGAATCCGGACGCTGGAAGCCTCCCATCCAGGTCACGGGCGCCGCGCTGCTGATCGCGCTCGCTACGCCAATCCAGGCGCGCGATCGCGGTCAATGGGCGAACTCATCGCCGGAGATCAAGGCGTGGTTCGACGGCCTGCGCAGCGGCAAGGGCCCGTGCTGCTCCGATGCCGACGGCAGCGCCGTCAGCGATGTCGATTGGGAGAGCAAAGGCGGCCACTATCGTGTGCGCATCGAAGGCGAATGGCTCGACGTTCCCGACGATGCCGTGATCACCGA
Organism: Bradyrhizobium sp. ORS 285; assembly: GCF_900176205.1. Lineage (NCBI taxonomy): Bacteria > Pseudomonadati > Pseudomonadota > Alphaproteobacteria > Hyphomicrobiales > Nitrobacteraceae > Bradyrhizobium > Bradyrhizobium sp. ORS 285. The sequence goes on from NZ_LT859959.1 coordinate 3,042,085, forward strand.
GCCCAACCGCGTCGGCCGCACCATGGTCTGGCCGATGCGCGGCTATCAGGGCCTCTCGATCCGTTGCTTCATGCCCGGCAGCATGACGTAGTGGAGAGCCGCGGCGTCTCAGACGTATTTCTTGTCGCGCTCCAGCAGCTCGATGGAGATGCCCTCGGGACCGCGGATGAAGCAGATGCGCACGCCGGGGCGGATCGTGGTCGGCTCGGTCGTGAAGGTGACGCCCTTGGCCTTCAGCTCGGCCGCCGCGGCGTCGATGTCCTTCACGGTGAGGCCGAAATGATCGAGGCCCCGGTGGGGCGTCTCGGGCGCCGCATTGACGCCGTCGCCAGGCTCGACCTTGGCAATGAACACGCTGGCGCCGCCAAGTTTGACGTCGATGCGGCCGGGATGGCGGACGATCTCGCCGCCGAGAACCTCGTGCAGCCAGTTGGCGGTCGCTTCCGGATCCGGGCTGCGCAGATGAATATGGTCCCAGGTGACGTTCAACATCGTCTTAGAGCTTTCCAAAGAGTGAACCGTGGCCGAAGCGGCGGCGTTACCGATGCGGCGGCAATGACGCGCATGTCTACCGGCTCGCTGCCGCCGACACCAGTCCGGCAAACGAACGGTATCGGGGCCTGCCCTCCAATTGTCGGCTTTGCATGAGACGCTGGCGATGTTTGCCGAAGGAGGCTTTCAGATGCCCGAGCGGGCAGCCGATGGTGCAGACATGAGTGCGGGTCTCTCTCGTTTGCTGAGGCGCAAGCTCGGCGGGACGCCTGCGCGCCGGCGGTCGGACGCTCATCTTCCTTTGGGAACGGCTTCACTTGGTTTAGGGGCGCTCGCGCTCGTCGTGTTCGGCACGGTCGGCTGGCTGATCGTGACCGGTGACGAAGGCGAGATCGCCGACGGCAGTCTTGCGCGGCTCACGTTGGACAGTTCGAGCAGACAATATCAAGACGATGAGGATGGCACGGAGCCATCCCGCGGGTTCTCGTCGGTGGTGCCCGGCGGATCCAGCGCCTACCTCTCTTCATCATCCGCGGTCAGCGCGGTCCCGAGTCTCATGGACGCGAATGCCAGCCTTGCGCCCGCGATGCCGGGGCCGCCGGTGGGGCTCGATCCTGCCGTTCTGTCCGGCCTGCGCATCAGTTCCCAATCCTGGCGGCGCGGCGGGCTGGGATCGAAGGCGCTCGTCACCTTCACCTTGCGAAATGCCAATAGCTTCGCAATCAAGGACGTCGAGATCAGCTGCGCCTTTAGCCGGCGCGATGGCAGCCAGGTGACCGAGCGCCGCCGGGTCGTTCCGGGCGAGATCCGGCCGCAGAGCCGCAGGACCTTCGCCTCGGTCCATGTCGGATTTGTCAACGTTAATGCCAGCTCGGCCAAATGCGCGCTGGTTGCAGCGACGAAAATCTAATTATGTCGCGCTAGTTTCCCGCGGTCCTTGAACCGGATCGGTCGCCTCGGGAACATACTGTCATTGTCATCCGTTAGGTGGATGGTCGGCTCGGGGTGGGCCGACGGAGCGGTAAATTATGCCTATCTTGCGCTACTTTCTGTTTGTCGGCGGTGCCCTGTTTGCGTTGCTGGTCCTCGCGGACGCCGTGCTTCCGAGTGTGCCACTGCCGGCGAACCTCACATCGGCCTCGGACCTTCCTCCAGTTCGGATCCAGTCGGCACGCAAGTGGCCCGAGCGGATCGTGATGGATACGTCGATCGCCCCTCCGGCGTCCGTGGCGCTTGCGAAGTTGGAACAGCCCGCCCCGGCGGCCACAGCAGAACTGCCGAAGACGGAGCCCTCCAAGACCAGTGCTCGCGACGCCTACGCGCAGATGAGCAGGGCCGGGACCGGCCCGTCGGCCGCAACGCCGAAGGCGTCCGAAAAACCTCACGCCACGAGACTTTCCGAGGCTAGCGCGAGAGCCGCGGAGACCAAGAAGCGGAAGAGTGCAAAGGCTCCTCCAGGAAGGCCAATGATCTTGGTCGCCCAGCAGCCGCATTTTGGCCTGTTCGGCTCGACCTGGTAGTTTGGAAGCGGCCGTCTCGCTCAATCCAGCCGAGAGCGTTGGCAATCGCCTCCGGCTGGCACTGCTCGTCGACCACGCAGTTTCCTGCCGCCAGACTGCCTTGATCTTGCGCAAAGTGCGCTCCCTCCGGAGCGCCTAGCGTCACCTCAATGGGACCCGGGGCGTGTTGCCCGGGCACCCACGGAGACGCTGTATGACCACCACCCCTCCCAACCTCTCGATCTCGCCGGAGAAGGTCGCCTTCGTCGTAACGAAGGTGCATCAATATGAAATGGAAGCGGCCGAGCCGGAGCTGCTGGCAGATCTGACCGACGATGACTCTGCTCCCGGGACAGGTGGACGCGGTGCGACAACGGACCGATCCGAGCTCGTCAGCTTCATCAGGGGCCTGAACGTCGACGAGCAGATCGACCTGGTCGCGCTGATGTGGTTGGGCCGCGGCGACGGCTCGCTCGAGAACTGGGATGAGCTGCGCGCGCAGGCCGCGCAGGCTCACAACAACCGCACGGCCACCTATCTGATCGAGACGCCGATGCTTGGTGATTATCTCGAGGAGGCTCTGTCCGAATTCGGCCTCTCTCTGGAAGATTTTGAGGAAAGCCTCTAGCGCGCGATCGGCGCTGCCTCCGCTGCGCCGCCGACGGCCCTGGAAGATGAATTGAAGTTTCCCGGCTTCCATTGGCGGGGACTTCCGTTCGACCCTGCGTTGGGGTCACGAAGATGGAGTTGGCTCATGGACAAGATGAAGGTCGGAACCGGTGATTGGATCGTCGTTTGCGACGGTCGCAAAGCGCTGATCCTCGAGAACGTCGGCGACAGCATGTTTCCGAACCTGCACACCAAGGAGGTGCATGAGCATGAGAACGACCGCACGAGCGCGCAGGGCTCCGACGCGCCCGGCTCGGTTCAGCAATCGTTCGGCCACGCCCGAAGCTCAGTCGAGCAGACGGACTGGCATGATCAGGCCGAGCGGGCCTTTCTGAAGCAGATCGCCGACCGCCTGCATCACGCCGTCCTGGCTGGCGAAACCAAGGGCGTGACGATGGTGGCCTCGCCGCGTGCCCTCGGAATGATCCGCGCCGATTATTCCGACGCGGTGCGCAGGGTCCTGCATGGCGAGGTCCACAAGGATCTGGTCAAGCTGCCGGTCTATGAAATCGAGAAACAGCTGCTGGCTTGAGCAGCGGGCCTATTCAAGTGAGACGTCAATGATCTCGCTCGTCGCTCGCGAGCGGGATCAATGCGCGTTTTCCAGTGACGATGTGGTTTCCGGCACATCCGGCACCAGGCTCGCGTCGCGGTGCACGGCATCTTTTTCCACGATCTCATAGCCACAGTCTTCCAGCCAGGCGATGAGACGATCTGCCATGGCGTAGTCCCAGGTCGGGTAGGAACGGGCGATGACTTGACGCGGTGTGAGCTTGCGAGACATTCGTCCTCCTTTTGTCGCCACCTGATACGCCGGATCAATTTCGGCTTCGGCGCGTATTCAACACTGGGAGTCTCAGCCCGTTCCTGACTCAGCCCGCAAGAGGGTAGACTTGCGAGCGACAGGGACAGATCTGGTCAGCAGGCGTTGACAACGTTCGGATGCAACTCGTCGGCCGAGAGCGCTGCGGCATCAAGCTCCTGCCTCTTTTCGACGATTTCGTACCCGCAATGATCGAGCCAGGCGATGAGACGGTCGGCCATGGCGTAATCCCAGCTGGGGTACGATCTGGCGATGACTTCGCGTGCAGTGAATTTTCGAGCCATGATGTCGACCTGTTTGAGCGCCTCGCCCCAATCCACCCGAAGCTGTCGCCACTTCGCGGTGGAAATCGGTTCTTTTCGTTACGTTTGATGTCGAGATATGACTTTTAGCTTTCGGCCCCGCCCAGCCTCCGCCGTCTCTGTCGAATATGGTGAAAACCTTCTGGCCGCGTGACCCATTTCGGCGGGAGCTTGTGGCGTAGTCGTGCAGAGAACGGGGCCGGTTCGTGATTGGTGGCGCGGTGTTTCGTCACAGGACCGTAGGGCTACGTCGAAAAGCGCGTGCGTTCAGCCGCGTCGTTAGAGCGGGGGCCGCGGCCGGTCGTGGGAACGGAGCCGGACGATCGCGGTTTTCAGCCGGGGCTTTCAGCCGCGCCGACGTTTAGCTCTGAGCCGGTGAAAATGGAGTGAAGCAATGAGGCTCGTGTATGTTGTCATGTTGCTCATGGCCATCGTAGCGTCAGCGGGGCCCACGCTTGCCAACGAATCCTGTGGTCCGGGCTGTCATGTCGCGCCCAATGGCGGCTGCGTGGTGAATGGCTGGGAGTCGGGAGCTCCCCTGTGGAATGAGTGCCCTGCAGGTGCGCGGCCGAGGCCGCCATGCGGCGCAGCATTCAAGTGGAGCCGGCAAGCAAGGGCCTGCATCATCAAGTGACCAAAGCTCCATCACGCAGAGCGGAGTGGATCGTTGGCAAGCAGGACGGTGGCTCGAACTCAGGAGGGCCAGAGAGCGCCGAGCTACAAGGTCTGGATGTCCAGCGTAAAAAGTCGCTGCTCGGAGGCATGTTCCGAGTGGGCCAGCACCTGCTCCAGCAGTGCGATGACCGCCGTTGCCCGGTCGCCGGCATTGGTGTCGTCGAAGCTCGTAGCCGCGAGCACCGAGCCGTTGACTTCGCATACCGCCTTGATCTGAACAATCACCTGTTGCCTCCCATGCTCCGAGGTCGGATGCCGGGAGACTGGCAGCAATCTTCTTAAATGCGCGCAAAATGTTCCGGATAAACCGGAGGTATTATTGGACGGATGTCCGTTCATTGCGATCGGCCCAGGGGCCACTTTCCAAGCTCAGCTCACTTTGGCTTGGATCACCTCCCGCGGCGCGCTGCTTCCCAACGCGCGCCGGATCCACGCTCGTCCTCGGGCCTCGATAAGTATATAGGAGATCAAGGCGACCGCTGTCGCGATCCCAACGAAGAGGGCCAGCCGGATCACCAGCTCGACAAAGCCGGGCTGGTTGGACTTGCCGATCATTGCAAGGCGGATCAGGAAAGGGTGCAGCAGGTAGATCGAATAGCTGCATTCTCCGCCGATGATCAAAGCCCGGGATGACAGCCAGCGGGCCCTGCCGTAACGGCTGGTTGCGACGAAGAGGATCGAGAACGCGGAAATCTCTATCATCCGCACGGCGAGCTCGATCGAGAACGACAAGCCGGGCAGTCGCGGCTGCAAGAACATCAGCACGGGGGCGCAGGCCAAGCCCGTGAGGGATAGCCAGACCAGCCAGGTCACGCGTTGGAGCTCTGCAGGACCAGGCTCGGCGAGAGCACGGTTCTGGTAGATCATCGCCGCGAAGCACCCGGCCAGAAACTGCGCCACGTGAAGGTAGGGGGCGTAGTAGGTGAGCCACTGCATTCCGCCGTGTTGGAGGCTCGGCACGACAGCTTGAAGGACCGTCGGGCCGAACGTGAAGAAGGCAGCGATGGTCAGCGCAAAGGCGAGGATGTTCGCGACCGCAAGCCATATCACCGTCGACAGGCGGGTGATGCCGGCCAGCAGGAAACAGATGAACGGAAACAGCAGATAGAAGAACAGCTCGACGCTGATCGACCAGAGGTGCTGCAGCGCCGGGACGACGGCGACCAGCATCGTGCCGTTCTGCACCGGAAACCAGGCCTGTGTCATCGTCAGGATGAAGCCGAGAGAGGGGGCCGAGAGCCCTCGGGCGATCATCAGGTAGGTGACGATGGCAAGGACGACGACGGCGTACATGGGATACAGCCGGGCGAAGCGCGCGATCGCGAACTCGCGAAGAGCGTCTCCCACCGGCTGGGTCTGAAAACGTCGGGCGTAATTGAGCCAGAGAACGAAGCCGCTCAGCACGAAAAACATGGTCATGCCGATGCTGCTGACCTGCGCGATCAGCTCCGCCGGCCAACCGTGCCCCAGAGAGGGCGCGCCGTGACCGATTGCGACCGTCGCAGCGGCGATAAAGCGCAGGCCGGTGAGTGAGCCGATGAACCGCTGATCATTCACGTGGAGACGTCGTCCTGGCATTCCGGAACAGGCGGCAGGCTAACGCACAGAGCCACCGGAACAAGGCCTGGCGCGCTCGGAGAGATTCGAACTCCCGACCCTCGGAATCGAAATCCGATGCTCTATCCAGCTGAGCTACGAGCGCGCGTGACGGACCATCGTCCGCACGAATCCCGATATCAGACTTGCACGGCCAAGGCCAGTCTCGTGGGCCAATGTCATGGGGCCTGAGAACGCTCCCGTCGCGCAGCCTGCCTCAGAAGCAGGGATGGCGGCGGCGGTCCTGGCCGATATAGGCCGCCGCGCTCTGGTAGCAATGGTTGGTCGACGGACCGTCGTAGAACCCAAAGGTGCCTGGCAGCGGGCCTGGACCATAATTGTGAAGGAAGCTGATCGCGTAGGGCAGGCCGTGGTGATGGTGCTGGCGGTGATGCCGATGGTGGCCTCGGGCCTCCGACGTGACGGGTGCGAGAGCGGCGGCGGCCACGATCAAGGCGATGGCTGATGATGCGAGCTTGCTCATGTCTTTTCTCCGAAACCGCCGCTAAGGCGAGGTATTGGACCGACAATCTAACTTCGAAGCGTCGGAAAAGGTGCGTCAAAGCGGCCGTTATGTCAAAATTTTGGCCTTTTCCGCGGGCTTAACGAATCCGTGACAGCGTCGGGCCGCTGCTGTGGGTCTCCAGCGCCCTGTCGCAACTCCGCCCAGATGAGACCGGGTTTTCCGCCCCGCCGATGAACCGCCTGATCCCCTGCGTCGTGCTTTCGCTGGTCGCCGCGACCCCGGCGCGTGCGGATCTGCACATCACACGCGATCACGGCGGTTACATCGAAGAGTACAAGGCCAAGTACCAGCATATCCGGGACACGCGTCAGCGCGTGATCATCGACGGCATCTGCAATTCCGCCTGCACGCTGGTCTTCGGCATCGTGCCGCTCAACAGGATCTGCGTCACGCCGAAAGCGAGCCTCGGTTTTCACCAGGCCTATTACGACAAGGCCTTCACTTTCGGTATCAAGGTCACCAGCTTCGAGGGCACATCCGAGCTGATGTCCTTTTATCCCGAGACGGTGAAGGATTGGATCCGGCGCAACGGCGGGCTCACCACCGAGATGAAGCGGATCACGAACGGCACGGACCTCTGGAAGATCGTCGATCCCTGTCCGGATTCCTGGTGAGCCGTCCTTAGCGCGGTCAGGGATCGCTGCGCTGCGCGGCGGGGGGCGTTCCTGTTGAGACCACGAGCACCGGCACCTCCGACGCGGCGAGGACCGCGGCGATCATGGCACCGAAGTCGAGGGCCGCGCCCTGCAACCGGTCGACGCCAAGGACGATCAGGTCAGACTTGATCTTCGAGGCTTCGGCCAGGATGGCGATATCAGGTCCGACGTCGGCATCGGCAACGGCCGTGGTCACATCGAGGTCGTAGCGGCGCGCGGCCGCCGCATTGTCCGCGAGAACCTGGTCGGCGCGGTCTTTCTCCTCGCTTGTACGCCGCTCGTCGGCGCTGCCCTGCGTCGTCGAGACATAGAGCAGATGCAGCCGGGCAGGCCCGACATGCGCCAGCGCAATCGCCACCTCGGCGCCGCCACGCGAGACGCCGCGCCCGGACACAGGCACCAGAATGCAGGCATCGCGCTGCGGCGCAGGACCGTCGGACGCTGCCGCCGGCGCAAGAGCAAGCGCCAGCGGGCCGTGGAAACCGGACGCGATCTCCTCGCAGGCCTCACTGAACCGGCCCTGCGGTGTCAGGCCGTCCTCGAGACCGATCAGCATCAGGTCGAAGCCCTTGCGCGCTTCGTTTTCGACCGCGTCGCGCAGGCCCGTTGTCGGTGTGAGCGTGGTCACATCGACGTCGACATTGCTCTCGGTCCGCTGAGCGCCTTGCTGTGCAGCGTCCTTGATGACGGCCTCGGACTGCAAAGGGCCGTCGACCGGGGCCCGGGCTACGTGCCGGATGCCTTCCACGTCGAGCACCGTGACCGGACGTCCGCCAGGGCCAGCCAGCAGTCCGGCGATGCGGGCGGCGAGCCGGCCGCTGCTGCTATCGTCAGCGGCCAGCAGCAGCCGCTCCAGGCCGCCGACGAAGCCGCTGCGCTCATGCGCCTCGCGCTCGAGCCGGGCCTGCTCGGAGCGGTCCGGCGGCAGCCGGCGCAGCGCAGCCCGTAGCATCGGCGGCATCGCCAGGGTGGTGAGGATCGCCATGGTGACGATCATCGTGAACAGCGGCTGGCTGAGCACGCCGATCGAGAGCCCGATCGAGGCGATGATGACCTCGGTCGAGCCGCGCGCATTCATGCCGCTGGCTAGCGCAAGCGACTCGCCCCGCGTCAGCCCGCCGAGCTTGCCGCCGGCCAGTGCGCCCGCGAACTTGCCGAGGCTTGCGATGACGACGAGCCCGGCGGTGAAGAGCAGCAGCTCGGGGGTGTGGAGCTGGATGAGGTCGGTACCGAGCCCGGCCAGGCCGAAGAACACGGGCATGAACAGGCTGGTGATCAGGCCGCGCAGCCGCTCGTCGATCTGCCGCGTCAGGATCGGGGATTCGCCCACCAGCACGCCGGTGACGAAGGCGCCGAGCACCGTGTGCACGCCGATCAAATGGGTGATGAGCGCCATTACGCTCATCAGCAGCAGGATGACCGTGACGACCGGCGAGGCGCTGACCAGGTGATCATTGGCAAGGCGGATCAGGATGGACACCAGGCGCCGCCCGACCGTGAAGCTCAGACCGAGGAACACCAGCGTTCCCAACACGGACTGCGTGATGCCGCGCAGGTCGAGGCTGCCGCGGGAGGCGAGGCTGAAGATGACCGCGATGATGATCCAGCCCAGCGTGTCGTCGATGATCGCCGAGGCGACGATGATCTGGCCGACGTTGCGGCGCATGAAGTTCATCTCGCGGACCACGACGGCGACGATCTTGACCGATGAGATCGACAGCGCGGTGCCCAGAAACAGCGACGCGACCAGCCGCGCCTCGGGATGCGGAAGTAGCATCTCCGGCATCCATTGGCCGAGGGCGAAGCCGCAGGCGAAGGGGACGGCGATGCCGAACACTGAAATCGTCAGAGCGGGGCGGCCGACCTTGCGCACCAGCTTGAGGTCGACCTCCATGCCGGTGAGCAGCAGTAGCAACAGGATGCCGAACTGCGCGAGGCCCTCGATCATGGCCTGCTGGGCCGGCTCGTGCGGGAAGATCGCGGCTTGAGCCGAAGGCCACAGCCAGCCGAGCAGCGAGGGCCCGAGCAGCAGGCCGCCCAAGAGCTCGCCGAGTACCGAGGGCTGGCCGATGCGCTGCATCAGCTCGCCGAGGCCGCGGCCGACGCCGATCAGCAGGGCGACCTGGATCAGCAGCAGAACCTCGGAGCCGTGACCGGCTGCGCCAGCCTCGGCATGGGCTGCAGACACGGGCAGGGCGACGAACAGGCCAGTCCAGACGAGTGGTCGCCGCCACGCTTTGAGCGGCCAGCGCGCGATCAACCGGCGCCCACTCTGCCCTTGCCCCATCAGCGCCTCGGTGTCGCATCTCCCGCCATTCGGGAGGGGCTAAGGCGCCTATGACGAATATGTTCCAGCCTGCAATGGCCGCCGATCGAGCCGCCGGTAGAAAGGCTAGACAAACGCACGAAACAATCCAGCGCCAGATTGTCCCCACGACCGGGCACTGGATTGTTTCGCCGAACCGGCCAGACGGGCGATGGCTTGCCCTCAGGCCGCACCAAGCGAGGTTAGCGCTTGGCCTTCTTCGTCTTCTTGGCCGCCTTCTTGGTGGCCTTCTTCGCCGTCTTCTTTGCAGCCTTCTTGGCGGCTTTCTTCACGGTCTTCTTCGCAGTCTTCTTGGCCGACGTCTTGGTCGCGACCTTCTTGGCCTTCGCGGCGGCCCGCTTGGGAGCGGCTTTCTTGGCAGCCTTCTTCGAGGCCCGCTTCGCCTTCGGCGCAGCGGCAGTCACTGGATCCGTCGCAGGCTCGGGCGGGGTGCCCGGAGCGGCGATGGTCGGGTCGGTGAGTGTGGTGTCGTCCATATCGGTCCCCCGATCTGTTGGAAACCCTATGACGATAGCTGGATTCTCCGTGCTGTCAAAGTGAGCGCAACTAATCACTTGTGCGCAAGCTCGCATAGGCCGCCAGCGCCCGCTCGCGCCCCCGCTTGTGATCGATGGTTGGCGCGGGGTAGGAGCGTCCCAGCGTCACGCCGGCCTCGGCGAGCTCGAGCGGCTTTGCCGCCCAGGGTTGGTGGATCAGGCTGGCGGGCAGGCGCGCGAGCTCGGGAACCCAGCGCCGCACATAGCTGCCGCTGGCGTCGAACTTCTCGCCCTGCAGCACGGGATTGAAGACGCGGAAATAGGGGGCGGCATCGGCGCCGGAGCCGGCGACCCACTGCCAGCTCGCGGGGTTGCTGCCGGGGTCGGCGTCGACCAACGTGTCCCAGAACCACTGTTCGCCCTGCCGCCAGTCGATCAGCAGGTGCTTCACCAGCAGCGAGGCGGCGACCATGCGGACGCGGTTGTGCATGCTGCCGGTGTGCCAGAGCTCGCGCATCCCGGCATCGACGATCGGATAGCCGGTCTGGCCGCGCTGCCAGGCCGTCAGCGCGGCGTCATCCTGGGTCCACGGAAAGGCGTCGAAGGTCGGCTGCAGGTTGCGGGTGGCGAGGTCGGGATTGTTGTAGAGCAGGTGGCGGCTGAACTCGCGCCAGCCGACCTCGCTCAGGAACTTGTCGATCCCCTTCGCCAAAGCCGGTCTCTCCTCTGCGGCGAAGCGCGCGGCGTGAAAGATCTGGCGCGGGCTGATTTCGCCGAACCGTAAATGGGGCGACAGCCGCGAGGTGGCCTCGACGTCCGGACGGTCGCGGTCGGCTGCGTAGGTCCCGACAGAGCTCGTGAGGAAGTCGTTCAGCCGCTGCTGGGCAGCGCGCTCGCCGGCCTGCCATGTCGCGCGCAGGCCGCCCGCCCAATCCGGCCGGGTCGGCTCCAGCGCCAGTTCGTCGACCGCAAGGCTCGCGATCCCCGGCACCGGCGGCAGCCGCACCGGCATCGGCAACGGCTTCGGCGGATCGCCCAGCGCCAGCACGCGTTTCCAGAACGGGGTGAACACGCGCGGGCCACGGCCATCCTTGCCGCGCATCTCGGCGGGATCGACCAGCAGGTCATCAGCAAACACGCGCGACGTGACGCCGATCTCGCCGAGCGCGGCTTCCACGCGCTCTGCGACGGCGCGCGGGCCGCGCTGCGCGACGTCGTTCCAGTAAACCGCGCCGGCCTTGGTCTCGCGTGCCAACTGGCTGAGCACCGTCGCTGCCGGCCCGCGGCGGATCACCAGATCGGCCCCGAGCGACTGCAACTCTATGCGGAGTGCACGCAGCGATTGCGCCAGCCACCATCGCGTCGCTCCTCCAAGTGGACGAAGTCCCGGACTCTCCTGATCGTAGATGTAACTACAAACAACCGGCACGCCGGCCTGGGCTGCGGTATACAACGCGGGGTGGTCAGAAAGTCGCAGGCTCTCGCGAAACCATACGATGATAGGGGTGGGAGCCATGCTCAGGTATCTTATTGCTGCCTTTTGAGGGGATGTCCGTATTCTTCCTGCCGGAAAATAATCGGATGGAAACGAAGTACGGGCACTTTGAGATTTAGTTGCAGTTCCCTCGGAAGGTTTCTGACGTGTCCGTCAAGTTGAAGCTCGGCACCAAGGCGCTGATCGGCGCCGTTGTCGTCATTGCGCTGAACACGGCCCTCGTGGTCGGCGCGGCCTACTGGTCTCTCACCAACGATTTTGCGGATCGCGCCAAGCGCGACATCGAAGGGAATCTGCGCACCTTCGCCCTGACTTTCGCTGAAACGTTCAAGGACGCCAAGGTCAGCGTGCAGAACGGCGCCGTCACACGCATCGAGATTCCCGCAATCCCCGAGATCAAGGATCATGCCATCGTCGACCGCGCGGTGTCCTATGTCGGCGGCAGCGCGACCTTGTTTGTTGTCGACGACAGCGGCCAGTTCGTGCGCCGCTCGACCAATGTGAAGAAGGAGAATGGCGATCGCGCCGTTGGCACGCAACTCGCCGCTGATCATCCCGCGCAGGCGCTGCTGCGCCGGGGCGAAGCCTATAAGGGACCGGCCACGCTGTTCGGCAAGCCGTTCATGACCGCCTATTTCCCCGTCACCAACCCCGCTGGCAAGGTGACTGGCATCCTCTATGTCGGCGTGCCGATGGCCGAGCTCGACGCGATGCTGGCGCAGGCGATGCAGACCATGATCATCGCTGCCGTGGTCGCCGCGCTGCTGGTGCTCGCCCTGACCATGCTCGCCGTGAGCCGCGTCACGAAGCCGCTGAGTGCCGTGACGGAGGCGCTGACTGCGATCGCCGAGGGACGCGAGAATGTCGACATCAAGTCGGATGAGCGCGGCGACGAGATCGGCGAGATCGCCCGCAGCTTGGTCGTGTTCCGCAGCGCCGCCAGCGAGCGGCGTCGGATGCGCGAGGAGCAGGCGGCGGCCGCAACGGCCGCGGTCGAGCAGCGCAAGGCCGAGCTGCAGCGCTTCGTGGATTCGTTCCAGGCCAGCATCGGCGGCATCATCGACAACGTGCTGACCTCGTCGGGCGAGTTCGAGCGCGAGGCGCGACAGCTCACCCAGACCGCGCGCACCACTGCCGATCTGTCGGGACAGTCGGCCGGCGCCTCCGAGACCGCCTCCGAGCATGTCCGCACCGCGGCGGCGGCGTCCGACGAGCTGTCCGGCTCGATCGCCGAGATCATCCGCCGGGTGCAGGAATCCAACGCCATCGCTGCCGAGGCGGTCAAGCAGGCCACCGCGACCGACCAGCGCATCAAGGAGCTGTCGGATGCCGGCAACCGCATCGGCGACGTCGTCAAGCTGATCACCTCGATTGCCGAGCAGACCAATCTGCTGGCGCTCAACGCCACCATCGAGGCCGCCCGCGCCGGCGATGCCGGTCGCGGCTTCGCGGTCGTCGCCCAGGAGGTCAAGACGCTCGCCGGCCAGACCGCCAAGGCGACCGAGGAGATCTCCAGCCAGATCGCCAACATGCAGACCGTGACGCAGGAATCGGTCGATGCGATCAAGGCGATCGGCTCGACCATCGAGCGCATCAACGAGATCGCGGCGTCGATCTCGGGCGCGGTCGAACTGCAGCGCGCCGCCACCCAGAACATCACCCAGAGCGTCCGCTCGGCCGCGAGCGGCACCGCCGAGGTCGTCAACAACATCCGCAGCGCGGCGCGCGGGGCGGGCGAGACCGGCGAAAGCTCGAACCGGATGTTCGCCTCGGCGCAGGCGCTGTCCGGCGAGAGCCTGCGGCTCAAGGCCGAGGTGCAGAAGTTCCTCGACGGCATGCGCGCGGCCTGACATCGCTGCTCACCCGTAGAGCAGCCTTGGCAGGATCGTCACGATGCCCGGGAATAGCGTGAGCAGCAGCACGAAGGCCACCATGATGGCGAGGTAGGGCGCGGTGACGCGGGCGATGTAGCCGAGGCCGTCCTCCGTCAGGCCCTGGATCACGAACAGGTTGAAGCCGACCGGCGGCGTGATCTGGGCCATCTCGACCGCGAGCACCAGGAAGATCCCGAACCACACCTCGTCGAAGCCCGCGCCCTTCACGATCGGCAGCACGATCGGCAGGGTCATCACGATCATCGAGAAGCCGTCGAGGAAACAGCCGAGGATCAAATAGAACACGATCAGGACCACGATCAGCATGAACGGCGACAGGCCGAGGCCCTTGACGAAGGCGGCGACCGCCTGGGGAATGCCGAGAAACGCCGCGGCGTTGCCGAGGATCGAAGCGCCGAGTACGATCAGTGCGATCATCGAGCAGGTGATGACCGAACCGATCATCACGTCGCGGATGACCTGCTGCGACAGCGCTCCCTGGAAGAACGCCACCAGCGCCGCGCCGAGCACGCCGACGGCGGCGGCCTCCGACGGGGTCGCGAGGCCGCCATACATCGAGCCGAGCACGCAGGCGATCAGGAACAGGGCCGGCGCCAGGTCCTTCAGCGCGGCGAAGCGCTCGGCCCACGGCACCTGCGAGAGCTGCGCCTCGGCGTTCGGCACCATCGCAGGCTTGAGCGTGGTGTGCAGCATCACCCAGCCCATGAAGGTCGCGGCGAGTAGCAGGCCCGGCAGCACGCCGGCGGTGAACAGTTTCAGGATCGAGACGTCGCCGAGCACGCCGTAGATGATCATGATGTTCGACGGCGGGATCAGGAAGCCGAGCGTGCCGGCGCCGGCGAGCGAGCCGATCGCGATGTCGCGCGAATAGCCGCGGCGCAGGAGCTCGTTGAGCGACATCCGGCCGATGACCTGCGTGGTCGCCGCCGACGAGCCGGAGATCGCGGCGAAGATGGTGCAGCCGATGACGTTGACGTGCAGCAGGCGGCCCGGCAGCAGGCCGGCCCAGGGCGCGAGGCCTTGGAAGAGCGAGCGCGACAGCCGGGTGCGGAACAGCAGCTCGCCCATCAGGATGAACAGCGGCAGCGCCAGCAGCTCCTGGGTGGTCAGGATGTTCCAGGCATATTGCGGAAGCAGCTTGTCCAGCGGGATCGAGCGGAACATCGCCAACAGCAATGTCGCGGTGAAGGCGAGCGTGAGCCCGATCCACAGGCCGCCGGCCAGCAGCGCGAACAGGATGACGAAGAGGGCGATGACTTCGATGGTCATGGGGAGGGGGAGTCCGCGGTGAGGAGGGCGGGCGGGAGTGGTCGGGCGGAGGACCAGCCGAGCGCGGGATGAGACGTTGTATGGGTCAGGTGCGCACAGTGCTGGCGGCGCGGGCGGTGCAACCTCGCCCCGCTTGCGGGGAGAGGTCGGATTGCATCGTTAGATGCAATCCGGGTGAGGGGGGCTCTCCGCACGGTCGGTGGGTGTGGCTGCCCCTCACCCCAACCCTCTCCCCGTAAGGACGGGGAGAGGGGGCGCACCGTTTGCGGGGCGACGATCGTGCGGCGCGCGCGGTGTAACCTCGCCCCGCTTGCGGGGAGAGGTCGGATTGCATCGTTAGATGCAATCCGGGTGAGGGGGGCTCTCCGCACGGTCGGTGCTCGTGGCTGCCCCTCACCCCAACCCTCTCCCCGCAAGAGCGGGGCGAGGGAGCGCACCGTCTGCGGGGTGAGAGCTCGCATCGTTTCGATGAGTTTTCGCGCCCTCATTCGACCGGCGACGCCTTCATGCGGTGGTCTTCCAGCGGCAGTCCGAGCGCCGCTTGAATCGCCCGGGCTAGGAATTGCAGCGTCAGCAGCAGCATGCCGAACGTCACGACGGCCTGCGGAAACCACAGCGGGGTGTCGCTCGAGGTCGAGACCTGGCCGCGGATGAAGGAGCTCCAGGCGAACTTCGTCATCGCCGAGGTCAGGAACGCCATGAAGGCGAAGCCGGCGGCGGCAGCCAGCACCTCCAACGCGCGCTGCAGTGGGGCGGGCACGTTCTTCAGCAGCAGCACTACGCGGATGTGGCCGCCGACCCGCAACGTCATGGCGGCGCCGAAGGTGAACGAGGCCGCCATCAGATAGGACGAGTATTCCCAGGCGATCGAGATCGTCGGCGGGAAGAACGGCAGCACATTCGATAGCGCCCGCGTCGTCACCTCCGCCAGCATCAGGCACGTCAGTGTTAGCAGGCAGCCGCCGCCGATCCAGCCGTCGAGCCGGCCGAGCCGGTCGATGACATCGAGCAGGATGCGCAGCGGCGCGGGGGCCGCTGCATTGAGGCTCGCCCGATCGGCCGGCGAGGTGGCTTGCGCGATCTCAGCCACGCTTCATCTCGGCGAGATAGGCCTTCACCGGCGCCTCGGCCGCGGGTACGCGCTTCAGGAAGGCTTCCATCTGCGGCGCGGTCTTGGCACGGATCTCCGTCATCATTGCATCCGAGACCGGCACGACTTCCATGCCGCCTTCCTTGAGGCGGTTGAGGCTGTCGACGTCGGCCTTGACCGAGTTGGCCCAGAACGTCGGCTCCATCTTGGCGGCGATGTCGCTGATGATCTTCTGCTGCTCCGGCGTCAGCGCCTTCCAGGAATCCAGGTTCACGTTGAGCATCTGCGACGACCACACATGGTTGGTCGGGTAGACGTATTTGAGAAACTCCCAGAACTTGCCGTCGACGCCCGACACCGACGAGGTCGAGACGCCGGCGACCGCGCCGGAGGCCAGAGCCGGAATGGTCTCGCCCCAGGGGATCATGACCGCGGCCATGCCGATGGCGTTGAGCATGTCGACCGCGTTCTTGTCGGGCACGCGGATCTTGATGTTCTTCAGCCCGGCGACATCGGTCGTCTTGACCTTCAGATGCAGATACTGCGTCGGCCACGGCACGATGTAGAGGATCTTCTGGTTGTTGCGGGCGGCGATCTTGTCGTATTCGGGCCGGACATATTTGTGCAGCGCCTTGACCTCGTCGACGGAGCCCGCGAGGAACGGAATGCTCTCCACGCCCATAAAGGGCTCATCGCCGACCTGCTGGATGTTGAGCACGTCCGCCAGTGGCACGAGGCCGTCGCGCACGGCGCGCAGATGCTCGGGGCCCTTGAAGCCGAGCTGACCGCCGGCCTTCACGGTGATGTTGACGGCGCCATTGGTCTGCTTCTTCACCTCCTCGGCGAAGGCCATCGCATTCTGGGTGTGGAAGTTGGCCTCCGGCCAGACCGTGGACATGTCCCAGTTGGTGGTGGCGGCGCGGGCGCGCGTCGAGAGCTGGGTCGCTGCGAGCAGGGTGGCTGCGCCTGCGGTGAATTTGCGTCGCGTGATCATGAGAGTCTCCGCTTCGTTGCTGAGCTAAGGGAAATGGAAGAGGCTTGGCCAGCAGTCTGGTTGCGGCCATCCTTCGAGACGCCCGCCTGCGGCGGGCTCCTCAGGATGAGGGCACGTTGCGCGGCCAGATGCTGATCCTCTCCATGAACACGCCGGTTGGCGTGTTCATGGTCTGTGTGCAGGACCCGCTTGGGTGCCAAAACCTCATGGTGAGGAGCGCCGCTCTTGCGGCGCGTCTCGAACCATGAGGCCACGATTGTTTCAACGGGCATGAGATCTCACCCAACCTGCCCATAGACCTTTGCCGCGTTAACCGCCGACACCAGCCCGCTCTCGACGTCGCTCTGCACGAGCTCCGCCGCGCGTGCGCGGGGATCGCCGATGCCCGCGCCGCCCGGTGTCAGCACCACCAGCCGGTCATCCGGCGGCACGGTCTGGAAGCCCTTGCCGCGCAGCTTCTTGCCCGAGGCGAGCCCGACATAGCCGGCCTCGCCATTGTGGCCGCCGTCGCGGCCGCGGGGCGGGTGGTCGATGCGGTCGAAGGCGGCGAGGATGTCGAACGGCGCGTCGACGCCGCTGCCGACCTCGATGATCTGGCCGAGGCCGCCGCGGGTGCGGCCGGCGCCGCCGGAGTCCGGGCGCAGCTCCTTGCGCCAGAAGATCAGCGGCGTCTGTGTCTCGGCAATTTCGACCGGCGTGCCGCGCACGCCGCTTGGATAGGCGGTCGCCGACAGTCCGTCCTTGTCGAAGCGTGCGCCGGTGCCGCCATTCGAGGTCACAGCCATCGAGAACCCGTAATTGCCGCCGGCGCCGGAGCGGGTCTGGCCGCGCACGTTGAGATTCCACAGGCACGACGTGCCTTCGGCCGGCACGCGTTCCGGAATGATCTGGCGCAGGCAGCCGAACACGACGTCGGGCAGCATCTGGCCGATGACGTGGCGCGAGGCCACCGGCGCGGGCTTCGGCGCATTGAGGATTGCGCCCGACGGCGCCGACACGGTGAGCGGCGACAGCGAGCCGGCATTGTTGGGGATCGCTGACGCCACCACGCAGCCGAGCCCGAACACGGTGTAGGCCGTCGTATAGGACAGCGGCACGTTGATGCCGAACTTCGAGGCCGTCGACGTGCCGTCGAAGTCGACATGGATGCCGTCATCGCTGATCGTGAGCGCGGCCTTGAGCGTCACCGGCGCATCATAGCCGTCGACCACCATCTCGTTGCGCCAAGTGCCCTTGGGCAGCTTGGCGATCTCCGCCAGCACCGCTTCGCGCGAGCGGTCGCAGACGTAGTCGCCGAGCTCATCGAGCGATGAGATGCCGAACTCGGTCATCATCTCGACCAGGCGCTGGCAGCCGACATCGTTGCAGGCGGCGAGCGAATAGGTGTCGCCTTCGGTGTCGACCGGCAGCCGGGTGTTGGCGCGGATCATCGCCATCAGCGTCTCGTTGACGACGCCCTGATCAATGAGCTTCAGCATCGGGATGTACAGCCCCTCCATGAACACGTCGGTGCCATCGGGGCCGAAGCCGATGCCGCCGATGTCCATCAGATGGCTGGTGCAGGAGAACAAGGCGACCGGCTGGCCGTCCTTGAAGCACGGCGTGGTGACGACGAAGTCGTTGAGATGACCGGTGCCCATCCAGGGATCGTTGGTGATGTAGGCATCACCCGGCTTCATCGTATGAATCGGGAAATGCGTGATGAAGTGCTTCACCGACTCGGCCATCGAGTTGACATGGCCCGGTGTGCCGGTGACGGCCTGCGCCAGCATGCGTCCCTTCAGGTCGAACACGCCGGCGGAGAGGTCGCCGCATTCGCGCACGATCGGGCTGAAGGCGGTGCGCAGCAGCACCTGGGCCTGCTCTTCGACCACGGCGATCAGCCGATGCCACATGATCTGCAGGTCGATCAGGCTGGTTTGGGATGCGCTCATCGTCAGGCCGCCTTCCGTTCCATGACGATGCTGCCGGCACCGTCGATATGCGCGTCAAAACTGTTGGAGATGAAGGTCGAAGTCTCGTCCTCGGCGATCACGGCGGGACCTGCGATGACCGCGCCCGGCGCCATCTGCTCGCGGCGATACAGCGGGATCTCGACGAAGCGGCCGGCGCGGCCATCGAAGAATTTGCGGTGGCCCGAAGCCGCGCCGGCGGGCTTGCGCATGACCTCGGCGACGGTGGCCGGCTGACGCGCGTCCGTCGTCGCCAGCACCGACCAGCTCAGCACCTCGATCGCGGCCCCCGGGATGGCGCGCTCGAACAGCGCGGCATAGCCGGCCTCGAAGGTCTTGCGCAGGGCAGGGAGATCCTCCGCGGTGAGTGCGCGGTTCGGCAGCTCGACGCTGATCTCATGGCCCTGGCCGACATATCGCATGAACGCCGCGCGGCGCTCGCGCACCGGAGCGCCGGCCGCGCCGGGCTCGACCAGGGCCCGGGCCTCATCGGCCATCTGCTGCAACAGGCCGGAGACGAGCGCCGTGTCGAAATCGTCGAGCCGGGCATGACGGCTGCGTACCAACTCATAGGCGATGGGGGCGGCGAGGAAGCCGACCGCCGAACCGACGCCGGCATTGGAGGGCACGATGACTTTGGCGACACCGATCTTCTCGGCGACGCGGGCGGCGTGCAGCGGCGCCGCACCGCCGAACGCGATCAACGTGTGCTGGCCGATGATTGCGCCGCGCTCGACGGCATGAACGCGCGCCGCGCTCGCCATGTTCTCGCAGACGACCTCGTGCACCGCATAGGCTGCGGTCTCGGCGTCCAGCCCGAGCGGCGCGCCGACGTCACGGAGCAGGGCCTGCTTCGACAATTCGGGATCGAGCTTGATGGTGCCGCCAGCGAATGCGTCGGGATCGATCATGCCGAGCGCGACGTCGGAATCAGTGACCGCCGGACGCTGGCCGCCGCGGCCATAGCAGGCCGGGCCGGGTTCGGAGGACGCGCTCTCGGGACCGACGGTGACGCGCTTCATCGCATCGATGCGGGCGATCGAGCCGCCGCCGGCGCCGATCTCGACCATCTCGATGACGGGGATGCGCACCGGCAGGCCGGAGCCTTTCAGGAAGCGCGCGGCGCGATCGACCTCGAACACGCGCGAGCTCTCCGGCTCGAAGTCCTCGATGAGACAGATCTTGGCGGTGGTGCCGCCCATGTCGAACGACAGCACCTTGCGCTCGCCGAGTCGCGCGGCAATCTGGCCGGCGAAGATCGCGCCGCCGGCGGGGCCGGATTCGACGAGGCGCACGGGGAAACGCCGCGCCGTGTCGATCGAGGTGACGCCGCCGCCTGACGTGACGAGATAGATCGCGCCGCGGAACTGCTCGACGCGCAACGCCTGGTCCATGCGGGCGAGGTAGGAATCCATCAGCGGCTGCACATAGGCGTTGGCGACCGCGGTCGAGGTGCGCTCATATTCCCGGATTTCGGGACAGACGGCCGACGACAGCGTGATCGAGACTCCAGGCAGTTCCTCGGCGAGGATTTCGCCGGCGCGGCGCTCATGCGCGGGATTGGCGTAGGCGTGCAGGAAGGCGATGGCGATGCTGGCAACATCGAGCGCGCGCAGCTGCGGCGCCAATGCGCGCACCGCCGCTTCATCGAGTGGCAGTCTGATGTCGCCGTGAGCATCGACACGCTCAGGTACCGTGAAGCGAAGAGCGCGCGGCACCAACGGCTTCGGCTTGTCGATGGAGAGATCGTACTGGTCGTAGCGGCTCTCAGTTCCAATATCGAGAACATCGCGGAAGCCCGACGTGGCGATCAGCGCGGTCTTCGCGCCGCGTCGCTCGATGATCGCGTTGGTCGCGAGCGTGGTGCCGTGGATGAAGACGTCGATGTCGGAGATGCGGGCCTTCGCATCGGCCAGGATGAGGCGGGTGCCATCGAGCACGGCCTGCTCGGGCTGCGTCGGCGTCGTCAGCACCTTGCGTGTGCGGCGGTGATCGCCGATGTCGAGTACGATATCGGTGAACGTGCCGCCGATATCGACGGCCAGCCGGACTTCGGCTCCTTCAAGCATTCGGTCATCTCCGCAAGCGACGAATTGATGTGCGATTTGAGCAAGTCCCATGCCATTGCGCCAGCGGAGATACGTGTTGCTGCTCTGCGTTTTGTGCGGCGCGGATTGAAGGTCGTGGCGAGATGTGCGCTCAATCTTGCTGATTGAGAGCTGATTGGCTCTCGCAACACTGAGCACGACGTTGCCCGAAATCGCTTGGCGGCGCATCACAGGCTCCGCCGTCGTCCCGGCGAACGCCGGGACCCATAACCCCAGGGAGAGGTTTGAGGCAGGCACGTCGTTACACACCTTCCGCCTCACGTCCGCCGCGGCGTATGGGTCCCGGATCGGCGCCGCGTCGCGCTGGCGCGCGCCGTGGCTTGTCCGGGACGACACGGGAGATTGGTGCGCGTGCGGAGCATCTCATCGGCGTGCGTTCGTGTTCCCGCGGCGCATCACGCCCGAGTTCTGCGATCAGTTCACCCTCTCCGCAAACGAGAGGGTGCAGGGAATGCCGGGTGAAGGCCTCACCCATGGCCCGCCTGCGAACAAGAATGCAGGCGGCAGGTACCACAGGTTCAGCCGAGCATCCGGCATTCCCTGCGCGGTGTCTTCACGCTTATACGCAGTCTCCCTGGCGCGCCGGCTTGTTGGCCACCATTCCGCGACAACGCGCTGACGCGCATTGCGTGGGGATACCAGCTTCGGGGTATCAGGACGCTGCGACTTCACGTCCGCCATCATGCCGGTCGTCTGCGCTGAAAGCGCGTCCGACATGATCAGCGGCACCGCATCCCGCACCCGACGTTCGTGACGACGCGTACGTCCCTCTGCATGGGGCAGGACGGCGCGGATCATACATGATTTCTGGAAAAGAGAAAGTATTTTTTCGGGAAAGCGGAATGTGCATGGTCGCGTGAAAGACGGTAAAGGGGGCCGGAGACAAATGCCGGATTCCGACGTTCTCAGGCCTCGTGTTCCGGCCCGGCTTGGCGTAAAGCAGCCGAATCGAAGAGAGGTCCTCCCTTGTCATTTCCCGTGACCAATCCGCCGCTGGCCCGCGCGCTGGCCGAGCGCAATTATGAGACGCCCACCCCCGTCCAGCTGGCCGTGCTCGCTGACGACGCCGTCGATCGCGACCTGCTGGTGTCGGCGCAGACCGGCTCGGGCAAGACGGTGGCCTATGGGCTTGCGATGGCGGCGGACCTGCTGGGCGAGGCCGAACGCTTCGGCCCGGCCGCCGCGCCGCTCGCGCTGATCGTGGCGCCGACGCGCGAGCTGGCGCTGCAGGTGCAGCGTGAGCTCGCCTGGCTTTATCAATATGCCGGCGCCCGCGTGATCTCCTGCGTCGGCGGCATGGATCCGCGTCGCGAGCAGCGCGAGCTGGAGGCGGGTGCCCATATCGTCGTCGGGACACCCGGGCGGCTGTGCGATCATCTGCGGCGTCACCGTCTCGACATCTCTGAGCTGAAGGTGGTGGTGCTCGACGAGGCCGACGAGATGCTCAATCTCGGTTTCCGCGAGGACATGGAGTTCATTCTCGAGACCACGCCGGAGACACGCCGGACCTTGCTGTTCTCGGCCACGTTCCCGCGCGGCATCGTCGCGTTGGCCAAGCAGTACCAGGACGACGCGTTCCGCATCGAGGTCGAGGGCGACGAAGGCGGGCATGCCGACATCGAGTATCGTGCCATCCGCATCGCGCCCGATGATGCCGAGCACGCGGTGGTCAATCTGCTGCGCTTCTATGAATCACCGAGCGCGATCGTGTTCTGCAATACCCGCGAGGCGGTTCGGCATCTGCAGGCGGCGCTGCTCGAGCGCGGCTTCTCGGTGGTCGCGCTATCAGGCGAATTGACACAGAACGAGCGCACCATGGCGCTGCAGTCGCTGCGCGACGGCCGCTCGCGGGTCTGCGTGGCGACCGACGTCGCCGCGCGCGGCATCGATCTCGCCAATCTCGATCTCGTCATCCATGCCGAACTGCCGAATGATCCCGAGGTGATGCAGCATCGCTCGGGGCGCACCGGCCGGGCCGGGCGCAAGGGCGTCAGCGTGCTGCTGGTGCCGCCGGCGCGGCGGCGCCGCGCGGAGATGCTGCTGAAGCTCGCGGGCATCGAGGCCGACTGGGGCGCCGCGCCGCAGGCCGAGGAGATACGCAAGCTCGACCAGGAGCGCATGCTGCAGGATTCCATCTTCACCGAGGAGACGACGGCGGATGATCTGGCGCTCGCCCAGATCCTGCTCGCGCAGCGCTCGGCCGAGGACATCGCCGCCGCGCTGGCGCGGCTCTATCGCGCCCGGCTGCCGTCGCCGGAGGACATCCTCGATGCCGTCGAGGATCGCGGCCGCGGGCGTGCCGAGCGTGGCCGCGACCCCGTCGCCCGCAATGCGCGCGACACCGCCGCGCGGGATGACGGTCGCGCGCCGGCGCCGCGGACCAAGGGCGGCAAGCCGTCGCGCCACGGCATGGGCGAGCCCAGCGTGTGGTTCCGTGCCGCGATCGGGCGCCGCAAGAACGCCGAGGCGAGCTGGCTGCTGCCGATGATCTGCCGCCGCGGCGGCATCGACAAGCAGGACATCGGCGCGATCAAGATCTCCGACACGACGACGGAGTTCGAGATCGCCGCGCGCGTCGCCGACAGCTTCGCTGCCAACATCCGCCGACCCGACAAGGAGGACACGATCCGCATCGAGCCGCTCGGCGCGGCGCCCGCGGGGCAGCCTGCGGCCGAGACGGTTTGGCCGCAAAAGCCGCCGCCGCGGCGCAAGGCGGACGAGGGCGCCTATCACCCGCTCGACCGTGACGAGCCGCGCGAGCGCGCGGAGGAGAGGCCGCGCGGCAAGCCGCATCGCGAGGCTCCGTCGAAATCGTTCCGCGAACCGGCGTTCGCGAAGAAAAAGAAGCCGCGTGACAAGTCCGGCCATGGTGGTCAGGCGTTTCCTTCGAGCCATCCGCGCGCGAAGCCGCCAGGTGGGAAGAAGCCGAAGACCAAGCGTCGCGGCTGAGCTGGCCGGTCGAGGCGCTTGCGTCGACCGGTAAACCGTAAGGGAGGAGCCATCCTTGAGCCGCTATGCCGTCCTGTATTTTGCAACCCTGGCCGTGCTGCTCGGCTTCGACATCCCGTTCCTCGCCATCGTCGCCAAGGGCTTCTTCCAGTCGCAGGTCGGCGAGATGCTCGGCGAGATCCGGCCCGTGCCGGCGGTGCTGTTCTATCTGCTGTATGTGCTGGGTGTGCTGATCTTCGTCAGCGGCACCGCTGACGCCAACTGGCGCTCGACCTTGCTCTACGGCGCGCTGTTCGGCCTGTTCTGCTACGCCACCTTCGAGCTGACATCGCTGGCGATGCTCAAGCAGTGGACCTGGGCGGTGGTGGCGGTCGACATCAGCTGGGGCGTGTTCGTGACCGCGGTGTCAGCGACGGTGGGTTTGCTGATCGCGGACTGGGTGACGCCACGGGGCTGACGCGGTGCTCTGCCGGAAGCCTCGCGACAGAAGCTGCGGCCCGTGGCACAATGCGATCGATCACTCAGGTAACGGGTCCCGCGATGCCCGTACGAAAGGTCGTTCTGACCGACGATCAGGACAAGGTCATTCAAGATCTGGTAGCGTCTGGCCGATACCCGAACGCGAACGAGGTCCTGCGCGACGGCCTCCGTTTGATCGAGCGGCGTGAGGCTGAAGGTGCTGCAACGCTAGAGGGCCTTCGTGAGGCCGCTCAAGCCGGCTTTGCTGCGCTCGATCGCGGCGAGTTCAAGGAGTTCGCCACCATCGACGACCTTCAGGCCTATCTCAATGGCCTTTCGGACAAGCTCATCAATCGCGCCGACTGATCGCTGCGGATCGCAGTGCCCTGACGGGAGCGCCTGATGATGGGAGAGACGTGGCGGGTTCGTCTCGGTGCCCTCGCAGAGCTCGACTTCGCGAACATCCTGACATGAACGGTGGAAACGTTCGGTTGCGCCAAGCGGAGGTCTACCGAGACACGCTGCTGAGCGCGATCGGAGACTTGGCGAATGGTCCGGATGTGGCGGGATCGAGAGCCCGCGACGACATCATGCCCGGCGTTCGCACGCTTCACGTTGCGCGACGCGGCCGTGCCGGTCGACATTTGCTGCTCTACCGCATGAGCGGCCCGGGGGTCATCGAGATCGGCCGCATTCTGCATGACCGCATGGACTTGCCGCGGCATTCGCCCTTCCCATCCGAGAAGGGCGAATGATCTCGACCGCCTAAGACATCACTTCGGCTGCGGCACCACGCGCAGATACGGCTTCGGCGCCTTCCAGCCGTCCGGATAGATCGTCTTGGCTTCGTCGTCGGACACCGAGCCCGCGATGATCACGTCCTCGCCCTGCTTCCAGTCGGCGGGAGTGGCGACGCGGTGCTTGGCGGTGAGCTGCAGCGAGTCGATGACGCGGAGAATTTCCTGGAAGTTGCGGCCCGTGGTCATCGGGTAGACCAGGATCAGCTTGATCTTCTTGTCCGGGCCGATGATGAAGACGTTGCGGACGGTCAGATTGTCGGCGGCGGTGCGCTTGGCCGGATCGCCGGACACGGCTGCGGGCAGCATGTCGTAGAGCTTGGAGACGTTGTAGTCGATGTCGCCGATCAGGGGATAGTTCGGCGCCGCGCCTTGGGTCTCGCGGATGTCCTCGGCCCACTGCGAATGCTTGTCCACGGGGTCGACGGACAGGCCGATCAGCTTGACGCCGCGCTTGTCGAACTCCGGCTTCAGACGGGCCAACGCACCGAGCTCGGTGGTGCAGACCGGGGTGAAATCCTTCGGATGCGAGAACAGCAGCGCCCAGCTGTCGCCGATCCAGTCGTGGAATTTGATCTTGCCTTCGGTGGTCTCAGCCTCGAAGTCGGGCGCGGTGGAACCGATTTGAAGAGCCATGGCAGTCCTCATGTGGATGGAAGGGGCGGCATAAAACGTTCTCTCGACTATAGGAAATACCGCCTCCCATGGGAACCGTTCCAGAAAAAAGAGAACGTTGTTCTCCTGCAGCCTCCGCGAGCAACAACTTCTTTTGAGTTTCGCACCTGCGGCGAAACATCCGTGAGACTACCGGCTGCCCCGATTTCGCCACGTCTCGGTCGCAACACGCCGCCCCTCGCGACAGGCCGTTTTGAACCGTGATCGAGGTCACTGCGGCAAAAGAGCAACCGATACAAAAACCCACAGCAGCGTTTCGAACCATTAACCACTCGTTCAGACGCGGACCGACAAGGTGGGTCAACACAGCAACTGAGAAGAGAACATGGCTACCTCTGCACCAAAAACCATCGATGGTCTGGAACCGTCCTGTTGTGACACCGCCGCATCCGCGCTCGGCATCGTGCGCGACGGCGTGATCACTGGAGAAGGCCCGACCACCGCAGGCCGCGTGCATTTCTCCCGCATGCTCGACGCCGAGGACGCCGCCTGGTGCGCGCGCATCCTGACATCAGCCGCAATCAACGACACGCCCGTCAGCCGCGCCGAGGCCGAGGCGCTGTTTGCGATCGACGCCGCCGCGACCGAGCGCAAGGATGACGGCCGGTTCGAGGACCTGCTCGCCAAGGCCGTCGCGCACCACACCGCCGCGGCCTCCGGCCTGCCGGTGCCGCCGCGCAGCGTGGCGCTGTCGCCGGAGACGGCGATCGAGAGCTGGGCGCCCAATGCGCGCGGCGTGCGCACCGATGCGCTGGAGTGGGTGGCCAAGCAGATGCGCGGCAAGAGCCAGGGCGACCGCAACCGCGCGCTGATGGCGATGGTCGCGACACTGGTGGGCGTCACCGTGATCCCGCTGGCGCAGCTGCCGTCGATGATCGACATCGGGATGTAAGGCGCGCTGCGCCCGCCCGACAGCGAGATTTGCAAGAGCGCGATGATCTCATCGCGCTCTTTTGTTTTGGGGCCGCGATCGTCCGTGCGCGGCGCTTGCTCCGGCCTCTTGATGACGCCCGCTCGCCGGTGAATAGATCGTCGGAGACGACGGCGAGCACGGAGATGACGACATGAGCCGATGGAGCTTTCCCGCGCGCCTGCTGGCGGTAGCGGCGACGGCGCTGCTGCTCATGATGGCCTGGCAGACCTTCCCGCTGATCCAGGCCGAGCTGCTCGGCTTGCGCGCCAAGCCGCGCGACATCACGCCGCGCGGCGATCTCGCCGCCGACGAGAAGAGCACGATCGCGCTGTTCGAGAGCCGCAGCGGCTCGGTGGTGTTCATCACGACCGTTCAACAATCGGTCAATCCATGGACCGGCAATGCGCAGCAGGAACGGTCCGGCACCGGCTCCGGCTTCGTGTGGGACGAGCTCGGCCACGTCGTCACCAACTATCATGTGATCGAAGGCGCGACCGAGGCGCTGGTCAGCCTCACCGACGGCCGCTCGTTCCGCGCGGCGCTGGTCGGCGCCAGTCCGGAGAACGATCTCGCGGTGCTGGTGATCGGGGTCGGGGTCGACCGGCCGAAGCCGCTGCCGGTCGGCACCAGCGCCGATCTCAAGGTCGGGCAGAAGGTGTTCGCGATCGGCAATCCGTTCGGACTCAGCAGCACGCTGACCACGGGCATCGTTTCCGCGCTGAACCGCAATCTGCAGGTCACGCAGGAGCGGACATTGAACGGCCTGATCCAGACCGATGCCGCGATCAATCCCGGCAATTCCGGCGGCCCGCTGCTCGACAGCGCAGGAAGGCTGATCGGCGTCAACACTGCGATCTACAGCCCCTCGGGCGCGTCGGCCGGCATCGGCTTCGCCGTGCCGGTCGACAAGGTCAACCGCATCGTGCCGCGGCTGATCGTGAGCGGCCGCTATGTCAGCCCGAGTCTCGGGATCCGGACGGATGCGAAGGCCAACGAGGCGCTGGCTTCGCGGCTCGGCGTCTCCGGCGTGTTCGTGCTCGATGTCGAGCAGGATTCGGCGGCCGAGAAGGCCGGGTTGATCCCGGCACGGCTCACGCGCGACGGCGGCTTCGCGCTGGGCGACGTGGTGCTGGCGATCGATGGTCAGGAGGTGGATTCGCCTGACGATATGACCCGAGCGCTGGAAACCAAGACCCCCGGCGATCGCGTCGTGCTGCGCGTGCTCCGCAACCGCAAGACCATCGAGGTCCGGGTCACGCTCGACGTCGCGCGGTGAGGTGGTCGTGAAGTCGCTGGATGTTTCCACGCGTCATTGCGAGCGCAGCGAAGCAATCCAGGGCTGCGCGCGCGACTCTGGATTGCTTCGCAGCGCTCGCAATGACGTGGAGAGAGCGGTGCTTCTCATTGCGAAACAATTCGCGGAACGAGGTCCCCGGGGTCGCTTCCGCTCGCCCGGGGACATGTGCATTCGCGTGATCTGACTACTTCGCCGCCGCCTTCTGCTTCGGCGCCTCGTCATCGAGGCCGACGGTGCGGCCGGGGAAGCCAGCGGCGTCGAAATAGCGCTGGCTGCCGACGCGCTGCAGTTTCAGCACGGTGCGCAGGCCGCCGGCCGGGTCGGACTTGATGACGTCAGTCGTTGCCTTCGGCGTCGCGCCGTTCGGCATCGCTTCGGTCATGACGCGGCCGATCAGCTTGCCCTTCGGCGCGACCTTGAGGTCGAGCAGCCTGGCCGCGGTGATGCCGACGTCGGCGTTGCTGACGGGCAGGGGGTCGACGAAGCCCGCCTTGAAGTCGGGGCCGATGGCTGCCATGAAGTTGTAGGTGTCGCCGCGGCCGAACGAGCCGTGCATGCCCTGGCCCTGGCGCAGCACGGTGTCGGCGACCTCGACCTGGCAGTTGCTCGGCACGTCGCAGCCCGGCGCCACATAGGAGCGGAAGTTCACCACGATCGCCGGATGCGGCGTCACCGCCTTGCCGTCGAGATTGACGACCGACAGCGGCAACGTGCCGGGGATCTCGCCGAGCTTGTCGTCGACGAAGATGCCGGAGACATAGTCCTGCTCCAGCAGCGCCCTGACGGTGCGGCGGGCCAGCTTCTTGTCGTTGTTAGGCAGGTAGATCAGGTCGGAGCCGCCATTGGTGGCGACGACGAGATCGGGCTTGGTCGGGTCCTTGCCGAGCACGCCGTTGCCGGCCTTCGGATGCTTGCCGGCGGGCACGGCAGCGTTCTTGTCGTTGGGGTCGAACAGCGGCAGGTCGAGCGCCTTGGCGAGGTCGAGCGCCAGGAAGCCCATCGGCAGGAAGTCCTTCGGCGTGTCGTCATAGCTGACCTTGGCCGAGGGCGAGGTCTTGCTTTCCTTGGAGATGGTCGAGAAGCCGTGGTCGGCCTGCACCATGATGTTGGTCGAGGCGGAAAGGCCGAGATCGTCGAGCGCCTTGCGCAGCGCGGCGAGGTTGTCGTCGGCGTTCTTGATGCCGGCCATCGAGGTCGGGCCGTTGATGCCCGGCGTGATGGTGTTGAGGCTGTCGCCGTGATTGTGCTGGCTGCCGTCGGGATCGCGCGACCAGAACACCAGCACGAACGGCTTGTTGCGGGCCTTGAACATCGGCAGGACCACCTTGGTGGCGACGTCGACCATGTAGGCCTGCTGGGCGACATTGGCCGAGGTCGTGCCCGGCGTCTTGGCGTCGCCCGCCTTGCCGTTGTCGCCGCGCGACGGCGTCGCCAGCGGCAGGCCGGCCTTGGTCAGGGCGTCCTTGATCTCGTCGGTGATGGGCACGCCGTTCTTGTTGCCGGTCGAATCGTCGATCACCACCGAGGAGGTCGCGCCGGGCTTGCACGCGCAGCCGGTGTGATCGAACAGGTAGGTCGGGCCGAGCTTGCCGATCGCAGCCGTCGAATAGCCGGCCTTGCGGGCGAGCTTCAGGATCGTGTCCTCGTTGAGATAGTCGCCGTTGAAATGCTCGTCGATGTCGCCGAGCACGGCGTCGTTCTCGATGAAGGGCACCACGGTGTCGCCTGCGGGCGCCGAGGTGTAGCCGGTGAAGATGGTGTTCGAGAAGGTGCCGGTGTCGCCGAGATAGTGCCCGGTAGCCATCGCCGAGCCGTTGGCCATGGTGAAGGTCGGAAACAGCGAGTGCGAGTTCTTGAAATTGACGCCCTTGTCGCGGACGGCGGCCATGGCCGGTGCCGTCTCAGGCGTCACTTTGGCCGCGCGCAGGCCGTCTGGGATGAAGAGAATGAGGTTACGGGGCGTGGCGTTCTGCGCAAATGCGGCGCTGGACGACAAAAGGGTCAGTCCGGCGCACAGCAGCACGAGCGGGCGGCGCATTGAAAACTCCTGGAAGCAATCGGCGGAATCGCGGCGTCTCGCCGCAGGCAAGAGCTTTAGTTTTGCCAGGTGACGGTTTTGTTACAAGGGGGAAGGCTCGGATGTTGGCTGCTCAAGATACGATTTTCGCGCGGCGGTAGTCCAAGGCAGGAACCAGGGTGTGGCTTTCCGGTTGTCCGGTCACAACACAGGGAGCACACCATGGCTGCAGACAAAGACCTCAACGAACTCTTCCTCGATACTCTCAAGGACATCTACTACGCCGAGAAGCAGATCCTGAAGAACCTGCCGAAGATGGCCAAGGCGGCGCAGTCGCAGAAGCTGTCGGCGGCGTTCGAGAAGCATCAGGAAGAGACCGAGGGCCAGATCGAGCGTCTGGAGCAGATCTTCGAACTGCTCGGCAAGCCCGCCCGCGGCAAGCGTTGCGACGCGATCGAGGGCATCCTCGACGAGGGCAAGGAGATCATGACGGAGTACAAGGGCACGTCCGCCCTCGATGCCGGCCTCCTTGCTGCCGCTCAGGCCGTCGAGCACTACGAGATCTCGCGCTACGGCACCTTGAAGTCCTGGGCCAACAAGCTCGAACTCAAGCAGGCCGTCAAGCTGCTCGACCAGACGCTCAATGAAGAGAAGAAGACCGACGATCTCCTCACCAAGGTCGCCGAGAGCGAAGTCAATTACGAAGCGGCGGCCTGATCGCCGCTCGCGCCCTATCCGAGAATGGCCGCCGCCAGTGCTGCAATCAGCGCTGGCGGCGTTGCCACGAGTCCGATCTTGAGAAACTGCCAGGCCGACACCTCGATCTTTTCGCGCCGCAGCGCCGTCAGCCACAGGATGGTCGCGAGCGAGCCGGTGACGGAGATGTTCGGGCCGAGATCGACCCCGATCAGGATCGCACGGATGACTTCGTGCGGCAGGTGATCGCTGGCCGCGACCGAGCCTGCGACCAGGCCGACCGGCAGATTGTTGGCGATGTTGTCCGCCACCGCCGTGATCAGGCCCGCGGCCCAGGCCGTGCCCGCCGGTGAGTGGCTGACGCCCTGATGCAGCCAGGCGCTAAGCTGTCCGATCGCGCCGAGGAGGCTCAATCCTTCGACCATGACGAACAGGCCGCCGACCAGCGGCAGCACGCCCCAGGACACGCCCTTGAGGATCGGCCAGGGCGATTGCCGGCTGACCACGAGGATCGCGGCCGCGGTGACCACGCCGCAAACGAAGGTCGGCAGGCCGAGCTGGACGTCGAGCGCCGACGCCGTCAGCAGCACGGCTGCGATGGCGATGATGCCGAATGCTGCAAGCCAGCCCTCACGGCTGAGATGCGGCTTCTCGACATCGGTCCGCAACTGCTCGTCGCGCAGGGCGCGGCGTTGCGTCAGCCATAGCGCGACATAGGTGAGGGCGATGGCCGCGATCGAGGGGACGGTGAACTGCCGCAGCCATTCGGTGAGATGCGGCATGCGCTCGCCGAACACGACGAGATTGGCCGGGTTGGAGATCGGCAGCACGAAGCTCGCGGCATTGGCGATGAAGGCGCAGACGTAGAGATAGGGCAGCGGCGAGGCGCCGGCCGCGCGCGTTGCGGCGTAGACGGCCGGCGTCAGCACGATCGCAGTGGCGTCGTTGGAGAGCAGCACGGTGACCAGCGTGCCGACCGCGTAGACCAGCAGGAACAGCAGCTGCGGCGAGCCGCGGGCGTGCTCCACCGCGTAGGCCGCGAGATAGTCGAACAGGCCCTCGCGGCGGGCGAGCTCGGCGATCAGCATCATGCCGATCAGGAACAGATAGACGTCGACGCCCTTGCGGATGCCGGCGAGCGCGTCCGTCCAAGGCAGCAGGCCGAGGGCGACGAGCAGAATTGCGCCGGCCACCGCCCAGATCGCTTCGGGCAGCCGGAAAGGGCGGATGATGACGCCGGCGGTGGCGAGGATGATGATGGCGTAGGCGAGCCAGGTCGTGTGTGCGAACATGATCGGGGATCGTTAGAGCAAATCATTCGGCGGGGATAGCGGGCGCGGCGGCCGCGTCCGGATGGGCGGCTTGCGCTCCACCGGTTTCCGGCAGCAGCAGCCAGCACACGATGACGGCGACGGCCGCCGTTGCGCCGAGCACCAGGAACGCGGCGCTGTAGCCGCCATGGACCACGACGAGGCCGGCCATCGCGGTGGAGAGCGCGGCCCCGATGCTCTGCGCGGTGATGACGGCGCCCTGCGCGACGTTGAACCGGCCGGTGCCGCGCATCAGGTCCGCCACGATCACCGGCATGATGGCGCCGAAGATGCCAGCGCCGACGCCGTCGAGCAGCTGCACGCCGACCAGCCAGGCCTTGTCGTCGGACAGCGTATAGAGCACCGCGCGCAGCGGCAGGATCAAGAGCGCCGCGAGGAAGAAGCGCTTGTGTCCCCAGCGATCGGCGCGGGCGCCGACGAGGAGCGCCATCGGCACCATCACGAGCTGCGCCGCCGCGATGCAGGCCGACATCAGGCTGGTGCCGAGGTTCTTGTCCTGCAATGCGAGTTTCTGTCCCACCAGCGGAAGCATCGCTGCATTGGCCAGGTGAAACAGCGCCACGCAGATCGCGAAGATGAGGAGCGGGCGGCAGGTCAGCAGAATACTCAGACCGGAGGGCTGTTCATCGCGCTTCGCCGCGTCGCCGTGGTTCTCGTGCGACAGGCCGCGCGCCGCATCGTGATCGATCGCGCGCTCGGGAATCGCAAGCACGCTGATGAGACTGCCGGCGGAGGTTACTGCCATCAGATAGAACACGGCCGACGGGCCCAGCGCATAGGCGGCCACGCCCGCGATGACCGCGCCGACCGCATTGCCGGCATGGTTGAAGGTCTCGTTGCGCCCGATCCGGGCGGTGAAGGCCTTGGCGCCGACGATGCCGAGCGACACCGCCGCGATCGCCGGCGCGAAGATCACCCCGGCCGCGTTGGCGATGCTCTGCGAGATCGCCACCGGCCAGAAGCTCGACATCAGCGGCAGGGCCAGGGAGCCTGCCGTGACGATGATCGCGGCCACGATCATGATCATGCGTTTGGCCCTGGTCGCATCGACCAGCGCGCCGGCCGGCGTCTGCGCGACGATGCCCGCGATCGTCGCCAGCGACATCACGACGCCGATCGAGGCCTCGTCCCATTTCTGCTCGGTCAGCAGATAGATCGCGAGATAAGGGCCAAGGCCGTCGCGCACGTCGGCCAGGAAGAAATTGGCGGCGTCGAGCGCGCGGCCCGCGCGGCGCGTGGTGGTTTCATCCTGTGACATGCTGTTGGCCTCGGCTCCTCGATGCGTCATGCGTGCCTGAGATCAGGCGTGGGCGTGATCGTGCTTCGGTCCGTGTTTGGGCCCGTGCTTGTGCTTCGGCCCGTGCTTGGGACCGTCAGCATGCTTCGGCTCCGGCTTGCGGTGCTTGAGCAGCTTGAGCGTCTTCAGGCTCGGACCGGCTTCGCGGGCGTGAATGACGCGGCCGAAGCGCGTGTCGATGCCGTCGCCGCGGACCGCCAAGGTGGCCTTCGGCGCGAGCAGGTCGGGGATATCAGTGGCTTCCTTGGGCCCGATCCTGATGACGGTGCCGTCCGTCAGGAGCGCGCCGCGCAGCTCGCCTTTAGGTCCGTACAGCGACAGCCGCACGGTGCCTTCCGCGTCCATCTTGTGATGATCGTGCTTGGGATGCTCACGCTCCTTGTCGGGTCCGTGATCGACGATCTGGTGTCCGCTCGCTGTGATCACCGCGACTGCGGCGAGCAAGTCAGCGCCGCGCGGCCTGACCGCGTGCACGCCGACCTTGTCGCCGGCCTTGATGTGACGCGTCAGCTCCGCCTCCATGTGCGGAGGCGTGTGAACGAGCACATCCTTGTCGCCCGCGCGCATGACGAAGCCGTCGACCTCGCCATGAGGATTGAGCACGAAGCGCTCGAGAACGCCGGTCACCGCCGGCAGGCTGTCAGGGTCGATCCAATGCATGATTGTCTCCTCAGATCTGTTTGTTGGGTTCTTGCTTAGCCGCGCGGCGGGGGCGGCGGCGGAGGAGGACCAAGCCGGTCAGGCCCGCCCTTCGGACCGCGCGGCGGCCGGGGTCCCTCAACCTCGGTCAACTGATCCGGCGAGGTGCCGATCGCCCGGACGTCGACGAGCCTGCCGAGGGCAGTGTCGAGCACATCGCCCCGCACCGAGATCGTCTGTCCCACGCGCAGCGTGTCGGCGAGCCGGTCGGCTTCCGGCGGCGGCAGGCGAAGCGAGGTGCCGTCGTCGAGCACCGCGCCGTTGACCTCGCCGCGCTTGCCATGCAGCAGCGTGGCGATGCGTCCGCTGACGGTCTGATCGCTGCCGCGCCGTCCCGGTCCATCCGGCGGTCCGCTGTCGACCACGCTCTTGCCGGTCGCGATGTTGGTGACCTGCGTGGCGTCGACCAACGGCAGCGCACGGGCGCGCAGGCCGCGGACCGAGACGCCATCACCCGGCTTGATCGCAAACACGATTTGCGCGGTCAGATGCGGCGGCAGCTTCACCTCGGTGCCGTCATTGAGGATCAGCCCGTCGACGTCGCCGCGCGGCGTCAGCGTGTACTGCTTGACGATGCCGCGCGTCTCCGGCAGCTGCGACGCATCCCATGTCGCATCGGGCGGTGAGAGCGGTGCCTGGGCGTAGGCCGTGCCGAAGCCGGCGGCGGCGAGCACGAGCGCACCCATGATCGGCGTCATCTTTCGCGTCATCCTGGAACTCCTTGTCGAGGTTGGTGACGCGATCCGTTTCGCAACGGCCGTGCCAGTTGCCGAGCGACGATAAATCAATGGGTTGCGTGAGGAGGCGAGGGACTAGCCGTCGTCTTTTCCGACGGCGCGCGTCAGATTTCCTGACGCCTCGTCGCCGAGGCCGTAGCGCTGCATCTTGGTGTAGAGCAGCTGCCGGTTGATGTTGAGCTGTCGCGCGGCCTCGGTGCGGTTGCCACCGCAGGCCGCGAGCGCGCGGCGGATCAGACGCTCCTCCAGCCGCGCGACGGCCGCAGGCAGATCGGTCGACGGCTCCAGGTCGTCGTCGCTCGTCGCCTCGGAGATCTCGATGTCATCGGCATCGATGAGAGATCCGCGCGTCAGCACGCAGGCGCGCTCGATCACGTTGCGCAGCTCGCGGACATTGCCGGGCCAGGCGGCGCGCACGAGCTTGTCACTGGCAGCCTCGCTGAGCTGCGGGCGCGGCCGGCCGCTCGCGGCGAGCGACAGGAAGTGATGAGCCAGCGGAAGGATGTCCTCGGCGCGCTCGCGCAGCGGCGGCAGCTCGATCGGGATCACGTTGAGCCGATAGTACAGATCCTCGCGGAAGGCGCCGTTCGCCACCTGCTTGGCGAGGTCGCGATGCGTGGCGGCGACGACGCGGGCCGCGACTTTCACCGGCTTGCCGCCGACCGGCGTGATGATCCGCTCCTGCAAGGCGCGCAGGATCTTGGCCTGCATCGCAAGCGGCATGTCGCCGATCTCGTCGAGAAAGAGTGTTCCCGCGCCGGCATCGCGGAACGCGCCGGACCGATCGGAGGTCGCGCCGGTGAAGGAGCCCTTCACATGGCCGAACAATTCACTTTCGAGCAGGTCCTGCGGGATCGCCGCGCAGTTCACGGCGATGAAGGGGCTGGTGCTGCGACGGCTGTGGACATGCAGCGCGCGCGCGACGAGCTCCTTGCCGGTGCCGGTCTCGCCCCGGATCAGCACCGTCGCGTCAGAATCGGCCGCGAGACCGATCGTCTTCTGCACCCGCCGCATCGCCTCGCTGGTGCCGATCAGGCCGCTGTCGTCCGTGCGCGGCTTGTCGTGCGGCGGATGGGCTCGCGGCGGCAGCCGCTCGATCAGCTCGCGCAGCGCGTTGCGGCCGATCGGCTTGACGAGATGATCGAACGCGCCGAGCCGCATCGCCTCGATGGTGTTTTCCGGGCTCGCATAGGCCGTCAGCACGATCACCGGCGGCGCATCGCCATCGGCGCGGATTCGGCGCAGGGTCTCGATGCCGTCGATCCCTGGCATGCGCAGGTCGAGCAGGATCGCATCGGTCTCTTCTGACACCATGCCGATCGCCTCGCGTCCCGAGGCCGCGGTGAGCGCGATGTGACCGAGGTCGGTCAGCGTCTCCGCGAGACCCTCGCGAAGTGCGGCGTCGTCGTCGACGATCAGGATGGTGGCCATGGCAGGGAAATCTCGAAGCTGGTGCCGGTGCTGATGGGAGCTAATCTGGCCTCGCCATGATGGGCGCGCGCGATCTCGCGCACGATGGCGAGGCCGAGGCCGGTGCCGTCGGCGCGATTGCTGACGAAGGGTTCGAACAGACGATCCTTGATGCCGGCGTCGACGCCGGGGCCGCTGTCGGTGACGCGAAACAACAAGCGCCCGTTCTGGATCTCGGAGGCCACGACGATCTCGCCGCCCTCGGGCGTATTCTGGATCGCGTTGAGGATCAAATTGTCGAGCGCCCGCTGCATCTGGGCGGGATCGAAGCAGGCGGCTTCAGTCGAGGAGGGCGCGAGCACGCGCAGTTGCAGGCCGTGACGCGTGGCCAACTCGCGATGCGTCTCGATCGTCGCCTGCAGGAAGCCTGCGAGATTGACGGAGCGCTTGGCCGGCTGGCTCGTTTGCGTCATGGCGAGCAGATCCCGCAGCAGCGCGTCGAGACGCGCGACCTGCTGCAGGATCGCTTCGAGCGCGCGACTCTTGCGCGCGGGATCGGACGAGGCGAGCGCGTTCTCGGCCTTCAGGCGCATCGCCGCGATCGGGTTGCGGATCTCGTGCGCGAGGTTCGCGGACAGACGGCCGACCGCGGCGAGCCGCTCCGCCGCAGTCGCGCGGTCGCGCTCCGCCGCGAGCCGATGGCCGGCGTCGTTGACGGCGTCGACCAGGCGGTCGAGCTCGCGCGCGCCGGTCCGTGGCAGCTGCGGCAGGTCGGCCGTGGTGGAGGACGTGCCGAGCGCGCTCTCGATGATGGCGATGCGGCGCGACCACGAGGCCAGGATGAAGGCGAGCCAGATGGCCGAGCCGAGCAGAGTGAGCGCGAGCACCGAGAGACCCGTCAGCAGATGCGTGTAGGCCGGACCTTCGGTGGTCGCAGCGCGCGTCATGGTCCATGCCGTGACGTTTGGCAGCGGGCCGCGCAGCGGGCAGGCGTGGACGATCAGGGTCTGCGAGCGGCCGGCGTTTTCGGTCGTCCCGGCACGGCCGCTGCGCTGGGTGTCGCCATTGACCTGCTGAATGACGCTGAGCTCGGCAGCGGGAAGATCGGTCTTGGGCCCGGTCCCCTCATAGGTCGGATAGGCATAGGCGAGCGAGCCGTGGTCGGCCTGCCAGATGCCGCCCTCGACGCCAGGCGAGGCGGCCAAGGCGGACTGCACCACGGGGATGAGATCCTGCTTGATGCGATCATCGATCGGTGCGCCGCCCCAGCCCGAGACGAAGAACTGATAGCGGTCGGCGATGTCGCGGCAGCCACGGACAACCAGATCCTGCGCACGTGCCACGCGCGCCTGTGACGATTGCTGAAACGACTCGACGAGGAGATAGGCGGTCGCCGCGCCGGAGACTGCCAGCATGAGCCAGAGCGCCGACAGCCGCGAGCGTAGGGAGCGCATCGATTGGTCCGCAATGACAAGGGATGCCTGAGCATGCAAGCCATCCGCAGGCAGGACACGGATCGATGCACGTCATCGCGGAAAGGAACGCCTGATCAGCAACAATGGTTCCCGCGCTACCGCTCACCGCGGCAGCGGCGCCTTCTCGGCCATGGCCTTGCGGAGAATGCGGGACAGCGACTCGACCGAATACGGCTTCTTGATCAGCTCGAAGCCGTGATGGGCGTTCTCCGCGAGCACATGGCTGTAGCCTGAGGTCAGCACCACCGGCAGGCCGGGATAGCGGTCGCGGATGATGCCGGCGAGCTCGAGGCCATTGATGCCGGGCATGATGACGTCGGAGAACACGAGATCGACCGCGAACTCGTTATCCGCGAGGATCGCCAGCGCATCCTGGCCGTTCGACACGCGGCGCGTGACGTAGCCGAGGTCCTCGAGCAGCTCGGTCGAGAACTGCCCGACCTCGTCATTGTCCTCGACTACAAGCACACGATAGCCGCGGCCGATCGTGGCCGGCTCGACGCGCGCCGTCGTGGCGTCCACGCCTGATTGCGGCGCGGCGGCCTGCGGCAGATAGATCGTGAAGGTCGCGCCATGGCCGAGCCGGCTCTCCACCGCGATGTCGCCTTCGGACTGCTTGGCGAAGCCGAAGGCCTGGCTGAGGCCGAGCCCGGTGCCCTTGCCGACTTCCTTGGTGGTGAAGAACGGCTCGAAGATCGCATTGATGTTCTGAGGCGCGATGCCGGCACCGGTGTCCGTCACTGAGATCGCGATGAAGGCGCCGGGGCGCGCGCTCTGGCCGCGCAATGACGGGATCTGATCCGTCCGCTGCACGCCGATCGTCAGCCGTCCCTCGCCATTCATGGCGTCGCGCGCGTTCACCGCGAGATTGATCAGCGCAGTCTGGAATTGCGCGATATCGGCGAGCGTGAACAGCTTGGCATCGTCGATGGCCGGTTCGATCTGGATGCGGCTGCCGACCAACGGGCGGATCAGCTGCACCACGCTTTCGACCTGCTCGCCGACATTGAACACCTGTGGTGTCAGCGGCTGCCGCCGCGCGAAGGCCAGCAACTGCCCGGTCAGCTTCGAGGCGCGCTCGACCGTCTCCGAGATCGCATCGACGTAGCGCCGTCGGCGTTCTTCGGCGAGATCGCGGCGGCGCAGGAAGTCGGTGGCCGAGCGGATGATCGTGAGCAGGTTGTTGAAGTCGTGCGCGACGCCGCCGGTGAGCTGGCCGACGGCCTCCATCTTCTGCGATTGCCGCAGCAGATCCTCGCCCTGGACGCGCTCGGTGATGTCGACGGCCTCGGCGACCGCGCCCATGATTGCCTCGTGCTGATCGAACAGCGGCCGCATCGACAGCTCGAAATGCCGATCAAAATCAGGAAATTCGAGCCGCACCTCGGTGCGGAAGCTGTCGCCCGTGAGCACGCGCGCAAATGCAGTGCGCAGCATCTCGCTCACGCCCGTCGTGTAGGTGAACCACGGTGCGTCCCAGAGCGGCTGGCCGATCACATCGACGCCGCCGGCGCGCATGCCCATCACGGCGATGCGGTTGGCGTGGGTGATGCGGCCTTCGACGTCGAGAATGGCCTGATACTGATTGCTGGTGTCGAAGATGGCGCGCATGCGCGCCTCGTTGGCGGCGAGCTGCGCGGTGCGCTCGCGGATGCGCTCCTCGAGCGTTTCGTTGATGCGCCGCAGCTCGATCTCGCCCTGCTTTGCGGCCGTCACGTCGTGGGCGACGCCGATGAAGCCGATATGCTTTCCGTTCGCGTCCCAGCGCGGCTGGGATTCCGAGCGCAGCCAGCGCCATTCGCCGTCGGCCCGGCGATAGCGGGCCTCCAGGAAGAACGGCTTCAGCGAGCATTCGCCGGATTGCTGCTGGTCGAGGACGCGCTCCAGGTCTTCCGGATGCAGCGCCTTGCGCCAATCGAAGGCGAGCGCCTCCTCGTGCGACACGCCGAGGAAGTCGACATAGGCGCGGTTGACGAAAGAGCGGGTGCGGTCGAGCTTCGTGACCCAGATCGGCACCGGCGCGCTGTCCGCAATCAGGCGAAAGCGCTGTTCGCTCTCGCGCAGCTTGGCCTGGGCCTGCATCTGATCGGTGACGTCGATATGGGCGCCGACCAGGCGGATGGCGCGGCCGGTCCAGTCGCGCTCGATGCGCGCGATGACGCGGATCCAGCGGGTCTCGCCATCGCTCGGCCGGATGATGCGGTATTCGGTGGTATAGTCCTCCTGCTTGCTTTTGACCGCCGCAATGAAGTCCTGCTCGGCCTTGGCGCGATCGTCAGGATGAACGCGCTTGACCCAGTCTTCGTGCGTTTCGTTGGCGGCCTCGGAGGGCAGGCCGTGAATGATCAGATATTCTGGCGAGCGACGGTTGCGAAAGCCCTCGCGGAGATCGACCTCGACGCCGCCGACCCGGGCGATGCGCTGAATGCGCGCGAGCTCCGCCTCGCGCTCCTGCAGGGCCCGGTAGGCCTGGTCGCGATCCCTGGCGATCTCCTCGATGTGCTGCCGCAGCTCGGCCGCGCCAGCGACTTCAGGGACGATCTCGTCTCGTGGCGCGTCCGCGCTGCTCATGCTGACCTGCACCGGGAAAGCAAGGTGTCGCCGGACCATTTCACCTGACGTGTTCGGAAGCGTGGCGACATTGGGTTGAATGACAACAAATTGGCCAGCGATTGGGGCGGACGAACGCCCGCGCAATGAAAACGTTGAGGCAGATAAAAAGTTCCGCAGCCCCGGAACGGACTGTTACTGTCATGCGTCGTCAGGCGCTAGACACCGCAACGCGTAGGTCCATACCGTGAAGCTCTTCGTCTGTCAGGCCTGCAAGAATATCCTGTATTTCGAGAATCGCAGCTGCGGGCGCTGCGGCCATCAGCTCGCCTTCATGCCGGAGCGCCAGACGCTGTCGGCGATCGAGCCGGTAGAGCAGGGCTTTCGGACCTTGGCCGACGGCCGGGAAGGGCGATTCTTCTGCGCCAACGCCGAGCACGACGCCTGCAACTGGCTGCTGGAAATCGGCGAGACCGCCGGTTTCTGCCGCGCCTGCCGGCACAATGGCACCATTCCCAATCTGTCCGACCCGGCGCAGCTCGCCAGCTGGCGCGAACTGGAGGTGGCCAAGCACCGGCTGTTCTATTCGCTGATCCGCTGGAAGCTGCCGCTGAGGACGCGAATCGAGGACCCGCAACACGGCCTCATCTTCAATTTTCTGGCCGACGACCCCACTGGCCAGCAGAAGGTGATGACCGGTCACGACAACGGCCTGATTACGATCGCGCTTGCCGAAGCCGACGACATCGAGCGTGAAAGGCGACGGCTGGAGATGGACGAGCCGTACCGGACCTTGCTCGGCCATTTCCGCCATGAGGTGGGGCATTATTTCTGGGACGTGCTGGTGCGCGATGCCGGCAAGCTCGAGGCGTGCCGCGCGGTGTTCGGCGACGACTCGCAGGATTATGGCGAGGCGCTGAAGCGCCATTACGACGAGGGGGCGCCTGCGAACTGGCAGGACAATTACGTCTCGGCCTATGCCACCACTCATCCGTGGGAGGACTTTGCCGAGACCTGGGCGCACTATCTGCACATCGTCGACACGCTGGAGATGGCGTCCGAGTTTGGCATCGAAATCGATCCGCCGGCCGACCAGATCGGCGGGCTCACCGCGCGCGTCACCTTCGATCCCTATGTCGCGGAAGATTTCGACACCATCGTCAACGCCTGGCTGCCATTCACCTTTGCCATGAACAGCGTGGCCCGGGCGATGGGCGCGCGCGATCTTTATCCGTTCATCCTGACGCCGCCCGTCATTGCCAAACTCGGCTTCATCCATGCGCTGGTGCGTCAAAGCGTGCCTAAGGCCGCCGCTGCGCCCGCTGAAAAGCCGCAGGTCGCGCCCAAGGAGGCGGTCGGGGCGGCATGATCCGCCTTGACTCCTTAGAACATAAAGTGAACATGATGGCGTGACCGGAGCGAGGATCGCCATCACGCCATGCCGTCTGAAATGCACGCCAACACCGAGCAGACCGATGATGCGGCGCTGGACGCTGCCGTGGACCAGGCGATTGCAGCCTGCGGTGGTGATCTCAGGGCGACCATTCGCGCGCTGATCATTGCGAATGATTATCTGGAGACCGAGGTCGGCGAGTTGATGAAGGCGGTGTCGCACGCCTACACGCGAGGACGTTTCAACAGCTATTCCGGCTGACGGGACGGCTGGTCTCTGGCATGCCTGCCCAATGCGCGGGACCGCGCCGAGAGTCGGGTTGCGCGCGGGCGATTTTGCTATAGACGAACCCACGAGCTCGCGGTGGTCGCGCCTGTGCCGTGAGCGGGGAGCCCGCCCAAAGGTATCAAGAAAAAACATGTTCAAGACCATTCTGATCGCGAACCGCGGCGAGATCGCCTGCCGGGTCATCAAGACCGCCCGCCGCATGGGAATCAGGACCGTTGCGGTCTATTCGGAAGCCGATCGTGATGCGCTGCATGTCGAGATGGCCGACGATGCGGTGCTGATCGGCCCGCCCGCCGCCGCCGAGAGCTATCTCCTGATCGACCGCATCGTCGAGGCCTGCAAGAAGATGGGCGCGCAAGCCCTGCATCCCGGCTACGGCTTCCTGTCCGAGCGCGAGGCGTTTCCGCGCGCGCTCCAGGAGAATGGCATCGTCTTCATCGGCCCCAATCCCGGTGCGATCGCCGCGATGGGCGACAAGATCGAATCGAAGAAGGCCGCCGCCAAGGCCAAGGTCTCGACCGTGCCAGGCTTTCTCGGCGTCATCGAGGACGACAAGCACGCCGTGCGCATCGCCGACGAGATCGGCTATCCCGTGATGATCAAGGCCTCCGCCGGCGGCGGCGGCAAGGGCATGCGCATCGCGCATTCGACCGCGGAGGTCGCCGAGGGCTTCAACCTGGCGAAGGCCGAGGCGAAGGCCTCGTTCGGCGACGACCGCGTCTTCATCGAGAAGTTCATCGTCGATCCGCGCCACATCGAGATCCAGGTGCTCGGCGACAAGCATGGCAACGTGATCTATCTCGGCGAGCGCGAATGCTCGATCCAGCGCCGCAATCAGAAGGTCATCGAGGAGGCGCCGTCGCCGCTGCTCGACGAGGAGACCCGGCGCAAGATGGGCGAGCAGGCGGTCGCGCTCGCCAGGGCCGTGAACTACGACTCCGCCGGCACGGTGGAGTTTGTCGCCGGCCAGGACAAGAGCTTCTACTTCCTGGAGATGAACACCCGTCTTCAGGTCGAGCATCCCGTCACCGAGCTCGTCACCGGCATTGACCTGGTCGAGCAGATGATCCGCGTCGCGGCCGGAGAGAAGCTCGCGCTGGCGCAGAAGGATGTCGCGCTGACCGGCTGGGCCGTGGAATCGCGCGTCTATGCCGAGGATCCGTTCCGCAACTTCCTGCCCTCGATCGGCCGCCTCACCAAGTATCGTCCGCCGGCCGAGAGCAAGGCTCACGGCATCACCGTGCGCAACGACACCGGTGTGCAGGAGGGTGGCGAGATCTCGATCTATTACGATCCGATGATCGCCAAGCTGGTCACCCACGCGCCGTCGCGCGCCGCGGCCATCGAGGCGCAGTCGACCGCGCTCGACGCGTTCTATGTCGACGGCATCCGTCACAACATCCCGTTCCTGTCGGCGCTGATGAACCATCCGCGCTGGCGCGAGGGCCGGCTGTCGACCGGCTTCATCGCCGAGGAGTTTCCCAAGGGCTTTGCCGCGCGCGCGCCGGAAGGCGAGATCGCGCGCCGGCTCGCGGCGGTCGGTGCTGCGATCGATCACGTGCTCGGCGAGCGCAAGCGGCAGATCTCGCAGCAGATGATCGGCCGTCCGGTAACGCGCCAGGGCCGCCGCGCGGTCTGGCTCGGCCGCGATGAGATCCTGCTCGACATCGCCAGGGACAATGGCGCGATCACCGTCCGCTTCGTCGGCGCCGACGGCAAAGTGGGGCCGGCGCATGCGCTGGTGTCCGAATGGAAGCCGGGCGATGCGGTCTGGCACGGCACCATCGATGGCGCCGAGATCGCGGTGCAGACGCGCCCGATCCCGAACGGCGTTCGCCTCGCCCATCAGGGCGTCGAAGCGCCGGTCTACGTCTACACCGAAGCCGAAGCCGCCGCTGCGCGGCTGATGCCGGTCGTCACCGCCGGCGACAGCGGCAAGAAGCTGCTGTGCCCGATGCCGGGCCTCGTGGTCTCGATCGCCGTGACCGAAGGGCAGGAGGTCAAGGCCGGCGAGACGCTCGCCGTGATCGAGGCCATGAAGATGCAGAACGTGCTGCGCGCCGAGCAGGACGGCACCGTGAAGAAGGTCCACGCCTCGGCGGGCGCGACGCTGGCCGTCGACGCGCTGATCCTGGAGTTCGCGTAAGTCTAGCCGCCGTCATTGCGAGCGCAGCGACGCAATCCAGGTCTCAGTATGCGACTCTGGATTGTTTCGTCGCTTTGCTCCTCGCAATGACGGAGAGAGAGGGGCGTGATGACATTCCGTACTCGCCGAGAAGCGTTACGCTCCATCCTCGCCAGCGACCGCTGCGTTCATCCCGGCTCCGTCTACGACGCGATCTCGATCCGCATTGCCGAGGACCTCGGCTTCGAACTCGGCATGTTCGGCGGCTCGGCTGCTTCGCTCGCCGTGCTTGGCGATTCGGACATCGCGCTGATCACGCTGACCGAGCTCGCCGAGCAGATGCGGCGGATGTCGCGGGCCGCCGTGCTGCCGGTGCTGGTCGATGCCGACCATGGCTACGGCAATGCCATGAACGTCCGCCGCACCGTGCAGGAGCTGGAGGCCGCCGGCGCCGCCGGTCTCACCATCGAGGATACGCTGCTGCCGCAGGCGTTCGGCGCTGCCAAGCCGCAGCTGATCTCGCTGGACGAAGGCGTCGGAAAGGTGAAGGCGGCGCTCGACGGACGCGGCGATCCCTCGCTGGTCATTCTCGGCCGCACCGGCGCCGTCTCCATCACCTCGCTCGACGACGCGATCGCCCGCGCCAGGGCGTACGAGGCGTGCGGTGTCGACGGGCTGTTCTTTACCGGCATCAGTACGCGCGATCAGCTCGATGCGATCGCAGCCGCCACGACGCTGCCGATCGTGCTCGGCGGCGCGCCGGACGAGATGGCCGACCTCGGCTATCTCGCCGCGCGCCGCGTCCGCGTCGCGCTGCAGGGGCATGCGCCGATCGCCGCCGCGACGCAGGCGGTCTACGACACGCTCAGGGCGCTGCGTGATGGCACGTCGCCAAAGCAGTTGAAGGGACTGCCCTCGGCCGAGCTGACGTCGCGCGTGATGCGCGAAGCCGACGTGAAGATGCGGTTGCGCGATTTTCTGAGGCTCGGATCATGACCGATCGCGTCATCGTCCACGTCATGGTGCGCGGTCG
This sequence comes from Bradyrhizobium sp. ORS 285, assembly GCF_900176205.1. Lineage (NCBI taxonomy): Bacteria > Pseudomonadati > Pseudomonadota > Alphaproteobacteria > Hyphomicrobiales > Nitrobacteraceae > Bradyrhizobium > Bradyrhizobium sp. ORS 285. Next base: position 3,087,069 of record NZ_LT859959.1, read on the forward strand.
CGTCCAGGGCGTCGGCTATCGTGCTTGGGTCGAGGATCAGGCGATCCTGAACGGCGTCGAAGGTTGGGTGCGCAACCGCGCCGATCGCAGCGTCGAGGCGGTGTTCGCCGGGTCGGCCGACGACGTCGCCGTCATGGTCGCAGCCTGCCGGCACGGTCCGCCGGCTGCGCGCGTCGACGGTGTGACGGACACGCCGGCCACCGTCGATCAGCTCGCGCTACGCCGGCCCGCGGAAGAGTTCTCCGTTCTGCCGACGGTGTAGTTGCGGCGCTTACCACGCCGAAATCACCAATGCCTGGATCTGCCCGACGACGGGCCCACTGCCGAACCGTCGCCGAAGCGCGTTCGCAGCCGCGTCCGTTACTGTCGCCAGATCCGGCTGGCCACGCGCCTCGATCTCGCCGCGCATCGGCGTCCCCTGGCAATAGGCGATGGCGGGCTCTTGCGCGGAAGCGGCGCGGCTGCGGTGCGGCAGCGTCTCGATGATGCTATCGGAGAAACCCGCTTCATTCAGGTCGGCCCTGATCTTCACCGCGTCGAAATAGCCGTGTGGCGCGCGGGTGAAGAACTGCGGCGGGTTGTCCGTATAGACTTGTTGCAGAGCCTCGTGGACGACGTGGGCGAACTCATTGTCCTCGATCCGGTCCCAGACGTTGAAGACGAAGCGTCCGCCGGGCCTCAGCACGCGCCGCGCCTCGGCATAGCCCTTGATGCGATCGGGGAAGAACATCACGCCGAATTGGCACGCGACGACATCGAAGCTTGCATCGGCGAAGGGCAGGGCGAGCGCGTCGGCCTGTTGCAATACGACGCGGCTCGCGTCGGCCAAGTGTGTCCTGGCCTGCGCCAGCATCGGCGCGTTGAGATCGGTCGAGGTGATCAGGACCTCCGGCGGCAACTCGGCATGCAGGGCCCTGGTGACCGCGCCGGTGCCCGCGGCGGTCTCCAGCACGTCACGCGGCCGGAGCGCCTTGATGCGCCGCGCCAGATCCTGCGCATACGGCGTGAAGATCAGCGGAACCAGCAGCTCATCGTAGATCTGCGGGATTGAACCGGTGAAGGCCTTGTCGGATGCCGTCATGGCTTGCTCCTGTTCCAACGGGGCAGGGACGATCGGGGCGGTGGTCGTCGGCGGTCAAGTTCGCACTCTCATCTCCGTCTTGCCAATCGTCCCTCGGGTTCAGCGATCAGCCGCTCTTGACATTCATCTCCATCAGTCAGATATTTCTGTCATGACAGAAATTACAGGCAAGAAGAAGCTTCCTCCCGCCGTCGAGCGCTTCATCCTCAACTGGGGCGACATGGGCGACCAGTGGGGCGTGAACCGCTCGGTGAGCCAGATCCACGGCCTGTTGTACCTCGCCGAGAAGCCGATGACGGCGGAGGACATCGCCGAGACGCTCGGCATGGCGCGCTCCAACGTCTCGAACTCGCTGAAGGAGCTGCTCGCCTGGGACCTGATCCGGCGCGTGCCGATCCTGGGCGATCGCCGCGATCATTTCGAGGCGGAGACCGACATCTGGGAGGTCGCGCAGCGCATCGCCGCGGGCCGCAAGCAGCGCGAGATCGATCCCGCAATCGCGGCGCTGCGCGCCTGCGTCGCGGAGGCGACCGCCGATCCCGGCATCAGCTCGGTCGCGGCCAAGCGGCTGAAGGACATGCTGGCGTTCACCGAACTGGTCGACCGCTGGTACGTGCAGATGCTGAAGGTACCGCGGCCGCGTTTGGTCGCGTTGATCAAGCTCGGCGAGAAGATCGCAAACCTGCTGCCGTCGGGACGATCCAGGTCCGGCAGCGATTAGTTCATTGGAGGGCGTCATGGTGAGCCTACGACATCTCGGACTTTCAGCACCTTCAAATGTCCGGCTCCATGACGATCACCGTTTCCGCGCGCTGCTGTCGCCGGAGGATTGGGGCCGGTTGCCGGTCTCGATCTGGCGGCGCTTCTCCAAGCGTCTCGCCGACGGCGCCACCGTCGTCTATGTCGGCGAGGTCGAGCAGGCGGAGATGAGCCGCGCCGGATTCTGGTTCGCGCAGGCCGCACGGTTGATCGGCGGCCCGCTGCCGATCACGGCGAACACCGGCGTGCCGATGATCGTCTCTGTCACGGAGGATCCCGCCAGCGGCGGCCAGATCTGGACCCGCATCTGCGGCCGCCCGCATGGCTTTCCGCAGGTGATCCATTCGGCCAAGCGCTTCGCCGGACCGACGGGGCTGGAGGAATATCTCGGCTGGGGCCTGAGCATGAGCCTGCGCGTCTGCGTGACGGAGGGTACGCTCGCCTTTCATAGCGCCGGCTACACCCTCGCATTCGCGGGCCGGCGCTGGCGGCTGCCGTCCTGGCTCACGCCTGGAAATCTCACCGTCACCCATTCCGATCTCGGCGGCGGCGCCTTCCGCTTCGCGCTCGAGATCGTCCATCCGCGCTTCGGCCGGATCATCCGCCAGAGCGCCGTGTTCAGGGAGTCCGCACCATGACGCCGCTGCTCCGGTCTTTGATCGCCGTTCAGGTCGTGATGGGGGTGTTCGACACCTTCTATCATCACGAATTCACCGAGCGCCTGGCGTGGCGGCCGTCGCAGCGGAATGAGCTGAAGCTGCACGGGATCCGCAATCTGCTCTATGCGCTGCTGTTCGCCGTTCTCGGCTGGTGCGAGCCGCATGGACTGTTCGCGATAGCGGTGCTCGCGGTGCTCCTCGCCGAGATCGCGATCACCCTGACCGACTTCGTCGAGGAGGATCTGACGCGCAAGCTGCCGCCGAGCGAGCGCATCAATCACACGCTGCTCGCGATCAATTATGGCGCCATCCTGATGCTGCTGGTGCCGGTGCTCATCGACTGGGCGATGCAGCCTTCAGCCGTTGTGTTGGCCTATGCCGGCCTTCTGAGCTGGATCGCCGCAGCGGCCGCGATCGGCGCCAGCCTGTGTGGCCTGCGTGATTTCGCCGCCGCGGCGCGGCTCGGGCGAATGGCCCAGCCCGACGCGAGCGGACTGGTCGCAGTGCTTCCGCCGGCACAGACCATCCTCGTCACCGGCGCCACCGGCTTCATCGGCGCGCGTCTCGTTGCGAGCCTTGCCGCGTCCGGCCATCACGTGATCGCGTTGGTGCGCGATCCGGCCAATGCCGCGAACCTGCCGCCGCCGCTGACCCTGATCACCAACCTCGATCAGATCGCTTCGGACACCCGCATCGATGCGATCGTTAATCTCGCCGGCGAGCCGATCGGCAACGCGCCGTGGACGGCGGCCAAGCGCGCGGCGATCGTGCAATCCCGGCTCGCCATGACGGAGGCCGTCGTCGCCCTGGTCGCGCGGCTCGCGCGCAAGCCGAAGGTGCTGGTGAATGGCTCGGCGATCGGCTGGTACGGCCTGTGGCAGGACCAGCCGCTGACCGAGTCGGCCAAGTCGCATCCCTGCTTCAGCCACGATCTCTGCGACGCCTGGGAGCAGGCGGCACGCGGCGCCGAGGTGCATGGCGTGCGCGTGGCGCTGCTGCGCATCGGTCTCGTGGTCGGCCGCGACGGCGGCTTTCTGTCGCGCATGCTGACGCCGTTCGAGTTCGGCCTGGGCGGTCCATTCGGCACCGGCGCGCAATGGATGTCGTGGATCGAGCGCGACGATCTGATCCGGCTGATCGCGCATGTCATCGCGACCGAGTCGATCACTGGCCCCATCAACGCGACGGCGCCGCTGCCGGTGCGCAACATCGCCTTCACCGCCGAGCTCGCACGCTGCCTGCGGCGACCGGCCATCCTGCGCGTGCCGGCGGGGCTGCTGCGCCGTCTCGGCGGAGACTTCGCCGAGGAGTTGCTGCTCGGCGGCCAGCGGGTCGTTCCGAACAAGGCGCTGTCGAGCGGATTCGTGTTCCGCCACCAGAGCCTGCGCAGCGCGCTGGAGGCGATCTTGTGAGCTGCTCACGACCGAGCGGAGCGGGCTGCCGTCGCCGACGGCAGCTCGCCGAACGTGGCGCGGTAGTAGCGGGCGAAGTGACCGGCATTGGTGAAGTTGCAGGCTGCGGCGGCGGCTGCCACGGTTACCGCAGGATCGCCGGAGCGCAGCATCTCGTGCGCGCGGCGCAGGCGCACCGCCTTGGCGAAGGCCATCGGTGAGTAGCCGCGCACGCGCTCGAACACGCGAAAGATCGAGCGGGCGCTGACGCCGGCCTCACGCGCCAGGCGCTCGATGGTGATGGGCTCGCGCCAATTGGCCTCGATGTAGTCTTCGAGGCGCTTGACCAGTCCGAACTCGGGCATCGGCGCCGGATCGATCAGCATATCGCGGAAACGATGGCGGCTGGCGCAGAGGAAGGCGACGTGCACGGCGTCTTCCAACTCGCGATAGACAGCAACCGGAAAGGCCGCGTCCTGCTCGCTGAGCTGGGTGGTGAGGAATTCGAGCAGGCGGAGCAGGCTGCGGGCCTGCGGATCGGCGGACGGGATGGCGGCGTCGATCGCATAATCGGCGCGCGGCGGCACGCCGACCAATGCTGCGAGCCGCTCGCGCAGCACCTTCGGATCGAGCCGCAAGGTGAGCCGCCGGTGGCCGCCCTGGCAGGCCATCTGCCACGGTACGCCCGCCGGCGCGACGGCGAATTGCTGCTCGTTGACATCGGTGGCGTCGCCGCGGGCGCAACTGACGGCGCGTCCCCTCATGGCGATCTGCAGGCGGATGAAATCGGCGGGCCGGTGGTCGGAGACCATGTCGCAGGTGGTGGTGCCGAAGGCGAGGCCGATGGTCTGAAGCTCGATCAGATTGACGACCGCCTCGAAACGCTCGGCATGGCGGAAGTCGATGCGCTCGGCGCCGAGCTTGCGGCTTGCGAGGTCGCGCAGAACTTCGGCGCTGGAGGTCCGAATCAAGGCATGACGATGCAAAGGTTCGAGGCCGCTCGAAGCAACGCCGGCTACGCCCGTGGCCGCCGGGCTCGGCTTTGGTGAAGCGCTGACGAGGTCAGTTGCGGTCAAGAGACGGTTCAAGCCGCTTCTCCTGAGCTTCGAATGTTAACCTATGCTACATGACGGTGTGGCCTCGTCAATTACTTCGCCGGCGAAGCGCTTCGGAACGCGGCCGCCAGTGTGCGCAACGCCGCGCGCTTGGCAGCGTCACTGACTTTGGCATGAAGGATGACCTTCGACCGGCCGAGCTTCGGCAAGCCAAGCGCTGGGCCGTGATCGACCAGACCTGCCGGAGCGATTCGGCGCGCCAGAGGTGCGACCGCAAGCCCAGCCTGTGCGGCGGCCACGACCGCGGCGACGCCGCCGCCGACGAAATTTTCGACATAAGGCCATTTCGCCTTGTCGAGCGCGCGCACCGCAAGGGCGCGCACGCCGCACGGCGCAGCCAGCGTCGCGAGCGGCAACGGCGTGCCTGCCGGCGCACGAAATCGCGGGCTCGCGAACCAGCCGAATTCGTCGTCGGCGAGGGTCTCGCCGCCGCGGCGGGAGGCTTCCTGGCGGATGATGATCGCATCGAGCGTGCCCGCATCATAGCGGTCGAGCAGGTCGCGCGAGAAGCCGATGCCGACCGACAATGTGAGCTCGGTGGTGATAGCGTGAAACTGCTGCAGCATGGGGACCAATTCCGGGCCCGCCGCATGATCGCTGATGCCGAGCGCCAAGCGCGGACGGATTCGGGGCGCCGCTGCCAGCGCGACGTCGTGCGCGGCCACCAGGGCGCGGGCATTCTCGACGAAGGCCGCGCCATCGGCCGTGAGTCGCACGGCGCGCGGGGAGCGCTCCAGCAGCCGCTTTCCGAGCACGGCTTCCAGCCGCTGCAGCTTCAAACTGACAGCGGCCTGGGTTGTCCCCAGCGCTTCGGCCGCGCGCGTGAAGCTTTGCAGGTCCGAGACCAGCAGGAAGGTGCGGACCGCGGCGATGTCGAGCGTCGGTGTCATTTCAAGAGCTTATCATTGATATCTTGCATGATAGCATACATAAATGATTGGCGACGCGCTAGGTTCTGGTTCGTAAGGCGGCTTGCCGCCGTTCACGAGAAAGAGCCGACCCATGCCCCTGATCAACATCGTCTATGCCAGCTCACATCGCTCACCTGCGCTGAAGAAGCACATCGCGGACGCCGTCACGGCGCTGACTGCGCGCATCCTCGGCAAGGATCCCAAGGTCACTGCGGTCATCGTCTCCGAGGCCGATCCGGCCGACTGGTTCGCCGGCGGCGCCTCGCTGGCCGAGCAGGGGCTCGCCAGCTACTGGATCGACATCCACGTCACCGAAGGCACCAACACCAAGGACGAGAAGGCGGCCTATCTTGCCGCAGTCTTCGAGCGCATGGCCGAGCTGATCGGGCCGCTGCATCACGAGACCTATCTGCATGTCGACGAGGTCAGGGGCGATGCCTACGGCTTCGGCGGCCTGAGCCAGGAGCGCCGCTACGTCGCGGCCCGGCTCGGCGTTCCGCCGCAGCCGGCCGCCTGAGCTCACACCGTCTCCGGCAGGGCCGCGACTGTGGCGCCGAACACGCTCTCGAACGCCTGCCGGAGCGCCACGTCGACATCGGCCATGGTCACCGGCAGGCCGAGATCGACCAGGCTGGTGACGCCGTAGCGCGGATCGGTGACGCCGCAGGGCACGATGGCCTGGAAGTGCGACAGGTCGGGCTCGACATTGATGGCGATGCCATGAAACGTGACCCAGCGCTTCAGCCGGACGCCGATCGCGGCGATCTTGTCCTCGAAGCCCTGGCCCTTGTCGGGCCGCCTGACCCAGACGCCGACCCGGTCCTCGCGCCGCTCGCCGCGCACGTTGAACGCGTCCAGCGTGCGGATGATGGTCTCCTCGAGCGCCGCGACATAGGCGCGCACATCCGGCCGGCGGCGCTTGAGGTCGAGCATGACATAGGCGACGCGCTGGCCGGGGCCGTGATAGGTGACCTGGCCGCCGCGTCCCGTCGCGATGAACGGAAAGCGCGGGTCGCGCAGATCCTCCGGCTTGCCTGACGTGCCGGAGGTGTAGACCGGCGGATGCTCCAGCAGCCAGACCAGCTCCTCGGCCTCGTGGGCGGCGATGGCCGCCGCCCGGGCCTCCATGACCGCGGTCGCCTCGGCATAATCGACCAACGAATCGGAGATGCGCCACGCCACCGCGTTGCCGGGAGGGCCGGCGAAGGGGGAGAGGTCGAGCGTTTCGCGGCTGTTAACCATTGGCTAACCACAACATGGTGATGTCTCGGGTAACGGAATCCAGTGACTTCGGTGCTCTCGCAGTGTCAACCCTCGATAAAGTGACAGTCGACCTGATGGTCGTTCTCGGCACCTGCTCCATGCCCATCCACCAGGTTCTGCGGCTGTCCCGCGGCGCCATCATCGAGCTGGACGCCACCGAGGCCGACGACGTCAAGGTGCTGGCCAACAATCTGCCGATCGCCAACGGCGTGGTCCTGGTCGACCGCAACCGCATTGCGGTCGAGGTCAAGCAGATGCTGCCGCGCTCGCCGACACCGACCACCCGATAGCGTCCGGATCGGCCACTAAAACCATCCACAATCCGGTATTTTAGGGCAGGGCGGGCCTTGTCCCCCCGACATCGATTTGATACACGGGCGCCACTGATCCGGTGCCGCTGTTTCCTCTGGCCCCGGCTTCTTTTAGCGCTCGTGGCGGAATTGGTAGACGCGCTGCCTTGAGGTGGCAGTGGGTAACACCGTGGGGGTTCGAGTCCCTCCGAGCGCACCATACCTCTCCTCATCAAATTCGGATCTGTTGCCGGTTCGTTCTGGTCTTGCGCCCGTCGATCGGGCGTGGGGCCATGATCCCGCGGCGCAATGGCGTCCGAGTTGTTCCGGTCGTTCCGCCCTCGAAAGATGAGAGGGCGCGGGGAATGCCGGGCGCTGGCCGCACCCATGGCCCGCCTGCAGACAAAAAAGCAGGCGGCAGTCACCACAGGTTCAGCCGAGAACACCCGGCATTCCCCGCGCGATGGTTTTCACGCTTATGTCGCGATCTCCCCGGTGTCCGGCTTGCAAGTCACCGTCGCCGCCGGGATCATCACCCAACAGCTTGACGCCAGCATCGGGGCGTCAGGACCACGCGTCTTCACGTCCGCAAGCTGCCGTTCGTCGGCGGGCATGACACCCGCTGCAGCGCACTCGCGGCCACCGCATCCCCAGCCCAACGTCTCGTGACGATCGCGAAGCGCCCCTCTCGCGGACCGGGATGAGCATAGATAATCACATATTCTGAAAATCGGCAAGTGAATAATATTTTGCAGAAGTATGGCGTTTCTGGTGTCGATCCATCTTCGGCGCCGGGAGTGGACTGTTGGACCAGTGGTGCGGGTGTCGCGCTTCATCTGATGAAGGGGGAGCTGCTCGCTAACGTCATTGCCTTCGGCCACGGGCGAACTGCGTCGACTGGATCACGAGAGTCCACCCGCCGTCACGACGCGAGGCAGGTGGCGGACTCGGCTGCGTAATCAGAAGTCCGAACAAACGCGATCGACAGAAGAAGCCGATATGCTAGCGTGCAGAGATCATCGCCTGGCACACCTGCTGAGACTGACCGCTCGGATTGCAGCAATGAAGCTCGACCGCATCGATATCAAGATCCTGCATGAATTACAGAAGAACGGTCGCGTTACCAATGTGGAGCTCGCCAAGCTGGTCAATCTGTCGGCGAGTCCCTGCCTCATGCGCGTGAAAAAGCTCGAGATCGAGGGCTATATCTCCGGGTATTCGGCGCAGATCAACGTGGCCAAGCTCGGTTCGACGCTCACGGTTTTCACCGAGGTCACGCTGAAGAACCATCAGCAGATCGACTTCGCTCGATTCCTGGCAGCGATCGAGAAGGTGGAGGAGGTGGTGGAGTGCCATCTCGTGTCCGGCGGGTATGACTATCTCCTGAAGGTCGTCACGGCCGGAATCAGCGAGTACCAGGAACTCATGGAGCGTTTGAGCAGCCTCAATGTCGGGATCGACAAGTACTTCAGCTTCATCGTTCTGAAGTCACCGTTGGTGCGAGCCCATCTTCCGCTGAAGAGCCTATTTCCGCTCTGAAAGAGCCCGCTTGCGCTTGGCGGCCGAATCACGCGGGAGGAGCCGCGCTGAGCTCGGAGCGCCAGCCGTGGCCCCTCGGCCTTCGTAAATTTCTGCCGAAAACAGCGGAAGAAACGAAACATCCTGCTTCGAGACGGCGGAAAATGGTGATCCCGCCGCTCGGTTACGCCCTACCTTGATCGCATCATTCATCGGCTTGCAGCGCCGACGACGAGGATAGTGCGCATGACCCGCTTCCGCCCGAAATACATCACCTTCGACTGCCACGGCACGCTGATCCACTTCCAGATGGCCGAGGCGGCTCGCGACATCTACGGCGCGCAGCTCAGCGAACCGCAAATGCTGGAATTCATCAGCAACTTCGCAGCCTATCGGCTCGACGAGGTCATGAAGCACTGGCAGCCCTTCGCGACCGTCATCCACAATGCCCTGGAGCGGGCCTGCAAGCGCAACGGCGTCGCTTTCCGGCCCGAGGATGCCCGCAACATCTACGAGCGCATTCCGAGCTGGGGTCCTCATCCGGATGTGCCGGAGGGCCTCGCGAAGGTTGCCAAGGAGATCCCGCTGGTCACGCTGACCAACTCGATGGACGCCCAGATCGGCTCCAACGTGGCCAAGCTCGGTGCGCCCTTCCATGCGGTGTACACCGCCGAGCAGGCCTGCGCCTACAAGCCCCACTTCCGCGCCTTCGAATACATGTTCGACATGTTGAACTGCGGTCCGGAGGACATTCTGCATTGCTCCTCGTCGTTCCGCTACGATCTGATGTCGGCGCATGATCTGGGCATCAAGAACAAGGTCTGGGTCAATCGCGGCCATGAGCCGGCCAATCCCTATTACGGCTATGTCGAAATTCCTGACATCAGCCATTTGCCGGGCGTGGTCGGTCTCTAGATCAATCTCGCATAGGTCCTGACGCGCCCGGCGTGGATTGCTGGGCGCGCCGGACGAAGAGGAGAGGGCGGGCGGTCACGCAAGAGCATTCAGGGCCGCCTGACGACACCGAGGAGGCGATGTTGCGCGTCGATGATGACGCCGGCGGCTCGGCGGCGTGGCCGCGGAGCGCACGACCGAAGGGCAGCCAGCCGCGTTGGCCCGCACCGTCTTCCGATATGTTTTTCCGCGCCGCCTCGGCCGTCATGGCGACGTCGCCTGATGTCATCGAGGTGGATGTGCTCCAAGCGCTTCTGGCGCGCCATTATGCGCTCGACGGGCGCATCGAGGTGCTGTCCTCGGAATTGGAGGATTCGCGCGGTACGCTACGCCGGTCTCTTCTTCGGGATTGACGTGGGGCTAGATGCGATGTCGCCGATCGAGCGCCGCAGGATGGCGCTCGATGTCGTGAACGCGATGCGCCACGGTGGCGTTCTCATCAGCACCAACGGAGCAAATGAGGATACGCTCAAAGTGCGCCGGCCACTGGTCTGCGCAGCGCAGCATGTCGACCGTTTCCTGGAGGCGCTCGAAGCCGCGCTGAAAAAGTGCGGGAGCCAATCGATCTAAACCCGGCGGACCTTGATGCCGGCTGCGAGCGGCTTCATCCGACGCGATGCTCATCGAGGCCGCCTGCGTGCGGCAGTTGGCGTGCGCCATCCCCCGCGCACGCTGCGCACTCCGCCGATGCCGGTTTCCTGAGCAACGCAGTTGCGAAAGCGGCAAGGAGAAGGGAGTAGCAGATGACCGGGCTGTCCGATGTTTCAAGCCGCGCGGTGGGATTGAGAGGCCGACGGAGCCGGACAAGCCTCGATCAGAGGATAATATACCGAAAGCGACCCGGGCTGCAGACGAGTATGCTGCGCCCCTCTCGCCATTCAGCGTTTCGTGTTGCTAACGGCGCGCAACACTGACTGGAACGGCCACGGAATCTGGGCGGGATTTCATGGCCGGCGACCACTTCACGGTGCGCCCTCAAGTTAGGCAAACTGCCGCGACTTGTGCCTCTTACCCCATCATTGTGACGATCTATTAGCACGAGTTGACGGGAATGAGTTCGACGATGCCTCAAAGCCAGACCGCAGGACCGGTGGCGCCGGCCCTGTCCGTCCGTGGTCTGACAGTGGATCTGCCGCGCGGGATGGAGCGGCGCCACGCCGTTGAGAACATCAGCTTCGATCTCCTGGACAGTCAGATCCTTTGCATCGTCGGCGAGTCCGGCTCGGGCAAGTCGGTTACGGCCAACACGATCATGGGCCTCTTGCCCCGCGCGATCCTGGTGTCGGCCGGCGCCATTCAGCTCGGCGGACCAGAGGGCACGGCGATGATCGGCGCATCGCCTGCAACGCTGCGCTCCCTGCGCGGCCGTGTCGTCTCGATGATCTTCCAGGATCCGCTGTCAGCCCTCAACCCGCTGATGACGGTGGGCGAGCAGATCACCGAGGTCCTGACCGCGCATGACGTTGGCACGAAGGATTGGCAGCGAAAGCGCGTCATCGAGCTGCTCACGGAGGTCAATCTTCCCAACCCGCAACTGATGTACGATCAGTATCCGTTTCGGCTGTCGGGTGGGCAGCGCCAGCGCGTGATGATCGCGATGGCGCTGGCGCTCGAGCCCAAGGTGCTGATCGCCGACGAGCCGACGACGGCGCTCGACGTCACCACCCAGGCGCAGATCCTGCACCTGATCCGGGACATCCAGCGGCGAAAGGGGATGAGCGTCATGTTCATCACCCACGACTTCGGAGTCGTCGCCGAGATCGCCGACAGCGTGATCGTCATGGAGAAGGGGCGCATCGTCGAGCAGGGCAGTGCCGCCGAGGTGCTGAAGTCGCCGTCTCACCCTTACACCAAGCGCCTCATCGCAGCCGTGCCCAATCTGACGGGCCAGGACCGCGCCGCGGCAGCAACTGCGTCTGAGGACGCGATCCTCAAAGTCGAGGGGCTGTCGAAGACCTATCGGAGCGGCAGCGCCCTTTTGGGAGGCCAGCGCGTCGTTCCTGCCGTGCAGGAGGTCTCGTTCGAGATCGGTCCCGGCCGCACGCTCGGAATCGTCGGCGAAAGTGGCTCGGGCAAGTCGTCGCTCGGCCGTCTGCTCGTCAAGCTGCAGGATTGCGACGGCGGCCGGATCCTGTTCGAGGGGCGCGATATCGCGGCTCTCTCGGATTCCGAGTTTCGCCCGCTGCGGCCGAAGATCCAGATGATCTTCCAGGACCCATTCGCGTCGCTCAACCCGCGGTCGACGATCGGCCACATCCTGACAGTTGGCCCGATCGCGCATGGCATGCCCCGTGCGCAGGCGCGCATCGAGGCGAAGGAATTGCTGTCGCATGTCGGCCTCGATGCGGGCGCGTTCGATCGCTATCCGCACGAGTTTTCCGGAGGACAACGCCAACGCATCGGCATTGCTCGCGCGCTGATGTTCAAGCCCAGGCTGCTGGTCGCCGACGAGGCGGTCTCCGCGCTCGACGTCTCGATCCAGGCGCAGATCCTCGAGCTGCTGGATCAGATCCAGCGCGAGACGGGTGTGTCGATGATCTTCATCACGCACGACCTGCGTGTCGCCAGCCAGATCTGCGACCAGATCGCCGTGATGCACAAAGGGCGGATCGTCGAGCAGGGCCCGCCGTCGCAGATCTTTCTCAATCCGCAATCGTCCTACACGCGCGAGCTTGTCGCCGCAATTCCGGGTGAGAAGCTGGTGTGAGCCGGTCACTCGCCCGTATCCGAACCCACCACCGCAACCGATACAAGCAACGCCATCTTAACATCTTAACGGAGAGACGACGTCATGACGGATACGACCAACGCCCGGCCCGGCTACTCGCGTCGTGATGCCCTGCGCCTGACTGCAGCGGGCGGACTCGCCACCTTCGTCGCTCCCCATTTCCTGGGTGGCGCGGCGTTCGCGCAGGGCAAGGGCAAGGCTCCCAAGGGCCGCGTCGTCGTCGGAGTCTCGCAGGAGCCCACGACGTTCAATCCCCTGATGGTTCATGGCGAGACCGACGACGCCGTGATCTTCTCGGTGTTCGACGCCCTGATCCGCATCGACGCCCAAGGCGTGATGCAACCCAATCTTGCGGCCGAGGTGCCGAGCCAGGCCAACGGTGGTATCTCGAAGGACGGTCTGGTCTGGCGCGTTCGGCTGCGCGACGACGTGAAGTGGCATGACGGCACGCCGTTCACGGCCGAGGACGTGAAATACACGCTGGAGCTGATCGTCAATCCGAAGTTCAGGGCCTGGCGTACCGGTGGACATTCGCTGGTGCGTGACCTGAAAGTGGTCTCTCCGACCGAGATCACCTGGCGAATGGAAAGCGCCTTCGCGCCCTATCTCGCGTTCCTGGCCGAGACCTTCATCGTGCCCAAGCACATCCTGGAGAAGGAAGCCGATCCGAACATTACGGCCTTCGGCCAGGCGCCCATCGGCACCGGTGCCTTCAAGTGGGGCCAGCGCGTTCCCGGCGACCGGATCGAGCTCGAGGCCAACCCGAACTACTTCGGACAGGGGCCGTTCATCAGTCAGCTCGTGTTCAAGTACATCCCGGACATGACGGTGCTCTATACCCAGTTCCAGGCCGGCGACGTCGATCTGGTGGACCAGGCCTACATCACGGCCGATCACTACGAGGAAGCCAAGAAGCTGCCGGGGCGCACGGTCGATCTCGAAGCGGCATCGGGGATCGAAGGAATCTTCTTCAACCTCGAGCGGCCGCAGTTCAAGGAGCTCGCGGTTCGCAAGGCGCTCTATGCGGCGCTTGACCGCAAGTCGATCATCGACAGCATCTACTATGGCGTGGGCACCGTCACCGAGACATTCATGCCGCCGCAATCCTATTATTATGATCGGACCCTGCCGGTTCAGGACTTCAACCTGAATGCCGCGCGCAAGATTCTCGACGACGCCGGCTGGGTGCCAGGGGCGGACGGCATTCGCGCCAAGGGCGGCGTACGCTTGTCCTTCGCCAATTCGACGACGTCGGGCAACCATCTGCGCGAGCAGATGCAGCAATACATGCAGCAGATCTTCCGCGAGATCGGTGTCGAGATGACGATCTCGAACCTCCCTCCGGCCGTCATGTGGGGCGACTTCTGGCAGAAGTCCCAATTCGACAGCGGTCTCTCCGGCGTCACCTTCTTGATTGCCTCCGACCCCGATGTCACCAACCGTTTCGCGTCCACCTCGAGCGTGGCCCGGGGCGGGCAGGGGTCGAACGTCATGCAATATTCCAATCCGAAGGTGGACGAACTGCTGAAGCAGGGGCGCAGCACCTTCGATCAGGAGGAACGCCGCAAGATCTACACCCAGGTGCAGCGGATCATCCGCGAGGAGCTGCCGTTCCTGCCCGTGTTTGCCTACACCATCATTCTCGGCCGCAAATCGAAGCTCGACGGCTTCAAATTCAATCCCAACGTACGCACGGCCTCCTGGAATGCCGCCTCGTGGTCCTGGAAGGGATGATGGTGTCCAAATAACCCGTCATCCGCCGCCTGCCGGCGGATGGCCCCTGTTTTCGACGCGGTCATGATGGGCGAGAGCGAATGCGCGGCTTCCTACTCAAACGGCTTCTGCAGAGTCTGGTTCTGCTGCTGATCGTGTCCGTGATCGGCTTCGCGGTGCTGAATCTCTTTCCCGGCGGCCCGCTGGCGCAATACGCGCTCGACTCCAGCATGACCCAGGACGACCTCGCGCGCCTGAAGGAGCAGCTTGGACTGAATCGGCCTCTGTACGTGCAGTACTTGGATTGGGCGTTCAGGCTCGTGCAAGGCGACTGGGGCCACTCCTTCCGCGACCGGGCGCCGGTTCTGTCGGTCATCGGCCGCCATCTCTGGGCGACCTTCCTGCTGATGGGATCGTCGACCGTTATTGCTGTCGGGGTCGGCGCCTGGATCGGCATTCGCAGCGCAACGCATCGCGGCTCGCTGTTCGACCATGCAGCGACCGTCGGCGCCATGGTGGCGTTGTCGATCCCGACATTCTGGTTCGGACTTGTCGGCATCTACGTCTTCACGCTGCGGCTGGGATGGCTGCCGGCGGGCAACATGTACACGGTCGGCGACGAGTCGATTCTCGACTACCTTCATCATCTCATCATGCCGAGCGCCGTGCTTGCGCTGGTGCACGTCGCCATCTGGAGCCGCTACATGCGCTCGGCGACGCTGGACGTCATCCACCAGGATTTCGTCAATACAGCCCGCGCCAAAGGCCTCAGCGAGCGGCGCATCCTGATGAAGCACGTCGTCGGCAACGCGCTGCTGCCGATGATCACGCTGGCGGGTATCCAGCTTCCCAGCGTGCTGACGGGAGCGCTCGTGACGGAAACCGTCTTCACCTGGCCCGGCATGGGCCGCCTGTTTCTCGATAGTCTCGGCTACAGCGACTATCCGGTCGTGATGGGCCTGTTGATGTTCTCGGCGGTGCTCGTGATCGTGAGCAATCTCCTGGCCGATATCACTGTCGCGCTCGTCGACCCTCGCATCCGGTTGGCCTGAGTCATGTCATCCACCGCCAGAGAGATGGAACCCGCCGTCATGACGATCGCCGCCGCCTCCCATCCGGCCCGCGAGCGCTGGTGGCGCGGTCGGACGATGCGCCGATTCATGGCCAACCGTCTCGCGTTATTTGGTGCGGCGGCGATCGTGCTGCTCGTGCTCGCATGCGTGATCGGGCCCAGTCTGCTGCCTTATACGTCCCTCAGCATCGACCTGCGCGCGCGTTTCGCGCCGCCCTTCACCGGCTCCCACTATCTCGGCACCGATCCGCTCGGGCGTGACATGGCGGCGCGGCTGTTCATGGCCGGGCGCATCTCGCTGGCGGTGGGCTTTGCCGCGATGCTGCTGTCGACCATCATCGGCACCCTGATCGGCGTGATCGCAGGCTATCGCGGCGGCTGGATCGGCGCTGTCCTGATGCGCATGGTGGATGGGTTCCTGTCCTTTCCCTCGATCTTCCTGGTCCTGGCGCTCGCGGCGGCACTGAAGCCAAGCGCGATGATGATCACGGTCGTCATTGCCGCGACCAGCTGGATGGAGGTGGCGCGCATCGTCGAGACCGAGGTGCGATCCTTACGCGAACGCGAGTTCGTGCAGGCCGGGCGCATGCTCGGCCTCAGCGGGACGCACATCATGTTTCGCGAGATCCTGCCGAACGCGATCGGGCCGATCATCGTGGCTGCCACTCTCACCGTCGCGCGCGCCATCCTGATGGAAGCCTATATCAGCTTCCTCGGATACGGGATCCAGCCGCCGCTGCCGAGCTGGGGCAACATGCTCGATGGCGCGCAGCGCTATCTCGGCAGCGCGCCATGGCTCGCCATCATCCCTGGCGCGGCCATCACCATCGCGGTCGCCAGCTTCAACTTCATCGGCGACGGCTTGCGCGACGCCTTCGATGTTCGCGGCGACCACAAATAGAACCGCCGGACATGACGCCTGCCGGCGCTCCGCAGCGCCGGAAATCAACTCTTTGGACCACGCCGTGAGCCACGGCACTTCAATTGAAAGAAGCTCGCTATGCCTATCGTCGTTCAACCGGTGCAGAACAGCGCCGAGTTTCCCAAGCAGGTCGATGTCGTCGTGATCGGCGCGGGCATCGTCGGCACGTCGACGGCCTATGAGCTGGCGCGCAAGAAGGTCTCCGTCGCCCTGATCGAGAAGGGCATCGTGGCGGGCGAGCAGTCCGGCCGCAACTGGGGTTGGGTCCGCCAGCAGAACCGCGACCTCCACGAGCTGCCGCTGGCGATGTATAGTTTGAAGCGCTGGGGCGAACTGAACTCCGAACTCGGCGCCGACCTTGGCTTCCGCCGCTCCGGCATTCTCTACGCCACGCGAGATGCGAGCGAACTGGCCCGCTGGGAGAAGTGGAGCCAGCAAGCCAGGCTGATGGGCTTCCATAACGAGAGTCTCACCGCAGCCCAGGCCCAGGAGCGGATGAAGGGCAGCACCAACACATGGCTCGGCGGCATCTGGTCACCGACCGACGGCTGCGCGGAGCCGGGCATGGCTGCGCCCGCGATCGCCGAGGGCGCCAAGGCGCTCGGGGCTTTCGTCCACCAGAACTGCGCCGCGCGGGGGCTCGACATCGCCAATGGTCAGGTGAAGGGCGTGTGGACGGAGCGCGGACTGATCCGCGCCGACGCCGTGGTGCTGGCGGGCGGTGCCTGGAGCTCGCGCTTTCTGCGCCGGCACGGGATCGACTTGCCTGTCGCCAATATCGACGGAACGGCGCTGCGCACGACGCCTGCTCCCGACATCTTCGATGTGTCATGTGTCTTCGGCGCGGGATACGCCCTGCGGCGGCGCATCGACGGCTCCTACACCATCGCGGTGCCGGGGCATGGCGTCGTCAACCTTGCGCCGCAGGGCTTGCGCTACGCGACGAAGTTTCGCGAGTTGATGCGCGCCAAGATCGGGAAGAAGATGACCTACCGGGTCAACAGCATGCTCTGGAATGGTCCGGACGCCTGGGGAAGCTGGGACTTCGACAAGACCTCGCCATTCGAGAAGATCCGCATCATGGATCCGGTCCCGCAGAAGGATCTGGTCGATCAGGCCATCCGTAATCTGGTGTCGGACTTCCCGGCGTTGAAGGGCATCGGGGTTGCCGCGTCCTGGGCCGGGCTGATCGACACCTCGCCTGACCTCGTGCCCGTCGTCGACACGACCGAGAAGATCCGCGGGCTGACGATCGCCACCGGCTTCAGCGGCCACGGCTTTGCGCTCGGACCCGGCGCGGGCCGGCTGGCGAGCGAATTCGTCATGAACGAAACTCCGTTCGTCGACACCAGAGCCTATCGTCTGTCGCGCTTTTCGGATGGATCGGCGATCAGGCGGCCGGAGATGATGTGAGCGAGGAGGGCGTCCTCGGCGGATGATGCTGCCCAAGCAAGGATTGTCGTGGAGCGGCGTCGTTGCGGCCCGCAGGCGCGGTGTGCTATCGCCTCCCGCGCACGTCGCCGGTCCACCGTCTACAGACGGCCAGATTTGAAGCAGTCATCGAAGAGCCGGTGACAGCAAGCAAGACCGGACTTTTGATGCCCGATTGTTTTTCGGACGTTTTTTGTAGATGATCTGTCGTCTCGATGCCTTTCCTGGCGTCGCCATTCGACGGCGATAAGGGGATCTGACGATGCAAGACTCCGTGCGCCTGAAATCGTTCGAGCTGTTTCCGCAGGACATTGCTGGTGTCGATGTCAAGCTGCTGCACGCGCTCACGATCAGCGTCGGCTGGCCGCATCGCCCCAACGATTTGGAGCTCATGCGCCGTGCCGGCAAGGGCATCGTGGCGGTCGACGGCATCGGCCGTGTCTTCGGAAGCGCGATGTGGTTTCCCTATGGAGATGATTTCGCCACGATTGGCCTGGTGATTACGGTGCCGCGCACGCAGGCGCAGGGCAACGGCCGCTGGCTGATGGACCACGTCTTCTCTCATTGCGGGGCTCGTCGTCTGAGCCTCAACGCCACCAAGGCGGCCTACGGCCTCTATCATTCCCTGGGCTTCATCAAGGAGGCGATCGTTCAGCTCCACGATGGCGAGCTCTCGTCGAGTGGAGTGTCCCTGCCGCCCGTGGATGGTCGTCTCGAGGAGCTGCCCGCGGAGGCGCTTCCCGAGATCATGCCGCTCGACCTCGCTGCATTCGGGGTCGATCGTGAACGCCTTCTCACCCTCCTGGCCGAGGTTTCGAGCGTGCGCGTGCTCCGGCGTCACGGCGAGATCGTCGGCTACTCGATGTGCCGCGAGTTCGGCCGGGGGCATGTCATCGGACCGATCGTCGCGTCCAATGACGAGGATGCCATCCATCTCGCGGCGGTTCATATGGCGGCGCTGAAGGGACGATTCGTTCGGGTGGATACCCGCTCGCAAGGCGCCTTTGCCGAGTTTCTCACCCGCAGCGGGCTGGTCGCCGGCGAGGCTGTCACCACGATGTGGAAGGGACGCCCGTTCCTGAACGAAGTTGCGGGTCGTCCCATCGTCTACGGCTTGGCCGGCCACTCCTTCAACTGAGCCGGTGCGCCGAACACCAGGACCAGGGAAAGCGCCCGGCGGTCGTCGCCAAATCGCGAAATAACGCCGCGCCCGTCCGGTTGCGTGAGACGTCCGCGCGACGGCGGTTCAGCGCTTCCACCATCGGCTGAAGTAAAAATAGAGCAGGCCGCCGGCAATCGCGGGGCCGGCAGGGGCGATCGCCACTGCGAGCAGCAAGGCCAGCAGGATCACCAGCGTGGTGACGTACCACGGCGGCCGCTTCTTCTTTGCTGCGCGCGCCGCGTCTGCGGTGCCCGGTCCCCAGGGCCCGTTGACGGGGATGGATCCGAGGGACGGCGGGGGCACGTTCGGTGGTCGCGACGGGCTGGCCGCTGCGGCGTGCGCCTGGGCGGCTTGCTTCTTCTCTTCCTGTCGCGCCAGGGCGACCAGCACCGGATCCGGCGCCGGCGGCGGACGCACGGCGGGAGTCCATTGCCGGCCGGGAGGTGTCTGGCCAGCGGCCGCAGCCTTGCGGAAGGCCGCGCGAGTCGGACGTAGCACCGAAGGCGTGGGGGCGTATCGTGCGGCGAGCTGCTGGGCCCGCTGCAGCAACGGCGCGCCACTCTCGGGGTCGACCATGACCGCGAAATGCCCGAAGCCGAGCAGCGAGCGGATCACGTCCTTGCCGGGGCCAAAATGCTTGCCGGCGGGTCCGTGGCGCTCGACCTGCTGCAGCACGGCGCGGTAACGGCGCATGAGGTCGCGCGGCACGGCCACGGCCTCATTGACCGTGAGGCCGGTGACCTCCTGGCGCGCCGACCGCCGCATCACGCGCGTCTTGTCCGGATGCACCGTGAAGCCTTCGGCCTCGACGATGCCATTGACGGCCTTGAGCAGGGTGCCGATCTTCTTCACCGCTTCGCCCGAGCCGGAGAAGGTCATGTCGTCGGCATAGCGGCTGTAGACGAAGCCGAGCGTGCGCGCGAGCCCGGCGAGGCGCCGGTCGAGCTTGCGGCAGATCAGGTTGGTGATCGCCGGGCTCGTCGGCGCGCCCTGCGGCAGCAGCCTGGGGCCGTCGGCGATGTAGTGACGCTCGCCGTCGAGCGTGACTTCGTCGACCATGGGCTCGGTGCACAACAGCGCGAGCGGGATCGCAACCGCCTCGGCATAGCCGAGCGCCTCGAACAGGCCTTTGACGCGGACATAGGTCAGCGTCGGAAAGAAATCCTTGAGATCGAGGTTGATCACCACGTCGCGCCCGACATGGTTGCGCGCATTGGTCAGGGTCGAGCGCTCCGGCGCGAAGCCGTGCGCGGCCTCGTGCAGCGGCACGTGGCCGAGGATGTTGTCGAGCACCCAATATTGTGCGCGCTTGAGGCGCGGCATCGGCGCCGAGATCAGCCGCTCGCCGCCGCTCTTCTTCGGGATCGTGAAGCGTTGATAGTGATTGACCGACGCCACCTTCCTGTTGAAGGCGAGGAAGCGCAGCTCGGCGAGCGCAATGCCCATCGCATCGGCCAGCGCCTTGGCGTCGGCGAGCGGCGGCAGTCCGTCGCGGAGCGGCACCACGGCCGTCCGGCTGTGGAGTCCTTGTGAAACGTCCTCGCCGAGATAGAGCACGTCGCGCTTGCGCCGCTCGTACCAGGCAAACGCCCGCGTCTGCCGCGCCTCGGCATGGCGGCGCCTGGTCTCCTGCCGCCGCGCCATCGCCTCCGCCTTGCGGCGCTTGTGCATTTCCTTCAGCGCGCGCACGGGATCGCCAAGCGCGGCGTTCTGACGCTGCAGTTCGGCGAGTTCGCGAATGGCCTCCGCACGGTTGCGGATGGCCTCCGCAGCCGGCGCGGGCGCGCCTTCGCCTTCGGGCCAAAAACCGAGCCGGATCATCTCTTCGAGGATGACCTCGTCCTTCGAGGACTGGCGAATGCGGTCGTAGAGCTCCTGGCGCGAGAGCTTGCCGGGGGAAACGGTGTCGGTCACGCGGCCGGCCCTCCGGTCAGGAGTGCCGCTGCAGAGCGATCAAGAGAGATCGGAAGGAGCGCAGGCCGGTTTGCCTTCGTCTTCTCCAAGAACTGGATCGATCCACTCGAAGCCGGGGCGCCCACCCATCCGCAATTGGGTTCAAAGAACCCATTCTGCGATTGCGGATGGGTGGGCAGCCCCGGCCCAGTGAAGATCGGGCCAGTGACGCATGCATGGTCATGGTGCAAGGACGGCGATACGCCGCCCGGATTGCAAGGTCCTGACCGGCCTGCGCTCTTCCGAAGCCAGTGATACGCGAATTGTCGTTTCCGGTTCAAGCCGGGTGTGCAGATGGCGGCTGTCATGTCGGTCATGCGATGGCCTGTCCGCCGGCTTGTCCGTGGGCCTGCCCATCTTGGGCCGTGCCATCGACCTGCGCATGGACGATGCGGCGCAAGGCCAGCATGTGCTCGCACGGACCGCGCGCCATCTTGTTGTGGATGTAGAAGTGGCAGCTGCAGCGCGCCTCGACGAGACGATCGTCGCCGTCGATCACGAGGCTGACCTGCTCGGTGCGGGCGTTGTCGAGCACGCTGCCGGTGACGGCGCGAGCGCCCTGGTTGCGGTCGATGCGGCCGATGGTCACGAGGTTCGCCGCGATCAGGCGGTCGGCCTTCTCCTCCTGCGGGCTCGCAAAGCGGAGCTGCTCGGGCGACAGCGGTTCGCGCGTCAGCTCGCGCAGGCGGTAGAGCGATTTGTCGAGGTCGAACATCACGCGCCCGGCCTGCGTGTAGGCGGTGAGCGCGGCGTGCACGAGCGGCTCGCCGGTGCCGGTCTGCCGCGACAGCTCGGCGGCGGTCGCCGCATGCGCGCTGCCGAGCGCAGCGAAGATCCGCTGCGCCGTGTCGTGATCGACCTTGTGGCGTGGCGCGAGAAGATCGAACTGTCCGGCCGAGGACCAGTCGTTCGCGGTCCAGCCCGACAGGCCGAGCGTGAAGCGCAGGCCGCCGAAATCGACGACGAAGAACGAGGGCAGGCCGCTGCCGGTGAGGTGCACGCGCACCGACCGCGCCAGCGCCAGCGTGCGCCCGAGGATCGCGAGCCGGCGCCGCCCCCAGATGCGGATCTCGGCCGCGCTCGGGCCGCGATAGATCGAGCGGCGGAAGCGGAGCCGCTCGTTCCACGGCTCGATCACCACCTCCACCGGTGCATCCGGCGTCAGCACGAAGCGCAGCGAGCGTGGGCCAGCCTTCTCCTTCTTCTGCGCGAGGCGGGTGAGAATGTTGGCCATATCGACGGGATGCAGATCAAACACATGCGCCGGCAGGGTCATCGCGCTCGATACCTGCAGGAAGCCGCGCACCCAGCTGTCGGGCAGGTCGATCTTCTCCTCGCGAAAATCGGCGTCGCCGCCGGTCTGCACCTCGAACCCGGACGGATCGATCGTCAGGGTCGTATCGCGATAGGAGCGGATCTTTTGGAATTCGTCGTAGAGCGCGTGGCTGTAGTCGATGTTGGTGGTGCCGAACGCCATCTCGCCGAGGCTTTCGAACACGTCGTGATCGCACGACAGCCGGCCGTAGCTGGATTCGTCGAGGCTGAAGCACTCGAAGAAGATCTCGTCCGGATGTACCGTGATGACCGGATCGAGCACGATCCAGGCATCGCGATCCCGTTTGTACAGGTAGTCGAAATAGGCCCGCTGCGCCTTCCAGTAGGGCTGCATCAGGAAATGGCGCTGCTGGTCCAAGCCGCGAATGCGGGCCTGCAGCTCCGCGATGCGCGGCATGAGCGCCGCGGACTGCGCGGTCGCCTCGGCGAGGAAGGTGGCCTCGTTCTGCTTCAGCCATTCGAAATAGGCGGTGCGATCGCGCGGCTTGAAGCGCAGGTCGGAGACGACGACGTGATGCAGCGCCGAGATCGCCTCGCGGAAGGCGAGATGCCGCGCGACCTTGCCGGTGAAGAAGGTCGGCTGGCGCAGCGTGTCCGGCGCGAAGGCGAACGACGACGCCGCGGCATCGGACGAGGCGCTGGTGCTGCCGAGAAAGCGATAGGCGAAGTTCATGCGGCGCTTCCGCTGAGATGCGAGCCGCCCTCGGGGCTGCGGCCGGCGCGGGCCACGGTGACGGGCAGCGTGAGATCCGGCCAGGCGCGGGCGATGTCGCGCAGGATCAGCAGCGCCGGCGCCTTGTCGCGCAGCGTGACGCTCAGGGTGAAGTCGTGGAGCAGTTGCGCGATGTCAGCGGCGCGCTCGCGATGCGCCAGCGCCTCGTGACGCAGAGCCATGAAGATCCGGTCCTTGGCGACGCGCCCGCGGTTGATCTGCATCAGGATGAAGCGCGCCTGGGTCATGAACTTGGCGAACATGGCCGCATCTTCCAGCGCCTCTCCGGTGATCAGCTCGGTGACGAAGAGATGGAAGCTGCCCGAGGGGTGCTCGAGCAGGCGGCCGAGCACGTCGGCAATGTCGCCGTCGGACAGGCTGCGCCGCAGCAGCAGGCGGGCGCTGTCCTGCACCGCGGGCACGGTCGAGTCCGCCATCACCGCCAGCGCCGAGGCCGGCAGCGCCTCGCTGGGCCAGGCAGTCAGCCGGTTCACCACGGCGGTTCTAACGTCCTCCCATTCGCTTTCGACCAGCAGCACGGCGTTCTCGGGATCGGCGCGGAAGCGGGCCTCGTCGGCAGCGAAGGCCTGCAGCACGAAACGGCGCACGGCGACCAGCGCATGATTGCCGAGGCGGGCGAGTTGCCGGACCGAGAATTGCGCGGGATCGCGGCTCCCGAGCAGGCTCGCGCCGAGCATGCGGGCGCCGGCCGCGCGCGCCTGCAACAGGCGCCACAGCGTGCCGTCGTCGACGTCGGCTACCGCGGGCGGCAAGGCCGTGGTGAACAGGGTGACCATGTCGACGGCATGGCCTTCGACCGGCTCGGCACGAAACAGAATGGCCAGCAGCAGGTCGCGCACCCGGGCAGCGAACGCTCCATCGACCGCCGCGAGGCGGGCGAGCAGGGGCCGCGCCGCCGCGCGCAGGCCGGCATGGCTGCCGGTGGCCGCCAGCACGATGCCGTCGCGATGCTCGGCGAGGGCGGCGTCATCGAGCCGGCCCAGCAGGCTCATCGCGGCGATACGGATCTCGGGCGCGTCGGCCAGCAGGATGGCCTGCATGAAGGCGGGCGGCAGGTCGGCTGGCTTCGTCGGCGTGACGGCGATGAGCTGGATGCTCGCCGCCTGGACCTCGGGGCTGCCGTGGCCGGTGAGGCTTTCGATCACCTCCGGCTGCAGCGGACAGTCGCGATCGGGCCAGAGCTGCGGCAGCAGGGCGATGGCGGCTGACAGGCCGGCGCGCTGGAGGTCGTCGAGCGCGGCCGGCAGTTGCGCAAGCCAGGCCGCGAACGCCTCCGTCGCCTGCGCGCGCTGCTCGCGCGACGGCGCGCGGTCGCGCAGCCAGGCGCGGGCGCGGCTTTGCACAGGCTCGTAAGGGCTGGTCAGCACGGCGCGAGCAAGGTTGGCGTCGGCCCACGGCCAGTCGGCGCGATCGTCGATGGCGCGGACGGCGAGGTCGCGCATGTCCTGTGCGGCCGCCTCGAGCAACGCGCCAATCAGTACCGCATCGGCCCTTCCAGCGTCGATGAGGCGCCGCGCGATCCCGGCTGCGAGCGTGGTGACCTCCGAATAGGGCGAGGTCAGCAGACCGCCGATCGCGGCGATGTCCATCGTCTCCGGCCGAGTCGGGCCCTGCAGCAACGCCAGGGCGGCAAAGCGCGCCGCGGCGTGATTGCGCGCCAGCGCCGCGATGCGGAGCAGCCGCTCGGGCTGGGCATCCCAAAGCGCCGGAAAGGCCTCCTCGCGCTGGCCGGCCATGCGCGTGCCGAGATGGCGATGCGTCAGCGCATTGGCATTGAAGCGGCTGGTCGGGGCCTCGGCATGCAGCAGGTGGCTGACGCTCCAGACGCGGCTCAGCGCCTCGATGGCGTTGGCGACAGGTTGATAGCGGCGGTCGATGTAGACGTAAGTGCTCCATTCCGCGGGCTTGCTGCCGTCGGCGTCGGTGAAGGCGAGCAGGAGCTCGCTCGCCATCGCGGTGAAGGCGTCCTGTCCAAGCTCCGCGCGCTTGCGCAGCATGCGCCAGGCGCGCCGCTTGAAGTAGAGCAGGGTCTGGTCGGACAGCGCGAGGCGCGGCGCCGCGCTGTTCTGCTCCTCGCTGAGCTTCAGCGGCTGGCGCGAGCCGGGCAGCCAGACCTGATCCCGATAGACGTTGCCGCGGCGATACATCGGCGTCGCAAGCTCGAACTGTCGCGCCGTCGCCGCGAACAGCGGCCCGTCGTCGGTGAGATCCGCATATTTGAACAGGCGGCGCAGCACCTGCACGAAAGGAGGACGCGGCGTCATCGCACGCACTGCGACGAGCAGTGTCTTGCGCGCGCCGTCGTCGGCGAGCGCATGATGGGCGAGGGCGATCAGGTACTGATTGGCGAAATTCGGCTGTGCCGCACTCGCCGCCAGCAGGGCCGGCACCAGCTCCGCGCCACGGCCGCTCTCCAGCACGGCTTCGATGTCGCGGTTCGCCGCGGCATCGCTCGTTCGCGGCAGCGATGGGCGTGGAGGCGATCGCTGCGCGCCCATCAGCTCGCTCGCCAGCGCATAGGCCGCGTAGTCGCGCGTCACGGGGCTCACATTGGTGTCCGCGCAACTGCGCAGCAGGTCGGCGGCGAGTCCGCCGCCGCAACGCGCCAGCGCATACACCAGGCTGTAGCTCGCATTCGCTGCGCCGGTCTTCTGCGCGAAGGCGGCGATTTGTGGATAGGCGGCCGCCAGCCGGACCACCCCGAGGCGCCAGAACAGGCGGTCGTGCTCCTTGTCGCTCCATCCGCCGCGCGCGCAGAGCGAGAGTTTCTTGAGCAGTTCCGCGGCGCGTCCGTCGGTCGCGGCCCCGGCGTTGAGGTCCGTTAAGGGGGACGTCTCACCATCGACGCGGCGATAACCACCGTTGATCTTGGACACCACGACGCTGTCGAACAGTCTGTCGGCGTTGGCGCGGACGACCGGAGAAGGAGTCTTCGTGCCCTCCCGAAGCGAGCCGCCGCGACGACCATAACGGAAATTGACCAGGTAGCGTGCGTCGCCATTGGCACGTTCCAGATCGACGAGATCGACTTCGTAGACCTTGTCGGACGTGCCCTCCTTCATCCAGAGGCGCACCGAACGAATGACTTGCATAGACTGCCCCTGGGAGGTCCGGCGCGCTACATGGCAAGCCGGGCACGCCGCGTCAACGTCAGATTGGTAGGCGGACAAATATGGCGATTCGACGCAAGTCGCCGGTCCGCGGCATCCCGCACGCAAGTCTGCGACCCGGGCTCGCGAGGCATCCAGGCCCAAAACGATCGTCTGCTTCAACAAGATGCTGATGTCGCTGACATTCGCCGGCCACGCGTAACGCAACATCGCGGCTCCCCTGCAAGACGCGATTCGTCTTGGCGTCGCGCCGCGATCCCGCGCCGCAATTCTCGACCAGGGTTGTGGCGCCAGCCTTCGGGGCGCCAGGACCACGCGTCTTCACGTCCGCAAACCCGCCGTTCCTCGGCGAGCATGAGGCCCGCTGCAGCACGTCCGTGGCCACCGCATCTCCGGCCCACGTCTCGCGACGATCGCGATACGCCTCTCCTCGGCGGGATGGGAGGGCGAGAGAAGAACGCTAATTCTGAAAAATGAAAATTAATTTATTCGTTACAGAAGACGCTGGAGCCGTGAGGACGGCCATGTTGGCCCGTTCAGATGGCCACCGCGATCGATTGTGCGTATCGGTGCTTGCGCTCCCCAATCACTAACACCGACACCCCCGCAGCTCAGGCGGCTGTGGCAGTTTAGGTTGGGCCACGCTTCGGCTGGCCGCGGCGCGGAGCGTTCATGGACTTCGCCTTCGCGTCGCAGGTGCTGTTGGATCTTCGTTGAGCGGTCTGAGTGTCGTCCACAGTCCTCTGCACGAGCGCACGCCGCCGCCGAGAGCCGCCGTCCACCCTGGGGAGCTTCCCAGGTTAGGAACTCTCCCAGGACAGTTGAAAGCCATCCTGAGGCAGTCTGGTCGCCATCCTCGTGTCGAGGTGGTCCGGTCGCATCTCAGGATTCGCGTCATGAGCTTATGGTCGACGAAAAGCGATACCGATCCAAAGAAACTCAGTCCCGTGGAGCAGGCGCGGGCCTCGATGCGCAAGCTCTCGGAGCGTGGCGTCGAGATCCCGGCGCAGGTCGCCTTGCCGATCCTCGAGGCCGAGAAGGCAGGCGATTTCAAGAGTGCGCCCTCCGATGTGCAACACAAATTCTGGTCGGCCTATGGCGCGCTGAATTCCAAGATCAAGTCGGCCGAGGAGGCCAAGGATTACTACAGGCGTTTCTTTTACGGCATCCTCACGGCCCTGCTGCTGCTGCAACTCTATTACTCCGCGTCGCTTGCTGTTCAGGCGCGCCTTATCGATGTCGGCAAGGCAATTCAGGCTTTCGATACCCAGAGCACGACCACGCAGATCGCGAAGGTCCTCGCCGACCACAAGGAAGCGGTGCGGGAGCAGGCGACCTACCTGCACATCAACGAATACATCATGGGAATCCCGAAAAGAATCGCTAGTCTCCTGAGCATCCTCGGCTTAGGCGACGGCGCTGTGGCAGCCGACGACAAGCCGGAAGCCGTCGCGCGAGTCCAACTCGATCTGGCGACCTCGTTCATTGGCGGCTTTCTCCTGCCGGTGCTCTACGGCATGCTGGGCGCAATCGCATTTGTTCTGCGGCGCCTCTCCGACGAAAGCCTCACCGGCGAGGAGAGCCGCGAGATCAGGAGTCGATATTCGCTGCGCGTCCCGATCGGCGCGCTTTCTGGCCTAGCCGCGGGCTGGCTGCTGCAGCCGCCGACCTCGTCGACGATGACATCGCTCTCTCCGTTCGCCCTGGCTTTCGTTGCTGGCTACAGCGCCGATCTGGTCTTCACGGCGATGGATCGCCTCGTTGCTGCGTTCACCAGCGCTCCCGAGCCGCGGAAGGCCGAGCGGCCGTCAGGTGACGTGTCGCCCCAAGCGTCCGACGGATCCGGGACTCGGCAGCTGCCCGATTCCAACGCGGATCCATCGGCGGCGACCGCAGCGCCGACGCCGGAGGCGGCTGGCCCAGCCCCCCAGCAGCGCAGCCCGCGCGCACCCGACATAGCGGCGCTGAGCTCACGCGCCCAGGCGAACCAACAAGCCAATCAAAATGTCTGAGGTCAGCCAAGGAGCAGCCGCGATGACGACGATCACCTTTGCCCAAGTCAAGTCTCTGGCCCCGAACATGAATGCCGAATATGCAGCGGCGTTCGGCGCCCCTGACGTCAATGCCGTTCTCGCCAGCCATGCGATCGATGCCAATGGCCTGCGCATGGCGCACTTCTTCGCCCAGATGCTGCAGGAGACCGGCCGCTTCAGGATCCAGACGGAGAGCCTCAACTATTCGCCGACACGGCTGATGGAGGTCTGGCCAAAGCGCTTCCCCACGATCGAGATCGCGCAGGAATACGCGCACAACGAGGAGAAGCTCGGAAACTACGTCTATGGCGGCCGGCTCGGCAATGTGAACCCGGGCGATGGCTTCCTCTATCGCGGCCGCGGCCTGCTGCAGATCACGGGACGGGCGGCCTATGCAAGGTTCGGCGCGGAGCTCGGCATTCCGCTGGAAACCAATCCGGACCTCGCCTTCCACAAGGATCACTGTCTCAAGATCGCGGCGGCCGAGTGGGCCGTGAGCGGCCATCATCACAAGTTATGCAACGCGCTCGCCGATGCCGATGACATCGTCGGCGTCACCATCGCCATCAACGGCGGGGAGACGGGCATCGACGATCGGCGATTCTGGCTGAAGAAGACCAAGGCGATCTGGACCCAGGCTCCTGCGCCGGCGGTGCAGATGGCGAGCCGCGCCAGCGCCAGGCTGGAAGCTGCGCTGGCTCCGAATGGAGCGCCTGGCGCCCTTGCGCCCGATCAGCCCATGCTGGAGGCCGCGGTCGCGGCGCCCGCGGGAAGCTTTGCCTCTCGCGCCGCCGCGTTGGCGCTCGGGGAATGGCAGAAGTTCGGGCGGCAGACCTATGATCTGTCCGGACACGCCACGCATGTCGGCCACAAGGAGGGCGAGACGCCCTACTATCAATATATTGGCGACTACTGGAGCTTCGGCGTCAAGAACGACACCCTCACCGGTCTCGATGACGTGCCCTGGTCGGCCGCCTTCATCTCCTGGGTGATGCGCAAGGCGGGCGCGGGCGACCGTTTCCACTACAGCCCGCAACACTCGATCTACATCTTCCGTGCCAAGAACGATCTGCGGCTTGGTACGCCCAATGCCGGCTACTACTGCTATCAGCTTCGCGAGATGAAGCCGAAGGTTGGAGACCTCGTGTGCTGGGCGCGCCGCGCCGGCATCGACTACGAGCACCAGAATGGCGGCGACTATCCGGGGCATTGCGACCTGGTCGTCGAGGTCGGCGCCAACGAGGTTCAGGTCGTCGGCGGCAACGTCGGCAACTCCGTCACCAAGCGGCCGTTGGCCTTGAATGCGGGAGGCTTCCTTGAGCCGATCGTGCAGGGCGGAGAGAATTTGTTCGGTCTGATGAGCTGCCGGCTCTAGCGAGCCGGCCGCGCTGATCTTCTCTTTAAGTCCCGGGCTTGCGTGAGCCTGTCGAGTGATGGCGTGCAGCCCGGGACTTGAGACTTCGAACTACGGTTTGAAGACCACGCTACGGAAGGCTTGCTGGTCGCGCGGTTGCTTTTCGCATGTCTTGCCGCCGACCGGCGCCTTGCCGTCATCGCTCAGGATCTGGATCTCCTGCGCGTCGGGAATCGCAATCAGCGCCTCCGGAAACAGTCCGGCCAAGGCTTTCGTTGGAACTGGAGCGACCTTGTCGGTCGCAGGTCCGGGCCACGCGTAAAGCTCGAACGCGCCCTCCTGATCGATCGGTCCGGCGACGATAAGGAACGAGCTGCCGACACGTTCGATGCTTCGGACGCCACGGCCGGCAAGGTCCAGCTCGACGGGAGCACCGAATCTGGCCGGCGTGCCCGCAATGAGCTCGGTCGGATTCAGCAGCGGTACGACGAGGGCCTTGCCGCCCGGCAGCGGATTGCGAAAACCGATCAGCAGCGATCCGTCGCCGCCATCCGCAAGCCCCTCGATGTTCAGCGCGTCGCTTGCCTTCGGTGGACGCGTCGCGGCCTCGGCGAGATTGTAGCTCGCCAGCCCTCGATCGCCGGCAAGATCCTCGACGAGCTTCGCGTAGGGCTTGCCGATGGTCCGCACCGTCGGTGACGGCCGCTCGACGACCTCCGTGGCGAAGAACCGCCGGCGGCGGTCCTGCACCTCGCCGCGTCTGTTGGTGCCATGCGAGCTGATCCAGAAGATCAGATTGCCGACGCGCGCCGCGCCTTCGATGTCCGATTCCTTGCTCGGCTTGGTACCGAGGAAGGACGACAGATCGACCTGGGCAATCGATGCCGCCTCGTTGCGGCGATACACACGCAGCACGTTCAGCTCGTCATCGGCCACGACGAAATGATCCTTGTCGAGCGCGGCGGCCGCCGAGGCATTGCACATTTCGCGGTAGCCGAAGAGCGACGGTTCCGCGGCCTGGGCCACGCTGGAGAGCGATGTGGCCGCGAAAAGCAAGGCGAGTGGCAGAATTCGTTTCATTCGTGCTCCTCCGAACCGTCTGCGTCGATGATCTGATTTTATAGCCCAGCGCGACAACAGTCTTCCGCTGCTTGACAAGCGTATCTTTGTCGCGGCCGTCGTTGGCGGAAGCCGAGGCGCTGCCGTCCGGTGTCACGTTGACTCCCAAGGTGAACTGAAGGCCGATGAGCAGGGGGCCGTATACTGGGGACTTGCCCAGGTGATGTCGCGCCTTGTTCGATCGATGATGTGGTGCGAGCGGTCGTCCTGGCGATAAAGGGATCATCGGCTGGCCGAGCCTCGTGAAGTCCGTAGTGCCGGTCCGGGCTGATCTCGGCCATTGTCCGCTGATACTAATCCTTCATCTGTGGGACGCCTCCGATGAGCGACGAGAACGAGTCGAACCTCATCCAGCACAACCGACGCATCATCGCCGGCACATGCGCTGCGGTTGCGCTCTTGGTGGCTGGAGCCGTCGCCTTCACATGGGTGTCTCCGGTGGTGCCGGAGAAATCGGTGGCACAGCAATGGAACGAGGCGATCAGCCGGCTCGGCATCGAGCCGGTCTATCCGCCGCAGGAGGATATCGCGGTCGGCGACGTGTTCGTGATCCTGACCAAGGATGAGTTGAACGAGGTCGAGAAGGAGCCGCTCGCCGGCCGGTCCATGAGGATCTGGCACGTCGATATGACGAGCAAGATCGAGAATGCCTATGCCGAGATCTATCGCTTTCCGGAGACGCCGGACGCGCCGGCTCAGGGCAGGGCGTGGAAGCTGGGCGCGGCGAATGGGCCGGTGTTTCGCCCCGGCGTGCCGCGGACGGACCTGCCGCTGGTGCTGTTTCCGGGCTTCACGATCACCAGCACGCGGCAGGCCAACGGCGCAGCTTCGGCGGCGAGCCTCCTCGGCGCGGCCTTCCACGGCGACGTCGCTTCCGAGTTCTCGATGGACGTGCAGATCGCAGCTGCGGAGACCTACGGCGTCCCAGCCATCATGGCCGAAGCTGTCCTCGATAGTTTCTGCAACGGACCGCTGCAGCGATATTGCACTGAGACCGAGGCACGACGCCAGATGTCGCATGTCGTCGGCAGCAAGATCTACGACAAGGTCACCGATCCCGCCTCCGGCGAGAC
This sequence comes from Bradyrhizobium sp. ORS 285, assembly GCF_900176205.1. NCBI lineage: Bacteria > Pseudomonadati > Pseudomonadota > Alphaproteobacteria > Hyphomicrobiales > Nitrobacteraceae > Bradyrhizobium > Bradyrhizobium sp. ORS 285. Next base: position 3,118,748 of record NZ_LT859959.1, read on the forward strand.
GAAGCCGCGCTTCAGCTTGGAATTGGGACTGATCACGCGGGTGTACCTGGCGCGATCGTTTCACAACGTGATCCGCCGGGCCGGCAGCGCGGGCGGCGCGGTCAACGGCGGAGACGGCGGGGCAACTCCCTCAAAGGCGCCATCCGATGTTCCGGCTGCCGGGGGAGCGCAAGCCGGTGCAGCTACGGCCGCGGCCAGCCCCGGCGAGGCTGGCGGTCGGCAGACCGATCCGGCAGGCGCGATCGGGCCGAACTCGCCGGGACTGTCAGGTGCGTTGCAGTTCGGAAATTCGTCGCTGGTCTCGACGGTGCAGACGCTGCAGCGGCCGGTCGCGTTCGGTTTCAGATCGGTACGCTGGCAATTTGGAGAGTCGAAATGAAGATATCGCTTGGCCTTCTCGTGCTGATCGGCCTCACGTCCATCGCCCTTGCAGAGGAGCCCGCGGCGGCGCCGCCGAGCCCAGTGCCCTGCAAGTTGGACGACGAAGTCTGTGCGATGTTGGCCCGGTCGTCTCCGCCCAAGCCGGGAGGCAATGGCCTCGGATCGCGCGGCGGAACCGGAGGACTTGGATCAGGCGTCGGGACCGGCGGTGCGGGGCTGAACAACATCACCAAGGGATTCGATCTGCGGATCGAGCGGTCGGCCATCCCGGGCAATGTCGGCCGATGAGGCCGGCCGCAATCGACTGTCGTCTCATGGAGCCGCTGTTTTCAGACGGTGATCGCGCCGGCCCGAATTGCCGCGACGACCGCGGTCATGCGATTGCAGGCGCCGAGCTTCCTGATGGCGTTCGACAAATGGAATTCGACCGTCTTCTCGGAGGTCGAGATGATCTCTCCGATTTCCCAGTTGGTCTTGCCCTCCTTGCACCATTCGAGGCATTCGATTTCGCGGGCGGTCAGTCTCGGGCTGTCGGGACGGGTGACGTCGTGGAGATCGCGGCGTCTCAGCCAATATTGGACGGCGATGCCGTACAGCCGTCGAATGCTCTCGTCGTGCTCGGTGATCCGTTCGCCGCGGCCGAGGCAGATTAGATCGACCGAGGTCCCCGGCCCGTGCAGTGGAATGACGAGGCCGGAGCGGATCCCGAGCGCATGTCCCTCGTGAAGCAGACGGCTCTCCTCGACGCCTCGCGAACCCAGCGTGCACAGCTCGTTCCACCGCAATGGTCGGTTCACCTGCCGGATCTGGCGTAGGACCAAGTCGGCGCCGTGCCAGTCGCGACCGAGAGCAGAGGGCGGAAGCCCGTTCCGGCATCCTTGCTGAAGTGAGACCAGGCGGTCGTCACGCGTCTCCGCAAACATGACCCGATCGTAGCCTTCTGCATCGACGGTCTGCAGGAAGGCGTCGAGCAGCTCGCGATCCGAGGTCATTGAGGAAGTCATCGAGATGAAATCGTCAATACTGGGGCTCATCCGGTACTCCGAATGGAGGTCGGTGTCGAAGCTAAATGGCAGACGCCAGACAGCGCACCGTCGTCAATGCGGTCGCATTGTGCAGGCGCTCCCGTCCACCGGCATCCGTTTCGATAAAATCATAACAACTGATTAGTCGTCTTGGCGTGAGTTAAGTGTGAGTTGAACGGAGCAAGCTGTAACCGGATGCCGAGGAAGCAAAGGCCCTGCACTCATTGTTGGAGGTCGTGCTGGCTGATCCGATCGACGAGCAGAATCAGCCAGTGAAGGATCGCCCGCTCCGAAGGTTGAAGATCCGACCGGTTGCCGAGTTGAACGACAGCCGGCCGAAATTCGGTCCAGCGGTGATAGAACTCGATCAGGTCGCGCGGCTCCGGCGGCCCTTGACCGGCCGGGTCGGCGCCTGCGTCGTTTTCCTCGGATCGGCCCATGCGAACACGATAGTCTGGCTGTTCGGGTTGCAGGGCGTGAAAAATACGTGAAGCAGCTTGGAGGCTCGCCGGCTTGGTGCTAGCCTGACTGCGTTTTATTGCTGATAGGCATTTTTTGGGCGGAATTTCTTCGTGAAGTTGGCACGCCTCGAGATCAGTCTTTTTGGAGCGTGCGTGGTGCGATCCACGCAGCCGGGCGGCTTTGAGATCAGCGGCGCCAAGCACAAAGCGCTGTTCGCACTTCTCGCGACAGCGCCCTTCGGCCGCCGCACCCGCGCGTTTCTCCAGGAGACGCTGTGGGGCACAGCCTGCTACGATACCGGGCGGCAAAGCCTCAGGCGTGCGCTATCTGATATTCGACATATCATGGGAGACTGCTTCGCGGACGTGCTGTCCAGCACCAACAGCGAGCTGTCGCTGGACATGTCGCGCGTCTCGTTCATCGGACGCCCCGGCGCCGGCGAGTTCCTCGAAGGTATCAATTTACGCGAGGAGGGCTTCAATCGCTGGCTTGCTGCGATGCGGCTCGATCCTCAGCAGATCTATGGGCTGTTCAGCACCAGGTCGCAGCCACCGCCGCCGCCGGTTCTGCCGCTGATCGCCGTGCTGCCCTTCCGAACTCTCGGTTCAGGCCTCGAGGGGCAGGGCGATGCCTGGCTCGGTGATTGGCTGGCGGAGGAGGTCTGCCGTTCGCTCTCGCGATCGAACCTGATCTCGGTCATTTCGCATTGGTCCAGCCGGGCGCTGGACCAACGCCGTATCGACATCGCCGCAGTCCGCTCGCTCTTGGGGGCGGACTATTGCGTCGTCGGGACATCCCGCGTGACCGGCAACGAGATCGTGCTCGATGCGGATTTTCTCGACGCGGCGTCGGGACGCATTCTGTGGACGCGCCAATTCACAGGTCCGGCCAGCGACTTTCTCAACCGCTCCGCCGAGGGTATCGCGCAGATCGTCCGCGCGGTCGGCCGCTCGATCGCCGACGATGCCATGGTGCATGTTGCGGGGCGAAAGGTCACGGATCTCGAAGATCACCGTCTCCTGGTCGCAGGGGTGAGCCTCATGCACCGACCCGCACTGCGCGACTTTGCCCGCTCGCGGGAGCTGATCGAGGAGGCGAGGCGGCGGGCTCCCAACGCAGCGGAAGTCCATGCGTGGTTTGCCAAATGGCACGTGCTCAGCGTCTTCAACCGATGGAGCAGCGATGCCGCGCGGGACACTCAGGTGGCCATCGACAGCACGGCGCGGGCGCTGGACATCGACCCGGAAAGCGCGTTCTGCATGACCATTGACGGCTTCGCGCACAACAATCTGCTACGTCGCATGGACATCGCTGCCGCCCGTTATGACGCCGCCCTGCAGCGCAATCCCAACGACTCACTCGCCTGGCTGATGAGGGGGGCGCTGCTCGCCTTCTCCGATGAACCGGCCGCCGCGGTCGTCGCGGCCGAAAAGGCACGGCGGCTCTCGCCGATGGATCCGTTCCGATATTACTACGAGTCGCTGAGTGCCACGGCGCTGTTCGCGGCCGGCCGTTACGCGGAAGCGCTTGAACTCGCAGACCGGTCGCTGTCGCGGCATGACCGCCACATCTCGACGCTGCGGGCCAAGGTCGCCTCATTGCATTGTCTCGGCCGCTCGCAGGAGGCGGGGGCCGCCGCGCGCGAAATTCTCCGCCGACAACCGGACTTCACAGTCGCCGGCTATCTTCGTGGGCATCCGGCAGGCGATCACGAGTTTGGACGGCGCGTCGCCGCCGCGCTGAGGGGGGCGGGCATTCCGTAAAAGGCAACTGAGGGACCGGATATGAGTCAATCGGGTGGCATGGGTGGCATGGGCGGCATGGGAGGCATGGGAGGCATGGGAAGCCTCACCGCCACCGGACTCGGCACTTTCCTCAGCGCCGGCGTCGACCCAGTCTACGACCCCATGCTTGTGCAGGGCCTGCAGATTACCGAGCAGGCGATCACGCATGTGGCCAACGGCGGAGCTGAGCCGGGCCACCCGCAGGAACTGCGCTTCTCGTGCGCCGGCAATATGGGGCTCTGGGCCGATTGGGTGCGGGCGTCGCTCTATCTCACGGACTTCATGCGCCACTTCGACTGGTCGGTCGGCGGGCACGACAAGTGCGTGTCGCTGAGCTATGGCGGCAAGAGCTTCTATACAATTCACAGGCCGGATATCGCCGTCTTCGAACAGCAACTGAAGCTGATGCGGAATTATCTCGATCAGCGCCCGGATCGAACGCCGGAAATCCTGACCCAGCTCGGCTTTCCGACACCCTATTTCGTGATGTTGCTCGGGCTGCAGACCGGCACTAACAACCATACGTTTGAGCTGATCACCATCACCCAGGTCATCGCTGCTCATGTCGCGATGGTCGCCAAGCACCACCTGGCCTGCCGGCGTCCCGACCGCATCGGCCATCAGGTGATGCCGATGATCCCGACGCCGGCGCATGGCAGCTTCCCGAGCGCCCATGCCACCGAGGCGTTCGCCGTCGCCGAGGTGCTCAACGGCTTGGTCGAATTCCAGAGCGGGCACTATGGCGACTACAAGAAGCGACAGGCCCTGATCAACAAGCTCGCCGAGCGCATCGCCGTCAACCGGACGGTCGCGGGATTGCACTTCCCGATCGACAGCTGGGCGGGTGCGATCCTCGGTCGTGCCATCGGACAGATCGTGCTGGCAAAATGCGGCCGCGGTGACGAGGTGCAAGGCTACAGCTACGACGCCCATGACGGCGATTTCTCCCTCACGGAGTTCGCGAAGGGAGCCAACGATCCTCTCGGCGTCAAGAAGGCGGATCCATGCAGCGTCTCGTCAAGCGACTTGTTTCGCTGGCTGTGGGACAGGGTTTGCGACGAATACACGTTCGCGAGATAGGCCGAGCCATGACAGAGAACGACCCGTCCGATGCTCGTGCTCAAGAGCCGGAGTCGGCGCCGATCTATCTCAGCCCCTATGAGGCCTGGAATTTCGGCCCGGGGCGGCCCTATGCGTTTCCCGCGATCCGCGACCAAGCCGAGTTCATTACGGCCGTCACCGAGTTGAAACGGGACGACGTCGCTGTGACCGAGGCGACGACGATGGACGCCGTCGCGATGGAGCGCATAGCGTGGCACCCGACCTTGTGGAGGGAACGGGAACTGTCGTTCGTTCCCTTCGTCGTGCGCAATCCGCTCGGGCGCATCGAGGATGCGGGCGATCTGGCGCAGCTGCTCGATCTCGGCCTCAAGCAACTGAACAACTTGGCCTTCGTCAACATCGGTGCCAAACGAGCTCGAATCGCGTTTCCGGTGCCACCGCGGGCCATGCACAGCGACCAAGATCGCGACCCATCAGGGCCCGCCTGGAAGCCCGACTCCGGACTGCGCGATCGGATCGGGAAGGACCCGCAAATCACCATCATGGCGGTGATCGACGACGGCCTCCCATTCGCGCATCGCAATTTCCGCGACGCAAGCGGAGCGCGGACGCGGGTCGAGTTCTGCTGGCTGCAGGCGGCGGACGCGCTCAAGGAGCAGCACAGCGTCCTCTTTGGCCGCGAATATATTCGTAGCGAGATCGAGGACTACATCGCACGCTACGGCGATGACGAGGATACCCTTTACTGCATGGCCGGGGCAACAAGCGACGCCGAGGATCTCGGCAGCCTGATCGACCGCCACGCCACCCACGGTGCCCATGTCATGGACCTGGCAACGGGTTACGCGCCTGAGCGCGACGAGGTCCCGCCCGAGGCGATACGCATCATAGCCGTGCAACTGCCGAATACGATTGCCTGGGACACTTCGGGTTTCGGAAAGGACATGTATGTGCTCTCAGCGATGCACTACATTTTCGAGCGCGCCGACCGCATCGCCGCCGGCTATGGGATCGAGCGGGCGCGGCTGGTGATCAACTTCAGCTATGGTTTCTCCGGCGGCCGGCACGATGGCGGCACTGAACTCGAGGCTGCGATCGACGAACTCGTCAGGATTCGCCGGGCGAAAGCGCACTGTCCCACCGCACTTGTTCTGCCCGCGGGAAATACGTTTCTCGATCGGCTGCACGCCCGTGTCAGGGAGGTCGACTTCAGGGACGGCGAGGCGCGACTCTATTGGAGGATCCAGCCGAACGATCGCACGCCGAGCTATCTCGAGATCTGGTTTGCCGGCAACTTCGACACCAGGGGGTATACGATCGAGCTCCGAGATCCCTGGAAGAAGATACGTCAGACCATCCCGATCACGGCAAATCAGGGGTTGAACAGACAGGACCCTGGTGATCCGAGACGCGTCGCGAGCCTTAAGAACGAACGCGACCAGCCGATCGGTCAGATCAGTGCTGATTATCACCGCCGGGACTGCTGGCGTGTGCTCGTTGTCCTGGCCCCTACGGAGCCCGACGATCAATCTCTGCCGGGCATCGAGGCCGGCAAATGGACCATCGTCATCAAGCGAGACGGGACTGCCGCACCGCTCGATCATCCGATCGAGTGCTGGATCCAGCGCTCGGCGGATCCCGAGAGCCTGCGCTCCGGCAGCCGGCAAAGCTATTTCGATCATCTCGATGACATCCGCTACACGGATGAAGGCGACCTGAAGGAGACCGATACCGACAATTGTGCCGTGCGGCGGTTCGGCAGTTTGAACGGGCTGGCGACGGGAAAGACAGCTCTCGTCGTGGCCGGCTACCGGCTTGCCAATGGATTGGGATCGTCGCTCAAAGAGGTTTGTCCCGCCCGCTATAGTTCGGCCGGGACGGAGAGCACGAGGCAAATCGCGCGGGGCATCGATTGCGCGTCGATGTCCGATCGCTCCCGGGTGCTGCCGGGGACGTGGGCTGCCGGCGTGCGCAGCGGCTCGCTGTCGCGGGTGCAGGGAACCAGCACGGCGGCTCCGTTTGTGGCCCGTCAACTCGTCACGACCTTTGTCACGGCGACTGAGGCATCTGTTGCGGCGGCTGAGGGCAACAACTATCTCGGCCTGTTGTCTGGCGACACGAGTCCCCTGAACCCGCAGACGAGAACGCGGCTTGGTACCGTGCGGGTCGAGCCGCATTGGCAGCCCGGCCTCGATCCGAAGCCGTCCAAAGCCAGCTCCGCGTGAGCCTTTCAATTCACGCTTATCTCACGCACGAGTTTCTCTTCTCCTTGGTAGTCTCTCCTTAAGCGCACAGGACCGTTGCGTCCGATGTCCCGGCGAGCCGCGGTCGTTCTCGGCTTCCCGCGGCGCCGGCGGGCGACCCAGCTCCTGATCGTCCTCGTCACGAGGCCGCGTGCCGCGCGACGTTCGTCGAAGGCGTAGGAAGACGCAGCGATCAGTCCTGCGTCCGAGGGAGGTAGGCATGGCGAAGCTGGCGGCGCGCTTCCTGAAAGTTCAAGGCGAGCACCTGGTGGAGGTGACGCGCCTCTTGGTGGATGACGGCGGGCACACCGTCTTCAGGCCCGCAATCGCTCTGCCGTTCTCGTTTGCGGTCGTCGAATTGTTCGATGGAAGCGAGGACCGGCGCCGCCTGCGGATGCGCGGGATGAACGGACTGCTCTATCGCGGTGACGGCGGCGGGCTCGAGATGCAGCTCGACGTGCCGTTTCCAGCGGTCGTGTTCAAGGATATTCCACCCAGCAAGACTGATATCGGCCCGGACTTCGCCTGCATGATCGGCATGAGGTTCGCGCCGGCGCTGTTCGGCGCTGACGGTTCGCTGCGCATCGATCACTATCATCTGGAATACCGAACGTGGAAGCCCGGCGGCGGCGCCGGCGACGCCCCGCCTCATGACGAGGCGCACTATCAGGATGCGGCGGGCAACCCGAAGCCGATTTCGCTCAAGCAGCTGACGGAGCGGGCCGCAGAGCGGAGTGTCGAGCTGAACATCTTCGGCACCAACGCCGACGTCGATCTCACGAGCGGCGACTATCCGCTGCTGGCGGACCTCTTCCGCAACGGGGGGCGGATCGAATTCGAGGATCGCAGTGCGATTCCGCCGCAGGACTCTCCGGACTTCAAGTTCGACAAGCCGCGCGCGGTCGGTGTGAAACCCATCGGTATTAGAGCCACGGCGCAGGACGCAGCCTCGACATCCTGCTCCATCGCAGCAGTCGTCGATATCGGTCCAAAGGCGGCAGCAGTCGATCAGGCTGATCTTCGGTTCGACGATTGTCTGCTCGCGACCGGGACCAGCGTTCGCGATCGAATCTCGATCGAGCTGATCCAGGATGGCGCCAACGATGGCTTGCTGGGCGTGGGCGTCTCCCGCGACCCTAACCGCTACTGTTGGTATGTGCGCGCGCGCCCGGTGCCAGCGACGATCTTCTCCACGATCTGGAACGAGCGGATCGCAAAGCCCTATCTCGACGCCCTGCGCATCACCGATGACGCGCGCGACCTTTCCTTCGTGCCGCTGCTGGAGAACATCGGGCCGGTCACGCCGGGCGGGACGCTGCCGGCCTTCGACCTCGCCTTCGATCTGGTGCAGCAGCGGCAGGATCGCAAGGCATCCCGCCTGTCGTCTCCCGTATTGATCGGCTTTCGCCCTCACGACGCCGAGCGCAGCGAATTCGCCGCTGATGCGATCTTCCCCGGACTGATCAACCATGACGGCAACATGGTGCGGCGCCGGCTGAAGGTGACGATCGAACGCCAGCCGCTGAACGAGAGCTTCGAGTGGTTCGACATCGCGCAGCGCAAGCCCGGCAGCCAGCCGACCATCGTGGTCACGCTGGAAACGGCGGAGGGTCTGACCTCCGGGCTCATCGGCGGCAAGGTGCGGCTCGGCGCGCTCGACCTCGATGTTCCACACGCAGCGAGTGGCGAGCAGGGGCAGATCCGAATCCGCTACAACGTGACTTTCGATCCCGCCGATCCGACGCGCGGCGGTATGCTGGGAGCCGAAAAGGATCCGAAGGGTGTCGCCGGCCGCGCCCGTCTGCCACGTCGCGGCGAGGCGCTGCCACGCGTCGCCGCTCGCATCGACCGGTTCGATCTGCATGGGGCGTTGCCCGGGTCTCAGGATCCGATCCCTGATGCCGGGCGGGCCTTCGATGCCGTCCTGGACGAACTCGCACGCGCGCCAGCACAGGCCATTGGTTCGACGGATCCGCGGCAACGACAGATTCAGCGCGAGAAGCAGATCGCGGCAGATCTGCAGCGCGAGGCCGCGGTGGTCCTCATCGACGACGCGCCTGCAACACCAGCTGATACGCCGTTCTTTCTTCACGGCGAGGAGGTCACCCGCACCAACCGCAATCGCCAGCTCAGCCTGACGCTGCACCGGAGGGCCACAAAAACGCGAACTGAGGCTTACCGAACCATCGTCATCGATCGTGAGCCGATGACGGTGGCGCTCATCGATGTTCCGGCGTTCGAGCTCGACAGCGAGGATGTCGCGGAGAATGACGGCGAGATCGCCAACTGGCAGACTTCCGAGCTCGCAGGCTCGTATTGGGACATCGCCAGGATCTCGGACGGCTTCGATCTGTTTCTGCCGCCGCAGGCCACCGGAGAAGCCGCTGAAAAAGGCCATCCATGGCCGACGATTTCGCCCCGCGGCTCCGAGCAGACGATCGATTTCCGGCTCGGCACGGCGGCCAGGCTGCGCCTGCGATCGTCCTACTTCAAGCAGCGTTATGCCGAGGCGCCTTGGAATCTACGCCGAATTCTGGGCTATGCCGGGCAGCGCGCGCCCGGCGCCGGCCTCGACAGCGCACGTTTCGAGTTTCTCTACGGATTGGCGTCGCGCTTGACGGCTCCGTCGCTGCGCCTTGCTGAGCTCGGCTCGCGCATCGGCGGCGTGCGTGATCCGCTACCGGCGCGTCCGCGCGGGATCACGCGGTCGCTGCTCGACGGCACCGAAACGCAGGCCGGCCCATCCCTGCAGCCGCTGGTCGAAGCTGAGCTGTATGACCGTTTTCGCGACGTGTCCGCGTCCTTCACCAAAGCCTGGAATACCCGCGTCGGTGTGTTCGAGGCCTATCGCGACGGTCATGATGAGCCGCTCTCCGTCGAAGACCAGTCGCCCGACAAGGTCGCGTTTGTCCTGCGCGTGCCCGGAGCGGAGGCGAGCCCTGCGGACCTCGATCCGGAGCCATGGAATCCGGACAGTGGCTCGACGAAGCTCAAGGGCGGCGCCACCTGGGGATTCGAATCGAAGAACATCCACGCCGAGGTGATCGCCAGGCCTTCAAGCACCCGTGGCCAGATCATCAATCCGTCCTTCTCTGCCCTGGGAGGCTCCGGCTTCGTTCGGGCGTTCTTCGCCAACGGCAAGACGCGCATCGTGTCGGACACCAGCTTCGGCCGGACACATAGTTATGCAGTCGAGCGGATCGGCCGGATCGCGCGACACTGGAACGTCGCCAAGCACGTCATCGTCTACGAGCGTACCGTGCTGCCGCCGGATCAGTTCGCTGCGCAGCAGGCCGGGCAACATCTTGGCCGGCCGGTGCTGCGCAAGGTGCGCGAATATGTCGACATCCTCGAGCCCGAACGGCGGTTTCCGGAGGCCGGCGCCAACCTGAAGAAGCGGGCCTTGTATGAGGCCTGCGTGTTCCGCACGTTGCGGATTCCGGTTGATAGCCGCTGGGGGCACGACGTCCCGGATGGTTGGGTCGTGCCGCTGTGGCACGAAGGTGAGGACCCGGATATCTACCCGAAGCCGGATATCCGCCTGCATTGCACCGGTGCTCACACCGATGCCGCCGCGGCGATCGCTGCGCGAAGCGCCAAGCCGCAGCAGTTCGTTTTCTTCACCTCGACACGCCCAGAGGATGGCGACAATCCCAATCTCTGGCCAGCGCGTGAAGGCGTCGATTTCGACAACAGGCCGCCGCCTGCGCCGGCGGGGACGCCGGGTCTGGATTCGGGCGACCCGGACGCTCCGGCGGCAGACGACATCATGCACGACCCGCTGCATGAGGGCGGCACCTTCGACATCGACAGCGACGGCGCTGCGGCCAATCTGGTGGCGACGCGCAGCAGCGGCGAACCGATCGCGGCCGTGCTGCAGACCATCACGGTGTCGCGTGGACAGCCGACCGGCGTGTCGGGCGGCGCGGCCGGCCAAGCCCTCGCTCTGCGCCAAGAGCTCGAGCGCATCCTTGCCGAGGCGCGCGGGTTGGACGCGATGCTGGACGGAGTGCTGTCGCAGAGCCGCGGCGTGCTCGGCAATCTGCTCCGCGTCGTCAACAAGACCCGACCGGAGATCGAGGCCGCCCTGAATGTGGAGATCGACCGCCTTGGCGCCATCAAGCCGGTCATTCACCGTGAGGCTGCCAAGGTGCGTGACGCGATCAACGCGGCGGTCGCTCGTGCCAAGGCAAATCTCGCCGCAGCCAGATCCGGATGGACCGACGCGGCGGATGTGGTGGAAGCTCGTCTCAAGCGGGACATCGAGAACGCGCTTCTGTCACGTCTCGATGGGCTGGAGAAAGAGCTCGAAGCGGTGGTGGCGCGGGTCGATGAGTTCCTCGCCTCCGACGCGCCCGCGCAAACGGCCGAGGTGCTCGCGCGACGCATCGAGGAGACGCTGGCTCCGGTCCGTCTCACCATCTTCAGTGCGCTCAACGTGGTGGGAGAAGCGCTCGCCCGGCTTGATCGGAGCATCGCGACGTTTCGCGTCGAAATCGCCGCCGCACGCGACCTCGTTGAACAGGAGGGAGCCGTCCTCAACAGCAGGATCGGCGCGCTGGCGACGCCATCGGATTTCCATTCGCTGGTCACGCTCTACGAAAGCTATCACGCCAAGGCGCTGACGAGCCTCGATGCCGTCGACAAGGTCGCGCGACGCGGCCTGCCGCGGGAGATCAAGGATCGCAAGCTGTTTGCGGCCGGAGCCAAGACGCTTCTCACGGTGCTCGCTGACCTCCGAACCAGCATCGTCCAGCTCCACGATGTCGCGCTCGGAGAGGTCGCGCGCAGCAGCGCATCGATCGAGACCGCAAAAGCCGTGATCAATCGCGCCGTCGGTGACACGGTCGCGCAACTGAGCGGGACGGCCTCTGCCATGCAGGCTCTGACCGATGCAGCCGCGGGGCTGACGGCAGACGCCGAGTCGGCGCTCGCGAATTTCCGGTCTGGCCTGCAGGCGGATTATGACGGCACCATGGATCGCATCCACGAGATCTGCCGCAAAACGGCATCCGGTGTCGGCGCAATCAAGGACGACGTGAGGAAGGCGCTACGTGACTTCGCAACGCGCGCCGGGAACCTGAAGACCAGGGTCCATCAGGCCGCCGATCAGGTCCTGAAAGCCATTGCAGGATTGCTCGACGAGGTCGGTGTCGCGATCGGAGTTCAGGAGCAGAAGCTCGACGCCGCGCTCGATGAGGCCGCAACGGCTGCCAGGACGACGATCGGCACTCTGGAAGCAACGCTCGTCGCAGCCGTCGACGATGTGATCGCCAGGTTGAAGGGGCAGGCCGGCAACCTCGCCGGGGCGATCGCCAACGCATCAGACCGGATCAAGCAGGGCGCCGCCGATCTGGCGCAGGGCCTTCGCGACAAAGTTCCGCCGGATCTTGCCGACGACGTCCGTGTCCTCGAGGAGGGCTACAAGCGTTTGTCGAACGCGCCAAGCTTCCAGAACCCGAGCGAGACGCTCGCGCTTATCCGCGCCGCCGGCTCCGCGCCGATCCTGCCGAACCTGAAATTCAACCGCGAGCGCATCGCATATTTCTTCGACGATGCGCGGGAGGCGGTGCAGAGCTCGCCGGTCGTCGGGCTGATGAACCGCATGGGCGACGATCTCAAGGCGCTCGGCATTCGCGTGCCGACCAACGAGTTTCTCGACCGGCTGATTCCCAAGGGCATGGAGAACTATGATTTCGGGAAGCTGTTTCCGGACCTCGGCGGGTTGAAGCTCGATGGGTTGTTCAAGAACGTTCGTCTGCCGTCGCTGAATGACAATGTGAAGGTGACCCACGGCTTCGACAAAGCGAGCCTCACTGCATGGGCAAAGGCGGAGGCGAGGGCGCCGTTTCCGAGCCGATCGGAGGTGTTCGAGATCGGCCCGCTCAAGCTGTCGGTTGTCGGAGCGCGCTTCGATGCCCTGGCCGACCTCGCGGTGGGACTGGATGGCATCACCCGGCGCACCACCAAAGGTGAGGTGGTGGGGGATTGGGAGCTTGCCTTCAGCGGCACGCCGCTGGTGACGCTGGAGCAGACACGCGTCTTCTTCGAGAATGGACAGGGCCTGAACGTCGATATCGATCCGACCCGCGTCCGTCTCGACAAGGCGATCAAATTCCTGTCCGACCTGATCAAGTCGTTCAGCGAGCCGAACTCCGGCTTCTTTATCGAGATGCTGGAGGATGGTGGCGCGCCTTCGGGACTGGCGGCGCGCATCGAGCTGCCATTGCCCCCGCTGTCGTTCGGCGCCTTCTCAGTGACGGGCTTGCGCTTCTCGGCCTCCTTCGAGCTGCTGATGATCAAGGGCAGCGGCGGACGGCGCGGCGACTTCGCGCTGGGCACCACGCTGGCGCTGGGCCGCAAGAGCGAGCCCTTCGTGCTGCGCGTGTGGATCCTGGTTGGTGGCGGCTGGCTCGAGACCAGCGCGAGGTACTTCCCGTCTTCAGGCAGGCTTCTCAGCCATGTGTCGGTGGGACTGACGGCCGGCCTCGGACTGGATTTCGCCTTCGGTCCGTGTCGCGGTTTCGTCTATGTGATGGTGGGAGCCTATGTCGAGTTCGACAGCGGCGGCGGCTCGAGTTTTTCCATTGCGGTCATCTTCCTGGTGCGCGGCGGCATCGTCATCCTCGGCCGCTTCAACATCGGCCTCTATCTGCTGCTCGAGCTCATCTATCAGAATGACGGCTCGGTGATCGGACGCGGAACGATCGAGGTCAGCTTCAAGATCTGCTGGTGCTGCGAGATCAAGGTTCGCCAGGGCGTGACCTATTATTTGAAGAAGGGCAGCGGCGCCACGCAGTCTGGACAACATCTCGATCATTTCGCCTGACCGGAGCGTGCCATGAAATTCGTACTGTTTTGCGATGTCTTGCGCGCGCCGGGCGAACGGGCCCGGCCGACCATCGGGCTCAGGCTGTCGGGTGCCGCGGTCAAGCCGTCGGCGGGCGAGTCCGACAGCGACTTCAATGCCAGGCTCCAGGCGCTGTTCGACGGCGTGCGGGGCAGGGATGTGCCGAAGCCGGGCGAAGCCGGGTTCGAACATTATCTCGATGATCTCGCGCGCGGTGCCGGACCGTTGTTTCCATGGCTCGGCGGCCGATTGGATTTCTCGCTTCTATGGGCCAGCGCGCCGGCGCGCCAGACGCCGCAGCCGGGCGCGATCGACCCGACCGGGTTTGGGGTCACGCCGATTGCGCTTCCGGCCGATGGCAATCCGGCGCACAACGCCAACTTCGAACTCTCCGACGCCAGCCTGAATGCGCTGCTCTACACCGCGCTCAAGGACCTCGCCTCGGACACCGCGCCCACGCACACGGATCACTACCATCACGTCGAACCATTCAAGCTGATCGGCTGGAACGAGGGGCAGGGCGGTCGTCAAGAGATCGAGGAGATCGGCGATACAGGCGCCAACTTTCGCTATGAAGCTTTCTTTGCAGGGCTGGCGTCGCTGCCGGCTCCGCTTCCACATGGACGGCTCAATCTCGTCCGCTTCGTCAGGCTGGATACGATCAAGCCGGCCCCGGCGGGGCAGACCACGCTACTGATCGCAGCGCCGCGTTTCCAGCCGCGGGCCGCAACGAGCGTGCTCGAGCCCGCATTCGGAGATCAGGCCCATCCCACCGTCCAATGGAATCTCGTCGGTCCCAATCTGGTGGCCAGCATTCCGTACATGACTCCCTTCGGCGGTCACGAGATCGAAGTCCTCTGCCGTGCGCTCGATCTTGGCGAGGACCTGACCCGCAACGCCAGCTTCCTCGATCGTGAGACGCTGTGGGTCAAGCGAAGCCACACGCGTGGTGTGAGCGACAGTCGCGACGGCATCGGCTTCGAGGACTGGCTGGCCCGGCTGCCGGAACAGCTCGCTGATGTCTTCGACCTGCCGCGGCTGGTGCTGCAAGCGGTCGAAGATGACGCGACGTCGCCCGGCACGCCGTTGACGGCCGCGCTCTCCATGCCTTCTCGTCCGGACGGTGCGATGCGGCTGGCCGAAGCCGTGTTGATGGCGTTGCGCGACACGGTGGGACCAGGTTGTGTCGCCACTGCGTCCGCCGTCCTGACGGGCCCGAACGGCTCGCCCGCGCACCTTGCGATTCTGGAGCGTGTGAACAGGATCATCGTCGAAAGTCGCCCGGGGTCGGAGCTGAATGCGCAGGAGCTGCGGGCGCTCGCTGACGGTGTCGAGCGCGACGACCGGGCATTTCGCAATGCGTTTCGCAACGGAGCTGGTGACCCGCAGCGTGCGGTCTGGCTTGGCCGGCTGGCGAAAATCGCTGGCGCCAATCTGAATCTGCCCGCGGGGGCAGGCTTCCTCACGGAGCTGGCGGCTCGCGTCGCCGTCGGCCCGGATGCGAAAGGGGCGTTCGATCCTTCGCCGCTCCGCCGCGCGGTCGACGAGCTGACCACGCCAGCCGCGGCCGCTGCGCTGCAGATTGAAATCTGGCGGCACTCGGCGCCGGCCGATGCGCGTCACGGCGCCTGGCTCTCGGCCGCGGAAGCGGCATTCCCGGTGCTGTTCGATCGCGGCTTCCGTCTCGTCGAGATCCTGAAGAAGGCGAACATCGATCTGGCCTGGGCGGCGCCCGACGGCATCTGGAAGAAGGCGAGTGACCCTGACATCCGCGACACGGAGGCCCTGGCCGGCTCGGAGCGCCATCGCGGCAACATTCGTGAAGCCATCACGAGCTATTTGTATGGAACGCTGTGCGAAAGCGACGGCAGCCCGACGACGCTCGAGTGGATCTATCAGGACGATCACGGCCGCATCGGGCGGCTGCCCGCTTCCGCGCGCGGCGTGCTCGCGGACGCCGTCGATACTGCGGCCCGTGTGCGGATGCAGGGCTGGTTCAAGCAGCCGGACAAGGAGGGTACCGATACCCTTCTCACGGGGGACCTCGCGCCTGACGCGCATGGCGTGATGCTACAGATCGACCGGCTCGTTGTCGCGGCCGGAGACACACCGGACTTCAACGAGGATCTGGCCGGCTATGGACTGCTGATGCGACGGAGCAGACCGGCCGACGCCTGGCGCTGTCTCACAGCCTGCTTCGCCGAGCTTGCCCCGGATTCCGATATGCCGGTGCCGGCCACCTTCGTGTCGGCGCCCCGCGCGGTGATGGGAGCGCTGCCGGTGTCCTATACGAGCCGGATGCCGCAGGTCATCGTGACCTACGACAACCGGCCGATCGTTGGCGACGGCCAGGCCGATATTCAGACCGAAGGGCAAACAGAGGATGATCCGCAGCCGCGCATCGCCCGTCTGGTCCAACCGCGCGTGCAGGACAATCCGCCGGCCGAAACCCTGCTGCCGTTCCTGGCCTATGGCGCCACCTTCGACGTCGCTCCGTTCGGCATCTCCAACCAGGGAGCCTTCCCGGTCGAGATCAGACGCGATGACTTCCCGGCTTTGCTCGATCCGGCAAAGCTGACGGACGATCTGTTTGCGGCCAATGCCGACATCGTGCGCCGTTTCTCCTATCTGCGCCGAACCGGCATCGGATCGCTGCGGGTCGCACCGGCGTTCGCGCCCGCCCAGCGGGCCGGCGCGTTGTTTCATCCGATGGTGCCTCCCCGCGAGACCAGGCTGGTCGCCGACGAAATCCTGGTGCCGCCGCAGGCGATCGAGCCGTGGGCGCCCTCCGGAGCTGTGCGTGCCTTGAAGATGAAGACTGCATTGCTGCTCAGCGACGCCAATGGCGATGCGCTGGTGGTCAAGCCGGACAATGCTTGCGGTGAATTGCGGCTGCGCGTCGAAGCACCCGTGACGACGCTCGAGGATTTCGACCGCTGGATCGCCTTCGACGAGACGGTGCTATCCGACGCTGACAAGACGGCGCTGCGGCAGTTTCGCAAGGCGCTGCGCACGTTCCATTTCGAGCAGACCGCGGCGCTGCACGACCGCGAGTTAGCCTTGCGCAAAGCCGTCGACACGCGCGATGGCGCCGCCGAGGCGCGTTTGCGCGCCGAGGTGGACGCGATCAAGGCGACGCTCGATCTGCAGGACCCGTCGGTCGGCGTCCTGGCCGTCTCGGTCACGCGGGTGCGGCGCGACGGCGCGCTTGCTCCCGATGCCGTTGGCCGTCACACGCCGGAACTGTTCGCGTGGCGATGGACATGGAAGCCGGACCTGGACCCGACACGTCCGTTCGCCACGGCGCGGCCACCGATCGATGTCATATGCAAGGTGAGCAAGGACAGGACCAAGCCGCTGTTCGATGCGGCAACGAAGACGGTCTGGAGCACCCCGGGCGACGTCGTCATCGTGCGGCTGTTCGCCGGTGTCGACGATGCGCTGTTCGTCGAGAATGTTGCGCCGGCCGGCCGGCGCCGGTTCGACGATTGCGTCCGCCGCGTCTCGCTCGGAGCAGGTGACAAGGACGCCGTCGTGACCGCAGCCGATGGCACGCACTATCGCCTGTTTTCGACCTATGCGTTCGCGGTAGAAGCTGCCTCGCCCGGACTGCCGGCTGACATCGAGATTGCCGCAGCCGTCAGCGGAAGCATCGTCGATGGCGGGTCGGGCGCCGCGGACGAAAGTCCTGGCGATATTCGTCTCCATTTCCGGCGCACGCCGTCAGTGGCTTCTGATGCGATCGGCAGCCTCACCGTCGGTTCGCAGGCCTGGCGATGGACGGGCCGTCCCCTGTCGCCATTCCCGTTCGACAAGACCGGGAGCCTCAACGTCTTCCCGGTCCAGGATCCGCAAGATCCTCTGTCCGTTTCGCCGCCATCGGCGGCGGAGTCGGCGCTGCTGTGGGACATGGAAGGCTTCGCCGAGCGCCTCGACGAGACACTCGACGACGAGATGGCACCGCTGCCGTTGAGCGAGCAGATCGATTTGAACGCGACGCCGCCGGCAAGCACAGCCCGCGCAACACGGATCGCGTTGCGCACTCCGAACCGCAGCGAGGTTGCGCGCTACATGCGTTTTCGCGTCACTGCCGTGAACCGATATGCGTCCGCCTATCAGGCCGCTCGCCAGAAGAACGTCGGCACATGCGCAGCGCGATGGACAAGCGTGAGCGGCAAATGGGAGACGCCCTGGTTTCGTATCGTCCGGCCCGCAGCAATCCCTGATGTGATTCCGAAGCCCGGACTCCGTGCCCTGATTCCGCTGACGCGCGCTCTGCGGGACGGCGAGGTCTCGCCGGTGGCCGGGGTCCTCGCGGTGGTCGATGGGGCCTGGTTCGAACACGCCGGTCCTGCCGAGTGGCTGCTTGCCGGAGTCGAGACGGCCTACCGCAAGACGTCGATCATCCCGGGATCTCCGGCCGGAGCCGTGGCCGCGGAGATCGGGCCCGACCCGCTAGTCCGGACCTATGGCCTGGGCCAGGCGCCGCGACAAACACCGACGAGCGCGGCAGAGCTTCGCTCGGCGGTTCCGCTCGCCGTGACCGGACCGCTCGGGCATTCCTTCGATTCAGGGACGGCGACCGGACTGTTTCTCAACAGCTCCTTCATCGTGCCGGCGCCGGCGCTGGCGGCCGATGATCCGGCGGCATGGTGGATGGGAAAGCTTGCGTTCCGCCGTCTCATCCTGGCCGAAGGCACGCGCGGCTACCGGCATACGAGCAAGGACCAAAAAAAGCCATCCAACACGGTGCAGATCGGCGCGACGGTCCATTCCATCGCGGCGACGACAACGCCTGCCTCCCTGAAGCTCCGGGCGACGGGCAAGTTGTCCTGGGGCGCGCTCACTGCCGATGCGACCACCGCGATCGAGGCCAGCCGTACCGGTCCCGGCTGGAGCATCACCGTCGAGAATTCGACGCCTCACGCCAAGGACCGCTTCGACATCACCACAGCGGGCATGGATCTGCGGCTCATCGCCGTGCGCCGGGTTGCCCGCATTCCCGCCGGACCGGAGCAATATGTCTGGTACGAACTGCTGCTCCTGGTGAAGCCCCGTAACCGGCCGTGGCAACTCGCGTGGCAGACACAATGGTTCAACGACATGAAGCTGGCGCAGGCCGGTGACCCCGCCAAAGCCGAACTCGCCTTCGCTTTCGTCACCGAGGCCCGCACCAACGTGACCTGCGACGACCCGCTGATCACGACGATCCCGCAGGTGTCGGATGCCACCGAGGGACGATGGACGCAATTTCTGCCCAACATGCAAACACTCGCGCGATCTGCCAAGGTCGACCTCGGCGCGCTTGCGTTGTCGGTCGATTCACGCGCGAACGAGCGGCTCCGCCTGACGGCCGGGGGGCAGCCCTTCGCCTGGCTCCCGACCAATGCCCTGAAGACCAAGCGGGGACAAGACGACCAGGGACTCTTCAATCTGCTGCTGGTGACCAAGCGAATAACCAGCGTCTCCGACAGCAACGAAGAGGCTTATGTCGGCCTGTATCACTCGGCCGCTGGGTATGATCCGGCCGAGCAGGCTGTCGTGCTGACCTGGTTCGATCGTGGCCCACCGCGTGCGCTCACCGGCAAGCCCGATCTGATCGGCCGCATACTGACCGTCCGCGCCGGAAGCCCCTCAGTGTCCGATGCGCAGATTGCGGAATGGCAGAACGATCCCTGGAAGGCGTTCTTTCCTCATGAGAGGAGCCTGGAGCAAGCCGATCCGGCAATGGTGTTCGGCGAAACCAGGCCTCCCGACGCCTCCGCCCAGATCGTGGAGATCTACTCCCCCATCATTTCACGAGACATCTCAAGCTGAACCTGATGCAACGAGCAGCCTCGCCTGGCTCTGCGCGGCCGCAATATTCTCTCGATAGATATTCAGAAGTTCAAATATTCGTATATAAAGCCTTCTGTGTCAGCCACGGCATCGGGCCGCGTGCGAGCAAGGAGGACGGGCGTCATGACGATGATCACCGACGTCGATCGTCGGCGCGATCCTCTATGCGCTGAGCTTCGATTGGGTGAAAGCCCACATTCTCAACGTCTGCGCGGCGCTCCGCAAGGTACGGCTGCCCGACGTCACCGGCCTTCCGGATGCGGTCTGGTTCGCCGCGCTTGTGATCGGCGCAGGCTTCTTCTTCTAGGTCGAAGCGTCCGAAACCGAGGCGAAGCGGGCGCGTGGTGAGGCGGCCTTTGCCCGACCGGTTCATCGTCAGCAGTCGAAAGGTTCTTCCAATGCTAGCAGGATTGTTCAAAAGACTGACGGGGTCGACCAGCGTCCCGGCGATTGCGCATGACGAGCTGGTCAAGGCGCATCAACAGCGCAGCTGCGTCATCGTCGACGTCCGCGAGCCCCACGAGTTCAAGGGCGGTCATATCCCAGGCGCTATCAACCATCCACTCTCGCGTTTCGATCCGGAGCGCCTCGTGCGCGACAAGCCGGTGATCCTGATTTGCCAGGCCGGCGGTCGCTCGGCCACCGCATTGCGCCGGGCGCTGGCGGCGGGACGGCAGGACATCCGCCACTATGCGGGCGGCATGAATGGCTGGCGCGCGCGCGGCGGTCCGGTCGCCTAGGCGGCCGGTCGGATTGCGGCTGAACCGAACCACCGACATATCTTTCGATAATAGTCGTCACTTCCGCGCATCCGCGATCGCCTGCTTGAATGCCTGGGCGTTCGGCGCACCGGGGACGCGGAAACGGCCGATGATGAAGGCCGGCGTGCCCTGGAAGCCGAGGCCCACGGCCTGCTCGTGATTGCGGGCAAGGAGGGCGTTGATCTCGTCCTGCTTGGCGGTGAGATCGGCCTTGGCGCGCGCGAGGTCGATCCCGGCGGCGGAGAGCGCGGCGTCGACCTTGGCTTCGGACAGCTTCTCGTTGAGCGAGATCAGCGCCTCGTGGGCCTCGGCGAACTTGTCCTGGTATTTCGCGGCCAGCGTGAGGCGCGAGGCATAGATCGAAGGGCCGCCGAAGATCGGCCAGTCCTTGAAGACGAGGCGGACGTGACCGTCGTCGCGCACCACCTTGGCGAGCTCCGGGCTGATCTTGCGGCAATATGGACATTGATAGTCGAAATACTCGACGATCGTGATGTCGCCATCGGCATTGCCGAGAACGGGAATGGCGGGATCGCGCAGGATGCGTGCCTCGCTCAGGATGTCGCCGTCGTCGTCCTCGGCGCGGGCCTGGAGCGGCAGCAGGGCGGCTGCGAGCAGCAGCAGCGTGGCAAGCGATGCAGCAAAGGTCTTTCTTGTCATGACTTGTCGTTCTCCGGTTGGGGGATGGTGGATGCAGTATTGATCGCGTCGAGCACGATCTGAGGGGTCAGGAGCTCGGGCAGCACGATGCCGCTGGGCGCGCCTGGTCCGAACACGACGTTGAACGGCAGGCCGTAGCGATCGAAGGATCGGAGATAGCTCGCGATGGCATCGCTGGG
Organism: Bradyrhizobium sp. ORS 285; assembly: GCF_900176205.1. Lineage (NCBI taxonomy): Bacteria > Pseudomonadati > Pseudomonadota > Alphaproteobacteria > Hyphomicrobiales > Nitrobacteraceae > Bradyrhizobium > Bradyrhizobium sp. ORS 285. The sequence goes on from NZ_LT859959.1 coordinate 3,139,993, forward strand.
TGAGGTCCAGTCCGCCCTGACCGCGATGACATCCGAGGCGAGGCGGCTGCGCACGGCCGCACTGTCGATCACGAACGTCTCGTTGACCTTGCAGGTGACGCACCAGCTGGCGCCGATATCGACAAACACGGTATGGCCGCTGCGGACCTCGGCCGCGATGTCGGCGGGCACCAATGGCTGCCAGTCGATTGCGGTGCTTTGGCTCACGCCAGGCGGCTGCGTCACATGCGTTGCGGCGATCAGCGCCAGCCCGATCGGGACGGCGAGACCGGCGCCAGCGAGCGCTCGCCGCAACGGAAAACGCAGCGCGGCCAGGATGAGCCCGGTCACGAGCAGCGCGGCGGCGAGCACGGTGGCCGTTACGGTGCCGCTGATGTCCGCGAGCACGGTCAGCAGCCACAGCGCGGTTGCGATCATCGCAAGCGCCGCCACCGCGCGCAGCTTCAGCATCCAGCGCCCCGGCCGCGGGAAGAGTCTGGCAAGACGTGGTGCCGCTGCCAGCAACAGATAGGGCGCCGCCATTCCAATGCCGAGAGTCGCGAACACCAGCAGGATCTGCGGCGCAGCCTGCGACAGGGCAAACGCGACGGCAGTGCCGACGAAAGGCGCCGAGCAGGGCGTTGCCAGCAACGTCATGACGAAACCGTTGATGGTGTGGCCCGCGACCGTCCGCCGGCCGGTCGCGCCACTGAGGCGGCCGGCGATCCACCAGGGCAGCTTGATCTCGAACAGACCGAGGAGGTTGGCGCCGAACGCGGCGAGAACGAGGATCATGGGGATGAGGAAAGCGGGCTGCTGAAACTGCAGGCCCCAGCCGACCTGCGCGCCCGCCGCCTTCAGGGCGGAGAGGACGATGGCAAGTGTCACGAACGAGGCGACGATGCCTGCGGCCGTCGCGAGAAAGGCCGGACGCGGTGAGGGTGCGTGGGCCGGATCGTGCTCGATCAAAGAGACGAGCTTCAGCGACAGCACCGGAAATACGCAGGGCATGAAGTTGAGGATGAAGCCGCCGAGCAGCGCGACCGCGAGGATGGTCCAGATCGATGCCGCCCCGGTGCGCGATGCTGCCGCTCCTGGTCTGGCGACAACATCAGCATCGACCGGGAGCGTGGCTTCGATCGACCGGTCGCCATCGACGAGCGTCACTCGCAACCGTTGGCGCGGGCCGGCCTGATCCAAACCTTGCAACGGCACGGAGATTGTGACTTCGCCATCCGATATCCTGCTCACCTGGGCACGACCGCCGGACACGGCGTCACTGCCGTCGATGAAAACGTCGGGCGCGCGCAGCGGCGGCGTTGCCCGGGCCTCGAGCCGCAATTCCGGCTTCGGCTGGCGGTCGATGCGAAGCGCAGAGATGGAGAGCCCAACCGCAGTCGCACGGGGCACGCTCTGCCGCCATTCGTCGATCAGTGCCTGGTCGTTCGGCTGACGCGACATGGCCGGAATGTCGGCTTCGAGCTGGGTCTCCTGCTGCGTGCAGATGATCGAACAGACGAACAGGACGGCCTTCAGCGTGAGATGTGCGGGCGCCGCTCGATCCCGAAGCTGCACGCGCAACGGAAACATCACATGCTCGTCATAGCCGAACGTATCGATGTCCTGCTCGCTGAAGCGCCGTGGCGCCGGCCATTCGACGGTCACTTCGGCGACATTGCGTGACCCGCTCCAGTCGAATTCGGGCGGCGCGCCGGCATCGCCGGGGGAGCGCCAATAGGTGTGCCAGCCGGCGCCGAGCCTGACATCCAGCCCCGCCCATGCTGTCGCGGCGCCGCTGTCTGCTCGCGCGACGTCGCCGACCAGCAGGCGCGTGTCCAGGTTTGGCTGGGGCCGCGACGCGCCGACGGCAGAAGCTATCGTTGCAAGATGAAGCACCCCCAGCAACAGGCCGAGGCTCCCAAGATGACGGATGGACATGTTGATCTCCCTGCGCGGTCGCGCATGTCGCTGGCGGTCGCGCTGCGCTACCGGCGCTAGGTGCCCGACAACGGCACTTGAGCCGATCCGCTTTCAACGCGATCGATCATGGATGTTCGTTCGCCGACGCCGCGGCGTTACGGCCGCGCGCGACAGGACGAGAGGATGGTCAGGATCGGCGACAGGGAGGACGGTAGGGTGAGGACGCGTGACATTGCGTTGTCAGCGCATCGTCCTGGGGATGCCACGACAGCGTCCGCGAGACGGCCATTGGCTGTGTTGTTGCACCGTCATCCACCGGCAGGGCGCTGAGACTCGCCGCTGCGAACGGACAGATGTTGATGGTGCCGGGGAGGACTGCTTTCCTGCAGGGCTTTGGCGCCGGTGCCTTAGTCGGCGACCATTGTTGTGCGCGGACGCCGGTGTCAGCCGCTGCGACGGCATCGAACGCTCCGAGCAGAGGAACCAGGCTCATGGCCAGCGCGATCAGCGCCGCAACCAGGCGGCGTGTCGTCACGGGCATCTTAAGACCAGGGCGCCTCATCTTGGATCATCGTCTCCAGGAGGGACTGGTCGCGCAGACGACCCGCTCCTGACAACTGACATCTTCGTGACGCGGCAATCCCTGCGGGTGCATCTCAGGCGCAGCATACGCCTGAGGGGCTTCGAGGAGTTCGACGATGATCATCACGCGATGCAAAGAACCGTTCGGATGATCCGCTGATGATCGCTGCCTCAGGCGCTCGGCCTGATGCCTGCGATGTGGAACGTCTTCACTTCGAGATATTCTTCGATGCCCAGATAGGACCCCTCGCGCCCGACACCCGACTGCTTGACGCCGCCGAAGGGAGCGACCTCGGTGGAGATGGCTCCCGTATTGAGGCCCACCATTCCGAATTCGAGCGCCTCGCCGACGCGCCAGGCGCGCGAGAGTCCCTCGGTGTAGAAATAGGCGGCGAGGCCGAAGGGGGTGCCATTGGCGATCGCGATCGCCTCGCTCTCTGTCTGGAAGCGGAAGAGGGGGGCGACGGGTCCGAACGTCTCCTCGGACGCAAGCAGCATGTCGGTGGTTGCCTCTCCGATCACGACAGGGCGGGCATATTGAGCGCCGGGCGGGATCTCGGCGCCTTCCGCCAGGATGCGGCCGCCCTTTGCCTTGGCGTCAGTGACGTGACGCTCGATCTTCGCGATGGCCGCGCGATTGATCATCGGGCCGATGGCGACGCCCTCCTCGGTGCCGGGGCCGACCTTCATGGCCCTCACACGGCTCGCGAGCCGTTCGGCGAAGGCGTCGTACACACCTGCCTGCACGAGAATGCGATTGGCGCATACGCAGGTCTGGCCGCCGTTGCGGAATTTCGAGGCGACGACCCCTTCCACCGCAAGGTCGAGGTCGGCATCGTCGAACACGATGAAGGGCGCGTTGCCGCCGAGCTCGAGGCTCAGCCGCTTGATGCTGTCGGCAGCGCCACGCATCAGCAGCGCGCCGATTCGCGTCGATCCCGTGAAGGAGATCTTGCGCACCATTTCGCTCGCCAGGAGTGCCTTGCCGATGTCCGTCGGCATCCCCGTCACGATGTTGACGACACCGGCCGGAATGCCGGCACGTTCGGCGAGCACGCCCAGGGCGAGAGCTGAGTAAGGAGTGAACTCCGACGGCTTGATCACCACGGTGCAGCCTGCCGCGAGCGCGGGCGCGATTTTGCGGGTGATCATCGCGTTCGGAAAATTCCAGGGCGTGATGATGCCGCAGACTCCGACGGCCTCCTTCAGCACGATGATGCGGCGATCGGGCGTGGGCGAGGGGATCGTCGTGCCGCCGATGCGTCGCGCCTCCTCGGCGAACCATTTCACGAAGCTGGCGCCGTAGCGGATCTCGGCCCGCGCCTCCGCCAGCGGCTTTCCCTGCTCGGCGGTAAGGATGCGCGCCAGGTCTTCCTCGTGCTGAAGCATCAGCGCGTGCCAAGCCTCGAGGAGCGCGGCGCGCTCGGCATGGGTCTTCCATTTCCAGGGTGCGAAGGCGCGCCCGGCGGCGTCGATGGCGGCGCGCGTCTCGGCCTCGCCCATGTCGGGCACGGTCCCGACCGCAGCCTGCGTGGCGGGATCCTGCACCTCCAAGCTCGCCCCCGAGGCTGCGTCCTGCCAACGCCCGTCGATCAGGCCCTGGAAGCGCAGCAGGCCGGTGTCATTCAACCGCATGGTTCGATTCCTTGCTAACCGAGATACGTCAGAACGGCGTTGGCGATGGCATCCGTCTTGTCCTGGCCGGGTTGTGCGCCGATGCCACGAGCCGTGGTGGCCTCGGTCGCCCGCATCACGTCGGCGGCGGCCTCTCGTTCGCCGAGGTGCTCCAGCAGACTCCGCGCGCTGTAGCACGCTCCAGGCTGCGTCGATGACGGCCGGGCCGATGCCGTCGCCGGGGACGAGCGCGATGGCGTAGGACTTCATGGGCTTTCTCAGGGAATTTCTCGCTCGATGCGTGCACGGGCCGGCGAAGCGGACACTGCCGCTCCGCTGGTATCGGTCACTCGTAGACGCAGACGTAGATCTTGCGGACGGTCTCGATCGTGCGCCAGATGCCGACGAAGCCCGGCTTCATCACGAAGCTGTCGCCGGCGCGGAAGGTGAAGGTCTCGCCGCCCGTCTCCTTGATCTCGATCAGTCCCGACAGGATATGGCAGAACTCGAACGTCGTGCCTTTGATCGAGTGCGTCTCGCCCGGCGTCGCTTCCCAGACCCCGGTCTTGATCATCTCGCCGCGCGAGTCGTCTTGAGCCCAGGTCTTGAACTTGGGCGAGCCGGAGATCAGTCGCTCGGGCAGGGGGAGAGCGTCTTTGGGCGTGAACGTCGGATTGGTATCGATCGGGATGAGAAGCGACATGCAGGACTCCAGGTGCGGGGGAGGGTGTCAGTAACCGCGCGCGCGGTCGACCAGGCCGATCATGGGCTGGCCGGCTTGATGACGGCGGATGTTGTCGATCACGGCCCGCGCGGCCGTATGAGGCTGGGTGACGCTCGCGACATGCGGCGTGATCGTCACCTTGGGATGGCGCCAGAGCGTATGATCGGAGGGCAGCGGTTCGGGATCGGTGACGTCGAGCACGGCGGCTGAGAGGTGTCCTGTATCGAGCGCTGCGAGCAGCGCGGGCGTATCGAGCTGCGGACCGCGTCCCACCTGCACCAGGGCCGCCCCTTGAGGCAGGCAAGCGAAGAGCTCGGCATTGAGAAAGCCGCGCGTCTCGTTCGTCAGCGGCAGAAGGCACACGAGGATGTTCGTCCGGGCAAGAAAGCCCGGCAATTGCGCCGCGCCGTGAAAGGATTCGACACCCTCGATCGCTCGGGGCGAGCGGCTCCAGCCAGCCAAGGCAAAGCCGAAAGGCTTGAGGCGTTCGATCGCAGCCTGCGCCAGGATGCCGAGGCCCAGGAAGCCGACACGCCGCTCGCTCGCCTGGCGCGCCGGCAATGCGCGCCAGACCCCCTGGCTCTGCTGCGCGGCATAGGCCGGCCAGTCGCGATGCAGCGCCAGCACGGATAGCGCGACATATTCCTGCATCATGCTGATGATGCCTTCCTCGACCATGCGCACCACGGAGATGCCGGCCGCAAGGCCCGCATTGTCGAACTGATCGACGCCCGCGCCGATGGAGAAGACGACCTCCAATTGCCGGTAGCGATCGAGATCCGCCGGAATCTTCCAGGTGATGAGGTAGCGTACGTCGTCGGGATCGACCGTTGCTGCATCGTCCGCGAAGATGATGTCCGGGAGATCCCGTGCGAAGGCTTCGCGGAATACGGCCGCGCGCTGGGCGGTCGAGTTGAATAGGAAGATCGGCCGACCGTTCATGCGCAGAGACTCTCACCGCGGGGGAGGATCATCGCGCCCCGGTTTGGAATGGCGCTCAAGGTAGAGAAACGGCCTGGCTGTTCGCGCCGTAAACCGAGGGATTTCGGAAGATAATATCGAAAACGGTCCGTTCTGCAGTCGAACCTTCTGCCGTTCTCGGATCACCTTACGCGCAGTGAAGCATCGTCCGTTCGATCTTGGATGCGGATCGACGCACGTCCATTACCATCAGGCCGAGGGGACGGCGCGGGCGCGATGTGAGTTGGTATGAGACCTCATTGAGATATCTGAAGGCAGCATGAAAACCGCAGACATCCGGGATCGAGGGGCCGCGGCGGATGACGTCTCCCTCGTCCCGTTCTCCGCTCATCACCTCCCCGGCGCACTGAAATTGTCCCAGGACTTGCGCTGGCCCTATCGGATCGAAGACTGGGCATTCGCCCTGCAGCTCGGGCACGGGTTCGTTCTGGAGCGCGACGGCGAGGTGATCGCCAGCGCCGCCTGGTTTCCCTATGGCGAGGACTGCGCCACCATGGGCATGATCATCGTCTCCGGCGCGGCCCAGGGGCGCGGCTATGGCGCCAGGCTCATGGATGCGCTGTTGGCGGCAGCTGGGCCGCGGACCGTTCTGCTGAACTCCACTCCGGAGGGCCAGCTTCTCTATACGCGGCGCGGCTTCCAGCCGGCCGGCACGATCCACCAGCACCAGGGCAATCCCGTCGGCCGCTTTGAGGCGCCACCGCTCGATGTCGTGCGCCCGCTGGCATCGTCCGACGTCGAGGCCGTTGCGCGCCTCGACGCCGAGGCGACGGGCTTCCAGCGGCGTCCGCTGCTCGAGCGCTTGCTCGAGGTCGGTGACGCACAGGTCCTGCTGCGGAACGGCGACGTCGCAGGCTATGTCATCTCGCGCCTGTTCGGCCGCGGGCACGTCGTCGGCCCTGTCATTGCACCGACAGTCGACGAGGCACGTCTTCTGATCAAGGCGGCGCTGTCGCGGCTGGAGGACCGGTTTGTGCGGATCGATACGGCGGCTGATAGCGGCCTGTCTCCCTGGCTCGAGACGATCGGCTTGCCGCAGGTCAGTGATGCGCTCACCATGGTCCGAGGCACGATGCCGCCGAGCGGACCGTCTTGTGTCTTCGCCCTCTCGAACCAGTCGCTGAACTAGGAGAACCGGCATGCTGGACCCCGCGGCCGCGAGCCTCGATGACTTGGCCACTCCGGCCGCCATTCTCGATCGGACCCGGCTGGACCGCAACCTCGCGCGTCTCGCCGCCCGCATGACGGATCTCGGCGTCACGCTGCGTCCGCATATGAAAACGGCCAAGTCGATCGACGTCGCCCGGCGCGCCTTCCCGAATGGGCCAGGACCCATCACGGTCTCCACCTTGGCGGAGGCGGACTACTTCGCGGGTCACGGCTCTCGCGACATGACCTATGCGGTCGGCATCGCGCCTCACACCGCCAGCCGGGCCATGAGCCTGCGCAAGGCGGGCGTGGATATCAAGGTGCTGCTGGACACGGTGGAGCAGGCCGCGTTCCTCGCCGAGGCGGGACGGGCGGTGGGCGTGACGCCGGCTGCTTTCATCGAGATCGACTGTGACGGCCATCGTGGCGGGCTGCGGGTCGACGACCCCGCGCTGCTCGACGTCGCGGCGGCGCTGACGGACGGCGGCGTGTTGCTTGCGGGCGTGCTGACTCATGCCGGCGAATCCTATGCGCTTCACACCCCCGAGGCGCTCGTGTCCGCCGCGGAGAATGAACGGGCCGTTGCCGTGAAGGCAGCCGAGCGGCTGCGCGCGGCCGGGCATCAATGTCCCGTCGTCAGCGTCGGCTCGACGCCGACGGCTCATTGCGCTGCAGGGCTCGACGGCGTGACCGAAGTGCGAGCGGGCGTCTACATGTTCTTCGACCTGGTGATGCATGGCGTCGGCGTCTGCTCGACCGACGATATCGCCCTCTCGGTTCTGTCCACCGTCATCGGCGCCAAGCCTGAGAAGAGATGGATCATGATCGACGCGGGCTGGATGGCGCTCTCGCGCGATCGCGGCACGTCGAGCCAGCGGGTCGACCAGGGCTATGGCCTGGTCTGCGATCTCGAGGGCCGGATCTATCCCGATCTGATCGTAGCCTATGCCAGCCAGGAGCACGGGACCCTCGCGATCCGCTCCGGCTCCTCCGAACCGCTGCCGGACCTGCCTGTCGGCAGCAAGGTGCGCATCCTTCCCAATCATGCCTGCGCGACGGCCTCACAGCACGAGCGCTACCATGTCGTCGCCGGCCAGAGCGCCGTGATCGAAGCCCAGTGGCCGCGCATCCGCGGTTGGTAGTTGCTTGGGGCAGAGCACGTCCTCTCCCTTCCTCCTTCGCCCGGTGACAGATGAAGCTCACATCCTACTGGCTCGACACATCCGAACCGTTTTGGGGCGGTGCCAAAGGTCCGATCGAAGGGACGTATGATGTCGCGGTGATCGGCGGTGGCCTCACGGGCTCCTCGGCGGCGCTGGCGCTCGCCAAGAAGGGCGCACGTGTCATCATGCTCGAGGCCGAGACGATCGGCCATGCCGCCTCGGGCCGCAACGGCGCGATGTGCAACAACGGCTTCGCCCAGGACTATGGCGTGATGTCCGACAAGCTCGGACGCGAGACCGCCAACAGGCTCTACCGCGCCTTCGACGCCGGTGTGGACATGGTCGAGCGTCTGGTCGCCGAGGAGGGTATCGATTGCAGCTTCGCCCGCGTCGGCAAGATCAAGCTCGCCGCCAAGCCGGAGCATTACGACAAGCTGGCGCGCGGCCAGGAATTGCTCGCCGCGCACGTCGATCCCGACACCCACATGGTTCGCCGCGAGGATCTCGCATCGGAGATCGGGTCGGAGCGCTATTACGGCGGCCTCGTCTACCGCAAGAGCGCGGCCATGCATGTCGGCCGCTTCGTCCGAGGCCTCGCGGAAGCTGCCGCGCGCCGCGGCGTCGCCATCCATGAGCGCACGCCCATGACCGGCCTGACAGCCGCACCCGGCGGCGGCCACCTTGTTGATACCCCGAAAGGCCGTTTTACGGCCAAGCAGGTTCTCCTCGCCAGCGGGATCTCGCAGGTTGGTCCGCTCGGCTGGATCCGTCGCCGCGTCGTGCCGGTCGGCGCCTTCCTGATCGTCACCGAGCCGTTGCCCGTGGACGTCCTCGACAGGCTGACTCCGCGCCGGCGCAATGCGGTCGACACCAAGAATCTCGTCAACTACTTCCGCACGACGCCCGACAATCGCCTGCTGTTCGGCGGCCGGGCGCGCTTCGCGGTGTCCAATCCCGCCTCGGACGCGAAGAGCGGCGAGATCCTGCGCGCCGCGCTTCACGATGTCTATCCCGAGCTGCGCAACGCACGGATTGACTATTGCTGGGGCGGCATGGTCGACATGACGCGCGACCGCCTGCCGCGCGCCGGCGAGCGCAACGGCGTCTACTACTCCATCGGCTACAGCGGCCACGGCACGCAGATGTCAACGCTGATGGGGACGATCATGGCCGAGGTTATGGAAGGGCAGGCCGCATTGAATCCCTGGAAGGACTTCGCCTGGCCGGCCATTCCCGGCCATTTCGGCAAGCCCTGGTTCCTGCCCCTCGTCGGCGCCTACTACCGGATCAAGGATCGCTTCCGATGAGCAACCCCATCCGGCATCTGACCGAGGCGGGCCATCTCGGCACCTTCTTCATCGACGGCGGCTGGTGCAAGCCGGACGGCAGGGAGCATGCTCCTATCGTCAACCCCGCGACCGAAGAGGTGGTCGCCGCTCTGCCGTTGGGCAGCGAGGCCGATGCCGACTACGCCGTGAGCGCCGCGCGGCGCGCCTTTCCCGGCTGGGCGCGCACGCGCCCCGAGGAGCGCGCCGCAGTTCTTGATCGCATCCACGCCTTGATCCTCGAACGCCAGGAGCTGTTTGCGCAGGCCCTGACGTGCGAGATGGGGGCTGCGATCACCTACGCGCGTCAAGCGCAGGTTCCGCTGGCCGCCGAACATGTCCGGGCCGCACGTGACAATCTCGCGAGCTTTCCCTTCATCGCCGCACGCGGCAGCACCGCGATCATGCGCGAGGCGATCGGCGTCTGCGCGCTCATCACGCCGTGGAATTGGCCGCTCTATCAGACCACGGCAAAGGTCGCTCCGGCGCTCGCCGCCGGCTGCACGATGGTGTTGAAGCCGAGCGAATTGTCGCCGCTGAGCGCCTTGCTGTTCGCCGAGGTGATGGACGATGCCGGCGTACCGCCCGGCGTCTTCAACCTTGTCCAGGGGACAGGTCCGACCGTGGGCGCCGCGCTGGCCGCGCACCCCGAGGTCGACATGATCTCGATCACCGGCTCGACCCGGGCGGGGATTCTCGTCGCTCAGGCGGCCGCGCCCACCGTGAAGCGCGTGGCTCAGGAGCTTGGCGGCAAGTCGCCCAACATCATCTTGCCGGATGCCGATCTGCGCCGGGCTGTTTCGCTCGGAGTGGGCGCCGCCTTCCGCAACCTCGGCCAATCCTGTAGCGCGCCGACGCGCATGATCGTCTTGCGCTCACAACTGGAAGAGGTCGAAAGGCTGGCGGTGGCCGCCGCGTCCGAGCTGGTGGTCGGCGATCCCCTAGCGGACAGCACGACCCATGGCCCGATCGCCAACCGACCGCAGTTCGATCGCATCCAGACCATGATTGGCGTCGGCCTGGAGGAAGGCGCCAAGCTTATCATCGGTGGGCCGGGGCGGCCCGACGGCCTCTCAGTTGGGCTCTATGCGCGACCGACGGTGTTCTCGAGTGTCCATCGCAACATGAGGATTGCGCAGGAGGAGATCTTCGGCCCGGTGCTGTCGATCATTCCCTATGACACGGTGGAGGAGGCGGTCGATATTGCGAACGACTCCGTCTACGGTCTCGGAGCTCACGTTCAAGGCAAGGATCGGCGGACGATGCAGATGGTCGCCGCGCAGATCCGGTCCGGCCAGGTGCATCTCGATTATCCCGACTGGGACCCCAACGCACCGTTCGGCGGCTACAAGCGCTCCGGCAATGGCCGGGAATACGGCCCCGAGGGCATCGAAGAATATCTCGAGACCAAAGCCGTGCTCGGCTTCTATCGATGATCGCCGATGCAGGACGGCGGATGTTGCTGCGATGAGCTCGGTTTGATCGAACTGCGATCAGTTGCGACCCAAAGCATAGCACTCATCGTGCTCGGCGGCGAAGCGCTGCCGTGGGTGGCGCGTGTCCAAGCTCAGCGCGCCACGTGCAGCCACACGCGTGGCAACCCCTCGTGCGACCAGGATTGATCCGATGGCGATCGCGGCGCCTGCGATCATGTCAGCGAGAAAGTGTCCGCCGCCGATCGGCGTCGAAAGCAGCATCGTTCCGTTGATCAGGATGTTGAATGGGCGCAGCCAACGGAAGGACCAGAGTGCCCATCCATAGAGGACGGCAGCTGCCGCGTGGAAGCTCGGGAAGGTCACGATGCCGACGAGCTGGTTGATATCCAGGAGGCGCAACGTCCCCTCGCGAACCAGAGGCATCTGCCGCGCCGTGTCATAATAGGCTTCCGGAACGAGATTCGCGTAGTCGGACGGCGTCAGTCCCAAGGCGTGATAGACGCCGATTGCCGGAACGACCATGGTCAGGCCGCAAGTCAGGATAGCCGTGAGGCTCATGGCGAGATTGAATTCGGCGAACCTGCGACAATGGCCGAGGAGAGGAAGGGCGACGACGACCACCACCGCCGACCACGCGATCGAGCGATAGGCAAGGCTGAGGATGGTGATCAGCCACGGGCGCATGTTGACGAAGGTGAGGTAAGCTCTGAAATCAAAGCCCAAGCCTTCGTCGAATGCGAGCAAGTTTGCGTCCTGAAGTGGCAGGTTGGCGGCGGTGACGACATGGGCGAGAGACGCAAGCCCGCTGAGCGCCAAAATGATCTGCGCCAATCCCGTGAGAAACGAGAACAGCCACGGCTTGGAACGCGCGCCTGAGCGCGCATTCGAATAGCCGACATAACCATAGAACATCGTGACCGACAGCACGATGAGGTAGCCGACCGGCCGAGCTCGGAAATCTGTCAGCGCCAGGCCCAACGCCAACATCGCCCAGAGGCCCGCCAGGATCAGCCAATTCAAGCGAAACACGCTCCAGGCGGCCCTGGCTTCTACGCTATCGTGTGCATGATGACGACCAACTCTGGTGAGGATCGACCTGAGGCGGTCGGAATAAGGCAACAGCCGGCCGTATGCGGTGTCCGACATTGTCGTCCGCTCTCACATGTCCAAGAATTTCGAAATGTTTCCCGTCGGTGTTTTGTTACGCCGGCTGCGATCGCAAAATCAACCTCAACGAGTATGATACAGTGATACCGTGCGAGGATGATTAATCGAATATGACTCGGAATGGCGCGGAAAGCGGTCTCGAGATTGCGCGGAGTTCGAGGCCAACGGTCAAGCTAGGTGGGAGCGTCGCGCGTCGGGTAGGGGAACAGAGTGAGCGCTTGCCGCTGTGAGTCATGGGCGAACTGCCATCATTGTCGGCATCGCCCGACGATGGCGCGTGCGGCCACCATGTCGAGGCCGCGAAAGGGGGATTGCTGCCCGTTGGGGCATTTCGGCCAGGATGGAACGACATTATAGATCACCTGCCGGAACAGAGTGATCCGGCAACGTCGCTCGGCGTACCGAGCCCGGTTACAATCGCGGGAACCGTGCCGGTCAAGGGTCATTATGCCGTTGGCGGCAAATCGCGGAATAGTTGCATCTCTATTGTGCACGCGTGCTCGGCAATTGGGGCTGCGATCGATCGGTAGATGCCTGGCCGCGTCGTGGTCGTTCCGGTTCGTCGCTTGTCCGCATCAATCCGAGACGTCAAAGAAGGCAATCGAAACGTCTCCGGCGAGGCTGTTTCCGCGCGTATCGAAGGGGCGCAACCGGAAGTGGTTCTGAGCAATGGGTGCGGGGCACGGGGAGCGACGCTCGACGGCCCGACATTGCGACTGCAGCTGAAGGCGCCTGCCGTCAGGCAAACTCGAATGGCCAGTCCAAGCTGCCTCTGGTGCGTCCCGAATGGTCCGATGGCTCGTCGTGGTCCGAAGTCTGGCGCGGGTGTAGAAAGCCGATCCATCAATGTTTGATTGAGAGTTTTTGCGTAGGCTGCCGCTCCGGCAACAGGCCGGAGATGGAGATGCACGTCATATGAATTCCCTTGCGCTGACATCCGCCGCCCTGCGGTCATCCAGCCCAGCGACACGACTCCGTCTTCTCCACGCGTTGTTCTTTTTGTCGGGCATTCCGGCTCTCATCTATCAACTCACATGGCAACGCAGCCTGTTTCGCATTTTTGGCGTCAACACGGAGTCGGTGACGATCGTCGTCACCGCGTTCATGCTGGGCTTGGGACTCGGCAGTCTCTTCGGTGGATGGCTCACGCGACGACGAGCAGTCGACGCCTTGCTCGTCCTGGGAGTGATCGAGCTTTCGACCGCCATCTTCGGGGTGGGGTCCCTGTCCTTGTTTGAAGTGGTCGGGCATCTTGTCCTGAACTGGTCCTTGCCGGCCGTTGCAGCAGTCAATCTCCTGCTGGTTCTGATACCAACCCTTCTCATGGGAGCGACGCTCCCGATCCTGGTTTCGTATTTGGCCAGGACCTCTGGCAATGTCGGCAGCACAGTCGGCACGCTGTATTACGTCAATACACTCGGTGCGAGCCTCGCCTGCCTGATATGCGCCGCCGTGCTCTTCCCATTTTTGGGTATGCACGCTGCCGTGTGGGTCGCCGCCGCGATCAATGCGGCGGTTGGCCTCGGCGCAATCATGGCTCGTGGCAAACGCGCGGCATCAGTTGCCGAGTCCGTGCCCAGCTCTGCTGACCGGGTCGTCAGCGTGCCCGTGTTGGGCTTGCTCCTAGCCTCGGCGCTGGCGGCTCTTGGCGGCTTCGTCTCGTTATCTTACGAGATCTTCCTGTTCCGGGTCGTTTCCTTTGCGTCGGGTTCGACATCCGTTGCATTTGCCCTCACGCTTTGTGCATTTCTCGCCGGAATCGCCGCAGGTGCCAAGAAAGCTGCTGATAACTGCGACAAGCTTCATTCTGTCGAAGTCAGGTCCAGGGCTGTGCTGGACTTGATCTGGGCAAACGTTTTCGGAGCGTTGTTTCTGCCCTTGATCACTCAAGCCAGCTGGATCGGCGCGGGCGTGACTGGCGTCGCCATTGTGATGGTCTACGTTATCGCCCGGCAATGGGGAGCCTTGCTGCCCTATTTCGCGCATCTCGGCTTTTCGGCGGATGGTGCGGTCGGAATGCGGGCTGCACTTCTGTATTGCTCAAATATCATCGGCTGCGCCACGGGTTCGGTGCTGACCGGATTCATCCTGACGGATCTTCTGGGGCTGACGCAGATCTCTGCACTGCTGTTGTTGCTGGGTTGTCTGTGTACGCTGATATTGGCCTTCGCCGTCGATCTGGCGCCATCAACGCGTTTGCGTTACGGGGGCTTGGCCGTTCTGACGCTGGCGTTCGGCCTTGCTCTCCTTCCGCTTCTTGCGGATCGAGTTCTTGAAAATCTTCAGACAAAGAAGATCTCGGACCACGCGTTCGCCGCAGTCGTTCAAAACCGGAGCGGGATCATTACTGTCGATGCCGACGGGACGGTGTTCGGCACGGGGATGTACGACGGACGTTTCAATACAGATCTCAAGATGGATTGGAATGGAATCGTCAGGCCCTACGCTTTGAGCTTGTTTCATCCGATGCCGCGAGATGTCCTCATGGTCGGACTGTCGTCGGGATCATGGGCTCAGGTCATCGCCAACAATCCGGCCGTGGAGTCGCTGACCATCGTCGAAATCAATAAGGGCTATGTCGAGCTGATTGCTCAGCGGGCTGAAGTGAAGTCACTTCTGCACAACCCGAAGGTCAGGATCATCCAGGACGATGGGCGCCGTTGGATGGATCGCAACCCGGAGAGACGCTTCGATGCGATCGTCTCGAACACGACGTGGCATTTTCGTAAGCATCCGCCGTAGACCCAGATGACGCCATCCTCGATGTCCAATTCGCTGGCGACGTCGTGCAACCATTCCTCATCTTCGCCGAGGTCCTTGGCAACCTTGGCGATGGTGGTGACGTGGTGAACTTTGTTGACGTGCGTGGTCATGCTGCTCGGGTGGAGAGCGCTGCGGCCTGAGGCGTCCAGTTCCAGGGCAGCAGTTCGTCGAGCCGTTGGGACGGGTGAGCGGCAATCCGGTCAATGACATCGGTCAGCCAGGCTTGCGGATCGATCCCGTTCATTTTGGCGGTGACGATCAGGCTGTACATCGCAGCTGCGCGCCGGCCGCCGCGATCAGACCCGCAGAAGAGCCAGGATTTTCGACCTAGGGCGATGCCTCGCAGACCGCGCTCGGCGGCATTGTTGGAGAGGCACACACGACCGTCATCGAGGAACAGCGTGAAGCTCGGCCATCGCTTCAGCACGTAATTGAATGCCTTGGCAAGGTCGTGCCCCCGGGCGAGCTTGGCGAGTTGCTCTTGCATGTAGAGCCGCAGGTCTTCGGTCAAAGGCCGACTGAGCGTCTGCCGTGCTTCGAGACGCTCCTGCGCGCTTTTGCCATTGATGGAACGCTCGATCTCGAACAACGCATCGATCCGGCGCACGACCTCGATTGCGATCGGAGAAAGCGGGATCTCCTTCTTGCCCGCAGCCTTGCGGCGCGCATTCTCCTCCAGATCGGCCATGGCAAAGAACGGGCGCCGCGCATGCGCCCAGCACGACGCCTCGCGGATCGGTCCAGGGCCGCGTCCAGCCAGATAGAGCTGGTTATAGCCGTCATAGGCGTCGGCCTGCAGGATGCCGGCATACCGCGCCAGATGCGCCTGCGGATGCTCGCCCTTGCGATCGCGCGAGTAGTAGAACATCGCTGCCGGCGGGTCCGCACCACCGAACGGCCGGTCGTCCCGGACATAGATCCAGCACCGCCCCGTGTCAGTCTTTCCCTTGGCCAGCACCGGCACGGTCGTATCGTCGGCATGAAGGCGCTCGGCCGTCATGACATGCGCTTCAACCAGGCGCAGCAGCGGGTCCAGCGACGCACAGACCGACCCCACGGCATCCGCCATGGTCGAGAGCGCTATCGGCACGCCCTCCAGCGCATAGCGCTCGGCCTGGCGGTTCAAGGGCTGATGCTGACCGAACTTCTCGAACATGATCATCGCCAGCAGGCTCGGCCCGGCCCATCCTCGCGCCACGGCATGGAACGGCGCCGGCACCTGGCTGATCTTCTCGCAGTCCCGGCAGGAGAACTTCTCCCGCACCGTCTCGATCACCTTCCATTGGCGCGGCACCACCTCCAGCGTCCGCGTCACGTCCTCGCCGAGCTTGCGCAGGCGATTGCTGCCGCAGCATTCGCAAGCCGTCGGCGGCTCGATCACCACCCGCTCGCGGGGCAGATGTTCGGGGAAGGTTTGTCGCTCGGTGCGCTTGCGCGTGAAGGCGCGGACCGTGCTGGTCTTCGCCGCGGCGCGTTCCGCCGCAAGCTCGTCCTCGGTGGCGCCAGCTTCCTGCTCTTCGAACGTCAGCGCCAGTTGTTCGAGCAGGCGTGATGAACGCTCCGACCGCTGCCCGTAGATCTGATGCCTCAGCTTGGCGATCTGCAGCTTCTGGGACGCGATCAGGGCTTCGTCTTCCGATGCCTTGGCTCGGGCAGCCGCAAGCTCGGCAGCGACCTCCAATCCCTTCGCGCGCTCGGCCGCCAGCGCCTGTTTCAGGGCGACGACGTCATCCGGTCCAGCATCGCAATCGGCGTTCATGCGACGCAGTGAATCACAGATCAGGCCGGTTGGAACTCCCTAAATACCGGAAAGCCGCAACTATCTCTGCTCAGCCTGCGCTCTGTGGCCGCCATGTCAGCTGCGGATTCCTCCAATCGATCGCCTCAAGCATGTAGGCCATCTGCGCGGCCGAGATCGACACCGCGCCATTGGACACCGAGGGCCAGATGAACTTTCCTCGGTCGAGGCGCTTGGCGTAGAGCGACAAGCCGATTCCGTCATGCCACAGGATCTTGACCAGATCCCCGCGACGGCCGCGGAAGATGTAGAGATCGCCGGCGTGGGGATCTCGCTTCAAAATCTCCTGGACCATCAGGGCCAGGCTCTGCATACCACGGCGCATGTCCGTGTGGCCGGTCGCAATCCAGACCTTGACGTCGCTCGGGATCGGAATCATCGCCGCCTCAAAAGGTCGAGAATGCGCCGAAGTGCCTCGGTGTCCACGTCGCGGTCGACGCGCACGCAGCAGTCGTCCAGTTCGATCTCGATCGTTCCGGCCCGCATGCTCGGTGCGGCACGCGATGGCGACGGTGGTGATGGCACCCTCGTCAAGTCGTCAGCCTGCGACGACACGATGGCGACAGGAACGATAGCCGGCACAGCCTCGGCACCCAGCCGGCCCTGCCGCGCCTGCCGGCGCCAGGTGAACAGCAGGCTCTGAGCCACCCCATGCCGCCGGGCAACTCCGCAGACGGTCTGCCCGGACTGCATCGTCTCCTCGATCAGACGAACCTTATCCTCATAACTCCATCGACGCCGCCGTTCGGCGCCCAAAACTTCCATCTGCATCGCCGCATGACCTCAAGGCTGGACTTAAGGCCATATCCTTAGGCGGCCGGTGACGCCGAACAAGGCGGCCTACGCCGGAGCGATACGCATTTTCGAGCCAATGCCACGAACCTGCTCTCGACCGAGTTTCTGGATCTGGCCAAGCAACATCTCAATCCGCACGGAGTTCTCTTTTTCAATACAACGGATTCGAGGCGGGTGCAGAGAACGGCATGTCTAGCCTTCCGATACGGCGCGCGCTTTACCAATCATATGGTCGTGTCCCAGGCTCCCATCGCGTTCAACTATGAGCGTTGGCGAAGTGTCCTTCAGAATTACTCCATCGACGGAGAGCCTCTGTTCAATGCTTCAAAGGCGGAGGAGACCTCGAAGCTGAAGGAACTGATGGATAATTATGGCCCTGAGAGTTCATCGATCGAGCATTGTCCGACGTTGCTGCAGCAGACGGCCGGAAAGGCTGCTGTGACGGACGACAACATGGGCACCGAATGGCGCTACTATTTTGCGCTGGAGTGACCGGTGCCCACGACAGCCAGAGTGACGACAGGTTTGTAACCACTGGTCAGCGAAGTCGCCTTGGCGCGTATCGCGGCGTCGGGCTCCCCGTTCATATTGCGTTAGGCGTTTGTTCGTAGCTTTGCAAGCAGAGTGTGTTTCGGATCGGGATTCGGGCCGGGCCACATGCGATGAAGGCTTGGAGCGGTCGTTTCCTTGAGGGGATGGCTTCCTCGTGGTCGGGCGTGAGGGATAGCCGGGTCCGGCGCACCGCTGGCTCCGGCAGGGACGACGGCAGCTTGCGGGTCATGGAAAGTGACGAGGCGAGATCTCGCTTACGCCCATCCTCGAACGGCCGGCCGGTCGCCGCCGCGCGCATTGCTGCTTGCCCCCTCCGGCCATCATTGATCCGCGTGAGGGCAGGGCGGTGCTTGCAGGGCTCCAATGAGGACGTGCGAGTTGACCGGCCAGGCGATCTCGCGGAGCTGTCGTCCCGAAGCAGACACCATCCGGCGGGCGTGTCGTTGATCGTCCGGCTGAGCTTGGCCGTCATTCCCGTTCGCCTTGATCTTTGAGTGCAGGCCATGTCAGACCTCGTTTCAGCTTCAAGTCTCTTCCCCAGAGAGCGGCGAAAGGAAAGTGCCGTCGTCTTGATGGCGGTGCTGGGATTGACGCTCGTGCTCTCGGCCGGAATTCTTTCGATCAAGACCGGCGTCTTCGACGCGATGTCGACCGATGATCTCATGCGGCTGGTCGAAGTTCGTGATTGGATGAACGGTCAGGCCTGGTCTGATCTCCACCAGTATCGGCTGGGCTCGTCCGGCATCCTGATGCATTGGTCGCGGCTGGTGGATCTCCCGCTCGCCGCATCCATATTGCTGCTCAAGCCTCTGATCGGAGCGTCCGCCGCCGAGGTGGTGACGCTGTATGTCTGGCCACTCCTCCTTCTTGCCATCGCTGTTGCCCTGGCTGCAGCCATTGCGCGGCAGATGACTAATGGGGCTGTCGTGCCTAGGATCGCGGCAGCCGTTCTGGCCCTGCTGGCGACCCCAGCCCTCGTTCATTTTCGCCCTGGCGCCATCGATCATCATAATGCGCAGATCGTCCTGGTGCTGGCGATGCTTCTGTTCGCCGTGCAGATTGAACGCAGCGCGGCCAAGGCTGCGGCTGCGGGATTTGCGGCGTCAGTCTCGCTGGCCATTGGTGTCGAGATGTTGCCCGCGATCGCGGCGACGGGAATTGCTGTGGCCGGGCTCTTCATCTGGCGTGGCGCGCCCGTCGCACGTCAGGTGTCAGCGTTCGGGTTGGCGCTCGCCGCATCGTCCTTGGGACTCGCGCTCGTTCTGCTTCCTCCGGGAGCGCTGGCTTTGCCGGTGGTGGACGCGCTCGGGGGACCACTCCTGGTTTTGACCGTCGGCGGGGGCGCCGGCTTGCTGCTCATGGTCGGAATTGATCGCTACCGCTCCGGTCTTGGGCTGCGTATCGTCGTCGCGATCGGAATGGCCGTTGCCCTGATCGGAGCCTTCATCGCGTTATTCCCCGAGGCGCTGGCGGCGCCCTACGCGACGCTCGATCCGCTCGTCACGTCGTTATGGCTGGAGAGGGTGCAGGAGACGGTCTCGCTCAGGACGATGCTCCGGATCGGGCCGGAGGATGTTCCCGGGTTCTACGCCCTTCCGGCGATTGCGTGGGTTCTCGCTGTGGTCGCGCTTGTCCATTCGAAGCCGAACGAGCGATTTCGTTGGGTGCTCGCCGTTGTGATGCTCGCGTCCCTGATCGCGGTCAGCGCCTGGGAGATGCGCGGCGCGGCGGCGGCGGCGATGGTCGCGGCACCGATCTTTGCTGCGGCCGCGGCCGTCGTCTGGCGGTCGCTCGCTGTCGGCAGCAACCTCGTGCTGCTGGCGTTCGTTGTCTCACCAGCGATGTTCGGCATTCTCGGGAACTCAGCCAAGCCCGTGATCGACCGGTTCGTCGCGCCGTCCCCTGTCTCGTTCACCTCGGAGGCGTCGAGTTGTCGGAGTGTGTCGGACGCTGCTCCCATGAAGCAGCTTCCGAGGGGGCGCGTCATGGCGCTGGTCGATCTCGGTCCGGCCATCCTGGTCGACACCGACCATAGCGTCTTTGCGGGGCCGTATCATCGCAACAACGACGGCAACCTCGCCATGCTCAGGCTCATGCTTGCATCCGGTCCCACCGCCCATCAGATGCTCCGGGAGCAACATGTCGACTATGTCGTGATCTGCCGGACAGCTCCAAACCGCGACATCATCGACCGCGCTCCGGAGGGACTGGAAGCAAAATTGGTTCAGGGCGACGCGCCCGACTTCCTGGAGCCGATCGAGCTTGGGTCCGGGTCCAAGATCTCGGTGTGGCGCGTGCGCGAGTGACGCCGCATCCGGGCGCATGCGGCCGCTCGCGTCCGGGCACATCCCGCTGAACTCGCAGAGAGGTGCCCGGCCGGGTCCTGAATCGACCCGGCCCGGTTCGATGGCGCGTCAGTCCGCCGCCTTTGCGCGCAGCCTCTGCGCGTAGACGTTGATCACCAGTGCCGCGAGCAGGATGAGGCCGCGGATCAGGATCTTCAGGAAGCTGTCGATGTTGACGTGGTCGAGGCCGTTGTTGAGCACGCCGAGCACGAACAGGCCGACGATGGTGTTGCCGATGCCGCCGCGGCCGCCGAACAGGCTGGTGCCGCCGACCACGACGGCGGCGATCGAGTCGAGCAGATAGGTGTCGAACTCGTTCTGCTGCGCGCTGCCGAAATGCGCCACGCCCAGCATGCCGCCGATGCCCGAGCACACGGCCGAGATCACCATGACGCTGCCGAGGATGAGCTTGACGTTCAGGCCGGAATACTCGGCCGCCTCGCGGTTGCCACCAACCATGTAGACGTAGCGGCCGAACCGCGTGTAGGTCAGCACGAGGTGGCCAAGCAGCAGCATCAGCGCGGCGACGATCACGATCCAGGGGATGCCGGCGATCGAGCCGGAGCCGAGCGTCGTGATGATAGGCGGCACCTTGTAGGCGATCTGGCCGCGCACCAGCATCGCCGAGATGCCGGCGGCGATCTGCATCATCGCCAAGGTCATGATGAAGGAGGGGATGCCGATCACGGTCAGGCCGAAGGCGTTGACCACGCCGAGCAGCGCGCACAGCGCCAGCGCCAGCAGGATCGCGGCAAAGCCCGGCATCGGCACGTTGGCGATGTTGACGTAGGACTCCTGTAGCGTGAAGTAGGCGACCGCAATGCCTGTGACGTTGGCGATGGCGGCGATCGACAGGTCGATCTCGGCGCAGAGGATTACGAACGTGAGCCCAACGGCAATGATGCCGGTCACAGAGACTTGGGTGAGGATGTTTCCGACGTTGTCGATCGTGGCGAAGGACGGCGAGGCGATCGCGAAAAACGCCGTGAGGAAGATCAAGGTCAGGAACGGCGCGATGTTGCGCATCTGCGACCGCAGCAGCGAGGCGATGCCGCCAGTGCGGCGCGCCTGCGCCTCCGGCATCGGAACGGTGTCGCCATGCGCCATGGAAGTCTCCTTACGCCGCCTCGAGCAGACGGTCTTTGCTGATGGTTTCGCCGGCGAATTCGCGCACGACCTCGCCGCGCTTGAGCACGATGACGCGGTCGGCCAATGACAGCACGGTTTCCGGCTCGGTCGAGAGCACGATCACGGCGATGCCCTGGTCACGCAACTGGCGCACGATCTGGATGACGTCGCTCTTGGCGCCGACATCCATGCCGCGGGTCGGCTCGCACAGCACCAGCAGCCGTGGCGGATGGCTGAGCCATTTCGCCAGCGCTACCTTCTGCTGGTTGCCGCCGGAGAGCAGGCCGAGCTCGATCTCGACATCGGCTGGGCGGATCTGCAACTGCTCGACCTGGCGCTGCGCCAGTGCACGTTCGCGCGCGGGCTTGAGAAGCAGCGCATCGATGCGATCGAGGATGCTGATCGACACGTTCTTGTAGACCGGCTCCTGCAGGAACAGCATGTCGCGCCGGCTCTCGGGCACGAAGGCGATGCCGGCGCGGCGCGCATCGGCCGTGCTCTTGAAGCGATTGCGCTCGCCGGACACGCGTAGTTCGCCGGCGTCCGGTGCGAGCTTGCCGAACAGGATGCGCGCCAGCTCGAGCTGGCCGCAGCCCATGAAGCCGTAGACGCCGAGCACCTCGCCGGCGTGGACTGAGAACGAGACCTGCTTGAGATTGCGCGCCAGTGACAGGCAGTCGGCTTCGACTACGATCGGCTTGTCGACGGGAGGCGCGGGCAGGGTGATGTCGTGGGTGTAGCTGTCCTCCAGAGCGTCGCGGCCCTTGCCGATCATGGCCTCGATCAGCGCCGCCTTGCTGGTGTCGGCCGCCCGCGTCTCCATGATCTTGCGGCCGTTGCGGAACACGGTGACCTCGTCGGAGATCAGCAGGATATCCTCGATGAAATGCGAGATGAAGATGATCCCGGTGCCTTGCTCGCGCAGCTTGCGCAAGGCGGCGAACAGCCGCTCGACCTCAGGCGGCGACAGCGCCGAGGTCGGCTCGTCCAGGATGATGATGCGCGCGCCGGAGAACAGCACACGTGCGATCTCGATCAGCTGCTGCACGCCGATCGGCAGATCGCCGAGCCGGCTCATCGGATCGGCGTCGATGCCGAGCCGCTTGAGCTGCTCGGCGGCCTCGCGCGCCATGCGGCGCCACTGCACGAGACCGAGCGCGTTGGTCGGCTGATTGCCGAGAAAGACGTTCTCGGCCACCGTGAGATCAGGCGCGACGCTGAGCTCCTGATGCACCATGGCGATGCCGGCGGCGCGAGCGTCTCGCGCCGAGTTGAAATGCACCTCGCGGCCGTCAAGCAGGAAGCGGCCGGAGAATCCGGTGTGCACGCCGGCGATGATCTTCATCAGCGTGCTCTTGCCGGCGCCGTTCTCCCCGACGAGACCATGGATCTCGCCGGGGCGAAGCGTGAAATCGACGCCGCGCAAGGCGGTGACGCCGCCGAACGACTTGGTGATGTCCTGCAACTGCAGAAGGGGTGGGCGGCTGTCCAGCATGGGAAGAGACTTCAGATCAGGAAATGATCCTCCATCCATTGCATGCCCGGCGCATTGGCCTTGGTCACGACGGGGCCGTCGGTGATGACCTGCTTCGGGATTCCCTGGCCGCTCTTCTCGCCGGCGGTGACAGCAGCAACGCCGGCCACGATCGCGCCGCCATGGATGCGGCAGGACGGATTGCGGACGGTCGCGAACATGCGGCCATCGGAGACGGCCTGGATCGCCGGCGGCATGGCGTCGACGCCGCCGATCAGGATGTTGGTGCGGTTGCGCGCCTTCATGATGTTGTAGGCGGCGAGCGCCATGTCGTCATTGTGGAAGAACGCCGCGTCGATCTGCGGATATTTCGTGAGATAGGTCTCCCACAGGCGCGCCGCCTTCGACACGTCCCAGTCGGCCGGCTGCGTGTCGAGCACCTCGATGTTCGGGAACTGCTTGATCACCGAGTTGAAGCCCTTGGCGCGGCCCTGCGCACCGGTGTGGCCGAGCGCGCCCTGGGTCATGATGATCTTGCCCTTGCCGCCCATGGCCGTCGCAAGCGCCTGCGTGACCGAGGCGCCCATGAACTCGTTGTCGGGGGCCAGGAAAGAGTGGACGTTGATCTGATCGAGCGGCGCGATCAGCGTGTCCATATCGATGACGGGGATGCCGGCGTCGATCATCTTCTGCACCGGCTGCGTCAGGGTGCCGATGCCGAAGGCCTGGATCGCGACGAAGTCCCACTTCTGCGAGGCCATGTTGTCGATCGCGGCGCGCTGCTTCACCGCATCGAGCTGGCCATCGAACCAGGTGACCTCGACGTTGAGCAGCTTGCCCCACCATTCGGCGGCCTGCTTGCCCTGGGCGCACCATGTCGCCTGCAGACCTGCGTTGGAGAAGGCCGCCTTCAGCGGCTTTTCGGAGCGGCCCATCTCCGCGGCGAGCGCCGGATTGATGCCGAAGCCGGCGAGCAGTGCCGCCGCAGAGCCCGCGGCGGTGGCCGCCTGGAGAATATCGCGCCGGTTCTTGATGATCTTGTTGGACGTTTCGTCAGTGCCGGACATGCCGTGCTCCCTGTCCCATTGTTGTCTGGCGTCGTCATTGATCGCGCCGCCAAGAGCTGCACTGTTTCACAACCGAATTGATCTCGCTACAGCCGGATGTTGTGCGCTGCACCGCGCGACTTTTGCGCCGCACGCGCGCTGTCAGAAAACTGTGATGCGCGCATGCTACCGGGCGCGTGGCATCTTCTCGCGCCATGCATTTGTTGGAGACGCGGTTTTGGCAACGACGCGCATTGCCGTGGTCGGCGACATCCATCACGGGCACGACACGCAGACGAAGCGCGGCTCGATGGCACTGCCGCTGCTGGAGCGATTTGTCGCAGAGATCAACGACGGAAGCGTCGATGCGGTGATCGACCTCGGCGACCGGATTTCCGATGAGGATCCCGAACGCGACCGCCTGCTTCAGAGCGACGTCGCGATGTGTTTCGCCGCGCTCACGGCCAAGCACCATCACGTCAGCGGCAATCACGACGTCGCGTGTCTCACCCTGGCCGACAATGAAGCGATCTTTGATCTGCCGAGCGGGTCACGCGCGCTTATGGCGGGTGAGGTCAGATGCGTGTTCTGGCAGCCCGATGTCCGGCTCGCCCGGACGCGCGGCCTGCATCTTTCGGACGGCGATCTCGACGGGCTCGAGCAGTTGCTCGGACAGGACGAGCGGCCGACCTTGCTCGTCAGCGATGTTCCGCTGTCTGGCCATGCGCAGACCGGCAACTACTATTTCGAAGCCAATCCCGGCCATGCGGCCTATGCCGAGGTCGCGGGAATCAGGAAGGTCATTGCCGACGCGCCGTGTCCGATCGTCGCGCTGGCCGGTCATGTGCATTGGAATACGTTGACCACGGTGGACGGCACACCGCACATCACGCTGCAATCGTTGACCGAGACCTTCATCTCTGGCGAGCCGGCCGAATCGTTCGGCGTGCTGGAGGTCGAGGACAACGAACTGCGCTGGACGGTGCTGGGCCGAGAACCGGTGTCGGTCACGCTGCCGTGGCGGAAGACGAAATCGCGCTGGCGTGCGCCGTTGCCGACATTCACGGCCCTGGAGGCAACTTGAAGAGGTCAGATGACCGCGTTCAGGCAGCGTTCATGCGGATGCGCATACGGTGATCTGGTGAGGGTATGCCCGCTCAAAAAAAGATAGAGCAGGGCAGCGGGCCCTGCTCGGAAATTGTGTCGACCCTTTGATATCCCGCAAGTTCAGATTTGATCTTGTTAAGCGGGGTGACGCTGCTTTTGCGCGCCAGGGCTCCTCCCGAGACTTGGACCACCAGACTTCCGCAAGCGATAGCCTGAGGCCCAAATTCGTAGACGATCTTTTTGCGTTTGTCATCCTTTTCGGCAACGATTGTTCAAATTTCGCGCACTTCATGAAATGATCGATAAGTGCTTGCAATTGGCGGGTTTTATTTTCGCTTTTTCCCGCCTTTGGTGCTGAGATACCTCAAGCGCGAGCCGCTCTGCGCTTCCCACAATTGCTGTCGGCGTTGTTCTTCATCAACGATCGCCGGCCAAATGTGCGCACTGTGCTCCTGATGACCTCGACTCGGGACGAGCGCTCGGGCACAACAGATCAGTTCATTTGGCGAGCCTTCATGCGGCAGCGGCTGCAAGCGTTTCTTCCGGTCATGCTGATCGCACTGATGGTGCAGATCCTGGCGCCGATCGGGCTCGCCTGGGCGGCTGCGGCCGCCGCATCCGATCCGCTGCGCGGCTTCGAGATCTGCCACAGCCAACCGGGTTCCCAGCCTGCCGACGAGTCCCGGGGCAAGCCCGGTCACGAGGCCTGTGCGCTCTGCTGCGCGGCTCAGCCTGCAGCGCTGCATGGTCCGAATCGGGCCGTCGTCGACGTTGCTCAACGTGCCGAGCTCGACGTGATCTGGCACGTCCCGGCGACCGCAGCTTCACCCACGCGTGCCGGTTCCCACGCGCAGGCCAGGGCCCCGCCGTCGCTGTGATCCGCTGTCCGCTTCCGCGGCTATCGTCTTCAAGACATACAGACCTGTCTGCTTGGCCTTAGCGGTCGGCAGACGCGCGCCACGGCTGGAGCCGGCGCATTATGACGACCATCGAACAAGGATGATGAACATGACGTTCTTCGGACGCTCTCTGCTTGCACTCGCTCTTCTGCTGCCCACGGCATCCGGCGTTTTCGCCGCTGACATTAAGGCGGGCGACCTCGTCATCGCGCAGCCGTGGAGCCGCGCCACGCCCGGCGGCGCCAAGACCGGCGCCGGCTATCTGACGATCGAGAACAAGGGCGCCGCGCCGGATCGCCTGGTCGCCGCGTCCGCTGACGTTGCCGGCAAGGTCGAGGTCCATGAGATGGCCGTGACCAATGGCGTCATGACGATGCGGCCGCTCGACAAGGGCCTGGTCATCGAACCCGGCAAGACCGTCGCGCTCGCGCCGGGCGGCTATCATCTGATGATGATGGACCTGAAGAGCCCGCTGAAGCAGGGCGACAAGCTGCCGCTCACGCTCGAGTTCGAGAAGGCCGGCAAGGTGGCGGTGACGCTCGACGTGCAGGCCGTGGGCGCGAAGGGGCCGGGCGGCGAGGGCGGCAGCATGATGAAGCACGATCATAAGATGTAGCGCATCGGTCTGGAGCAGGGGCCTTCGATGGACCAACGGGTCTGCCATTCGCGTCGTTTCACAGGCTCGTTCGCCAGCCTGCGATCCGGCGCGGCCGGAAGCGTCCTATGACTGCTCGTCGCGCGATGGCAGCTAAAGTGCGCAAGGGAGCGTGCCGTGCTCACGGCATCGCCCGGCGCCGCTGGATCGCGCGCATTCTGCCGCTCGCGCTGCTGGCCCTGATGATACAGGTGCTGGCGCCGGTGGCGGCGTCGGCGATGACGGCTGCGACCATCGCAACTGTCGATCTCCTCGGCGAGGCCGTGATCTGTCACGCCGAAGCGGATGCGCCGCCGTCCGACCGAGGCGGCGACCGCAGCGATTGTGGCCTCGACTGCGTCATGTGCTGCGTGCTCCACGCCGCTGGCGCGCTCGATGCTCCAACTGTTCCCACGCATGCGGGACCGCCGCGCGAATCGGCGCGGGTCGCATGGGCCGGACGCGAGTTCGTCCTCCTCCATCTCCTTGCCATCTCTCAAGCCCAGCCGCGCGGGCCTCCCTTCCTCTCCTGATGACAGACGTCCTCATCGGCGCAGCAAGCAACGTTTGCGCCGATGATTTTGTGATCAGCAAGACCGGCCCTGGGAGCCGGCAATGGGGAAGTTCAACATGTTTCGTCGTCACGCCCTCGGGGGCGCAAGCGTGATCGCCATGCAGCTGGTGCTGGTGCAGTCGGTCACGATCGCGCACGCGCAACCTGAGCAGGAATTGCCGTCAGTCACCGTCGATGCGCCGCGCGCGGCGGCCCAGAGAACCACCCGCAAGCCGGCCGCGCCGCAGGCTGCTCGCGCCACGAGCCGTGCGCCGAAGCCGGCCGGCGGATCCGTTGCCGCCGCATCCGGCCAGGGCAGCGGCGCGTCCGGTCGGGCCGACGGCGCAGCCGCCGCGCGCGATCAGCTCAGCCAGGCGCCGGCCGGCCAGACCGCGACCACCATCGACCGCAGCCGCTACGACGACCGGCCCGCATTCACGGTGGGCGACATCCTGCGTGAAAGTCCCGGCGTGTCGCTCAAGCAGGGCAACGGCCCGCGCGATCTCGGCATCTCGATCCGCGGCTCCAACGCCCGCAACGGTTTCGGCATCCGCAACATCGCGCTGTTCGAGGACGGCTTTCCGGTGACGCAGCCGGACGGATTGTCGCGCAGCGACCTGATCGATCCGCATGCCTATGGCGCAGTCGACGTGATCCGCGGGCCGTCCTCGGCTCTGTATGGCAACTACGCCACCGGCGGCGCGATCAACTTCCGCACGCGTCCGGGCGGCAGCATCGATGGCGCGGAGATCGGCAGCGAAGGCGGCAGCTTCGGCTATCTCAGCAACTATCTCGCCTACGGCAAGAAGGTCGGCAATTTCGAAGGCTCGCTGTTCACCAGCGACGTCCGCGGCGACGGCTATCTCGGCAACAGCTGGTTCAACACCCAGACCGTCAATTTCCTTGGAACGTTGAAGGCGACGCCCGATGATCGCTTCACGGTCAAGATCATCAACAACGAGCTTTCGACACGGTTGCCGGTCCGATACACGCTGAGCAACTACTATCAGAATCCGTATCAGCAGGGCTGCACCACCGGGAAGCCGCTTGCGGCCGGCTGCCAGACCGTCGGGCTCAACACGAACGGCTTCAATACGCTCGGTGGCGTCGACCAGGAGACCGCGCTGCAGGCCGGGCTCGGCCGCAACGACCGCCGCACCATCGTCGGCGGCCGCTGGGAGCATGATTTCGACAACACCACGACCTGGCGCAACCAGTTCGTGTTCGATGATCGCAACATCAGCCAGCCGACGGGATCGACCAGCGCGATCGGCGACTATCCGTCCTACAACTACATGAGCGACATCACCAAGCGTGGTGAGATTTTCGGCCTGGAATCCACGGCGTTCTTTGGCGCCTTCTACAATACGCTGACCGCCTCGGGGGACACGCGCTTCGTCGTGCCCGGCGGCAATGCGGCGCTCGGGCGTCTGTCCGGGAACACCTGGAGCGAGACGACCAATTATGGCCTGCGGGCGCGTGAGGAGCTCAAGCTGACAGCGGCGCTGACCGCGGTGGCCGGACTGGGCTGGGAGCGCACCCACCTCCGCGGCGTGAATACGGCCTACACCTATACGGGACTTGCCGGCACCACGACCACGTCGCTCACCACCGCGGACCGGCAGTTCGACAATCTCGCCCCCGAGCTGGCGCTGCTCTACAAGGTGAACAGCGACTGGCTGCTGCGCGCCCGCGTCGCGACCGGCTATGGCACGCCGCAGGCCTCCAACCTGTTCGTTCTGCCGACCGGCGCCTTCGGCAACAACACCCAGCTGCAGTCCCAGACCAATCTCGGCTACGACATTGGTGTCGACTGGACGCCGAACCGGGCGGTGACCGTGAGCGCGACGGGCTTCTACGAGTTCTTTCGCAACGAGATCGTCACCCAGGCCGTCACGGGGCCGCTCAATTCATCCTACACCTTCAACGCGCCGCGTTCGGAGCACAAGGGCGTCGAGCTGGCCGCCGACTGGAGGTTCCTGCCGGGCTGGCGGTTCACCGCCGCCTACACCTATCTGGACCAGGTCTACACCGAATATACCGAGAACCTCGTGGGCAGCTCGAAGCTGTTCAGCTTCAACCGTGCCGGCAACAAGATCCCCGGCATCTCGCCGAACGAGCTGACCGCTCGGCTGGGCTACGATCACGACAGCGGGAGATTGGCCGGGCTCGGGGGCTTCGTCGAAGTCCAATGGAAGGATTCTTTCTATATGGACAATGCGAACCTGCAGAAGGCGCCCGGCTACGAGCTGGTCAATTTGAACGTTCACTACAAGACCGAGTTGGCTTCGGAGACGTTCAAGTCGCTGAACGTGTTCTTCGAGGTCCGCAACGTATTCGACCGCACCTACATCGCGTCGGCGAACAATCTGCAGAACACGGTGACGGGGGCCGGCGTGCAGGGCTTGGCGACCACCGGGACGATCTACGCCGGCTCACCACGCGCCTTCATGGCGGGCATGAAGGTGGCATTCCGATGAGGATCGACATGACAAGGACATCGCGGCTTCGAAACGGACTGGCTGGGCTTGCCATCGCGTTGCTCTGTCCACTCACCGCTCAGGCGCAGATGGCGCATCAGCACGGCTCCGACGCCGCCTGCGAAGGCACCGAGCTCAGATGCGCGACCAAGGTGACGCCGTTCTTCGCGGCCGATGGCAAGCTCTGGCTGGCCTGGATGGCCGGAGGGCGCCTGTCCGTCGCGAGCTCGACGGACGGCGGCAAGACCTACTCAACGCCCGTGCCGGTGACCGAGCAGCAGCTCAATCTGGACTGGGGACCCGATGCCCGGCCGAAGCTGGTGGTCGACGGCAAGGGGACGGTTGCGGTGGCGTTCTCGATCTTCCGCGATCAGGCCTTCAACGGCCAGGTGCTCACGACGCGCTCCAGCGATGGCGGCCAGAGCTTCGCGCCGGTTCGTCCGATCACGGCCAGCAATGAGAGCCAGCGCTTCGAGGCGATGGCGTTCGACCAGGACGGCACGGTGTTCGTTGCCTGGCTCGACAAGCGCAACCGCGCGCCGGCGAAGGCCGAGGGGCGGAGCTATGAGGGGGCGGGGCTGTTCTTCGCCTCGTCACGCGACGGCGGCGCGACTTACGCGGAGGCGAAGTTGGCCCAGGACAACACCTGCGAATGTTGCCGGCTCGGCCTTGCCTTCGTAGGCCCGGGACGCCCGGTCGTCGTGTTCCGCAACATCTATGAGGGCAGCGTCCGCGACCATGCAGTGGTCACGTTCAGCGATCTCACGACGCCGGGCGAGGTCTATCGGGTCAGCACCGACGATTGGCAGATCAAGGCCTGTCCGCATCAGGGGCCGAGCCTGACCGTGGCGCCCACCGGCACCTACCATGTGACCTGGTTCACCGGCGGCAAGGCGCGCAAGGGACTGTTCTATGCGCAGTCGCGCGACGGCGGACGGACGTTCTCCGAGCCCATGGCCCTCGGCCAGGCCGATCGCAATCCGACGCGACCCTTCGTGCTGGCGACGCAGGATGTCACGACCCTGGTCTGGAAGGAGTTCGATGGCGAGCGGACCACCGTCATGGCCATCCAGTCCAAGGATGACGGCGCAACCTGGTCGAAGCCGCGCGCCATCGCCAGCACCGACAACGCATCGGACCATCCGCTGCTGGTCGCCAACGGCCGGCAGGTGTTCCTGTCGTGGATGACCAAGGCGGACGGCTATCGGTTGCAGGCGATCGGAGACGAGTCATGAAACGCGAAATCTTGGTTGCCATTGCCCTCTGCGGTCTTCTCGCGCTGACCGCCTCCGGCACGGCAGCGCCGCAGCCATTGAAGCCGTTCGAGCGCGGCACCTGGCACGAGCTGCTGCGCGCCCATGCGGGACGGCCGACCCTGATCCATTTCTGGGGTGTTACCTGCGGGCCCTGCAAGATCGAGCTGCCGCAACTCGGCAAGTTCATGGCGGATCATCCCGGGATCGATGTGGTCACCGTGAGCGCCGACCTCGTGCCCAACCTGACCACCGCAACCCAGGCGATGCTCGACAAGGCCGGGCTCGCCGCTGCCGAGAACTTCATTTTCAACGATGGCTTCGTCGAGCGCCTGCGGTTCGAGATCGATCCGTCCTGGCAGGGCGACATTCCTCGCACCATGCTCGTGACCCCGGACGGTGCGATCGAGACCATCGAGGGCAGCGCCGAGATCAGTGATCTCGATCAATGGTCCGCCAAGCAGAGGCGTCAGCAATAGGGCCGCGAGGACGTGGATGGGGCCCCGCTCGTCCGGCTTCGATGACGGCAAGGAGATGGCGGCGGGGCTCAACCACCGCCTCAGCTCAACCAGTAAAATAGTCGGGAATACGGTGGCTTAGCCGCTTTTTCTCAAACCCAGTCTTGTGTTTTGCCGCCCGATCCGGTTTGACTGCGCCAGCCCGAACCGAATCTTGAAGGCCTAACCCATGCGTCTGTCGCGGTTTTTCCTGCCGATCTTGAAAGAAAACCCGAAGGAAGCCGAGATCGTCTCGCACCGGTTGATGCTGCGCGCCGGCATGCTGCGGCAGGAGGCGGCCGGCATCTATGCCTGGCTGCCCCTTGGCTTCAAGGTCCTGAAGAAGATCGAGCAGATCGTGCGCGAGGAGCAGAACCGCGCCGGCGCGCTCGAGCTGCTGATGCCCACCCTGCAACTCGCCGACCTCTGGCGCGAGAGCGGCCGCTACGACGCCTACGGGCCGGAGATGCTGCGCATCAGCGACCGCCACAAGCGTGAGCTGCTGTACGGGCCGACCAACGAGGAAATGATCACGGAAATCTTCCGCGCCTATGTGAAGTCCTACCGTAACCTCCCGCTCAATCTCTATCATATTCAATGGAAATTCCGCGACGAGCAGCGTCCGCGCTTCGGCGTGATGCGCGGCCGCGAATTCCTGATGAAGGACGCCTATTCGTTCGATCTCGACGAGGCCGGCGCGCGGCGCGCCTATAACAAGATGTTCGTCGCTTATCTGCGCACGTTCGCGCGAATGGGCCTGAAGGGCATTCCGATGCGCGCCGAGACCGGCCCGATCGGCGGCGATCTCAGCCACGAGTTCATCGTGCTCGCCGAGACCGGCGAGTCTGGCGTCTATTGCGACCGCAACGTGCTCGACCTGCCGATCCCGCCGGCGACCGTCGATTACGACGGCGACCTGACGCCGATCATCAAGGAATGGACCTCGCTCTACGCGGCGACCGAGGACGTCCATGACGGCGCCCGCTTCGAGGCCGAGGTGCCGGCGGAGCGGCGCGTCCACACCCGCGGCATCGAGGTCGGCCAGATCTTCTATTTCGGCACCAAGTACTCGGAGCCGATGAAGGCGCTGGTGGCCGGTCCCGACGGCGCCGAGGTGACCATTCACGGCGGCTCCTACGGCGTCGGCGTGTCGCGTCTCGCGGGCGCGATCATCGAGGCCTGCCACGATGACGCCGGCATCAAATGGCCGGAGGAGGTGGCGCCGTTCCGCGCCGTGATCCTGAATCTGAAGCAGGGCGGTTCCGACACCGATGCCGCCTGCGAGCAGCTCTATCGCGATCTCCTGGCCAAGGGCGTCGACGTGCTCTACGACGACACCGAGCAGCGCGCCGGCGGGAAGTTCGCCACGGCCGACCTCATCGGCATTCCCTGGCAGATCATGGTTGGCCCCAAGAGCCTGGCCGAGGGCAAGGTCGAGGTGAAGACCCGCAGTGACGGTGCGCGGCAGATGATGTCGCCGGCTGACGTTGTGGCGCGGCTCGGCGGACCCGTGGCTGGCTGAGCGGGGTTCGTTCGATCATCGGATTATCCACCGGGGCAGCCCGTTCCCTTCTGGCCAATCCGGCCACAATCGGCCCGAATCATGGGATGATCGCGCAATGGATGAAGCCATGACCGAACCCGTGCAGACCGCGCCCTTCGCCCCCTTCGAGTGGATGCTCTCGGGACGTTATCTGCGCGCGCGGCGCCGCGAAGGGTTCATCTCGGTGATCGCCGGGTTCTCGTTTCTCGGCATCATGCTCGGCGTTGCGACCCTGATCATCGTGATGGCCGTCATGAACGGCTTCCGCAAGGAGCTGCTCGACAAGATCCTCGGCCTCAACGGCCACTTGCTGGTCCAGCCCCTGGAATCGCCGTTGACCGACTGGAAGGACGTTTCCGAGCGCATCTCGCAGGTCCAGGGCATCCGCTTGGCGGCTCCCGTGGTCGACGGCCAAGGCCTGGGCTCGTCGCCGTTCAATGCCTCCGGCGTGTTCATCCGCGGCATCCGCTCGCAGGACCTCGTGAACCTGACCTCGATTGCCAAGAACATCAAGCAGGGCACGCTCGAGGGGTTTGACGAGGGGCAGGGCGTGGCGATCGGCCGGCGCCTGGCTGATCAGCTCTCCTTGCACGCCGGCGACAGCATTACGCTGGTCGCTCCCAAGGGCGCGGTGACGCCGATGGGGACGACGCCGCGCATCAAGCCCTACAAGGTCGCGGCGGTGTTCGAGATCGGCATGTCCGAATATGATTCTAGCTTCGTGTTCATGCCGCTTGCAGAAGCGCAGGCCTATTTCAACCGCAACAACGACGTCACCGCGATCGAGATCTTCACCAGCAACCCGGACAAGGTCGAGCAGTTTCGCAAGACGGTGACCGAGGCGGCCGGCCGGCCCATCTTTCTCGTCGACTGGCGCCAGCGCAACTCGACCTTCTTCAACGCGCTCCAGGTCGAGCGCAACGTGATGTTCCTGATCCTCACGCTGATCGTGCTGGTCGCCGCGCTGAATATCGTCTCGGGCCTGATCATGCTGGTCAAGGACAAGGGCCAGGACATCGCCGTGCTCCGGACGATGGGTGCGTCGCAGGGCGCGATCATGCGCATCTTCCTCATCACCGGCGCCTCGATCGGCGTGGTCGGCACGCTGACCGGGTTCATCGTCGGCCTCCTGATCTGCATGAACATCGAGACCATCCGGCTGTTCCTGTCCTGGCTGACGAACACCGAGCTGTTCGATCCCACGCTCTACTTCCTGTCGAAACTGCCGGCCGAGATCGACGCCGGCGAGACGACGGCGGTGGTCATCATGGCCCTGACCCTGTCTTTCCTGGCCACGCTCTATCCCTCCTGGCGCGCCGCCCGATTAGACCCGGTCGAAGCGCTTCGCTACGAGTGAGACGCTGATGGAAGAGCAGGGGGCAGAGGATGTACCGGTCGTTTATCTCCACGAGATCAAGCGGCGGTATATGCAGGGCGAGCAGCAGCTGACCATTCTGGACGGCGCCAAGCTCGCGCTGTGGGCGGGGCAATCGGTGGCGCTGGTGGCGCCGTCGGGCTCGGGCAAGTCGACATTGCTGCACATTGCGGGTCTGCTGGAGAGCCCCGACGAGGGCGAGGTCTATGTCGGGGGGACGCCGACCTCGCAACTGACCGACATCGAGCGTACCCAGATGCGCCGCACCGACATCGGCTTCGTCTACCAGTCGCACCGCCTGCTGCCGGAGTTCACGGCGCTGGAGAATGTGATGCTGCCGCAGATGATCCGCGGGCTGAAGCGCTCGGAGACGGTGAAGCGGGCGACCGAGATCCTGGCCTATCTGGGCCTGGGCGAGCGCATCAAGCACCGTCCGGCCGAGCTCTCCGGCGGCGAGCAGCAGCGCGTCGCGATCGCGCGCGCGGTCGCCAATGCGCCGCGCGCGCTGCTCGCGGACGAGCCCACTGGCAATCTCGATCCCGGCACTGCGGACCACGTGTTCCACGCCTTGATGCAGCTCGTGAAGGCGACGCGGGTTGCGATGCTGATCGCGACCCACAACATGGAGCTGGCCGGCCGCATGGACCGCCGCGTCTCCATCGTCGGGGGCAAGGTGGTCGAGCTGGATTGAGGCCGGCTGCGCTCAGGGCCTGATCACCGTCATCTTGAACGGCTGATTGTTCGCGGCGGCATGGGTCACGGCCTCGTTGGCGTTGTCGAGATCGAAACAGGTCGGCTCGAACTGAGCGAGGTCGAGCAATCCGCCCCTGATCAGTCCGACCATCTTCACCGTCGCGGTCGGCGGGCACATCCAGACGCCGTGAATGGTGATGCAGTCGCGCATGATCCAGGGATAGGGCAGATCGAGCCCTGGGCCGCCGAGCATGCCGACGCCGCCCATCAGCACCACGCGCCCATAGGGACGCACGGTCATCACCGCGGACCTGACGACATCCGTCGTCACGGAGGGCGGCATGATGTCGAGCACGCAGTCGATCGGGCCAGGCGCTGCGCGCTTCATGCGCTCGGTGTCGTCCCTGTGATTTCCGGAGAGCCTGACCGGATGGACGCGGCCGCCGAACCTGCGCTGGAGCTCGGCCAGCATGACCTCGTTGCGGCCGGGCGCCACCACCGCAGCGGCGCCCATCGCGAGCGCCACCGCGACCGCCGCGCTGCCGAACCGGCCGGTGGCGCCGCTGACCAGCACGGTCTCACCCGGCTGCAGCTGGGCCGCCAGAAAGCCGCCATAGGGCACGAGCAGGGTGCCGAGCGCGCACCACCGCGCGGCGTCATCAGGATCGATCACGCCGATCGGCTTGGCGTTCTCCGTCGGCATCCGCATCCGCTGCGCGAACGAGCCGTGCCGAAAATACTGCTGAAGCTTGAGCCCACCTGGTCCGCGCGCGCTCAGGCCTTGCAGCGTGATATCGGGGGCAAGCGCATTATCCCGTGAGCGCACGGTCGGATCGCAGAACACCCAGTCGCCGATGGCAAGATGCGTCGCATCGGGGCCGAGCGCGCTCACCCTGCCGACACCGCTCGTTCCTGGAATGACCGGAAGCTCCAGCAGGTACTTCCGCTCGCCGCTGAACACCTCGTTCGCATAGGACAGCACGCCGGCCGCGACGATGTCGACGATGACCTCGCCGGTGCCGAGCACGGGGTCCTCGACCTGCTCGATCTCCAATGGCGATCCAAAACGTTTCAGCACGGCAGCCTTCATGGTCGTTCTCCTTCAACGAGTAGCGGCTTGAGGTTGCCGGGCTATGCTGCGCGTAGGAAGGCCTGGTATTATCCTGGGATTGGCGAGGCCCAGCCTGGAACCCCTCACTCGGCAGGACTGAATCATGAGCGATCCTAGACATGAAGCGCTCGGAAACTTCCTGCGCTCACGGCGCGAGAAGCTGACGCCGCAAGCGGTTGGGCTCGCGGCTGGCCGGCGGCGTCGCACGGCGGGGCTGCGCCGCGAGGAAGTGGCCGAACTCGCCGGCATCGGCGTCGACTGGTACATCCGGCTCGAGCAGGGCCGTGCGGTGAAGCCGTCGTCATCGACGGTCGACGCGCTGGCGCGCGCGCTGCGGCTCAGCCGAACGGAGCATGCTCATCTCAAGGCGCTGGTGCGCGGACCCGCGCGCAAGCCGTTCGTGCGCGAGACAGTGCCGGCCGGACTTCGCGAACTCGTGCAAAGCCTGAACCAGCCGGCCTACATCTCAGGGCAACGATGGGACGTGCTGGCCTGGAATGACCAGGCCGACGAGATCTTCGGCTTCTCACAACTCGCCGACGAGGATCGTAACACGCTGCTGCTCATGCTGTGCACGCCCGGCGTCCGCCGGCTGTTCGGCACACAGTGGAAGGAGTTGGCACGACGCATGGTCGCGCAGTTTCGCGCGACCTATGATCTTTGGGCCGGTGATCCCGCTTTCGTGGATCTGCTCGCGCGGCTGCGCCATGGCAGTCGCGAGTTCAATGAGTTGTGGGCAGCTCACGACATCAATCCTCTGTCTGCAGGCGAGAAGCTGCTCGACCATCCGAAGAAGGGGCGAGTGAGATTGCGGTACGCGACCTTTCAGGCCAACGACGACCCTGCGCTGAAGCTTGCGATCTACTACGCGTGAGTGCCTGCTTCTTCCGTGTCGGAGGGCGCGATCGTGGACCTTGTCCACGCATCGCGGGTTGAATTGAATCTGCACCATACATTCGTCGGCTTTGCGCATGATGATGCCAAGCATTCGCAATATCAGTCGCGCTGCCTCGAAGAGTTCACGACTGAGACGCGCTGAAGTCTGTTCCGTGACGAGCGATGTGGGCGTCACGATTTCGGCG
Source organism: Bradyrhizobium sp. ORS 285 (assembly GCF_900176205.1). NCBI lineage: Bacteria > Pseudomonadati > Pseudomonadota > Alphaproteobacteria > Hyphomicrobiales > Nitrobacteraceae > Bradyrhizobium > Bradyrhizobium sp. ORS 285. Next base: position 3,177,161 of record NZ_LT859959.1, read on the forward strand.
TCGCTTCGTATTGTGGCGAGCCAGGGACATTGGTCACGACTCCTCCACACATCTTATTAGTTGTTTGTTCATATAGCGGCCAAAGCCTGTGAAAACAGGCGTTTGCGGCCAATCCCCAAAAAGCCGAAAAGAACAGTTCTAATCTGGCACATCAGCGATGTCGGCGGAGCGAGTGCGGAATGCATCGGCGCTTCGTCGCGCTGCATGCGTTTTGGACGGAACCAGAAGGGTTTGGGGACCTTGGGACAGAAGCTACGGAGTTCGATGATGAAGACGCTTTTCGGCGCAACGGTGGGGCTCGGCGCGGTCGCCGTGGCAACGTCTGCTTTCGCGGCTGATCTTCCGATGAAGAAGGGTCCCTACACCAAGGCTCCGCCTGCGGTCATGGCGACGGTGTATGATTGGGGCGGGTTCTATGCCGGCTTCAACGCGGGCGGCGGCTCCAGCCGGGACTGCTGGAACCTGGTCTCGAACGCCGGCGTGGCGGTCAACCCCGCTCTGAACCGCGAAGGCTGTTCGGGCGGTGGCGGCGCCGCGGTCGGTGGTCAGATCGGCTATCGCTATCAGATGGCGAACTGGGTGTTCGGTGTCGAAGCGCAGGGCGACTGGGCCAACTTCAAGGGCACGAATCGCAACCTGATCCTGCCCAATGTCAGCGACCGGTCGCGCACCAATGGCTTCGGCCTGTTCACCGGCCAGGTCGGCTACGCCTTCGACAACATCCTGGGCTATGTGAAGGGCGGCGCTGCCGTCGTCGGCGATCGCTACGACACCTTCACCACCGGCACCAACGTGATGCTCGACCGCGCCAACACCACGCGTTGGGGCGCCACGATCGGCGCGGGTCTCGAATATGGCTTCGCGCCGAACTGGTCGGTCGGCGTCGAATACGACCACATCTTCCTCGGCAACAAGAACCTGAACTTCGTCGCCGCTGCGGGACAGCCCGCAATGACCCATCGCATCAAGCAGGACATCGACATCGGGCTCGTGAGGCTGAACTACAAGTTCGGCCCGGGCTTCGGCATGGGCATGATGCACTGACGCCAGCGCTGCGGGTTGCTGAAAACAGTTCGCCGAGGCTTGTGGCCTCGGCGAATGCTGAATGCGCGCTCTAAGATCGTCGGCGACGCGCGCCGACCGGACGCCGCTCAGTCTTCCTCGAAGACGAACGGGTTGGGGAAGGGCGCGTAGGGATTAGGCGCCGGCGGGCGCGGCTTGATCCGCTGCCGGTGCGGATAGGGATAGGGCGTCGCCCGCGGATCGTTGCTGACGCCAGCGAAATAGGGATTGGCGATGCAGGTCAGCAGGCGTCCCGACGCCGTCGCCTGGCACTGCGCATAGCTGTCGAAGGTGCAGTTGCTCAATCCCGGGTGCTGATCACCCTGCAGACAGAACGCATGCCGGATGCCGACGGCGTGCGCCGGGGCATGGGTTGCGACCACGAGGCCGGCTGCAGCCAGGGCCGCAAAGAACACGTCACGCATCAACGATCTCTCCCTTCCTTCGGTGAGGACAGAATTCGCGCGCGGCATGGCGAAGTGATGCGCGAATGTCTGCGTTGTGTGTAGTCGGTCGGCCTCAGATTGCAAATCGGAAAGTTCCATCAACACACTGTGATTACAGATTAATTTCCAGACATGTCCAACGCGCGTTCAGACGTCACCTGTGACCTCAAGGCTACAGCAATTGTGGCCGATATCGTTAAGAGGTGCGGCTGGCCTGGGGGCCAAATGAGACGAGACTGGACCTGTGATGAAGAAACTTGTGTTGATGACGACGGCGATCGTGGTGCTGGCCTCGCCGGCGCTTGCCGCGGATCTCGCTGCGCGTCCCTACACGAAGGCGCCAGCGCCGATGATGGCTGCGATCTATGACTGGAGCGGCTTCTACATCGGTGTGAACGGCGGCGGCGGTTGGACTCACAACACCTGGGATCTGGTGGGCGGCGGTCGCGAAGGCTCGCATGATGCGTCGGGCGGCACGGTCGGTGGCCAGGTCGGCTATCGCTGGCAGATGGGTCAGCTGGTGTTCGGCGTGGAAGCGCAGGGCAACTGGGCCGATCTCTCCGGCGACAATGTGAGCGCACTGTTCGCTACGCGTAACCGCACCAAGACCGACGCGTTCGGTCTGTTCACCGGCCAGGTCGGCTACGCCTGGAACAACGTGCTGCTCTACGCGAAGGGCGGTGCGGCGATCACCAGCAACACCTACTCGATCAGCAACGCGGCCACCGGTGCGTTCCTCGCCTCCAACGACAGCACCCGCTGGGGCGGCGTGGTCGGTGCCGGCCTCGAATACGGCTTTGCTCCGAACTGGTCGATGGGTGTCGAGTACAACCATCTGTTCATGGACCGTCAGACCGTCAGCTTCGGTGCGCTCGGCTCCGACAGCATCAAGCAGGACGCCGATCTGTTCACCGCCCGCCTGAACTATCGCTTCGGCGGCCCGGTGGCGACGCGGTACTGATTCTCAGCCGTATCCATCGATCGATCAAAGGCCCCGGCGTGATTTGCGCCGGGGCTTTTTTCGTGGCGCCAACCGCCGGATTAACCACGTGCCGCAGCGGAGCGGCGATGTGCCTGGCAGCGTGCTTGACCTGAGAACGAAAAAGGAACATTGTTCTTCGTATGTTCTAGCTCAGGGAGGTCCCCATGCTGAAGGTTTTCGTCGAAGAAGCCGCCGCACTGGCGTCGATCACGCTGTTTGTCGGGATGATCGCGCTATGGGCGCAAATCATTCCGCAGCTTTGATTTTTTGGCCGACCTGCAACTGGGGAAAAGCGGGACAGCGGTCGGGACGACCGGACTCCGCGGCGGCTGATCCGATAACATCAGCGGGCGAGTCGGTCGGGCTCTCGGATGGTGACGGTGGTCACGTCCCTCTGCTGGCCGGTGACTCTGCTGTCGGAAGCCCCTGAGGAAGTTGCAAGGCGAGCATGTCCAGCGCCGGATTCGTCCATCTCCACGTCCATTCCGCCTATTCGCTGCTGAAGGGCTCGATCAAGATCGCCAAGCTCGGCGAGCTCGCCAAGTCCGACCGCCAGCCGGCGCTGGCGCTGACCGACACCGACAACATGTTCGGTGCGCTCGAATTCTCCGACAAGATGGCGGGCTATGGCATCCAGCCGATCGCCGGCTGCGAGCTGGCGATCGATTTCGGCGACATGGACCCCAACGCCCGCAATGCGGGCGCAGTCGCGCAGCCCTCGCGAATCGTCCTGCTGGCGGCGAAGGAGGAGGGCTACCGGCATCTGATGCGGCTGAACTCGCGGGCCTTCCTGGAGACGCCGACGCATCAGGCGCCACACATCAAGTTCGACTGGCTCACGGAAGGCGTCGAGGGCCTGATCGCGCTGACGGGCGGACCGGACGGGCCGATCTCGCTCGCGCTCCAGCACGACATGGCAGCGCTCGCAGCGCAGCGGTGCGAGCGGCTGGCGAGCCAGTTCGGCGACCGCCTCTACATCGAGTTGCAACGCCACGGCACCGAGCGCGAGCGCCGCGTCGAAGGCGGGCTGATCGACATCGCCTATGACAAGGGCCTGCCGCTGGTTGCGACCAACGAGCCGTATTTCGCGAGCACGGACGACTACGAGGCGCACGACGCCCTCTTGTGCATCGCCGGCGGCCATCTCATCGCCGACACCGAGCGCGTGCAGCTGACGCCCGAGCACCGCTTCAAGACGCGCGCGGAAATGGCCGTGCTGTTCGCCGACATTCCGGAGGCGCTGGCCTCGACGGTGGAGATCGCCGAGCGCTGCTCGTACCGGCCGCGCACGCGCAAGCCGATCCTGCCGTTCTTCACGGTCGGCGCCAGCGGCAGCGACGCCGTGGACGCTGCCAGCGCCGAAGCGGCCGAGCTGAAGCGGCAGGCGGAGGAGGGCCTCGAGCGCCGCTTGAAGGTGCACGGCATGGCGCCGGGCATGACCGAGGAGGACTATCAGAAGCGGCTCGCCTTCGAGCTCGACGTCATCATGCGCATGAAGTACGCGGGCTACTTCCTGATCGTGTCGGACTTCATCAAATGGGCCAAGGCGCACGGCATCCCCGTCGGTCCGGGCCGCGGTTCGGGCGCAGGCTCGCTGGTGGCCTGGGTGCTTACCATCACCGACCTCGACCCGATGCGCTTCGCGCTGCTGTTCGAGCGCTTCCTCAATCCCGAGCGCGTGTCGATGCCGGACTTCGACATCGACTTCTGCCAGGATCGCCGCGGCGAGGTGATCTCCTACGTGCAGCAGCGCTACGGCCGCGACCAGGTCGCGCAGATCATCACCTTCGGTACGCTACAGGCGCGCGGCGTGCTGCGCGACGTCGGCCGCGTGCTGCAGATGCCTTATGGGCAGGTCGACAAGCTGACGAAGCTGGTGCCGCAGAATCCGGCCGCACCCGTGACTCTCGCCGCCGCCATCGAGGGCGAGCCGAAGCTGCAGGCGTTTCGCGACGAGGATCCGGTCGTGGCGCGCGCCTTCGACATCGCGATGCGCCTCGAAGGCCTGACGCGCCACGCCTCGACCCACGCCGCGGGCATCGTCATCGGCGACCGGCCGCTCAGCGAGCTGGTGCCGATGTATCGCGATCCGAAATCGGACATGCCGGTCACCCAGTTCAACATGAAGTGGGTCGAGCCGGCCGGGCTCGTGAAGTTCGACTTCCTCGGCCTGAAGACGCTGACCGTGCTCGACGTCGCGGTGAAGCTGCTGAAGCAGCGCGACATCCACGTCGATCTCGCCACCTTGCCGATCGACGACGCGCCGAGCTACCAGATGCTGGCGCGCGGCGATGTGGTCGGCGTGTTCCAGGTTGAAAGTCAGGGCATGCGGCGGGCGCTGATCGACATGCGCCCCGACCGCTTCGAGGACATCATCGCGCTTGTGGCGCTGTATCGCCCGGGCCCGATGGCCAACATCCCGACCTACTGCGCCCGCAAGCATGGCGAGGAGGAGCCGGAATATCTGCATCCAATCCTGGAGCCGATTCTGAAGGAGACCTTCGGCGTCATCATCTACCAGGAGCAGGTGATGCAGGTCGCGCAGCAGATGTCGGGCTACTCGCTCGGCGAAGCCGACCTGCTGCGCCGCGCCATGGGCAAGAAGATCCGCGCCGAGATGGACAAGCAGCGCGTCCGCTTCGTCGAGGGCGCCGTCAAGAACGGCGTGCCGAAGGACCAGGCCGACACCATCTTCGACCTCTTGGCCAAGTTCGCCGACTACGGCTTCAACAAGTCGCACGCCGCCGCCTACGCGCTGGTGTCGTACCACACCGCCTACATGAAGGCGCATTATCCGGTGGAGTTCATCGCGGCGTCGATGACGCTCGATCTCAACAACACCGACAAGCTGTCGGAATTCCGCTCCGAGGCGCAGCGCCTCGGCATCAAGGTCGAGCCGCCGTCGATCAATCGCTCGGGACCGACCTTCGAGGTTAGCGGCAACACCATCTTCTACGCGCTCGCCGCGCTGAAGGGCGTCGGCCCGCAGGCGATCGAGATGATCGTCGAGGCCCGCAACAAGGGGGGCCCGTTCACCTCGCTCGCCGATTTCGCCAGCCGCGTCAGTCCGCGCGCGATCAACAAGCGCATCATCGAGACGCTGGCCGCGGCCGGCGCCTTCGATTGTCTCGACAAGAACCGCGCTCGCGTGTTCGCCGGCGCTGACGCCATCGTCGCCGCCTGCCAGCGCGCCAACGAGGCCGCCACGTCAGGGCAGAATGACATGTTCGGTAATGCCGCCGATGCGCCGGCGATCATCCTGCCGAACATCGAGAACTGGCTCCCGGCCGAGCGCCTGCGCCGCGAATATGATGCGATCGGCTTCTTCCTGTCCGGCCATCCGCTCGACGACTACGCCGCGGCGCTGAAGCGGCTGCGGGTGCAGAGCTGGGCGGAATTCTCCCGCGCAGTGAAGACCGGCGCCACCGCCGGCAAGGTCGCGGCGACCGTTGTGTCGCGAATGGAACGCCGGACCAAGACCGGCAACAAGATGGGCATCATGGGCCTGTCGGATCCGACCGGCCATTTCGAGGCCGTGCTGTTCTCCGAAGGACTCGCGCAATACCGCGACGTGCTCGAGCCGGGTGCTGCCGTGCTGCTGCAGCTCGGCGCCGAGCTGCAGGGCGAGGACGTGCGCGCCCGCGTGCTGCATGCCGAGCCGCTCGACGATGCCGCCGCCAAGACTCAGCGCGGCCTGCGCATCTTCCTGCGCGACACCAAGCCGCTCGATTCCATCGTCAAGCGGCTGCAGGGCGACGGCGCCGCGGCCAATGGCAATGGGGCGTTGGCCAAGAGCGCCGCGCCGCCGCTGGCGCCCCGCGCCACCGCCGGCGAGGGCGAGGTGTCCCTGGTGATGATGCTCGATCTGGAGACCGAGGTGGAAATGAAGCTGCCCGGCCGCTTCAAGGTTTCGCCACAAATCGCAGGTGCGATCAAAGCGGTGACCGGCGTGGTCGACGTTCAGCAATTGTAATCGGCGGTTGCCGTTTGCTGAATTCATCGTCCGCGTCGATCTTACCGATAAAAAAGCTGCGCGCGGGCTGAACGGAACGCCTCTGTTCAACCGCGGTTCAGCCATCGTCCCGCTGAATCCGCGGCATGTGCCTCGAAAGGGCTGGAACCGTCATGCGCCTGGTCAAGATCAACCTCACCATCCTCTTCGGCGTCTCGCTTTGCCTGATGGCGCTGAACGCCGGGTCGCGGCCTGCCGCAGCGCAACAGCCGGGTCCAGAGAAGCGCATCGCGCTGGTGATCGGCAACGGCGCCTATGCGAAAGGTCAGCTGGCCACCGCAGCTAATGACGCCGGCCTGATCGCGCAGACGCTGCAGGCGGCGGGCTTCGACGTGGTCGGGGCGCGGGATCTCGACGCGGATACGCTGAGAAAGAGCTTCCGCGATTTCATTCACAAGGCCCAGTCGGCCGACGACAACACCGTCGCGATGGTCTATTTGGCAGGCTACGGCATGCAGCTCGCCGGCGAGAACTATTTCATCCCGGTGGATGCCAATATCGCCAGCGACGTCGACATTCCGACCGAGGGCCTGCGCCTCAGCGACTACACCCGACAGCTTGCTGCGACACCGGTGAAGGCAAGTATCGTCGTGTTGGACGCGGCTCGCCAGCAGCCCTTCATCACCAGCGGGCCGGCGATTGCGGGCGGGCTCGCGCTGGTCGAACCCGACAACAAGATGCTGATCGCCTTCAATGCGGCGCCAGGCACGATTGCGCCGGCTGAGACCGGCTCCTACGGCATCTACGCGCAGTCGCTGGCGGAGATGATCCGAACCGGAGGACTGCAGCTGCCGGACGTGTTCGATCGTTTACGGCTGCGGGTCAACGAGGCGACCAAGGGCGCCCAGGTGCCGTGGGATGCCCAGAAGATCCAGACGGCCTTCACCTTCTTCGATCGGGCGCCGGACGCGCCGGCCCCGCAGGCGTCCGCCGAGCAGACGGCAGCTTTGCGCGCACGGCCGATTCGCGATCTGCCCGTGCAGGAGGCCTACACCGCCGCGCTCGAGCGCGACAGCCTGCAGGGCTACGAGGATTTCATCGCGGCCTATCCGAGCGATCCGCTGGCGCGGCGCGTGCGCGCCATCGTCGCCGCGCGCCGCGAGGCGCTCACCTGGCGGCGGACCTACCGCGCCGACAGCCCCGAGGCGTATTGGTCGTATCTGAGGCGTTATCCCAATGGCGCGCATGCCGCTGATGCGCGTCGGCGGCTGGCGGTTCTGTCGGCGCCGCCGGACCCGCCGGCGACGTTCGCCATGATCGAATACGACGTGCCGCCGCCGCCGCCGGACGAGGTGGTCTATGTCGATCGGCCGGTGCTGCTGTTCTCGGATCCCGACTTCGGCTTCGTGCCGCCGCCGCCCCCGCCGGTGTACATCCTTCCGCCACCGCCGCCTGAATTCGTCGATCTTGCGCCGCCCTACGCGCCGGTCGGGGTGTTCATCCTGCCTCGTCCCGTGTTCGTGCCGATCCCGGTCTATGTGCAGCCGCCGGCGATCGTCGTGCCGCCGCCGAACAACATCATCTACCAGAACATCCACAACACCACGGTGATCAACACGGTCATCAATCGTCCGGTCGTGGGGCCGGCAGCGCCGGCCGGCCCCGTAGGGCCGGGCGGTCCTTCCACGCCGACACCTGCGACTGCGCCCGTCGTCACACCATCTTTGCCGCCCGCAGCGCTGCAGCGCGCCTCGCTCATTCAGCAGGGCAAGGCTCCCGTTCCGGGAGCGCCGATGGTGCCGGGCGGCCGAGGCCCTGGAAGTGCTCCGTCCATTGGACCCGCCGCGACTGTGACCCCCACCGCACTGCCCAATGCCCCGGGCCGGCCGGGCCCCGGGGGAGTGGGCTTGATGGCGCCTAATACGTCCAATCCGCTTCCGGTACCGGGCAGGGGCGGCCCGCCTGTTCCCGGAAACGTTGCGAATCCGACCGCGCCTGCCGTCGCGTCGCCCACCCCGGGACAGGTTGGGCGGCCCGCGATCACCGCAACGACACCGCCCGCGCGCGAGCCGGCCTCCGGCGTTCAAGCGAACCGCACGCCTGGTGGCCTGCCGGCACCCGCCGTGAGGCCGGGAGAGCGGGCCGATCGCCCGGCGCCGCCGACATCGAGCCCACGTGGACCGGAAGCCCGGCCGCGGATCGAGCCGCCCGTGCCCGACCGGGTCGAGCGCCGCGCCCCGCCGCAAATGGCACGGCCAACCCCGCCGCCGCAGATGGCGCGGCCAAGCCCGCCGCCACAGATGGCACGACCAAGCCCGCCGCCACAGATGGCACGACCAAGCCCACCGCCGCAGATGGCGCGTCCGAGCCCGCCGCCACAGATGGCACGGCCAGCTCCGCCGCCGCAGATGGCGCGGCCAGCACCGCCGCCACAGATGGCGCGGCCGAGCCCGCCGCCGATGGCCATGGCACGGCCGCCTGGGCCGCCGCCGATGGCGCGGCCTGCCGGACCTCCGCCACAGGCGCCGGGCAAGAAGTGTCCGCCGAACGTGCCGCATTGCTGAGCGGACCCGCGCCGCTGCGGCGGCGCGGGCGTTGCATCGCAGGCCCGTTTTCGATATTGGCCGGTTCGCCGGACTGATCGATCGTGGGCGCAGGACGTCGGCAGCCGACGACCTGTTGCGGGGGCATCATTGATTTCAGCGTTTGTTCGGACGGTGCGCGCGCTGCTGTGGCAAAGCGCAATCCTGGCCGCCCTTTGCAGTTCGGCAATGACGGCCTTGCCGACACCCGCCGGCGCCCAGGCGCTGCCCGGCGCCGAAACCGTCTACGCCTCGGCGCCGCCGCGCCTGCTGCAGATCCGCACGCTGCTGGCCGACGCCGGCCGCCAGACCTCGACCGGCTCCGGCTTCCTGGTCTCCGACGACGGGCTTGCGATCACCAACTACCACGTCGTCTCGGATGCGGCGCTCGAGCCGAAGACGTACCGGCTCGAATACACCGGCGCCGACGGCACGCAGGGCGCGGTGACGCTGCTCGCCGTCGACCTGCCGAATGATCTCGCGCTCGTTCGTGTCGACAAGCAGAATGCGCCGTTCTTCACCTTCGATAAGGCCGCGCTGGACGGCAGTCTGCCGAAAGGCGAGCGGCTCTATTCGCTCGGCAATCCGCTCGATCTCGGCTTCACCATCATCGAAGGCACCTATAACGGTCTGGTCGAGCACAGCTACAATGATCACATCCACTTCACCGGTGCGCTCAATCCCGGCATGAGCGGCGGCCCCGCGGTGAACGCGCAGGGACAGGTCGTCGGCATCAACGTCGCCACGCGGCGCGGTGGCCAGCTGATCAGCTTTCTGGTGCCGGCACGTTTCGCCGCCGCGCTGCTCGCGCGCGGCAAGGATGCCAAGCCCGCCGCCAGCGACCTGCGCAAGGACGTGATCGCACAGCTCGCGAGCTGGCGCGGCGCGCTCTACAAATCTCTCGGCGACGAGGGTTTTCGCGACCGCGTGTTCGGCTCCTATCAGGCGCCGGAAACGCGGGCAGGGTGGTTCGAATGCTGGGCCAGCACCAATGCCGGCGCCTCGCCGAAGCCGCGCGCCAGCATCAATTCGACGAGCTGCAAGGCCGAGGCGAGCGTGTATGTCGCCTCCGATCTCAACACCGGCACGGTCGAGGTCAATCACTCCTACGCCAAGTCGATCGATCTCAATCAATTCCAGTTCGCAACCGTGCTGACGCAACTGGCGCAGCCGCGCCTCACCATGGGCGGCTCGTTCCGCAAATGGTACACGCCGCAGCATTGCCACGAGGATTTCGTCGGCCTCGCGCCGGCGGCGGATCATCCGCCGTTGCGGGTGATGTGGTGCGCGCAAGGCTATCGCGAGTTCGACGGACTCTATGACGTCGTGCTGGTTGCGGTGACGCAGGACCATGCCGATGAAGCGCTGGTGTCGCGGCTCAATCTGCAGGCGATCGCCTATGACGACGCGTTGCGGCTCGGCAAGAGCTTCCTCGAACGGCTGCAGGTCGCCCGATGATCTGGATCGAGATCCTGTCCAAGCATCGCGACGTCGCCGGCCGCTTCCGGGTCGATGCGGCCGAGATCCACATCGGCCGCGGCTACGACAATCATGTCATCCTCGACGATCCCTTCGTCGCGGCGCGCCACGTTCGCATCTTCCGTGATGGCGAGGGCCGTCTCGTCGCCGAGGATCTCGGCAGCGCCAACGGTCTCTATCTCGACCGCAGCAAGAGCCGCAAGCCGCAGCTCGTCCTCGACGGCAGCAAGCCGATCCGGATTGGCCAGACGCTGCTGCGGGTTCGCGACGCCGCCCATGCGGTCGAGCCGGAGCGGCTCGTGGGCTCGGAGCGCAGCGCGCTGCCGGTCGTCGCTGCGATTACACTGGGCGCCGTTCTGCTGGCGCTCAACGGAATCCTGGTCTGGTTCGCGCAGACCTCCGAGCCGCATCTGTCCGACTATCTCGTGCCGATGCTGACGCTGATCGGCGTCGTCCTCGCATGGGTGGGCATATGGGCGCTGCTCGCACGGCTGTTTTCCGGACGATCGCACTTCCTACGTCATCTGCTGATCGCTGAGGCGGGTCTGGTCGCATTCTGGTTCTATAGCGAGTTCGCGCAGATCGCGTCCTTCGCCCTGACCTGGACCACCGTTTTCACCTACGGCTACGTCGTCGCCTGGATCGTTCTCGCAACGGCCTGCTTCCTGCACCTGCGCGAGGTCGGGCGCACCCATCTGATCGCCAAAGGTGTCGTGGTCGCCGTCCTGCTCGTGGTCGCCATTGCGGTCCAGTCCCTGCAGCGCTCGGAGGCGTTCGCCAATTCGGGCCGCCCCAATGTCAGCCACGTGCTGATGCCGCCCGCCTTGCGCCTGGTCCCGCTCCGCGAGCAGCAGGCCTTCTTCGACGATCTCGAGCGCATGAAGGCGAAGCTCGACGCTGACCGGGCCGAGCTGAAGCCGGCCGGTGTGGAGCGCTGAGCACAGTTCCACTGTCTGCGTTCCCGGCCTTGAAAGTTCCCGGGTTCCCGTCATAGCCTCGCTTCCGGGGATTTACGGGGGGCGTCAAATGGAACGACGGGCGTTTGTGGGAATGGGACTGGCTCTGTTGGTAACAGGGTGTGTGACCGGCAGGGAAGGAACGGAATACGCGGTTGTCTCGCAGAAGATCGGTGCGCCGCGGCCCGGCCATTCCCGGATCGTCATCATGAGCCTGAAGGATTCCTGGCTCGAACGGACCAATTGCGACGCCAAGGTCGATGGCATTGCCTTGAATCGGCTGCTGCCGGGCACCTACGCCTATGTCGATCGTCCTGCAGGCCCGCACCACCTCACCGCGACCCAGATCCTGTTTCCCGGCGAGACGGTGCTCGATTTCAACACCGAGTCTGGGAAAACCTATTTCTTCTCGATCAAGCCCAGTGAGCGCTCCCGAGCGATGCAGGGCGGTGCGATCATGTTCGGGCTGGTCGGTGCGGGCGTCATGGCTGCCGCCTCGGCCGGCGCCGATAACAAGGGGCCCGTCGACCTCGTCCCCCTCCAGGAAAGCCAGGCCCGGACCGCCATGGCGGAGCTTCTGCAGGCCGAATAGGTCCATTTTCCTTGCGTTGCGCCAAAATCCGGCTATATAGCGCGCCATCTCACACGGAAACTTGGCTCTCCTAGAGGGCGTCCGGTGGCAAGCCGGGCCGAACGGCCCGTTTTTGCTCACGCGCTTCCGGAGGAATCAACCGGAGAATATCCAAATGGCGTTGCCTGAATTCACCATGCGCCAGCTGCTCGAAGCTGGCGTGCACTTTGGTCACCAGTCTCACCGCTGGAATCCGAAAATGGCCGATTTCATTTTCGGAAGCCGCAACAACATCCACATCATCGACCTCGCCCAGACCGTGCCGCTGATGCACACGGCGCTGCAGGCGGTGAGCGACACGGTCGCCAAGGGCGGCCGCATCCTGTTCGTCGGCACCAAGCGCCAGGCGCAGGACAATGTCGCCGACGCGGCCAAGCGCTGCGCGCAGTATTTCGTCAATTCGCGCTGGCTCGGCGGCACGCTGACCAACTGGAAGACGATCTCGGCGTCGATCAAGCGCCTGCGTCATCTCGACGAGGTGCTGTCCTCGGGCGAGGCGAACTCCTACACCAAGAAGGAGCGCCTGACCCTGCAGCGCGAGCGCGACAAGCTCGACCGCTCGCTCGGCGGCATCAAGGACATGGGCGGTCTGCCCGACATGATCTTCGTGATCGACACCAACAAGGAAGACATCGCGATCCAGGAGGCCCAGCGCCTCAACATTCCGGTCGCCGCGATCGTCGATACCAATTGCGATCCGAAGGGCATCACCTATGTGGTCCCGGGCAATGACGACGCCGGCCGCGCCATCTCGCTGTATTGCGACCTGATCGCGCGCGCCGCCATCGACGGCATCTCGCGCGCCCAGGGCGAACTCGGCATCGACGTCGGCGCGTCCGCCGCGCCGCTGGAAGAGGATCTCCCGGCTGCATCCGCCTCGACCTTCCAGGGGCTGCCGGGTCCGCGCGGCACGGCCGACGACCTGAAGAAGCTCACCGGCGTGTCCGGTGCGATCGAGAAGAAGCTGAACGATCTCGGCATCTTCCACTTCTGGCAGCTCGCCGAGCTCAACCACGACACGGCCCACCAGATCGGCGAAGAAGTCGGTCTGCCGAGCCGGGCCGATGCCTGGGTCGCCCAGGCCAAGTCGCTGGCCGACGCCTAAGACGAGACGACACGAATCTGGCCGGCGTCGCACGCCGGCCATCGCGACTGAGATAGGGTTTTCCTGGCAGCGGACGGCGAAGAGCCATCCGCTGCGTCGCGCTTTGGACAGGCAAAAGGACGTTCAACAATGGCGAATATCACCGCAGCGATGGTGAAGGACCTGCGCGAGTCGACCGGCGCGGGCATGATGGATTGCAAGGCCGCTCTCACCGAGAACGGCGGCGACATGCAGGCCGCGCAGGATTGGCTGCGCAAGAAGGGCCTGTCGAAGGCCGCCAAGAAGGCCGGCCGCGTCGCGGCCGAGGGCCTGATCGGCGCGCTGACCTCGGGCAAGAAGGGCGTGGTCGTCGAGGTCAACTCGGAGACCGACTTCGTGGCGCGCAACGAGCACTTCCAGGGCCTGGTCAAGATGATCGCCCAGGTCGCGCTCGACGTCGGCGCCGACGTGGAGAAGATCAAGGCCGCCAAGGTCGGCAGCATCACGGTCGAGGCCGCGATCGCCGATTCGATCGCGACCATCGGTGAGAACCAGACGCTGCGCCGCGCGGCTGCGCTCGAAGTGAGCGAAGGCGTGGTGTCGAGCTACGTCCATGGTGCCGTGGTCGAGGGCGCCGGCAAGCTCGGCGTGATCGTTGCGCTGGAGTCGCCGGGCAAGACCGACGAGCTCGCGGTGCTCGGCCGTCAGCTCGCGATGCATGTCGCAGCCGCCAACCCGCAGGCGATCGATGCCGCCGGTCTCGACCCGGAGCTCGTCAAGCGCGAGAAGGACGTGCTCGCCGACAAGTATCGTCAGCAGGGCAAGCCGGAAAACGTGATCGAGAAGATCGTCGAGTCCGGCCTGAAGACCTACTACAAGGAAGTCACGCTGCTCGAGCAGGCCTTCATCCATGACAGCGGCAAGTCGGTCGCTCAGGCGCTGAAGGAAGCCGAAGGCAAGGTCGGCGGCCCGATCAAGGTGGCTGGCTTCGTGCGCTATGCCCTCGGTGAGGGCATCGAGAAGGAAGAGACCGACTTCGCCGCCGAAGTCGCCGCCGCCAGCGGCAAAAAGTAACGACTGAGAACGGTCACGATCCGGCGCGGCCTTCGCGCCGGATCTCAACGCGCGGGATAGGAGAGCATTGGCACATGGCTGAGCCGGTCTATCGTCGCGTCGTGGTCAAGCTGTCCGGCGAGTATCTCGCAGGCAGCCATTCCTTCGGCATCGACCAACCGACCGTCGATCGCATTGCCGACGACCTGATTTCAGCTCAAAAGCTCGGCATCGAGATCGCCGTCGTTGTCGGCGGCGGCAACATGGTGCGTGGCGTCGAGGTGTCGTCACAGGGCGTCTCGCGCGCGACCGGCGACACCATGGGCATGCTGGCCACGGTCATGAACAGCCTGGCGCTGGAGGCGGCCTTGCAGCGCAAGGGAGCGCCGGCGGTGGCGCTGTCGGCCTTCGTGATGCCGCAGGTCTGCGAGCTGTTCACACGCGCTGCAGCGCACAAGGCGCTCGCGGAAGGGCGCATCGTCGTGCTCGGCGGCGGCACCGGCAATCCCTATTTCACGACCGACACCACCGCCGTGCTGCGCGCCGCCGAGATCAGCGCCCAGGCGGTGCTGAAGGCCACCAATGTCGACGGGGTCTACAGCGCCGATCCGAAGAAGGATCCGGCGGCGAAACGGTTCGAGCGGTTGACGCATTCCCAGGCCATCGAGGGCGGCTACAAGGTCATGGACGCCACGGCCTTCGCGCTTGCCCGGGAAACATCGCTGCCTATCATTGTATTCTCCATTGCCGAGCCCGGCGCCATCGGCGCGATGTTGCGCGGCGAAGGGCGCGGCACCGTCGTCGCGGGGTGAGCGCGACACCGTCCGCGGCCGGTGTTGGACCGGTCCGGCGGCTGCGGTAGAAGCGTAACCGAAACAGGAATTCGTCCGGGAGTCGGATAAGCCGGCCGCAGGCCTTCCAAAGGTCCGGCAGAACCGGCCAGAGAGCCCCGGGTTGCAGGAAAGGAAAGCGTATGAGCACGGGCAATTTCGACCTCAACGAGCTGAAGCGCCGCATGCAGGGCGCGACCCAGGCGCTGAAGCACGAGCTCGGCGGCCTGCGCACCGGCCGCGCTTCGGCGTCGATGGTCGAGCCGGTCCAGGTCGAGGCCTATGGCTCGCACATGCCGCTCAACCAGCTCGCGACCGTGTCGGTGCCCGAGCCGCGTCTGCTCTCGGTGCAGGTGTGGGACCGCTCCATGGTCAAGGCGGTGGAGAAGGCGATCGTCGATTCCAACCTCGGCCTGTCGCCGGCGACCGAAGGGCAGGTGATCCGGCTGCGCATTCCCGAGCTCAACCAGGAGCGCCGTAAGGAGCTGGTCAAGGTCGCGCACAAATATGCCGAGCAGGCCCGTGTCGCCGTCCGCCACGTGCGCCGCGACGGTCTCGATACGCTGAAGAAGCTCGAGAAGAATCACGAGATGTCCGAGGACGATCAGGAGCGCTTCGCCGGCGACGTGCAGAAGGCGACCGACAGCGTGATCTCGGAGATCGACCAGCTGCTGGCGGCGAAGGAAAAGGAAATCCTCACCGTCTGAAGGATGCACTTGATGTCCAAAGCCGCGGCCCCGGTGACGGAGGCGCCGGACCGGTCCGACGGACCGGCGCATGTTGCCATCATCATGGATGGCAACGGCCGCTGGGCTGCGGCACGCGGTCTGCCGCGCGCAGAGGGGCATCGCCGCGGCGTCGAGGCGCTGCGCCGCGTGGTGCGCGCCTGTGATGAGCTCGGCATCCGCTATCTCACGATCTTCTCGTTTTCATCGGAGAACTGGTCGCGGCCGGCGAGCGAGATCGGAGATCTCTTCGGCCTGTTGCGCCGCTTCATCCGCAACGACCTCGCCACCCTGCACCGCGACGGCGTGCGTGTGCGCGTGATCGGGGAGCGCGACGGACTCGAGCCCGACATCTGCGCGCTGCTCAGCGAGGCCGAGGAGCTGACGCGTTCCAACACCAAGCTGACGCTCGTGGTCGCCTTCAATTACGGCTCGCGCCAGGAGATCGCACGCGCGGCGCAGCGTCTCGCACGCGAGGTTGCCGAGGGACGGCGTGACCCGGGCTCTATCGATGCCGACGCGATCGGCTGCTATCTCGATGCGCCGGACATTCCCGATCCCGATCTGATCATTCGCACCAGCGGCGAGCAGCGGCTGTCGAACTTCCTGATGTGGCAGGCGGCCTATAGCGAGCTGGTATTCGTGCCCCAGCATTGGCCCGATTTCGACAAGGCGGCACTCGAAGGCGCGATCGCCGAGTTCGGCCGGCGTGAACGCCGCTTCGGCGGCCTCGTGGCGAAAACCGCCTCGTGACCCATCCCGAGACCGCAACCGCCGGAGACGCCGCTGATCCCGCGCAGCGCGATGACGCCGCGCGGGCGAAGAAGGCGGGTCCGAGCAATCTCGTGATGCGGATCGCGGCCGCCCTCGTGCTGGTGCCGCTGGCGCTGGGCGCAGCCTATGCCGGCGGCGCGTTCTGGACCGCCTTGGTGACGGTCGTCGCGGTCGGGCTATATCTCGAATGGCTGATGGTGATCGGCGAGGTCCGCACGGTCAGCGTCGGCACGTCAGGCGCACTCGCCATCGCGATAGCGGGTATTTGCTGCGCATTCGGCCTGATCGACTTTGCCGTGGTCGTGCTCGCGCTCGGCCTCGTTGCGGTTGCGGCCCTCGCAGCCGGCCGTCGGCTTTGGGGCGCGGCGGGCTTTGTCTATGCCGCGGGCGCCGAGCTCGCCTCGGTGCTGGTGCGTTTCGACCAGCAGCAGGGCTGGCACGCGCTGGTGCTGGTTTTCCTCGTCGTCTGGGCCAGCGATATCGGCGGCTATGTCGCCGGACGCAGCATCGGCGGCGTGAGGCTGGCGCCGCGGATCAGTCCGAACAAGACCTGGGCCGGCGCGATCGGCGGCTTCGCTGCGAGCCTGGTCGCCGCGATGGGCTGGTCTTTGGCAGGTGCCGGCGGCGTGCTTGCGATGCTGACCGTGGCGGCTGTGCTGTCGGTGGTGTCGCAACTCGGCGATCTCGCGGAGTCCGCGGTCAAGCGGCACTTCGGCGTCAAGGATTCAAGTCACATCATTCCCGGCCATGGCGGCCTACTGGACCGCCTGGACGGCTATGTCGCCGCGATCGTGTTCGCGGCTGTGGTGGGTTTGCTGCGCGGCGGCCTGGACGGCGTCGGCCGCGGTCTTCTGGTTTGGTGACCGGCGCGCGCGGCGCGTCGGTCGAGATCTTTGGTGAGAACATGAGCGCAGTGCCATTGCGGAACAACAAGGCCGAAACGACTGACGTGCGCAGCATCACCGTGCTCGGCGCCACCGGCTCGATCGGCGATTCGACCATGGACCTGCTGCGCGGCGCCCCGGAGCGCTACCGGGTCGAGGCGCTGACCGGCAACAGCAACGTCGAGGGACTGGCCAAGCTCGCCCGCGAGTTCAATCCCCGCTTCGTCGCGGTCGCCGATCCCGCGCGACTCGCCGAACTGCGCGAGGCCCTCGCCGGCACGGGAATCGAGTGCGGGGCAGGGGAGAGCGCCATCATCGAGGCCGGCGCGCGTCCCGCCGACTGGGTGATGGCCGCAGTGTCCGGCGCCGCCGGCCTGAAGCCGGCGCTGGCCGCCGTCGATCGCGGCGCGACCGTCGCGCTCGCCAACAAGGAATGCCTCGTCTGCGCCGGCGATTTCTTCATGGAGCGCGCCGCACAGGCCGGCGCCTGCATCCTGCCCGCCGATTCGGAACACAATGCGCTGTTCCAGGCCCTGTCCTCCGGCAATCGCGAGGAACTGGTTCGCGTGATCATCACGGCTTCCGGCGGACCGTTCCGCACCTGGGCGCCTGCGGATATCGAGCAGGCGACGCTGGCGCAGGCGCTCAAGCATCCGAACTGGAGCATGGGGCAGAAGATCACGATCGATTCGGCCTCGATGATGAACAAGGGCCTCGAGGTGATCGAGGCGTCCTATCTGTTCGCGCTGTCACCGGACGAGATCGACGTGCTGGTCCACCCGCAGTCGATCGTCCACGGCATGGTCGAATTCTCCGACCGCTCGGTGGTCGCCCAGCTCGGCGCGCCCGACATGCGCATCCCGATCGCGCATTGCCTCGGCTGGCCGGAGCGCATCAAGGGCCCCTCGGCGCGGCTCGATCTCGCCAAGATCGGCACGCTGACGTTCGAGGCGCCCGATTTCGAGCGGTTCCCCGGGCTGCGGCTGGCCTATGATTCGCTGCGCACCGGCCGGGGTGCGACGACGGTGTTCAACGCGGCGAACGAGATCGCGGTGGCTGCCTTCATCGCCGGAAAGATTCGATTCGGCGCGATCGCCCGGCTGGTCGAGGCGACGCTCGAGCATTGGACGCGTTCGGGTAATTTGGCACCGCTCAGCTCGGCTGACGATGCGATCGCCATTGACCATGACGCTCGAAAAAGAGCTGCGGCCCTCTTGCCTGAAATCGCCGCAAAAGCATCTTAGAGGGTTGGACGGGCCGACGGCCCGCGGGAAGGTAGTCGGATGACCGAATTTTTCCACCACATTTTCAATACGTTGAGCAGCGGCCTGCTCGGCACCATCATCCCCTTCCTGTTCGTGCTGACGATCGTGGTGTTCTTCCACGAGCTCGGCCACTTCCTGGTCGCGCGCTGGTGCGGCGTGAAGGTCTTAACGTTTTCGCTCGGATTTGGTCCGGAACTGATCGGTTTCAACGACCGGCACAACACGCGCTGGAAGATCTCCGCCATTCCGCTCGGCGGCTATGTGAAGTTCTTCGGCGACGAATCCGAGGCGTCCACCCCGTCGACCGAGGCGCTCGCCAAGATGACGGCCGAGGAGCGCGCCGACAGCTTCCATCACAAGACGGTCGGCCAGCGCGCGGCGATCGTGGCGGCCGGTCCGATCGCCAATTTCATCCTGGCCGTGATCATCTTCGCCGGCATGGCGCTGTATTTCGGCAAGCCCAACACCACGCCGCGGGTCGACGCCGTGCAGCCGGACAGCGTCGCGGCCGCCGCCGGGTTCAAGACCGGTGACGTGATCGCCGCCATCGATGGCCGCTCGATCGAGACGTTCGGCGACATGCAGCGCATCGTCTCCGTCAACGCCGGCACCGAGCTGACCTTCCTGATCAAGCGTGACGGCTCCGAAATCACCCTGAAAGCCACGCCGGCGCTCCAGGAGCGCAAGGACACGTTCGGGAACAGTCACCGAATCGGCGTCCTCGGCATCCAGTACAACGCCAAGCCGGACGAATCGCGGGCGATCCCGGTCGGGTTCCTCGAATCGATCAAGTTCGGCTTCGAGCAGGTCTGGTTCATCATCACCACGACCTTCAAGTTCATCGGGTCCCTGTTCGCCGGAAGCGGCAATGCCGGCGACCTCGGCGGCCCGATCCGGATTGCCCAGCTTTCGGGGCAGGCGGCGAGCCTCGGGTTCCAGGTGCTGGTCAACTGGTGTGCGATGATCTCGGTCTCGATCGGCCTGCTCAACCTGTTCCCGGTGCCGCTGCTCGATGGCGGACACCTGCTGTTTTACGGGTTCGAGGCCGTGCGCGGCCGTCCGCTGTCCGAGCGGGCGCAGGAGATGGGGTTCCGAATCGGGCTGGGACTGGTCCTCATGCTCATGGTCTTTGCAACCTATAACGACATCCTGCACCTCGCGGGCTCGTGAACGCGGCGTTTTTACGACGTGGCGGATAGGCAACGTTTTGAAACGAATTTGAAAATTCGGAGACATCCGGCGTTTGCCGTCAGGTCCAAATTGGCTACAAGCGAACGACAAATGGGAATCTGTCGGTTCGGTAGGGGTACCGGATCGGCCTCGGAATAAGGGCGCGTAGCGCATGAAGTTCGGATTGCGGGTGCGGGGGGGCTTGGCGGCCGCCTTTATCATGTTCGCTGGAACGGCAGCCTTGCCGGTGGCGAGCGTGGTTGTGTCGTCGCCAGCTGCGGCTCAGACGGTCAACTCGATCGAAGTGGTCGGCAACCGCCGTGTCGAGCTGGAGACGATCCGCTCATACTTCAAGCCGGGTCCCGGCGGCACGCTGGACGCGGGTCGGGTCGATGACGGCCTCAAGGCCCTGATCGAGACCGGTCTGTTCTCGGACGTGAAGATCAACCGCCAGGGCGGCCGGCTGATCGTGACCGTCGTCGAGAACCCGGTGATCGGCCGTGTTGCCTTCGAAGGCAACAAGAAGGTCAAGGACGAGCAGCTCCAGGGCGAAGTCCAGTCGAAGCCGCGCGGCACCCTGTCGCGGCCGATGGTCCAGTCCGACGCTCAGCGAATCGCCGAGATCTATCGCCGGTCGGGCCGCTATGACGTGCGCGTCACGCCCGAGATGATCGAGCAGCCGAACAACCGTGTCGACCTGATCTTCACGATCGAGGAAGGCGCCAAGACCGGCGTGAAGTCGATCGAGTTCGTCGGCAACAATGCCTTCTCGTCCTATCGCCTGAAGGACGTGATCAAGACCCGCGAGACCAACCTGCTGAGCTTCCTGGGCTCCGGCGACGTCTACGATCCGGACCGGGTCGAGGCGGATCGCGATCTCATTCGCCGCTTCTACCTGAAGAACGGCTATGCCGACGTGCAGGTCGTCGCCGCGCTCAGCGAGTATGATCCCGAGCGCAAGGGCTTCATGGTGACCTTCAAGATCGAAGAGGGTCAGCAGTACCGGGTTGGCTCCGTCGACTTCCAGTCCACGATTTCGACGCTGGATCCGAATTCGCTGCGCGGCTACTCCCGCGTCTCGGTTGGCTCGCTCTACAACGTCGAGAACATCGAGAAGTCGGTGGAGGAGATGCAGATCGAGGCGTCCCGGCGCGGCTATGCCTTCGCCGTGGTCCGTCCGCGTGGCGACCGCAACTTCGAGGCTCACACCGTGTCGGTGGTGTTCGCCGTCGACGAGGGCCCGCGCACCTACATCGAGCGCATCAACATCCGCGGCAACACCCGCACCCGCGACTACGTCATTCGCCGTGAGTTCGACATCTCCGAGGGCGACGCCTACAATCGCGCCCTGGTCGACCGTGCCGAGCGCCGGCTGAAGAACCTCGACTTCTTCAAGGACGTGAAGATCACGACGGAGCCGGGCTCCTCGAGCGACCGCGTCATCCTCGTGGTCTCCCTCGAGGAAAAGTCGACCGGCGACTTCTCGATCTCGGGCGGCTATTCGACGACCGACGGTGCGCTGGCTGAAGTCTCGATCTCCGAGCGCAACTTCCTGGGTCGTGGCCTGTTCGCCAAGGCGTCGGTGACCTACGGCCAGTTCGCCCGCGGCTACTCGCTGTCCTTCGTCGAGCCCTATCTGCTCGACTACCGGGTCGCGCTGGGGCTCGACCTCTATCAGCGCCAGCAGCTCGCCAACAACTTCATCTCCTACGGCACCAAGACGCTCGGCTTCAGCCCGCGCCTCGGCTTCCAGCTGCGTGAAGACCTGTCGCTGCAGCTGCGCTACTCGATCTACCGCCAGGAGATCACGCTGCCGCAGACGCTGTCGAACTGTAACAATGGTGGTGGCGGCAGCCCGCTGCCCTTCAACCCGACCCCGGCGTTCATCAACGCCAATCCCGGCAACCCGCAGGCGGCGGCGATCGGTGCCGCGACCGGTGGCCTCGGGTGCTTCTCTGACGGTGAGGCCTCGCTGCCGGTCCGCCAGGAGCTGGCGAAGGGTGCGACGCTGACCTCGGCGCTCGGCTACACGCTGAACTACAACACGCTCGACAACAACAAGAACCCGACCGACGGCCTGCTGGTCGACTTCAAGCAGGACTTCGCGGGTGTTGGCGGCGACGTGTCGTACCTGAAGACCGCGTTCGATGCGAAGTACTTCACCCCGCTGGTGTCGGACATCGTCAGCATCGTCCACCTCCAGGGCGGCATCCTGAACAAGATCGGCAACACGCAGCTGCGCATGCTCGATCACTTCCAGATGGGTCCGAACCTGGTTCGTGGTTTCGCTCCGAACGGCATTGGTCCGCGTGACATCAATCCGTTCGGCACGCAGGATGCGCTGGGCGGCACCAAGTACTGGGGCGCTTCGCTCGAACTGCAGATGCCGTTCTGGTTCCTGCCCAAGGAAACTGGCCTGAAGGGCGCGGTCTACGCCGATGCTGGTGGCTTGTCGGGCTATCAGGGGCCGACGAACTGGGCTCTGACGGGCGAGGTCAACCAGCCCGGCTGTATCAGAGCAACGCGTGCCACGGCGACCACCCCGGCCAATGCCGGTACCTGCCTTGGCCTGCAGTTCGACGACAGCTCCAAGGTCCGCAGCTCGGTCGGTGTGGGTCTGGTGTGGGCGTCGCCGTTCGGTCCGCTGCGCTTCGACTACGCGATCCCGCTCACCAAGGGTCAGTTCGACCGGACCCAGGAATTCCGGTTCGGCGGCGGTACATCGTTCTGAGCTTGAGCCCAAAAAATCCGGGTTGGCGTCGACCAACCCGGCCAGTGTAAGAGATGAGAGCTCGGTTCCGGGAGACTGGAGCCGGGCTCTGATGTTTTTGAGAGTGTGACGGGATGGCCCAGCCGACCTTCTTCCAACCTCCACCCTCGACGACCCTGGCGGCGATCGCAGCGAAGGCGAATGCGGTGCTCGTCGACGCCGCCGAAGGCGAGAAGGTGATCAAGGGACTGGCTTCGCTGGACGAGGCCGGGCCGATGCATCTGGCGTTCTTCGACAACCTCAAATACGCCGACCAGCTCGCCCGGACCAAGGCCGGCGCCTGTCTCGTGAGCCCGCGTTTCGAGGCGCGGGTGCCGGCGCATGTCGCGGTCGTCAGGGCCAACCAGCCGTTCCGCGCCTTCGTACAGCTGGCGCGCGAGTTTCATGCCGATGCGCTGCGCCCGCAACCCTGGTTCGGGGACGACGGCGTCTCGCCCCAGGCGATCATCGACCCCAGCGCGCGGCTGGAGGATGGCGTGATCGTCGAGCCCCTGGCGGTGATCGGCGCCCATGTCGAGATCGGCTCGGGCACGATCGTCGGCGCCGGCGCCGTGATCGGCGCCCACGTCAAGATCGGCCGCGACTGCAATGTCGGTGCCCGGACCGTCATCCAATGCGCGCTGATCGGCAATGACGTGCTGATCCATCCCGGCTGCAGCATCGGCCAGGACGGCTACGGCTTCATCTTCTTCGGTCCCGACGGCCATCTGAAGGTGCCGCAGACCGGGCGCGTGATCATCCAGAATCACGTCGAGGTCGGCGCCGGTACGACGATCGACCGCGGCAGCCTGCGCGACACGGTGATCGGCGAGGGGACCAAAATCGACAACCAGGTGCAGATCGGCCACAATGTCACAATCGGGAGACATTGCCTGCTGGCGGCTCAGATCGGACTGGCAGGCAGCCTTACGATCGGCGACAACGTCGCGCTTGGAGCGAAGGTCGGTATCAACAATCACCTCACGATCGGCGATGGCGCCCAGGTGACCGCCATGAGCGGCGTCAAGGACGACATCCCGCCGAACGGAAGGTGGGGCGGCTTCTTCGCCAAGCCGACCAAACAGTGGTTCCGCGAGATCGTTGCGGTGGAACGGCTGGTACGTGATCAGGCAGCGAGCAGGGACGAAGGACGGGAGTGATGGAGGAGTCACCCATCAAGTTTGCGGACATCGATATCAACGAGATTCTGAAGACGCTGCCGCATCGTAACCCGTTTCTGCTGATCGACCGCGTGAAGAACATCCGGGCCGACTACAGCGGCATCGGCGTCAAGAACGTCTCTTTCAACGAGCCGTGCTTCCAGGGCCATTTCCCGGAGCGGCCGGTCTATCCGGGCGTGCTGATGATCGAAGGCATGGCGCAGACCGCCGGCGTCATCGGCATCAAATCGGTCGAGGGCACGGAAAAGCCGCGCGCGGTGTATTTCCTCACCATCGACAAGTGCAAGTTCCGCAAGCCGGTGCTGCCGGGCCAGACCATCGAGTACCACATGCGCTCGATCGGCCGCCGCAAGACGATGTGGTGGTTTCACGGGGATGCCAAGGTGGACGGCGTTGTTGTCGCCGAGGCCGATGTCGGCGCGATGCTGACCGACTGAGCTTACGACGAGAGAGTTGGTTGCGTTGAGATGAGCAAGATTGATCCCACCGCCCGCGTCGAGGATGACGCCGTCATCGGCGAGGGGACCGTGATCGGTCCCTATTGCATCGTCGGCCCGAACGTCGTGATCGGTGCGAACTGCAAGCTGATCAGCCACGTCCAGATCATGGGCCACACCACGCTCGGCGACGACAACGTCATCTCGCCGTTCGTCGTGCTCGGCGGGGCGCCGCAGGATCTCAGCTATCGCGGCGAGCCGCACCGGCTCGAGATCGGCTCCGGCAACACCTTCCGCGAAGGCGTGACGATGAACATCGGCACCACCAAGGGCGGCGGGCTGACCAAGATCGGCAACGCCGGCTTCTTCATGAACAACGCGCACGTCGCGCATGATTGCGTGGTCGGCAACAACGTCATCTTCGCGACGTCGGCGACGCTCGGCGGCCATGTCGAGATCGGCGATGCCGTCTATATCGGCGGCCTCTCCGCCGTGCATCAGTTCACCCGCATCGGCCATGGCGTGATGGTCGGCGGCGTTTGCGGCGTGCGCGGGGACATCATTCCCTATGGCCTCGTCAACGGCCAGTATGCCGCGCTGGAAGGCCTCAACGTCATCGGCATGAAGCGCCGCAAGTTCACCCGCGAGCGGCTCGCCACCGTGCGCGCCTTCTATCAGAAGCTGTTCCACGGTCCCGGCGTGTTCGCCGACCGCCTCGCGGCGGTGCAGCCGATGGCCGGCGACGATCCGGCGATTGCCGAGATCCTCGCCTTCATCGGCGGAGGCCGCCACCGCGCGCTGTGTCTGCCGGACATCGGCAGATCCGCGCCGACCGAGCTCTGACGGTCATGTGCGGGCAGGCCAGCGAGACCACACCGCCGGTCGGCTTGATCGCAGCCGGTGGCGTGCTGCCCTTCGCGGTCGGCGACGCCATCGTTGCGCGCGGGCAGACGCCGGTGCTGTTCGCCCTCAAAGGCATCTGTGATCCCAAGCCGTTGGCCCGCTTCCGTCATCACTGGATCGGCCTCGGCCAGCTCGGCAATGCGCTGAAGCTGCTCAAGGCCGAAGGCGTCCGCGACCTGATGTTCATCGGCAACCTCGTGCGCCCCGCGGTCTCCGAGATCCGCTTCGACTGGGGCACCTTGCGTGAGCTGCCCTACATCTGGTCGGCGTTCCGCGGCGGCGACGATCATCTGCTGTCGGGCGTCGGCCGCATCTTCGAACGCCACGGCTTCCACATGATCGGCGTCAAGGACGTCGCGCCCAACCTGCTCGTGCCCGAGGGGCATCTGACGCGCAGCCGGCCGAACGATCTCGTGACCGGCGACATCGCCAAGGGGCTCGCCGTGCTCAGGGCGATGGCGCCGTTCGATGTCGGGCAGGCCGTGGTCGTGATCGACGGTCACGTCGTGGCGCTGGAGGACATCGAGGGCACCGACGGGCTGCTGGCCCGCGTGGCGCGGCTGCGCACCGATCGCCGCATCCGCTCTGCCGTAGGCCGCGGCGTGCTGGTGAAGGCGCCGAAGGCCGGCCAAGACCTCCGCTACGACCTGCCGACCATCGGGCCGCGCACGGTCGAAGGTCTCGCCACGGCCGGCCTCGCCGGCGTCGCCGTCGCATCGGCCCACACCCTGCTGGCCGATCCGCAAGCGACGGTCACGGCCGCCGATCGCGCCGGCGTGTTCATCACGGGCGTCACTGCGTGACGGCGCAGCCGCCGGCAGGCCGGGGCCTCCGCAGGATCTGCCTCGTGGCCACCGAAGAGTCCGGCGATCGCCTCGGCGCGCCGCTGATGAAGGTGCTGCGCCAGCGGCTCGGCGACACCGTTGCATTCACCGGCGTCGGCGGCCGCGACATGACCGGGGAGGGACTCGTCTCGCTGTTCCCGATCGAGGAGCTCTCGATCATGGGGTTCACCGGCGTTCTGAAGCAGCTGCCGAAGATTCTGCGGCTGCTCAGGCAGACCGTGGACGCCGTGATTGCGGCGCAGCCGGACGTGCTCGTCATCATCGACAGTCCCGACTTCACTCAGCGCGTGGCCAAACGCGTTCACGCCCGTGACGCTGCGATCCCGATCGTGAACTACGTCGCGCCGACGGTGTGGGCGTGGCGGCCGGGCCGGGCGCGCGCGATGCATTCCTATGTCGATCATGTGCTTGGTCTGCTGCCCTTCGAACCGGAGGCGTTTCGCAAGCTCGGTGGTCCGCCCTGCACCTATGTCGGTCATCCCTTGATCGAGCAGTTATCGTCGCTGCGCCCCAACGAGGCAGAGCAGGCGCGCCGCGACGCCAAGCCGCCGCTGCTGCTGGTGCTGCCCGGCAGCCGGCGCAGCGAGGTTGCCCGCCATATCGCGGTTTTCGGTGAGACACTGGCGCGCTTGCAGGCGCAAGGCATCGCGTTCGAGGCGGTGGTGCCGACCACGCCGCATCTCGAAGCTGCCGTCCGGGCCGGGGTGGCGAACTGGTCGGTGGCGCCCGCGATCATCACCGGCGAGGCCGAGAAGCGCGCTGCCTTCAGGACGGCCCACGCAGCGCTGGCGAAGTCGGGCACGGTCACGCTGGAGCTCGCGCTGTCGGGCGTGCCGATGGTGACGGCCTATCGCGTCGGCGACGTCGAAGCCTTCATCCTGCGCCCCCTGGTCAAGGTCCAGTCGGTGATCCTCGCCAATCTCGTGATCGGCGAGAACGTCATTCCGGAGTATTTGCAGGAGGCCTGCACCGCCGACAACCTCGCGCCCGTGCTGGTCGATCTGCTGAGCAACGGCCCGATCCGTGCACGCCAAGTCGCAGCGTTCGACCGGCTCGACGACATCATGTCGACCGGCGCTGCCTCGCCCAGCGAGCGCGCAGCCGACGTCGTTCTGGCCACGATGCGCGGCGGACCGCGGGGCACGCCCTAACAACAAAGACGGTCTCGTAGGGTGGGCAAAGGCGCTGCCGTGCTCTCTCCTTACGGAGACTTGTAGTCGCGCCGTGCCCACCATCTTCTGCTCGGTTCGTCGATCGACGGTGGGCACGCTGCCGCCTTGCGGCGGCCGCTTTGCCCACCCTACGGCTGAACACCAGGACCTTTCACTTCAATCGCTCCAGGAAAAAGCTTGTCGCTCGTGCAAGCGCATCCGCAGCCTCGGGGCGGGTCGCATCGAAATCGAAACCGTGGCCCATGCCGTGATAGATGACCAGTTCGGCCTCTCTGCCTGCTGCTTGGGCTGCTTCGACCAGGGCCTTGCCCGACGACAGCGGCACGTTGCGATCGGCATCGCCGTGGAGAGCGAGTAGAGGCGGCAGACGAAATGGGTCTGCGTCATGGAGATCGGGACGCCCCGCATAAAAGACCACCAGCGCCGTGATACGCGGATCCGACGCAGCGGTAGCAACTGCAAGAAAGCCACCATTGGAAAAGCCGAGAAGCCCGATCTTGCCGGAGTAGCCCTCACGACGCGTGAGCAGGGACGCCGCGCCGCGGACGCGCTCCGACCATGTCGCAACGTGAGCAGAGAAGTAAGCCTGTCGGGTTTTCTGATCGGCTGAGCTCATCGGGCCGATGTCTGTTGCGTCATAATAGGAAACGAGAGCTGCATCGATGCCTTTGGCGGCCAGCGCCTGGGCATAGCGGGAATACGCGGCGGCATATCGCTCGAGTCCCTGTGCGCCATGGAGGATGATCACCGCCGGCCGCGGACCTTCGCGCTGACCGGCAAACAGCTTGATCGTCATGGACGCGTCGGCCGTGGAGACGGTCAGCTCTTGCGGGACGGTATCCGCTGCATGGCTCGGCATCGTCGGGACGAAAACCAGCACGATCGCCGCGATACACAACGCTCGGAAAGTTGCGAGCCGCTCCGTCATCGCTTCTGCCTTATGAGTTGAACGACGTGAGCCGTAGGGTCGGCAAAGGCGCTGCCGTGCTCTCTCCACTCATGAGATCGCAGAGGCGCCGTGCCCACCATCTAAAGCATGATCCGGAAAAGTGCGCAGCGGTTTTCCGAAAAGATCATGCGCAAACAACAACCTAAAGCGCGATGACGATTCATCCTGATCTCATCGCGCTTTAGCCGCTGAGTTCGCCGAACGAGGGTGGGCACGCTGACGCCTTGCGGCGGCCGCTTTGCCCACCCTACGGCTGCTCACCAGCTTCAGCGGACGCGCATCCAACTGCAGCAAAAAAGGCCCGTCCAGCGTGGACGGGCCTTTGATCATTGATCGCTGCTGTTTGATCAGCCGCGCTTGTCCATCTCGACATAGTTGCGCGTGGTCACGCCGGTGTAGAGCTGGCGCGGACGGCCGATCTTCTGCTGCGGGTCCTCGATCATCTCGCTCCACTGGCTGATCCAGCCGACGGTGCGGGCGACCGCGAACAGCACGGTGAACATCGAGACCGGGAAGCCCATCGCCTTCAGGGTGATGCCCGAGTAGAAGTCGACGTTCGGATAGAGCTTGCGGTCGATGAAGTACTGATCGCTGAGCGCGATCTTCTCGAGCTCCATCGCGACCTTCAGCATCTGATCGTCGGCGTGGCCCGTCTCCTTGAGCACCGCGTGACACATCTTCTGCATGATCTTGGCGCGCGGGTCGTAGTTCTTGTAGACGCGATGGCCGAAGCCCATCAGGCGCACGTCGCTGTTCTTGTCCTTCACCTTGGCGATGAATTCGGGAATCTTGTCGACGGTGCCGATCTCGGCCAGCATGTTCAGCGCGGCCTCGTTGGCGCCGCCATGCGCCGGGCCCCACAGGCAGGCGATGCCGGCGGCGATGCAGGCGAACGGGTTGGCGCCCGAGGAGCCGGCGATGCGCACCGTCGAGGTCGAGGCGTTCTGCTCGTGGTCGGCGTGCAGGATGAAGATCTTGTCGAGCGCGTCCGCGAGCACCGGATTCGGCTTGTAGTCCTCGCACGGCACGGCGAAGCACATGTGCAGGAAGTTCTCGGCGAAGGACAGCGAGTTCTTCGGATAAACGAAGGGCTGGCCGATGGTGTATTTGTAGGCCATCGCGGCCAGGGTCGGGATCTTCGCGATCATCCGCATCGACGCGATCATGCGCTGCTTCGGATCGTTGATGTCGGTCGAGTCGTGGTAGAACGCAGCGAGCGCGCCGACCGAGGCGACCATGACCGCCATCGGATGGGCGTCACGGCGGAAGCCGTGGAAGAAGCGCGACATCTGCTCGTGCACCATCGTGTGATGGGTCACGCGATAGTCGAAGTCCTTCTTCTGGGCGGCGGTCGGAAGCTCCCCGTACAGCAGCAGATAGCAGGTCTCGAGGAAGTCGCCCTTCTCGGCGAGCTGCTCGATCGGGTAGCCGCGGTATTCCAGGACGCCGGCGTCGCCGTCGATATAGGTGATCTTCGACTGGCAGCTGCCGGTGGAAGTAAAGCCGGGGTCATAGGTGAACATCCCGGTCTGGGCGTAGAGCTTGCCGATGTCGATGACGTCGGGGCCCACGGTGCCGCTCAGGATCGGAAGATCGAAATTCTTGTTGCCGACGGTGAGGGTCGCGGTCTTGCTTGCGGATTTTGCGTCCATCGTTTGTCCCCGATGAGATCGTTAGGCGTGATCGTTAGGCTTTGGCCCTTGTTCTTTGTGAGAGATCGCAGGCGGGTGGACATTATCTAGTGCGGTGGCTCTGACTTTGCCGTCAGCGTCGTCCGCGGCACTGTTGCCGTGAACATCTTAAGCGAAGGTCAAATCCGAAACCGCACTGGAATCTTATACTTACTAGTGTCCTTCGGCTTTCACATTCGCAAACGCGCCGGCTGCAACGTGTGACGATTGTCAAAGCCCGGGACACCAGTTTGTGCCGCACAACTGGGTATCGTATTGCCCTGTGCGCTGCAAGATGGGGGTTAATGAGACCTTATGCGATGGTCTGGTCCTTCAGACGGCCTAAGGATTCATCACGCCCCAGAATGGCCAGAACGTCGAAAATGCCGGGCGAAGTTGTCCGTCCGGTCAGCGCGGCGCGCAGCGGCTGCGCCACGGCGCCCAGCTTGAGATTGTTAGCTTCCGCAAACGCACGCAGCGCGGCTTCCGTGGCCGGCCCGCTCCAGGACTCGACGGCCGAAAGCGCGTCGTGCAGCCGGCCGATCAGGGCGCGGCTTTCCGGCGTCAGCAGGGCGGCGGCCTTGGGATCGATCGGCAGCGGCCGGTCGGCGAAGATGAAGGCGGCGCCGTCGATCAGCTCCAGCAGCGTCTTGGCGCGCTCCTTCAGGCTCGGCATCGCCTGCGTCAGCTGCGCGCGCGTGGCATCGTTGAGCTTGGCCTTCAGCGCCGGGCCGTTCGGCACGTAGTTGAGAACGTCTTCGAACTGGCGTACCAGCGCGGCGTCGTCGCTGTGGCGGATATAGTGGCCGTTGAGGTTTTCCAGCTTGGCGAAGTCGAACCGCGCCGCCGAGCGGCCGATCGCCGGCAGGTCGAACGCCTTGATCATCTCGTCGGTCGAGAAGATCTCCTGGTCGCCATGGCTCCAGCCGAGCCGTACCAGGTAATTGCGCAGGGCGGACGGCAGATATCCCATGGCGCGGTAGGCATCGACGCCGAGCGCACCGTGGCGCTTCGAGAGCTTCGATCCATCGGGCCCGTGAATCAACGGAATGTGCGACATCGACGGCACCGTCCAGCCCAGTGCATCGTAGATCTGCTTCTGGCGCGCGGCGTTGATCAGATGGTCGTCGCCGCGGATGACGTGGGTGACGCCCATGTCGTGGTCGTCGACGACCACCGCCAGCATGTAGGTCGGATTGCCATCGCCTCGCAGCAGCACGAGATCGTCGAGGTTCTCGTTCTGCCAGACCACGCGGCCCTGCACCTGGTCCTCGATCACGGTCTCGCCGGTCAGCGGCGCGCGCAGCCGGATGGTCGGCTTGACGCCTTCGGGCGCCTCCTTGGGATCGCGGTCGCGCCATAGGCCGTCGTACAGGCGCGTGCGGCCTTCCGCGCGCGCCTTCTCGCGCATGGCCGTCAGCTCCTCCGCCGTGGCATAGCAGCGATACGCCATGCCGCTGGCGAGCAGCTGCTCGGCGACCTCGCGATGCCGCGCCGCGCGGCTATATTGGTAGATGACCTCGCCGTCCCAATCGAGCTCGAGCCATTTCAGCCCGTCGAGGATCGCCGTGATGGCCGCATCGGTCGAGCGCTCCCGGTCGGTGTCCTCGATCCTCAGCAGCATCTTGCCGCCGCGGCCCCGCGCATACAGCCAGTTGAACAGGGCCGTCCGGGCGCCTCCGATATGGAGAAAACCGGTCGGGGAGGGGGCAAAGCGCGTGACGATCGGTGAGGTGGTCGATGAGGTCATGGGCGGCAGCACGAAATCCAGGCAGGGGCTCAACAGGGCGGGGGGTGTATAGCAGGCCTACCGCATAACTAAAGCCTTCCTTGGGGGAGGCGGATTTGGCAGATAGGCTTCCAAATTCCGGAGCAGGATATTCTTGATGACCACGAACGACACGGCAGCGACGGCAGAGGCAGGGCGCGACTTCATCCGCGACATCGTCCAGGCCGATCTCGACAGCGGCAAGCACAAGGCGGTCGTCACCCGGTTCCCGCCGGAGCCGAACGGCTACCTGCATATCGGCCATGCCAAGTCGATCGGTCTCAACTTCGGCATCGCCCGGGAGTTCGGCGGCCGCTGCAATCTTCGCTTCGACGACACCAATCCGACCAAGGAAGAGCAGGAATACATCGATTCCATCCAGGCCGACGTGCGCTGGCTCGGCTACGATTGGGGCGACAACCTGTTCTATGCCTCGGATTATTTCGAGCGGCTCTACGACTGGGCGGAAGGCCTGATCAAGGCCGGCCTTGCCTATGTCGACGACCAGACCCAGGAGGAGATCCGGCTGGCGCGCGGCACGCTCACCGAGCCCGGCAAGAACAGCCCGTTCCGCGACCGCTCGGTCGAGGAGAATCTCGACCTGTTCCGGCGCATGAAGGCGGGCGAATTCCCGAACGGCGCGCGCGTGCTGCGCGCCAAGATCGACATGGCCGCCGGCAACATCAATCTGCGCGACCCCGTGCTGTACCGGATCCTGCACGCGCATCACCCGCGCACCGGCGACACCTGGAAGATCTATCCGAGCTATGACTACGCCCACGGCCAGTCGGACGCGATCGAGGGCGTGACGCACTCGATCTGCACGCTCGAATTCGAGGATCACCGGCCGCTCTACGAATGGCTGCTCGACAAGCTGCCGGTGCCGTCGCACCCGCGGCAGTACGAGTTCGCGCGCCTCAACCTCACCTACACGCTGCTGTCGAAGCGCGTGCTGACGCGGCTGGTGCAGGACGGCCATGTTGCCGGCTGGAACGATCCGCGCATGCCGACCATCGCCGGATTGAAGCGCCGCGGCGTGCCGCCGGCGGCGGTGCGCGAATTCATCAAGCGCATCGGCATCGCCAAGGCCAACAGCATCGTCGATGTCGGCATGCTGGAGTTCTGCATCCGCGAGGAGCTGAACCGCACGGCGCAGCGCCGCATGGCGGTGCTGCGTCCCTTAAAGGTGGTGATCGAGAACTATCCGGAAGGGCAGGTCGAGGAGCTCGAGGCGATCAACCATCCGGATGATCCGTCGGCCGGCACGCGCAAGATCGCCTTCGGCCGCGAGCTCTACATCGAGCAGGACGACTTCATGGAGAACCCGCCGAAGAAGTTCTTCCGCCTGTCACCGGGCAACGAGGTGCGGCTGCGCTACGCCTATTTCATCAAGTGCCGCGAGGTCATCAAGAACGACGCCGGCGAGATCGTCGAGCTGCGCTGCACGTATGATCCGGCGACCAAGGGCGGCAACGCGCCTGATGGACGCAAGGTCAAGGCGACGATGCATTGGCTGCCGGCCGCGCAGTCGGTGCAGGCTGAGATTCGTCTCTATAACCAGCTGTTTGCCAATCCGAGCCCGAACGCGGCCGACTTCACCGCCGACCTCAATCCGAATTCGCTGGAGGTGCTGACCGACGCGCGCATCGAGCCGGCGATTGCCACGAGCAACTCGGCCGAGCCGATGCAGTTCGAGCGTCAGGGCTACTTCGTACGGGATGCGGACTCGACTGCGGACAAGCTCGTGTTCAACCGCACCATCGGCCTGCGCGATACGTTCGCGAAGGAAGTCGCGAAGGGCTGAGGCAAACGGACGGCGCGGGACGCGTGCGGCTCAGCCGATCGCGTCCTGCCCGGCATCCGTCAGCGTGGGCACACCGTCGGTGAGCTCGACGAGCCCGCGTTCGGCGAGCAGCGACAAATCATCCTCGGCAACCGGGGACAGCGTGAGCCGATGCGCCTTGATGTCCCGGAGAGTCCAGCGCAGGTGGATCGCCTTCTCCAAGGCGAGATCGGCGAAGGGGTCGTCCATGTCGTGGGCATCCATACCCCGATAAGCGCGTGCGCTGCGAAAAGTTCCAACGCTCAAGCCGTGCAGAAAGTCAGGATTCCCGTTCCGTTCTGCTAGGCGGCCTCGCGCAGCCTCCGGTAGCCTTATCCCGCCAACAGGTTGCGGGTGGTGTGGGTCATGGCGGAGCCGGTACGGCCGCCAGGGTGGCGTCGCGGGATCGCGGGCGTGATGGCCGATGTCTGGCCGCCGCGCGGCGCGCTGGCTGGCGGCTGGCCCGGGATCGGCGCCGGCGCGTGGCCGTCCTTTGCCGCCAAGCTCCGGAGTTGGGCAAGCGAGGAGGCCGGGGCAGGGCGGCTGCTGCCCTGGGTGCCCGTCGCTTTCGGCGCCGGCATTGCGCTGTACTTCTCCGCCGATCACGAGCCCGTGCTCTGGATCGCCGCCGTCACCGCCGGGCTGCTCTGCCTGGTGGCCGCGCTGATGCGACGCCATCGGCTATTTCCGGCCGCCGTGATGATGGCAGCCGCGGCATCCGGCTTCGCGGTCGCGACCGTGAAGACCGCGCGCGTGGCGCATCCGGTGCTGGCCCGGCCGCTCTATTCGGTGTCGCTGTCGGGCTTCGTCGAGGCGCGCGACATCCGCGAGCGCAGCGACCGCATCGTGCTGCGCGTCAACTCGATGGAGAGCCAGCGCAACGCGATCACGCTGACGCGTGTCCGGCTCGCGGTGCGCAAGGGCACCGCGCCCGATGTCGGCAGCTTCGTGCAGTTGAAGGCGCGGCTGCTGCCGCCGCTCGCGCCGGTGCGCCCCGGTTCCTACGACTTCGCCCGCGACATGTTCTTCCAGGGCATCGGCGCCTCCGGCTTCGTGATGGGGGCGATATCAGCGCAGCCGCCGCCGCAGGAAGGCGGGTTCGCCCTGCGCTATGCCGCGACCATGCAGGGCCTGCGAGATGCGATCGATGCTCGCATCCGCGCAAGGCTCAGTGGCGACGAGCGCGCCATTGCCACCGCGCTGCTGACCGGCCGGCGCGACGCCATCACGCCTGATGTCAACGACGCGATGTTCATCTCCGGCCTCGGCCATGTGCTGTCGATCTCCGGCTATCACATGGCGGTCGTCGCCGGCGTCGTGTTCTTCGCCGTGCGCGCGCTGCTCGCGCTGATCCCCGGCCTCACCGTGAGCCACCCGATCAAGAAATGGGCAGCCGCTGCGGCGCTGGTGGCCGCCGCTCTCTATCTCTTGCTCTCCGGCGCGGAGGTCGCGACGCAGAGATCGTTCTTCATGACCGCGGTCGTGCTGATCGCCGTCATGGTCGACCGCCGCGCCGTCACCTTCCGCACCCTCGCGGTGGCCGCGATGATCGTGCTGATCGCCGCTCCCGAAGCGCTGGTGCATCCGAGCTTCCAGATGTCCTTCGCGGCAACGCTCGGCCTCGTCGCGCTGGTGCAGTTCGGCCTGCCCAGACTGTTCGCGACGCCGGACTCATCGACCACGCAGCGCATCGCGCTGTGGGGCGGCCGTGAGCTTGCCATGCTGCTGCTGGCCTCGCTGATCGCGGGGCTCGCGACCACGCCCTACGCCGCGTTCCACTTCCACCGCATCACGCCCTATGGCGTGCTGGCCAATCTCGCCGCGATGCCGGTGGTCTCGGCGCTGGTGATGCCCGCAGGGCTGCTGGGCCTGATGGCCGCGCCATTCGGGCTCGATGGTGTCTGGTGGATGCTGATGGGCTGGGGCATCGACTGGATGATCGCGGTGACGCGCTGGGTGGCCGCGCTGCCCGGCGCCGTCGGGCGCATGGCCGCGTTCGGCATCGGCCCGCTGGTCCTGGGCAGCCTCGGCCTGATCCTGATCGGCCTGCTCAGGACGCCGTTGCGCTGGTCAGGCGCGCTGATGCTGGCAGCGGCAACGTTGTGGGCGGCCGCAGCGCCGCTGCCCGACATCCTGATCTCCGGCGACGGACGCGCGGTGGCCGTGCGTGGTGGCGACGGGCGGCTGCATGTGATGCGCAGCGGCAAGGACGTGTTCGCCACCCGCGAGTGGCTCGCTGCCGATGCCGATGCGCGCCTGCCGGCCGACTCGTCGCTGGGTGACGGCGTGTCCTGCGATGAGGCGGGTTGCGTCGTGGCGATGGCAGACGGCCGCCTGGTCGCGATGGCCCTGCGCGCCGACGCGCTGGCCGACGATTGCGCCCGCGCTGCGCTCATCGTGACCACGCGCGCCGCACCGTCGTCCTGCGCGGCCGGGGTGATCGACCGCCCGCGATTGCAGCAGCAGGGCGCATTGATGCTGACCCGCCAGGGCCGCGGCTTCGCCGTCACGCCTGTCCGCGCCGCAGGCTCCGACCGCCCATGGGCGCCGGCACCGCCTGATGCGACCGAGTTCGAACCGACATTGGTGCCGCGCGCGCCCGCGTCGCGCGTTCAGGATGCGACGCCGCCAGAGTCGGAGCAGGGCGTCGACGATTAGTTCGGTGGATCGCTCATTGCTGCGCGACGGCCCTCGGCACCGGCAGATGCCGGCCGAGAGCCGCCGCGATGTTGGCGCGCGATCCGAGGAATGCGATCAGTTGGCGATCAGATCGTCAGGTGATGCTGATGCGCCGGATCGATGGGGTCTGCGCCGCCGGCCGCTCCTCTGCCTGCTCGGGACGGTGCTCGCCGGGCTGCTTGGTGACGGGCAATTGCAGCACCGTCACGCGCTGGCCCTCGCAGAGCTGTGTCACCAGGACGTGGCGGCCGTCGGCGAACTCGATCGCGTCGTGATGGCGATCGGGAATGTGCTTCTCGATGGTGTTGAACTTGGCGACGCGCTCGCGGATGGTCCGCGTCCACAGCCAGCGGCTGTCGTAGCGGACGTCCTCGGCGAAGGCGAGCTCGGTGCCGGGCAGCATGCACACCGCAACGGTCGGCTCGCTTTCCAGCGCGAAGCCGCGGGTTGCAGTGCCGCGGAACGTCGTCGAGATCAGCGTCTCGCCGACTTTGGCGGGACGGGAGGCAACGGCATGGAGGCTGTAGTCACACATCGGATCGCTCCTCGTTCAGAGATAGCTGACCCACGCTCCCCCCGGACAGGCGCAGGCCTCTATCAGAGTGGACATCGAGGAGAATGTTAGCGCGCGCTTCGCGGCAATTCTGCGCTGATCTTCATCGCGTGCAGCCGCTGACGATCACAAGCGTTTGAGCATGCCGCGCTGCACATCATAGGGTGCGCTCGCGTGTGACTTGTTTTTGAGCTACGCGCGAAGCTCGTTCGCGCTTAGCCGACCGATTGTGCATCTCGCGATGCTAACCGCGGTGCATCACCGCGACTGCGCGGCGTGCGCGATCAGTACTTGCGATACAGCCCGACCAGCTTGCCCTGGATCTTCACCCGGTTGGGCGGCAGGATGCGCACCTCATAGGCGGTATTGGCCGGCTCGAGCGCGATCGATGCGCCGCGGCGGCGGAAGCGCTTCAGGGTGGCTTCCTCATCGTCGATCAGCGCCACCACGATATCGCCGGTGTCGGCGGTCTCGTTGCGCTGGATCAGCGCCATGTCGCCGTCGAGGATGCCGGCGTCGACCATCGAATCGCCGCGCACCTCCAGCGCATAGTGATCGCCATTGCCGAGCATGTCGGCCGGCACGCTGATGGTGTGGCTGCGCGTCTGCAGCGCCTCGATCGGCGTACC
Source organism: Bradyrhizobium sp. ORS 285 (assembly GCF_900176205.1). Lineage (NCBI taxonomy): Bacteria > Pseudomonadati > Pseudomonadota > Alphaproteobacteria > Hyphomicrobiales > Nitrobacteraceae > Bradyrhizobium > Bradyrhizobium sp. ORS 285. The sequence goes on from NZ_LT859959.1 coordinate 3,214,393, forward strand.
CGCGGCGATGCGGCCCATCACCGGCACCGCCACCGGGCGCTCGCCATCATCAAGCGCCGGTGTCGACGTGCGAACCTTGCCGAGATTGCCCTCGATCACCGACGGCGTGAAGCCGCGGCGGTTGCCGGCGGCCTGCGACAGCTCGGGCAGCTTGATGACCTCGATGGCGCGGGCGCGATTGGGCAGCCGGCGGATGAAGCCGCGCTCCTCCAGGGCGGTGATCAGGCGGTGAATGCCGGACTTCGAACGCAGGTCGAGCGCGTCCTTCATCTCGTCGAAGGACGGCGGCACGCCGGCTTCCTTGAGCCGTTCGTTGATGAACCGCAGAAGTTCGTACTGTTTGCGCGTCAGCATCTCGACCTGGTCCCCGGTTTGATGTCGTCCGACTCGCGAGCTCCTCGATCGGAGCTCCTCATCTCTCTGCGAGCCGGACGAGCGTCTTCGCGTCGTTCCGCAACATACTAAAAACAAATCATGAACGGACACTATATGTTCGATGTGTGTTCCGCAATCCTAAAAATATGATGAACGGACCGGGCTTTGCCGGGGGACGCGGCTCAGTTCGGCAGCCGCAGGATCTCGCAGGGGCTTCCCGCAGGGGCCTTTGGCGCAAAGGCGGGACGAATGACGAGTGCCTGCGAGAGCGCGAGATTGCCGAGCAGCGACGAATCCTGCTGCGTCACAGGGGTCGCGACCAGCGTGCCGTCGGCGCGCTCCTCGAGCTGCGCGCGCAGATAGTCCTCGCGCGAATCATTGGCGCCGAGCTCGCGGCCGAGCAGGGCGGTCTCGCGCGGCAGCAGCGCCTCGCGGCCGAGCAGGCTGCGAATCAACGGCACCAGGAACAGGATGGCGCAGACATAGGACGACACCGGATTGCCCGGCAGGCCGATCACGCGCATGCCGCCGAGCCGTCCGTGCATCATCGGCTTGCCCGGCCGCATCGCGATCTTCCAGAACGCCATCTCGACGCCCTCGGCCTCGAGCGCCTGCTTGACCAGGTCGTGATCGCCGACCGAAGCGCCTCCGGTGGTGACCAGGATATCGGCCTCCGCCTCGCGCGCCCGGCGGATGCCGGCGACCGTCGCCTCGAGCGTGTCGGCGGCGATGCCGAGATCAATCGGTGTCGCGCCTTCGCTGCGCATCAGCGCCCGCAGGCCGTAGCCGTTGGAATAGACGATCTGGCCGGGGCCGGGCGCCGAGCCCGGCATCACCAGCTCGTCGCCGGTGGCGAGCAGCGCCACCTTGGGCCTGCGCCGCACCGGCAGCGCCGCATGATTCATGCTCGCGGCGAGCGACAGGTCGCGGTCGCTGAGCCGGCGGCCGGCCTTGAGCAGCACCATGCCCTGATGGAAGTCGACGCCAGCGGGGCGGATGTGCCGGCCCTTGATCGCGGGCTCGTTGATGACGACGTGGCCGGCTTCGGCACGCGTGTCCTCCTGGATCACGACCGCGTCAGCCCCTTCGGGCACGACGCCGCCGGTGAATATCCGCGCCGCCTCGCCGGGACCGATCACGCGATCGAACGGCCGTCCCGCCGCGACCTCACCGATCACCTGCAGCCGCGCCCCGCTCGTGGCCGCATCCGCCGCGCGCAGCGCATACCCGTCCATCGCCGACATCGCCTCCGGCGGCTGGGTCCGCAGCGCCGCAAGGTCATGCGCCAGCACCCGGTGGAACGCCTCGTCCAGCCCAACCATTTCCTCGGCCAGCGGCTCGGCGCCGGCAAGCACCGCGGACAACGCATCGGACACCGGCATCAGGGCCATCAGAGTTCCTTTGGAGGAAAGCGCACGAGTCGAGGGAGTCGCGTTCTAACCGAACGCGCACCGTGCGGCCAAGGGGCTCGGCTGTGATAGGTCTCTCAGGCTATGAAGCACCCAGGGCCGACGAGCAATCAGACCGGGTGCCTGATCCAGACATTCGGTTCGACATAGACGGCGTGCTCGGCGGACACGAGCACGGGCACCAGCGCGCCGGGAATCTCGATCTCGCCCGCGCGATCGAAGGCCACGCCCGTCCATTGCGTCCACTCCGCGAGCGTGCCGACGATGGTCATCGAGCACGGCGCAATCTTGACGATCTCGCCGCCAATTGCGAGGTGCGTGCGCAGCCAGGAATCCGTATGCTGGCCATCGGCGCGCCGCCGTTCGAGATAGGCGCGCATCGGCATGCGCGGCACCAGATGCTTCTGGTTCGGCCGCACCGGCGCGTAGAGCTCGGCGAAACCCTTTGCACGCGCGCAGCCCTTGAGCGCATCGAGCATCGCGCGCGAGGAGCCCGACACGCGCGCCTTCGGCAGCAGCGCGATCTCCAGCGCGCTCATCGTCGTTGGCCGTCGACCCAGCATGCGGTCCTCATGACCCCAGCGGATCACCTCGTCCCAGCCCGCATCCGGCAGCGTCGTGCGGTCATCGACGCCGAATGCAAAGGGAATGGCGAAGGCGCGCCCGACCACCTCGCCGCCATCGAGCGCAGCAAAGGCGCAGTCCGCAAAGTGCCCGAATGCAGCCTCGCCGTAATATAACATCGCCGTTCGGTCCTGCCGCATGAACTCCGGCCAGAGGCCGTCGAGCTCGGGTGCGAAGACGCGCGGGATCAGGTCCGGCCGGTCGCGCAGGGAGATGATGGTGAGGGTCATGCAACGTTCCAAACTGCGGTGATCGGGGCGGGGCAAGCAACCTTTAGACCGCTTGGCGTTTTAGGCGTTTGGAGCCTGTACAGCCAAGCCCGCAGCCGCTGCACGCGCCGTATACGGTAGATTCGCCGATGCCGAATTTTATCTTCGCCTTTTCGGAATTGTCTGCTATATTGATTTGGTCCCGTGCTCGACAGGAGGGGCGCTTCGCGATCGTCACGGACGTGGAGTGCGGGATGCGGTGGCCGCAATGATGTCGCAGCGGGCCTTGATGGCGCGCGGACGAACGGCAGCTTGCGGACGTGAAGTCGCGTAGTCCTGGCATCCCGACGCCGATGCCAAGCCGGCGGGTGATGATTCCGACGGCGACGGTGGCCAACAAGCCGAGCACCGGGGAGATCGCGTATAAGCGTGAAGACCATCGCGCAGGGAATGCCGGATGTCGGCTGGACCTGTGGTGACTGCCGCCTGCTTTTCTTGTTGCAGGCGGGCCATGGGTTGCGGCCTGCAGCCCGGCATTCCCTGCGCCCTCCGTTCGGACGAGGGTGAATGAACCAGCATCACTCGGGCATGTCATGCCGCGAGAACGAGTTTGCATGATTGAAGGTCAGGGAGCGTGGGCCTTCGCGATCAGTTCACACGCGTGTCATGCGTACTCCGCCCTCCGCTGTCGTCCCTGCGAACGCAGGCACCCATACCCCCAGGGAGCAGTTGTTTTGCGCGATGCCCGACCAGTCCTGCTTCATCACCATCTACGGTGGTTATGGGTCCCTGCGTTCGCAGGGACGACAGTGGTGTCTTTGGTAGCGTCACGGGCAGCTCCGAAAACTATAGCAGTTGTTCGACTTGTCCCGGCGAACGCATCAGAGCCCCAGCGCGGCCATGGCCGCCGCCACATCATCCGTGGAGCGCACCAGCACCGCTTTCAATCCGCTGGCCCGCGCGCCTTCGACATTCTCTGCGAGGTCATCGAAGAACACGATCCGCTCCGCCGGCACGCCGATCGCCTGCACCACGTGCTCATACGCCTCAGCATCAGGTTTGCGCAGGCCGATCGACGAGGACAGGAAGATCTCGCGGAAGTGACCGAGCAGGTCGGCATAAACAGGCGAGAAGTGATTGATATGCGGCTGGTTGGTGTTGGAGAACGCATAGAGCGGCAGCCGCGAAGCAGCGCGCGCGAGCAGGGGGGCGATGCCGGGCATCGGGCCGACGAAGATCGCGTTCCAGCCATCGAGAAACTGCGCGTCGCTGATGTCGATGCCGAGCTGCCGGCGCAGATTCGCGAAGAACGCGGCGTCGGAGACGGTGCCGCGCTCATGACCTTGGTAGACCTCGTCGCGCATGAAGCGGGCCGCGAGATCCTGCGGCGCGCACCCCGCATGCCCCGCCCAGCGCGCGACGACCTGGCCGAAATCGATGTCGATGACGACGCGGCCGAGATCGAACAGCAGCGCATCGGCCGCGCCGGGGCGGAGATCGGAGGGAAGCATGGCGACGCGCGTCTTTGCCGAGAGGGGAGCCGAAAGAGTGCTCCCTCAATAGCGATAGGGCTCGATGTCGACCAGCGGAAACGCGCTGACCACGCTCGGCAGATTCGTCGCGGTCGCCGGGTGCAAATACGAGCCGTTCAACTCGCCGAACGAGGTGACGCCGAGCAGGCCGAGCGCGCGGATGACCTCGTCCTCGAGCAGCTCCAGCATGCGCAGGACGCCGTCTTCGCCGGCCGCGGCGAGCGCCCAGCATTGCAGCCGGCCGATGCCGACGAGGTCGGCGCCGGAGGCGATCGCCTTGACGATGTCGGTGCCGCGCGAGATGCTGCCGTCGACCATGATCTTGGCGCGGCCCCTCACGGCCGCGACGACCTCCGGCAGCACATGCATGGCGCCGCGGCCATGATCGAGCTGGCGGCCGCCATGATTGGAGACATAGATCCAGTCGACGCCGTGATCGACGGCGATCTCTGCGTCCTCGGCGGTGGCGATGCCCTTGATGATCAGCGGCAGCTTGAACTTGTCCTTGATCAGCTTCACCGTGTGCCAGCTCAGCGCTTTCTGATGGTCGCCGCCGGTGGCGCGCAGCCGGCTTTCGCGCACGTAACGCTTTGCGATGTCGCGCTCGCGCCGGCTGTAATGTGCGGTGTCGACGGTGAGGCAGAACGCGGTGTAGCTGTTCGCGACGGCACGGCTGACATAGTCCTCGACGAAGGCGTCGTCACCGCGGACATAGAGCTGGAAGATGCGCAAGGCGTCGGGCGCGGCCTCCGCCGTCTTTTCCAAACCCGGTTCCGAAACCGAACTCAGCATGTGCGCCGCCCCGAACCGGCCGGCGCCGCGTGCCACGCTGGCGGCTCCCGCCGGATCGAAGATCTCGAGCGCCCCGACCGGGGCCAGCACCACCGGCAGGCGCAGCCTGCGCCCGAAGCTCTCGACCGAGGCGTCGACCCGGGAGACATCGCGCAGCACGCGCGGACGAAACGCGATCTCATCGAGCGCCATCCGGTTCCGCCGCAGCGTCGTCTCGGTCTCGGCGCCGCCGATGATGTAGTCCCAGGCGTTCTGGTTGAGCTGGGCGCGCGCCTTGCGGATGAACTCATGCAGGTTCTGGAACTTCTCGTCGCTGGCGCCGAGCTCGACGTTCCGCCACCCGGGTTCGATCGGGGTCTGTTGATTCATGTCTGCCTCCCAGCAACCATATTATCATTTGTTATCCAGCATCGCCCATCGGACAGCCGCTGTGCAAGCCATTCCGAACTGCGGCTGGCGCGGCCGCGCAGCGGCATCCATGCGCCGTGGACATCGATTCGATCGGGGCCACGTCGTTCATTCAGTTGTGATCACCAGGTGACCGTGAAAGCCCGGATAATGCAATCAGGCGGCGACGATCTTGAATTCAGCTTGTCAACGGCCATTTCCGGTGCGGGCTCACGGCGCGCCATGGTAGGCTGGGCGGACCGGTCAGGCCGCGGCGGCGGAGCTTCGGCCTTGAAGAAACCGGAAATGTGGTGTGAGTTCGTGGTCCAATCATGCCGCTGACGCGTTCGAACACGTGTGATCGGACGGCCATCAAACCAAGCTCGGGAAGCAAAACAATGCGGAAAAACTGGCTGTTCTTGGCGGGCACGATGACGGGCGTCGGTCTGACCCTGATGGTTTCGGGGCCGGAGGGTGCGCAGCTCATCGCCAAGGCCAAGGCAGCGGCCGGCATGGCCGACACCTATACGCAGCTCAATCTGTTCGGTGCGGTGTTCGAGCGGGTTCGCGCCGACTACGTCGAGAAGCCGAACGATCCCGCGCTGATCGAAGGCGCGATCAACGGCATGGTGTCCTCGCTCGATCCGCATTCGCGCTACATGAACGACAAGTCCTGGCGCGACATGCAGGAGACGACCTCCGGTGAGTTCGGCGGACTCGGCATCGAGGTCACGATGGAGGACGGTCTCGTCAAGGTCGTCGCGCCAATCGACGACACCCCGGCGTCGAAGGCCGGCATCCTCTCCGGCGATCTCATCGCCAAGATCGATGGCGACGCGGTGCAGGGCCTGACGCTCGAACAGGCGGTCGCCAAGATGAAGGGCGGGGTCAACACCAAGACCAAGCTGACGATCATCCGCAAGGGCAAGGACGCTCCAATGGATGTGACCCTGAATCGCGAGATCATCCGCGTGCGCCCGGTGCGCTATCACACCGAGGGCGGCGACATCGGCTACATCCGCGTCACCTCGTTCAACGAGCAGACCACCGAGAGCCTGCGCAAGGCGATTGCCACCATTTCCAAGGAGATCCCGCAGGAGAAGCTCGCTGGCTACGTGGTGGACCTGCGCAACAATCCGGGCGGCCTGCTCGATCAGGCGGTGTCGGTCTCCAGCACGTTCCTGCCGCGGGGCGAGGTGGTGTCCACGCGTGGCCGCAATCCCGAGGAGACGCAGCGCTTCACGGCGCGTGGCGGCGATCTCACCAAGGGCAAGCCGCTCGTGGTGCTGATCAACGGCGGCTCAGCCTCGGCCTCCGAGATCGTGGCGGGCGCGCTGCATGACCACAAGCGCGCGACCCTGATCGGCACGCGCTCGTTCGGCAAGGGCTCGGTGCAGACGATCATTCCGCTCGGCGCCGGCAATGGTGCGCTGGCGCTGACCACGGCGCGCTACTACACGCCGTCGGGCCGCTCGATCCAGGCTCAGGGCATCGCGCCGGACATCGAGGTGAAGCAGGACGTGCCCGACGATCTGAAGGACCGCACCGACATCAAGGGCGAAGCATCGATGCGCGGGCATCTGTCGGCGGCCGACGGCACCGAGCAGACCGGCTCGCAGTCCTACGTTCCGCCGGACGAGAAGGACGACAAGGCCTTGCACGCGGCGTTCAACGTGCTGCGCGGCGTCACCGTCAATGCCGATGTCCGCGCTAAGGCGGCGGTGCCGAACTGATTGCTGTTTGTCAGGGGCAAGGGCCGTGCCGGTCTCGCGCCCCGCTTTCGCTCACACCCGACGGGGCGGCCTTGCGGCCGTCCCGTCGTGGTTTTCGACCAGCGTGTACAGGCGGACACGGAGTATGTCCGACTGTTTCGGGTAGATCATGCTGACAGGCGCGCGTTCAAGCGAGCGAATGGTATGATCGAACGACAGGGTTTGAAATCGGCTGATGGAAAGCCGACAAATTGCAGCGGTATTTATCGATCGTCCCTCAGGCCGCATCGGAGCGGGCGCGCCGCCCGGACGAGCCGCCGGCGCGATGGCTGGCAAACAGGCTTCGCACCTCGGCCGCGGGCTTCGGAGGGCTGAACAGATAACCCTGCATCTCCGAGCAGCCGAGCCGCTTCAGCACCTGGCGCTGCGCCTCGGTCTCGACACCCTCGGCGGTCGTCGACATCTTGCGGATGGCGGCGATGTTGACCACCGCCTGCACGATGCTCGCGGACCCCTCCGACTCCGAGATGTCCTTCACGAAGCAGCGGTCGATCTTGATCTTGTCGAACGGAATCCGCTGCAGATAGCTGAGGCTGGAATAGCCGGTGCCGAAATCGTCGAGCGCGATGCGCACGCCGAGCGCGCGCAGCTCGTGCAGAGTATCCAGCGCATCATCGTCGCGGATCAGCACGGCTTCGGTGATCTCGAGCTCCAGCCGCCGCGGCGACAGGCCGGACGCCGCGAGCGCATTGGCGACCTTGAGCGCCAGCGTGCCGCTCTTGAACTGCACCGGCGAGACGTTGACCGCCAGCCGGATCTCGTCGGGCCAGCTCGCAGCCTCCGCGCAGGCGACGTGGAGGACGCGCTCGCCGAGCTGGTTGATGAGGCCGGTCTCCTCGGCAATCGGAATGAACTCGGCCGGCGAGACGTTGCCGCGAGTCGGATGCTTCCAGCGCACCAGCGCCTCGCAGCCGACGATGCGATCGTCCTGCAGGCTGAGACAGGGCTGGTAGTAGACCTCGAGCTGATCGTCCGCGATCGCCTGGCGCAGGTCGACCTCGAGCTGATGGCGGGCCTTGACCTGGGCGTCCATCTCCGGCTCGAAGAAGCGCCAGGTGCGGCGTCCCGCCGCCTTCGCGGCGTACATCGCGAGGTCGGCATTCTTCATGATCTGGTCGAGATTGGTGCCGTGCTGGGGAATCAGCGCCACGCCGATCGAAGCATCGGCGGTCAACTGGTGGCCCAGGCAATCGCGGGGAGCGCGGATCGCGGCAAGCATGTCCTCGATCAGGCAGCTGACGTCCTCGCGGCTCTTGATCGTGGTCTGCACGACGGCGAACTCGTCGCCGCCCAGCCGCGCAACGAAGCCGGCACTCCCGACGCACGTCTGCAAGCTGGTCGCAACGGACTTCAAGAGCTCGTCACCGATCAGATGGCCGAGCGAGTCGTTGACGCCCTTGAACTCGTCGATGTCGATGTAATGCAACGCCATCTGCCGTCCCTCGGCGACAGCAGCCATTTCTTTCTTCAGGCGCTCGTGGAACAGGGTGCGGTTCGGCAGCTCGGTCAGCGCATCATAATGCGCCAGATGCGTGATCCGCTGCTCCGCCCGCCTGCGCTCGGTGATGTCTTCATGGGTGGCAAGCCAGCCGCTGCCCACGATCGGCTCGTTGACGATCTGGATCGACCGACCGTCTGGCGTCTCGATGATCTGCGACGTCTTGCAGCCGATGTCACGCAGCACGGCATTGGCGTATTCGCCATCGTCGCCCGTGAGCGATCCGCTGGCCTTGCGGTGAGCGATCAGCTGCCGGAACGTGCAACCCGGCTTCACGACGTCTGCGGAGAGGCCGTACATGTCGATATAGCGCTGGTTGCTGATGACGAGACGCTCGGATGCGTCGAACAGCAGCAGGCCCTGGGTCATGTTGTTGACGGCCTTGTCGAGCCGTTCCTTCTCCAGGGTCAGGCGGCGGCTGGACGCTTCGTGATCGCTGATCAGCCGGCGTACGACGACGGCCAGCATGCCGGCGATCAGCAGCACGGAGGTCACGCCGACGGCGATCAGGAAGCGCATCTGCTCGCGCCAATCGGTCAGCGCCGCCGCGACGGTCGTCGTTGCCGTGACGATCAACGGGTAGCTCGTAAGCCGGTGCGATGCGCCGACGCGCTGCTCGCCATCCACGGGGCTGCTGAAGATGCCGGTGGTGTTGCCGTCGCCGGCCAGAATCTGGCGGAAGATCGGTGCGGCGCGGTAGTTCTGGCTCAGCATGCCCTCGTGGTGAGGATGGCGGGCCAGCAAAGTCCCGTCGCGATGCATCATGGAGATCGCAGCCTCGGGGCCGAGCGCAACCGAGGCGAAGAAACGTTCGATGTTGATGGGCTCGAGACTGCGGCTGATGACGCCCAGGAACTGGCCGTTGGGACTGGTCACCTTCAGGGCGAAGACCGCGACAAAGGTGCCGCTGACCCGGCCGAACACCGGTTCGATCAGCAGTTGCGGCGCGGTGGGATCGGACTTCAATCGCTGGAAAAAGGAGCGGTCGGAGATGTTGATCGGCGGCACTGGCCAGGACTTCGCGGAATTGATCAGGTTGCCGTCGGAATCGAAGATGTTCAGGCCGCCGAGATAAGACGTCGCGCTCAGCTTGCCAGTCAGCATGGCGTTGATGCTGGCGGTCCCCATCTGCTCCTTGAAGCGAGCGCTGGTGTCGATGCGGTTTTGCCGAACATAATTGGCGAGGTCGCGCTGGATGGCGCCGAGGTCCTCCATCTGCTGGTCGAAATGGCGCGCCAGGAGCAGCACCGTGTTCTCCAGCTCGCGGGTCGCGCTGTCGAGCGCGCGCTGCCGGAAACTGTCGGCCATGATGGTCGCGCCGATCGCGATCGCCGCAATCAGCACGAGGCCTCCGCCGACCAGCCACCCGATCGGGCCACTGCGGTCGGTCGAACGTTGGAGGGCATTCCGGGGACTGGTGTTCGTCGTCATCGGTCCTGAATACGCTTGCGATGGGCGCTTCGGGATGGCCGTCCGACGTCCCTCCCACAACCATGGCTACATGTCGGCCATGGAAGTGAGGTTAGGAAGTTGAGTTAGCGAACGATTAATTTGAAGTTGTATTTAGCTGGTAAATACCTTCAGGCGCGATAATGCCCGGACTTGCCGCCGATCTTCTCGGTCAGATGGATGCCTTCGATGCGCACGCCGCGCTCGGCGGCCTTGATCATGTCGTATATGGTCAGGCAGGCGACGGAGACGGCCGTGAGCGCCTCCATCTCGACGCCCGTAGGTCCCGTGACCTTGACGGTTGCGCTGACGACGCAGCCGGGCAGGGCGGCGTCCGGCGTGATGTCGACGGTGACCTTGGACAGCGCCAGCGGGTGGCACAGCGGAATGAGGTCCGAGGTCCGCTTCGCGGCCATGATGCCGGCGATGCGCGCCGTGCCCAGCACGTCACCCTTCTTGGCATTGCCGGAGACGATCAGCTCCAGCGTGGCCGGGCTCATCACGACGCGCCCCTCGGCCGTTGCGGTCCGTTCCGTCGCCGCCTTGTCGGAGACGTCGACCATGCGGGCTTCGCCGCGCGCGTCGATGTGGGTGAGGGACGGCTTGTCGTTCATGACCGGCTACTCGGCCGCGCTGGCAGAGGAGGAATCACGGGCGAGCAGGGCGCGCGTGGCCGCGGTCACGTCCGCCTGCCGCATCAAGCTCTCGCCGACCAGGAACGTCTGGATGTCGACACGCGCCAGACGCGCGAGATCCACGGACGTGAAGATGCCGCTCTCGCCGACCAGCAGGCGGTCCTTCGGCACCAGCGGCGCCAGGGTTTCGGACGTGGCCAGCGTGGTCTCGAAGGTGCGCAGGTTGCGGTTGTTGATGCCGATCATCGGGGAGCGCAGCTTCAGCGCGCGATCGAGCTCGGCGCGATCGTGGATCTCGATCAGCACGTCCATGCCGTGGGCGAGCGCGGCCGCCTCGATATCGGCAGCGGCGGCATCATCGAGCGCTGCCATGATGATCAGGATGCAGTCGGCGCCATGCGCGCGCGCCTCGATCACCTGATAGGTGTCGAACATGAAGTCCTTGCGCAGCACGGGCAGGGCGGTCGCCGCGCGCGCTGCGACCATGAAGTCGAGATGGCCCTGGAACGACGGCGTATCGGTCAGCACCGACAGGCAGGCCGCGCCGCCGGCCTCGTACGCCTTGGCGAGAACCGGCGGATCGAAATCGGCGCGGATCAGGCCCTTGGACGGGGAAGCCTTCTTGATCTCGGCGATCAGCGCATAGTCGCCGGTCGCATGCTTGGCTCGGATGGCGTTGACGAAGCCGCGCGGCGGCCGGGCGTCACGCGTACGCGCCTCGAGCTCCGGCAGCGGGCACGCCCGCTTGGCGGCTGCTATCTCCTCGCGCTTATAGGTTTCGATCTTGGCCAGGATGTCGGACATGGCGCCCTCCAGGGATCAGCTGTTGGAGATGGCGATCAACTGCTTCAACCGCGCGGCAGCTGCTCCGCTGTCGAGCGAGTCCTGACCGATCGCAACGCCTTCCTGAAGCGTCTTGGCGCGGCCCGCAACAACCAATGCCGCAGCCGCATTCAACACCGCGACATCGCGATAGGGGCTCGGCAGACCGTCCAGCACGCTCTGCAGCGCCACCGCATTGGCCGCGGCGTCGCCGCCCTTCAGCCCCTCGCTGCCGCACAGGCCGAGCCCGGCCTGCTCCGGCGAGATCTCGAAGGTACGGATGTGGCCGTTCTCCAATGCGGCGACGAAGGTCGGGCCGGTCAGAGTGATTTCGTCGAGTCCGTCGGAGCCATGGACGACCCAGGCGGCTTCCGAGCCGAGGTTCTTCAGCACCTGGGCCAATGGCTCGACCCATTGTCTGGAGAAGACGCCGACCATCTGGCGCTTGACGCCGGCGGGGTTCGACAGCGGTCCGAGCAGGTTGAAGATGGTGCGGGTGGCGAGCTCGACCCGGGTCGGGCCGACGTTCTTCATCGCCGGATGGTGGGCGGGGGCGAACATGAAGCCGATACCAGCCTCGCGCACGCAACGTCCGACCTGATCGGGCTTGAGATCGATCTTCACGCCGAGCGCGGCGAGCACATCGGCGGCGCCGGAGCGCGACGACAGCGCGCGGTTGCCGTGCTTGGCGACCGGCACGCCGGCGCCGGCCACGATGAAGGAGGCGCAGGTCGAGACATTGACCGACCCGGAGCCGTCACCGCCGGTGCCGACGATGTCGACCGCACTGGCCGGTGCGTCGACACGCAGCATCTTGGCGCGCATCACGCTCACGGCACCGGTGATCTCTTCCACCGTCTCGCCGCGGACGCGCAGCGCCATCAGCAGCGCGCCCATCTGCGACGGTGTGGCCTCACCCGACATCATCCTGTCGAAGGCGGATGCTGCCTCCTCGCGAGAGAGGGGCGCCCCTGTCGCCACCTTGCCAATGATCGACTTGAGATCGTCCAGCACGCGCTTACCCCCAGCGATCGATCATTGATTGCTGCCGCCGCCGACCACCTGGGCCACGGCAGCTTCGTTGATCGTGGTCCCGATGTCCTTCTCGAGCTTCAGGACATACGACGTACCCTGCTCGTCGGCCAGCGCGCGTTGCAGCTGGTCCTTGAGCTTCTTCACGTCTTCGGAAGCGAGGTCGACCTTGGGATCGACGATGTCGGTTACGCGGAAGACGATCCACTGCTTACCGCCATCGGCCTCGGTCTGGCCGACGCCGTCCTTCGCCGTGCGGAATGCTGCGGTGATGGCTCCTGCCGGGACGCCCGGCAGGCTCGCATCGCGCTTGAATGCGGTTGCGTTCTCCAGCTTCACGCCGAGCGCAGTCGCCTCGTCCGCGAGCTTGCCGCCCTCGTTGAGCTTCTTGACCAGTTCGGTGGCCTTGGCGCGCAGCTTGGCGGCAACCTCATCATCGCGCCATTTGGCGGCGACCTGGTCCTTGACTTCGTCGAGCGTGCGATCGCGCGGCGGGGTGATGCCGAGCACCTCGAACCACACATAGCCGCCGCGGAACGAGATCGGCTCGTTGTCGACGCCGACATCGCTGTTGAAGGCCTGGGAGACGACGTCGAGGCCGAGCGGAATGTTCGGGACAGGCTGACCGTTGGGCTGTTTGCCAGAGCGATCCACCGCTTCGACCGTCACCGCATTGAGGCCGAGCTTCTTGGCAGCCTCAGCGACGCTTGCTCCGCCGCCGCGCTCGTCCTCCATCTTGTCACGGAGATTGGCGACCTGCGCCTTGGCGCGATCGGCGGCGATCTCCTTCTTGATGTCGGCGGCGACGCTCTCATAAGAGGGCTCCTGGCCCGGCTGGATCGCGCTCACCTTCACCAGCGCCACGTTGAACGCGCCCTTGACCGGCTGGCTGACCTCGCCGGTCGGCAGCGAGAAGGCGGTATCGGCCACGGCGGGATCGAGAATCGCCGACTTCGTCACCAGCCCGAGATCGAGGTCGGAGGGATTGAGGTTACGCTCCTTGGCGAGTTCGTCGAACGTGACCTCACCGGCGGCGATGCGGGCGCGCGCGGCCTGGGCTTCCTCCATGCTCGGGAACGTCATCTGCTGGACCTGGCGCTTCTCCGGCGTCCCCATCAGCGCCTTGCGCTGGTCGAACACCTTCCGCGCATCCTCGTCGGACACGTCGGTCGACTTGCCGATCTCTTCGGGCGTCACCAGCACGAACGAGAGCTTGCGATACTCAGGTGCCTTGAACTGCGCCTTGTGCTCGTCGAAGTACGACGCGAGGATCTCGGGCGAGGGGGCCTCGATGGTGCCGGCCTGCGCCGCGTCGAGCTTAATGTAGTCGATCGAGCGCTGCTCGTTCTGGAAACGACTGAGCGCGTCGAGCATGAGGGTGGACGGCTCGAGCCCGGCCGCGATCGTGCCGGTGATCTGCCGCCGCAGCGACTGCCGGCGCTGGTCGGCCAGATAGCGCTGCTCGGTGAAGCCGAAATTGCGGATGATGGCCTGGAAGCGCTGCGGATCGAACGCGCCGTTCGGGCCCTTGAAGTTGGGATCGCTGAGGATCACGCGCATCGTCTCGGCATCCGACTGGCCGAGACCGAGCCGGCGGGCCTGCTCGTCGAGAGCCGCTTCCGCGATCGTCTGCTGCAGCACGGAGCGGTCGAGCCCGAACATGCGGGCCTGGTCCTGGGTCAACGGCCGGCCGATCTGGCGGCCGATCTGCTGCAGACGGTCGGTATAGATCTGGCGGAACTCGTTGATCGAGATCTCGGTGCGTCCCACGGTTGCAGCCGTCGACTGGCCGAAGCCGCGGAAGATGTCGGCGATGCCCCAGATGCCGAAGCTGACGATCAAAACGCCCATGACCACCGCCATGATGGTCTTGCCGAGCCAGTTTGATGAGGCCTTGCGTAATCCTCGAAGCATGGGTCCAGTCTGTCTGCAGGAAAAAGGATGAAGGGGCCGCGCCTTGGAGCGGATTTAGCGGAAGGGCGTCACCGATTTGGAACGGCTTATAATGAGGCAGCCGCCCGGTCGCAACCTCGCGCCTGAGGCGGATTGAAGCGGTGGGAAGACCGTTCCCGCTCTGGTACTCCTGCAGGGGCTCTGCTAGCCGATCTCCTGTCACAACGCTTGCTGGAATCCTGCCATGACCGACCGCATCCGCCCCCTGATTGCCGGCAACTGGAAAATGAATGGCCTGAGGGCTTCGATCGCCGAGTTCGAGGCGATGCTGGCGGGCGCGGCCGAGGTCGCGGCGAAGGCCGATCTGCTGGTATGTCCGCCGGCGACCCTGGTGTCGGCCTTCACCGAGAAGGCGCGCGGCAACAAAGCGATCGCGGTCGGCGCGCAGGATTGCCACGCCAAGGCGTCGGGCGCCCATACCGGTGATCTCTCGGCCGAGATGCTGGCCGACGCTGGCGCGAGCGCCATCATCGTTGGCCATTCCGAGCGCCGGGCCGATCATGGTGAAAGCGATATCGTGGTGCACCAGAAGACCGAGGCGGTGTGGCGCGCCGGGCTGGTGGCGATCGTCTGCGTCGGCGAGACCCAGCAGCAGCGCGACGCCGGGCAGACGCTGGATATCCTGCGCGGGCAGCTCAACCTCAGCCTTCCCGAGGGATCGCAGGCCGGCAATCTGGTCGTGGCCTATGAGCCGGTCTGGGCGATCGGCACCGGGCTGACGCCGACCGCGAGGGATGTCGAGCAGATTCATGCCTTTATCCGGCAATTGCTGACCGATCGCTTCAAGGGGGAGGGCGCGAAGATGCGGATCCTCTATGGCGGTTCGGTGAAGCCCTCCAATGCCGCCGAGCTGATGGCAGTTGCGAACGTGAACGGCGCGCTGGTCGGCGGCGCCAGCCTGAAGGCTGCGGATTTTCTCGCGATTGCGAAGGGATGTTGAAGCAGCTCTCGAACATCGCGCGAGGACCCGCGGTTCACGCTGCTCCTCCGACCCGCTTCCAGTAGATCATCGTCCCCGTGAGGCCGCCATGCGGCTTCACCGCGTAGTCCGGAATGATTCCGGACAACTGGAAACCGAGACCCTCATAGAGCCCCGAGGCGCCGCCGTCCTCGGCGGTGTCCAGCACCAGCATCGTCCGTCCATGCTGGCGAGCCAGGGCTTCGGCCGCGCGCAGCAGGGCGGTGGCGATCCCGCGCTTGCGATGGCTGACGCGCGTCATCATCTTTGCGATCTCAGCACGATGCGGCTGGTTCGGCGGCAGCTTGAGCTGCAAGGTCACGGTTCCCACCACCGTTTCGCCGTCGAGCGCGCCGAGCACGATCCGCTCGCCGCGCGCGGCGCTCGCCAACGACTCGCGCCAGAACGCGTCAGCATCGTCGGTGCCGAGCGGGTGCATGAAGCTGACCGAGCCGCCATTCGCGACCGTCTCGATCAACATCTCATTGAGCCCGGCGCGAATAGCCGGGGTGTCGGACAGCGCTGCAATTCGAATCGCGGACATTCTCAACTCCGGGCAAGCGCCACCACATAGGTGCAGGGCGCGTCGGTCTCATTGGCGAAGGTGGTATCGATCGGCGGGCCGAAGCCGAGGCAGTCGCCGGGCCCAAGCTCATGGCGCTCGGCGCCTTCGATGATCGTCAGGCGTCCGCTCTGAACCCAGAGCAGTTGGCGGATGTGGATGTAGGACGAGGCCGGCAGGGTCACGCTGCGCCCGGCGGGCATCTCCACGGACACGAGCTCGACCGGATGGTCCGGGCGCAGGAACACCTGGCGCCTGAGATAGCCGGTGTCGGGGTCGCGCCAGACCGGCTGCTCGCTGGCCCTCGACACGCGCTCCGGCTGGGCTTCCGCGCGGAGCATCAGGCCCGCCAGCGTGAGCTCGAAGGCGCTCGCGAGCTTGACGAGCACCACGGCTGTCGGGCTCACTTCTGCCCGCTCGATCTTGCTGATCGTGGCCTTCGAGACTCCCGAGCGCTCGGCAAGATCGGCAAGGGACCAGCCGCGGCCGTCCCGTTCCAGCTGGAGACGCCGAGCGAGCCGCTGGCTGAAGTCGTCAATTATTTGATCCATTCGTCTCTATTAATGGATATGGGATCACCTTTCAAGAGCGACCGATGCTGTCCGTCTCCACGCTTGTGAGAAGCGCGGCTGCGATTATCTGCGGGGTGGCGTTGCCCGATTTGATCGTGTAACACCGCGCAAATTTCCGAATAGCCCGCGAAGCTCTCGCGATCCCGGCCCCCGGTCGGGGCCAGCGAGGGCTTGTGACGGAAGGTCACCATGCAGACTGTCTTGATCGTCATCCACCTCATGATCGTCGCCGTCCTGATCGGCGCGGTGCTGTTGCAGAAGTCCGAAGGCGGCGGCCTTGGCATGGGCGGCGGCGCCGGCTTCATGTCGAGCCGCGGCACGGCAAACCTGCTGACGCGCACCACGGCGATCCTGGCGGTCGGCTTCTTCATCACCAGCCTGCTGCTGACCTGGCTTGCCGGCCTCGAGCGCAAGCCCACGTCGATTCTCGGCACCGTGCCCGGCCAGACGCAGTCCGGCGGTGCGACGCCGGTGGCGCCGGGCAGCGGCGGCGTGCTCGACCAGCTGAAGAAGGCTGACGAGCAGCAGGCACCGGCGGCGCCGAGCGCTCCGTCCGCCCCGCAGTCGCAATAACGCGGGGAAGCCATGCAGGAACGCAATTGGCGTCCTGCATCAGGAGGCGGTCTCAAGTCTCTGAGGCCATTCATATTTTGACGTAACCCACAGGCCCGCGACAACGTTGCGGGCCGACCACGATTCGTTTTGGCGAATCGCACTAGCGGCATTAAAGGTAGGGTCCCATGGCGCGGTACATCTTCATCACCGGCGGCGTGGTTTCCTCGCTCGGAAAGGGTCTGGCTTCAGCCGCGTTAGGCGCGCTGCTGCAGGCCCGCGGCTACAAGGTCCGGCTTCGCAAGCTCGACCCCTATCTCAACCTCGATCCAGGCACGATGTCGCCGTATCAGCACGGCGAAGTCTTCGTGACCGATGACGGCGCCGAGACCGATCTCGATCTCGGCCATTACGAACGTTTCACCGGGCGGCCCGCGACCAAGGCCGACAACATCACCACGGGCCGCATCTATCAGGACATCCTGACCAAGGAGCGCCGCGGCGATTATCTCGGTGCGACCATCCAGGTCGTCCCGCACGTCACCAACGCGATCAAGGAATTCGTGCTGTCGGGCAATGACGAGTATGATTTCGTGCTGGTCGAGATCGGGGGTACGGTCGGCGACATCGAGGGCCTGCCGTTCTTCGAGGCTATCCGCCAGCTCAAGAACGATCTGCCGCGCGACCACGCGATCTACATCCACCTCACGCTGCTTCCGTACATCCCGAGCGCCGGCGAATTGAAGACCAAGCCGACGCAGCACTCGGTCAAGGAGCTGCGCTCGATCGGCATCCAGCCGGATATCCTGCTGTGCCGCACCGATCGCGAGATCCCGAAGGAGGAGCGGCGCAAGCTCGGCTTGTTCTGCAACGTGCGTGAGAGCGCGGTGATCGAGGCGCGCGACGTCGACAACATCTACGCCGTGCCGGAGGCCTATCACGCCGCCGGTCTCGACGGCGAGGTGCTGGCCGCGTTCGGCATCGAGCCGCGGGTGCCGCCAGCGCTCGCCAGCTGGCACACGATCAACGAGCGCGTCCGCAATCCGGAAGGCGATGTCACGATC
Source organism: Bradyrhizobium sp. ORS 285 (assembly GCF_900176205.1). Taxonomy (NCBI): domain Bacteria; kingdom Pseudomonadati; phylum Pseudomonadota; class Alphaproteobacteria; order Hyphomicrobiales; family Nitrobacteraceae; genus Bradyrhizobium; species Bradyrhizobium sp. ORS 285. The sequence continues at coordinate 3,232,590 of NZ_LT859959.1, forward strand.
GCGATCGTCGGCAAGTACACGGGCATGAAGGATGCTTACAAGTCGCTGATCGAGGCGCTGTCGCATGGCGGCATCGCCAATAAGGTCCGCGTCAAGCTCGACTGGATCGAGAGCGAGGTGTTCGAAAACGAGGACCCCGCGCCGTTCCTCGAGCACGTCAACGGCATCCTGGTGCCCGGCGGCTTCGGCCAGCGCGGCGCGGAAGGAAAGATCCGTGCGGCGCAATTCGCGCGAGAGCGCGACGTGCCGTATTTCGGCATCTGCTTCGGCATGCAGATGGCGGTCATCGAAGCCGCGCGCAATCTCGTCGGGATCACGGAGGCGAACTCGACCGAGTTCGGTCCGACTAGGGAGCCGCTGGTCGGCCTGATGACCGAGTGGCTGCGCGGCAACGAGCTCGAGAAGCGCTCGAAGAGCGGCGATCTCGGCGGCACGATGCGGCTCGGCGCGTATCCTGCGGCGCTCAAGCGCGGCAGCCGCGTGTCCGAGGTCTACGGCGGCGCGACCGAGATTTCCGAGCGGCATCGCCACCGCTACGAGGTCAACACCGCCTACAAGGATCGGCTGGAGCAGCACGGCCTGAAGTTCTCTGGTCTCTCGCCGGACGGCGTGCTGCCGGAGATCGTGGAGTACGAGGACCATCCGTGGTTCATCGGTGTTCAATTCCACCCCGAGCTGAAGTCGCGTCCGTTCGAGCCGCACCCACTGTTTGCGTCGTTCATCCAGGCCGCGGTGGTGCAGTCGCGGTTGGTTTGAGCCAGCTGCAACGGGCGAGAACAAGCTGCTCGCAGACAACGTGCACCGCCGATTTCCGCACTTAACCCTCATGGTGAGGAGCGTCGCCCATGCGATGCGTCTCGAACCATGAGGCCAAGGTCCGGGGCCTCGCTCTTCGAGATGCGCGCCAAGGGGCGCGCTCCTCGGCGTGAGGGGCGAACATCGTTCCGGGCAGCGCGAAATGTAGTGGCCACTACGCCTTTGACGGCCGCAGCGATTGTTGCGACAACGCTCCTTGGTTGAGAAAAACAGATCAGGGAGGATCAGATGATCTACGAGAGCCGCATCTATCGCTGCATTCCCGGCCGGCTGCCGGCGCTGCTGAAGCGCTTCGAAAACACGACGCTGAAGCTGTGGGAGACGCACGGCATCCGCCCGGTGGGCTTCTTCACCACCCTGATCGGCGAATCCAACCAGGACCTGACCTATTTCCTCGCCTGGGAATCGCTCGCCGAGCGCGAGACCAAATGGACCGCGTTCATGACCAATCCGGAGTGGATCGCGGCGCGGGCCAAGAGCGAGGAGGACGGCCAGATCGTCGCCAACATCACCAGCCAGTTCCTGGTGCCGACGGCGTTCTCGGCGCTGAAATAGAGCCCGGAGCGGGGCGGGGATGACCGATCCCCGCAACCCTGCCATTCCCCTGGGCGAATGCGCCTTGATCAGGCGGGCCATGCTGGGCATGGTCCGGCGCAACCTGAGGGGATCGTGACCATGACCACAGCCACCACTGCCGCCCCGATCGTGACCGCAGGCTCGGTTCGCTTCGGCAACGACCTGCCGCTCGCGGTGATCGCGGGCCCCTGCCAGCTCGAGAGCCGGGGCCACGCGCTCGAGGTTGCCTCGGCCCTGAAGGAGATCGCGACGCGGCTGAACATCGGTCTCGTCTACAAGACGTCGTTCGACAAGGCCAACCGCACCAGCGGCTCGGCGGCCCGCGGGCTTGGGCTCGCCCAGTCGCTGCCGATCTTCGCCGAGATCCGATCGTCGCTTGGGCTGCCCGTGCTGACGGACGTGCATGACGCCAGCCAATGCGCCGAGGTGGCGCAGGCGGTCGACATTCTGCAGATCCCGGCGTTCCTGTGCCGGCAGACCGACCTGCTGCTCGCGGCGGCGGCGACCGGCAAGGTCGTCAACGTCAAGAAGGGCCAGTTCCTGGCGCCCTGGGACATGGCCAACGTGGTGGCCAAGATCACCGGCGCGGGCAATCCCAACGTGCTCGCGACCGAGCGCGGCGTCTCGTTCGGCTACAACACGCTGGTCTCGGACATGCGGTCGCTGCCGATCATGGCGAGGATGACCGGCGCGCCGGTGATCTTCGATGCAACGCATTCGGTGCAGCAGCCGGGTGGGCAGGGCACCTCGTCGGGGGGCCAGCGCGAATTCGTGCCCGTGCTCGCACGCGCGGCCGTGGCGGTCGGCGTCGCCGGCGTGTTCATCGAGACGCATCCCGATCCCGATCATGCGCCCTCCGACGGACCGAACATGGTCCCGCTGGCGCAGTTCGAGGGATTGCTGCGGACGCTGATGGCGTTCGACAAGCTCGCGAAGGGGCAGGCGGCGGACGCCGCGTCCTGATGCACCAGCACGTCGCCAAGCCGTCTGACAGCAAGCCCGACAGCAAGTTTCCGCCGGCCGTCAACATCATCGCCTTGGCGGGCTTCTCCGCGGCGCTGTCGACGCGGGCGCTCGATCCGGTGCTGCCGCATGTTGCCGAGGATTTCTCGATCAGCATCGCGACCGCAGCCGGGATCGCCGCGGGCTACGCGCTGATCTACGCGCTGATCCAGCCGGCGATCGGCGCCGCCGCCGATCTGTTCGGCAAGGCGCGGCTGATGACCTTGTGCCTCGCGCTGCTCGGCGTGGCCAGCGTGCTCGGCGCGCTTGCGACCTCGTTCCCGCTGCTGTTCGCCACCCGCATCCTCGCCGGCATCGCCTCCGGCGGCGTGTTTCCGGTCGCGCTCGGACTGACCGCCGATCTCGTCGCGCCCGACAAGCGCCAGGTCGCGATCGGCCGCACCTTGGCGGGCTCGATGGCCGGCAACCTGCTCGGCGCCACCGCGTCCGGCATCATCGGCGATTTCATCGGCTGGCGCGGCGTGCTCGCGATCCTGGGCGCGCTCGGCCTGATCGCCTCCTTCGCGGTCGCCGCCGGTTTTCGCGGCGCCAAGGTGACGCACGCGGCGACCACCGATCTCGCCACCTTGAAGAAGGGCTACGGCATCATCTTCAGGAACCCGAACACGCGCTTCTGCTACTCGGCGGTGTTCGTCGAGGGCTGCTGCGTATTCGGGCTGTTTCCGTTCATCGCCTCGTTCCTGTTCGACCTCGGCGAGACCTCGCTGTCGATCGCCGGCATCGTCATCGCGGGCTTCGCCGTCGGCGGCCTGTTCTACACGGCCACCGTGTCGAACTTCCTGCCGCGGCTCGGCGTCAAGGGCATGATGATCGTCGGCGCCGCGCTGGTCGGCGTGCAGCTTGCCGCATTGTCGTTCGGTCCGTCCTGGAAGCTGCAATTCGCCTGCATGCTGATGATGGGCTGGGGCTTCTACATGATCCACGGCTGCCTGCAGGTGTTCGCCAGCGAACTGTCGATCGGCGCCCGCGCCACCGCGATGTCGCTGCACTCGTTCTTCTTCTTCCTCGGCCAGACCGTCGGCCCGATCGCCTATGGCTTCGGCGTCGTGCATGGCGGCAAGCAGCCGACCCTGTTCATCGCAGGCGCCCTGATGGTCGCCCTCGGCTTCGCCTGCGCCGCGCTGCTGCGGCAGCGTCCGCCCGCGGATGCGGCGACGACGTGACGGTCGTTTGAGCCGCGAGTGCAGGCCTTTTGTATTCGAAGACTTGGGGCCGTCGCTGCAGGAAAGCCTACTGATTTGTTGCTCCGTCATGGCCGGGCTTGTCCCGGCCATCCACGTCATCCGGCACGCTGAGAAGGACGTGGATGCCCGGGCCTTCGCCGCGCCGAAGCGGCTTCGGCCGCGCAGGCGGGACAAGCCCGGGCATGACGACGTGGAGAGAGCCGAGCGCAACACGCCCATCGTCCGCCCCTTTCGCCGCCAGCGAGAGCGAGGGCGCCCTTTCTTGCTCTCGATGTTGAACATGCGCGGCTGAGACATCTGTGCTCGGCTTGGCTATGCGCCCCAGGACACACCGCCGCCTTCTCGCGGCGCATCGGCGTCCGAGCCTTGCCTTTGGACATGCCCTTCTCCTTCGAAGAGGGCACGGGGAATGCCGGGAGCTGGCCGCCCCCATGGCCCGCCTGCGGAAAAAAATGCAGGCGGCAGGTACCACAGGTTCAGCCGAGACATCCCGGCATTCCCCGCGCGATGGTTGGGCGGCTTATACGTACTCTCCCCGGGGACCGGGCTGTCTTGCCCCCGTGACCGGCGGATCATCATCACCGCCAGCGTGACCTCAGCGTCGGGAGGCCAGGACCATACGACTTCGCCGGCGCATCAGGTTCGTTCGTCCGCATGACTGATCACGCTGCGAACCCGACACACCCACCGCATCCCGCCTCAACGTCCGTGACGACCGCGAAGCGCCCCTCTGATCGAGACGGGACGGAGACAGTCAAACACATATTCTGATAAAACGAAAGAGGAATGTTTCTCCCGGGAGGTCTGACCGGCGTCATCGGATTGAATGCGCGGCAGAAATTAGTTTGCTGGAGCAGCGGCTTGCTAGTCGCATGGAACAAGACCGTCGAGCGGGAGCGCGCCCGTCGGGCAACTCAGGGGCAACGGGGCAGGACGCGAGAAGAGTTGTTCCGTGGTGCGGTGCAGGGCTGAGACTAAGAAAGACCTGCTCAGCTGAAAATCGCTGAGTCTACGGCGTGAGAGCCAGAACAAGCAGAGATATTCCCGCCCAATTGGCAATGCCGCAAATCAGGACCACCGTGCTCCAGAGTCGAGCTCGGCTTATGCGCTTGATCTCCGCAAGCAAGACGAGCAGCACGAGGGTCAGTGGCGAGAAGTAGAGAAAGATAAAGGGAACGCTGGCATTTTGCGACGTTGGATAGGTGAGCGTCCCAATCGTGACGGTTAGAAATGTCAGGCAGCCGCCGATGATTCCGGCCGACAATGCCAGCCTGTAGGTCAGGGGGCGGACAGCGACGAAATAGGTGGGCACGACGAAAGCCACAGCAGCGATCGTGGACAGATTGTTGATGGTGGGTACGGCGCTGTAAATCTGAGAAGCATCCACGTAACTATCTCCGTCACGTTGTCCGGCAACGTGCAGGACGATTACGTTGACAGTGCCGGGCTATACGCCCAAGTGAGGTGCAACAATCTCAGCGACATGGTGTGAAGGTGACGGTGCACCCATCAGCGGGGCCGGGTCGCGATTTGAGTACGTTCATGGTCATCCTGTCGAGCAGTTACCACAACCCTAGGTTATATCGACTTGCGTTTCTCATTTGTTCTCGCTAGAGTCGCTTCGCAGCAGGGGGAGCAGCAGTGAAGCAGTCCTGGCGTTGGTTGTTGGTTGTCGCGATCTTGGCGGGGAGTTTCCATCAGGCGCTGGCGCAGCCGACGGCCAGATCCGAAGGCAGGTCCGAAGGTCCGCGTAGCGCCGCCAGCGCGCCGGCCAAGATCCTGCTCAGCTCGCACCGGGGGGATGCGACCATTCTGACCCTCTCCGATCCGGACAGCGACAAAGCGGAGGTCACGTTCCGGATCGAGCTCGACGACGCGATCGAGAGGTGTCTGCGCGAGCCGCCGCCTGACGACATCAATCCGGCGGAAGTGGCGCGGTGCGCCAAGCAGGTCATGGACCTCAATGACGGCAAGCCGTCCAAGCGGCGGGCGATGTGCTCGAAAAACACTGTCTACACGGAGTTCGGCAACTACTCGCTGGTCGGCACCGGCGAGCCCCAGTCGAATGGCGAAGGCAACAAGAAGTCGATCCGCACCGACTGGAAAGATCATCGCAACGAAAAGATCGTCGGCAATTGCAGCGCCTGCAGGACGCCCGAGATCATCAATACGTTCGAGGTGCTTTGTCCGGCAACCTACAAGGCCAAGTTCGACGGCTTTGCCGCGTATTGAGGCGCGGCCGATCGATCGCTCAGCCGCGGCCGCGATATGGCGCCACGCCCTGGTCCGGCACCCACAGGCCCTTCGGCAGCTTGCCGGTCTGCCAGAACACGTCGATCGGGATGCCGCCGCGGGGGTACCAGTAGCCGCCGATGCGCAGCCATTTCGGCTTGATCTCGGCCGTCAGGCGCTTGCCGATGGCGACCGTGCAGTCCTCGTGGAAGGCGCCGTGGTTGCGGAAGCTCGCGAAGTACAGCTTGAGTGACTTGGATTCCACCAGCCAGGGGCCGGGGGCGTAATCGATCACGAGATGGGCGAAGTCCGGCTGGCCCGTCACCGGGCACAGCGAGGTGAATTCCGGCACGGTGAAGCGGGCCAGGTAATCGGTGTCCTTCTGCGGGTTGGGAACGCGGTCGAGCCTAGCAGCCTCCGGGCTGTCGGGGGGCGCGACCTCGCGGCCCAGTTGGAGGCCTGCCGATGTCAGGGATGGGTTGGATTTTTTCGCCATGTGTCGTGTCACCTGCCGCAGAGGCGCCCGTTTAGCCAATCGGAGCGTCCGCGTCATCCGCTTCGTGATTTCCGCCTCAGGTGGCCTTTTCGCCCCCGTGACCTTGCGGTAGAAGCGGCGCAGCAAAGCCCACCCAGAAACGTCTCACGAGGACCCCATGACCGCCATCGTCGACATCATCGGCCGCGAAATCCTGGACAGCCGCGGCAATCCCACGGTCGAGGTCGACGTCGTGCTGGAGGACGGCTCGGTCGGCCGCGCCGCGGTTCCCTCGGGCGCCTCGACCGGCGCGCACGAGGCGGTCGAACTGCGCGACGGCGACAAGCACCGCTATCTCGGCAAGGGCGTCCAGAAGGCGGTCGAAGCGGTCAATGACGAGATCTATGAGGCCCTGGCCGACATGTCGGTGCAGGACCAGGTCCAGATCGACCAGATCCTGATCGAGCTCGACGGCACCGAGAACAAGAGCCGGATCGGCGCCAACGCCATCCTCGGCGTCTCGCTCGCCTGCGCCAAGGCCGCGGCGATCTCCTACGACATGCCGCTGTATCGCTATGTCGGCGGCACCTCGGCGCGCACGCTGCCGGTGCCGATGATGAACATCGTCAATGGCGGCGTCCATGCCGACAACCCGATCGACTTCCAGGAATTCATGATCATGCCGGTGGGCGCGCCGACCTTTGCGGAGGCGCTGCGCTGCGGTTCGGAGATCTTCCACACGTTGAAGGGCGAGCTGAAGAAGGCCGGCCACAACACCAATGTCGGCGACGAAGGCGGCTTCGCGCCGAACCTCCCGTCGGCGGACGCGGCGCTCGACTTCGTCATGAGCGCGATCGGCAAGGCCGGCTATACCGCCGGCGAGGACGTGATGCTGGCGCTGGACTGCGCCGCGACCGAGTTCTTCAAGGACGGCAAGTATGTCTATGAGGGCGAGAACAGGTCCCGCTCGCGCTCGGAGCAGGCCAAGTATCTCGCCGACCTCGTCGCGCGCTATCCGATCTGCTCGATCGAGGACGGCATGTCCGAGGACGACATGGACGGCTGGAAGGAGCTGACCGACCTGATCGGATCCAAGTGCCAGCTGGTCGGCGACGATCTGTTCGTCACCAATGTGAACCGTCTCGAGGACGGCATCCGCAACGGCCGCGCCAACTCGATCCTGATCAAGGTCAACCAGATCGGCACGCTGACCGAGACGCTCGCCGCGGTCGAGATGGCCTACAAGGCCGGCTACACCGCCGTGATGTCGCACCGCTCCGGCGAGACCGAGGATTCCACCATCGCCGATCTCGCGGTCGCCACCAATTGCGGGCAGATCAAGACCGGCTCGCTGGCGCGCGCCGACCGCACCGCCAAGTACAACCAGCTGCTGCGCATCGAGCAGGAGCTGGACGCACAGGCCAAGTATGCCGGCCGCGCGGCGCTCAAGGCGCTGGCCTGAGCCTGAACTAGAGCGCCATGTGTTCTTGTTGAATCGAAACGCCTGCCGCGATTTCAGTTCACCTCTCCCCGCTGGGGAGAGGTCGGCGCGAAGCGCCGGGTGAAGGGCTGCCAGATAATTTGTAACCCCTCACCCGGATTGCATCTGGCGATGCAATCCGACCTCTCCCTTCGGGAGAGGTGAACGGAGACCGCGGCCGGCTCTTCGACCAACAAAACGGATCGTTCTGTAACAAAGAAAGGGAGGCGCGTATGAGTGGCGAGACCGGCCTGCAACTGCGGACATTGATCAAGCGCAGCGGTGAGCTCGAACTGTCGCTGGTCGACGTGCACACCCCTGAGCCGGGGCCCGACGAGGTGGTGGTGCGCATCGAGGCGGCGCCGATCAATCCGTCGGATCTCGGCCTGCTCGTCGGTGCGGCCGACCTCTCCACCATGCAAGCGTCGGGCACTAAGGATCGTCCGGTGATCACGGCCAAGGTGCCGGAGGCCGGCATGCGGGCGATGGCGGCCCGGGCCGACGAGTCCCTGCCGATCGGCAATGAGGGCGCCGGCGTGGTGGTCAAGACCGGCTCGTCGGACGCCGCCAAGGCGCTGATGGGCCGCACGGTCGCCGCGATCGGCGGCGCGATGTACAGCCAGTATCGCTGCCTGAAGGTCTCCGAGTGCCTGCCGCTGCCGGCCGGCACGACGCCGGAAGAGGGCGCGTCCTGCTTCGTCAATCCGCTGACTTCGCTCGGCATGACCGAGACGATGAAGCGCGAGGGGCACACCGCGCTGGTACACACCGCGGCCGCGTCCAATCTCGGGCAGATGCTCAACAAGATCTGCCTCAAGGACGGCATCCCGCTGGTCAACATCGTGCGCAGCCAGGCACAGGCCGAGCTGCTGCGCGGCATCGGCGCGAAGTATGTCGTGGATTCGACCTCGCCGACCTTCATGGACGAACTGACGGCGGCGCTGGTCGAGACCGGCGCGACCATCGCTTTTGATGCGATCGGCGGCGGCAAGCTCGCCGGCCAGATCCTCAATGCGATGGAAGCGGCGATCAACAAGTCGGGCAAATATCCCTACAGCCGCTACGGCTCGGCCGTGCACAAGCAGGTCTACATCTACGGCGGTCTCGACCTCAGGCCGACCGAGATCACGCGCGGCTTCGGCATGACCTGGAGCGTCGGCGGCTGGCTGCTGTTTCCGTTCCTGATGAAGATCGGCAAGGCGGATTCCGAGCGGCTGCGCCAGCGCGTCGTCGAGGAGCTCAAGACCACCTTCGCCAGCCACTACACCAAGGTGGTTTCGCTGGCCGAGGCGCTCGATCCGGCCAACCTTGCCGTGTACGCCAAACGGGCCACTGGCGAAAAATTCCTCATCGACCCCAACAAAGATAAGTGACCTAACGCCGCGCCTCGGACGTTGCGGACGGGCTTGCCTTTGGCCTGCGGCCGAAGACAATCCGCGCCGTCTTGGTTCGCGGCGGTGCTGGCCGCTGACACCTCTGAGGAGAGATTTCTGATGACACAATTGGATCGCCGTCGCTTCCTGGCCGGTGCCGCGCTGGCCGGCGCCGCCGGCACGCTGCCGTCGCTCGCAGGCACGCAGGCACGCAGGCCCGCGCGGCCACGGCGCCGGCCGGCGCCCAGGCGCCCGGCTTCTTCCGCTACAAGGTCGGCGACTACGAGTGCACCTCGATCAACGACGGCGCGCGCACCTTCCCGATGCCCGACAAGTTCGTCGTCAACACGCCGAAGGACGAGGCGCTGGCAGCGGCCGAGAGCGCCTACATGCCGAAGGGCATGATCACCATCCCCTTCAATCCGCAGCTGATCAATACCGGCTCCAAGCTGATCCTGATCGACACCGGCAACGGCGCAGGCGCCTTCGAGGCCAGCAAGGGCGCGGTCGGCCGTCTGCAGCAGAACCTCACCGCTGCCGGCATCGATCCGAAGGCGATCGACATCGTCGTGCTCTCGCACATGCATGGCGACCACATCAACGGCCTCCGGCTCGCCGACGGCTCGCTGGCATTCCCGAATGCCGAGCTCAAGGTGCCCTCGGTGGAGTGGGCGTTCTGGAACAGCGACGAGAACGCCGCCAAGGCGGCGTCGGACCTGATGAAGGGCAACTTCGCCAACTTCAAGAAGGTGTTCGGTGGGCTGGAGACCAAGGTCACGCAATACGAGTGGGACAAGGAGGTCGCGCCCGGGATCACCGCGCTGGCCACCCCCGGTCACACGCCGGGCCACACCTCATTCGCGGTCGCCTCGGGCAATGCCAAGGTGTTCATCCAGTCCGACGTGACCAACATCCCCGAGCTGTTCCTGCGCAATCCCGATTGGCATGTGATGTTCGACACCGATGCGGCGCAGGCCCAGGAGACGCGGCACAAATTCTACGACATGGTCGCCGCCGAGAAGGCCAAGGTGATCGGCTTCCACTTCTCGTTCCCCTCGGTCGGCTATGTCGAGAAGGACGGCGCCAAGTACCGGCTGATCCCGGCGCCGTGGAATCCGGTGCTCTAACTTTCGTCATTGCGAGGAGCCAACGGGTCCGCGCGAAGCGCGGCCCGATGACAGGCTCCGCGACGAAGCAATCCAGAGTCCCGACCGAGCCCTGGATTGCTTCGCTCCGCTCGCAATGACGGAGGAGAGACTGTGCCAGGCCGCCTCCGGGCGGCCTGTTCGTTTTTGCATATGCGGTATTTCGGGCTTTCCCCCGTCGCCATGACCGCCTATGTCGGACGCTTCGCAGTCCGCAGGGCCTCGCATGCCGACCGATCCGTCTCCCGCCACCCCAGACCTCTCCAACTGGCGCACCGCGCCGTACAGCCGTTGGGCGTTTCACAACGTCCGTTCCATCCTCCCGGTCGCGGATATCGCGAGCGCGCCGGGCAGTGCCTGGCCGCTGCAGGCGAGCCCTGTTTCCTTCGAGGATTTCCGCCTCAAGCTGCCGAAAGGCGGCACGCTCGATCTCGAGGGCTTCCTGAAGGCGACCGCGACCGATGGGCTGCTGATCCTGCGCGACGGCCGTATCGTCTTCGAGCACTATGAAGGCGGCAACGATCGCGACACGCCGCACATCCTGATGTCCGCGACCAAGTCGATCACCGGCCTGATGCTCGGTATCCTCGCCGAGCGCGGCGAGATCGACATCGATGCCGAGGTGACGCGCTACGTGCCGGAGGTCGCAGGCACGGCCTATCGCGGCGCGACGATCCGTCAGCTCACCGACATGCGCGCCGGCATCGTGTTCGATGCCGCCGGCCTGCAGGCCTATGCCGACGCCGCCGGCTGGGAGCCGGTGGCATCAGGCACGACGCCGAACCTGCACGACTTCTTCGCGACGATGCGCGCGCAGGCCCAGCCCCATGGCGGCGCCTTCAGCTACGTCTCCTCCAACACCGATCTGCTGGGCTGGGCGATCGAGCGCGCCACCGGCCGCAGCTTCGCGAGCCTCGTCGGCACCTTGCTGTGGCAGCCGTTGGGGGCGAGCGGCGAGACGTTCATCACCGTCGATCGCAAGGGCGCGCCCCGCTGCACCGGCGGCTTCTGCACGACCCTGCGCGACTTCGCCCGGCTCGGCCAGCTCGTGCTGTCCGGCGGCCGGCGCGGCTCGCACGCGATCATCCCGCAAGGCTGGCTCGACGACATCAGGCAGAACGGCGACGTCCAGGCCTGGCGCGACGGCCAGTGGCGCGACAGCTTCGCCGCCATTAGCCGCAACATGCACTACCGCAGCGGCTGGTACGTCATCAATGACGAGCCGCAGCTGATGTTCGCGATGGGCATTCACGGCCAGAACCTGTTCGTCGATGCCGCCAACAGGATCGTCATCGCCAAGCTGTCGAGCTGGGCGCAGCCGGTCGACGGTCAGGCCATCTGGCTGACACATCAGGCCGTGGCGGAATTCGTCCGTGTGCTGCGCGAGCAGCCAGCCGGTTAGCGCGGTCGCAGCGCGTGCGGTCTAGCCGGGCCTCGCGAAACGGTTGATGCCGATCAAGGCGTTGCGCCCTTGCCGGGCGCAGCGTCCCTTCCAGGATCTCGACCTGGGAGGAGATCATGCGTGGGTACCTTCTCGCCGCGGCCATCATGAGTCTCACATTGGGGTTCTCGTCGCCGGCCCGCGCGGGATGCTGGCCGAGCGAAAGCTATCCGCTGGTCTGCTGGCTCGACACCAAGGGCTGGGGCTGCGTCGCGCATCATGCGCTCACCGGCGTCAAGGCGGTCTACTATCCGCAACCCCGCTACTCGCTCTACGAGCTCGAGGCGACGCATTGGTGGACCTCCGGTTCGACCACGGCCTGTCCGCCGACCAAGACGACGAAGTTCACGGGCACGTGGGACCGCGAAACCGGCCTCGCCGAGGAAACGGCGACCACCACCGGCGGAACGTTGTCTCGCCATGTCACCTGCAGTCACAATCCCTGGACCGGGCAGGGCTCGTCCGGCGTGCCGATCTGCGCCTCGGCCGCCAACGACCCCAATGCGGGGACGCCGGCCTCGCCGGGCCTGCTCTCACCGGGCCAGAAGGATGATCTGCTCCACGTTCAGGAGCCGCTGCATACAAGCTGTGAATTGCTCTCGCCCGCGGAGATCGGTTGGCACGCGGCGAAGGTCAATTCCGTCGTCCAGGTGGTCGTCGCGCATCATGAGTTTCAGAAGATCGAATGGCACCTGTGGTACGCGCCATCCGACGGCCTCGGCCTCTGGCAGGAGGTCGCGCCGCCGAAGCCGAAATTCATCATGATGTGGCCGGCCACCAAATACTCCGAACGCCAGATCGCGACGTCGACCCGCAAATTCTGGCTGAACAAGGCCGGCCGATGGAAGGTCGTCGCGGTGCCCAAGCCAATTTCGCCGCAGGCCCAGGCCATCCCGACGACCGTGACCAACGAGTGCTACGGCGTCTTCTTCAACACTGAGTGAACACTGGAGTGACGGGGCGGCCTTGAGCGCCTGCGGCGCGTTCGGGAAACACTGCGTTTCCTGGCGGTGGATGTTCATGCACTTGCATGAAACTGCGCGGGACGCTTAAGGTCCGCCAACGGTTCAATGCAGAAGGATGCCTCCATGGCCACCCCATACTCCATCGTCGCCCTCGTCGGCAGTCTCCGCAAGGAGAGCTTCACGCTCAAGATTGCCAAGGCGATGGCCAAGCTGGCGCCGGCCAGCCTCAAGATCGAGGTGGTCACGCCGGAAGGCCTGTCGTTCTTCAACCAGGATGTCGAAGCCAATCCGCCGGCCGAGTGGCTCGCGTTCCGCGACAAGCTCAAGGCCTCGAACGGCGTTCTGATCCTGACCCCGGAATACAACCGCTCGATTCCCGGCGTGCTGAAGAACGCGATCGACATCGCCTCGCGCCCCTATGGCCAGAGCTCGTTCCTCGGCAAGCCGGTCGGCCTGATCTCGAACTCGCCGGGCCCGCTGGGCGGCGTCGCTGCCGCGAAGCATCTGCAGAACATCATGCCGGGCATTTCGGGTCCGGTCATGGGCCAGCCGGAGATCTATCTGAACGGCGTCGGCGACGCGTTCGACGACAAGGGTGAGCTGGTCAAGGACTCGCTGACGACCGTGCTGCAGCAATATCTCGACGCGTTCGCGGCCTTCGTGGCCAAGCAGAACGGCTGACGCTCGCGCGACCGCGTGGCGCGGTCGCTCAGGGCATAACGGGTATGCCCAGGGCATAACGGGTATAACGGGCAGGGCGTTGACGCGCCTTGCCCGATCCGTTTTCAAGGCGTGGTCGGTGACCTGCGCAACGATGCGCGACCTCGAGGACACGCCATGGCCCATTCCTTCACGCCCGCCAGTTCCTCAAAGCCGGGACCGAACCAGCCGAAATTCGACAGCGAAGCGGTCTGGCAAGCGCGGGTCGATCTCGCCGCCTGCTTCCGGATGGCGGCGCGGCACGGGCTGGAGGAGGGCATCTGCAACCATTTCTCGGCGCTGGTGCCCGGCTATGACGACCTCTTCATCGTCAATCCCTACGGCTACGCCTTCCGCGAGCTGACCGCCTCGAAGCTCCTGGTGTGCGATTTCGACGGCCACGTCGTCTCCGGCGACGGCCAGCCCGAAGCGACCGCCTTCTACATCCACGCCCGCATCCACAAGGCGCTGCCGCGGGCCAAGGTCGCCTTCCACACCCACATGCCCTATGCGACCGCGCTGTCGATGACCGAGGGGCCACCGCTGATCTTCGCCGGCCAGACCGCGCTGAAGTTCTACGGCCGCACCGCCGTCGACGAGAACTATAACGGGCTGGCGCTCGACAACCGCGAGGGCGACCGCATCGCGGGGGCGATCGGCGATGCCGATATCGTCTTCATGAAGCATCATGGCGTGATGGTGCTGGCGCCGACCATCGCGGAGGCCTGGGACGATCTGTATTATCTGGAGCGCGCCTGCCAGGTGCAGTGCCTGGCGCTGTCGACCGGTCGCAAAGTGGTGCCGGTCGCGCCCGACATCGCCGAGGCGGCCTATCGCCAGATGCGCGATGGCGACGCAGAATCGGCGCGGCTGCATCTCGAGGCGGTCAAGCGGACGCTGGACGCCGAGGAGCCGGCCTACCGCACCTGAGCGCGGAGCGGGAGGCGCAGGGTTAGCGTTTCCTTAACCGGGGCGCAGCATTCTGCCGGCCATGGTCTCCCGCGCACGCCTGAAATCCTTCCTCACCGGGCTCGCCCTCTACACGATGGCGGCGGCCATCATCGGCTATTTCGGCATCAACGCCTATACCGGCCGCTACGGCCTCAATGCCCGCCAGGAGCTCGACCAGGAGATCATCTCTCTCACCTCCGAGCTGATGCGGCTGAAGCAGGAGCGCGCCGAGGGTGAGAAGCGCGTGTCGCTGCTGCGCTCCGACCGGGTCGATCCCGACATGCTCGACGAGCGCGCGCGATTTCAGCTCGGCTATGCCAATCCGCACGACCTGATCCGGATCAACCGTCCGTAGCGACCAGCCGTTTCAAGCGGCCTCGCCGAACAGCCGGCCCGCTGCCGGGCCGGCTTTCGGAGATCCCTCAGCTAGGCGGCGCGGACCGACGCCAGGAAACGGCTGACCTCGAGCTTCAGCCGCTGGCTGTCCTGCGACAGGCACTGCACGGAATTGAGCACCTGCGATGAGGCCGATCCGGTCTCGCTCGCCTCGCGCTGCACCTGGGCGATGTTGGCCGAGACCTGGCGCGTGCCCTGCGCGGCCTGCTGGATGTTGCGCGAGATCTCCTGCGTCGCCGCGCCCTGTTCCTCGACGGCCGCGGCAATGGTCGAGGCGATCTCGGACATGCGCCCGATGGTGTCGCCGATGTCCCGGATGGCCGTGACCGAATGCTGTGTCGCCGACTGGATCGCGCCGATCTGCTGGCTGATCTCGTCGGTCGCCTTGGCGGTCTGCTCGGCCAGCGCCTTGACCTCGGAGGCGACCACCGCAAAGCCGCGGCCGGCGTCACCGGCGCGCGCCGCCTCGATGGTCGCATTCAGCGCCAGCAGGTTGGTCTGGCCCGCGATCGTGTTGATCAATTCGACGACGTCGCCGATGCGGGCGGCGGCCTGCGACAATTCGCCGACGCGCTCGTTGGTCCGCCGCGCCTGCGCCACGGCCTCGTTCGCGATCGCCGCCGATTGCTGCACTTGCCGGCTGATCTCATTGACGGAGGACGACATCTCCTCGGTCGAGGCGGCCACCGACTGCACGTTGTTGGAGGCGTCGCCGGAGGCGTTGGCAACCACGGTCGCCAGCCCCTGGGACCTGTCCGCGGTCGAGGTGAGGGACTTGGCGGAGGTCTCGAGCGCGGCTGCCGCCGAGGAGACGGTGTCGATGATGCTGCCGACCGAGCTTTCGAACTCGTTGGCGAGGCGTTCGGTGTCGGCCTTGCGCTGAGCAGCGAGCCGGCCTTCCTGCTCCTTCTGCTCGGCTTCGAGCCGCTGGCGCGCCTCGGCATTGACCTTGAACACCTCGACCGCCCGCGCCATCTCGCCGAGCTCGTCGCGCCGCTCGGCACCAGCGACGTCCACGGCAAGGTTGCCGGTCGCGAGTTCGGTCATCACTCGGGTGATGGCCTGCAGCGGCCGCACCAGTGCGCGCGCAATGGTGAGAGCGGTCACGCACAGCAGTGCGATCAGTCCTGCAGCCCAGACCAGCGCGGTCTTCACGGACGCGTAAAACATCTCGTCGAGATCGTCGACATAGACGCCTGTGCCCACGATCCAATTCCAGGGATCGGCCTTCAACGTATAGCCGAGCTTGGCGACCGGGACGGTGCTGCCGGCGCGGGCGAACATGTAGTCGGTGAAGCCGCCACCGTCGCGCAGACCCGAGGCGACCAGCTCGCGCACGAAGAACAGGCCATTGGCGTCCTTCTCGTTGCTGAGGTTCTTTCCTTCCCAATCCGGGCGGGGACCGAGAACGATATTCTCTCCATCCGGCTTGTAGACGAAGATGTAGTCGTTCTTGCCATAGCGGATGTTGCGCAGCGTCGTTTTCGCGCGGGTCTGCGCCTCGGCTTCGGTCAGCGTTCCCTTTTGAACCTCGGCGGCCAGCGCCTTCACGATCGACACGGCCGATTGCACCTGGCCGACGATGGCCGTCTTGCGTTCGTCCAGAAGAGCCGAGCGGGCGCTCAGCAGTTGACTGGCGATGGCCGCGATGCAGATGGCAATCGAAACGGCGACGAGGATGCCGAAGCGGCGAGGGATGGTCAGCACCATGTTGCACTTCCGAAAAGTCCGCAGCGCCATTGCTGCGTGGCAATACAGTGCGAGCCGTTGGTTTACGCCGGCTGAAATTGTCTCCGTAGGACTACGAAGGCGGCGAGCGATAACTCCGCCCGAAGCGGCCCTCGTCTGCGCCCCCCGGTGCGGCCTTTGCTCTGCCGCTTTCGGAGGCAGGTCCCACGCTTTCGGGCGGAGCTCGACCCTCCACCCGTGCAGCGTGGAATACAGCGATGGGGCGAGACCTCCGGGCCAGCCGAGCGCATCAAGATGACCGAGCCATCGCGCGCAACCAATCTTCGTTTCAAAAATCCGCCTGTTCGATTTCTAAAATTTCGCCTTCGTTGCACTGCGGCAAAAGCAAAGTGAATGGTGGTTCACGCGGTCCTTTTACGTGCCATGGAGTTGAGCTAGAGAAAGCTACTTTTTCTCTCATCCGGAATTGCCATGGCCGCACCGAAGAAAACCGCCGCAAAGGAACAAGGGCAGGACAGAGACAACGGCCCGCCGCCGGAATTCACCAGGGAGCAAGAGCTGGCTGCGCTGCGCGACATGCTGCTGATCCGCCGCTTTGAGGAGAAGGCGGGTCAGCTTTATGGCATGGGTGCGATCGGCGGATTCTGCCATCTCTACATCGGCCAGGAGGCCGTGGTGGTCGGCATGCAGATGGCGCTGAAGCAGGGCGACCAGGTCATCACCGGTTATCGCGATCATGGCCACATGCTGGCGACCGGCATGGATGCCAAGGGCGTCATGGCCGAGCTCACGGGGCGCCGCGGCGGCTACTCCAAGGGCAAGGGCGGCTCCATGCACATGTTCAGCATGGAGAAGAACTTCTTCGGCGGCCACGGCATCGTCGGCGCCCAGGTCTCGCTCGGCACGGGGCTGGCGCTCGCCAACCGCTACCGCGGCAACGATTCGGTCAGCGTCGCCTATTTCGGCGACGGCGCGGCCAACCAGGGCCAGGTCTATGAGAGCTTCAACATGGCGGAGCTCTGGAAGCTGCCGGTGATCTACGTCATCGAGAACAACCGCTATGCGATGGGCACGGCCGTGTCGCGCGCCTCGGCGCAGACCGACTTCTCCAAGCGCGGCATCTCCTTCAACATCCCGGGCGAGCAGGTCGACGGTATGGACGTCCGCGCCGTGAAGGCCGCCGGCGAGAAGGCTGTCGCCTGGTGCCGCGAGGGCAAGGGGCCCTACATCCTGGAAATGCAGACCTATCGCTATCGCGGCCACTCGATGTCCGACCCGGCCAAGTACCGCACGCGCGAGGAGGTCGAGAAGGTCCGTCACGACCAGGATCCGATCGAGCAGGTGCGCAACCGCCTGCTGGCGGCCAAGGTCAGCGAGCAGGATCTCAAGGCGATCGATGCCGACGTGCGCAAGATCGTCAACGAGGCCGCCGATTTCGCGCAGGCCGATCCCGAGCCGGATGCCGCCGAGCTCTACACCGACGTCTATCGCTAATCGCGCGCGCAAGCTGATTTCTCTGGAGCTGATATGCCTATTCAAGTTTTGATGCCTGCGCTGTCGCCCACGATGGAGAAGGGCAACCTCGCCAAATGGCTGAAGAAGGAAGGCGAGGCGATCAAGTCGGGTGACGTGATCGCCGAGATCGAGACCGACAAGGCGACGATGGAGGTCGAGGCGACCGACGAGGGCACGCTCGGCAAGATCCTGATCCCCGAAGGTACCGCCGACGTCGCGGTGAACACGCCGATCGCGACCATCCTCGCCGATGGCGAGACGGCGGCCGATCTCGGCAAGGCCTCGGCGCCCGCCGCCGAGATGAAAGCCGCGCAATCGGCGCCGCCGGCTGACGCTGGTGTCTCCGTGCAGGCCTCGCCCGCGCCGACCGGCGTGGCCGCGCCGCAGAGCGTCGCCGAGCCCGATCCGGAAGTCCCGGCCGGCACCGAGATGGTGACGCAGACCATCCGCGAGGCGCTGCGCGATGCCATGGCCGAGGAGATGCGCCGGGACGGCGACGTCTTCATCATGGGCGAGGAGGTCGCCGAATATCAGGGCGCCTACAAGGTGACCCAGGGCCTGCTGCAGGAGTTCGGCGCCCGCCGCGTGATGGACACGCCGATCACCGAGCACGGCTTCGCCGGCATCGGCGTCGGTGCCGCGATGGCCGGCCTGAAGCCGATCGTCGAGTTCATGACCTTCAACTTCGCCATGCAGGCGATCGACCAGATCATCAACTCCGCCGCCAAGACGCTCTACATGTCCGGCGGCCAGATGGGCTGCTCGATCGTGTTCCGCGGTCCGAACGGCGCCGCCGCCCGCGTCGCCGCGCAGCACAGTCAGGACTACTCGTCCTGGTATTCGCACATCCCTGGCCTCAAGGTCGTCGCGCCATACTCCGCGGCCGACGCCAAGGGCCTGCTGAAGGCCGCGATCCGCGATCCGAACCCGGTGATCTTCCTCGAGAACGAGGTGCTGTACGGTCACTCCGGCGAGGTGCCGAAGCTCGACGACTACATCATCCCGATCGGCAAGGCGCGCATTGCCCGCACCGGCAAGGACGTCACGATCATCTCCTGGTCGAACGGCATGACCTACGCGCTGAAGGCCGCCGATGAGCTCGCCAAGGAGGGCATCGAGGCCGAGGTCATCGACCTGCGCACGCTGCGTCCGATGGACACCGACACCATCATCGCCTCGGTCAAGAAGACCGGGCGTGCGGTCACGGTGGAAGAGGGCTGGGCGCAGAGCGGCGTCGGCGCCGAGATCGCCGCGCGGATCATGGAGCACGCCTTCGACTATCTCGATGCGCCGGTGACGCGCGTCTCGGGCAAGGACGTGCCGATGCCGTATGCCGCGAATCTCGAGAAGCTCGCGCTGCCGTCGGCTGCGGAGGTCGTGCAGGCCGCAAAATCCGTCTGCTACCGCTAAGGGACATCCCAGATGGCCGGACCCAAGGAGCAGCCGCTGCCGCCCGACGTCGTCGGCCGCGAGGACGCAACCGAAGTGTTGCGCGCCTTCGTGCTCGATGGCGGGCTCTCGATCGCCTTCCAGCGCGCGTTCGAGGAGCCCGACGTGTGGGGGCTGCTCCTGGTCGACGTGGCCCGACATGCTGCGCGCGCCTATGCGCGCGAGAGCGATTATTCCGAAGACGAGGCGCTGCAGCGCATCGTCGAGATGTTCGAAGCCGAGCTGGCTCGGCCGACTGACACGGGCACCACCAGCCCCAGGTCGAAACAAGGTCACTGATCATGCCGATCAACATTCTGATGCCCGCGCTGTCGCCGACGATGGAGAAGGGCAACCTCGCTCGTTGGCTCAAGAAGGAAGGCGACCAGGTCAAGTCGGGCGAGGTCATCGCCGAGATCGAGACCGACAAGGCCACGATGGAAGTCGAGGCGGTCGACGAAGGCACGCTCGCCAAGATCCTGGTGCCCGAGGGCACGCAGGACGTCCCGGTCAACGACGTGATCGCGGTGCTCGCCGGTGAGGGCGAGGACGTGAAGGCCGCGGGCGGCGCGCCGGCGGCCGCTGCGCCGGCGGCCGAAGCCAAGCCGACGGCGTCTGCGGCCCCCGCCGCTGCGCCAGCACCTGCTGCCGCGCCCGCGCCGAAGCCGGCTGCGGCTCCCGCGCCAGCCGCTCCTGCGGCTGCTGCCCCCCAGGTCAATGGTCACGAGCGCATCTTCTCGTCACCGCTGGCGCGGCGCCTTGCCAAGGATGCCGGCATCGATCTCGGCCGCATTACGGGCACCGGCCCGCATGGCCGCGTCGTCGCGCGCGACGTCGAGGAGGCCAAGTCTGGCAAGGGCCTGAAGGCCGCGCCGACGGCTGCTCCCGCTGCCGGGGGCGCGCCGGCCGTGGCGCCATCGATGTCGGACAAGCAGATCCTGGCGCTGTTCGAGCCGGGCTCCTACGAGGTCATCCCGCATGACGGCATGCGCCGTACCATCGCGCAGCGCCTCACCGCGGCGACGCAGACCGTTCCGCATTTCTATCTCACGATCGACTGCGACATCGGCAAGCTCTTGGCTGCGCGTGAGGAGATCAATGCGGCTGCGCCGAAGGACAAGGAGAAGAAGCCGCTCTACAAGCTCTCGGTGAACGACTTCGTCATCAAGGCGATGGCGGTGGCGCTGCAGAAGATCCCGAACTGCAACGTCAGCTGGACCGAAGGCGGCATGGTCAAGCACAAGCATTCCGACGTCGGCGTTGCCGTGGCGATGCCGGGCGGCCTGATCACCCCGATCATCCGCAAAGCCGAGACCAAGACGCTGTCGGCGATCTCGAACGAGATGAAGGACTTTGCCGCGCGCGCCCGCTCGCGCAAGCTGAAGCCGGAGGAATATCAGGGCGGCACCACCGCCGTGTCGAACCTCGGCATGTACGGCATCACGCACTTCACCGCGGTGATCAACCCGCCACATGCGACAATCCTTGCGGTCGGCACATCAGAGGAGCGACCCGTCGTGCGCAACGGCAAGATCGAGATCGCCAGCATGATGAGCGTGACCCTGTCGTGTGACCACCGCGCCATCGACGGCGCGCTCGGCGCCGAGCTGATCGGCGCCTTCAAGCAGCTGATCGAGAACCCCGTGATGATGATGGTGTGAGCCGCAAGGCTCATGCCCGTCATACCAATAGAACACTTGTAGGGTGGGCAAAGCGCAGCGTGCCCACCGACCACATCGCAAGCTCGTGAGACGGTGGGCACGGCGCTCCGCGCCTTTGCCCACCCTACGAGATGACAACTAAGTTGAGATCGGAGCCGTCATGGCCGACACATCCTTCGACGTCATCATCATCGGCTCCGGCCCGGGCGGCTACGTCACCGCGATCCGCGCCGCCCAGCTCGGCTTCAAGACCGCGATCATCGAGAAGACGCATCTCGGCGGCATCTGCTTGAACTGGGGCTGCATCCCGACCAAGGCGCTCTTACGCTCGGCCGAGATCTATCACTACATGCAGCATGCCAAGGATTATGGCCTGTCGGCGGAGAAGATCTCCTACGATCCGAAGGCGGTGGTGCAGCGCTCGCGCGGCGTCTCCAAGCGACTTGCCGACGGCGTCGGCTTCCTGATGAAGAAGAACAAGGTGCAGGTGATCTGGGGCCGCGCCAACATCGACGCGCCCGGCAAGATCACCGTGACGAAGTCCGACGTCGAGGCGCCGAAGGGCGCGCTGGGCGAGGGCACCTACCAGGCCAAGCACATCATCGTCGCCACCGGCGCGCGGCCGCGCGTGCTGCCGGGGATCGAGCCGGACAAGAAGCTGGTCTGGACCTATTTCGAGGCGATGGTGCCGGACAAGATGCCGAAGTCGCTGCTCGTGGTCGGCTCCGGCGCGATCGGCATCGAGTTCGCCTCGTTCTTCCGCACCATGGGCTCCGAGGTCACGGTGGTCGAGGTGCTGCCGCAGATCCTCCCCGTCGAGGACGCCGAGATCGCCGGCATCGCCCGCAAGCAGCTGGAGAAGCAGGGCTTGAAGATCATGACCGGCGCCAAGGTCACCAAGCTCGACAAGAAGAGCGACAGCGTGGTGGCGACGATCGACGACGGCAAGGGCAAGATCGAGACGACCGAGTTCGACCGCGTGATCTCGGCGGTCGGCGTCGTCGGTAACATCGAGAATCTCGGCCTGGAAAAGCTCGGCGTGAAGACCGACCGCGGCTGCATCGTGATCGACGGCTACGGCAAGACCAACGTGCCCGGCCTCTACGCGATCGGCGACGTCGCAGGTCCCCCGATGCTGGCGCACAAGGCCGAGCATGAGGGCGTGGTCTGCATCGAGGCGATCAAGGGCCTGCATCCGCATCCGATGGACAAGAGCCTCATTCCGGGCTGCACCTATTGCCACCCACAGGTCGCCTCCGTCGGCCTCACAGAAGCCAAGGCGAAAGAGCAGGGCCGCGACATCCGTGTCGGCCGCTTTCCCTTCGTCGGCAACGGCAAGGCGATCGCGCTCGGCGAGGACCAGGGCCTCGTCAAAGTGATCTTCGACAAGAAGACCGGACAGCTGATCGGCGCGCACATGGTCGGCGCCGAGGTCACCGAGCTGATCCAGGGCTATGTCGTCGCGATGAACCTCGAGACGACCGAGGAAGAGCTGATGCACACCATCTTCCCGCATCCGACCCTGTCGGAGATGATGAAGGAAGCCGTGCTCGACGCCTATGGTCGTGTGTTGAACATGTAGTCCCGCTCACCGCTCGTCATGCGCGGGCTTGACCCGCGCATCCATCGCGCTTCGGGAAGACTCTTGCGAAGGGGATGGATTGCCGGGTCAAGCCCGGCAATGACGGATGCGGCCAGAGGGGCTCAAACAGGAAGTGCTACGAATGAACTCCAGCAAGCTGCACGATAGAAACATTCGGCCCTAGATCCGCTCGTCATGCGCGGGCTTGACCCGCGCATCCATCCCGCTTCGGGAAGCTTTTGCGAAGAGGATGGATCGCCGGGTCAAGCCCGGCAATGACGGGTGTAACCAGAAGGGCTCAGCCAGAAAGTCCCGCCGTGAAATCCAGCGACAATCTCACCACCGAGCGCCCGAGCTTCGTCACGCATCTTGAATGCGCGATGGAGGGCGATCACTATCCGGCGGATCAGGTCCACAACCTCTCCAAGGCCGGCAAGCCGCTCTTGGTGCGCTACGATCTCGCGGGCGTGAAGCAGGCGCTGACCAAGGATGCGCTGGCGCAGCGCCCGGCCGACCTGTGGCGCTATCGCGAACTGCTGCCGGTGCGCAAGTGCCAGGACATCGTCAGCCTCGGCGAAGTCATGACGCCGCTGATCACACTGCCGAAGCTGTCGAAGAAGCTCGGCGGCGGCGAGATCATCGTCAAGGACGAGGGCCGGCTGCCGACCGGCTCGTTCAAGGCGCGCGGCCTGGTCATGGCGGTGTCGATGGGCAAGGCGTTCGGCATCACCCATATGGCGATGCCGACCAACGGCAATGCGGGTGCTGCGCTCGCGGCTTACGCGACGTCCTGCGGCATCAAGACCACGATCTTCTGCCCGGCGGATACGCCGGAGGTGAACGTCAGCGAGATCGAGCTGCAGGGCGCGACCGTCTACCGCGTCAACGGCCTCATCGACGATTGCGGCAAGATCGTCGGCGAGGGCAAGGCCAAGGTCGGCTGGTTCGACACCTCGACTCTGAAGGAGCCGTACCGCATCGAAGGCAAGAAGACGATGGGACTCGAACTGGCCGAGCAGCTCGGCTGGGACGTGCCCGACGTGATCTTCTATCCGACCGGCGGCGGCACCGGCCTGATCGGCATGTGGAAGGCGTTCGACGAGCTCGAGAAGATCGGCTTCATCGGCTCCAAGCGCCCGCGCATGGTCGCGGTGCAGGCCTCAGGCTGCGCCCCGATGGTGCGTGCGTATGAGCAGGGCGTCGAGCATGCGACGCGCTGGGAGGACGCTCATACGATCGCCTCGGGCATTCGCGTGCCGCAGGCCGTGGGGGATTTTCTCATCCTGCGCGCCGTCCGCGAGAGCAAAGGTTTCGCGATTGCCGTCGATGACGAGAAGATTTCTTCTGCGCTCAACGAGGTCTCGCGCGAGGAGGGCTTCCTGCTGTGTCCCGAGGGCGCCGCGACCTACGCCGCCTACAAGCAGAGCCTCGTTGACGGACGCGTCACCAAGACCGACCGCGTGATGCTGTTCAACTGCGCGACGGGACTCAAATATCCGCTGCCGCCGGTCACCCGCATGCTCGATCGTCACCAGCCGATCGACTACACTCAGTTCTAAAGCGTACTGTCAGCTCTATCTCCTCATCCTGAGGAGCCGCGTAGCGGCGTCTCGAAGGATGAGGCCGAGGTCATCGGGGCCTCATGGTTCGAGACGCGCCAAGTGGCGCTCCTCACCATGAGGAGAAATAGACTCTTTCAGCCGATCGTACGTACCAATCAGCAACGACGTGAGATCAACGCGTCTTGCATGGGAGGACGAAGATGCGACTGATCATGTCAACCGTGATGCTGGTGCTTTTTGCCCTCGCGGCAACCGCCCGAGCGGACAACTATCCCTCGCGCGCGATCACGGTCATTGTGCCATTCGCGGCCGGCGGACCGTCCGACGCGATGATGCGCATCCTTGCCGAGCATATGAAGCAGACGCTCGGCCAGCCGGTGCTGGTCGAGAACGTGACCGGCGCGGGCGGCTCGATCGGCGTCGGGCGCGCGGTGCGCTCCAGGGCCGACGGCTACACCGTCAGCTTCGGCCATCTCGGCACGCACGTCGCCAACGGCGCGGTGTATCGGCTCGGCTATGATCTCGTCGCCGATCTCGAGCCGGTCGTGCTGCTGCCGAGCAATCCGATGATCATCGTCAGCAAGAGCAACGTGCCGGCGAAATCATTGTCCGAATTGCTGGCCTGGCTGAAGGCGCAGCCCAACCCGGCATCCGCGGGCACGGCAGGCAACGGCTCGGGCAGCCATATCGCCGGGCTCTATTTCGAGCAGGTCACCGGCATCAAGCTGCAATACGTGCCCTATCGTGGCACGGGGCCTGCGATGAACGATCTCGTCGGCGGCCAGATCGATCTGATCGTTGACCAGACGTCGAACGCGATCAACCAGGTGCGTGCCGGCACGATCCGCGCCTACGCCGTCACCGACGCCAAGCGTCTCGACAGCGCACCGGAGATTCCGACGACGGACGAGGCCGGCCTTGCGGGCTTCCACATGACATTGTGGTCGGGTCTCTGGCTGCCCAAGGGAACGCCGAAGGAGATCGTCGAGACGCTCAATGCCGCAGCGGTCGACGCGCTTGACGATCCGGACGTGCAGAATCAATTGAAAAACCTGGGGTTGCAGATGACTCCCGGGGATCAGCGGACGGCTGCGGCGCTGGGAACCCTGCAACGGGCCGAAATCGCCAAATGGTGGCCGATGATCCGGGCGGCGGGGATCGTCCCGGAATAGCGGGGCGGTATCCCATGGTGCTGAATGGTGGCGCATTGGCCACGGATGTTGCGACGTCGCCACAGTTTACGAAGTTTTGGTAACAATCTCAGGCGCTCCGCAAACGCGCCGCTTTTTGGCCACACCTGGTCGTGAAATACTTTGATCAGAATAGTACCTGTGCGTGTGAGGTAGCCGAAAATCCACTTCTGGGATTTTAGCGTTCTCCACAGCGCCGGGAGGCCAGAACAGCGATGGACGCGAAGACCGACATCAAGCGCAGGCTGCCCAGCCGTCACGTGACGGAAGGGCCCGAGCGTGCGCCGCATCGGTCGTATCTCTACGCGATGGGCCTGACGACGGCTCAGATCCACCAGCCCTTCGTCGGCGTCGCCTCGTGCTGGAACGAGGCTGCGCCCTGCAACATCGCGCTGATGCGGCAGGCCCAGGCCGTGAAGAAAGGCGTCGCGCATGCCGGCGGCACGCCGCGCGAGTTCTGCACCATCACCGTGACGGACGGCATCGCGATGGGCCATGACGGCATGCGCTCGTCGCTGCCGTCGCGCGAGGCGATCGCCGACTCGGTCGAGCTGACGATCCGCGGCCATTCCTACGACGCGCTGGTTGGGCTGGCCGGCTGCGACAAATCGCTGCCGGGCATGATGATGGCGATGGTCCGGCTCAACGTACCCTCGATCTTCATCTACGGGGGCTCGATCCTGCCCGGCAATTTCCGCGGCCAGCAGGTCACGGTGCAGGACATGTTCGAGGCCGTCGGCAAGCACTCGGTGGGTGCGATGTCGGACGACGACCTGGATGAGCTCGAGCGCGTCGCCTGTCCGTCGGCCGGCGCCTGCGGCGCCCAGTTCACCGCCAACACGATGGCGACCGTGTCCGAGGCGATCGGGCTGGCGCTGCCGTACTCGGCCGGTGCTCCCGCACCTTACGAAATTCGTGATTCCTTCTGCATGACCGCCGGCGAGAAGGTCATGGAGCTGATCTCAGCCAACATCCGGCCGCGGGACATCGTGACGCGAGCCGCTCTCGAGAATGCCGCTGCGGTTGTGGCGGCCTCCGGCGGCTCGACCAATGCTGCGCTGCATCTGCCTGCGATCGCCCATGAGGCCGGCATCAAGTTCGACTTATTTGACGTCGCCGAAATCTTCAAAAAGACACCTTATATCGCGGATTTGAAGCCGGGTGGCCGCTATGTCGCCAAAGACATGTTCGAGGCTGGTGGCATTCCGCTCTTGATGAAGACGTTGCTCGACCATGGCTATTTGAACGGCGACTGCCTCACAGTCACCGGCCGGACGATCGCCGAAAACCTCAAAGGCGTGAAATGGAATCCGCACCAGGACGTGGTGAGGCCGGCTGATCAGCCGATCACTGCAACCGGAGGTGTTGTCGGTCTGAAAGGCAATCTCGCGCCAGAGGGCGCGATCGTGAAAGTCGCGGGCATGTCGAACTTGAAATTCACTGGGCCGGCCCGCTGCTTCGATCGGGAAGAGGATGCCTTTGAGGCCGTGCAGAAGCGGACCTATCGCGAGGGCGAGGTGATCGTCATTCGCTATGAGGGCCCGCGCGGCGGCCCGGGCATGCGGGAAATGCTGCAGACCACGGCGGCGCTGACCGGGCAGGGCATGGGCGGCAAGATCGCGCTCATCACCGATGGCCGGTTCTCCGGCGCGACGCGCGGCTTCTGCATCGGCCATATCGGACCGGAGGCGGCCGTCGGCGGGCCGATCGCCCTGGTCGAGGATGGCGACATCATCGAGATCGACGCCGAGGCAGGTATCCTTAACGTCAAGTTGAGCGATGCCGAGCTCGCGTCACGGAGAACCAAGTGGACGCCGCGTGAGACGCATCACACGTCGGGCGCACTTTGGAAATATGCCCAGCAGGTCGGGCCGGCCGTGGCGGGTGCCGTCACCCACCCAGGTGGTGCGCAAGAGAAGTATTGCTATGCGGACATCTGATCGGATCATTTTTGCATTGCTGCTGGGGGTTGCCCCGCTCGCGTTGCCGGCGTCGTCGTTCGCGTTCGATGGCGCTCCGGTCAACCAGGAGCCGGCGATCCCCGTGGCTGGACCGCAGGCCGGTGCGGGTGCGCTGCGTAAGGCTGTGCCCGCGACCACTGCTACGACCAATCCCACGCAGTCCCTGACTGCGCTGCAATATGCCGCGGAGGAAGGCCACCCGGTCGCGCAGTTCAAGCTCGGCCGGATGTATGCCGCCGGCGACGGCGTGGCGCGCGACGACATGCGCGCGTTCGACTATTTCAGCCGCATCGCCAATGCGCATGCCGAGGACAGCCCGTCGGCGCCGCAGGCCCAGATCGTGGCCAACGCCTTCGTGGCGCTCGGCCGCTACTACCTCTCGGGCATCCCGAACACGAAGGTGAAGCCGGATCCGGACCGCGCCCGCGAGATGTTCTCCTATGCGGCGTCCTATTTCGGCAATGCCGATGCCCAGTACGATCTGGCGCGGCTGTATCTGAAGACGGCGGACGCCTCGCGCGACGATTTCCGCTATGGTGCGCGCTGGCTCGGCCTTGCCGCGCAGAAGGGGCAGCATCAGGCCCAGGCCTTGCTTGGCCAGATGCTGTTCAATGGCGACCGTCTGCCGCGGCAGGCGGCGCGCGGCCTGATGTGGCTCACCCTGGCGCGTGACAGCGCCGGTCCGGACGAAGCCTGGATCAAGGAGAGCTACAACCGCGCCTTTGCCAAGGCCTCGGACGACGACCGCGCCACGGCGCTGCAGATGCTCGAGAGCTGGGTGCAGGGCAAGCGCGAGTAGCAGGGGGACGCATCGCGCTCCCTCTGCGAGAGGGGATTGCGATGATCATCCGGGATGCGACTCCTGACGACGCCGCGGCCGCCTGCGCCGTGTTGCGCGCCTCCATCATCGAATTGTGCGAGGCGGATCACCGCGGCAATCCGGAGATCCTCGGCCGCTGGCTGGCGAACAAGACACCGGAGATCGTTGCAGGCTGGGCCGACGGGCAGGGAAGGTCGTTGCTGGTGGCAGTCGAGGAGGAGACGATTCTCGCCGTCGGCGGGCTCGCTCATCCCAACGAGATCACCGTGAATTACGTCTCGCCGCAGGCCCGCTTCCGTGGGCTCAGCTCGGCCATGGTGGCTGTGCTGGAGCAGCGTGCCGCAGGCCTCGGCGCCCGTGAGATCGAGCTGCTGAGCACCGAGACGGCGCACCGATTCTATCTCGCCCGCGGCTATGTCGATGTCGGCACGCCCGCCGGCAAGTTCGGCGCCGCCGCGTCCTATCCGATGCGCAAGACCCTGCTCACCCGTTGAGTCGCGCATCCCGCGGACCGCTCTCGGAGGGGCCGTCGTGGCTGCCTAAGGATTGTGCTAGCGTGAGCTGATGTTTTGATCAGCATCGGGCGCGCCGCTCAAAATTGGCGACATCTCGTTCGCAAACCGCTGTCCAGAGCCCGAATCGCGCTTGGCACGATTCGTGAGTGCAAATGCCCTGCAGCAGCAGAGGCGGCACGTTTGCGCAGCGTTCGGATCGGACTGATCATTCCCCAGAGCGGCTCGGCAGGGTTGTGGGCGCCCTCTGCCGAAGCCTGTGGGCGGCTGGCCGTGACCGAGCTGAACCAGGCTGCGGGAATCCGCCGCAAGCCGGTGGAGCTCGCCGTCATCGACGGCGGCGCCACCGGCGCCAGCGCCGGGCAGGCGGCTGCGGAGGCGGTCGATGAGCTTGCGGTCGACGGCCTCATCGGCATGCTGCCGAGCTACGCGCGCGATCCGGTGGCACGTGCGGCGCGGGGCCGCGTGCCCTTTCTCTACACGCCGCAATTCGAGGGCCTATCGCCGGACAGCGATGTCATGACGACAGGCGAGACGGCCGATGAATTGCTGGCCCCCGCCATCCAGTGGCTGTCGGAGTGCAAGCGCGCCCGGCGCTTCTTCCTGTGCGGCAACAACTACATCTGGCCGCGCTCCTCGCTCGCCATCGCCAAGCGGATCATCGCCCGATTCGGCGGGACGGTGACCGGCGAGCACTACGTTCCGGTCGGCGCGCACGACTTCGACGAGATGATCGAGCGTATCAAGGCGACCCGCAGCGACGTCGTGCTGCCGGTGTTCCTCGGCTTCGACTGCATCGCCTTCAACCGCGCCTTCTGCGCCGCCGGCCTCAGCCGGCACGTGCTGCGGTTCTCCTCGGCCTTCGACGAGACCATCGTCTACGGCCTCGACAGCAGCGAGACCGAAAACGTCTACGTCGCCTCCAGCTATTTCGCCTCGCTGCGTTCGCGCAACAACGGCGCGTTCCTGGAACGCTACTACACGGCTTTTGGCGACAATCCGCCGCCGCCGAACGGCTATGGCGAGTCCTGCTACGAAGGCATCCACGCGCTCGCCGCACTGATCGAGCGGGCCGAGAGTTTCGATACGCGCGACATCAGGCGCGTGTTCGGGCGCACGCTGCAGGGCCGCACCGCGCGCGGCAACGAGGCACAGCCTGTCGTCGGCAGCCGCCATCCGATCCATCTCGCCGAGCTCGACGGCTACGATTTCGCCGTGGTCGCATCGCGCTAGAGCCGGCTGTGCGGCAAAAAACTACTTGCCATTTCAAATATTGTAATTTTAAACTTCACGCGGCTCATGAACCCGCATCACCAACCCATGGGGATCTCTGATGACTCTTTCTCGCCGTCGTTTCCTGCAGCGCTCGGCCGTCGCGACGTCGACCTTGATCGCCGCACCCGCAGTGTTCCGCTCGGGCGCGCTCGCGGCCGAGAACCCGATCACGGTCGGCAGCCTGCACGACCAGTCCGGTCCGATCGGCACCTCCGGCACGCCGATGGTCTATGCGCTGCAGCTGGCCGTTGAGGAGATCAACGCCGCGGGCGGCCTGCTCGGACGGCCGCTGAAGGTGATGCACTACGACACCCAGTCGAACATCCAGCTGTACTCGCAATATGCCCAGCAGCTGGCGGTGAAGGACAAGGTCGACGTCGTGCATGGCGGCATCACCTCGGCTTCGCGCGAGGCGATCCGCCCGACCTTCGACCGCTTCAAGGTGCTGTACTTCTACAACACGCTGTACGAAGGCGGCGTCTGCGACCGCAACACCTTCTGCACCGGCACCACGCCGGCCCAGACGGTCGAGAAGCTGGTGCCGAGCGCGATGAAGAAGGCGGGCAAGAAGGCCTACATCATCGCCGCCGACTACAATTACGGTCAGATCACCGCGAAGTGGATGACCAAATACTGCAAGGACAATGGCGGCGAGATTCTCTCGACTGACTTCTTCCCGCTCGATGTCACCAATTTCGGCTCGACCATCTCCAAGATCCAGGCGGCCAAGCCCGACCTCATCCTGTCGGCGCTGGTCGGCGGCAATCACACCGCGTTCTACCGGCAGTGGACCGCCGCCGGCATGAAGGGGAAGATCCCGATCGCCTCGACCACCTTCGGCCTGGTCAACGAGCCCTCGACGCTCGACGCCGCCGAAAGCGACGCGATCATCGGCGCCTACGGCTATTTCGAAGAGCTGACCACGCCGGCCTCCAAGAGCTTCGTCGAGAAGATCAAGAAGGCGCATCCGGACTCGCCCTATATCAGCGAGCTCGCCTCCTGCACCTATGAGGGCGTCATGCTCTGGGCCGAGGGCGTCAAGAAGGCCGGCAGCATCGACCGCATGAAGGTGATCGAGGCACTCGAAAGCGGCCTCGTCTTCGACGGTCCGAGCGGCAAGGTCTCGCTCGACAAGCCGACCCACCACACCGTCCGCAACGCGTTCCTCGCCGAGGTGAAGGATCGCAAATGGTCAGTGCTGGAAACCTACACCGACGCCAAGCCGGCGGACACCGCCAGCGTCTGCGACCTCGTCAAGAACCCCAACGACGTCAAGCAGTACATCATCAATCTCTGACGTGCTTCCGGGTCCCGCCGTCCGGCGGGGCCCGGTGTCCCTGGACTGCCCTGAAAGACCTGACGCATGGCGATCTACGTCATCCTCGCGCTCGACGTTCTCAACGGAATCTCCTCGCTGTTCCTGCTGTGCCTGGGACTGGCGATCATCTTCGGCATGATGAAGATCATCAATCTCGCCCATGGCGAGTTCATCATGTTAGGGGCCTATGCGACGGTGATCTCGGCCAACGCCGGGGTGAACATCTGGATCGCGATGCTGATCATCGCGCCCCTGTTCGTCGGCATCGTCGGACTCGTCATCGAGCGCTGCCTGATCCGCTTCCTCTACGGTCGGCTGGTGGATTCGATGCTTGCGACCTGGGGCCTGAGCCTGCTGATCATCGGCATCATCACCACGATCTACGGCAACACCCAGCAGGGCGTGCCGACGCCGCTCGGCGGCTTCTCGATCGGCTCCTATCAGTCGAGCTACTACACGCTGTTCCTCGCACTTATGGCCGCGGTGATGATGGCGATCATCTACGGCGTCATGCGCTACACCCGTTTCGGCCTGGTCGCCCGCGCCACGATGCAGAACCCCGCCATGGCCGCCACGCTCGGCGTCAACCCGGCCCGCGTCTACATGAGCACGTTCGCTCTCGGTGCCGCCGTCACCGGCCTTGCCGGGGGACTTCTCGCGCCGGTGTCCGGCATCACGCCGGTCATGGGCGGCGCCTATGTCGCCAAGGCCTTCATGACGGTGGTCGGCGGCGGCGCCGCGATCCTCTCCGGCACGCTCTCGGCGGCGAGCCTGTTCGGCTCGGTCAACCAGGTCGGCGCCTACTTCACCACGCCTGTGTACGGCGAGGTCATCGTCTTCACCACCGCGATCGTGCTGATCCGCTTGCTGCCGCAGGGCATCTCCGGGCGCTTCTTCAAGGGGAACCTGTGATGGACAAGCGCCTCCGCTTCGCTCTCCAGGCCGCGGGAACCGTCATTGCCATCGGCGTGATCGCGATCGTGCCGAGCGTGATCGAATTGTTCGGCCTGATGCAGTTGACCTTGTTTGCCGCGATGTCGGTGCTGGCGCTGAGCCTCGCCTTCATCTGGGGCTATGGCGGCATCCTGTCGTTCGGCCAGACCGCCTTCTTCGGCCTCGGCGGCTACGCCTACGCGATCGCGGCTGTGAATTTCCAGGATTCGACGCCGGCGATCCTGCTGGCGATCGTGGTGCCCGCGCTGTTCGCGGCCATCCTCGGCTACTTCATCTTCTTCGGCCGCATCTCCGACGTCTATCTCGGCGTCATCACGCTGACCGTCACCTTGATCCTGTTCAACTCGGTCAACTCGACCTCGGGCGACGCCTACAAGATCGGCAAGGCGCTGCTCGGCGGCTTCAACGGCATGCCGGCGGTGCCGACCTTCAACGTGCCGTTCGATCCGTCGACGGTGCTGTCGCCGGAGCAGTCGTGGTGGACGACCGCCTATGTGCTGCTCGGCGTGTTCCTGCTGCTGCGGCTGCTGCTGGCGCTGCCCGCGGGGCGCATCATCGTCGCTGTGCGCGAGAACGAAATTCGGGCCTCGCTGCTCGGCTACGACCCGCGTCTCGTGAAGTGCCTGACCTTCATTCTCGGCGGCGCCATCGCCGGTCTTGCCGGCGCGCTCTACGTCAATTGGGGTGCCTTCGTCAGCCCGACCATCTTCAGCCTGTCGCTATCGGCGGAGATCATCATCTGGATCACCGTCGGCGGGCTCGGCACCTTGCTCGGACCGATCATCGGCTGCGTCGTGATCGAATACATCGTCGCCTATATCGGCTCGCAACAGCTCCTCAACTCCAACCTCGTTCTCGGCGGTGTGCTGGTGGTGTTCGTGCTGCTGCTGCCGAAGGGCATCGTGCCGACCGCGCGTGATCTCGTGATGCGGCTGATCCCGGACAGGAAACCGAAAACCAACGGTCCGCCGGTCCCATCAGCGGCTGCGCCGCATCCTGCAGGAGCCGAATGACATGGCGGAACTCGTCCCTCTGCTCAAGGCCGAGCACCTGACGATGCGCTTTGGCGGCGTGGTCGCCAATGACGACATCACCTTCACGCTGCAGGAGATGGAGCTGCGCTGCCTGATCGGCCCCAACGGCGCCGGCAAGAGCACGTTCTTCAAGACGCTCACGGGCCAGCTCGTGCCGACCTCCGGCACCATCGCGTTCCGCGGCATGCCGATCGCGGGCAAGGCGTCGCACGAGATCGCGCGCATGGGCATCGGCATCAAGACCCAGGTGCCGAACGTGTTCAACGGCCTCTCGGTGCGTGAGAACATCTGGATGGCGGTGCGCCGCAAGGCGACGCCGCGGCAGCAGGGACCCGCTGTCGACGCGGTATTGGAGATGATCCGGCTGACGGACTACGCCGACAGCATCGTCGCGACGCTTTCGCACGGCCAGCGGCAGTGGGTGGAGATCGGCATGGTGCTCGCGGCCGAGCCGGAGCTGATCCTGCTCGACGAGCCCGCCGCGGGGATGACCGACGAGGAGACGTTCCACACCGCCGCGATCATCCGCGAGATCAACCAGACCCGCGCCATCGTCGTCGTCGAGCACGACATGGAGTTCATCAAGCAGATCGCCAAGCGCGTCACCGTGTTCCACCAGGGCCGCGTGCTGGTCGAGGACACCGTCGACAAGGTGCTCGCCGACCAGCGCGTGCGCGACGTCTATCTCGGCAAGAAGGTGGCGGCATGAGCGCGCTTCTCGAGGTCAAGGGTCTCAAGTCCGGCTATGGCCGGATTCCGATCCTGTTCGGCGTCGACCTCACGGTCGCCGACGGCGAGTATCTCGGCATTCTCGGCCACAACGGCATGGGCAAGACCACGGCGCTGCGTACCCTCATGGGGCATTTGCCGACCACCGACGGCTCGGTGGTGTTCGCAGGCCGAGCCATCACGCATCTGAAGCCGCATGAGCGCTCGCGGCTCGGCATCGGCCTGGTGCCGCAGGGCCGCGAGATCTTTCCTGATCTCTCCGTCATGGAGAACCTCCGTATGGGCCTTGCCGCGGCGCCGAAGGAGGATCGCGGTGTCATCGACGCTGTGCTGCAGGATTTTCCGCGCCTGGTGCGGCTGCTCGACCGTCGCGGCGGCGCGCTGTCCGGCGGCGAGCAGCAATTGCTCGCGCTGGCGCGCTGTCTCTGCACCAAGCCGAAGCTCATCCTGCTGGACGAGCCGACCGAGGGCATCCAGCCCTCGATTATCGAGGAGATCATTGAGACCTTGCTGGCGCTGAAGTCGCGCTGGAAGATGTCGCTGATCGTCGTCGAGCAGAATCTGGAATTCATCACGTCGTTGTCGGATCGGATCCTGCACATCCAGAAGGGACGCATCACCGAGGAACTCGACCGTGAGACGCTGCTCGCCCGGGAAGGTCAGATGATCCCGAGCTAGACAAAATTCCGGCGCGGCTGCGCCGGCGCAATTGAACTGTACACTCTTAGTCTCTGCTCCAGCTTGTCCTCACAAGAAAGGATGACTCATGTCCATCAAACGCCCGAATGCCGAGGAAGTCGCCGATCTCGCCGCCAGCCTGCACATGAACATGACGGTCGAGGAGGCGGCCGAGTATCTCGCGCTGATGGGCGGCATGTTCGATCAGTACGACATCATCGACGAACTGCCGAACCCGATGCCGCCGGTGAAATATCCGCGCACGCCGGGGGCGAAGCCGCCGGCGAAGGAGAACAAATACAACGCCTGGGCGATCAAGACCGAGGTGAAGGGCGCAGGCTCCGGCAAGCTCGCCGGGCGTACCGTGGTGCTGAAGGACAACGTCGCGCTCGCCGGCGTTCCCATGATGAACGGCTCGACCACGCTCGAAGGCTTCATCCCTGCGGCGGATGCGACCATCGTCTCGCGCATCCTCGATGCCGGCGGCACCATCGTCGGCAAGGCCGTGTGCGAGCACTTCTGCCTGTCCGGCGGCAGCCACACCTCCGATCCGGCGCCGGTGCACAATCCCTGGAAGATGGGCTATTCGGCCGGTGGTTCGTCCTCGGGCAGCGCCGCGCTGGTGGCGGCCGGCGAGGTCGATATGTCGATCGGCGGCGACCAGGGCGGCTCGATCCGCATCCCCGCATCCTATTGCGGCATCTACGGCATGAAGGCGACCCACGGCCTCGTGCCCTACACCGGCGTGATGCCGATCGAGTCGACCATCGACCACACCGGTCCGATGACGGCCAACGTCAAGGACAACGCGCTGCTGCTCGAAGTGCTGGCCGGCGCCGACGGCCTCGATCCGCGGCAGTATGCGCCGAAGGTCGCGGCCTATACCGAGTCGCTCGGTAAGGGCGTCAAGGGCCTCAAGATCGGCGTGCTCAAGGAAGGCTTCAGCGCGCCGAACATGCAGGAGGGCGTGGTCAGCAAGGTCAAGGCCGGCGCCGAGCGCTTCGCCAAGATGGGCGCGTCAGTGTCGGAGGTCTCGATCCCCGAGCACATGCATGCGCTGGCGGCGTGGAATCCGA
This sequence comes from Bradyrhizobium sp. ORS 285, assembly GCF_900176205.1. NCBI lineage: Bacteria > Pseudomonadati > Pseudomonadota > Alphaproteobacteria > Hyphomicrobiales > Nitrobacteraceae > Bradyrhizobium > Bradyrhizobium sp. ORS 285. Next base: position 3,268,330 of record NZ_LT859959.1, read on the forward strand.
TCACGCTGGAAGGCTTCCTGGTGCAGATGATGCTCGGCAACGGCATGGGCTTCAACTGGAAGGGCCTCTATGACGTCGGCCTGCTCGACGCGCATTCCGGCTGGCGCAACCGCGCCGATGATCTCTCGGTGACCTTGAAGCTGACCATGCTGGTCGGCCAGTGGGGGCTCGAGCACTATCGCGGCCGCTACTACGCCAAGTCGCGCAATATCGCGATCCAGGCCAAGGCGGCCTATGACGCGATGTTCGGCTCCTACGACCTGCTGCTGATGCCGACGTTGCCGTGCGTCGCGACGCCGATCCCGGCCAAGGACGCGCCGCTCGCCGAAGTCGTGCAGCGCGCCTTCGAGATGACCGCGACGACGAGCCCGTTCGACGTCACCGGCCATCCCGCGATGACCATTCCGTGCGGCCTCTCCGACGGCCTGCCGGTCGGGCTGATGCTGATCGGCAAGGACTACGCCGAAGCGACGATCTATCAGGCGGCGGCGGCGTTCGAGGCCGATGGCGACTGGAAGACGTTCTGATGATCACCATCACCGCGGTGATCAGGGCCAAGGCAGGACATGAGGCCACGATGCGCGACGCCCTCGTCGCCGTCGCGGCCCATGTCGCGGCCAACGAGCCGGAGACGATCGGGTTCTTCATCTCGCAGAGCGAGACCGAGCCCGGTCTGTTCACCACCTACGAACGCTTCGCCGACAAGGCCGCGATGGACCGCCACAACGGCTCCGCCGCGGTGGCGACCTTCTTCGGAATCGCCAAGCCGATCCTCGACGGCGAGGTCATCCTCGTGACCTCGCAGGAGGTGTCGGCGACGATGCGGTAGGGGGAGGCGAGGCGAGTAACCCAATCGTCCTTCGAGACGCCCGCCAAGCGGCGGGCTCCTCAGGACGAGGGCGGTGGGTGTGGCGAGATGAGCGTCTGTTGCAGGCCTAACTCTGAAAAAATTCGCCAGAGCGAGCTCTGCAAGAACTGGTGCGGGGCTTGCGGTCACATCGAACGCAAGTCCCGCCCACGATCTCAACCCTCATGGTGAGGAGCCCGCCCCTTGGCGGGCGTCTCGAACCATGAGGCCCCAATTCGAACGACAAGCGCTGAACAACAAGAAGGACCACCGCCGATGCTCCGTCTGCACGGCATCATGGGACGCGCCGACGACAAGATCTACGCGCGGCAACTGCACACGCTCGAGCATCGCGGCGGCATCGAGCTGCTGTTCGTGCCGCCGGAGGATTCCGGCCGAAAGCGCTTCCGCCTGACCACCGATCGCGGCACCGACTGTGCTGTCAGCCTCGACCGGGATGAGGAACTGATCGACGGCGCGCTGCTGCATCTCGACACCGACCGCGCCATCATCGCCCGCTTCGGCGAGCAGCAGGTGCTGCGCCTGAAGGCGCGCGACGAGGCGAGCGCGCTGAAGCTCGGCTGGCACGCCGGCAATCTGCACTGGCGCGTCCGCTTCGAGGGCGATCACCTCGTCGTGCTGCTCGACGCGCCGCTCGCCACCTATCGCGCCCGGATCCAGCCGCTGCTCGACTCCGGCGAGGTGGTGGAGCGCGAGCATGTTTGACCGCGGCGAGGCGCTTGCGCTGCTGCAACTCGGGGACAGTGCCTTTCCTGCCGGTGGTTTTGCATTTTCCTGGGGTATCGAGGGCCTCGCCGCCGATGGCCTACTGTCCGATCGCAGCGATCTCGACGATGTCATCGCCGATCATCTGGCGCAGCGCTGGGCCACCATGGATCGCATTCTGCTGCGTCGCGCGTGGCACGCGAGCGACAGCGCGGCCATCGCGTCTGTCGACCGTCTCGCGGAGGTCACGACGCCCTCGGCCGAAATGCGCGAGGGATCGCGGCGCGCGGGCAGAGCGCTGCTCGGCGTCTGGGTCAAGCTCGCAGGTCCGCTCTCCGTGTCGTACCGCGCGCGTGTCGCGGCGGATACCAGGCTTGGCCATCTCGCCGTGGTGCAGGCGATCACCGGCCGTGACGCCGGCTTGACGCTCGATGCCGCCGAGCTCGTGTCAGGCTGGACCTTGATCACCGGCCTCGTCAGCGCCGCGGTGCGGCTTGGCCTGATCGGCCACATCGAGGCGCAGCAGAGCCTGGCGCGCGCCCGCGCGCTGCTTGCTGATCTGCTTACTGATACGCCCGACGACGACGCTATGCCGTCGAGCTTCACGCCCTTCATCGATATTGCCGTGTCGCGCGGACCGTTGCGGCACGTGCGCATGTTCACGACCTGAGGTGCCCTCGCCATGATGAACCTGTCGCCGACGGAGCTCGACCGTCTCGTCATCTTCAACGCCGCGCAGATGGCGCGGCGCAACCGCTCGCTCGGGATCAAGCTCAGCCATCCGGAGGCGGTCGCCTACATCACCGACGAGGTGATGACCGCCGCGCGCCGCAATCTGCCTTACGCCGAGATCCGCGACATGGCGGGTCGGCTGCTCACCACCGATGACGTGGAGCCCGGGGTCGCGCAGATGATCCCGATGCTCTATGTCGAGCTGATGTTCGCCGAGGGCACCAAGGTGATGGCGCTGTTCGAGCCGATCCAGCCCGCTGAAGGCGCAGCACCCGATGACATTGTGCCCGGCGAGATCATCGCCGGCGGCGACGACATCGCGATGTTCACCGAGCTGCCGGCCGTGACCATCGATGTGGTCAACACCGGGGATCGCGATATCCAGGTGCGCAGCCACACCCATTTCTTCGAGGTCAACCGCGCGCTGCGTTTCGACCGCGCCGCCGCCTGGGGCATGAAGATCGACCGGCCCGCGGGCTTAGGCCTGCGGTTCGAGCCCGGTGTCTTCAAATCCGTTCGCCTTGTGCCGATCACCGGCGATCGGATCGTGCGCGGCCAGGCCGGGCTCGTCAACGGCCCGCTCGATGCTCCTGGCGCGCGCGACGCCGCGCTGAAGCTCGCGCAGTCGCGCGGCTATCTCGGAGCCTGAGCCATGGCCACGCTCACCCGCCAAGCCTATGCCGAGCTCTATGGCCCCACCAAGGGCGATCTGATCCGGCTCGCCGACACCAGCCTGCTCGCCGAGATCGAGCACGACTACACGACGTACGGCCATGAGCTCCTGGTCGGCGCCGGCAAGAACATCCGCGACGGCGAGGCCGTCGCGGCGCACCGGACCTCGAAGCACAAGGCCCTCGACGTCGTCATCAAGAACGCCACCATCGTCGATGCCGTGATCGGCATCGTGAAGGCCGATATCGGCATCCGCGACGGCCGCATCGTCGGCATCGGCAAGGCCGGCAATCCCGACATCATGCCGGACGTGCATCCGGACATGGTGGTCGGCCACACCACCGCGCCGATCGCCGGCGGCCCGTTCATCGTCACGGCGGGCGCGATCGAGAGCCACGCGCATCTGATCTCGCCGGAGCAGTCCGATCATGCGCTGGCCGGCGGCACCACGACGATGGTCGGCAACGGCTCGGGCCCGGTGTTCGACGTCGGTTCAGGCTCTGGGCCGAACTTCGGCCACTTCCTCAAGTCGATCGAGTTCTCGCCGCTGAACTACGCGCTGTTCGGCCGCGGCGGCTCCGATCCGGCAGCCGTCGAGGAGGCGGTCGCGGCCGGCGGCATGTCGGTCAAGATCCACGAGGACTTTGGCGCATCGCCTGACGTCATCGACAAGACGCTGATGGCCGCCGATCGCAACGATTTCGCGGTCCATCTGCATACGGACTCGATCAACGAATACGGCTTCTGCGAGGACACGATGGCGGCGGTCGATGGCCGCACCATCCACATGTACCACGTCGAGGGCGCCGGCGGCGGCCATGCGCCCGACCTGCTCAAGGTGGTGTCCTGGCCCAACGTCATCCCATCCTCGACCAATCCGACCAATCCCTACACCTCCTACGGCATGGAGGAGGGCGTGCCGATGACGATGATCTGTCATCAGCTCAACTACAATTCGCCCGAGGATGTCATGTTCGGCGAGTCCAGGGTGCGCGCGCAGTCGATGGCGGCGGAGGATTTTCTGCACGACATGGGCGCGATCTCGATCTTCGGCACGGACACGCAGGGCATGGGCCGCCTCGCGGAGAACGTCGCCAAATGCTGGCAGCTCGCCAGCGTGATGAAGGACCGCATCGGCCGGCTGCCCGAGGAGACGACGGCGCGTGCCGACAATGAGCGCATCAAGCGCTACGTCGCCAAGCTCACGATCAACCCGGCGATCGCGGTCGGCATCGATCATGTCGTCGGCTCCATCGAGGTCGGCAAGATGGCCGACCTCGTGCTGTGGCCGCGCGCCTCGTTCGGGCTGAAGCCCTACATGGTGATCAAGAACGGCTTTCCGGTCTGGGCCGCGATGGGCGACGGCAACGGCAGCCTCGGGCTGTCGGAGCCGATGATCCAGAAACGGATGTGGGGCGCGCTGGGCGCAGCGCCGCAGCGGCTCGGCGTCAACTTCATGTCCAAGCTCGCGGTCGACGCCGGCATCCGCGGCAAGCTGGGTTTGAGTCGCGAGACCGTGCAGATCAAGAACGTGCGCCGCCTGCGCAAGACCGACATGATCCGCAACGCGGCGATGCCGCAGGTCGAAGTCGATCCGCAGACTTTCGAGGTGCGCGCCGACGGCAAGCTGTTGATGTGTCCGCCGGCCACCTCCGTGCCGCTCGCCAGGAGGTTCATGCTGCGATGAGCCGTCTCGCTCTCACCCGCACTGATTCTCCGATGACTGCCGCGCGCGTCGGCATCGGCGGCCCCGTCGGCTCCGGCAAGACCGCGCTGGTCGAGCAGCTGATCCCGGCGCTGCAGGCGCGCAGCATCGACATCGCTGTCATCACCAACGATCTCGTCACCGCTGAGGATGCCGAGCGCGTGCGCCGCTCCGGCCTGATCGACCCCGAGCGCGTGTCGGCGGTGGAGGCGGGCGCCTGTCCGCACACCGTGATCCGCGAGGACCCGACGCTCAACATCGAGGCCGCCGACGAGCTGGAGCGGCGCTTTCCCGGCGTCGAACTGATCCTTCTGGAGAGCGGCGGCGACAATCTCGCCTCGACCTTTTCGCGCGACCTCACCGACTTCTGGATGTTCGTGATCGACGTCGCCGGCGGCGACGACATCCCGCGCAAGCGCGGCCCCGGGGTGATCCGCGCCGATCTGCTGGTGATCAACAAGGTTGATCTTGCGCCTCACGTGGGCGTCGATCTCGCGCGCATGCAGCGCGAGGCCACGGAGGTGCGCGGTGGCCGCCCGGTGCTGCTGACCAATTGCCGGCGCGGCGAGGGGATCGACGCGATCGTAGATCTCCTGGAGCGAGAGGTGCTGTTCCGCACGTGAGCGCTGTCAGCACAGAGAAGCCGCGCCTCGATCTGTCGTTCGTCCGGCGCGGCGGCCGCACTGTCATCGACCGCCGCCTGTTCGCCTGGCCGTTCGTGCTGACGCGCAGCTTCCACACCGATGCGGAACGGCCGGATTGTCTAAGCGTGATCCTCCAGACCGGCAGCGGCGCCGTGCATGGCGAGGACCGGCTGACGCAGCGCTTCATGCTCGCCGAAGGGGCGGCTGTCTGCGTCACGACGCAGGGCGCGACCTCGGTGCACCGCGCCGAACCGGGTACGCGCGCCGTCGAGCATGTGTTGCTGCATGTCGCCGCTAGCGCGGCGCTCGACTACCGGCCTGAGCCGCGCATCCTGTTTCCCGATGCAGCCTTGTGCCAAGTGCTCGAGCTCGACTGCGACCCTGACGCCGTCGCGCTCGTCACCGACGCCTTCACGATGCATGACCCGGACGGGCAGGGGCGCTTGTTCCGGGAGCTCGATTCCACGCTCATCGTGCGGCGGCAAGGCCAGGAGCCGCTGCTGATCGACCGTATGCATCTGCGCTATCCGTCGACCGCGCTGTTCAAGGACCGCCGCGCGTTCGGCTCAGCCGTGCTCATGCTGCCGCCGACGCACGACCGCGCCGCTCTCCGCCTGCGCCTCGCCGACGCGTTCGCGCGCATCGATGATCTCTATGCGGCCGCGAGTCTGCTGCCCGATGGCGCCGGCATCGGCGTTCGGCTCGCCGCGCGCGAGGTCCGCCAATTGCGCGCCGGCTTCGACGCGATCGGAGCCGGGGTTCGTGGAATCGATCTCAGTAGCCGCGCCGCTCAGGCGCCGAGCGCAGCCGCAACCGCACGGCCGACCGCGGCGTGAACGGCGTTGCGCTTGTCATCGCCGGCCTTGGTCTCGGTGAGATAGCTCGTCACGATCACCGGTGCGCGGCCCGCAGGCCAGATCACCGCGACGTCGTTGCTGCTGCCATTGTCACCCGTGCCGGTCTTGTCGCCGACGCGCCATGACGCGGGCAGGCCGGCGCGTAGCCTCGCGGCCCCGGTCTTGCAGCCGATCAGCCAGCCATTCAGCACATCGCGTGATGCGGCCGACAGCGTGTTCCCGGTCGTGAGCTTCGCTAGGGTCTGCGCCATCGCCGCGGGCGTCGTCGTGTCCCTGGGATCGCCAGGCACGCTCTCGTTCAACTCCGGCTCGATGCGGTCGAGCCGGGTGATGGCATCACCAAAGCCGCGGACCGCGCGCGTGAGGCCGGCCGGGCCGCCGAGCGTCGCGAGCAGCAGGTTCGCCGCCGTGTTGTCGCTGAGCGTGACCGCCGCCTCGCACAACTCGCCGACCGACAGGCCGGAGGTGCCGACATAGGCCTTCGTCACCGGCGCGTAGCTTAGGATGTCCGCCTGCGTGATCGGAAGGCGCCGCGAGAGCTGCTCGGCGCCGGCATCGACCTTGGTCAGAATCGCGGCCGCCAGCAGCGCCTTGAAGGTGCTGCACATCGGGAACCGCTCGTCGAGGCGATGACCGCTGAGCGCAGCGTTTGCGGTGTCCAGCAGCGCGACGCCGAGACGCCCGCCGCTGTCGGTCTCGATGCCTGCGATCGTCGCCTGCAGGTCGGCTGCGAGCGTCGGCTTCGCCGCCAGAAGCGGCACCAGTGCGAGCGGGAACAATTGCCGCCGTGTGTAGATCGTCAATGGAGGGTCCTGAATGCTGTCCCGGATTCCTTACACTAGCTTGGCGCAGCGGCCGAACCAAGCGGGGGACGCTGTTGACGAAGGCAGATGGCTAGTGCTACTTTAGGTTGTATGATTGTTGCCGGCCTCGATGCGTCGAACAGCGCATGATCGAGGACGCCGTCGATTTGAATCACATACTCCATTTCATCGCAACGATTGATGAGGAACATTTCCATGGACGATGTCGTCGTTGGCACCTCAATTCCGGCGCGCGCCACCGCACCTGCGTCCGCAGGCGACGGTTGGCAGGAGAACTACGCATATTCGCTGGGAATGCAGGCCTATGTCTGGGGCTTTCCGTGGATCTACAATGCGCAGCTGCGCTGGCTCTGGACCACGAAAGAAGGCCAGAAGGTGAGCCAGCAGGCCCACAAGCCCGATCTGTACGCGCCGGTCAACTCGTTCCACCGCAGTCAGCAACTCGCAAGCCCCGAAAACAGCAAGTCTGGCGGCAGTCCCAATTGCGACACGCTGTATGCGACCGCCTGGCTGGACGTGACGCACGATCCGATCGTGATCTCGGTGCCGGCGGTGACCGACCGCTTCTATTGCATCGAAATGGTGTGCATGGATGCCGACAATTTCGCCTATGTCGGGACGCGCTCCACAGGCACCCAGGCAGGCAATTATCTGATCGCGGGCCCCGGCTGGACCGGCGCGGTGCCCGATGACGTGCTCGACGTGCTGCCGCGCTCACGCACGGTGAGCATCTTCCTGCTCGGACGCACGGGGGTCAATGACCAGACCCAGGCGGATCTGGACAAGGCGAACGCGATCCAGGCGCAGTACCAGCTGACGCCGCTGTCGCTGTGGCCCAACACGCCGCCGCCGACGCCGAGCCACGTCCTCGTTCCCGACGGTTTCGACTACAACCACACAGCGGGTGCGTGGCGGACCATGAACGCGGCGATGACGCAGGATCCGCCCGGACTGCCGCCCGGCATCGCGCAGGATCAGCTCCTGAAGCTGTTTGCGACCGTCGGCATCGGCCCCGGTCAGGACGTCGAGCGCCAGTCCGAGGCGACGCGGGCCGGGCTGCAACGTGCGGCCAGGGACGGGCTGGCGATGCTCCAGTCCATGGCCAAGGGGCACGGCAAGCAGATCAACGGCTGGACCTATCCGCCGCTGGATCTCGGGCGCGCCGGGCAGAGCAGCGACTACATCACCCGCGGCGCGTTGCAGTCGCTCGCCGGCATCTGCGCCAACGATCCGGCCGAGGCAGTCTACATCAACGCATTCAGCGATAGTCTCGGACAGCAGTTGAATGGAAACAGCTACTACCGGATCATGTTCGGCGCCGGAGACTTCCCGCCCTGCGATGTGACCAGGCACGGCTTCTGGTCGATCACGATGTACAATGCCGATTATAATCTGGTCGAAGGCTCCGCGCACTACACGATCAACGGCTACTGTCCGGCATACCAGGACCGTGACGCCGCGGGCGGCATGACGATTCTGATCCAGAACGCCGATCCCGGCTCGCTTCCGCTCGGCACCTACTGGCTGCAATCGCCGGCGGACGGCACGTTCTATCTGATCCTGCGTGTCTACGTGCCGGATCCGCAGGTCAGCGTCACCCAGACCTGGGCGCCACCGGAAATCGTCCGGCTGCCCTAAAGCATGATCCGGAAAAATGCAGCGGGTTTTCGAAAAGATCATGCGCAAACAGCAACCTAAAGCGCGATGATGATTCATCCTGACCTCATCCCGCTTTAGCCGGCGCGCGATGGGGGCTCACGCCGTCTCGAGATCGAAGTCGGCCCACACTGGCACGTGATCGGACGGCTTCTCCCAGGCGCGGACATAGCTGTCGATGCCGACCTCGACCAGCCGGTCTGAGGCCTGCGGCGACAACAGGAGGTGATCGATGCGGATACCCATGTTCTTCTGCCAGGCGCCTGCCTGATAGTCCCAGAACGTGTACTGCCCCGGCGCGTCGTTGACGGCACGCAGGGCGTCGGTCAGCCCCAAGCCGAGCAGCGACTGGAAGCTCTCGCGCGTCTCGGGACGGAACAGCGCGTCGTCGACCCAGGCTTCGGGATTGGAGACGTCGGCGGCGGCCGGGATCACGTTGAAGTCGCCTGCGAGGATCAGCGGCTCCTCGGTCTTCAGCCGTTCACGCGCATAGTCACGAAGCCGCGACATCCATTTGAGCTTGTAGGGATATTTCTCGGTGTTCGCCGGATTGCCGTTCGGCAGGTAAAGGCAGGCAATGCGCACCACGCCGCTCTTGAGGCTCACGACGCCCTCCAGGAACCGCGCATGCACGTCCTCGGCATCGCCGTCGAGCCCCGATTTGGTTTCGTCGAACGGCAGCTTCGACAGCAGCGCGACGCCGTTGAAGGTCTTCTGGCCATGGGTGACGACGTTGTAGCCGAGCGCCTCGATCTCGAGCCGCGGGAACGCGTCGTCCGTGCACTTGATCTCCTGCAGGCAGACGATGTCCGGCGAGCACTCCTTGAGCCAGGTCACGAGGTGCTCGATCCGTTGCCGGACCGAATTGACGTTCCAGGTGGCGATGCGCATCGGCGGGTTCCAAGGACCTCTGGGAGTGAGGCCCGGTTAGACCAAGCGGCAGGGCCCCGGGTCAAGGCGATTGGCCGCCGGACTCACAGGCCGGTGCAGCCAGGTCATGCAGGGGGGCCCATGGCGGCCGACCGCGTGTCCGCGTATTCATGCTGTCAACACCTAAGGAGATCATCATGGACCATCGACGTCTCGGCCATTCCGGCCTGCGCGTGCCCGCGCTCAGCTTCGGCACCGCGACCTTCGGCGGCGGCAACGACTTCTTCAAGGCCTGGGGCGCGACCGACGCCGATGGCGCGAGCCGGCTGATCGATGTCTGCCTCGATCATGGCGTGTCGATGTTCGACAGCGCCGACGTCTATTCCAGCGGCCTCGCCGAGACCATTCTCGGCCAGGCCATCAAGGGCAAGCGCAACCGGCTGCTGATCTCGACCAAGGGCACGTTCCCGAAGGGCGACGGTCCCAACGATTACGGCTCGTCGCGGCAGCACCTCATCGAGGCCGTGGAGGGTTCGCTCAAGCGGCTCGGCGTCGAGCACATCGACCTCTATCAGCTGCACGGCCAGGACTACAACACGCCGGTCGAGGAGACGCTCTCGACGCTCGACCAGCTCGTGCGCGAAGGCAAGATCCGCTACATCGGCTGCTCGAATTTCTCCGGCTGGCACCTGATGAAGTCGCTGTCCGCGTCTGATCGCCATGGCACCCCGCGCTACGTGGCGCACCAGGCCTATTACTCGCTGCTCAACCGCGACTACGAATGGGAGCTGATGCCGCTCGGCATCGATCAGGGCGTTGGCGCCGTGATCTGGAGCCCGCTCGGCTGGGGCAAGCTGACCGGCAAGATCCGGCGGGGACAGCCGGCCAAGCCCGGCACCCGCGCCCACGACATCGCCGGTACCGGCCCGCATTTCGAGGAGGAGCGGCTCTATCGCGTTGTCGATGCGCTCGATGGCGTCGCCAGGGAGACCGGCAAGACGATTCCGCAGGTGGCGCTGAACTGGCTGCTGCAGCGCCGGACGGTGTCGACCATCATCGTCGGCGCGCGCGATGAGCGCCAGCTGGTCGAGAACATCGGCGCCGTCGGCTGGAACTTGACGGCGGAGCAGGTGGCCACGCTCGACGCCGCCAGCGACACGCCTGCGGCTTACCCTGTCTGGCACCAGCGCGGCTTCCCGATGCTGAACGAGCGGCGCTAGTGGCTTGTGGAGGCGCCGCGCCTGCGGCGTCGATCCATTTGACGGCCATCCGCGGCCCGCAGTAAATTGAAGTTCGATCGTCACGTGGCCGCGCTCCGGTCATCCTGGAGCCGCCACAACGGGGGGCATCGACCCCGGACCGATCGGCGGTTGAGCCTCACGACTGTGCCGGACCCGCAGTCTTCAATGTGACGATGTTTGGCTCACTAAGTCGTCCCGGCGAACCGCATCGGGTTCTTGTTATATTGATCGCGATGTCAGTGAATGCGCCCTCTCCCCCAGGCGAAGCGAAGCTTCGCTAGGGTGGGAGAGGGCATGTAGGACAGCGCGACAAACTCGGTTGGGTGAGGGGTTTCTCTCGACGAGCGCCGTTTGTGGAGAGAAACCCCTCACCCAACCGAGTTCGCGGATGGGCCGCACATGCCCTCTCCCACAAGGGGCGAGGGCGCTGTATCGGACAGCTCGTTTGCTGCACGAGTGAAAGCCCAGACGCGCGCGGGAAGTGCCTCGTCGCAAGCATGCGATCAAATGCTCCAGCCCTCCGCCGGATACGCCAGCGCATCGCCCGGCAAGATTTCCGCGCCCACCCCATTGCAAAACCGGCTGGCATAGAACGCCAGCGGCAGGCCGTCGCGGTGCCGGCACCAGCGGACCTCGCCGATGAACAGCGTATGGTCGACGATCTCCACCGTGTTGACCACCTCGCAGGCGAACTGCGCGATCGCCTGCGGCAGCAGGAAGAAGCCGTCGCGCGCTTGCAAGCCGGGCGCACCTTGCGCCAGCGCCGCGCCGGCGAAATGCCGGCCGACTGCGACATCATCAGCCGCGAGCACGTTGACCGCATAGCGGCCGGACGCACTGACCGCCTGCCAGGTGCGGCCGCGCTTGAGCGAGACCAGCACTGTCGGCGGTTGCATCGAGACCGTCGTGAAGCTGTTGGCGGTCATGCCGACCGCCGCGCCCTCGGTATCGCTGCTGGTCACCACGGTGACGCCCGTCGAGAACCGCGACGCCGCTGCGCGAAAGCTGGCCGGATCCGGATGATGGCTCATGAGCTTCTCCGCATCATCGGCCTCACGCCGCCAGCTGCGTCCGCTCGTCGATCCAGGCGTGAATGCGCCGGTCGCTCGCCAGCCGGTCCCATTGCCGCTCCGGATAGTTGAAATTGTCGGTGAACTCGTCGCAGAGCGCGCGGTTCTGCGCCATGGTGAAGATCAGCCGGCCCATCGCCTCCGACGGCGGCTGCAGCATCAGGTTGGTCCAGCGCGACGCTGCGAGCACGCGGTTCTCGCGGGCGCGATCGACCGTCTCGACGAAGCGGTCGTCGAACACGACGGCGTCGACGATCGCCTTGCCGAGCTCGAACGCCGCATAGGATGCCATGTTGGCGCCTTGGCCCATCATCGGATCGACCACCGAGTGCACGTCGCCCAAGGCGATCGCGATCTTGCCGTCATCGAAGCCGACGGAGGAGCGCCGCACCGTCGGCACCACGGCGCCCTGCAACAGGTCGAGCGGCTGCAGGTCGAAGCGGTGCGTGTCGATCTTGTTATAGGTGTGCGGATGGTGTTTCTCGAGCTTGTCGAGCATCGTCTGCCGGAAGCCCGCGGGATCGGCGTCGTAGTTCAGCGACACCAGCTCGGCCATGTCGCCGCCAGGAATGTTCTCCATCAGCAGCGCCGTCTTCATGCCGCCGAAGCTGAGCGTCGGGATCACGATCATCTCGCCATGTCCCGGCGAGACTGACAGCGTGACGCCGCGCGGATCGTCGCCGTCAAGGCTGCCGTGATCGACGCCGTCATACAGCCCGACGCAGAGCAGGCGCTGCGGCTGGTTGTAGGGCGACAGCTCCGGCCGGTGGCTGAACATCCGCCCGAGCGCGCCCTTGCCGGTCGACACCACCAGCAGGTCGAACCGCGCCACCAGCGCCGGGATGTCGTCGTCCTGGATGCTGGCATATTCGATGCTGCCGCCGCGATCCTCAAAATCCTTCATCAACGCCGGCAAATAGATCCGGTAGTCGACGGCGCGGCTCGGCTGCTTGAACGCGCCGCGAAAGAGCAGGGGACTGCCCGGGAAATTGAAGAAGTGATCGTGGTGGTGATAGACCACATCCGGATCGTCCCAGTGGTTCACGCCGAGCTCGTTCTCGCGCGCCACCGTGATGCCGTGATGCGCCACCGTGTTCATCAGCCGCGTTGCAGCATACTGCTCGGGCTCGCGGTCGGTCAGGACGGTGGCCTGGATGCCGTGCTTCTGCAGATAAAGCGCGAGATGCAGTCCGCCGATGCCGGCGCCGACGATGCCAATCGACTTCTCCATGGGTCTCCCTCCGTTTTGATTTTTCAGGAGGCTAGACCAGTCCTCCCGATGCCGTATACGGAATGGCAAGAATAAAACTCATTCCGGGGAGGAATGAATGGATCGGATCGACGCGTTGCAGACCTTCATCCGGGTGATGGAGGCCGGCAGCTTCACCCAGGCCGCAGCCGATCTCGGCCTGGGCCAGCCCGCGATCACCAAGCGCATCGCGCTGCTGGAGGAGCAGTTCGGCTGTCGCCTGTTCGTACGCACGACGCGCAAGCTGCGCCCTACGCCCGAGGCCGACCGGGTGCTCAAGCTCGCCAAGGAGATCGTCAGCTTGTTCGAGAGCGCCGGCGTGCCGTCGCCGAAGCGCGTCGGCGCACCCTCGGGCACCTTGCGCATGACGGTGCCGACCTCGTTCGGGCGCCATTTCTTCGCGGATATCTTTGCCGAGTACGGCCGCCGCTATCCCGAGGTACGGCTCGACATCCGCTTCACCGAGCAGGTCGTCGACCTCGTCGAGACCGGCACCGAGCTCGCCATCCGCATCGGCGTGCTCTCCTCGAGCTCCCTGGTCGCGCGCCGCGTCGGCACGGTCAAGCGGCTGCTGGTCGCGGCGCCATCCTTTCTGACACGGCACCACCAGCCGCGCCTCCCCAACGACCTGCGCCAGCTGCCCTGCGTGACCTATTCGCGGCTGTCGCCGAAGAACGAATGGAGCTTCGAGTCTGAGACCGGCCGCCATGTCGTCGGCATCTCGCCGTCGCTCACCTGCGATGACGCCGACATCATGACATCTGCTGCCTTGGAAGGCCTCGGCGCCGCCGTGCTGCCGGACTGGTGCGCGGTCGATCACATCGCCTCCGGCAAGCTGATTCACCTGCTACCCGACTACGACGTCCCCTCGCTGCCGCTCCACGTCGTCTATCCCGACCCGCAATGGATGTCGCATCGGGCGCGATTGTTCCGTGACCTGATCATCGAGCGCGCGGACGTGTTCGCGATCGGTGCGGCGCAATGAGAACCGTAGGGTGGGCAAAGGCGCGCAGCGACGCGAAGCGTCGTGAGCACCGTGCCCACCGTCTTTGCCGCGACGAAGATGGTGGGCACACGATCGCCTGCGGCGCTCGCTTTGCCCACCCTACGCAGTCTGCTAGCGGATGTTGAACGTATGGCCGCAGCGCGAGCGGTGCCCGTGAATGCGCCCTCGCCCCCAGGCGAAGCGAAGCTTCGCTAGGGTGGGAGAGGGCATGTAGCACAGCGCAGCGAACTCGGTTGGGTGAGGGGTATGTCTCCACAAGTGGCGATCGCGGAGAGATACCCCTCACCCAACCGAGTACGCGGATCAGCCGGCGATGCCCTCTCCCACAAGGGGCGAGGGCACTGTATCTCACAGCGGTGCGCTCAGCTGTGTCCAGTATGGTGGGCACGCGATCGGCTGATGGCGTCGCTTTGCCCACCCCTACGGAGTCCAATAATCATTGATCGCCGTGGCCGCCGGAGCCGACATCATCGGCTCCGGAATGATGACTGCCGCCGTGATCTCCTGATGCTGCATCGGAATGATAGAAGTGCCAGCGATGGGCGTCGATCACCATCGATGTGTACAGGGCTCTCACGGCGCCGTATTCGGGATCCATTGTCGTCATCTGGCCGAGCTTCTCGCGGAGGATTTCAATATCTCTCAACCTGGCTCGCTTGTTGAACAGCCAGTAGATGCCTGCGCCCAGGATGATCAGCATCAGGACGCCGAAGAACGTCACCCACGCGACAGCAGGCCCGGCAAACACTTGCACCATTCTTCCGTCTCCTTGCCTTTGCAGATGGACGGTTCCGCTCACTCTTGCATGGCTGCGCAAGCGCTTCAACTTCGGAGAGGTGCCGATTGAGCAGAGCGCCTCGCATGCCGCGGTTCGCGTCGCGCCTGGTTGCAACTGTGGCCCGCGCAAACTTTCATTAACGTTGCAAGCGGACATCGCCGGCGCTCTGATTGACGCGCCGGCTCATCTTCGCACAATCTCCGCGTGATTGCGCAAACACTGATATTGCAGGGGCAGGGGATCGATGGAGACGGCCGCCAAGCCAGGCATTCCGCTGTGGTTCAAGCTCGCCTACAGCGCGTTCTGCGCGGTGCTGGTGCCCACCTATCTGATGGCCTACGGTCCGACCAACTTCCTCTACTTCTGCGATGTCGCGCTGTTGACCACGCTCGCCGCAGTCTGGCTGGAGAGTCCGTTGCTGGCTTCGGCGCCGGCCGTCGGAATCTTGCTGCCGCAAGCTCTCTGGGTGGTCGATTTTCTCGGCACCGCCGCGGGCCTGCCGATCACGGGCATGACGGCCTACATGTTCGACGCCAAGCTGCCGCTGTTCACCCGCAGCCTCTCGTTCTTCCATTTCTGGCTGCCGTTCGTGCTGGCCTGGCTGGTGTGGCGGCTCGGCTATGACCGTCGCGCCTTTGCGGTCTGGACCGTCGGCGCCTGGGCGCTGCTGTCGGTGTGCTACTTCCTGATGCCGCCGCCGCCCGCCACCAGCGATCTTCCGGTCAACATCAACTACGTCTACGGCCTGAGCGACGCCGTGGCGCAGAGCTTCATGCCGGGGCCCGCCTGGTTCGTGATGCTGCTGATCGGATTGCCGCTGGTGATCTTCTATCCGACGCACCGCCTCTTGCAGCGGTTTGCAAGGACGGCTCCAGCGCTGTCGGCAATTCCCGTGCGGTCCTGATCGGCATGAAATCGTAGGGTGGGCAAAGGCGCGCAGCGGCGCGACAGCGTCGCGAGCACCGTGCCCACCATCTTGCCACGGACCGCGCGATCGATGGTGGGCACGGCGCGCGCGATCCGGCACACATCGATAGCGTGCCACGCGCCTTTGCCCACCCTACGCCTCGGTCGTTGTGACAAACGAAGCATCGCAACCAGAGTCCTCGTCCAGCCCTGGACGACTTCGCTTCGCTCGAAATGACGTGGATGATAGACTGGTCGAAACGACCATGAGCGCGACACGAGGAGGCGAAAGATGCGGCTGGCTGTGATCTCCGACGTGCATGGCAATCTGCCGGCACTCGAAGCCGTTCTCGCGGACATCAAGACCCGCAGCGTCGATGCCACCGTCAATCTCGGCGATTGCGTGACCAGCCCGTTATGGCCGCGCGAAACCTTCGAGCTGCTGCAAACGCTCGCGCTGCCGACCGTGCGCGGTAATCACGACCGCTGGATCGAGGAGTTTCCGGAGGAGAAGCTGTCTCCCGCCGGCCGCTTCGCGCGCGCCGCGCTGACAGCCGAGCAGCGCCGCGTCCTGCATGCTCTGCCGCCGCGGCTGGCGCTGGAGCAAGGGATCCTCGCGGTGCACGGCACACCCGACGACGACTGCGCGCTGCTGCTCGAAGAGATGCTCGACGACGGCCGCTACGTCCCGGCTGGCCGCGACGTGCTCGCCGCGCGGCTCGTCAATCTCGGAGGCGCCACGCTGGTGCTGTGCGGCCACAGCCACCGACAGGCGATGGTGCAGGTGCCGCGCGGTCCTCTTGTCGTCAATCCCGGCAGCGTCGGCTGCCCCGTGTTCGGCGACATCCCCATCGCGGCGCAGCTCGAATATCGCTCGCCGCACGCGCGCTATGCCGTGCTCACCGAGCGCCGCGGACATTGGCAGGCCGAGCTGCTGTCGCTGGCTTACGAGTGGGATCACGCGGCGGCGCGCGCCGTAGAGAACGGTTTTCCGCACTGGGCCGGTGCGTATGCATCCGGCGCCGTGATCTGAACGCCCTTGAGACGCTTGTGAGAAGTCGGACGAACCGGGTAACCGATCGCCCGTCGGGCAAATCGGTCTGCTTGTTTGTGCGCAGTCGCCTGCATCCAACGGCGCTGCCGGCTTTGAATCCGCCTGCGCGCGTAAACTGATTTCATCAGCGCCATCAAGCTGATTTGGCCTGTCCAGTCTCCACAGTAGAAATATATCTGTTTCGTAATATCGGAATTTGTGCTTTCCTGTCGCCGTCCCGCCCCGGCACGAGGGGCGTATCGCGATCGTCACGACACGCGGGGTGGGATGCGATGGGCGCTAGGAGCCGCAGCATGGTGTGATGCCGTGCGGACGAACGGCTCCGGCGCACGCCGAGATCGCATGGTCCTGGTCTCCCGACGCTGAGGCCACGCCGGTGGTGACGATGATCCGCCGGTCACGGGGGCAAGACAGCCGGTCCCCGGGGAGAGTGCGTATAACGCGTAGAGCCATCGCGCAGGGAATGCCGGTTGACCGGCTGGACCTGTGGTGACTGCCGCCTGCTTATCTTTCTGCAGGCGGGCCATGGGTTGCGGCCAGCACCCGGCATTCCCTGCGCCCTCGTTCTCCGAGGGAGGGTGGCATCGAGAGACACAACTCGGGCAGATCATGCCGCGAGACCGATGCGCCGTGCGCGCGTTCGGTGCGCGCGTGAAGCGCCCCACCGATGCCCGGGGTCTGCCAGGAGCCAGGGCGGGCACGAAATTGGTTCCGTAATTCTACGGGTGGGACAATTAACGTCGCTGAAGCAGCCGATCAGGCATGGCAAAGGGGATCACAAGGAAAGCACCGCGCCCTCATGATATGGCCTGGGGATCCCACGAGCTCGAAGCGAACCGCAGCCGCCAGCCCGCTGAGCGCATTTTTCCTTTGGATCGGCGGCTTCGGGGCCATCGAGGGCCTCGACGACGAAGCGCTCACCGAGCGTGATCGCCGGCGCATCCGTGCACGGCAGATCGATGCCGTGGCGCGCCTGGTCCCGGTGACGATCGGCATCAACTTCGCCAATGCCGCCATCATTCTCGGCGTGTTCTGGAACGCTGTCTCCAATCTCTTCCTCACCGCGTGGGGCGCGGCGATCGCCGTTGCCGGCGGCATGGCGTTGCGCGGCTGGTGGCGCGCACGCAAGTCGCGGCCGCAGGAGGCCTCGGAGCGCGCCATCAATCGGATGACGGTGCAGGCATTCTTCCTCTCGGCCGTCTGGGGCTCGCTGCCTCTCATCGTCATGCCGCAGGTCGACCCGCAACTGCAGATCATTGTTGGATCGCTGATGACCGGGATGATCTCCGGCGGCGCGTTCGCGATGTCCAGCGTGCCGCGGGCCGGCCTGACCTATACCTGGACGATGATGCTGTGCTCGGTCGGCTCGCTGTTTCTGTGCGGCGGCGCCACCTACCTCGTGCTCGTCGTCTTCCTCGTGCTCTACTCGTCCTTCATGGTGCGCCACCTGGTGTCGCACGGCAACGTGTTCCTGGAGAACCTGAAGGCGCAGATCCGCCACGAGCGCCAGAACGAGACCATCTCGCTGCTGCTCAAGGAATTCCAGGAGAACGCCGCGAGCTGGCTGTGGCAGACCGATGCCGAGGGCCGTCTGATCGATGCGCCGCAGCGCTTCGCCGACGTCGCGCAGCTGCCGCTCGATCAGCTCAAGGGTGAGCGACTCATCGATACGCTGAAATATCTTTGTCCGACCGATACGGCGACGCTCAAGACGCTCGCGGATCGCATGACGCAGCGGCTGTCGATCCCGGAGAGCCTGATCCATGTCGTGGTCGCGGGCGGCGAGCGCCGCCGCTGGGCACTCACAGCGCGACCGGCGCGCGACTATGAGGGCAAGTTCGCCGGCTATCGCGGCTTCGGCCGCGACGTCACCGAGCGCTGGCGCGCCGAGCAGGCGGAAGCCGAGAGCAGGGCCAAGTCCGACTTCCTGGCGATGATGAGCCACGAAATCCGCACACCGATGAACGGCGTGCTCGGCCTCGCCTCGACCCTGCTCGAGACCAAGCTCGATGACGATCAGCGCCACGCTGTGATGACCATCCGCGAGTCCGGCGACAATCTGCAGCGCATCCTCAACGACATTCTCGATCTGTCGAAGCTCAATGCCGGCAAGCTGGAATTCGAGACGGTCGATTTCTCGCCGGCGGCGCTGGTGGAGGCCGTCACCGCCATCATCGGCGTCAGCGCGAAGTCGAAGAGCCTCCTGGTCAATGCCGACATCGATCCGAAGCTGCCGCCGTCGCTGAAGGGCGACGTCGCGCGCATCCGACAGGTGCTGATCAACCTCGCCTCCAACGCGGTGAAGTTCACCGAGCAGGGCGGCGTCACCATCGCGGTCGCATGCCGCACGCGCGACGATCACAAGGCCACCATCGAGTGGCGCGTCTCCGACACCGGCATGGGCATTCCCGCCGATCGCGTCGGCAAGCTGTTCACCGACTTTGCCCAGGCCGATGCCTCGATCAACCGCCGCTTTGGCGGCACCGGGCTCGGACTTGCGATCTCCCGTCGCATCATCGAGCAGATGGGCGGCACGATCGCCGTGTCCTCGGTGCAGGGCGAGGGCTCGACCTTCCGCTTCAGCCTGACCTTGCCGTGGAGCGACAAGCAGGTCTCCGATCAGCGCGGCGACCGCGTCGGCGCCGGCGACCTGAAGGCGCGCATCGAGGCGCTCGGCCGGCCGCTTCGGGTGCTGATCGCCGAGGACGATGCCACCAACCGGATGGTGGTGTCGAAGATGCTACAGGAGTTCGGGGTCGACAAATGTATCGTGCCGGACGGCCTGCAGGCGGTGAACGCTGCCTCCGAGCAGGAGTTCGACCTGGTGCTGATGGACGTCCGCATGCCCGAGATGGACGGCATCACGGCGACGCGGACGATACGTGCGAAAGGCGGACGGCTGGCCGAACTGCCGATCATCGCGCTGACGGCCAACGCCTTCCCAGACGACATCAAGCAGTGCCGCGAGGCGGGCATGACCGACTTCCTCGCCAAGCCATTGCGCAAGCCCGCGATGGTGGCCGCGATGCTGAAGGCGATCGGCACGTCAGCCCCCAGCATCGAGGCGCCGGCACTGGCGCCGTCAGACAGTCCGGCGGCGACCGCCGAGGTCTGAGTCGGGGGAGGTTAGATCGAGAAGCTGGTGCCGCAGCCGCAGGAGGCGGTGGCGTTGGGATTGTTGATCCGGAACGAGGCGCCCATCAGGTCGTCGACGAAGTCGACTTCGGAGCCCGCCAGGAACGGCACCGAGGCGGGATCGACCAGCACCACGGCGCGGTCGCGCTCGATCACGAGATCGTCCGCGGCCTTGGCACGATCGACGTCGAATTTGTACTGGAAGCCGGAGCAGCCGCCGCCCTCGACCGAGATGCGCAACATCGCGCCGGCCGCTTCCTTGCCGAGGATCTCGCCGATCCGGCGGGCGGCGCGTTCGCTGATGGTGACGGGGCCGGTCGCGGCGTCGGTCGTCGAGGCGTCGGTCATGGCAGGAGGTCTCCGAATAGCGCGTCATGCCCTATTCATTTGGTCTCGGGCATTCCCCATAGTTAAGTGGGCTCGGCTGAGGAATCAAACCGCAAAAGGAACAATCGCCCGTGTCGGTCGGAATGGCTGCTCCCCGCGCTCCCTTTTCCTGCGATCCCGATCGCAGCCGGGGCCGCCTGTTCGCCGAGCCGCCGTCGCGCACCCGCAGCCCGTTTCGCCGGGATTGCGACCGGGTGATCCATTCCACCGCCTTCCGGCGCCTGAAGCACAAGACCCAGGTGTTCGTCTTCCACGAAGGCGACCACTACCGCACCCGCCTGACCCATTCCCTGGAGGTCGCCCAGATCGCCCGCGCGCTGGCGCGCCAGCTCGGTCTCGACGAGGACCTGACGGAGACCTTGGCCTTGGCGCATGATCTCGGCCATCCGCCGTTCGGCCATGCCGGGGAGCGGGCGCTGAACCGCTGCATGGCCGACCATGGCGGCTTCGACCACAATGCCCAGACATTGCGCATCGTCACCTCGTTCGAGCAGCGCTATCCGGATTTCGATGGGCTCAACCTGACCTGGGAATCGCTCGAAGGCATCGTCAAGCACAACGGTCCGTTGCAGGGGACGATCCCCGCGGGCATCGCCGAGTTCAACGCCGGCTTCGACCTGGAGCTATGGAGCTACGCCTCGCTCGAGGCCCAGGTTGCAGCGCTGGCCGACGACATTGCCTATGACGCCCACGACATCGACGATGGGTTGCGCGCGGGCCTGTTCGTGGTCGACGACCTCAAGGAGGTTCCGCTGCTTGCGGCGATGATCGAGGAGATCGACCGGCACTATCCGGCGCTCGACGCCATCAGGCGCGGGGCCGAGCTGGTGCGCGAGCTGATCTCCTACCTGATCGCAGCCGTCGCGGCCGAGGCCGAGCGCCGGATCACCCAGGTGAAGCCGGTCTCGCCGCATGACGTCAGGCGCCACACAACTGCGCTGGTGGCGTTTCCCACTGACGTTGCCGAGCACGAGGCCACCATCAAGGCGTTTCTCTGGCAGCGGATGTATCGCCACGAGCGGGTGATGCGGGTGATGCGCGACGCCGAGCGCATCGTCGAGGACCTGTTCGGCCGCTATCAGCAGGACGGCGCGACCCTGCCGGCCGGCTGGCTCGACGGCTGCGACGGAGAGGGCGATCGGGCCCGCCGGATCGGCCACTTTATCGCCGGAATGACCGACCGTTTCGCGTTAACCGAGCACCACCGGCTTTTTGACTCGACTCCGGATTTGCGTTAGGCGGCGGCATGGTTGAACAAGCGTCCACCCCCTATCTTTTCGCCGACATGCTGGCCCGCGTGCACGCCATCTGCGCCGCGCTCGCCAAGGCCGACGGCTGGCCCGAGGGCACCGACTTTTCGCGCGTGGTGGTCGAGCCGCCGCGTGATCCGAGCCATGGCGACATGGCGACCAACGCCGCGATGGTGCTGGCCAAGGAGGCCAAAGCCAAGCCGCGTGACCTGGCCGAAAAGCTCGCTGAGCGGCTGCGCGCCGACGAGCTGGTCGCCAAGGTCGACGTCGCCGGTCCGGGCTTCATCAACCTCACTTTGCAGCCGACGGTGTGGGCCAGGGCGCTCGGCACGATCCTGCGCGAGGGCATCGGTTACGGCCGCGTGGCCCCGGTGCCGGGCGCGCCGAAGGTCAACGTCGAATACGTCTCGGCCAATCCCACCGGGCCGATGCATGTCGGCCATTGCCGTGGCGCCGTGTTCGGCGACGCGCTGTGCAGCCTGTTGCAGTTTGCCGGCCGCGACGTCACCCGCGAGTACTACATCAATGACGCCGGCGCGCAGGTCGACGTGCTCGCGCGCTCTGCGTTCCTCAGATATCGCGAGGCGCTCGGCGAGGACATCGGCGCGATTCCGGACGGGCTTTATCCCGGCGATTATCTCAAGCCGGTCGGACAGGCGCTCAAGGCCGAGCATGGCGACAAGCTCAAGGCCATGCCCGAAGCGCAGTGGCTCCCGATCGTGCGCGACAAGGCGATCGCGATGATGATGGACGAGATCAAGGATGATCTCGCCGCGCTCAACATCCGGCACGACGTGTTCTTCTCCGAACGCTCGCTGATCACCGGCGGCAACAACAAGGTTGCCGAGACCATCGACTTCCTGCGCGAGCGCGGCGACGTCTATGAAGGCCGCCTGCCGCCGCCGAAGGGGGCGCCGGTCGAGGATTGGGAAGATCGCGAGCAGCTCTTGTTTCGCGCGACGGCCTTTGGCGACGATGTCGATCGCCCGCTGATCAAATCGGACGGCAGCTACACCTACTTCGCCTCAGACATCGCTAACCACCGGCACAAGTTCGAGCGTGGCTTCGCCGATCTCATCGACGTGTTCGGCGCCGACCATGGCGGCTACATCAAGCGCATGCAGGCCGCGGTGAAGGCGGTGACCGCTGCGCAGGCGACGCTCGACGTCAAGGTCGTTCAGCTCGTCAAGCTGCTGCGCAATGGCGAGCCGGTGAAGATGTCGAAGCGCTCCGGCGACTTCGTTACCTTGCGGGAAGTTGTTGATGAAGTGGGGCGCGATGCGGTCCGTTTCATGATGCTCTACCGCAAGAACGACGCCGTGCTCGATTTCGACCTCGCCAAGGTCATCGAGCAGTCGCGCGACAATCCGGTGTTCTATGTGCAGTATGGTCACGCGCGGGGCTACTCGGTGTTCCGCAATGCCCGCGACATGGTCCCGGACCTCCCGGAAGAGGAGGGCGCCCGGCTGGCGTTTCTGCGGGATGCCAATCTCGAGAGACTTTCCGACCCCTTCGAACACGACCTCTTGAAACGGCTGGCGCTCTACCCACGTACGGTGGAGAGCGCGGCCCTGGCGCATGAGCCGCACCGGATCGCCTTCTACCTCTATGAACTTGCAAGTGAATTTCACGCCCACTGGACTCGTGGGCGGGATTTGCCCTATTTACGCTTCATTATCGATGATGATGCAGAATTGACCAAGGCACGTTTGGCCATGGTTCAGGGCGTCGTCTCGGTACTGGCGTCGGGACTTGCGATCTTGGGCGTTAATGCTCCTGATGCAATGCGCTGATTGGGGGAAACACGCGACTTCAGTTGGGGGCCTCAATCTGGCAGGGTCCGCCTTAGGACGCATATGCGGCTCACCCGCAGGGACGCTTCATCACGATGGCTGATCGTTACCAGGACAGACCCTTTCCCGCTGATGGTTTTGGCCGCGGTGGAAACCAGTCGGCCGATGCCGATCCGCTCGCTGAGCTCGCCCGCCTGATCGGACAGAACGACCCCTTCGCGCAGTCCGGCCGGGGCACCCCCCAGGCCCAGCCGCGGCCGATGACCCGGCCTGCGGCGCCCGTTCCGGAGCAGCCCGCACCCGGCATGCCGCCGGCCGGCGCCCCGGCCTGGATGCAGCGCGCCCAGCCGGCCGCCGCCAACCCGTTTGCCGACATGGGGCGCGAGCCTCCGCAACCCGCGCCGGCGCCTCCGTCGTTCCCGGCAGGCTATCAGGATCCGCGCGGCCAGCCGCCGGCATTCCCCGAACAGGATTTCGCGCCCGCCGCAGCACCCCGGCCGCAGCCCGGCTTCCCCAATGCCGAGTTTGCCGATCAGCTCTCCAAGCTCGATTACAACGTCGGCGACTCGCGGCACGGCTTTGCCGAAAACGATCGCGACTACGACCGCGGCAACGGCTTCGACGACAACGAGCCCGATCCGTCGCGCTATGACGATGCGCTGTTCGGCCAGATGGGCGGTGGACAGCAGGGCTTCCAGGGCGACGACGGTTTCCAGGACGGCCAATACGGCTATCAGGACGGCTACGACGAGGGCGAGGAAGAGGAGCGGCCGCGGCGTCGCAGCGGCATGAGCACGGTGCTCGCGGTGCTGACGCTCGCGGTGGTCGGCACCGGCGGCGCCTATGGCTACAAGACCTACATCTCCTCAGCGCGCACCGGCGAGCCGCCGATCATCCGGGCCGACAACAGCCCGACCAAGATCATGGCGCAGCAGGATACGACGCCGAAGGTACCGGACCGGCTGCTCGGCAATGATGGCGGCGAGAAGCTGGTGTCTCGCGAGGAGGCGCCGATGGATCTGAACACCCGCGGCGGCAATCCCCGCGTGGTGTTCCCGCAGATGAACCAGAACGGATCTCCCCCGCCGGCGAGCATGCCGAGCGTCACGCCGGCGCAGATCGCCAACGCCAACGGCACGCTGCCCAACAGTGATCCGCGTCCGATCAAGACGCTCTCCGTCACCGGAGGCAATCAGCCGCCCGCGACCGCCGACGCGCCGATGCCGGCCGCGCCTGCGACCAAGGCGGCCGCGAAGGGCCGCAAGTCGCCTGCCAATGCCAATGCGTCCGCGGCGACGGACAGCCCGATGCCGCTGACGCCGCAGCCTGCCGCGGCGCCGACGCCCGCCCGCATCGCGACCGCCGTTCCGGTCACCGAACAGACCCCGACCGAGCGCACCGGCGGCTATCTGGTCTCGATCTCGTCGCAGGCCAGCGAAGCCGAGGCGATGTCGTCGTATAAGTCGGTGCAGGACAAATACGGCGCCGTGCTCGGCAAATATGAGCCGATCATCAAGCGAATGGATCTGGGTGAGAAGGGCGGTGTCAAGTACCGCGCCGCTGTCGGCCCCTTCGCGACGAAGGAAGAGGCCAACAAGATGTGCGGAACGTTGAAAACTGCCGGCGGACAGTGTTTCCCGTTTAGCAACAATTAAGGCTCGCTTGACCGACCCCCAGGCGGGGTCTATGCGGCCCGCATGACCATGCGGGCTTTCATTACCGGCATCTCCGGCCCCGACCTCACCGAGGCCGAGCGCGCCTTCATCCGCGATGCGAAGCCCTGGGGCTTCATCCTGTTCAAACGCAACGTCCAGTCACCCGACCAAGTGACTGCACTGGTTCAGGAATTGCGGAATTGTGCGGGCCGCGCCAACGCCCCCCTCCTGATCGACCAGGAGGGCGGTCGGGTGCAGCGGCTGGGCCCGCCGCACTGGCCGGCCTATCCGGCGGGTGTCGTGTTCGACCGCCTCTACGACCTTGATTCGGCCGCCGGCCTGCGCGCCGCCTGGCTGAGCGCCCGCCTGATCGCCGACGATCTACACAGCCTGGGGATTACCGTCGACTGCCTGCCGCTGGCCGACGTCCCCATCGCCGGCGCCGATGCCGTGATCGGGGATCGGGCCTATGGCACGACGCCGGCCAAGGTGGCGGCGATTGCCCGGGCGGTCACCGAGGGGCTGGAGCAGGGTGGCGTGCTGCCGGTGCTCAAGCACATCCCCGGGCATGGCCGTGCCACCGCCGACAGCCACCACCGGCTGCCGACGGTCGACACGCCCGAAACGGAGCTCGACGCGACCGATTTCGCCGCCTTCAGGCCACTGGCGGACCTGCCGATGGCGATGACTGCACATGTTGTGTTTAGCGCGATCGACGCCGCCCATCCGGCCACGACTTCTGCGACAATGATCCAGCGGGTGATTCGCGAGCGGATCGGGTTCCAGGGTTTGTTGATGAGTGATGACGTTTCCATGAACGCCTTGGCCGGCTCCATCGCCGATCGCACGCGGGCGATCGTCGCCGCGGGCTGCGACATGGTTTTGCATTGCAACGGCAAGCTCGACGAGATGCAGGCCGTCGCGGCCGAGACGCCGGCGCTGGCCGGTCAGGCTTTGATCCGCGCCGATCGCGCGCTGGCCGCGCGCAAGGCACCCTCGGGCTTCGATCGGATGGCCGCGCGCGCCGAGCTCGACGCCCTGATCAACCGGTTGGGACCCGCGAGCGCATGACCGCTGAAATTCTGTCGTTTGAAACCGGCCGTCCCACGACGGAGCTGGCCGAGGCCGAACCGGCATTGGTCGTCGACGTCGAAGGCTATGAAGGCCCGCTCGACTTGCTGCTTGCGCTGGCGCGGCAGCAGAAGGTCGATCTCGCCAAGATCTCAATCCTGGCGCTGGCCGACCAGTACCTTCAGTTCATCGAAGCCGCGCGCAAGATTCGGCTCGAGTTGGCCGCCGACTATCTCGTCATGGCCGCGTGGCTCGCCTTCCTGAAGTCGCGCCTGCTGCTGCCCGAACCGCCGGCGCAGGAAGGGCCGAGCGCCGAGGAGATGGCGACTGCGCTCGCCAACCGGCTGCGCCGGCTGGAGGCGATCCGCGAGGCGGCCAACCGCCTGATGAACCGGCCGCAGTTCCAGCGTGACGTGTTCCCGCGCGGCAATCCCGAGACGATTGCCGAGGTCCGCAAGCCGAAGTTCACTGCGACGCTGTTCGACCTGCTGTCGGCCTACGCCATCCAGCGCCAGGCGCGGGTGGTGACCTCGGTTCACATGGCCAAGCGCAACGTGTGGTCGCTCGCCGAGGCGCGCGCGACGCTCGAACGGCTGGTCGGGATGACCGAGGTGTCCGACGACTGGGGCTGTCTCGACGACTATCTGCTGACCTATGTCCCCGAGCCCACGCAGAAGGCCACCGTCTTCGCCTCGAGCTTCGCGGCCGTGCTGGAGCTGGTTCGCGAAGGCAAGCTCGAACTGAATCAGAAGCAGGCGTTCGCGCCGCTGTATTTTCGTAAGCGTCCACCGAACCAGTCCGGCGCCATGGCTGCGCCGGACTTGACGGTTGAGTAACGAAGAAGGAGACCCTGCCATGGCAAGCTTGGCGGAACTGCGCATGGAAGAGCCCGACGAGATCGCGACAAGCGAGCCTGAGGTGCGCCCCGAGGAGTTGCGCATCCTGGAGGCTCTTCTGTTTGCCTCGGCCGAGCCGCTCGAGCAGGCGACGCTTGCCAAGCGTATGCCTGAAGGTGTCGACATCAAGGCCGCGCTGGCGCAGCTGCAGGCGGAGTACGCCAATCGCGGCGTCAATCTCGTGCGCGTGGCCAGCAAATGGACCTTCCGCACCGCCGGCGACCTGGCTTGGCTGATGACGCGCGAGAGCACCGAGACGCGCAAGCTGTCGCGTGCGGCAATCGAAGTGCTCGCCATCGTCGCCTATCACCAGCCGGTGACGCGCGCCGAGGTCGAAGAGATCCGCGGCGTCGTGACCTCCAAGGGCACGCTCGACGTGCTGCTGGAGACCGGCTGGATCAAGCCGCGCGGACGCCGCAAGACCCCGGGCCGGCCGCTGACCTTCGGTACGACCGACGCGTTCCTTGCGCAGTTCAGCCTGGAGACCCTCGGCGATCTGCCGGGCCTCGAGGAGCTAAAGGGCACGGGCCTGTTGGATTCGCGGCTGCCGACCGGCTTCACCGTGCCGACGCCATCTGACGATCCGACCCTGCGTGAGGACGAGGAGCCGCTGGATCCGGGCGATCTCGATCTGGCGCTGGCGCCTGCCGTCGAGGCCGAGCCGGGCGAAGGCCAGGCTGCCGATGCGGCGACGTCCGAGGCGGAAACGGCTGCCGGCGAGACGGGCCTCGTGGAGACCGGCGTCGTCGAGACGCTGGCCGACACCGCGGAGGTAGGCGTGGCAGAGACGAAGTCTGACGTTCTCGAGGACGAGACTTCTGCGCAGCTCACCGTGGGTGATCTTGAGATCTCGACGTCGGAGCCGACCACGGAAATCGGCGAGGCCGACCTCGAGGTCCAGGAGCTTGAGGCCGAGGAACTCAAGGCTGAGGAGCTCGAGACCGAGGAGTCCGCTGCCGAGCAGGAGGAAGAGGCTGTTGCCGAACTGGCCGATGCTTCGGCGGAGGACGAGACCGAGTCCGATATCGAGGATGACGCTGAGGCCGAGCTCGAGGCCGACGAGGGTCACCGCGATACCGACGAGGATGGCTCGCCGGACCGTGAGGCGTAGCGGCCGGTGCGTCGTTAACACTCGCGTTATTACGTAGCTCCGGCCGTGATTTGCCGGAGCTTAAGTGCTTGTTTTTGGGGGCGGCGACGCCTACCTTCCGCCCCAGATCGGGCTGTCTGCGCGCCGTTTTTGGCTTCCGCCGCATCGTGTTCGTTGCTGTTTCGCAATCGAATGCTAGAAGCGAAGTGTCGCGGCCAAGCCCATGGATATGGCGCGGTTTCGGCGGTAGCGTCGACGGGCAGCTTAAGGGAAGGGCTGCGCCGGTGTTTGGAGGGTTGCAGGATGGGTTCGCTTAGCATTTGGCACTGGATCGTGGTGATCGCGGTCGTCCTGCTCCTGTTCGGGCGCGGCAAGATCTCCGATCTGATGGGCGACGTCGCGCAGGGCATCAAGGCCTTCAAGAAGGGCATGCAGGACGACGACAAGGCGCCGGAGAAGACCGAGCCGGTCAAGTCGATCGATCACGGCGCGACGCCTTCGGCCACCCGCACGGATGTCGGCAGCAAAGCCGTTTGATCTGCGCGTGAAGGGCGCGGGCGGCGCGCGCTCCCGCTTAGGGTGGACCTGCTCGGACGGGCAGGGCGGGGCCAGAGACGTCGTCGCGTAGGCGGATTGTTAGATGTTCGATATCGGGTGGAGTGAGCTGCTCGTCATTGGGGTCGTCGCGCTGATTGCGATCGGCCCCAAGGAGCTTCCCGGCGTCCTGCGCATGGTCGGGCAGTGGATGGGCAAGGCCCGCCGGATGGCCTCGGAATTCCAGGGCCAGTTCCAGGAGGCCATGCGCGAGGCCGAGATGGCCGACCTCAAGAAGAGCTTTGACGAGGTCAAGGAGGCCGCGAGCGGTTTCTCCCCGAGTGGCATGATGTCGTCGCTGCAGCGCGACGTCGACAAGGCGCTCGATATCGAGGGCGTCGACAAGCCCGCAGAGCCGATCATTCCGACCTCGCCGGAGCCGGTGGCGTCCGCCGAGACGCCCGTGACGCCGACCACCCCCGAGCCACCGCATCCCCAGACCTTCGTGGAGGCTGAGGCGCATCAGGCCGTCAGCGAGCCACTGGCCATCGTCCGCGAAATCAAGCCCGAGCCGCAGCCTGAAGCGCCGGCCGAGGCCGAACGTCTGAAGGACGCCAAAGCGTCATGACCGTCGAAGATATCGAGGCCAGCAAGGCCCCGTTGATGGATCACCTGATCGAGCTGCGGTCGCGGCTCATCAAGGCGCTGCTCGGCTTCGGCGTGGCCTTCATCTTCTGCTTCTTCTTCGCCAAGCAGATCTACAACATCCTGGTGCTGCCGTTCGTCTGGGTCGCAGGCGCGGAGAACAGCAAGTTCATCTACACGCAGCTGCTCGAATATTTCATCACGCAGCTCAAGCTCGCGATGTTCGGCGCCGGCTTCATCTCGTTCCCGATCGTGGCGACGCAGATCTACAAGTTCGTGGCGCCGGGACTGTATCGCCACGAGCGCAATGCATTCCTGCCCTATCTGATCGCGACCCCCGTCTTCTTCGTCCTCGGCGCCATGCTGGTGTATTTTGCAGTGTGGCCGATGATCGTGCGCTTCTCGCTCGGCATGCAGCAACTCGGCGGCCCGGAGACGGCGCAGATCGCGCTGATGCCCAAGGTCGGCGAATATCTGTCGCTGATGATGTCGCTGATCTTCGCCTTCGGCATCGCGTTCCAGCTCCCGGTGATCCTGACCTTGCTGGGCCGCATCGGCATCGTCACCTCGAAGATGCTGAAGGAGAAGCGGCGCTACTTCATCGTCATTGCCTTCATCATCGCCGCGGTGCTCACGCCGCCGGATGTGCTGAGCCAGGCGTCGCTGGCGCTGCCGCTGATGGCGCTCTATGAGGGCGCGATCATCGCGGTCGGCATCGTCGAGAAGCAGGCGGCTGCGGCCAAATCCGGTTCCGGCTCCTCGTCGGACTCGGGCAACCTGCCGACCAATCCGTCCGAATAGTGCGATCAGGCCGCCCGGGCTCATCCGGGCGCCTGTTCCCATCGGCGGCCATTCGCGGTAGTGCAAGCGCGCCCGCGGATGCCGCGGCGACTCGTCCCCCTGTCTTTTCGTTCCCAGGACCGAACGACCATGCACGACATCAAATCGATCCGCGACAATCCGCAAGGTTTCGATGCGGCGCTGACGCGCCGGGGTCTCGCGCCGCTGTCGTCGCATCTGCTCGCCATCGACGAGCGGCGGCGCGCGGCGATCCTGGCATCCGAGCAGGCGCAGGCCCGGCGCAATGCCGCGTCGAAGGAGATCGGCGAGGCCAAGAAGGCGAAGGACGATGCCCGCGCGTCGGCGCTGATGGAGGAGGTCGCCAAGCTCAAGGCGACGATGCCGGAGCTCGAGGCGGCCGCCAAGCAGGCGGACGAGGAGTTGGCGCGCGAGCTTTCGGCGATTCCCAACCTGCCGCTCGAGGAGGTGCCGGACGGCAAGGACGAGCACGACAATGTCGAGCGCCACGTGTTCGGCGCCAAGCGCAACTACGCCTTCACACCGAAGGCGCATGACGACATCGGCGCCCCACTCGGCATGGACTTCGAATCGGCGGCGAGGCTGTCCGGCGCGCGCTTCGTCGTGCTGAAGAAGGGATTGGCGCGGCTCGAGCGCGCGATCGGGCAGTTCATGCTCGACCTGCACACCACCGAGCACGGCTATACCGAGGTCAATCCGCCACTGCTGGTGCGCAACGACGTCATGTTCGGCACCGGGCAGCTGCCGAAATTCGAAGACGATCAGTTCTGGGCGGTGAGGGGCGAACTGCTGATCGCGCCCGATGAGCGGCTCAAGACCGATCGGCTCGGCCTCATTCCCACGGCGGAAGTTGCGCTCACCAATCTGGTGCGCGAATCGATCGTCGACGAGAAGGAGCTGCCGATGCGGCTCACCGCGCTGACGCCGTGCTTCCGCGCCGAAGCCGGTGCGGCCGGACGTGACACCCGCGGCATGATCCGCCAGCACCAGTTCACCAAGGTCGAGCTGGTGTCGATCACGACGCCGGAGACCAGCAAGGACGAGCATGAGCGCATGCTGGCCTGCGCCGAGGAGGTGCTGCGCCGGCTCGACCTGCATTATCGCGTCATCACGCTATGCACCGGTGACATGGGCTTCTCGTCGCAGAAGACCTACGACATCGAGGTCTGGATGCCCGGGCAGGGCGATGGCGGCGCCTTCCGCGAGATCTCAAGCTGTTCGGTCTGCGGCGACTTCCAGGCCCGCCGCATGGATGCGCGCTACCGCGCAAGCGACGGCAAGCCGCGTTTCGTGCACACACTGAACGGCTCGGGCACCGCCGTCGGCCGCGCGCTGATCGCGGTGATGGAGACCTATCAGCAGGCGGACGGCTCGATCGCCGTGCCCGACGTGCTGCAGCCCTATATGGGCGGTCTCAAAGTGGTCGCTGCTCAGTAGGCGGCGAACTCCCTCGGAGCGCGGTCGCCGCTTGCGCGGCTTCCGCCTATCCGTATGCTCGATGCTGTTCAGCGGCTGCTTTTCAGAGTGGGCGCCATGGCCCTGCATCGGGATATTTTCTGGATTGGACGGCAATGGGCCGTCACCGGCTCCGGCATCCAGGCGGTCGATCAGCGCCTCAAGGGCGCCTTCGACGTCGATCGGACGGCGGTGTGGGACGACGGCTTGGCCGAGGCGCTGAGCCCTCAACCATGGTTCAACGCGGCCGACTTCGAAAAGGCGCTGGACGTGGCGCGGGCGCGGTTTCCCGCCCAGCCGCGGCCCGAGGCTGCAGCGCCGCCGGCCGCCGCGCCGAACGTGCCCGAAGCATCTTCCGTCTCCGCAGTCCCGCTCCGTCTGGGGGCCGGCGGCAAGCTCGCCCGGTTCCTGCCGCAGTGGCGCGTCCGGTCGTGAGTCGCAGACGCCGTCCTGTGAGCCGGTTTGCCTCGCTACTGCTCAGCGGTTAAGACACGCCGGCAATGTCTTGAACGGGATGGAACAGCGGCCATGCGGATTCTCTGCACCAATGACGACGGGATCCACGCGCCTGGCCTGAAGGTGATCGAAGAGATCGCGCGCGCTTTGTCCGATGACGTCTGGATCGTGGCCCCCGAACTCGACCAGTCCGGCGTGTCGCATTCACTGTCGCTCAATGACCCGCTGCGTTTGCGCGAGGTCGGCCCGCGGCATTTCGCGGTGCGCGGCACCCCGACGGACTGCGTCATCATGGGCGCGCGGCATATCCTCGGAGACAAGCGTCCGGATCTGGTGCTGTCCGGGGTCAACAAGGGCCGCAACGTCGCCGAGGACGTGGTCTATTCGGGCACTATCGCCGGCGCCCTCGAAGGCACGATCCTTGGCCTGCCGTCATTCGCTCTGTCGCAGGAATTCAGCATCGCGACGCGGGACAAGCCGTCCTGGGACACCGCGCTCAAATTCGGCCCGCAGATCGTCCGCAAGGTGCTGGAGGCCGGCGTGCCGAAGAACACCGTGATCAACGTCAACTTTCCGTCCTGCGCGCCCGACGAGGTCCGCGGCATCGTCGTCACCCGGCAGGGCAAGCGCAATCTCGGTTTCCTGAAGGTCGATGAGCGGCGCGACGGGCGCGGCAATCCGTATTTCTGGATCGGCTTTGATCGCGCCGCCGCCCTCGACGTTCCTGACGAGGGGACGGATCTCGCGGTGCTGGCGGCACACTATGTGTCGGTGACGCCGCTTCGCCTCGACCGCACCGATGAGGCGTTCTCCGGCAAGCTCAAGGACATCCTCGGCTGACCGCAGGCTTCAGGTCGGCCTTTGCCGGGTCGGCGTCCTAGCCTTGCGGCTCGGCGCTGCGAAGAGCGTGTTCGATGGCCTTGCTGAGCGTCTCCAGCTGAAACGGCTTCTGCAGGGCAGGCCGGTCGCGATATTCCTCGGGCAGCCCGGATGAGCCGTAGCCGGTCGCGAAGATGAAGGGGCGGTTGCGGGCCTTGATGAGGTCAGCCACCGGCGAGATCACCTTGCCATTGACGTTGACGTCGAGGATCGCGACGTCGAAATAGGTGCTCTCGGCCAGCTTCATCGCCTCGCCGATCTCGCCGGCCTCGGCCGCAACGGTGTAGCCGAGCTCTTCGAGCATGTCGGCCACCATCATCCTGATCATGACTTCGTCTTCAACCAGAAACACAGAGCCGCGTGGCGGCCGCGGTGCAGTCATGATGTCAGTCCTTGCCCATACTCAATTTGACGCTCGCAAATAACCGCTCGCAGCGCAACGTCAACAACGTCGTCCTAGGCACGTCGTCTCCGCGCAGCGTGGGCAAAATCGTCCCGCAAGGTGAACGAAGTCGGTTGCCGCTGGTTCCTTGGCCGGAACGGTTTTGTGTCAGCGATCGGGATCTTTCCTCCGTCGTCACCGCGGTGTGCGGAAATTCGCTGCGCAACGGGCTGGTGATGATCTAAATTGGTGCAGGCGAACAACCGAAACGGCGATGCCCCCGACCCCTCCGCCCGAAAAGATGATGTTTCAGCTGACCCTGCGTCGACGGGGGATCAGCGACCAGGCCGTGTTGCGCGCGATGGAGGAGGTGCCGCGGGAGGAGTTCGTGCTGCCGGCCGACCGGCCCGACGCCTACCGTGACAGCGCCATGGCGATCGCCTGTGGACAGACCATCAGCCAGCCCTTCGTGGTCGCCTATATGACGGAGCAGCTCAAGCTGCAGAAGACTCATCGCGTGCTCGAGATCGGCACCGGCTCGGGGTATCAGGCTGCGGTGCTGTCCCGGCTGACCGCCCACGTGCTCACGGTGGAGCGATTCCGGACCCTCGCTGACAAAGCGCGGGACCGGCTGGAGAAGCTGAACTGCTTCAACGTGGAGGTCCTGCTGGGGGACGGCTATGCGCTGCCGCCCGGCGGCGGCCAGTTCGACCGCATCATCGTCACGGCCGCCATGGACGAAATTCCCCAGAGCCTGCTCGACCGGCTGGAGCCCGACGGTATCCTGATCGCCCCGGTGGGGCCCGCCCACGGCGTGCAGACCCTCGTGAAGGTCACGCGAAGCGGCGATCATTTCGAGCGAAAAGAGCTCGTCGACGTGCGATTTGTGCCGGCAATTCCGGGGATTGCGCGCGAACTTTAAACGAGCGGATCAGCAAGTCCGCCAACGCTTTATTCGCGGCTTAAGCGCTTATTTACCGCGGCTGTGTTTACTCGAATTCGTTGTTTGTTGCGTACGAGTGAGTAACCATGCCCGCTACCGTCGAGTTGCTTCGCTCGCGCCGCCTGCCGCAGGTTGCGGCGCTGGCGCTGATGTCGTTCGGCGTCGCCGGCTGCAGCGCCGACATGTCGACGCGGCTGTCCCAGACGCAAAATCCCTTTTCCAACCCGTTTGCCTCCGACTCCACCGGATCGGTGCCGGCGCAGCCGGCGCGGCAGCATCAGCAATATAGCCAGCAGCAATACACTCCGGCGCCCGCGCCGGCGCCGGCCTATTCGTCCTCGGCGTTGCCGCCGCCCGCGGTCGGTGCGCCCCAATCTTATCCGTCCGGCGATGGCGCCGGAGGCGTGTCCGGAGGCGGGCGAGGCGTGGCATCCTATGCGCCGCCTGCACCGGTCCCAGCGGCCGCGCCGCAGGCCTATGCACAGCCGGCGCATTCCTACGCGCCGCCGGCGCAGCCGCAGCTCGAGACCACCGGTGCCGTGCCGCCGCGCTCGGTCGCGGCCGCGCGTCCTGCCGGCGGCACCAAGATTATCGTCGGCACCAGCGATACGCTCGACATTCTCGCCAAGCGTTATCGCGTGACCCCGGCCGAGATCCTCGCGGCCAATGGCTACAAGGGGCCACGCGCGCTGTCGCCTGGCCAGCAGCTGATCATCCCGCATCCGGGAGCAGGGTCGGTCGCCGCTGCTCCGGCGGCGCAGCCGGTTGCCGCCGCAGCGCCGATGGTTGCGCCGAAGCCGGTTGCGGTGGCTGCGCCCGCGACGCCATCCACGGTGCATTTCGTCAATCGCGGCGAAACGCTCGCCAGCATCGCGCGCCAGAATCACGTGACGGCGGCGGAGCTCGCCCGCGCTAACAATCTCGACCAGGCGTCGCCCCTGAAACTCGGTGCCAGGCTGACCGTCCCTGGCAAGCCCGCAGCGGTCGCTGCTGCTGCGCCCGTGGCTCCGGTCGCAACCGTTCCCCAGGCGGTTGCGACCGTGCCGGCCCCGCTGCCGACCACGCGGGTGGCTGCTGCCGGTCCTGTGCAGAGTGCCCGGCTGGCCCAGGCCAATCCGGCGCCCGAGAAGGAAGAGGAGCCGGCGCGTCCGGCCGAGACCACCAGCGCGCTGCCGACTTTCCGCTGGCCGGCGCGCGGCAAGGTGATCACGAGCTATGGCGCCAAGACCAACGGCAAGTCCAATGACGGCATCAACATCGCCGTGCCCGAGGGCACGCCGGTGAAGGCCGCCGAGGATGGCGTCGTGGCCTACGCCGGCAATGAGCTGAAGGGTTATGGCAACCTGGTCCTGGTGCGGCATTCCAACGGCTATGTCACCGCATATGCCCATGCGAGTGAGCTGATGGTGAAGCGCGGTGATCCGATCAAGCGCGGCCAGGTCATTGCCAAGTCGGGTCAATCGGGAGAAGTCGGGTCGCCGCAGCTCCACTTCGAGATCCGCAAGGGATCGTCCCCGGTTGACCCGCTGCAATTCCTCAACGGGGCATGAGCCGCCGACACCCTTATCCTTGTGCAAGGGCCCGCCTTTCGGCGGGCCCTTTTCGTTTGACGGCGGCTGAAGCTGACCGATTGCCACGCCTTCGTGGCCCGCGAGGCTGCGTAGTTCGCCTTACTTGGCGCTCAGCCGCACGCCGAGCCGACCGGCGAGGTCCTGCGTGAACTGCCAGGCGACGCGGCCCGAGCGGGAGCCGCGCGTGGTGGCCCATTCCAGCGCCTCGCGCTCCAACTCATCCTCGGCCACCGCAATATTGAAATGGCCGCAATAGCCGCGGACCATGGCGAGATATTCGTCCTGGCTGCAGCGGTGGAAGCCGAGCCACAGGCCGAAGCGGTCGGAGAGCGAGACCTTCTCCTCGACGGCCTCGCCCGGATTGATCGCGGTCGAGCGCTCGTTCTCGATCATGTCGCGCGCCAGCAGATGGCGGCGGTTCGAGGTCGCGTAGAGAATGACGTTCTCGGGACGGCCCTCGATGCCGCCTTCGAGCACCGCCTTCAGCGACTTGTAGGACGCATCATTGCCGTCGAACGACAGGTCGTCGCAGAACACGATGAAGTGGAAGGGCGCTGCGCGCAGGATCTCCATCAGCGCCGGCAGGCTCTCGATGTCCTCGCGGTGGATCTCGATCAGCTTCAGCCGGTCGGCGGGCTCGCGCGCGACATTGATGTTGGCGTGGGCGGCCTTCACGAGCGACGACTTGCCCATGCCGCGCGCGCCCCAGAGCAGGGCGTTGTTGGCGGGCAGGCCGTTGGCGAAGCGCTCGGTATTCTCGATCAGGATGTCGCGCATCCGGTCGATGCCCTTGAGCAGGTCGATCTCGACGCGGCTGACGCGCGGCACCGTCGAGAGCCGGCCGTCCGGATGCCAAACGAATGCGTCGGCCGCATTCCAGTCCAGCGCCGGCTTGGCACTCGTTTGAGTTGCCGCGAGATGTGCCGCAATCGCTTCCAGCGCGCGGGCGATCCGCTCCGGCGTATCGTCGGGCGCAGGGCCGGCGGGACGTTTTGCCGCGACCTTCGACGGCCTTCGCTCCGCGGGCGCGGAGCCTTTGACGGCGGTTTTGGGAGCGGCTTTGGCGGCGGGGCGGGGCGGGGCTTTGGCTGGTTTTTTCGACATCTGCAAGTTCCTGATGGGGCAGCCATATCGGGCCGCGCCGGCGGCCGCAAGCGCGGCGAAATCGAGGGGCGGTGCGCCTTGCTATTGGGACCGCTGCCGCTATATTCCGCGCGAAATTCGCAAGAGGCCGGCCCGCGCCAACAGAATGCGTGGTTCGCCGGCTATTCCCGTCTCACCGGGCACTGGCCCACGAGGATCGACCGCATGCTGATT
Source organism: Bradyrhizobium sp. ORS 285 (assembly GCF_900176205.1). Taxonomy (NCBI): domain Bacteria; kingdom Pseudomonadati; phylum Pseudomonadota; class Alphaproteobacteria; order Hyphomicrobiales; family Nitrobacteraceae; genus Bradyrhizobium; species Bradyrhizobium sp. ORS 285. Next base: position 3,305,445 of record NZ_LT859959.1, read on the forward strand.
ACCCCTGCCTATGCCCAGGCCGCCGGTGCTGGCGATACCAACAGCATGCTGATGTCGCTGCTGCCGTTCGCGCTGATCTTCGTGATCATGTACTTCCTGATCCTGCGGCCGCAGCAGAAGAAGGTCAAAGAGCACGCCGATCTCGTCAAGAACGTCCGCCGCGGCGACACGATCGTCACGCAGGGCGGTCTGGTCGGCAAGGTCACCAAGGTCGTCGATGACGACCAGGTCGAGTTCGAGATCGCTGATGGCGTCCGCGTCCGGCAGATGCGCCAGATGATCACCGGCGTCCGCACCAAGGGCGAGCCTGCGAAGGCGGATGCAAAGGACGACAAGAAGGATGAGAAGGCGGCGAGCTGATCGCGGCCCGGCCGGCGCGTCGGCGGCCTTCGTCTGATCTGATGTTCTGATTTCCCCGGGCCGGCTTTCGGCCCCTACGGACACCTCTCATGTTGTATTTCACGCGGTGGAAGGCGCTGGGCATCATCCTCACGGCGCTCGTGGTGTGCCTGTGCGCGGTGCCCAACTTCTTCCCCGAAGCGACGGTCAAGACCTGGCCGGCCTGGGCGCAGCGTCACATCGTTCTCGGTCTCGACCTGCAGGGCGGCTCGTACCTGCTGCTCGAAGTCGACTCCAACTACGTCAAGAAGGAGCGGCTCGATGCGGTGCGCGACGATGTGCGCCGCACGCTGCGCGATGCCAAGATCGGCTACACCGGATTGGCCAGCAAGGGCGACGGCGTCGAGGTCCGCATCACCAAGGACACCGACGTTCCGACCGCGCTGTCCAAGCTGCGTGATCTCTCCCAGCCGCTCGGCGGCCTCCTGGGCTCCAGTGGCCAGCGCAGCCTCGAGGTCAGCGATGCCGGCAACAGTCTGATCCGGCTGACGATCCCGCAGGCAGCCATCACCGAGCGCGTGCGCCAGACCATCGAGCAGTCGATCCAGATCGTCGAGCGCCGCATCAACGAGCTCGGCACCGTCGAGCCCGTCATTCAGCGCCAGGGCACCGACCGCATCCTGGTGCAGGTGCCGGGCTTGCAGGACCCGACCGAGCTCAAGAACCTGCTCGGCAAGACCGCCAAGATGGAATTCCGCATGGTCGACACCACGGTGTCGCCCGAGCAGGCGCTGCAGGGTCGGGTGCCGCCGGACTCCGAGGTGCTGCAGAGCGCCTCGCCGCCGAACCAGCCTTATGTCGTGAAGAAGCAGGTGCTGGTGTCCGGTGGAGATCTCTCCGACGCGCAGACCGGCTTCGATCAGCGCACCAACGAGCCGATCGTCTCCTTTCGCTTCAACTCGGCCGGCGCCCGCAAATTCGCGCAGGCGACGACCGAGAATGTCGGCCAGCCGTTTGCGATCGTGCTCGACAACAAGGTGATCTCGGCGCCCGTCATTCGCGAGCCGATCACCGGCGGTTCGGGCCAGATCTCGGGCAATTTCACGGTGCAGTCCGCCAATGAGCTCGCAATCCTGCTGCGCGCCGGCGCGCTGCCGGCGCCGCTCACGGTGATCGAGGAGCGCACCGTCGGTCCGGGCCTTGGCGCCGATTCGATCGCCAAGGGCGAGCTCGCCTCCTATGTCGGCTCGATCCTGGTCATCGTGTTCATGCTGGTAACCTACCGGCTGTTCGGCGTGTTCGCCAACATCGCCGTGGTCGTGAACGTCGCGATGATCTTCGGCGTGCTGTCGCTGCTGAACGCAACGCTGACCTTGCCCGGCATCGCCGGCATCGTGCTGACGGTCGGCATCGCGGTCGACTCCAACGTGCTGATCTATGAGCGCATCCGCGAGGAACTGCGCGGCGGCCGCAACGCGATCTCGGCGATCGATGCCGGATTCAAGCGCGCACTGGCGACCATTCTAGACTCCAACATCACCACCTTCATCGCCGCCGCCGTACTGTTCTACATCGGCACGGGCCCTGTGCGCGGTTTCGCCGTGACGCTCGGCATCGGCATCCTCACCACGGTCTTCACCGCCTTCACGCTCACCCGCCTCATCGTGGCGGCATGGGTGCGGTGGAAGCGGCCGCAAAGCGTGCCAATCTAGGAGCTAAAGTGACACACTGGGTTCTCATCGGGCTTGGCATCCTGATCGCGGTGCTGACGGTGGTCAGTGCGCTCGGCCTGCTGCCGTCGCTGCGCATCGTTCCCGACGACACGCATTTCGACTTCACGCAGTTCCGGCGTATCAGCTTCCCGATCTCGGCGGCGCTGTCGATCCTGGCGATCGTGCTGTTCTTCACGCATGGCCTGAATCTCGGGATCGACTTCCGCGGCGGCAGCCTGCTCGAGGTGCGGGCCAAGTCCGGCACCGCCGATATCGCGGGGATGCGCGCGAAGCTGTCCACGCTTGGTCTTGGCGAAGTGCAACTGCAGCAGTTCGGTGGCCCCGAAGGGGTGCTGATCCGCGTCGCGGAGCAGCCCGGCGGGGACATCGCGCAGCAGGAAGCTGCCAACAAGGTCAAGGCCGCGATCGGTGATTCCGTCGAGTATCGCCGCGTCGAGGTCGTCGGTCCGCGCGTGTCCGGCGAGTTCCTGGCCGTCGGCATGCTCGGCCTGATGCTCGCGATCGTCTCGATTCTGATCTACCTCTGGTTCCGCTTCGAGTGGCAGTTCGCGCTCGGCGCCATGATCGCCAACGTCCACGACATCGTGCTGACGATCGGCTTCATGTCGATTAGCCAGGTCGATTTCGACCTCACCAGCATCGCGGCGCTGCTGACCATTCTCGGCTATTCGCTCAACGACACCGTCGTCATCTACGACCGTATCCGCGAGATGCTCAGGCGCTACAAGAAGATGCCGATGCCGCAGCTGCTCAACGAGTCGATCAACTCGACCTTGTCGCGCTCGATCATCACCCACGTCACCGTGACCTTGGCGTTGCTCGCGCTGCTGCTGTTCGGCGGCCCGGCGATCCACAGCTTCACGGCTGTCATGATGTTCGGCGTCGTGCTGGTCGGCACCTACACCTCGATCTTCATCGCGTCTCCTATCCTGATCTATCTCGGCGTGCACGCGATGCGCGCCGAGGCGCAGGATGAGAAGCCGGCTGCGAAGAAGAAAACCCCGTGATTCGAAGGATGCTTGCCTTTGGATCCTATCCAGCGGCAGCAAGTTGATCTCGGACATGGCCACTGCGAACGACACGCCACACTTTCCGCGGTCCGCACCGATCGACGGCTATGGCAAAGGCGGCTTCGCCTTTGCCGACATGTCGCATCGCGGCTCGCTGCTGTGCCTGCCGGATTCGATCTGGGCCTGGGACGTCACCCAGCCGAGCCAGATCGACCGCTATTCCCTGCAGCGCGTGTTCGATGCGGCGAACAAGATCGACACGCTGATCGTCGGCACCGGAAATGAAGTCTGGATTCCGCCGGCGCCGCTGCGCGCGGCGTTGCGCAACGTGTCCGTCGTGCTCGACGCCATGCAGACGGGACCGGCGATCCGCACCTACAACGTCATGATCGGCGAGCGGCGGCGGGTTGCGGCTGCGCTGATCGCAGTGCCATGAGCGAGACGGCCGCCAGTACCAGCGATGCCGCGTTCTGTGCAAGCTTGGTCCGCGAGCTCGATTTCGACCGCTACGCCTCGACGCTGTTCGTGACGCCGGAGATCCGGCGTGCGCTGCTGTCGCTCTATGCGTTCAATGTCGAGGTGAGCCGGATCCGTGATCTCGTCACGCAGCCGCTGCCGGGCGAGGTTCGCCTGCAATGGTGGCGGGACTCATTGACGGGCCTTGAGCATGGCGGCGTCGAAGGCAATCCCGTCGCTGCCGAGCTGCTGCTGACGGTGCAGCGCTTTGCTCTCCCGGTGGATCGGCTGACGCGTCTGGTGGATGAGCATCAGTTCGACCTCTATAACGATCCGATGCCGACCATGGCGGCCCTCGATGCGTATCTCAGTGATACAAGTGGGACACTGTTCGCGCTGGCCGGACGTATCGCGGCCGGGGCCTTCGAGAATATCGACCATCTTGCCCATCACGCCGGCGTCGCGCTCGGCCTGCTGCAGGTGATCGCGTCGCTGCCGCGGGATGCTGCTCACCGACAGCTCTATGTGCCGCTGGATCTCCTCGCGCGCCATGGCGTCGATCAGGAGGAGGTCTTTGCAGCCAAGGCTACGCCAGCCATCCAGGCCATGCTGACCGATCTGCGAGGCCAGGCGTTGCAGCATCTCGATCATACGCTGGAACTGGCGGGCCAGGCGCCGCCGGCCGTGCGGCCGGCTCTGTTGCCGCTTGCGCTCGTCCGTCGTGATCTCGCGCAGGCCGCGCGGCGCGCTCCAGATCCGTTCCAACCGCAGCCCCGCTCGCATCTGGCGACGCTCTGGACGCTGTGGCGGGCGTCCAGAACGGCGAGTTTTCGCGGGCGCTGATGGTTTCGCCGCCTCAGGCGGTCGGCATCGTGTTCCAGAGCGGCGGGCTGTGCAGCAGCCTCGGCATGTCCGATGCCTCGTGGCGGTGGATCGTGCAGCGCGTGTCCCACACGACGAGATCACCGCCGCGGCAGGTATGAGCCCAACTGAATTCGGGCCGTTCAGCAAGCTGCCAGAGATCGTCGAGCAGCACGTCCGATTCGTCCTGCTCGAGGCCGACGACATAGGAATGGCGCCGCTGGCCGAGCGCCAGCATCGAGCGGCCGGTGTCGGCATGCAGGCCGACCAGCGGATGAACGGGACCGGCAACGATGGTGCGGCGGCCGTCATCAGCCATATCGATCGTGCGATGACGAACCTTCAGATGGGCGACGCGGCTGCGCAGCGCCGGCGACAGCGCATCATACGCTGCGTAGAGGCTGCAGAAGGACAGGGTGTCGCCGAGCATCGTGCCATAGGACGTGTAATGGAGATCGGCATGGCCAAAGCGCCGGCTGAACGCGGCGATGTCGCGCTCGGTGAGACGCTGTCCGCGCACCAGCAGCACCTGGTGCTTGAGCAGTGCGCGCATGAAGGAGGCGAACGCCCAGTCGTCGAAGGATCGGAGGTCGACATTGCAGACCTCGGCACCGAGCGCTTTTCCGGTCGGGAGCACCTGGACGAGGCTGCTTTCGGCGTTTCGCGCAACGTTGCTTCTGTGACTCACTTGCGTCGTCTCCCAAGTTTCACCAGCGCTGCCAATCAACCACTGTAATTTGTCGGGGTTGTTTCGGCTCGGAGGCAATTCGCGGAAGGATCGCGGCACGATCTGCCGATTGTCGGCACAGTCTGCCGCTGTGAGTCAGAAGTTGGACGCTTCAAGGCGGCGTGCGACGAAATATCGAGCAAGCTGCAACTCGTTCGCAGGCATTGTGCCGCTCAGGCAGGCGTCACCGTTGTGCGAACGAATCAGCTGGGGCGTTGAGTTCCCTTGATCTGAGTCCGGTGCATGATTCGCCGTGCGTGATCATCGAACGGATCGCGCCGATGCATGGTGCTGCGATTGTCCCAGATGACGAGATCGCCGACCTTCCACACATGCTCCCAGGCGAATTCGGGGCGCGCGACATAGGTCCAGAGTTCGTCGAGCAGCGCTTCAGAGTCGGCGAGCTCGAGTCCCACCAGATACGCGTTGCGCCGGCGGCCGAGATAGAGCATTTGCCGGCCCGACTCGGGATGCGTGCAGACCAGCGGATGGACAGCGCCGGGCGATGTGCGTGGATCATCCGTCGGCGTGACGCCTTGGCGGACGAAGCCGCCACTGTTGTAGGTGCCGTCGTGCTTGATCTTCAGGTCGGCGATGCGGCGCTTCAAATCAGCGGGAAGCGCGTCATAGACAGCGTACATGCTGCAGAACGAGGTGTTGCCGCCGACGGGCGGAATCTCCAGCGCATAGAGCGCGCTCGCGATCGGCGGCGTGTCGAGATATGACATATCCGTGTGCCACACCGCTTCGCCGGCACCGAGACTGCCGATCGCCTCGCCGTTCACCTTCACGTTCGAGACGATGTAGATCTCGGGGAGGCCTTCGACGAAGCGGCGGCCGTTCTCCTGGATCGGCGCGAAGTCCAGTTCGCCGAAGCGGCGGCTGAAGGCGATCAGGTCCTGATCGCTCAGGCTCTGGCCGCGCACCAGCAACACGGAATGGTCGTGGAAGGCGCCGAGCAGGGTCGAGAACGCCTTATCGTCCAAATGCCGGAGATCGACGTTGCGGATCTCGGCACCGAGTTGCGCGCCGGTCGGGATGATCTCGAGCGCTGATGGCAGAGTGGCTGGATGCACGCGGGCTTCAACGTTCATGGCCAATCCTTCCGAGCGATTGTGCGGCCCACGCAGACTAGCGCGGCCAGTCTTCGAAGTCTCGTCTGCTCACGTCGACGGCAGCTTCAGCTCCGCCTCGAAATTGAATCGGTCGCGCAGGTTCTTGCGCGAGTCCAGGATGTCCTTGAGGAAAGCGCGGTCGCTGTCGCTCGTGATCATCGGCTCGACCAGGTCGATCTGGTTCATCGCGACCAGCTGCAACAGCTCGGTCCGCGGCCGGCCGCTGGCGTCCCGCGGAAGGGCGTGCACCACCTGGATGTGCTCCGGCGGCTTCGGGCCCTTGGCGGAGGCCAGCTCGGTTTGCAATTGAGTCTCGAGGGCAGCCTGTTCCGCCTCGACGAAGGCATAGAGACCGACGCCGGTGCGGCGGTCGGCAAAGGCAACGATGGCGGCGTCCCGCACCTCGGGGTTCTTGCGGATCATCTCCATCAGCACCGGCGCGTCATTGACCAGCCGTCGTCCGCCGCCCTCGCGGTCGGTGAAGTTGAAGATGCCGCGGGTGATCGCGCGATAGACCTTCTTGCCGGTCATCAGCCAGATGCGCGCGAACAGCGATTTGCGCGCCAGGATCTTGCGCTCCTTCGGCGTCAGCGCGTCCGGTGCATAGGTGCGCTTGTGCTTGAGGAGGTGGCGCAGATCCTCATAGGCCGCGATCCGGAACAAGCGGCTGCGGGTGGTGAAGCACGCGGCAAGCTGGAAGTCCGTCACGTAGCAATGGCCGCCATGTCCGACCAGCCAGTTCTGCTCCTTGGCGAGGTCGTTGTGCGTGATGCCGGCGCGGTGCAGTCGCCGCATCATCTGCTTGGCGGAGCGGAAATAGGCGATGTTGCCGTGCGGTTTCGCCAGATGCAGCGCCACGCCATTGATGAAGCCGCGCACCAGCGCGCGATCTCCGGCCCACAGCAGGTCCGGGCCGGCGTTGAGGCCCTTGGCCCGCCTCAGCGCCTTGCGTTCCCTGGCGAACAGATGACGCGCCAGCACGAACGACCACCACGGCACCTCGTCGAGCCGGCGCAGCACCGCGTCGACCTCGCCGGTCTCGCTCTTGAAGCGGCCGCGCTCGACGGTCGAGAACACGTCGCGCTTGAGCAGCACGCCCTCGCTCCAGCGTGACGCCAGCAGGGCGGAGTCGGTCTTCGGCAAACTCATCGCAATCTCACGCAGCCGCCGCGACGCGGAGATGCTCGGCGATCCAGCGGTCGAGATCCGCCAGCGCCCGGGCGCTCATCGCCTGCTTCTTGGCCACCGTCTTCTCGTTGCCTTTGAGCCGCGTGCCGTCGGGCTTCTTGGTCGGAGCTACCGCCAGCGGCGGGAACAGGCCGAAATTGACGTTCATCGGCTGGAACGAGCGCGTCGCGCCGTCGATCGTCTCGATGTGCCCGCCGGTGATGTGGCCGAGCAGGGCGCCGAGCGCGGTGGTCGGCGGCGGCGCGGCGAGACTTGCACCGCGTGCCTCGGCAGCGGCGTAGAGGCCAGCGATGAGGCCGATGCTCGCGGACTCCACATAGCCCTCGCAGCCCGTCATCTGGCCAGCGAAGCGCAGCCGCGGCTGCGCGCGCAGGCGCAATTGCTGATCAAGCAGCTTCGGCGAGTTGAGGAAGGTGTTGCGGTGCAGGCCGCCGAGCCGGGCGAACTCCGCGTTTTCCAGGCCGGGAATGGTGCGGAAGATCTGCTGCTGCGGGCCATACTTCAGCTTCGTCTGGAAGCCGACCATGTTGTAGAGCGTGCCGAGCTTGTTGTCCTGGCGCAGCTGCACGATGGCGTAGGCCTTCACGGTCGGATTGTGCGGATTGGTCAGGCCGACCGGCTTCATCGGACCGTGACGCAACGTCTCATGGCCGCGCTCGGCCATGACTTCGATCGGCAGGCAGCCGTCGAAGTAGGGCGTGTTGGTCTCCCACTGCTTGAAGTCGGTCTTCTCGCCGGCGAGCAGCGCCGCCACGAAGGCGTCGTATTGCTCCCGGGTCATCGGGCAGTTGATGTAGTCGGCTCCCGTGCCGCCCGGACCGACCTTGTCATAGCGCGACTGGAACCACGCCTTCGACATATCGATCGTGTCCTTGTGCACGATCGGCGCGATGGCATCGAAGAAGGCGAGCGCGTTCTCATCCGTGAGGCCGCGGATCGCCTCGGCCAGCGGTTGCGAGGTGAGCGGGCCGGTGGCGATGATGACGTTGGTCCATTCGTCGGGCGGCAGGCCGGTGACCTCGCCACGACGCAATTCGACGCGTGGATGGGCCTCCAGGGCGCTAGCCACGGCCGCCGAGAAGCCGTCGCGGTCGACCGCGAGCGCACCACCGGCGGGGACCTGGTTGGCGTCAGCGGCCCGCATGATCAGCGAGCCGAGCCGGCGCATCTCGGCATGCAGCAGGCCCACGGCGTTGTTGGCGGCATCGTCGGAGCGGAAGGAATTCGAGCACACGAGCTCCGCAGGCGTCGCGGTGCGGTGCGCCTCGGTCATGCGGTCCGGCCGCATCTCATGCAGCACCACGTCGATGCCCGCCTCGGCGAGCTGCCAGGCTGCTTCGGAGCCGGCCAAGCCGGCGCCGATAACGTGGACGGTATTTGAAGGTGATTTGGTCCCGGTCATGCGCGGGACAGGTAGCGCTTTTCCGGAGCGCTGCAAATGCGCCAAGTGGGCTTGCGCGAGAGAAACCCGAGGGCTGTGGCCCTTTGCGCAAGGACCCAAAAACGGCAACGCCCGCAGCGAGGCGGGCATGTCCGGTCGATATCGGAAGGTGGCTGATCAGCCGTTGTAGTGACCAGCAGCAACGCGCGGAATGTCCGAACGGTCGAGACCGATGTCGGCGAGCTCGCGATCGCTGAGCTGCGACAGCTCGGCAACGTTGCGCTGATACTCACGGAACGCCTGAACCATGCGGATGAGCGAGAGCAACATGAGAAATCTCCTTTAGTTCGCGATTCAGTTCTTCGTTGGAACCTCATCGTTGAAATGAACATAGAAGAGATTGTTGCGATGCAGAAGCGCTGATGTTGCGATGCAGCTAAACCGCCGGCGCATAGCTTGAGTAACGCTTGGGTAAGAATCGGGCAGGGCCGCCCAGCGGTTGAGCGAATGACGAAAAGCCCCGTAATCATGCGGCTTTCAATCGCTCGTTTGATTTTATTGGTCCCTGAGGCTCGATCCCTGGGAGGTCGCCACACCTGCCAGCGGTGCGTGCCCGTCGCCTGATGTCCCACCTGTGAATGCATGGATGAACGCGGGTGAACAACGGTTCAGTGTTTGTGAGGTAATCCTCTAACGGACGTTCGCGATCACGGCGTGCTCGCAGGGATTTCATTTCGCGAGACTCCGAGCGTGGTGCGACAAAGTGTCGCGGTGATCGGCGATGATGCCGACGCCGTCGCACAGCGAGGAAGAACAATGAACAGCAAACTGTTGGGGGCCGCGCTCGTCACTGCGGCAGTTGTTGCGATTGGACCGGTTCAGGCGGCGAGGATGCACGGCGCCGGCTGCAGCGGGGCCAATCTGGAAAAGACCGAGACGGCGATCGAAGCGATGGCCGATGGCGATGCCCGCTGGGAGGCCCAGAAGGAGATCGCGGCGGCGCAAGACGCGCTGCTGAGCGGCAAGATGGGGGCCTGCAGCATGCATCTGACCAAGGCGATGCATGTCGGGATGATCAAGTAACAGCTGCATCGATCGCACGATCGAAGGACCGGCCGGTCGCCTCCCGCGATCGGCCGTCTCTCTGTCCAATCCTATGGCGCGCGCGCCAGCTGGGTTGCAAAGGTCGCGATCGTTCGCGCATAGACCTCGCTCTTGTTCCACTGCTGGATGACCGCGAAATTGGGGCTGCCGGGCTCCCAATCCTTGCCCTTCTGCCAGCCATAGCCCTTCAGATAGTTGGCGGTGGAAGCGAGCACGTCGGGCGCGCTGCGGATCAGGTCGCGCTTGCCGTTGCCGTCGAAATCGACGGCGTATTTGATCCAGGACGACGGCATGAACTGCGTCTGCCCGATCTCGCCGGCCCAGGCGCCGCGCATCTCGGCCGGCTGCAGATCGCCGCGATCGACGATGCGCAGCGCCTCCAGCAGCTCGCCACGGAACTGCTCCGCGCGGCGGCAGTCATAGGCCAGCGTCGCGAGCGCGCGGATGGTGGGAAACTTGCCGACGTTGACGCCGAAATCGGTCTCGAGCCCCCAGATCGCAACCAGCACCTCGCCGGGCACGCCATAGGCCTGCTCGATCCGCGACAGCACCGATCCGTACTGCTTCATCATGTTCGAGCCACGGGTCAGGCGCGGCGGCACCATGCGGCCCGAGAACTCCTCGAAGGTCTGGCTGAACACCTTCTGGCTCTTGTCGCGGTTGAGCACACTCTGGTCGGGCGTGATGCCGGTGAGCGCGGCGTTGATCGCGTTCTGCGAAATCCCTTTTGTCGTAGCTTCGGTCTTGAACTCACTGAGCCAGGCATCGAAGCTGCCGCTGCCGCATGGAACGGCGGCGCTGGCAGGGGAGCAGAGGGTGAGCAGGGTGGCGAGGCAGGCAAAAGCGGAGGTCGTCAGAACGCGAGCAATCATCGAAACACCTGGACGGCAATGACATCAAATAGGATCGGGGACCTGCTCCATGTCGGGCGTAACCGCGGCAGCAACAAGGCCGTCCGATCACGATGATGTCGGTTTGCGTGAGCTGCCGCCGAGCCTCCAGGCTCCGCTGGTTCGTTTCGCGACACCACCGCCGGCCGGCAGGCCGGCGGCATCAACGCATCCATGGAATCATCCTTACATCTGATCACGCGAACGCCATGGGAAGAGATTGGCCGGGAAATCCGCGGCCGGCTTCGCCGCACGCGGCGCTGGCGGCACGATCCTGGCGGCGTCCGGATGGATCGCGATCGCCTCGCGGTAGAGGTGCCAGGTGGCGTGGCCGAGCACGGGGATGACGACGGCGAGGCCCAGGAACAACGGGATCGTGCCGGCGACCAGCAGCACCGCGACGATGAGGCCCCAGGTGGCGACGGCGACAGGGTTCTTCGCAACTACGCGCAACGAGGTCACAACCGCTTCGAGCGCGCCGGCGTGCCGGTCGAGCATCAGCGGGAAGGAGACGATGCTGAGGCACAGCGCCAGCAGCGCGAACAGGAAGCCGGCGCCGCAGCCGACCGCCATCAGCCACCAACCTTGCGGCGTGGTGAAGACGCGCTGAACGAAATCGCTCACGCCCGACGCGCCGCCATAGCCGAACACCGCGACGTAGATCGCCTGCGCCGTCGCGACCCAGGTGACGAACAGCGCCAGCAGCAGGGTGCCGAGACCGAGCATCGAGCCGAACGAGGGCGAGCGCAGCACCTCGAAGGCATCCCACGCGCTCGCTTCCTCGCCGCGATCGCGGCGACTCGACAGCTCGTAGAGGCCAAGCGCGGCGAACGGGCCGAGCAGGGCAAAACCGGCCGCCAGCGGAAACAGCAGCGGCAGCACCGCATAGCCGAACACGGCGCGCGCCAACACCAGGCCGAGCACGGGATAGATCGCGCACAGCATCACGGCGTGGCTTGGAACAGCCTTGAAATCATCCCAGCCGAGCCGCAGCGCGCGCATGAGGCTCGAGAAGTCGATCGTGCGAATGGTGATCTCGGCCGCGACCTCGTCGGCAGGCCGAACATGTGCGGCGACATTGCTGTGATAGGTGGCCATTATCGTTCGCTCCCTCATGCCTTGTGAGGCGCTTCCCAACCACGCAGGCAGGGCTGCGCTTGTCGTTGGACGGATCGCGAATGGCCAAACGCGACGAACCCTGGGGACGGCCATTCGCGAACGGAAGTGAGAAGCATAATGGGGAACGTGACGCCGCCTACTCACGCCTCGGTGAGGGATGTGAATGTCGCAGTGCATTAGAACGGCCGGAGAGCGCGACGAAGCTGAGCATTCCCTGGACAAAGTCATTCCGCCGTCATTCTGCCTTCGGTAAGCTTCACAACGGTCGCCGTGTTCGGGCTGGCAGGTGACCGCCGCGCGAAGGAGCTGTGACGGGCAGCTCCGCAACGGAACACCGCCGACCGAGTTCTTCATTCGATCTCTATCCATTGGGAGCCACTGATGAGCGTTTTCGGAAAGATCATGGGCGCGATTTTCGGCCATCATGCCGAGGCTGCGCCGGCCGGCGGCAGCACGCCGGCTGCAGGCGGAACCGCGCCCGCAGGTGGCACGGCTGCGGCTCCGGCGGCTGCCCCTGCTGCAGCGCCGCAGAGCGTGGATGTAGCTGACATCGTCGACAAGGCCGCGGCCGCCAAGCACGAGAAGCTGGAGTGGCGCACCTCGATCGTCGACCTGATGAAGGCGCTCGACATCGATTCGAGCCTCGCGGCGCGCAAGGAGCTCGCCAAGGAGCTCGGCTACAGCGGCGACACCAACGACTCCGCCAGCATGAATGTCTGGCTGCACAAGCAGGTGATGAGCAAGCTTGCGGCGAACGGCGGTAAGCTGCCGCCGGAGATCAAGCACTAAAGATCTTGGCTCAGCCGTCCAAAAGCGAAAGGCCCGCCATCGTGCGGGCCTTTGTCGTTTCTGATCTCCTGATAGGCGGCGGCGTGCAAGGATCTCAGGCGCGCACGAGCGCGGCGCGTTCCCAGGCCTGCGCATACATCTGGTCGCGATTGACGCCGATGTCGCGCAGCGTGCGATCGTCGAGCCCCTCGAGGCAGGCGAGCTGGGCGCGGTAGTGCGTGTAGCGCTTGAAAAAGTCGAAAATGGCGGTGATGAACATGAGCCTCTCCCCATCGGTCTGGTTGTCTGTTCGGCGGGGGATTGCTGATCCATCCGGGTAGCCATTACGTTAATCCGGGCGCTCCACTTGTCCTGCTCGGTAGTTCTACGGACCGTCAGGCCATGATGTCACGGTTCTCCGGGTGGTCGCGGAGGTAGTCGGCGACGAAGCTGCAGCCCGCGGCGACCTTGTGACCCTCGGCGCGGATCAGCTCCAGCGCGCCCTTGACCAGCTCCGAGCCGATGCCGCGCCCGCGCAGCGGACGCGGCGTCTCCGTGTGGGTGATGATGACCGCCTGCGGCGTCGCGCGGTAATTGGCAAAGGCGACGTTGCCGTCGATGTCGAGCTCGAAGCGGCTCTCGGCCTTGTTGTCGCGAACGGCGGTCATGGTCGCTCCTCTTGGGCTCTACCTTCGTTTCGGTTTATCGGTCTGCTTGATGAACTCGGCCAGCATGTCGCGGATTGACCACGGCTTGCCGTCGACGGTGCCGCGGATGTCGTCGATCTTCCATTGGCCCTCATCGCGCACGAAGTCGTAACGAATGACGTTGTCGGCCTGTTCCTTGCGCTCTAGCCGATGGCCGGTGATGGTGACGGCGATGGTGGCCTTGTCGGCCTCCTGCTTCTCTGAAACCACCTTGAACGAGGCGACGTCCGGATCCTGCGAATTGGTGATCGGATCGAAATCGACCGCGCCGACCTCGCCCTTGGGCGTACGCGCATCCATCTTGGCCCATTGGGCCGCCAGCGCTTTCGACAAATACTTCGCGCGTGCCGCCTTATCCGCGATGACGAAGTTGCCGCCGTCCTCGCCCTTGCCCTTGGCCACGCGGGTGTAGATCGCGGTCATGATGCCGGCGGGATCGCTGACGGAGGTCTGCGCGTGCAGCGATGGGGTGGCGAGCACGCCGAAAAGGCCGAGAAGCAGGAAGCGACGATCGATCATGGGTGTCCTCAAATCAGATTCGGCGCGCGCTGAAATGGGGAAATGCGCGGCCGGCACGGGTTTGTCGCACGGGCTCCGCATTCGTTCGAACGACCTGACCGCATGGGAGCGATGGGCAAGCCGCGCTTGCGAGGCTGTGGCGGAGCACGATAAACAGGCCGGATGGTAACGGGCGGCTGAGATCGCCCGATGGATCGATCGAGGGGACGCTGCCATATGAATCTGGTCACGGGGCTATTCATCCGCGTTATCAGCACGAGGGCGCGTCGATGACACAGCTGCGCACGTCCCGCCGGGTGATGAATCTCGCGCATATCGTCACCCAGAACGGCCGCCGGCTCGGTGAGCGCATCGGCTTCGTGTGGGGTGAGCGCGCCTGGACCTGGCGCGAGATCGACGCGATGGTGTCGGCGCTGTCGGCCGCGCTGGCCGAGCAGGGCATCGCCAAGGGCGATCGCATCCTCGTGCATTCCAAGAACTGCGAGGAGATGTTCGTCTCGATGTTCGCCGCGTTCCGGCTCGGCGCGGTCTGGGTGCCCACCAATTTCCGCCTGATGCCGGATGAGGTCGCCTATCTCGCCACCGCCTCGGGCGCCAGGGCGTTTCTCTGCCATGGCGATTTTCCCGAGCATGCAGCGGCGGTGACGACAGCAGCGTTCACCTGGCGCATCGGCGAGGGCGGCACTCTCGGCTCGCGCTCCGTTGCCGAGGCGATGAAGGCCCACGCCGGCACTGACGTTCCGAATGCCGCGGTCGAGCACGACGATCCCTGCTGGTTCTTCTTCACCTCGGGCACCACCGGGCGTTCGAAAGCAGCCGTGCTCACCCACGGCCAGATGGCGTTCGTCATCACCAACCATCTCGCCGATCTGACTCCGGGCACGACCGAGAACGACGCCTCGCTTGTCGTGGCACCGCTGTCGCATGGCGCCGGCGTGCATCAGCTGATGCAGAGCGCACGCGGCGCCAAGACGGTGCTGCTGCCGAGCGAGAAGTTCGACATCGCGGAGGCCTTCCGCCTGATCGAGACGCATCGCGTCAGCAATCTCTTCACCGTGCCGACGATCCTGAAGATGATGGTCGAGCATCCCGCCGTCGACCAGTTCGATCATTCCTCGCTGCGCCACGTCATCTATGCCGGCGCGCCGATGTATCGCGAGGACCAGAAGCGCGCGCTGGCGCGGCTCGGCAAGGTCATCGTGCAGTATTTCGGCCTCGGCGAGGTCACCGGCAACATCACGGTGTTGCCGGCTGCGGTCCATGAGGAAGAGGATGGGCCGCAGGCGCGGATCGGCAGCTGCGGCTATGAGCGCACGGGCATGCAGGTCTCGATCCAGAACGATGGGGGACGCGAGCTCAAGCCCGGCGAGACCGGCGAGATCTGCGTCATCGGTCCGGCGGTGTTCGCCGGCTATTACGACAATCCCGAAGCCAACGCGAAGGCGTTCCGCGACGGCTGGTTCCGCACCGGCGATCTCGGCCACATGGACGCGCAGGGGTTTGTCTACATCACCGGCCGCGCGTCCGACATGTACATCTCCGGCGGCTCCAACATCTATCCGCGCGAGGTCGAGGAAAAGATCCTGACACACCCTGATATCGGCGAGGTGGCGGTGCTCGGCGTGCCCGATCCCGTGTGGGGCGAGGTCGGCGTCGCCGTTTGCGTTGCGCGCGAAGGCGCAAAAGCGCCGAGCGAGAGCGACATCGCCGGCTATCTCGCGACCAAGCTGCCGCGCTACAAGATGCCGAAGCGCTTCTTCTTCTGGGACAGCTTGCCGAAGTCCGGCTACGGCAAGATCCCGAAGCGCCTGGTGCGCGACGAGCTCGAGGCGCGCGGGCTGCTCGATCTCACCAAGCAGGGCTGACGCGGAATGCGATCCATCACCCAGCCCGGCACGCCCATTGCGGACCGCATCCAATGGGTGGAGGCGCGCGGCCGCGCGTTCACCTTCACGATGGAGCCGGGCGTGCCGCTGCTCGAAGCGGCGCGTCGCGGCTTTGCGGCGCATGGCTTTGCCGGCGGGGTGCTCGACATCAAGCGCGGCGCGCTCGGGCCGTTCGCCTATGTGATGCCAGCGCTGTCGAAGACGCCTGACCATGCCGCGTTCTACAGCGAGACCTATCGGCCCGCGGGTGTCACGCAGCTGACGACTGCGACGATGACGCTGGGCGCCCGCGACGGCGGGCCGTTCTTTCATTGTCACGCACTCTGGACGGAAGAGGGTGGTCGCGCCGGGGGTGGGCACATCCTGCCCGAGGAGACCGTCGTTGCCGAGCCGTTCGAGGTCGCGGCGTTCGGTCTCGATGGCGCGATCTTCACTGCGGAGCCTGATCCCGAGACGGGGTTCAAGCTGTTCGGCCCGGTGGCGGCAGCGCCGAGTGGTGCCACCACGGACCGCCGCGCCTTCGCGCTGCGGCTGCGGCCGAACCAGGATTTTGCCGGCTGCCTCGAAGCGTTCTGCCAAGCGCAGGGCATCCGCAAAGCCCTGGTCCACGGCGGCGTCGGCTCGACCATCGGAGCGCGGTTTGTTGATGGCTCCGTCGTCGAGCCGTTCGCCACCGAGCTGACGATCACCGCCGGCACCATTGCGCCCGGCACGGATGGTCTCGAAGCTACGCTCGACGTCGCGCTCGTCGACTACACCGGCGCGCTGGCACACGGACGGCTGGTGCGCGGCGACAATCCGGTGCTGATGACCATGGAGCTGGTGCTGGAGGTGGTGGCGTAGCGCGCTGCGGGCGCTGGTCGATTGCGCCGCGATGTGCGACATTGCCGGTCGTGTCATTGAGGTTGTGAAAGCATCATGGCGAGGAAGCAGCGTGAGATCCGGCTGCCCGCACCCTATCTGAAGCGGCTGTGGCTCGATCCGGCCAAGATCGCCGATCGTGATGCGTACCCGTTCTGCCTGCCATTCCTGCTGGACGATTTCGAACTGAATTTTTCTCATGCCATCACCATCATCGTCGGCGAGAACGGCACGGGAAAGTCGACGCTGCTCGAGGGCATCGCGGCGCTCGCCGGCTATGACGAGGCGGGCGGTGGCAAGGGCTACATGCCGGTCAACCACAGTCGGGCGGTGGAACGCATGGGTGGTGCGCTCGCTGACGCATTCCGCGCCAGTTGGTTGCCCAAGGTCACAAGCGGTTGGTTCTTTCGCGCCGAAAGCTTCTTCTCGGTCGCGCGCTATCTCGACGAGGCCGCGCTGGACGTCGGCGGGCCGCCGCCCGACTTCCTGTCGCATTCGCACGGCGAGGGCTTCCTGCGCTTCTTCGAGGAGCGCTGCCGGCGCCAGGGCCTCTACATCTTCGACGAGCCGGAATCGGCGCTGTCGCCGGCCCGGCAGATCGAGTTCTTGAAGCTGATGCGGCGGATGGACGAAGCGGGACACTGCCAGGTGTTGATGGCGACGCATTCGCCGGTGCTGATGGCCTATCCCGGCGCCACGCTGCTGCGGTTGACGAAGTACGGCCTGGAGAAGGTCGCGGTGCAGGACACCGATCATTTCAAGGCGCTGCGCGAGTTCTGCAGAGATCCGGATGGGTTCGTGCAGGGCGTGCTCGCGGAGTGACTTGCGTTGACGAAGAGACATGAATCCTCGTTATCGCGATGCATCCGCACCCGAGCTTTGACTGTCATTCCGCCCTCACCGATGAGAGGGCGCAGGGAAGGCCGGGTGCAGGCCGCACCCATGGCCCGCCTGCAGAAAACAAAGCAGGCGGCAGTCACCACAGGATTGGCCGAGCAACCGGCCTTCCCTGCGCGACGGTTTTAACGGCTTATACGCGCTCTCCTCGGTGCACCGGGCTTTCTGGCCACCGTCATCGCAAGCGCCGCGTCAGCAACGCCCGCGATTTGACCTCAGCGTCGGGAGGTCAGGACCACACGATTTCGCCGTCCGCCCCGCGGCCCGTCGTCTTGCGCAAAAGCGCCGGGCCCGTGACGTCCATCGCATCCCGCCCTCCACGCCCGTGACGACCGCGAAGCGCCCCTCTCGTGAGAGCAGGACGGGGACAGGAAAACCGAAATTCGATAAAGACGAAAGGAGAATATTTTTCGCGGCGGGACTGGACAGCGGTGATCCGATTGATTGTGCGGTGAAATTTAGGTTTTGCGCGCAGCATCGGTTTGGTGTCAAAACGGCCCTCTCACGGCTGCGTCGCGTGGCCGCCGGGCAAATCAGGCCGGGATGTCGGCGCGGCAAGAGCAGGGTTGCAGATGGCGGATCAGACCAACTCTCACGTGGCGCTGGAGCAGGCGCTGCTCGCGCTCGACGACCGGGCGATGGTGCTGGAGGAGCTCGACGGCTTTATCGCCGGTCTGCTGATCCTGCCCGAACAGGTGCCGCCCGGCGAGTGGTTCGCGGTCGCTTTCGGTCTCGGCAAGGGACAGCGCACGGTGTTTGCCAGCATCGATCATGCCAATGCGGTGCTGGACCTGGTGAGGGCCTATCACGACGCCATTGCGCGCACATTGGCGCGCACGCCGGAGCTGTATCAGCCGCGTTTTCCGGTCGATCCCGACACTGGCGATGTGGTGTGGGAGCTGTGGATCGACGGCTTTGCCAGGGCCACGGATCTGCGTCGCCAACGATTCGATGCCTATGAGCTGGTTGGGGGCGAAGTCGCCATCGCCGCGCTGGGCCTGATCACGATGATCGGTGCGACTCTCGACGACGATCCGGATCCCGTCGAATATCGAAATCTCAGTCGCAACGCGCCGAGAAACATCCGCGATGCGGTCCTGACCCTGTATCAATACCGGAACAGCGGGGGGCCATTGCCCGGCACGCCCTCTTTCGAGGACATTCCGAATCCGTTCGCCTCGCTTGCCAAGACCGGCCGCAACGATCTCTGTCCGTGCGGTTCCGGCCGGAAATTCAAGCGCTGTTGCGGCGCGAATTGAGGCGGCCACGACACGGTCTTTTTTGTTGCAACAATCCGCTGCGGTGCAAAGATGCGCTGCCCGTGCCGGATGCGCGGGCCAATGAAAGTGACCGAGGAAACGAGATGAGGATGGTGTTCGGCAAGGCGCTGACCGCGACGGCGGCGCTCGCGATCGCAACGACGGCTCTGACAATTTCGGCCCTGACCACTGCGGATGCGCACGGCCCCACCCGGCGCAAGGTGCAGGAGCATGTCGAGATCAACGCCGCGCCCGCCAAGGTGTGGGCTGTCATGGGCAACTTCCAGGACATGAGCTGGCTCGGCATCGTCGACAAGACCGAGGGCGACAAGGGCAACGAGATCGGCGCGACGCGCAAGCTGACCCTGAAGGGCGGCGCCACCGTCGACGAGGAGCTCTACAAATACGACGCCGAGAAGATGAGCTATTCGTATCGCATCACCGCCGTCGACGTGAAGGTGCTGCCGGTGACGAACTACTCGTCGACCATCGCGGTGACGCCGAGCGCCGACGGCAAGGGCAGCGTGGTCGAATGGACCGGCGCCTTCTACCGCGGCTTCCCCAACAACGACCCGCCGCCGGAGCTCAGCGACGAGGCCGCTGTGAATGCGGTGAGCGGCTTGTACAAGGGCGGGCTCGAAGGCCTGAAGAAGAAGGTGGAGAGCGGGAGCTGACCTGACAGAGTGACAGTGATGAATCACTCGTGTCTCCCAGCAAGCGCTGTGCTCCCTCTCCCCGTTCTTCACGGGGAGAGGGTTGGGGTGAGGGGCGTCCGCACGGGAAGTGTTCGCGACCTGACGTATGATCCCGCGTTCAGATTGCGTCGAACATGCAATCCGGGTGAAGAGGACTCTTCAAACACCGGACTCGCGGAGAGTCCCCCTCACCCCAACCCTCTCCCCGCAAGCGGGGCGAGGGGGCGCACCGTCGATGACGTGCTATCTCGGCTTCATCGGAGAGCACGACGTCTGATCTCTGGCGTTCTCGGAGCTTTTCTATTTGGCACCATCCCGCTCCACGCCGAGGAAGCTTTCGTCACCAACCAGCTCAGCGATGATCTCACCATCGTCGATCTCGCAAGCGCCAAGCCCGTGGCCACGATTCCGATCGGCGGCAAGCCGGCCGGTGTCGCCGTCGCCGCCGACGGCCGCTTCGCCTATGTCGCGAGCCCCGATGACAAGGCGGTCAGCGTCATTGATGCGGTCGCGCGAAAGGTCATAGGCCGCGTCGAGGTCGGCGGTGGGCCGCTCGGGATCGCGGTGGCGCCTGACGGAGTGACGGTCTACGTCGCCGACTGGTACAACGCGGCGATCCGGGTGATCGATGCGAAGACGCTGACAGTCACCGGCAGCATCGCGGTCGGCGCCTCGCCCTCGGGGCTCGCGCTGACGCCCGACGGCAAGCTGCTGCTGTCAGCGGATCGCGACGACGACATGGTCTCGGTGATCGACGCCGCCACGCGGCAGCGGCTCAAGACCATCAAGGTGGGCACCCGGCCGTTCGGCGTCACCATCGACGCCGAGGGCAAGCGCGCCTACACGGCCAATGTCGGCTCCAACGACGTCTCGGTGATCGATCTTGCCGACGGCCGTGAGATCGGCCGCATCAAGACCGGCCTGCGGCCCTATGCCGTGGCGCTGGCACAGGGCAGGGGCTTCGTCACCGATCAGTATGACGGCACGGTGAGCGTGTTCGATATCGCCAGCCTGCAGCCGATCAAGCGCATCACCGTCGGCGACTATCCCGAGGGCATCGAGGCCACGGCCGATGGCCAGCGCATCATCGTCGCCAATTGGGAGAGCAACATGCTCAGCATCATCGACGTCGCGGCGCTGAAGGTGACGGCCGAGATCAAGGTCGGCGACGGCCCGCGCGCGTTCGGCGCGTTTCTGCGCAGGTGAGCTACGAGCTGGCCTTCGCCACCAGCTTCTCGACGATCTCGTCCATCCGCGTGAACACCAGCTCCGGCTGGCGGTCGCGCAGCGCCTTCTCGGCGGCATAGCCCCAGGTCACCGCGCCAAAGGCGATGCCGGCCGCGCGCGCGGCCTCGATGTCGCGGGTTTCGTCGCCGATGGCGATCGCCTCGGCCGGGGCCACGCCAATGCGCTTGACTACGCGCCTGAACTTGCGTGCCTTGCCATACAGCGCGGCCGAGCAGTCGAAGGCGGTGAACAGCGCGGCCGAGGCGCCGAGCTTCTGGCGCGCATTGGCCTCGGTGTCCGATGAGACCAGCGCCAATTGCAGCCCCGCATCGGCCAGCGTGGCCAGCGTCGTCTCGACGCCGCCAAACAGCGGGATGCTGGCGGCCTGCTCAGTCTTGAGACAGCGAATGTGCCGCGCGATCAACGGCAGCTTCCACCTGGCAACGCCGAGATGGTTCAGCACCTCTGCCGTGGAGGAATGACGCAGACGTTCGACATCCTCATCGACCACCGGCCGAAAGCGATAGCGCGCCGCGACCGTATTCACGTTGCGGCGAAACCACGGGAAGCTGTCGGCCAGGGTGCCGTCGAGATCGAAGATGACGAGAGAGTAGGGCATCGGACCTGAGGCGACGAGGGCGGACGTTTGACCGGCGACCATGTGAGAGACCGCGGGCCGCTTCGCACTTAGCAATGGCGGCCTCCCGCGGCAACTGATCAGGCCGACGACACCCGGCGCGCGCTCCGGGCACGGCAACGATCCAGGGTTGAACATGTTGTGATGTGCGCGTCGGGGGGAGATGGCCTAGGGTGATGAAGCGACGGACGGAGTCCGTCGCTTCATTTGATTTGAATTATTTGTATCATTCAACAGCAGCGAGATTTCAGATGCCGTTCAACAAATTTGCAGCCGCCTATCTGTCCTACTTCGCCTATATCGATGACGCGCTCGACGTCGTTCAGGCCAGCGACTTCGCGACCTTCCTGCAGAAGATCCCCGCCGGCCCGGCCAACGGACCCTGGTCCTTGTGCTGGGGCCCGGCCGTGAATGATGGCGTGCTCGCCTATGTCGCGAAGGGCGCCGACGGCAGCTACGCACTGGCGTTTCGCGGCACCGATGTCGACGGCTCGGTGTCGGCGGCGTTCGAGAATGTCGGCGCCGACCTCGAGGCGTTCTTCATGGTGCCGTTCCTGTATCCGCAGCAGCCGTCACTGCCGGCCGCGTCGCAGCCGCAGATCTCGTCGGGTCTCAACGGCGCGCTGGCGCTGGCCATCGGGCTGACCGATCCGGCGACCGACATCTCGCTGCTGGATTATCTGCGCAGTCTCGCCAAGGCCGCTCCGCTCGATCTGATCGTGACCGGGCACAGCCTCGGCGGCGCGCTCGCTGTGGCGGCGACCGCCTGGCTGCAGGATCAGCTGCCGAAGGCCGGTGCTGTCTCCTACACGCTGTGGCCGCACACGTTTGCATCCCCGACGATGTGGAACGCTGCGTTTGCAAGCGATTTCGCGAGCTTTACCTACTACGCCGCCGTCAACAAATACGACGCGGTGCCGATGGGCTGGGCTGATCTCGCCACCTTGCAGACGACCTATCCGGCGCCGGGGCCGAGCCTCGAAGATACGGATACGCTGCTCTATGTCGGCATCTTGGCCCTGGAGCCCGTCGCTGCCAAGCTCGGCTACACCAAGATCGTGCCGAGCAATCCCGATGTGTTCGCGGCGACGCTGCAGTCGGTGCCGACATGGACCGACGAGGCCGGCCTGATGCATTCGATGCAGGACGTATATTTCCAGCACGTGATCGGAACGGTCGGCCCGGATCTGCCGGGTACCAGCACGACCGGCGTGGCGCGGCCGCGTGCGGTGGCTGTGGCGGCCTAAAGCGCGATGAGATCAGGATGAATCTTCATCGCGCTTTAGGTTATTGTTTGCGCATGATCTTTTCGGAAAACCGCTGCGCACTTTTCCGGATCATGCTTTAGTGCGATCGCTGCGGCGGCGCGGGCGAAGATTGTGGAGGCGCGATGCGGACGGCGTGTCGCGCCTTTTTCCATGCGTGTCGATCGACGGCTGCAAGGGGATGAAGCGATCTCGCCGATCACGTTTGCATCACGGCTTTTGTGAGGGTGCGCTGCGGAACGGTGCCGCAATGCGGCCGTTGACCCGCACGAAAGCAAGGAGAACAACATGCAACGCACGATCAAGATGGCGGCGCTCGCCGCGGCAACCCTCGTCATCGGTACCGCCGCCGCGTCCGCGCAGGGCTATGCCCGCTACAACGATTCGATGGCCTTCGTGCCGCCGGCGCAGAGCTATGATTCCGAGCCGGTCTATGGCGCCGTGCAGGCACCGGCCTACGCACCGGGTCCGGCGGCCTGGGGCCGCGGCTTCAACGGCACCAACCATCCGACTCCGGGCTCGACCCAGGGCGATGTCGGCCCGCAGGGCAACAACAACGGCACGCAGACCGGCATCTATCGCCAGTGGTAACAGCATCGCCGCCTTAATGGCGTCGGTGTGAGTTCAGCAAACCCGTCGCTCGGACACGAGCGGCGGGTTTGTTGCGCCTGAACGGACGAGCACGTCTGAACGGAGGAGTGGGCGGATTACGGCCTCGCTCGAATGTGAGCGCCGCGTTGTGTCGCACAATTGTTGGAGCGACCACCGGAACCTCCTCTGCGGTGCCGTCGTTTGTTCCCCGATTCAATTAGGAACAACGGAGCAAGTTCATGCGCATGATCACGATGGCCGCGCTGGCTGCGGCGACGGTGGTGACGGGCACGGTCGGCGCCACGGCCGGCGAATACGGCCCGGGCGGCTACGGCTATGGCGGCCAGACCACCAGCACCTATGCCTACCGCGACTCCTTCGCCTGGGCGCCGGCCCCAGTCTACGAGGAAGGCTACGTCGCCGTCGCACCCGGCCCCTATGCCGGCCCGGGCTGGGGCGCCGGCTACAACGGCACCAACCACCCGACCCCGAGCTCAACCCAGGGCGACGTCGGCCCGTGGGGCAACAACAATGGGACGCGTAGCGGATATTATCGGTGGTGAGTTGAGCTTGTAGAGCAACGATCGAGCCCGTCGCTCTTGGCTGAGCGGCGGGCTTCCGTTTGAGGCGACGGCTGCCGCCCCGACCGTCATTGCGAGCGCAGCGAAGCAATCCAGACCCTTGCGCTCTGCCCTGGATTGCTTCGCTGCGCTCGCAATGACGGCGTAACTAACATCCATTGTCCGCGTAGCCGGATGAGCCCAGCGATATCCGGGGTCATCGCCGACGTCCGAGGAGAACCCGGAGTCGCTATCGCTCATCCGGGCTACGGCTGCGCTACTCCGCTGCCTCGCTCGCAGCCCCACGGCCGCGCTTCTTCGGCTTGGCTGACTTCTCCAGCACCGGCTTCAGGAACTGCCCCGTGTAGCTGCGCGGCGCCTTGACGATGTCCTCGGGCGGGCCCCAGGCGACGATCTCGCCGCCGCCGTCGCCGCCTTCGGGGCCGAGGTCGATGACCCAGTCGGCGGTCTTGATGACTTCCAGATTGTGCTCGATCACGACGACGGTGTTGCCCTGCGCGACGAGCTCGTGCAGCACCTCCAGCAGCTTCTTGACGTCGTGGAAGTGCAGGCCCGTCGTGGGCTCGTCGAGGATGTAGAGCGTGCGGCCGGTGGCGCGCTTGGACAGCTCCTTGGCGAGCTTGACGCGCTGGGCCTCGCCGCCTGAGAGCGTGGTGGCCTGCTGGCCGACATGGATGTAGTCGAGGCCGACGCGGCGCAGGGTCTCAAAGGTGTCGCGGACGCGCGGCACGGCCTTGAAGAACTCGGCGGCCTCCTCGACGGTCATGTCGAGCACGTCGGCGATCGACTTGCCCTTGAACAGCACGTCGAGCGTCTCGCGGTTGTAGCGCTTGCCCTTGCAGACGTCGCAGGTGACGTAGACATCCGGCAAAAAGTGCATCTCGATCTTGATGACGCCGTCGCCCTGGCAGGCCTCGCAGCGGCCGCCCTTGACGTTGAAGGAGAAGCGGCCCGGCTCGTAGCCGCGCGCCTTCGATTCCGGCAGGCCGGCGAACCATTCGCGGATCGGCGTGAACGCGCCGGTGTAGGTCGCGGGGTTGGAGCGCGGCGTGCGGCCGATCGGCGACTGGTCGATATCGATGATCTTGTCGATGTGCTCCAGGCCCTCGATGCGGTCGTGCGGCGCGGCGGCCTCGTTGGCGCCGTTGAGCTTGCGCGCGATCGACTTGTAGAGCGTGTCGATCAAAAGCGTCGACTTGCCGCCGCCGGAGACGCCGGTGATGGCGGTGAACAGGCCGAGCGGGATCTCGGCCGAGACGTTCTTCAGATTGTTGCCGCGGGCGTTGACGACCTTGATGGTGCGGCGATGGTTCGGCGGCCGCCGTTCGGGCACCTCGACCTCGAGCTCGCCGGTGAGATATTTGCCGGTCAGCGACTTCGGGTTGCGCATGATCTCGGCGGGCGTGCCCTCGGCGACGATGTGGCCGCCATGGGTGCCCGCGCCCGGGCCGATGTCGAGCACGTAGTCGGCCAAGCGAATGGCGTCCTCGTCATGCTCGACGACGATCACGGTGTTGCCGAGGTCGCGCAGCCGCTTCAAGGTATCGAGCAGGCGGGAATTGTCGCGCTGGTGCAGACCGATCGAGGGCTCGTCGAGCACGTAGAGCACGCCTGTGAGCCCCGAGCCGATCTGCGACGCCAGGCGGATGCGCTGGCTCTCGCCGCCGGACAGGGTGCCGGAGGAGCGGGCGAGGGTCAGATAGTTCAAGCCGACATCGAGCAGGAAGGTCAGGCGGTCGCGAATCTCCTTGAGGATGCGTGTCGCGATCTCGGTCTGCTGCGCGTTGAGCTGGGCCGGCACCTCGGCGAACCATTCGCCGGCGGCCTTAACGCTGAGATCGGAGATCTCGCCGATATGCTTGCCGCCGACCTTGACGCACAGCGCCTCCGGCTTCAGCCGAAAACCCTTGCAGCCGGCGCAGGGGACGTCGTTGAAGTACTTGCCGAGCTCCTCGCGCGCCCATTCGCTCTCGGTCTCGCGGAAGCGGCGCTCGATGTTGGTGATCACGCCCTCGAACGGCTTCTTGGTGTCGTAGGCGCGGACGCCGTCCTCATAGGTGAACTTGATCTCGTCGTCGCCGGAGCCATGCAGCAGAGCGTTCTGCGTCTTCTTCGGCAGGTCCTTCCACTTGGTGTCCAAGGTGAACTTGTAGAATTTGCCGAGCGCGGTCAGCGTCTGCAAATAATAGGGCGAGGACGACTTGGCCCACGGCGCGATCGCGCCCTTGCGCAGGGTGACGTCCTTGTCGGGAATCACGAGGTCGGCGTCGACATGCTGCTCGACACCGAGGCCGCCGCATTCCGGGCAGGCGCCGTAGGGATTGTTGAACGAGAACAGCCGCGGCTCGATCTCGGGGATGGTGAAGCCGGAAACGGGACAGGCGAACTTCTCCGAGAACAGGATGCGCTCGGGTCCGCTCTTGTCGTGGATTTTTGCCACCTTCTTCTTCTCGTCATGGCCGGGCTTGACCCGGCCATCCATCTCTTTCGAAGAGGATGGATCACCGGGTCTCGCGCCTTCGGCGCGGCCCGGTGATGACGAGGAGGGGGCGGGGTCGGCGAATTCGACGACGGCGAGACCCTCGGCGAGTTTCAGCGCGGTTTCAAAGCTCTCGGCCAGGCGCTGGCCGATGTCGGGGCGCACGACGATGCGGTCGACGACGACGTCGATGTCGTGCGGAAACTTCTTGTCGAGCGTGGGCGCCTCGGCGAGCTCGTGGAAGGTGCCGTCGATCTTGACGCGCTGAAAGCCCTTCTTGAGGTATTCGGCGAGTTCCTTCTTGTACTCGCCCTTGCGGCCGCGCACGACCGGGGCCAGCAGATAGAGGCGGGTGCCCTCCGGCAGCGCCAGCACGCGGTCGACCATCTGCGATACGGTCTGGCTCTCGATCGGCAGGCCGGTCGCGGGTGAGTAGGGCACGCCGACGCGCGCCCAGAGCAGGCGCATGTAGTCGTAGATCTCGGTGACGGTTCCGACGGTGGAGCGCGGGTTCTTCGACGTCGTCTTCTGCTCGATCGAGATCGCCGGCGACAGGCCGTCGATCTGGTCGACATCCGGCTTCTGCATCATCTCCAGGAACTGGCGCGCATAGGCGGAGAGCGATTCGACATAGCGGCGCTGGCCCTCCGCATAAATCGTGTCAAAGGCGAGCGAGGATTTGCCGGAACCGGACAGGCCGGTGAACACCACGAGCTTGTCGCGGGGAATCTCGACGTCGACGTTCTTGAGGTTGTGCTCGCGGGCGCCGCGGATGGTGATCGCCCGCAGACTCGACTGATTGGCTTGCGCGCGCTGCTTGGCCTTGATCACTTCATCCATGACGATTGTCCCACGGCGCAGGGCTGCGCCATCGTTGCAGGCGCGTTCTGCCGGAAGCCGGCCCTCGGACGCCAGGGGGAAAGGTATCGTCGGAACGTAGGAAGAACGGGCCCGGATTTCCAGTGCCCCGAGCGAATCATCAACAATGCGCTCGCGACATGGCAGCGAGTGGCAGGAGCGGAACCGCTCCGCAATTGGCGGGGGCGGCCGGGCGATCGATCGGGAAGCGGATTCGACAAAGAAAAAACCTCCGCCCTTGTGGAGCGGAGGCCTGTGCGTTGGCCCGAAGGCCGCAGTTCTTAGAAGTGGTAGTTCACGCCGACCTGAACGCTGTGCAGGTTCAGGTTGCCGGTCGGCAGAGCGCCGTTGAAGTAGGTCTTGCCGTCGAAGCTCTTGTAGAGGTACTCGGCCTTGACCGACCACTTCGGAGCGAACATCACCTCGACGCCGCCGCCGGCGGTCCAGCCGCTCAGGAACTGCGAGTCGGAGACGCTGACGCCCAGCGCCGAGAGGCTGATCTTGTTGTTGGCCCAGGCGTAACCACCGGTGCCGTACACCAGCACGGTGTTGAAGGCATAGCCGATGCGGCCGCGGACCGTACCCGTCGCGTCGATCTTGCTGCCGACGGCAACAGCACCGAAGCCCGGAACAACGCCACCGACCGAGTCCTTGATGTCGGCCCAGGCAGCGTCGGCCTCAACGCCGAACACCCACGCGCCGGTCTGCCAGTTGTAGCCGGCGGTGCCGCCCGCGAAACCACCCTTCGGGCTCAGGATGCCGCCGTTGTCCGTGGTCGCGTAACCGCCCATGCCGCCGAGGTAGAAGCCACCCCAGGTCGGAACCGGCGCGAGAACCGGGGCCTTGGTGTAGGTCGGACGCGCGGCAAGATCGGCAGCGGCAGCGGGAGCAGCCAGGGCGGCCAGGGCCACGGTCGCAAGCAGGATCTTCTTCATTCTTGTCTCCAGTTTATTCCTCGAAGTCCGCGTCGCACCGAAGCTTTCACGCACGAAACAGACTCACCCGTTCAAGTTGACGATCACCCTATAGCCGGGTTCCGTGCGGATTACCGTCACCCTGAAGCCACACTCGCGGCCAAACCGCGTTTTTGCGGGCGGGTTCCCGAAAGCCATTGTGACTCAATTGCTTGGTTCCGGGTGTGGCCTGCGGATCAAGGTGTCATCCGGGCAACAAAAAAGGCCGGCTTTCGCCGGCCTTTGGGAACTCGCGGTTGATCGGTCGATCAGTATTTCGCCACGACCGGGCCACCGAAGCGGTAGTTCAGGCGGGCCGTGAACAGGTCGACATCCTGCTTGATGGTGTCGGTCTGGGTGAAGACCGCGCCGCGGAACGGGACGTTGGTGTTGCCCATGAACAGGTGGTCGTACTCGAAGCCGACCGACCATCCCGGCGCGAAGGCGTATTCGACACCTGCGCCGACAGTGGCGCCCCACTTGTGCACGGTCGTGGTGGCCAGCACGCTGTTGATCACGCCGGAGAAGATCTCGTACTTGGTGTCGGTGACCGCCGCGCCGCCCTTGGCGTAGATCAGGGTGTCGCCGAAGGAATAGCCGATCTGGCCGGTGAACAGGCCGAAGGCGTTGAGCTTGGTGCGGTTGCGATCGGGCGCGAACACCGGGCTGATGTTGTTGCCGGTGAGATCAGCCCAGTTGCCCTGCGCCTCCAGGCCGAACACGACCGAGTTCATCTGCCAGCGATAGCCGAACTGACCGCCGATCGTGCCGCCGGTGGCGTTGTGGCAGCCCTCGGTCGGGCCGTTCACGAGCGTCCAGCAGTTGCGGCTCGAGCCGTAGCCGCCGTTGATGCCGAGGTAGAAGCCGCTCCAGTCGTTGATGGCAGCAATCATCGGCGGCGCCTTGGTGTACGGGCGGACGGCCATGTCGGCCGCCGAAGCGGACGTGGCGGTTGCGATGCCGACGAGAGCCGTCGTGATCACAAACAACTTCTTCATCAAATTCTCCCCCAAGGAGTTGGAATGACAAGCGATGAAACGTTCATACACGCGGCATCCCGGAGATGCTGTAACGCACCTGCCACAGGGTGTAAAAAGCGTTATAAATCAAATATTTAACACAAAAGCGCCGCGCCGATGCCGAAGCCCTGACACGAAAAAGGCCGGCGCGGGCGCCGGCCTTCAGAAGGGCTCCGAGAAGCCGCTTTTTCGCTTAGTAGCGGGTGCCCGCGGGGCCGCCGAATCGGTAGTTCACCCGCACCGTTGCCATGTCGATGTCCTGCTTGATGGTGTCGACGCGCGAATTCACCAGGGCAGTGGCCGGGAACGTGATGTCGCGCGAGCCCATGAACAGGTGGTCGTATTCGACGGCGACCGACCAGTTCGGCGCAAAGCCGTACTCGACGCCGGTGCCGACGGTGCCGCCCCAGCGAGTCTCGCTGGCGGAGTCCAACTGCGTTCCGACGGCGATCGGCGCGGCTGCATTGGCGGTCCCGGTGTATTTGTTGTGCGTGACCGCGGCGCCGCCCTTCACGTACCAGAGCACGTTGCCCCAGGCGTAGCCGACCTGGCCGGTGAACAGGCCGATCGCGTCGGTCTTGGTGTTGTTGGTGATGCCGGCTGCGAGGGCTGCGGTGCTGGCTTGCGACGATTTCAGGTCGGTCCAGTCGCCTTGAGCTTCCAGGCCGAACACCCAGCTGGCGGCCTGCCAGCGATAGCCGACCTGACCGCCGATCAGGCCGCTGCTCGCATTGCGGCAGCCTTCGGACTGCGCCGGTGCGACGGGCACGCCGCCGACCTGATTCAGCGTCCAGCAATTGCGGCTCCAATCGGCGCCGCCGTTGATGCCGAGATAGAAGCCGGCCCAGCTCGGCAGCGGCGCGACATAGGCCGGCGGCGGCGCCTTGCCATACGGACGCGTCGCGAAGTCGGCGGCCGATGCCGGAGCCAGTCCGAGCAAGGCCGCACCGGCAGTCACGATCAAGGTAGTCTTCTGCATTGGTTCTCTCCCCAGTCCCAGAACGAGTCCCGCCGGATCCCTCCGATCCGGCCGCGTGTCGTTTGTCGCTGGTTGTAGGAGAGAGTGATTTCTAAAGCGGTGATGGCCGAGCAGGCGCGGCCAGATGTATCGATCGTGCTTAAGCGGACGTAAATGACGCCGCGACCGAGGCGGGATGACGCCGGGCAGGGCGCGCGAGACAAGGCTCGCGGGCCATCGAGCGTTCGCAGAAAGCCGGCGGACGGGACGTCGTGCGCCCGCGCGCTCAGTGCTTGGAGACGACCGGGCCGCCCCAGCGATAGTTGACGCGCACCGTCGCCATGTCGACGTCCTGGCCGACCGTGTCCGTCCGGGTCGCCGCGCCGGCGGGGACGCCGGTGAAGTTCAGGGCCTTGTTGCCCATGAAGATGTGCTCGTACTCGGCGCCGACCGACCAGTTCTTGCCGAAGCCGACCTCGAGCCCGGTGCCGACCGCGGCGCCCCACCGGGTGGTGCTGAACTGGTCGAGGGTCGTCCCAGTGCCAGTCGCAAGACCGTTGTACTTTTCGCCCGCGACAGCCGCGCCGCCCTTCACGTACCAGAGCACGTTGTTCCAGGCATAGCCGATCTGGCCGGTGAGTAGGCCGACACCGTTGACCTTGGTCTGGTTGGTGACTGCCGGCGCGAGCTGGCTGGTGTTGCTGCCCTTGAGGTTGGCCCAGTTGCCCTGGCCCTCGACGCCGAACACCCAGCTGCCCGCCTGCCAGCGATAGCCGATCTGGCCGCCGGCCAGCGCGCCGGTCGCGTCGTGGCAGCCCTCGGCATTGGTCGCCGCGACGCCGCCAAAAGTGACGTTGTTGGTCCAGCAGGTGCGGGCGGAGCCGCCACCGGCGTTCAAACCGAGATAGAAGCCGCTCCAATCATAGATCGTGGCGATCATCGCGGGCGCCTTGGTGAAGGTGCGCGCGGGCAAATCGGCTGCGATCGCCGGCGCAAGCCCCAGCGCCAACGAGGTTGTCGCCCCCAGCAACAGCCTTCTCATCGCAGTCCCCAAACCAAGTCCGACGCCCGCACGCACGCTCTCACCAACGCCCACCCGCGGAGCCTTGATAGACCCTTCCGTCGCAAAAAGCCGTCACCCAAACGACACAGCGGCTCAGCAAGTGCCGGTTCTGACAGGCAAAAAAAGGCCGGCGCGAGGCCGGCCTTTCGTCATATTCGCGTCTAGCGAGCAATCAGTAGCGCGACACGCTCGGGCCACCGAAGTGGTAGACGATGCCGGCCTTGACGGTGTGGATGGTGTCCTTCCACTCCGACCGATTGCCCGCAGCGGGGGTGTACTGGAGCGAGCTCGTGCCGAAGTCGAGGTAGTTGTACTCGACCTTGGCCGACCAGTTCTGGGCGAACATGTATTCGGCGCCGGCACCGATCGTCCAACCCCAGCGCCAATCGTTCTGCGACGCGCCGGCCGCAGCCCCGAACAGGCCGGGATCGTAGCGGTGCTGCAGATCGCCGACCGTGGCACCGCCGCTGACGAAGAACAGGGCGGGGCCAGCTGCCCAGCCGAGACGACCCTTGATGTCGCCGAAGCCGCGCAGCCGGGTGAAGTAGCTGTCACCGAAGCCGGCGTTGATCACGCTCGAGCGGCCGTTGATGTCCGCCCAGTGGTAGTCGCCTTCGAGGCCGAACACGACGTTGTCGACCTGCCAGTTGTAGCCGATCACGCCACCGGCGAAGCCGCCGTTGAAGTCGTAGCGCTGCGTGCCGGCGAAGCCGACCGCGTTCGGCGCGCCCAAGAAGGTCTCATCGCTGCGACCCCAGCCGCCGCCGCCCTGCAGACCGAGATAGAAGCCGGCCCAGGTCGGAAGCGGAGCGGGCGCTGCCACCGGCGCCTTGGTGTAGGGGCGGGCAGCCAGGTCGGCGGCCCCTGCGGGGGCCAGCGACCCCAAGACCATCAAGCTGGCTGCTGCAAGAAAGATTCTTTTCATCCCAAGTCTCCCGCGTTGGGCGCCCCGAATTTCGTCCCCGGAGGCGCTCGTCCTTAGAGGTGGCGCGACCGCGTTAGCGGCCTCATTCCATCCGCAAATATACGCGATTCAACCCTGGATACCGTCTCCCAAAAGCCACAGGCGAGGAGGATGTAAGGCAGGCTAAGTTAATGAAAGTTAATCGCTTTTTCGTGATCAGGGGAACTTTTTGGCAGTTCCATGCATGGAACTCGGGGTTCCCTGCGGTTCCATTCGGTTCCATGAAACTCGCTGTCTGGTTGTGGGCGTAGGTTTGCGAACAAAACTGGAACGATCATCCTCGGCCTGCTATATGTGGATAAGCAATGAGAAAGCAGGTGGCAGGCGCGGCAACCGTATAGGGTCCGGCGCCAGAGGAAGGGTTAGCCACCTTGTGCCGAGAGGCCGGTCGGCAGGACCGGTCCGGTCATTTCTGAAAACCGCGGGAGAGTGTGATGGCGGGTAGCGTGAACAAGGTGATTTTGGTCGGCAATCTCGGCAAGGACCCTGAGATCCGCCGCACCCAGGACGGTCGGCCGATCGCCAATCTGAGCATTGCGACGTCGGAAACGTGGCGCGACAAGGCGACGGGCGAGCGCAAGGAAAAGACCGAGTGGCACCGGGTCGTGATCTTCAATGAAGGTCTCTGCAAGGTCGCCGAGCAATATCTCAAGAAGGGCTCCACGGTGTATATCGAAGGCGCGCTTCAGACCCGCAAATGGACCGACCAGAGCGGCGTCGAGAAGTACTCGACCGAGGTGGTGCTGCAGGGCTTCAACTCGACGCTGACGATGCTCGGTGGCCGTGGCGGCGGAGGCGGCGGCAATTTCGCCGACGACGCGGGCGGTGGCGATTTCGGCATGAGCAGTCCGTCCTCATCACCGGCGCCACGTCGTCCGATGGCGGCCGCCAGCCGCAACAGCGACATGGACGACGACATTCCGTTCTGATCCGAAGGCGGCGCGGAGCGGGGCTCGCAAGGCCCGTTCCGCGTCAGCTCCACCGCGGCCGTGGATCGTTCCGTAAGATCTTGTTAAGTCGCTGGAATTGCGGCTCGAAAAACCTTCGTGCTGGAAGGCCTGGGGGTGGCCTGCCGCGACGCGATGCGCTATATGATTCCAAGCGATTTTCGCGTGTCAAAACCGACCGGTATCCCCTTTGTCCGATAAAGAAGATGAGAAGCCCGGCGAGCCGGGCGGACCTTCCGACATTCGTCCCGTTTCCATCCTCGACGAGATGAAACGCTCCTACCTCGATTACGCGATGAGCGTGATCGTGGCGCGAGCGCTGCCCGATGCGCGCGACGGCCTGAAGCCGGTGCATCGACGCATCCTGTTCGGCATGTACGAGAACGGCTTCGAATGGAACAAGCCGTACCGCAAATCGGCGCGCACCGTCGGCGACGTCATCGGTAAATACCATCCGCACGGCGACCAGTCGGTCTACGACGCGCTGGTACGCATGGCGCAGGACTTCTCGATGCGCGTGCCGCTGATCGACGGTCAGGGCAATTTCGGCTCGGTCGACGGCGACATGCCGGCGGCGATGCGCTACACGGAATCCCGCCTGACCAAGATCGCGCAGTCGCTGCTCGACGATCTCGACAAGGACACCGTCGACTTCCAGGCGAACTACGACAATTCGGAGAAAGAACCGTCGGTCCTGCCGGCGAAGTTTCCGAACCTGCTGGTCAACGGCGCCGGCGGCATCGCCGTGGGCATGGCGACCAACATCCCGCCGCACAATCTCGGCGAGGTCATCGACGCCTGCATCGCGCTGACCGACAATCCCGCGCTGACCATCGACGAGTTGAACCAGATCATCCCTGGTCCGGACTTCCCGACCGGCGGCATCATCCTGGGCCGCGCCGGCATTCGCTCGGCCTATCACACCGGCCGCGGCTCGATCGTGATGCGCGGCAAGGTGACGATCGACACCATCCGCAAGGACCGCGAGGCGATTCTGATCACGGAGATCCCGTATCAGGTCAACAAGGCCTCGATGGTCGAGCGCATCGCAGAGCTCGTCCGCGAGAAGAAGATCGAGGGCATCTCGGATCTGCGCGACGAATCCGACCGCGACGGTTTCCGCGTCGTCGTCGAGCTCAAGCGCGACGCCGTGCCGGACGTGGTGCTGAACCAGCTCTACAAGTTCACGCCGCTGCAGACCAATTTCGGCGCCAACATGGTGGCGCTGGATGGCGGTCGTCCGCAGACCATGAACCTCAAGGATCTGCTGAGCGTGTTCGTGGCCTTCCGCGAACAGGTCGTGACGCGGCGGACCAAGTTCCTGCTCAACAAGGCGCGCGACCGCGCCCACATCCTGGTCGGCCTCGCGATTGCTGTGGCCAATATCGACGAGATCATCCGCGTCATCCGGACGTCGCCCGATCCGAACACGGCGCGCGAAACCCTGATGTCGCGCGACTGGCCGGCGCAGGACGTCGCAGCGATGATCACCTTGATCGACGATCCGCGCCACCGCATCAATCCGGACGGCACCGCGCGGCTGTCGCTGGAGCAGGCCAAGGCCATTCTCGATCTGCGTCTGCAGCGCCTCACCGCGCTGGGTCGCGAGGAGATCTCCGACGAGCTCGACAAGCTCGCGGTCGAGATCGCCGACTATCTCGACATCCTGCGCTCGCGCGCCCGCGTCCAGGATATCGTCAAGACCGAGCTGTCGGCGATCAAGGCCGAGTTCGCCACGCCCCGCCGCACCGTCATCGCCGAGCAGGAAGGCGAGATGGAGGACGAGGACCTGATCCAGCGCGAGGACATGGTCGTGACCGTGTCGCACGCCGGCTACACCAAGCGCGTCCCGCTGTCGGCCTATCGGGCGCAGCGCCGCGGCGGCAAGGGCCGCACGGGCATGCAGACGCGCGAGGAGGATTTCGTCAGCCGGCTGTTCGTGGCCTCCACGCACACACCGGTGCTGTTCTTCTCGTCGCGCGGCCAGGTCTACAAGGAGAAGGTCTGGCGGCTGCCGATCGCGGCGCCCAACGGCCGCGGCAAGGCGCTGATCAACATCCTGCCGCTGGAGCAGGGCGAGCGCATCACCACGATCATGCCGCTGCCGGAGGATGAATCCTCCTGGGCCAATCTCGACGTGATGTTCGCCACGACGGGCGGCAACGTTCGGCGCAACAAGCTGTCGGATTTCGTCGATGTCAGGCGCTCCGGCATCATCGCGATGAAGCTCGACGAGGGCGAGGAGATCGTCAACGTCCAGATCTGCACCGAGCGTGACGACGTGCTGCTGACGGCCTCGGGCGGCCAGTGCATCCGCTTCCCCGTCACCGATGTGCGCGTGTTCACGGGCCGCACTTCGATGGGCGTGCGCGGGATTGCACTCGCCGAGAGCGACAAGGTGATCTCGCTGTGCATCCTGCGCCACGTCGAGACCACCTCGGACGAGCGCACGGCTTATTTGAAGATGCGTCGCGCGATGTCGGGCGAGGCGACGACCGAGGAGCCCGTCGAGACCGAGGGCGAGGAGGCGGCCGCGGGTGCGATCCAGCTGTCTCAGGAGCGATATGTCGAGATGTCGGCGCAGGAGCAGGTGGTGCTGACCGTCTCGGTCAACGGCTACGGCAAGCGCACCTCGTCCTATGAGTACCGCACCACCGGCCGCGGCGGCAAAGGCATCGTCGCGATGTCCGTCAACAACCGCAACGGCAAGCTGGTGGCGTCATTCCCGGTCGAGGACGGCGACCAGATCATGCTGGTCACCGACAAGGGCCAGCTGATCCGCTGCCCGGTCGACGGCATCCGTATCGCCGGCCGCTCCACCCAGGGCGTCATCGTGTTCAACACGGCTGACGACGAGCACGTCGTCTCGGTCGAGCACATCGGCGAGGAGGCGGAAAACGGCAACGGCGGCAATGGGACCGAGGGGACCAATGGCGAGTAGGGCGTAGCTACTCGCTCCCTCTCACTGCGTCCGCTCGACACCGACGATCCGCGCCTCGCGGATCGTCGACTTGGTGCCGGCGCCGCGCAGGCAGGAGGCCTCGAAGTTCGGCCAAGCCTGCTGCGAGCAGTCGCGGCCGATCGGGCGAAAGTCGAGGCGGTCGCCCTTGGCCAGCGGCTGCGGCACGCTGGCGTTCACCTCCGGGGCGAGGCCGGGCAGGACGGTGAGGGCGGCAGCCACGAAGCCGGCCGCTGCGACGGCAGAAAGCGCTTTGATCATGACGGTCCCCTGTGGTTGGGCCGTTCCCGGCCCGTCGTTCGTTAAGGATTTGATAACCATTTCGGGTTTCGAGATGCTTTCGCGGTCCGAGCGAATTGGTTTCGTGGCCTTGCCGCTGTGTTTCGTGGCTGAAGTTCCGAGGAAACAATCGCGAAGGCGGGCGGCAGTTCCGGCTGTATTGCCGCAGCGCACCCGCATGGCCCAGGCATCACAGCCGCGCCAGCATAGGCGCCGGCGGCTTGCCGGCCTGTTCCGGCCGGTATAGGACGGGCGCATGCAACGCATTGCGCTCTATCCGGGCTCGTTCGATCCCGTCACCAACGGCCATCTCGACGTGGTCCGGCAGGCCGTTCACCTCTGCGATAAGCTGATCGTCGCGGTCGGCGTGCACCACGGCAAGAAGCCGCTGTTCTCGACCGAGGAGCGGCTGGCGATGGCCCATGAGGTGTTCGGACCGGTCGCCGCCGCCGCCGGCTGCGCCTTCGACGCCTCGACCTATGACAATCTGACCGTGACGGCCGCTGCGAAGGCGGGTGCGATCATGATGATCCGCGGCCTGCGCGACGGCACCGATCTCGACTATGAGATGCAATTGGCCGGCATGAACCAGACCATGGCACCGTCGATCCAGACGGTGTTCGTGCCGGCCTCGGTGCCGGTCCGTCCGATCACTGCCAGCCTCGTGCGCCAGATCGCCGCGATGGGCGGCGAGATCTCGCATTTCGTGCCGCCGTCGGTGCTGGCCCCCTTGAAAGCCAAGTTCGTCTGACGATCCGGCGTCCGGCGACGGCCTGCGCCGGGCGGCCTTCTTAACGCGTCCCTCTCATCATCTTTTCGGAGTTGCCATGATCCGCGCTCTCGCCTTCGTCTTCGCTCTCGTGTTCGCCGTGCCGGCGCTGGCGCAATCGCTGCCCGCCGGGCTCGACAAGCAGAATGCGCTGGTCATCGACACCACCAAGGGCCGCATCATCATCAAGCTGCGCACCGATCTCGCGCCCCAGCACGCCGAGCGGCTCAAGACGCTGGCGCGCGAGGGCTACTACAACAATGTGCCGTTCCACCGCGTGATGGACGGCTTCATGGCGCAGACCGGCGACGGCCAGAAATTCGACGGCACCGGCGGCTCGAAATATCCGAACCTGAAGCAGGAGTTTTCGCAGACGCCGTTCAAGCGCGGCACCGTCGGCATGGCGCGCCGCGGCGACAGCGTCGATTCCGCCAACTCGCAGTTCTTCATCTGCTTCGGCGACGCCTCCTTCCTCAACGGCCAGTACACGGTGGTCGGTGAGGTCGTGCAGGGCATGGACGTCGTGGACAAGCTGAAGAAGGCGCCTCCGGGCTCAGCGGGCGGCGCCGTGACCGATCCGGACAAGATGGTCAAGGTCCAGGTCGCCTCCGACATCAAGTAGCCGGAGAGCGCAGGGCGCCCGGGCTTCGCGCCCGGGTTCCCGCGCGGTTTAAGGAACCCTTTGCCACGCGCCGCCCGCCGCATCGACAGGACGGGCGGCTTCAGCTTTAAGCGCGTTGGGTCTATTCTGGACCCGCATCGCCCCGGGCCTCGTTGTGCCCGGAGTGCCGTCAGGAGGGGTGGCGGCCGCACATGAGAAGGCGCCGCGACATGTCAGACCCCGGACTGTCCGTTGTCCTACCCCTCATCAATTCAACCAAAACCGAGAGACCCGCATGGCTGTGACTGAAAATACCTTGATCCTCGAGACCACCCAGGGCCCCGTCACCATCGAGATGCGCCCCGATCTGGCGCCGAACCACGTCGCGCGCATCAAGGAGCTCGTCCGCGAGGGCTTCTATGACGGGATCGTCTTCCACCGCGTCATCGACGGCTTCATGGCACAGACCGGCTGTCCGCAGGGCACCGGCATGGGCGGCTCCGGCAAGAAGCTGAAGGCCGAGTTCAATGCCGAGCCGCATGTCCGCGGCACCACGTCGATGGCCCGCGCCGCCAACCCGGATTCCGGCGACAGCCAGTTCTTCATCTGCTTCGACGACGCCAGCTTCCTCAACAAGCAGTACACCGTCTGGGGCAAGGTCACCGAAGGCATGGAGAACGTCGACAAGATCAAGCGCGGCGAGCCGGTGCAGAACCCAGACAAGATCGTCAAGGCCTACATGGCCGCCGACGCGGCGTAACCAACGACCCTCATGGTGAGGAGCGTGCGCAGCACGCATCTCGAACCATGAGGCCACAGTCGGGCCTCATCCTTCGAGACGCGCTGACGCGCTCCTCAGGATGAGGTGTCCGACGGTCGTCCAGAACGACGATGCGCACCGATCTTTTCGATTTCCATCTTCCCCCCGAGAACATCGCGCTGCGGCCGGCGAGCCCGCGGGAATCTGCACGCATGCTGGTGGTGCAGGGCGACGGCGTGCTGCGCGACCGCACCGTCGGCGATCTGCCGGACTGGTTGGAGCCGGGCGATCAGCTCGTCGTCAACGACACCAAGGTGATCGCCGCCCAGCTCTCCGGCCGCCGCATCAGCCGCGAGACCGAGGCCAAGATCGAGGCGACGCTGATCAAGCGGCTCGACGGTTCGCGCTGGCAGGCGCTGGTGCGGCCGGCCAAGAAGCTCGCCCCGGGCGACACGATCCGCTTCGGCAATGAGGGCAAGGTCTGTTTCCTGGGCCATCTCGACGCCACCGTCGAGGCCAAGGGCGAGGAGGGCGAGGTGACGCTGTCCTTCGTCTTCCACGGCCCCGCGCTCGATCAGGCCATCGCCGATCTCGGCCGCCCGCCGCTGCCGCCCTACATCGCCGGCAAGCGGCCCGCCGACGAGCAGGACGCCGCCGACTATCAGACGATGTTTGCGGCCAACGAAGGCGCTGTTGCCGCGCCGACCGCCGGGCTGCATTTCACGCCGGCCCTGGAGCAGCGCCTGCGCGAGCGCGGCGTCGTGCTGCAGCGAGTCACGCTGCATGTCGGCGCCGGCACCTTTCTGCCGGTGAAGGTCGACAACACCGAGGGCCACCGCATGCATGCGGAGTGGGGGAGTCTCACGGCCGAGACTGCGGCTGCTCTCAACGAGGCGCGCGCGAACGGCGGCCGGATCGTGGCCGTCGGCACCACCTCGATGCGGCTGCTCGAAAGTGCCGCGCTGCCGGACGGCACCATCGCGCCGTTCGAGGCGGAGACGTCGATCTTCATCACGCCCGGCTACCGCTTCCGCGCCGTCGACATCCTGATGACCAACTTCCATCTGCCGCGCTCGACCCTGTTCATGCTGGTCTCGGCCTTTGCAGGCCTCGAGACGATGCAGGCGGCCTATGCGCATGCGATTGAGAGCGGCTACCGCTTCTATTCGTATGGCGATGCCTGCTTGTTGTTCCGCGCCGAGTAGCGCGCTCACCGACCGATAATTTCGAGTCCGCCGCACCGGCTGCCGCAGTGACCTGCGGCAGAGTGTCGGCGCATGCCTGCGAGCACGTACTTGCCTGATCGGCAATTTGCGCTAGTATCCACTCATTGCCGCAATGATTGATTGTGGGGTGCGTCACACATCGTGTCCGCTCCATCCCGTTAGTTCGTTGGGACGACCAGACAGCTTTTCGACAGGAAAGGATTTTGTCATGGGTGCGGTTCGGCAGGACGTTGCGACGCTGGGCGCCGGTTGGAATAAGACTTTGCTGAACTACGCGCTCGCCATGCGAGCGCTCGATCAATTGCCGATCAGCAATCGCAACAGCTGGAAATTTCTCGGCGCCATGCATGGCTTCGACGAGGAGCTCTGGCGCAGCGAGGAATTGATCGGCGGCACCGATCCGGTGCCGGCGGACCTGACGAACGGCACCTATGGTGATCAATGCCAGCACGGCAGCTGGTACTTCCTGTCTTGGCATCGCGGTTACCTCGCGACCTTCGAAGCCATCGTCGCAGCCAAGGTGAAGGAGCTCACCGGCGACGACTGGGCGCTGCCGTACTGGAACTATCTCGATGCGAGCAACCCGGATGCGCGCAAGGTGCCCGCGGCGTTCATCGCCGACAAGCTGCCGAACGGCGATCCCAATCCGCTCAAAACCTATCCGCGTCGGCCGGGGCTCAGCATCCTGCAGCCGGGCCGGCGCGACGCGTTCAGCCTGGCTGCGGTGCAGGAAAACGATTTCATCGTCGGCAAGGACGGCAGCATCGGCTTCGGCGGCGGCATCACCGGAGACTTCGTTCAGTTCGGTGGCTGGACCGGCGATCTCGAGAACAACCCTCACAACACGGTGCACCGGCTGATCGGCGGCTACATGGGGGATCCGCGGCTTGCCGGGCTCGACCCGCTGTTCTGGCTGCACCATTGCAACGTCGACCGGTTGTGGGAGGCCTGGATGAACACGCCGGGCAAGACCATGACGCGCGACTCGCGCTGGCGCGAAGGGCCGGCCGATCGTCCGTTCCTGATGCCCGCGCTCGGAGGCGCCGATCCCGGCATCAGCTTTGGCGGCGCGGATACGTTGAAGGGCGGGAAATTCCACCCCACCTATGACGATCTGACCAAGGGAACGGGCCTCGTTCCGGGAGGTGTCGCGGTGGCACGTGTGGGCATGGGTCCTTCGCATCAGCAGTCCGTCGAGCCCATCGGCGCCAATGCCAGCGTGGTGAGTGTCGGCAGCACAGCCGCGAGCAGCCTCGTCACGCTCGAGCCGCGGGCGACCGCCGCCGGTGTGGCCGCGATGGGGGCGACGACTCCGGGACAGACGGTGACGCGACTCTATCTCGCGCTGGAATCCGTCCGCGGCAATGCCCCGGCGCCGCAGCTCGATGTCTACGTCAACCTGCCTGATGGCGCCGATCCGGATGCGCATCCGGAATTGCACGCGGGCAACCTGACCCTGTTCGGCTTGAACGTCGCGTCGCGGCCGGATGGCCGGCACGGCGGCAATGGTCTCGGCTACACGCTCGACATCACCGATCTGGCGCAGCGCCTGCAACAGGCCGGGGGCTTCGATCCGACCAACATCCGCGTGACGCTGGTGCCCGGCGAGCATGTCAGTGACGCTCAGCCGATTACGGTCGACAAGATCAGCGTGTTGAAGCGCGTCGGCACCGTCAGCTGAGTTGGCTTCGATGCGGCGCGCAGCGATTTTGCGCAGCTTTGCCCGGCCGCCCTGGTGGGCGCTGTTCGCCGCGGCAGGCTGCGGCTTGCTTCTGTCGACCTATGGGACGGCGACGGCGACCGTGCCGCTGCTCTGTCGCTCTAGCGCGATCAGCGAGCTGACCGCGACGAACGCCGCCGATGCGGTCGCCCTCGCGATCGCGCTCAATCCACCGGGGCCGCTCATGGCCGGCTGGGCGCTGATGTTGCTGGCGATGATGCCGCCGCTGCTCGCCGCGCCCTTGATGCACGTCTGGCGCTCGAGCCTGCCGCAACGCCGCCAAGGGTCGCTGGCGCTGTTCCTGATCGGCTATTGCGCGGTGTGGATGGCTGCCGGGTCGCCGCTGATCGTGCTCGCCGTGACGCTGCACATGCTGCTGGGCGGCGTCAGCCTGTGGGTGACCTTTTCGCTCGTGGTTGTGGCGCTGCTCTGGAGCGCCTCTCCGTGGCAGCGGGCGGCGCTCAACCGCGGTCACCGCCTGCAGCGGATCAGCCTGTTCGGCTGGGCTTGGGGGCGGGATTGCGCGCGGTTCGGTGTGGTCCACGCGCTGTGGTGCGTGGCC
The DNA here is from genome assembly GCF_900176205.1 of Bradyrhizobium sp. ORS 285. Classification (NCBI taxonomy): domain Bacteria; kingdom Pseudomonadati; phylum Pseudomonadota; class Alphaproteobacteria; order Hyphomicrobiales; family Nitrobacteraceae; genus Bradyrhizobium; species Bradyrhizobium sp. ORS 285. The sequence continues at coordinate 3,347,378 of NZ_LT859959.1, forward strand.
TCCTGCTGGCCTTGGATGCTGGCGGCCGCAAGCGCGGAGGATTGGCATCTTGCGTTCATGATAGCGGCCGGCGCGATCATGCTCGGCGAGCGCCTGGCGCCCGCGGAGCCGCCACGCTGGCGCTGGCCCGTGCTGATCCTGGCGCTCGATCCGCGCCCCGCTTGGGCGCCGCTGCAGGACCTGCTCCGCCATGGGTAGACGCGCATGTCTTGCGATCGGGGTGGCGACCGTGCTGCCGGTGAAAGCGAACGAGACCTCGCGCTTCGTCGATCTCGATGGCGCCGTGATTGCGGCCCGCGCCATCGGCGATTGGGCACTGCGCTCGGGCTTCGGCGCTGAGAACGTTCGCGTCGTCGACGACAAGCGGGTCGGCGGCAAGGACAATCCGGTCACGGCCGCGCGCGTCCAGCAGGCGGTGGACGAATTGTTTCCAGCCGGTGGCGACGGCGTCGACCATCTCTTTCTCGCCTTCTGCGGCCATGGCCTCACCGATGCGAATTTCGGCTCGATCTCCTGGCTGTTCAGCGACTCCTTGCGTGCGCGCTATCGCGTGGTCGCGGACGCCTTCAATGAGGAACTGCTGCATCACAACGTCCAGCGCATCACTCTCATCTCCGATGCGTGCCGCGAAGCTCCCAAGGATATCGACCTGATGCGGCTCGATCCGGTGCGCGGAATCACGGTCGACGGCGAGCGGGTGGAGAGCCCGAAATTCGATCGCTTCGCCGCCTGCCAGGATGGACAGCTCGGCTTCATGGTGGCGGAGCAGAACTCCGCCAGCCCCGGCAAATGCATTTTCTCAGGCGTGATCGTCGATGTGCTCTGGGGCAAAGAGCCCACGGCGATCAGCAATGACGTGATCACCACCAACAGCTTCGGCGTCTGCGTGCGCAACCGGACGACCCAGCGCGCCAAGGATTATCGGCTGAAGCTCAATCCGCAGTGCCAGGTCGATCCCGAGGCCGTTGTTCTCTACGACAAGAACAAGCCGCCGCCGGACAATGGCATCGAACTGCAACCCTGGCCGCCAGCTGGCAGCGCGTCCATCATGGGCGCGCTCCCGCCGGTGGCCGACGCGGCCGAGGCCGAACGCAACCTGGAGATGGTTCGCACCGACGAGTCGTTCCGCAACCGCGTTCTTGGGCCGGGCTTCGGTCTCAACAAGCTTGGCTTCGGCGTCTCGAAGGAAACCTTGCCGATCCCGCGCGCAAGCGAGGACATGCTGCATGACCTGGTCCGGCTGCGCGTCGCGCCGTCGGAGCAAAGCCGTACACAGGAGACGCAGCGTGCGGCGGATGCCATTGCGCTGCAGCTCGAGGCCGACGCCGTCGCTGCTGCGCGCGCCAAGGCCGCCGGCGAATTTCGCCGCAGCGTCACGCAGATCAAGCCATCTCCCGGGCCCGACGGGTCCAACTTGATCATTGCCGGAGACGCCAAATTGTGGGCGCGGCAGCCGCCACAGGCGGGCCGCCAGACCGCGGCGCGGATGGGCTTTCGCGTCAGCACGGATCCTGCGGGATGGCCTGTTCTGGTCGAACTCGCCGACGGCAGCTTCGTGCCGGTCGTCCCTTATGACGGCCTGTATGCTGTCGTGAAGCAGAGCTCGACCGGAGACGTCATGCTCGTCTATGGCGAGCGCGATTCGCGGGACGCCTTCCGCGATGCGCTCGAGGCGATCACCGATTTCGCGGCGGGTCGGATCGGTCCCGATCGACTCGCCGCGCTCGCGGCGCGGCTCAGGCTTTCCAAGCATGCCGATCCTGCACTGGGCGCGATCTGTGCTCATCTGTATCGGGCGATGGCCGACTTCGACAGCATTCGCCGCATGGCCTATTTGTTCGTTGCGAACGGACAGGCGGTGCCGTTCGACGTCGCGCTGCTCGGTGCCATGGACGTGGTGCGCGGCCGCGACGGCACGCTGACGCTCGCGATCCCGGCCGTGAAGGCGCGCAACCGGCCGGATGGCGCTTCGGAGCTGCCGGACTTCGTCATCTGCAGCACACCCGAAGCCCAGGCATCAATCGCGGGACGCTGCCCGTGGCTGGCCAGCGGCTGGGATTTCGTGACCGATCCGCGGCGGGCGACGGCCGCACTGGTCGAAGGTCTGGCCGAGCACGCCGCCGAGATCCGCCGCAGCGGTTTCACCGTGCTTCCCGCTGAAGCCGGCCGACAGTTCGCCCAACAATGGGGGCTGACGCCCCCCTGAGAAGCTGGTCGGCGGCTCCGGCACGATGTCGCGGCAGCAGGCCAGGACGCGTGGCCGGCTGCCATCGCTCTGCGATGCGTGAGATCAGGCCATCACCCGCTCGGGCAGCAGCTCGGCGATCTGCACTGCGTTGAGCGCGGCGCCCTTCAGCAACTGGTCGGCGGCGACGAACATCGCGATCGAATGGCCGGACGGATCGGACAGATCCTTCCTGATGCGACCGACCAGCACGTCGTCCTGGCCGGAGGCGTCGACCGGCATCGGGAAGTAGTTCTTGGCGCGGTCGTCGACGATGCGCACGCCGGGCGCGGTCGCGAGGATGCGGCGGACGTCGTCCTCGGTGATCGGCTTCTCGCATTCGAAGGTGATGGCCTCGCAATGGGCGCGCAGCACCGGCACGCGGACGCAGGTGACGCCGATGGCGATGCCCTCGTCCTCGAAGATCTTGCGGGTCTCGTTGATGACCTTGGTCTCTTCGTCGTTGTAGCCGGTGTCGGGGTCGATGGCCGTGTTGTGGCTGAACAGATTGAAGGCGAACGGATGCGGCATCACCTTGGGCGCATAGACCTGGCCGTTGAGGTTGGCGCGGGTCGACTGCACCAGCTCGTCCATCGCGGCCGCTCCGGCGCCGCTGGCGGCCTGGTAGGTCGAGATGATCACGCGCTTGATGCGATTCTGCTGGTGGATCGGCCACAGCGGCACCAGCGCCGTGATCGCCGCGCAGTTCGGATTGGCGATGATGCCCTTGTGGTCGCGGATGCGGCGGGAGTTGATCTCCGGGATCACCAGCGGCACGTTCGGATCCATGCGGAAGGCCGAGGAATTGTCGACCACGACGGCGCCCGAGCGAACCGCTGAAGGCGCGAACTTCTTGGAGATGCCGCTGCCGGCCGAGAACAGCGCGATGTCGACGCCCTCGAAGGAGCGCTCATTGAGCTCCTCGACCACGATCGTCTGGCCGCGGAAGGTGAGGGTCTGGCCAGCCGAGCGTGCGCTCGCCAGCGCCTTGAGCTTGCCGACGCGAACGTTGCGGCGGTCCAGGGTGGCGATGAACTCGGCGCCGACGGCGCCGGTCACGCCGACGATGGCAATGGTGGGATCTTGCGGCACTTCTCAGGTCTCCGGTTGAAATTTGGGCATAAAAAAAGCCCCGGACCTTCATCAGGCGGGGCTTCGGTTCGAAGATGGTCGCGATATCGTTCGATTACGCGCGCACGCCTCCCGAGTCCCCCTGGGGCTTGGTGGTTTTCGTCGTGCGTTTGGTCGCGGTGAACATGGGGCGGACCATAGGGACGTGAGGTTCCGCCGTCAACGGCCCTGATCGGCCAAACACCGCCGATCGCGGTTGAATCGAGGACGATCCTGACGCAATAAGCCGGCCATGAGCTCCCCAGCTAACGACCTTCCCAACCATTTCGAATTGCTCGGCACCGATGGCGCGACGCGCACCGGCCGGCTGACGACGCCGCATGGCGTGGTCCGGACCCCGGCCTTCATGCCGGTCGGCACCGCCGGCGCCATGAAGGGCATCCACTGGCGCGACGTGCGCGAGGCCGGCGCCGATATCGTGCTCGGCAACACCTATCATCTGATGCTGCGGCCCACGGCGGAGCGGATCGCGGCGCTCGGCGGCCTGCAGCGCTTCACCGGCTGGGGCGGGCCGATGCTGACGGATTCCGGCGGTTTCCAGGTCATGTCGCTGTCGGGCTTACGCAAGGTCACCGAGCAGGCGGTGACGTTCCGCTCGCATATCGACGGTGCCAAGATCGAGCTGTCGCCCGAGCGCGCGATCGAGGTGCAGCGGCTGCTCAACTCCGACATCGCGATGCAGCTCGACGAATGCGTCCGGCTGCCGGCGGAGCCCGCCGATATCGAGCGTGCGATGCGGCTGTCGCTGCGCTGGGCCGAGCGCTGCCGCCGCGCGTTCGAGAGCGCGCCCGCCGGCTACATGCTGTTCGGGATCGTGCAGGGTGGCGATGTGCCGGCGCTGCGCGTGGCGAGCGCACAGGCGCTGGTCGACATCGGCTTTCATGGCTATGCGATCGGCGGCCTCGCCGTCGGCGAGCCACAGGCCGTCATGCTCGAGATGATCGAGGCCACCGTGCCGGCGCTGCCGGCCGACCGGCCGCGCTATTTGATGGGCGTCGGCACGCCGGACGATCTCCTGGAGTCGGTGAAGCGTGGCGTCGACATGTTCGACTGCGTGCTGCCGACCCGCAACGGCCGCCACGGCGTGGCCTATACGCGCTTCGGGCCCGTCAACCTGCGCAACGCTCGTCATGCCGATGATGCCCGGCCGCTCGACGAGGAGAGCCCGTGGCCGCCGGCGCGCAGCTATGCGCGTGCCTATCTACATCACCTCATTAAGGCCGGTGAGGCGCTCGGGGCGACGCTGCTGTCGGAGATCAACATCGCCTATTTCCAGCAGCTGATGGCCGGGATGCGCGAGGCCATCGCGCAAGGGCGCTTCACCGAATTCTACGAACGCACCAAGGCCGATTGGGCCCACGGCGATATCGCTCCGCTGTGAAATTGCTCACGCAATTCAAGGTTGCGTGATCCAGAATTGTCGTGCCAGTCACACGCCTGCAAGGTATCGCTATTATGATACCGTGAGCGCGGAGGTGGACATTGGGCCGGCTGATCATTGTTTCCAATCGCGTCAACCCTCCATCGAGCGCGGGCGACGAGAGCGTCGGCGGATTGGCCATGGCGCTGGCGGCCGCCTTGCGCGGCAGCTCGGGACTGTGGTTCGGCTGGACTGGGAAAACTGCCAGTACCTATTCGGGTCAACTGAAGGTCGAGCGCATCGGCGGCGTGATGACCGCCACCATCGACCTCGACGAGGCGGGGTTCTGCAACTACTACAACGGCTATTCCAACAAGACCCTGTGGCCGCTGTTGCACTACCGCCCGACCTCGCGGTCTATGACCGCGACTTTCAACACGGCTACCGGATGGTGAACGAGCGCTTTGCGGATGCGCTTGCGCCGCTCGTCGAGCCGGATGACCTGATCTGGATCCACGACTATCATCTGATCCCGCTGGGGCGCGAGCTGCGGCGTCGCGGGTTTACGAACCGGATCGGCTTTTTTCTCCATGTGCCCTGGCCGGCCGCGCAGGTGTTCGTCAATCTGCCCGAGCACCGCGATCTCGTTCAGGCGCTGTTTGCCTATGATCTGCTCGGCTTCCAGATTCAGGACTATCTCCAGGCGTTCGAGGACTACGTCGTCTCGCAGGCGGCCGGCCGGCGAACGGAGGAGGGGCTGCTCTCGGCCTTTGACCGTTCGGTCGAGACCGGCGTCTTTCCGATCGGCATCGACGCTCCGGAGTTCGCGCGGCTGGCGCGCACGCAGACGGCGCGATCCAGCCGCGAGCGGCTGATCGGGGCGACTGCCGGCCGGAGGCTCATCGTCGGCGTCGACCGCCTGGATTATTCCAAGGGTATGGAGGAGCGCTTCCTCGGCTTCGAGCGCTTTCTCGCCGATCACGCCGAGCTGCGCAGCCAGGTGCTGATGCTGCAGGTCGCGCCCGTCAGCCGCGAGCAGGTGCTCGCCTATCAGGAGATCCGAAGCCGGCTGGACGCGCTGTCGGGGCGAATTAACGGAGAGTATTCCGACGTCGACTGGACGCCGCTCCGCTACGTCAACAAAAGCTACCGGCGGGATGAGCTCGCCGGGATCTATGCCGCCTCATGCGTCGGGCTGGTAACGCCGCTGCGTGATGGCATGAACCTGGTCGCCAAGGAATATATCGCGGCCCAGGACCCGGAAGATCCAGGCGTGCTGATCCTGTCGCGGTTCACCGGGGCGGCACGCGAGCTGGACGCAGCGTTGCTGGTCAACCCGAACAGCCGGGAAGAAGTCGCGGACGCGTTGCGCCGGGCACTGACCATGGATCACGCCGAGCGCACCGCGCGATGGCTGGCGCTCTACGACGTGGTCAGCCGTAACGATGTGCAGGCCTGGCGGGACAGCTTCGTTGCGCGTCTGATGGCGACGAGCCGCCTTCCGATTGCGGCATGACCGGTACCAGCCGTTCGCGCGCGATCCGTCGTACAATTAACCCCGCCACGCCGAGAGCGCGGGGCAGGTGACGTGCCCGCAACGGGCAAGGGGGTGAGTTTTTGAGGCAAAGTCTGTCACGGGACGTGACGCTCCCCGCATCACCGTTACGAGCCGCTCAATTGCAGACGAAACGGCTCCTGAGCGTGTGCTTCGTCACGAAGCCGTAGCCGCAGGTGTCGCAGGTCCAGAGATAGCTGATCACATTGTCGGCCAGATAGGCCGAGGCCTCCGCAGCGATCATGGAGTCGGCGCAGACCGGGCATGTCGGCAAGTCGCAGCCGCGAGGATCGGGCCGGGGCGATGCGGTCGACACGAGATCAGCGAGTGCTGACATAGGGACCTCCTGAGGCGATCTCTTTGTTGTCGTTTTCTGTTTGAATGGCGTCAATTTGAGCATGTCGTTTTTCGAACTTGTCTCATTCCGACTCGTCCGATTTCGACGCTTCAAAGTTTCAACTCGTCCAACTTCCAACGGTCTGAAGTGCGTCACACGAATTCAGTCACACAAAGAGTTTGTCTGGTGGTCTCTTCTTATAGGATCCGATTTTGGATGATCTGTTCTATGGAAGCGGCTTCGGGTGGCATCAACATTCTGCTTATACCATTCCCAAGATGACATCTTGCTGATGTCCGCTTGGGCCGCAGGCGATGCACACCGTGAATCTCCGCCCTACTGAAGTTGAACATACACCCAGTCTGTTGACCTTGTCGCAACACAAATGCGTAGGTTTTGCGCAATTTAACGACGACTTGTTGTGCGTCGCGATGATCGTACCATCGCGCAAACGTGCTTGCGCAGCGCAGCAGGCTCGCTGAAGATAGTCAGGACCTCTGTCGATACCGCGCCGACGTGCGCAAGGAGTGATTTCATGGATTCGTCAGCTACGACACAGCGTCCTGGACGCGGCCGCGTATTTGACTCAATTGTCGACGCATTCGGCAACACACCGATTGTGCGTCTGCGAAAGCTGCCGGAGCAGCACGGCGTCAAGGCCACCATCCTGGCCAAGCTGGAATACTTCAATCCTGCCGCGAGCGTGAAGGACCGCATCGGCGTCGGCATGATCCTGGCGATGGAGCAGGCCGGGGTGCTCAAGCCGGACACGGTGCTGATCGAGCCGACCTCCGGCAATACCGGCATTGCGCTGGCCTTCGTGGCGGCGGCGCGCGGCTACAAGCTGAAGCTGGTGATGCCGGAGTCGATGTCGGTCGAGCGGCGCAAGATGCTCGCCTTCCTCGGCGCCGAGATCGTGCTGACGCCGGCTTCGCAGGGCATGAAGGGCGCGATCGCCACCGCCGAGGAGCTGCTGCGGAGCACGCCGAACTCGGTGATGCCGCAGCAGTTCAAGAACCTCGCCAATCCCGAGATCCATCGCCGCACCACGGCGGAGGAAATCTGGAACGACACTGCTGGCAATATCGACCTGTTCGTCGCCGGCGTCGGCACCGGCGGCACCATCACCGGTGTTGGCCAGGTGCTGAAGTCGCGCAAGCCCAGCCTGAAGGTGGTCGCTGTCGAGCCCGAGGAGAGCCCGGTGCTGTCGGGCGGCCAGCACTCTCCGCACAAGATCCAGGGCATCGGCGCCGGCTTCGTGCCTGACATTCTCGATCGCTCCGTCATCGACGAGATCGTCAAGATCAACAGCACGACCGCCATCGAGACCTCGCGCGCGCTGGCGCGCAACGAGGGCATCCCTGGCGGCATCTCCTCAGGCGCGGCGATTGCTGCGGCGATCGAGCTCGGCAAGCGGCCGGAGAATGCGGGCAAGACGATCCTGGCGATCGTCCCGTCGTTCTCGGAACGTTATCTGTCCACGGCGCTGTTCGAAGGGATCTGATCATGGCCGATCAGCCGCGACGTCCGCGCACGCTCGCCGATGCCCGCACTGAGGCGGAGGCGGCGTTCAAGAAGGTCACCACCAAGCCTGTCGAGGCGCCGCCGAAGAAGGCGGCTGTCCCGGGCGTGCGCGAGCAGGTGACGTTGCGCATCGATCAGGATGTGCTGGAGCACTTCCAATCCCAAGGCCCCGGCTGGCAGGATCGCATGAATGCGGCGCTGCGCAAGGCCGCGGGGCTCTGATCGGTCTTGAGCTAACCAAGCGGCGGGGCTTTGCCGCGCCGCTTGGTTGCTGCTTCAGCGGCCGCGTCGTCTGGCCTCGGCTCTCAAGCCGTAGGAAGTTGCGTTGAGCGCAGGACGGTCGCTCAGCGCCGGAACGCACCGCCGAGCATTCCGCCCATGACCCCGCCGATGAAGGCTGCGCCGGCGTCCGGCCCGCTGCGGTGATAGCCACCGCCGCCACCGCTGCTGCGTTGCGCGCGGCGGGCAGGGCGCTCCTCATTTGCGCTGGCGGTCGCCGCGGCCGGAACGATCTCGGCGAGCAGGGCCTTGTGCTGCAGCTTCGTCAGATAGCCGCTCGACGGATAGCCGCGTGCCGCCTGCCAGCGCTTGAGCACGGCGCGCGTGGGCTCGTCGAACTTGCCGGTCGTCTTGGTGTCGAAGCCGAGCCCGGTGAGGCGGCGCTGCACGTCGCGGCGCAGGCCCTTGTCGAGACCGATCTGGTCTTCTGTGATCTGCGTGCCCTGTTCGGTGAAGGTCGCGGGATCGACGCCCGTGGTCAGGTTGCGCGTCGTCGTTGAGGGCCCATTCTCCAGCGAGGCGACTCGCGCCAGCGCCAATGACCTGAACTGGCCGTTGGGATAATTGGTGAGGTAGGCCTTGAGCTCTTCGGCCTTGTTGGAGTCTTTGACCGAGCGCCAGAACTCGAGCTCCACATCGTTCGCGGGCTGCACGGCTGCGACGATCGCCGGAGCAGCGGCGGTAGTCGCCCCGCCGGCCGCCGGATTGAGATAGACGGCGCCGATCAGGTTGGTGTGTCCCCAGGGCAGCTGGCCTTTGGCGGTTTCTTCGTTCACCTGGGCGCGGACAGAGGTCATCGCCTGCTGGATCTCGACGCCGGGCTTAGTGATGTGCGCGATCAAAGCGCGCGTGAACGGGCTGTTGGTGCCGGCCTCGCCGTCGAGCGCCGTCTGGCCCGGGCCGGTGGCGAACGCGATCAAGGTGCCTTCGCCGGACTTCATCTCGGCAAGGCCGGTCTGCACCGAGACGCTGCGGGTCGAAGCCGTCGACCTGATCTTGGCGGCGAACGGGTTGTCGCGGCAGGCGTCGAGGAACACCAGCTTGACCTTGGCGTCCGCCAGCGTCTGCTCGAGCGTGACGTCGACATTGATGGCCGCGCCGAGCTTGGCATCCATCTCGGACTTGATGTCGGCGTCGATCGGCAGCAGGTAGTTGGTCCCGGAGATCGCGATGCCGTGGCCGGCATAATAGAACACGGCGACGTCGGCGCCCTGGCTGCGGCGGCCAAACTCCAGCAGCTTCTCGGTCATCTGCTCGCGATTGAGGTTGGTGCCCTCGACGACGTCGAAGCCGACATTGCGCAAGGTCACCGCCATCGCACTGGCATCGACCGGCGGGTTTGGCAGCTGGGCCACGTTCTTATAGGCGCCATTGCCGACCACGAAGGCGACGCGCCGATCGGCCATGGCCGTGTCGATCGCCAGCGCAGACCAGACCAGCGACACCACGAGCGCCGGAATGAGGCTGAGCACCCGCATCTGAAATCCCCCTGGAGCAAGCAAAATGAGCGACTGAAAACCGCCATCTTGTCTACACCAAAAAGCCGTGATTGGCCCAAGTCAAATCAGCAGTTGTGAGCTGACGGGCAAGCAAAAAGCCCGCACCTTGCGGCGCGGGCTTTGCGTCTTGAGCGGACCGGTCGTCAGCGGCGCAGGGCGCTGCCGAGCACGCCGCCCATCATGCCGCCGATGAAGGCGGCGCCGGCGGCATTGCCGGCGTTGTCCTGCGGCGGCGGGTTGCGATAGACCGGCGCGCCCTGCGGCGGCGGGCTGCCGGCGGCGACGTTGCCCGCCGGCTTGGGGCGGCGCGGCTTGGCCTCATCGCCGACCGCGGCGGTCGCAGGCGTCGGCTGGGGCTCGGCCAGGAGCGCCTTGTGCTGCAGCTTGGTCAGGAAGCCCGTGGAGGGGAAGCCGCGCGCGGCTTGCCAGCGCTTCATGACGCCGCGGGTCTCGTCGTCGAACACGCCGGTCATCTTGGTGTCGAAGCCGAGCCCGGTGAGGCGGCGCTGCACGTCGCGGCGCTTGGTCTTGTCGAGGCCGATCTGGTCCTCGCTGACCTGGGTGCCTTCCTCGGTATAGGTCGCGGGATCGACGCCCTTGGCGACGTTGCGGGTCGCGGTGTTGACGGCGCCGGTCTCGATCGAGGCAATGCGGGCCATCGCCAGCGACTTGAACTGACCGTTCGGATAGGTCGCGAGATAGGCGTTGAGCTCTTCCGGCTTGTTCGAGTCCTTCACCGAGCGCCAGAACTCGAGCTCGGCCTCTGCAGCCGTCGGGCTTGCCGCGGCGGCGGCCGGCGTCGTGCCGGGAGTTGCAGCCGTCGTCGCCGGCGCGGCTGCCGGGTTGAGATAGACCGCACCGATCAGGTTGGTGTGACCCCAGGGCAGCTGGCCCTTGCTGGTCTCCTCGTTGACCTGGGCGCGCACGGACGTCATCGCCTGCTGGATCTCCACACCGGGCTGGGCGATGTGTGAGATCAGCGCGCGGGTGAACGGGCTGTTGGCGCCGGCGTCACCATCGAGCGCGGTCTGGCCGGGACCGGTCGCGAACGCGATCAGCGTGCCTTCGCCCGACTTCATCTCGGCGAGGCCGGTCTGCACCGACACGCTGCGGGTCGGCGAGTTCGACTTGATCTTGGCGGCGAACGGGTTGTCGCGGCAGGCGTCGAGGAACACCAGCTTGACCTTGGCATCGCCCATCGTCTGGTCGAGCGTCACGTCGATGTTGATCGCGGAGCCCAGCTTGACGTCCATCTCGGATTTCAGATCGGCGTCGACCGGCAGCAGATAGTTGGTGCCGGCGATCGCGATGCCGTGGCCGGCATAGTAGAACACCGCGATATCGGCGCCCTGCGCCTTGCGCCCGAAGTCGAGCAACTTCTCGGTCATCTTGTCGCGCGTGAGATTGGTGCCCTCGACAACGTCGAAGCCGACATTGCGCAAGGTCGCAGCCATCGCCTTGGCGTCGACAGGCGGGTTCGGCAACTGGGCCACGCTCTTATAGGCGCCGTTGCCGACGACGAAGGCGACCCGGCGGTCGGCCTTCGCGGCTCCGGCCGTCAGCACCATGCAGAGCAGCGACAGGGTGATGGTGAAAAAGCGCATCAGGAGATCCCCCAACGATCAAGCGAAGCGGTCACTGCAGCATTTGTCGTCGTTCAGGACGAAAAGTCTTGTTCCAGAAGAAAAAATCTCGCTTTCGCCACAAATCAAACCGCGAGTGTTGCGCACGGCCAACGCCGATCGCGTGTATGCCAGGAGTTCCGTGAGAGAGGTCACAGACCGCTGGGCGCGCCAAGCCGGAAAAGTCCGGATCAGCCCTGCGACGTGTTGACCGCAACCGGTCGCGGCTGAGGCGGCCGCAGGTTCAGCAGGTTGCCGGCGAGAATCAGCACGGCGCCCAACACGGTGAATCCGTCGAGCCGCTCCGAATACACCAGCCAGCCGACCGTCGCGGTCAGCGGCACGCGCAGGAAGTCCATCGGGATCACGATGGTGGCGTCGGCATAGAGCATCGCGCGCGCCATGCAGAAGTGCGAGAAGGTGCCGCAGAGGGCGACGAGGACGATCCAGCCCCAGGCCGTGGCCGACGGCCACGACCAGAGCAGCAGCGTCGGCACCAGACCGGCGACCGCCTGCACCGTCAGCATCCAGAAGATGATCGAGACGGTGGGCTCGGTCCGCGTCAGGAATTTGACCAGCGCGATCGAGATGCCGAAGCCGACGGCGGCGGCCAACGCAATCAGCTGACCCGGATTGATCGCGCCGGTATCCGGCCGCACGATCACCACGACGCCGACAAGGCCCAAGATGATCGCTGCGAGCTTGAACAGGGTGATCCGCTCGCCGAGGAATGTGGCTGCGAGCAGGGCGGTCCAGATCGGCATCGTGAACTCGATCGCGACCACTTGGCCGATCGGAATCAGAGTGAGAGCAAAGAACCAGCCGAGCTGCGCCCCGTAGTGGATTAGGTTGCGGGCTGCGTGCAGCTTGAGCCGCGTCGTGCGCAGCGTGGCGAAGCCGCCGCTCAACGCAATCACCGGCGACAGCATCACGAGGCCGAGGAGACAGCGCAGCTCCATCAGCTCGAACACGTTGAGCTCGCGCATTGCCTCACGCCCGGCCACCGCCATGACCAGCATGAGGCTGAGCCAGCCGGTCATCCACAACGCAGCCATCAGTTTCGAAGCGGGGCGAGTCATGCAGCGGGAGAGGCGAGGCGGGCGGGAGCGGCTGTATCACCTCGCGTGCAAAGCATTGCAAACGAAATCAACGGTGCAGTGCACCACGTGGCCCCAGCAAGGGGAGCGACGCGCCATGATAAACGCCACGAGAAACACTGTGAGAAAAACGTGGAGTGTGAGGGCGTTTCGTCCTAAAGCGACCGCCGCGAAACAGCCAAGGGCAGCTTTGACACATGACCGACCGTGCCGCCTCAGCCGACTTCCTGACCGCCTTCGCCACGGGCTGGCCGGAGCGCGAGCCTCACCTGATGGTGCTGTCGCTGACCACGCAGAAGGGCGTGCAGGATTTCGCCATGACGCGCGAGCAGGCGCTGCTGGTCGCCAAGACCATCAAGCGCACCGCGGCGCAGCTTGCCCCGGCTCCGGCCGGAGCGCCGTCGCCAGGAATCAAGCGCGCCTGAGCGCCGTCACCGCGACAGCGAGATGTTCGCTGCGCGGAACTGGCTATCGGCGCGGATCGATACTGATTGCTTGTTGCCGCGGGTGGCGAGCGCGATGTTGGCATTGAAGCCGGCGGTCGAGGCAGCCAGCTGGAAATTGCCGCCGCCGCCGCGCCCCTGAAGCACGCCGCTGACGCCACGGCTGGTTTCGGTCCACGTGCCCGAGATAGCCGAGCCCTCGGCGATCACCTCGGCCTGCAGACCGAACTTGTAGGCGTCGCTGGCGCAAGTGAGCACCAGGGTCATGCGCGGGCCGGCAACATCATAGTGAGCCCGGCAGCGGATGCGTTCGGTGGAGCCATCCTCGAGGGCGACGGTGCCGCCGCCACCCCAGTTTCCCGCCAGGCCGGTAAACGGACCTGGATCGGCGCGCAGCGGCGATGCCGCGATACCGGCGGCCAAAACGATCGCGGCGGCCGAGAGCCGCCGCGTGACCTGTTGCAGAGAGCCGAAGCCGTTACAGGCGCGAGGCCTGCCAGCGACCGCTGCACGGAATGCCTGCAGAGGCTCCGTTCCACTTGCCTGAACCCGAATTGCCGCTGAGCTGCCCATTCGCATATGCGCCATTGATCGAGACCTTGACGAGGCCTTCGCGCCCGATCGAACCCGATACGTTGGCGCCAGCCGCCGAAATCTTACCGTCTGCGACGATCAGGGTCGAGCTGGCCGTGGGCTCGCAGCTGCCGCTGCTGGTGACGATCGTGACCTGCCACTGGCCGTCATAGGGCGACTGGGCGAATGCGGGGGCGGCCGAGCTGCCCACCAGGATCGACGCGGCGAATGCCATTCCAATGCGGTCGAGACGCATGAATCTTGTCCCTCAATATCGTTGATGAGGTCAGCTTATTTGGACGAATTGTGACGAAAATTTGCCGCACTGCCGAAAGTAAATTTTATCGAGCAGTTCCAGTCTGTTAACGATTAACGCGAAACCCGCTTTTGAGGCATTCGGGCGGCATTGTGGGTAAACTGCGCCTTCGCGCACGACATGAGCAGATGATGGCCATAGCCCTGCGTTGACAGAACATCCGTTCGTGGCAAGCGTCGCGCCGTCTCGGCCAAGGCCGCGCGAGGGTCATGGCCATTGCCTCGGGAGAGGCGCTCAGTGCGGCGTGATGCTGGGCGCCTTGGTCGCGAACTGCTCGTCCTGCGGCTTGGCTGGGATGGTGCCGGTCGCCTTGGCTGATTCGACGACGTCGCCGAGCAGCTTGAGGCCGAGCGGCGCCAGCGCGCGCTCCCACAATTCGCGGGCGGTCTCACCCTTCTTGACGAAGCACCAGTCCTGGGCCGCGATGGCGCCCGCGTCCATCCGCTCGGCGAGGTGATAGATGGTGCCGCCGGCGACCGGATCGCCTTCCTTGATCGTCCATTCCACCGCGGCGATGCCGCGGTGCCGCGGCAGCAGCGAGGGATGGTAGCCGATGCCGCCGAGCTTGGCGGCGGCAACTGCCTCCTGCGTGACGCGGGCGTGGCTGTGCGCGGTCACGATCAGGTCGGTGCCAGGGGCGATCTCGCTGGCTGGCACCACCTTGGGATCGGCCTGGACCACGACCTCGATCCCGGCCGCGCGCGCCGCTGCGGCAAGCCGGTCCTCGCCGTCATGCACGACCACGCGTGCGATCTCGATGCCTCTCTCGCGCAACATGTTCAGTGTGGCGACACCGAAATGGCGGGAGCCGACGAGAGTGATGCGCATGGTTCGGGATCTTCCATGGTTGGGCGGGGTGGTGTCCGGGTCAAACCAAGCCTTGGCGCCGAGGTCAAGCGCCTGCTGTGCTTTCCTCCCATCCCAGCCGTCGGGATCTCGCCGGGCCGGCAGGTGGCCGGGATCGTCCAGACGACCCATGTTCCGGAGGATGGGACCCCCGTCTCAGCCGGGCGGCTGGTCAGATCCGGCGGAGCGACCTGGCCGGCCGGCGGAGGGCGGGACAGCCGGGCGCCACTCACGGCGGAGCGCCGGCCGTGTCCGTCACCATCGTTCGTCGGGTCGATGTCTTGATCAAGTCGCGGTCTTTGCGGCAGAGCAAAGCTCGCTGGAACGCAACGAACTAATGAGCTGGACTATCAGCTCGTCGCCGCCACGGACATTCATGGGAAGCACGCTCGTTCAGGCTGGATTTGACCGGTGTGCGAACGCAAATCGCGTCCACCCGGTCTGATCCTGGTCGATACAACTTTTGATTGTGTAATTAGCTGCCGGTCGTGCGTAGTAAGACTGACGCCTAGGCGTATGATGGAGATAATTTCTTAAACGCCGTCACGCAGAATACAAAAGCCGCTCCGCCGCGCGGCCGGATAGCCGGGTGCCGCGCCTGTCACCGATCCCTGGGCAACAGCACCCGGTTATTTGCCGGCGGTCAGGTCGCTTCCGCCGCCGGCGGTACTTCGTCGAGGCCGAGCGCTTGGCGCAGCGGCCCGAGATGCTTCTCGTAGCGGCGCCAGCTTCCGATCGCGCGACGGTAGATCGGCTCGCGCACCTGCATCAGGCTCGCGGTTCGCACGGTGCGCTCGGTGCGGTGGAAGTCGAGGCAGGCATCCTCCCAGTCCAGCCCGCAATGATCGAGCACCCGGCGTGCGACGCCCTCGAGGTCGTCGACCATGTCCTCGTACTGCACGTCGATCAGGACGCCCGGCGGCAGCACCTTGTGCCAATGTTCCATCACGCCCTCATAGCCCCGGTAGTAGTGGCCGAGTTCCGTGAGGTCGTAGGCAAACGGCTGGGCTCCGGTGAACAGCAGCTGATAGCAGGAGATGCAGTTGTCCAGCGGGTCACGCCTGGTGTTGATGATCCGGGCGCGCGGAAACGCCGCATGGATCAGGCCGACGAACAGGAAGTTGAGCGGCATCTTGTCGACGATGCGCTCGGCCTCAGGCGCCAGGATGCGCACGCGAGCGGTGTATTCCTGCCCGAGCTTGGTCATTTCCTCCGGCGGCAGCAGCATGACGAGATCGGGGTAGTTCGGAACCACCTTCTGCCGCGTGGCGCATTCGCCAACCAGGTCCTTGAAGGTCTCGAGCTCGCCCGCACCGAATACCTTGGAATGGCTCGCCAGCACCTGCTCCATCAGCGTGGTTCCGGAGCGCGGCATGCCGACGATGAAGATCGGCGCCCAGGACTCGTCGCCATGACCCGCAACCGTGCGGAAGAACTCGGGCGTGAAACGGCTGGCGACGTTCTTCATCATGTCGAGCCGCTGCCCGGAGTCGTAGTCGAAGGTCTGGCGCTTGAGCGTGTTGGCCTTGTGCAGATGCGAGAAGGCGGCGTCGTAGTCCTTCAGATCCGACAGCGCCTTGCCAAACGCAAAATGGGCCGCGATCTGCTTCTCCTGGTCGAGCTGGTCGATTCGAGCCATCAGGCTTTGCAGGCCGGGCAGGCGGCTGTCGTCCGGCTTGAACTTCGACATGTTCGCCAGATTGAGGTGGATCGGCGCGTCATCCGGCGCGAGCTCCAAGGCTTTCTGGAACGCCGCGGTCGCCTCATCGAAGCGGCCGAGCGCCTGGTAGGCGACACCGAGATTGTTGTAGGAGCCGAACCGCTCCGGCTTGATCTTGATGGCCAGGAGGTTCTGCTCGATCGATTCCTCGAGCCGGTTGAGCTCGAGGAACGCATTGCCGAGATTGCCGTAGGCATCGGCATAGTCGGGCCGGCTCGCAATCGCGCGCTGGTAGTGCTCGATCGCGCGCTCGCGATGGCCCTGCCGCAGCAGCACGTTGGCGATGTTGTTGTGAGTCTCGGCGTGTTCGGGGCTGAAATCGAGAACCTTGAGGTAGTGTCTCGCTGCCTCGATATCCTTGCCTGACGTATACAGCAGATTGCCGAGCGCAAAATGCGCATCGAGGTGCTGCGGCTTGTTGTCGATCGCCCGCCGCAGCAGGGCCATCGCCTCGTCGATCAGTCCCTGGTTCTGCCGAACCATGGCAAAGCCGTAGAGAATGCCGGGATGGCTCGGCGACAGCGTCAGTGCCGTCTCGTAGTGCCGGACCGCCTCGTCGTAGCGGCCCGCGGAGCCTTCGACGGCGCCGATGCTGCCATGGGCCTCGGCGGAGTTGGCATTCACCGCCACCGCGCGGACGAAATAGTCCTTGGCTTCCTCGAGGCGGCTGTAAGTGGTTGAGATCATGCCGAGGCCGACGAGGGCCTCGAAATTGGTCGGCTGGCCGGCCAGGATCAGCTTGAAGATCTGCTCGGCATCACTGATTTCGCCGCGGCTCTGCAGCTTCTTGGCGACAGCGAGGACGCCGTCCGCCAGCGTCTGCAGCGACGCGAGCTGCGTGGCGTCGAATGGGCGCGAGTCTTTCGTCGGCGTGACCACCGGCGGCGCGACGTTGACGGGCTGGGGCGGCGCCCCTCCGGCGATGGCCTCGGCGATCGTCGGCCTGAGAGCTTCGGTGCCGAGCGCATCGAGCAACGGTTTCAGGCGATCGCCATACATTCGCCAGCGGCCGACCGATCCGGAGAATAGCGGCTTGCGGACCTGCACGAGACTCGCGGTGTTGACCGGACGCTCGTTCTCATGGAACGACAGGCAGGCGTCGTTCCATTCGAGCCCGCTATGTGCGACGATCTTGCGGGCGTGCGCCTCGAAGTCGCGCACGACATCCTCATACGCCACTTCGAGCATGACGCCGTCCGGCAGGACATCGCGCCAGTGCTTCATCAGTTGCTCGTAGGCCCGGTAGTAGCGGCCGAGCTCGGCGAGGTCGTAGGCGAAGGGCTGCGGCTCCGCGAACAGCTGCGTATAGCACGACAGGCAGGTGTCGATAGGATTGCGCCGGACGTGAATGATGCGCGCGTTCGGCAGCGCGAGATGAATGAGCCCGGCAAACAGGAAGTTCGACGGCATCTTGTCGACGATGCGCTGCGTGTCCGGCGGCAGGTTCGTGAGCCGGTCGAGATAGGCGCGCGCGAGCGTCGAGATATCCGCGTCGGCGAGTTTGGCGAGCATCTCCGGATAGTCACCGCGGGAACGGTCGGTAAACAGCCCTGCGGCTGCCGCGAAGTAGTTGACCTCGCCAGCGCCATGAACCGCCGGGTGGCTGGCGAGGATCTGCTCGATCAGACTGGTGCCGGACCTGGGCATGCCGATCACGAACACGGGGGCGTCAGATGGATCGCCATGGCCGGCCCGCGCCCGCAGCACCTGTTTGGAGAAGACGGTGCGAATGCGCTCGATCTGGCGCAGCGCCTGGTTCTCGTCGTAGTTGATGCGGCGGCGCTCGAGGCCGTTGCCGGCATTGAGATGCAGCAGCGATCGTTCGCCATCCTTGATGTCGGCATAGGCGCGCCCGAGCGTGAAGTGCAGGGCGATGCGGGCGTCTTCGGTCAGGGTCTCGGAGCTCGATGCGAGCTCCTGGAGCGCGGGCCAGCGTGGGTCGTCGACGGCGAACGGCTTGACCACGCCGAGATTGAGGTGAGTGCCGATGCTGCGCGGGTTGACGGCTAACGCGGATTCATAGGCGCGCTCCGCTTCGTCGATCCGGCCCACGATCGTGAGGACGCCCGCGAGATGGTTCATGGTCGTCGTGTCGCGAGCATCGTGCGCAAGAGCGGTCTGATACCCGGCGATCGCCTCGTCGTATCGCTGCGCGTTGCGCAGCGAGTCCGCGCGATTGCGGTGGGCAACGGCGTAGTCTGGCCGCAGCCGCAGCGCTTCGTCATAATGGGAGAGGGCCTCATCGTGCCGGCCCGACGACTCCAACGCATTGGCGAAATTGTTGTGGGCCTCGGGGAAGTCCGGTCGCAGGGCGACCGCGCGCTCGTAGTGGAAAAGCGCTCCCGGCCAGCTCTTCATGTCCAGGTGGATATTGCCGAGATTGTAGTGGGCCTCGGCGAGTTGAGGGCTCAACGCGAGAGCCTTCTGCAGGTTGCGAATGGCGGCATCCAGTTCGCCGATCGCTTGATGACAGCCGCCGAGATTGAGCAGGACCATCGGCATGTTGGGCTCGATGGCGAGCGCCCGGGTGTAGTGAGCGATGGCTTCCGAATGACGGCCGAGCTGCCGGCAGACATCGCCGAGGCTGCTCGCAGCCGCTGCAAATTGCGGCCGCGCCGCGAGCGCCGCCTCATGATGCGACATGGCCTTCTCGTTTTGGCCGAGCCGCTGCAGGGCTAGGCCGAGCGCCTGGTGGAGGTCCGCATTGGTGGCATCGATCGCAAGCGCCTGTTGAAGGTGCTGCACGGCGGCTGCGGGATCCCCCAGGCCGTAGAGCGCGCCGCCGAGCAGCAGGCGGGGCTCGACCGAGGAGTCGTCCAGTGCGGCGGCGCGTGCGAAATGCGATGTCGCTTTGGCGAGGTCGCCCAAGCCTGCGAACGCTTTTCCGACGGTCAGGTGCAGCCCTGCCGAGTCGCCTGCAGCGTCCGCGGCGCGCTCCAGCAGGGTTCGCGCCTCATCGGCGTCACCGAGTTGCAGACGGACAGTCGCAAGGCTGCAAAGGGTCCGAAAATGCTGCGGCTGAAGAGCAAGCACTTTCCGGTAGGCCTCCTCGGCAATCTGCAGGGCGCGACCGTCGATCGGAGACGGGAATGGCGCGCGGGCGTTGCTCGATGCCGACACGAGACGGGGACGGAAGGCGAGGGCTGGCTCGTTCATGATCACAACTTACTGATGGTTCGACGAAAACAGTCTTCGGGTGGAATGAAGCGAAACAGAGGCTTGGCGGCTGTGGATCGGGACAGGGCGTCTGGAATCCTTCGAGCCAAGCCGTCCCGGGGAGCTTTTGTCAGAATGCAACAAGGCCGGCACAGACCATGGGTCTGCGCCGGCCGGCGTTGAGGAGTCAGTATGAAGGTGTCAGGCCCACATGTGATGCATCGCATGGTGATGCGACATGTCGGGAGCGGCCGTCGCCGCCGCCGCCGTGCCCGCCGTCGTAGCGGCAGCTGCCGTGTGGTGACTGTGATGATGACCGTGGCAGTGGTGCATGTTGTTGGTCTGGTTGCCGCCGCCGCCAGCCGCTCCCCCGTTGTTACCTCCCGCCGCGCCGCCGCCTGCAGCTCCGCCTCCGGCCGTTCCTCCGCCAGTGGTGCCGCCGCCGGCAGCTCCTCCACCGGCCGTGCCGCCGCCTGCCATGTCGCCGCCGGTGGTACCACCCGGCGTGGTCGGAGCGGCGACAGCACCGCCGGTGCCGTTGGCGATGTTCGGATTGGCGCCCGCCGGCATACCGGTGCCCTGAGCGATGCCATTGACCGCCGTCGCGGTCACGAAGCTGGTCGCTGACGTCACGTAGGCGGATCCGCCGATCGCGATGTTGTTTCCGGCGATGTCGCCGGCATTGCCGATGTAGTTCGCGGCCGCAGCCTTCAGCATCGCCTGATCCGTCGCCAGGGCTGCACCCGTGTCGCCGTTCATGATGCCCATGAGCGCCTTCGTGGCCATGATGGTGTCGGACTGCAGAGCACCGGCGGCGAGCTCGTCATCGAAGCGTCCCTTGAACACCGCGCCCTGGGCCGCATCGAAGGCGGCGCCGAAGTTCTGGTAGTTCGTGATCTGATCGATCAGGGCCTGCGACGCCATCCCCGTTCCATTGGCGACCGCGACGAGCTTTGCACCGAGCGTATTGCCCTCGGCGAGGAAACTGGCCCAGAAGTTGGTCTGCGCCTGATTGTCCTGGAACTTCGTGACGGTTCCGGTGAGTCCGCCCGGGTCCTCGGCGAAGCCGCCGCCATGTCCCGGCATGCCGGTGCCGCCCGCCGCCTTGTTGAGGGCCGCGTCGTTCTGAAACACGTCGATCATGTCGACGATGTTGTCGGCCGAGCCGCGTAGCGCGGTCGGACTGGCCATGGTCTCGGCAACGTCGTAGTTGTTCAGCTGAAGGTTTGCTTGGCTGAGCAGCGTCATCAGATGCAGTGTCGTCGTTTGCGCATCGACGGCGGTTTGACCGGCTTCAATGGCGGCGAGCTTCGCCGGATCATTCAGGATCGCCTGAAGGCCCTGCGACACGGCCGTGAAATCAGCCTGGACCTGGTTGATGTTGTTCGCGCTCATGCCACCCATCGACAGGGTCGCGACGGCGTTGAACACCGATCCGATAGCTGTCAGATCGCCCGCTGCTGCTGCTGCAAGATTGGTCGCGCTGTCGTTGCCGACGGAAAGGGGCTGGAACGCGATGTCCATGGCGCCCGTATTGGCCAGGAAGGGAACGTTGTTGAGAGCGGCCGAAAGATGCGCATCCCCATGGATTTGACCCAGGATCTGCATCTGTACGTTGTGGAGAGTCTGATCGGCCTCGGCGAGCGTCGCCGGATTGGTAGTGTTCGGCGCCGCGTTGATCAGCGTGGTGATCTCGTTCGACACCTGAGTGAGCACCGCAGTATCGGTGGCGTTCAGCGTGAACGCCTTACCGCCCACGGTGACCTGGCCGGGATTGGCCAGCATCGCGTTGATGTCGTTCTGCACCGCATGCAGGTCGGTGGTGTAGCTGCCGAGGAACGGGTTGGAATTGCCGCTGTTCTGCGGCGTCGAGAACAGGCCGGTCGAGATTCGAACGGCGTCATTGAACACGACGCCGGCCTGCACGAGGTCGGTCGACAGGTTCAGCGCCGATGCGCGAACGAGTAGGTTGGACGTGCCATTCGCCAGCGCCGTCGGGTTGAAGGTATTGGCTGCCATCAGATTATCTCCCCAAGTTTCAACCCGGCATCAGCTGCTTGGCGTCATGGCAGCACGCGGGCGTTGATCGGGTTGCGACGTCTCGTTCACCCCTTGCAGGGCGGGCGAAATGTCGCAGCCTCAGAGCACCTGGGAATTATTTGCTCCAATGGGGCCAAAAGAAGCGTCGCGGAGTCCCCAAATATGATGTTGTTCGGGCATGCGACGGGTGTCGCAGCCGGGGCACGGCAACGTGTAGAAACATTCTAACTCGTTGATTTCTGTCGTGGCATCCTTGCAACATGCTTAGGTGAGTGACTCCTCGACACACGGTGTAGACAAAAAGTTGCCCTGATCTCGTAGCGCGGATCGACACTCACCTTAGAAGAGTTCCAGCACCCTGGCGGCATCTGATGGGAACGGAAGATGCATCACGGCGAATCTCCAAAGCCTGTTTTCTTCACCTCACTTCCTCCGACTTTGCTCATCATCGTTTCGCCTGTGGCCCGGGAGCTCGGTGACGTGTTGACGTCATTCGGGACTCCCGGGGTCTGATCACCGCGGCTGCTGCGGCTGCGTCATCGCGCTGTCTCAAGCCCACATGTGATACATCGCGTGGTGATGCGACATATCGGGGCCGGCTGCTGCTGCCTGGCTCGTATGCGCGGCCTGGGTCATATGAGGACCCGGGCTGTGATCGTGATGATGGTCGTGGTGCTGCATGTTGTTGCCGCCGTTATTGGCGGTGGTGGTGCCGCCATTGGCCTGCCCGGCGGCTCCTCCGGCAGCCGCACCTCCGTTCGCAGCCGTTCCACCGGCCGCAGCGCCGCCAGCTGCAGCACCGCCCGCCGCCGTCGTTCCCGCCGCCGCAGTGCCGCCGGTGCCATTGGCGAGGTTCGGCGTGGCGGTGACCGGAATGGTCCCGTGTGCCGTGCCCTTGATGGAGGTCGCTGCCGAGACCGTCGTCGCGGTGCCAACATAGGTGCCGCCATTCACCGGGATGTTGTTGCCGGACACGTCCATGGCGTCAGCCGCGAAGCCCTGGCCGGCCGCGGTAATCATGGCCTTGTCGGCGGCAAGCGCTGCACCGGTGTCGCCGTTGAGGATGCCCTGCAGGCCCTTCACGGCCGCAGCCGTGTCGGCCTCGAGCGTGCCGCTCAGCAGCTCGTTGTCGAAGCGGCCCTGGAAGACGGCGCCCTGAGCGGCGTCGAAATTGGCGCCGAACTGCTGGTAGTTCTGGATCTGCGTGACCAGCGCGGCGCTGGCTTGTGCGCCGCCGGTCGAGATCTTCTGCAAGGTCGCGTTGATGGTGTTGGCTTCGGCCAGGAACGCCGCCCAGAAGTTCGTCTGTGCCTGGTTGTCCTGGAATTTGGTGACGGTGCCGGTCAATCCACCCGGGTCCTCAGCGAAGCCGCCGGCATGACCTGCAGCGCCATTACCGCCAGCCGCCTTGTTCAGGTTGGCGTCGTTCTGGACGATGTCGATGATGTCGAGCAGGTTGTCGGCGGTGCCGCGCAAGGCTGCCTGATTGCCGGTCGTCGCGGCCTGATCATACTTGGTCAACTGCAGGTTGATCTGACCGAGCACGGTCTGCAGGTGGACCGTGGTCAGTGCGGCCGCGTTCGCCGTCTCGCCGGCCTCGATCTGCGCGAGCTGGGTCTTGTTGTTGAGGATGGCCGTCAGCCCCTGCTGGACCGCGGTGAAGTCGGCGTGGACCTCGGCCAGATTGCCGGTGTTGATGCCGCCTGTAGCGACCTCGACGGCCTTGTTGAAGACGAGACCGACGTCCTTGAGGCTGTTGCCGGCTGCGGCCGCAGCAAGGCTCGCCGGATCATCAGCGCCCGCAGGCGACGTCTGGAAGGCGACGTCCTGACCGCCGGTGTTGGCGAGGAAGGGGACGTTGTTCAGCGCGTTCGCCAGATGCGCGTCGTTGTGGATCTCGCCGAGGATCTCCTGCTGCAGTGCGTGGATCGTCTGGCTCGCCGCTGCCGATGTGCTGGCGTTGGCAAACTGGCCTGCAGCCTGCAGCAGCGTGCCGAGCTGTCCTTCGACGTTGGTCAGCACCGCCGTGTCGGTGGCATTGAGCGCAAATGTCTTGCCGCCAAGCGTGACCTGGCCCGGATTGGCCAGCATCGCCGCGATGTCCGTCTGCACCGCCGTGATGTCAGCCTGGTAGCTGGTCAGGAAGGCCGGCGAGTTGCCGCTGTTGGCGAGGCTGAACAGACCGAGCGAGGCGCGCACTGCGTCGTTGAACACGACGCCGGCCTGCACGAGATCGGTCGAATGCTGGATCGCGGTGGCCCGTGTCAGCAGGTTCGACGTGCCGTTGGCGAGCGCGGTCGGATTGAAATTGACGGCAACCGGCGCCGGCGTGGTGGATGACGAAGTCATCCCGCCGGTGCCGTTCGCGATGTTGGGAGTTGCGGTCACCGGGATCGTACCCTGCGCGAGGCCGTGCACCGAGGTCGCCGTCGATACCGTCGTCGCCGTTCCCACATAGGTGGCGCCGCCGATCGCGATGTTGTTGCCGGACACGTCCATGGCATCGGCCGCGAAGCCCTGGCCGGCCGCGGCGATCATCGCCTTGTCGGCGGCGAGCGCAGCGCCGGTGTCGCCGTTGAGAATGCCCTGCAGGCCCTTCACCGCGGCCGCAGTGTCGGCCTCCAGCGTGCCGCTCAGCAGCTCATTGTCGAAGCGGCCGCGGAAGACGTTGCCTTGTGCCGCGTCGAAATTGGCGCCGAATTGCTGATAGTTCTGGATCTGCGTGACCAGAGCTGCGCTCGCCTGCGCGCCGCCCGTCGAAATCTTCTGCAGCGTGGCGTTGATGGTGTTGCCTTCGGCCAGGAACGCGGCCCAGAAATTGGTCTGCGCCTGGTTGTCCTGGAACTTGGTAACGGTGCCGGTCAATCCGCCGGGATCCTCGGCGAAGCCGCCGGCGTGACCGGGCATGCCATTGCCGCCGGCTGCCGTGTTGAGGTTGGCGTCGTTCTGGATGATGTCGATGCTATCGAGCAGATTGTCGGCCGTGCCGCGCAGCGCGGCCTGATTGCCGGTCGTTTCCGCCTTGGCATACTGGTTCAACTCGAGGTTGATCTGGCCTAGCACCGTCTGCAGGTGGATCGTGGTGAGCGCGGCTGCATTGGCCGTCTCGCCGGCTTCGATCTTGGCGAGCTGGGTCTTGTTGTTCAGGATGTTGGTGAGGCCTTGCGAGATCGCCGTGAGGTCGGTCGTGACCTCCTGCAGATTGCCGGTGTGGATGCCGCCGGAGGCGAGATCGACCACTTTGTTGAAGACCAGGCCGACGTCCTTGAGGGTGTTGCCTGCAGTGGCCGCAGCAAGGGTCGCCGCATCGTCAGCGCCGGCCGGCGTATTCTGGAAAGCGACGTCCTGGCCGCCGGTGTTGGCGAGGAAGTTCACCTTGTTCAGGGCGCCGGAGAGATGCGCATCACCGTTGATCTCCTGCAAGATCTCCTGCTGCACCGCGTGGATCGTCTGGTCCGCGGCCGTGATCGTCGCAGCGTTGGCGGTCTGCGGCGCAGCCGTGAGCAGGGTCGAGATCTGCGCCTGCACATTGGTGAGGACCGCGGTGTCAGTGGCGTTCAGCGTGAACGTCTGGCCGCCGAGCGTCACCTGTCCGGGATTGGCGAGCATCGCGGCGATGTCGTTCTGCACGGCGTGGAGGTCGGTCGTGTAGCTGCCCAGGAACGGGTTCGAATTGCCGCTGCCGGCCTGCGTGAACAGGCCGAGCGAGGCGCGGACTGCATCGTTGAACACCACGCCCGCCTGGACGAGGTCTGTCGACATGTTGAGCGCAGAGGCGCGCACCAGCAGGTTCGACGTTCCGTTAGCCAGGGCCGTCGGGTTGAAGGTGTTGTTCGCCATGGATCATTTCTCCCCAAGTTCATCCGACGCCGGCAGGGCCTCGTACCGAAACTGGCCAGACGATGCGGACTGCATCGGCCCTGCCGCAGAAGGCGATGCGCGTTCGCGCAGCGCCTCCGTGTGTGCGATGCTGTGTCGCGCGCTAAACCGCCGCGCGTTACTTTGTCGCACCTGGCTATATGGTCGAAGCAATCGGGCCAAAACAGGCGTCGGGGAGTCCGCAAATATGTTGTTGTTCGGGCATCGCGGAGCTGTGATCGCTTTGCCGAACACGCGACCAAGTGCTTGATTTCAGGAGGTGGGTGACTGATGCGGGGAGTGTCGATCCGATGCCGGCGGCACGTTGTCGCCAACATCCTGCCTGCATCGTGCCGGTGACGGCCGGCCATTGCGGCTGTCGCAGGAGGCGTGTCGCACTGTCAGCGCGTTCCTTGAAAACGCCGGACTGGTGCGAATCCCGAAGCGCCGCTGCGCGTGTCGCGACGGCGGGTCACCGCTCGGAGTTGTGCGGCGGCTCGCGCCTGAAATTGAACTTCAGCGCGCGTCTGGAAGCATCGATTGATTTCGCCGAGCTGCAGCTCAGGACTGCGGCGCGAGCTGGCGCTGCGCCAGCAGGGCGGCGCGGATCTTCTGGAGCAGGGTCGTGTAGATCTGATTCCACGCCGGATCCTGCCCGCTGGCATCGAGCCCACGCTTGGTCAGGCCAAGGCTGATCCGGTAGACGGTCAGCGCGCCGTCGATATTGCCGAGAGGAACGAACGCATCGCCGAGGCGCTGATAGGACGTCGCCAGCAATTGCTGGAGCGCCAAATCATCCGGCGCGGCGTTCGCCAGGCGCGTGATCAGAGCTGCATTGGAGCGCCGCTGATCGAACGCCTCGGCATGACGGCCTTGGTCCGTGAGCACGTCGGCCAGCAGCGCATGGCACCAGGCGAGATCGCGCTGAAAACTAGGATTGGCGAGATTGGCCGCCGTCAGTTTCTGCACGATGGCGAGACTGGCAGAGTAGGCGGCATGTGCGCCCTGGAGATTGCGCTGAACGAACAGCACGGCGCCGATCCGGTTCAAAGCGACCGATAGGTTGCGCTGAAAGAGGGCATTGTCGGGCTCGGCCTGCGTCAGATACCTGACGATGTCGATGGTCTGCTTGTAGCTCTGGAGTGCGGTGACCAGATCGCTGGCGTTGGCGGCGGCGTCGCCTGCGGCGATCTGCGCGGCAGCCTGGTCCGACAGCCGTCCTGCTGCGACCGTGACGCCGACGGCGAGACCGCCGCGGGGGACGTCGCCATGCGGCTGCGCCAGCAGGGCGGCCAGCGCGACCGGCTCCTCAGCGCCAGCCGAGGCCGAAGTTGCTGCGAAAGCCGGATCACCCCGCGGAGGCTGAACGTTGCTCGGCTGTAGGTTCGGTTGTGGACGCAATCCCTGCCCGAAGCCGGGGATCCTGCGCAGCGCGCCTTCGACCTGCTCGGCCGTGATCAGGCGGGTGCACTCAAATTGCCGGGGCGTGCCTTTCCAGCGTGGGCACCAGAGCGCATCCTCATGATCGAAGCGATGATGCGCGTCATGCCAGCAACCATTGCAGGCGTGGTAGTTGATGATGCGATAGGGCGTCGCAAACTCATTGCTGGGGTGGGTGAATCCACTAATCAGCACGACGGGCGTTCCGACCGCCCAGGCCAGCCAGGACAGGCCTGACGAGAGACCGACGAAGAGCGCGGCATGCTTCAGCCAGCGGGCGCGCTCGGTGAGTGGCCGGTCGCCGGTCTGATCCTCAGCGTCGCGGGGGATCTGCGTACGGAACGGACCGTGGCTGCGGTCGGCCTTCTGGTCGATGCAGACGACACGGTAGCCGGTCGCTTTGAGGAAGCCCACGATCCGATCCCATCCCCCCGGATGATTCCAATGCTTGCATTGCGTCGTGGCCTGCACCGCGATGCAGACATAGGGCTCCGCGATGGGAGGGCTGTCCTCGCTGAGCGCGACACGCGGCGGCTGCTCGGCCGGATCGACGCCGAGAATGTGGGCTGCGGTTGTGTGGAGCCCAACCTGCCGGAAGTCGCGGGGGTGATGGACCAAATCGGTGTCGTCGAAGAACAGGCCGACGGAGTAGGTCGCGTAGTAACGCTCGGCCTCGACCAGCTCGTGAGTGACGAAGCCGACGTCGGGGTAGGCGCTGCGAAACAGCGGGATCAGCGCCTCTCCCATTGCGCAGGTGAGACGGCACTGATGCAGCTCCTTGAACTTGATCGCATAGCTCAGCCAGCCGATGATGTCGCCGAGCGTGCCGACCGGAAACTGGATCAGGACGTCGCGCCCGGCGGCGTCATAGTCGTGGCGTAACAGGAGCTCATGTCCTGACCAGACCTCGACCCTGAACGGCACGAAATAGCGCTTGCTGCTGTTGACGTGCCCGGAGCGGAGCTCGATGTCGAACAGGACGTTGGCGGTCTCGAGATCGCTCAGCCGCACGCGCCAAGGCTGTCCGGTGTCGGGCAGCATGACGCGGCAGCCGTCGTTGAAATCGAAGCGAAGGCCCTGCGGCCCCTCCTGGGTCGGCACGCGCGACGGCGGGGGAAGTCGTGGCCTGCTCCGACGATCGCCGGCGCCGTCAGACCCGAGGTTTGGCTGGGTGTCGACGGGTGGTCTCGCAACGGTTGGCACCATCGTCGAGTCCGAGGTGCGGGAAAAACTTGCAATATTCATGTTGGGGCACTGATGCGGTCTGCATTCCCGCGGGGAACGCAGACCGCGTTTTGTCAGCTCACTCCACGAAGGCGCGTCGCCACTGATCGAGAACCGGCTTCATCAGATAGCTGAGCATCGTGCGGCTGCCGGTCTGGACATAGACCTCGGCCTGCATGCCCGGCTTCAGATTGACGTCGCCGAGCCGCTTCCGCTCCTCGTCGGGCAGCGTGATCCTGACCGTGTAGAACGTGGAGCCCGTGCGCTGGTCGTTGGTGATGTCGGGCGAGACGAACGAGACCTGGCCGCTTAACTTCGGTGTCGTGTGCGAATTGAAGGCATTGAAGTGGACCATTGCGTCCTGTCCGGTATGGACATGGTCGATGTCCTTGGGCTGAACGTGCCCTTCGACCTGCAGTTCGTCCGAATCGGGCACCAGCTCCATGATGGTCTCGCCCGGCTTGATGACGCCGCCGATGGTATGAACCGCGAGCTGGTGGATGGTGCCCGAATTCGGCGCGCGCATCTCGATGCGGTCCAGCTGGTCGCGGGCGGCCACGCTCTTCTCGACCAGGTCGCCTTCCTTGGCCTGTGACTCGCTGAGATCCTTGACCACCTCACTGCGGAAGTCCTGGTCTATCTTGACCGTCTGCAGCTCGGCTTCGCTGATCTTGGACTTGGTCTCCGCCACGCTCGACACCAGCTGGCCGCGCTCGCCGTCGATGCGGGCGGCTTCCCGCTGCAGCGTCGTCAGTCGCGTCAAAGGCACGAGGCGCTTGTCGTAGAGATCCTGCACGCCGGCGAGCTCGCCCTTGATCAGGTCGATCTGCTTGTTCTTCGAATCCAGCTGGGACTCCATGCCGCTGATCTCGTTGTTGAGCTGGACGATGCGGCCCTGCAGCAGCTCCTTCTGGCTTTTGCGGGTGACCGCGCGGGCCTTGAACAACGCGTTTTCGGAGGCGATGACAGCGCGGATGTTCGGGTCGTCGGAGCGTGAGGTCAGCGTCGCCGGATAATCCGGCTGCTCCAGACCATCGCGCTCCGCCGACAGCCTGGCGATCTTGGCGCGCTGCTCGTTCAGCTGCTTGGTGATCGATTGCAGTTGGGCCTGGCTCTGCGTGGCGTCGAGTCGGACGAGCAGGTCGCCGGCGGCAACGCGCTTGCCGTTGTCCACCTTGATCTCGGCGACGATGCCGCCCGTCGGATGCTGGATCGCCTTCACGTTGGACTGCACGACGAGATTGCCGGGCACGACGACCGCGCCGGCCAGCGGTACCAGCGTCAGCCAGCCGCCGCCAAACACGGCGGCGACCAGCAGGACACGCAGGCCGAGACGCAGCTCGTTCTCGAACATGCGGCCGACGCGCGGCACGAGGGATTCGTCCGAGCCATCATCGAGGTCTGCCGCCGTTCCCTGTGCGGCGATGAACGTCATGCCTGTGGTCAAGGCCGTGCCCGCGGTGCCGACCAGACGGCGGACGCCGGTCTGCGGAACGGTCGGCGCGTGGCCCAGCGTCGCAGGAAGGTTCTGCTGCCCCATCGGCCGCCGCGCACCGTCGCTGAAATTAGCGTCGCGTCGGTTGTGCAGGTCCAGCACCGGTGCCTGGTTGGCCGGTAATCGCGCGGGCGCATTGCGTGGCGGAGGTGAGAACTCCGGCTCGTAGCCGCGCGTCTGCGCGGGCTGTTGCCAATCCATCTCGCGGATGCCTTCGGCGCGGCGTGGCTTTGGGGCCTGGTTGCCGATACCGAACAACGACAGCGCACGGCCCATCGTGCTGCCTTTTTTCTTGCGAGGCTTCGGCCGCGCTTGCGATGGCGGCGGACGCCGGCGCTTCTTGCCGTCGCGCGAGCCGCGGCGAGCCCGCGGGTCATCCTCGTCGGAGCCGTCGTCAAAGGCACCCTGCAGTCGCTGCAGCTCGAGAATCAGAGCATCGCCCTGCGGACCCACGGCGCGGGTCTTCGGTCGCACATAGTCCTGGTCGTCGAACGGCCTGAAGTCATTGATGTGTTTCATGGCTCAAGCGCTTTCTGCTGGGGCGGCGCGACGAAGCGATCTCGCGTTCGGATTGGGCGCAGCTGTCGGGGCGGCGACCCTGGGTGCGGCAGCGGCATGTGTGACCGCCGGTCCCGCCGGCGCCTTGGCGCCGGCGACGCGGGCGAAGATCTCCTGACAGGGGCCGAAGGCGATCGCCTTGCCCTCGTAGAGCACCAGCGCCATGTTGAGCGCGTTCAGCGCGCTCGGGCGGTGCGAGATGACGATGACGATGCTCTGGTTCTGCTGCCGCATGATCTGAATCGCGCGGCTGAGCGCATTCTCGCCGTCGGTGTCCAGATTCGCGTTCGGCTCGTCGAGCACGATGAGGAACGGATCGCCATACAGCGCGCGCGCGAGGCCGACGCGTTGCCGCTGACCGGCCGACAGCGACATGCCGCCCTGGCCGATTCGCGTCGAATAGCCTTCGGGCAGCCGCAGGATGATATCGTGCACACCCGCGATCTGCGCCGCCTTCAGGATCGAATCCGATGTCGCATTCTCGTCGAAGCGGCAGATGTTGTCGGCGATGCTGCCGTCGAACAGGGCGACGTCCTGCGGCAGGTAGCCGATATGCCGTCCGAGATCCTCGTTGCTCCATTGGTCGAGCGCCGCGCCGTCGAGACGGACGGTGCCGTTCAAGGTCGGCCAGATGCCTACGAGCGCCTTCGACAGCGAAGTCTTGCCGGACGCGCTCGCGCCGAGCAGCGCGAGACCCGTGCCGGCCTTGATCGAGAACGACACGTTCTGAACGATCGGACGATCCGTTCCCGGTGCGGCAACGGTGAGCTCCTGGACGGTGAGCTCGCGGAACGGCCGCGGCAACGCCACCGGCGGCGCTTCCGGCTTTGCGGTGGCCTTGCAGACGTCGCGCAGCCTCGCGATGCCCTGGCGCGCGGCGACCAACTGCTTCCAGCTGCCGAGCGCGATCTCGATCGGCGCGAGGGCGCGGCCCATCAGGATCGACGACGCCATCATGACGCCGCCCGAGGCCTGCTCGGAGACGACCAGCGCCGCGCCGATGCCGAGCATGCCCGATTGCAGGATGTAGCGCAGCACTTTGGCAGCGGCACCGAGGTTGGAATAGACGTCGCTCGCGCGAATATTATCCTTAAGATACTTCTCGTTCACCGCGTTCCAGCGCGCCGAGAAGCGGTCGAGCATTCCGAGCGCACGAATCACCTCGGCGTTGCGTTGGGTGGCATCGGCGAGAACCTGGCGTGCGGCGCTGGTGTCGCTGGCGGATCGACTGGCTTGCTTCGAGAGCCGGTCGGTGACCAGCGTCATCGAGATGATTCCCACTGTGCCGATGATCGCAGTGATCCCGATCAGCGGATGAAACAGGAACATGCCGATCAGGAAGATCGGGATCCAAGGCATGTCGAGAAAAGCGGTCGGCCCCATGCTCGACATGAAGGCGCGCAGCTGGTCGAGATCGCGCAACGGCTGCTGCATCAGCATCGGCTTGGTGCCGCGCAGGGGCAGGGTGGCCAAAGCGTGGTGGATGGCGTCCTGCAGGCTCGCATCGAACACGGTCGCGACCCGGCACAGCATGCGCGAGCGCAGCGCGTCGAAATAACCCTGAATCAAATAGACGGCCAGAATCATCACCGACAGGCCGATCAGGGTCGCCAGATTCTTGCTCGGGACGACGCGGTCGTTGACCTGCATCATGTAGACGGAGCCGGAGAGCATGAGGATGTTGATCACGCCGCTGAACACGCCGATGCCGGCCATGCGCTTGACAGCCTGACGCAGGCCCCGCGTCACCGGATCATCGCTTCCCGAGATCAGGTCATTGAGGGCAGCCGCGGCTTTCGTTCGCGGGCGGTCTTGAGCCAGACTCATCCAGGCGCGTCTCCCAAATTCCAATACGTCAGCCAGCGCTCTTGCCAGTCGATGCCGACGAATTTCCGGCAACAATTGGACAGCTGGCCAATTCTGTCGCAGGCAGCGGGCTGCGCGAAGCGCGGAGAGGTTGAGGAGGTATGGTCTCCAGCCGCGCCGCGGAGAACTGCCGAGCCCATCAGTCCGAATCGGATTCGGCCGTGATCTTCGATAGTTGCATGTCAGTGATGAGGCGCGACGGAGAGTGGGCGTCACACATTCGTCCGTCTATCACCTTGCTTCTGCACTCATTGGCCGCTGTCCGGGCCGATTGACGCCATGAACGCGAATAAATCTTCCTGCGGTGCAACGGACTCGCGTTGTCATCTCGATCATGCGGCATCGGCGGATGTGTAGGGAACGACAGTGACACCAGCGAACACACGCTCAGACGTGGATCCCCGTACGAACACAGGCGCAATTGCTGATGGTCATTTCGGTCGTCGGTTGTGCGTTCTTTCATCGAACACGTGAGCGGCAAGCGTCCGGCATCCGGTCTGACGGCGGGCAATAACAACATCAGGGAGGGCAGTGCGGCGGACCAGTTCATTCGCAACCCGAGCAACCCGTCACCGGCTCTGGATGCTTCAACACTGGTCTTCGGTGCGTGATCTTGGGGGGGCGTACCGAACGTAAGGGGCAACGCAATGAAGGGCGACGCGGGTGGCGTCGGTGTCGGACAGATGGTTGCCAAGTAATGAGTATCTTGGGGGACGAGAGTTGCTGAACTACATCACCACCGAAGCGCGTGATGCGGGAGTGCATTTGGGGCGAGTGCGGACCGTGGGTGGCATGGGGACGACGAGCCATGTCACTGTCCATGTCACGGTCCACACGCTCAATCACAAGTCGGTCGCCGGAGCGGCGTTGAATCGCGCCGATCCCGTGCGCGCATGTCGGGAGGCGCACGCATGAAGATTCGAAAGACCGACTATGGAACGATCATCCTGCACTGGACCCTTGTCGGGGCCACGGTGATTGCATTCCTGACCGGGCTTCGCATGGCGACCGAGGCACCGAACCATGCGTGGATCGCGAATAATCTTGATTGGCTGCTGCCGCGGCACCGGACCTGGACCTGGCACATGCCGGCGGGAGTCGTGCTCGCAAGCGTTGCGGTTGCCTACATGATCTATGTCTCGAAGGCGGGCCTCGGCCGTCGCGTCAGCATCGACAAAATGCGCTTCAAGGGCCTGCTCGGCCGCCGGCCCGCGCGCCTGGGCTCGATTAGCGTGATGCTGCACTGGGTGCTGTTCGTCTCGATGTTCACCTTGATCGTCACGGGCGGCCTGCTGTTCTTCGGCGTGGCCTCCGGCTACGTGACCATGATGATCCATTGGTATGCGACCTGGGTCATTCCGGCCTTCGTGGTACTGCACATCCTCGTTCACTTCAGCATCGGTGGAAAGATGCAGCTCTATCGCGTATTCCGGCCCGCCCCCTTGCCGCCGCCGCCGCCAAAACTCGATCCGGTCGAGCTGCTTACGATGCTGGTCGAGCAGTCGGAGAAGCTCGAGGAGGCCGAGGCGCCGCCGAAGAAGCCCGCGCCTGCTCAGCAGCGCCCCCCCATGCGCGAGCCGATGCCGGCGCCGCGACGCATGGAGGAGCCGATGCGGGGACGGCCCGAGCCGCGCATGCCGCCCGGGCGGATGCGTCCGCCGCCTGCGCCGGCGAAGGGCAATTCGCGCCGTCGCAATCCGACCTTCCAGGCCAACCCGTTCATGGTCGCCACGGCGGCAGCCATCGTGATCGGCTCGGCGATGTTCGCCGCGGACTATTACGCGGAGGACACTGTCACCGTGTACCGGATCGCCAGCTCGGATGCGCCGACGCTCGACGGCGATTCATCGGACCGCGTCTGGCGCAACATCCAGCCGCACATGGTCACCACCAACCAGGGCGACAATTTCGACGGCACCGGCGAGTCGCGCGTCTGGATCAAGGCGGCGCATGACGGCACCTGGGTCTACTTCCTCGTCATCTGGGAAGATCCGACGCGCTCGTTGAAGCAGCTGCCGCTGATCAAGAAGGCCGATGGCTGGCATCTGCTGACCAACGGCTTCGATAAGGGCGACGAGAACGACTACAACGAGGACAAGTTCTCGATGTTGTTCACGACGCTGCCGATCACGCTGGCTGCTGACCGGACCTTCCACATGAGCTCGCAGCCGATGCCGGACAAGCCGGCGACGCTGTCGGGCCGCGGCATTCACTACACGCCGGCGCCGAATCTCTACGCCGATGCATGGCTGTGGAAGGCGACGAGCGGCGGGCCGACGGGCTGGATGGATGACGATCATTTCGGTCCGCCGGCTGAGCCTACGCCAGACCAGGTCAAGGGCCTTACGCCCTATAAGGGTGGCTTCGCGCCGGATCCGGGCACGGCGAACTACACGGACAATTTCGTCCTCGACAGGGAGGCCGCCAGACTGGGCAATCGGGGCGTCAGACCGAAGCGCCTGCCGAAGGACGTAGCCGCAATGACGGCGGCGATGGGCGAGATCAATCTTGATCCGAACATCGGCGAAAGTGAAGGAGCGCGCTGGTTCATGACCGAGGCAGAGTCGGTGCCTTATTCCGCCGAAGCCGATGCGCAGACGCCGATCGGGACGGTGGTGCCTGGCGTTCTCATCAGCGGCGAATTCACCGGCGACCGCGCCGACATTCGTTGTGCCGCACGTTGGGCGGCCGGCCACTGGACGCTCGAAATTGCCCGCAAAATGGACACGAAAAGCAAGTACGACGTTCCGATCAAGAACGGTGTCTTCATGCGAGTCGCTGCGTTCGACCACACTCAGATCCGACATACGAGGCAGATCCGGCCGATGCGACTTGAGGTGCAGTGATGGGTAAGATTTGCAAGATCCAGTACAACAGGGAAACGTTCTACGCGAATGTGGGCGATATCCTGCTCGACGGCGCCATCAACAGTGGCGTGGATCTGCCCCATGACTGCCGCAGCGGAATCTGTGGCTCCTGCAAGGTCACTGTCGTCGACGGCAAGCTGTTCGGCGGCATGGAAGGCGACATGGCGCATGCCTGCCAGGCACGTGTCGTCTCCGATCTGAAGATCATCACCGAGCCCGTTCCCGACACCGTGACGATGAACTGCGAGGTCGGTGATCTCGTGCGGCTGGCGCCCGACGTGGTCGGCGTCACGATCGAGATGCCGAAGCCGCTGCGGTTCTTCCCCGGACAATATGCCAAGGTCCAGTACCGCGGCTTCCCGACGCGCTGCTACAGCCCGACCTATCCGATGGTCGGCGCGCCCGACAGCCATCTCTTGTATCTGCACATCCGCATCCTGAAGGACGGATTGGTGTCGTCCGCGCTCGGCCGCGACATCCAGGTCGGCCATCGCGTCAAGCTGACGGCACCGCTCGGCACCGCCTTCTTCCGCCAGAAGCATCGTGGACGAATCATCCTCGTCGCCAGCGGCACCGGCTTCGCGCCGATGTGGGCGATCGCGGTTGCGGCGATCACGGAGAATCCGAAGCGCGAGATCGTGTTCATCGTGGTGTCGCGCACGCTGCAGTCGTTCTACATGCATCAGGCGCTGTGCCGGCTGGCGCGCTTCCCGAACGTGAAGATCATCCCGATCGTCTCGGAGCCGCAGAACGTCTCGCCGGCGATTCGCAGCGGCCGTCCGACCGAGCACATGCCGGAGCTGACGCCAAACGACGTGGTCTACACCTGCGGCGCGCCGGCGATGACGGAAGCCGTCGCCAAGATGTCGCGCGCCGCCGGCGCCAAGTGCCATTGCGATCCGTTCGTGTCGTCAGCGCAGCCGTCGGAGTCGAGCGGCGGATTGATGGATCGCCTGGTCGGGTGGCTCGACAGCCAGCGCGGCCGCCCGGCGATGTTCCAGCCGGCCGAATGACATCGAAGCGGCCGCGATGACGCGGCCGCTTCGCGCTGATTTAGCCGGCCACGAAGGCGAGCAGCGTCCCGGTCGCCGCTGCCGGCGGCACCACGAGACTCGCGCCGCTGCGTATCGCCGCCGCACCCAGCGTCTTTTCCGTTGCCGCCAAATCATGCGAGGCCAGCACCAGGCCGGCGCCGCCGCGCTCCGGCAGGCCGGCGAGCGACACGCCGGGATAGCGCGCTGCGAGCTGATCCCGCGTCAGGAACACGAAATCGGCGCGATCTCCGCCCGAGGTCACCGTGACGGCGCCATCGGCTTCGCTGCGCCCCTCGCGGTCGATCAGCCGCGACAGATGCGCGGCGTCCTTCGCCGGATCCGGCGTGACGATCAGGGCCTGCTTCAGCTGCTTGGCGGCATTGGCGTGGGTCATCAGTTCCGGAATCCACACCGTCTCGCGTGTCTTGTGCTGACAGGCGAAGATGCGCAGGCCGCCGGGTGCCTCCGCAACGGGCCATTGAAAGACGCGGAATTTTGCCGCCGAGATCGTGCCGTCGGGCAGCGGCACCGGACGCTCGAAATCGATCGGGCCGATCGGCTCAAAACCATGGCTGCGAATTTCCTCCGCGCCGGCGGCGGAGTCGATGGCCGTGAAGGCGATGCGCTCGATGCCTTCGCCGCGCTGCGCGAGGAAATTGCGTGTCGGCACATTGTGGTCGGTCTCGGCGAGGATGCCGAGCAGCTCGATGTAATCGGGGTCGAGCATGATGGTGTAATTGCCGGAGCCCATCTTGGCGCTGTGGGTGCCGCGCGGGGATAGCGTGAAGCCGAGCCGCTTCCAGGTCTCGGCGGCTGCGTCGAGCTCCTTCACCACGACGACAGCGTGATCGATACCGATGACATTCTTGAGGGCCACGCGTTTGTCTCCTTGCAGCGAAATTGGCATATTGGCGGCCGAACTATGCCCAATCGACCCATGCGCCGCAACCGGCGGCGCCGGGCGCCAGGCGCAAGGCAAGATCGATCTCCCCGAGGTCGGTCGATCAGCAGGGGTGAGCTGTCCACGATGAGCATGACGACCCAAGACGTTCCATGGCCGCCATCCCTATGGGCCGCGCAGACTCCTCCCGGCCCTGATCTGCCCGAACTCGAGGGCAGCGCGCAGGCCGATGTCGTCATCATCGGCGGCGGCTTTACCGGCCTGTCGACCGCGCTGCATCTGCGTGAGGCGGGCACGGACGTGGCGATCGTCGAGGCGATGGAGCCGGGCTGGGGGGCGTCGGGCCGCAACAACGGACAGGTCATTCCGACGCTGTCGCGCCCCGATCCCGAGGATCTCATCAAGCGCCACGGTGCAGCCGGCGAGCGCTTCGTCGCCATGCTCCGCGACAGCGCGTCGGCGCTGTTCAACACGGTCAGGCGCTATGGCATCGACGCCGAGCATGAGCAGGCCGGCTGGGTACAGCCGGTGCATTCGCCCGGGCGCATCAAGATCGCCGAGCGCAGGTTCAAGCAGTGGTCGAAGTTCGGCGCCGATGTCGAACTGCTGTCGCGTGATCAGGCGCGCGACATGCTCGGCTCCGACGCGTGGCATGGCGGCTTCTGGAACAAGACAGGCGGCCACATCAATCCGCTGGCGCTCGCGCGCGGCTTGGCGCGCACCGTGTTGAGCCTGGGCGGCCGCATCTATGCGCGCTCGCCCGTGATCGACTTCGAGCGGCGCGGCGAGCGCTGGGTGGTGCGGACGGCGCGCGGCGAGCTCTCGGCTCGCGCCCTGGTGCTGGCGAGCAACGCCTATAGCGGCGAGTTCTCCAAGGCGCTCGCCCCTGAGATCGCGCATGAGGTGATGCCGGTGCTGTCCTGGCAGATGGCGACGCAGCCGCTGTCGGACAACGTCCGCAAGACGATCATCCCGGCGCGGCAGGCGATGTCCGACACCCATGGCGAGCTGTATTTCGCGCGTTACGATGCGCGCAATCGTCTGGTGACGGGCGGCGCCGTGATCGGCCCCGGCAACAAGGCCGAGCGGTTGAAGGCGCGGGTCTCGGAACGTTTGCAGCGGCTGTGGCCGCAGATCGGCGAGATTCGGTTCGACTATGTCTGGAACGGCTATGTCGGCATGACCACGGACTACATGCCGCGCATCCATCGGCTTGGTCCCGACGCCTATGGCTGGACCGGCTGCAATGGTCGCGCGGTGGCGCTGACCATTCCGCTTGGAGCTGAGCTGGCCAAGGCTGTCAGTGGCGTGCCGGCTGGCGAGCTGGCGCTGCCGTTCACGGAGCCGGTCACGATCCCCGCGCATGCGCTGCTGCGGCCGTTCGCGCCGCTGATGCTGCTGCTGTATCGCTACCGCGACGCGCGCGAGATCGCCTAAAGCGCGATGAGATCAGGATGAATCGTCATCGCGCTTGAGGTCTTTGTTTGCGCATGATCTTTTCGGAAAACCGCTGCGCACTTTTCCGGATCATGCTTGAGCGCTCAGCCCTGTGCGGTCCGGGCGAAGTCGCCGCCCGGAATCGCCGCGAGCAGGGCCTGAGTGTAGGCATGCTGCGGGCTGCCGAACACGGTGCCCGTCAGCCCATGCTCGACGACCTCGCCGTCCTTCATGACGGCAACGAGATCGCAGATCTGCGCCGCGACGCGCAGGTCGTGGGTGATGAAGATGATCGACAGGCCGAGTCGCTCGCGCAGGCCAGTGAGCAGCTTCAACACCTGCGCCTGCACGGAGACGTCGAGCGCCGAGACGGGCTCGTCCGCGACCAGCACGTCGGGCTTGAGCGCGAGTGCGCGGGCGAGGCCAATGCGCTGGCGCTGGCCGCCGGAGAATTCGTGCGGGAAGCGATCGGCTGCGGAGGGATCGAGACCCACCAGCGCGAACAGTTCGCGGGCCTCTGAGAGCGCCTGCGCCCGCGGCGTGCCGTGCACGATCGGTCCCTGAGCCACCAGCTCAGCCGCCTTGCGCCGCGGGTTCAGCGAAGCGAACGGGTCCTGGAACACCATCTGCATCTTTTGGGTCCGTTGCCTGATGTCGCCGTGCGACAGCCGGGCCCAGTCTTCGCCTTCTAGCAAAATCGATCCCGCATCCGGATCGATCAGACGGATGATGCAGCGGGCGAGGGTGGATTTGCCGGAGCCGGATTCACCGACGATGCCGAGCGTCGCGCCCTTCGGCAGCGCGAGTGAGACATCCTTGACCGCATGGGTGACGCGCACGCCGCGACCGAGAAAGCCGCCGGTCCGGTAGGTCTTGGCGACGCCGGTGAGGGCGAGAATGGTCTCATCCGACAGCTTGCGCGCCGGTGGCGCCGCGACCGGCGGCACGGCCGCGATCAGCTGTTGCGTGTAGGCGTGCTGCGGCTTGCGGAGCACCTCTGCTGCAGGTCCGTGCTCGACCACCACGCCATGCTGCATCACCACGACACGATCGGCAATTTCAGCGACGACGCCGAAATCGTGGGTGATGAACAGCACCGCCGTCTTGCGTCGCTGCTGCAACTCGCGGATCAGCTTGAGGATCTGCGCCTGCGTCGTCACGTCGAGCGCGGTGGTTGGCTCGTCGGCGATCAAGAGCTTCGGATCGAGCGCCAGCGCCATCGCGATCATCGCGCGCTGGCGCTGGCCGCCGGAGAGCTCATGAGGATAGGCCTTGGCGGCGCGCGGCGGATCGGGAATATTGACGTCGGCGAGCAGCGACAGCACGCGCGATCGGATCTCGGCTTTCGACAGATCGGTGTGGATCTCCAGCACTTCGCCGATCTGATCGCCGATCGTGCGCAGCGGATTGAGCGCCGTCATCGGCTCCTGGAACACCATCGCGATGTCGGCGCCGCGGATGCGGCGCATCTCGGCCGCGGAGGTCGTGCAGAGATCGCGGTCGCCGAACAGGATGCGACCGTTATCGGTGGACACGCCCTGCGGCAGCAGCCGCATGATCGCATTGGCCATCATCGACTTGCCGGAGCCGGACTCGCCGACGATGCAGACGATCTCGTTCTCGGCGATGGTGAGCGACACCTCGGAGATCGCGTGCGTCCGATCGGCGCCCTTGGGCAGGCGGATGCTGAGCCGGTCGACGGAAAGAATGGGGGCTGTCGAACTCATCGCTGCTTCAGCCGCGGGTTCAGTGCATCGTTGAGGCCCTGGCCGACCAGGGAGACGGCGAGCACGGTGATGAGGATCGCGACACCGGGAATGGCCGAGACGTACCATTGCACGCGCAACACGTCGCGGCCGAGCCCGATCAGATTGCCCCAGGACGCGACGTTGGCATCCGACAGCCGCAGGAACGCAAGCGCGCTCTCCAAGAGAATGGCGACAGCCATCACGACGCCGGCATAGACGATCACCGGCGGCAGCGCATTGGGCAGGATCTCGCGCAGGATCAGCTGCGTATCGCGCATGCCGAGTGTGCGGCCGGCCTGGACGAATTCGCGGCTCCGCAGCGACAGGAACTCGGCGCGCGTCAACCGTGCGGGAGCGGGCCACGAGACGATGCCCACGGCGATCGTCACTGTCGTCAAGGTCGAGCCGAACACGGCCACCAGCACCAGCAGCAGCACGAAGTTCGGCAGCGTCTGGAACGCCTCGGTGATGCGCATCAGAATGTTGTCGATCCAGCCGCCATAGTAGCCGGCGAGCGCGCCGACCAGGATGCCGATCGTCACCGCAATCAGCGTGGCGACGCCGCCGATCAGGAGCGAGATCCGCGCGCCATAGAAGATCTGGGCGGCAATGTCGCGGCCGGAATTGTCGGTGCCGAGCAGGAAACGCGGATTTGCGAACGGCCAGATCAAGGGCCGGCCGGCGAGGGCAAGGGGATCGCGCGGATAGAAATAGCCGGCGCTGATCGCCATGCCCAAGACGACGAGCAGCAGGACGAGGCCCAGCACCGCGGCGGGACTGCGAAAGTATCGTTTCACGGCATCCATGCGCTAGCTCTCCGCCGAGATGCGCGGGTCGAGCCGCGCATAGAGCAGGTCGGTGATGAAGTTGACCAGGATGACCAGCAGCGCGGAGACGAACACGATGCCGAGCAGCGTATTGAGATCGCGCTGGACCACGGACTCATAGGCGAGGCGACCGAGGCCCGGCAGCGAGAACACCGTCTCCACGACGACCGAGCCGCCGAGCATCGTGCCGGCCTGCAGCCCGATCAGTGTGACCATCGGCAGCAGCGCGTTGCGCAGCACGTGCCGGGTGATGATGCGGGTCTCATCGAGACCCTTGGCGCGCGCCGTGCGGACGAAGTCGAGATTGAGCACCTCGAGCATCGAGGCGCGCATGATGCGCAGATAAATTGCCAGGAAGATCAGGCCAAGCGTCAGCGATGGCAGCACCAGATGGCTCGCGATGTCGAGCACGCGCCAGAGGCCGGTGCTGACCGCGCCGATATCCTCGAAGCCGCCGGCCGGCAGCCATTGCAGATAGATCGAGAAAACCACGATGGCCATCAGGCCGAACCAGAAGGACGGCGTGGCGTAGAAGATCAAACCGACGGTCGAGATCAGCGTATCCGGCCATCGGTTGACGCCGCGCGCCGCGATCACGCCGAATACGAGACCAAAGAAGAACGCAAAGGAGAGTGCCGAGGTCATCAGCAGCAAAGTCGGCGGCAGCCGTTCCAGGATGACGGTCGCAACGGGCTTGCCGTAGATTGCGGAGAAGCCGAGATCGAGCCGGACCAGGCGCCACAGATAGTTGGTGAGCTGCATCGGGACCGAGAGGTCGAGCCCATAGAAGCGGCGCAGCTCGCGCGCCGTCGCAGCATCGCCGCCGCCCATCTGCGCCATCATCGCGTCGACCGTATCGCCCGGCGCGAGCTGCAGCAGGAGAAAGACGCCGATGAGGATCAGCAACAGGGTCGGGATCGAGGCGGCGAGCCGCCGCCCCGCAAGGCTCAGGATGCGCATGGCCTATTCTGACGTATCAAGGCTCAGGCGGAAAGCCAGAGATCGTGCCAGCTGGTCGATCCCCAGCGCGGGGTGTTCGAGTGGTTGCGCGCCTTCGCCGTGATCACCGTGACGAAGATCTGCTCGATCGGCATCCACACCGGCAGCTCGGTATTGGCCTCGCGCACGAAGTCGGCATAGAGCGCCTTGCGCTTGACCGGATCGACCTCGGTTGCGGCGTCGTCGATGATCTTGTCGATCTTGGCGTCGTCCCAGCCCCACTGGTTGGTCCACGGCGCGCCCTTGGGCTGGCCGGAGCGGTACCACACCGTGGTCGAAACCGCGGGGTCGTTGCGGTACTGATGCCAGCCGGTCGCCAGGTCGAAGGCGTGCTCGTCATAGACCTGCTTGAGGAAGCCGCCGCCGTCATTGCGCACGATCTCGACCTGGATGCCGACCTCGCCCAGGGATTGCTGGATGAAGGTCGACCACAGCGAGATGTCCTCGCCCCAGGGGGCGGGCAGCAGCCTCAGCGAGAAGCGGTTGCCGCCGGCGGCCGGCTTGTAGCCGGCCTCGTCGAGCAGCGCGGCTGCCTTGGCCTTGTCGTAGGGATATTGCGGCGTGTTCGCGCCGGGATAGAAGTCGGTCGAGGTCGACGGGATCGGGCCGGTGCCGAGCTTGGCGAAATCGCCGAGGAAGTTCTCGATGAAGAACGGCACGTTGATCGCATGCGCAATCGCGCGGCGGACCTTGATGTCCGACAGCTCCTTGCGGCGGACGTTGAATTCCAGCGTGTTGGTGCGCGCGTTGCCTTCGTTGCCCTTGGTCGAGACGATGAAGCGCTTGTCCTTGCCGAGCCGCGCCATGTCCGAGATCGTCAGCCCCGAGAACGGGCTGTATTGCAGCTCGCCCGCCTCGAGCTGAGCCGCCGCCGCGGCGCGATCGGTGATGACCTTCCACACGATGCGGTCGAGGTAGGGCGCGTTGGGACGCCAGTAATCCGCGTTGCGGTCGGCGATGATGTATTGGCCGCGCTCGTATTTCACGAACTTGAAGGGGCCGGTGCCGATCGGCGCGAGATTGGCAGGGTTCTGCCGGATGTCACCGTTCTCATAGATGTGCTTGGCCGAGACGTAGCCGAGATCGGGCAACGCGCGCAGCAGCAGGTTGAGCGGCATCGGGCGCTCGTAGCGGAAGATCGCCGTTTGCGGATCCGGCGTATCGACCGCGGTCAGGAACAGCTGCAAGGTCGATCCGTAGTTGAGGATCTTCTTCCACATGTTCATCGCGGTGAAGGCGACGTCCTCGGACGTGAACGGCTTGCCATCGTGCCAGGTGACGCCCTTGCGCAGCTTGAACGTGACGGTCTTGCCGTCCGGCGTGGCTTCCCAGCTCTCGGCGAGCACACCGACCGGCTGTCCCTGGGCATCGAGGTCGACGAGGTTCTCCTGGATCTTGCCGCCGATGATGTAGACGCCGGTCGAGGCCTGCAGGCTTGGATTGAGCTGGCGCTGCTCGGCGCCGTAATGCACGTTGAACACGCCGCCCTTGCGCGGGGTCTCCTGGGCAAAGGCCCGGAGCGGATTGACCACGTTGGCTGCGATCGCGGCCGAGGTCAGCAGTGCGGTACGGCGGGTGATGTCGAAACGGCTCGAATTCATCAAGGTCTCCCGAAGGCCATGTCGAGGCTGGCCGATGGTGCAATGCCCCGAAGCTTACGCGGATCGCAACGCCGAGTCATTCCCAATCGCGCAGGCTGAACTGTCGCAGCCGAGACGCCTCGGCAAATCCCTGGTGAAACAGATTGCTCGTATACGAACGAACGACGGGATGGCCGGGCTGCTGCGGTAGCGGGTGGCGGAATTGCTTGCCATCGCGCCCGGCTCGGAGGAGCGATCGCCGAAGCCGGCAGCTTGCGCCCCTCCACAGGAGATCTCGA
Source organism: Bradyrhizobium sp. ORS 285 (assembly GCF_900176205.1). Classification (NCBI taxonomy): domain Bacteria; kingdom Pseudomonadati; phylum Pseudomonadota; class Alphaproteobacteria; order Hyphomicrobiales; family Nitrobacteraceae; genus Bradyrhizobium; species Bradyrhizobium sp. ORS 285. Next base: position 3,391,233 of record NZ_LT859959.1, read on the forward strand.
TCAGATCTGCAACTTCAAAGAAGAGGAAATGTTCTCTTGCTATTTGAGGTGTGCCTGAGGCGGCTCTTCGCCAGCCGGCAGACGTAGCTCGAAGCGCACCTCATCGTCGGACGGCAGGAGATCGATCTGGCCGCCATGGCTTATCATGACGGCGCGCACGATAGCCAGGCCCATTCCGGTTCCGCCGCTGTCGCGCCGCGTGGTGAAGAACGCGTCGAAGATCCGCTCGCGGTTGGCCGGCGAGATCGGACTGCCGTCGTTGCTCACGCTGAGGACCAATTGTTCGCCTCGATCGTCGAGCTCCAGGCGGATCGTGCGGGCGCCGTGACGGACGGCATTGTCGGCAAGGTGGGTGAGGACGATCAGGAGCGTCTCGCTGGACAGCCTGATCGGCAGATGCACCGCGCCGCCTGTTCCAATTTGTGCTGTAGGATAGCGTTCGCGCAGCGGACCGATCACCTCGGCCAGGCTGCTCGCCTCGCTCTGCTGGAGGGCTTCGGCACGCGCAAGCTCCCGCAGCCGCTGCGCCATCCGGTCAAGCCGCTCGGCATCGCCAAGAATGTTGGTCAGAAACGTCTCCTGCTCGGCGTGCGTCAGCTGGCCTGAGGTGGCATGCAGGGAGTCCAGCATCAGCTCCGCCGCGCCCTTGATCGAGGTCAGCGGCGATTTGAGCTCGTGCGTCAGGTGCGCGGAGAAGTTTCGGATGTAGCTGGAGCGCCGCGCCAGCTGCTCGGCCATCGCGAAGAAATGCTCCGCAAGTTCAGCAAAGTCGCGCGTGCCGTAATGGGCGAGCGGGCGGAATCCGGCAGGATCATTGCGCCCGATACGCCCGGCGCGGTCGACCAGCTCGCGCATCGGGCGGGTGATCGTCCGCGCCACGATGAAGCCGACAAGCAGCGTGGTGAGGATGATGGCGGAGCCCGCGGCAATGAACTTGCCACGCTCCACATAGAGGTGCTCGAAGATGTTGCGCGGCGTCCGCGAGGTGTAGATGACTCCGACGACATGATCGTTGACGATGACGGGCATGGCCGAGAACACGTGGACACCCACGCCGCGGCTGAACGAGTAGATCGGCGGAGGCGATTTGTCGGGAATGCGGATGCGGAGCGCCGCGCTGTATTTCCCCTTCAGCGCAGCGGCGATCTCGTCGATATGGGCAAGCGATTTGCCCATCTCGTCGCGGCCGGCGATCACGACGCCCTGCGGATCGAGCACGCGAAAGCCGGCCAAGGTGACCTTCTGCGTCTCGCGGATGATCGGCCACAGCCGTGCGCCGATCGCGACATAAGCGGGGTCAGCGGGCTGAGGCGCCTCGCGCGCATCGGGACGGCGGACGAAGAGATCATTGGCGAGCAGATCGAGCAAGGGCCGGATCGGCGTCACCTCGTCGGTGGCATCGGGCCGTGCCTCGGGCGGGATCTCCGCACCCAGCGGAATGCCGGCGGCGAGGCGCGCCGAGACCTCCTCGGCAAATAAGGCCGCGAGCACGCGGCTCTGCGCGATCAGCTCGGCCTGGGTCTGGCGGATCAGCTGGTTGTCGTAGATGCGGAAGAAAAACAGCCCGACGAGCGGCAGGGTGGCGACGAGCGCGAGCACGCCGAACACGATCTGTCCGAGCGACGGCCGCCATTTTTTCTTCGGCTTCGGCGCGATCATGGCGCGCCGCAGCGGCCGAGCCGGAACCCGACGCCGTGCACCGTCTCGATGGCGTCATCGCAATGGGCGGCCGCAAGCTTCGCACGGATGTTGCGGATGTGGCTGTCGATCGTCCGGTCGGAGACCTGGATGTTGAGGTGATAGGCCGCGCTCATGATCTGCTCGCGGCTGAACACAACCGCTGGCCGTGTCATCAAGGTGCGGAGAATGCTGAACTCGAGTGCCGTCAGCGTGAGCGGCGTCTCGCCGAAACGAGCGAGATGCTGCTGCGGGTCGAGGCGGAGCCGGCCATGGGCGAGCTCCTCCGGCTCCGACGCACGATCGCCTCCGCCGGCTGCGGCCCGGCGGAGGATGACGTTGACGCGCGCGACCAGCTCGCGCGGGCTGAAGGGCTTGGTCACGTAATCGTCGCCGCCGATCTCCAGCCCGAGGATGCGATCGATCTCCTCGTCGCGCGCCGACAGGAACAGGATCGGCACCTGCGAGGTCCGCCGGATACGACGGCACACTTCGAGACCGTCGAACTCGGGCATGCCAACGTCGAGCACGATCAGGTCCGGGCGGTCCTCGCCGAACCTGACCAGCGCCGCACGGCCGTCGGCGGCCTCCGTCACCGTCATGTCGGCCTTTCCCAAGGCGACCCGCAGGACTTCGCGGATGTGCGGATCGTCGTCGACGATCAGGATTCGGGGGGACACAATCGAGGCTCCGCGGCGGGACATTAGCTGGGGTTCTGGATCAGGGGATGTGTATCGAGATAGCGCTGCAAGCGCCAGCCGCGGAACGTCCAGGAGCGCCAGTTCGCCATGTCCTTTGCCTGCTGGTCCAACAGACTCTGGTTCATGCGGGACAGTGCGGATTCCCCGGGCAGCAGCAGCATGGCTCGCCGGACCGCCGGCAGGGCCTGCGGACCTAGGCTCAGAAGATAGGGCATGTCGATGGCGGTCCCGCTTCGTCCGTCTTCGCGGCTATGAGCGACGTTGTAGTCGGCGATCACTGCGGAGAAATTGACGAGGGCGCAGCCATAGAGAGTCGCCGCAAGCGCAATCAGGTTCATGCGGACGAGCCACGCCGTGGGGCGGTCCAGGACGATCCGGACCACGATCAGGATCAGGCCGATGCCAACCAGCGCCATCCAGATCAGCGCCGCGATGCGCCAGTGGGTCAGGAGGTAGGTCTGGACGTAAATGTGGACCCGCTGGATCGAGGACAGCACCAGCAGCAGATTCTGTCCGACCCAGAGGTAGACCAGTGGACGGATCAGCCGCGGCTCGTCGTCGCGTTTGGAGCGGACGGCGATGATGACGAAGGCGGCGGCCAGCAGTGCCGTGACGATCAGCGGATAGGCGCCGCGATGCGCATAGGTGGCGTAGGTCATCCCGTCGGGAAGCGCCGCATGGCCCCACAGGTATACGCCATCCAGCGCAGTTTGAATCGCAAACAGCAGGTTGAACAGGAGCAACGAGCGAACGACGGTTTGCGGATTGAGCAGGGGAGATGCGATCGACGATGTCTGCTCGGCCTCGGCATCGATCGGCAGGCGCGGCGTCTTCGTCCGCTGCCGCCAGCGCAGATGGATGAACGGCCAGATCAGAGACAGCATCAAGAGCCAGAAGAGCGGGCGGCCGAAGCTCAGGTTGGAAACCACGTGCTGGGGCCGGAGCTGATCGAGCCACTGCTCGATGACCGGGTTGGCTGCGGCGAATAGCAGGCTGAAGACGAGGCCGAGGGCGAGTGGAATGCTCCAGGTCAGCAGCAGCCGCGTAAAGTCGTGCGCGCGAAGCGTTGCGATGGCGTCGGGGATCAGCCTGAACGGTCCGACCAGGAGCAGCTGTCGTGCGGCCGTGACCGGCAGGCGAAGCCCTTCGGCTGCGGGGTTTGTCATCAGGGCGATTGCTGAGATCGTTGCGAGGACCACGCTCGAGACCGACAGCAGGGTCAGGTCCTCGATCGCAGGCAGCAGTCCCAGGACGAGCAGCACGGCTGCGAGCCTCGTCCGCGATCGATCGATGCCGGCGTGATTGGCAAGCAGGCTGGTCGCGACCAGCGCGGCGGTGAAGATCGGAAGCGAGAGCCCTGGGGCTTGATCGTAGAACAGGATATCGGCGAGCGCGAGGAGCGCGAAGGCGAGGGCGAATTTGTGCCACATGGAGAGCGAGACGGCTGGAGACGCCGTCAGCTCCGCGGAGCTGGTCATTTGCGGGGGTCCTCGATTGAGTGACGATACGGCCGGCAGTCGGCAGCCGATGACCGCACCATGACCCCGCCGCGTGCAGCCGCTCACGAGCGGGCCTGCAGCATTTCAGGATTTGTTTGCAGATTTCGTGCAGAGGCGATTCAGCTCCTGGCGTTGGAGGTTGAGCGTTGTTAGGCAGAGTCCGTCTTTCTCAAGGGAATGATCGGCTGCTCACATGCTCGGACGTATCAGGACCATCGTCCTCTGGATCCTTGCTCTGGCTTTCATTGCCATCACGCTCAACAGCAACGAGCCCTATCTGGTCCGGCTGCGCGGGACAGGGCACGCCGCGTTGCTCATCATCGGGCTGGCAGCTCCGCTGCTGCTTGTGATGAGCGGGCGCTGGCGCGACGGCATGGCTGGACGCATGCTGGTCCTGGCATGGTGCATCCCGGTGCTCGCGCTCACCGCGACGCAGTTCGCGTTCGCCTGGCGCAAATACGAGACGTTTCAGACGGCACCGGATGTCGCGCGTCTGCTCGGACGGCATTTCATCGTGGGCTACACGTCTGTCGATGAAGCCGCCGCCTTGGCCGGGCAGGGCCTGATCGCCGGCGTGTATGTCACTCATCACAATGTGCGCGGACGGACCGAGGCGCAGCTGAGCGCCGACATGGCACGGCTACAGGCGGAGCGCAGGGCAGCCGGGCTGCCGCCGCTGCTCGTGTCGGCCGACCAGGAAGGAGGCAGGGTCGCGCATCTCTCGCCGACGTTGCCGAACATGCCGGGGCTGGCGACCTTGGCCGATCACCCGGCTGCGCGGCGTGCCCATGATGCGTACGAGATGGGGCGCGCCCAGGGGCAGTCGCTGGCGTCAGCGGGCATCACTTTCAACTTGGCGCCGGTGGTCGATCTGCGGCCACGCTGGACGCGTAACCGGTTCGATTTTCATACGCTGATCGGGCAGCGTGCGATCTCCAACGATCCGGCCGTGGTGGGGGACATCGCGCTCAGCTATGTCCGTGGCCTGGAGGCGAGCGGCGTGCAGGCGGCGGTCAAGCACTTCCCGGGTCTCGGGCGCGTAGAGGCCGACACGCATCACTTCTCCGCGCAGCTCGATACATCAGCCGAGGTGCTGGAGCAGTCCGATTGGCGGCCGTTCCGCCAGGTGCTGGACAATTCACATGCAGCCATGATGGTGGGTCACGTGATGGTCGACGCGATCGATCGGGAGCGGCCGGCCTCGCACTCAAAAGCGGTGCTCGAAGGCCTCATCCGCGGCCGGTGGAACTATCAGGGCGTGATCATCACCGATGATCTCGTGATGGGAGCGATCTACGGACACGATCTCTGCAAGGCCGTCGTCGAAGCCCTCAATGGCGGCGCCGATCTGTTGCTCGTGGCCTATGACGGCACGCAGTTTCATCGCGTGTTCGGCTGCGCCAAACAGGCTCTCGCGGAAGGACGGCTCGATCTGGCTGCGCTGCGCCGGAGCGATGAGCGGCTGACGCACTGGCTGCGGCGGGACGAGGGCCCGCAGGCCGCAAATGTCCTCACGAGTTCCGGGCCCTCGCCGCGCACGCGTTGAAAGGCGGCGGAGTGGGACCGGGAGCGCGCGCTCAGCGCGGGCCGTTCCCGGTCCAATTGCGCCAGGACACGTTGGAGAGGCTGCGCAAGTCGGTCCCCAGAGGACGGCGCGCTTGTTTGTCGTGCTGGCCGACGATCTGTTCCGACTCGCGGACCTTCAGTTGAAGCTCCGCGACCTGCCGCTTCGTCCGTTCGATCGCCTTGGGATCAGAGCTTTCGCCGATCGTGAATCGTGCGGTCTCGATCTGTTTGAGCGCTGCGCGGTTCTTCTTCAGCTGTGCGCGATGCCAGGCAACCTTGCTGTCACTATCCGCAACCATGGTCCACTCCTGAGACGTGGCGCGAAGACTAAACAACCGAGTCTTGATTCGCGACTGTCTCAGGCCGTGGGGTGCATGCATCGGAGTACCGATCTATCAAGATCCCGGCGGCTCACTCCAGGAAGCTTACTCCAGCCCTGCGGCGTGCCGCATCTCGTCGATCAGTTCGGACGCCTCCGCTTTGGTCTGGACATCCGGAGTGGGATCCGGGCGCCCCGCCTGTTCGCTCAGCGTCTTCAAGTAGGAGGCCTGAGCATCCGTCATCGGATCGTCGCCCGAGACCCAGGTCTTCGGATCTTTCTCAATCTTCTCCGTCATCGCTGATCTCCTTGCCATCATCGCCGAATGACGATCCAACACAGCGATCGGCAGAATGTTCCTCTTATGTTCTAGTTGCTGGCGTCGTGTCCTCTCGCGCTTGGCGAGGACTCACGACGGCGCTGCCTTCCGCGACGAAAGCCGCGATTGCGAAGCGGGATTGTGTTCGTCCGTCGCGTCGGCGCCATGTGGTTTGGGAAGCACGATCTCGTCGCGCGGGCTTGTCAGCTCGTCCGGCGTTGCCTCGCACGGCTTGATCTCGAAGTTGTTGTCGAGCACCTTCTCGCCGTGCGGATCCAAGGTCACGAGATCAGCCTGTTCGGCCGCCTCCCAGACCTCGCGCTCGGTCCGAAACGGACGGGTCAATCTTTCGTCATTCTCAAACAGTGCGTAGGGCACGAGGAGCTCCAGATCGCGGTCCGCCGGAGCGTCCAGCTCGTCCGCGGCGTGCGGTCCGTCCAGGGCTGCTCCCACACACAAACCTCCCCGAGGCTTGGCTGTTCCACGGCCTCCAGCCGCATCGATCGACCAGTTGTGACGATCGGTCCTGCATTGCCGCGGAACGATGATACCTGGCGCAAGGTTGCCCGCCATATCGATCTGAACAGGAGAGAATGATGGACAACATCAAAGGCAAGAGGATCGCGATTCTTGCGACCAATGGATTCGAACAATCCGAGCTCGAATTGCCGCGTGATCGCCTGAAGCAGGCCGGAGCGACCGTGGAAATCATTTCGCTCGCGCCGGGCGAGATCAAAGGCTGGGACCAGAAGGATTGGGGGCGGCCCGTCAAGGTCGACAAGACGCTCGACCAGGCATCGGCCTCGGACTACGACGCCATCGTGCTGCCGGGTGGCCAGATCAACCCGGACCTGCTGCGCCTGGAGCCAAAGGCACTGGCCTTCATCAAGGACATCTTCGAGGCCAAGAAGATCGTTGCCGCGGTGTGCCACGCGCCTTGGCTCCTGATCGAGACGGGCATTGCGAAGGGACGCAAGATGACGTCCTACAAGTCGATCAAGACCGATGTCGCGAACGCCGGCGCGCAGTGGCAGGATGCGGAGGTCGTGGTGGACCAGGGCGTCATCACGTCACGCAATCCCGGTGATCTCGAAGCCTTCAGCGCCAAGATCATCGAGGAGGTCCGCGAAGGCCGGCACCTCCAGCGTAGCGCGGCTTGAGTTTGGCCGTGAGGGCCGGGTCGATGAGGCCCGGCCTTCTCCGCACGAACAGGCCCAGCGCCCGAGGGGTCGAACGCTGGGCCGCAGTCCACACGGAGTGTCTCCGACGAGATGGGGGAACGCCGCCGGAGACAAATGGAAGACGCTTGGCGCGGCGCGTCGTTCCTAATTCGTCTTGTCCATCCGTCTTGCCCATCATCGCCTGCTCGGTCGCGATCGGCCCTGGGCCACGCAACCTGCCGTGAGTGCGCGGAACTTACCTCTTGATCACGGGTTGGCCGCTTTTCAGGCCGCGGAGATGTGCCGTGAGTGAGAAGGTGAAGATCCAGGACTATACGGCTCCGGCCGGCGGGTGGGGCTCGGTGCAGGCCGTGGCCAGCATCCTCACCCAGGAGGAGGTCACGCTGCTCGGCAGCGAGATCCTTCTGAAGCAGAACAAGCCTGATGGGTTCATGTGCGTCAGCTGCTCCTGGGCCAAGCCGGCCCATCCGCACCCGTTCGAATTTTGCGAGAACGGCGCCAAGGCGACCGCCTGGGAAATCACCAGCAAGACGGTCGGGCCGGAGTTCTTCGCTCAGCATACCCTATCCGAACTGCGGACGTGGTCGGACCATCAGTTGGAAGAGCAGGGCCGGCTGACGCATCCGATGCGCTATGATGCGGCGAGTGACCGCTACGTTCCCGTGAGTTGGGACGAGGCGTTTCGCGCCGTGGGAGCCGAGCTGAAACGGCTCGATCCGCACGCGGTGGTGATGTACACGTCGGGCCGCGCCTCGCTCGAGACCAGCTACATGTATCAGCTGTTCGGGCGCATGTACGGCACCAACAATTTTCCCGACAGCTCGAACATGTGTCACGAGTCCACCTCGGTTGCGCTGCCCGAGGTGATTGGCGTGCCTGTCGGCACCGTGCTGCTCGACGATTTCGACAAGTCGGACTGCATCCTGTTCTTCGGCCAGAACACCACGACCAACTCGCCACGCATGCTGCATCCCCTGCAGAAGGCGGCGCAGCGTGGTGTCCCGATCATCACCTTCAATCCGCTGCGCGAGCGGGGGCTGGAGCGCTTCACCAATCCGCAGAATCCGATCCAGATGGTGCTTACCGGCGGCACCCGTATCAGCACGCAATATCATCAGCTCAGGGTCGGCGGCGACGGCGCGGCGCTGCTCGGGATGTGCAAGGCCGTGATCGAGGCCGATGACGCAGCACTTGCGATGAAGCGCCCGCGCGTGCTCGATGTGGCCTTCATCGAGCAGCACACCTCGGGCTTCGAGGCATTCGCGGACTACTGCCGTCGGGCGTCGTGGAGCGATATCGAGCGGGCGTCCGGGCTGCGCCGGGCTGATCTCCTGGAGGCAGCGAAGGTCTATGCATCGGCGCACGCCGTGATCGCCAATTACGGCATGGGCATCACGCAGCATCGCCATGGGGTCGAGACCGCCAAGATGATCGTGAACCTGCTGCTGCTGCGCGGAAATATCGGCAAGCCCGGCGCCGGCATCTCTCCCGTCCGCGGTCATTCCAACGTGCAGGGGCAGCGCACCGTGGGCATCTCCGAGAAGACCAAGCTGGTGCCGCTCGACAGACTGGCCGAGCTCTACGCGTTCGAGCCGCCGCGCTGGGACGGGCTCAGCACGGTCGATGCCTGCGAGGCGATCATCAAAGGCGAGGTGAAGGGCTTCGTCAGCCTCGGCGGTAACTTCCTGCGCGCCGTGCCGGAGCGGTCACTGATGGAGCCCGCCTGGGCGAAGCTGCGGCTGTCCGCACAGATCGCGACCAAGCTCAATCGCAGCCATCTGGTGCCCGGCGAGATCACCTACCTTCTGCCGTGCCTCGGACGGATCGAGATCGACCGCCAGGCGACCGGCGAGCAGGCGGTGGCGATGGAGGATTCGACGACCTGTATTCACGGCTCTAAGGGCCAGCGTCACCCGGTTGCCGAAGGCCTGCTGTCGGAGCCCGCGATCGTGGCCGGCCTCGCCAAGGCGACGCTCGCGCCCAATGCGCACGTGGACTGGGATGCGTGGGTCGGCAACTATGCGCTCGTCCGCGAGGCGATCGAGCGCACCTACCCCGATCAGTTCAAGGACTTCAACAAGCGGCTGTTCGAGCCCGGCGGCTTTCCACGGCCGCTCGGAGCCCGCGAGCGCAAATGGAAGACGGCGACGGGCAAGGCCAACTTCACCGTGCCCAAAGCCGCGCTCAATCCGCCGGAAGAGGGCAATGGCATCTTCCAGTTGATGACGTTGCGTGCCGACGGCCAGTTCAACACCACGATCTACAACGAGGACGACCGCTTCCGCGGCGTGTCCGGCGGGCGTCGCGTCGTGTTCATGAATGCAAGCGACATGGCGGAGCTGGGCATCGGGCAGGGCGACATCGTCAAACTGTCGACCGTCGCCGATGACGGCGTCGAACGCTCGCTCGGCGGACTGCAAGCCGTGACATTCGACATTCCCAAGTTCAGCGTCGCCGCCTATTACCCCGAATGCAACGGATTGATCCCGCTGTGGCACTACGCCGAGGGCAGCAAGGTGCCGGCTGCCAAGTCGGTGCCGGTGCGGATCACCAGAGAGGCAGTCGGCTGAGCCGCCCGTCACCCCGCCGCGCGCTGACGCGTTTCTGTTGGTGCGGCGACCGTAAAGGACCTCGTCGTCTCCGGCGGAGTAGCACCCGGCCGAAGCGGCACAAGCAGGCGACAGACGAGGCCTTCGGGACGCCAGTCGAACAACGCGCGGCCGCCGAGCTGGCTCTCCACGCTCGCCATCAGGCTGCGCGTGCCGAAGCCGCGCGAGGTCGGCACATGGACCAGCGGTCCGCCGGTTTCGATCCAGGTAAGATCGAGCCGCTGATCGGGCTCGATCGTCCATTGCACCGACAGATGGCCGGAGCGGACCGAAAGCGCGCCGTATTTGGCGGAGTTGGTCACCAACTCGTGCAGCGCCAGCGCAAGCGTTTGCGCCGTGGCCGGCTCGAGCTGCAGCTCGGGTCCCCCGAAGCCGACCTGACCTCCCGTGGCATAGGGCGCGAGTTCCTCGGCGATGAGGCGGCTGATCTCTGCGCCTTGCCAGCTCGACAGCGAGAGGATGGTGTGAACACGCGCCAGCGCGCTGATGCGGCCTTCGACGGCACTGACATAGGTCCGCACGCTCTCCGCCTTGGTGAGGCGGACGATCGACTGCGCCAACGTCAGCGCATTCTTGGCGCGATGATCGACCTCCCGCGTCAGCAGGTTCTGGCGCTCCTCGGCGCGTTTGCGCTCGGTGATGTCGATCGTGACGCCGCTGACGCGGATCACGCGGCCGGATCTGTCCGTGGTGGCCGCCGCGGTTCCGACGCACCAGCGCTCCTCGCCATCTGGCCGTTGGATCCGAAACTCGGCCTCATAGGACGTGATGCCCCGGCCGAACTCCGCCAGCACGTGCCGCGCACGCTCCGCGTCATCAGGATGCAGCAGGCTCATGATGTTGACGCTATTGAGCTCGAAGCCCTGAGGGGTGACGCCGAAGATGCGGTACTGACCTTCGTCCCACATCCAGTCGCCATTGATGCCGTCCCAATCCCACGAGCCCATCCGGCCGGCTGCAATGGCCATGCTGCGGCGTTCCTCGCTCTCGCGCAGGCGCGCGGTGGATTTCTCCAGCTCGGCGGTGCGGGCGCGAACGCGATTTTCCAGCTCGAGGTTCAAATGCTCGAGCTCGCGCGTCTTGCGATAGAGCTCGGTGAAGACCTTGATCTTCGCACGCAACACCTCCGGGACGACCGGGACCGGCACGTAATCGACGGCGCCCATTTCATAGCCGCGCAGCCGATCGAAATCGCTGACCTGAACGGCGGAGATGAAGATGATCGCGATCTTCTGGAACCGTGGATGCTCGCGGATCATCTGTGCGAGCTCGAAACCGTCGAGCTCGGGCATGCAGACGTCGACCAGGATGACGGCGATCTCGTTCTTCAACAGGATCTCGAGCGCCTCGCGGCCGGAGGTCGCGACCACGAGAGTCTCGTTCAGGTCCTTCAGGATGACTTCATAGGCCAGCAGCTTCGCGGGCTGGTCGTCAACCAGGAGGATGTTGACCTTCTCATGTTCCATGATGTTCAGCCGTTCAGCGGTGCAGCCACATGCGGATGGCAAGGAGCAGCTGCTCGGTGTTGACGGGTTTGGCGAGGTAGTCCGAGGCCCCGGCCTCGAGGCATTTTTCGCGGTCTCCCTTCATGGCTTTCGCGGTCAACGCGATGATGGGGAGGCGGGCGAAGGCGGGGGTCTGTCTGATGACCCCAATCGTCTGGTAGCCATCCATCTGGGGCATCATGATGTCCATCAGCACGATCGCGATCTCCGGGTTGTGCTGAACGAGTTCGATGGCCTCACTGCCGGTGGTCGCGGTCAGCACCTTCATGCCGCGCCGTTCCAGCACGCTCGATAAGGCAAAGATGTTCCGCGCGTCATCGTCCACAAGCAGCACCGTCTTGCCAACCAGATCCTCGTCGGAACTGTTCAGCTTCTCCAGCATGCGCTGCTTCTCGGTCGGCAGATGCGTGATCACGCGATGCAGGAACAGCGAGGTCTCGTCGAGCAGGCGCTCCGGCGATTCAACCCCCTTCACGACGATGCTTCGTGCGATCGTGTGAAGTTCCGCATCTTCCTCCGCCGACAATTCACGGCCGGTGAAGACGACCACGGGGACCCCGGACAGTGTCTCGTCCGAGCGCAGCTGGTCGAGTACGTCGAAGCCGCTCATGTCCGGCAGGCGAAGATCAAGCACGACGCAGTCGCAGGGCGCGCTGCGCATGATGTCGAGCGCGCCGGCGCCGGTTTCCGCTGCAAGGATCTCGATGTCGTCATGGCCGAGCAGCTCACGGATGCTCATCTGCTCGGCGGCGTTGTCCTCCACGATCAGCAGGCGCTTGCGGCGCGGTTTCGCATATTCCTTGATCTGGGACAGCGCCGCGCTGACGCCTTCCGTCGTGGTCGGCTTGCTGACGAAGGAGAAGGCCCCGCGCGCCAGGGCATGCTGCCGGTCTTCGTCGAGCGTGATGATCTGAACAGGAATATGCCGCGTCAGCGGGTTGTGCTTGAGCTGACTCAGGACGGTCCAGCCGAGCATGTCCGGCAGGAACACGTCGAGCGAGATCGCGGCAGGCTGGTACTGCTTGGCGAGATCCAGCGCCTCGGCCCCGCGGCTGGCGACCAGGACCTTGAAGCCCTTGTCGCGCGCGAGGTCGATGAGCACACGCGCGTAGTGAGGATCATCCTCCACCACCAGGAGGATCGTATCTCCTGCTGCCAGATTGAGACGATCGTCCGCCAATTGCTCGACGACGCGCTCCGGCGGTGCCGCTGACTGCAGCGCCGGGGTCTGAATGTAGGGAATAGGCGCTGCCTGGTTGATGCGCGGCGCTGTTGTCGGACCGGAATATTTAAGCGGCAGATAGAGCGTGAACGTGCTGCCCTTGCCGGGCGCGCTCCGGAGATGAATCTCGCCGCCGAGCAGGTTCGCCAACTCGCGGCTGATCGCAAGCCCGAGTCCCGTGCCGCCATATTTGCGGCTGGTGCCGGCGTCGGCCTGCTGGAACGCCTCAAAGATCAGCTTCTGCTTGTCCTGGGGAATGCCGATGCCGGTGTCCGACACTTCGAACGCGATCACCGCGGGCGCATTGCTGAGCACCGGATGCTCGGCGCTCCAGCCGCCGAGGGCGGCGGAGACCTTCAGGCGGACGCCGCCCTCGGCGGTGAACTTGAAGGCGTTCGACAGCAGGTTCTTCAACACCTGCTGTAGGCGCTTGGAGTCGGTGACGATGCTGCGCGCGAGAGTCGGATCGACATCGATATTGAAGGAGAGCAGGCGGTTTTCGGCCTCGTGCCGGAACGGACGGCCGACGGTGTCGAGCAGGTTGGCGGTGAGGATCTCCTCGGCGTCAACCGTCACGGTGCCGGATTCGATCTTGGAGAGATCGAGAATGTCGCTGATCAGGTTGAGCAGGTCGGTACCCGCGCCGTGAATCGTGCGGGCGAATTCGACCTGCTTGAGCGTGAGATTGCCATCGGGGTTTTCGGTGAGCTGCTGGCCGAGGATCAGGATGCTGTTGAGCGGCGTACGCAGCTCGTGCGACATGTTGGCCAGGAACTCGGATTTGTACTTCGAGGTCAGCGCGAGCTCGGTCGCCTTCTCCTCGAGCGCGCGGCGGGCCTGCTCGATCTCCTGGTTCTTGCGTTCGACCTCGACGTTGCGCTCGGCCAGCTGCTGGGCCTTCTGCTCAAGCTGCTCGTTGGTCTGCTGCAACTCGCGCTGTTGCGCCTGCAGCTCGGCAGCGAGCTGCTGCGACTGTTTGAGGAGGCCCTCGGTCTGCATCGTCGCCTCGATCGAATTGAGCACGATGCCGATGGAGTCGGTGAGCTGTTCGAGAAACGTCATCTGCGACGTCGTGAACGGGCTGAGCGACGCCAGCTCGATCACGGCCTTGACCTGGTTCTCGAACAGAACGGGAAGCACCACGAGGTTCTTCGGGACGGCGCGGAGCAGGGCGGATCCCACCGGGATGACATCGGACGGAATTTCGGAGATCAGCCGCTGGCGCTTGTCGATGACGCATTGCCCGATCAGCCCCTCGCCGAACTGGACGAGCTGGCGATGCGGATAGACGCCGTCATTGGCGTAGGAGGCGAGCAGTCGGAGCTGCGGCGTGTATTCGTTCTCGACCTGGTAGATCACTCCGCGATGTGCATTCACGAGCGGCGTCAGTTCGGTCAAGAGCAGGCGCCCGACGGTTGTCAGGTCCCGCTGCCCCTGCAGCATGTTGGTGAACTTCGCCAGGTTCGTCTTCAGCCAGTCCTGTTCGGTGTTGAGATCGGTCGTGAGCCGGAGATTGGTGATCATCGTGTTGATGTTGTCCTTGAGCTCGGACACTTCGCCGCGCGCATCGACCTGAATGGTTCGCGTGAGATCGCCCTTGGTGACGGCGGTCGCAACCTCGGCAATGGCGCGGACCTGGGACGTCAGGTTGGCGGCGAGCAGGTTGACGTTGCCGGTGAGATCCTTCCAGGTGCCGGCGGCGCCGGGCACGTTGGCCTGTCCACCCAGGCGACCCTCGACGCCGACCTCGCGGGCGACACTGGTGACCTGATCGGCGAAGGTCGCGAGGGTCTCCGTCATGTTGTTGATGGTCTCAGCGAGGGCGGCGACCTCGCCCTTCGACTTCACGGTCAGGTTCTGCTTCAGATCGCCGTTGGCCACGGCGGTCACGACCTTGACGATGCCGCGGACCTGCTCGGTCAGATTGGCGGCCATGAAGTTGACCGTGTCGGTCAGGTCCTTCCAGGTGCCGGCAACGCCGGGCACCTGGGCCTGGCCGCCGAGCTTACCCTCTGTGCCGACTTCGCGGGCGACGCGCGTGACCTCGCCGGCGAAGGCGTTGAGCTGATCGACCATCGTGTTGATCGTGTTCTTCAGCTCGAGGATCTCGCCCTTCACGTCGACGGTGATCTTGCGCGAGAGATCGCCGCGCGCCACGGCGGTCGTCACCTCTGCGATGTTGCGGACCTGCGTCGTCAGGTTCGCCGCGAGCAGGTTGACGTTGTCGGTCAGATCCTTCCAGGTACCGCCGACGCCGGGCACCACCGCCTGGCCGCCGAGCCGGCCCTCGGTGCCGACCTCGCGCGCGACGCGCGTGACTTCGGCCGCGAACGAGCGGAGCTGCTCGACCATCGTGTTCAAGGTGTCCTTCAGCAGCAGGATCTCGCCGCGGACGTCGACGGTAATCTTCTTCGACAGATCGCCGCCCGCGATCGCCGTGGCAACTTCCGCGATGTTGCGGACCTGGGCGGTCAGGTTCGAGGCCATGAAGTTGACGCTGTCGGTGAGGTCCTTCCAGGTGCCGGCAACTTCCGGCACCTGAGCCTGGCCGCCGAGCTTGCCCTCGGTGCCGACCTCACGGGCGACGCGCGTCACTTCGGACGCGAACGCATTGAGCTGATCGACCATGGTGTTGATGGTGTTCTTCAGCTCCAGGATCTCGCCCTTCACGTCGACCGTGATCTTGCGCGAGAGATCGCCGCGCGCCACGGCCGTGGTCACCTCGGCGATGTTGCGGACCTGCGCGGTGAGATTGCCGGCCATCGAGTTGACACTGTCAGTCAAGTCTTTCCATGTGCCGGCGACGCCGGGCACGTTGGCCTGGCCGCCCAGCCGTCCCTCGGTGCCGACCTCGCGCGCCACGCGCGTCACCTCGCCCGCGAAGCGGTTGAGCTGATCGACCATCGTGTTCAGCGTTTCCTTCAGGCTCAGGATCTCGCCGCGCACGTCGACTGTGATCTTGCGCGACAGGTCGCCGCCGGCGATGGCGGTCGCCACCTCGGCGATGTTGCGGACCTGCGCCGTCAGGTTGCCGGCCATCGAGTTGACGCTGTCGGTCAGATCCTTCCAGGTACCGGCGACGCCGGGCACCTCGGCCTGGCCGCCGAGCTTGCCGTCGGTGCCGACTTCGCGGGCGACGCGCGTCACCTCACCGGCGAAGGCGTTGAGCTGATCGACCATCGTGTTCAGCGTTTCCTTCAGCTGAAGGATCTCGCCTGACACGTTGACCGTGATCTTCTTCGACAGGTCGCCCTTGGCGACGGCGGTCGCAACCTCCGCGATGTTGCGGACCTGACCGGTCAGGTTCGAGGCCATCGAGTTGACGCTGTCGGTCAAGTCCTTCCACGTCCCGGCGACGCCGCGCACCATGGCCTGGCCGCCGAGCTTGCCTTCGGTGCCGACCTCGCGCGCCACGCGCGTCACTTCGCCGGCGAAGGCATTCAGCTGATCCACCATCGTGTTGATGGTGTCCTTCAGCTCCAGGATCTCGCCGCGCACGTCGACCGTGATCTTCTTCGACAAGTCGCCGTTGGCCACCGCGGTGGTCACCTCGGCGATATTGCGGACCTGCGCCGTCAGGTTCGACGCCATCGAGTTGACGCTCTCGGTCAGGTCCTTCCAGGTGCCGGCGACGCCGAGCACGTTGGCCTGTCCGCCGAGCCGGCCATCGGTTCCGACCTCTCGGGCGACGCGCGTGACCTCGCCGGCGAAGGCGTTGAGCTGGTCGACCATCGTGTTCAGCGTTTCCTTCAGCTGAAGGATTTCGCCTGAGACGTTGACCGTGATCTTCTTCGACAGGTCGCCGCTTGCGATCGCAGTCGCGACGTCGGCGATGTTGCGGACCTGCGCCGTCAGGTTGGAGGCCATGAAGTTGACGTTGTCGGTCAGGTCCTTCCAGGTGCCGGCGACGCCGGGCACCTGCGCCTGGCCGCCGAGCTTGCCCTCGGTGCCGACCTCACGCGCCACGCGCGTTACCTCGGAGGCGAATGCGTTGAGCTGGTCGACCATCGTGTTGATGGTGTCCTTCAGCTCGAGGATCTCGCCGCGGACGTCGACCGTGATCTTGCGCGACAGGTCGCCGCGCGCCACGGCCGTGGTCACGTTGGCGATGTTGCGCACCTGCGCGGTCAGATTTCCGCACATCGCGTTGACGGAGTCGGTCAGATCCTTCCAGGTGCCGGCGACGCCGGGAACGATGGCCTGACCACCGAGCTTGCCGTCGGTGCCGACCTCACGCGCCACGCGCGTCACCTCGGACGCGAAGGAGCGCAACTGATCGACCATCGTATTGATGGCCTCCTTCAGCTGCAGAATCTCGCCGCGGACGTCGACCGTAATCTTCTTGGAGAGGTCACCATTGGCCACCGCGATCGTGACCTCCGCGATGTTGCGGACCTGGCCGGTGAGGTTGTTGGCCATGGAGTTGACGCTCTCCGTGAGGTCCTTCCAGACGCCCGTCACCTCCGGAACCTGCGCTTGGCCGCCGAGCTTGCCTTCCGTGCCGACCTCGCGCGCCACGCGGGTGACCTCGGAGGTGAAGACGCTGAGCTGCTTGATCATCGTATTGACGATGGTCGCCGACTGCAGGAACTCGCCGCCGAGCGGCCGGCCGTCAACGTCGAGCTTCACGGTCTGCAGCAGGTCGCCCTGGGCCACCGCGGCGACCGCACGCGTCACCTCGCGGGTCGGCCAGAGCAGATCGTCGATCAGCGTATTGACGGAGCTCTCCATGTCGGACCAGGAGCCGCTGGCGATGCCGAACCTCACCCGCTGCCGGGTCTTGCCCTCGCGGCCGACCACCTGGCCGACGCGTTCGAGCTGCTGCGCCATTCTCTCGTTCGCGGCAATGATCTCGTTGAACGTGTCGGCGATCTTGCCGTCGATGCCGAGATAGTCGCCGCCCATGCGAACGGAGAAGTCGCCTGACCGCATGGCCTGAAGCGCCCGAAGCAGATCCTGGCTGGCGTTGGGCATATCGGTTCCGTTGCCGTGCCGACCAAATCCTTGTCGCGCGGGCAACGGGCTCTCAGCTGGATCGAGATCGCTCATGTAGTTCCCCCGGGGCAGCACATTGGCCAACTCGATTCCGAGTCTGAAGGTCAGCGGCATACAAGCCCGCGACCACCTCTCAAATCAAGCTGCATGCCGACTTCAAGGGCTAATGGAACCGCTCGAACCCGGCACAAGCGGCTCAACTCATTCCTGCGAAACTCGTTCCTAACGGATCCGGGAAAGTTTTTACCTGGAACCAGGAGGAGGTTCCGGACGAACGTCATCGGATTGGAGGGCGTTCCACGAAGATTAAGATCGTGTAACCCGGGTTGTGGCGGTGCCGGTCGCCTCCCAGCTATTTCGTATGAAGCAATCAGATCTCTTCAGAGAAAACGCCGACAACTGTCTTCATCTCGCGGAGCGAGCCGAAGGTGATCCCGCGTTCCGTCGCTATACGCGGATGGCTGAAAGCTGGCGTGCACTGGCCGTCGAGCAGGACTGGCTCGATGGCGAGACCGCCCCTGTCATCCGGCGAAGGGCGACATCGCCCGGCGAGTAGCGAGGCCAATGGAGGACGCATTCATGACTCCCCGCACCATTCTCATCGCGCTGCTGACCGCGTTCAGCGTGGCGTCAGCGGTCGCAGCCGTGACGACGATCCGCCAGGTTCATACGGAGGCCTATTCGCTTCCGCAGCCCACCACCCGCATTTGAGCGTGAGGGCACCCTCAGGGCTGCCCGGACCCTCCCGACGAGCCGTAGACTTGGCCGTTGGCGTAGCTCGCGTCGGCGGCCGCGAGCTGCACGTAGATCGACCCCAGTTCCGCCGGCTGGCCTGGACGGCCGAGCGGCGTCTGGCCGCCGAACTTCTCCAGCTTCTCCATCGTCGCACCGCCGGACACCTGCAGCGGCGTCCAGATCGGACCGGGAGCCACGGCGTTGACGCGGATGCCCTTCGGACCGAGCTGCTTGGCCAGCGATTTGACGTAGTTCATCGTGGCAGCCTTGGTCTGCGCGTAGTCATACAGATCCGGAGACGGATCGTAGGCCTGCTCCGAGGAGGTGCCGATGATCACCGAACCCGGCTTCAGGTGGGGCAGCGCGGCCTTGATGATCCAGAACGGCGCGTAGATGTTGGTCTTCATGGTCGCGTCGAAATCCTCCGAGGAGACGTCGAGGATGGACTGACGCGCCTGCTGGCGTGCGGCGTTGTTGACGACGATGTCCAGACCGCCGAGTGCCTCGACGGCCTGCTGCACCAATTGCTGACAGAACCGCTCGTCGCGCAGGTCGCCGGGAATCGCCACCGCCTTGCGTCCTTCCGCCTGGATCAGGGCGACGACCTCCTGGGCGTCCGGCTCCTCGGTCGGGTAATAGTTGATGGCGACGTCGGCGCCCTCGCGGGCATAGGCGATCGCCGCCGCGCGTCCCATGCCGGAGTCGCCGCCGGTGATCAGCGCCTTGCGCCCCGCGAGCCGTCCGGATCCCTTGTAGCTGGTCTCGCCGTGATCAGGCCGCGGAGACATTTTGCTCGCCAGGCCGGGCCATGGCTGTGATTGACGCTCGAACGGCGGCTTCGGGTATTTGTCGGTCGGGTCGACCGATCGTTCGGCGGTCCTGGAGTCCTCGGCCATCGTTTCACGTCCTTTCGCTGCGGCTGTCGTCAATGAGGCGGCCGCGAGGGTCGCAGTGCCGCCGACCATCTGGCGGCGGGATAACGAAGATCTGCGATCGTCTGCCATGCGCTTGCTCCGCTTGAGGGTGGTCGACAACGAGCGTGGGCGGCGAACGTTCGTCCCGGTTTTGCAAAACAGCGGCGGTCGGCCGGGGCCTTGTGACCGATTGGCTCAGGCGCTGCGGTCAGGGAACGAAAGCCGTCTGCCGGCGTCGTTTGGGCATGCGCAACATCAGCGGTTGGACGATGCCCTTCTATCACTTTGATTTGACGAACAGCGAGCCGATCGCAAACGAGCGCTACGTCGAGCTCCCGGGCGACGTCGAGGCGATGGACTCGGCCGACGTGATCGCGCGGCAGCTGGCGGCGGATCATCCGGAGCTGCGTAATCAGAACTATGCGGTGCTGGTGACCAATGAAGAGGGGGACGAGATCTGCCGCGTTCCGCTCGACGTCCTCCACTAGCTGAAATCGAACAGGAGACTCCGATGGCACAGCACGACCAGGGGATCGTCAGGACCGGACGCGGCGAGGAGCAGCCGGCCGACAAGGAGCGGGCTCAGCGCGCCCACCAGACGACGTCGCCCCAATCTCCGACGCATGAGGCGACGCGCGATCCGGAGGGGCAGGGCAGCCCGTCATCGGACGCGGAGTGATGCGACAACAAGAGCGCGGAACGCAGCTTGGTGGCCGCACGTTTCCTGTCTCAATCAACGGAGGCTGACATGACGTCCATGCTCGACACATCAATGCTCGACCGTAGCGAATATGGTAATCTGATCGGCAGCGACAAGGTCGAAGGGACGGCCGTCTTTGGCGCTGACGACAACAAGATCGGCACGATCGAGCGGGTGATGATCGACAAGCTCAGCGGCCGGGTGTCCTACGCGGTGCTCGCCTTCGGCGGCTTTCTCGGGCTCGGCAACGAGCACTATCCGCTGCCGTGGCAGTCGTTGAAATACGATACGCGGCTCGGCGGCTATGTCACCGGGGTGACCGAGGACCAGCTTCGCGGCGCGCCGAAATATTCCGACGAGCGCGAGTGGGACTGGGGCGACCTCGCGACCGGCCGCAAGGTCGACGACTATTACGGCGTGAAGCTGGCCTAGCGTCGGCGCGGCTCAGGCGGCCGGCGTCTGCACGGCGTTGTCGGACGTCGACGCCATCATGCTGCGCCGGCTCGACAGCCAGATCGGAATCTCGCGATAGCAGGTGCCCTTTTCGGTCATCTCGGCAATCGTCCAGCGGCTGGGATGCCGCTCCTTGCCGACGAAGATCCAGTCATCGGCCGCCGGCGGCGGCTCGTTGGGCCGCGTGCGCAGCCATGCCGAACGGGCGCCCTTCGGCAAGCGATCCTGCTTCATCTGGTAGAGATCATAGACTGGCGAACGCATGACGCTACTCGTCCTCAACCAAGCGAACTCTTTACACTCTGGAGCGTCTCGCGTGGTCGCGGCGAAATTGTGGGAGCAGCGCGGCCAGGCTGTGCAAAAGCGCGATCAGCCTGTGGCGGCGGCACTCGCCGTGATGTTCGCGTGACACTCGGGAAAGGCGACGCGCGGGGCGATCCATGACCCCGCGAGCCTGAGAGGACGACGATCGCGTCCGGCAATGAAGAGTCCGGCCGGTGATGCCGGCGGACTGATCAAATCAGAAGAAGGCGTAGCTGAGATCGAGACCGTAGGTCGAATGAAGGAAGAAGCCGAACGCCGTGGCGGCGCACAGCATCAGGATCGTCCGCAGCTTCTCGGAGTCGATGCGGGTCTCTTCGATGTGGGTCGGGAGAGCCTTTGTCAGGGTTGTCATTGTTGGACCTCTGTACGCGAAACGAAGACGGAGAGTGAGTGATGAAAGTATATCCGAGGCTATTAGAACCCTTTCTGGGTCGGCCTTTTTGTAGGGCCTGAGAAGAGTTCTAATTATGAAAGTGGAACCCAGCATCGTGCAAAATTTGGGGCGAAGTTGAGGAAAGTAAAAGATCAGTTAAATAAATCTGAGGTTGATGAAAGTTGCGCTCAGTATTGTTGCACGTCACGGCTGCTGAATGAAACGAGCAGGTTGTTGCGACGGCGCATCGCACGTTCTTAAGCTTAATTGCTGCGTGGACGCGCATTTGCGATGTCGCGCGCTCCGCGCCGAGCATGTCGCGCGGGCGCCAAGGGCCGGGTTGCAAAAGCAACTCGAAGTATCCGGGCTGCTCATCTCGCCGCCGACCGATATGTGGCGAAAGCTTAACGCCTGTGGCGGAGCGGCCTCGGATTCGAGGGGCATCGATGGCATGACCGGTATCATGTGGTCGACAGCCCCAAAAGATCGCCGGCGCCATCTCGCTGTGGATGCACCCGTCAAACAACGGCCGCACAATCCTCGCCGCCCAAGCGCGGTGCCGCCGCGACAACAGCCGATGTCGGGCATCGGATATGACGAATATGTCACAAGCAAGCATCAACGGTCCCGCGGCCCCGCAGGCCCAGGTCTTCTTGAAGAAACCCCCATCGAAAGAAGAGGGCGCAGGGAATGCCGGGCGCTGGCCGCAACCCATGGCCCGCCTGCAGAAAATAAAGCAGGCGGCAGTCACCACAGGTCGAGCCGGGCAACCCGGCATTCCCTGCGCGGTGGTTTTAACGCTTATCTCGCGCTCTCCTCGGTGTCCGGCTGTTTAGCCACCGTCGCCCCCGGGGATCATCATCACCCAAGGGCTTAGCGCCAGCGTCGGGGCGCCAGGACCACGCGTCTTCACGTCCGCCACCTGTCGTTCGTCCGCGCGCATCGAAGCACGCTGCGACCGATGGCGGCCACCGCATCCCGCCCTCCACGTTCGTGACGATCGCGAAGCGTCCCTCTCACGAGGACGGGACAGCCGCATCATTTCCGAAATTCGGAAAAATAGCAAGCGAAATTTTTGATGGAGTCAACCTGATCGCGCCGAGGCGGCTGATGTCCCTGGGAAAACGGGATCGACTGCGCATGAGTCACCTGGGGCGCTGGAGGTCATCCCGGCCTCCGAAAGCGTGTTGGACGCCTGCGGCATTGCAGGGTGAGTCGGCTGCCGGCATGTGCGCGACGAGGGCGCCGCCGATCATGAACCTCGCGGCGGTGCTGCGCGTTCTCCACGGCGGGGGCGGAGACCTGCCTTCGCGGGGCCGCGAAGACGGGCTAACCTCGGATCTCTCCATGCCGTTCGGGACGATGAACATGACTTCGATGATCAGGGCTCTGGCGCTTCTGACCCTTGCCGCCAGCTCGAGCGCCGCCGCGCAGGCCGAGCCGGTGCGCTGGACCACCTACCGGATTCCGGAGACCGGCACCTCGGTCGACATTCCCGCCTCGATCTTCAGCGACACCGCCGGCCGGCCCGACGGCTACGGTCAGCGCTTCCAGACCTCAGACGGCCGCGCCAATCTCACGGTGCAGTCGGCGCCCAGCGACGGCGAATCGCCGGCCCGGTTCCTCGCCAGGAAGAATCCGCCGCCGAACATCCAGTACAAGCGCGTGACCTCGCGCTTCTTCGCGGTGTCGAGCTACAAGGGCGACTATGTCTGGTACAATCGCTGCAACTTCGCCGGCGGCTACGTGCACTGCGTGCTGATCAACTATCCCCGCGCCTGGGAGCGCGACTGGGACGGCATCGTCACCCGCATCAGCCTGTCGCTGAACCGGGGCTGAGCCTGGGGCTGCGGCACCATGGGATGTCCGGCCGGCGGGGCGCGCTGGCCGTTTGATCCAGCTCAATGAGACCGTCAGGCCGCACTGCATAAGCTTCGGCTTCATCCTGCCGCTAGCTGCTCACGGGCTCTTCATGGCTGCCGCGTCGTTCACCGTCCGTGCCGAGAATATCAACGCGATCGCCACCATCCGGTGCCGTAGCGCGCAGGACGCGCTGCTCACGGCCAACACCTATCTGCGGCTGGGCGCCGCCTGCGTGAGCATCCAGACGCCGGGCGGCCAGAACATCAGCCCCGACCGGCTCGACGCGCTGATCAGTGACGGGCATGGCCGCAGCCTTTGACCGCTGACGCGCGACGACGCGTCGTCGGCGAGAAACTCACCGGAGTGCGGGCGCTTCGCGGATGTGCGCCTTGGGATCAGGACGAGGAGGCTTCGATCCCTTCGTCGCGGAGCGCCGGGCCGCTGGCGACGTCCTCGATATAGGGGCCGTACAGGACGTCCTGGCGCCGCTGATAAAAGGTCACGACGGCAACGGCGGCAATGCAACAGATCGCGGTCAAAACAACCAATTCAAACATGTCAAAGCTCCATCGCCACGACGTGGCGGATGAAGGCGCGGGCGTCAAATGGAAGCCGGCGTTAAGCTGAAGCGGAAAGCTTAACGGGGGGCGCGGACCTTGCCGTTGGCCGCGGGCGGCCGAACCCTGGTGATCATTCCGCCGGGGGCGTACGGCCGGCGTCGAGCTCCGGATACATCGCCCGGCAGCTCAGGCAGTAGGACTCGAAAATGAAGCTCAGCAACGCGGTCATCGGCAATCCCCCGGGGGTCAGTGGAATGAAGCA
This sequence comes from Bradyrhizobium sp. ORS 285, assembly GCF_900176205.1. NCBI lineage: Bacteria > Pseudomonadati > Pseudomonadota > Alphaproteobacteria > Hyphomicrobiales > Nitrobacteraceae > Bradyrhizobium > Bradyrhizobium sp. ORS 285. Next base: position 3,415,010 of record NZ_LT859959.1, read on the forward strand.
AGGATGCCGGCGCCGTGTTTCAGGACGTTTTCGTCACGAGGAGGAAATGGTTTCAACCGACTGTTCCGGGCGTTTCGTGATGCCGATGGCTCGGTGATCCCTAGGGGGCCTCATGGTTCGAGACGCGCCGAAGCCGGCGCTCCTCACCATGAGGGTCTGACGCCGAGGGCGACGCTGCACATCGGCCATGAGCATGTTGTTATTGGAGACCGGGACGAAGGTCGGCGCGGCGATGTCGGTGCGCTCCCTCTCCCCGTTCTTCACGGGGAGAGGGCTGGGGTGAGGGGCAGCCACGGGCACCAGACCCGGTGAGAGCCACCTCACGCGGACTGGCAGTGAGCGTTCGGGTTGGACTATTCGGACAATTGGCCATGACGGCGGCCGCGAGCTTTACTCACAGGCAACAGCCGTCGCTCACGAGGCGTGCGCGTCCACGCTCCGGAACACGAAGTTGTTGCAATAGTCCTTGCGCTTCCAGAACCATTCGCCGTCGGCGCGCTGGTGAACCTCGGGATCGAACGCCGACAGCGGCAGCAGCCGGCCGCGGTCCAGGAATTCGCCGCGATAGCCGAGGCCGAGCAGCAGTGCGAAGGTCTGCCTCACCCGGTCGATCGTGGCGAGGCGGCGGTCGCATTCGACCACGAGCAGGGGCCGGCAGCGGCGCAACGTGCGCTCGGCGCCGCGCAGCACGTCGAGCTCGGCGCCTTCGACATCGATCTTGATCGCGGAGACATGCCCGGTCGCGGGCAGGTAATCGTCGAGCGCGACGGTCTGCACCGCGATCGGCTTCGACCTCTCGGCGGGTTGCAGCAGCGATGCCCCGGGCTGATGTCCCTCGGGCACGAACAGCGTCTTGCGGCTGGTGCAGGAATAGGCGGCGCGCGGCTCGATCACCACGTTGTCGAGCGCGAACTGGCTGCACAGCCGGGTCAGGCCGTGGGCGAGGTCCGGCTGCGGCTCGAAGGCGATCACCCGCCCGGGCGCGGACCACCGCGCCAGCCAATACAGGAAGCTGCCCTTGTTGGCGCCGACGTCGCAGACGATGTCGCCCGGCCGGATGTGGCGACGCAGCTCGGATAGCTCGGTCCGATGGTCGCGCAAGCGCGAGCGCAGGAGCCGGACCAGAAACCGAGATGCTTCGTGCTTCGCCAAGACTGTCCCCCCAAGACTGGCTCTCAAGCCCACGTTGGTCCAGGACGGCGATGCGTGTTTGCACGTCCAGCCTGCCGCACGTGGACGCGGTCAGACATGAATGCCGCGCGCGGCGGCACCGTGGCGTCACGATGGCAAGGCGTGGCGGGGACGAGGCGACTGCGAGGGCGAGCGGCAACCACCGCGTTCGCGGGGACAGCTCGTAGTGAGAGTGCCCGCTCAACGATCCTGCCCGTTAGTGACTCCGTCCTGCCCTGGCTTGTCCCGGGCATCCACGTCGTTCTCAGCATGCCGGACGACGTGGATGGCCGGGACGAGCCCGGCCATGACGATGAAAGAGACGAGCACAAGGCAGCGAACGTCACATGCGATCGCCTTGCGGCCGGTGCCATGGGGGCATGCAGCACCAACACGTGATTGCGAGCAGCGAGCGACTTCGGACCCCCAGGCCCGAATGAACGGACCAGGACGCTTCTGAAATCGCGAACTCGCCCTTGCGCCGTCGGGCAAATCAGGTGTCTTATGGCACCCTGCCTTTGATCGTCGCCCGTCCGCGACGGCGCGCGTCAGGCTCCTCCCTCACATCCATCATCCGGTTTCGACAACGCTGGTGTCCGCGGTTGCGGCTCGGCGTCGTCGGCGTTGCCGCGTCGGCCGGGAGCCGCGCCGTGGCCACGCGTCCGTGCAGGCTCCCAACTCGACTTGAGGATTTTCATGGAAAAGATCGTCTCCAACAACAACGTCTCGACCTTTGCGGATGACACCCAGATCGTCGTCGTCAACGCCGCCGGCACGTCGGCCGCGACCGCGGCCGGCGTCAACGTGCCGAACAATTTCAGGCGCGTGATCATCGTGGTGAACCGGGTGGACGACAGCAACTACGCGGTTGCGCTGGGGAGCGTCGCCGTTCCCGGGCAGGAGGTCGAGATTCATCCGGTGGGCGGCGACATCGAGGTGTTCCCGGCGAGCATCCCGACCTTCAACCAGCACTTCCTCGACGGCTCGTCGTCCTTCGTGACAGCCCGCGGCGCCGCCCTTCGCGGCATCTCCAGTCCGGCAGTCTGGCTGAATGCGTGGTCGCGAATGGGATGATGACGTGGGAGCCTAGAGCGGCCCGGTCAATCTGAAGCACTGGCCCGGCCTGCGGAGAAGTCCGCGGGCCGGGTCTATATGGTTCATCTTCCAACGAGCCTCACTCAGCAGGCTCCGGAGAGAACATCGTCACGCTGCGCGCGAAGAAAGAGCCTGAGCTTCAGACGCAGCGCGCGCCATGCTCGATGACATTTCGCTGGTCACGGTGCTCTGTTCTTCCACGGCTGCTGCGGTCGATGTGACGTATTCGCTCACGTTCTGGATGGCCTGCTTGATCGATCCGAGGGACGTGACCACCCCTCCCGAGATGTTATTGAGGCTCTCGATCTCGTGCGAGATCTTGTCGGTGGCGTTCTTGGCTTGGGTCGCCAGGTTCTTCACCTCTGAGGCGACGACCGCAAAACCTTTTCCTGCTTCGCCGGCTCTGGCCGATTCGATCGTCGCGTTCAGAGCCAACAGATTGATCTGGCCGGTGATGCTGTGAATGAGCTCGACGATCCCGCTCATGGCCTGGGAGGCGTCAGACAATCGGTGAGCCTGGGCATCGGCGGCTGCCACGCGATCGACCGCGCCCATGGCGGTCTCTCGCGACTTCGTCATGGCTTCAGCGATCTCTCGCACGGAGGCATTGAGCTCTTCGGCGCCGGCTGCGACCGATTCCATCATCGCGCGGACGCGCTCGTTGCCCATGCGGACGAACACCTGCCGGGTGACGTCGGTCGCATACTTCACGACCTTGAAGGGGCGTCCGTTGAGATCGAGGATCGGGTTATAGGACGCCTGGATGTAGATTTCCTTGCCGCCTTTGCCGACGCGCTTGTATTCGGCCGCTTGATACTGGCCGTGATTCAGGTTCGTCCAGAACTCGCGGTAGGCCGGACTGTCCCGCTCGGAGGCTTCAACGAACATGCTGTGATGCTTGCCCTGGATCTCCGGCAGGGTGTAGCCGACCGCGTGCAGAAAATTGCTGTTGGCCGTGATGATCGTGCCGTCCATGTTGAACTCGATGACGGCCTGCGACTTGCCGATCGCCTCGATCTGGCCGGCGAGATCGGCGTTCTTGAGTTTCTGCGCGGTGACGTCGGTCGCGAACTTGACCACCCCGACCGGCCGGCCGGATGCGTCGAGCACCGGGTTGTAGCTGGCCAGGATCCAGACCTCGCGGCCACCCTTGCCAAGCCGCTTGTATTCGCCTGATTGATACTCGCCGCGATTGAGTGCGGTCCAGAACTCGCGATAGGCCGGGCTGTCACGAAGCTCCGGTTCGACGAACATGCTATGATGCTTGCCCCGGATCTCGTCGAGCCGGTAGCTGAGCGCAGCAAGGAAGTTGTCGTTCGCACCGACGATGGTGCCATCCAGCTTGAACTCGATCACCGCCTGGGCGCGATCGATGGCCGCCAGCTTCGAGTTGGCGGCCATGCTCGTCATCTGCTTCTCGGTGATATCGGTCGCAAACTTGACCACCTTCACCGGCTTGCCCGAGCTGTCGAGCACCGGATTGTAGGACGCTTCGATCCAGATCTCGCGACCGCCCTTGGCGATGCGCTTGAACTCGGCAGCCTTGAACTCACCGCGATTCAGCGCGGCCCAGAACTCGCGGTAAGCGGCGCTGTCACGCTCGGAGGGCTCCACGAACATGCCGTGGTGCTTGCCCCTGATGTCGTCGAGCCCGTAACCCAATGCATCCAGGAAGTTCTGGTTGGCGGTGATGATGGTCCCGTCCATCCGAAATTCGATGACGGCCATGGCGCGGTGGAGAGCCGCGAGCTGCGCTTCGGCATCCGAGCGCGCATTCGAACGAAACAGCACTTCAAACTCCCAACGGTACTTGTTCCCAAGGTCCAGCGCTCCTGATGAGCTTGTCCAGACCGAGAAGCTGGCGGGAGAATTGATGCAATTTGTTCGACGACCGTTAATCGGGCTGCATAAATCAGACTATTCCGTAATTCTACGACTTCCGTGGCGCAGGCCTTTGAGCGTGCACGTCTGAGCGCTGCCATGCTCTAGCATATTTCGTTGGTCACTCTGTTGTTTCACCGCTGCTGCTATCGAAGTGACGTATTCGCTCACGTTCTGGATTGCCTGCTCAATCAGAGTGAAGTGACGCCGGTTGAAGTGCCGGCTTCCCAACTGAGGCCGGCTCCGGGCCGCACCGCTTATTGAAGTGGATTGAGCGCATACGCGAAGCCGATGCGGCCAGATTGCATCGAGTGGTCAAACTGGGTCGACCGAGAATAGGTTTGCGACGACGGGCTAGATATGAATGCAAACTGATCCTCGGTCCGCGCCTTCTCGAATTTTGTGTAACGATATTCGGCCCGGACTCGCCAGTTTGAACCTATGCTCCGTTCAATTCCGATTCCGCCTGTCGGTCCGTTCACCCAAAACGTCTCTTTCGGCTGGAGTAAGGGATTGTCCGTGATATTTCGCGCCTCGAATTGTGCGAAGGTCCATCCACCGAGTCCGTAGACGAGGGTGCTCTCATCCAGGAGGACGCCGGCTCGCACCAATGCAGAGCTCATCCACCGCGATGATACCTGGGGCCGGTAGTTTGCGCTCGCCGTGATTCCTGTCGGCCCGTTTTGATCGAAATAGGTTAAGGAGCGGGTGCCCGAGGAGCTGAAGTTCAGGTCGGACATGCTGGCTTCGAGTTGGCCTCCGATGACAAAGCGCGACCACTGCACATCCGCGCCAGCAAACACGTCGATAAAGCCTCCGGCGCCGCTTGTTGGACTTGTGACACCAGACGTGTCGTAGCCGTTCAGGAAGCCCGGACTCGATAACGCGTTTCGCTCACTTAAGGAGGTCGACGATCGGGTCGCTGCGCCGCCTGCAGAGACTCCCCAGAAGACGCCAGTCCAATCCGACGAAGGTGCGCGGAAATGTTCCGGTGCCGCAACTTTGAGCGGTCGATCCGGCGTCGTCATTCGCTCGGACCCGGCAGGGGTAAGCCCCTCGGAGTGACGCTGAACGCCCGCCAGTCTGCGTCTGTAATTGCGGTTCTCGATTTCTAGACTGGCGACCCGCGCCTCCAACGCAGCAAGTTTTTCCAGAACCCGGCTTGTATCCGCCTCACCCGCGAAGGTGGGGGCACTGCCGCTAATTAGACCCAGGGAACACAACGTTGCCACCACACCAAATCGCCGCCCCATAGCAAGCCCCTTGAGCATCATGAAAGGTGAGATCTAAGCGGTAGAAAGCGCCGATAGCAATCTCGACGAGCAAAGAAGTCCACACGAGCCGTGTGCCTTGAGAAGCCGGTCTTGAGCGCGTCATCTGCCCGCGGTCGCGCAACGCCTTCGCTTCACCCCAAGGAGCGCGGGGGCAAACATCGTACTCCTCCACGATGGTGAGGATCACCGGCATTGTTTGAAACGGATCGATTTGACGATCGCATTCGGATCGATAGTCAGGATGCCGTAGACGAACGCCGGCAGCGGGCGATCGTCGCACAAGCCGACGTGGCGATCCCAGCAGGACTCGAACCTGCAACCCGCGGAGTAGAAATCCGCTACTCTATCCAGTTGAGCTATGGGACCGTCGTCTCGACGTGACCGGCCGTATGTGAACGGACCTGCCGGCCGATTTACGGAATCGGCGCCGGCGGGCGAGCCAGCCCGGCGCCGAAGTCCATAGCACGGGTCATATGAAAAATCTTTGGTTTCGCCAAGAGTGAGCGAACCGGGAACGGGGCGGCGGCGACCAAGCGGAGGCGGAGGAGGGTCATCTGGCCCCGTTCGCCCGCCGGAGGCGCCCTGACCGGGGCGTCGCGGCCTTTGCCGGTATGCCATGCGCTGTGAATTGCCGTTGATGAACAGAAGTTTTGAGACCGCGCGCCGGGCGGATGACCGCGGCGGCGTCCCGCGGCCGTGGCGGCTGCAACCGCTGCCATCAGTCCGTCACCATTTCGCGTCCATTCTCGCCACGAATCGGCCAAACACGGGCACCCTCTCGGGGGTGCCGAAGAGCCGCCCCCATCGCCTTGCCCCAAGGAGCTGTCCCATGATCGGTCTGGTTCGCGCCGCCGTCGTCTGCGCCGTCATGGCGCTTGGCCTGGTCTCCGCAGGCTCCGCCGCGCTGGCCGCCGACAAGGCGTTCAAGCGCGACGATCTCGCGGATGCCGCGATCAAGCTGGAGGCCCAGATCAAGAGCGAGGCGGGGGCGGTGAATAAGCCGCTGGCGACCTTGCGCACCGACGCCGACGCGGCGCTGCGGCGCAACGATCTGCGCACCGGATTGCAGATCCTCGGCCAGATCGCGACCGCGGCGCCCGAGGATTCCGTCAACTGGCTGCGGCTGGCGCGCACCGTGCTGAACCAGATCAAGCCGATCAACACCTCCGAGCAGACCTTCCTGCTGGAGCGCGCCTCGACCGCGGCCTATCTCGCCTATCAGCGCGCCGGCAATGCCGGCGAGGAGGCGGATGCGCTCGCGGTGCTCGGCAAGACCATGGCGGAGCGCAAGTTGTGGCGGCCGGCGCTGGATACGCTGCGGATGTCGCTGGAGCTGCGCGAGGTCGCCGATATCAGGGGACAATATGAGCGGATGCGCGACGAGCACGGCTTCAAGCTGCTCGACTACACGGTGGATTCGGACTCGGCGAGCCCGCGCGCCTGCTTCCAGTTCTCCGAGGATCTCGCCAAGCGCACCGACTTCTCGCCCTTCGTGGCGCAGGCCGGCAATGACAAGCCGGCGCTGACCTCGGAGGACAAGCAGCTCTGCGTCGAGGGGCTCAAGCATGGCGAGCGCTACAACATCAATCTGCGCGCCGGCCTGCCGTCAGGTGTCAAGGAGAGCCTGCCGAAATCGGCCGAGTTCAACATCTATGTCCGCGACCGCAAGCCGTTCGTGCGCTTCACCGGCAAGGCCTACGTGCTGCCGCGCACCGGGCAGAAGGGCATTCCGCTGGTCAGCGTCAACACGCCCGCCGTCAACATCCAGGTGTTCCGGATCGGCGATCGCAATCTGATCAACACCGTCATCGACAGCGACTTCCAGCGGCCGCTGTCGAGCTACCAGCTCACCGATCTCGGCAACGAACGCGGCATGAGGGTGTGGAGCGGCGAGCTTTCGACCGCGATGACCCTGAACCAGGACGTCACGACGGCCTTCCCGGTCGACCAGGCGCTCAGCGACATGCAGCCGGGCGTCTATGTGATGACGGCGGCGCCGAAGGGCGGAGCCAGCGGCAACAGCGACGAGGACGGCGGTGGCCAACTCGCGACGCAATGGTTCATCGTCTCCGATCTCGGCCTCGCGGCCTTCTCCGGCAATGACGGCATCCACGTGTTCGTCAACTCGCTCGCGTCGACCGATCCGGTGGCGCGCGCCGAGGTGCGGCTGGTGGCGCGCAACAACGAGATCCTGGCGACGCGCAAGACCGACGAGGCCGGCCACGTGCTATTCGAGTCGGGGCTCGCGAAGGGCGAGGGCGGGCTGTCGCCGGCGATGCTGACGGTGTCGGGCGATAAGGCCGACTACGCCTTCCTGAGCTTGAAGACCTCGGCGTTCGATCTGTCGGACCGCGGCGTTGCCGGCCGCGAGGCGCCGGCCGGGCCGGATGCGTTCGTTTATTCGGAGCGCGGCGTCTATCGCTCCAGCGAGACGGTCTATCTCACCGCGCTGCTGCGCGACGGCAAGGGCAATGCCATGACCGGCGTGCCGCTGACGCTCGTCGTCGAGCGCCCCGACGGCGTCGAATTCCGCCGCGCCGTGCTGCCCGACCAGGGCGCCGGCGGCCGCTCGCTCAGCGTGGCGCTGAACTCGGCGGTGCCGACCGGGACCTACCGCGTGCGCGCCTTCACCGATCCGAAGGGGGCGGCGGTCGGCGAGACCACCTTCATGGTCGAGGACTACGTCCCCGAGCGGCTGGAATTCGATCTGTCGTCCAAGGACAAGCAGATCAAGGCTGATGCTCCGGTGGAGGTGAAGGTCGACGGCCATTTCCTCTATGGCGCGCCCGCCTCCGGCCTGCAGCTCGAGGGCGACCTGCTGGTGACGACCGCGTCCGAGCGCCCTGGTTTTCCGGGTTATCAGTTCGGCGTCGCCGACGAGCAGAGCGCCTCCAACGAGCGCACGCCGATCGAGGGGCTGCCCGAGACCGACGACAAGGGCGCGGCGACGTTCCCCGTGAGCCTGCCGAAGCCGCCGTCGTCGAGCCGGCCGCAGGAGGCGCAGATCTTCGTGCGGATGGCGGAGACCGGCGGCCGCGCCGTCGAGCGCAAGCTGACCGTGCCGGTGGCGCCGAATGCGGCCCAGATCGGCATCAAGCCGTCGTTTACGGACAAGAGCGTCGCCGAGGGCGACAAGGCCGAGTTCGACATCGTGTTCGTCTCGCCGGAGGGCAAGACGCTGGCGCGCAGCGGGCTGCGCTACGAGCTCCTGAAGATCGAGTCGCGTTATCAGTGGTACCGGCAGAACTCGTACTGGGAATACGAGCCGGTCAAATCAACCAAGCGCGTCGGCGATGGCGACGTCACGATCGCGGCGAACAAGCCGGCGCGGCTGAGCTTTCAGCCGGAGCCCGGGCGCTATCGGCTCGACGTCAAGTCGGCCGACGCCGATGGGCCGGTGACGTCGCTGCAGTTCGATGTCGGCTGGTACACCGAGGGCAGCGCCGATACGCCGGATCTGCTGGAGACCTCGCTCGACAAGCCGCAATATCAGTCGGGCGACACCATGGTCGTCACGGTGAATGCGCGCACCGCGGGCAAGCTGACGGTCAACGTGCTCGGTGACCGCCTGCTGACGACGCAGACCACCGAGGTCAAGGAAGGCACCAACCAGGTCAAGCTTGCCGTCGGCAAGGACTGGGGCACGGGCGCCTATGTCGTGACCACGCTCCGCCGTCCGCTTGATGCGGCCGCGCAGCGCATGCCGGGCCGGGCACTCGGCGTCGCCTGGTTCGGCATCGACAAATCGGCGCGCACGTTGAATGTCGCGCTGACGCCGCCGGCGCTGGTCCGGCCGGGCTCGGCGTTGAAGATCCCGGTCAAGGTCGGCGGGCTCAATCCCGGCGAGGACGCCAAGATCGTGATCGCCGCCGTCGATGTCGGCATTCTCAATCTCACCAACTACAAGCCGCCGGCGCCGGACGATTATTATCTCGGCCAGCGCCAGCTCTCGGCGGAGATCCGCGATCTCTATGGTCAGCTGATCGACGGCATGCAGGGCTCGCGCGGCCAGATCCGCTCCGGCGGTGACTCCGGAGGAGCCGAGCTGCAGGGCTCGCCGCCGACACAGAAGCCGCTGGCGCTGTATTCGGGCATCGTCACCGTCGGTCCCGATGGCAATGCGGAAGTGAGCTTCGACATTCCCGAGTTCGCCGGCACGGCGCGCGTGATGGCGGTGGCGTGGAGCGCGACCAAGGTCGGCCGCGCCAACATCGACGTCACCGTGCGCGATCCCGTGGTGCTGACCGCGACCTTGCCGCGCTTCCTGCTGTCGGGCGACCGCGGCACGCTGTCGTTCGACGTCGACAATGTCGAGGGCGCGCCCGGTGACTATGTCGTGGCCGTCAAGGCGAGCGGGCCGGTGAAAGTGTCCGGCAATGCCAATGTGACGCTGAAGCTCGCCGCCAAGCAGCGGGGGTCATCGACCTTGCCGCTGGATGCCTCGGGCACCGGCACGGCGCAGCTCGATGTCGACATCAAGGGGCCGAATGGGCTTGCGCTGGCGCGGCATTATCAGCTCGACGTCAAGCCGGCGACGCAGGTGCTGGCACGGCGTTCGATCCGCACCTTGGCCAAGGGCGAGAGCCTGACGCTGACGTCGGACATGTTCAGCGATCTCGTGGCGGGCACCGGCACGGTGTCGCTGTCGGCGGGGCTCTCGACCGCGCTCGACGCGGCGACGATCCTCAAGGCGCTCGACCGCTATCCGCATGGCTGCTCGGAGCAGATCACCAGCCGCGCGATGCCGCTGCTCTATGTCAACGAGCTCGCCGCCGGCGCTCATCTGGCCATGGACACCGAGGTCGACCAGCGCATCCGCGACTCCATCGATCGCCTGCTGGCGCGGCAGGGCTCGAACGGCTCGTTCGGGCTGTGGTCGGCCGGCGGCGACGATCCCTGGCTCGATGCCTATGTGACGGACTTCCTGACCCGGGCCCGCGAAAAGGGTTTTGCGGTGCCGGACGTGCTGTTCAAGAGCGCGCTCGACCGTGTCAGGAACTCGGTGGTCAATGCCGAGGAGCCGGAGAAGACCGGCGGCCGCGATCTCGCTTACGGCCTCTACGTGCTGGCGCGCAACGGCGCGGCGCCGATCGGTGACCTGCGCTATCTCGCCGACACCAAGCTCGGCAATCTCGCAACGCCGATCGCCAAGGCGCAGCTCGCGGCGGCCCTGGCGCTGGTCGGCGACCGCGCCCGCGCCGAGCGGGTCTATGGCGCCGCCGCCGACAGCCTCGCGCCGAAGCCGGTGCTGGTGTTCGGCCGCACCGACTACGGCTCCGACCTGCGCGATGCCGCCGCGCTGGTGTCGCTAGCCGGCGAGGGCAACGCGCCGCGCGCGACGTTGACGCAGGCGGTGGCCCGTGTCGAAGCGGCGCGCGGGCTGACGCCGTACACCTCGACGCAGGAGAATGCGTGGATGGTGCTGGCGGCGCGCGCGCTCGCCAAGGAGACGCTGGTGCTCGACGTCAACGGCCAGGCGGTGAAGCAGGCGCTGTACCGCAGCTACAAGGCGGCGGAGCTGTCGGGCCAGCCGCTGAAAATTACCAACACCGGCGAGGCGCCGGTGCAGGCGGTGGTCTCGGTGTCCGGCTCGCCGCTGACGCCGGAGCCGGCGGCCTCCAACGGCTTCAAGATCGAGCGCAGCTACTACACGCTCGACGGCAAGCCGGCGGACATCAAGATCGCGAAGCAGAACGACCGCTTCGCCGTGGTGCTGAAGGTCACCGAGGCCAAGCCGGAATATGGGCACATCATGGTGTCGGACTATCTGCCGGCCGGGCTCGAGATCGACAATCCGCGCCTGGTGTCGTCGGGTGACAGCGGCACGCTCGACTGGATCGAGGACGGCCAGGAACCCGTCAATACCGAGTTCCGCGACGACCGCTTCACGGCCGCGCTCGACCGCGCCGCCGACTCCAAGGCGGTGTTCACGGTGGCCTATGTCGTGCGCGCGGTGTCGCCCGGCAAATACGTGCTGCCGCAGGCCTATGTCGAGGACATGTACAATCCCTCGCGCTATGGTCGCACCGGGACGGGCTCCGTGGAGGTCCGCGCGGCGAAATGAGCGAGGGTGGGACCAGCGATGATGGACGCACGACGGAACTCCATTCTCCGTCGTCATGGCCGGGCTTGACCCGGCCATCCACGACCGCACGCGAGGACGGCATGGATGCCCGGGTCAAGCCCGGGCATGACGAAAGGAGAGGGCGCGTCGCAAAACGTCTCGCGGCGATTGCCCTTGCGGTTGTTGCGGCTGTGGTCGTTTTCGTCACCGTCTACACCATCTCCCTCGGCCCGCTGCCGCTGCAGGAAGCCAAAGCCATCTCCACCACCGTCGTCGATCGCAACGGCAAGCTGTTGCGCGCCTATGCGATGGCGGATGGACGGTGGCGGCTGCCGGTGGGTGCGAGGAAGGACGTCGATCCGACCTATCTGAAGCTGCTGTTCGCCTATGAAGACCAGCGCTTCTACGAGCATCACGGCGTCGATCCGCGCGCGCTGGCGCGCGCGGCGATCCAGCTCGGCTCGCACGGCCATATCGTGTCCGGCGGCTCGACCATCACGATGCAATTGGCGCGGCTGCTGGAGCCGCGGCGGCAACGCTCGCTGCATGCCAAGCTCCGGCAGATCGTGCGCGCGCTCGAGCTCGAGCGTACACTCAGCAAGAACGAGATCCTCGATCTCTATCTGACGCTCGCGCCTTATGGCGGCAATCTCGAAGGCATCCGCTCGGCCTCGATCGCCTATTTCGGCAAGGAGCCGAAGCGGCTGTCCCTGGCGGAGGCCGCGCTGCTGGTGGCGCTGCCGCAGTCGCCGGAGACGCGCAGGCTCGACCGCCATCCCGAAGCCGCGCGCCGCGGCCGCGACCGCGTGCTCGACCGCATGGTGTCCGAGAACGTGATCTCGGCGGAGGAGGCCGCGCAGGCCAAGGCGCAGCCCGTGCCCGTGTTCCGCAAGCCGATGCCGATCCTGGCGCCGCATGCCGCCGACCAGGCCACCGCTGTCGTCAAGGACCAGCCGATCATCCGTCTCACGCTGGATGCCTCCTTGCAGAAGGTGCTGGAGCCCCTGGCGCGCGACCGCGCGACGGCGTTGGGACCAAACATCTCGGTCGGCATCATCGTCATCGACAATGACAGCGGCGACGTGCTCGCCCATGTCGGCTCGGCCGATTATTTCGACGAGAAGCGGGCAGGGCAGGTCGACATGACCCGTGCCGTGCGCTCGCCGGGATCGACACTGAAGCCGTTCATCTATGGCCTCGCCTTCGAGGACGGTTTTGTGCATCCGGAGAGCCTGATCGAGGACCGGCCGGTGCGCTTCGGCTCCTATGCGCCGGAGAATTTCGACATGACGTTCCAGGGCACCGTGCCAGTGCGCAAGGCGCTGCAACTGTCCCTGAACGTGCCGGCGATCGTGCTGCTCGACCGCGTCGGCGCCAGCCGGCTGTCGTCACGGCTGAAGCAGGCCGGCGGCAATCTCGTGCTGCCGAAGGACGAAGCCCCGGGGCTCGCCATGGGCCTCGGCGGCGTCGGCGTAACCTTGCAGGACCTCGCGCAGCTCTACGCGGGCTTTCCGCGCCTCGGCACCACCCGGCCGTTGCGCGAGATCATGTCCGCCGACGGCAAGGACGATTCGCGCGAGCCGATGCGGCTGATGGATCCCGCTGCCGCTTGGCAGGTCGGCAACGTGCTTATCGGCACGCCGCCTCCGGAGAATGCCGCGCGCAACCGCATCGCCTTCAAGACCGGCACCAGCTACGGCTATCGCGACGCCTGGTCGGTCGGCTTCGACGGTCGCATCACGATCGGCGTCTGGGTCGGCCGTCCCGACGGCGCGCCGGTGCCCGGCCTGATCGGCCGTGTCTCAGCGGCGCCGATCCTGTTCGATGCCTTCGCCCGCTCGGGCAAGCTGCCGGCGGCGCTGCCGAAGCCGCCCAAGGGGGCGCTTGTCGCCAACAATTCAAAGTTGCCGCTACCGCTGCGCCGGTTCCGTCCGATCGGCGAACTCGTGCGCACCGGCGCGGAGCAGGCGCCGCACATCCAGTTCCCGCTGAACGGCTCGCGGATCGATGTCGACCGCTCGGCCGGGCCCGAGGCCTCGGTGATGCCGGTGAAGGTCTCCGGCGGCGTGCTGCCGCTGACGATGATGGTGAATGGCCTGCCGGTCGGCGAGATCGACAGCCGCCGCCAGCGCCTGATCGATCCGCCCGGGCCGGGCTTTGCCCGCCTCACCGTGATCGACGCCACGGGCGCTGCGGACACAGTTGTGGTCAGAATCCAGTGACCGTTCGCTAAGCGGTTGTCGGCATGGCGGTTTCAGCGTATTCGGAACCCCATGGTCGAGACCTATGCCCGCCCCCGTTTTGGAGAGCCGCGCGAGCCGAAGAACCTGGTGAATCCGGGCAATCGGCTGGTGCGGATGATCGATGCCGTCACCGTGAGTCATGCCAGGGCGGTCGCGTTCCTGGCCGTCTGCGGCCTGCTGCTGTTCCTGCCCGGCTTCTTCACCATTCCGGCCATCGATCGCGACGAGGCGCGCTTCGCGCAGGCGACTAAGCAGATGGTGGAGAGCGGTGATTACGTCGACATCCGCTTCCAGGACGACGTGCGCTACAAGAAGCCGGTCGGCATCTACTGGTTGCAATCGGCCGCCGTTGAGACCGCCTCGGCCATCGGACTGCCGCGTGCGCAGCTGCGCATCTGGGTCTATCGAATCCCCTCACTGATCGGCGCCATCGGCGCGGTGCTGCTGACCTATTGGACCGCGCTCGCCTTCGTCACGCGGCGCGGTGCGGTGTTCGCCGCACTCCTGATGTGCTGCTCGGTGCTGCTCGGCGTCGAGGCGCGGCTTGCCAAGACGGATGCGATGCTGCTGTTCACCGTGGTCGCCGCGATGGGCGCGCTGGCGCGCGTCTATCTGTCCTGGCAGCGCGGCGAGGATCCGGAGCATCCGCCGTGGGGACCGCCGGCGATCTTCTGGACAGCGCTCGCGGTCGGCATCCTGATCAAGGGCCCGCTGATCCTGATGTTCGCAGGCCTCACCATCATCGCGCTTGCGATCATGGACCGCGGTGCAGGGTGGCTGTGGCGTCTGCGCCCCGTCTGGGGCCTGATGTGGATGCTGGTGCTGGTGCTGCCCTGGTTCGTGCTGATCTTCCTGCGCGCCGGTGACACCTTCTTCGCGGACTCCGTCGGCGGCGACATGCTGAGCAAGATCGGCGCTCAGGAGTCGCATGGCGCGCCTCCCGGACTGTATCTGCTGCTGCTGTTCATCACCTTCTGGCCAGGCGCGCCGCTGGCCGCGATGGCCGCACCCGCGGTGTGGCGGGCGCGGCGGGAGCCCGGCGCGCAGTTCCTGCTGGCGTGGCTTCTGCCGTCCTGGATCGTGTTCGAGGCGGTGCTGACCAAGCTGCCGCATTACGTGCTGCCGCTGTATCCGGCGATCGCGATTCTCACCGTCGGCGCGCTGGAACGGCGCGTGCTGTCGCGGTCCTGGCTGCGCCGTGGTGCGGCCTGGTGGTTCGCGATTCCTGCCGTCACCTCGGTCGTCGCGGTGATCGGCGCAATCGTCGTGACGCACCAGCCGGTGTTCCTGGCCTGGCCGTTCGTGGCGGCGTCACTGATCTTCGGTCTGTTCGCCTGGTGGCTCTATGACGACGGCCGCGCCGAGCGCTCGCTGCTGAATGCTGCCGTGGCGGCGATGTTCCTCGCGTTCGTGGTCTATGGCGCCGTGCTGCCGGCGCTGACGCCGCTGTTCCCGAGCGCGGAGATCGCACGCGCCTTGCGCAACGTCGTCTGTGTCGGACCGAAGGCGGCCGCGGCCGGCTTCCACGAGCCGAGCCTCGTCTTCATGACCGGAACCTCGACGCAGCTGACCGACGGCTCCGGTGCCGCCGACTTCCTCAGCCAGGGCACCTGCCGCTTCGCCCTGGTCGAGCAGCGCACCGAGCGTGCGTTCGTGCAGCGCGCCGAAGCGATCGGACTCCGCTACAACGTCGCCAAGCGGATCGACGGCTACAACATCTCGCAGGGCCGCCCGGTCTCGATCGCGATCTATCGCTCGGAGGGCACCGAGTAGATGTCGGCGCCCGAAACGTCCTCGCCCTCGTCAGCCTATTTCTCTCAGCTCGCGCTGGTCGGGAAGTTCTCGCTCGGCCGGCTGGTGCGCCGGCCGCAGACGGCGCCTGATGCCGCGAGCCGGCAGCGTCTTTGGCGCGGGCTTCTCCTGGTCTGCGGCATCGGTCTCGGCACGATCCTGGTGCTGATGGTCGGCTTTGACGCCTACGAGATCGGCTTGATGCCCGCGCGTGGCACGCCGAGCCTGTGGCCGGTGCGGATCATCACCGAGTTCGGCCAGGATGAATATGTCCTCGGTCTTCTTGCGGTCGGGGTGGTCGTGACGATCCTGATCGCGCCGCTGTGGCCCGAGGCCACGCGCAGCCGCCTGCTGAACTTCGCGACGCACGTCCAGTATCTCTTCTTCGCGGTGCTGACCTCGGTGCTCGCGGCCCAGGTGCTGAAATACATCATCGGCCGCGGCCGGCCATTTGTCGGCGGCAAGGCGAACGCCTTCAACTTCGACCCGTTCAACGGCACGCCGGCCTATTTCAGCATGCCCTCGGCCCATGCTGTGACCGCCTTAGCGCTGGCTTTCGCCGTCGCCGCGGTCTGGCCGCGGCTGCGCATTCCGATGTTCATCTATGCCGTCATCATTGCGCTGAGCCGGCTGGTGCTCCTCGCCCATCATCCGAGCGACGTCGTCGGCGGCGCCGTCGTGGGCCTCGCCTGCGCCATGCTGGTCCGCTACTGGTTCGCAGCGCGTCGGCTCGGTTTCCGCCTGTCGAAGGACGGTCGGATCGTACCGCGCTAGGGGGTTGCGAGCGGGGCCCAAGCCCCATAATAAGCCCCCGCCGCCGCAGTGCCGGGCAGGAACCGGTCCAGTCACGCCATCACGAGTCCCGATCTTGTCGACCGAAACCCCCGTTGCCGTCTCCATCGTCGTTCCCGTGCGCAACGAGGCCGGCAACATCACGCCGCTGATCACCGAAATCGCGGCCGCGCTCGACGGCCTGTGGCCGTATGAGATCATCTACGTCAATGACGGCTCCACCGACGACACCGCGCAGCGGCTCGCCGACGAGATGGCACGGCGGCCGAACCTGCGTGTCCTGCGTCATGAGACGTCGTCAGGGCAATCCGCGGCCGTCCGCAGCGGCATCCGCGCAGCCCATGGCGGCATGGTCGCCACACTCGACGGCGACGGCCAGAACAATCCCGCGTTCCTGCCCGACCTGATCGCCGCGCTCGAGAAGGGCGGTGCCGGCGTCGGCCTCGTGGCGGGCCAGCGCGTCGGCCGCAAGGACACCGGCTTCAAGAAGCTGCAGTCGCGGATTGCCAACAAGATCCGAAATGCGGTGCTGAAAGATGGCACGCGCGATACCGGCTGCGGCCTCAAGGCGGTGCGCCGCGACGTGTTCCTGATGATGCCTTATTTCGATGGTCTGCACCGCTTCCTGCCGGCGCTGGTGCGTCGTGAGGGCTACGACATCGCCTATATCGACGTGATCGACCGTCCGCGGCATTCGGGCGTGTCGAACTACGGTTTCTTCGACCGGCTGTGGATCGGGATCATGGATCTCGCCGGCGTGTGGTGGTTGATCCGCCGCAAGAAGCCGACGCCGGTCGCGATCGAGGTGACATGATGCTGATTCAATTCGGACAGGCGTTCAGCAACTATCTCTACGACATCTTCATCGCCAAGTTCGATTTCTGGCTCGTGTTCGGCCTCGCCGCGCAGCTCGCTTTCGCCGCGCGATTCCTGGTGCAGTGGATCGCCAGCGAGCGCGCGGGCAAGAGCGTCGTGCCGCTCGCCTTCTGGTTCTTCTCGATCGGCGGCGGGCTGATGACGCTGATCTATGGCCTCGTCAAGCGAGAGCCGGTGATCATCTTCGGCCAGCTGCTGTCGAACGTCATCTACGTCCGCAACGTCATGCTGATCTTCAAGAACCGCCAGAAGGAATCGCAGACGCTCAGCAATTGAGCGGGGCGGCCGTGACCGGCCGCTGTGCCCCTGGGCGCAGGCACGGCGATCGCATATGGAAGTCCGGAGCTATTCCGGCGAACGATCCTGCCGACCAGTTACTCCGTCATGCCCGGGCCTGTCCCGGGCATTCACGTCGTGCTCAGGACGCTGGACGACGTGGATGGCCGGGACAAGCCCGGCCATGACGGAACGAAATCATTCGCCGTCTGCCAAAGCGCTCAGCGCGGCAGCGGCTGGGCTGATGCCGATGGCAGAGCGACGGTCGTTGTGCTGTCCACCACTTCACTCCGGCGGGTCGACACCTGTCCCGCCGCATCCAGCACCGGATAGGCCACCGAGCAGATGTGCGAGTGGATTCGCCGGAGGTCGCGCAATACATCGAGATGCAGCGAGGTCGTTTCCAGCGTCTCGGAACGCCCTTCGCGCAGCCGCTCCAGGTGCCGCTCCGTCGCAGCGAGTTCGGCGTTGCGCAGTTCGGCCTTCTGGTCGAGCAGCCGATGCGCCTGCTGGGCGTCGCCCGACATGAAGATGCCGAAGGCGATGCGCAGCGATTCCATGATCTGGCGATGAAAGGCCTGCAGCTCATCGGCGCCTTCAATCGAGAACTGGAAGCGGCGCTTGATCTTCTTGGTCGCGAGTTCGCTAAGGTTCTTGTCGATGATATCGCCGATATGCTCGAGGTTGATCGCAAGCGAGATGATTTCCATCGCACGCTTGCCCTCGCGATCGTCGAGACTGCCGCGCGTGAGCTTGGTGATGTAGAGTTTGATCGCCTCATCCAGCCGGTCGACGATGTTGTCCGTGCGCGAGACCTGATCGACGAGGCCGCGATCGTTCGTCATCATCGCGGTCATGACGTTACGCAGCATGGTCTCCACCAGATCGCCCATGCGCAGCGCTTCGCGCGCGGCGTCGGCAAGTGCCAGTGACGGCGTTTCCAGCGCGGTCTCGTCGAGATAGCGCGGCTTCGCCGGATCGACCTCGGCCTGACGGTCCGGGAACAGCCGGACCAGCAATTTCTCCATGCCGCCGAGCAAGCCGATGAAGACCACGGCCGTGCCGAGATTGAAGGCCATGTGGAACTGGGCTGTGAGCTTCGACAGGTCCGGCTGCCAAAGCTGCAGTTGCGCGGCGAGCGGATGCAGGAACGGCGCGATCAATGCAACGCCGATGATGCGGTTGAGGAGATTTCCGACGGGCAGGCGATAGCTCGCCGGATTGTCGCGACGCGCACCCTCAAACACCGGATTGACGGCGCTGCCGAGATTGGCCCCGAGCACCAGCGCCAGCGCCGCATCGGGCGTGACGAAATGCGAATAGGCGAGCGACATCACGAGGAGAACGCTGGCGACGCTGGAGTGCACGATCCAGGTGACGATCGCACCGAAGATGATGCACAGCGTGACGTCGGCCGTGATCGCTTGCATGAACACCCGCATCGCAGGCGCCTGTTCGGCAGGCGCGAGGGTGTCGATCAGGATGTGCAATGACAGCAGCATCAGGCCGAGGCCGATGGAGACCCGGCCGAGATCCTTGATGCGCGATCGCGGTCCGCTGCGGAACGCCACCAGCCCGAGCACGAACAGCACCGGCGCGACGGCCGCGACATTGAACGACAGCACCTGGACGATCAGCGTGGTGCCGATATTGGCGCCGAGCATGATCGCGAGCGCCGGGATCAGACCGACGAGGCCTTCCGCCGCAAACGACGTGGTGATCAGCGCCGTCGCCGTGCTGCTCTGGAGCAGGGCGGTCAGGCCGAGACCGGCCGCGAGCGCGCTGAAGCGGTTGCGTAGCGCGTGCGACAGCAACAGCCGGAGATCCGGTCCGAACGCGCGCAGGATGCCGCTGTGGACCATGTGAAGGCCCCACAGCAGCAACGCGACGCCGCCCATCAGATCGAGCAGAACCATGATTTGCGTTTGTTCCCACGTGTGTTCGGGCGAAAGCTACGCCCAATCGGCGCGGGATCAACGTCAATTTGTCGCCTCGGGTTGCTCGAATGGGCAGCGCTCTGCCCATGCGAGGGCTAGGCTGCATTGAACGCGGCAAATCCGCGGTCGAGGTCGGCCTTGAGATCCTCGGTGTTCTCCAGGCCGATGTGCAGCCGCAGCGTCGATCCGCCGGGCGTCCATGACGTGGCGGTCCGGTAGCTCGTGCAGTCGAACGGGATCGCGAGACTCTCGAAGCCGCCCCAGGAGTAGCCCATGCCAAACAAGGTCAGCGTGTCGAGCATGGCGTCAACGGCCGCCTGCGGCTTTGGTTGCAGCACGATGCTGAACAGGCCCGAGGCGCCGGTGAAGTCGCGCTTCCAGATCGCGTGGCCGGGATGGCTCTCGAGCGCCGGATGCAGCACCTCGATCACCTCGGGGCGCGCGGCGAGCCAGCGCGCCATCTCCAGGCCGGACTTATGATGCTGCGCCAATCGCACGCCGAGCGTGCGCACGCCGCGCAGGGCCAGGAACACGTCGTCAGGGCCGGCGCAGACGCCGAGCAGGCGGATGCCCTCGGAAATCAGCGGCCAAGCCTTCTCATTCGCCGAAATCGTGCCGAACATGATGTCGGAATGGCCGCCGATATATTTGGTCGCCGCCTGCATGCTGATGTCGACGCCCTGGTCGAGCGAGCGATGGTAGAGCGGCGTCGCCCAGGTGTTGTCGTCGATGACCAGCGCGCCGTGGGCATGCGCGACCGCTGCGATCGCCGGAATGTCCGGCATTTCGAACGACTGCGAGCCCGGTGCTTCGACAACCACGGCGCGTGTATTCGGTTTGAGCAGTTGCTCAATTCCTGTGCCGATCAAAGGGTCAAAATACGTCGTCTCGACGCCATAACGCGCCAGCATGCCGTTGCAGAAATTCCGCGTCGGCCGGTAGATGCTGTCGCACACCAGCACATGATCGCCGGCCTTGAGCACCGACAGCAGCGTGGTCGAGATGGCCCCGAGGCCGGATGGTGCGATGCCGACGCCGGCGCATTGCGGCCCTTCGAGCGCCATGAGCACTTGCTGCAGCGCCTTCGTGGTCGGGGTGCCGTGACGGCCATATTGGTATTCGCCGCGGTGCGCGTGCAGGTCCTCAGCCGTGGGATACAGCACGGTCGAGCCATGAACGACCGGGGGATTCACGAATCCGTGCTGCGCCTTGGTGTCCCGCCCCGCCGTCACCAGCCGCGTCTCGACGTTTTGTCGCACCGCCGCAGCGGGATCGTTCGATGATGCCATCAGTGTGTCTTTTCTCTTGAAACCGTGCTGGGATAGCTCAAATCAGGCGGGACTTAGGTCGTTAATAACAGAATGCAGAACAGGGCCGTCAACCCCTTGACCCGGACCGCCAGTCGTTCTGTGATGCCGTCGCAATTCGATCGCTGCACGTTGAGGGGCTTGCCGCGATTTCCGCTCGATCATGCATGCACGGCTCCGTTGTGCATGGTGCACGCCATATTCTTGGTATGGCGTTTGCAAAGGCGGATTCAGGTCGGCCCCATCCACGCGCTGAGATTTCATCGCTCCCCAAGGACGACCGCGAAAGGCTGTATTTATGAAACGCGTCACTCTTGCTCTGACTCTTGCTCTCGCCCCGGTGCTGGCGAGCGTCGGCGCCCAAGCCGAAACGCTCAAGACCGTCAAGGATCGCGGCATGCTTGCCTGCGGCGTCAGCCAGGGTCTGCCCGGTTTCTCGAACCCGGACGACAAGGGCAACTGGACCGGGCTCGACGTCGACGTCTGCCGCGCCATTGCCGCCGCGATCTTCAACGATCCGACCAAGGTCAAGTTTGTTCCGCTGTCCGCCAAGGATCGCTTTACTGCACTGCAGTCGGGCGAAGTTGACGTGCTGTCCCGCAATACGACCTGGACGCTGTCACGTGACACCTCGCTGGGCGCGAACTTCGCCGGCATCACCTACTATGACGGCCAGGGCTTCATGGTGAAGAAGGCCCTCAAGGTCAATTCGGCGCTGGAGCTCAACAGCGCCTCGGTCTGCGTGCAGACCGGCACCACCACTGAGCAGAACCTTGCCGACTACTTCAAGGCCAACAAGATGAAGTACGAGGTGATCGCGTTCGCCGGCGCCGACGAGACCGTGAAGGCCTATGAGTCCGGACGCTGTGACGTGTTCACCACCGACGTCTCTGGCCTCTACGCCGAGCGCCTGAAGCTCTCCAATCCGGCCGACCACGTCGTGCTGCCCGAGGTGATCTCGAAGGAGCCGCTCGGTCCGATGGTGCGTCACGGTGACGACCAGTGGTTCGACATCGTAAAGTGGACGCTGTTCGGGCTGATCACGGCCGAGGAAATGGGCGTCACCCAGGCGAACGTCGACGAGATGGCGAAGTCCGACAAGCCCGACTTCAAGCGCGCTTTCGGTACCGACGGCAATCTCGGCGAGCAGCTCGGCCTGACCAAGGACTGGTTCTCGCGGATCGTGAAGGCCGTCGGAAACTACGGCGAGATGTATGACCGCAACGTCGGCGCCAACTCCAAGCTGCAGATCGCGCGTGGTCTGAACCAGCTCTGGAACAAGGGCGGCCTGCAATACGCGCCGCCGATCCGCTAATAGCTGCACGAGATCGGGGCTGCGGCGAATGAGCATCGAAGCGAGGCTACCGCCTCCGCAATATGGGCTTCGTCTGAAGCGCATGCTCGGAGGCAAGGCAGGATGGAACGGCATCATCCTGCAGATCCTGTTCGTCGCAGTCCTGGTGTGGGTTGGCTATGAGATCATAGCCAACGCCCGCAGCAACCTGGCGGCCCAGCGCATCACGTCGGGCTTCGGGTTTCTCAACAATACGGCCGGGTTCGATGTGAACCAGGCCCTGATCAGCTACTCCGGCTCGGACAGCTATAGCCGCGTGCTGATCGTCGGCGTTCTCAATACGCTGCTGGTGTCGGTCATCGGCATCGTGCTGGCAACGATCCTCGGCTTCCTCGTCGCGCTCGGCCGGCTGTCTCCCAATGCTCTGCTGTCGCGGGTGTCGGGCGCCTATGTCGAGCTGATCCGCAACCTGCCTTTGCTGTTCCAGATCCTGTTCTGGTATCTCGCGGTGCTCGCGGCGTTGCCGGGACCGCGCCAGAGCATTTCGCTGTTTTCGACCTTCTTCCTCAACAACCGCGGCTTCATCGTTCCACGTGCGGTCGAGGAGCCGGGCCTGATGCCGTTCCTGATCGCGCTCGGTGTCGCGATCGCAGGCTCGATCGGCCTGCGCTTCTATGCGCGGCGCGAGTTGTTCGTGCGCGGCCATGCGATGCGAATCTGGCCCTACGTGTTGGGAATGCTGATGGGCCTGCCGCTCATTGCGATGCTCGTGTTCGGCGCGCCCATCGCATGGGAGGTGCCGGTGCTGAAGGGCTTCAACTTCGCCGGCGGCTCGCGCATCATTCCCGAGCTCGTCGCGCTGACGCTGGCGCTGACGATGTATACGGCGTCGTTCATCGCCGAGGTCGTCCGCGCCGGTATCCTCTCCGTGCACAAGGGGCAGATGGAAGCGGGGCTGTCGCTCGGCCTCAGCCGCGGCACCGTGCTGCGTCTGATCGTGGTGCCGCAGGCGCTGCGGGTGATCCTGCCGCCGCTGACCAATCAGTATCTGAACCTGACCAAGAACTCATCGCTCGCGGTGGCCATCGGCTATCCCGACCTGGTGTCGGTGTTCGCCGGCACCACCATGAGCCAGACCGGGCAGGCCATCGAGATCATCGGCATCACCATGGGCGTCTATCTGGCGCTGTCGCTGATCACGAGCGCGCTGATGAGCTTCTACAGCTGGCGGCTCGGCAAGAGACTCGGTGCATGAGGATGATTGAGCGCATGACGAGATTTGGCGCATGACCGATATCACCGCTTCGACCTTCATTCGTCAGGACATGGCCGGGGAACGCCCGGCGCCGGTGAAGACGACGGGCTTCGTCGGATTCGTCCGCACCCGGCTCCTGAACTCGCCGACCAACATCCTGCTCACGCTGGTCAGCGCGCTGTTGATCTGGTTCACCGTGATCCCGGCGTTGAAGTTCATGCTGGTGGATGCGGTCTGGGTCGGCAAGGATCGTGATGCCTGTCTGGCGGAGAACGCAGGGCGTGCGGTCGGCGCCTGCTGGCCATACGTTTCGGCGAAGTTCGGCCAGTTCATGTACGGCTTCTATCCGGACGCCGAGCGCTGGCGGGTCAATCTGACCTATCTGCTCGCGGTGGTGCTGCTGGTGCCGCTGCTGATCCCGCGCCTGCCGGCGAAGGGGCTGAACGCGGGGCTGTTCTTCTTCGCGCTGCCGGTGGTCGCGTTCTTCCTGCTGTATGGCGGTGGCCTTTCCGGCTTCGGCGTGAGCTGGACGACCAGCACGCTGCAGCTGTTCGTCGAGAGCATCGATACGGCGGGCAACGCGCTGGTTCGTGCCGGCGACAGCGTGCCTGTGGTGGGCATGCTGTTGTGGCTGCTCGGCAAGCTCGTCGTGCTGATCGGAACGCTGTTCTCGCTGGTGATCTGGCCATTGGTCTGGATCCGCCATGAGCTGCAGCAATCGCATCAGCCGGTGTGGAATGATCTCGTGCTCACGGGCATCGTGGTCACCGCGCTCGTGTTCGTGATCGGCGGCGGGAGCAGGGCGCTGCGCTCGGTCATCGCGACGGCCGCGACCTTCGTCGGCATCGCCATCGTCATCGCTGTGATGGGCCTCGACCATGGCGGTCTGCAGATCATCGACACCCGGCTGTGGGGCGGCATGCTGGTGACGCTGGTCGTCTCGGTCATCGGCATCGTCGCCTCGATGCCGATCGGCATTGCGCTGGCGCTCGGGCGGCGCTCGACGATTCCGCTGATCCGCATCTTCTCGATTGCCTTCATCGAGCTGGTGCGCGGCGTGCCGCTGATCACCGTGCTGTTCTTCGCGACCTACATGCTGCCGTTGTTCCTGCCCGGCAATGTCAGGGTCGACGGCCTGGTGCGTGCGCTGATCGGCGTCGCGCTGTTCTCCGGCGCCTACATGGCCGAGGTGATCCGTGGCGGCCTGCAGGCCATTCCGCGCGGGCAGGCGGAAGCGGCGAGCGCGCTCGGCCTGTCCTGGTGGAAGACGACGAGCTTCATCGTCCTGCCGCAGGCGCTGCGCCATGTCATTCCGGGCATCGTCAACAGCTTCATCTCGCTGTTCAAGGACACCTCGCTGGTGTCGATCGTGGCGCTGTTCGACCTGCTCGGCAGCCTCAAGGCCTCGTTCGCCGATCCGGTCTGGGCGACGCCGACCACGGCGTTCACCGGCTTTGCCTTCACCGGACTGATCTACTTCGCCTTCTGCTTCGGCATGTCACGCTACTCCCTGCTGGTCGAGCGCCGTCTCAACGCGCACCGGCGCAATTGAACAAGACATCACGAGTCACCGAACCATGTCTGCAAACTCCATCGTCAGCATCTCCGCGCTCAACAAATGGTACGGCGAGTTTCACGTGCTGCGTGACATCAACATGTCCGTCGCCAAAGGCGAGCGCATCGTGATCTGCGGTCCCTCCGGCTCGGGCAAGTCGACCCTGATCCGCTGCATCAATGCGCTGGAGGAATTCCAGGAGGGCGAGATCAATGTCGACGGCATCGATCTCGGCCCGAACCTCAAGCGCGTCGACGAGGTGCGCCGCGAGGTCGGCATGGTGTTCCAGAGCTTCAACCTGTTCCCGCATCTGACCGTGCTGGAGAACTGCACCCTGGCGCCGATCTGGGTGCGCAACATTCCGCAGAAGGAAGCCGAAGCGACCGCGATGAAGTTCCTGGAGCGGGTCAAGATCCCGCATCAGGCGCAGAAATATCCGGGCCAGATGTCCGGCGGTCAGCAGCAGCGCGTGGCGATCGCTCGCGCGCTGACGATGAATCCGAAGGTCATGCTGTTCGACGAGCCGACCTCGGCGCTCGACCCGGAGATGGTCAAGGAGGTGCTCGACACCATGGTCGACCTCGCCAAGGAGGGCATGACCATGCTGGTCGTCACCCACGAAATGGGCTTCGCCCGCGAGGTCGCCAACCGCGTCGTTTTCATGGACGCCGGCCAGATCATCGAGTCGAACACGCCGCAGGAATTCTTCGCCAACCCGCAGCATGCGCGCAGCAAGCTGTTCCTGAGCCAGATCCTGCGGCATTGATGAGCAGCCAGTAGAAACTTGCGAATGCGAGTGAACGAGTTTTCGTTCGCTACTCGCTACTCGCGCTCACACGAACGGCGGCGTGATGCCGCTGCGGCGCTCCAGCCATTCCGGCACCGGCAGGTTCTTCGAGCGCATGAACTCCGGGTTGTACAGCTTCGACTGATAGCGCGTGCCGGAGTCGCACAGGATGGTCACGATGGTGTGGCCGGGGCCGAGCTTCCGGGCGAGCTGCACCGCGCCGGCGACGTTGACGCCGGTCGAGCCGCCCAGGCACAGGCCTTCATGCTGCACGAGATCGTAGATCGTGTTGACCGCCTCTTCGTCCGAGACCAGGAACGCGTCATCGACCTTCGCGGTCTCGATCACCGGTGTCACGCGGCCGATGCCGATGCCCTCGGTAATGGAATCGCCGGGCGTCGATTTGACCTCGCCATTCTTGAACCAATTGTACATCGCAAAGCCGTGCGGATCGGCGCAGGCGGTGACGATGTCCTTGCTCCTGTCCTTCAGATAGCGGCTGGTGCCTGCGATGGTGCCGCCGGTGCCGACGGCGCAGATGAACGCATCGACCTTGCCGTCGGTCTGCTCCCAGATCTCCGGGCCCGTCGACTCGTAATGCGCCTTGGCATTGTCGAGATTGTTCCACTGGTCGGCGAACAGCACGCCGTTGGGCTCGGTCTTGCGCAGCTCGTCGGCAAGCCGGCGGCCGACATGCTGATAGTTGTTGGGATTGTTGAACGGCAGGGCGGGGACCTCGACCAGATCGGCGCCGCACAGCCGCAGCATGTCCTTCTTTTCCTGGCTCTGCGTCTCCGGGATCACGATCAAGGTGCGATAGCCGCGTGCGGCTGCGACCACCGCGAGCCCGATGCCGGTGTTGCCGGCGGTGGCTTCAACGACGAGCCCGCCGGGCTTCAGATCGCCGCGCTTCTCAGCCTCGAGGATCATCCACTTGCCGGCGCGGTCCTTGACCGACTGGCCCGGATTCATGAACTCGGCCTTGCCGAGAATAGTGCAGCCCGTCGCCTCCGAGGCGCGCTGGAGCTTGATCAGGGGCGTGTTGCCGATCGCCTGGACGACGTCGTTTCTTATGGCCATTTTCAAATACCTTGGGCAGCTTCCTCAACCAGATCTAGGAAGACCCTAGCCCAGTCTCCAGTGCGGCGTAAGCCGCCGGCCGTCAGGCCCCGGATTTGGCGAACACGACCTGCCTGACGTCGATGTTCCCCGACAGGAAACCTGCTTCGCAGTAGGAGAGATAATACTCCCACAGCCGGCGGAAGCGTTCGTCGAATCCGGCGGGCGTCAAGCCCGGCCAAGCCGCGCGAAAATTGTTGCGCCAGATCGCCAGCGTCTTGGCATAATCTTCCCCGAAGATCCGCTCGCGGATAACGGGTATGCCAAACCGTTCGCCAAGCGACTTCAGGATCTGCGGCGTCGGCAACATGCCGCCGGGGAAGACGTAGCGCTGGATGAAATCGACCTCGCGCCGATAGTGGTGAAACAGGCTGTCCTGGATGGTAATCGCCTGGACACCGGCGAGCCCGCCGGGCAGCAAGCGGTCTCGCAGCTGCGAGAAATATTTCGGCCAGAACTCTTCACCGACGGCCTCGATCATCTCGATCGAGGCGATGCGGTCGTAACGGTCGCGCTCGTCGCGATAGTCCTGCAGGCGGATCTCCACCTTCTCGGAAAGGCCGGCCTCATGGATGCGGCGCTGCGCGAAATCGCGCTGCTGTTCGCTGATGGTCAGCCCCACCACCTTGGTGCCGAACGTCTTGGCCGCGTATTCGGCGAAGCCGCCCCAGCCGCAGCCGATCTCCAGCAGCGTCTGCCCGGGCTTCAGATCGATCGCCTCGGCCAGCCGCTTGTATTTGTTGGTCTGCGCGGCCGTGAGGTCGGTGGTGTGCTCCTCGAACAGCGCCGAGGAATAGGTCATGCTCGGATCGAGCCAGGACGAGTAGAACGCATTGCCGATATCGTAATGGGCGTAGATGTTGCGCTTCGCCTGGCGCTTAGTGTTGCGGTTGAACCAGTGCCGCACCAGCTGGGCGAACCGGATCAGCGGCTTGTCTTCCAGCATGGCCTGCAGCAGATGCTGGTTGACGCAGAACAGATAAAGAAATTGCGTCAGGTCCGGCGTGTCCCAGTCGCCATTGAGATAGGCCTCCGCAATGCCGATGTCGCCGCCATTGATGATGCCCGCGGCGAAGCCGTAATTGGCCAGGATCATCGCCGCCGCCGGACCCGGCTCGGCGCCGCCGAGCCGGACGATACGGCCGTCGGGCAGGGTCACGTCGAGCGTTCCCTTCCTCAGCCGCGAGCCGAAGCCCAGCGCGAGCCGCGGCAGGCGGGGCAGATCGGCGAGCACTTTGTCGATGTTGGCGGGGGTAACTGGGATGACGTCCGGCATGGCAGGTCCATTCACGCAAACGGCTCGGCGTCCGCGCCTCCCATGCGGCTGCCGGTGAGGCGCCATCGGGTGATTGGCTGGAGCAGAGCGCGCTGCCCGTTTCCGGTCAGCGCTGAGATATATAAGCGTGGCTGTCGTTTCTCGCCAAGCCGGTATCGGTTCCCGATCCCGTCGTGCCGCCGCGCGGAACGAGCCGGACGCCCTTGATCCAGAGCCGCAGCGCCTCCCAATGGATGGCGCCGAAGATCTTCAAGGTGACCAGGGGCAGGGAGCCGAACGCGGCGAGCAGCGAGTGCGACGTCAGGCCGCGGCGGCGGCCTGAGAAGGTGGCGGCGAGCAGCGGGCCATCGGCTCCGGTCTCCAGGATCCGCAACTTGACGTTGGCGCCCGGCGGCGTGACCCGGAAGTGGTAGCGCATCGCCATGTCGATGAAGGGCGAGACGTAGAAGGTCTTGTCCTGCTCCTGGCGCAGCCCCGCATCGGTGAGCTCGCCCGGCGCGACCGGCAGCACATAGGGCTTGATCTCGCCGAAGGTGTTGCGGACCTCGTAGATCATCAGCGCCAGCGTGCCATCGCTGCGATAGCAGAAATACACCGAGAGCGGATTGAAGACGTAGCCGAGCAGACGTGGATAGCACAGCAATAGAACCCGTCCGCCGCTGAGATCGACGCCGTGCTCCGACGCGCAGCTCTGCGCATAGGCGAGCAGCGACGAGCCGTCACGAGGGCCATGGTCTCGCTCGTGAAAGCTGTAGAGCGCGCGGCGATTGACGCCGAACAGCGCGGACTGCCGGTCAGCCTCACCGAGGCGGCCGACATCGATCAGCAGGCTCATCACGCGATACTGGAAGCGATGCGTGGTCGGTCGCATGCGGGCATGCATGACCTCGCCGACATAAAGCGCGGCTGCCGGCGCCTGCTCGTGCTGTGCTCGTTGGTCCGGGGTCATATCCTGTCTATTCCGCAGCTTCGGCGAGCTCGGCGGGAAGCCCACGCCACGGCACGGGCGCGCCGAGTGCCTCCGCCACAGCGAGGCCCGAGCGCAGCCCGTCCTCGTGGAAACCATAGCCGGTCCAGGCGCCGCAGAACCAGGTGTGGCGCTGCCCCTGAATCGCTGCCAGACGCTTCTGCGCCGCAAAGGCGGCAGCCGTGTATTGCGGATGCTCACAGACATAATTGCCGAAAGTCAGCTCCGGAGCCGGAGCGAAGGGGGGATTGAGGCTGACGAACAGCGGCTTGTCATGGTCGATGCCCTGGAGATTGTTCATCCAATAGGTCACCGCCACGTCGTTCATCGGAACGCCCTCGCGCTGCCAGCGCAGGAAATTCCACGACGCCCAGGCGCGCCGCCGCTTCGGCATCAACCTGCTGTCGCGGTGCAGATAGATCGTGTTGGGCGAATATTTGATCGCGCCGAGCACGCTGCGCTCCTGCTCATCGGCGTCGGAAAGCATCGCGAGCGCCTGGTCGCTATGTGCAGCGATGACGACGTGATCGTAGGTCTCGCGATGGCCGCTGCTGTCCTGAACGACGACACCATGGGGCCTGCGCTCGATTGATGTCACGGCGCTGCCAAGCCTGACATGATTGCGGAAGCTCGCGGTCAGCTTCTCGACATAACGACGGCTGCCCCCCTTCACCGTGCGCCAGACCGGGCGATCATACTGCAGCAACCGATGGTTGCTGAAGAAGGCCACGAAGTTCTCGGCCGGAAAGTCCAGCATTTCGGACGCCGGTGCCGACCAGATCGCGGCGCCCATCGGCGCCAGGTAATCCGTGAGCAGGCGCGGGGCGAAATGATTTTGGCGGAAGTAGTCGCCGAGTGTCAGTCCCTCCAGGCGGCCAGCCTTGAAATCGGCCGTGCTCTGCTCGTTGAAGGTGAGGATGTCCCTGAGCATCCACAGATAGGATGTCGACAGCAGGTTGCTCGGCTGGGCGAACAGGCCCTTGGCGGTGTCGAACCAGGTGTTGCCGCCGCCTTTCCATTCGAACCGGCCGGCATCCGCCGTGACGGCGAAGCTCATGCTGCTGTCGACCGTCTCGACCCCGAGATGGTCGAACAGCGCCGTCAATTCCGGATAATTCAGCTCATTGTAGACGATGAAGCCGATGTCGACCGACACCGGCGTTCCGGCATAATCGATCGTCACGGTGTGGCTGTGGCCGCCGGGACGGAGATCTCGCTCGTAGACGGTGATCGGATAACGCTTCGCCAAGGACCAGGCTGCGGCATTGCCCGCAATACCCGTTCCAACCACCGCAACTCGCATCGACGTCCCCCCTCAAGTTCACGTGCAAGTTACGGGGCCGCCGCCAAAGGGTTTCAGAGCGCGTTCCGAACGTCACACCACACCCCTAAATCGCACGCGACAGATGAAATCTTGGTAAGGCTGTCCGCGCAGACGGAGGGGCGCATTTGCACGAAAACCCGCTGAATTACGGGAGAATCGGCGATTCCTGTGCCATTGTCGGCGGGCCGACGGCCAGGGGACGGGGCAGCTGCAGGGCTGTCCGGCGCTATGGGCTGCGGCTAGAATGATTCCCAAGACTACAGGGAAGCATCACGCCAGTGTCCATCGTGCCGATTGCCGTCGACGAGCCTTGCCGCGCGTCCGTTCACACGCGGACCGTCGCCGGAAAGCCGGACAACCGCGCGCCGGTTGGCCTGCGGCATTTCGTCCGCTTGATCGCCGCGCTCGGATTGGCGGCGAGCTCCGCCGGTTGTCTGCTGACGCAGGATATCCCTGATCCCGCCCTCGATCTGCCCAAGCGCTACAAGTCCGCGTCCGGCGCGGACATCGCTGCGCCGCCGGCGCTGGATTGGTGGCGCGGCTTCGGCTCCCGCGAGCTGACCCAGCTGATGGAGGAGGCGCAGAGCGTCAACCTCGACATCGCCGCCGCCGTGGCGCGGTTCAGGCAGGCCGACGCGCTGGCGCGGCAGGCCGGCGCGGCGCTGCTGCCGAGCCTGTCGGCCAACGGGCAGGAGACCTATTCGCGCACGTCAGGCTCGAGCTCGAGCGGGCTCACCAACGGCGGCCGCGAGGTCGTCAACTATCAGGCCTCGCTGTCGGCGAGCTATCAGCTCGACTTCTTCGGCCAGAACCGCGACGCCTTGCAGGCGGCCGAGGAGACGGCGGTCGCCAATCGCTTCGATCGCGATGTCACCCAGCTGACCACGCTGGCCACCGTCGCCAACGCCTATTTCCAGGTGCTCGCGGCACAGGACCGCATCCGCACCGCCGAGCGCAATATCACCAGCGCCACGCGGGTGCTCGATGCGATTCGCGAGCGGCAGAAGGCGGGCACCGGCAACGACCTCGATGTCGCCCAGCAGGAGAGCGTGCTCGCCAACCAGAAGGCCGCGGTGCCGCCGTTGCGCCAGACTCTCGACCAGAACGTCAATGCACTCGCCGTGCTGGTGTCGCGCTCGCCTGAGGGCATCCACATCTCCGGCGGGTCGCTGGACCAGATCAGGACGCCGCGGGTCACGCCGGGGCTGCCGTCGGAGCTGCTGACGCAGCGGCCTGACATCCGCAGGCAGGAAGCCCAGCTCGCCTCGGCCACGGCGAATGTCGGCAGTGCGCGGGCGCAGTTCTTCCCGAGCATCCAGCTGACCGGCAATGGCGGCTACCAGAGTGCGGCGCTGGTTTCGCTGTTTCAGCCGCATGCGGCGTTCTTCAGCCTGGCCGGCAGCCTGACCCAGCCGATCTTCGACGGCGGCCGGATCCTCGGCAATTTCGAGAATGCCAAAGCGCGCCAGGACGAGCTGCTGCAGACCTATCGCAAGACGGTCATCCAGTCGTTCACAGACGTCAACAATGCGCTGTTCGCGATCAAGCAGACGACGCTGCGGCTGCAACTGCAGCGGCAGGTCGTCGCGTCCTCCCGCCGGGCCTTCGAGCTGTCGGAGCAGCAGCTCCGCGCAGGAACCGCCGACATCGTCACTGTCTTGAACACCCAATTGACGCTGTTTCAGGCCGAAGACGTACTGTGGCAGGCACAGCTCGCGCGCCTGCAGGCGTATGTGAGCCTGTATCAGGCGCTCGGCGGAGGCTGGGAGCCGCGCATGGAGAAGTCGGCCGATGCTCTTTAAACCGGACGAGAAAGGAGCAGGGGCCGTGAAGCGCGCGCGATCGAGCGTGGCCCGGCGGCTGGTGTCGATCACGATCACGCTGCTGATCCTGGGCGGCCTCGGCTATATCGGCTGGATGGCGATGCAGCAGAAGCAGCAGGCCAACAACCGCTTCGCGCGACCCGACCTGCCGGTGCCGGTGCTGGCGGCATCGCCCGTCATCAAGGACGTACCGGTCTATCTCGACGGCGTCGGCGCGGTGCGTGCGTTGAACACGGTCACGGTGCGCTCGCAGGTCGACGGCAAGCTGATCGCGGTCAATTTCGTCGAGGGGCAGGACGTCAAGAAGGGCGACGTGCTCGCCGAGATCGACCCGGCGATCTATCAGGCGCAATACGACCAGGCCGTCGCGAAGAAGGCCCAGGACGAGGCGCAACTCGCCAATCAGAGGCTCGATCTTGCCCGTTACGAGCAGCTGGCGGCCAGTAATGCCGGCTCGAAGCAGCAGGCCGATACGCAGCGCGCGGTCGTCGCGCAGCAGCAGGCGCTGATCAAGGCCGACCAGGCGGCGATCGACAACACGGCGACGACCTTGAGCTACACCAAGATCGTCGCGCCGATCTCGGGACGGGCCGGCCTGCGTCAGGTCGATCAGGGTAATATCATTCACGCGTCGGACACGACGGGCCTCGTCGTGATCACCCAGTTGCAGCCGATCGCCGTGCAGTTCAGCCTGCCGCAGCAGCAGATCATGCGCGTCAATGCCGCCGCCGCCAAGGGTGCGCTTGCCGTCGACGTGTTCGGCAATGATGGTGTGACAGTCATCGACACCGGCACGTTGCGCGGCATCGACAACCAGGTCGATCAGACGACCGGCACGCTGAAGCTGAAGGCGGAGTTTCCCAACGCCAAATTCCAGCTCTGGCCCGGCCAGTTCGTCAACGTCCGCCTCAAGGTCGAGACCTTGTCCCAGGCGATCACGGTGCCGACCTCGGCCGTCCAGCGCGGGCCTGCCGGCACCTTCAGCTACGTGATCGGCGAGGGCGACATCGCCTCGGCCCATCCGGTGACGGTGGTGCAGCAGAACGAGAGCGAGGCGGTGATCGCGAGCGGCTTGAGCCCGTCCGATCGCGTGATCACGACCGGATTCGCCAATCTCGCCGACGGGGCCAAGGTCGTGGTCGGTCGTGCCGACCAGGCGCCGCAGGTCGATCTCGCGCCGCGCAAGCGCGGCCGCAATCCGCAAGGAAAGGATCAGGCCAAGGATCCTGCAAAGGACGGGGCGAAGGAGGGCGGTGCGCCTGCTGAAGGCGCGCCGAAAGACGGCGAGCGCCGTCGTAGACCCCCCGCGGATGGCCAGGGCGATGCCGGCGGCCCGCCTCAGGGACGTGGCGAGCAGGGGCGTGGCGCGAGGCCACAGCCATGATGCGATCGACAGTGACGCGATCGACAAAGTGAGGGGCCAGTCGCGATGAGCGTCTCCGAACCCTTCATCCGCCGGCCTATCGCGACGTCGCTGCTCGGCGTCGCGCTGCTGATCGGCGGCCTGCTCGGCTATCTCGCACTGCCGGTGTCGGCGCTGCCGCAGGTCGATTTCCCGACGGTCCAGGTGACGACCCAGCTCCCGGGGGCCAGCCCCGACGTGATCGCCTCGCTGATCACCGCGCCCCTCGAGCGCCAGCTCGGGCAAATCCCGTCGCTGTCGCTGATGAACTCGACGAGCTCGTTTGGCGTCAGCCAGATCTCGCTGCAGTTCGATCTCGGGCGCGACATCGACGGCGCCACGCAGGACGTGCAGGCCGCGATCAATGCAGCCGCAGGCGTGCTGCCGAAGTCGCTGCCCTATCCGCCGACCTATGCCAAGGTCAATCCGGCCGACGCGCCGGTGATGACGCTCGCATTGACCTCCGACACGATCTCCCTGCGCGCCATGAGCGACATGGCCGACACCATTCTGGCGCAGCGGCTGAGCCAGGTCTCCGGCGTCGGCCGTGTGTCCGTGCTTGGCGGATTGAAGCCCGCGGTGCGGGTGCAGGCTGATCTCGCGCGGCTCGCGGCCTACGGCATCTCGATGGAGGACCTCCGCGCGGCGATCGCCGGCGCCAATGTCTCCGGTCCCAAGGGCTCGCTCGACGGCGCGCAGCAGGCCTATCTGATCACGGCGAACGACCAGATCGCCGCCGCCGACGCCTACAAGCCGATCATCATCGCCTATCGCAACGGCTCTCCGGTGACGATCGGCGACGTCGCCACCATCGTCGACGGGCTGGAGAACGACCGCACTGGCGGCTGGTACCAGGGCGTCCCGGCCGTCATCCTCGACATCCAGCGCCAGCCCGGCGCCAATGTCATCGAGGTCGTCAGGCAGATCCGGGAGGAGATCCCCAAGCTGCAGCGGACGATCCCGGCCGGCGTGAAGCTCGCCATCGTCAGCGACCGCACCGTGACGATCCGCGCCTCGGTGCATGACGTGCAGTTCACGTTGGTGCTGAGCGTGGTGCTGGTGACGCTGGTCGTGCTGCTGTTCCTGCGCTCGATGCGCGCCACGATCATCGCCGGCGTGGCGCTGCCGCTGTCGCTGATCACGAGCTTCGGCGTGATGTATTTCGCCGGCTTCAGCCTCGACAATCTCTCGCTGATGGCACTGACGATCGGCACCGGCTTCGTGGTCGACGACGCCATCGTGATGATCGAGAACATCGTGCGCCACATGGAGAATGGCGAGAGCGCGATGAACGCGTCTCTGCGCGGCGCACGCGAAATCGGTTTCACCGTGATCTCGCTGACGGTGTCGCTGATCGCGGTGTTCATCCCGCTTTTGTTCATGTCCGGCCTGGTCGGCCGCATGTTCCGCGAATTCGCGCTGACGCTGACGATTGCCGTGGTGACATCGGCGGTGGTTTCGCTGACCCTGACGCCGATGATGTGCTCGCGGCTGCTCAAGCATGCCAGCGAGGAATGGGTGCTGCCGGGACTGAACGCCATCAGCCGCTTCATCGACCGCACCGTCGCCGTCTACCACCGCAGCCTGCTCTGGGTGCTGGACCGCCAGACCGAAACGCTGGTCGTGACCTTCGCGACGCTTGCGGCGACCCTGGCGCTCTATATCGTCGCGCCCAAGGGCTTCCTGCCGATGCAGGACACCGGCTCGATCACCGCCGTGACCGAGGCGGGGCCGGACGTGTCGTTCGCGGAGATGAGCCGGCGCCAGTCCGAGATCTCCGCCGCGATCCAGGCCGATCCCGACGTCGTCGGTGTCGTCTCGGTGATCGGCGCCGGCTCGGTCAACCCGACCACCAATGTCGGCCGCCTCGTCCTGACCTTGAAGCCGCTCGGCGAGCGCAAGGAGGGCGTGGCCGACGTGATCGAGCGGCTGAAGCAGAAGATCTCCGGCGTCCCCGGCATGACCGTGTACTTCCAGCCGGTGCAGGACGTGCAGATCTCGACGCAGGCGAGCCGCTCGCAATATCAGTACACGCTGACCGGCGCGGACGCCGCCGAAGTGTCGAAATGGGCCGGGCAGCTCGTGGCCGAGATGCGCCGTGACCCGCTGTTCCGGGACGTCTCCTCGGAAGCTCAGGAAGGTGGTCTGCGGGCCGATCTGACGATCGATCGCCAGCGCGCCGGCCAGCTGGGCATCAGCCTGCAGGCCGTGACCGACACGCTCAACGACGCCTTCGCCCAGCGCCAGATCTCCACCATCTACGGCCAGGCCAACCAGTACCGCGTGGTGCTCGAGGCGCTGCCGATGTATCAGCGCGATCCCTCGATCCTGTCCAAGCTCTATCTGCCGGGAGCAGGGGGGCAGGTGCCGCTGTCGGCGGTGGCGACCCTCAAGCGCACCACGACGCCGCTCGCGATCTCGCACCAGGCCCAATTCCCGGCGGTGTCGCTCAGCTTCAATCTCGCGCCCGGCGCGGCGCTGAGCGAGGCGGTGGACGCGCTCCACGCCACCGAGAACCGCATCGGCATGCCCGGCAGCATCATCGGGGTCTACTCGGGCGATGCCGCCGAGTTCGCCAAATCGCTGGCCGGTCAACCCTGGCTGCTGCTGGCCGCCGTCATCACGATCTACATCGTCCTCGGCGTGCTTTATGAGAGCTACATCCATCCGATCACGATCCTCTCGACGCTGCCCTCGGCCGGCGTCGGCGCCATCCTGGCGCTGATGCTGTTCGGTCAGGATCTGTCGGTGATCGGTCTGATCGGCATCATCCTGCTGATGGGCATCGTCAAGAAGAACGCGATCATGATGATCGATTTCGCGCTCGAGGCGGAGCGGCACGAGAACCGCACGCCGACCGACGCGATCGTGCAGGCCTGCCTCTTGCGCTTCCGGCCGATCATGATGACGACGCTGGCCGCGCTGTTCGGCGCGCTGCCGCTGGCGATCGAGAGCGGCACCGGCTCGGAGCTGCGCTTTCCGCTCGGCATCTCCATCATCGGCGGCCTGCTGCTCAGCCAGTTGCTGACGCTGTACACGACGCCGGTGATCTATCTCGCGCTCGACCGCATCAACCGCCGCTTCGAGCGCGCGCTGCCGCCCGCGCCCGATCTGCCGTCGCCGCCGATCGCGGGCGCCACCGAAGGCATCCAGTGATGGCCTCGATCTCCGAGCCGTTCATTCGCCGGCCGGTCGGCACCACGCTTCTCTCGATCGGCCTGTTCCTGCTCGGGATCGTCGCTTACATCTTCCTTCCGGTGGCGCCGGTCCCGAACGTCGACTTTCCGTCGATCTTCGTCAGCGCCTCGCGGCCCGGCGCCGATCCCTCGGTCATGGCGGCCACCGTCGCTGCGCCCCTGGAGCGGCGGCTCGGCGAGATCGCGGGCGTCGACCAGATCACCTCGACGAGTTCGCTCGGCACCACCAACATCCAGATCCAGTTCTCGATCGGCCGTGACATCGACAAGGCGGCGCGCGACGTGCAGGCGGCCATCAACGCCTCGCTGTCGGACCTGCCGAGCGACCTGCCGGCGCTGCCGCGCTTCCGGAAGGCGAATACGGCGGCAGCGCCCGTGTTCGTGCTGGCGCTGACCTCGAAGACGATGACGCCGAGCGCGATGTACGACGTCGCCGACACCGTGCTGGCGCAGCGCCTGTTCCAGGTGCCAGGCGTGGGCAACGTGACCGTCAGCGGCGCCGATCAGCCGGCGGTGCGCATCGCGCTCAATCCGGTGTCGCTGGCCAATGCCGGCATTGCGACCGACGACGTGCGGCTTGCCATCGTCAACGCCAATCCGATCGGGCCGGTCGGCATCTTCGAAGGCGGCCGGCAGAGCGAGACCATTGCGGTCAACAGGCAGATGCGGACCGCGGCCGAATTCCGCGACATCCTGATCAAGAGCAGCAATGGCAGTTTCGTGCGGCTGGCCGATGTGGCCGACGTCGAGGATTCCGTCCGCAACGTGCGCGCGATTGCCTGGTTCAACAAGCAGCCGGCGGTGCTGATCCAGATCGCCAAGCAGGGCGATGCCAACGTCATCGAGACCGTCGACCGGGTCAAGGCGCTGATCCCCGAGCTCAAGCAATGGATCCCCGCGGGCATCGAGATCTCGACCCTGATCGACCGCACCGGCACGATCCGCGCGTCGGTCGAGGACATGCAGTGGACTCTGCTCGCGACAGCCGTGCTGGTCATGGTGGTTGTCTTCGTGTTCCTCCGCCGGCTGGTGCCAACCGTGGCGGCCGGCGTCTCGGTACCGCTGGCGCTGGCCGGCACCTGTGCGGCGATGTGGCTCGCCGGCTTCTCGATCGACAATCTCTCGCTGATGGCGCTGGCGATCTCGGTCGGCTTCGTGGTCGACGACGCCATCGTGATGATCGAGAACATGTACCGCAATCTCGAGCACGGCCTGTCGCCAATGCGCGCCGCGCTCGATGGCGCCCGCCAGATCGGCTTCACCGTGCTGTCGATCAGCCTGTCGCTGGTCGCGGCCTTCGTGCCGCTGATCTTCATGGACGGTGTCGTCGGCCGTCTGCTGCGCGAATTCTCGCTGACGCTGACGTTTGCGATCGTGGTCTCGACCCTGGTGTCGCTGACGGTCACGCCGATGATCTGCGCGCACTACATCAAGGAGACGCTGTCCGATCGCGCCACCTGGTTCGACCGTGTGGTCGAAGGCACGCTGTCCGGCATGGTGCGCTTCTATGCCTGGACCTTGCGCGGCGTGCTGCTTTACCCATTCCTGACCTTGCTGGTGTTCTTCGCCACCATCGCGCTCACGGTGACGCTCTACATCAAGGTGCCCAAGGGCTATTTCCCGACCGACGATTCTGGCTTCATCATTGGCGCGACCAGAGCCTCGGCCGATATCTCGTTCCAGTCGATGCTGAGCCTGCAGCAGCGGCTCGCCGACATCGTGATGGCCGATCCGGCCGTGGCCGGCCTGGGCTCGACGATCGGAGGCGGCGGCGGGCCGGGCGGCGCGACGTCGAACCGCGGCACCATGTTCATCAACCTCAAGCCGCCGGCGGAGCGCGAGGGCGTCTCGACCCAGGCGGTGATCGATCGTCTCAGGCGCAGCCTGTTCATGGTGCCGGGAATCCGTCTGTTCATGTTCGCGGCGCAGGATGTGCGCGCAGGCGGCCGTCAGAGCGATTCCGACTATCAGTATACGCTCGGCAGCACTGATCTCGATCTGCTGCAGAAATGGGCGCCGATCGTCGCCAAGCGGCTGGAAACGGTCGAGGGCATCACCGACATCTCCAGCGATCGGGACCCAGGCGGGCTGCAGCTCGCGCTCAGGATCGACCGGCAAAAAGCAGCCAGCCTCGGCGTTCGCGTCCAGGACATCGACACCGCCCTGAACAACGCCTTCGCGCAGCGCCAGATCTCCATCGTCTACAGCCAGCGCAACCAGTACATGGTGGTGCTG
Organism: Bradyrhizobium sp. ORS 285; assembly: GCF_900176205.1. Lineage (NCBI taxonomy): Bacteria > Pseudomonadati > Pseudomonadota > Alphaproteobacteria > Hyphomicrobiales > Nitrobacteraceae > Bradyrhizobium > Bradyrhizobium sp. ORS 285. The sequence goes on from NZ_LT859959.1 coordinate 3,453,950, forward strand.
GAGATCGATCCGAAATTTCAGACCGATCCGTCGAACCTCGATCGCATCTATGTCGCGGGAGCAGGGGATGCCCAGATCCCGCTGTCGGCGCTGGTGAAGGCCGAGCGCGGCCTGTCGCCACTCGCGGTGTTTCACTCGCAGTCGCTCCCGTCGACCACAGTGTCGTTCAACCTGCTGCCGGACGTGCCGCTGCAGATCGCGACGGCCAACATCCAGCGCGCCGTCGACGAGCTGCACATGCCCGAGGGCATCCGCGGCATGTTCGACGGCAATGCCGGCGATTTCAACAAGGGCAGCGGCCGGCAGCCGCTCTTGATCCTGTCGGCGCTGGTCGCGATGTATATCGTGCTCGGCGTGCTCTATGAGAGCCTGGCGCATCCGCTGACGATCATCTCGACCTTGCCGTCAGCCGGGCTCGGCGCGCTGCTCGCGCTGCAGGTGACCAACACGCCGCTCACGGTGATCGCCTTCGTCGGCATCATCCTGCTGATCGGCATCGTCAAGAAGAACGGCATCATGCTGGTCGACTTCGCGCTCGAGGCCGAGCGGCAGCGCGGCATGTCCTCGGCGGATGCGATCTTCGAGGCCTGCCGGGTGCGTTTCCGGCCGATCCTGATGACCACGCTCGCGGCGCTGTTCGCCGGCCTGCCGCTGGTGGTCGCGACCGGTCCCGGGACCGAGCTGCGCCGCCCGCTCGGCATCACCATCATCGGCGGCCTGCTCGTGTCGCAGATCCTGACGCTCTACACGACGCCGGTGATTTATCTGCTGATCGACCGGCTGCGCCGCCGCTCCGGGCCGGAGCCGCTGGCCGCGCCGGCCGAATGAGCCGTTGTGGTGGTCCCTGCAGACGCGTATAGGCGCGCCATGTCCGACCATTTCCATGATCACCCGCCGCTCGCCGCCGAGCCGCCGCCCGACTGCCCGCGCTGCCAGAAGCCCGAGCCGCTCTGCATCTGCGACAGCGTCACGCCGCTCGAGAGCCGGCTAGGGTTGCTGATCCTGCAGCACCCGCAGGAGCAGGACCGCGCGCTCGGAACGGCGCGGCTCGCCGCGCAGCATTTCCAGAACGCCGTGGTGAAGGTCGGGCTGTCCTGGCCGAGCCTCGCCAAGGCGCTGGGACGGCCGGTCGACGATCCCTCACGCTGGGCGATTCTCTATCTGGGCTCCGCCAAGGCCGCCGAGCTCGATCCCGAGAGCGAGGTCGTCGCGCTGACCCGCAAGGGCGAGGTCGCCGAGAACCAGCGCGCCATCCTCAAATCGATCGAGGGCGTGATCCTGCTCGACGGCACCTGGAGCCAGGCCAAGGCGCTGTGGTGGCGCAATCCCTGGATGCTGAAGTGCCAGCGCGTGATCCTCGGCCCGCGCCGTCCCTCGCGCTACGGTCAGCTGCGCCGCGAGCCCCGCAGCGACGGGCTGTCGACGATCGAGGCCGCCGGGCTGCTGATGGCGGCGCTCGAACGCCGCCCGGAGATCGCCGCGACCCTCGAGGCGAGCTTCGAACGCATGCTGGCACGGTATCGGGAGGTGGAAAAAGCCCATCCGGAGCTGACGCCGCGGCCCAAGCCCCGCGCCAAGCCGGGCTGGCGCCGCCGTAAACGGCGGGTTTAGGAACCGCGGGTACGCTTCTTGCATTGCAGCATGGAAAAGGATTCAAGCCATGCAGGAAGCAGAAAAGTCCAATGTGGTGCAGTTCCGGGATTACGCGCCGCGCCTTACCGGCCGGTCAGGTTCCGACCGCGCCAATGTGTCGGCGGGCGAGCGGGGCGCGGTGCTGACTTGGCCGCGGGCCCAGGCCGCCTATCCCGGCGGGATCGACGATCTCCCGGTCTGACGCCGGGTCCGGCGCAGTCGGTGGTCGAACCGCTTGATTTGATTGAGTGGAGGCCACGACCAGAATTGAACTGGTGTAAACGGTTTTGCAGACCGCTGCGTAACCACTCCGCCACGTGGCCTTATGGGCGGAGCAATATAGGCAATCGCTCGGTTAGGCAACCACTCTCATCGTGTGGCGGACAGCAGCGGTGATGCCTGTGGGGCGACGGGACATCCGAGACTCTCGACCGGTTTGATCAACTCCGCAGGCGAGGTCTGGGAGAGGCTGCCTACCGTGCGTTGCGCGAGAACTCGGCTGCGGCTCACCTCGGGACCGAGCGCAGGCATTCGTCGATCGACCCGACTGGTGTGCAGGATTCCATCTCACGCGCCGGATGACTGCTGCACGCGCGATGACGCGCAGCAGCGACGATTGTTGGAAAGATCGCGGCGAAATCGCGCAGCGCGCCTTGATTTCGTCAGGTTGTGTTGTTCTAATTATTCTATGTCAGGGTGCGCTGCGGGATGCGGGCTGAAGAACAGCATTCCCTGAACTCACACGACATCACGCGCAAAACATCACACGCAAAGAGCAGAGATGGACGATCACCCGACACGCCGTTCGGTGGTTCTCGGCACGCTTGCCGCTTGCGCATCGGTTGCGAGCGCCGCCGCCGATGATGATGATCCTCGCAAGGAGAAGCGGCCGCAAAAAGGCGACGTGCTCGTGTTCTCGGAGGACGCGCGAGAAGGTCAGACGATCACGCTCGACGACATGAAAGTCGGTGAGCCGCCGGTTCACGCATGGCCGAAGGATGCGGCGAACGCGATCGTGCGCGACGGCTCCCGTTTGAACGAAGTGCTGATCATCAGGCTCGATCCCAACGAGCTCGATGACGACACGCGCCCGCGCGCTGCCGAGGGTATCGTCGCCTATTCGGCGATCTGCTCGCATGCGGGATGCCCGGTGACGGCCTGGATCAAGGCCAGCGAAGGCAACGACGACGTCTTCAAATGCATGTGCCACAACTCCGAATACGATCCGCGCCGCGGCGCGCAGGTGGTGTTCGGTCCCGCGCCGCGCCGGCTCGCCGCGCTGCCTCTGGTCATCAAGGACGGTGCGCTCGTGGTCGCTGCCCCGTTCATCGGAAAGGTAGGTGGCCAGCAGGGCTGATGAGATCTCGTGTGCCTATCGGAACTCGCATCGTCACAGACAACGTCGTGAGCATCGCCACGGCGAGCCAAGAAGCGAACAACGAAGCAGGGGAGGTTTGTCCATGTCCGTCACGTCCAGCACGATCAAGCAATGGCTCTTATCGAGCGCCGTCGCATTCACCTGTCTCGCCGCACCCGCGGCAGTGGCCGGCCCGATCGACAACTACAGTCCCGTCACGCCCGCTCGGCTCGAGAACCCGGAGCCCGGCAATTGGATGCTCTATCGCCGCACCTATGACGGCCAGGGCTACAGCCCGCTCGATCAGATCAACACCACTAATGTGAAGAGCATGGTGCCGGTGTGGACCTTCGCAACCGGCGTGATCGAGGGCCATGAGGCGCCGCCGCTGGTCAACAACGGCGTCATGTTCATCACCACGCCGATGGGGCAGGTGATCGCTCTGAATGCCAAGACCGGCGATCAGTATTGGCGCTACAAGCGCGAGCTGCCCGACGATCTGTTCCAGCTGCATCCAACCAATCGCGGCGTCGGCCTGTGGCAGGACAAGCTCTACCTCGCCACCACGGACGACCACCTCGTCGCGCTCGACGCCAAGACGGGCAAGGTGCTGTGGGACAAGAAGGTCCAGGACTACAAGAAGGGCCAATATCTGACGCTGATGCCGCTCATCGTCGACGGCAAGGTGATGGTCGGCGGCTCCGGCGGCGAGTTCGGCGTGCGCGGCTACGTCGTGGCCTACGACGCTGAGGACGGCAAGGAGCTGTGGCGTACCTTCACCATTCCCGGCGAGGGCGAGCCCGGGCATGACACGTGGAGCGGCGATGACTGGAAGTCAGGCGGCGGCTCCGCCTGGATGACCGGCACCTACGACAAGGATACAAAGACGGTTTATTGGGGCGTCGGCAACGCGGCGCCGTGGCCGGGCGGCTTGCATCCCGGTGACAATCTTTACACCAGCTCGGTGATCGCGCTCGATCCTGCCACCGGCAAGATCAAGACGCACTTCCAGTATCACCAGAACGACTCATGGGATTGGGACGAGGTCGATGCGCCCATGCTCGTGGACCTGCAGCGCGACGGCCGCAGCTTCAAGAGCCTGATCCATCCCGGTCGCGACGCCATCTTCTGGGTGCTCGAGCGCGCGCCCGAGCGCATCAACTACGTCAACGGCTGGAACTTCGTCCACACCGACGTTTGGAAGGGAATCGAGCCGGAAACCGGACGGCCGATCGTCGATCCCGCGCACAAGCCGACGCTCGGCAAGCGCGTCGATTTCTGTCCATCTCTGTGGGGCGGCAAGGATTGGCCGTCAGCCGCCTACAGCCAGAAGACGCGGTTCGTCTACGTGCCGGCGAACGAGAACTTCTGCGGCGGCTTCACCGGCGAGAAGCTGCCGCTCGTTCCCGGGCAGCTGTGGCTCGGCACCAAGGCCGAGGACATCGGACTGACAGTGCGGCCCGGCGCTGATCATTTCGGCGAGCTGCAGGCGTGGGATCCGGCCTCCGGTAAGAAGGTCTGGTCGCACAACTTCCCGAAGTCGCAGCTGTTCGGCTCGGTCACCGCGACGGCAGGCGATCTCGTTCTGGTGGGCGGCACCAACGACCGGATGTTCCGGGCGTTCCATGCCAAGACCGGCGAGCTGCTGTGGGAGCAGAAGACGAACTCCGGGATCATGGGCATGCCGGTCGCCTATGAGGTCGATGGCACGCAGTACATCGCCGTGCAGTCCGGTTGGGGCGTCGACGCGCAACGCATCCAGGATGCGCTCGCCAAGGGGAATACCGGACTGGAGGACAACGTGCCGCAAGGCGGCGTCGTCTGGGTCTTCGCCGTCAAGAAATAGCTGGCGTCACCTGCATGGCGGTGGCCGCGTGCCGCCGCCATGCAGTCACCTCAAGCACCGGTCAGGCGAGGGGGAGTGAGGCGGAGGGATATGATCTCTGTTTCAGGCCGCGAACGAATCCCGTCCGGAAGAGAACGGCGGATGCGACTCAGCAGGCCGCGAACCAGCCATCCGGAAACGGGATCAGCGGCCAAGCGCCTTGGTTGTCGTTGGCTGCTTTGGGGAGGGGACGAACTGAAAACAAGCGGGCCATGGAATCGGTCTCAAGCTCTGGCGCAATAGCCGTTCTGACAACGTCCATCAACAGTTCGTATTCAGCTTCGCTCATCGTCCCCTCGCGCTATCGCGAGCAGAATGGCAAAGCTCCACTTTGTTCAAATTGAGCGGATCATTCAAAATTTAACGATCGCGCATTGACGACCTAATTGGTTACCGGTGCCTTTCGTTCCTGTCACAGGTATCGCAGTCTGCGCATCTGCGGTGTGAACGAGGTCACATCCGCTGGAACATAATCGATCCTAGATGGCTCCTCGCGCCGAGCCTCCGGGTTGGGTGCCAGGATACGCGGGAGATCGTGGATGAAGACGCGAAGCGTACGACGATGTGTCCCTGGTTGCCGCTCCTCGCAACGCGCAACGCTGAGGCTCTTCATCGCCCGCTACGTCCGGAACGCGGTCAAGCGGCAGGCGAGACCGGTTGCGGTGCAGCAGCGATAGCGGTCTATCGATGCTACGGCGAGTGGCGGGCGAATCGCTGTGCGCCTCAGTGTCCGACGCGGCGTCTGCCGTTTGACTTTATTGCCGCGTCATGGCTGGGACGGCGAGGGGCTCACTCTCATGCATCAGAATGTCGCGCATCAATTGCGACAGATCCCGCGGCTTGAACGGCTTCGCCAGCCGATGCAGGCCGACGACCCTTGCCGAGAGACCGAGGAAGTCGGGAGTGCCGCGTCCGGATTCCAGCACCAAGCCTGACATCATCACGATCGGCATGTTCGGCCGGGCCGCTCGCGCCGCCCTGATGACGTCATTGCCGTCCATATCGGCGAGGTTCAGATCGATCAGGGCTGCGGCAAAGTCGTCGCGGGCGACCGCATCCATCGCCAACCGGCCATCGGTGACGGCCGTGACCGCGTAGCCTTCGCGAACCAAAAGATGCTGGATGACACAGCACACGCCGACTTCGTCATCGACGACCAGGATGTTCGTCATGATGCTCTCCTGACAGATGTAGACGCGGCACCAGGTTGCCGGGCTTCGATCAGCAGTCGCTGACGAACTTCGATCGCACGATCCACCGCTTCGAGCAGATCGAGAATGTCGAACGGCTTCTGCAACGCTGCCGTCGCGCCGAGCTTGATGGCCATGCCGAGGAAGTCGGGAGCTCCCTGCTTCTTATCGGTGAAGGCGTAGCCGGAAATCGCGATGAACGGCACGGTCGGATCGATCTTGATCAGCTCGCGGATGGTTGCGATCCCATCCATGCCCGGCATGAACATGTCGATCACGACGGCGTCGAACGACACGCCGCCAATCAGTCGGATGCCCGTTGGACCGTCCGGCGCAAGGAAAACGCCAAACCGCTTCTTCTTCAATAATGTTTCCAGCGCTGCGCGCGTGGCGGAATCATCGTCAATAATGAGTACAGTAGGCATGGGCCACCATCAGTATGGGATGGACTGAAGGACGCTCACGCTACAAGGACAACGGACTCGTAAAGGACAAAGTAATTAACACTGAATTAGTTGTTTCAATTTTGCAACCAGGAGTTTTACGGAACCCTCCGTTAGTCTGTCGCTGACATGCGATGTGCACTATGCGATGAACATGGAACTATGAGAGCAGCTTAGACGGTAATTAGTTATCTAGCGGCTCAGACTGGCTTGAGCACTGCGACAATCACCAGTCCCACTGCTATGAGCGCGGCGCAGCCCAGCCGCTGCGGTGTTGCGCGCTCCTTGAGGACCAGTACGCCGATCAACGTCGCAAACAGGACGCTGCATTCGCGGAAGGCGACCACGTTCGCGATCGGATTACGGCTCAGCGCCCACAGGAACACGGCGAAAGACGTGAGACCCAACAGGCCTGCGATCAGCACGGCCACGAGGGACTCGCGGATATCGGACATGATGCCCGGACCGCGCTGTAGTGTCGCCACGATGAAGAACACGAGGCTGTCGAGCACGATCACCCAGGCGGTGAACGAGGCCCATCCCTCCGGTTGCCGCGTGCCTGCGGCATCAATGACGGAGTAGGCGGCGACCATTGCAGCGGCAAGAATCGCGGCCGCGAACGCACGGCGGTCAATCGCACCGTGAACGCGGTCGCGCGCCAGCCCGAGAATGCCGACGACGATGACTGCAATGCCGGTCAGCTGTCCGGCGTGAGGCCATTGTTGCAGCCCGAGATAGGCGAGCAGCGTGGCGAACAGCGGCACGGTTCCGCGGGCGATTGGATAAGCGCGTCCGAACTCGGCCGAGCGGTAGGCCGTCGCGAGACTGATCTTGTAGCCGGCGTGCAAGACCAGCGAGGCGAGGAGGATTGGCCAGGTTGATGGCGAAGGCGCCGGGACGAAGAACAGAAAGGGCAGCGTCAGCACGCTGCTCACAAGGCCCATGCCGGCAAGGATTGAGACGCTGCTGCCGGTCTTGACGATGGCATGCCAGGTCGCGTGAAGCAGACCTGCGAGCAGCATCAGGATTGTGGCAATCGGGTCCAACCGGTGCGGGCCTTGATGAGCGACGACAGGCGATCAGCTCTCAGGCCGCCAGCCCGCTGCCGCAAAATAGGGAACGGGGTCGCGATCGAACGCCTGGCGCGAGATGATTCGGCTCGATGGCGAGACCGGGAGCTGTTCCCATTCCTGCCGATCGACGAATCTCAGCGAGGCAATCTCGTCTCCATCGGGCGTCAGCGTGCCGCCGATGACCACTGCCTCGAAGGCGATCACCGTATAGTAGGTCAGGTCGCCATTGGGGTAGCGAATCATGAATTCGGGGCCGCCGAATACGCCGAGCAGGCGCTGCGGCCGGACCACGAGCCCGGTCTCCTCGAAACATTCGCGGCTGGCCGCGTCGGCTGGATGCTCATTCGGGTCAATGGCGCCGCCAGGCAGGGTCCAAAGATTCGTCTCGGCGTCGCGCCCCAGCAAGATGCGGCCGGTATCGTCGAACACTGAGATGGAAACTGCGGTGGTTGCCAGGAGGTCGTGGCCGATCTTGCTGCGCACGGCTTTGAGATGATCGGAAATCGGCATCGCTGATGGTCGCCTGAGAGGGAGGCCTCGCTTGCCCGAGCGCCCCCGCGCCGTCAAGGCAGGGCATCTCGCGCCGTCATCGCCTTGGCCGCGTGATCCGTGGACGTCAGATTTCAGTCGCATACTCAGCAAGCGAGCAGCGAAAGGGACGGCCGGGGATGTCTTGGGAAGAAGAACCATTCGGCGCGGCCAGAATGGCTCCCCGGGCTGGATTCGAACCAGCGACCATTCGATTAACAGTCGAATGCTCTACCGCTGAGCTACCGAGGAACAAGCGAAGCAGTGTTCGCGAGTGCGGCTGCGTATAACAAAGCCTTTTCGCCTTGCATAGAACGAAATCGCATCCCGGTGACATTTGCGGGATCGCTGGATTTATATTTTAAATTCAGTGGCTTGTCTTGATTTTGAACGCTGAATGGGCAGCCGCCGCCCACAGTTGGATGACAGGAATTTCACTTGGAGGGGATCAAATCGACATCGATAGTCAGGAGGAACTTGCCAGTGCCGGGGTCACGGAGTCTTGTCAGATGCCGAACACCATCGTCCAGTTTACCCAGACAGTCACCGCGCCGTCGCTGATTCCCGACCCCGTCGCGCGTCTCAGCGATGACGAGTGCCTCACCCGATTGGCCGACGCGGTGACGCGCGGCGATTCGGAGCATCTGGATGAGATCGTGCAGTTGATCGGCCGGCTGGCCGTGGTGATCGAGTAGTCTCATCCGTCGCATCACAGCATCTGCCGTGGACGGTCCCGCGGCAACGCGCGGTGTATCCGTTGAACCGCGTGTTGCCTTTTCGGGAGCCTTGTACCAAAAGATTGCGCAGATCGTTCGCGGTTCGTCCGCTTTGCTTGCAGGTCTGCTCATGTCTTCATTCGCGACGGCGCGCCAGAAAATGGTCGATGGTCAGGTCCGGACCAACGACGTCACCGATCACCGCGTGCTCGACGCATTGCTGACCGTGCCGCGCGAGGCCTATGTGCCAGCCGATCGGCAGGCGCTGGCTTATCTCGATCTCGACCTCGATGTATCTGAATCACCGGCAGCGAAGCGGTTCCTCATCAAGCCCATGCTGATCGGGAAAATGTTGCAGGCCGCCGAGATCAAGCCGACCGACAGTGTGCTCGTGGTGGGCTGCGCCACCGGCTATCTCGCGGCCCTTGCCGCCAAGCTGGCCGGCAGCGTGATCGCGACCGAGGTCGACCCGGCCTTGGAAGGGCACGCCAAGCAGTTGCTGGCTGCTGCGGAAGGCTGCCCGGTCGCGATTCGCGTCGCACCCGCTGTGCAGGGCGATCCGGCCGACGGTCGCTTCGACGTGATTCTGTTGAATGGCGCCACCGAGATCCCGGTGGATGGCCTTTGCCGCCAGCTCAAGGAAGGCGGCCGCCTGGTCGGCGTGTTTGCCAAGACGAAGCCCGCACGTGCCATGATCTTTACGCGATCGCATGGTGACATCGGCAGCAGGGTCCTGTTCGATGCCGCGGCACCGGTTGTTCCCGGTCTCGAACGCGTCCCCGAGTTCGTGTTTTAAGTCGTCCTACGAATCGTCCTGCCGACTCGGTTGAGCGCGCGGTGATCCCGCTCGCGCAATGGGATTTCGTTTGGTCGTCTTCACGGCTGCAGACGGGCGAAATTCTGTTTCAAATCAGAAGTGTGGCCCGGATGCTGCACGTGCGGAGATTTCGGCAGCAGTTCCAGGGGAGGGTGGTTCCGTTGCGCTTGCTTGGGGAATAAGGTGCCAAGTGCGCGGGAGTCTCTTCAACAGGTTACGGCCCGGCTCTGGCGTTCGAGCCGGTAACAAAAGAATGGAACAGGGATGTTTGGGGTGAAGCTCGTCACCGCGGCGGCGGCTGCGGTTCTCGTGATGGCTTGTGCAGGCCCGATGCCTGCGCTTGCCGACACGATCGAGGCTGCGCTGGTGCGCGCCTATCAGAACAACCCGCAACTGAACGCGCAGCGGGCTTTCGTGCGCGCGACCGACGAAGGCGTCCCCCAGGCGCTGTCGGGATATCGCCCTAACGTGAAGCTGCAGGCGACCGGCGGCGTCTCGTATACGGACTTGCAGACGGCTCCTGGCGCGCCGGCGGCCCACGGCCTGCAGAGGCCGCGTAGCGTCACTTTGATGGCCAACCAGACGCTCTACAACGGTCAGCAGACGGCCAATGGCGTCCGGAAGGCCGAGGCGAGCGTCTCCGGTGAGCGCGAAGGCCTGCGGGTCCTTGAGCAGAACGTGCTGTTGTCGGCCGCCACCATCTATATGGACTATCTGCGTGACGCGGCGATCGTCGAGGTGCAGCGCAGCAATACGCGGGTGCTGGAGCAGACGCTGAAGCAGACGCGCGACCGCTTCAATGTCGGCGAAGTCACCCGCACGGACGTTGCGCAGTCCGAGGCGCAGCTCGCGGCCGGCCGGACGCAGCAGCTCACGGCCGAAGCGAATCTGACTGCAACCCGGTCCAATTTCCGCCGCATCATCGGCAGCGAACCAGTCAATCTCACGCCGGGCTCACCTGTCGATCGGTACCTGCCCCCGACGCTCCAGCAGGCGGTGGAGACGGCCCTGACCGAAAGCCCCGCCGTCACCTCCGCGATGTACGGCATCGATATTCAGTTCCTTACGCTGAAGATCAACGAAGGAGCTCTGCTGCCGACGGTCACGCTCCAGGCCTCGGCGAGCGAATCGTATGAAACCTCGGTCCAGTCGTACAAGGCGTTCAATGCCGCGGCGACGGCAACCCTCACCGTGCCGATCTATCAGGGCGGTGGTGAATATGCGTTGATCCGGCAGTCGAAGGAGACGCTCGCTCAGCGCCGTCTCACCCTCGAACAGACGCGCGATCAGGCTCGTTCCGACGTGGTATCGGCATGGGGCAAGCTGCTGGCCGGCAAGGCTCAGGTGCAATCGGCGCAGGCTCAGGTCTCAGCCTCGGAGATCGCCCTGAACGGCGTCCGCGAGGAAGCCAAGGCCGGCCAGCGTACGACGCTCGACGTGCTCAACGCCCAGCAGGCGCTGGTCAATGCCCGGGTATCGCTGGTGACCGCCCAGCACGACCGCGTCGTCGCGTCCTATTCGGTTCTGCAGACGGTCGGGCGTCTGTCGCCGCAGGTTCTGAACCTGCCAACCACCACCTACGATCCGAGCGTGCACTACCAGCAGGTCCGGGACAGCTGGGCGGGTGTGCGGACCCCCGATGGTCGTTAGTCAAATCTTAATATCAGTGCAGATCCCCCGGTCCTTGGCCGGGGGATTTTTTTATGGCACATGCTGTAGTTGTGATGAATGCGCGACGCTTGGCTGGCGAACTCCGTGCTCCACCGGTTCGCGGCGGGCGTTGCTTGCATTCATTTGTTGCCATGACATAGCCTCAAAATGGCCGCCGAACGATTCGGACTACGTCGGATGTTCTTCCAAGAATAGACGCCGATATGGACAGTATCGTTCTGTTGTTTTGCATCGATCTGGCCTCGTCTGGAGACAAGTCGGCATGTCCGTTGAGAAGTTCACGCCACTTGAATCCGGCGCCCGGGACTTTTGCGCTGAGCCGGTTCGTGCTGCGGCGTCGCTGATTTGGAGTCGGAAATGACGCAGCCTGCAAAGGTCCAAGAACCCTCCATGGAGGAGATTCTGGCGTCGATCCGGCGTATCATTGCCGACGATGAAGCCAAGCCGCCGGCCGCGGAGAAGGCGGCGGCGCCGGAGCCCCTGAAGGCCGAGAAGCCGGCTGCGCCCGCACCGGCGCCGAAGCCGGTCATGAACGACATCCCGCCGTCCAAGATTGCTCCGGCTGCCGCGAAGCCCGCGCCGCCGCCGGCACCACCGCCGCCTGCGGCAGGACCGAGCAACAGTCAGGACGACATTGACGCATTGCTGGCGGGTTTGGATGAGACGCCTCCAGTCGCAGAGGCTCGGCCACCGGAACCCGAGCCTGAGCCCGAACCAGAAGTACTCGAGTTGACGGACGACATGGCCGTGGCACCACCACCCGCTCCAGCACCCGCCCCAGCCGCTGCTTCCTTCAAGAAAGTGGAGCCGCAGGACGACATCGAATTCATCGAGGCAGGCCGGTTGAACAAGAAGGCTGTCAGCTTCGAGACCCCGTTCGAGCCGGTGGCGCCGAAGCAGCCGATCCTGGCCCCGCAGACGGTCAATGCCGTTGAGTCGGCGTTCAACGCGCTCGCCAATACGGTGCTGAGCAACAACGCCCGGACGCTGGAGGATCTCGTCAAGGAGATGCTGCGCCCGATGCTCAAATCCTGGCTGGACGACAATCTGCCGGCCTTGGTCGAGCGCATCGTCAAGGCCGAGATCGAGCGCGTCTCGCGCGGCGGCCGCTGAGGCTCCGGGCCCAGGCTGGCGCGCCGGTTCGACGTGTGGGAGCGTTGCGGCGGCTCGCCGTCTGCTCTCATTGTTCGCCGCCGCTGTTGACTTGGCGGGCGGCGGCGGCTTTCTAGCCGTTTCAAGCTGATGCTGCCCGTCGGATCGGGGAAACGCTCTCCTTAAGGGCGCGATCCGTGGCCGGACATCGGTCCGAAAAGAGCCCAAGCACCAAGAGCTTGCGCGAGCTTTTTCAGGTCGCGACCAAAGACCAGGACAAGTTCCGCGACATCCCGAATTGGACAGCCGGCCTCGAGCCAGCTGGGAAATGTCATGATCGAGAAGAATTACCAGCCCGCCGACCTCGAAGGCCGCATGTCCCTGGTCTGGGAGGATGCGCGCGCGTTCTCCGCCGGCCGCCCCGACCGCCGTGGGGCCGACCCCTTCACCATCGTGATCCCGCCGCCGAACGTCACCGGCTCGCTGCATATGGGGCACGCGCTCAACAACACGCTGCAGGACATTCTGTGCCGGTTCGAGCGCATGCGCGGCCGCGACGTGCTGTGGCAGCCGGGCACCGACCATGCGGGTATCGCCACCCAGATGGTGGTCGAGCGCCAGCTGATGGAGCGCCAGCAGCCGGGCCGCCGCGAGATGGGCCGCGAGAAGTTTCTCGAACGCGTCTGGCAGTGGAAGGACGAGAGCGGCGGCACCATCATCAACCAGCTCAAGCGCCTCGGCGCGTCCTGCGACTGGGGCCGCGAGCGCTTCACCATGGACGAGGGCCTGTCCAAGGCCGTCGTGAAGGTGTTCGTCGAGCTGCACCGCGCCGGCCTGATCTACAAGGACAAGCGGCTGGTCAACTGGGACCCCAAGCTTTTGACGGCTATCTCTGACCTCGAGGTCCAGCAGATCGAGGTCAAGGGTAACCTCTGGTATCTGCGCTATCCGATCGAAGGCAAGACCTTCAGCCCCGAGGATCCCTCGAGCTTCATCGTCGTCGCCACCACGCGTCCCGAGACCATGCTCGGCGACAGCGCCGTGGCCGTGCATCCCGATGACGAGCGCTATCAGCATCTCGTCGGCAAGCGCGTGATCCTGCCGCTGGTCGGGCGCGAGATCCCGATCGTCGCCGACACCTATTCCGATCCGGAGAAGGGCACCGGCGCGGTCAAGATCACGCCGGCGCACGACTTCAACGACTTCGAGGTCGGCCGCCGCCACGGCCTGCCGCAGATCAGCATTCTCGATCGCGAGGGCTGCATCGCCCTGGTGGACAACGAGGACTATCTGCGCGGCCTTCCCGAAGGCTCCGAGGAGTTCGCCAAGGAGTTTCATGGCGTCGAGCGTTTCGCCGCGCGCAAGAAGATCCTGGAGCGGCTGGAAGCGTTTGGCTTCCTCGAGCGTATCGAGCCGAACACGCACATGGTGCCGCATGGCGACCGCTCCGGCGTCGTCATCGAGCCGTATCTGACCGACCAGTGGTATGTCGACGCCAAGACCCTGGCGCAGCCGGCGATCGCGGCCGTGCGCTCGGGCGCGACGACGTTCGTGCCGCGCAACTGGGAGAAGACGTACTTCGAGTGGATGGAGAACATCCAGCCCTGGTGCATCTCGCGCCAGCTGTGGTGGGGCCATCAGATCCCGGCCTGGTACGGTCCCGACGGCAAGGTGTTCGTCGCCGAGACCGAGGAGGAGGCCGTCGGCCACGCCATCGGCTACTACGTCGAGCAGGAGGTCATCACGGCCGAGCAGGGCCGCGAGATGGCGCTCGACCGCAACAAGCGCGAGGGCTTCATCACGCGTGACGAAGATGTCCTCGACACCTGGTTCTCCTCGGCGCTGTGGCCGTTCTCGACGCTCGGCTGGCCCGACGATACGCCGGAGGTGAAGCGCTACTACCCGACCAACGTGCTGGTCACCGGCTTCGACATCATCTTCTTCTGGGTCGCCCGCATGATGATGATGGGCCTGCACTTCATGAAGGAGGTGCCGTTCTCGACCGTCTACATCCACGCGCTCGTCCGCGACGAGAAGGGCGCCAAGATGTCGAAGTCGAAGGGCAACGTCATCGATCCCTTGGCGCTGATCGACGAGCACGGCGCCGACGCGCTGCGCTTTACGCTCGCCGCGATGGCCGCCCAGGGCCGCGACATCAAGCTGTCGACGCAGCGCGTCGAGGGCTACCGCAAGTTCGCCAACAAGCTCTGGAACGCCAGCCGCTTCGCCGAGATGAACGGCTGTGCCGTTCCCGAGGGTTTTGATCCCGCCGCGGCCAAGGAGACGCTCAACCGCTGGATCGCGCACGAGGCGGCCGCCGCGACGCGCGAGGTCACCGAGGCGCTGGAGGCCTATCGCTTCAACGATGCGGCCAACGCGATCTACCGCTTCGTCTGGGACGTCTATTGCGACTGGTATGTCGAGCTCTCCAAGCCGACCTTGCTGGGCGAAGAGGGGCCGGCCAAGGACGAAACCAAGGCGATGGTCGCCTGGGCTCGCGACGAGATCCTCAAGTTGCTGCATCCCTTTATGCCCTTCATCACCGAGGCGCTGTGGGAGTCGACGGCGAAGCGTGAGAGCCTGCTGACGCTGGCGCCCTGGCCGCATCGTGTCGATACGCCGACGGTTGCCGAGATCGCCGCGTTGTCGGCCGCGAGCTTCGGCGATCCGCTGGTGCCGCCGGTGCTGGTGTCGTTCGACGCCGCCAGCTTCAAGGACGAGGCGGCGGAAGCGGAGATCGGCTGGGTGGTCGATCTCGTCACCGCGATCCGCTCGGTCCGCGCCGAGATGAACATCCCGCCGGCGACCCTGATGCCGCTCGCTCTCGTCGGCGCGTCCGCCGAGACGAAGGATCGCGCGCCGCGCTGGAGCGAGGTCATCAAGCGCCTCGCCAGGCTGTCGGACATCTCCTTCGCCGACACCGCGCCGGAAGGCTCCGCCCAACTCGTCGTCCGCGGCGAGGTGGCGGCGCTGCCGCTCAAGGGCGTCGTCGATCTCGCCGCCGAGCGCACCCGGCTGGGCAAGGAAATCGCCAAGGCCGATGCGGACATCGAGCGCGTCGACAAGAAGCTCGGCAACGAGAAGTTCGTCGCCAACGCGCCGGAGGAGCTCGTCGAGGAGGAGAAGGAGAAGCGCGAGGCGGCGCTGGCGCGCAAGGCCAAGTTCCAGGAGGCGCTGTCGCGGCTGCAGGGCGTCTGACACGACGCTCTCTCTCCTCCGTCATTGCGAGCGCAGCGAAGCAATCCAGGGTCCCACGCGCAGCCCCTGGATCGCTTCGTCGCTTACGCTCCTCGCGATGACGGTGGGAAGGGCTTGCTCAGGAAGCGCGAGCCTTTCAGGCCGAAGCGCCAAGGCTTCTCCACTGCCTTGGTGATGCCGATGCGGACGCCCGTGACGACCTCGACATCGTCAGGTCGCGCGAACAGCTCGATCGGGGAAGCATCGAGCGGCAGCGCGTTGTGCGCGATCGTCACGCCCATCGCCTCCGTCAGCTTGCCCGGCCCCGAGCATAGCATCCGCACATCCTCCAGCCCGCGCCGCCGCCTCATCTCGTCGATCCCCAGCGTCGGCTCGATCGCCCGGATCAGCACGGCGCTCGCCGAGCCCTCCGGCTCGCAAACGAAGTTCACGCACCAATGGATGCCGTAGGAGCGGTAGACGTAGGCAAAGCCGGGCGGGCCGAACATCACCTGGTTGCGCGGGGTGGGCCCGCGGAACGAATGCGCGGCCGGGTCGGTGTGGTGATAGGCCTCGACCTCGACGATCACGCCGCCGACGCCGTCGACCAGGAACGTCGCCCCGATCAGTTCGGGGGCCACCTGGAGCACATCGCGGGCGAAGAACGACCGCGTGAGCCGCTTGCCTGCGCCGCGTGTCCGAGGCCGTGAAACTCCGGGAGTTTTTGCCGGTTTTTGCGCCATTCTCGAGAAAATCTGCCGGGATGAGCGCCCGCAGGCGCTGCCCATATCTGCCATGCCCTGGTATCCTCGGCCAGCCGGTTGCGGCGCGGCCCGGCACGGAATAGCTAGGGCGCAACAGGATTTGCAGGTCCCATGGTCACGATCGTCGACATCAACGCGAACACGCCGCTGCGCCCTCGCCACCCCGAGAAGGTGAACCGGCCGGACTCGGTCTCGCCGGCCAAGCCCAGCTGGATCCGGGTCAAGGCGCCGACCACCCGCGGCTATGCCGACACCCGCAATATCGTGCGCGAGAACGGTCTCGTCACCGTGTGCGAGGAGGCCGGCTGTCCGAACATCGGCGAGTGCTGGGACAAGAAGCACGCCACCTTCATGATCATGGGCGACACCTGCACGCGGGCTTGCGCGTTCTGCAACGTCAAGACCGGCATGCCCGCCGCGCTCGACGCCGTTGAGCCGGAGCACGTTGCCGAAGCGACCTTCAAGCTCGGCCTCGCCCATGTCGTCGTCACCTCGGTCGACCGGGACGATCTCACCGACGGCGGCGCCGCCCATATCGCCGCGACCATTCGCGCCATCCGCGCGAAGTGCCCGACCACCACGATCGAGGTGCTGACGCCGGACTTCCTGCGCAAGGACGGCGCGCTGGAGCAGGTCGTCGCCGCCAAGCCGGATGTCTTCAACCACAATCTCGAGACGGTACCGTCGCGCTATCTCTCGGTCCGCCCCGGCGCGCGCTACTTCCACTCGATCCGGCTCTTGCAGCGGGTCAAGGAGATCGATCCGACCATCTTCACCAAGTCCGGCATCATGGTCGGGCTCGGCGAGCAGCGCCACGAGGTGCTGCAGGTGATGGACGATCTGCGCTCGGCCGAGGTCGATTTCCTGACCATCGGGCAATATCTGCAGCCGACCAAGAAGCACCACGCCGTGATGAGCTTCGTCACGCCAGAGGAGTTTTCGAACTACGAGACCGTCGCCTACACCAAGGGTTTTCTGATGGTGTCGGCGAGCCCGCTCACGCGCTCCTCGCACCACGCCGGCGAGGATTTTGCCAAGCTGAAGGCCGCGCGCGACGCGCTCGCGCGCTGATCGAGACCAGATGCCGAGATTTTCCAACAAGCGCCGCGTCGCGCACACGGCCGACAAGATGTTCGACCTCGTCGCCGATGTCGAGCGCTATCCGGAGTTCGTGCCGCTGTGCGAGCGGCTGGTGGTGCGCCAGCGCAATGCGAAGCCTGATGGTACCGAGGTCGTCGTCGCCGACATGACGGTGTCGTTCAAGCTGGTGAAGGAGACTTTCACCAGCCGCGTTACGCTGGATCGCGCCAAGCGCAACATCCTGGTCGAATATGTCAGCGGGCCGTTCTCCAGCCTGGAAAACCGCTGGAGCTTCGAGCCGCGTGAGCAGGGCGCCTGCGAGGTGACGTTCTTCATCGCCTACGAGTTCAAGAGCCGCATGCTGGCGATGCTGATGGGCTCGATGTTCGACACCATCTTCGCGCGGATGTCTGCGGCGTTCGAGAAGCGGGCGGACGCGATCTACGGGCGCAAGCCGGCGGTGTCGTCGACCTAAGGCTCGTTGATCGCCGCCAGCGATTGATCTCCGGCGGCGCCTCAATCTCCGCTGTCGTCCCGGCGAACGCCGGGACCCATAACCACAGGATCGCGTGTGGCGGCACGCGCGTGACTCCGATCTCGTCTCACAACATCCGCCGCGGCGTATGGGTCCCGGGTCAAGCCCGGGACGACGGCGGTGGGTGGGGCTCGCGGTCTACCAACTCACAGCGAACGCTGTATCAACTCACAGCGAAACGAACGCCGATCGAACAGCGTCGCTGTAGGATTCCTATCCACGTTTCAAACAGCTGCCCCGCGGCATCGTCGCGGAGCCGGTCTGATCGCGGACCTGTCAGCCTGCGATCTTTCCTACGCCGCCTGCACGGCGGTCAAAAAGTCCTTCACCTTGCCGCGCAGGTCGTCGGCATGCTTGGAGAGCTGCCCGGCCGCGCCGAGCATCTGCCGCGCGGCGCCGCCGGCGGATTCCACGGTCTGGCTGACCGAGCCGATATTGGTCGCGACCTCGCGGGTGCCACTGGCGGCCTGGCTCACCGAGCGTGCGATCTCCTGCGTGGCGTGGCCCTGCTGATCGACCGCGGTGGCGATCGTCTTTGCGATCTCGCTGATCTGGCCGATGGTGCCGCCGATGCCCTGGATCGCCGCGACGGTGTCGCTGGTGGCGCGCTGCATGGCGCTGATGTGGGCGGAGATCTCGTCGGTCGCTTTCGCGGTCTGGCTCGACAGGCTCTTCACCTCGGAGGCGACCACAGCAAAACCGCGGCCGGCATCACCGGCGCGCGCCGCCTCGATGGTGGCGTTCAAAGCGAGAAGGTTGGTCTGGCTCGCGATCGCATTGATCATGTCGGTCACGGCGCCGATCTTGGCGGCGGCATCTGCCAGGCTGTTGACGAGGTCATTGGTACGGGAGGAGGCCTCGACTGCCTCGGCGGCGATGGTCGAGGAGGTCGCGACCTGGCGGTTGATCTCGCTGACCGAGCTCGATAGCTCCTCAGTGGCGCCGGCGACCGACTGCACGTTGGACGAGGCCGAGCTCGAGGCGGAGGCCACCAGCGCCACGCGCTGGGTAGCCTGGTCGGCCGTGGCGGTCAGCGACGCCGCGGTGGTCTCGACCTCGCGCGAGGCGCCGGAGATCGCGTTGGCAATGGCGCCGACGCTAGCCTCGAAATCCTTGGCGATCCGGTCGAGCGCGCGCTTCTTCTCCTCGCGCGCGGCGACGAGATCGGAGAGATCGCGACGAAAGCTCATGACGTAGGTCTGGCCTTCGATCGTGGTCGGCACCAGGGTGATCTGCACCAGAGCAGGGCTGCCGTCGGCGCGCTTGGTGGTCCACTCGAAGCTGGCATGGCCCTCGCGCCTAGCCTTGGCGTCCATCTCCTTGACCACCTCGGCGGACCGCTTGCCGTTGGGCTGGAATTCCGGCGCCATCGTCGCCGGCGAGCGCGACAGCAGATCCTGCTTGCTGCGGAAGCCGCCAAAGCGCACCGCCGTCTCGTTGCAGGCGATGATCTTGCCTTCGGACATCACCAGGATGGCATCGCGATTGCGTTCGAACACCTCTGCCATCAACAGGTTATGCGTGCGATCAGCCGACTTGCCGGAGAAGAAAGCCATTGGGGGTCCCGAATCCACTGTCAGAGAAGAATGAGCGAGACGTAGCAGGGCAAAATTAACCAAAACCTTTCCGGCCGCGGTCGCTGCCCGTAATCTTTCGATCCGTCGGACCGGACAATGACGGAGGCCCGACGCAGCCGCCGATGTCCCGCGGCGCAAGCGCGCCCGAGCTGTTGGGATCGACGGACCCCCGGACAATCACGAGGGCGCAGGGAATGCCGGGCGCTGGCCGCAACCCATGGCCCGCCTGCAACAAAAAAGCAGGCGGCAGTCACCACAGGTCCAGCCGACATCCGGCATTCCCTGCGCGATGGTCTTCACGCTTATACGCAGTCTCCCCGGGGACCGGCTGTCTTGCCCCCGTGGCCGGCGGATCATCACCGCCGGCGTGACACCAGCATCGGGGTGTCAGGACGCTGCGACTTCACGTCCGCCAAGTGCCGTTCGTCGGCACGCCCGAAGGCGCGCTGCGGCCCCTCGGCGGCCATCGCCTCCCCACCTCGCGTATCGTGACGATCGCGATGCGCCCCTCGTGTCGAGGTGGGATGAGGGGAGGGAAACATGAATTCTGGAAAGACGAAAGCGGAATATTTTCGCGGTGAGGACTGGACAGTGAGTCGGGCGTTGAGCGCGCTGGAGAAATTCGTCGTGCCGCGCACGGTTTCTTGTTCACCCTCGGCCGGCTGAAGGCTCAGCAAGGCGGCTGACACATGTCGGCGGCGCAGCTGATTTGCCCGACGGGTGGGCTATGCTGACGCACGACCTCTTGGGAATGCTCCATGTGACCCTGCGGCTATGCTCTGCTGAATTGAACGTTCGACTGTCTGATCCCCAACCATTCGGAGAAGAAAGCAAACTGATGTCACTCTCTCAACGCTACGACGAGGCGCTGGTCTATGCAGCGCAGCTCCATCGCACCCAACTCCGCAAGGGCAGCAACGTACCCTACATCGCGCATCTGCTGAGCGTCTCCAGCCGCGTGTTGTCGGCCGGCGGCAGCGAGGTGCAGGCCATCGCCGGCCTGCTGCACGATGCCGCCGAGGACCAGGGCGGCCAGGCCACGCTGGACGTCATCCGGCAGCGGTTCGGCGACGGTGTCGCCGAGATCGTCGCGGACTGCACGGATTCCTGGGTCGAGCCGAAGCCGGAATGGCGCCCACGAAAGGAAGCCTATCTCGCCAAGCTGCCGCATAAGCCGGCGTCTTCGCTGCTGGTGTCGCTTGCCGACAAGGTCGACAATGCCGAAGCGATCGCGCGCGATCTCGACGATGTCGGAGACGCGGTCTGGCAACGCTTCACCGGCGGAAAGCACGGGACGATCTGGTACTACCGCACGCTGAGCAGGATTTTCGATCAGGCGTTGCCGGGGCCGTTGGCGCGGCAGCTTGCACGGACGGTGGGTGCTTTCCCGTCCTGACCGGTTGGACAGGACAGGCGTCGGTCCTGGGGCGTCTCCTGGGCGGGTCTATCGGCCGAGCTTCTCGGAGAAGAACCTGACGACCTCTGCGTCAAACATCCGATGAAATGCCGCGCGGTCGAATGTCGAAGGCGTGTCAGTACAGATGCGCGGCACAGCGGCTGCCAGCCCGGCAGAGCAGGGTGCAAGGAACGCATAGTGGCCCGATGGCACGATGTGAATTTCCGGCTGACCCGGCAGGCTGCCCGCAACCCGCGCGGTGCTCTCGGGATCGGCGCCGTAACCGCCGAATTGGGAGCGCCAGATCTGTAGCGGAATCTGAATGCTCGCCAAGTTGGCGTCGGCGAACGGTCCGGATGGCACCGTGTCGGCGAGAACAGTAGCCCTGATCCGGCGATCACGGGCGAACGATCTGGGCACATCGCCGTTGCGGACCTGATCACAGAAGGGCGAGGATTCGGTGCAGTAGCGCATGACCCGGCTGAAGTCCGGATCGGCGCCCGCCAGCACCAATCCCGTAAAGCCTCCCTTGGAGAAGCCGAAGAATCCGATCCGCTCAGGATCGATCGCACCTTTGTCCTTCCAGTCGCTCACCATGAAGTCGATCAGGCGTACGATGTCGGCGGGCCGTGACGTCCAGGTCGAGAGGCTGTCGCGCTGGGCGTCGTCGCCAACACTGTCGCCGGGATGGCTGATCGCAGCGACGATGAAGCCGGCGTCGGCCAGGGCCTCGTTGAGATCGTGATGCTGGCCGAACCAGCCGCCGCGGCCGTGCGAGAACACGATGAGCGGGAGCCTGGCGCCCTTGATCGGGCAGTCCTTGACGCCGGGCAGCGTCTTGGTGCCGGTGACTTCAAGGTTGCCGAGAGGCACCTCCTGTGCCGCAGCAGTGCAAGGCGTCCAGATCGCGCCTTTCAGCTCGGGATCGCCGTCGAGAAGTTGAAGGCCGGCGGCGTGAACGGAGGAGCTGAGGAGCAGCAGCGCCAGGGCGAGCGCGGGATAAGTTCGATACAAAGCATGATCTCCTGGAGGTGAACGATGGGGCCGTGCTATCGTAGATTGTCATGCATAGTCGTATGTCATGACGGCGCCCGTTGCGTTCACTGCGTGGGCAGCGAGCGAACACAAGATGGTTTGATCGCGCCGTAGCTTTGGTCCGCAGACCAATCGTGCGGCATGCACCATTCTGTAGGGTGGGCAAAGGCGCGCCCCCATCGCAACTTGGTAACGCACTGCGCGACCGCGCCGTGCCCACCGCTCCCGCGCACCGCCACCGCGGTGGGCACGCGTCCGCCCAATGGCGGTCGCTTTGTCCACCCTACGAGGCCGACGAAGCGCTGGAGGACTACGGCCTCACGCGCGCGAACGGTGGAGACCTTTCCGTCCTAACAGTTTCGACAGGCGGGTGTCGATCTTTCGCTGGATTGGCAGATGACAACCTCTGATCGATCAGGTATAGAGCCGGCCATGATCACCGTCGCCACCCATCGTTTCGGTCGTTGGACGCACCGTAGCTCGCGGGCGGCGGGAGGATCACGCATGATCTGATGATATGCAGTCTTTGATCCGAACAGCCGCCAGCAACCTGGCGGCTTTTTTATTGCCGGCAGGTTCTTCTTTTCGAGGGGAGCACGCCATGCCGAGCACGACCGACGATCCGAGCCTCAGCGTCACCGAGACGCGTGGATTGCGTGGTGTCGCGCATGCGCCGCGGATCTTCGAGCGCGGTCGCGATCACTCAGCGCGACGTCCTGCCTCGCCGAAGCCTGGGGCCAACGTCTACTACTTGCCGCATGCGGCTGCCGAGCCCGGCGGCGCTGAGCCCGAGTCAAAATCGCTGCTTCGGCTCTGGTGGGCACGCTGGCGCGAGCGCCGCCGATTCGCCAGGGAGCTCCCCTGGCTCGCCGACGAAGTGCTGGAGGACTACGGCCTCACGCGCGACGAAGCGCGGCGGTTGTGCCGACGGCCATTCTGGCGGGAATGAAGGCTTGAGCTGAGACGGACACGTCAACCCACCCGCACCTGTCATCCCGGGCAAGCCGGAACGGCGCACAGCGCCGGGGAGGCGCCGACCCGGGATCCATACTCCGCAGCAGGTGTGGTGAGAGAAGATCGGAGTCACGGACGTGCCGCCACACGACATCCTGTGGTTATGGATCCCCGCTTTCGCGGGGATGACGACTGTGGGTGGGGCGGCAGCTTCGCTCAACCTGGCGAGCGCAGGCGCACCAGATCATCGAAGATCGTCCGACCCGGAATAATCCGAACCAAGCCGCCGAGTCGCGAGCGGTGCAGGACTTCCCACCTACCGCTTGCGGGTCTATATTCATCCATGACCACTTTGCTTGACAAAGCTTTCGATGTGGCACGCCAGCTTCCGGCCGAAGAGCAGGACGAGTTGGCGCGGGTGCTGCTGCGGCTGACGGGGCACGACGAGGCTCACGTCGAGTTGACCCAGGCAGACCTTGCTTCGTTGGCAGGATCTCTTCGCGAGGCGGATCGGCGCCAGTTTGCGACAGATGACCATATCAATGCGATATGGGCCAGGCACGGTCTCTGAAGCTTCGCTTCAGGACTCGCGGGCACCGAGGGCTCGAGAGCGTTCTCCACTATCCCACGATCTGAAATAGGGTGAACTCGAGGTCGGCGCGGTCCGAGTGCCCCAAAAGGGCTGCTACCCTCGCGGTAGCACTTGAGTGCAGACGGGATTTGTGTCGGCCAATATCCATCTCTTACTGTTCGCCGGCACCCGCGCTTGGACGGCTATGCCGGTGAGGAACTGAACGAGTCGGCGATGACGTTGAATAACTCAATATGAGCCTTGACGCCGAGAACGTAGTCGGCCGCATCCCGGCAGCGAGCGTACTCCTCGAAGCCCGGTACGAGCCGCTCGAGCGCCAAACCACCTTGCAGATCGTAGACGAAGTCGCGCTCGTCGGCATGATAGATCTTGAACTTCAGAGGTGGCGTGATGCAGGAGGGATTGCCACCCAGGTCGACGCTGACCTCGAAGACCAGATCGCCGATGTTCTTTCGCCAGCATTTGCGTAACGCTTTGAAGTCCAGTGACTTGCAGAATGCGTCGACAAAAGGGATGACTTCCCGCTTCCTTCCCGTCCATCCCGTCGTCTGAACGGCGAAGCGGTCGGTTTCCGCTTTGTGTGCCTCGTCGAAGAAGGCCACCTCCGCTTCCCGAAAAGCCGTATCGACCCATATCCTTTTGAATCGATGGAAGAGACATTTGATGAGAGATGGATAGGGATAGTCCGGCTCCAGAAAATCCCTGGCGGCGAACAACTCATCGAGAAAGGACGAGCGATATTCAGGCTCTATCTGAAAGACGCGCTGGTCAGGCGCACTCTTTCCAAGGGTCTGCATCGTCTCCCGCGCCGTCTCATCCCAGTATCGATTGACCAGGTTCGACTGCTCTTCGCCGCAAAACTGAACAACCCGATCCTGCCAGATTCGATGAAGCCCAAAGCCAAGCGCCTCGAATGCAACCTGGGTTGGCTGTCGGCCGGACCAAGTCGTCACGGCGCGCAGCAGCGGATGACCACTCATTGGTCCCTCAAGAAGGCTCCTTCACTCGCAATCACGATGCTGCGTGAGCACTGAACTTTCAAGGGCAACTAAGCCCGCGGCCGCCTTGGTGGCCGCTTCACTGGATGCAACCGCGGCGTACGCGCCACGCGGGGACGCAGCCGCGTCGCCGCGGCGCGCTTCGGCTTGGCCGGCACTTGCGGTCTCGCCAACTCCATCAACATCCGCAACGCCTCCAGCACCGACCGTGTCCGCACCGTGCTGCGGCCGATGGCGCCGAAGCGGTGTTCGCGGTGGGTGATGCGGCCGTCGCGGGCGGCGACGGCGAAGTGGACGAGGCCGACCGGCTTGCCGGGGGTGGCGCCGCCAGGGCCGGCGATGCCGGTGATGGCGACCGCGAGGTCGACGTCGGCGCGCTCGAGGGCGCCGACAGCCATCTGAATCGCGGTCTCCTTGGAGACGGCGCCGAAGGTCTGCAGGGTCGAGGCCTCGACGCCGAGCATCGCGCGCTTGGCCTCGTTGGAATAGGTGACGAAGCCGCGGTCGATGACATCGGAGGAGCCGGGGATCTCGGTGAGAGCGGCGGCGACCAGGCCGCCGGTGCAGGACTCGGCGGTCGCGATCATCAGCTTGCGCGACCGGCAGAGGTCGAGCAGCGAGCGGGCCAGCGCGCTGGTGGAGCCGATTTGACGTTCGCTCGCCATGTCCCCGGTCGTCCTCGAACAAATCCAGCTGCAGAACTGACTTTTCCTGCGGGGGTAGCGTTTGAGTCGAGACGCTGCCGCGGGCTCGGTTCACCTCGCCCCGCTTGCGGGGAGAGGTCGGATTGCATCGTCAGATGCAATCCGGGTGAGGGGGTACAGGTCTCACCGCACACACCACCCGTGCGGCTGCCCCTCACCCCAACCCTCTCCCCGTGAAGAACGGGGAGAGGGAGCGCAGCGCCGTCGCGGCGCGAGCGCGAGTCCATCTTCAGGACGAGACCTGTCTCGTACCTCAATCTGCTGGTCGGTCGGCTACAATCAGATCAATCCTGCCTCAATCAACTACACGCCCCACGGCAGCCGGATCGTCGCGCTGGCGGTTGCGGCGATGCCTTCCTCGCGGCCGGTGAAGCCGAGGCGCTCGCTGGTGGTGGCTTTCACGGCGATGCGGGAGATGTCGACGCCGGAGATTTCGGCGATGCGGGCGCGCATCTGGTCGCGGAGCGGGCCAATCTTCGGGCGCTCGCAGATCATCGTGACTTCGAGATTGGCGATGCGGCCGCCGCGCGCGGCGACGCGCTCGATGGCGTATTTGAGGAACTGGTCGGAGGAGGCGCCCTTCCACTTCATGTCGGAGGGCGGGAAGTGCGAGCCGATGTCGCCGTCGGCCAGGGCGCCCAAAATAGCGTCAACCAGAGCGTGCAGGCCGACATCGCCGTCGGAGTGCGCCAGGAAGCCCTTGCTATGCGGCACGCGCAGGCCGCACAGCCAGATATGGTCGCCTTCGCCGAAGGCGTGCACGTCGTAGCCGGTGCCGGTCCTGATATCGCCGAGCGATGCGGCCAGGCGCGCTTCCTCGCGCACGAAATCTTCCGGGGTGGTGAGCTTCATGTTTGCAACATCGCCTTCAAAGGTCGCGACGGTCAATCCCGCCCATTCGGCAATCGCCGCATCATCTGTGAACTCGGTGAGGCCGTCGTGCGCCGCGCGGCGATGCGCCTCGAGGATCGTGTCGAACTTGAAGGTCTGCGGCGTCTGCGCGATGCGCAGCTTTGCGCGCTCGGGTGTCGCGGTGATGTCGCCGGCGGCGCCGACCTCCTTGATCGTATCGGTGACGGGCACGACAGGGATCGCGGCGCCGGTCTTGTTCGCAGCTTGAATCGCGCGCGAAATCACCGCTGGCGTCACGAAGGGACGGGCAGCGTCGTGGATCAGGACGATGTCCGGCTTGTGCGGCACCAGCGCTTCGAGGCCTGCGAGCACCGACGCCTGGCGTGTCGCGCCGCCATGCGCGGGCGCTTCGTGGCGCAGGCCAGACACGGCGGCATTGAAGACGTCGATGTCGTCGGGGCTCACCACCGGCTGCACCACGCTGACGTCGGGATGCTCCGCGAAAGCCGCGAGCGCGCGATGGATGACGGTGCGGCCGCCGATCGTGCGATATTGCTTCGGACCGCCGGCGCCGGCGCGCAGGCCGCGTCCGGCCGCGACGAGAATGGCTGCAGTCCGCTGAGAAGTCGTCATGGGAACAGGGTATCGATGCTGATGAGATGAGGGAGCGGTGAATGGTCGCGGCTTCTTACATCCGCAGAAGATGTTAAGCGAGCGGGATCACACATCGCATGAGGCGCGGGGGCGAGTCGGGCTGAGGTGAGTGGTGCATAATCACCTCACGGGACAGCTTGGTTTGGGCTCTCGGCCTGTCTGCACCGAGCCATGCAGAAATCCGGCAGCTCCCGGGTTTACCATGACTGCCGAACAAGCATATTTTGCTGCACTGCACTTGAAATGCTGATGGTCTTGGCTAAAGTGTAGGCATGACGCTTGACTGCCCAAGAATTGTGCTTGAGAGTGCTGGGCAGACGCAATGATGCGGCGATGAGCTTTAAGAGTCGTTCGTGACCGGTCCGGCCAATACACCAGCCAAAGCTTTGAAGATAGGCGACGTTTCGCTCGCGAACCGCGCCATCCTCGCGCCGATGTCGGGCATCACCGACGCACCCTTTCGCCGACTCGCCGCCGAATTGGGCGCGGGCCTGGTGGTCTCCGAGATGACCGCGAGTGATGATCTCGTACGCGGGCGGTGGATATCCCGGTTGCGCTGCGAGGCGAACGGTGTCGGTCCCCATGTCGTCCAGCTCGCCGGCTGCGAGGCGCATTGGATGGCCGAGGGCGCCAAGGTCGCCGCGGACGGCGGCGCCGATATCATTGATATCAACATGGGCTGCCCGGCGCGCCACGTCACCGGCGGCCAGTCCGGCTCGGCCTTGATGCGCGATCTCGATCATGCGCTGACCCTGATCGAGGCGACCGTCGAGGCCGTCGACGTGCCCGTGACCCTGAAGATGCGGCTCGGCTGGGACGAGCGCAGCCTGAACGCGCCGGAGCTGGCGCGCCGCGCCGAAGCGGCCGGCGTGCAACTGATCACGGTGCATGGCCGCACCCGGCAGCAGTTCTACAAGGGCGAAGCGGATTGGCGCGCGGTGCGCGCGGTGAAAGAGTCCGTCGACCTGCCGGTGATCGTCAATGGCGACATCACGAGCTTCGAGGACGCCCGTGAGGCGCTGGACGCCTCCGGCGCCGATGCGGTCATGATCGGCCGCGGCGCGCAGGGGCAGCCTTGGCTGCCCGGCCAGATCGGTCGCCGCCTCGATGGCGGCGCGGAAGAGGGCGCGCCGGAGCTTGCGCAGCAGCTGGTTTATCTCACCGCGCTCTATGACGAGATCTGCCGCCACTATGGCGAGCGGGTCGGGCTGCGCCACGCCCGCAAGCATCTCAGCTGGGGGCTCGACGTCGCTGCCCAGCACGCGAATGCGCCGGCTGAAAAATTGAAGGCGTGGCGCGAACGTATCCTGACATCCGAGCAGCCGTCCCAGGTGCGCCGGGCGCTGCGCGAGGCCTTTGACGATTTTGCCTGGAGTGCAGCCGCATGAGCTCAGCCGCAGAACAGCGCAAGCGCCTTCCGTCCGATGGCGATGCCATCCTCAACGCTCTGCCGAATCCGGTACTGGTCATCGGCCCGGACGGCATGATCATGGACGCCAACATGGCGGCGGAATCGTTCTTCGATTCCTCAACCCAGTTCCTGCAGCGGCAGTCGCTGAAGAAGCTGGTGCCGTTCGGCTCGCCGCTGCTGGCGCTGATCGACCAGGTGCGCACGACCAACGCGCCGGTCAATGAGTACAAGGTCGACCTGGGCACGCCGCGCACCGGCGCCGACCGGCTGGTGGATTTGCACGTCGCGCCGCTGCCGGAGCGGGCAGGGCACATCGTCGTGATGCTGCAGGAGCGCACCATCGCCGACAAGATGGACCGGCAGCTCACCCATCGCAGCGCCGCACGCTCGGTGATCGCGCTGGCCGCGATGCTGGCGCATGAGATCAAGAACCCGCTGTCGGGCATCCGCGGCGCGGCGCAACTGCTGGAGCAGCAGGCCTCGTCGGAGGACCGAATGCTGACGCGGCTGATCTGCGACGAGGCCGACCGCATCGTCACGCTGGTCGATCGCATGGAGGTGTTCGGCGACGATCGCCCGGTGGCGCGCGGGCCGGTCAACATCCATTCCGTGCTGGACCACGTGAAGCGGCTGGCGCAGTCCGGCTTTGCCCGCAACATCCGCTTCATCGAGGACTACGATCCGTCGCTGCCGCCGGTGCTCGCCAACCAGGACCAGCTGATCCAGGTGTTTTTGAACCTAGTGAAGAATGCCGCCGAAGCGGTCGTCGACCTCGGCGCTGACGCCGAGATCCAGCTCACCACGGCGTTCCGCCCGGGCGTGCGGCTGTCGGTGCCCGGCAAGAAGTCGCGGGTGTCGCTGCCGCTGGAGTTCTGCGTCAGGGACAACGGCCCCGGCGTGCCGGAAGATTTGATGCCGAACCTGTTCGATCCGTTCGTGACCACCAAACCGACCGGAAGCGGCCTCGGTCTTGCATTGGTCGCGAAGATCATCGGCGACCATGGCGGGATCATCGAGTGCGAGTCGCAGCCGCGCAAGACGACCTTCCGGGTGCTGATGCCGATGTACAGCGCCAGCAAACAACCAGACCAAAGCAATCGCGATGACGTTTCGGGGACGCCGTTGCGTGCCTCACAGGGATCAAATTGAGGACCACCTATGCCTGCAGGTAGCATTCTCGTTGCCGACGACGATACGGCCATCCGCACGGTCCTGAACCAGGCGCTGTCACGCGCCGGCTACGAGGTGCGGCTGACCGGCAACGCCGCCACCTTGTGGCGCTGGGTGAGCCAGGGCGAGGGCGATCTCGTCATCACCGACGTGGTGATGCCGGACGAGAACGCGTTCGACCTGCTGCCGCGGATCAAGAAGATGCGGCCGAACCTGCCGGTCATCGTGATGAGCGCGCAGAACACCTTCATGACCGCGATCAAGGCCTCCGAGCGCGGCGCCTATGAGTATCTGCCGAAACCGTTCGACCTTAAGGAGCTGATCGCGATCGTCGGCCGCGCCCTGGCCGAGCCGAAGGAGCGGGCGGCGAGCCAGCCCGACGACAGCGAGTTCGAATCGATCCCGCTGGTCGGCCGCTCGCCGGCGATGCAGGACATCTACCGCGTGCTCGCGCGGCTGATGCAGACCGACCTCACGGTGATGATCTCCGGTGAGAGCGGCACCGGCAAGGAGCTGGTGGCGCGCGCGCTCCACGACTACGGCAAGCGCCGCAACGGTCCGTTCGTCGCGGTCAACATGGCGGCGATCCCGCGCGACCTGATCGAATCGGAATTGTTCGGCCATGAGCGCGGCGCCTTCACCGGCGCCAACACCCGCGCCTCCGGCCGCTTCGAACAGGCCGAGGGCGGCACCTTGTTCCTGGACGAGATCGGCGACATGCCGATGGAGGCGCAGACGCGGCTTTTGCGCGTGCTGCAGCAGGGCGAATACACCACCGTCGGCGGCCGCACCCCGATCAAGACCGACGTGCGCATCGTCGCAGCCTCCAACAAGGACCTGCGCATCCTGATCCAGCAGGGGCTGTTCCGCGAGGATCTGTTCTTCCGCCTCAACGTCGTGCCGCTGCGGCTGCCGCCCTTGCGCGAGCGCATCGAGGATCTGCCGGATCTGGTCCGCCACTTCTTCGCACTGGCCGAGAAGGACGGGCTGCCGCCGAAGAAGCTCGACGCCGCGGCGCTGGAGCGGCTCAAGCAGCATCGCTGGCCGGGCAACGTGCGCGAACTGGAGAACCTCGCCCGGCGCTTGGCCGCGCTCTACCCGCAGGACGTCATCACCGCTTCGGTGATCGATGGCGAGCTGGCGCCGCCGGCCGTTACCACCGGCTCGAACGCGCCGACCTCGATCGACAATCTCGGCGGTGCCGTGGAAGCCTATCTGTCGTCGCACTTCCAGGGCTTCCCGAACGGCGTGCCGCCGCCGGGCCTGTATCACCGCATCCTCAAGGAGATCGAGATCCCGCTGCTGACGGCCGCGCTCGCGGCCACCCGCGGCAACCAGATCCGCGCGGCCGACCTGCTCGGCCTCAACCGCAACACGCTGCGCAAGAAGATCCGCGACCTCGACATCCAGGTCTACCGCAGCGGCGGCTAGTCCCGAACACATCTCCCCCGACGAGGTCGGGGGAGACCGCCTGCCAATCAGGCGCAGTGCGACCGCGGCTCGCAGCACAAGCCCGCACTCAAAGCACTCGTCAGCACGGCACACGTCGGCACCCCTCAGGGCGCAGATGCGTCTTTGCGCGTGCTCGGAGGGGCTCGGCATGCCGTTTCCATAAAATGAAACGTCGTTGCATTCGTATTCTTCGTCCCCTATGGTGCCCGCAAGCTTGGCCGGCAGACGGCCCAACAAGGCACCACGGAGGAACGGAATGGACAGCGTGGCTGCGCGCGCGGCGCCGGCATTCGACATCACGCCGACGATGCGCAAGGTGATGCGACGCATCATCCCGTTCATCTTCGTCTGCTACGTCGTCAGCTATCTCGACCGCATCAATGTCGGCTTCGCCGGCCTGCAGATGAACCGCGATCTCGGCCTGACGCCGTCGCAGTTCGGCTGGGGCGCCGGGCTGTTCTTCCTCGGCTATTTTCTCTGCGAGATCCCCAGCAACCTGATGATGCAGCGCGTCGGCGCGCGGCTGTGGATTGCGCGGATCATGATCACCTGGGGCCTGCTGTCGACGCTGACCTGCCTCGTCACCGGCCCGGTGAGCTTCTCGGCGATGCGCCTCCTGCTCGGCATGGCGGAGGCCGGCTTCACGCCGGGCGTGTATCTCTATTTCACCTACTGGTTTCCTGGCGTCTGGCGCGGCCGCGCGACGGCCGCCTTCCTGGTCGGCATTCCCGTCGCCAACATGATCGGCTCGCCGGTCTCGGGGGCGCTGCTGACGATGGACGGCTTTGCCGGCCTTGCCGGGTGGCAGTGGCTGCTGATCATCGAGGGGCTGCCGGCCGTGCTGCTCGGCATCGCCTGCCTGTTCGTGCTCTCGGACCGTCCGGGCGAGGCCAAATGGCTCGATGCCGACGAGCGGCGCGAGCTCGATGCGCGATTGACGGCGGAGCAGGCGACGCTCTCCGCCCGCCACGGCAACACACTCCGCGATGCCTTTGCCAATCCGAAAGTGTTCGTGCTGGCGCTGGTGAATTTCTGCGGCATCTGCGGATCGCTCGGCGTCGGTCTGTGGCTGCCGCAGATCGTGCGCGGCTTCGGCGTCAGCTATGTCGCCGTTGGATTCATCTCCGCAGCTCCCTACGCGCTAGGGGCGGTCTGCATGCTGCTCTGGGCGCGCCTGGCCAATCGCGCCCGCCATCGGCTGTGGTTCGTCTGCGGCGCGCTGGCGACCGCAGGTGTGGCGCTTTCGGTCAGCGCGAGCTTCGCGTCGCCGCTGCCGGCCATGCTGGCGCTGACGGTGACCGTGGTCGGCATCCTGTCGTTCCAGGCGACCTATTGGGCGATTCCATCCGGCTTCCTGACCGGACGCGCGGCAGCGGCCGGGCTCGCGCTGATCGTGTCGGTCGGCAATCTCGGCGGCTTCGTCGGTCCCTACATGATCGGCTATCTGCGCGAGACGACGAAGAGCTTCTCGGCGCCGCTTTATGTCCTCTCCGCGATCCTGCTTGTCGGGACCGCCGTGATGTTCGCGCTCGGCGACCCCGCCCGCGACACAGCCTCAGCAAAGGAGATCGCATGATCACCCGCCGCCGCCTGTTGGCAGCCGGCGCCGTCGCCGCGATGGGCGTCCGGACTGCAGCCGCCGACACCGTGCCCAACTCGGCCGGCTCGGAGCCGCCCAAGCTCAAGGCGCCGGCCAACGCCTGCGACAGCCATCACCACATCTACGACGCGCGTTTCCCGGTCTCGCCGCACTGGCGCGGCGGGCGGCCGGACGGCGCAACGGTTGCCGACTATCGGCTGTTGCAGAAGCGGCTCGGCGTGGTGAGGCATGTGATCGTGCAGCCCTCGACCTACGGCGTCGACAACCGCTGCCTGCTCGACGCGCTCGATCAGTTCGGCGCGGAGGCGCGCGGCATCGTCGTCATCGACGAGACCATCGATGATGCCGAGTTGAAGCAGATGGACCAACGCGGCGTCCGCGGCGTCCGCGTCAACTTTCTGACGCCGCAATCCTGGGGCGTCACGACGGCGGAGCGGCTGGAGCAGACTGCGAAGCGGATCGCGCCGCTCGGCTGGCATGTTCAGGTCCTGATGTCCGGCGATCAGATCGCGCAGCACGAGGCCGTGCTGGCGGCGCTGCCGGTGCCGGTCGTGTTCGACCATCTCGGACGCATCCCGCAGCCGATCGGCCTGGCGCATCCCGGCGCGCAGGCGATGCTGCGTCTCGCGGACAAAGGCCGCGGCTGGATCAAGCTGTCGGAGCCCTATGCCGACACCAAGGTCGGTCCGCCGGACTACACGGACACGAGCGCGGTGGCGCGCGCCTGCGTGCAGGCGGCACCGGACCGGGTGATCTGGGGCAGCGACTGGCCGCATCCGACCGAAAAGGAGAAGCCGGACGATTCGCTGCTGTTCGACCTGTTGTCGAGCTGGGCGCCGGATGCTGCGATTCGCGAGAAGATCCTGGTCGGCAATCCGGCGCGGCTGTTCGGCTTTGCCTGACGCGAGGGCGTCAGGCGTGCGAATACATCGGCAATCCCGGCGTCTCGAGATCGGCGCGAAGGATCGAGCCGGTCCGGCTCTCGGTGATGAAGAGGCTGCGATTGTCCGGGCCGCCAAAGGCGAGATTGGTGGTGCCGACGCCAGCACATGAGACGATGCGGTCGAGCGGCTCGGCGACAGGCGAGACACGCCAGACTGATCCGAAGCCGGTGTGACAGATCAGGAGATTGCCGTTGCGATCGAGCGCGAGGCCGTCGGGTCCACCGGGACCGCCGTGCAGGTTCACGAACACGCCGACCTTGGTGGTGATGCCGCTCGCCGGCAGCGGAATGCGCCAGACCTGGTTGGCGCGGGTGACGGCGACCAGCAGGAACGTCTCCTCGGGGTCGACCACGATGCCGTTCGGGCTCGGGATCGTGTTGACAAGACAACTCAGCCGACCGTCGGTGTCGAGCCGCCAGACACGGCCAGTCGGATCGTGCATGCCGGTCTGGCCCTGATCGGTGAAATACAGCGTGCCCGAGCGTCCGAACACCAGATCGTTCACACCCTTGAAGCTTTCGGTTGCAGCGGTCTCCAGGAACGGCGTCACCCGGCCGCTGCTGGGATCGAGCAGCATGAGGCCGCGCTTGTAGTCGGTGATGAAGATGCGGCCATCAGCATGGATCTTGAGCCCGTTGGGCCAGCCGTCATATTCGCTGATCAGCGTCCACGTGCCGTCGGGATCGATCCGGAAGATGCGGCCGAACGGAATGTCGGTAACGTAGAGCCGGCCCTGGCGGTCGAAGGAGGGGCCTTCGAGAAAGCTGTCGATGGCGCGGCCGCCTTGGTTGGCGTCGGCCCAGGCGCTGCGCTGGGGCTTGCGGAAATGATCCGGCAGCCGGGTGAAGACCTGCGTGTCGACGCGGCGCGGCGGTGCGAACCAGCTCATGTCGGAAATCCATAGAGTTCGGCGGGCGAGTCGACCAGGACCCGCTGCAAGGTCGCCTGGTCCGGCATCGCGTTAGCCATCAGGTCGAACAACTCCGCATCATCGGGTTTGTCCTCCGCCTTGCGGGTGGGATGCGGCCAGTCGCTGCCCCACACCATCCGCTCGGGAGCCGCGCGAACATAGGCCGCCGTGATCGCGGCGCTCTCGGCAAAAGGCGACCGGCTGCTGAGGTAGGCGCCCGACAGCTTGACCCAGGTGTTACCCTTGTCGAGCAGCCGGCGAATGATCGCATAGGACGGGCTTTTGACTCCCTCGGCCGGCAAGGCCCCGAGATGATCGATCACGATCCGCGACGGCAGGCGCAGCAGCATGTCCTGCGCGGCCTCGAGCTGCTGCGGGCGCATGTTGATCTCGCAGTGCCAGCCGAGCGCCGCAAGCCGCGGCGACAGCTTTTCGAGCGAGCCGACCGACAGCGGGCCGGGGAAGGGCAGGTTGAAGCGCACGCCACGCGCCCCGAGCGCGTCGAGCCGTTTCAGCTCGGCGTCTGACACGTCCTCGGCGACGACGGCCACCATGCGGAAGTTATCGGCGCCGAGCGCCTTCATCGACGCGAGTTGCAGGCTGTTGTCGGTGCCATAGGTCGACGGCGTCACGAGCACGCCGCGGGTGGTGCCGATCCGGCGCTGCAGCGCCTTGTAGTCGTCAGGCGACGCGTCGGGCGGCGTCAGCGCGGCGCCCGGCGTCGTCGGATAGCTGGCGTCGTAGGTGTGGAAATGGCAGTCAGTCGCGCGCGGCGGCACCTTGCTGGCGGGCGGCGCGGTCCCCGCCGACCAACGCACGGCGTCGGCGGATTGGCTCCATGTCGAGCGGGGCAGGGTGGCGAGCGTCGCGGCGCCGAACAGCAGGCCGCGCCGCGAGAGCTGAGAGACTTGTCCCATGTCACGCCTCCTTCGCGGCGGCCAGGATCGTCGTCTCGGTGCTACGTGACCGGCTGATGACGAGGACCAGCCCGGCGCCGATCATGGTGACGATCGCGATTGGCAGCAGCGCCAGACCATAATTGCCGGTCGCATCCAGCACGCTGCCGTAGATGTTGACCATCAGGCCGCCGCCGATCAGGTTCGACACCGCATTGATCATCGCAAGGCCTGCTGCGACCGATCCCGCACCGAGCCATCCCGACGACAGCGCCCAGAACGGGCCCTTGAAGGCATAGGCGCCGACAAGGACCAGGCTGAGCAGAATGACCGTGCCGATCAGGGAATGGACAACGAAGACACCCAGGAAGCCGAACGAGATCAGCAGCAGCGTCAGCGCGGTGTGCCAGCGGCGTTCGCTCGTTCTGTCGGAGTGGCGGCCCCACAGCACCATCAGCACGCAGGCCACGCCGTAGGGAATCGAGTTGATCAGGCCGGTCTCGAGGTTGGTGAGGCCGAATGACTTGAGGAACTGCGGCTGCCACACCCCGAGCACCGATCCGGCGGCCGAGGCGCCGGAGCAGGCGAGCGCCATGGCCCAGACGATCGGGTTGCGCAGCAGATGCAGGAACGATCCCCAGCCGGTCTTGGCGGCGGCCGATGGGCGGCCCGCCTTCTCGCGGTTGAGCTCATTGCACAGCCAGGTGCGCTCGTCGTCACGCAGCCATCGTGCGTCCTCTGGACGATCGGTCAGAATGGCGAGGCAGATCAAGCCAAGCACCACGGTAGGAACGCCTTCGACGATGAACAGCCATTGCCAGCCGCGAAGGCCGAGCAAGCCGTCCATACCGAGCAGCAGGCCGCCGAGCGGCGAGCCAATGAAACTCGCGGCCGGGATGGAGATGCCGAACAGCGCGATCATGCGGCCGCGATAGTTCGCGGGCAGCCAGTAGGTCAGATAGAGCAGCACACCGGGAAAGAAGCCGGCCTCGGCGGCGCCGAGCAGGAAGCGCATCACGTAGAAGGAATGTTGGCCCTGCACGAAGGCCATACCGGCCGAGATGATGCCCCAGCTGATCATGATCCGCGCGATCCAGCGCCGTGCGCCAAAACGCTGCAGGGCCAGATTGCTCGGCACTTCCATGAGAAAATAGGAGAAGAAGAACAGGCTGGCACCGAACCCGAACACAGCCTTCGACATGCCGAGATCGTGCACCATCTGCAGCGACGCCATGCCGACATTGCCGCGATCGAGAATCGCGAACAGATAGCAGATCATCATGAAAGGCATGATGCGCCACGACACGCGGCGCATGGTCGTCTGTTCGAGCGCACTCGGCGCCGCCGCAGCTTCAGCCATGTTGTCCTCCCAGATTGTTTGTTGGTCGTTGCTCAGGCGATGCTGAGCTGCTTCCTGTTGACGATCGCCCGTCGGTCGATGGTCTTGCCTTCGAGAACGTCCAAGACGTGATTGACCGCGACCACACCCATCGCATCGCGGGCTTCCTGCGTGCTGGCGCCAGCATGCGGGGTCACGACCACATTCGGCAAGGTCAGCAGTGGCAGATCGGGCCGCGCCGGCTCCTCCGCGAACGAATCCAGGCCGGCGCCGGCGATGACGCCGTCGCGCAGCGCCTCGAACAGAGCGGTCTCGTCGATCAGCCCGCCGCGGGCGGTATTGATCAGGATGGCGTTGCGACGCATGCGGGCGAGCTGGTCGCGGCCGATCATGTTGCGGGTCTGCGGCGTCAACGGGCAGTGCAGGCTGATCACGTCGCTCGCTGCGAGGATCGCATCGAGGCTGTCGACACGCTCGGCACCCGCTATTTTGGCGTCATCCGGCATGTAGGGATCGAAAATGCGCACCTTCATCTGCAGCGGCTGAACCAGGCCGACCAGGATGCGGCCGATCTCGCCGAAGCCGATCACGCCGAGGCTGCGGCCGAGCAACTGCGCCCCCTTCGTCGTCGCCTTGTCCCAATGTCCGGTCTTGATGCGCGCGTCGAGGTGAGGGATCTCGCGGGCCACAGCGAACATCAGCGCGAAGGCCAGCTCGGCGACGGATTGTGAATTGGCGCCGCGCGCAACGAACACGGGGATGCCCCGCCGGTCGGCGGCGTCGACATCGATATTGTCATAGCCGACGCCGTGCTTGGCGATCGCCTTGAGCTTCGGCGAGGCGCCGATCACCTGGTCGTCGATCTTGCCTTGCCGCACAATGATGCCGTCGGGCTGTTCGCGGGCTGCGATCTCCGCCAGCTCCTGAGGGCTCGCATATCGCGGGTTATCGACCAGCACCGCACCGCGCTGGGCAGCGATCGCCGTCGCCTCTGCGGTGAGGGCCGGGCCGGTGATGAGAAGTTTGTACCGCATGTCGCTGCCTCTGCTTGCTGGCGGCAACGCCCACCCACGGGCTCGCGATGGCGGCTCAGCCCGACCACAGCATTGTGCTGCAGGCCCGCTCCTTGACGAGATGCTGACCGTTTCCCGCGCCGTATTTTCAAATTGAAACGGCGTTGCATTTTTTGTACGTATCGCCGCGACGGCTCATTTTGTCAACCGCCGATCGGCAGAGCCGCAGGGACGATCGCAACGAGGAGCCAGCCATGACCGTCGGTTTTCGTATTTATCCAAATCCGAAGCAGAAAGTTTCCAAGGACCTGGTCGAGCGGTATCGAACGCTCCCGGTCGCCAATGTGAGCGACAGCATGTCCCGCATGACCGCCGCCGGCCCGCGGCTGCGGCCGATGCATGGCGGCGGCGTGCTCGCAGGCCCGGCGATCACCGTGAAGGCGCGCCCCGGTGACAATCTCATGCTGCACAAGGCGCTGGACATCGCGGAGCCCGGCGACGTCGTCGTGGTCGATGCCGGCGGCGACCTGTCCAACGCATTGATCGGTGAGATGATGATTGCGCATGCCGAGCGGCGCGGCCTCGGTGGTGTCGTCATCAACGGCGCCGTTCGCGATGCCGCCGCGATTCGCGCCGGCAAGTTTCCGATCTTTGCCGCTGGCGTGACCCATCGCGGCCCCTACAAGGACGGTCCCGGCGAGATCAATGTCCCGATCGCGATCGACGGCATGGTGATCCATCCGGGCGACCTCGTTCTCGGCGACGACGACGGCCTCGTCTGCGTGCCGCTCGCCGACGCTGAGGCGGTGTTCGCCGCGGCGAAGAAGAAGCATGAGGCCGAGACAGCGCAGCTCGAGGCGATCGCGGCCGGCCGCAACGACCGGTCTTGGGTCGATGAGGAATTGAAGAAGCGCGGCGTCGAATATATGGGCTGAGCCTCTGTTCGAACGGCGTGAACTTCGCCTCGCGGATGTGTATACGATCCTGAAACGGCCGCCCGATTGGCGGCCGCTTCGGGAATCACGACGTGGCGAAGAAATCGAGCACTTTGAAATCGAGCACGCGCAGCAAGACACCAAAGTCCGCGGCGCCGTCCGGCCTGAAGGGCGTCTCTGCCGTCGATCGCGCGTTGAGCATCTTGACGGCGTTTCAGCGCGGCGACGGCGAGGTCAGTCTCGCGGAGCTGACCAGGCGTACCGGACTGATCAAGACGACCGTCATGCGCATGGCGCTGTCGTTGGAAAGCTTCGGTCTGATCCGGCGCGTCGACGACGGCGGCTACCGGCTCGACGCCGAGGTGATGCGGCTCGCGGCCTGCTATCAGCACGCCTTCGGCCTCGCCGATCATGTCACGCCCGTGCTGGAGAAGCTGGCGCGCTCGACCGGCGAAACCGCTTCGTTCTACACGCGGCGGGGCGATCAGCGCCTCTGCCTGTTCCGGGTCGAAAGCGCGAACCAGATCCGGATGCACGTCCAGCCTGGCGATCTCCGCCCGATGGACAAGTCGGCCATCGCCCAGGTTCTCCGCCACTTCGACCGCGGCCGCGCTGCGGCCGAGATCGAGGTGCCGATCTTTACCAGCGGCGTCACCGACCCGCATTCGGCGGCGCTTGCGACGCCCGTGTTCGGCCCGGGTGGTGCTTTGCTGGGCGCTCTTGCTTTATCCGGCCCGGTGACCCGGTTGACCGCGGAGCATGCCGAGGAGATCCGGCCGCTGCTGAGGACGGCCGGGGTCGATTTGACCACGGCATGTGGCGGCTAGGGGCCAAGTCCGCCCGGCGGATGCGGGTACGATGGTTCCAAGATACCGCCGTCCGGAAAGCGCCGCAGATGAGAAATATTGTAGACAAACCCGCGACGCGCTTCCGCGCCGTGGATTTGTCGCAATTTGGCAACAGCGTGGTAGGAATGCATCAGTCCGATTCTTCAGGACGTGCCGCGTTCACATCACCCAATTTGCCGGAATGACCAGCGCAGACACCTCGGCCACCCCCTTCGATTCGACGCCCGGCGAAAGCCGGCGCTGGACCTGGCGCACCTGGCTGGCGCCGGTGGCGGTCGGGCTCGCGCTGCTGTCGGCCTTCCTCACCTTCATCGTGCTGGTCGGCCTGAGCCCCATCGAGCCGACGCCCGAGGTCGTTAGCACCTTCCTGCTGATCGATGCCGGAACGATCCTGATCCTGGTCGGGATCATCATCCGCGAGGTCTGGCAGATGGTCCAGGCCCGGCGGCGCGGCCGGGCGGCGGCGCGGCTGCACGTCCAGATCGTCAGCCTGTTCTCGGTGATCGCGGTGCTGCCGGCGGTGCTGGTGTCGCTGGTCGCCAACGTCACCATCGACCGCGGCCTCGACCGGCTGTTCTCAGGACCTGCGAAAGAGGCGATCCAGAACTCGCTGACGGTCGCACGCGCCTACACCTATGAGCATGCGCAGCTGATCCGCGGCGACATCCTCGGTATGGCCAACGACATTGCCCATGCGCGGCCGCTCTATGATCAGGACCGCGGCACCTTCCGCGAGCTGCTCACCGCCAGCGCCGCCTCGCGCAATCTGCCGGGGGCGATGCTGATCGACAAGGACCGAACGGTCCTGGAGACCGCCGAGACCGGCATCCAACAGACCTTCCAGACGCCGCCGGCCGACTTCCTCAGCAACGTCAACGAGACCGAGCCGCAGATCGCGGTGTTCCCCGACGCCAACTACGTCGCCGCCGTGATCCGCCTGCGCGCGTTCAACGACACCTTCCTCTATGTAGCCCGGCTGCTCGATCCGCGCGTGATCGCGCAGCTCAAGCAGACCGAGACCTCGGTCGCCGAATATGCCGTGGTCGAGTCGCGCCGTCTCGGCATCCAGGTCGCCTTCGCGCTGATGTTCGCGGTGATCGCGCTGACGATTTTGATGGCTTCGGTGCTGATCGGCTTGAACTTCGCCAACTGGCTGGTGTCGCCGATCCGGCAACTGATGAATGCCGCGCATACGGTGGCGACCGGCGACCTCAACGTCCAGGTCCCCGTGCATCGCTCCGAGGGCGACCTTGCCCAGCTCGGCCAGACCTTCAACAAGATGACGCAGGAGCTGCGCACCCAGCGCGACGAGCTGGTCAGCGCCAGCGATCTGATCGACAGCCGGCGCCGCTTCATCGAGGCGGTGCTGTCCTCGGCCTCAGCCGGCATCATCGGCGTCGATGCGTCGGGCAGCGTGGGCATCCTCAACCGGTCGGCCGAGAAGCTGATCGGCCACGCCGAGCAGGAGGTGCTCGATCATCCGCTCTCCGAGGTGCTGCCCGAACTCGACGACATGATGAAGACCGCGCGCGAGGGCAAGCAGCGGCTTGTGCAGGGACAGATCACGATCCAGCGCGACGGCCACGAGCGTAATCTGTCGGTAAGGGTCACTGCGGAACAAACAAACCAGGCGCGCGACAGCTACATCATCACGCTCGACGACATCACCGAGCTC
The DNA here is from genome assembly GCF_900176205.1 of Bradyrhizobium sp. ORS 285. Taxonomy (NCBI): domain Bacteria; kingdom Pseudomonadati; phylum Pseudomonadota; class Alphaproteobacteria; order Hyphomicrobiales; family Nitrobacteraceae; genus Bradyrhizobium; species Bradyrhizobium sp. ORS 285. The sequence continues at coordinate 3,494,865 of NZ_LT859959.1, forward strand.
GTCTCAGCGCAGCGTACCTCGGCATGGGGCGACGTCGCGCGGCGGATCGCGCACGAGATCAAGAATCCGCTGACGCCGATTCAACTGTCCGCAGAGCGGATTCGCCGCAAATTCGGCAAGGTCATCACCGAGGACAAGGCCGTATTTGAGCAATGTACCGAGACGATCGTGCGGCAGGTCGACGACATCAGGCGAATGGTCGACGAGTTCTCGCGCTTTGCTCGGATGCCGAAGCCGGTGATGGAAGGCGAGGACGTTGCCGACGCCGTCCGTCAGGCCGTGTTCCTGATGAAGGTCGCGCATCCCGAGATCGATATCGAGACCGACATCAAGCAGGATCCGCTGCGCGCGCAGTTCGACCGCCGGCTGATCTCGCAGGCGCTGACCAACATCATCAAGAACGCGACCGAGGCGATCGAGGTGGTGCCGGAAGAGGAGCTGGGCAAGGGCCGCATCGATGTCGTGGCGTCGCGCGAGGGCGATGACGTGTTGATCGACGTGATCGACAACGGAATCGGCCTGCCGAAGGTGGCGCGGCAACGGCTGCTCGAGCCCTATGTCACGACGCGCGCCAAGGGCACGGGCCTTGGTCTTGCGATCGTCGGCCGCGTGCTTGAGGACCACGGCGGCAAGCTGGAGCTGAAGGACGCCTCCGATTTCCGTCCGGGCCAGCGCGGCGCGTGGATGCGGCTGCGTTTTGCCGTCTCCGGCCAGGCCGCGCAACCAGGAGCGAAGGAGCAGGCAGCCGCCTCCAGCAATCCGCAGATGACAGAGCCGGGCGGGGAAACCCCGAGCACGGTTCAAGCGACCAACGATCAACCAAAAATCCAAGCTGCAACCGGCAGCTGACGAGACAGGCGTGACCCATGGCGAGTGATATTCTGATTGTCGACGACGAAGCCGATATCCGGGAGCTGGTTGCCGGCATCCTGGACGACGAAGGCTTCACGACTCGAACGGCTCGCGACAGCGATTCGGCGCTCGCCGAAATCGCGGGCCGCCGGCCGAATCTGGTGTTTCTCGACATCTGGCTGCAGGGCTCCAAGCTCGACGGTCTGCAACTGCTCGAGCAGATCAAGAAGGATCACCCGGATCTGCCGGTCGTGATGATCTCCGGCCACGGCAACATCGAGACCGCGGTCGCCGCGATCAAGCGCGGCGCCTATGACTTCATCGAGAAGCCGTTCAAATCGGACCGGCTGATTCTCGTCGCGACGCGCGCGCTGGAGAATTCGCGTCTGAAGCGCGAGGTGCGCGAGCTCAAGCAACTCGCGCCGACCGCCAGCACGATGACCGGCCGGTCGCCGTCGATGAACCAGCTGCGCCAGACCATCGAGCGCGCCGCCAAGGCCAACAGCCGCATCCTGATCGTCGGACCTCCAGGCTCCGGCAAGGAGCTCGCGGCCCGCACGCTGCACGCGCAATCGCCGCGCGCCGAAGGCCCGTTCGTGGTGATCAACGCGGCTGCGATCACGCCGGAGCGGATGGAGGAGGAGCTGTTCGGCATCGAGCAGTCCAATGGCGAGCAGTCGCGCAAGACCGGCGCGCTCGAAGAGGCGCATGGCGGCACGCTGTTCGTCGACGAGATCGCCGACATGCCGCGGGAGACGCAGAACAAGATTCTGCGCGTGCTGGTCGACCAGACTTTCCAGCGCGCCGGCGGCACCACCAAGGTGCACGTTGATGTGCGTATCATCTCCTCGACGGCACGGAACCTGGAGGAGGAGATCGCCAGCGGCCGCTTCCGCGAGGATCTCTACCACCGCCTATCGGTGGTTCCGATTCGCGTGCCGCCGCTGTCGGAGCGCCGCGAGGACATTCCCGAGCTGATCGACTATTTCATGGACCAGATCTCGATCACGACCGGCCTGCCGAAGCGGCAGATCGGCCAGGACGCGATGGCCGTGCTGCAATCGCATGTCTGGCCGGGCAACGTCCGCCAGCTTCGCAACAATGTCGAGCGCGTGATGATTCTCGCCGCCGGCGGTCCGGAGGTGATCATCACCGCCGACATGCTGCCGCCTGATGTCGGCTCGATGGTGCCGGCGATGCCGACCAGCAACAATGGCGAGCACATCATGGGCCTGCCATTGCGCGAGGCGCGTGAGGTGTTCGAGCGCGATTATCTGATCGCGCAGATCAGCCGCTTCTCCGGCAACATCTCGCGCACTGCCGAGTTCGTCGGCATGGAGCGCTCGGCCCTGCACCGCAAGCTGAAGGCGCTCGGGGTCGGCTGAGGCGATCGCTAGGCAAAGTTTGCCGGGTTGGACGAATTTACATTGGAAAATTCGTCCGGCACCGGATATTTACGGGCGAATCCGGGTGTTTTGGAACCAGGGTCGACGCAAGCGGCTTGCCTAATATGCTCGCCTGTCCTCTAATCACGCGTCCCGTGATCCCTCGAGGGGGATCTCAATGGATCATGGGTCACCGCGGCGGCACCGAAGCCGGCAATCGGGTCGTCGCAGGTCCAATAAGAAAAAGCACAAGACTGCGAGATAACAACAATGGCGGCAGACCGCGCACAAAACCTACAAGACACCTTTCTCAACCACGTCCGCAAAACCAAGACGCCGCTCACGATCTTCCTGGTCAACGGCGTGAAACTGCAGGGCATTGTCACATGGTTCGACAATTTCTGCCTGTTGCTCCGGCGCGACGGTCACTCGCAGCTCGTCTACAAGCATGCGATCTCCACCATCATGCCGGGCGCCCCGATCCAGCTGTTCGAGGGCGGCGAGGACGCCTCTGCGTGAGAGTAACCTGATTGGAACCCCGAGATCGCGAAGGGGCCATCGGCCTTTCGGGGCCCGATGACGTCAAGACAACGGGCCGAGTCATCGTGGTCGGCCCGTATTTGCGGACACGCCCTGGCGATGACGGTGCGGCCAGCCAATCCGACATGCGTGATGTCGAGGCGCGGATCGACGAGGCCGCCGGGCTCGCGCGCGCCATCAACCTCACCGTGGCCGAGTCCATTCTCGCGCTGATCGGACAGATCCGTCCGGCAACCTATCTCGGCAAGGGCAAGGTCGACGAGATCGCAGGCGTGATCGCGGGCCAGGGCGCTGAGCTTGTCGTGATGGATTGCGCGCTGTCGCCGATCCAGCAGCGGAATCTGGAGAAGGCCTGGAACACCAAGGTGCTCGATCGCACCGGCCTCATCCTGGAGATCTTCGGCCGTCGCGCGAAGACCAAAGAGGGCGCGCTGCAGGTCGAGCTCGCGCATCTGAACTATCAACGCAGCCGCCTGGTGCGGTCGTGGACCCATCTCGAACGGCAGCGCGGCGGCTTCGGCTTCATGGGCGGTCCGGGCGAGACGCAGATCGAGGCCGACCGCCGGCTGATCGGCGATCGCATCACGCGGCTCGAGAACGAGCTCAAGAAGGTGCAGGCGACGCGCCGGCTGCATCGCGCCGGCCGCCAGCGCGTGCCGTATCGCGTGGTCGCGCTGGTCGGCTACACCAATGCAGGCAAGTCGACGCTGTTCAATCGGCTGACGCGCGCGGACGTGCAGGCGGCCGACATGCTGTTCGCCACGCTGGATCCGACCCTGCGCGCGATCAGCCTGCCGCATGGCGGCAAGGCGATGCTGTCGGACACCGTCGGCTTCATCTCCAACCTGCCGACGCAACTGGTCGCCGCCTTCCGCGCCACGCTCGAGGAGGTGCTGGAAGCTGACGTCATCCTGCATGTCCGCGACATGTCGCATGAGGATGCCGAGGCGCAGCAGCACGACGTCGAGCTGGTGCTCAGCCAGCTCGGCATCGATCCCGAAGCGACCGACAGCATCATCGAGGTCTGGAACAAGATCGACCGGCTCGACGAAGCCGCCCGCGAAAACCTCGCCAACATCGCCGCGCGGCGTCCGCCGGAGCGCCCATGCCTCATGGTCTCGGCCGAAACGGGCGAGGGCGTCGACGTGCTGCTGCAGGCGATCGAGGACCGCCTCGCGGCCGCGCGCACCACGCTCGATCTCACCATCGACGCGGCCGACGGCGCCGGCATCTCCTGGCTGCACCGCAATGCCGAGGTGCTCGCAAAGGAGCTGCACGAGGGCCACTACGACATGACCGTGCGTGTCGACGCCACCAAGCGCGACATCGTGGTCGAGCGCTATCACGGCGTGCCGCGAGTCGCCTGATCGACGCTCTCGCGACGAACCCAGCCTGGGCTTGTCCTGTGCCGGACAGATGGCCCACCTGCATCCTGATCTCATCGCGGCTTTAGAGCGGGGTGACGTCGACGTGCAGCACTGCCGCGCGTCCGGCGTCGACGGCTGCGAGGCAGCGCTCGATCGCTGCATCGAGCGCTTCCGGATCGTCGACGCGCTCGCCATGGGCGCCGAAGGCACAGGCGATGTCGGCGAGACGACGCTGCTCGTCCTGGCGTCCGGTCGAGAGCCGCGACAGGAAAGCGTCGCTCTGCTGTGCGGCGCCATTCGGATAGACACGTTGGACCGAGGCCTTCACCGCCTGCCATCCGGCATTGTCGAGGATCACCGTGAAGATCGGCAGCTGATACTGCTGCGCGACGGCGTAGACGGAATCCGGGGCGGCGAAGTGATAGGCGCCGTCGCCGATCACCTGCACCACGCGCGTTTTGGGATTGGCGAGCCTGAGGCCGAGCGCCATGCCGCCGCTGAAGCCGAGGCCGCCGCCAGCGAGGCCGACATAAGTCATCGGCTTGGTGCGACGGATCTGCTGTTGCAGGACGGGCGCGTTGCGGACCGCTTCGTTGAGCACGATGTCGTTCTCCGACAACAGCGCCTGCAGCCGGGCAAACAGATGGGCCGGGTTGATTGCGCCGGTTCGGCCCTTCTGCGCGGCCGCGGCGATCCGCTTGGCCTGGGCCGCCTCGCGCGCCGGCTGCCAACTTGCGATCCGGTCGCGCACTTTTCTCAGATAGACGTCGTCGCCGCGCGCGACGACGATCTCCAGCACCTGGCGCAGGATCACGGCTGAATCGCCCTGGATGCGCAGATCCGTCGCAAAGCCCCACATCGGGATGTCGGCCTTGAGGGCGTCGACATCGATCTGGATCCAGCGCAGTTGGTCGGCCACTTTCAGCGCCTGCGGAATGAACGGCACGTCGATGTCGATCAGGAGCCCGAGGTCGGCATCCGCAATGAGCGCGGCAGGATCCGAGCCGGCGAAGCAGGGCGAGTCCTGGCAGATGTTCATGGTGACGGGATTGAACTCGGCGACGCGGATTCCGCACACCAGCGCCAGCCGCTCGAGCACGGAGACGGCCTCGGCACTGCGTCCAAGATAGGCCGTCAGCGCGATCGGATTGTCCGCGGTCATCAGCGCGTCCGCGATCGCCTCTGCGCGCTCCGGCTCGATCCCTCCGGCTTTGACGCTGCCGTAACGCGCGGGCAGGTAGGCCGGCATGGCGTCGGCGGGCCACGTCTCGGCGAGGGTCTCGCGCGGCAGCATCATGTAGACCGGGCCGGGCGGATCGCTGTGCATGAAGGCGGCCGCGCGCGCCAGCGCCTCCTTGACCACCACGCCCGAGGGCAGCGTGTAGTCCCACTTGACGTAGGGCCTGACGATGCTGGCCTGGTCAAAGCTGTGCTGCACGAAGTGGACGTAGGTATCACGTCCTCCCGGCAACTCGCCATGAACCGCGAAGGGCGCGCATCCCGCGACCAGCAGCACCGGCAGCCGGTAGCGGAACGCATTCTGGATGGCCATGGAAGCGTTGGCCGTTCCCGCATCGACGTGGACGAACACGGCCTGGCCGCGGCCGGTCAGCGCCGCATAGCCCATCGCCATGTGCACCGCGACCACCTCGTGGGGGCACAGGATCACCTCGGGGTGAACACGGCCCTCGCTGTCCCAGCGCGCGATTTCCTCGATCAGCGATACGTGATCCGTGCCGAGATTGGCAAAGATGTAGTCGATGCCGAGGTCGACGAGCGCCTCGAGGAAATAATGCGCGGTGGTGTGGCTGGCCATGGCGCGCGGACGCGGCTCAGGCGAGGACGGCATCGTCACGGCGCATACCCTCGGGCTGCTTTGCGATGCCCCGCAGGCGCTGGAACAGCTGTCCCGGCTCGCGCGGCGCGGTCAAGCCGCGCCAGGCGATGTGCGAGTCCGGCCTGAGCAGCAGCAGGTTTTCCGCGAACGCATAACCAGCCTTGGCGCGGTCGACGTCCACGAGCGTCAGCGGAACGCCCTGGTCGGCTGCGGTCTTCAGCATCGAGCTCGCATCGACCGAGGGATCGAACCGGACCAGCGTGTAGGCGGGACCGAGCGCATCCAACAACGATCGTCCGTCCGCGAGCCAGACGTGCGGCGCGCGCGCGCCGGGCACTGTGGACGCGGTGAAATGGCCCATCCCGTAAGGCGGCGGCGTCTCGCCATCATAGGAGATGGCCGGCGACTGATCGTAGTAGTAGCCGAAGTTCAGGCCTGCGCAGCAATATTGCTGCACGTTGAGGTCATAGGCGGCCTGTCCGACCTTGCTGCGCGCCGCATCGCCGGCGGGACCGTCCATCTCCACCTCGGCAGGGACCGAGCGGCGCTGGCTTATCACGGCGAGCGCGTGGTTCATCGCGAAATGCGACACCTGCTCGGTGATCGGCTGGCGCTCCGCTTCATAGGCGTCGAGCAGGGCAGGGGCGGCCCATTTATGGATGACGCCGGCGAGCATCCAGCACAGGTCGACCGCATCGGCGATCCCGGCATTCATGCCGTAGCCGGCATACGGAATCCACAGATGCGCGGCATCGCCACAGATGAAGGCGCGGCGATCGCGGAAGCGATCGGCGACCAGGCGGCGGCCGATCCAATCCTCCTTGCTGATGATCTCGTATTTGAAGTGGTCGTCGACGCCGAGAATGGTGCGCAGCGCCCAGTCGCGATCGACGCTGTCGAACTCGACCTCCTCGGCGGCGAGGTGGTTGTGGATCAGCCAGTTGTCGCGGCCGTCGATCGCGACCGTGGTGCCGCAGCGGCGCGGGTTGAGCGACATCGTCATCCACGCCGGCTTCTGCGTGATGAGGTCCTTCAGCGCGGGCGCGTGGATGTAGGTCGACTGTACCCGCTGCACGACATCGGTCCCGCCAAGGCGGGAGCCGATCAGCCGGCGGACCGTTGAGCGGCCGCCGTCGCACCCGATCAGATAGTCGGCCGAGATGGTGATGTCCTGGTCAGAGTCGAGATCGCGGGCGTGGGCGATCACGCCGCTGTCGTCCTGCTCGAAGCGGTCGAGTTGAACCCGGTTGAGGATCTTGATGCGGGGCTGCGCCTCCGCGCAGGCGAACAGGATGGGCTCGAGATAGATCTGGTTGATCCGATGCGGCGGCTCGGGCGTCGGCCAATCCGTGTCGGGCCCGCCAGTGGCCGTGTAGCGATCCCGGCGGGAGGGGATGGGGATGCGCGTCAGCTCGCGGCCGACGACGGCGGTCCGGTACGCGCAGTCGTTGGGGAAATCGGCGGGCAGGCCGCCTTCGCGCACCTCGCGGACGATGCCGAGCCGGCGGAACACCTCCATCGAGCGCGCGGAGACGTGGTTGCATTTCACGTTCGGCGGCTCGCCTGCGCGCCTGATCTCGGCGACCACGACGTAGATGCCGCGCGAGGCGAGATCCATGGCCGCGGTCAATCCGACCGGGCCGGCGCCCACGATGAGGACCTGGGTTTGTAACGTCTTCATGTCAGTGTCTCTTGCTTGAATGCTACGCGCGCTCGGCGGCCGAGAGCGGATTGCGTTGGGTGTCGTCGGCGATCGGAAGGCTGCCGCGCATGCTGAGGACGGCCAGTCCCAGGATTACCAGCGCGGAGAACAGTTGCGGCACCGCGCTGGCCTGGAACAGCGAGGCGACGTCCCATTTGGCCGCGAGCATCATCCCACCGATGGTGACGCCGAGGATCGAGCCGAAGCGGCCGATGCCCAGCGCCCAGCCGATGCCGGTGCCGCGGATGTAAGTCGGGTAGATCCGCGCCGCGTAGGCGTTGCAGCCGATCTGTCCGCCGATGACGGCGACGCCGGCAATGAAGACGGCCGGCACGAGGATCGGCAATGAGGCGCCGGCGACACCGATGGTGATGATCGACAGGAAGCCGGCGACATAGGTCACGAACAGGACGCGGTCGAAGCCGAACCGTTCGATCAGCAGGCCGAGCCCGATGGTGCCGAGCATGCCGCCGAGCTGGAACGCCACGCCGACGGCGATCGCCGCCTGGACCTCGAGGCCGACACCATGCGTCAGCGTCGGCAACCAGCTGTTGAGGAAGTAGATATCCATCATGTTCATGAAGAACATCACCCACAGCAGCAGGGTCGGCACCAGGCGGCGGTTGGTGAACAGCTGCGGCAGCAGGAAGCCCTTGCCCTTCTCCTCGACGATCGTGAACTGCGCATCGGCCGGAAGCCGCGCCGAGGGATCGATGCGCATCAGCAGCGTGCGCACGCGGTCGTTCTTGTTGGCGTCGAGCGCGAGCAGCGACAGCGACTCCGGCAGCCACAGGATCAGGATCGGGCAAAGGATCAGCGGCAGCGCGCCGCCGACGATGAAGATGACCTGCCAGCCATAGGCGGTGATGAGCTTGGCCGCGACCGCTCCGCCGATTGCCGAGCCCAGCGACACCGTCATGAACATCAGCATGATCAACAGCGTCCGGCGACGCTGCGGCGCGTACTCGCCGGTGAGCGCGATGGTGTTCGGCAGGACGCCACCGAGCCCGATGCCCGTGACGAAGCGCAACATCACGAGGTCGGAGACGCTCGTGGCCTGGCTCGTCGCCAGCGATCCCAGCGCGAACACGAGGACGCCGGCGACGACCAGCCATTTGCGTCCGAGATAGTCGGCGAGGGCGCCGAACACGAGCGAGCCGACCATGACGCCGAACAGCGAGGCGCCGAACACGGGGCCCAGGGCTCCCGGCGCGACGTGCAGGTCCTTGCTGAGGACGGGCGCGACGAAGCCGAGCGCCTGGGCATCGAAGCCGTCGAGCCCGACGACCAATGCGCACAGGCAGATCACCCTGATCTGGAATTTCGATAACGGTCGTTCGTCGACGTAGCGTGTGAGATTGATCGCCTGCGACAATTGTCCCTCCCCGTGAGCTTGTTGTTACCTCGCGCCTTCGGTGGCGCCGGCTGTTTGCAAATATGTTGCATGTTCAAAATCTTTCGATTAGCCACAAAATTCTCATTCATTCATGAGGAAAGCTAATGCCCCCGACCCTGCGGCAATTGGAGGCCCTGGTCCTGGTGTATCGGCTCGGCAGCATCACCAAGGCGGCCGCGGAGCTGCGGGTCACGCAGTCGGCGATCAGCCTGCTGATCCGGCAGATCGAGGAGAATTTTCAGCTCAAGCTGTTCGATCGCACGACGCGGGCGCTGCACCCGACTGCGGCCTGCCGTGAGGCCATCACGGCGGCGGAACGCATCCTGGCCGGCGCACAAGGGCTGTCGCAGCGGATGCGCGACCTCGCCGAGATCAAGACGGGCCGAATTTCCATCGCGGTGTCGGCAGGTGTCGCCTCGGCGCTGCTTCCGCGGGTGTTCGCGACCTTTCGGTCGCGGCATCCCGAGGTCAGCATCGATCTGCGCGACGTCGCGCCCGACGAGCTGTTCACGATCGTGATGGCCGGACAGGCCGAGTTCGGCCTCGGCAGCGTCGAGGATGAGGGCGTGCCGGAAGTGCGGGTCGAGCCGCTGATGCAGAGCCCGCTGTCAGCCATCGGCGTCAGGGACGGCCGGTTCGAGAAGCACCGCCGGCTGACCTGGGACAGCATCATGAGCTCCGACCTGATCACGATGCGTCGCGGCACGCGCATTCGCCGCCAGATCGACGAGGCGCTGGCGGAGAGCGGGCGCGCGCTGAAGCCCGCATGGGAAGTGTCGCTGATCACGACCGCGCTGGCTCTCACGGCGGAGGGCGCGGGGTTGAGCATCCTGCCCGCGCACATGCTGCCGAAGACTCAATTCCCGATGCTCGCTGCCATCCCGCTCTCGCAGCCGACCATCTCCCGGCATGTCTCGCTACTGAGCCGTGCCGATTTCGGCTTGTCGCCGGCGGCGCAGCGTTTCGTGGAGATCGCCAAACGGATGCTGTCCAACAAGGCCGGCTGATTTCGGCGCCGGGGAGAAAGGCTACTTCTCCAGCGCCTTTGCCTCGTTCCAGAGTTCGTCCATTTCGTCGAGCGAGGCCTCTTCGAGCGTGCGGCCTTTGGCGGCGAGGGCTTGCTCGATATGGCCGAAGCGGCGTTCGAACTTGGCGTTGGTGCCGCGCAAGGCGGTCTCAGGATCGACTTCGGCGTGACGCGCGAGGTTGACCAGTGCGAACAGCAGGTCGCCAGTCTCTGCGGACAGCTCCGTCGCGTCCTTGTTGTCGAGCGCGGCCTCGATCTCGTCGGCCTCCTCGCGGATCTTCTGCAGCACCGCACGCGGATCGTTCCAGTCGAAGCCGACGGTGGCGGCCTTCTTCTGCAGCTCCATCGCGCGCACCAGCGCCGGCTGTCCGGCTTTCACGCCTGACAGCAGCGACGATTTGCTTGCCTGCTCCTCGGGCGGCCGGCGCGCCGCGCGCTCTGCCTTCTCCTCGGCCTTGATCCGGTCCCAGGTGCCCTTGGTCGGCTGTGTGACCTTGCCGTCCTTGTCCGGAAACACGTGCGGATGGCGACGGATCATCTTCTTCGTGATGCCCTCGACGACGTCGCCGAACGCGAACGCGCCTTGCTCCTCGGCGATGCGGGCATGATAGATCACCTGCAGCAGGAGATCGCCGAGCTCCTCGCGCAAATCGTCGAGATCCTCGCGCGTGATCGCATCGGCGACCTCATAGGCCTCCTCGATCGTGTAGGGCGCGATGGTCTGGAAGGTCTGCTCGACATCCCATGGGCAGCCGGTGACGGGCGTGCGCAGCGCCGCCATGATCTCGATGAGGCGGGAGATGTCGCGGGAAGGGGTCATGGGCAGGTCCTGGCAGCGTCCTCGGATCGCGCCCTGTATGCCTCAAGGGGCAGGCGCGTCCCAGCAAAAACGGCTGGAACGCGGTCGCCTCCGACGGGTTGGCCGGACCGGGTGATGGTGCTAAGCGGAGCCCATGAGTGAGCAGGATGCAACCGCCCTGGTGCTGTTCTCCGGCGGGCAGGATTCCACGACCTGCCTGGCCTGGGCCCTCGACCGCTTTGCGCGCGTCGAGACGATCGGTTTCGCCTACGGGCAGCGTCACGCGATCGAGCTGGATTGCCGCGCCCGACTGGTGGAAGGCCTCGCGCAGCTGCGCCCCGAATGGGCGGACAAGCTCGGCGACCACCATACGCTGGACATCCCGACATTGGCCTCGATCTCCGAGACCGCGCTGACGCGCGACGTGGCCATCGAGATGGGCGCCGACGGACTGCCCAACACCTTCGTTCCGGGCCGCAACCTCGTCTTTCTGACCTTTGCTGCCGCCTTGGCCTATCGGCGCGGCATCCGCCACATCGTCGGCGGCATGTGCGAGACCGACTATTCCGGTTATCCGGACTGCCGCGACGAGACCATCAAGGCACTGCAGACCGCGCTGAGCCTCGGTATGGCTCGGCCGTTCGAGCTGCACACGCCGTTGATGTGGCTGTCGAAGGCATCGACCTGGCAGCTGGCCTACGATCTCGGCGGCCGCGGCCTGGTCGATCTGATCCGCGACCAGTCGCACACCTGTTATCTCGGCGAGCGCGGCGCGCGCCACGAATGGGGCTATGGCTGCGGTCAATGTCCCGCCTGCGAGCTGCGCGCAAGAGGCTGGCGCGAGTACATCGCCGTCGGCGGATCGTCCTGAATAAAAGCGGGGCCGTCCGGCCCCGCGTCAGATCGGCAATGATCGTGTACGGAGGTCAGGCCGCCTCGTGATCGGACGGCTCGCGCTTGCTGACGATCACGAGATCGCTGTCGGCGTCGTCATCGGCTTCGGAGGCTTCGTTGGCGGCAGCGGAGGCCGCCTGGGCGGCGAGACGCGCGGTGATGTCGTCCTTGGCGTCCTTGCCGCTCTTCTCCCAGGCCGGCGCATTGAGCACGACGATGTCGTCGTCATCGGCGTGATCGGCGGGCACGATCGAGGGCGACTTGGCTTCGACCACGCGCAGCGTCGGCGCCTGTGCCTCTGCGGCAACCTCTGCTTCTGCGTCAGCTTCCGCCTCTGCGTCGGCCTCGACGTCCGCAGCCTCGGCGGCGGCAGGCTCTTCCGCGACCTCGACAGCCACGTCGGCGTCGCTCTCCTGAGCAACCTCAGGCTCGGCGACGGCTTCCGCTGCTGACGCGGTCTCGTTCGCTTCGGCAGATGCGACGGCAGCCTCAGGGGCGGGCTGATCGGATGCTGCAGGCGTGCTCGGCGCCGGCGCCGCGTCGTCGCTGGCGGCGAGGCCGAGGTGCTGCGAGATTTCCTTGATCACCTTATCGATCGCCACGAGCACGCGGTACTCCGGGATCGAGGCCATGTGCTGCTCGAAGCGGGTGCGCGCATATTGCAGCGAGTCGATCACGTCGGTCGCGATCGATGACGACGACGCGGCGGTGCCGTGCAGGGCTCCGGCCGCCTTCTCGGTCGAGCTTTCGATCAGCAGGAAGGCCTCGTATTGCGGGATCGATTTGAGCTTCTCGTGGTAGTCCTGACGCACGCTCGCGAGCGTGTCGACGATCGCAGCGAAAGACTCTGACGCAGGCATTTCGACGTCCCCTCAACTCCATCAAAGAAGATGCGCGGGACGCTACGGACGGACTGATGAACGTTCAATTTCGCGCGAATACGGCTCTTCGCATCATGTATACCCGGCCGTTAAGCTGGGACGGTCAAATGCCACGCAAGCTGGTCACGCAAGCTTAACGATACGTGGTGGGCTCAGCCGGCGAAGTCCTCCGGCCGCAGCTCGATCGGCTTGCCATGCGGGGTGCGGTCGGCGGCGTGATCCCACGCCTCGCGGTAGCGCGCGAGGCTGGTGGACGTGGTGACGCCCTTCTCGGCGACCAGTCGCTCCAAGGTCGCGAGCCAGTGCCTGTAATAGGTGTCGCCGCAATCGGCATCTCCCGCAGCTTGCGCGTGAGAAATCTCCTCGGCGAGTGCAGCGGCCCATTCCGGCCAGCTGAACAGGCCGCGCGCGTGCAGCGTCACCGCCATCGCGAAGGCGTGCGCCTCCCATGGCTCGCGAAACACCGGCCCGTCGGCGTCGACGGGAATGCCGGGGAGGGCGCGTGTCGCCTCCAGCGCAGCGTCACGATCCGCCAACGTCATGCGCGCTCCAGATACGGCTCGAAGGCGTCGACCGTCACCTCCAGCAGCGGATCGGGCGCGTCGGCCCACAGCTCGGCGCCGCTGAACGACACCGTGTAGAGCCATTGCGGGTCCTCGCCATGGCCATGCGCGTTGCTGTCCGGGAAGACGTGCACGCCCCTGACAGCCTCGACCCGCCCGACATGGCCGCGCACATAGCGCGGCAGACGGATATGTGTCGGCGGATGGATGTCCTTGGCGCGCACGCGGTCTCCCACCGCAAACAGCGCCGGCTTGGTCGCCGGACGCTCCGTCGGGCCGCCCCGCCGCAGCACCGCAGGCACGTCATTCGCGGTCAGGATCTTGGCGACCGGCTTCGCCGGATGCAGCACCTTGCCCGCGGCGAGCTCGTCGGCCTCGACGAGATGACGGTCCTGCATAAGGCGCTCGAGACCGGCAAGCCAGATCTGGTAGTAGCTCATGCCGAGGTAATCAGCGGCGGGCCGGTTCTCGCGCGCGAAGCGCGACGCGTCGATGTTCCAGCCGCCGGGGAGTGCCATCGCCAGCGTGATCGCCAGTGCGCGGCGCTCCCACTCGGCGTGAAACACCGGCTCGTTCGGCTCGGGGCGGACCGGGCCGAAGCCGGAGACTCCGCCCATGTTGTGTGCGCCGTCCATCAGGATGTCCTCGCGGAGCGCTGCACCTGATCGGGCTGCTTCGGCAGGCCGGTGCCGATCATGCTGTCGCGGGTGACGAGTTCGGCGAGCTCGTCCTCAGTCCAGCCCTCGGTGCCTTCGGGGCGCATCGGCAGCACGAAATAGCGGACCTCCGCGGTCGAATCCCAGACCCTGATCTTGGTCGTCGCCGGCAGCTCGAAGCCGAAATCACGGAGCACGCCGCGCGGGTCTTTCACCGCCTTGGCGCGATAGGGCGCCGATTTGTACCAGACCGGCGGCAGGCCGAGCACCGGCCAAGGATAGCAGGAGCACAGCGTGCACACGACCATGTTGTGCAGCTCCGGCGTATTCTCGACGGTGACGATGTGCTCGCCCTGGCGTCCGGCATAGCCGAGCTCGCCGATCGCCGGCGTGGCGTCGGACAGCAGCCTCGATCGAAACGCTGGATCGGTCCAAGCCCGCGCCACCACCTGGGCACCGTTACGCGGGCCGACCTTGCTCTCATAGGTCTCGATCAGCACGTCGAGCGCGGCCGGATCGATATAGCCCTTCTCAGTAAGGATGGTCTCGAGCGCGCGGACGCGCAGCTCGGTCTCGGACAATTCCGAGTGATCATGGTGATGATGGTGATCGTGATCGGTCATGACGCAACCATAGGCGTAATCGGGCACCGCTGTCGAGCGGCGCTCACCACGAGGCTGCACGATGGCGCGTTGCGGGGCGCGCACGCCTGTGTGACATTCAATGCTATTTGATGGGAATTGGAAGTTTGAAACATGAATGTGACGCGCTACCGCGCTTTGAGCCTCGTCATTCTGATTGCATTGTTTGCTTCGGTCGGCTCGCCCCGCGCAGAGGATGATCCTCCCCCCGTATGGGCATACCCGATCGCACCGAAGGACTACGTGCCGCCGTCCGACGATGGATCGGTCCGCCACGTGCCAGGCAGCAGCGCCGGCTTCACCCTCACGGAAGTCCGCGACCTGTTCTTCGCGCTGGACTGGTTCCCCGACGCGCATGCGCCGATGCCTCCGATCGTCGCGCGCGGTCGCCGGCCGAACCTGCGGCCGTGCGGCGTCTGTCATCGACCTGAAGGGATCGGCGGCCCGGAGAACGCGAGCCTCGCCGGCCTTCCGGCCGACTACATGCTGCGCCAGATCGAGGACTATCGCACCGGCAAGCGCACCACCGGCGTGCCGGCGCGGGCACATGTGTTTCGGATGATTTCCGCGCTCAAGGAATTGACCGATGACGAGATCAAGGCGGCGGTGGCGTATTATGCGGCGATGAAGCTGCCCGCGCGGATTAAGGTCGTGGAATCCGACACCGTTCCCGCGAGCTATGTCCCGAACTGGTATCATACGCCCAAGAAGGACGGCACCAGCGAGCCGCTCGGGTCGCGCATCATCGAAATGCCCGACGACGAGGAGGCATTCGTCAACCGGGATTCCCGAGTGACCTTCACGGCCTATGTTCCGCCCGGAAGCGTTATGCGCGGCAAGGAGCTTGCGCTCGGCAAGGAGGCGGATCGCATTCCGGCGTGCGGCGGCTGCCATGGTGACGATCTGCGCGGACAGGCCGACATCCCGCCACTGGCCGGACGGTCACCCAGCATGATCGTTCGCCAGCTCTACGAGTTCAAACACGGTCTGCGCAACGGCGCCATGGCCGAGCCGATGAAGGATAACGCCAGCAGGATGTCGCTGTCGGATATGACCGCGCTCGCCGCTTATGCCGCGTCGCTGCCACCGTAGCCAGCCCGAACGCCGCTATTGGCCGTCGCGGCCTCAGGGGCATCTCGGACTGTTCAAATTGGCGCCCAGATGTGGTTCCTAAACGGCTGACCGCCGGGCTCGGGCGCGAAAAAGACCAGAGGATTGAGGTTCATCAATGCCGAACGACGTCTCCCGCCGTGATCTTGCGAAGCTGGCAGGACTGGCTGCCCTCGGGGCGGCCAATGCGCCGGCGCAAGCGGAGGAGGCCGTCGTGAGGGATGATGCCAGCCGTCGTTTCCCCGCCGATTTCGTCTGGGGCACGGCCACCTCGTCCTACCAGATCGAGGGCGGCGCCACCGCCGATGGCCGCGGGCCGTCGATCTGGGACGTGTTCACGCGCATCCAGGGCAACATCGAGGACGCCTCGACCGGCGACATCGCCTGCGATCACTACAATCGCTACAAGGAGGACGTGCGGCTGATCAAGGAGCTCGGCTGCCGCGCCTATCGCTTCTCGATCGCCTGGCCGCGGCTGTTTCCCGATGGCGGGCTGACGCCCAATCCGAAGGGGCTGGACTTCTACAATCGCCTCGTCGACGAGCTGCTCGCCAATGGCATCGCGCCCTATGCGACGCTCTATCATTGGGACCTGCCGCAGGCGTTGCAGGACCGCATCGGCGGCTGGCGCTCGGCGGAATCTGCGAAAGCCTTTGCGCATTATGCGGGCTATGTCGCGCAGCACCTCAGTGATCGCGTGAAGACCATCTTCACCATCAACGAATGCGGCCGGTTCATTCCGTTCGGCTACGGCCTCGGCATCGATGCGCCGGGGCTGAAGCTGCCGCCGCAGGAGGTCAACCAGGCACGCCATCACGTGGCGCTGGCGCACGGCCTCGCCGTGCAGGCGATCCGCGCCCAGGGGCGGGCCGGCACGCGCGTCGGCATGGCCGAGAACATCACGGCGTGCCTGCCGGCGATCGACACCGCGGAGAACATCCGCGCCGCCGAGATCGCGACGCGCGAGATGAATGCCGGCTTCCTCAACGTCATCCTCGAGGGCCGCTACACCGAGGGCTTCCTGGCCTGGTCAGGCAAGGACGCGCCTGTGTTCACCGCGGACGAACTGAAAACGATCGCGACGCCGGTCGATTTCGTCGGCCTCAACATTTATGCCCCGCAGGCTTATGTCGTGGCGTCAGACCGCGCGCCTGGATTCGACGTGCTGCCGATGCCGGCCTCGTTCCCGCATATGAGTTCGCCGTGGCTGCTGGTCGGGCCGGAGACCGCTTATTGGGTGCCGAAGCTCGCCGCCAAGATCTGGAATCTCAAGACCATCTACATCACCGAGAACGGCACCTCGTCGGATGACAAGCTGACGGCCGACGGCAAGGTCCACGACCTCGACCGCGTGATGTATCTGCGCAACTATCTGGCGCAGCTGCAGCGCGCGACGTCGGAAGGCGTGCCCGTGAAGGGGTATTTCCTGTGGAGCCTGCTCGACAATTTCGAGTGGGTGTTCGGCTACAAGCAGCGGTTCGGCGTCTATCACGTCGACTTCGACACCCAGGTGCGGACACCGAAGCTGAGCGCCTCCTATTATCGCCATGTCATCACGCGCAATGCCGTGAGCGCCTGAGTGCGCCACCGGAGCGCGATAACCTCGCCTGGTCCTCGCGCTGAAATTGCGCAGCGATGGTGCGGAAGGCACACCACGTGCGGCGATTTTGCGCGAGCGAAGATTTGAAGGAGAAAGGTCAGCCGAATTGACGTAGACGGTGACAGCGTGATCCACAAGTGAGACCGTTGTCCATGTCAGTATCTGTCGTTCGTTCGCCTGTCGGCCGTGTGTGCGCTGGCGTTCTGTTCTGTGTTCTCGGCGCGATCGGGAGCTCTGCCAGCGCGCAGAGCGATGCGGCCAAACCCGCCACGGAGCAGCCCGCGGTTACAGCCGACAAGCCCGCTGAGGCCGAGCCGAAGCCCGCGGCTATCGAGGCCAAGCCGGCAGAGCAGGCGGCCGAAAAGCCGGCCGCTGCCGCAGTGGAGCCGGAGAAGGCAGCGGACAAGCCCGCTGAGCCAGCTGCACCGGCCGAGAAGGCGACAGCCGAGAAGCCGGCGTCGACCGAGAGCGCCGCTGAGACCAAGCCGAGCGAATCCAAGGACGAGGCCAAAGCTGCGCCGAAGTCAGAGCCAAACTCCTCTGAGGCCAAGTCCGAGACCCCGTCTGAGCCCAAGCCTGAATTGAAGGCCGAGCCGAGGCCGGAGACCAAGCCTGAGTCGGACGCAAGCCAGAAGCCGGCTGTCACCGAGGCGAAGCCTGCGGATCCCGTAGCCCCGGCGCCCGCCGCTGCCAAGGATGCGCCCGCGCCTGAAAAGGCCGAGGCAAAGTCCGCCGAGAAGGCCGCCGAAAGCAGCAAGCCTGTCGCCGCTCCGGCCGAGACCAAGAAGGCCGAACCGACGATCGCGGCTCCCGCTGCAGTCACCCCGCCAGCCGCACCGCAGAAGGCCGGCGCGAAGCATGACGCTGCCGGCGCGTCGGACAAGGCCGAGAAGCATCGTCATCGCGAGCATGCCCACGAGGACGACAAGCCCGCCAGGCACAAGCATCGCGCCAAGGCCAAGAGTGAGAAGAAGCACCACGCGCGGCGCAGCGGCCGTGACTGCAAGAGCTTCCGCACCTATGACGCCGAGAACGGCACGTACCACGGCTATGACGGCCGGGTGCATCGCTGCTCGTAACGAGCAGATCGCGTCGGCAGCGGCGATGTCCGCTGCCGATCGCCCCGATCAGCGCGGCAGCGGCGACTGGATGCCCGAAGTGTTGCGGGTCAGGAACGTTCCGATCGTCGATCCCTGCTGCTGGGGCTGCGGCCGGGCCAGTCCGGTCGTGGTCCGCTGCTGCGGCGTCACGATGATCTGCTGCGGCGAGCCCGCCGGCACGGCCGCGCCGCGCGCCTGCGCGGCCTGGGTCGACATCCGCGACACCAGCCGCATCAGCTGGTCCTGACCAGCCTGCAGCTGTTCGATCGCACGGGTATGATCGCGGCTGGCCTGATCCTGCGTGCTCTTGATCTGCTCGATGCCCTGCTGCAGCTCGGCGATATCGCGCGCCATGCGTTGCATCAGATTGCCAGGGCTGCCGCTGGTAGCGTCCTCGCTGCCGCGCAACGAGGCATTCGACATCATGCCGTCTTCGTTGCCCTGCTGCTGCTGTCCCGACGCCTCCTCCTGTGAGGTCTCGCTGGAGCCGGGCATCCAGCGGTCCATCAGTGACGATCCGGCGTCGCGCTGCGACCACGCCACGGAGCCGCCGACCAGCAGCACCAGCAATGCGAGACCGACCGCGTTGCGCCCGCGCAGCTTGCTCAGCGGCGCCTTCACGCGCGCCCAACGGCTGCGCTCCACCCCTGCCGCGTCGCTCGTGCTCGCAGCGGCGGCGGCATCGGCTGCGACGCCGGGCTTCTCGATCGCCGCCAGCCGCGTGTCGATCCGGGTCAGTACCTCACGCAGGACCCGGCGGTACAGCTGATCGTAACTGGTCTTCTCCGGCTTTTCCGGAGCGAGCCCGATTTCGCCCGGATCGATCTGTTGCACGTTCTGTGTGGACTGCATTGGTGATCCCCAAACCCTGTACGCCCGCCGCCGACGCTGTTTTGTCTTTGAATTTTCAAACGTGACTCGACCCGCCGCTTTGGCCGAAAGCAAGACAGCGTCGTGACGAGGAGGGGGCCATTTCGGACAATCTTCCCTTGGCCGCAGGGCTTGCGGATCAAGCGGGGAGGGAGAAGGGCCGAGTCCTTGCATGGTTGCAAGCGATCACGGTAGCATTCGACCTATCTTCTCGGGCTGAAGGCTTGGGGCTGGTGAGAGCCTGGGGTGCTATCGAGCGCGCCGCGCTTGGAGCAATATGTGTGATCTCATCTGTTCTCGTGCAGGCGCGCCGGCCGATGAGAGGGCGCAAGGCGGAGTTGATGGCGGTCTGGCTGGCTGCGAGCCAGACCCGCTTGAAGCTTCCCGCCAACTACCTCTTCGTGCCGAAGAACGAGGGCCTCCGGGTGCTTCGGGCTGGCGGCAACGTCGTGAACGTATCTCGCGCTCGCGGCACTTCTCGTGTCATGACCTACGACGTGCGTGAGATGCTCAGCCACGTACGACCAACTGGCTGAGAGCTGTTTCTGCTGCGCTGGCATTGAGCTCTTCTGATATCGTCCGCTGAACGGAAATTAGTTCCGCTCCCTTCGAGGAAATACGCTGCAACGCGGCAGATTGACTGCGTAGCAGCGCTGCTGCGCTGCGGGACTTTCACCAGTCATGAGCTGAGCGCGCCATCACAATGCGCTGAACGCAGAGCAGGAGTTAGCGTGTGCTCTTGCTCGCTGGCATGTGGGAGACCAAAGTCCAGCTGCCCGTCAGAGGCATAAGGAATCGGGAGGTCTCATGTTGTCGCTCAAGTCATTCTTGCTTGCGAGCTGCGCCACTGCGCTCATGTCTTCGGCCGCGTGGGCCGCTGATCCGATCAAGATCGGCGTCATCGCGGAAGCTCAAGCGGTTGCCGGCTCGTCGATTGCCCCCGCCGCGCAGCTGGCCGCGGAGGAGATCAATGCGAAGGGTGGCGTCGACGGGCGCAAGATCGAGATCGTCGTCTACGACAACCATTCATCCTCGGCCGAGTCGGTGCGTGCCTTCCAGCGCGCCGTCAGCGAGGACAAGGTCAACGCGGTCATCGCCAGCTACATCTCTGAGGTCGTGCTGGCGCTGGAGCCATGGGCAGGGCGCCTCAAGACGCTGATGATCACGCCCGGCGCGGCGTCCGATGTCATCACCCAGAACATCGCCAAGAATTACGACCAGCTCAAATACACCTTCCACGGCTATCTGACCTCGACCTCGCTCGCCGGCCTGGTCTGCGACGCGGCCAAGGACCTGTTGGTCGAGCCCTATAAGATGAAGACCGCTGTCATCATGAGCGAGGACGCGGCGTGGACGACGCCGCTCGATGCCGGGTACGAAAAGTGCTTGCCCGAGATCGGCGTCAAGGTTGTCGACCACATCCGGATGTCGCCCGACACCACCGACTTCACTCCGATCTTCAACAAGATCGAGGCGCTCAAGCCGGACGTGATGATCACCGGCATCTCCCATGTCGGCACCCAGCCGACGGTGCAGTGGAAGAGCCAGCAGGTGCCGATCCCGATGTTCGGCATCTCCTCGCAGGCCACCAATTCGACGTTCTGGAAAGACACCAACGGCGCGGTCGAGGGCGTGATGTTCAACGCCGTTTCGGGCCCGGGCGTGGCGGTGACGCCGAAGACGCTGCCCTTCGTCGATGCCTATCAGAAGAAGTTCGGCAACATCCCGTCCTATGCCGGCTACACCTCCTATGATGACGTCTACATGATCGCAGATGCCATCCATCGCGCCGGCGGCACCGATCCCGACAAGATGGTCGAGGCGATGGAAGCGACCGACTATGTCGGCACGATCGGCCGCGTGTCGTTCAAGCCGAAGGGGGATCCGAACCCGCATGCGCTTCGCACCGGCAAGGGCTACATCACCGGGCTGATGCTGCAATGGCAGAACGGCAAGCAGGTCAATGTCTGGCCCAAGGAGCTCGCCGCTGGCACCGTCACGTGGCCGTCCTTCATCAAGCTCAAGGCGGCCAGCAACTGAGACATCACGGGGCCGCCCCGCAAGGGCGGCCCATTTTCTTGGTGCCTCGGTTGACGCTTGGATCCATTCTCAATGCTTTTCTGGCAGATCTTGATTGATGGCTTCGCCATCAGCGCTCTCTATGCGCTTGGCGCGACCGGCTTCACGCTGATTTTCGGCGTCTCCGGCGTGCTCAACCTCTCCCACGGCGCCATCATGGTCGGTGCCGCCGTTGCAGCCTGGGCCGCCGCCGGCGAGCTGGGCGTGGGCCCCTATACGGGCGCGCTCATCGGCGTCCTCGCCGGCATGATCCTGGCCTTCGCCACCTACTTCATCGCCGTCCGGCCGATTCAGCGCTCCAAGGCGATCGCGGAATCGGAAAAGGAGATCTTCATCCTGACCGCGACGCTGCTCTGGGGCATCATCATCCAGGAAGCGATCGCGTATCTCTTCACCAATAACGCCAAGACGGTGTTGCCGATCGTCGAGGGCGTCGTCACGGTGTTCGGCGTGCGGACGCCGCGCAACGAATATTTCACGGCCGTGATCTGCTGGGTCGCGATCGGGTTGCTGTGGCTGCTGGTCAATCGCACGCGGCGCGGCAAGTCGGTTATGGCGGCGTCGATGAACCCGCGTGGCGTCACTTTGCTGGGCATCGAGCTGTCGTCGATCTATCTCACGGTATGGGCGATCTACGGCCTGCTAGCAGGCGTCGCAGGCATACTGCTTGGCATGTTCCTAGGGGTCAGCTCCTACAGCGTCGGACCGCTGACGGCGAGCGCGTTCTCCATCGTCGTCCTCGGCGGCCTCGGCAGTGTCTCCGGCTCGCTGATCGCGGCCTATGTCGTCGGCTATCTCGAGACCGGAACCGCCTATTTGATTTCACCGGCCTACCGAACGATCCCCGCGCTCTTGCTGCTGGTGGTCGTCATGTATCTTCGCCCGCAAGGGCTGTTCGGACGGAGGTGAGCATGCCCGCATTCGTCTCCTCCCGGCTGTTCTGGATCGGCGCGCTCACCGTGATCGTCGCTTTGGTGCTGCCGACCTACGTCTCCGGCTACGTCCTCGGGCTGTTGACGGTCGCGTACTATACGGCCGTGTTCGCAATGTCCTGGGACCTGCTGTTCGGCTTTGCCGGCGAGGTCAATTTCGGCCCGACCTTCCTGATCGGCGTCGGCGCCTATACGGCCGGCATTCTCGACGCGCATTACTCGCCGGGACTGTCGATCTGGATCTGCATCGCAGCGGGCGCGCTGGCTGCGGTCGTCGGCGGCGTGATCCTGGCATTGCCGGCGCTGCGCGTCAGCGGGCCGTATTTCGGCCTGACGACGTTGGTCGCCGTGCTGATGCTGCAGAACTTCATCGTGGTCGCGGCCGGGCTGACGGGCGGCGAGATCGGACTCGCCGTGCCCGACGTGATCTCGATCGATGCCAAGACCAACTACTGGATCGCGCTCGGCTTCATGATGGTGTCGGGCGCGATCCTGTTCGGGCTGTCGCGCAGCGCGATCGGCCTGATCCTGCAGGCGAGCGGCCAGGACAAGATCCAGGCCGGCGCGCTCGGCTTCAACGTCACCAAGCACAAGCTGGCGGCGTTCGTCGTCAGCGCGTTCTTCTCCGGGCTCGCCGGCGCACTGATGGTGTTCTACATGGGCACGGCCTCGGTCTCGACCTTCGTCGATGTCGGCGTCGGCGTGCAGATCATCATCGCGGCGGTGCTCGGCGGAAGGCGCACCGTCATTGGCGCCGCGATCGGCGCGATCTTCCTGATCGGCATGGGCGAGCTGCTGCGGCCGCTCGGCGAGCTCGCCACGCTGATCGTCTCGGTGATCGCGCTGGTGGTGATCCTGTTCTTCCCCGACGGCTTCCTCGGCATCATCAGGGGAGGGGCCAAAGCATGAGCGGCGCTCCGATGCTGGAGGTCAACGGCCTCACCAAGCGTTTCGGCGGCCTTGTCGCCGTCAAGAATCTGAGCTTCTCGATCAGTCCCGGCGAGATCCTCGGCCTGATCGGACCGAACGGCTCGGGCAAGTCGACCGCGATGAAGAGCGTGATGGGCGTGGAGCGGCCAACCGCGGGCTCGGTGAAGCTCGACGGCGTCGAGCTGGCCGGCCAGCCGTCGCATCGCATCGCGCGCATGGGCGTCGGCCTCGTGTTTCAGCATTCGCGGCCCTTGGCGCGCCAGACCGTGCTGGAGAACATCAAGGTCGCGCTGCTGCCGGACAAGCTGACCCGGCTGTTCGCCGACAAGGATGTCGACGCGCGTGCACGCGCCATCGCCGAGCGCGTCGGTCTCGGCGGCGTCATCGACCGGCGACCTCCGACGCTGGCCTTCGCCGATCTGCGCCGGCTGGAGCTTGCCAAGGCGGTCGCGCGCAGCCCGAAGCTGGTGCTGGTCGATGAACCTTTTGCCGGACTAACAGCATCGGAAGTCGCGGACTTTTCCAACCTCATCCGCGAATTCCGTGATGACGGCCGCGCGGTGCTACTGGTCGATCACAACGTCAAGAGCGTGTCGGCGCTGGTCGACCGCGTGCTGGCGATGTATCTCGGCGAGAAGATCGCCGAGGGCAGGGCGACCGAGGTGATGCAGGACAAGACCGTGCGCCGGGTCTATCTCGGTGGCGCGCTGGTCTCGACCGCGCGGCCCGAGGCCAGCTTCAAGGACGTCACGCCGGCGCTGCAGGTCGACAAGGTCGGCGTGCTCTATGGCAAGGCGCAGGCGCTGCAGGACGTCTCGTTGCACGTCCACGAAGGCGAGTTCGTCTCGGTCGTCGGCCTCAACGGCGCCGGCAAGACGACGCTGTTCAACGCGATCTCGGGCCTCGTGCCGTATTCCGGCGCGGTCAAATGGGCAGGGCGCAATCTCGCCGGCGGCACGGCGGCGCAGATCGCGCGTGACGGCATCGTGCAGTGCCCGGAGACGCGCGAATTGTTCGGCGACATGACGGTGCGCGAGAACCTCGAGCTCGGCGGCAACGCGTTGTCCGACGCCGAGCGTGGCGAGCGTTTGGAATGGCTGTTCGGCCTGTTTCCGATTCTCAAATCGAGGCAGCCGCAGCTGGCGCGGACGCTGTCCGGCGGCGAGCAGCAGATGCTGGCGATCGCGCGCGCGTTGATGATGAAGCCGAAGCTCTTGATCCTCGACGAGCCCACGCTCGGACTCGCGCCGGTCATCCTGGAGACGCTGTCCAAGGCGCTCGATCGTCTGCGTGAGACTACGAAGATCACGGTGCTGCTCGGCGAGCAGAACGTCACCTTCGCGCTCCCGCACGCCGACCGCGTCTACGTGCTCGATCACGCCAAGATCGTCTGGGAAGGGCCGCCGGACCGCTTCGAGGCCGAGGCTGCGGCGAACTATCTGTGAGAGCAGGGGCAGGGAGCAGGGGGCGCCCTGCCCGAACCATGAGATCAGACGCTAGGGGAAGCGAGGCGGGCGCGCCTGCCCTTGCGGCGACCGCGGGATGATGCGCACGGCCGTGACGCCGGGAGGCGCATCTGTCTTTGTTGCGCGGACGGCGCGCGCAAGCTGCTCCTGGCTGGCCTGCAATTGCTCGATCGCCTTGGCCTGGTCGCGGCTGGCCTGCTGCTGGCTGGCCTTGAGATCCTGCAGACCGGCCTGTAGCTCGGCGACGTCGTGCGCGATCTTCTCCACGAGCGGGGCGAGTTCGCGATTCTCGGCGGGTGGCATGTCGCGCTCCGGCGATGCTTCCGCCATCGCCGAGGACGGGTCGCTCGTGCGAGCCGGTGACGGCTCAGGTGACATGGTGGTGTCCGGGAGCGATGCTGCAGAAGAGGACGGTGCAGCAGGGGTGTTCGGCGCGGCCTCGGGCGAGCTCGCACCGCTCATCGCCGTCTCCGACGGACCACCAGGATTGAGTTTTGGGATGCCGTCGCGGCGAATGGACTGGATCGCGGCCTCGATGCGATCGGTGACCGAGGTGATCGTCTCCGTATGATCGCGCGCCAAGGTCGCCACGGCACCGACCAGGCCGGCCGAGGCGGCCAGCGTGACGGCAGCGCGCATCAAGGGACGGCGCTTGGCTGTCGGCGCTGCGGCGCTCGTATCGCCATCCTCGGTCGCTTCAGCGGCCTCTGACGCCGCCTGAGCCTCGATGGAGGCGATCCGATCATCGATGCGGGCCCGCACCTCGGCCAGGACCCGCTGATAGATCTCCTCGCAAATCTCGGTCTCGGGCGACAGCGCGACATCGCCCGGATCAACTTCCTTCAGCGTCGTTTGAACTGGCATGTCCTCGGGTCCCATTCGCGATACGCCCCGTGCCCATCCTCGACACGGCATTGAGCCCTGGGCTTTGACCAAACGAAGACGGGGCGGTGGCGAGTGAGGGGCGATTTCGCACAGCGGAGAAATCGCGCGGGACCGCACACCGGTCCGGCGAACCTCGCGCAGCCAATTCGCATAAGGTATATTATGGAATATTTATATGCTGAGGGATATCATGGGCTTGGCGCCAAAAGCTCGAATCGGCCATGAGCATCCGCGCCTTCTAGGACGCGCCTGTGGGTTTGACCACAGCGTCCACGAGGGCTCTCAAATCCGTTTCACAAGCTCTGCTGCGAACGGCGATATTGCTGCTGCGCCTCATCGCTGCAATAAGCGCAGATGACGCTGCTGACGTCGCCGGATTCGAACCGTGCCGTCATCCGCCGAGCATGAACAAGAAGAAGCATCTCCAGGGAGAAACGAGAATGAGCCTGTCACGACGCGCGCTGTTGAAGGCCACTGCGGCCTCGGCCGTCCTGGGTGGGATCGCGGCCCCGCATGTCGCGCGCGCGCAGAGCGCCGAATTCACCTACAAATACGCCAACAACCTGCCCGACACCCATCCGCTGAACGTCCGCGCCAAGGAAATGGCGGCGGCGATCAAGGCTGAGACCAACGGCAAGTTCGACCTGCAGATCTTCCCGAACAACCAGCTCGGTTCCGACACCGACATGCTGAGCCAGATCCGCTCCGGCGGCGTCGAGTTCTTCACGCTGTCGGGCCTGATCCTGGCGACCTTGGTGCCGGCCGCCTCGATCAACGGCATCGGCTTCGCGTTCCCGGATTACGACACGGTCTGGAAGGCCATGGACGGCGATCTCGGCGCCTACGTGCGCGGCCAGATCAACAAGGCCGGCCTGATGGTCATGGACAAGATCTGGGACAACGGCTTCCGCCAGACGACGTCGTCGACCAAGCCGATCAGCGGCCCGGACGATCTCAAGGGCTTCAAGATCCGCGTGCCGGTGTCGCCGTTGTGGACCTCGATGTTCAAGGCGTTCGACGCGGCGCCCGCCTCGATCAATTTCAGCGAGGTCTATTCGGCGCTGCAGACCAAGGTCGTCGAGGGTCAGGAGAACCCGCTGGCGATCATCTCGACCGCCAAGCTGTACGAGGTGCAGAAATACTGCTCGCTCACCAATCACATGTGGGACGGCTTCTGGTTCCTGGCCAACCGCCGTGCCTGGGAAGCCGTGCCGGCCGACATGCGCGCGATCGTCGCGAAGCACATCAACGCGGCCGCTGTGAAGGAGCGCGAGGACGTCGCCAAGCTCAATGCGGGCCTGCAGCAGGATCTCGCCGGCAAGGGTCTGACCTTCAATCAGCCCAACGTCGCGCCGTTCCGCGACAAGCTGCGCACCGCCGGCTTCTACGCCGAGTGGAAGGGCAAGTATGGTGACGAAGCCTGGGGGCTGTTGGAAAAGGCCGTCGGCAAGCTGTCGTAAGTGCAGGGGCGTCGTAAGCGCGTTCGGGTGACGTATGGCGCATGCCGAGTTCACGGAAATTGCGATCGGCGAGGTGGTCATCGAGACCCCTCGCCGCTGGTCCTGGCTTGACCGCCTGGAGGCCCTGCTCGGCCTTCTGGTCGAGATCCCGGCTGCGCTGCTTGTCGTGGCCGAGATCGTCATCCTGTTCGCCGGCGTGGTCGCGCGCTACGGCCTGCACCGGCCGCTGATCTGGTCGGACGAACTGGCGTCGATCCTGTTCCTGTGGCTCGCGATGCTCGGCGCCGCGGTGGCGTTTCGCCGCGGCGAGCACATGCGCATGACCGCCATGGTGGCGCGCGCAAGCCCGGGCTTGCGCGGCTATCTCGATCTGGTGGCGACCTCCGCCGCGCTGGCGTTCCTGGTGATGATCGCCTGGCCGTCCTGGGAATACGCCTACGAGGAAAGCTACATCACCACGCCGGCGCTGCAGATCTCCAATATCTGCCGCGCCGCCGCGCTACCGGTCGGCATCGGGCTGATGGCGCTGTTCGCGCTGATCCGCCTCGCGCGCACGGCCAACGTCCGGACCATGCTGCTGGCCGTGATATCCATTGCAGCGATCATCGCGCTGTTCTGGCTGGCGCAGCCGGTGCTGAAGCCGCTCGGCAACATCAACCTGGTGATCTTCTTCGTCGGCGTGGTCGGCTTCTGCGTCTTCGCGGGCGTGCCGATTGCGTTCGCGTTCGGGCTCGCGATCTTCGGCTATCTGGCGCTGACGACGCGCACGCCGCTGATGGTGCTGGTCGGCCGGATGGACGAGGGCATGAGCCACCTCATCCTGCTCTCGGTGCCGCTGTTCGTCTTCCTCGGCCTGCTGATCGAGATGACCGGCATGGCGCGGGCCATGGTCGCGTTTCTGGCGAGCCTGCTCGGCCATGTCCGCGGCGGGCTGCACTACGTGCTGGTCGGCGCGATGTATCTCGTGTCCGGCATCTCCGGCGCCAAGGCGGCCGACATGGCCGCGGTCGCGCCTGTGCTGTTTCCTGAGATGAAGGCGCGCGGCGCCAAGCCCGGCGATCTCGTCGCCCTGCTCGCGGCCACCGGCGCCCAGACCGAAACCATTCCGCCGAGCCTGGTGCTGATCACGATCGGCTCGGTCACCGGCGTCTCGATCGCGGCGCTGTTCACCGGCGGCCTGCTGCCAGGCGTGGTGCTCGCTATCACGCTGTGCGCGCTGGTATGGTGGCGCTACCGCAACGAGGACATGAGCGGCGTCCGCCGCGCCACCGGTGCCGAGATCGGCAAGGCGTTCATTGTGTCGGTCCCTGCCCTGGCCCTGCCCTTCGTGATCCGCGCCGCCGTCGTCGAGGGCATTGCGACGGCGACGGAAGTCTCGACCATCGGCATCGTCTATGGCGTGCTCGCCGGCCTGTTGGTCTATCGCCGCTTCGACTGGCGCCGCCTGATGCCGATGCTGATCGAGACGGCGGCTTTGTCCGGCGCGATTCTGCTGATCATCGGCACGGCCACCGGCATGGCCTGGGGCCTGACCCAGTCCGGCTTCTCGCGCTCGCTCGCGGCCGCCATGACCGGCCTTCCGGGCGGGCCTGCGACCTTCATCGCGGTCTCGATCGTGGCCTTCACGATCCTCGGCAGCGTGCTCGAGGGCATTCCGGCGATCGTGCTGTTCGGCCCGCTGCTGTTTCCAATCGCGCGCGCCGTCGGCGTGCACGAAGTGCATTATGCCATGGTCGTGATCCTGGCGATGGGCATTGGCCTGTTCGCGCCGCCGTTCGGGGTCGGATATTACGCCGCCTGCGCGATCGGCCGGGTCGATCCCGCCGAAGGTATCCGGCCGATCTGGGGCTACCTGCTGGCGCTTCTCATCGGCCTGATCATCGTTGCGATTTTTCCGTGGATTTCGATCGGGTTCCTGTAAACTCCAGGGGTGACAAGGGAGGGCAGCCATGAGCACCAACCAATACCAGCTCGGCCTCGACAAGAACCCCGCCAACTACGTGCCGCTGACGCCGCTCAGCTTCCTCGCGCGCAGCGCGGCCGTCTATCCTGACCATGTCAGCACGGTCTATGAGGGCCGCAGCTTCACCTGGCGCCAGACCTATGAGCGCTGCCGGCGCTTCGCGTCCTATCTCGCCGGCCGCGGCATCGGCGTCGGCGATACGGTCGCAGCGATGCTGCCGAACATCCCGGCGATGAACGAGGCGCATTTCGCCGTGCCGATGACCGGCGCCGTGCTCAACACGCTCAACATCCGCCTCGATGCGCCGTCGATCGCGTTCCAGCTCGATCATGGCCAGGCCAGGATCATCCTGGTCGATCCGGAATTCTCCGGCGTCATCAGCGAGGCGCTAAGGCTGATGAGTGGCCCCAAGCCGTTCGTGATCGACGTCGATGATGCGTCCTACACGGGCGGCAGCCGCATCGGCGAGATCGAATACGAGGCCGCCGTCGCCGCTGGCGACCCCGCTTTCGAGCCGCGTCGTCCCGCCGATGAGTGGGACGCGATCGCGATGAGCTACACGTCGGGCACGACCGGCAATCCCAAGGGCGTCGTGACGCATCATCGCGGCGCCTATCTCAACGCCGTCAGCAACATCCTCGCCGGCGGACTCGGCCAGCATCCGGTCTATCTCTGGACCCTGCCGATGTTCCACTGCAACGGCTGGTGCTTCCCCTGGACCATGGCGGCCGCGGCCGGCGTCAATGTCTGCCTGCGCAAGGTCGAGCCGACGAAGATCTTCGAGCTGATCAAGGCTCACGGCGTCACCCACATGTGCGGCGCGCCGATCGTCTACAACGTGCTGATCAATGCGCCTGACGCGCCCAAGGGCAGGCGCGAGAAACCGGTCGTCGGCCTGATCGCCGGCGCCGCGCCGCCGGTCGCGGTGCTTGAGGGCGCCGAGAGCATCGGCATCAAGCTGACCCATGTCTACGGGCTGACCGAGGTCTACGGCCCCGCCTCCGTCTGCGCCGAGCAGCCCGGCTGGGACGATTTGCCCGCGCCGGAGCGCGCGCGGCTGAAGCGCCGCCAGGGCGTGCCGTATCCGCTGCAGGAAGCCGTCACTGTGCTCAATCCGGAGACCATGCAGGAGGTGCCGCGCGACGGCGAGACCATCGGCGAGGTCATGTTCCGCGGCAACATCGTCATGAAGGGCTACCTGAAGAACGAAAAGGCGACGCAGGACGCCTTTGCCGGCGGCTGGTTTCACACTGGCGATCTCGGCGTGCTCGATGAGCACGGCTACGTCATCATCAAGGACCGTTCCAAGGACATCATCATCTCCGGCGGCGAGAACATCTCCTCCGTCGAAGTCGAGGACATCCTCTACAAGCACCCCGCCGTGCTGTTCGCCGCCGTCGTCGCCAAGCCCGATCCGAAATGGGGCGAGGTCCCCTGCGCCTTCGTCGAGCTGAAGGACGGCGCCCAGGCGACGGAAGCCGAGATCATCGCCTATTGCCGCAGCCACATGTCCGGCTTCAAGACGCCGAAGGTGGTGGTGTTCGGCCCGATCCCGAAGACGTCGACGGGGAAGATCCAGAAGTTCCTGCTGCGGAACGAGGTCAATTCGGCGAAGGCGATCTCGGCCTGAGCTATAATAGCGTTCACGGAGGCGAGTGAATGTCGGCTTTGTTGCCGGATTGCGTTAACAGACCAGCAGTTTCTCCTCCGCGCGCAAATATCGATTTGATGGATCAACTATGTCGGATTCAAAAGAAGCTGCGGCTGAGCCACAACCAAAGTCTGCCTTAACTCTCAAAGACGTCGACGCTCATCTTAAGTTAACGCTGGCGATCTCGGCGCTCTCGCTCTTCGTTACGGCGCTTAACGTGGCAGCTACGTGGTTCCCCAAAGAACGAGAGCTTGGAATTAAAGAAGCCGAGATTGCGCTGTCCGTATTGCGGTCTCCAATAGGAGATGGGCTTGATCCTCTGAGACCGAGGGCAATAGAGATCGTTGAAAAAACTTGGAATATGCAATTCTCAGCCGACGTTCGATTCGCTCTTCTGAGTAGAGGATTGCCGGGCTCCATTCCTTCAAGCGTAACGGTTAAGAGTAAGCTCATCAATAAGCAGGTCGACCCGCTATTTCTTGGAAGCCCGAAATAATAGCGATTGTCTATCTTCTGACTTTCTCCGGATAGTATTGCGGCGCCTCGCGGCGGTCGTACATGCCGTAGTCTCTGGCGACTTCGACAACGCGGATGTTGTCGACTCCTGGTTCGGAGAGCAGCTGAACGCTCAGCGTCAGGCCGGCGGCCTCGTCCGGCAGCTCGACCAGATGCGCGAAACGGCCTTCGCGATAGACGCTGCAAAAGCTCTCAACGGTGCGACCCGTTACGGCGTTCAGCTTCGGCTCTGCCGTCTCCAACACCAGCACATAGGTCGGCGCACGCCGCTTCGGGTCATTGTACGTCCCACGCCGCTCCGGCTGCCAGGCCGCCTGCCCCGGCCTCACCTCATGGATCAGCTCCGCGACGCGCAGGCGATAGTCGGAAAACACCTTGTCGCGGCCGAGGGTCTGGATGTCGTGGTGATGGGCGTGCACGCGCCAGGCGGTCATGGCGCCCTCGTCCTGCCAGATCTGATAGGACAGGATCAAATTGTCGCGCGACAGGCTCTTGAAGCGGTCGAGGAACAGGCAGCCGCCGAGCGCATCGAGCTCGGGCCGCAGGGAGGCTGCGAGCTGGAGGTACCGGTCGAGATGGCCGGGCTTGACCTCGACCTCGAAGAACAGCGACAGCATGGCAAGCTGCTCCTTGTGAGTTCAGTGCAAATTTCTGCGTAGGGTGGGCAAAGCGGCGCCGTCAGGCGACGCGTGCCCACCGTCGGACGGCGTACTCATCGGCAAGATGGTGGGCACGGCGCCATGGCGATCTCGTGCGCGGAAAGCGCATGCCCGCGCCTTTGCCCACCCTACGCAGTCAGTTCCAGCCGCATCCCATCATAGGCCGGCACGACGCCGGCCGGCAGGCTCTGGCGCAGCACCTCGTAGTCGAGGTCGGCGGTCATGTTGGTGATGACGGCGCGCTTCGGCTTGAAACGCTCGATCCAGGCGAGCGCGTCGTTGACCGAGAAATGGCTCGGATGCGAGGCGGGACGCAGGCCGTCGACGATCCAGAGGTCGAGATCTTCCAGCGCGCCCCAGCTCTCCTCGGGAATGTCGTTGAGATCCGGTGTGTAGGCGGCGTTGCCGATGCGGTAGCCGAGCGCGGGGATGTTGCCGTGCTGGACCAGGAAGGCCGTCAGCTTCATTTCACCGCCCTTCCCTTCCACCGCCTGGGTCTCGCCGGCCTCGATCGAGTGCTGCGTCAGGATCGGCGGATAGTCGCTGCCCGGTGGCGAAATGAAGCAATACGAGAACCGGTGCATGATGTCCTTGGCGGTGGACTGGTTCAGGTAGACCGGGATGCGCCGCCGCTGATGCAGCACCACGGAGCGCAGATCATCGATGCCATGGGTCTGATCGGCATGCTCATGCGTCAGGAACACCGCGTCGATGTGGTCGACCTGGGTGTCGATCAGCTGCTCGCGCAGGTCAGGCGAGGTGTCGATGACGACCCGGGTCACGCCATGCGCGCCCCGGCGCTCGGCCAGCAGCGAGCAGCGGCGGCGGCGGTTCTTGGGGTTGTTCGGATCGCAGGCGCCCCACCCCAGCGCCGGGCGCGGCACGCCGGCCGACGAGCCGCAGCCGAGGATGGTGAGCGTCAGGGTCATGCCAGCACCTCGGGTCGCGGCACCTTGGAGAACAGCTTGAAGAACGTCTCGGTGGTCTGGCGCGAGAACTCCTCGAGCGACACGCCGCGGGTTTCCGCCAGCACCTTGGCGGTCTCGACCACATAGGCCGGCTCGTTGCGCTTGCCGCGGAATTTGCCGGGCGCGAGATACGGCGCGTCGGTCTCGACCATGATGCGGTCCGCTGGCACCTCGGCGGCGAGCGCGCGCAAGCTCTCCGACTTCTTGAACGTCACGATGCCCGTGAACGAGATGTGCAGTCCGAGATCGATCGCCTTCATCGCCAGCTCGCGTCCGCCGGTGTAGCAATGCAGCACGGCCTTGAAAGGTCCGCGCGCCATCTCCTCCTCGAGGATGCGGCTGCACTGCTCATCGGCCTCGCGGGTGTGGATCACCAGCGGCAGGCCGGTTGCGCGGGCCGCCGCGATATGCGCGCGGAACCCGCGCTCCTGCGCGTCCTTGGAGCCGTGGTTGTAGAAATTGTCGAGCCCGGCTTCGCCGAGCGCGACCACCTTCGGATGCCTGGTCAGCGCGATCAGCTCCTCGGCCGTGATGCCGTCCTCCTCATCCGCATTGTGAGGATGGGTACCGACCGAACAGAACACGTTGTCGAACCGCTCGGCGATCGCGAGCAACTCGGGCAGCCGGCGCACCCGCGTCGAGATCGTCACCAGGCGGCCGACGCCAGCGGCGGCGGCACGTGTGACGATGCCATCCAGATCCTCGGCAAAATCCGGAAAATCCAGATGGCAATGGCTGTCGACCAGCATCACGCCGCCGTCGGTTCGATGTAGCGCGGGAACACCGCCTGCGGCGCCGGCAGCTGCGTGCCCGCCGCAATGCGCACCTCGCCGCCGAGCTGTGCGAAGGTCCGCTCACCTTCGGGGATCCCCAGGCTGTCGAGCAGCTTCGCCGAAGCCGCAGGCATCACCGGCTGGGTCAGGATCGCGACCTGCCGGATCACCTCGGCGGTGACATAGAGCACGGTGTGCTGGCGCTTCGGATCGGTCTTGGCCAACGCCCACGGCGCCTCGCCCGCGAAATAGCGGTTGGCCTCGGCCACGACCGACCACACGGCGTTGAGCCACTGGTGGATCTGCTGCGTCGCCATGGCTTTCCGCGCGGCGCCGATCATAGCGTCGGCCTCGGCGAGGATCGCCTTGTCGTTGGCCGAGAACTCGCCAGGCTCCGGCAGCACGCCGCCGAGTTGCTTCGCTATCATGGACAGTGAGCGCTGCGCGAGATTGCCGAGGTCGTTGGCGAGGTCGGCGTTGATGCGCGCGACGATCGCCTCGTGATTGTAGTTGCCGTCCTGGCCGAACGGCACCTCGCGCAGGAAGAAATAGCGCAGCTGGTCGACGCCGTACTGGTCGGCGAGGTTGAACGGGTCGACGACGTTGCCGACCGACTTCGACATCTTCTCGCCCCTGTTGAACAGGAAGCCGTGCGCATAGACCCGCTTCGGCACGGGCACGCCCGCCGACATCAGGAACGCCGGCCAGTACACCGCGTGGAAGCGGATGATGTCCTTGCCGATGACGTGCACGTCGGCGGGCCAGTATTTCCAGTTCTTGTCGCTCTCGTCGGGGAAGCCGACGCCGGTGATGTAGTTGGTCAGCGCGTCGACCCAGACATACATCACGTGCTCGTCGTCATGGGGCACGCGGACGCCCCAGTCGAA
Organism: Bradyrhizobium sp. ORS 285; assembly: GCF_900176205.1. Classification (NCBI taxonomy): domain Bacteria; kingdom Pseudomonadati; phylum Pseudomonadota; class Alphaproteobacteria; order Hyphomicrobiales; family Nitrobacteraceae; genus Bradyrhizobium; species Bradyrhizobium sp. ORS 285. The sequence goes on from NZ_LT859959.1 coordinate 3,529,254, forward strand.
CGTGGTGCGCGAGATCGAGAGATCCTTCAGGCCGCCCCTGACGAAGCTCGTGATCTCGTTGCGCCGCGCATCCGGCCCGATAAAATCGGGCTGGTTCTCGTACAGCGCGAGCAGCCTGTCCTGATAGGCGGACAGGCGGAAGAAGTAGCTCTTCTCCTTGACCCATTCGACCGGCGTGCCCTGCGGCCCGCGGCGGACATTGTCCTCGCCGACTTTGGTCTCCTCCTCGGCGTAATACGCCTCGTCGCGCACCGAGTACCAACCCGAATAGGTATCGGCGTAGATGTCGCCGTTCTCGAGCATGCGCGTCCAGATCGCCTGCACCGATTTGTGGTGAGCGGGCTCTGTGGTGCGGATGAAGCGGTCGAACGAGACGTTCAGCCGCTCGTCCATCTCGCGGAAGCGGCCTGCGTTGCGGGTCGCGAGCTCCGACGGCGTCAGGCCCTCGTTCTGCGCGGTCTGAACCATCTTCAGGCCGTGCTCGTCGGTGCCGGTCAGGAAGAACACGTCCTTGCCGTCGAGCCGCGCAAAACGCGCGATGGCATCGGTCGCAATCGCCTCATAGGCGTGGCCGATATGCGGGCTGCCGTTGGGATAGGCGATCGCGGTCGTGATGTAGAATGTGTTGCCGTCGGCTGGCGCAGCCGCCACAGGCTCGGCCGTTTCGTCGGTCTCCGTGACCTCGATCTCGACGATCTCAACCTCAGCCACCTCGACCTCGACGACATCGATCTCCGGATCCGCGACGGTCTCGACCTTCGGCTTGCGCGGCGCCTTGGGCTTTGCGGCGCGCGGCGGCTTGGGGCTTTCGACGGCCGCCGGTGCGGCTGGCTTCGGAGCCGGCGGCGCCTTCGTCGCAGCTGGCTTCTTCGAGGGCGCGGGCTTGGCGGCGGCGGCTTTGGCCGCGATCTTCTTGGCAGGCGCCGCAGGCTTGTTAGCACGTGCCACAGGCTTGGCTGCAGCCTTCTTGGCCGGCGCCTTCACAGCCTTCTTTGTCGTCGCATTGCTGGCAGCGACCTTCTTTGCAGCCTTCGGTGCCTTGCTCTTGGCCGGCGCGGAAGACGTCTTGCCTTTCGTATCCTTGGCTTTCGCGGCCTTGGCCTTCTTGTCCTTGTCCGCCGCCGCCTTCGCCTTGGCCTTGGCTTTGGTCGCGCCGGCCTTGGCCTTCGCGGGGGACTTCGCAGTCTTCTTGGCGGCAGCCTTGTTCGCGGCGCCCTTGGTCGCCGGCTTGCCCTTCTTCACGGTTGTCTTGCTGGCCTTGGCCACGGCAGATTCCTCTTTGACGCCGTCGGTGGACGGATTGATCCTGATGATCCCGGGATGATGGTCGGCGCGTTACCGCGTGGCTTCGGCGAGCATCCCGAACACCGAGAAAACCAGCGGTTTTCGCTCCAGATTATAGGATTCGGTGTCGCGCGCGGCGCGGACGATCTTTTCCCATACCTCCGCCAGCCGTGCAAGGCGCGGCAGTTCCGCGTTGGGATCTTGCGCCCGCAGCCGTTCCGCGACCCAGCGCTCGATACTGTCGAGGAAGCTCGCCAGCGCGACGCGGTCGCTGGTGCCGAGCGCATCGCCCAAGGCGTGCAGCTCGCCGGCGTCGATGCGCGGCAGGCCCGCCAGCAGCGCCGCGGTCCGGGTCTGCAGCTGCAACCCGTCGCCGCCCATCAGCATCAGGGTCCTGGAGACGCTGCCTTCGGAGGCCTTGGCCGCCTCCCGCAGCGCCGGATCGCCGCCGTCCATGCCGGTGGCCTCGGCGGCGGCGCTGATGACGTCCTCGGTCGACAGCGCCCGCAGCGCAAGCCGCCGGCAGCGCGACTTGATCGTGGCGAGCACCCGGGCCGGGGCGTGGCTGACCAGCAGGAACAGCGATTGCTGCGGCGGCTCCTCGAGGATCTTGAGCAGCGCATTCGCGGCGTTGGGATTGAGCTCGTCGACGGTGTCGACGATGCACACGCGCCAGCCCTCGACCGCGGCCGTCGAGCCGAAGAACGAGATCGTCTCACGCGTCTCGTCGACGGTGATGACCGTACGCAGCACGCCCTTGTCGTTGGCCGAGCGCTCCAGCGTCAGCAGCCCGCCATGCGCTTCCGAGGCAATCAGGCGGGCCACATGGTCGTCAGCATCGACGTGGAGCGACTCGGCTGCGCGGACTTCGGGCGCCAGGGGATCGCGATGCGTCAGGACGAACCGCGCCATACGATAAGCCAGCGTCGCCTTGCCGATGCCCTGCGGGCCGCCGATCAGCCAGGCATGCGCCATCCGCCCGCTGCGGTAGGCGGCCAGCAGCGCCGCCTCCGCCTCGCGGTGCCCGAACAGCGCCGTGGTCTCGCGCGGATGCCGGACCGCGATCTCCGGCTCGACCTTGCGCGCGCTCATGACGCCGCCGCCACGGCCGTGAACAGGCGCTCGCGCACGGCGTCCCAGACGATGTGCGACACGGCCTCGGCGCTCGCCGTCGCGTCGATCAGCACGCAGCGCCTAGGATCGCCGGCCGCGATCTTGTGAAACGCGTCGCGCAGACCTTTGTGGAACTTGATATCCTCGCCTTCGAAGCGGTCGGGCGTGCTGCTGCCGCGCCGCGCCGAGGCGCGCTGCAGGCCGACCTCGACGGGTACGTCGAGGATGAGCGTCAGGTCCGGCTTGAGATCGCCGATCGTGACCCGCTGCATCGCATTGAGCACGTCAGGCGCAACCTTGCCCTGGCTCCCCTGATACGCCCGGGTCGAATCGAAGAAGCGGTCGCACAGCACCCAGCTGCCCTGGTTGAGCGCCGGCAGAATCACGTTGCGCACATGGTCGTCGCGGGCGGCTGCGAACAGCAGCGTTTCCGCCTCCGCGCCGAGCAGCTTGCCCATGCCGGACAGCACCAGATGCCGCATGATCTCGGCGCCGGGCGAGCCGCCGGGCTCGCGGGTCAGCACGACGCGCACACCCTCTTTCTCCAGACGGTCCGCCAACATCTTGATCTGCGTGGATTTTCCGGCGCCCTCGCCGCCCTCGAAGGTGACGAATCGGCCGCGGCCAGGACCACGTTTCAAAGCTGCATCCGCCATGTCTCTAGAGCTTCTCGGCCCCGGCGCGGAACATTCCGATCACGAGCTCGCTCGCCCCATCGATCGCCCGCCGCATCGTGGACCCCCTGCCCACCGCCTCCGCAGCATAGACGGGGGCCTCCATGGCGATATTGGGGCCGCGCCAGACCCTGACAACCCCGACCTTCTGACCCGGCTCGATCGGCGCCTTCACCGGGCCGCTGTAGATGATGCGCGCGAGCAGCTTCTCGCCGCCGTTCTTCTGCACCATCACCTTGACCGGCACCGGGCTCGACAGCTTCACCGATCGGCTCTCGCCGCCGAACACTTTTGCGTAGCCGAGCGTCTGGTCGGCCGCGAACAGGGTGCGGGTCTCGAAATTGCGGAACCCCCATTCCAGCATCTTCTTGGCCTCGGTGGCGCGATCCTCGGGATCCTCAAGGCCGTTGACCACGACGATCAGCCTTGTGCCGTTCTGCACGGCCGAGCCGACCATGCCGTAGCCGCCTTCCTTGGTGTATCCGGTCTTCAGACCGTCGGCGCCTTCCATCGCGTTCAGCAGCGGATTGCGGTTCTGCTGGCGGATCTTGTTCCAGGTGAATTCCTTCTCGCCGAAGATCTTATAGAACTCCGGGAAGTCCAGGATGATGTGCCGCGCGAGCATTGACAGCTCGCGCACCGTCATCTTGTTGCCGGGATCCGGCAGACCATTGGAATTGGCAAAGGTGGATTTGGCCAGGCCGAGCTCGCGGGCCCGCTTGGTCATGTAGTCGGCGGCAAAGATCTTCTCGTTGCCGGCCATGCCCTCAGCGAGCGCGATGCAGGCGTCGTTGCCGCTCTGGATGATCGCGCCATGCAGGAGGTCGCTGACCGAGACCTTGCTGTTGAGTGCCGCGAACATCGTCGAGGTGCCCGACGGCGCGCCGCCCCTGCGCCAGGCGTTCTCGCTGATCCGGTATTCGTCGTTGAGCTTGACCGTGCCGTCCTTGACGGCGTTGAAGACCACCTCGGCGGTCATCAGCTTCATCATGCTGGAGGGCGCGCGCAGCTCGTCGGCGTTCTTCTCGAACAGCACGCTGCCGCTGTTCGCCTCGACCAGGATCGCGGTCGGCGCATCGCCGTCAAAGCCGCCATCGTCCTTCTTCGCACCCTGGACGCTCTGGTTGGCGGCGTAGAGCATCCCGCTCCAGCCGACCGCCAGCGCGGCCGCCAGGACGATGAGGGCACGCGTCGTCCGCCCGGAGGTGGTGCCGGCGCGGCGGAACGGCAAAAACATGAGATTCATCGGCTAAGCTCTGGAGCGCGCTTGGAATCTAGCATCTGTGCGGTGCGCAAACAACTCGGCAGTCCGCCGCTGCGGCCGCTGTCCCGCGATTTGCACCGCCCAGCGCGCGATGCGATACCGTTGGACCAAGAACGAGAAATCGACGGGGAGGACGCGGTGTCACAGGCGCGGATCGTCAAGGCCAACGGAATTGAGCTGTTCATGCGCGAACAGGGCGAAGGTCCGCTCGTTCTGCTCTGCCATGGCTGGCCCGAGCTGTCCTATTCGTGGCGGCAGCAGATCCTCGCCCTTGCCGCGGCGGGCTACCGCGTCGTCGCGCCCGACATGCGCGGCTTCGGCCGCTCGCCGGCCCCTCGCGACATCGCCGCCTACTCGATCTTCGACACCGTCGGCGACATGGTCGCGCTGGTCGGCGCGCTGGGAGAACGACAGGCGGTGATCATCGGCCATGATTGGGGTGCGCCGGTCGCCTGGCACGCGGCGATGTTTCGCCCGGACATCTTCACCGCCGTCGCCGGACTGAGCGTGCCGCCGCCGTTCCGCGGACGCGGACGGCCGCTCGAGACGCTCCAGGCCAGCGGCATCGCCAATTTCTACTGGCAGTATTTTCAGACGCCGGGTGTCGCCGAGGCCGAGCTCGAGCGCGACGTCGCGCTGACGATGCGCACGATGCTGGCGCGCGGCTTCTCCGATCCGCAGTCGCTGTTCGTTGCGCCGGATCGCGGCTTCCTTGGCGATGCAGATCCCAACCTGCCGCTGCCGGCATGGCTGAGCGAGGCTGACCTTGGCGAGTTCATCGCGGCCTATCGGACCTCCGGTTTCCGCGGTGGCCTCAACTGGTACCGCAACATCGATCGCAATTGGGAGCTCACCGCGCCCTGGCAGGATGCGCCAATCCGGCAGCCGTCGCTGTTCATCGCCGGCAGCGACGATGCCGTGATCAAGGGGATCATCGGCGCCAAGCGCGTGCAGGACATGGAACGCGTGCTGCCGGATCTCCGGCGGAAGCTGATCATCGACGGCGCCGGTCACTGGATTCAGCAGGAATGCGCCGCCGAAGTGAATGCAGCGCTGATCGCGTTCCTGCGCGAAGTCGCGCCGGCTGGCTAGGGCGCGAGCACAAGCTCCATCCGGCGATGCGAGGCCGTGGCCGCCTCCGCGATGTCGGAGAAGCCCAGCCGCGCATAGAAGCGGATCGCGTCCTCATTGCTCGTCGCGACCGCAAGCGAGAGGACACCGGCGCCCTGCTCCCGCGCCGCGGCGGCAACCGACTGCATGATCTCGCGTCCGACCCCGGCGTTGCGCGCGCCCGGCAGCAGCGCGAGATCGACCACGTGCCATCGCGTGGGTGAGCGGTCGAGCAGCAGCCGCCCGACCGGCGAACCGTCGCGCAGGATGATCAGCGATTGCGCCGCCGGACAGTGCGCCGCATAGCCCGCGACCTGCGCGCGATACTGTTGCGCCACGACGGTATCGAGCATTGCGGAAGGCAAGTCGGCGGTCGCGAGCTGCGCCGCTTTGACGGACTTGAACAGGTCGCGCAGGAAAGGGTCGTCGCCGCTTTCGGCGACCCGCAGTCGCAAGCGCGCATCCTGCGAGACGATCTCGCTTGCGATCGACGTCACCGCGGGCGCGCGAGGTCAGGAGTTGTTGAACGACGGGAAAACGCCCGCGTAGCAAATGCACCAGATCAGCGCCTGAGTCGGCTGCATGTTGTCGTGCGGAAGACTCTGCCCGTTGGGCGTGACCTCGTTCACCGCCAGCGTCGTGTTGCCCGGCGGCGCCAGGAAGCCGTTGAAGCCGGGATCGATCGCCACGATCCCTACGCCCGTGCCTGGCCCGGGCGTGGCATTGGTCGCCGACTTGGCTCCGAGCTGCAGCGTATGGCTATGCATGGGCATTTCGGCCGTCGTCAGAAAAGCCGTGCTGGTCCCCATCGTCTCGCCGATGACCCGCGGCTCCAGACCTGGTCCGTTGCCCTGCCCGTTGGTGATTGCGCCGCTCAGATTCGGCAGGGCGAAATTGGTGGTGCCGTTGCCGCCATAATAGGTGCCGATCAGCGCGAACAACGGCGAGTACCGCTGGATCGGAAGCAACTGGCCGAAGCACGGCAGCCACGCGCTGTTGAAGCCGTCGGCTGCGAAGGTGAACGGAAAGGCCTGGATTTCGCCGATGAAGGGATCTGACACGACGTCTCTCCTGAAGATGCGCAATAGAGCCGATCGAACGCGAAGGCGTCAGCCCGGCGAAGGAAAGACGCCGCTGATGCAGATGCAGTAATTGCCGACGACGGTCGGCATGATGTTGTTGTGAGCTATGCTCTGCCCTGCTGGCCCGACGCAGGCCGCCATCACTTCGTAGGTCCCGGCGTTAGCACTGGGCGCGTAGAGATTGCCCGTTGTCGCGGTTCCCAGGACGGTATTGGTCCCCGGCGTTGCCGTGTCGGCGACGGTGGTCGAGGCCAACAAAGCGTGGCTGTGCATGGGCATTTCGGGCGTGGTCAAGGTGTGCTCGTCCTCACCATCCAGTTGCCCCAGCAGATAGGACGCGCCACCGGGCGGCGTGCCCTGCCCGATCGGAACCCGGCCGCGCAGATCCGGCAGGTTGAAGGTCTGGACCCCGTCGCCGCCAAAGGTCGTGCCAATGACTGCATAGAGCGCATCGTTGTTGGAAATGGACAATGAGCTGCCGTCGCAGGCCAGCCAGCCATCCGGGATGCGCGGAAAGCCAAACAGCCTGATCTCGCCGAGAAATGGGTCTGACATCCCGACATCCTTTCAGGTGCGGTGGGCTCCGCGAAAGCAGGCGCAATGCGGAGGAGCCAACGATGGTTTGAAAACGAGAGCGCCGAGCGGTCTCAGTTGCGCGAGGGGTAAACCCCGTTGATCGCGATCAGATAACTGATCACGAGATAGGGCTGCATGTTGTTGTGGGGCTGCCCGCCGCCGATGTCGACGATGTTGGTGCTGAGCGACAGCGCCACCTGATTCGTCCCCGCGGTCGTGAAGATCAGCGTCGGATTGTCTGGCGGGACCTTGTTGGTCGCGAACACGTTGTTGGTCGCCGACGCTCCGCGCCCCGTGCCGTCATTGCTGGACGCCTGGATTGAATGATTATGGGTCGGCATCTGCGCCGTCGTGAGCGTGACGTTAGTCTCTCCGCTGACCGTGCCAGCGGGAAACTGGCCACCGCTGCCGGTTGAGCCGAGGATCGCCCGTCCGCGGAGATCTGGAAGCGCGAACGTCGTCACACCATTGCCGCCGTAATAGGTTCCGAGCAGGGAGAACAATGCCTGGTTCGTCTGGATCGCCAACAGCGCACCGTTGCAGAACGCCCATCCCCTCGGTGGCTGGCTTCCAGCAAATGGCATGATTTGCCCGAGCACAGGCGTAAGCGGCATGCGTTCCTCCAAATGATTTTGTGCAATTCAACGCAAGAGACAACAAAGAATGTCACAGCGAACGCGAACAACCGAGCCGCTCGATCTTCGCCGTGTGCAATTCCAAAGTGTCACGCATCGTACGGGAACAGTCAAGCATGAACCCGCATAGGATGTGACGGCGGGTTCCGAGACTTTCCCCAATTAACGCGCGGAATGGTCGCAGTGTTGCGGCCATGCAACTGGCCTGGAGAAAGGCCGCGCGACGGGGCGGTTCCACGCATCACCGGCTTGCGACGCAGGAGAAACGAAGCTTAATCACGGTAAGTTTTCGGTAATCTTTATTGCAGTCGCAAGAATATTTGGGGTCGTGGTCCGGAGTCGGCCGCGATCTCGGGGAAGCGCAGGGGCAAGGTGCAGCTTTTCTCGATCATGATCGGTGCGTGGAAGACGGTGTTCCAGCAGTTTATGATTCGCTGGTTGTCGGCCGCCAGCTACGTGAGAACGTTGGCGGTGACGGCATTTGTCCTTCTCGCGGCCATGGGCGCTTCGATCTCATCGGCGCAGGCGGCCTGCGATCAAACCAGCAGCTCCACCAGCGGTGCGACGATCACTTTCACGTCGACGCCCCAGACCTATACCCTCTGTCTGAACGTCCCCGGCACCAACACCGGAAACGACGCGGTCATCTACGGCCTCTACGGCACGTCCGCACGGATGCGTCGACCTTCTTCCCCATCGGGGGCAGCAGCACGAGCGCCTTCAGCAACTATAGTCCGACGACGTCCAAGGCCAGCTACACGCTGGTTCCGAGCAGCGGAAACGACAACGGCCAGAACGCAAATACGGGCAATGCAAAGATCACCATCACGCTGAACAGCCTGACGGGCGGCGGTCAGGATACGATCACGCTCTACTATGCGTCCAACTGTAGCGACGCTCTTCTGTCATGCTCGTCCAACCCGGCGCCGGCCACCACGCCCTGGGTCATCACCGTCAACCTGCCCGGCCCCACCGCGACTCAGGCGATCGCGTCCAAGGGGCTGACCGTCAACACCGCGACGACCTCGTTCACGCCGGTCACCGGTTCCGGCGGCACCGGGTCGCTCACTTATGGCATCAACCCGGGGCTTCCGAACGGCCTGTCCTTCAACACAGCCACGGGCGCGATCACCGGCACGCCTACGGTCACGAGCCCCGCAACCACTTATACCGTCACTATCACCGACACCAACAGCGCCACCGCCAGCAACACGTTTCAACTGACGGTCAACGGCCCGGTGACGGCGACGCAGTTGGTGGCGTCCAAGACGCTGACGCAGAATCAACCCTCGGCTAATTTCACGCCGATCACCGGCGGCGGCGGCACTCTGAACTACACCTACAGTATCTCACCGTCCCTGCCCTCGGGCCTGACGCTCAGTGCGTCGACCGGCGCGATCACGGGTACGCCGACCGCCACGAGCGGGTCGCAGACCTATACGATCACCGTGACCGACGCCAACTCGGCGACCGCCTCGAATACGTTCACGCTTGCCGTCAACGGCGCGGTCACGGCGACACAGTCGGTCGCCTCGAAGATACTGACCCGGAACCAGCCCGCGACCAACTTCACCCCGGTCACCGGTGGCGGCGGCACGACCTCACTGACCTACAGCGTCTCGCCATCGCTGCCCGCGGGCCTTTCGCTCAGCAGCAGCACCGGCGCGATCACGGGCACGCCGACCGCGACCAGCGGTGCGACCACCTATACGATCACCGTCACCGACGCCAACAATGCCACCGCGAGCAACACGTTCAGCCTGACGGTCAACAGCGCGGTCACGGCGACGATATCGGTGACCTCGGCCACCGTCACCGTGAACACGGCGATCACACCGTTCATCCCGATCGCAGGCGGCGGCGGCACGTCACCCCTGTCGTACGCGATCTCGCCGGGCCTGCCGTCCGGCCTCAGCTTCAACACGGCCACCGGCCAGGTCACTGGCACGCCGACCGTGACCAGCACCACCACCACCTATACCGTGACGGTGACGGATGCCAACAACGGCACCGCCAGCAACACCTTTCAGGTGACGGTCAACGGTCCGTTGAGCGCGACGCAGGCGATCGCCTCCAAGTCGCTGACACAGAATACGGCGGCAACCTCGTTCACGCCGGTCACCCCAGCAGGCGGCACGCCGTCCTACGCCTACAGCATCTCACCGTCCCTGCCCACCGGCCTCACGTTCAGCACGAGCAGCGGAGCGATCACGGGAACGCCGACGGTGATCAGCGGCGCCACCAACTACACGGTCACGATCACCGATGCCAACAGCGCCACTGCCAGCAGCAATTTCAGCCTGACGGTGAACGGCCCGGTGACCGCGACGCAGGCGGTCGCGTCGAAGGTCGTGACCGCAAACCAGGCGGCCACCGCCTTCACGCCGGTGACCGGCGGCGGCGGCACCACGCCCTACACCTACAGCGTATCGCCTTCGCTACCCGCAGGTCTGACGATCAACAGCTCAACCGGCAGCATCAGCGGCACGCCGACGACCGCGAGCGGAGCCACCACCTACACTGTCACCGTGACCGATGCGGCCAGCGCGACCGCGACCAACACATTCAGCCTGACGGTCAGCGGCGCGGTCGCCGCGACGACGGCCGTGCCGTCCACCACGCTGCCGTACAATCAGCCGGTCACGCCGTTCACGCCGGTGACCGGATCGGGCGGCACGGGGACGCTGACCTATGCGGTGTCTCCCACTTTGCCGGCCGGCCTCAGCTTCAATACGTCGAACGGCCAGGTCACCGGCACGCCGACGGTGCCGACTGCGGCGACGACCTTCACGGTCACCGTCGCCGACATCAACAGCGCGACCGCGAGCGCGACCTTCAGCCTGACCGTCAACGGTCCGGTCGCGGCGACGACGGCCGTGCCCTCCACCACGCTGCCGATCAACCAGGCGGTGACGCCGTTCACGCCGGTGACGGGCTCCGGCGGCACCGGCGCGCTGACCTATGCGGTGTCTCCTGCCTTGCCGGCGGGGCTCAGCTTCAATGCGTCGAATGGCCAGATCAGCGGCACGCCGACCACGACCACGCCGGCGGCGACCTATACGGTGACGGTGACCGACACCGTCAGCGCGACCGCCAGCGCCACGTTCAGCCTCTCGGTCGGGCGGCTCGACACAAAGGTGGCGCTGACATCGTCGCAGAACCCGAGTCAGTTCGGCCAGCCGGTGACCTTCACCGCGACCGTGACGCCGCAAGTCGTCGGCGGCGGCACGCCGACCGGCACCGTCACCTTCAACGACAATGGCTCGCCGATCGGTACGGCCACGCTGACGGGCGGCGTCGCGACGCTTGCCATTTCGACGCTGACCGTCGGCAGCCATACCATCACGGCAAGCTATGGCGGCAGCGCGCTGTTCACGGCGAGCACGTCGCCCGGGCTGGCTCAGACCGTCAACGTGCCGATCGACAGCGTGCGGCTGCGCTCGCTGCAGCAGACCGTCTCCAAGATGGTGGCGCAGAACTCCGGGCAGGCGATCTCCGGCGCCATCGATGATGCCATTGCCGATGGCTTCAGCGACGGCGGCGGGGCGTTCCTGACGCCGGGCGGTACGCGCATGCGCTTCAACTTCTCGGCCGATCCACGGGATCAGGACGAGCGGCCTCCGGCCGCGGACGGCGCCACGGGCACCAATGCCGCGTCCTCCCTGCTGCCCGGCCGGGAGCCACCGCGCGGTCGCGGCCGCGGCCGGGTTGACGATGCCTTCGCCGCGATCGACCGCGGCGACAAGAAGCAGGCGGTGCCGAAATGGCACGAGCAAAAGGAGTGGCTGCTGTGGGCCGACGTGCGTGGCACCGGCGTCGACCGCTTCGGCACGACCAGCACAGGCGGCGTCACCCAGTCCAGCCAGGCCTCGCTCTACGGCCAGCAGCTCAACGCCATGATGGGGCTGACCTATCGCGCGTCGCCGAGTATCCTGGTTGGCGTGCTCGGCGGCTACGAGACGTTCAGCTACACCCAGCAGGACATCAACGGAAAGCTGAAGGGCGACGGCTGGACGACCGGCGCCTATCTCGGCTGGAAGATCGTGCCGACCTTGCGCTTCGATGCCGCCGTCGCCTATTCCGGCATCGGCTATGACGGCAGCGCGGGCACCGCGCAGGGCAGCTTCAACGGCCAGCGCTGGATGCTCTCCTCCGGCCTGACCGGCACCTACAAATTGGCTGGCGTAGTGCTGGAGCCGTCGACCAAGGTCTACGCGCTGTGGGAGCACCAGAACGCCTACACCGACTCGCTGGGCACACGGCAGGGCTCCTACGACTTCGCGAGCGGCCGCGCCTCCAGCGGTCTGCGCGCCGCCACCCCCGTCGCCTGGCTCGATAGCGGCCTGCTGCTGACGCCGTTCCTCGGCATGTATGGCGACTATTATTTCAACAAGGAGGACGCCAACGCGCTCGTCGCCGGCGCGCTGGCCTCGACGCCACTGCTGCAGGGCTGGTCGGCCCGCTTCACCGGCGGCCTCGGCATCGAGACCGCCGGTGGTGCCGGCCTGGGTCTCGGCGCCGAATATGGCGGCATCGGCGGCAACACCCGCGTCTGGACCTTCTCGGCCAAGGCGCGGGTGCCGTTCAGCGCCCGGTGAGGCGGCAGCGGCTCCTCGAATCAAAACCGCCCCGGATGGGGCGGTTCACGGCATTCAGATCAGTGTCGCGCGATCAATAAAGCCGGGAATCAGTAAAGGCCGCGGCCGCCCATGATGTCGCGTGCTTCGTCGGCGCCGTCATTGGCGGTCGTCTCTCCCTGCGAGACGTAGCGGCCGCTCTGGTCATAGGAAACCGCGCGCGGATTATCGAGGGGGCGTCCCCTCGAGCGGCTGGAGGCCGACAGCTCGGAGGTCGCGCCGATCGAGGCCATGTCGGCCGAGGTGTTGCCGAGCGTGTAGGGCCGGCCCTCCGGCATCGGGATCTCGCCGCGGATCGGACGGCTTGCGCCCATCTCCGGCACGAACGGTTTGGCCGAGGCGACGCGGACCAGCGACGGCGCGGGCGCCGGGATGCCGGTGCGCAGGGTCGCCATCAACTGGGTATCGTCGGAGCCCTCGAGCGGCGCCCGGCCGACATATTCGACGCGCACCTTGGCGATGCCGTTGCCCTTGAACTCGAGCAGGTCGGCGGCCTTGTTGGAGACGTCGATCAGCCGGTTGCCGTGATACGGCCCGCGATCATTGATTCGCACGATCAGTGATTTGCCGTTGGCCAGATTGGTGACCCGCGCATAGCTCGGCAGCGGCAGGGTCGGATGCGCCGCCGTGAGCGAGGCCATGTCGAACACCTCGCCATTGGCGGTCAGGCGCCCGTGGAAATCGTCGCCATACCAGGACGCCATGCCCTCGGCGCGATAATTGGTGTCCTCTTCCGGCACGTAGGTCTTGCCGGCGACCGTATACGGCTTGCCGACGCGATAAACGCCGCCGCCCTTCGGCACCGGCTCGCCGAAACCGACGACGCGTGGGCTCGACGACACGCCGTATTTCGGATCGACCTTGCTGGCGAATTTGTTGGAGGAGGCGCAATTCGCGACCATCAGGCAGGCGAGAATCGCGACAGCGCCGCGCACCGCTCTCCCGGCCGGATCTGTTTGATCAATCCCCATCGACCCCAAATACCAATTCGCCGGTGGTCGTTCGAGCCGCGCCCCGCAGGCCCTCACGTACCGGCTTCTCCCCGAGTCGCATCCCCGCAACTCACTGCATAAGGATAACGCAACCCGAACACGGCGGAAATGGGGTGGGCCCCGCCGTGGTTAACCGGAGCTTTCCCGAGCCCTTCGCGCCTATCACGGCGGTTGTTCGTGCTGTGCGATAGGTGCCCTCGCGTGCACGGATCCGCCCCGCCATGTTGCGAGTGCACCTTTTTGGACACATATGTTGCGTGAAAACCTCACTTAGGGGCGTTCTCATTTACCTCCCCTGAATCATTTTGACTGTGCAGGGCTGCACGTCGTTTCCTTCACACGGGGCGCAACAAGGGTGTGTTCACGATGATCGAAGCAATGACAGCGGTGATGGGCTTGGTTGGCGCCGGCATCTTCCTCGCTCACGCGTTTGAAGGGGTCCGTTCGCGGGCCTGATGCTGCAAAGGTCGGACAGCCGACGACACGGTCGGCTTTCGTCCGCTTCAACCACGACCCTTCAGGATTGACCTGAAGCTGCACTCTCTCCGAGCCGGGCCTTCGATTGAACAAGCCCGCGAGTTCGGACCGCAAATCTGGCCGCAGCGGGTGGCCCATGCGACACCAAGATCTGTTTTCGGGCGGCTTTCTCGCCCTGGCAGCCGTGAGCACCGCCGTATTGTGCTCGAGCCTGATGGTTTTTGCGTTCATGTAAACGAGGCCGGGCGCTCCGAGCGCCGGCGCGATTGACCGTTGCCCTGGGCGACGGGGATCCCGCGCGAAGCTCGCCCCGACCGGCGATTCGAACGCCCGAGATTCGCCTCGGCGCGAAACCGCCGTTGACGAGCCGCAAGCCAGCACCCTAAACAGGGCTCGCGAGGACGCTGCTCATCATGCCGACTCGCTCGCGCGCATTCCGGAACCACGCCGGATTGGAAGGGTGGCCGAGTGGTTTAAGGCACCGGTCTTGAAAACCGGCGTGCCCGCAAGGGTACCGTGGGTTCGAATCCCACCCCTTCCGCCAGATGTTGTTCGCCGTTGTTCTGAATTTTAAAATTAATACCTATGATCTAACCGGTGGTCCTTTACTTTGGCGTTCTCCGACGTTCTCGCCAATCAGGGCCTTGAGTTCTGCGCAGGCTTTTCTTCGGAACACCCACGATCCCGGGGCGTAAGTGGGGCAACGCCCATCGAGCGGAAGCGCGCGGCGCAAGGCTTTAGTACCCCGCTCAATTCCGATAGAAAGCTCCGGCTTCGTGCTGATTGACATTACTTTGAAAGATCCTCCGGCTTGGAATTCTGAGCATGACAACAACCATTCAGACTCCAGCAGAATTTCTTACGCATGTAGTGGATCCTGACTTGGCGGCATTCGCGTCAAGTGTCCAACTCCGGCTTGCATATCACGCGTGCAATTCGCTCTTTGCATTGCGAGATTGGGTATATGAAACCCACAAAGGTAAGGTGTGGAGCTTTCAAGGAACACAGTTCCAGGCGATCTCGGGTAAAACGAAATTTCTAGCCGACCTCCGCACTATTGAAGCCGATTTTGAAATAGTAGCAGACATCGCCAACGCCTCGAAACATATGGTCTTGGACAGCGGGCGCCGTCTTACGAGTTTGTACGGCTCGGCGAACGTCCACATTCACACCTCCGGTGGCTCAGGGCTGCTTGGGTTCGGCGCGATAGGAGCCGGCGCCATCGGATCCGTGCCCACAACGAGCGTCTTCGTTCAAATCGGAACCGGCTTCCATGACGTTCAGCAATGCGCGAACAAGGTCCATGCGGTCTGGAAGCAACTGTTCTCCGAGAACGGCTGGTGACCAGAATGACCGAGCTTTTGATTTTCCGCGCAGCCGGCCACCACTCGTGCTACCGCACCGAATGGCACGCGCAAGCAGTGTTAACCGCAGTCGACCATAGTCGAAAGAGACTGTGCCCCTCGACTAAGCGACATACGGCTTGAGGGGGCGACGTGCTCGCTCCGCTAAACTAATCCAGCCCCCTCTCCCGGCTTAACCTCACCATCTCGTCAATAAAGATCTGCTTCTGCTTGTCGTCGAGGCTGGTGAACAGCGGCTCGGAGGTGTCGGCGACGGCGCGCTGGTCGGCGGCGCGGTCGACTAGGAATTGGGCTTCGTTGCGCATCTGCTCGACGAAGTCGTCGGGCGGGTCACGCTTGGCCCTGGCGATACGCAAATTGAGGCGATCGGCGCCGTTGCGGCCGAGGGCGTGCATCGCATTGGCGAACGGGCCCCAGTTCTTGGCCTGCTCCTCGGTCAGATTCAGCCCCGTCTTCAGACGCTCGACATTGGCGTCGCTGTTGGCCACGATCTGCTCGGCTGTGAGCTCAGGCACACCCGGCTGCGTCAGCATCGGCGCGGCCTTTGCGACCTTGCTGGCTTTCGGCATCTTGGCTGACTTCGCCTTCTTGCCCTCCGGAGCAGGCGCTGCCGGCGCGGGTTGAGCGTTTGGCTGCCCGTCGTTTCCCGTCAGCACGCCGGTCACGCCCGTGACCACGCCGACGACGCCGCCGATCGCGCCACCCAGCACGCCACCAACCGGGCCGGCCGCCTTGTTACCTTCGCGGGCGCCCTGCTCGACACCTTTGAACAGTCCCTGCGCGGCAACCTGACGCGGCAGCGCCATCGTGGCGCCGAGCATCAGCAGCACGGCTGCTGCGCTGCAGAGAGGACGGCGCACCCCTCTTCCCCATTGGCCGCTCGTCATCAGCTCGAACTCCTTCGCCCCGACAGCAACGACCGCAGCAGCGATGCCGGCGATCCCTTGTGAGTCGGCGGAAATTCTAGCGTTGCCGCAACGCGCAAGTCCATCTGCCGCACGACGTAGTGCATCGAGATCAGTCGACTCTCGCGGTCCGATCCCGGAGCGCTTTGCGTTGCAACGCGTCTCATTGCGACGCAATCGACCGGGCACCCTGCGACGAATTGTGCACGCCATCAGTTCTAAGTTTCGCCGCACCTGCTTTCTCGACAGCCGCGCGCAATTCTGCTCTGATTACACCCAAGCGAAATCCAAGCGCGCATGACGCGACGCACAACTAACAAACAGGATTCGCGGTCAACCGAATGCTTGGCTCACCAGGGAGGGAACGCCATGTCACGGAGGAAGCTGAACCGCCGACAATTCGTTGCTGCGACCGCTGCCACATCGGCGGTCATGATTACCGCGCCTTATGTGCGCGGCGCCTATGCCGCCGGCAAACTGTCGATGGGATTCTGGGATCACTGGGTTCCCGGCGCCAACCAGGCCTCGACCGATCTCGTCAATGAGTGGGCCGCGAAGGAGAAGGTCGAGGTCCAGATCGACTACATCACCAGCCAGGGCAAGAAGATCGAGCTGACCATCGCTGCCGAAGGTGCGGCGAAATCGGGCCATGACCTGATCGCCATGCCGACCTGGTGGCCGCATGCCCATGCCGAGCTGCTCGAGCCCGTCAACGACATCATGGGGCCGATCATCCAGGAGAATGGCGAGGTCAACGGCACGGTCAAATATCTCGGCCAGTCCGGCGGCAAGTGGCTCGCGGTGCCCTCCTGCGTCGGCAGCCAGATCAAGGGTCCCTGCACCCGCATCGACCTGATGAAGAAGCACGCCGGGATCGATGTGCAGGAGCTCTATCCGGCCGGCAGCCCGCCGAAGGCGGACAGTTGGACCACGGAGACGTTCCTGAAGGCGGCGGAGGCCTGCCAGAAGGGCGGCGTGCCCTTCGGCATCGGGCTGGGCGAGACCACCGACAGCGTCGACTCCGCGGGCGCCTTCTTCCAGGCGTTCGGCGCCGAGCTCGTCAACGCCAAGGGCGATGTCACGGTGAAGACCGACGCCGTGCGCCAGGCGCTCGAATTCTACAAGCGGCTGATCGCGGCGCTGCCGCCGGATGTCGCCTCCTGGGACGATGCCTCGAACAACAAATGGCTGGTGTCGGGCAAGGGCGCGATGATCATGAATCCGCCGAGCGCGTGGGCGGTGGCCAAGCGTGACGCGCCGCAGATCGCCGAGCAGTGCTGGACGCACGGTTTCCCCGTTGGCCCCAAGGGCCGCTATGCGCCGTTCCTGCCGTACTTCTGGAGCATCTGGTCATTCTCGAAGAACAAGGAAGCCGCGAAGAGCCTGATCGTGCACCTGTCGAAGCCGGCCTCGATCGAGAAGATGGTGGCGGCGAGCGGCGGCTACGATCTGCCGGCGTACGAGAAGCTGACCACGCTCAAGATCTGGCAGGAACAGGGACCGCCGAAGGGGACGCTCTATCACTATCCCAATCCCTACAACCACCAGACGCTCTCGATCGCGGCCTCCCCTGCTCCCCCGAAGATCGCGCAGCAGATCTACGCGCAGGCAACCATGACCAAGATGTGCCTGCGCTACGCCCAGGGCGAGAAGATGGAAGCGACGCTGGCGTGGGCCGAAGGCGAGTGCGAAGGGTTTATGCGCAGCTGAGCACGCGCGACTTCCAATCCCGGCGGCCCGCCTCGTGCGGGCCGCCGCCACCAGCATCGTGTGCCCGCAAAGGTCCCATGCCCGTCACGTGAAGCCCGGCCCGCCGCCGGGAGCGCCACGAGGAGCCTGCTCTCATGGTTGATGCCGCCATCGGCGAAGACACCATTGCCCGCCCCCGCAGGGCCGCCAGCCGAAGAGGCTTGCGCAATGCGCTGAAGCGAAAGTCGACCACAGCCTTCCTGCTGACCCTGCCGCTGATCCTGCTGATCGCACTGTTGGTGGTCTATCCCGCGATCTATTCGGTGCATCTGGCGACCTTGAACAAGTCGATGCAGCGTTTCGTCGGCCTCGGCAATTTCGAGTTCCTGTTCAAGCGCGACACGTTCTGGCTGGTCGTCAAACAGTCCTGCATCTTCGCGATCACGGCCGTCGTGTTCAAGGCGCTGATCGGTTTCATCGTCGCGCATTTCGTCCACAACATCCCGGCCAAGGGCCAGCGCAAATGGCGCGGCATGCTGCTGGTGCCCTGGGTGATCCCGCCGGCGATGAGCACGCTCGCCTGGCTGTGGTTGTTCGACCCATCCTACAGCGCCTTCAACTACACGCTGGCTTTCTTCGGCATCGGCCCGATCCCGTGGACGGGAGACGCCGCCTGGGCGCGTTTCTCGGTGATCCTGGTCAATGTTTGGTACGGCGCGCCATTCTTCATGATCATGTACCTGGCGTCGCTGAAATCGGTGCCCGACCAGCTCTATGAAGCCGCCGCCATCGACGGCGCCAATTGGTGGCAGCGGATCTGGTACGTGACCCTGCCGATGATGCGCAACATCATCGCCATCACCACGCTGTTCTCGCTGATCGTGACCTTCGCCAATTTCGATATCGTGCGCATCCTCACCGCCGGCGGCCCGCTCGACAAGACGCACATCTTCGCGACCTGGGCGTTCCGCGTCGGCATCGAGGGCAGCGACATTCCGCTCGGCGCCAGCGTCTCGCTGTTCATGGTGCCGATCCTGGCGGTCGCGGCGATCTTCATCCTGCGCGACGTCAACAAGCGGGGCAACGAATCCTGATGAGCACGATGACCGTCGACAAGGCCGGCCCGACTCGCAATGTCAAATACGGCTCGATGAGCCGCGACCGCGCCTGGGCGCTGCGCTGGTCGTATTTCTTCCTGACGCTGTTCGCGATCTTCTCGCTGGTGCCGCCGCTCTACATGCTGATCACCTCGCTGAAGGGCAGCGCCGAGATCTCGGCCGCGACAAATCCGTGGTGGGTGTTCCATCCGACGCTCGAGAACTACATCGGGCTGCTGACGTCGAACCAATTTCTCCGGTTCTTCTTCAACTCCGCGATGGTCTCGATCGTCGTCGTGATCATCACCATGCTGATCAGCATTCCCGCCGCCTTCGCGCTGTCGCGGATGAAGTTCTGGGGCTCGGCGACGCTCGCCACCGGTGTGTTCCTGACCTACCTGATCCCGGACAGCCTGCTGTTCATCCCGCTGTTCAAGATGTTCGCGCTGATCGGCGACGTCACAGGCATCCAGCTCATCAACCGCTGGTACGTGCTGCTGTTCATCTATCCGACGCTGACGGTGCCGTTCTGCACCTGGATCATGATCGGCTATTTCGCCTCGATTCCGAAGGAGCTCGACGAGGCTGCGATCATCGACGGCGCCTCCTGGCTGCAGACGCTGACGCGGATCTTCATCCCAGTCGCCCTGCCCGGCCTGATCGCGGCGACGATCTTCGCCTTCACGGTGTCCTGGGCGCAGTTCCTGTATCCGCTGGTGTTCACGACCTCCGCCGACCAGCTGGTGCTGCCGGTCGGCATCGTCACCACCCTGATCAAGGGCGACGTCTTCAACTGGGGACAGATCATGACCGGCGCGCTGCTCGGCGCGGCGCCGCCGCTGATCATCTACGCGTTCCTGATGGACTACTACATTGCCGGCCTGACGGCCGGCGCGACCAAAGGCTGATGACGGGGGTTGATCCGATATGGCTGAAGTGAGCTTGCGCAAGGTCGTGAAGCGTTACGACGACGTCGAGGCTGTGAGAGGCATCGATCTCGACATCGCCGACCACGAATTCGTCGTGCTGGTCGGCCCGTCCGGCTGCGGCAAGTCGACGACGTTGCGGATGATCGCGGGGCTCGAGGACATCTCCGATGGCGACATCGCCATCGGCGGCGACGTCGTCAATGACGTGCCGCCGAAGGACCGCGACATCGCGATGGTGTTCCAGAACTACGCGCTCTACCCGCACATGACCGTGGCGGAGAACATGTCGTTCGGCCTGCGCCTGAAGCACTATCCGAAGGCCGAGATCAAGAGTCGCGTCGCGGAGGCCGCGCGCATGCTCGACATCGCCGATCTGGTCGACCGCAAGCCGAAGCAGCTGTCCGGCGGCCAGCGCCAGCGCGTCGCGATGGGCCGCGCCATCGTGCGCAATCCCAAAGTGTTCCTGTTCGACGAGCCGCTGTCCAACCTCGACGCCAAGCTGCGCGTCCAGATGCGCATCGAGATCAAGAAGGTGCACCAGAAGGTCCGCACCACCACGGTCTACGTCACCCACGACCAGGTCGAGGCGATGACGCTCGCCGACCGCGTTGTGGTCATGAACAAGGGCCGCATCGAGCAGATCGGCACGCCGACCGAGCTGTACCACAACCCGGCGACGCGCTTCGTTGCCGGCTTCATCGGCTCGCCCGCGATGAACTTCGTGCCGTGCCGGCTGGAGGAGGCCAACGGCCAGCTCCACATTCGCCTGACCGACCGCATCAGCTTCCCGCTGCCGCCGGCGCGCGCGGCGCGCTATCAATCCGTGTCGCGGAATGACCGGCTGCTGCTCGGCATCCGGCCGGAGCACATCACCGAAACCCGGCCGCATACCGAGCCCGGCATCGAGACGTTCGAGGCCATGCTCGACGTCACCGAGCCGATGGGGATGGAGACCCTGGTCTACTTCAGCCTGAACGAGACGCCGGTGTGCGGGCGGGTCAGCCCCAATGCCGGCGCGCGGGATGGCAGCCCCCTGCGCATGGCAATGGACCTCAACAACATGCACCTGTTAAATGAGGCTTCAGGCCTCGTCATCTGACGAGCACAAGAAGCTTCAAGGGCAGGACATGACCACCAGGACGGCAAGCAACAAGAACAAGATCCTCGTCACGGAATCCTTCTCGGCCAAGGGACGCGCGCTGCTCGCGGCGCGCGACGACGTCGAGATGATCGAATTCCCCAACATGATCTCGGCTGCCGATTTCTCCGCGCTGCTGAAATCCCATGCGCCGGTGCATGGCGTCGCGCTCGGCGCCACGCGCTTCGGTGAGCCGGAACTGATCGCAGCCGGCGACATGAAGGTCGTGACCCGGATCGGCGTCGGCTTCGATGCGGTCGACGTGCCCGCGCTGTCCAAGCACAAGGTGCCGCTGATGGTCGCGGGCACCGCGAACTCGCCCTCGGTCGCCGAGCAGGCGCTGTTCATGATGCTGACGCTCGCCAAGCGCGCCAACGAGATGCATGCGATGGTCAGGGACGGCACCTGGGCGACGCGGCTCGGCGTGCTGCCGTTCGATCTCTACGGCAAGACCGTGCTGATCATCGGCTTCGGCCGCATCGGCACCCGTACCGCCAAGCGCTGCCTCGCGATGGAGATGCAGGTCCTCGTCTACGACCCCTACAAGCCCGCCGCCGACATCACTGCCGCCGGTTGCGAACCGGTCGCCGACCTCGACGCGGCGCTGCCGCGCGCCGATTTCGTCAGCATCCACTGCCCGAAGTCGCCGGAGACCGTCGGGATGTTCAACGCCGCGCGCCTCAGGCTGATGAAGCCGACAGCATACCTGATCAACACCGCGCGCGGCGGCCTGGTCGACGAGGCGGCGCTCCATGATGCGCTGTCGTCCGGACGGCTCGCTGGTGCCGGCCTCGACGTGTTCGAGCAGGAACCGCCGCCGGTCGGCCACGCACTGCATGCGCTGCCGAACGTGATCATGGCCCCGCACGTCGCCGGCGTGACGCGGGAGGCCGTCGACCGCATGAGCGAGCAGACCGCCCGCAACATTCTCAGCGTGCTGGATGGCGATCCGATTCGGCAGAACGTGATCAACCAGGACGTCTTGTAGTCGCGCCGCCGGTGCAATGGTCCTGTCGCGTCGGCTACGCGGCAGGACCAAGTCTCGGCTCCAATCTCATCACGCGGATGTCAGGACCTTTCTCCCCCGCTTTGTCGCCCAACTTTCAACGCATTCTTGCAACTTGGCCAAATCCAGCTACAACTGTGATAATCGGCGCCGGCGTTTACGCGCGCCGTAGGAACAGAGGCGGCCATGAGTGTTGCGACCGAGCACGCGCTCGCAACGATAGCGAGCATTCTCGATCAGCCTGAAACTGCGAGGTCGGCAGACAAGGTGACGCCGCCTGCGAAGAAGGCTGCCGCGACCGTGGTATCTTTCGATCAGGCCGACGGCTACACCAAGGTCGGACCGGGACCGATTTCCGCGATCCGGTTCCGCTGGACAGCGCGGCGCGGCGAGGACGGCTACTATGTCGACGAAACCGTCGGGCCGACCTCGATCGCGGTGAGCAGCGGACCGATGACCCCCGAAGCCGCCGTGAAGACGGTCGACACCCGCGCCCGCGAGGCGATCGAGCGCTTCGAGGCGCTGAAGAACGAGATGACCGGCAAGGGCCCGTTCACCGCGGCTGGGCCCGCCGAAAGGTAACTCTTTCGCAGACGATGCGTCGAACTCGTGATGGCCGGCTCTGTGCCGGCCATTCTTATTTCTGCAGAGCTCGGCGCCCTGAGCTCCGCCGCAACGAAATGCTCATTCCCCTTCCCGCCCCCTCGTCGCGCGTCGTCACCTCCGCTATGAAGAGCGCAGCCACATCATGCGAGGTCATTGAAAGATGGGATTCTTAAGCCGGATTGTCGCCGCCCTGACCACCGCCGTGCTGGCCTGCGGTGTCGCCACCGCCGCGTTGGCCGATCAAGCCTCGCGCCTGGACGAGATCATGCAGCGCGGCAGCCTTCGGGTCGGCATGACCGGCGACTACAAGCCCTTCACCTATCTCGACAAGGCCACCGGAAAATTCTCCGGCTTCGACGTCGACATGGCCGAGGCGCTCGGCAAGGCGCTGGGCGTGAAGGTGGAGTTCGTGCCCACCAGCTGGCCGCAGCTGATGAAGGATTTCGAGGCCGACAAGTTCGACGTCGCGATGGGCGGCGTGTCGATCACGCTTGACCGCCAGAAGAAGGGCTACTTCTCGACCGCGATCATGCGCGAAGGCAAGACCCCGATCGCGCGTTGCAGCGACACCTCGAAGTATCAGACGCTCGCCGACATCGACAAGCCCGGCACCCGCGTCGTGGTGAATCCCGGCGGCACCAACGAACGCTTCGCCCGCGCCAACATCAAGGCCGCCGACATCCGCGTCCACACCGACAACGTTACCATCTTTGACGAGATCGCCAAGGGCGACGCCGACCTGATGATGACCGACGCCTCGGAGACCCGCTACCAGCAGAAGCTGCATCCGGGCGTGCTGTGCGCAGTCCACCCCGACAAGCCGTTCGACTTCTCCGAGAAGGCCTATTGGCTGCAGCGTGACGTCGCGCTCAAGGCGTTCGTCGATCAGTGGCTTCACATCTCCACCGAGAACGGCAGCTATCAGGCGATCTACAAGACCTGGTTCGACTGACGGGAGACCTGATCCCGGAGCGATAGTGGGCCAGCCAGCCCTGTGGGCTGGCCTCTCTCATCGGACGCGGCTCGAAAAGCCGCCGGTCGGATCTGTGCTATAACCAAATATTCCTGAGCCGTTCCAACGGGAAGACCATCGTCATGTCGGGCCCGTAGATATTGTTGTTGCGTTTTTCCGAAATCTATGATTTACTACCGCTATCCCGCCTCAACGAGAGGGGCGTTGCGCGCGATCGTCACGACACGCGAGGTGGGATGCGATGGCCGCGAGATGCCGGAAGCGTGCTTGCACGCGGACGAACGGCGGATTGCGGACGCCAAGTCGTGTGGTCCTGACGCCGCGGTGCTGGCGTCAAGTCATCGGGAATGATTATCCCGAGGACGACGGTGGCTAGAGAGCCGTACACCGGGGAGAGCACGAAGGACGCGTTAAGACCATCGCGCAGGGAATGCCGGAGTTCGGCTGAACCTGTGGTGACTGCCGCCTGCTTTTTTGTTGCAGGCGGGCCATGGGTTGCGGCCAGCGCCCGGCATTCCCTGCGCCCTCTTCTGTTCAAGAGGGTTCGACTGATGGATCACTCGGACGTCATGCGTCGCGAGAACGCGGTTTGGCGTCTCGTAGTATGTGGATTGCCCCTGCGACGCATTCGGTGTCGTCCCGGCCTCCGAGCCGGGACCCAGACTCACAGGCGGTTGTTTGTGGCAGGCGCGGAGATGCAGTGCTCTACAACACTACAGCCGGTGGTTATGGGTCCCGGCTCGGAGGCCGGGACGACAGTTGTGTGTGTTGCGGCACCTCGGCTCATCGCGAGGAGGCAGCGGCAGCCGCAGCCGCCCTCAGCCGTTGCGATAGGTGTAGCTGTAGCCGTTGATCGCGGGGGCGCCGCCGAGATGGGCGTAGAGCACCTTGGAGCCTTCCGGGAAGTAGCCCTTCTTGACCAGGTCGATCATGCCCTGCATCGACTTGCCTTCGTACACGGGGTCGGTGATCATCGCCTCGGTGCGGGCGGCCAGGCGGATCGCCTCGTTGGTCTCGGCGCTCGGCACGCCATAGGCCGGATAGGCGTAGTCGTTGATGATGACGATCTCGTCGTCGCGCACCTTGCGGCCGAGCTCGACCAGCTCCGCGGTGTTGTCGACGATCTGCCGCACCTGGTTGCGGGTCTGCTCCGGCGTGCCGGAGGCGTCGATGCCGATGACGCGGTCGGCGCGGCCGTCGGCGGCGAAGCCGACGATCATGCCGGCCTGGGTCGAGCCGGTGACGACGCAGACGATGATGTAGTCGAACTTGATGCCCATCTCGGCTTCCTGCGCCCTCACCTCCTCGGCGAAGCCGACATAGCCGAGGCCGCCGAACTTGTGCACGGAGGCGCCGGCCGGAATGCCGTAGGGCTTGCCACCAGCATCCTTCACCGACTGGATCGCGTTCTCCCAGCTCTTGCGGATGCCGATGTCGAAGCCGTCCTCGACGATGCGGCTGTCGGCGCCCATCAGGCGGGTCATCAGGATGTTGCCGACGCGGTCATAGACGGCGTCCTCGTGCGGCACCCAGCTCTCCTGCACCACGACGCACTTCATGCCGATCTTGGCCGCGGTCGCCGCCACCATGCGGGTGTGGTTCGACTGCACGCCGCCGATCGACACCAGCGTGTCGGCGTTCGACTCGATCGCGTCGGGCACGATGTATTCGAGCTTGCGCAGCTTGTTGCCGCCCATCGCGAGGCCGGAGTTGCAGTCGTCGCGCTTGGCGTAGATCTGCACCTTGCCGCCGAGCGCCTCGGTCAGGCGCGGCAGATGCTCGATCGGGGTGGTGCCGAAGGTGAGCGGATACTTCTTGAACTTGTCGAGCCGAAGCACGGGTCTCTCCGTGGATGGTGGAATGGGTCGGCCGGAATATACAAAAAGGCATGCGAAAGGTGCTCTCTTTATCGCCCGTCTTTTCCGTGCTTACGTCCGCTAAGAGCCCATATGGCGAATAATTCTCTCACTTGATGGTTCTTTCATGAAAGAAGCTTCCGACCCCGATCTGGACCGCGTCGACCGCCGAATCCTGCAGCTGTTGCAGAAGGACGGCCGGATGAGCAACGCCGAGCTGGCCGGCGCCGTCCATGTCAGCCCGGCGACCTGCCACCGCCGCACCCAGCGCCTGTTCGAGGACGGCTACATCAGAAGCGTGCGCGCGCAGATCGCGCCCGACAAGGTCGAGCGCAGTGCGCTGGTGCTGGTCGGCGTGGTGCTCGACCGATCGACGCCGGAAAGCTTTCGCACCTTCGAGGCCGCGATCCGCAAGCTGAAATTCGTGCTCGACTGCCATCTCGTCGCCGGCGACTTCGATTACTTCCTGAAGATCCGCGTCCGCGACATGAACGACTTCAACCGGATGCATGGCGATCAGCTGATCTCGCTGCCGGGCGTGCGCCAGACGCGCACCTTCTTCGTGATGAAGGAGGTCGTCGACAATGCGCCGCTGGACTTCTGAGCGGAGCAGGCATTGAACCGAGCTTGCCGCATCGGCGACTTAATTGCGCGTGAGCTCGCTCACATCAGCAACCGACATCGCGGAGATCCTGATGAAGAGGCTGTTGGCCGTTGCTGCCGTGGTTTTGGCCAGCAGTGCCGCCCAGGCGCAGTACGTGATCGAATACGGTGGCAAGACCATCCGCATCGATCCCGACCGCGGCACGGTGCAGATCCCCGGCGTCTACGACAACACCGAGCAGAAGAAGACCAAGCGCAGCAAGCGCGAGCAGGATACGACGGCCAAGCCGCAGCCGGGGGCGGACAAGCCGGCCCCGGCGCCCGCCGAGGCGGCCGTCACGCCGGCTCCGCCCGCGCAGGCTGCCCCTGCCCCTGTTCCATCTCCCGCGGCGCCGACGACTGCAGCACCCGCGACCCCGACGGCGGCGCCCGCCGCGCCTGCGCCAGTCCAGGCCGCCGCCCCGCCTGCTCCGGTGCCTCCGGCATCGACGCCCTCAGCCCCGGCCATGGTCACGCCGCCGGCGGCTGTGACACCGCCTGCTGCGCCCACCGCTCCTGCGGCCGTGCAGCCACCGACCAGGCCGGCGCAGGCCCCCGCGGCCGTGACCACCGCCGCGGCCCCGCCTGCTGCGGCTGCACCGGCGGCCGTGCGCGATCCGAACTCTCCGGTCGGCATCTGGTTGACCGAGGAGAAGGAAGGCAAGATCCGCATCGAGCCCTGCGGGACCAATCTGTGCGGCTACGCCGTCAACGCCAAGACCAATCAGAACGGCGAGCAGATCCTGATCAACATGCGCCCGAGCGACAAGGCGCAGGACAAGAAGTGGAGCGGCCGCATCTACGATCCGAACAGCGGCAGCACCTACGATTCCACGATCGATCTGAAAAACCCGGACAGTCTGCGCGTGCAGGGCTGCGCATTCGGCGGCATGTTCTGCGGCGGTCAGACCTGGACGCGGGTGAACTGAGCGCGGCCCGGACAAAACAAAAGCGCGCGGCCTTGCGACCGCGCGCTGCGCATCTTGTTAGTCCTGCATCAACCGACCGGCGTCGCGTATTCCTCGTCGGTGACGTGCTCCATCCAGTTCGAGTAGACGCCGTCGAGCGCCTCCTGCATGGCGATATGCGTCATCTCGTTGTCCGGCGAGGCGCCGTGCCAGTGCTTCTCGCCCGGCGGGATGAAGATCACGTCGCCTGGACGGATCTCGCGCACCGGACCGCCCTTGGCCTGGATGCGGCCGATGCCGGAGATGACGTAGAGCGTCTGCCCGAGCGGATGGGTGTGCCAGGCGGTCCGTGCGCCTGGCGCGAACGACACGCGCGAGGCGTTGAGCCGCGCCGGCGCCGGCGCCATGATCAGCGGGTCCTGCAGCACGTTGCCGGTGAAGTACTCGGCGGGAGCCTTGCGCGTCGCGCGGGAGCCTGCGGGATGAAAATCCATGATGAGCCTTTCTGCGGCTGTTCGAGCTTACTTCTTCGACGCGGCGTAGCGCGCCTTGGTCTCGGCATTCATCGGATAGAGGCCCGGCAGCACCGCGCCCTTGTTCACCTCGTCGACGATCCAGGCCTCCATGCGCTCCTGCTCCGGGCCCTCGGCGAGCACATGGTCGAGCATCGCCTGCGGGATCAGCACCGCGCCGTCCTGGTCGGCGACGATGACATCGTTCGGGAACACCGCGACGCCGCCGCAGCCGATCGCCTCGCCCCAGCCGACGAAGGTCAGGCCCGCGACAGACGGCGGCGCGGCATAGCCGTCGCACCACACGGGAAGGCCGGTGCCCATCACGCCTTCGAGGTCACGCACCACGCCGTCGGTGATCAGCGCGGTGACGCCGCGCTTCACCATGCGCGCGCACAGAATGTCGCCGAAGATGCCGGCGTCCTTGACGCCCATCGCATCCACGACGGCGATGCAGCCTTCGGGCATGGCCTCGATCGCGGTGCGGGTCGAGATCGGCGACGACCAGGACTCCGGAGTTGCCAAGTCCTCGCGCGCCGGCACGAAGCGCAGGGTGAAGGCGGGGCCGACCAGCCGCTTCTGTCCCGGGCGCAGCGGCTTGGCGCCGCGCAGCCAGACATTGCGCAACCCCTTCTTCAGCAGGACCGTGGTGATGGTCGCGGTGGTGACTTGCGACAGGGTGGCGATGGCTTCGGGCGTGAGGGACATTGTGAGACTGGCGCTCCAAACAGGCTGGCGGAAAAAGCAGGCGCATCTTGCGAGCGACGGTCGCGCCGTCAAGGGCATGCTCAGTGCGTTCAGCGCATGCGGGCCCTGCAGCGGCCCGATAAAAGATCCTTATCGCGAAACATCCGATTAATTTATTGAATTTCCGAGACTTTTTGCCTTTGACCCAATTCCACTCAGCATCGAAACCAGCTAGACCAGGGATCACGAACGCGGATCCTTTCGGACTCATGGCCGATCCTCTTCCACCTCCTCGCCTGCTGCCCAGCGGCGACAGCGCCGTCACCGTCGAGTTCAGCCGGACCATCGACGAGACCGCGAACCGGCGTGTGCTCGCGCTCGATCACGCGTTGGCGGCTGCAGCGATCCCCGGCATTACCGAGACAGTCCCGACCTATCGCTCGCTGCTGGTGCACTATGATCCCGGCGTGATCGACCATGCCGCGCTCAGCAGTCAGCTGCTCGCGCTGTCGGCCGGCTCGCTCGCGCCGGAGAACGACATCAGGCGCTGGCGCGTGCCGGTCTGCTATGGCGGCGAGAACGGCATCGACCTCGAGGATGTCGCCAAGGCGCTGAACCTCACTACGGACGAGGTGGTCGCTCGTCACGTCGCCGGCACCTATCGCGTGGCGATGATCGGCTTCACGCCCGGCTGGTCCTATCTCTCGGGACTCGAGCCATCGCTGCAAATGCCCCGCCGGCAGAACCCGCGGCTGGCGACACCCGCAGGGATTGTCGCGATCGGCGGCATTCAGACCGGCATCCAGTGCCTGGCCGGCCCCTGTGGCTGGCACCTGATCGGCCGCACGGCCATGCGGACGTTCCAGCTGCATCGCACGCCGACTTTCCTGCTCGAGCCCGGCGACGAGGTGAGCTTCACGGCCGTCGACGAGAAGACGTTTGCCGAGCAGGAGCGCGCCGCCGACGCGGGCGAACTGATCGCGGAGCGGATCGCGGCATGAGCACGCTCGTCGTCTCGCAGATCAGTCCGGCGAGCTCTGTCCAGGATGGCGGCCGCTTCGGCGCGCAGCGCTACGGGCTGACGCCGTCGGGCGCAATGGACAAGTTGGCGCTTGCCGCCGCAAACAGTCTGGTCGGCAATGAACTGATGGCCGCTGCCATCGAGATCGGCCCGTTCGGCGCGACGTTTACCGCAAAGGACGGAGCCGTCCGCGTTGCGTTGTCTGGCGCGCCGCGCCCCGCTGACGTCGCCAAGCGCCCGGTCGAGATGAATACATCGGTGACGCTGAACGAGGGCGAGAAGCTGACGGTTGGTTTTGCGCGCGGCGGCTCGTTCAGCTATCTCGCGATCGAAGGCGGCATTGCCGGCGAGCCGGTGTTCAACAGCCTCTCCGTCAATGCGCGTGCGGGCTTGGGCAGCCCCTACCCGCGGCCACTGCAGTCGGGCGATGAGTTCGAGGTCGCAGCCGCGAGCCAGGCGCCGGAGATGCAGATCGAGCTTCCGAAGACGAGCGGCGCGATCCGGGTGGTGATGGGCCCGCAGGACGATGAGTTCAGCGACGAGATGAAGGCGCTGTTCCTCGGCAGTGACTGGAAAGTGTCTGCCACCAGCGACCGCATGGGCTATCGCCTCGAGGGTCCCGTGATCCGTCACCTGCACGGCCACAACATCGTCTCCGACGGCACCGTCGAAGGCAGCATCCAGGTGCCCGGCAACGGCTCGCCGATCGTGCTGATGTCGGACCGCGGCACCAGCGGCGGCTATCCTAAGATCGCGACCGTGATCACAGCCGACTACGGACGTCTTGCGCAGACACCGGCCGGGACGCCATTCCGATTCAAGGCGGTGAGCTTGGCCGAGGCGCAGAGCGAGCTGCGCCGCTACACGGACCTGCTGCGCAGCCTGCCCGACCGCGTCAGCGAGCTTGCGAGCAGTGAGTTCAACCTGGATGCGCTGTTCACGGCGAATGTGGCCGGCCATGCGGTCAGCGCAACCGACGTCACCACCTGGCCCGGAGTGACGCCCGATTAACCCGATCGCCGCTAACGCTGCTTCCGACCCCTCAACGCGCGGAGCCCCGACATGACCAGCACCGTCGACCTGAACTGCGACCTCGGAGAAAGCTTTGGCCCGTGGGAGATGGGCAATGACGCCGCGATGATCGAGCTGGCGACGTCCGTGAACGTCGCCTGCGGCTTCCACGCCGGTGACGCCGACATCATGCGCCGCACGGTCGAGATGGCGAAGGCCAAAGGCGTCAGCGTCGGCGCGCATCCCGGCTATCGCGACCTGCACGGCTTCGGCCGTCGCCCGGTGCCGGGGCTGAAATCATCTGAGATCGAGAACCTCGTCGCCTATCAGATCGGCGCGCTGCAGGCGATCGCGACCGCGGCCGGCCACAAGGTCACGCATGTGAAGGCGCATGGCGCGCTGTCCAACGTCGCCTGCGAGGATGACATGACGGCGAACGCGATCGCCAAGGCGATCAAGGCCGTCGATCCCAGCCTGATCTTCGTCGTGCTCGCGAACTCGAAGCTGGTGACGGCCGGCGAGAAGGCTAATCTCTCGATGGCCCACGAGGTGTTCGCCGACCGCGCCTATGACGACAACGGCCTGCTCGTGTCGCGCAGCAAGCCGGGCGCAGTGCTGCATGATCCCAGGGTGATCGCTGATCGCGTTGTCCGCATGGTGCAAGACGGTGCCGTGGTGTCAGTCACGGGCAAGGTGATGAAGATGCGCACCGACACGGTCTGCATTCATGGCGACACCGCCGGCGCCGTCGAGATCGCCCGCGAGGTGCGCAAGGCGCTCGACGCGGCAGGGATCAAGGTGGCGCCGTTCAAGACGGCGCCGTGACCGAAGGAGTCTGATCAGAACGGATGGGTGAAGGGCATGCCCAGCGTGATCGCCGCGATCAGCGCGAGCGCGCCGTAGAGGGCAACCATTGCGGCCACTGTGCCACGCTCACGAATGGCGCGAGCCTGAGGCATCTGTCGCAGGGGCGTCGAAAGCGTCCGCATGGCCGGTCTCCTGAAGTTCCGGCCATGAGAAAAGCGTTCCCGCAGGCCGATGCAAGGCAACCGGCCAAATAACGACAAGCCTCCTGTTTCGGGTCCGCTTGGAACCATAAAATTCTCAGCCGATGTTCCAGCTGAGAATTTTATCCGCAGGGTTGCGGCCCGCTTCGCGTGGTTAATAAACGTCGAGCTGGAACCGCCCCTTCTTCTTGAGGTCCGCCACGAAGCTGACAGCCTCGTCGGTGGAGCGCGCCCCGAACTGGGCGACGATGTCGACCAGCGCGCGCTCGACGTCCTTGGCCATGCGCTTCGCATCGCCGCAGATGTAGAGATGCGCGCCGCCTGCCAGCCAGGTCCAGACCTCGCGGCCGACCTCGCGCATGCGGTCCTGGACGTAGAATTTCTTGTCGCCGTCGCGCGACCACGCCAGCGACAGCCGCGTGAGCAGCCCCGAGGTCTTCATCGCGTTGAGCTCGTCGGCGTAGAAGAAATCGCAATCGCTGCGCTGGTGGCCGAAGAACAGCCAGTTCTTGCCCGGCGCACCCGTTGCCCTGCGATCATGCAGGAACGCGCGGAACGGCGCGATGCCGGTGCCCGGGCCGACCATGATGATCGGCGTCTTCGGGTCGGCCGGCAGCGCGAAGCCATGCGCCTTCTGCACGTAGACGCGGAGCTTGTCGCCAGGATTGATCCGCTCGGCCAGGAATGTCGAGGCAAGGCCGAGACGCTTCCGCTTGCCGACGACGTAGCGGACGCAGTCGACGGTCAGCGAGAGCTTTCCGGGCGTGGCGTTGTGAGAGGAGGAGATCGAGTACAGCCGCGGCTGCAGCGGCTCCAGTGCCTCGACGAAGGCTTCGGGATGGGGTCGCACGCCGGAGAACTTCTGCAGCACAGCCATGACGTCGAGCGTGGCCGCATCGCCATCGGGATCCTCGCCCTGCGCCAGCCGCCGCGCCTTCTCGCGCGTCGCGCCGCCGGTGATGAAGGAGATCAGTTCGAAAAGCGAGTCCGGCGCCGGCGACAGCGAGACGTCCTCGAGCAGGCACTGGCGCAGCGGTTTGCCGTGCACCTCGGTGATGTGCGAGGCGCCGAGCAGCGCGATGATCTGATCGACGAGGCCGAGGTCGTTCTTGGCAAAGATGCCGAAGGAATCGCCGACGACGTAGTCGAGTCCGGCCTCGGCGAGATCGAACTCGATGTGCCAGGTCTCCTTCTCCGAGCCGGGCTTGTTGAGCAGGCGCCGCGACAGGAATGTCGCTTCGACCGGATTGTCGCGCGAGCGCCCGGGCTCGCTGACGACGACCGAGACGGTGGCCGGCGTTGCTGCGGCAGCTGGCTTGACCGCCGCCGGCGCCTTGTCGATCTCCTCATACAGCGCCTTCAGCATCCGCGCGGTTTCCTTGCCGCCGGGCACGCACAGATTGAGGCGCGCCTCGCTACGATCGGCGATCGCATCCGAATAGTCGCTGCAATTGTAGCCGCACTGGCCGCAGTCCTGCTGCGCCATCGCCGCCATCATGCGCCGGCGCAACGGGCGGCCCTCGGCCAGCTTCATGCGATCGGCGATCGGCATCGTCTGGTCGTGCCACGGCGCCTCGCCGTCGTCGGCATCGCCGGTAGGCGCGAGTACGGCTCCGTTCTGCGCCGGCGACAGCGGCGTCGACCCGTCGAGGTTGAGCGCGCCGGCGAGGAAGCCGTTGAGCCAGGAGCGCTGTGCCTCCGAGAACGGTGCGGATGCAGGAATGATCTCGATCTTCGGCATGGGCGTGATCTGGTTCATGCTGACACCTCGGACGAATTCTGGGCCTCGGCGAGCTGGCGTAGCGCGTCGCCATCGTGCCTGCGGGCAAACGACAGAAACGGCTCATCGGGCGAGGCGCGATGGGCGAGATAGGCCTTGAGCAGCTTCTCGACGGTCCCAGGCGCGTCCGCAGCCTTCAGGTCGCGATACACCTCGCGGCCGATATCGGCCTGCGGGCCGAAGCCGCCGCCGGCGAACAGATGATAGCCCTCGACGGTGTCGTCGCCGTCGCCGACCGGCACCTTGGCTGCGATCATGCCGATGTCGCTGATGTAGTGCTGGGCGCAGGAGTGATGACAGCCGGTGAGATGGATGTTCAGCGGGGTATCGAGCTCCACCCTGCTCTCGCACCAATCGGCGATCTCAGCCGCGTGCTTCTTGGTATTTGCTGCCGCGAACTTGCAGCCAGCATTGCCGGTGCAGGCGATCAGTCCGGCCCGGATGTGCGATGCCTGTGTCGAGAGCCCGATCTGCTCGATCGCGGCGCAGGCCATAGCCACGTTCTCGTCGTGCACGCCGGGGATCAGCAGGTTCTGCCAGACCGTCAGCCGGATCTCGCCATCGCCGAGATTCGACGCGATCTTGGCCAGCGCGCGCATCTGATCGGTGGTGAGCTTGCCGAGCGGCAGCACCACGCCAATCCAGTTCAGACCGGCCTGCTTCTGCGCGTTGACGCCGATATGCGCCATGCGATCCGCTTCGGGCCGCGGCTGCAACGCCTCGTCCGGCACGCGCGCTAGCTTGCGGCCGAGCCGTTCCTCGACGGCTTGCATGAACTTGTCATGACCCATGCTGTCGAGCACGTATTTGAGACGCGCCTTGAGGCGATTGGTGCGATCGCCGGTCTCGATGAACAGCCGCACGATGGCATCGGCCACTTCGGTGGCGCGCTCCGGCTCGACGATGATGCCAGTCGGCTTGGCAAAATCCTTGTGGCCGGTGATGCCGCCGAGGCCGAGCCTGAACCACACGCCCGACGTCACGCCAAAACCGTCCTTCACCTCGACGGCGGAGAACGCGATGTCGTTGGTGTCTTCCAGTGCCGCGATGCGGCCGGCGCCGTCGAAGGCGACGTTGAACTTGCGTGGCAGGCCGTACAGCGAGCGATCATTGAGGATATGGAAGTGCCACTCGCGCGCGTAAGGCCGCGTGTCCAAGAGCTCCTGCGGATCGATACCGGCGGTCGGCGTGCCCGTGACGTTGCGGATGTTGTCGGCGCCGGAGCCGCGCGCGGTGAGTCCGAGATCGGAGAGTCCTTCGAGCAGCATCACGGCATGCTTGGGCGGGATTTCACGAAGCTGCAGATTGGCGCGCGTCGTGACGTGGCTGTAAGGGCCGCAGAGCTGATCGGCGAGATCGGCGAGCCCGGCAAGCTGCCAATGCTTCATGATGCCGTTGGGGATGCGCAGCCGGCACATGTAGGAATCCTGCGCAGGCGCTACGTGAAACAGACCGTGATAGCGCCAGCGGAAATTGTCGGCGGCCGACGGCGCGGCGTTGCTGCGGGCCTGCTCCTTCAGCCGCTCATAGGCATCGAACGGATGCAGCTCGCGCTTGATCTTCTCCTGGTCGGCGAGCTTGCGGCCCGACGCGAGAACCTTGTCCTGCGCCTTGATGTGGATGGCGTCGGGGCCGGTCGGCTCAGTCGCCGCTGTCGTCGTGCTCGCAGCGCCGCGGCTGGCGAGGGTCACCTTGAGGCCGGCAGCCAGCCCCTCGAGGTAGCGCTTCTGCTCGTCGTTGAAGTCGACAGACAAGTGTTCGATTTTCATGATGGCGCACGAAGCTCCAGCGGCCAGGGGATGGCGTTCGGGGATGGGATGAGGATCGCGTCGCCCGAACGGCCAGCCTTGGTGTGTTCACCTTGGCGTCCTTCAGGAGAGCGATCCGACCAGCTTCGTTGCTGCGGAAATCCGACACGGATTGCAGCCAGCGGCATCTGCGGCGGCTGACTGCACTGCAATATTCAAGTTGCGTGCCAGCCGCGTAGCTTGAGAAATGTGTGGAAATTCAGAGAGCTGCCCGAATCGCTGAACTCGCGATCACAGCCTCAAGTCTCGAAATGCGAGCACTCCGCCCAAATTTTGATCGGCGGAGAGCGCTGCCCGAATTCTATTCGAAAGCGAGATCAGGCCGTCCAGCGGCCGATCTTGAAGGCCTTGAGATGGCCCAGGACGTCGTCGGCCGCGAAAGGTGGGCCGGCGAACGCCCCAATCGCGGCATTCTGGGCCTGCGCCTGGGTGCCAAGCGCAGCGTCATAGATGTCCGGCCGGAACACGCCCATGGCGGTCGCCAGCGCCTCGCTGCTGAGCGGCGTCTGCCCCCAGCGGACCATCTGGGCATACAGCCATGCAGCCTGGATCTTCTCCGGCCGCCCTGCTCCCTCGCGGCCCACCAGCAAATAGCGCGGGCTTTCACGGAAGGTGCCATCGGGGGAGATCTTCAGCCGGCCGTCCAGCGTGCGCTTGAGCACCTCGGCATCGACGCCGATCCGCTCGGGCTGAGCCAGGATGCGTGCGGCGTCCTCGTGGTTCTGCTCGATGAAATCGGCGCCGCGTGCGCACGCCCGAACCAGGGCGGACAAGGCGTCGGGATTCTTGTCTGCCCAACTCTGCCTGACGGCCAGCACCTTTTCGGCGGCCCGCACCAGAACGTCGGAGACAAAGTGCAGGATGTGGCCGATGCCGAGGTCGACGGCGATCGAATTCCACGGCGCGCCCACGCAGAAGGCGTCGACGTGACCGTTGGCAATGCTCTCGACCATGTAGGGCGGCGGCAGCACCACCAGACGGACGTCCTCATCCGGATCGACGCCGCCCGCGGCCATCCAGAACCGGAGCTGGTAGTTGTGGGTCGAGAAAGGAAACGTCATGCCGAAGGTCAGCGGTTCGGCGCCGGCCTTGCGGCGGGCGGCGACGACGCGCGACAGCGCCAGCGCGGTCGCCATTGGATCGAACCGGTCGCCGTCGAGATGCGCCATCAGCTCGGCATGCAGCGCCGGCGTCACCGTGATCGCGTTGCCGTTCACGCCGAGACTGAACGGCGCCACGATCGGGACCTTGACGTGACCGATGCCAAGGCTGGAGGCGATCGCGACCGGCGCCAGCAGATGCGCCGCGTCGAACAGGCCGATGTTGAGCTTGTCGCGGACGTTGGACCACGAGACCTCGCGCACCAACGTGACGTCTAGCCCCTCGGCGGCCGTGAAACCCTTGTCGACGGCAACGATCAGCGCCGCTGCATCGACCAGCGGAATGAAGCCAATGCGAAGCGAGCCGGTCATTTCAGCATCTCCGAGGCGGTCAGGATCGATTGCGCGATCTCACCGATCTTCTTCTTCTCACGCATCGCCGTGGAGCGCAGCAGAACGTAGGCTTCCTCTTCGGTGAAGCCCTTCATCTTCATCAGGATGCCCTTGGCGCGGTCGATCACCTTGCGATCCTCGAGCGCCGACTTCGTGCGCTCCAGCTCGTCCTGCAGCTTGGAGAAGGCATTGAAGCGGGAGATGCAGAGGTCGAGGATCGGCTTGATGCGCTCCTTCTTCAGGCCGTCGACGATGTAGGCGGACACGCCCGCCTCCACCGAGGCCTGGATCGACGCTGCATCGCTCTGGTCGACGAACATCGCGATCGGCCGCCGGACCGCCCTGCTCACCTGAAACATCTGCTCGAGCACGTCGCGGCTCGGGTTCTCCAGGTCGATGACGATGACATCCGGGTCCAGGGCATAGATCCGCGCCAGCAGACCCTGCATTTCACTGACATGCACGACGCCGCTGAAACCAGCTTCCCGCAGGCCCTCCTCGAGGATGGCGGCGCGGATCGGGCTTTCGTCGACGATCACGATTTTAGGCGACTGCTCGGCGCTCATCGTTCACCAGTTGTCCGAGCCGGTATCCATAGCATGGACGCGACCGGCTTAAAGCCTTGTCTTTCTGAGCAATTCGGACTAGCTGACGCGTATCTCATCAGGCAGTTCCAACATGCAGCAGGGTTCCGCGCCCAAGATCAGCTTTGTTTCGCTCGGGTGTCCGAAGGCGCTGGTTGATTCCGAGCGCATTATCACGCGGCTGCGCGCCGAGGGCTACGAGCTCGCCCGCAAGCATGACGGCGCCGATCTCGTCATCGTCAACACCTGCGGCTTCCTCGATAGCGCCAAGCAGGAGTCGTTGTCGGCGATCGGCTCGGCCATGGCCGAGAACGGCAAGGTCATCGTCACCGGCTGCATGGGCGCCGAGCCGGAACAGATCGAGCAGGCCTATCCCGGCGTGCTCTCGATCACCGGTCCGCAGCAGTACGAGAGCGTGCTGGACGCGGTCCACCGGGCGTCGCCGCCGGTGCACAATCCGCATTTGGATCTCGTTCCTCCCCAGGGCATCAAGCTCACGCCCCGCCACTACGCCTATCTGAAGATTTCGGAGGGTTGCAATAACAGGTGCAGCTTCTGCATCATTCCGAAGCTGCGTGGCGATCTGGTGTCGCGGCCGGCCGCCGACGTGCTGCGCGAGGCCGAACGGCTGGTCGCGGCCGGCGTCAAGGAACTGCTCGTCATCTCGCAGGACACCTCCGCCTATGGGCTGGACATCAAATACGCCGAAAGCCCGTGGAAGGAGCGCAACGTCCGCGCCCGCTTCCTCGATCTGGCCCGCGAACTCGGCGAGCTCGGGGCGTGGGTCCGGCTGCATTACGTCTACCCGTATCCGCATGTCGACGAGGTCATCGGCCTCATGGCCGAGGGCAAGGTGCTGCCCTACCTGGACATCCCGTTCCAGCATGCCAGCCCGAACGTGCTGAAGGCGATGCGGCGCCCCGCGGCGCAGGACAAGACGCTGGACCGTATCAAGGGCTGGCGCGCGGTGTGTCCGGATCTGGCCCTCCGCTCGACCTTCATCGTCGGCTTCCCCGGCGAGACCGACGAGGACTTCGCCTATTTGCTGGACTGGCTCGATGAGGCCGAGATCGACCGGCTCGGCTGCTTCAAATACGAGCCCGTGGCCGGCGCGACGTCCAATGCCCTGCCCGGCCAGGTGCCGGACGAGATCAAGCAGGAGCGCTGGAACGCTCTGATGGCGCGTCAGCAGAAGATTTCGGCACG
The DNA here is from genome assembly GCF_900176205.1 of Bradyrhizobium sp. ORS 285. Lineage (NCBI taxonomy): Bacteria > Pseudomonadati > Pseudomonadota > Alphaproteobacteria > Hyphomicrobiales > Nitrobacteraceae > Bradyrhizobium > Bradyrhizobium sp. ORS 285. Next base: position 3,567,320 of record NZ_LT859959.1, read on the forward strand.
TCGGCTGAAGCGCAAGGTTGGAACGCGCCAGCAGGTCATCATCGATGAAGTCGGGCCGACCGTCGCCAAGGGGCGCACCAAGGCGGATGCGCCGGAGATCGACGGAGCGGTCTATATCTCCAGCCGCCGCCCGTTGCGGGTCGGCGAAATCGTCACGGCCAAGATCGAGCGCGCCGACGAATACGATCTGCACGGCTCGGTGGCCGGGTTCTGACGGACCTGCGGATCAGTTCGCGTTCGTGGAGCCCGCTCGGACGTTCCACAGCTTCAGCAGCCGTCCGGCCTCGTCCAGCGTCAGCTCGAGATATTTGGTCTTGAGTTTGATCAGCTCCTCGGGCTTCGTCGCGCCCGAAACGAAGCGGCTGTCGAGAATCGCGGCCACAGTGCTCCAGCTCAGCCCGGCGACCTTGCAGGGAACGAGAATGCCGTCGCTGCGTAAGCTCTGCATCAAGGGCCGCACCAGCTCGATGCTGCATTTCGCAAGCTCCGCGATGGCCGCGATGGTTTCGGCGTAGCGGCGCTGGCGGGCGAAATCGAGCAGCATGGCCTCGTTGAGCTTGCCGGTCTGCTTCAACTGCGCGACCGACGCCTTGGCACCGCCGAAGTCGCGCGACCGCGACATGCCGCGCTCGGCATCCGTCGTCGCCGCTGCAATCGCGCTACGGATTTCCTCGTAGAGATGCGGCGGGGCGGAGGCGAGCAGTCTGGCTTTCACCGCCTCGGACGCGCCCTGCAGCAGCGTGCGGCGCAGCGGCGACGGCAGGTCGGCACGAATGCCGGTCGCAATGGCCAGTTCGGGATCGCCGAGAGCCTGAGACAGGATGATCGAGAAGCCCGCCGCAGAGATCCGGGCGCCGGGATTCTTCATCAGCTTGCGGCTGACGCTCGGAAACCGACGGACCAGCAGCGCGTCGGTCACGACTTCCTGCAGCCACCAGCGGCCGGCGACCGCGATCAGGTGCTGCTCGCCTCTCGTATTGGCGATGTCGATCAGATCTTCGGTCGTGAGCCGCGGCGATTCGGAGAGCACCGGTCCGGCGACGGCGATGTCGTCGTGGTTGGCAAGACGCCGGATCACGGCCACCGGGGTCTGCGGGACAGGCGCCAGCTGAGCGCTCAGTTCGGCAAGCGCGATCCGGGCGCCGGCATCGGCCAGCGCGCGCAGCTCGATCGTGTTGACGAGGCGCTCGAACACGTCGGCGAACAGGGCGTATTGCTCGACATCCAGGCTGCGGGCCTGGGCGATGAACAGGGACGCGACGCGCTCAGCGACGCCGGAGCAGCGTTCGGCTGAGCCGGTGGCAATCGCCGCCTGGACCTCGTCGGCGATCGTGAGATGGGGATCAGACATCGCTCGTCCTGAGCGCTTGCAATTTCAAGCTCGCCAGCACGGTAAATGTTGCCGCTAAACGTTTGGTAAAATTTGAACTAAAGAGTTCTGAGCTAGGCGCCCTCACGGGGTCTACCGGGGGCCGGCGGCCGGACCGCGATCACGGCCGCTCTTGACACGTCTGGCGATCTGCCTGTATGGCCCGCCGCATGATCTTCAACCGGACCAACCGCCGCGCCGCCGTTTGCCGTCGTCACCGCCGTGACGATGCCGGGGCGCGCCATGTCCGAAAACGTTGCTGATCGGTCCAACTCATCAGCATCGGGTTTTCGAGAAGGCCGCTCCCGCAAGGAGCGGCCTTCTCGCTTTTCGGCCGTCGTTTTCCCACTGAGCATAGGAGATTGAACATGCTGACCGCCCCGCATCCGTATGACGCTCTGATGGAGATCACGGCGCGTCCGCGCACTGTCTTCGTGCAGGGCAAGGGCTCATGGCTGTGGGACGACAGCGGCAAGCGCTATCTCGACTTCATCCAGGGTTGGGCGGTGAACGCGCTCGGCCACGCGCCGCCCGAGCTTGCCAAGGCGCTGGCTGATCAGGCCACGCGGCTGATCACGCCGAGCCCGGCCTATTTCAACGACACCAGCCTGCAACTGGCCAAGACGCTCACCGAGCGCTCCTGCTTCGATCAGGTGTTCTTCACCAACTCTGGTGCCGAAGCCAACGAAGGCGCCATCAAGCTGGCGCGCAAATACGGCGCGTTGCGCAAGAACGGCGCTTATGAGATCATCACCTTCGAAGGCGGCTTCCACGGCCGCACGCTGGCGACGATGTCGGCGTCAGGCAAGAAGGCGTTCGAGCCGCTGTTCGAGCCGAAGGTGCCGGGCTTTCCCAAGGCGCGCCTGAACGACATTGCCTCGGTCGAGGCGCTGATCTCCGGCAAGACGGTCGCGATCATGCTGGAGCCGATCCAGGGTGAGGCCGGCGTCTGGCCCGCGACGGACAAGTTCATGCAGCAATTGCAGACGCTCACGACCCAGCATGGGCTGCTGCTGATCGTCGACGAGATCCAGACCGGCATGGGACGGACCGGCAAGCTGTTCGGCTATGAGCATTCCGACGTCCTCCCGGACATCATGACGCTCGGCAAGGGCATCGGCGGTGGCGTGCCGCTCGGGGCTCTTCTCGCGACCGATGAAGCGTCCTGCTTCGAGCATGGCGACCAGGGCGGCACGTTCAATGGCAATCCGCTGATGTGTGCTGCGGGGCTCGCCATGCTCGACGTGATCGAGAAGCCGGAGTTTCTCAAGGCCGTCGCCGACAACGGCCTTTATCTCGAAAGCGAGCTGCAACGCATCTCGGCGCGGCATGGCCTCGGCGAAGTCCGCGGCCGCGGCCTGTTGCTGGCGCTCGATGTGGTCAGGCCGATCGCGCCGTCGCTCGTTGCTCACGCCTTCGAGCTCGGCCTGCTTCTGAACGCGCCGCGTCCGGATACGCTGCGCTTCATGCCTGCGCTGAACGTCACGCGCGACGAGATCGCCGCGATGATCGACATGCTCGACGGCATCCTGACCAAGGCCGGCGTAGCGCGCTGCGTAGCCTAGCGGCTTGGACGCGACGGCCGGTACGCGATCAGTCGCCGGCCCCGCTTTCCAAGATGTGCGTCCGGAACGTCGCCAGCATGTCGCAGCGCCGTCCCGCGTCCACGCTGGCCGGGACCAGCAGCACGCTGCGCGGTCCTGCCGCGGCGAGCTCATTGAGCTTGGTGCGGACTTCTTCATGGCTGCCGATCAGCGAGCGCGCGAGAAAGCTCTCGATGTTGGTCGGCGGCACCACGGCGCCGGGTCCGGCGGACAGTTGCCGCCTGCGGTCGAAGAACTGTTGCAGGAACGGCGCGGCTTCGGCGATGGCCTCGTCCCGGGTCGGCGCGCTGCAATAGAACCGCGAGACTACCAGCCGTGGATCGGCGGTGGCATTGCGTTCCCGATAGCTTCGCAGCATCTGCCTGACGTCATCGAGCGACGATGTCAGGCCAGCCATCAGACCATGGCCATGCGCGGCCGCATCATCGAGCGCGGCTTCGCTCGCCGATGCGATCCAGGTCGGGACGGGGTTCTGCAGCGGCCGCGGCGTTAGCCTGAGACGATCGACCTGGAAGTAGCGGCCGTGATGGGAGACTTCCTCCTCGGCGAGGAGCCGCTGAATCAATTGCAGCGCCTCGAGCATGCGCGGCCGGGTCTCGTCCGGCGACACACCGAAATTCCGGTTCTGCTCGGGAAAAGGTCCGCCGCGCGCGACGCCAAAATCGAGACGGCCGCCGCTCAGGATGTCGATCGTTGCGACATCCTCGGCGACTTCCACAGGTGGACGAAACGGCAGCAGCACGGCCGCGGTGCCGAGGCGAATGCGGGTCGTGCGGGCGGCGAGATATCCCAGCAGCGCGAACAGCGAGGGGCTCGAGCTGCCATCATCGAAATGATGCTCGGAAATCCAGGCTTCATCGAAGCCGAGTGCCTCGGCCTTGAGCACCAGATCGGTTTCGGCCTGGATGGCCGCGGCATGGCCGAGACCGTGATTGTCGTAGGGGCAGAAGATGCCGATGCGGAGACGAGCACTCATGATGACCAAGCTGTACCGGCATCGCGGAGGAATTTCCAGAACTCGTCCTCGGTTGACCTAAATCAAAGACAGCGCGGCTCCTGAAAAACGATCTTGGCGGTGCCAAACACCTGCGGTCCGATGCATGACGTTGTATCCTTCTGGATATAGCGTCGTACGGGATGTGATCAGCTCGTCAGGAACGAGGCTTGCCGGAACCAAGCTGATGATCATTCCGCCGACAACGACGTCGGCATCAGAGGAGATGCAAGAATGGCGAGAGACAATCTGGCGCGCGTGCGGCCGGTGGAGGACACCCGCAGCCATATCGCCCCCGCTGCCGCGACCGAAGAGGTCCTGATCCATGTCCGCTTCTTCCCGAATTCGGACATCAACATGATCGGCGAGAAGCCCGCTGGTCTCACTGCCAACCAATGGTACGAGGGGCTGCTCGACATGGCGCGTCCGCACTATCAGACGTTTGCCGGCGGTCGCGGCTTCTTCCGCATTCCCCGCCCCTGCTTCGAGGCGATCCTCAAGGATGTCGCGGCCTGATCCAGGCCGCCGGCTGTTCGATTGAGGCAGTGGGCGTCCTCTCTGCCTCAGTCCTGTCGACCGCGGTGCGCCGGGTGCGCCGCGGTCGCTGGCGTTCGATCGTCATGTCTGGCGGAGCAAGCGCGTGAGCGATGCAGTGTTCAGTGAAGTACAACGGGGGTTCAGCGACATCGTCGCCGCAGTGTCCGCCTCGCCCCAACTGGCGGATAGGCTCGCGGACCGCGCATTCGATCTGTTCGAAGCCAACATCGACGCGCAGACGGCGCATCTGCCGGCGCTCGCCTGCGCCAAGGGCTGTCCGTCATGCTGTGCGTTGCGCGTGACAGCGACGGCGCCCGAAATTTTCCTGCTGGCGCGCTATGTCCGCCAGATCGATGCGCGGATGCCGGGCTCGGCGCTCGGCTCGCTGTCGCGCCGCATCAGGCTCGCCAACCGCGCGACGCGCGAATTGAGCGAGACCGAGCGCATGCGGCTGCGCCAGCCCTGCCCCTTCGTGGTGCGCGGCGGCTGCATCATCCATCCGGTGCGCCCGCTGGCCTGCCGCGGCCATGCCTCGTTCGACCGGCGCGCCTGCGCGCAGGCAATGGCCGGGCGCGATGTGGATGTGCCGGTCTCTGGTCCGCATATCGCGCTGCGCAGCCTGGTGCAGGATGCGCTCAGGGCAGCGCTCGATCGTGCCGGCCTCGCATCCGACCTCTACGAGCTGAACCAGGGGCTCGCTCTGGCTCTCGCGGATCCCGAACGGGAGGCGGCATGGCGAAGCGGCCAGGACAGCCTGGCGGCGGCGCGGATCGGCCCGCCGGCGGTCGCACAGACTGATGCCGTGTTGTGGAGCCGGGCATCCAGTCATGAAAGCGGGGTCCGCGACGACGCCTGAGTCGACGTCGCGCGCAGCGGGTCATGGCTTGAGGATCGACGCTCCCGTCGTGGCGCGGCTTTCCAGGTCGGCGTGCCCCCGCGCCGCGTCCTTCAGCGCATAGGCATGATTGATCGGCACGTGCAGCTTGCCGCTGATCACGGCCGAGAACAGCGTGTCGGCGCCTTCCAGCAGCTCCGCCCGCGTGCCGATGTAGTCGTTGAGCTTCGGGCGCGTCGCGAACAGCGAGCCGTGGCTGTTGAGCTCGGCGATCGAGAACGGCGGCACCGGCCCGGAGGCATTGCCGAAGCTCACGAACAGGCCGCGCCGTCTCAGGCAGGACAGTGATCCCGGGAAGGTCGACTTGCCGACGCCGTCATAGACCACGTCGCAGCCTTCGCCGCGGCTGATCTGCTTCACCCGTGCGACGAAGTCCTCCTCGTTGTAGAGGATGACGTGATCGCAGCCATTGGCGAGCGCGAGCTCCGCCTTGGCCTTCGAGCCGACCGTGCCGATGACATGCGCGCCGAGCGCGCGCGCCCACTGGCAGGCGAGCAGTCCGATGCCGCCGGCAGCTGCGTGGATCAGCACGCGGTGATGCGGCTCGACCTTGAACGTCTTGTGCAGCAGGTACCACACGGTCAGTCCCTTGAGCATCAGCACCGCGCCCTGCTCGTAGGTGATGTGGTCGGGCAGCTTGACCAGGCGCTGCCAGCCGATGTTGCGCTCCGTGGCGTAGCCGCCGAGGTTCTCGTAATAGGCAACACGGTCGCCGGGGTGGAAATGCGTCACGCCGGGGCCGACCGCAACCACCTCGCCGGCGGCCTCGTTACCGGCGACGAACGGCAGGCCCGGCGCCTTGTACAGGCCAGTGCGATAATAGACATCGATGAAGTTCAGCCCGATCGCGTGCTGGCGGATGCGGACCTCGCCGGGGCCAGGGGCGGCAAGATCGACCGGCTCATAGACCAGCGCCTCGGGGCCGCCCACCTTGTGCACGCGCACCGCTTTGGCCATCGAGCCATCCTCCCTTGCAGAACCTCGCGTGGCCGGATCTGACAATCCGGTCCAGGAGCTTCAGACAATTACCTGATTCTCATCGCGCATCCGGCGCGTTGAACCGCCGGCGCGACCGCCCGCGAAAGCGAAGGCGATCAGGACAGGCTTGTCAACTCGGCCGTCCTCACGCCTTGCGCTTCCTGCGGTTGCGCGAGGCCATCACGTTGAAGGCCTCGACCGCGAGTGCGAAGGCGATCGCGAAATAGATGTAGCCGCGCGGGATGTGGAACTCGAACCCGTCGGCCACCAGCGCGACGCCGATCAGCACCAGGAAGGCGAGCGCCAGCATCTTGGTGGTCGGATGGTTGGCTACGAAGCGCGCGACCGGCCCGGACGAGACGTACATGATGATCACCGCGATGATGACGGCGGCGATCATGATCTCCAGATCCTGCGCCATGCCGATCGCGGTGATGATCGAGTCGAGCGAGAACACGAGGTCGATGACGATGATCTGCGCGATCACCCAGAAGAAGCTGCTGCGGCCGCCGGTTTGCGGTCCCTCCCCCTCGCGTGCCTCCACCTCGGAGTGGATCTCATGCGTCGCCTTGGCGATCAGGAACAGGCCGCCGCCGATCAGGATGATGTCGCGCCAGGAAAAGCCGAGCTTGCCGATCGAGAACACCGGCTGGGTCAGCCCGATCAGCCAGACCAGCACGCTGAGCAGCATGATGCGGAAGATCAGCGCCAGCGCCAGACCGATCTGGCGGGCGCGCGTCGATTGCGGCTCGGGAATGCGCGCTGTGATCACCGACAGAAAGATGACGTTGTCGATGCCGAGGACGATTTCGAGCGCGGTCAGCGTCAGCAACGCGGCCCAGGCTTCGGGACTGGTCAGAAGGTCGATCATGCTTTCAAGGATCTCAACAGGCGGATCGCGGAGTCGCTCGCGACGATGTAGAGGCCGATCGCGCACAGCACAGTCGTGACGATCGGACCCGCGGTGAAATTCTGGCTCAACACATCAATCACCAGCAGGCCCCACAGCACGACCAGAGGCAGCGTCAGCCAGCGCAGCCGTTTCACGCGTACGGGATGGATGACGTGGAACGGCGCGAAGGTCAGCGCGATCAGCAGTGCCAGGCCCAGCGTGGCGAGCAGCGGCGACGGATGCAGCAGGAACAGATAGAACGCGGCGATATTCCACAGGCCCGGAAAGCCGCGGAAATGGTTGTCGTCGCTCTTCATGCGGCGATCCGCGAAGTACAGCGCGCCGCTCACGGCGATGCCGATTCCGATCACCGGCGCGGCCAGCGGCAGCAGCATCCCGCTCGCGGTGATCGCATAGGCCGGCACGAACACATAGGTCGTGAAATCCACGACGAGATCGAGCACGTCGCCAGACCAGTCGGGCTGCACGTTCATCACGTCGAGCCAGCGCGCCAGCGGTCCATCGATGCCATCAATGACGAGCGCCACGCCGAGCCACCAGAACATCGCTGTCCAATGCTCGCGCACGGCCTCCAGCATGGCGAGCAGCGCCACGCCCGCGCCGAGCGCGGTGAAGACGTGCACCGAGAACGCGGCGGCGCGATGCGCCGGCGTGGCTGATACGGCGCTCTCTGGTCTCAACTGATCCATGTCGGTTCACTGCTACCAGGAATCGGAGCGAATTGCATATCGTCGCTTGCGGCGATGCGCCGCGCAGGCGTGCGGAACACTCTTGAAAATGCCGGCGGGAACGTCAAATGTTCCGGCATGACCCACGCAGACACCAGCTTCGATGTCATCGTCGTCGGCGGCGGCCCCGCAGGGCTCGCGGCTGCCATCGCCCTGTCGCAGACCGGCGCCCGGACGGCTCTCGTCGCCCGCCAGGCTCCCTATGCCGACAACCGCACCACCGCCCTGCTCGGCGGCTCCGTCGACTTCCTCGACGAGATCGGGGTCTGGGCCTTATGCCGCGACCGCGCCGCCGGCTTGAAGACGATGCGGCTGGTCGACGACACCGGCCGGCTGATCCGCGCCCCAGAGGTGCGTTTCGTCGCCGACGAGATCGGGATCGAGGTGTTCGGCTACAACATCGCCAATGCTGTCCTGGTGGAGGCGCTGGAGCGGCGCGCCGGTGAGATCGCCGAGCTGACGCGGATTGCCGAAGACGCCGAGAGTGTCAGCTCCGGCGCCGAAGCGGTGACCGTCACCACCGGATCGGGCCGCGTGCTGACCGCGCAACTCGTCGTCGGCGCCGATGGCCGGCATTCGCTGTGCCGCGAGGCGGCGGGGATCGGCGTCAGCCGTCGCGCGCTGCAGCAGTCGGCGCTGACCTTCAACATCACCCATGCGCGGCCGCACCATAACGTCTCGACGGAATTCCACACCTCGCACGGCCCGTGCGTGTTCGTGCCATTGCCGGGCGATCGCTCCAGCGTGGTCTGGGTCGCGGCGCCCAGGGAAGCCGAGCGGCTCCATGCCCTCGATGACGACGAGCTGTCCGCCGCCGCCGAGCGGCAGTCGCATTCGATCTTCGGCCGGGTGCATGTCGAGCCGGGCCGTCATGTGTTTCCGCTCGCGATCGAGCGGCCGCAAGCTTACGCGCAGAACCGCATTGTCCTGATCGGTGAGGCCGCCCATGTCGTGCCGCCGATCGGCGCGCAGGGACTGAATCTCGGGCTGCGCGACGGCATCGACATCGCCGATGTCGTGCGCAAGGCCAAGGCGGCCGGCGAGGATCTCGGCGCATCCCAGGTGATCTCGCGCTATGGCGCGGCCCGCCGGGCCGACATCCTGAGCCGTACCTTCGCGATCGATGTCGCCAACCGCTCGCTGCTCAGCGATCTCCTGCCGATGCAGTCGCTGCGTGCGGTCGGCATGCATCTGATGGGTGGCATCGGTCCGCTGCGGCGGCTGGCGATGCGCGAGGGTTTGGCGCCCTCCTGGCGGAGCTCGCGCCGCGCCGGCTGAGCATAATCAGGGAAACACCAGCCGGCCGCTCTGGATCAGCCACATCACGCTGGTCAGCGTCACCACGGACGCGAAGGTGCCGATCAGCACCGCCGATGACGCGGGCTCGATCCAGCTGTCGTGCTGGCGCGCGATCACGAACACATTGAGCGCGGGTGGCAACGCCGCCATCAGCACCGCTGTCGCAGCCCATGGCTGCGCGAACGGTCCGAACAGCAGCATCAGGCCGAACGAGATCAGCGGGTGGATCACGAGCTTCACCACCGTGAGCACCGGCACCTCCCACGGCAGCCGCTCGAACGGACGCAGCGCCACCGTCACGCCCAGCGCAAACAGCGCCGTCGGCGCCGCCGCATTCTGCAGGAACTGCAAGGTCCGATCGAGCACCGTCGGCGGATGGAACTGAATGGCCGCGGCGAGGATGCCGGCGGCGGTGGCCATGATGAGCGGGTTGCGCAGGATCTGCCGCAGCACCGTGCGCAGCGCATGCCCCAGCGAGGCGTGATCCCGCTCGGTCAGCTCCACCAGCAGCGGAACGATCGAAAACAGGAAGATGCTGTCGCAGCAGAAGATCAGCGCGGTCGGCGCCGCCGCCTTGGCGCCGAGCACCGAGAGAGCGAGCCCCGGCCCCATATAGCCGATATTGCCATAGCCACCCGCCAGGCCAGCCATGGTCGCCTCGCGCAGCGACAGCCGGCCGATCAGCTTGCCGAGCACGAGCGCCAGGGTGAACGTCAGCATGGTCGCGAGCGTCGTTGCAACCAGGAAGGGAGGGTTGCTCAGCTCGGCGAACGGCGTGCGCGCAATGAGGTTGAACATCAAGGCCGGCAGCGACACGTAGAGCAGGAAGAAGTTCATCCAGGACAGCCCGGCCTCGGGCAGCTTCTTCCATTTACCGCAGGCGAACCCTATGAAAACGACGCCGAAATACGGCAGGGCCAGATTGAGAATGTCGAGCATGGGTCTTTGCGAATGACCCGTTGCGGGCCGGGGCTGCAGGAGCGCGCGGCACCGCGCGATTCGGGACTGTCTAGATTAAATCCGCCCCTCGGGCACTAGCATCGGCCTCAATCCTGGTCTATTCGACTCTGATGATCAAAGCGCGAACTGCCAAGTTTCAGATCGGCCAGATCGTCCGGCATCGGGTGTTCTCGTTCCGGGGCGTGATCTTCGACATCGACCCCGAGTTCAACAACACCGAGGAATGGTGGCTCTCGATCCCCGAAGAGGTTCGGCCGCACAAGGACCAGCCGTTCTATCATCTGCTGGCCGAGAACGCGGATTCCGAATACGTCGCCTATGTGTCGGAACAGAACCTCGTTCCCGACGAGTCCGGCGAGCCGATCCGGCACTCCCAGGTTGCGGAGATCTTCATCAAGGACAAGGCCGGCGGCTATCGTCCGCGCAATCCGCTGCTGAACTGAGGGCGACACGCCCTCACCTTTCCGCGTCCGAGCTACACCTCTCCGATACACCCGCTGATCCAACAAAAAAGGCGCTCCGACCGGAGCGCCTTTTGTTTTCGGAACGTGCCGAACCAGGCTGGCCTTACTGCTTCGCCGGCGGCTGGGTCTGCTCCAGCTTCTTGCGCTGCTCCTCGGCGCGCTTCTGCAGCTCTTCCTGCAGCTTCTGCTGGGTCTTCTCGAACTCCTTCGGATCGGTCGGCGGGCCGTCATAGGCCTTGGCGAAGCTGCTGGCGCCTTCCTGCAGCGGCAGCGGCAGGGTCAGCGCCGTGCCGTTCGAGTTGATCGCCTGCACGTACAGGTTCTGACCCTTCTTCAGGCTGGCCAGGAAATCCGGAGTCGCCTCGTAGTCCGACATGCAGCCGTTCTGGAAGCAGATCACGTAGGGGCTTTGCAGCGCCTGGTTGCTGTCGACCACGATGCGGGTGCCGGGCTGCAACTGCATGCCGAGCGGCAGGGTCACGCGCAGGATCTTCTTCGGCTCGCCTTCGGGCTCGATGATCACGGCGGCAACCACCGGCTGACCGGACTCGATGCGGCCGTCCTTGCCGATGAAGCAGACCTGCTTGGCGTTGGCATCCTGCCCCTTCAGGCAGAACTTGGTCCACGGGGCGTAGATCAGCTGCGGCATCTCCGCCGCCTGTGCCTGGGCCTGCTGGCCGCCGGCCGGAGGAGCACCGGCCGCAGGAGGTGCGGCGGGAGCGGGAGCTTTGGGGGCAGCAGCCGGAGCCTTTGCCTTCGGCGCTGCGGGCGGCTGAGCCTGCGCCTGCGCCTCCGAAGCAAAGGAAACGGCCAGCGCGGTGACCGCCAGCAGGGCGACGAGCCGCCCACGCGGCCCAACCGACGAGGCCAAGTCACGGAAATTCATTGCGGAAAACCCTTTCTGAACGGCAGCGCCCGAGACCGCCAAAGGCGCCAACCAAGCCGTCGAAGCGGCTGTCTCCTCAGGAAATGAGGCGGTTAAGTGACAGGCGTTGCCGCCGTAACTCAATCGCCCGCTTTCATAACGCGGTGCGCGGAAGAATCAATGCCGCGGGACCGTGTCCGGGCGGCGGTCTAGCGCGGGCGAGCCTGTGGTAAAAGCCTTTCGTGGCCTGTTCCGAATCAAATGCTTGCGCCCCGATGCTGATGCTGCAGCGCATGTTGCGCGCGGTGGTGGGATGCGGCTTCGCGATCCTGGCGCTGTTGCAGCCGGTCTACACTCCGAGCGCAATTGCTGCCGAAACTGCGGCACTGGCGATGCACGGCAGCCCGGCCCTGCCCCCCAACTTCGACCACATGCCTTATGTGAATCCGCAGGCGCCCAAGGGCGGCCGCGTGGTCTGGGGACTGCTCGGCACATTCGATAGCCTCAATCCGTTCATCGTGCGCGGCGTCGCAGTGCAGCAAATTCGCGGTTATGTCGTGGAAAGCCTGCTCACGCGCGGCAATGACGAGGCTTTCACGCTGTATGGCCTGCTGGCCCGCGGCGTCGAGACCGACGATCGGCGAACCTATGTCACCTTCCGCCTGGATCCCCGCGCCCGCTTCGCCGACGGTCATCCGGTCGAGGCCGAGGACGTCGCCTTCTCCTTCGCGCTGCTGCGCGACCACGGCCGCCCCAATCACCGGCAGTTCTACGGCAAGGTCGCCAAGGCCGAGGTGCTCGATCCCTTGACCGTCCGGTTCGATTTCGGCGGCACCGAAGATCGCGAGCTGCCGCTCATTCTCGGCCTGATGCCGATCCTGCCCAAGCACGCCACCGACGTCGCGGCGTTCGAGGACACTACGCTTTCCGCCCCGCTCGGGTCCGGCCCCTATCGTGTCACCGCAGTGCGGCCGGGAGCGAGCGTCACCCTCACCCGCAATCCCGATTATTGGGGCCGCGACCTGCCGGTCAACCGGGGATTGTGGAACTTCGACGAGGTCAGGCTGGATTATTACCGCGAGTCGAACGGCCAGTTCGAGGCCTTCAAGCGCGGGCTGTACGACTTCCGCGTCGAGACCGAGCCGCTGCGCTGGCACGACGGCTACGACTTCCCTGCCGCGCGCAGCGGCGAGGTCATCCGCGACAGCTTCACCTCGGGCATGCCGCAGCCGTCGCAGTTCCTGGTGTTCAACACCCGCCGTCCGGTGTTCGCCGACATCAGGGTGCGCCGGGCGCTGACCTTGCTGTTCGATTTCGAATGGATCAACCGCAACTACTTCTTCGGTCTGTACCGCCGCAGCGGCGGCTATTTCGCTGGCTCCGAGCTGTCGGCCTATGGCCGCGTCGCCGATGCCACCGAGCGTGAGCTGCTGAAGCCATTTTCCGGGCAGATCCCCCCCGACATCATGGACGGCAGCTATCGTCTTCCGGTCACCGATGGCTCCGGGCGCGATCGCAGCGCGCTGAAGACGGCGCTCGATCTGCTCGGCGAGGCCGGCTATGGCCTGGACGGCACGGTGCTGCGGCACCGGGCGACGCACGCGCCGCTCGCCTTCGAGATCCTGGTGACGACGCGCGACCAGGAGCGCATCGCGCTGGCCTATGCCGGCAACCTGAAGCGCGCCGGCATCAATGCGGCGATCAGGGTCGTCGATCCCGTGCAGTTCGACCAGCGCCGGCTGAGCTTCGAGTTCGACATGATCCAGAACCGCTGGGACCAATCACTGTCGCCAGGCAACGAGCAGGCCTTCTACTGGGGCAGCGAGGCGGCCGACCGGACGGGAACGCGGAACTACATGGGCGCCAAGGATCCGGCGATCGATGCCATGATCGCCGCGCTGTTGCGGGCCCGCGACAGGGAGGAATTTATCTCGACCGTTCGCGCATTGGACCGTACCCTGATGGCTGGGTTCTACGCTATTCCAGTGCTCAATGCCGCCGAGGAATGGATCGCTCGGTGGAATCGTATAGAACGGCCCAAGAGGACAGCTTTGACGGGAGCGCTCCCGGAGAGCTGGTGGCAGCGGCCGGAGCCGGCATCGAAATGACCACCGGGGCAGTTGGTCGGCCGGGTCCGTGAAAGTACGGGGCAACAGGTGAATCAGGCCAATACGTCGCCGACGCTCGACGCGTTGTTTCAACGCATCCTGGCGCGCAAGCCGGATGCGGTTGCGCTGATCGATCCGATCAACAAGCAGCGCATCACTGGCCGGCCTCCGATGCGCCTGACCTATGCCGAAGCCGATCGCGTGATCTCGGCGCTGGCGGCGCACTTCATCGACGCCGGCCTGCCCGCGCATTCTGTGATCGCCGTCCAGCTGCCCAACACGATCGAGTTCGTGCTCACCGTTCTGGCCGCGCATCGCGCCGGGCTGGTCGTCGCCGTGTTTCCGCTGTTGTGGCGGCAGTCGGAGCTGGTGGCGGCGCTCAACCGCACCAGCGCGCGCGCCATCGTCACGATGTCGAAGATCGATGGCGTGATCCATTCCGACCTGGCGATGAATGCGGCGGCCGAGGCGTTCTCGATCCGCCATGTCTGCGGCTTCGGCTCCGATCTGCCGGAGGGCATGTATTCGCTCGACCAGTCGATCGCGAAGCCGTCGCGCTCGACGCGCGGGATCATGCCCGACGGGCGCAAGGCCGCGATCGTCTCGTTCGACGTGACCGCCGACGGCTTCCGTGCCGTGCCGCGTACTCACCTCAGCCTGATTGCCGGCGGGCTTGCCGTGTCGCTCGAAAGCGATCTGCCGCAAGGCGTGAACATGATGTCGGCCTTCATGCCGTCGTCCTTTGCCGGTCTCGCCGCCTCCGTCGTCACCTGGCTGTTGTCCGGCGGCACGCTGGCGCTGCATCACCCATTCGATGCCGACGCGCTCGAGCAGCAACTCGCGGAGCTTGCCTGCGATACGCTGGTCGCCCCCGCACAGCTCGCCTTGCGTCTCGACGAAGGCGATCTCGCGTCCCGGCTGCCGAACCTCCGCTACGTTCTAGGCATGTGGCGCGCGCCCGAGCAGGTGGCATCGAGCCCTCTCTGGACAACGCGCGATATCGAACTCACGGATGTCTATCTGTTCGGCGAAGCCGGCCTGTTCGCGGTGCGGCGCACCGCGGCCGACGGCAGCCCCGGCTCGGTCAAGCCGGGACGCCAGGGCGCGCCGCGCGAGCAGCCGGGATCCTCGATCGCTGGCGAGATCCTGGTGACGCCGAAAGGCACGCTCGGCCTGCGTGGCCCCATGGTCGTCTTGGCCGCCTATGCGCCGCCGCCACCGCCCAGCGACTCGCTGATGCCGGCGCCGGCGCGCGATTTCGTCGACACCGAATATGCCGTGCGGCTCGACCGTGCCCACGACACCATCTCGATCACCGCGCCGCCGGCGGGCGTCATGGCCGTGGGCGGCTATCGCTTCCTCGCGCAGGACCTGCACGAATGGTCGCGCCGGCTCGGCCAGGGCGCGCTGCTCACCGCCCTGCCCGATCGTCTGAGCGGACATCGCTTGGCGGGACGCGCGATGGACAACGCCCGCGCCCGTGAGGCGCTGGCCGAACTCGGCCTCAATCCGCTGATGGTCGAGGCCTTCCGCGACCGTGCCAGTTCAGGCGGCTGAAGCTGCCGTCCGGACGACTGCGGAGCGCTTGCGTGTTCGGAACAGTGTTGACGCCGCGTTAACGGGAGAGACCTAGGATCGCGACGTATCGTCAGCGTATCCTGAGTTTCCCTGGATGTCCCAACAAGGCCCGCTCCTCATCGTCTCCAAGTCCACGCGGCCTTCGCTGACGGCGGCTCTTGCAGCGGCGCAAATTCTCCCGACGACCGAAACCCGTTGGGCCGATGCGGCCGGCGCGATCTCCCGGGTTCAACCGGCCGCCGTGCTCGCGGTGATGGACGACGCTGAAGCCTCCGAGATCGCCACGCTGTCGCGCCATGTCAGCGCGCGCAAGCCCTATATCCCGATGATCGCGATCGCGCCGGGCGACGCCGCCCTGCCCGACAATGCCATTCCGCTGCACGGCAGCGACAACCACGACCGCCTGCTGGCGCGGCTGCGCGCCGCGCTGCGGGTCCGCACGTTGCACACGACGGTTCTTCGTCGCCTCGACGAGAAGAAGACGCCGGACGCGACGCTGCCCGACACCGATCCGCTCAATGACGCAACCGTGCTGCTGCTCGGCCGCGGCACGTCGCTGCCGGGCCTGTCGGTCGCGCTCGGCGAGCGCATGGCGGTGGTCGGTGCATTGAGCATCGAGGCGGCCGCCAAGCATCTGTCGAGCCGCGACATCGATGGCATCGTGCTCGGCGAAGGATTTTCGCCGCGCGTGGTCGATGCGTTCCTCGCCGTGCTCGCCGAGGACACCCGCTTCCGCAATCTCGGCGTCGTCGTCACCGCCAACCAGCCGGCGCCGCTGCAGGAGCTCGCCAATCTCGAGATCATCGCCGGCGAGCCGCAGCGCATCGCGGCGCATGCCTTGCCGCTGATCCGACAGCACGCGTTCGAGAGCCGCCTCAACCGCACTCTGCGCGCGATCGAAGCCGGCGGCATGCTCGATCCCTTGACCGGCCTCCTCACCCGCACCGCCTTCGCGCGCGATTTCGCCACCGCCGTCAGCCAGACCCAGAAGAGCGGCGGCAGCCTGGCCGTCGCCCGCTTCGCCTTCGATCCGGTCAACCCGCGCGCGCAATATGATGGCGCCCGCATCATCAGCCGCCTGATGCGGCGGATGGACTTCGGCACCCATGAAGACAACGGCTCCGTCGTCGTCGTGTTCGCCGAGACCGACCTGCGCTCCGCCCACGCCATCGCCCGCCGCCTCTCCAGCGTGATGCGCCACACCTCCCACGGCAAGCGCGACACGCGCAGCGAGCCATCGATCACCGTCGCGGCGCTGCAGCCGAACGATACCGCGCGCACGCTGCTGGCCCGCGTCTACGGCGAGCCGCAGCGCGCGGCGTCTTGAGATTGATTCACAGCTAGTCCCCCGTCATTGCGAACGCAGCAAAGCAATCCAGGGCGTCAATGGGACTCTGGATTGCTTCGCTACGCTCGCAATCACGCATTGAGTTATCAGCTCGGATCTTATCCAACGACGCCGGACCGTAGGGTGGGCAAAGGCGCATGGAAGGTCTCGCCACAAGCAAGGGATCAGACGGCGCCGTGCCCACCATCTCACGGCGCAACACGCCGCCCGGCGGTGGGCACGCTGCCGCCTGACGGCGGCCGCTTTGCCCACCCTACGGACCGTTGTCTCCGATCACGATCTCTGCCCAATGCGTGCATGTTCAGATCGCGCATCCGCCTTACTCGTTTGGTGCAATCACGCTGATGGACTCGGGGGCATCCAACAAAGCGGAGCATGCGTCATGCAAAACCGGCAATCTCGCGAGGAGACCGATTGGGTCAGCGTCGTTGCGATCGTCTCGGTGTTCCTGATTGCCAGCCTTGCCTTGCACTTCGGCTGGCAACTTCGGTGACATGAAGCCGGCGGCGCATTACGCCGCCTTCTTCTTCTCCGCGAGCTCCGCCAGCTCCTTCAGAATATCCGTCGTGCCTTCGAGGCGCTCCTCCGGCGTCTCCCACACCTGCAGGAACACAACCTTCATGTCGGGGCGCACCTTGGCGGCCTGGCCGTGGCGCTTGATGAAGGCGACGAGGCGATCCGGATAGGCAAAGCTGTTGTCGCGGAAGGCGATGACGGCGCCCTTCGGGCCGGCGTCGACCTTCTCGACATTGGCTCTCCGGCAGTAGTTCTTGATCGCGGCGACCTTGAACAGATAGCGCGTCTCGTCCGGCAGCTTGCCGAAGCGGTCGCGCAGCTCGGCGGCAAAATTCTCGATCTCCTCGTCGGTCTCGAGATCGGCGAGCCGGCGGTACAACGACAGCCGCACCGAGAGGTCGGAGACGTAGTCCTCCGGAATCAGCACGGGCATGCCGATGGTGATCTGCGGCGACCAGCGGTCGACGGTCGGCTCGGTAATTCCGGCCTTGAGGTTCTCGATCGCCTCCTCCAGCATCGACTGGTAGAGCTCGAAGCCGACCTCCTTGATGTGGCCTGACTGCTCGTCGCCGAGCAGATTGCCGGCGCCGCGGATGTCGAGGTCGTGGCTGGCGAGCTGGAAGCCCGCGCCGAGCGTCTCCAGGGATTGCAGCACGCCGAGCCGCTTCTCCGCCTGCGCGCTGACCTTGTGGGTCGACGGCAGGGTGAACAGCGCATAGGCGCGCAGCTTGGAGCGGCCGACGCGGCCGCGCAGCTGATAGAGCTGGGCGAGGCCGAACATGTCGGCGCGGTGCACGATCAGCGTGTTGGCGCGGGGAATGTCGAGGCCGGATTCGACGATCGTGGTCGACAGGAGGATGTCGAACTTGCCGTCGTAGAACGCCGAGATGATGTCCTCGATCACGGTCGGCGCCATCTGGCCGTGGGCGACCGCGACCTTCATCTCCGGCACAGTCTTGTCGAGGAACTCCTTGACCTCGGCGAGATCGTCGATGCGCGGCACGACGTAGAACGCTTGGCCGCCGCGATAGCGCTCGCGCAACAGCGCCTCGCGGATCATCACCGGATCATGCGGCGCGACGAAGGTGCGCACGGCGAGACGATCGACCGGCGGCGAGGCGATGATCGACAGCTCGCGGACACCCGTCAGCGCAAGTTGCAGCGTGCGGGGGATCGGCGTCGCCGACAAGGTCAGCACGTGGATTTCGGCGCGCAGCTGCTTCAGCCGCTCCTTGTGACTGACGCCAAAGTGCTGCTCCTCGTCGACGATGACGAGGCCGAGGTCGCGGAACTTGACGGTCTTGCCGAGCAGCGCGTGAGTGCCGACGACGATGTCGACCGAGCCGTCGGTGAGGCCCTTCTTGACCTGGTTGAGCTCCTTGGTGGAGACGAGGCGCGAGGCCTGCGCGACGTTGACCGGAAAGCCCTTGAAGCGCTCGGTGAAGGTCTTGGCATGCTGTCGCGCGAGCAAGGTGGTCGGCACGACGACGGCGACCTGCTTGCCGTCGAGCGCGACCGCAAACGCCGCGCGCAGTGCCACCTCGGTTTTGCCAAAGCCGACGTCGCCGCAGACCAGGCGGTCCATCGGCCGTCCCGCTTCGAGATCGCCGAGCGTCGCCTGGATCGCGGCGAGCTGGTCCTCGGTCTCGTCATAGGGGAAGCGCGCGCAGAACTCGTCGTAGAGGCCAGCCTGCACCGGCATCTTCGGCGCCTCGTGCAGCATGCGCTCGGCGGCGATCTTGATCAGCTCGCCGGCCATCTCGCGGATGCGGTTCTTGAGTTTCGCCTTGCGCGTCTGCCAGCCCGAGCCGCCGAGCTTGTCGAGCTCGACATTGGTCTGGTCGGAGCCGTAGCGCGACAACAGCTCGATGTTCTCGACCGGCAGGTACAGCTTGGTCTCGCCGGCATAGCGCAGCTCGAGACAATCATGCGGCGCGCCGGCGACCTCCAGCGTCTGCAGACCGACGAAGCGGCCGATGCCGTGATCGACGTGCACGACGATGTCGCCCACGCCGAGGCTCGTCACCTCCGAGATGAAATTGTCGAGCTTGCGGCTGGCCCGGCGCGGCCGCACCAAGCGGTCGCCGAGAATGTCCTGCTCGGAGATGACGGCGATCTGGTCGGTCTCGAACCCGGTCTCCAGGCCGAGCACCGCGAGCATGGTCTCGTTGCGCGGCGTCGCCTGCACCATGCGCCAGGTGTTGACGCTGGTGACATGGATCAGCTTGTGGTCCTTCAACATCGAGGCCATGCGGTCGCGCGAGCCTTCGCTCCACAGCGCGATCACGACGTTCTTGCGCACCGACTGCAGCGCCTGCACATGCGCGACCAAGGCCTCGAACACGTTGACCGCGGCGTCGTTGCGCTCCGGCGCGAAGTTGCGGCCGGCCCGCGCACCGATGTCGACAACGCCAGCGCTCTCCGGCACGGCGAACGGCGTGACCTTCGCAAGCGGAGCGGCGGCGAGCCGCTCGGCCCACTCCGTCGACGTCAGATACAGCCGGTCGACGGTCAGCGGCTTGTAGATCGCGCCGCCGCCGGGATGCTCCATCGCCTCGCGGCGCGCGTCGTAATAGTCGATGATCTGCTTGAAGCGCTCGCGCGCGGCGTCCTCGCCCTGCGGCTCGATCACGATGGGCGTGTTCGGCAGATAGTCGAACAGGGTCTCCATCTTGTCGTGGAACAGCGGCAGCCAGTGCTCCATGCCGGGATAGCGGCGGCCTTCGCTGACGGCCTCGTACAGCGCGTCGTCGCGGTCGGGCGCGCCGAACTCGGCGACATAGCCCATGCGGAAGCGGCGGATGGTGTCGGTGACGAGCTGGAATTCGGAGACAGGCACGAGGTCGAGCGCACGCATGTCGAGCAAGGTGCGCTGCGTCTCGGCGTCGAAGGTGCGGATCGATTCCAGGCTGTCGCCGAAATAGTCGAAGCGCACGGGCTGGTCGAGGCCGGCGGGGAAGAGATCGAGAATGCCGCCGCGCACGGCATATTCGCCGCTCTCGCGAACGGTGGAGGCCCTGATGTAGCCGTTGTGCTCCAGCCAGGCGACCACGGAATCCATCGGCACGACATGGCCCGGCGCCACCGACAGCGCCTGGCCCGCCATCGTGTCGCGCGATGGCACGCGCTGCACGATGGCGTTGACGGTGGTCAGCACGATTAGCGGCTTGTCGCTGCCGGCGAGGCGCGACAGCCGCGCGAGCGTCGTGACACGCTGGGCGAGGATGCCGCCATGCGGCGAGACGCGATCATAGGGCTGGCAGTCCCAGGCCGGAAACTGCATCACCGGAAGATCCGGCGCGAAGAAGTCGAGCGCCCGCGCCAGCTGCTGCATCCGGTTGCCGTCGCGGCAGACCACGGCAAGGCTGACCGCCGGCGGCTTCGGCCGGGCGGCGATCGCGCGCGCGAGATCGGAGACGACGAGCCCTTCGGCGCCCTCGGCGACATTGGCGAGCGTGAGCGCGCGTCCCGGCGCGAGGTGCTCGGCGGGCGACTTGACTGGACTCTTCATCAATCGGCGTCCACCGCGCGGAATTCCTTGATCCGCTCGAACAGCGCCGGCGTCTGCTCCGGCGGCAGCGGCCGGGCGCCGGTGATCGCGGCGTAGAAATCCGGATCGGAGACCTCCAGGAGCTGTTCGAGCTGGTCCAGCTCGCCCTCGGTCAGCGTGCCGATCTCGGCGTCGGCAAAGCGCCCGAGAATCAGGTCCATCTCGCGGGTGCCGCGATGCCAGCAGCGGAACAGCAGCCGCTTGCGACGGTCGTCTAGGCCTTGGCTCGAACGGGTCGTTCCGGTCATCGCGATCTTCCTGCAGGACAACGCCAAAAGCCCGGACGGTGCCGGGCGCGGTTCATATAGCGGCGCGGCGCGCCCCTGTCAGCCCTCTCGGGGTGCAGAACCGGCATGCCGGGCCGCCTGAAAACGGGAAAAAAGAGGTGGATGTCTTGGCGATCACGGCTATTCCGGCCTGCAAAGCAAATTAAGTGTTCGGTCCATGCGCCCTGCCATCCTGAACCCGCTGTTCGCGCCGGTCACGACCCTGTCGGGTGTCGGGCCGAAGCAGGACAAGCTGCTGCGCTATCTGCTGAGCTGCAACGAGACGCCGCGTCTGGTCGACCTCTTGCTGCATCTGCCGGCCAGCGTGATCGATCGCCGGAACCGGCCGAAGGTGCGTGACGCCGAGGTTGGCACGGTGGTGACGCTGGAGGTGACCGTCGATCGCCATCGTCCGTCGCGTAACGCCCGGGCGCCCTATCTGGTTTACGCCAGCGACGAGACCGGCGACGTCGTTCTCACGTTCTTCCGGCCGAAGGGCGACTACATCGAGAAGATCCTTCCCGTCGGCGCCAAGCGCTACGTCTCCGGCACCGTGCAGATGTACGACGGCGTGCCGCAGATCGTTCATCCGCACCCCATTCTCGACGAGGCTGCTTTCGCCAAACTGTCAGGAATCGACCCGGTCTATCCGCTGACCGAAGGGCTTGCGCTTGGCTCGCTGCGGCGCGCGATCGCCGCGGCGCTGACCAAGCTGCCGGATTTGCCGGAATGGATCAGCCCGGAGGTGCTGAGCCGCTGCAACTTCCCCTCGCTGCGGGAGGCGCTGACGCGGGTGCACGTCCCGCAGGAGCTGACGGATATCCTCCCCGAGAACCCGTTCTGGTCACGCCTCGCCTTCGACGAACTGCTCGCCGGCCAATTGGCGCTGGCGCTGGTGCGCGCGCAACTGCGCCGCCCGGCCGGCAACCGTCACGCCGGCGACGGCCGTCTGCGCCGCATGATCATCGACGCCCTGCCCTATGCGCTGACCAATTCGCAGGCTCAGGCGATCGAGGCGATCGCAGCCGATCTCGAAAAGCCGGTGCGCATGCTCAGGCTGCTGCAGGGCGATGTCGGCTCCGGCAAGACGGTGGTGGCGCTGCTCGCAGCGGCGGCCGTGGCGGAGGCCGGCAAGCAGGCTGCGCTGATGGCGCCGACCGAAATCCTCGCGCGGCAGCACGCCAAGACGATCGCGCCGCTCGCCGAGCGCGCCGGCATGAACGTCGCCATTCTCACCGGCCGCGAGAAGGGCAAGGAGCGCCGCGACATTCTCGCCCGGCTGGAAGCGGGCGAGATCGACCTGCTGGTCGGCACGCATGCGCTGATCCAGGACGACGTCATCTTCAAGTCACTCGCGCTTGCCATCGTCGACGAGCAGCATCGTTTCGGCGTCCGCGAGCGGCTGGCGCTGACATCGAAGGGCGAGGCCGTCGACGTGCTCGTGCTGTCGGCGACGCCAATTCCGCGCACGCTGGTGCTGACCTATTTCGGCGATATGGACATTTCCGAGCTGCGCGAGAAGCCGGCCGGCCGGCAGCCGATCGACACCCGCGCCGTGGCCGACACCCGGCGCACCGAGGTCATCGATGCGGTCGGCCGCGCGCTTGACGCCGGCAAGCTGGTGTATTGGATCTGCCCGCTGGTCGAGGAGTCCGAGGCCGAGGGCATCGATCACCTCACCAACGCCACCGACCGGTACGAGAGCCTGCGCGAGCGCTTCGGCGAGCGCGTCGGCCTCGTCCACGGCAAGATGAAGGGCAGCGAGAAGGACGACGTCATGGGCCGCTTCGCGGCGCATGAGCTGCGGCTGCTCGTTGCAACGACGGTGGTCGAGGTCGGCGTCGACGTGCCCGCCGCGACCATCATGGTGATCGAGAATGCCGAGCGCTTCGGCCTGGCCCAATTGCACCAGCTGCGCGGCCGCATCGGCCGCGGCTCGGAAGCCTCGACCTGCATCCTGCTCTATCACGAGCCGCTCGGACAGATGTCGAAGGCGCGGCTCGCGGTCATCAGGGAGACCACCGACGGCTTCCGCATCGCCGAGGAGGATCTCAAGCTGCGCGGCGAAGGCGACGTTCTCGGCATCCGCCAGAGCGGCCTGCCCGGCTACCGTATTGCCCGCCCCGAGGTGCATGCGCAGCTGATCACGCAAGCGCGCGACGAGGCGCTGCGGATTTTGAAGGACGATCCCAAGCTGAAGGGCCCGCGCAGCGACGCGCTGCGCTGCCTGCTGTATCTCTACGAGCGCGACGAGGCGATCCCGCTGCTGACGGCGGGGTAACATTTGTAGGGTGGGCAAAGCGACGCCGAAGGCGACGCGTGCCCACCATCCGCGCCGGCGATCGTGGGCGGTGGGCACGGCGCGTCGAAGAGCTGGACACCAATGACGAGATGGGCGCGCCTTTGCCCACCCTCATATGGGGTCTTGTGAGTCAAGGCTCTATGATAGGTTGGGGGCTGCTTTCGTTCGTATCCTTGAGGCGGACTGGTTGGTGGAGCAAAGCCGACGGCCGCGCGCTCTCCATGTAGCGCTGTAGCGGACGGCGGCTTTGCGGTTGGCATGGCGATGCCGGCCTGGGTATCGGCGGTCTACGGTCGAGGACTGGCTTCGAAGATCCTGCAGCTTGTCCGCTGCATCACCTCATATCCGGTCGGATGATGACGGCATCCGAGCCCATGTTCCGCATGCTTGCGGCGAGAAGCCAGGAGGATGAGACCTATCTACAAGACGGCTGGTGGTACAGCCCTAGGGTGGCACGGTCATCATCCATCCTCGCAAGACCGCGGCGAGCCGCGGGCCTGATCGCAAATCCGTCTTTAGGCCTTCATCAGCGCGTCCTCAGGCACCAGGCCGGTCTCGAGATAGCGCCACAGTGCCACGATGAGCTTGCGCGCCAGGGCCACGATTGCGATGCGCCTGGCACGCTTGCCGGCGTTGAGCGTGCGGGCCCTGAACCATCGGCTGAGCGCGCTGTCCGGCTGATGAAGGATCCAGAGCCAAGTCAGCTCGATCGCCTTCTGACGGACGTGCGGATTGCCCGCCTTGCTGATGCCCTGCTCGCGATCGATGCCGCCGCTCTTCCATGGGCTCGGCGTCAGGCCGCAATAGCTCGCGACCTCGCGCCGGTTGCGGAACTCCTTGTAGAACAGCTCACCAACCAGGGTGATGGCAAACGCCGGTCCGACACCCTTGAGCCGCTGCAGCTGCTCCCGCCGCGTGGCCATTCTCGCGGGAACGGCAGAGGCCTGCGTCGTATCCTGGCTCTGCTCCAGCGCCGCGAGCTGCTCGCGCACCAGCATCAGACGCGCGTGCTCGCGCTTGACCTCGGCCATGACATGGGGCGGCAGCGGCTGGTCCTGCCAGTCACGTTGTTGCTCCAGCCAGGTGAGCCAGTTGCGGCGGCGCGGGTTGCCGACCTGAAGCCCGGACAGCCGCAGCAGCGCCTTGATCCGGTTGGTATGGGCAGTCTGCTCGGTAACCAATCGGTCGCGCTCGCGGCTGATCCGCCGGGCGTCCTCCTGCTCGACTGTCGGCACCCGGAGGATCCGGACTACCCGCGGCTCTCCGCGCAAATGAGCCATCAGCGTCCGCAGCAGCAGCTCGCCGTCGATCCGGTCGGTCTTCGCCCGCCGCGCCCGCTGCTCGACTGCGATGCTGGCCGGGTCGAACACCAGATTGTCGATCCCAGCCGCCACCAGCAGCCGGTGCAGCCAGAAGCCGTCATAGCCGGCCTCGTAGCAACTCGCCACGCGCGGCTCCGATCCGAGCTTCTGCGCCGCTCGGACCCGGATCTTGGCGATCAACGCTAGCAGGCCGGCGTGATCGCCGCCCTCCAGCTTGTAGCGCGACATGCGCCCCTGATCGGGACTGTGCACCGTGACCAGCCAGGTCTTCTGACTGAGTTCAATCGCAGCGAAAATTGTGCCAATGTTTGCCGCGGTGGGCGCGCCAAAAGTCAATATCTGCATCTGACTCTCCGAGGGTTCGAGTGTGGAAACCCAAACCTATCGGAAGGGCTCGCTCACCGCTCCCCCATGGAATCTACGCTGCTATCACGACGGCTTCGCCTTGCAGCTCTCCGCAAACGCCACCAGCTGCGCCGCCTCGGTGCCCTCGCCCTGCACGTCCGCCGCGATGTGCTCGAACAGCCGCACAAAGCCCTCGTAGATCAGCGCGGCCGGATGATCGTCCCCCAGGAAGCCCGCGATCTCGCGCATTTCGGCGACCCATCGATAGGCCTTGGGCAGCATGTCCGGCAGCGCATTGGCGAGCCGTGCCTGGACGTGCGGCAGGCTGAGCGCGAGCTCGTCACGCAGCGCATCCGCTGCGCCGGCGCGGGTTGCCGCCAACACCATCGCGGCGCCGAGCCCGGTCAGGCCCTTGTTGATCCCGGCGTAGGACATCTTCAGCGCCGAGGCGGCGCCGATCGGCCCGTCGATCGGGCGCAAGTCGAGCCCGAGCTGACCAAGCACGGCGACATCGGCCGCGGCCTCGCCACTGACATAGAGCGCCGGTCCCTTCGTGCCGGGCTTGGGCGGCAGGCCGATGATGGCGGCGTCGACCAGACGCGCGCCTGAGGACAGCACGATGTCCTCGATGGTCCGGATGGTCTCGACATTGACCGCGTTGCAATCGACGATGACCGGCTTCTTGGCACTCCGGTTGATGACCGTCGCGAGCTGCTCCGCCAGCGCCACGGCCTCGCCGGGCGGCACGATCGACAGGATGATGTCGCAAGCCGCGATCTCGGCCTCGCCGGCGCCGATCATTCCGGACGCCGCCGCCCTCGCTTGCGTCGCGGCGCTCCGGCCCTCCAGCGAGGTCAGCACCTTGCAGCCGTGCTCGGCAAGGCGAGCGGCGATGGCGCTGCCCATGGCGCCGGGCGCGATGACGGCAATGCTTGGGGGCATGACAACAACTCCGATTCCAACGAGGCTCCCGAAAGACTATCCGGGTTCGATGACGAAACGGAACACGCGAAAACGGAGGGGCAGCCCTTCCGGACTGCCCCTCTCCTGATCCGAGCAGCAGCCGCGCCCCCCAGCGCCTGCTGCTCCGACCGATCTCAGAACGAGACCTTCAAGCCCCCGCTGCCATAGAAGTCGTCGCCGCCGGTCCGCCCGATCGTCCGCGACACGTTGGCCGTCAGCGCCACGTTGCTCCAGAACGGCGCGACCACGCCCGCGGTCACACGGCCGTAGACATTATGCGACGTGCTGTTCGGGACGTTCCAGTTGTTGACGATGACAGGCGCAGAGGTCGCGCTGTACTGGATCAGGCGGCCGTTGCCGATGATGTCGTCATCGAGCGTCAGGTTCAGATACGGATTGATCGTGGCGCCCTGCGCCTGGAACGGCGTTCGCAGCTGCACGCCCACACTACCGACCAGGGTCTCCGCCGTCTGCGAGCCGACCGTCAGCGTCAGCGCGGGATCGCCGGCCTCGGTGAAGCCGTCGACCCTGGCGCGGGCATAGGTCAGGCCGCCGATCGGGCCGAGCTTCGCCGTGCCGGCATCGAACAGATAGCCGGCCTTGCCGGCGACGACGAAGGTCGTGCCGCCGGGATTCGAGGTGATGGTGTCGACCACGCCCGGCCGCGTGTTGCGATAGTCCTGGTGGCCGATCGTGGCGAGGGCTTGCGCAAACAGGTTGCTGCTCGCCCATGCGCCGTAGAGGCCGAACTGATAGGAGTTCGCATCCGTCGTGCCCGCATTGCCGAACAGCCGTGCCTTGGGATTGGAATAGTCGAACGCGGTGCCGATCATGGCGTTCGCCGACAGCCGGTACTCGACCCCGATCGTGCCGCCGACGCTGTCGAGATTGAAGCCGTTCGCGGCGCCGTTGCCGTGGCGATCGCTGATCCCGCCATTGCCCTGCATGTAGAACGACCACGGGTTGACCGCGGCCAATGGCGGCGCCTTCACGGAAGGCGCCTTGGTGATGATGGCGCCATAAGAGTTCATCGCCGACGGCGCGAAGCCCGCGGTCTCGCGGAACTGATCGAGCTTGCCGAACAAGGTCGAGGCGAAGCCCATCGCGGTGATAGATGCGACGTCGCCCTGCGGCGCGAAGGTCAGCGGCGCATTGAGGCGGTTGACGATGTATTGCCCGAGCACCTCGAAGCCGTGCGAGGTCAGGTGCACGCCGTCGACATAGAACAGATACTGGTTCTGCAGCGCCGGATTGCCGATGCAGGCGACCGGACAGGCGCCGACATTGCTGAAGCCGTAGCGCTGCGGATTGGCCTGGATCAGGGAGCCGATGAGGCTCGTATCGACATATTCGACGCGCACGCCGTTGCGCGCCACGTTCGCAAGCGAGGCCTGCATCAGGCTGTTGTAGGTCGTGCTGTAGAGCTTGCCGGTCGGCGCATTGGCGTTGCCGACCGCCTCCGGCAAGGTGCTGACATCGCCGGCCGTGAACACGATGCTGCGCGCGCCGGCGCCGACCAGCGCGTTGATGCCGGTCATGGCTTGCTGCGCGGTGACCGCCGCCGCGGTTGGCGCGCCGGCAAACGTGCCGCCCGCACGGTAATAGGCGCGCGCGTCATTGCCGCCGATCGAAATCTCGACGAGATCGGTCGAGGCGATCTTGCCGGAGAACCCCGTCAGTCCGCTCCATTCCTGAACGAAGCCGGGAATGCCGGGCCCCGCGACGTTGGTCGTGCCGCTGGTCGCGCCGCCGATCGCGTAGTTGAGCTGGGGAATGCCGAGCAGCGCCGAGGTGGTGTCGACGAAATTGGTGCCGCCACTGAAGCGCCCGGTCGGATACAGCGGCAGCTTGCCGATGCCGCCGGTGAAGGTCCAGAGATTGCCCGTGTCGGCGTAGCTGTCACCGAAGGCCTGGATACGCGTGTAGGTTGTTTGGGCGGATGCTGGTTGGCTCAGCGTCAGCCACGCTCCGGACAGCGCCATTCCGCACAGCATTGACGCCTGACTCATACGTCTCATTCTACGCCTCCCCTACGCCTTACTTTTGTTGGCTCAATGTTTCCATGGCGGCGGATTGGGACACCACCGCCCACAGGTTGTAGGGGCGCCGACGACGAATGGCTGTGCCCTGGCAGCATCATCATGCGGCGCAAAATGCCGCTCTGCGCACGACCGGCCGCTTCTCGCACACCGCCGAACACTGCTGACAGAATCTGGCAGCACGCTCCGCTACTGGATCAGTCGACGCGCCGATGCCGGCGCCAGCACCGGAGACACGACGATGCCCGAGTTCAATTTCCTGATCCTGTATGTCGACAACCCGCCGAACAGCGCCGCCTTCTACTCAGACCTGCTGGGCATTCCCGTCATCGAGCAATCGCCGACCTTTGCCATGCTGCCGCTGCGCGAGGGCATCATGCTGGGCTTGTGGTCGCGGCACACGGTCGAGCCGGCCGCGGCTGGCGCGGCGGGGTCGGTCGAAACCGCGTTCGCCGTGTCCGGCGTGGGTGAGGTCGAGCGACTGCACGGGGATTGGAAGGCGCGCGGCCTCCGCATCATTCAGGAACCGACACGCATGGATTTCGGCACGACCTTTGTCGCGCTCGATCCGGACGGGCATCGCCTCCGCGTCTTCGTCCCGCAGGACGCCGGCTAAGCAAGTCGGCTCATGAGAAGACGGCGCGTGTCGTCATTCCTGTTCGAAGGCGGATCGGCCATCGCTGCGGACATGACGATGCGCGTCGGGCTCGCCTAGTCGGCCTTGGCCGGCTCCGGCTCCAGGCGCGGCGCCGGCTGCACCGGGGCGTTGGCGATGCGCGCGGCGTTGGCCATGGTGGCGAGCGCGGCGGCTTTCTTCTGTGCGTCGGAGCCAGGCTGCACCACACCGCAGGACATGATCAGGGTCGCCGCATCCTCGGCGCTCATGTCGACCTCGATGATCTTGCTCTTCGGCAGATAGAAGAAGAAGCCGGTGGTCGGGTTGGGCGCACAAGGCAGGAAGACCGAGATCTGCTCATCATCGCCCGGCAGACGGCTTGCGACTTCCGTGCTCGGCGGCTGCGAGATCAGCACGATCGACCACATGCCCGGCGACGGAAACTCGACCAGGCCGACGCGGCGCAGGCTCGAGCCCTTGCCGGAGAACAGCGTCTCGAACACCTGCTTGAGGCCGCGATAGATCGCACGCACCGCCGGAATGCGCCCGAGCAGCCGCTCGCCGAGATCGACCAAGGTGCGGCCGATCAGGTTGGCGGTCAGGAAGCCGAGCAGCGTCAGGCCGATCACGGCGACGATCAGGCCGGAGCCGGGCACGCCGAACGGCAGATAGGTCTCGGGGCGGTAGACCAGCGGCACGAACGGGCGCACCAGCCCGTCGACCCAGGTCACGAACCACCAGGTGATGTACAGGGTGATGGCCACGGGCCCGGCCACGACGAGGCCGGTCAGGAAATAATTGCGAAACCGGAACATCAACCCATGGTGGGGCGTCTCGGCCTGAGCATCGGCCAAGGGATCGGTCTCAGGCGGCAGGTCGTCGCGGGAACTCATGCGGACTTCCGGATCGGATCAATTCTCAGCTAGGGTCTTAGCAGATTTTTGGAAGGGCAACGCCCCCTTTCCGACACAGCTGCGCGGTTTGACGCCCGCCTGTGGCTGGCCAGCCGGGCTCGAGGGACCTCATATGCGGGGCTGAGCCGCCGGTTTGGCCCCAGCGAGCCCGCCCTGCCTCAATTCGCCGCGCTAGGCGCTGCGCAGCGGCAGGGCGAGGCCGACAGCGATGAAGATGCCCCCGCAAACCTGGTTGAAGCGCCGCCCGGCCCGCGCCAGCCACGGCCGGACCCGGGCCGCTGCGCTGGCAATGGCGACCTCGGTCAGGAACTCCGTGATCGTATAGGTGATGGCCACGATGCCGAACTGCACCGCGAGGCTGCGCGTGGGATCAATGAATTGCGGCAACAGGGCACTGAAGAACAGCAGGCATTTCGGGTTGGTCGCCGCGGTCAGGAAGCCCGCCCGAAACAGCGAATGCCAGCTCGCCCTGACCGGTCCCTGGCCGATATCGACCGCCACCGGCGGCGATCGCCACAGCTTGATGCCGAGCCAGGCAAGATAGAGCCCGCCGACCCATTTCAGGACCACGAGCCAGGTGATCGAGGATTGCACCAGCGCGCCGATGCCGAACATGCACAGCGCCATGATCAGGACGAAGCCGATCAGGCCGCCGGCGATCGTGAACAGCGTCTTGCGCCCACCATGCAGCGCCCCGTGCGTCAGGGCCAGCAAGCCGTTCGGTCCGGGCGTCAGGGAGATGCCGATGCTCGTGAGCAGAAACAGCAGCCAGGTGTCGAGAGCCATGGAGAGCGCCATCATGAAGCGGACTGACCGATCCGCTGCCGGAGTCATCGCCCGCACGCATGTCGGATTGCGGATCAGATGGCAAGCGCGGGGGAGTTCGGCACGACTGCCGCGTCATTCAAAAGGATCGCACGCTCGCGCCCAAATGAAGCGTGAGCGCGAACAAAAACCGGTGTCGTCCCGGACAAGCCCGACAACGCGACAGCGTTGGCGGGCGCCGATCCGGGACCCATACTCCCAGCAGGCGGTTTGGGGCCGGCTGGAGCTGCCAGCGCTGCCAGCCATGAAGCGCGGTGGTTATGGATCCCGGCGTTCGCCGGGATGACACTGAATTTGCGGACGCTGGTCGCAACCCTGAAACGAGCCGAGAGCGGCGCCTCTACTCCACCGTCACCGACTTCGCCAGATTGCGCGGCTGGTCGACGTCCGTGCCCATCACCACGGCCGTGTGATACGCCAGCAGCTGCACCGGGATCGCATACACGATCGGTGTGAAGGTCGCGGCCATGTCGGGCATGGTGATCGTCACCAGCGACTCCACGGTCGCCTCCTCCGCGCCCTTGGCGTCGGTCATCAGGATGATGTTGCCGCCGCGCGCGGCGACCTCCTGCATGTTCGACACCGTCTTCTCGAACACCTTGTCATAGGGCGCGATGACGACGACCGGCATGGTCTCGTCGATCAGCGCGATCGGGCCGTGCTTGAGCTCGCCTGCGGCATAGCCCTCGGCGTGAATGTAGGAGATCTCCTTCAGCTTCAACGCGCCTTCCAGCGCCAGCGGATAGGAGGTGCCGCGGCCGAGATAGAGCACGTCCTTCGACTTGGCGATCTCGCGCGCGAGCTTCTCGATCTGCAGCTCCGTCGTCAGGGCCGCTGCGATCAGGCGCGGCACCTCGACGAGGCCATGCACCAGCTTGGTCTCGTCGGCTTCGGAGAGTTCGCCGCGACCGCGGCCGGCCGCGATCGCCAGCGCCGCCAGCACCATTAGCTGACAGGTGAAGGCCTTGGTGGAGGCGACGCCGATCTCGGGACCGGCGAGCGTGGGCATCACGATCTCGCTCTCGCGCGCGATCGTGGAGGTCGGCACGTTGACGACCGACAGCGTGTGCACGCCCTGCGACTTGGCATAGCGCAGCGCCGCCAGGGTGTCGGCCGTCTCGCCGGACTGCGAGATGAAGATGGCGAGATCGCCCTTGCGCAGCGGCGCCTCGCGGTAGCGGAACTCCGAGGCGACATCGAGCTCGACCGGGACGCGGGCGAAGCGCTCGAACCAGTATTTTGCGACGAAACCGGCATAGCTCGCGGTGCCGCAGGCGGTGATCGAGATGCGCTGAATGTCCTTGAAGTCGAACGGCAGCCGCGCCGGCAACGCGACGCGCTCGGTGCCCATGTCGACGTAACGCGCGAGCGTGTGGCCGACGACCTCCGGCTGCTCGTGGATCTCCTTCGCCATGAAGTGACGATAGTTGGCCTTGTCGACCAGGAACGACGACGCGCCGGATCTCAGCACCTCGCGCTTCACCACCGCGCCTGAGGCATCGTGGATGATACCGGACTCGCGGGTGATCTCGACCCAGTCGCCGTCATCGAGATAGCTGATCGTGTCGGTGAACGGCGCCAGCGCAATGGCATCCGAGCCGAGGAACATCTCGCCATCGCCATAGCCCATCGCCAGTGGCGAGCCCTTGCGCGCACCGATGAGCAGATTGCCGTGGCCCTTGAACAGGAAGGCCAGCGCGAATGCGCCTTTGAGCTGCGGCAGGGATGCAGCCACCGCCTGCTGCGGCGAATGACCCTTCAGCAGATAGGAATTGACGAGATGGACGACCGTCTCCGTGTCGGTCTCCGAGGCGAACTTGGCGCCCTGCTTTTCCAGCTCGGCACGTAGTTCCCGGAAATTCTCGATGATGCCGTTATGCACCACCGCAACGTTATCAGTCGCGTGCGGATGCGCGTTGCTCTCGGTCGGCTTGCCATGCGTCGCCCAGCGCGTGTGGCCGATGCCCGCATGGCCCTTCAACGGCTCCCGTTCGAGCCGCTTCTCGAGGTTCTTGAGCTTGCCCTCGGCGCGGCGCCGATCGAGGTGATCACCTTCGAGAGTGGCAACGCCCGCGGAGTCGTAGCCGCGATACTCCAGACGCTTGAGGGAATCGACGAGATGCTCGGCAACCGGCCCGCGTCCCAGGATCCCGATGATTCCGCACATCAGCGCTAGTCCCCAAATCGTCGAGAGAGATTCAAATGCGTGGCATTGTCTTAACGAAAACCGCGCGCTTTCAGGATTCAATAATTATTGCGGATTGCGACAGGGTTAAGTGGCAGCCTTAACCGAGATATCGGCCCGCAACTCCGGTTCGATGCGGAGGTCCGGTTCGAGGCGGCCTTAACGCCCGGTCAACGCTTTCGCGACGAAACTGTCGCGTCGGAGAGGACGCCATGACCACCAGCCGCCGCCCCACTGATCCCAAAGGCACGAGCTCACTGAGCCTGTCGCATCCCACGTCCGGGAGCCATCTGGCCCACTGGCCGCCGCCCACCATGGGTCACGAGCTCAAGCCGATGCCGATCAAGCATCGCAGCGATGAACCGGTCAAGCACGCCACGCGCCGCGGCTGGCGCCTGACGCGCGCGATGTTTGCCGAGTTCCAGGACGACGACCAGTAAGTTCGGGGAGCGCGCTCGCGCCGCAGAGGCAGCGATCCTCGATCGTGGCCTCACATTCTCATTTCTTCTGGCGTTGCTTGGCGCTCCGGAAGCGCGCCGCCGCGCCTTCGCGCGTCGTCTGCGGGCTGCGCTCGAGCGCCAGCGCGTCATCCGGCACGTCGCGCGTGATCACAGAGCCTGAGCCGATATAAGCGCGCGCGCCGATATTGATCGGCGCCACCAGCGAGGTGTTGGTGCCGATGAACGCGCCTTCGCCGATCGTGGTCTTGTACTTGTTGAAGCCGTCATAGTTGCAGGTGATGGTGCCGGCGCCGATGTTGGAGTTGGCGCCGACATGGGCATCGCCGATGTAGGACAGATGGTTGACCTTGACGCCCGGCTCCAGCACGGCGGCCTTGGCTTCGACGAAATTGCCGATCTTGGCGCCATCGCCCAGCGACGTGCCCGGCCGCAGCCGTGCGAACGGACCGAGCAGGCTGTTGCGGCCGAGCGTCGACTGCACGATGTGCGAGAACGAATGCACGATGGCGCCGTCGCCGATCGAAACGCCGGGGCCGATGACGACGAACGGCTCGATCGTGACATCCTTGCCGAAGGTCGTGTCTGCCGCGAGATAGACGGTCTCCGGCGCGATCAGCGTCACGCCAGCGTCCATGGCCGCCTGCCGCAACCGGGCCTGCATCACGGCCTCGGCCTGCGCGAGTTGCGCCTTGGTGTTGATGCCGCGTACCTCGTCCTCCGAGGTTTCAATGACGACCGCGTCGAGCCCCTGCTCGCGCGCAATCGCCACCGCATCGACGAGATAGTATTCGCACTTGCTGTTGGCGTTGCCGATCTTGTCGAGGATCGCCAGCGCGTGCCGGCCGCTCAGCGCCATCACGCCGGCATTACACAGCGTGATCGCGCGCTCAGCCTCTGAGGCATCGGCCTGCTCGCGAATGGCGATTAGCTTCGATCCATCCATCAGCAGCCGTCCATAGCCGGTCGGATCGACCGCGCGAAAGCCGAGCACGGCCAGCGCTGCGCCCTGCGCCAACGGCGCGCGCAGCCGCGCAAAGGTCTCGGCGGTGATCAATGGCGTGTCACCAAACGCGACGAGAAGGTCGTCGGCCCCGCGTACGATCGCTTCGCGCGCCGCCAGCACCGCATGCGCGGTGCCGAGCCGCTCGCGCTGGACGAAGATATTGGCGTCGGGGCGCAGGCGCCTTGCTTCCTTCTCGACCGCGGCGTGGTCAGGGCCGATCACCACGGCGATGCTGGCGCCGTCCCCTTTCGGAGCGGCCGCCAGCACGTGGGCCAGCAGTGATTCGCCTGCGACGGGATGCAGCACCTTTGGCACGCTCGTGCGCATCCGCGTGCCCTCGCCGGCCGCGAGCACAATGGTCAGACTGGATCGAGCGGTCATCAAACATCCTGGGAAAAGCTGAGCGGCACAGGTGGCGCTGTCATAAATCGTTTTCGGCACGCGGCAAACCTGCAGCGACTGAAACCCATACGGGTTTTCCTGTTAATGTTCGCTTCGTGATTCGATTAAGGCAGGTTCATGGCTAAGGACTCCCACAAATCAGCCGGCGCGCATGGAGTTGAGAAGACCGGCGGAACGCTGCCCGGACTGTTTGCCGACGAGAACGAGCTCGATCGCCGCGCGATGTGGCGGCTGGGCTGGTGGGGAGCCGGGGCCGTCGGTGCCGTGGGCTTGGCCATCTTCGTCAGCCAGGCGGCGCAAGGATGGCGAAAAGACCGCATTTCCGCGGCCGATTTCTCGCGCCAGGCGCAGCTGCTGCAGTCGCTCGCGCGGGACACCCAGGGCGAGGCGCGGCAGCTCGGAGCTGCCATCGAGACGCTCAACGCCGACCGCGACCGGCTCTATGCCCGCGTGACCGTCCTCGAGCAGGGCCTCGAATCGGTGACGGGCGCATTGGCCAAGCAGAGCGTCCAGGCCGGATCGAATCAGACCTCCGCGCCCAAATCCGCACCACTGCCGCAGATCGCGGCGGTTGATTCGCAGCCACCCGCGGCGGCCTCGTCCGGATCCACGCCGTCGACTTCGTCGCCGAGTTCCTTGCCGAGTTCCTTGCCGAGTTCCCTGCCTGCCTTCGCTAACTTGTCGCCGTTCATGCCCGTCCCCGGCGGAGCGGCTGCGACGAATGCCGCGCAGCCCGCGGCAACCCCGTCTGCTGCGGCGAGCGCCGACAAGCCGAAGCCGGAACTGGCCACCAAACCAGCTGACGCCGACAGGCTGGCCAAAGTCGACACAGGAGACGTTGCAGCCAAGGCCGCTGACACGGCGGAAGCTGCCGCGACGGCCGTCCAGAAGACCGAGTTCGCGGTCGATCTCGGCGGCGCCAACTCCATCGCCGGCCTGCGGGCGCTGTGGCGCGGGCTGGCCAAGAGCAATCCCGACCTTGCCGCGCTCCGGCCGATCATCATGCTGAAGGAAGGCCGCAGCGGCCCCGGCATGCAGCTGCGCCTCGGCGCCGGCCCGCTGACCGATGCGGCGGCGGCCGCGCGAATCTGTGCGGCCCTGGCCGAGACCCAGCGTCCTTGCGAGACCACCGTGTATGACGGCCAGCGGCTGGCGGTCGGCGAAGAGCCTGAGAGCACGGAGGCCAAGCCGGCCGCGCCCGCCGCGGCTGTCCAGAAGCCGGTGCAGCGCCGCCGCTACCTGCCACCGCAGGCGCAACAGCAGCAGCGTCATGGCAAGCGCGAGGAGCCGCCGGCCGCCGCGGCCCCGCCGCCGCCCCCGGCCGAGGCGCCGAAGCCGGAGCAGCAGCCGTCGGCGCTGTCGTCGTTCTTCCGCCGTTCCTGACCCCGAATCATCCCATTGCGAAAGCCGCTTGTGGCGGACTGTGAAAGCAGTCCGTGAAGCGGCATTGCGGCTTGTCCGGCGATCCGTTCCGCAGCATAGTCCCGCGCATGAAAAAGACCCCGTTCCGCCTCTCGCCGTATCAGGTGCAATGGCTCCTGATCGTCGGCTTCGTCACCGTCGGCTATGCCCTCTATCTGCGCTATCTCGCAATCGAGCTGTCCAGCGTCGCGCTGGCCTGCGACCCGGGTTTGCAGACGCTGGCCTGCAAGAGCCGGGCGGTCGCGACCACGCTGTTCAAGAATTCGGTGTTCGGCTTGACCGCGCTCGTCATCGCCACGCTGCACGTGATGCGGCCGTCGATCGTGCTCCTGACCGGCGGTCTGATCGCCGCCGGGCTCGGCATCGTGCTCTACAACATCGTGCTGTCGGGCCTGGCGATCGGCTTGCTCATCCTCGGCTTTGCGCGGCCCGCGCCCGCCACAGCGTGAACGCCAGGGTCAGGTACATCGCGCAGGTCCACAGCGCCTGCCAATTGTCGCGGCCTTCATTGTAGATCACGTAGACCGACGAGATTGCGAGCAGGCCGGCAAAGCTGGCCTCGGCGATCGGCCGCGGCCCTTGCGCCGGACGATTGCCGAGCAGCATCGCGAACGGCACCACGGCCATGGTCAGGCTGGCGAACGGGAAGTCGCGGTAGCGCGGGTCGAACACGAAGCCCAGCGCCGTCTCCGCCGCGATCAGCACGGTGACGACAAGCACGAGGCCGAGCGCGTAGGTGATCTTGAGCTGCTTGCGGCCGTCATTCGGCCCGAGCAGATCGAGGAAGGTCGGCAGCGGCCGCCCGGCCATGGCGGCGTTGGCGGCCAGGATCGGCGCCAGCACGCCGGCGGCCAGCAACGCGCCCCATTGCAGCCAGCCGCCGAGACCGAGACTCTCATAGAACATCTTGTCGGCGGCCATGCCGAGCAGCACGCCGGCCGTCGTGGCGGAGATGCCGACCCCGATCCAGGCCGAGACGTGCGGCGGCCAGGGCCGGCGGCGCATGGTCAGCCAGCCGGTCACGAAGACGAAGAAGGACAGGACCATGCCCGCCGCCATCTGCAGCTTCCACATCGGATAGTTGCTGACAGGCTCGCCCGGCGGATATTTCAGCGCGCGCGTGTCGTCGCTGATCAGGCCCCAATAGCCGCCGACCGTGCCCTCGAGCTTGCGCTTCCAGGGCTGGTCATAGGCCTCGATCAGGTTGACGCGGAAATTCTCGCGCTTGGCGAGGCTCAGGATCTCCGACACGACGCGGGCCTGGTTGGCGCGCGACGGCAGCGCGCCCTCGCGCATGCGGCCCTCGCTCGGCCAGCCGGTCTCGCCGATCAGGATCTCCTTGCCGGGAAACGCCACGCCGACCTGCTGGCGGATGGCATCGACATGGGAGGCCGCGAATTTGGCGCGGACCGGCATGTCCTCCCAATATGGGAGAATATGAACGGTGACGAAATCGACGATGTCGTAGAGTTCGCGGTTGCGCAGCCAGAACTCCCAGACGTCGGCATAGGTGACGGGCACCTTGACCTGCGCCTTGACGCTGCGGATGGCCGCGGCGAGATCGGCGGTGGTCATCTCCCCGCGCAGCAGCACCTCGTTGCCGACCACGACCGCCGTGATCACGCTCGGATAGCGCTTGATCAGGTCGACGGCGATGCCGATCTGCTGCTGGTTCTTCAGCTTGTTCGAGCCGAGCCAGATGCCCTGGATGACCTTGATGCCCACGCGGGAGGCGATGGCCGGCACCTGGTCGAGCCCGTTCTCGATCGAATAGGTGCGCACGCACTCGCTGATCTTGGCGAGTTGCACCAGATCCTGCTCGATCTGCTCGGCCTCGATATGGGTGGTCGGATCGAGCGGGCTCTGCTGTCCCCGGAACGGCGCGTAGGACACGCATTGCACCTTCGAATCGAGTTCGATGGGCGCGCGCGCAAGCGTGATGGGCTTGGCCAGCCACCACCACGCAGCGGCGATGACACCCAAGGAAATGAGCAGAAGCGCCAGCGGCGTACGAAGGGATTTCAGTTCCGTGTCTCCAGGCAGGTGGTGTCGATTACCCGGTCGGCGGCGATCTGCCAAGTAGGCGATCTGCCAAGCGATCTCCGGAGGCCGCCGCGGCGCGCGCTGCCCGTCACATCCGTCCTTTACGATGACGCGAGAAAGTTCGGGCGTTGCTGGACAAAATCGGAGATTCCAGTCATTGGGAATCCCCGGGGTTGACCTGCCCGTCGCACCCGAGGCTTCAAGGTGCCGTTCATGCGTCCGTTAGGAACGCCAATTTAGGAACGGCATGCGACGGTCGGAATCAATCTCCCGCCGTAATCGGGGCCGATTTGATCGGCATCAACACTGCGTCCCCGAGGGGACGGCATGAAGGCAACATTCGGGGAATTTATGGGTCGACGCGTGCTCCAGTCCAAGTTTACGGTTTCCCGCCTTGTCGCGTCTGTGGGCCTTGCTTTGGGCCTTGCGGTCCTCGTCGGAATCCCCGGCGCCTTCGCCCAGAGCGGCAACGACCACCCCCAGGACCAAAAGCCGCAGGCTTCGAGCCCGGCCGACCTCAAGGAAAACCAGCGCAAGGCGGATGAATTCACCGAGGCCGCCCAGGCGCTGAGCGGCGGTCCGGCCGGCAATCCCGAATGCGTCTGGCTCGGCCGGCGCGTCGTGCAGTTGATGTACCGCGACGACCTCGATACCGCGTTCCGCCACCTCGACCTCTACGACCGGTTCGGCTGCCCCGGCGGCCACATCCAGGCCTCGTTCCGCTGCCTGACCCGCTTCGTCGCCCAAATCGACGACAAGGTGCCGAACTCGCTGAACAACCACGTCCACACCTGCTGGATCAACCCGGACGCCAAGCCGCAGGTGGCCGCCGCGCCGGCGCCCGCTGCCACGCCGGCCCCGGCCGGATCGGCGCCGGCCACCCAGCCGGCCGCGCCGCAGGCCTCGCCCTCGCCGCAGCCGGCCAAGCAGTAACAGCCGCCGCGCGACGCCCTGCTCGGCCGCGCTGCCGGCTGAGCGGTTTCGATTGCGGATTACAGCACCGCTGCAGTTGTTTAATCGCGCTGCAGCGTTATCGTGTCGCAGGTGGTTCGGCTCCGATCGGTCCAGCGGTTCAGCCCTCGTTCAGTGACGAGGCGGCCTTAATGTGACCACCGGCAAGGCCAATGACGGACGTGCCGGTGCCTGATCGAAGCCGCGCTTCGCCTGACGTGCCTGGGCAGCACGAAGGCCGAGCGTTCCGCCGGTGCGCCGTTCGTCCCGCGTTGTCTCCGCTGCGCGTTCCTCTCTTCAGCCCGCCATGGTGTTCCGACCGATGCGCTTGACCGCAGCCGTCATCCTGTTCGTCGCCGCCGCGCACGCCGCGCTGTGGGGTGTCCTGCAGACCAAGCAGAGCGCGCCCGATTACACCGGCATGCTGCCGAGCGTCTCCTACGCGCCGTTCGAAGGCACCGACCATCCGGATGTCGACAACGTCCCCAATGCCGAGCGCATCCGCTCCGACCTGAAGAAGCTCGCCACCATCACCCGCGCGATCCGCCTGTATTCGTCGACCGGCGGTGTCGAGCTGGTGCCGCCGATCGCCGCCGAAGTCGGCCTCAAGGTCACGCTCGGCGTCTGGATCGACAAGAACGACGACCGCAACAAGCGCGAGATCGCCTCTGCCATCCAGCTCGCCCGCCGCAACAGCAACGTCATCGGCGTCGTCGTTGGCAACGAGACGCTGTTCCGCGGCGAGCTCAAGCCGGACGAGCTGATCGCCTACATCAAGACAGTCAAGAAGTCGGTCAGCGTGCCCGTCACCACCGGCGAGATCTGGAACCTGTGGCGCGACTACCCCGAGCTCGCCTCCAACGTCGACTTCATCGCCGCCCACGTGCTGCCCTACTGGGAGTTCTTCAACCACACCCAGGCCGTCGACCAGGCCGTCGACCGCTATCAGGTGCTGCGCAACAAATTCCCCGGCAAGCGTGTCGTGATCGCCGAGTTCGGCTGGCCGAGCGAGGGCTACAACCGCGGCATCGCCGATCCCGGCCCGTTCCAGCAGGCCTGGGTGCTGCGCAACTTCGTCACCCGCGCCGAAGCCATCGGCATGGAGTACAACATCGTCGAGGGCATCGATCAGCCCTGGAAGTTCTTCGAAGGCGGCGTCGGTCCGTATTGGGGCGTGCTGAACGCCTCGCGCGAAGCAAAATTCTCGTGGACCGGTCCGATCGTGAATCCGGACTACTGGAAGCTCGCGACCATCGCGCTGCTCGTCGGCGTGCTCCTGTCACTGCCGATCGTGCGGCTGCGTCAGCCCACGGTGATGCAGGCGATGGTGCTCGCGATCACGGCGCATGGCGTCGGCGCCTGGGTCAGCAACGTCTTCGCCTATTGGAACGTGCACTATTTCGTCTGGGGCTCGACCTTCGCCCTGACCCTCGGCCTGATCCTGCTGGTGCCGCTGATCCTGATCGCGATGGCCCGCATCGAAGAGATCGCGGCGATCGCCTTCGGCCGCGCGCCGCGCCGGCTGCTCACCCGCGACAAGGTCGCGCGCGACCGCGCCGCGATGCCGGAGGGCTACTGCCCGAAGGTCTCGATCCACGTGCCGGCCTATTTCGAGCCGGTCGACATGATGAAGCAGACGTTGGATGCGCTGGCGCGGCTCGACTACCCGAACTACGAGGTCGTCTGCATCATCAACAACACGCCCGATCCGGCGTTCTGGCAGCCGATCCAGGATCACTGCCGCATGCTCGGCGAGCGCTTCAAGTTCATCAACGCCGAGAAGGTCAAGGGCTTCAAGGCCGGCGCGCTGCGCATCGCGATGGAGCGCACCGCTGTTGACGCCGAGATCATCGGCATCATCGACGCCGACTATGTCGTGACGCCGGACTGGCTGTCCGACCTCGTGCCCGCCTTCGCCGATCCCGCCGTGGGCCTGGTGCAGGCGCCGCAGGAGCATCGCGACGAGGACCTGTCGCTGATGCACTACATCATGAACGGCGAGTATGCCGGCTTCTTCGACATCGGCATGGTCCAGCGCAACGAGGAAAACGCGATCATCGTGCACGGCACGATGTGTCTCATCCGCCGCGCCGCGATGGACATGGCCGGCGGCTGGTCGAGCGACACGATCTGCGAGGACACCGACCTCGGCCTCGCCATCCAGGAGCTCGGCTGGAAAACCCACTACACCGCCACCCGCTATGGCTCAGGCCTGCTGCCCGACACCTACGAGGCGTTCAAGAAACAGCGCCATCGTTGGGCCTATGGCGGCTTCCAGATCGTCAAGAAGCACTGGCGCCGCTTCCTGCCCGGCAAGAGCCGGCTGACGGCCGACCAGAAGCGCGAGTTCTCGCTCGGCTGGCTCAACTGGCTCGGCGCCGAGAGCCTCGGCGTGGTCGTGGCGATCCTCAACTTGATCTGGGTGCCGATCGTCGCCTTTGCCGGCATCGCCATCCCCGACAAGATCCTGACCATCCCGATCATCGCCGCCTTCGTGGTCTCGCTCGCGCACTTCCTGATCCTGTACCGGCTGCGCGTCGCGGTGCGGCCGTGGCAGATGCTGGGCGCGATGATCGCGGCCATGAGCGTGCAGTGGACCGTCAGCCGCGCCGTAGCGCAGGGGCTGATCACCGAGCACCTCGCGTTTGCCCGCACCTCCAAGGGCGGTCTCTCCCGGATGTCGATCGAGTTCCAGGCGTTCTGGGAGGCAGTGATCGGCGCCCTGCTCCTGATCGGCGCCACCATCCTGATCATGACCAATTATCTGGCGATCACCGAGCTCTACATCTTCGCCGCGGTCCTGATCCTGGAGAGCCTGCCGTTCCTGTCCGCGGTCGCCATCGCCGTCCTGGAAATGTCCCGCATCAACTCCTTCGACTTCTGGCGCCACGCCAAGGTCCGCACCGCCGAACTGATCGGCCTCCGCCCGGTCTGGGTGCCGGAGCTGGCGGGCCCGGGCATGCTGCAGCCGATGCAGCCGGCCCCACTGAGCGCGGCGGCGACGAAGGTGACGGAGAAGGTCTGAGGGCCTCGTCTGACTTCTGCGCTGGCCCCTGTCCATCGCATGGACATCCCGCCTGCGACGATCCTTCGAGATGCCCGCCTCCGGCGGGCTCCTCAGGATGGAGGGCGGAGTATGCGGCAAGAGGAGTATGTGGCGGCTCGGAGACCCTGATCCGACGACTCTAGCGCCCAGGCCGCGCAGCCCACACTAAACCCCGACCATGAACACGCCTCTCGGCGTGTTCATGGTCGGTGTGCAGGACCCCTTTGGGTGCCAGCCCCTCATGGTGAGGAGCGCCGCCGCTTGGCGGCGCGTCTCGAACCACGAGGCCCCCGCTGTTACGGCATACTCCTCCGCCCAGCCGCCCGCCGCTGTGGTTTCCCCCGCCCGCCCTATTGACCCGACCGCACCCACCCCCTACACAGCGCCCACGAAAGCATGCGGCCCACGGGCCAGGGGCCTACCCCCTCTCCCGCGCCGCAGTGAACCACGGCGACGCCTCCAGCGTTCTGATGGTCACCTGCCGACGATCCGGACAGTGACGGTTCAAGCCGTCACACCGCTTCCTTGGGAGCGAGCGCGTAGCTCAGCCGGTAGAGCACGTGACTTTTAATCATGGGGTCCCGGGTTCGAGTCCCGGCGCGCTCACCAAGCCGCAAATTAATCCGGCTCCGCCGACGACCCGATAAGTATTACCGGATGGCTCCGAGGGCGGCGCATCAAAAGATTGTCCACATGCTGGCTGGTACGCTCCGCCGATCCGAGGCACAATCGGGCGTTGCGGACTTTTAGATTTTTCCCGGGGCACTTGAATGAATTGGGCAAGAACAGTCGTCGGCGGTCTCCTGTCTGCCATTGCCTTGCAGGGCTGCATTACAACGTCCATGCAGGGATATGCAGACCGACAATTGCCAGCAAAACCGATTGGCCGCATCGTCGCTTACGTTTCCGGACCCGGCCCTCTCGTATCAAGCATCCAAACCAACATCGCCGAGGAGGCGCGTAAACGCGGCGTTGTAGCTGACGATGCGCTGATGCTGTTTCCCCCGACACGTACCTACACGAACGCCGAAGTTCAACAAGGTCTCGCGCGTGACGCGATTGAAGGTGTCCTCGTGATCAGCGTCGGCGACAGCGGTGTCCAGCAACAATACGCCGGGACAATCTTGTCAGGCCAATATTCCGGCACATCCAGCGCGAGCGGTACCGTCAATACGTTCGGCAACACCTCGACGATATCCATGAATGGCACGTCATCGGGTACGATGATTGCCACGGCGACGCCGACCTACCGCTACAAACGTCAGACCACATTCACAGCGCGGCTTCTAGAGGCGAGCACGGGACGAAATCTCTGGGTCGGTAATGGTCAGGTCAATGCCGGCGGTCTGCTCTTTGTCGGCGACGGCGCAAACGCCTCTAGCTCAGTCGCGGCGATTTTTGACGACTTGCAGCGCAAGGGCATCATCGGATCATCAAGCTAGTCGACTGTTGCCGACCACACCCATGCGATCGACTGAACCGCACAGTCCCGAGAAACTTCATTTGCGATCAACAGAGGCCGCCAAGGCTACGTATCATTAGTTCTTTTGTATTGCGGTGACAGCATTTAATCCTCTAGCGCTTCCACCGTGAGTTTTGTGCACCGCAATTCTGTCCGTAATTCTCAGTCGGGCGATGGCCTGGAGATCGTTATGCGCGGGAAGGCGAAAGAGGATGTTTTGACATTACGGACTAGGCCGGGAGGGTTATTGTCTAGTCTGCACCTTTATGTATTCCGGCACCAAGTACTTTATCGCCAATCAATAGGGTCAGCGATGGGCTGAATGACATGAAAGCATTACTGTCGATTGTGGCCATCCCGATCATGCTCCTAAATGCTTTTGGAGGCATTGTCTCGGGAATCTGGCTTGCCATTCTCGGACAATGGTGGGCGATCGGTTACGGCATTGCTGGCCTATTCGTTTCCACTACTCTGCTGGGATTCGCGATGATGCCGGGCCTGATCTTCGCTGCACCTGCTGCGATGCTAGCCGAAAGAGGAAAACTCCTGCTAGCGTTCCCGCTTTTGCTCCTAAGTCAGCTCTATACCTATATAGTCGTCATCGCATGGTGTGTACTTGTGTTCATCTTTTTTATGTCCCACTCCACGGCAAGCTTGTTTTGGCCGCTATTGATCTGGTCATATGGTGCCGCTCTTGGTCCACTGATGTATATGGCGCACCGGGAGGAAATGGCGGGGGATCACAGCGGGGCATGGATGACAACGGCCTTCGCACAGCTATCCTATATCGTCATGGCAGTCACAGCCGCTTTCACCGATGCAGCGCTTTTCATTCTGGCTGCTATTTTTGGCGTACTGATGCTGCTTGGAATGCTGATCCAAACTGGAGCTGCTATAGTTATGGTAATGGAGCAGAAGCGCCTCGAAATGATCTAATAGTTCAAGATGATCAGGTTTTTGGAATCGCTGATGACAGTCCTTGCCGACAATCAGTGCTTGGTACGACCTTCTAGCTGCAGCCATTTGCAATGGGGCCGCTCTTAACTGACCGTGCCTCTACTGACTATGATTCTCGTGCGGCACACATGCAGGAGGAAACCGTTTTGGAGACGATCGCCGAACGGATAAAGAGCCAAGGGCCCGCATTTTTTGACGGTATTGTGTCACGAAGGGAAGAGGAAACGTATCGCTCCGGCGTAGGCCGCCTTG
Organism: Bradyrhizobium sp. ORS 285; assembly: GCF_900176205.1. Lineage (NCBI taxonomy): Bacteria > Pseudomonadati > Pseudomonadota > Alphaproteobacteria > Hyphomicrobiales > Nitrobacteraceae > Bradyrhizobium > Bradyrhizobium sp. ORS 285. The sequence goes on from NZ_LT859959.1 coordinate 3,611,802, forward strand.
TTCGGCGTCACCGGCCGCCTAAGGATATGGCCTTAAGTCCAGCCTTGAGGTCATGCGGCGATGCAGATGGAAGTTTTGGGCGCCGAACGGCGGCGTCGATGGAGTTATGAGGATAAGGTTCGTCTGATCGAGGAGACGATGCAGTCCGGGCAGACCGTCTGCGGAGTTGCCCGGCGGCATGGGGTGGCTCAGAGCCTGCTGTTCACCTGGCGCCGGCAGGCGCGGCAGGGCCGGCTGGGTGCCGAGGCTGTGCCGGCTATCGTTCCTGTCGCCATCGTGTCGTCGCAGGCTGACGACTTGACGAGGGTGCCATCACCACCGTCGCCATCGCGTGCCGCACCGAGCATGCGGGCCGGAACGATCGAGATCGAACTGGACGACTGCTGCGTGCGCGTCGACCGCGACGTGGACACCGAGGCACTTCGGCGCATTCTCGACCTTTTGAGGCGGCGATGATTCCGATCCCGAGCGACGTCAAGGTCTGGATTGCGACCGGCCACACGGACATGCGCCGTGGTATGCAGAGCCTGGCCCTGATGGTCCAGGAGATTTTGAAGCGAGATCCCCACGCCGGCGATCTCTACATCTTCCGCGGCCGTCGCGGGGATCTGGTCAAGATCCTGTGGCATGACGGAATCGGCTTGTCGCTCTACGCCAAGCGCCTCGACCGAGGAAAGTTCATCTGGCCCTCGGTGTCCAATGGCGCGGTGTCGATCTCGGCCGCGCAGATGGCCTACATGCTTGAGGCGATCGATTGGAGGAATCCGCAGCTGACATGGCGGCCACAGAGCGCAGGCTGAGCAGAGATAGTTGCGGCTTTCCGGTATTTAGGGAGTTCCAACCGGCCTGATCTGTGATTCACTGCGTCGCATGAACGCCGATTGCGATGCTGGACCGGATGACGTCGTCGCCCTGAAACAGGCGCTGGCGGCCGAGCGCGCGAAGGGATTGGAGGTCGCTGCCGAGCTTGCGGCTGCCCGAGCCAAGGCATCGGAAGACGAAGCCCTGATCGCGTCCCAGAAGCTGCAGATCGCCAAGCTGAGGCATCAGATCTACGGGCAGCGGTCGGAGCGTTCATCACGCCTGCTCGAACAACTGGCGCTGACGTTCGAAGAGCAGGAAGCTGGCGCCACCGAGGACGAGCTTGCGGCGGAACGCGCCGCGGCGAAGACCAGCACGGTCCGCGCCTTCACGCGCAAGCGCACCGAGCGACAAACCTTCCCCGAACATCTGCCCCGCGAGCGGGTGGTGATCGAGCCGCCGACGGCTTGCGAATGCTGCGGCAGCAATCGCCTGCGCAAGCTCGGCGAGGACGTGACGCGGACGCTGGAGGTGGTGCCGCGCCAATGGAAGGTGATCGAGACGGTGCGGGAGAAGTTCTCCTGCCGGGACTGCGAGAAGATCAGCCAGGTGCCGGCGCCGTTCCATGCCGTGGCGCGAGGATGGGCCGGGCCGAGCCTGCTGGCGATGATCATGTTCGAGAAGTTCGGTCAGCATCAGCCCTTGAACCGCCAGGCCGAGCGCTATGCGCTGGAGGGCGTGCCGATAGCGCTCTCGACCATGGCGGATGCCGTGGGGTCGGTCTGTGCGTCGCTGGACCCGCTGCTGCGCCTGGTTGAAGCGCATGTCATGACGGCCGAGCGCCTTCATGCCGACGATACGACCGTGCCGGTGCTGGCCAAGGGAAAGACTGACACGGGGCGGTGCTGGATCTATGTCCGGGACGACCGGCCGTTCGGTGGTGCGGACCCGCCGGCAGCGATGTTCTACTACTCGCGCGATCGCAAGGGCGAGCATCCGCAGGCGCATCTGGCGCGGTATGCCGGCATCCTGCAGGCCGACGCCTATGACGGCTATAACCAGCTCTATCTGGCTGGACGCGGCCCTGGACCGATCCGCGAGGCGTCGTGCTGGGCGCATGCGCGGCGCCCGTTCTTTGCCATGGCCGATCTGGAGGAGAATGCGCGCCGCAAGGCTGCGGGCAAGAAGGAGATCCCGCTTTCTCCGATCGCAATCGAGGTCGTGCGCCGGATCGATGCGTTGTTCGAGATCGAGCGTTCCATCAATGGCAAAAGCGCGCAGGAGCGTCTCGAAGCACGGCAGACGCTCAGTCGGCCTTTGACCGAAGACCTGCGGCTCTACATGCAAGAGCAACTCGCCAAGCTCGCCCGGGGGCACGACCTTGCCAAGGCATTCAATTACGTGCTGAAGCGATGGCCGAGCTTCACGCTGTTCCTCGATGACGGTCGTGTGTGCCTCTCCAACAATGCCGCCGAGCGCGGTCTGCGAGGCATCGCCCTAGGTCGAAAATCCTGGCTCTTCTGCGGGTCTGATCGCGGCGGCCGGCGCGCAGCTGCGATGTACAGCCTGATCGTCACCGCCAAAATGAACGGGATCGATCCGCAAGCCTGGCTGACCGATGTCATTGACCGGATTGCCGCTCACCCGTCCCAACGGCTCGACGAACTGCTGCCCTGGAACTGGACGCCTCAGGCCGCAGCGCTCTCCACCCGAGCAGCATGACCACGCACGTCAACAAAGTTCACCACGTCACCACCATCGCCAAGGTTGCCAAGGACCTCGGCGAAGATGAGGAATGGTTGCACGACGTCGCCAGCGAATTGGACATCGAGGATGGCGTCATCTGGGTCTACGGCGGATGCTTACGAGGAAACGCTGCATCTGGAGTTCAAGACTCTCTCACACCCAGGTGGCGAGTTAAAACGAGACGATAAAAAGCTCATTGCCAAAGCCGTGACCGGCCTTGCCAACGCTGAGGGCGGTGTCCTTGTTATCGGCATCGCAACCGCTCGTGTCGACGGAATTGACGTCGCTCAGGAAAAACGTCTCGTGAAGCAACTGTCACGTACAACAAATTTGGTACGAGCGGCGTTGCCCGAAATGCTCTCCCCCCAAAATCGGAAAATGGAGGTTTTCGGAATCGAGGAGAAATATGACGAAGGATTCATTGTCGTTGTTGTGCCCACATCCGCAGATCGCCCTCACTACAGCAACGTGCATCACCAGTACTTTCGACGCGGATCGGATGGCACCCGCCTTATGGAGCATGGCGAGGTTCGCGAGCTGATGTTTGCAGCCCGTGAGGGCAAGCTAGAACTTGTCGGCCGTGTTCTTCCTGGACTGCCCATAGTGGCTCCGGGAAGCGTTTGCTTCGGAATTCGCTACGCTCTCGCTCTCAAGAACTCAGGACCCGTACCAGCGAGAGCGGCCTACATTCGAATTGCGCAACAAGGCTGGAGCCAGAACCTCGGAATAGAAGTTCGATTCTCTGCAAACGAACATCTCGGGTATTACACAACTCGCGAAGACCTAATCCATGTGCAAGATGAACGCCAATTTGCATGGATCGATACTGGACTCGATTTCAGACGTACAGGAGCGCTGAACCTGAGTGACGCGATTCGTGCCGTTGAGAGCCAAGGCTGGCAAGTGTTCTCAATGATGCCAATAGCTCAAATGAAGCCGCTTGGAATGCAGGTTGCCGACGTGAATATTCGTGTGTCTGGCCTCTTTGGGGCAGAGAATGCCGTGTCTAAAGAGTTCGAATTGTTAATCGACAAAACTGAACTATTTCGACAGTTCTGCGAAGTCAATTCAATGTCGGCGTAACTCAGTAACCCGACGCTTCCGCAAATTGTCGTGACACCTAGCGACGAAACCTCCGTCCCTCACCTCCCGGCGCCATCCACCTCCAACACCACCTTCGCGACCGGATAACGCCAGTCGTTCTTCGTGTTGTCGGCGGCGGCGTCGATGCCGGCGACGATGACTGCGCCGAGGATGCCGCCATTGACGCCGCTGGCCAGACGCGCCTGGCGCGTGGCGTCGTACGGCGAGACCGTGATCATCCGCTTCTGATAGCCGGGCTTCTGGCAGGTCACGGCGAGCGTGCTCGACTGGCCGCGATAGAGCGGCACGCGCACCTTCGCGGGGCTCGTCATGGTCGCCGTGAAGCCGGAGGCTTCCAGGGAGCAGGAGGCCCCGGCCATCTCGACCTCGCCTCCCCCTTCGGGATTGTGGAACGTCCGCACTTCCACGAGCTGGTCACCGGCGAAGTCCGGCACGCTTGCGTCGGTCCGGCGCTTCTGCTCGTAGACGTCGATCCCGCGGCTGCCCGTCGTCGACCTGATGTCGGTCACATTGTTGACCGCAAGCGGCGCAGCACAGCCGCCAAGACACGACGCTCCAGCGATGGCCAGCCAAGTGGCCATCCTACGCAAACAGTTCATTTGAGCCCCCCACAGCGTCCCAGCTGTCGTTCACCAGCGGTAGCAGCGGCCGATCTGGGGAACAATAGCCGCAACCTCGGAGGGAATAGAGCAACTAACAAAAAGCGGACTACGTTGCGGACCGGTCACAGTTGCTGACGTCCTCCAACATCAGGCGCACGCGTTAGTTGCAGTGGCCGGCGGGCTTTCATCGGGCGAAGACCGGACCATGGTGCGACGGCGCAGCGTTTCCCAGCAGGATGTGCCGGTAGCGTGCGCGGATAAACGCATTTCCTCCGGCAGTTCAAGACGATCACCCCCGTCCAGTCCTCAGCGCAAAAATATTGTACTTCACTTTTTCCGAATTTCATGATTGACTGTCCCCATCCCGTGCTCCTCGAGAGGGGCGGATCGCGATCGTCACGGACGTTGGGCGCGGGGAGCGGTGGCCGCGGTCGGCTGCAGCGCGCTTTGGGCGTGCGGACGAACAGCCGGTCGCGGACATGAAATCGCGTGGTCCTGGCGCCCCGAAGCTGGCGCCAAGTCCTGGGGGATGATGACCCCTCGGGGCGACGGTGGCTACCAAGCCGGACACCGGGGAGATCGCGTATAAATGTTAAGACCACCGCGCGGGGAATGCCGGATGTCGGCTGAACCTGTGGTGACTGCCGCCTGCTTTTTGTGTTGCAGGCGGGCCATGGGTTGCGGCCTGCAGCCCGGCATTCCCCGCGCCCTCTATATTTCCGAGGGCGAGACGACCGGACACATTCGGGCGCGACCGCGCCGCGAAGACGGTCGAACGCGTCCCCTGCCCTGATGTCCCCTCACGCGCCGCGGTGTCGGCGCCTGCGCCACGCCCAGGCGGCTCGCCGTCACGTGAAGCGCGGCCCGCTATCGTCCGACGGTGCGGTGTGGAATGTTGGGGTTTGTTTTTGAAAGACGCCGGCCGCCCTCGCGGCCGCGAACCCGGGAGCCGCCGATGTCCACTGCCTTCCTGCTGACCTCGCTGATCGTCGTCGCCTCGCCCGGGACCGGCGTGCTCTATACGCTGGCGGTGGCGCTGACGCGGGGATCGCGGCTGAGCATCGCGGCCGCGTTCGGCTGCACGCTCGGCATCATCCCGGCGATGCTGGCTGCGATCATCGGCCTCGCGGCCGTGCTGCACACCAGCGCGCTGGCGTTTGCCACGCTGAAATATTGCGGCGTCGCGTATCTCCTGTACATGGCCTGGCAGACGCTCGGCGAGCGCGGCGCGCTGTCGGTGGAGGCCAAGGATGATGACAAGCAGGATGCGGATGCGCGCTCGGCCGTGCGGGTGGTGCTGACCGGCTTCCTGATCAACATCCTCAATCCAAAACTGTCGATCTTCTTCCTCGCCTTCCTGCCGCAGTTCATCGCGGCCGACGAGGCGCATCCGCTCGCTGCCATGCTGGAGCTGTCGGCCACGTTCATGGCGATGACGTTCGTGGTGTTCGTGGTCTACGGGCTGTTCGCGGCCGCGGTGCGCGATCGCGTCGTGAGCCGTCCCCGCGCGATGGCCTGGTTGCGCCGCGCCTTTGCCGGCGGCTTTGCTCTGCTCGGCGCGCGGCTGGCGCTGAGCGAGCGCTGAGGACGTCGATGTGAGCGCGGCGCGCCGGGCGATGGTTCGGATCGCTCGCCGGCGCGCCATCACAGCGCCCGGTCGCGCGGCGCGCGCGACAGCCGGCCGGGCTCCAGGCCGGTGCGGTGCGCCAGGTCGGGCACGTCGAGCAACTCGGCATCGAGTTGGCGATGCGTGTAGGACGCCTCGACGATCACCAGCACCGTGGCTGCGATGACCAGCGCGAAGCCGCCGAGCGCGCAGAGCGTGCCGAACACCGTCACGACAGGCGTATCGGGCACGATGACTTCCACTCCGCCCGCGATCATGGTCAGGAGAAACAGCACCGCGGCGGCAAGGCCGCCGAGACAGGCATAGCCCATCAGCGCACAGCGCCGCTTGAACAGCAGCACCTGCTCCCTGACATTGTCGCGGCGCTCCGGCGCGTGCTCGGCGCTGCGGAAGTCGCTGATCGCCGCGCGATAGCGATCGATCGCGGCATCGTAGCGCTGTTGCAGGAAGCCCATGAAGATCCAGGCCGCGAAGATGATCGAGGCGGTGGGACCGATGGCCTTGAGAATTTCGGAGAGCTGAAAAGTCATCCGCGGGAAACCGCCCGTCGGCCGCATCGTTCCTGGCAGGAAGTCCGAGGAACCATCGCGCGCGCGGTGCCGTTGCCCCTGCCCGCGCGGAGCGCCGCGCTTTCCAGGCCATTTCAAACGCACATGACGTCAGACCACAAACAGACATGCCTGGTGTTCTCGGGCGGACTCGGGCTCGGCGCCTATCATGGCGGCGTGTTCGACGCCCTCGTCGCACAGGGCCTGCCCCTCGATTGCGTGACCGGCGCCTCCGCCGGCGCAATCTCGGCGGCGCTGATCGCAGGCAGCGCGCCTGAGGCGCGCGTCGAGGGTCTGCGCAGCTACTGGCAGGCGGAAGCGTCCGCACAGATCGGAATCGGCGATCCCAACCGGCATCTGTCGGCCTGGATGAGCTCGCTCTCGACTCGGCTGTTCGGCTCTGCCGGCTTCTTCCATCCGCGCCTACCCTCGCCGGTGACGCGCTTCAGCGGCTTCTACGATCTCGCGCCGACCCGCGCGCGACTGCGCGAGCTGATCGATTTCGGACGACTCAACAGCGGCGAGCCGCGTCTGGCGATCGTCGCCACGGATCTTGCGAGCGGCGATGCTGTGGTGTTCGATTCCGGCCGCGACCGCATCGAGATCGACCACATCCTGGCGAGCTGCGGCTTCATTCCGGAATTCGCACCGGTCGAGATCGGCGGACGCTGGCTCGGCGATGGCGGCCTGTCGCTGAATGCGCCGTTCGAGCCGGTGCTCGATGCCGAGCGGCCGCTGCGCCTCTTTGTCGTCGACCTGTTCGCCCGCGACGGTGCCGTGCCGGATGGCATCGAGTCGGCCGCGGAGCGCAAGAACGATTTGATGTTCGGCAACCAGACCTATCAGCGCCTGCGCCACGCGCTCGCCGCCCGGCGGCTACGGCGCCAACGTGATGGCCTCGACGACACCGACGAGGTGCATCTCCTCAGCTACCGACCGGGCGACGAAGAAGCCGGTCCGGAAAAGTCCTTCGACTTCTCGCGCACCGCGATGGCACAGCGCTGGCGCGCCGGCCTGCTCGACATGCACCATGCAGCCCAGCCCGTGGCCGCCGTCGACGGCATCCAGATCGTCAGGCGTCCGAGGAGCGCATGAGCCAACAAAGAACCCGCCTGGAGCGTTGCCGCCCCAGACGGGTTGTCTCAGATCAACAATTCAGCAGGCTCAAATCAGCCGAACTGGTTCATCGTGTTGTGCGCGCCGCCGGCCTTGAGGGCCTTCTCGCCGGCGAAGTACTCCTTGTGGTCGTCGCCGATATCGGAGCCGGCCATGTTCTGGTGCTTGACGCAGGCGATTCCCTGGCGGATCTCGGCGCGCTGGACGTTCTTGACGTAGCCCAGCATGCCCTGCTCGCCAAAGTACTCGCGGGCGAGGTTGTCGGTCGAGAGCGCGGCCGTGTGGTAGGTCGGCAACGTGATGAGGTGGTGGAAGATGCCGGCGCGCTTGGCCGAGTCCGCCTGGAAGGTGCGGATGCGCTCGTCGGCCTCCTTCGCCAGCGGGGTGTCGTCGTACTCCGCCTTCATCAGCTCGGCGCGGTTGTACTTGCTGACGTCCTGGCCCGCCTCCTTCATCGCGTCATAGACCTGCCAACGGAAGTTGAGGGTCCAGTTGAACGACGGCGAGTTGTTGTAGGCGAGCTTGGCGTTCGGGATCACCTTGCGGATGCGGTCGACCATCTTGGCGATCTGCTCGATATGCGGCTTCTCGGTCTCGATCCACAAGAGGTCGGCGCCGTTCTGCAGCGAGGTGATGCAGTCGAGCACGCAGCGGTCCTCGCCAGTGCCGGGACGGAACTGATAGAGGTTCGAGGGCAGCCGCTTCGGCCGCATCATCTTGCCGTTCTGGTTGATGATGACGTCGCCGCTGCGCGCGGTCTCCGGCGTCACCTCCTCGCAATCGAGGAAGCTGTTGTACTGGTCGCCGAGATCGCCCGGCTGGCTCGAGAACGCGATCTGCTGCGTGAGACCGGCGCCGAGCGAGTCGGTGCGGGTGACGACGATGCCGTCCTCGACGCCGAGCTCCAGGAAGGCGTGGCGGCAGGCGCGGATCTTGGCCAGGAAGACGTCATGCGGCACGGTGACCTTGCCGTCCTGGTGGCCGCACTGCTTTTCGTCCGAGACCTGGTTCTCGATCTGCAGCGCGCAGGCGCCCGCCTCGATCATCTTCTTGGCGAGCAGATAGGTCGCCTCGGCATTGCCGAAGCCGGCATCAATGTCGGCGATCACGGGCACGACGTGGGTCTGGAAGCCGTCGATCTTGGCGATGATCTCGGTCTCCTTCGCCTTGTCGCCGGCCTTGCGGGCCGCGTCGAGGGTGCGGAAGAGATCGTTGAGCTCGCGCGAGTCGGCCTGGCGCAGGAAGGTGTAGAGCTCCTCGATCAGCGCGGGCACCGAGGTCTTCTCATGCATCGACTGGTCCGGCAGCGGGCCGAACTCGGAGCGCAGCGCCGCGATCATCCAGCCGGAGAGGTAGAGGTAGCGGCGGTCGGTGCGGCCAAAATGCTTCTTGATCGAGATCAGCTTCTGCTGCGCGATGAAGCCGTGCCAGCAGCCGAGCGACTGCGTGTACTTGGTGCTGTCTTCGTCATAGGCGGCCATGTCGGCGCGCATCACGGACGCGGTGTAGCGGGCGACGTCGAGACCGGTCCGGAAGCGGTTCTGCAGGCGCATGCGCGCCACGGCCTCGGCGGTGACGCCGTTCCAGGTCGGGTTGGCCTCGAGCAGCGCACGCGCCGCCTCGACCTCGGCCTGGTAGGATGAGGAGCCTTGGAGAGCCTGGTCGTTCAGTCCACGCGGTTGGAAGTTCATGTCCGTGATCCCTTGGTTAAGGACAACCTGGGACCTGTTGTAAGCAGCCTGCGCGCCCGGACCAGACATTGCGCAGAAAACTTGTCACACTTTACAAATCTCTCGTGTATAGCTGTAAGGAGCTTACAGACGGAGGTGACCGGCCATGAGTACCGCCACGGCACGCTCGATCTTCATGGGCCCGCGCCTGCGCCGGCTGCGCCGCGAGCTCGGCCTGACCCAGGCCGACATGGCCGCAGACCTCGAAATATCAGCACCTTACGTCGCCCTTTTGGAGCGAAACCAGAGGCCGGTGACCGCCGACATGCTGCTGCGGCTGGCCCGGACCTACAAGATCGACCTGGCTGATTTGGCCGGCGACGGCGGTGCCGACCATACGGCGCGGATGCAGTCGGTCCTGAAGGATCCGATGTTCTCCGACATCGACATTCCCGCGCTGGAAATCTCCGACCTCGCCGTCAGCTATCCCGGCATGGCCGAGGCCTTCCTGCGGCTCTACACCGCCTATCGCGAGGAGCAACTGGCGCTGGCCGAGCGCGCGCCTTCGATCTCCGGCGGCGCGCCTCTGCCCGAAGGCTTCGACGCCAACGATCCCGTCGCCGATGTCCGCCGCTTCCTCGCCGCCCGCCGCAACTATTTCGCGGGGCTGGACGACGCCGCGGAGCGGCTGGCACAGGCGGTCTTCCAGGGCTCGGCGACCGGATCTCCGCAAGTCTCGGCGAGCCCCGCCGGCTTCATCGAACGCTTCCGCGAGAAGCACAAACTGCAAGTCCGCTACATGCCGCCGAACGTGATGCTCGGCTCGCTCAGGCGGCTCGATCTGCATCGCCGTCAATTGCTGATCGAGGATTCGCTCGACAGCGCCAGCCTCAAGTTCGAGCTGGCGCGGCAGCTCGCTTATCTCGAACTCGACAATGAGATCAGCGCGGCGCTGGAGGACGGCAAGTTCGCCAGCAAGACCGCCGAGCTGCTGGCACGGCGCGCGCTCGCGGCCTATGCGGCAGCGGCGATCATCATGCCCTATTCGATCTTCGCCAAAGCGGTCGATGCCAGGGCCTACGATCTCGAAGCGCTGGCGCGACAGTTCGGCACCAGCTTCGAACAGACAGCGCATCGCGTCACGACCTTGCAGAAGCCGGGCGCGGAAAAGATCCCGTTCTTCCTGATCCGCGTCGATCCCGCCGGCAACGTCTCAAAGCTGCTCGACGGCGCCGGCTTCCCGTTCGCGCGGCACGGCGGGGCCTGCCCGCTGTGGTCGGTGCACGGCATCTTCAAGACGCCGCGCCAGATCGTGACGCAATGGCTGGAGCTGCCCGACGGCCGCCGCTTCTTCTCGATCGCCCGCACCGTGACCGCCGGCGGCGGCTCCTATGGCGCGGTCCGCGTCGAGCGCGCGATCGCGGTCGGCTGCGCGGCCGAGCATGCCGGGCAGCTGATCTACACCCGCGACGGCCACGGCCCCGATGCCGGCGCGCCGACGCCGATCGGCACAGCCTGCCGCGTCTGTCACCGGCCGAAATGCGCGGCCCGCTCGGCGCCGCCGATCGGGCGCGAGATTTTGCCGGATGATTTCAGAACGTCGTCGGTCCCGTTCGGGTTTTCGTCGGATTGAGGAGACTGATGGAGGCCGGCTGCGATCTGATCAACAGTCTCGAAGCGAGCTCTCCAACGAGCCGATCAGTTCGGCCGCTTGCGCTTGTGGGCGAACGGGTTGGCCTTCTCGCGCAGCGTAATGCGCACCGGGGTGCCCGGCAGCTCGAAGGTCTCGCGCATCGAGTTTGTGAGGTAGCGCAGATAGGATTGCGGGATGGCGTCGGCGCGCGAGCAGAACAGCACGAAGCTCGGTGGCCGCGCCTTGGTCTGGGTGATGTAGTTCAGCTTGAGGCGGCGGCCCGACACCGCCGGCGGCGGATTGTTGGCGATGGCGCCTTCGAACCAGCGGTTCAGCGCCGCGGTCGGCACGCGGCGATTCCAGACCGCATAGGCCTCGACGATCGCCTGCATCAGCCGGTCGATGCCCTCGCCCATCAGTCCGGAGACGGCGACGATCGGCACGCCCGCGACCTGCGGCAACCAATGGTCGGCATCCCTGCGCAGCGCGGAGATCTGGCCGGGCTGAGCGTCCATCAGGTCCCATTTGTTGACCGCGATGACCAGCGCCCGCCCCTCGCGCTCGATCAGGTCGGCGATGCGCAGATCCTGCTCCTCGAAGCGGTTCTGCGAATCCATCATCAGCACCACCACCTCGGCGAACCGCACCGCGCGCAGCGCATCGGCCACCGACAGCTTCTCCAGCTTCTCCTCGATCCGCGAGCGGCGGCGCAGGCCAGCGGTGTCGAACACGCGGAAGCTGCGGCCCTTGTGCTCGATCTCGACGGCGATCGAGTCGCGCGTCGTGCCGGCTTCCGGGCTCGTGAGCAGCCGCTCCTCGCCGAGCAGGTGGTTGATCAAGGTCGACTTGCCGGCGTTGGGGCGGCCGACAATGGCGACACGGATTGGCCTTGCGGCCCGCTCCTCGTCGGTCTCCTCGCGCTCGTCGTCCTCGTCCTCGGTCGGTGGCACGAGCTTGCTGACGGCGTCGTAGAGCTCGCCCATGCCCTCGCCGTGCTCGGCGGAGATCTGGATGGGATCGCCGAGACCGAGCGCGTAGGACTCCATCGCGCCGAGCTCGCCATGCTTGCCCTCGCTCTTGTTGGCGAGCAGCAGCACCGGCTTGTCGGCGCGGCGGGCAAAATCGGCGAAGGCGCGGTCGGCGGGCGTGAGGCCGATTCGGGCGTCGATCACGAAGAACAAGGCATCGGCGAGCGCGATCGCGGTCTCCGTCTGCTCCTGCATCCGCGCGGTCAGCGAGCCCTTCGGGCCCTCGTCGAGGCCGGCGGTGTCGATGATCGTGAAGCTGAGATCGTGCAGTCTCGCCTCACCCTCGCGGCGGTCGCGGGTCACGCCCGGCATGTCGTCGACGAGCGCCAGCTTCTGCCCAACCAGGCGGTTGAACAGGGTCGATTTGCCGACATTGGGCCGGCCGATGATGGCGATGGTGAAAGACATGATGATCCCGCGCGTTGGCGCGCAGCTTTAGCGCATCCGGCCGCAAAACCGAACGGGCGATCGGCCGATTCGCAGCTGAGATTAACGGCTGAACGAGCCGCTCGGCACCGGCGCCTGGAACTGGCCGCCCGACTGCGGCGCGGGCGCGGCGTCATCCGCCGGCGGAGCGGTGGTGCGGCGGCGGACGATCTTCTTCGGCTTCGGCGCCGCCGGCACGGCCGAGGCGCCCTCCTCGACCGCAGCCGCCTCGCCGTCCTGCGGGTCGGCCGGCGCGGGATTGCTCACGGCCGCCTGCTGGCGGCCCTTGGCGCCCTTCTTGGCCTTCGGCTGCTCCACCGGAGGCGTCGGCGCCGCGGCTTGGGCCGCCGGATCCTCCATCGGCTGCTGCTGGGCGCCCTTGTAGAGCTCCTTCGGCACGCCCTGCTCGAGACCGGGCACGCCCTCCGGGAACACCGGCTTGCGGTCGCCCGGCAGCTTCTTCTTGGTATCCAGGAAGTCGAGCATATCCGACGGGTCGAAGCTGCCGCCGCTGGCGCAGCCGCCGAGAACGCCGGTCAGCGCGGTAAGGACGGTGAGGGCGATGAGACGTTGGGGGCGACGCATGGTGGTCATTTTCCGATCAAACTCAGTCTCGCCGGCGCAACGTTTGCGATCGGCGCACCATCAGCTCCTGGTCAGCTCTTGGCGACGGCAGGCAGCAAGGCCTGCAACGCCTCTGCGCGCGAGCGCAGGCCCGGCGGGGTCTCTCCGTCCAGGGCAATCATGTCGAGCCATTGACGGGCCGCGGCGGCATCGTTGGCCTTCCAGGCCGACAAGGCCAGCAGCTCGCGAGAGGCATGGCGGAACGGCGCACCGGCCGCAGCTTCGCCTTCCAGGCGCTGCTTGAGGTCGGCATAGGGCGCGGTATCGACCAGCAGCCCCGCGGCGCGCAGGCGCGCCATCGACTGCTGCTCGGCGCCGATGCTCCGATCGGCCGCCAGCTCGTCAAAGAGCTTCACCGCAGGCGCCTTGTCGCGCACCGCAGCCTCGGCGGCCTGGTGGAAGCGGGCCAGCATGCGGTATCCCGATGGGGCGGTGGCGGCGACATCGGCAAAGGCCTTTTCAGCCTCTGCGTGCTTGTTCTGCTCCGACAGCTCGATGGCCTTGTTGAAGGCCGCGCCCGCCTCGGCAGCCTTCTGGGATTCGAGGTACTGGTATCCACGCCAGCCGCCGACGCCCGCGATGATCAGAACCGCCACGGCGATGATCAAGAGCGAGTAGCGGTCCCACAGCTTCTTGAGCTGTTCCCGACGGACCTCCTCGTCGACCTCATCAATGAATTCAGACACTTAGTGACATCCCGTCAGAGTCGCTGCGAGCTCGCGCGAATGATGTTGAAGTGCCGCGCGAGCCGCCCGTTGCCCGCACGCCGGCGCCGATACCGTATCGGTATGGCGGTGGCAAGGCGAGTCCAGCCGAATCAAAGCGTTACTGCTGTCCCGGCCTGCCACAACGGTCGACGGCGGCTATCATGCCCCCAAGCCTTCGCGCAACTGCCGTTTCATCACCTTGCCGTTGGCGTTGCGCGGCAGGGGATCAGCGGTCACGGTCAGGGTCTCCGGGACCTTATAGTCCGACAGCCGTTCGGCGCACCAGCGCCGCAGCGCTTCGCCGCTCATCGGCTCGCGCGTCACCACCACGGCATGAACGCGCTCGCCGAGCACCGGGCACGGCTTGGCGACGATCGCGCTCTCGATCACCGCCGGATGACCTGCCAGCACCGACTCGACCTCGGCCGAATAGATCTTCAGCCCGCCGCGGTTGATCATGTCCTTCTGGCGGTCGAACACCCGGACGAAATCGTCGGCGTCGATCGAGCCGAGGTCGCCCGAATGCCAGTAGCCGGCGGTGAAGCTCTCAGCGGTCGCCTCCGGCCGGTTCCAATAGCCCTTGATGACCTGGCCGCCGCCGATCCAGATCTCGCCGATCTCGCCGCGCGGCAGCTCCCGGCCCTGCGCGTCCATCACCAAGATGCTGGCCCCTGGACAGGGCAACCCGACGCTATCGATATGGCGGGCCGTGAGATCCGGCGGCATGAGGGTCGAGGGCGAGGTCGTCTCGGTCGAGCCGTAGGCGTTGACCAGCCGCAGCCCCGGGATCTTCGCCGCCAGCTTCTCGATCGTCGCCACCGGCATCGGCGCGCCGCCGAAGCCGCCGATCCGCCAGGACGACAGGTCATGGCTGTCGAAGTCGGGCTGCAGCAGGCAGAGATTGTACATCGCCGGGACCATGACGGTGTAGGTCACGCGTTCGCGCGCGGCGAGCTTGAGATATTCGCCGGCCTTGAACTCCGGCATGATGATCAAGGTCCCGGCGCAGCGCGCCATGCTGGTGACGTTGGCGACCACGCCGGTCACATGGCCGAGCGGCACCGCCGCGATCGAGCGATCGGATGGCGTCAGGCCGAGGCAGGCCTCGTAGATCATCGAGGAATGCACGATGTTGCAATGCGCGAGCATCGCGCCCTTCGGTCGGCCCGTGGTGCCGGAGGTGTAGAGGATCATCGCGGTGTCCTCTTCGCCCACGACGATCTCATCGACATGCGGCGCGTGGCCGGCGAGCGCAGCGAAGCCGGAGCGCGCCGGATTGTCGTGAACCGCGATGCGCTCCAGCAAGTCAGGCGTTTCGGCCGCAGCCGGCAGCCGCTCAGTCAAGGTCGCTTCGTGCAGCAGCAGCCGGGCGCCGCAGTCGTTCAGCACATAGGCGATCTCCGGGGTCTGCTGCCGCGTCGACAACAGCACGGTGATCAAGCCGAGCCTCGCGGCGGCAAACAGCGTCAGCACGAACTCGATGCGGTTGCCGAGCAGCAGCGCCAGCCGGTCGCCCTTGCCCAGGCCCCTCGCCTGCAGCCCGCCGGCAATGCGCCTCGCGGCGCCGGCGACTTGACGCCACGACAGGCGTTGCTCACCACAGATCAGCGCTTCGCCCTGGCCGTTCCGCGCGGCCGCCTGTTCGACCATGTCCCAAATGCTGGCCGGACGCTCCGCAAACAGCGGAACCACGCGATCACCGAAACGCTGCTCACGCCGCCTCGGCATGATCGCGGCATGCTGCGACCACTCCATTGGATCGCCTCCCCTGAACTGTTCTTGTCGTTGCCGGTTGGCACCGGTCATGGGCGTCGCCCGGTCCGGGCGATGCGCAATTGTGCGGCAGAACGCGGCTGCCGAGAACAGCTAATTGCCGATGACGGGAATGCCGAGCACGACGGGATGGAACGCGAAAGCCAGCGCTGCATAGACGATGATGCCGACCACCACCGCGATGACGTCGTTGCCAACGCCGCCGACGGGGATCGGCGGTCCTCCGGCGTCAGCGCGGCGCTTCAAGGAAATGCGGTCGAACACGGCCCAAGCCAGGATCGAGCCGAACAGGATGATGCCGCCGAGATCGCCATTGGCGAGCAGATGGCCGAACGCCCACAGCTTCACGCCGGCCAGCATCGGATGCTTCAGCGTGGTGTAGATGCGGCCGCGGATATAGGCGGCGACGATCATGATGACGGCTGGCAGCATCAAGGCGAGATTGATGTGCTTGAGCGCCTTCGGCGGCGTCCACACCTGAATCCAGCCGCCGCCATGTCGGTACTCGGCAAAGCCCCAGACGATCAGCGCCAGACCCGCCAGCGCAACGACGGTGTAGACGAGCTTATAGGGCGCCTCGCCCAGCTTCGCGATCACCTGCGCCCGCGCCTCGCGCCGGGTCGTGAACACATGGGCGCCGAGAAACAGCACCAAGCCCACCACCATCACCACAAGTCCCACGGCGTCCCCCTCTCGTGCACGCAACTCGTGGGGAACTGGGTATCATCTTCGGGGGCCGCCTCGCAACGTGGTGTCGACCTGGTGGCGTCGATAGAGCTATTGCTGCTGCGACGTTTTGCTCAGGTCGCGATTGTCGACATAGCGGATGGCGATGGGCCGGCCGGCCAGCGCGCCGCCGAGGCCGGAGGTGAACTTCAGCGGCAGGCAGGCGTCGAGCGAGGCATTGATCGCCTTGAGATAGGTCGCACGGGTATCGGCCGATACGCCCGAGGTGGCGAAGGTCACGCGCGGCGGCGCCACCATGTCGCCGGTCCGCTTGAAGCTGAAGCGGACCGTCATCTGCATGCCGGCGCGGGCGCTGTCCTCCGTCGGCGGTGTCCAGCACGCGCGGAGCGCGGCGAACAGATCTCCGATGGTGTCGAGATCATGGTCCGGCCTCTCGTACTTGGCCGCCTGGTCCTTGGCCGGCTTACTCTCGATGGTCAGCTGCAGGTTCTGGCCGTAGGGATAGTTCATCTCCGGGATGCATGGCCAAGGTCCGTACACGCTGCAGAACGACGGCGTGCATGGCTGCTCGTCGAGCACGCTGCACGGCGTGTGCGCGAACGGCACCGGGTTGATCTGGCGCCGGCGTGCGTCGGCGGCGCCCGAGGCGGCCAACATCAGCAGGAGAAGCACGATCACACGCAGCATGGCACACTCGGGATGGGACGGTTCAGATCTGGTCGTGGCCAGGGAATTCGCAAGCTCAATCCCGTTCACTTCCGTGCGTTCCCGCAAGCCCACGGCTCTCGACCGTTGCAGCGGAACTCGGCTAGAACACGGCAGGACACGATAACAACGGACGTACCGATGAGCCGCCCCAGCGAGACCGTGATCAACGTCATCAACCCGAACATGACGGCGACGATGACCGAGCTGATCGCGAAGGCCGCGCAAGTCAGCGCCAGCCCGAATACGCGCATCGTCGGCCGCACCGCGCGGTTCGGCGCGGCCTCGATCGAGGGGCATTATGACGAGGCGATCGCGGCGGTCGGCATGCTCAAGGAGGTCGAAGCCGGCGATGCGGAAGGCTGCCACGCGCATGTGATCGCCTGCTTCGGTGATCCCGGCCTGCTGGCCGCGCGCGAATTGTCCGCGGCGCCCGTGCTCGGAATAGCCGAGGCCGCGATGCATGCGGCCAGCTTCGTTGCGACGCATTTCAGCGTCGTCACCACGCTGTCGCGTACCAAGGTGATCGCAGAGCACCTCGTGCGCAACTACGGCATGGAGCATCACTGTCGCAAGGTGCGCGCGGTCGACGTCGCCGTGCTCGATCTCGATAAGCCGGAGTCCAATGTCCGTGGCACGCTACTCGGCGAATGCCGCGCGGCGCTGCGCGAGGACGGCATCGGCGCCATCGTGCTCGGCTGCGCCGGCATGGCCGATCTCGCGCACGACCTCTCCAGTGAGCTCGGCATTCCCGTGATCGACGGCGTGGCTGCCGCGGTGCGCTTCGCCGAGGCGCTGGTCGGATTGGGGCTGAAGACATCGAAGCACGGCGATCTCGCATTTCCGCTGCCGAAGGCGCGCACGACGATTTGAGCGGAGCTGCGGACGAGGGGCCTGCCCACCTGGGGAGTTCCGAAACGACCATCGACGCTCCACATTGGTTGCAACCGATGGAGCTCAAGATGTCCGATCTCTCTGCCCTCTCCGCGCTGTCGTCAGCGCTCTCCACCACGGTGGCCTCTGCTTCGCCGTCTCTGGTCTCCGTCCATTCGCACCGCTCGCGGGCCTCCGGCTTCCACTGGAAGCCGGGCCTCGTAGTCACGGCGGACGAGGCGCTGGCTGACGAGGGTGAGGTTTCACTCGTCTTCGCCGACGGCACCGCTCGGCCAGCCACGATCGTCGGGCGCGATCACACCACCGATATCGCCCTGCTCCGCTTCGACGGCCAGGACGCGCCGGCTGCGCCGCTCGCGAGCGATGTCCCGCCGCTTGGGTCGCTTGCCGTCATCACGGCCGCAGATCAGGGAACGCCGGTTGCGGCGCTGGCGCTGGTGTCGAAATCCACCGGTCCCTGGCGCAGCCTGCGCGGCGGCGACATCGACGCTCGGATCGAGCTCGACACGCGGTTGCGTCACAGCTCCGAAGGTGGCCTCGTGCTCGACGCGCAGGGGCGCGCGATCGGCATGGCCGTGCGCGGGCCGCGCCGCACGCTGGTCATTCCTGCCGCGACCATCACGCGCGTCGCAAGCAAGCTCGAGGCCCATGGTCGCATCGCCCGCGGCTATCTCGGCGCGGGCCTGCAACCGGTCCGACTCGATGATGGCCTCGGCGCGATGGTGATGAGCGTCGACAAGAATGGACCCGCCGCGACCGCTGGCCTCCGCCAGGGCGATGTCATCACCGCGCTCAACAAGGAGCCGTTCCGGGGCATGCGCGCCTTGATGCGCGAGCTCGGCCCGGACAGCGTCGGCGCCGTGGTCGAGATCGCCGCGCTGCGCGGCGGCGAGCCGTTGCAACTGGCCCTGACCATCGGCGAGCGCCCTGCGTGAGCGCCGACGACATCGCGCCGATCACGATCGCCATCGCGGTCGGCGATGCCGAGCTGGCCGACCGGCTGGCGGCGCTGCTCGGCGGCGTCGCCGGCCTGCGGCTGGTCGCACCCGGTGAGAGCGCCGACGTTGCAGTCATCGCGCCGAGCAGCGGCGATGCGGGCGAGAACGATGCGGATCGCAACCAAGCGAGCGACGCGTTTCAACTCACCGCGCGCGAGCGCGACGTGCTGGCGCTGATGGCCGAGGGCTGCTCCAACAAGGAGATCGCGCGCAGCCTCGGCATATCAGTGCATACGGCAAAATTCCACGTCGGCTCACTGCTCGACAAGCTCGACGCCACCGGCCGGACGGATGCGGTCGCGCATGCCGCGCGGCGCGGGATCATCGAGTTATGAGCGGCGCCGGCGCAGCATGTTTGCAAGGAGACGGCGAACGACGCCGTAAGCCGCCCATCCCGCGCAAGCTCAGAACGCGACCTTGAGTCCGCCGTTCACGCCATAGTCGTTGCGATCGGATCCGGCGAACGTGCTGACCACGCCGACATTGATGCTGATCTTGTCGGTGATAGCCGCGGCCAAGCCGGCCGCTGCTTTCCCGTAGGTCGCCCTGCGTCCGTCGATCGGGGTCAGGACCGGCAACAAGGGCGTCGTCACCTGGGTCGTGATCAGCGTGCGTGCGGAGCCGAGGAAATCGTGCTCGACGGTCAGGTTCAGGTATGGATTGTAGAACGCTCCCGCCGCTGCGAACGGCGCGCGAAACTGGACGCCCGCGCTTCCCGTCAGACTCTCCAGGCTCTGGCGGTTGACGATGTTGGTGAGCAGGATGTCGCCGGTTTCGGTGTAACCTGCGATCTGCGCACGGGTATAGGACAGTCCGCCGATCGGTCCCATCCGCAACGCGCCGAGATCCCAGAGATAGCCCCCGCGGGCGGCGACAGTGAACGTGTCTGCATGGGTCGAGCCGCGGATCGTATCGATGACGCCCTGACGGTCGGTGGCGATCGCCTGCCGGCCATAGGCGAGCAACGCATCGGCAAACCAGTTGGCGCGGCTGTAGGCGGCGTAGGCGCCGATCTGATAGGCATCGATCTTCTCGTGCGCGTTCTGCACGGAGAGATTTACGTTGGGCTGAGCATAGCTGAACAGGCCGCCGAGCATCAGGTCGGGCGATAGCTGATAGTCAAGCCCGATCCGCCCGCCGAGCGATTGATAGTTGTAGCTCGACAGGAATTGCTGGGAGTCGCGACTGCCCCCGGCATAGGCGACATCGCCATAGACCGACCAGGGGTTTTGCACGCCGGTGGTGGCCGCACGGATCGCCTTTGCCGGCATGTCCGCCGCCAACGCGTTCATGGCATTGGCGGCCCCGGAGACGTTGCGATAGGCGTCGATATGGCCGAACACCGAGCCGGCAAAGCCATTGGCAAGCGACATCGCCACCTCGCCCTGCGGGGCCACCGTCAACGGCGCATCGATCTGGTTGGTCTGATAACGCCCGATCAAGGCGAAGCCGGCGGTCGTGAAATGCAGGCCGTCATAGGACAGAAACTGGTTCTGCGCAGCGACGCTGCCACCGACGCAAGAGGGCACGGCCGTACAGGCCTGTGTGACGTTGGCGAAGCCGTAGAGGGACGGATTGGCGACGACCTTCTGCGTCAGGGTGCCTAGATCGAAGAAGAAGATGCGAACGCCGGAGCGCGCCAACGGCGCCAGGCTGGCCTGCTCCATCTGCGTCAATATAGATTGGAAATAGTGAATGTTCGCATTGCCGGGGGCGATCGGCAGATATGACAGATCTCCCACCGACATGATCGCGATGTTGCGTGCGCCGACCTGAACGAGTTGCTGAACGCCCGACATGATGTTGGACGTGGTCTGCGCAGCGGCCGCGTTCATCTGGGCTTGCGTGATGGCCGGATTGAACAGGATCGGCACGCCGTCATTGCCGCCCGCAGTGGTGATGCTGACGAGATCTTGCGGGCCGAAACGCCCGCCCGCCGCAACGAACGTCCTGATTTCCGTGCCGGTCCCCGGCAGCACCGGAACGGGCGGCCCCAACAGGTTTCCGACGTTGGTGTCGCCGCTCATCGCGCCGCCGGTCGCGTAGTTGGCGACTGCCGAGGTGGGAAGACCATAATGGAGCTGGAGCGCGTCGGCCATCGACAGCCCCGCGCTGTAGCGACCGCTCGGAGGGACTGCCGATCCGGCCCGCAGCGCATTTCCCCAATCGGCGTAGCTGTCGCCGAACACCGTCAGCCTCGTGAACTGGCCCGTGACCGTCGGACCGAACAGTCCTCGAACAGATGGATTCTGCTGGATGTAGGCATAGGCATCGGAGGTCGGAACGACCGCGATCGGCGTATAGGTTTGGGCTGAGGCGTTGGTCGAACTCCAAGCCATCCCCGTCGCGGCCACAGCCGCAGCAAGGACCCAGCGACCGCACGATGACGTGCGGGCCGCCCCGATCGGTCGTTGATGATAAGCGTGCTTGTAGCTTGCGTGCTTGCCCTCGGCGGTCTTGGACCTGCCCCGTCCGACACTGCGCATTTCGACTCCCCCTCATGAGCGCCGGCGCGTTGATCGCGTTGCGGACACGCTTGGACAGGAGGAGGTGAGAGGCCTGCGAAACTACTCAGGGGTATCTCACTCCCGACGTCAGCGCGTCATATGGTCGCTCTTATGCACATAATGTTCATGAGCTGATCTGTTCACGCCAAGAACAATTGCACATTCGGTTTGTTTCGACGGCACGATGGGGCAATGTGTGGCTTGGATACATCAGATATGAGGGTAACTTGGCGGATCGGACTCAACTAGCCTCGCGCGGCGCACTCGCACGTCCGAAACGACGGGTGGTCACCTCAGAGGCAGGCAAGGATCGGCCTGAGATCAGCGTGGCGGCCCTGACGGGGCTTGCGGGCTATCTGATCCGGCAGGCGCAGCTCTGGGTCTTCGAGGACTTCAACGCCACGCTAGCGCCGCTCGACATTCGCCCCGCCCAATATTCGATCCTGGTTGTGGTCCGCGACAATCCCGGTCTGTCGCAAATGGCGCTTTCGGAGGTGCTCGGCATCAGCCGCTCCGGGATTATCCCCCCGCTCGACGAGCTTCAGGAACGGGGCCTGCTGGAGCGTTTGCCGTCGTCAGACCGGCGTACCAACGCCTTGCATCTGACCGCAGTCGGCACCGAGTTGCTCGCGCGTGCCGACCGTCTGGTGCAGGAGCACGAGCAGCGGCTGATCGACAAGGTCGACGCCGAGGGACACCAGCAGCTCCTGCAGGTGCTCGAGGTCTTCGGCCGAAATCGATAGTCCAACGACGAGAGAGTTGGCTTACGCCTTCTTCTTCACGTCCTTGACGTTGGAGAACACGATGCCTTCGGCGCGCTCCTTGGTGTAGCCGAGATAGAACTCGTTCTTGGCCAGGAACACCGGATCGCCGTCGACGTCGTCGGCAACGCCGGAATTGTTGGAGGCGATGAACGCTTCCAGCTTCTTCTTGTCGTCGCAGGAGATCCAGCGCGCCAGCGAGAACTCGGAGATTTCGAACTCGACGGGCAGCGAGTATTCGGCATCGAGCCGCGCTTTCAGCACGTCGAGCTGCAGCGGACCGACGACGCCGACCAGCGCAGGCGCGCCGTCGCGCGGGCGGAACACCTGCACGACGCCCTCTTCCGACATCTGCTGCAGCGCTTCCTTCAGCTTCTTCGCCTTCATCGCGTCGGTGAGGCGAACGCGGCGGACGATTTCGGGCGCAAAGCTCGGCACGCCGACGAATGTCAGATCCTCCCCCTCGGTCAGCGTGTCGCCGATGCGCAAAGAGCCGTGATTGGGAATGCCGACGACGTCGCCGGCGAAGGCCTCGTCCGCGACCGAGCGGTCCTGCGCGAAGAAGAATTGCGGGCTCGACAGCGGCATGGTCTTGCCGGTGCGCACCAGCTTCGCCTTCATGCCGCGGTTGAGCTTGCCCGAGCACAGCCGCGCGAACGCGATGCGGTCGCGGTGGTTGGGATCCATGTTCGCCTGGATCTTAAAGACAAAGGCGCTCATGCGCGGCTCGGCGGCGTCGACCTTGCGCAAATTGGAGTCCTGCGCGCGCGGCGACGGCGCGTAGCGGCCAAGGCCTTCGAGGAGATCGCCGATGCCGAAATTGCGTAGCGCGCTGCCGAAATACACCGGCGTCAGATGGCCCTCGCGGAACGCGTCGAGCTCGAACGGCTTGCAGGCTTCCTTGACCAGCTCGAGCTCGTCGGTGATCTGGCTCATGTCCAGATTGGCATTGAGCTTGCCGAGCTCGGAGATTTCGATCTGCTGCGCCGCGCCGGTCTTGGCGCCGCCGCCCTCGAGCAGCCGCACGCCGCCGTCTCTCACGTCATAGGTGCCGATGAAGTCGCGACCGCGACCGACCGGCCAGGTCATCGGCGTGGTGTCGAGCGCCAGCGTCTTCTCGATCTCGTCGAGGAGATCGAAGGTGTCGCGGCTCTCGCGGTCCATCTTGTTGATGAAGGTGATGATCGGGATGTCGCGCAGGCGGCAGACCTCGAACAGCTTTCGCGTGCGCGCCTCGATGCCCTTGGCGGCGTCGATCACCATGACCGCGGAGTCGACCGCAGTGAGTGTGCGATAGGTGTCCTCGCTGAAGTCCTCGTGGCCGGGCGTGTCCAAGAGGTTGAACACCAGTCCTTCGAACTCGAAGGTCATCACCGAGGTGACGACGGAGATGCCGCGCTCGCGCTCGATCTTCATCCAGTCCGAGCGGGTGTTACGGCGTTCGCCCTTGGCCTTGACCTGGCCGGCGAGGTTGATGGCGCCGCCGAACAGCAGCAGCTTCTCGGTCAGCGTGGTCTTGCCGGCGTCCGGATGCGAGATGATGGCAAAGGTGCGCCGGCGCGCCACCTCGTCTGACAGAGGCGAGCGGGACGGCTGGTCGGTGGTGACGGCGGTATCGGACATGGGGCGGCGGACGTCGGTTCGGGGCCAGAGAGCGGCGATGTCGTGGGAAAAGCGCGGGCTCACGGCCGCCGCGCGCCCTCCATATAGGCGTTTTGCACCGCAACTCCAACCGGGGAGTTAACCGGGCGGAACGTAGGCCAGTCGGAATTGGCACCCCGCCCGTGGCCGTCCTTCGAGACGCGCGCCAAATGGCGCGCTCCTCAGGACGAGGTCCGAATGTGCAGCGAAATCCCTAGACTCGGCAAAATCCCAACCCTCATGGTGAGGAGCGCCGCCCTTGCGGCGCGTCTCGAACCATGAGGCCCCAATCGTTCCGAAACCGGCCTCGCTCCGGGTGTCAGTGCCGCAGCACCGAGACCAGCCAGAAGCTCAGCGCCGAGACGATCGCCGAGGCCGGGATCGTGAAGATCCAGGCGTAGACGATCGATCCGGCGACGTTCCAGCGTACCGCCGAGGCGCGGCGGGCGGCGCCGACGCCGACGATGGCGCCGGTGATGGTGTGGGTGGTCGAGACCGGCACGCCGAGGAAGGTCGCCAGGAACAGCGTGATGGCGCCGCCGGTCTCGGCGCAAAAGCCCTGCATCGGGTTCAGCTTGGTGATGCGCAGGCCCATGGTGCGGACGATGCGCCAGCCGCCCATCAGCGTCCCCAGCGCCATCGCCGTCTGGCACGACAGCACGACCCAGAACGGCACCGTGAAATGCTCGCCGAGATGGCCCTGCGAGTACAGCAGCACGGCGATGATGCCCATCGTCTTCTGCGCATCGTTGCCGCCATGACCGAGCGAGTACAGCGACGCCGAGGCGAATTGCAGGATGCGGAAAGCGCGGTCCACAGCAAAGGGCGTTGAGCGCACCGATGCCCAGGACACGATCGCGACGAGGATCATTGCCAGGATCAGGCCGACCAGCGGCGACAGCACGATGGCGAGGATTGTCTTCGTCAGTCCGCTCCAGACCGCGGCCGAAATGCCGGCCTTGGCGACCCCTGCCCCGACCAGTCCGCCGATCAGCGCATGCGAGCTCGACGAGGGAATGCCAGCCGCCCAGGTGACGAGGTTCCAGACGATGGCGCCGACAAGGGCTGCGAAGATCACCTGCGCGTCGACGATCGCCGGGTCGATAATCCCCGTGCCGATGGTCTGAGCGACATGCAGGCCGAACACGCCGAAGGCGACGAAATTGAAGAACGCGGCCCAGAACACCGCATATTGCGGCCGCAGCACGCGGGTCGAGACGATGGTCGCGATCGAGTTGGCGGCGTCGTGCAGGCCGTTCAGGAAGTCGAAGGCGAGCGCGACGGCGATGAGGCCGACCAGGATGGGAAGGCCGAGATGAGCGTCCACGGCGGGGCCCTACCCTAGACCTGTTCGATCATGATCGAATTGATCTCGTTGGCGACGTCGTCGAAGCGGTCGGCGACCTTCTCCAGATGGTCGTAGATCTCGGCGCCGACGATGAAGTCCATGGTGTTGGCGTTGCGATGCTTGAGGAACAGCTCCTTCAGGCCGATATCATGGAGGTCGTCGACGCGGCCCTCGAGCTTGGTCATCTCCTCGGTGATCGCGGTGATCATCGGCACGTTCTGGCCGATCGCCTGCAGCAGCGGCAGCGCGCGACCGATCAGATTGGCGCAATCGACCAGCAAGGTGCCCATCTCGCGCATCGTCGGCTCGAACTCCTTCACCTCGAACAGCACCACAGCCTTGGCGGTCTGCTGCATCTGGTCGATGGCGTCGTCCATCGAGGTGATCAGGTTCTTGATGTCGCCGCGGTCGAACGGGGTGATGAAGGTGCGGCGGACGGCGGTCAGCACCTCGCGCGTGATGTTGTCGGCCTCGTTCTCGAACTGGCTGACGCGCTGGCAATGGGTCAGCACGTCGTCGCCGCCCTTGAGCATGTCCTGCAGCGCATGCGCGCCCTGGATCACCACCTTGTTGTGGCGGGCGAACAAATCGAAAAACCGCTCCTCCTTGGGGAGGACGGCGCGAAACCAGTTCAGCATGGGACGAGATCCATCCAATCCGAAACGGGCCAGGGCTGGCCCGTCACGGAAGTGTCATACTCCGGATTGTGCCGCAGAAGAAGCGGAGGGCGGGTCATCCACCGCTTTCCGCCATTCCGGCATTATCCTCGTTAGATCAGAGGCTTAGAGCGATCGCTTGAGCAGGTGGGCGATTTCTCCGATCACGCCGCGGCGGAAGGTGAGCACGCAGGACACGAAGATGACGCCCTGGATCACCGTCACCCACTGGCCGAACCCGGCCAGATATTGCTGCATGCCCACGATGACGAAGGCCCCGACCACCGGTCCAAACACCGTACCGAGCCCGCCGACCAGCGTCATCAGCACGATCTGGCCGGACATGGCCACCTCGACGTCGGTCAGCGACGCATTCTGGGCAACGAAGACCTTCAGCGCTCCCGCGAGACCGGCCAGCGTGCCGGACAGGATGAAGGCCAGCAGCTTGTACTGGTCGGTCTTGTAACCGAGTGAGATCGCCCGCTGCTCGTTCTCGCGGATCGACTTCAGCACCTCTCCGAACGGTGAGTTGATGGTGCGGAAGATCATGAGGAAGCCAGCCAGGAAGCCGACAAGCACGACATAATAGAGCACGGTCGGCTTGGACAGGTCGAGGATACCGAACATCCGGCCCTGAGGAATGCCCTGGATGCCGTCCTCGCCATGCGTGAACGGCGCCTGCAGATAGATGAAGTAGAGCAATTGCGAGAGCGCCAGCGTAATCATCGCGAAATAGATGCCCTGGCGACGGATCGAGATGTAGCCGGTGATCACCGACAGCACGAACGATCCGGCGACGCCGGTGAGGATGCCGAGCTCCGGCGGCAGTCCCCACACCTTCAGCGCATGCGCGCTGCAATAGCCTGCGGTGCCCAGAAACATCGCATGCCCGAATGACAGCAGGCCGCCATAGCCGATCAGGAGGTTGAAGGCGCAGGCGAGCAGCGCGAAGCACAGAGCCTGCATGACGAAGAACGGGTACAGCCCGGTGAACGGCACGATGGCGAGCAGCGCCGCCATGATGACGAACACGATCATCTCGTCGCGCATGGCGCGCGGGGTGATCGGCTGGGTGTCGTCGGTGATCGATGTCATGTCAGGCCGCCCGTCCGGTCAGACCCGTCGGCTTCACCAGCAGCACCAGGACCATCAGAACGAAGACCACGGTGTTGGAAGCCTCGGGATAGAAATATTTGGTCAGTCCCTCGATCACGCCGAGCGCGAAGCCGGTGATGATCGAGCCCATGATCGAGCCCATGCCGCCGATCACGACGACCGCGAACACGACGATGATGATGTTCTCGCCCATCAAGGGACGGACCTGGTTGATCGGGGCCGACAACACGCCC
Source organism: Bradyrhizobium sp. ORS 285 (assembly GCF_900176205.1). Taxonomy (NCBI): domain Bacteria; kingdom Pseudomonadati; phylum Pseudomonadota; class Alphaproteobacteria; order Hyphomicrobiales; family Nitrobacteraceae; genus Bradyrhizobium; species Bradyrhizobium sp. ORS 285. Next base: position 3,638,753 of record NZ_LT859959.1, read on the forward strand.
GCAAGCGCGGCAAGCCCCACGCCGAGGCCGTAGGTCAACGTGATCATGCGCGGCACGTTGATGCCGAACGCCCGCACCAAGGTCGGGTTCTCGGTGGCCGCCCGCAGATAGGCGCCGAGCCGGGTGCGCTCGATCAGGAACCATGTGGCGAGACAGATCACGAGCGAGAAGATCACCACCCAGCCGCGGTAGATCGGCAGGAACATGAAGCCGAGATTCATGCCGCCGCGCAGTTGCTCGGGAATGGCATAAGGCAGGCCGGACGAGCCGAAGAAGTTCTGGAACACGCCCTGGATGATCAGGGCCAGTCCGAAGGTCAGCAGCAGGCCGTAAAGGTGATCGAGCCCGGCGAGCCATTGCAGCATGGTGCGCTCGAGCACCATGCCGAAGGCGCCGACGATGATCGGCGCCAGCAAAAGCGCGAACCAATAATTAATGCCGCCGAGGTTCAGCAGAAAATAGGCGCAGAACGCGCCCATCATGTAGAGCGCGCCATGCGCGAAATTGATGATGTTGAGCATGCCGAAGATGACGGCAAGCCCGAGACTGAGCAGCGCGTAGAACGAGCCGTTGATCAGTCCGACCAGGAGCTGTGCGTAGAGGGCCTGCATCGTCTTGTTCTGTTTTTCTCGGCGTTTCCCAAAGGTCAAACGACAGCCCCGGCGGCGAACCGCCGGGGGCTGCAGCGGCTTACTTCTTCAACAGCGCGCAGGCGCTCTTGTCGAGCGGGGTGAAGGCCTGGTCGCCCGGCACCGAGCCGACCAGCTTGTACAGATCCCACGGGCTCTTCGACTCCGACGGCTTCTTGACCTCGAATAGATAAGCGGTGTGGATGGTGCGGCCGTTGGGCTGGATCTCGCCCTTGCCAAACAGCGCATCCTCGGTCGGGATCGACTTCATCTTGTCGACGATCTTCACGCCGTCATGCGGGTTCTCACCGAGCGCCTCCAGCGCCTTGAAGTAATGCAGCAGGCCCGCATACACGCCGGCCTGGACCATCGTCGGCGGTGCGCCGTTCTTCATCCGCTTTGCGAAGCGGTCGGAGAACGCGCGGGTCTGGTCGTTCATGTCCCAGTAGAAGGTCTCGGTGAAGTTGAGGCCTTGCGCGATGTCGAGCCCGATCGACTTCACGTCGGTGAGGAAGAGAAGCAGCGCAGCGAGCTTCTGGCCGCCTTTGGTGATGCCGAACTCGGCCGCCTGCTTGATCGAGTTGGTGGTGTCGCCGCCAGCATTGGCGAGGCCGATCACCTTGGCGCCAGACGACTGCGCCTGCAGCAGGAAGGACGAGAAGTCCGAGGTGTTGAGCGGATGCTTGACGCCGCCGATCACCTTGCCGCCATTGGCGGTGACCACCGCCGTGGTGTCGCGCTCCAGCGCGGCGCCGAAGGCGTAGTCCGCCGTCAGGAAGAACCAGCTCGTGCCGCCCGCCTTGACCAGGGCCTGGCCAGTGGTGTGGGCGAGCATGTAGGTGTCGTAGGTCCAGTGCACGGTGTTCGGCGAGCACTGTGCATTGGTGAGGTCGGAGGTCGCCGCGCCCGAATTGATGTAGACGCCGTTCTTCTCCTTGACGACGTTGTTCACCGCCAGCGCCACGCCGGAGTTCGGCACGTCGACGATGATGTCGACCTTGTCGACGTCGAACCACTGCCGGGCGATCGAGGTCCCGATATCAGGCTTGTTCTGGTGGTCGCCGGTGACCACGTCGATCTTCCAGCCCTTCGCGGTGAGCCCGGAATCCTCGATCGCCATCTGCGTCGCCAAGGTCGAGCCGGGCCCGCCGAGATCGGAGTACAGGCCGGACTGATCGGACAGCGCGCCGATCTTGACGGTCTTGTCGCCCGCGAAGGCGATGCTGCCAGTGGCGAGCGTGAGTGCCGTGCCCAGCAGCAATGACGCGATGAATTTGTTCTTCATGTCCAACTTTCCAAAATTCCAAGAAACAGTCGCGGCGCCGGTCAGACGCCGAGATAAGTATGCAGCTTGTCCATGTTGGCGGACAGATCGGCATTGGCGAAGCCGTCGATGACCTTGCCGTGCTCGACGACGTAGTAGCGATCGGCGACGGTCGAGGCGAAACGGAAGTTCTGCTCGACGAGGAGGATCGTAAACCCCTCCTTCTTCAGCCGCGCGATGGTGTGGCCGATCTGCTGGATGATGACGGGCGCGAGACCTTCGGTCGGCTCGTCCAGCATCAGGAAGCTCGCACCCGTACGCAGGATGCGCGCGATCGCCAGCATCTGCTGTTCGCCGCCGGAGAGCTTGGTGCCCTGGCTCTTCAGCCGCTCTTTCAAATTGGGAAACAGCTCGAAGATCTGGTCGAGCGAAAGCCCACCCGGCCGCACCACCGGCGGCAGCAGCAGGTTCTCGCGCACATCCAGGCTGGCGAAGATGCCGCGCTCCTCCGGACACAGCGCGATGCCGAGGCGCGCGATCTTGTCCGAGGTCATGCGGATCAGCTCGCGGCCATTGAAAGCGACCGAGCCGCTGCGCTTGCCGATGATCCCCATGATGGACTTCAAGGTCGTGGTCTTGCCGGCGCCGTTGCGCCCGAGCAAGGTGACGACCTCGCCGGCATTCACGTGGAAGTTCATGCCGTGGAGAATGTGGGACTCGCCGTACCAGCTCTCGAGATTCTTGACGTCGAGAATGGTGTTCGTCGCAGCCGCCTGCCCGGGTTTGTTGGCCGTCATCACCTCAGGCATGTCCGGCTCCCAGATAGGCTTCCTTGACGCGCTCATCCTTGGAGAGCTCGGAATATGGTCCCTCGGTCAGCACCTGCCCGCGCGTCAGCACCGTGATGGTGTCGGAGAGGTTGGCGACGACGCTGAGATTATGCTCGACCATCAGGATCGTGTACTTGGCCGAGATCCGCTTGATCAGGGCGGCGATCTTGTCGATGTCCTCATGGCCCATGCCGGCCATCGGCTCGTCCAGCAGCATCATCTCCGGATCGAGCGCGAGTGTGGTCGCGATCTCCAGCGCACGCTTGCGTCCATAGGGCATTTCGACAGCCGGAATATTGGCGAATTCGCTCAAGCCGACATCGTTGAGCAACTCCAGCGCCCGACCGTTGAAGCGGTTCAGCACGCTTTTGGAGCGCCAGAAATCGAACGACGAGCCATGCTGCCGCTGCAGCGCGACGCGGACGTTCTCCAGCGCGGTGAGATGCGGAAACACTGCCGAGATCTGGAACGAACGGACCAGGCCAAGGCGCGCCACGTCGGCCGGCGCGACAGCCGTAATGTCCTGCCCCTTATAGAGAATCTTGCCGGCCGAGGGCCGCAGGAACTTGGTCAGGAGATTGAAGCACGTCGTCTTGCCGGCCCCGTTCGGGCCGATCAGCGCGTGAATGGTGCCCCGGCGGATCTTGAGCGAAACATCGCGAACGGCAAAAAATCCCGCGAATTCCTTCGTCAATCCGTGGGTCTCGAGAATGAACTCGTCAGCCAAACAGATTCCCCCCGAGCCGGCGCGTGTCGCGGCCGGCCCTCGCTTCTTCCTGTACGGCGGCTCTACTGGAGGGCTCGAACGTATCAGCGTCGCCCTCCGCGACCGCTTCGGGCCGGAATATGCCGTCAAACGAGGGAGTTAAGCAAGGCGGAAAGCTGGGCAAACGGCCCGCGAGGCGATCGATGAACCTCGCGTTGATTCGGCTGTGGCCTACTCGCAGACATAGAGTAACGGACCACCGCCGTTTGCTTCGCCTGGGCTCGCGCCCGCGGATGTCGCGAGCGCGACGATGGGAACAGCCGAGTTGCTATTTGGCGACCTTCACTTCGGTCGCGTAGACGTCCGGCTTGAAGCCAACCACGCGCTTGGCTCCGAGATCGAGCACCGGGCGCTTGATCATCGAGGGCTGCGCCAGCATCAGCGCGATCGCCTTGCTCTCGGAGAGTCCCTCCTTGTCCGCATCGGGCAGTTTCTTGAACGTCGTCCCGGCGCGATTGAGCAAAACCTCCCAACCCACCTCGTCGCTCCAGGCCTTCAACGTCGCCTTGTCGATTCCCGCCGTCTTGTAGTCGTGGAAGTCGTAGACCACGCCGTGCTCATCGAGCCAGGCACGCGCCTTCTTCATCGTGTCGCAGTTCTTGATTCCGTAGATCGTGATGCTCATGCCACTCGTCCTCAACCCATCGTGTGCGCCTGCAGCGAATGTCTCATGTTGCGACAATCCACCTCGCATTTTGCAGTGCGATTCACCTGCTTTTGATGCGCAAACGCCGTTCGTTCCGCCGTCGGAATTCATACGGACCTTTGCCATGAAAGTGTCGGCTGAGCATTACATTTTCTTCGCATCCCCGGCGTATCTGGCGCGCGAACAGGAGACTGCGAATGGGCAAGATCATGGTGCGTTGTCCGCAGACCGGCCGCAGCATCGAGACAGGAATGGAAATGGATGCCGCGCGCTTTCAGCGCATGCCCGTGTTCTTCTCGCGCGCCTACTGCCCGCACTGCCGAACCTATCACGAATGGTTCGCCGCCCATGCCTGGGTCGAGGAGATCAGCGATCGCGAGGACATCGCGCTGGCCTGAGCGTGAGATGGGCGATGACGCGATCATCGTTCAGGACAGCAGCGCGGCAATATCGTCCTCGGTGAGCGCCTTGCCAATGTTGCCTTCGTTGTCGAACAGCCGATCGGCGATCGCCTGCTTGCGCTGCTTCAACTCGCCGATCTTCTCCTCGATCGTGCCGGCGGTCACCAGCCGATAGACGAAGACCTTCTTGTCCTGGCCAATGCGGTGGGCACGGTCGATCGCCTGGGCCTCGACGGCGGGGTTCCACCAGGGATCGTAGATGATCACGGTGTCTGCGGCCGTCAGGTTCAGCCCGACGCCGCCAGCCTTCAGACTGATCAGGAAGACCGGACTCTTCCCTTTCTGAAACCCTTCGATCGCGCGCTTGCGATCGCGAGTCTCGCCGGTGAGAAGTTCGTAACCGATCTCAGCCGCTTGGAAGCGCTGCTCGATCAGCGCCAGCATCGAAGTGAACTGCGAGAAGATGATGATCTTGCGTCCCTCGCTGACCAGTTCCTCGACCATCTCCATGAGACGGTCGAGTTTGGCCGAGGGCCGCTCGGTCTTGTCGTCGAGCTTCACCAGCCGCGGATCGCAGCAGACCTGGCGCAGCCGCAGCAGCGCCTCGAGGACGACGATGTGGCTGCGCGCAAGCCCCTTCTCATCGAGCGCCTTGCGCACCTTCTTGGCCATCGCCGCACGGATCGAATCATAGAGGTCGCGCTGCTTGCCCTCGATCGCGACCGTTTCGACGATGTCGACCCTGGCCGGCAGCTCGGAGGCCACCTCCTCCTTGGTCCGTCGCAACAGGAACGGCTTGACCCGGCGCGTCAGCGCCGCCGCCCGCATCTGGTCGCCCTCCTTCTCGATCGGCGAACGCCAGTTGCGGGTGAACGCGGTCTTGTCGCCGAGATAGCCGGGGTTGACGAAGCTCATGATCGACCAGAGCTCGCCGAGATGGTTCTCCATCGGCGTGCCCGTGAGGCAGAAGCGATGACTGGCCTTGATGGCGCTGAGCCAGCGCGTCGTTGCTGCGTTCGGGTTCTTGATGGTCTGCGCCTCGTCGAGGATGGCCATGTGCCAGTCGCGGCCGAGGATCAACTCATGGTCGCGCGCGATCAGGGGATAGGTCGTGAGCACCACGTCGTGCTGCGGGATCTGATCGACCAGCTCCTTGCGCGCGGCGCCGTGGAACACCAGGACCTTCAGATCAGGCACGAACTTGGCGGCCTCGTTGGACCAGTTCGTCATCAGGCTGGTCGGCGCGACGATCAGCACCGGCGCCTTGATCGCACCGCGCGCCTTTTCCAGCGCGAGCAGCGCCAGCACCTGCACCGTCTTGCCGAGGCCCATGTCGTCGGCCAGCACGCCGCCGAGATTGGCCTGCCGCAAGAGATCGAGCCAGGCGACGCCCTGCTGCTGATAAGGCCGCAGCTTGGCCTTGAAGCCGGCAGGTAGCTCGATGTCATCGTGCCGATGCTGCCGGACCAGATCGGCCAGCCGCCGCAGATCGTCAGGTCCCTTGAATGCCTCCGCGTCATGCGCCAGCAGCGGCACCAATTGCGCACGCGACAGCCGGAGCTTGCCGGAGGCATCGAAGCTGCCGCCGCTCAGTCCCATCGTCTGCAGGGCCAGCAGGACCGGCAGGAAACGGCCGGCCGCGAGCGCCAGGTGTCGGCCGTCGGGCAGCGGCACATACATGTGCTTCGCACTGGCGTCCGCGTCGGCCAGCGCGTCGACGATCCCGGGCTGCGCGAGCAGCCGCGCCAGCAGTTCGGCGAGATCATGCGGCTTGCCGTCGATGTCGATCTTGAAGCCGAACTCGAACCAGTCGATCCCGCTGCCTTCGATCTCCATGTCGACGACGCCGGAGGACTCGGCCATCCGGAACGGGAAGGTGTCATCGATGCGGATCTCGAAGCCCTCCGCCCGCAACGCATCGACGTCGAGATGCATGAACTGCAGCCAGCGGCCCTCGTCGGCAAAAGTGAGATCACCGCCGAAGCCGCCGAAGCTGTAGGTCTGGACTTTCCTGAGCGGAACGAGCCCGAGGTCGCTCAGCCTCTTCGACGTCTTGCGCTCGTCCGCCTTGGCGCGCGTCACAAGGTGCACGCGGCCGTCGTGAAAAAGCTCGGTCTCGTTGCCGCCCTGGTCGGCTTCGATCTCGATCGGACCATAACGGAAGACCTGGCGGACCACGCCGAGCGGAAGCCCGCTGGTGTGGACGCCCTGGAAACCATAGCCCGGATAAGGTCCGCGTCGCAGGTGCAGGATCGGCACCGGCTTGGCCTCGATCTTGACGACCTCGCTCGGCGGCGACGGCAGCAGGGCGGGATCGAGCGCGGGCAGCCGCTGGCTGAGATGCCGCGAGACCTCGCCGATCACCGCCTTCGGCAGCGTCGGCGCACTCAGCAGGTGCTGCGCCATTTGCGGATCGATCCCCGGATCGACCTCGCCGACGATTCCGGTCTTTTCCTCGGCGTACACGGGCGGATTGGCATGCAGCGCCGTCACGCCTTCGACGACGAGCCTTGCACCGACGCCTCGCAGACCGACTGGCTGCCATTCGATGCGACCACTGCGCTTGTCGCCCCAGCGCAGCAGCGGGCCGGCATGGTCGCGCCAATAGGCCCGCCCCGTGTCGACGATCCGCTTCAACAGCGCGGGAGAGCCGATTCGGAACGCCCACTGTCCGTCGAGAAAGACGTGGGGTCCAAGCCGCGTCGCGATATCGAGATCGCTGTCGCGGTAGTACGCCGCCGCATAATCGGCGCCTGCTGGCATCCTCTCGACCTTCGAGAACGCTCCGGAAAAGCTGTTGTCCTTGCCGACCCGAACCGACCACAGTCGGACGACCGGATAGGCTGCGCCTCCGGACTCGGAATGCGGCTGCACACCATAGATCAGCCTCTGCTTGACCGCGGGAGGATAGGCCTCCCCACGGCTGACCGCGCCAATCCTGTTCAGCCAGGTCGTAATCTCCGGCGGCAGCACCACCGGGCTCGCCTTCTCCAGCTTCGCCGGTTTCCTCACGTCGGCGCCATCTTCCTCCGGCGGCTCGATCGCTTCGAGCAGCACGGCCGCGACATGCTTGCAGTTGAATTGCATCGGGCACGTACACGTTCCGATGACGCCGACGCGCCCGTGCTTGTCCGGCTTCAGCCTGATCTCGACCTCATACGGCCAGGATTGCGAGCCATTTACCGACGCGGCCAGCTCGAGGCCGTCGTCGCTGATCTCGAGATCGAAAACGCCGCCACCGCGCTGGAGGAGCTCCGCCTTCTGAAAGGCGGCATGGCTGAAAAGCGAACGGATGGCCCCGGGCTTTTTGAAGGGAAGCGGCATGATGGTGAACCTGACGCACGCCAACGTGGCTGCGCAGCACCCATGTAGCACGATCAGCGCCGAAAGATGGGCGTAGGCCTGCGGCCTGGGGATATCTCCGCGGAACGGCGCGCCTGTTGGCCCCAACCGCGCAACGCGAGTTCAGCTCTGCGCGGAAGGGCGCCGCACGCCAGCGGCGTTCGCAGCCGGCATGAGCGGCTGCCCGATCCAGCCGCGGTTGAGCAGCCGCGTGAAGGACGGACAAGGCTCGCCGCAGAGGCGCGCCATGGCCTCCTGATAGGGGCCGACGGTGCGTAATCTCGGCGGCAACGCCGCGTAGAGCCGCGGCAGCCAGATCCGCGCCCGCGCGGCGCTGCGATGCTCGCGCGCGCCATCCGGCAGATCGAACGCCAACCGCAACCTCTCCGGCAGCATCTCGGCAGTCAGCGCGGAGAACCAGCGCGGCGGCCCGACCCAGGTCGCCTCGCCCGAGAAGATGCGCTGGGCGATATCGCGCGCGGCGGTGCTGACCGTCAGTGTCTCCGACTCCATCATCGCGGCCGTGTAGATCTTGAAGGACACCCAGTCCGCCGGCAGCACGTCGCGAGGAATGCCGAACAGCCCGGCGAAGCGCATCGCCTCGCGCCAATACTGTTCGCGCTCGGCATCGGTCAGCGGCGGACACAGCAGGCCGTACGACATCATCGCCGTCTCGACCAGCGTCGCATGCACCCAGCGCAACGCCTCGACGTCATTGGCGCGGTAGCGCGAACCGGCCGCGAACGGCCCGGCCGTCTCCGTCATCACGCCACCGACGGCCGCGTGACGCCGGTACAGCCAACGTGCGACGGCGGCCGCCTGGTCGCGCGTGCCGAACACCATCGTGTAGACGATGCTGAAGGTGCGGTGGAAGCGGCCGAGCGGGTCGGCGAACACCTTCGACTGCTCGGCAATGCCGGCCGACACCCAGGGATGAGCGAGCTGCAACAGCAGCGCGCGGCCGGCGCCGAGAAACAGCGCCGCCTCGCGATGCACCCGCCACATCACGCTGTCGGGGCCGAGCACGCCGTCGCCCGCTTGCGCGGGCGCCGAGAGCACCTCGTCGAGGCAACGCGCGAAATCGGCCTCGCTGACGATCACGGCCGCTTCGGGATCTCCAGCCCGCGTTGCACCGCCGGCCGCGCCAGGCCGCGCTCCAGCCAGGCCGGCACGTGCTTGAGTTCGTCGAAGGCCGAGATTTCGCGCGCGCCGTAGAAACCGATCAGGTTGCGCACCCATCCCAGAGTTGCGATGTCGGCGATGGTGTAGTCGCCGTCCATGATCCACTCGCGCCCGTCGAGCCGCGCCTCGAGCACGCCGAGCAGCCGCTTGCTCTCGGCCACGTAGCGCTGCAGCGGCCGCTTGTCCTCATACTCGCGACCGGCGAATTTGTGGAAGAAGCCGAGCTGGCCGAACATGGGCCCGACGCCGCCCATCTGGAAATGCAGCCACTGGATGGTCTGCCAGCGCCGCGCCGGATCGCTCGGCAGGAATTTTCCGGTCTTCTCGGCAAGGTACTGCAGGATCGCACCGGATTCGAACAGGCCGAGCGGCTGGCCGCCAGGACCGTCGGGATCGATGATCGCCGGGATCTTGCCGTTCGGATTGAGCGACAGGAATTCCGGCGTCTTCTGGTCGTCCTTGCCAAAATCAATCGTGTGCGGCTCGTAGGCCAGCTCGGTCTCCTCCAGCATGATCGAGACCTTCACGCCGTTGGGCGTCGGCAGCGAATAGAGCTGGATGCGGTCGGGATGCTGCGCCGGCCAGCGCTTAGTGATGGGGAAGCTGGAAAGGTCGGACATGATGGCTTGGCTCGCCTGTTGCGTTGAGGTCTCAATCTAAGCCCATGCGCTCGCGTCGCAAGACATGAGCTGGGAACCGGTGCGGCAGGATGGTCTTATCGTGCAGCCGATGTGCAGAGATGGCGCATGCCGAGTCCGACCTATGACCTGATCATGCAGGCGATGATGAGGCGCCAACAGTTGCTGTGCATGTATCGCGGCCACGCCCGCGCGGTCTGTCCGATCATTCTGGGCCACACAGCGGGCCGCGAGCGCGTGCTCGCCTTCCAGTTCGCGGGTGGCGCGAGCAGCGGTCTGCCGCGGGGCGGTCAGTGGAAGTGCTTCGACGTGGCCGAGATGAGCGAGGTCGAGTTGCGCGAGGGACGCTGGCATTCCGGGCGCAGCCACAGCCAGCCGCAATATTGCGTCGCCGATGTCGATCTCGACGTGAATCCGGACAGCCCGTACGATCCGAAGCGCAAGCCCAGGCGGTGAGGTTTACTGCGGCTCGCGCAGACGCACGCGCAGGAGCGCCGGCAGCTTCGACGTCGTCTCGTGCTGTGCGAGTTTCGCCGCAACCCGGCGCATCAGCGCCAACGCGCCCTGCTTCGCAAACAGCTTGATGCCGCGATAGCTGAAGTCGACCACCACCTCATGATAGCGCATGCCCTTGCCGCCCTTGACCAGGCCAAGGTCGCGCACCAGGCAATAATGCCCGTCGCTCATGCGTGCCAATCGGGTGTTCTCGAACATGGGAGCGAAGCAATGCACCGAGTCGCGAATCCGTCAAGATTGACAGGAACGACTCAGGAACTGAGCACGTCCGCCACGCGGCGTCGGGGCGCGAATGGCAGCGAGGGTCCATAGCCGAAGCGCAGCACGAGGTCCGGCCGTCGGTCTGTGCCGATCAATCGCGCCAGTTCGGGACGCAGCGCGGCCACTTCGACCGGCTGGTTGATGAAGGCGAGCTTCAGTCCGAGCTGTGTCGCTTCGAGCGCGAAGCGCTGGCAGGCCTGCCCTGCCCTGATCCAGCCGGCTGGATCAGCCTGCTCGGCCACGAACACGGCAATCCCAGCCGATGAAGTGATCTGGCGCGCATATTTGTCGTTCTCGGCCGCCGCATCGAACACCCGATCGAAAGCGACGCCGCCGAGCACCGAAGGCAGCGACGGATTGCCGCTCGCGGCCGCGAACAATCCGTCACCACTCTCCATCGCACTGCGCGGATTGAACCGGATCCAGCTCTTCAACTCGCGCATGAAAGCCGCATCATGCATCTGCGCGTCATTGCCGGCGATCACGAGATCGCGGATATCAGCAACACGTGCGGGCGCCGTGATGAGGACGAGATCGACTCCGGGCATGGATGCCGCCGACTGCAGCGCGACGAGTTCGCCGGTCGGCACCGGACGTCCGTCATATTCGCTCCGCGTCGACTGCCTGCGGACGATCGAACCCAACAACGGATCGTCGTTCCGATCGGCCGTCGTGAAGGTGTATCGCACCGTCTGTCCGTCGATGCTGATCTCGCCGGGACGGCCGCTGCACGCAGCGGCAATCGCAAGGTTGGTCGCGGCGCAGCCCAGGCTGACGAACAGGTGATGATCGTCGGGATCGACCGCCGACGTCCGGCGCGACAGATCAGGTCGCACCTCGATGACATCTCGCGCCACGCGAAAGCGCCACGGCTGGGTGTTGTGGCTGTTGGCCGCGAGCGTCGCGTAGCGGATGACGTCGGAGATCTCCGGCGACAATGGGCCACGCAGCCGCGCGCTGTACTCGTCATACTCGGACATCGTCCCGGTGGCGGCCCGCCAGGCAGCCGAGCCGAGCGCGCCCGTGAGCAGCACGCCACCCGCTCCCAAAAGGATCTGCCGTCTGTTCATCACAACACGCCCGCCATCATCCTCGTGAGATCACGATAGAGGCGCATCAGAGCCTCGCGTTGCTTCAGATCAAGCCGTAACACGCTAATAATAAAATTCGCCCGCCGCTGTTGACACCACCAGCAAAGGCGCGTAGTTACGCCGGCCTCGCGGGCAACTGCGCACGCGACACTGATGAGCAAGACCATGTCATTTCGCTTCGAACATCTGATCTGCACCTCCAGCGGCTTCGTGCCGATGGATGGCGCATGCCTTGCTCGGGGGAGCGGTCTTGCTTGAGGCAAGATCAACAGTCTGTTCACACGGACCCTCCCGAGCCAGCCGCTCCGGAGGGTTTTTTGTTGCCCTCGCGAGCCGGCGGCACGGCGAACTACACGAAATGCCCCGGCCATCGGCCGGAACGGGAGACCCGGATCCCGGGGCTCGCGCAGGTGATGCGCGTGCCCAAGAGCGCGGGGCCTGTCGGAGGGAACGAGGCGTGAAGCCGGACACCAATGACAGAGCGAACTCCAAGGAGTTCGCAACAGGCGGCGCCAATGAGCGCCGCAGACAAGTTATTTGACTTCCCGGCCGTTCACGGCCGGGAGCTGCTGGTGGTGAAGGGCTCGGCTCCTTCGTATCATTGGTGCTGCGGGTTCGACTCCCGCCCGGCGTTCCATGCGCCGGTAGCTCAGTGGCAGAGCACTATCCGCTCCACGCAAGTGGTGCGGACCTCAGCATTCGCCCGTTCCCGGCGCGTGGTCCCCATCATGCGTGATCCCCTCGGGGATCACGCATGTCGGCCGCTTCAGGCCATTTCATCGACATCAACAACCCAACGAGAGGAGGCCAACCATGGTCAGGCTCAACACGTTCCTGCGCGCCTTCACCCATGAGGGTGCGCCGTCCCGCCAGCTCGCGCCGGTGCAGGCGCTGCAGCGCACGCTGATGAGCTGCCTGCTGTGGGAGGACCAGTTCTACGAGGACGGGGTCGCGATCGCCGATCGGATCAAGTCGCTCGTGGCGCAGGTCGAGCCGCGCGAGGTCGCTCAGCTCGCGGTGCGCGCGCGCGAGGAGATGAAGCTGCGGCACGCGCCGCTGCTCGTCGCCCGCGAGATGGCGCGGCTGCCCCAGCACCGCGCGCTGGTCGCCGAGACCCTTGCGCGCATCATCCAGCGGCCGGATGAGATGACCGAGCTGCTCGCGATCTACTGGGCGGATTCGCTGGGTCCGCAGCAGCAGCGCAAGCGGCAGCCGGTGTCGGCGCAGGTCAAGAAGGGGCTGGCGAAGGCGTTTGCGAAGTTCGACGCCTATCAGCTCGCGAAGTATGACCGCGAGGGGCCAGTGCGGCTGCGCGACGTCCTGTTCCTGGTGCACGCCAGGCCCAAGGACGACGCCCAGGAGGCGGTGTGGAAGCAGCTCGTCGATGGCGAGCTGCCCTCGCCCGACACCTGGGAGGTCGCGCTCTCGACTGGTGCGGACAAGCGGGAGAGCTTCGAGCGGCTGCTCGCGTCGAGGCGGCTCGGAGCGCTGGCGCTGCTGCGCAACCTGCGGCTGATGCGTCAGGCCGGGGTGGAACGCGAGACGATCGCGGCCGCGCTGGAGACGATGCGGACGGACCGCGTCCTGCCGTATCGGTTCATCACGGCGGCCCGGCACGCGCCTGATTTCGAGCCCGAGCTCGAGCAGGCGATGCTGCGCGCGATCAAGGGCTACGCGCGGCTGCGAGGCCGCACGCGGCTTCTGATCGACGTGTCCGGTTCGATGTTCGCCAAGCTGTCCGCGCAGTCGGAGATGACGCGCGCGGAGGCCGCGTGCGGGCTTGCGATCCTGGCCCGCGAGGTCTGCGACGAGGTGGAGATCTTCACGTTCAGCGACAAGGTCGTGAAGGTGCCGCCGCGGCGTGGCTTCGCGCTGCGCGACGCGATCCTCGGGTCGCAGCCGCATTCCGGGACCTATCTCGGGCGTGCGGTGGGCGAGGTCGACCGCAAGGGCGACCGCCTGATCGTCTTCACCGACGAGCAGAGCCACGATCCGGTGCCACAGCCCAAGGCGCGCGGGACCATGGTCAACGTGGCGTCGTACCAGCACGGGGTCGGATACGGACCCTGGACGCGGGTCGACGGCTTCTCCGAGGCCGTGATCGCTTGGATCGCGGCGCAGGAGGAAACTCTGCGCGGCGCCACCCTGCACTGAGAACGAATGGCCCGGACGCGTCGAAGACGCGCCCGGGCCTTTTTGCGTTTGAAGTCGGCTCAACCATTCAAGATCAGTGCGTGCTGACGCGTCGCGCTCCGGCCTCCTTCAGGATGCTCTCAAGCTCGCTCGGCGGCTCACCGCGGCATTCCACCGACACCTCGATCTCGCCTTCGAGCTCAGGCGCGCCCTGCTTGTCGACGCCGGGATGGCCGCTCTCGACATCGGCCCCGGCGGCTTCCGAGCCGGCGCTGTTGGCCACGCCCGGCGCCTGCACGGAGACGTCGGTGCGGTCAATTCCGTGATCCTGAACCAGGTGCTCGACGGCAAGCTCGGCCTCGCGGCGTGTGGCGAAGTGACCGATGATCGTGCGTTCCATGCGTCTCTCCTGGTGTGCTGCCCGGCCCGGCCGGTCCTGTCCAGGTTCGAACGCAGGCGCAGCGAGAGCCGTTCCACCTCCGTGGACGTACGCAGCGGGGCCTCGGACCGCCCACTGCGGCAGCAATCCACATCTGGCGCTGGGCGGCACGATTCTGTTCTCGGCTGTCGGGAGCCCTGAACCCTCTTGGCCTGGGAGGCCCGTCCCCCCCGGCTTCCTGGGCGTCCTCTGGACCCGAGCGCGCCAGGATTTCCGGGCCGCAACACCCTAAAACACCTCTAAACCGCCCCTTCTGGACGTCGCCCTTGACGAACCAGTCATAAACCGGACAAAGATTGCGCCAAAATGTCGCGGCGGAGGGTGATCCCATGAGATACGTCGACGGCGCGGTGATGTTCCTCAGCCTGTGGCTGCTGGCCTCCATGGTCCTGGACGCGGTGACGCCGCCCGAGCTGAATTTCTACATGATCGGCCCGATCATCGCGCCCGCCGCGATCATCACCGGATTCCTGTACTGGCTCCGCATCCCCTCCCGCGATTTCGTCCTGGTATCCGCAGCCATCTGGATGGTCTGTGAGATGATGCTGGAGATGATCACGCCCAAGCCGCTCTCGCCGCTGCTCGCGGTGGCAGCCGTGGCGCCGCTGCTGGTGGCCGGAATCCTGCTGCACCTCCAGCACTGGCGGCGGCCCAACGGTCGGGCGGGGGCGACCGATACAGCCTCCGTTGCGAACCTGCCGGCCTCCTCCAACGCCATGCCGAGCCGCCGTCCGTTCTGATCCGGGCCGGCGCCCCAAACAGGCGACCGCAGCCTGATCGCTGCCGATTAGGAACAGCAGCCCCTCCATTCCATTGTCGCACCGCGTTCGCAGGGAGGCCCTGCCGGACGCGCGTCGGACGACATCTGAGTGTGAAGGCAGCGATGGCGAGCGGACCGTTTCAAGATCCTCCCCCCGCAGGTCGGCTCCTGCGTCCCGGCGTGGACAAGCCGGACAATTCCACCGACGCCTATTTCATCCGCGTCCGCGATGATCTCGCGGACAAGGGCTTCTTCACGGCGAGCGCCGAGGAGCTGATCACCTGGGCGCGCGCCGGCTCGCTGATGTGGATGACCTTCGGGCTCGCCTGCTGCGCGGTCGAGATGATGCAGATGTCGATGCCGCGCTGGGATGCCGAGCGGTTCGGCTTCGCGCCGCGCGCCTCGCCGCGGCAATCCGACGTCATCATCGTCGCCGGCACGCTCACCAACAAGATGGCGCCGGCGTTCCGCAAGATCTACGACCAGATGCCGGAGCCGCGCTACGTCATCTCGATGGGCTCCTGCGCCAATGGCGGCGGCTATTATCACTACGCCTATTCCGTCGTCCGCGGCTGCGACCGCATCGTGCCGGTCGATGTCTACGTGCCCGGATGCCCGCCGACGGCGGAGGCCCTGCTCTACGGCGTGATGCTGCTGCAACAGAAGATCCGGCGCACCGGCACGATCGAGCGGTGAACGGCACCGCGACCACCCGGATCACCCAGCCGCCAGGGCATACGAGATCAGCGCCGCCACCGATCCATCATGGTCGAAGCCCAGCGCCGTCGCGGCCCGCGCATCCAGCGCGGGATAGCGCCCGAACACCGCCTCGATGCGCTCATCGGGCGCGTAGCTGACCAGCCGCGCCCGCCCAGCGCCGAACAGCTGCGCAAGGCCTTCCGCCACCTCGGCGATGGAGAGATGCAGCGCCGGCAGCTGCAGCGGTCCGCAGATCTCGGCTGCCCCCGCCAGCACCAGATGGTCGACCACCGCCTTCTGCGACAGCCACCAGCAGGTCGCCACCGCGGAAACCGGACAGACATAGGGCTCGCCCGCGGCCAGCGCGTGCAGCAGCTCGCTCATGAAGGCCGAGCCGAAGCCGCTCACCGGGCGCGGCCGCGCCACGATCCCTGGCAGCCGCAGCGAGACGCCCGAGAGCTTGCCGCGCCGGGTGTGATCGGCGAGCGCGATCTCCACCATCCGCTTGTGGGCGCCGTAGGTCGTGGTCGGCCGCGGCTCGGTGCGCGCGCTCACGACCGGCTCCGTAAACGTGCCATACACGGCGATGCTGCTGGCATGGACGACGCGTGGGCGATGCCGTGCTTGCGCAAGCCATTGCAGCAGGTCGAGCGAGGCGTCGAGATTGACGCGACGCCCGAGCCCCGGATCTGCCTCGGCCCGCGCGCCCGGGACGCTGGCGAGATGAAACACCAGAGCGAAGGCGGGCTCGCCGAGTCGGGCCAGCATGGCCGCATCGAGCGTGCCGCTGATCCAGCGCAGACGAGGATCGGACAAACCCAATGGCGTCTCCGCGAGATCAATCGCGACGATCTCGGCGATTGTCGCGTCTATCAACAACCGGCGCAGCAAGGCTGAGCCGATGAAGCCCGCGGCGCCGGTGACCAGGATGCGCATCGCTTTACCCCGTCGCGCCGGCGGCGCGCACGACCTGCTGATGGATGCGGCCGAACGGCCCGGCGCGGCCGTCGGCGAAGCGGGCTTCGATGGTGACATGCTCACCGAAGCTCAGGAACGCTGTCCTCGCCTCGCCCCGCTCGATCATCTCGATCGCCCGGACCTCCGCGAGGCAGCTCGATCCGGCCTTGCGATCGGCGTTCGAGACCGTGCCCGAGCCGATGATCGTGCCCGCGCTCAAGCGGCGCGTCCGTGCGGCATGCGCGATCAGCTGCGGAAACGAGAACGCCATCTCGCCGCCCGATGCCGCGCCGATCCGCTCGCCGTTACGCTCGACATGCAGGGCCATGTCCACGCGGCCGCCGTGCCAGGCGGCGCCGATCTCGTCAGGCGTCACCGCGATCGGCGCGAAGCTCGTGGATGGCTTCGCCTGCAGGAAGCCGAAGCCGGTGCGCACCTCGCGCGCGCCGACCGCGCGCAGGCTCCAATCGTTGATCTGCACCAGCAGCCGGATGCACTGCGCAGCCTGCTCGGCCGACGATCCCATCGGGACCTCATCGACGATCACGCCGAACTCGCCCTCGCAATCGATGCCGTCGGCTTCGGACATGAACGGGACGTCGACCTGTGGGCCGAGAAAGTCGTCGCTCGCGCCCTGGTACATGACCGGAATGGTCTCGAAGTCCGGGATCGGCGGCTTGTTGAAGGCGATATCCATCAGCCGCCCATGATTCAGAAACGCCGAGCCGTCCAGCCATTGCGGCGCGCGCGGCAGCGGCGCGGCACAGCGCGCGGGATCGAACGCGAAGACGTCCGATGCTGCGCCCGTCTCGAGCCGGCCGGCGAGATCGCGCAGCGGCCCCTCGACCTCGCGCCAGCGCCGCAGCGCGCTCGCGAGATCCGGCACGATGGCGGCTGCGCTGACGGCGCGCGCCTGATCGCTGGAGACGATGACGAGGCGGCCGTCGAGGCTGCCGTTCTGATAGGTCGCGAGCTTCATCGGTCGGCCTTGCCAGGATTGGCGTCGGGACCGAACTCACCGTCGACCAGGATGAACAGCATCCGGCAGGTCTTACCGCTGCGATTGGCCCACGCATGGTTGGTGCCGCGCTGGATCACCACGTCGCCGGCTTTTAGGTCCGCCGTGCCCTTGTCGAGCACCAGCGTGATCTCGCCGGAGATGACGATGCCGTAGTCGATCGTCTCAGTGCGATGCATCAACGGATGCGGCGATTCCTTCGTCACCGTCGAGGCGTGGGGATCACCGATCTGGCCGAAAGCAGCCTGCATGCGCTCGGCGCCGTGGCGCAGGAAGTCCTCGGTGTCCGGCGGGATATCGACGAAGCGGATGCGGCTGCCATGTGCCGGCGGCGGCAGCCGTAGCGGCCCGATGGTCGGATCTGGGCCGTTGTCGATCGGCGCGGGCGTCGCCTGCGTGCTCCACACCTCGTGGAAGAAGGTGCGGGGGATCGCCGCGAGCTCGGTCACGGTCGGCAACGCGCCGTCGGACGAGATCACGGCGGCGCCTTCGGCGTCATGTCCGGTGACGACGCGGCGGATCTGGGGAAGGGTCATGCAACTGGTCTCCTGGTCAGGCGATTTCGAGAGAGGTGGCGGAGGCGGTCTCACGCGCGGCGAACACGCGCGAGAACATCACGACGGCGACCGACGAGATCACGACGGCGCCGAGCCCGAGCGCGGGATAGCCGAACAGTTGCACCAAGGTGCCGCCGAGAATGGGACCGATCGCCGCGCCGATCATCAGCATCGCCGGCGTGCCGGCGAGCGCGCGCGCCGTCGGGTCGAGCCGCGACAACAGGCCGAAGGCGAACGTGTGTGTGAAGATCATCACCGCCGCAAACACCGCGGTCGGGACGGCATAGGCGAGCAGGCCCGAGCCGAAGGTGATCGTCACCGCGATCAGCGCCTGGCAGACCGGCCCGGCCAGCAGCACGTGGCGCGCCGGCAGCCGTGTCTCCAGAAGCGCGGCCAACGGCGCCGGCAGCAGGTTGACGAAGCCGAGCGCGATCAGCACGCCGGTGACCGTCTCCGCGCCGAAGCCGTGATCGATGCCGATGCGCTCGATGAAGCTGAACAGCATCGCCTGCGTCAGCGCCATCGCGCTGATGCCCGCGATGCCCAACCACACCGCGCGCGGCAGATGGCTGACCTCGGCGATGAGATCCTCCTCGCTGCGCACGACGCCCTTGGGAAACGATATCGCTGACGCCAGCGCCGCGATCGCCATGACGCCTGCGAACACGATGAACAGCGCCGGCCCGCCGAAGCTCTCGACGAGATTGGGTGTCAGGCCGAGGAACAGGATTGCGAACACCCCGAGCGCCATCCCGACGATCGCGAACAGCCGGTGCGGGTTGGCGCTGCGTGCGATGGTGCCATGGGTGAAGCTCAGGCCGCAGGCCGCCGTCGCGCCCGCCAGCGCATGCAGCAGCGCGAGCAGCGGAAATTCCGACGTTCGGCTCGCGGCCACGAACACCAGCGCGGCCGCCGCGTATCCCGCGGCGGCTGTCAGCCGGGCGTTCAGGCGGTTGAGCCGCGGCGCAAAGAACAAGCTGCTGAGCACGGCGCCGAGCAGGAACAGAGTGGCCAGCAATCCGGCCTGCTGCGGGCTGAATTTGTAGCGTGCGATCAGCGTGCCCACCCACACCGGCAGCGCCACGAGGTCAACCATCCCGGCGCAATGCGCGACCATCAGGGCGATGCGCCCGCGCCAGGTTTCCGTCGTCACCGTCATTGTTTCCTCCCCTTGATATTTGTTTTGTTTGTTGCGGCTCAGATCGGCTGCGTCAGCCCGATGGTCGACTCCCGCATGATCCTTGCGTGCTCGGCCTTGTCGCCGTTCTCCATCTCGATGCGGCAGAGTTGCGCGGAGTTCTCGATCACCATCCGGCAGCGCTCCCAGCGCCGCGCATGGAAGCGGTCGAACGCCTCCTGCAACGTCTCGGCACGCGCGAGCTCCTCGGCGAGCACGATGCCGCTCTCGATGCCGATGCCCGCTCCGGAGGCGAGATGCGGCGTGGTCGCGGCCACGGTGTCGCCGATCAGGATGACGCGCCCGCGATTCCAGGGCGCCGGCACCAGCAGGTTCGAAAGCGGGCGGTAGTCGATCGCGGCCTCCGCGCTGAACAGATGCGGCCGCAAGCCGGTCAGAACGGGATCACTGAACGGCGCCAGCAAGTCCGCGACCATCTGCGGCCAGGCCGCGCGCTCGATCTGCTGCTTGTCCGGCCGCGCCTCGGTGACGAACATGTACATCAGGCTCGGCGACACCGGGTTGACTCCGGCCTTGACCGCTCCGCCCAGCCACATCCGTGGGCGCACGATCTCGTCCGGCCGCGGCAGCACCGCACGCCACACCACCTGCCCGATATATTGCGGCGGCTTGACCTCGGGAAACAGCCGCGCCCGTGTCTTCGAATGCACGCCGTCGGCGACGACGACGAGATCGTAGCGCCCGGTCGTGCCGTCGGTGAAGGCGACCTCCACGTCATCGTCGTGCTGCGCGATGTCAGTGTAGCTGCAGCCGACCCGGACGCTGACGCCGGCCGCGCGCGTCTCATCGGCGAGGATGCGGCCGAGCTCGGGGCGCATGATGCCGCCGCCGCCGGGCACGTCCGATCCCACCGGCTTCGGCGTCGGAATCTCGCCGATGCGATGACCTGCCGGTGTGAACAGCTCGACGCCATCAGACAGATAGCCGCGTCGTTTGAATTCGCCGAGCACGCCGATCTGGTCGAGCGCCCGCAAGGTCGGCCCACTGACGGTGATGCCGGCGCCCTCCGGCCGCCAGCTCGCATCGAGCTCGACCAGATCGACTGCGATGCCGGCCCTGCGCATCTGGATCGCCGCGGCCATGCCGGAAAATCCGCCGCCGATCGTCAGCACCCTGCTCACCACTGCCATGGTGCCCTCCTCCCTCTACTGTCCCAACCCTTGCGGGCTTGTTATGACTTCACGAACAGCCCGCCGTCGGCATCGACGACGAGCTCGATCCCACCTAGCCGCTCACCGCGGCACGGCCCCTGCACGCACAGCCCGCTGTCGGGCATGAACTCGGCGCCATGCGCGTGACAGACGATGCGCGTGCCCGCCGCGTTGAGATACGCATCCCTGCGCCAAGCCATGGGGGCACCATCGACATGCGGACAGGCATTGCGCCAAGCATAGAGCTGTCCCTGCCAGCGCACGACGAACAGGCTGTCCTGCCCCTCATCGTCAGGATCGAAACCGCGTGATTGCCCCTCGCCGATCTCGCCCGCGCGGCACAGACGGATCCAGCCTGGGCGCGCGCCCTCACGCGTAGTCGCCATTCTCGGGAATTCCGGGGCCGGGGTACCATTTCTTGCGCATCTTCAACAGGAAGGTCTGCGAGTTGTCGGCCGAGGCCGTGGCCTCGCGCGGCTGCCAGCTCGCATCATGCTGGTCCATGTCGGCATCCATCTCGATGTGGCAGCCGAACGGGCTGTTGAAGTACCAGAACCAGTTGGAGCCGAGGATGTGACGGCCGGGGCCCCAGAACGCCTGGTAGCCCTTCTCGACGAAGCGATAGCCGTTGGTGATCATTTCCGACGGGCCGCCGAAATGGAAGGTGAAGTGCTCGACGCCATGCATGTGCGGCGGCGCGCCGATCAGGAAATGGGTGTGATGATCGAGCGAGCCGGCGGGCTGCAGGAACGGCCCGGTGCCCGCGAAGCGATCGGTGCAGCGGAAGCCCAGGCGGTTGACGTAGAAGGCCTCCGCCTTCATCACGTCTGGCACGAAGTACACGACATGCGACAGCGAGCGCGGGCGGATCACGCTGCCCGGCGGCGGCACGCCGAGACTGTTGACGGGCCTGAACACCACGCCACCCGGCGCATTCGAGATCTCGCTGGGGAGTACGAAGGGCCGCCGCGCCGTGAGCTGGAAGCCGATCACGAAGCCGCAATCGTCGATCGACTCGATCGAGCCGTCCGGCAGCCGCCGGACCTCGCGGTCGCGCCGCAGCTCGGCGGCAATCGCGCCCAATGTCGCTTCGTCGGCGACGCCCATCACCGTCTTGCGCAGGCGGCAGCCCGGCGTCGGCCCCGGCGGCAGCGACGGGTCGTCCTGCCGCGCGATCACGACAGCCGTCCCGTCCATCGCCTCGAAGCGGCCGCCGCGATCCGAGAGGTCGACCGCCGTCAGGCCGTAGTCGACCAGGAAGCGCGCCGCGCCCCTGACGTCGTCGACAGCGAAGACCAGGCTTTCCAGACCGACAATTTTCATGGCTTTCCTCTCCGCCTGTCGCTCAGGCGACCCTTCCGTTCAAGGTCTCGCGTTCAAGGTCTCGGCCACCCAATCCGCGATGTAGTGGCCGGCATTGATGCTATTGTCGAAGCTCGCATGCTGCGCGCCGCCTTCGCGATCGGTGAAGATCTTCAGCTCGCGCTTCGGCGAGTTGACCAGCTGCTCATAAGTCCGCTCGGCCCAATGCAGCGGGATCTGCGAATCCTTCTCGCCATGCGTCACCAGGAACGGCACCTTGATGCGATCGAGGACGCCGTCGAGGTGAACCCGCTCGGCGATCTGCATGAACTCGTCCTGGTCTTGCGCACCCCACACCCAGCGCACATGCGCCCAGTAATGCGGGACCGGGAAGTTGCCTTCCTTCTGCAGCCGCTTCTTCTGCACGTCGCGCCAATCATGATTGGCGCCCCAGGCGACGCCGCAGGCGAAGCGCGGCTCGAACGCCACCGCACGCGGGCAGTAATAGCCGCCGAGCGAGACACCCTCGAGGCCGATGCGACTGGGATCGACGTCGCTGCGCGTCTCCAGCCAGTCGACGACGCGCGAGGCCCAGTGCTCGCTGTCATAGCGCGCCGTGAGCCCTTGCAGGCGCAGCGCCTCGCCCGAGCCCGGCTGATCGATGATCAAGGACGAAACGCCGCGCTTGGCCAGCCACGCTGGCAGCCCCACGCGATATTTCATCTCCTTGGTCGAGTCCAAGCCGTTGACCTGCACCAGCAGCGGCGCTGGTCCATCGCAGCCTTCCGCGCGCACCAGGAGGCCGGCAATGTGGCTGCCTTCATAGGGGATCTCGACGCGCTCGCAGTTCTCCCGCGCCAGCGCAATTCCCTTGGCGAAGGTGTCGAGACACTTGCGGTACAACGCCAGCCGGCCGGGCGCCTCATGCGCCTGCAGACGCTCGCAGGTAATCAGATAGCTCGCGGCGCGGCCATACTTCTCGCCGGCCGAGAGCAGCCGGCCCTTCGCCTCGTCCTCGGCGGCGAGCTCGCAGAGCTTGTCTGCCATCCGTGCCCAGGTCTCGCGAAACGCCTGGGTGCCGCTGGCGTCGGGCTGCCGCGCCGCGTCCTGCAGCGGCGCGCACATCTCCTCGATCTCGCCGATCCTGGCACCCATCTCGATCGCCAGATCGACCGACAGATTCCAGACGTAGTTGGTCGGAAAATACTTGAACATGCTGCACTCGCGACGCGCGGACCGG
Source organism: Bradyrhizobium sp. ORS 285 (assembly GCF_900176205.1). Lineage (NCBI taxonomy): Bacteria > Pseudomonadati > Pseudomonadota > Alphaproteobacteria > Hyphomicrobiales > Nitrobacteraceae > Bradyrhizobium > Bradyrhizobium sp. ORS 285. Next base: position 3,661,773 of record NZ_LT859959.1, read on the forward strand.
CCGCGCGTCTCCTTGACGTTTCTTCCCGGGATCTGGAGTAGCGCCGTTTGACCATTCCGAAAAATTGATTATCAAGATCGTTGGCATTGATCCTCTGAATACCTCCCGCGAGGCGGCCGATGCGGTTCAACAACAAGTTCGATCTCAATCTGCTGGTCGCGCTCGGCCATCTGCTGCACCTGCGCAGCGTCAGCGGCGCGGCCGCGCGCATGAACATGACGCAGTCGGCGATGAGCAACGCCCTGCTCCGCCTGCGCACCTATTTCGACGACGAGCTGCTGGTGAAGATCGGCCGCAAGATGGAGCTGACGCCGCGGGCGGAGGTGCTCAAGGACTCGATCAGGGACCTTCTGGTGCGGGTCGACTGGGCGATCGCCTCATCCACGGAGTTCGACCCCGCGCAGTCCGACCGCTGCTTCAAGATCCTCGCCTCGGACTACACGCTGGTGACGCTGATCCCGCGGCTGCTGGCGCGCAGCGAAACCCTCGCCCCAGGCATCCGCTTCGATTTCCTGCAACAAGTGCAGCGGCCCGAGCGCGCGCTCGAGCGCGGCGACGTCGACCTGCTGATCATTCCCGAAGAGTTCAGCTCGAAGCTGCATCCGTCGGAGGTCATTTTCGAAGACGATTTCTGCGTGATCGCCTGGAGCAAGGGCAAATATGGCAAGGGCAAGCTGTCACGACAGGATTTCGCCAGCGCGTCCCATGTCGTGATGCGGCCCGCGATCGCCGCGCAATCGCTCGAGACTCATTACCTTGAGCAACGTGACACCAGCCGCCGCGAGGACATCTCGGTCTACGCGTTCACCGCCATTCCGCATCTCATCACCGGGACGGACCGCATCGCCACCGTGCATCGCAAATTGGCTGTCGCTGCCCAGCGCAGCCTGCCGATCCGCATCATCGATCTGCCGGTGAAGCTTCCGGTTCTGCGCCAGCGCGTGCAGTGGCACCGCTATCGCTCCAACGATGCCGGCCTGCTGTGGCTGCGCAACCTGATGCGCGAGGTCGTCGCCGAGCTGCCGTGATCGACGTCCGCGGTCTCTCATGAAAACGGCCGGCGCAAGAGCGCCGGCCGTTCGTAGCTCGCAATCATCGGGGCTGCAGCGCGGCTCAGTGCCTGGCCGGTCCGGCGCCCGGCGGAGGCGCCGGTACCCAGATCGGGAACGCCACGTTCGCCCACACCGTGTCGCTGCGGCTGCCGTTCTCGACAAGGAAGGTGTGCTAGTAGTTCACATTGACCTGGAAGGACCCGCCATCATAGCTCAGTGACGGCCCGAGATTCAGCGACTTGAGGCGGTTGCCGTCCTGGACGCCCGCCAGATTGAATGCCTTGACGCCATTGACCTTGTCGTCCTGATACTGATGCGTGTAGCCGCCGACCGCGCCGAACTTCCAGGCGCCGATGTTGTAGCCGATGTTGAAGTCGACCACGAACGCATCGCCGCTGCGATACTGCTGGCCCAGCTGCGTGAACGCGTTGACCGAGTCCGTATTGGTGGTGTTGAGCAGGAGACGCGGCGAGACAGCGAGCTCGAACCCCTTCGGATCGGCATAGCGATAGGCGACCACTGGCGAGATGGTCGTGTAGTTGGTGCCGACGTTCAGCGGCTGCCGCGCCGAGTAGGTGCCGGTATTCGGCATGATGTCGAGCCCGGCGGTCACGCTCTGGGTGGGCGACAATGCCCAGCGCAGGATCACCGGCGAGAAGGTGATGTTCGCAAGCCCGTTGGCCTGGGACGAGCCGCCCGGCGTGGTGTTCTCGAGATGCACGAACGGGACGACCAGCTGCGAATAGACATGGGCGCCGAAGAACTCGCCGGGATAACTGGCGAGAAAGCGCATGGTCTCCGACACCGCAGACAGCCTGAAGTTGATCGGCAGCTTGTTGCCCTGGCCGTCATACAGGCCATTGGCGCTGGTGTAGCTGGTCTGGCTGATCGCAAACAGGCCGGGAATCGGCGGCATCGTTCCGATGAAGATGCCGGGTGACCCCGCCGGATAGTTCGTGGCGCCATTCTCCGCCGCCATTGCGCCTTGCAGCATTCCAGCCAGCATCAATGTCGCCAGAGCGGACTGCTTCAGTCCTCTTCTCATATTCCCCCCTCAGTGGCGCGCTTCTTGAATGAGCTTGCCCCCATCGACCGCCGGGGCGGCGCACCGGCGCCCGACTGATCACGTCATTGATGAGCGATTTCGGAACATTCGTAAAATTGATCGTTGTGATCTCATGTATTGAACAGCTTGATGCATCCGCGAGGGCTCAGCCGATGGGGTGCCCGCTCACCGCCCGCTGCTTGCTCTCGGATTGATTTGCCCGTCGGGTCGCCCAGGGCGGCCTTCCCAGCGGCCAAGCGGGGCAGCGAACTAACAACTCACGATGCGCCGGAAAACGGGTTTGGCATGGCGCATCAGTGACATCACCGCTGTCCAGTCCTGTCGCTCGAAAAATTGGACTTTCGTTTTTCCAAAAATGATGTTTTCTATCCCGGTCCCGTGCTCCTCGAGGGGGGCGCTTCGCGATCGTCACGAACGTTGGGCGCGGGATGCGGTGGCCGCTGGCATGTCGCAGCACAGGAGACTGTGTGGACGGACGGCAGTTGGCGGACGTGAAATCGCGTGGTCCTGGCGCCCCGACGCTGGCGCTAAGTCTTCCGGTGAAGATGATCCCCGGAGGCGACGGTGGCTAAACAGCCGGACACCGGGGAGAGCGCGACATAAGCGTGAAGACCATCGCGCGGGGAATGCCGGGTTGATCCGGCTGAACCTGTGGTGACTGCCGCCTGCTTTTTTGTCTGCAGGCGGGCCATGGGTTGCGGCCAGCAGCCCGGCATTCCCTGCGCCCTCTGTGCTGAGGGCGAGCCCATTCGCAAAGCTCGGGCGCCGAAAGGCGTCGCGTTGACGATGGCCTATGACCGCCGACAACAGCTCGCCTCCGCGAAGATGCGCCGCGCGCGAGCACAATGAATCCGTTCGCGCATTCATACACAATATACGATGACGTGCAGAACCGCACGTAATTCTACGGGATCGAAAATTTACGTCGAACTCAGAAACCGCCTCTTAAGCTCCACTCGCCCATCAGAGGCCGACACATAGCCGCGCGGGGACCATGCTGAACGAACTTCTCGTGATCGAAGATGCCGATGTTCATCTGTCGATCCTGCGCAAGATCGCTGTGCAGGCGGGCTTTGCCACGACCGGCGTGAATTCGGTCGACGGCGCCATGAGCGTGCTGCGCCGGCGCAACTTCGAGTGCATCACCCTCGATCTCAATCTCGGCGAACGCTCCGGCACGGAAGTGCTGCAGCTCCTCGCCGACATGAAGTCGCGGACGCCGATCCTGATCATCAGCGGCTCCGACGACCAGACCCGCGACGTCACGGTGCGGGCCGGCAAGATCCTCGGCTTGAACGTCTACCCGCCGTTCTCGAAGCCCGTGGATCTCGCGCTGCTCCGGCAGACGCTGCGCCAGATCGCCGCCGACACCGATCGGCAGCGCCTCGTCAAAGCCAATTTGCGCTAGAGTTCACGCACGTTTGTGACGCGTGCCCGCGGCGATGCCGCGCCGCGGCCATCGCCATGTCGCCTTTGATGCAGATCAAGGCGTCAGGCAGCCGTCGCCTATTGGCTGCCTTGGGGCGAACGGAATCGAGATGCAATGACGGCAGTGGAGCAAGCCAGCGAAGCAGTGGTGGTCGAGGCGACACCGTACGATCTGATCGGCGGGGAAGCGGGCGTGCGCCGCCTGGCGGATCGCTTCTACGCGATCATGGACGAGGAGCCGGACGCGCGGCGCATTCGCGCGATGCACGATGCCGACCTCGGCCCTATCCGGCAATTGCTGTTCGAGTTTCTCAGCGGCTGGCTCGGCGGACCGCCGCTGTATTTCGAGCGCGCCGAGCACCGCTGCATCATGTCGGCGCACCGGCCCTATCCGATCGGCGACAGCGAGCGCGACGAGTGGATGACGTGCATGCGCCGCGCGATGTTCGATTGCGACATCACGGGCGACATGTACGATCTGCTGGATCGGGCCTTCCTGCGGCTGGCGAACGCGTTCCGAACCCGTCCCGCCGGCTGAGCCGGACCGGCTCAGCCGCGCTTTTCGGCCGACTCGCGCGCCAATCGTTCGGCACGCAAACGTTCACGGTTCTTGTAGAAGGCCCGCTGGGCCTCCTCGTGCTCTCGCATGGCCTGCTCGGCATCGGCCCTGCGCATGGCATCGCGCGCCCGGCGCTCTTCAGGCGTCAGGACGCGTGGCGGTCTGGCTGTGCTTTCGTAAGTCATGGCGATATAACGCCGGGGTGCCCCAGGTGTTCCCGCCGGGCCGGTCGTTTAGTCGGCTTTGCGCGGAAACAGCCGGTCGCGGATGTAGCGCGACGTCGGCGTCAGGCTGATCCCATAAGGCTTCTGCCACACCGCGCGGTCGATCTCCTTCTTGTCGCCGATCTCGAGCCGCCCCCTGGCGTTCTTGGCGATGAAGATCGCATCACTCATCTTGCGCCCGGATCGCTTGTTCTTGGCCGTGACTTCCTTCCACAGCCGCAGACGGCCGAGCTTGAGCTTCGGCAGTTCCTCCTTGATCTCGCGCTTGATGCAGTCCTTCGCGGTCTCGCGCGCCCGCTTGCGGCCGCCCGGAAACATCCAGCGGCCGTCGATGCAGCGCCGGACCAGGAGAACCTTGCCGCCCTTCGCGGCAACCAGCTTGGACGCCTTGGTCATTGCTTCCGAAACTCTCACCTCGCCTTGAAGCGGAGCCTAACAGGATTCGTTCCAACTCCCGCTCCGGACGATTGCGGAGGCCGGACCGGAGCTCGTGATCGAATCCGCGTCCCTCATCAGTCGCGGACCACGCGTCCGGGTTCAGCCGCGCCGCCGCACAAAGCTGCTATCAGCGCCAACTCAGCCGTAGAGGCCAGGTCATTCGCAGTGAGATCAGTAGCAGGAGCGCGGATCGACCGCGACATACTCTCCCGACGGATAGCGATAGTAGCAATTGCCCTGCGACAGGTAATAGCCCGGCCGCGAGGCGGCGGTTGCGCCGGCGATCGCTCCCGTTGCGCCACCGATCACCGCGCCCGCCGCGGCACCACCGGCCTTGCCGGTCAGGATGCCGCCCAGAACGCCGCCGATGAGGGCGCCGCCGAGCGCGCTGGCGCCGGGATCGGGATCCGCAGGCGGCGGCGCCGGCTCATAGGCGACCGGCGGAGGCGCGGCCTCGTAGACGGTCGCGGGGGCGTAGACGACATCGTCGGCATATTCGTCGGAGACGTAGGTCGGCGGGCCTTCCATCGGCTCGGGATAATAATACCAGACGCCGCCAACGTCCCACCACCAGCCCTGCCGCCCATTGTGGACGGTGTGGTGCCAGCGGCCGCCTTCCCAGCCGACCCGGCCCCGGTAGGACTGTCCGCCATAATCCCGGACGCCGATGGCGCCGCGGGCAAAGCGCGCATCCGGGCCACGGCCCATGACCGCCGGACCGGGCCCCGGCGCATAGCCGTGGCCACGATCATAGCCGGCACCCGGCGGGCCTCCCTGCTGCTGTGCGACCGGCGCGGGCAGCCGCCCCTGCGGCGGCATCGCCACGCGGGGCGCTGGTCCCACTGGTTGTGCGGCCACGGGACCTTGGCTGGGCGCCGGTATGCGGCCTTGAACAGCTCCCGAAATCGCCCCTTGGCGCGGCCCCTGCTGCGCTTGCGGCTGACCGGCGGGCGGTTGCCCGCCCTGCCCCTGGCGAATGACGCCGGGCGGACGGCCCTGCGTCGGATGGCCGGGGCCGGCTTGGTCCGGTGCTGGCCCCTGTGCGTATCCCACGGACGGCAGAACGACGCCCGTCAGCAGGGCCAAAGCCGGCAGCCAGGATCTGGTTTGGTTGAACGATGTCATGCTTGCCTACCCTTTGCTCGCCCGCCGTCTGCAATGCGCCTGCGCTGGCCAGGGCCATGGCTCATCAATGTGAGGCCGAACACTCCGCGGAGGCGATCGGCCACATCATATTCTTCGCGACAAACCGGTAAGATCGCGACAATTTTGCGGCCAGCTGCGCCCGGCGAACTGAGGATAGCCGAAAAGGGCGCCGATTCGCCGCGACGATCACTCCGCCGCGCCAAGCAGCGTCCGGCGGATCTAGCGCTCCGGCGCGATGACGTTGCAGTTGGTCCGGCCCGACATCAGGCAATCCTGCATCTTGCTTGCCGTGGTCAGGCTATGGGCCAGCCAAAGGCCGAATGCGACCATGATGGCCGCAAACACCAGCGCTGCGATGGCCCCGCCTCGCCCGCCGCTATCGTCCTGCCCGCTCATGCCGTGACGCGGCTAGGCGGCGCGCAGGTCGGCCGCGGCGCCGTGGGGCGCGTGGTGGTGGCGCGATGCCGGGGTGACGGGCTCGATCCGGGTGCAGCTCGTCACCCAGAACAACTGTCCGCATTCCCATTCGGCGCCCAGCACACCGGCTGGGACGGGGGTTGGACGGGCGAACACGGCCGTCGCCACGCAGGCGCTCACCACGAGACAGGTGAGCGCAACAGCGAGCGCCATGCGCCCGCGCCCTCGAAAAATGGAGGTCATGCCGGTCATCTCCGTTCGATGTCGCACCCGAGCGGTGCGCCAGTGCCCGCGAGGTGTGAGGCGACTCACAGCCGGCCGACCTTCGTCAGCTTGACGGGAGGCTTACATAGCGATCGCTACAGAGCATGCAAGCGCCGAACAGGCACCATGTGGAGGAGCAGCGATAAAGCATTTGTCATCGACGCATGCGATCCTATACACACGGCCTCGCGTCAGCCTTCGCACGTGTTCACGACACCGTGGAAGAATGGCCTGGCGGCGCAAGCGGCCCCTGACCGAACCACCCAGATCAAACCAGATCAGTCAAACCACACCAGTAGCGAAGTGACGACGTCTCCATGAGAGGATTCAAGGAACCTGGATTTGCCGATCGGCAGAAGGCTGCGCAGCAGGCCCGCCAGAGCATCGTGCAGAAATTCAAGTCGCAGCCCGGGCCGGACGATCCCGAAGTCGTGAAGCGCCGGCAGGAGCGCGAAGCCGCGGCGGCCCGCCGCGAGCAGCAGCGACTGGAGCGCGAGGCTGCGAAGGCCGAGCAGAAGCGGCTCGAGGAAGAAGCCAAGGCTGCCGAGGCGGCCCGCCTGGCCCGTGAGGCGGAAGAAGCTGCCGCCCGCGCAGCCGAGCTCGAAGCCGAGCAGAAAGCCAAGCGCGACGCGCGCTACGCTGCACGCAAGGCGCGCGGCAAGAAGAAGTAGCAAGCAGAGGCGCCACGGCGAAAACATCTCGCCCTGGCGCCCCGCTCAACCGGAAGGCTCGAACCGGGCCTTCCGATGCAATCGCGACGACGCGGCTCAGTTCTTCTTCATCATGCCGTCGTCCTTCTTCATCCCGTCCTTGGACATGCTGTCTTTCTTCATGCTGTCCTTGGCCATCGTGTCCTTCTTCATGCTGTCGTGGGATATCGAGTCCTTCTTCATCCCATCGTCCTTGCCCATCTTGTCCTCGGCAAAGGCCGCAGGCGCAGCGGCGACGCTGAAGGCGAGAGCGGCGGCAGAGAAAGCGAGGATGAGGCGGCTGCGAGAAGTCATGTTGATCGCTCCTTCGAGGTGCGGGGTTGGACGGCGATCGATGCGCCGCTCATCGATCTCGACGTTGCCGGACGCGCTGTTGTTACGGACCTCCGAAAAAATTCTCATGGATCAATTTTGAGTCGCGTTTTGCGGTGTTTCGAAGCTCGACACAATTTCGCCCCGGCGAGCCGATGTTAGTACAACCGCTGCACGGGACTCAGAGGCCGGTATTTGCGCCGCAGCAATATGTCGCCTCCCCTGCATTTGACCTCGAACGGACTGTATAGTTCGGCTAGAGGTAAATCCGGCAGTTTGGCTCGTATCGGTAATGCCAGCGAACCGGGGTCGGGAACCCAACCAGAAGTTGTCCAGGGGAAGTCTCATGCTTTCACGCCGTCATGTCATCGCGTCCGCGCTCGCCGCGCCGGCCATCCTGCGCTTTGGAACCGGCACGGCCCACGCGGCCACCACGCTGAAAATTTCGCATCAGTTCCCCGGTGGAACCATCGACAAGGGCGACTTCCGCGACCGGCTGTGCCGGGTCTTTGCCGAGGAGGTTTCCAAGCGCTCGGGCGGCGAGATCGCGGCCGAAATCTATCCTAACTCCTCGCTGATCAAGACGGTCGCCCAGTTCTCGGCGATGCGGAAGGGCGCGCTGGACATCAGCCTCTATCCGATGCCCTATGCCGGCGGTGAGCTTCCGGAGACCAACATCGGACTGATGCCTGGCCTCGTGACGACCTACGACCAGGGCATGCGCTGGAAGAACGAGCCGGTCGGCAAGGCGCTCAGCGACTTCCTCGCCGACAAGGGCATCATCCTGCTGACCTGGGTGTGGCAGGCCGGCGGCGTCGCCAGCCGCTCGCGTCCGCTGCTGACGCCCGACGATGCCAAGGGCATGAAGGTGCGCGGCGGCTCGCGCGAGATGGACATGGTGCTGCAGACGGCCGGTGCGTCCGTGCTCTCCGTCCCCTCCAACGAAATCTACACCGCGATGCAGACCGGCGCCTGTGATGCCGGCCTCACCTCGTCGACCAGCCTGATCTCGTTCCGTCTCGAAGAGGTGGCCAAGGCCCTGACCTCCGGCGCCAAGGCGTCGTACTGGTTCATGCTCGAGCCGCTGATGATGTCGAAGGCATCGTTCGACAAGCTGCCGAAGAACCAGCAGGACATCCTGCTGACGGTCGGCGCGGAGATGGAGGCGTTCGGCCGCAAGGGCGCGCAAGAAGACGACATCGAGGTCGCCAAGGTCTACGAGAAGGCCGGCGCGAAAGTCGTCGAGCTCGATGTCGAGATCGTCAACAAGTGGCGCGATATTGCTCGCGATACCGCCTGGAAGGACTATGGCGGCAAGTCCGCCAACTGCGCCAAGCTCCTCAAGCTCGCCTCCGACGTCGCGGCCTGAGCAATGCACGCGCCCGTCTCCGATACCGAGACCACGACAATCATTGGCGCCAGCGGACCGCTGGCGCCAATTCAGCGTCTCGTCTCGCTGCTCAATCGCATCATCGTCGTCCTGGCCGCGTTCGCACTGATCGCAGCCTGCGCCATCCTCAGCTACAGCGTCGCCGGCCGCGCGCTGTTCAAGGCCGCCAACTACTGGCAGGACGAGGCCGCCGTGTTCCTGCTGGTCGGCGCGACCTTCATGACCGCGGCCTACGTGCAAGAGCATCGTGGTCACGTCAGCATCGAGGCCTTCGTCGGCCTGATGTCGCCGCTCGCCAACAAGATCCGGCTCTGGCTGGTGGACGTCGCGAGCTTTCTGTTTTGTGCCTTTTTCACCTGGAAGTCCTGGACCCTCACGCACGAGGCCTGGGTTGATGGCCAGGTCTCGAACTCGATGTGGTCGCCGCCGCTGGCGATTCCCTATGCCTTGATGGCCGCCGGAATGACGCTGCTCTGCGTGCAGATGCTGCTGCAGATCGCGGCGCCGCTGACTGGAGCCCGTCGATGAGCGTTTTTGGAATTGGTGTCGCTTACGGGCTCTCCACCCTGTTTGCGATGTTCGCAGGCATGCCGATCGCGTTCGCGCTCGGCGCCGTCGCCGTGGTGTTCATGGCGATCTACATGCCGGCCGCCTCGCTCGATACGGTGACGCAGAACGTCTACGAGGAAATGGCGTCGATCACGCTGCTGTCGATCCCGCTGTTCATCCTCAAGGGTGCCGCGATCGGCCGCTCGCGCGCCGGCCAGGATCTCTACTCGGCGCTGCACGCCTGGCTGCACCGTGTGCCCGGCGGCCTCGGCGTTGCCAACGTCTTCGCCTGCGCGCTGTTCGCGGCGATGGCCGGATCGTCACCGGCAACCTGCTCGGCGATCGGCTCGGCCGGCATTCCCGAGATGCGCAAGCGCGGTTATTCCGGCGGCTTCGCGGCCGGCATCATCGCCGCAGGCGGTACGCTCGGCATTCTGCTGCCGCCCTCCATCACGATGATCCTGTTCGCGATCGCCGCGGAGAAATCACTGGGACGGCTGTTCCTCGCCGGCATCGGCCCGGGACTGCTGCTGGTCACGCTGTTCGGCCTCTATGCCGTGGTGCGCTTCCGGCAGGAATATGCGCGGGCGAAAGTCGTCTATGAGAAGTCGGGCGCCTGGTCGGACATCCTGACCAAGGACGAGTACACGATGGCGCAGCGCTTCTCGGTGCTACCGCGCGTGATCCCGTTCGTGCTGCTGCTGACCGGCGTCATGGTTGCGCTCTATGGCGGACTGGCCACGCCGTCGGAGACGGCAGGCCTCGGCGGCATCCTCGCGCTCGTGCTGATCGCGATCATCTACCGGGTCTGGAGCCCGGCCGATCTCGCCCCGATCATGAAGGCGACCTTGCGGGAATCGACCATGCTGATGCTGATCATCGGCATGTCGCTCTTGTACTCCTACGTGATGAGCTATTTGCACATCTCGCAGTCCGTGGCGGAGTCCATCGTGGCGATGCATCTGCCGCGCTGGGAGCTGTTGTTCGCGATCCTGCTGATGGTCGTGGTGCTCGGCTTCTTCCTGCCGCCGGTCTCGATCATCCTGATGACCGCGCCGATCATCCTGCCGCCGCTGCGCGCAGCGAATTTCGACATCATCTGGTTCGGTGTCGTCATGACGATCGTGATGGAGATGGGCCTCATCCACCCGCCGGTGGGCCTGAACATCTTCGTCATCCGCAACGTCGCGCCGGACATTCCCTTGCGGGAGGTGATCTGGGGCACGCTGCCCTTCGTGCTGCTGATGATGGCCGCGGTGCTGCTGCTGTGCTTCGTGCCGCAGATCTCGACCGCGCTGCCGGACCTCGTGATGGGCCCGGATCTGAGCCGCTGACGCGGGCGGCGAATACGGAGTAGCGAATAAGGCTGGCCCTTACTCGCTACTCGCCCGCCTTGCTTTCGCATTCAATGCAGCGGCGACGCGGCTGACCGGCGGACGGCCGAGCAGGCGGCTCATCTCGTTGGTGGCCGCCAGCAGCTTGGCCATGTCGACGCCGGTCCCGATGCCCATGCCCTCAAGCATGTAGACGACATCCTCGGTCGCGACATTGCCCGTCGCGCCCGGCGCGAACGGACAGCCGCCGAGGCCGCCGGCGGCGGCATCGATGACGCGCACGCCCTCCTCCATGCCGGCATAGAGGTTGGCCAGCGCCTGGCCGTAGGTGTCGTGGAAATGCATCGCCAGGTGCGAGACCGGGACGTCGTCGCAAACCGCACGCAGCATCTGCTTAGCCTTCACCGGGGTGCCGACACCGATGGTATCGCCGAGCGAGACCTCATAGCAGCCGAGATCCCACAGCGCTTTGGCGACGTCGGCGACGGCCTGCGGCTTGATCTCGCCCTCATAGGGACAACCCAGCGCGCAGGACACGTAGCCGCGCACCTTGATGCCGTCGGTCTTGGCGTGCGCGATGACCGGCTTGAAACGCTCCAGCGATTCTCCGATGGAGCAATTGATGTTGGCGCGGGAGAAGCTCTCGGAAGCCGCGGTGAACACCGAGATCACCTTGGCACCGGCGGCGTGGGCGGCCTCATAGCCTTTCACGTTGGGCACCAGCACATGGAACTCGCCGGGCAGTGCGGCGACGCTGCGCATCACCTCGTCGGAGCCGACCATCTGCGGGATCGCCTTGGGCGAGACGAACGCGCCGACTTCGACCGTGGTCAGGCCGGCGTCGACCAGCGCGCGAACGAAGGCGATGCGGTCGGCGACGCTGACCGACGTCTTCTCGTTCTGTAGGCCGTCGCGCGGGCCCATTTCGATGATGCGCACGCTCTCGCTCATGCTGACCTCTTTGAAGTTGGAGGATCAGGCGGAAGGTTCGACTTCCGCCAGCTCGACGCCTTCCTGCACGATGTCGCCGACCTTGCACCTGATGGCCTTGAGCACACCCGCGAACGGCGCGCGCAGGGTCTGCTCCATCTTCATCACCTCCAGCGTCAGGATCGCCGCGCCCTTCTCCAGCACGGCACCTTCCTGCGCCAGCAGCGCCACCACGGTCCCCGGCAAGGGCGCGACGATCTTGTCCTCACCGCCCTGCTCCTCGTCATCGCCGCCGAACGGATCGATCCAGTGCAGATCGAAGCGGCCGTTGCGGGTGCGCAGATACAGCTCGTGCCCCTCGATCACGGCCACGACATGGGACTTGATGCCGTCGCGCACAAGGTCGAAGCCGCCATCATCGGTCGGGTTGGCCGAGAACGAGGTTTGCCGGCCATCGATCGACACTGTCTGCACGCCCGGGCCATAGGCCAGCGTCACCGTCCGCGGATCGCTGCCGGGATGGCGGAACGAGAATACGCGCTGCCGCAGACCCACCGGCATCCAGCCTGACGATCGCCATGGCGATCCCCGCTCGCTTGCCACGGCCTTCTGCTCGTCAATGAGAATGGCCGCGACAGCGGCGCACAGCTCGACATCTCCGACAGCGGAGCCTTCTTGTGTCAGCTGCGTCAGATGCCGCTCGATGAAGCCGGTATCGATCGCATTCGCCTGCACGTCCGGGTGCGTCAGCAGCGCCGACAGGAACGGGATGTTGCTGACGATGCCGCGAACGTCCGTGTCCTCCAGCCCGCGGTTCAGCCGCTCGATCGCGACCTCGCGCGTCGGCGCCCAGGCGATCATCTTGGCGAGCATCGCGTCGTAATAGGGCGAGACCGCATCGCCTTCGCGATAGCCGGCATCGATGCGCAAGCCGCCGCCCTCAGCCGGCGTCCGCCAGGTCTTGATGCTGCCGACCGACGGCATGAAGTTCTTCGCCGGATTCTCCGCGTAGACGCGCGCCTCGATGGCATGGCCGTTGAGCTTGATCTGGTCCTGCGTCAGCGGCAGCGCTTCGCCGAACGCGACACGCAGCTGCCATTCGACCAGATCGACGCCGGTGATCAGCTCGGTCACGGGATGCTCAACCTGGAGCCGCGTATTCATCTCGATGAAGAACACGTCGCGGCCGTCGGAGACGAACTCGATGGTGCCCGCCCCGACATAGTTCACGGCGCCCGCCGCGCGGCGGGCCGCAGCACAGACCGTCTCGCGCTGCGCCGGTGACAGCGTCGGCGACGGCGCCTCCTCGATCACCTTCTGGTGCCGGCGCTGCAAGGTGCATTCGCGCTCGAACAGCGAGACCAGATTGCCGTGGCTGTCGCCGATGATCTGCACCTCGATGTGGCGCGGATTCTGGACGTATTTCTCGATCAGCACGCGGTCGTCGCTGAAGGCCGCCTTGGCCTCGCGCTTGGCGCTGGTCACGGCATCGGCGAGATCGCCGGCTGCATTCACCACGCGCATTCCGCGCCCGCCGCCGCCGGCGGATGCCTTGATCAGCACGGGGTAGCCGATCCGCGCAGCCTCATTGGCCAGCGTCGCCTCGTCCTGCGCCTCGCCATGATAGCCGGGCACCAACGGCACGCCGGCCTGCTCCATCAGGAATTTGGAGCCGGACTTCGATCCCATCGCAGTGATCATCGCAGCCGTCGGGCCGACGAACACCAGCCTCGCGTCGAGACAGGCCTGTGCGAACTCGGCGCTCTCCGACAGAAAGCCGTAACCGGGATGGACCGCCTCGGCCCCGGTTTGCTTCGCGGCCTCGATCAGCCGTTCGATGTTGAGATAAGAATCGCGGGCGCGGGCAGGGCCGAGCAGCACGGCCTCGTCGGCGAGCGCGACATGCAGCGCATTGCGGTCCGCCTCCGAGTACACCGCAACGGTCTTCAATCCCATCGCGCGCGCGGTGCGGATGACGCGCACGGCGATCTCGCCGCGGTTGGCGATCAGGAGCTTGCGAAAACGACGATACAATTCGGGACGAGCCATCATCACATCCTGAACAGGCCGAACTTGGTCGGCTCGACCGGGGCATTGGCGGCAGCTGACAATCCGAGCCCGAGCACGAGGCGGGTGTCGGCGGGATCGATCACGCCGTCGTCCCACAGCCGAGCGGTTGCGTAATATGGATTGCCCTGCGCCTCGTATTGCGCGCGGATGGGGCTGCGAAATTTCTCTTCCTCTTCGGCCGGCCAGCTCTCACCCTTGGCCTCGATGCCGTCGCGGCGGACCTGGCTCAGCACCATCGCCGCCTGCTCGCCGCCCATCACCGAGATGCGCGCGTTCGGCCACATCCAGAGGAAACGCGGCGAGTACGCCCGCCCGCACATGCCGTAATTGCCGGCACCATAGGAGCCGCCGATCACGACGGTGAACTTCGGCACCGAGGCGGTGGCGACCGCGGTCACCAGCTTGGCGCCGTCGCGGGCGATGCCGCCGGCCTCGTATTTCTTGCCGACCATGAAGCCGGTGATGTTCTGCAGGAACACCAGCGGGATGTTGCGCTGGCAGCACAGCTCGATGAAGTGCGCGCCCTTCAGCGAGCTCTCGCTGAACAGGATGCCGTTGTTAGCGATGATGCCGACGGGATAGCCGAAGATGTGGGCGAAGCCGCACACCAGCGTCTGGCCGTAGAGCTTCTTGAACTCGTCGAACTCCGAGCCGTCGACCACCCGGGCGATGATGTCGCGCACGTCGAACGGCTTGCGACCATCTGCCGGCACCACGCCGTAGATTTCCTCGGCCTGATAGCGCGGCTCACGGACCTCGCGCATGTTCAGCACCGTGCGCGCACCCGGCGGCTTCAAGGTGCCGACGATGCGGCGCGCGATGCCGATCGCATGGGCATCGTTCTGCGCGTAGTGATCGGTCACGCCGGACTGCCGCGAATGCACGTCGGCGCCGCCGAGCTCCTCGGCGCTGACGACCTCGCCGGTCGCGGCCTTCACCAGCGGCGGGCCGCCGAGGAAGATCGTGCCCTGGTTGCGCACGATGATGCTCTCGTCAGACATCGCCGGCACATAGGCGCCGCCCGCCGTACACGACCCCATGACGATCGCGAGTTGCGGGATGCCCGCGGCCGACATCTGCGCCTGATTGAAGAAGATGCGGCCGAAATGCCGCTCGTCCGGAAAGATCTCGTCCTGCAGCGGCAGGAAGGCACCGCCGGAATCGACCATGTAGACACAGGGCAGATTGTTCTGCCGCGCGATATCCTGGGCGCGCAGGTGCTTCTTCACCGTCATCGGATAATAGGTGCCGCCCTTGATGGTGGCGTCATTGGCGACGACCACGCATTCGCGGCCCGCGATGCGGCCGATGCCGGTCACGATGCTCGCGGAGTGGACATCGCCGCCGTAGAGGCCGTGCGCCGCGAGCGGCGACAGTTCGAGGAAGGCCGTGCCGGGGTCCAGCAGCAGGTCGACGCGTTGCCGGGCCAGCATCTTGCCGCGCGCGAGGTGCCGCTTGCGCGAGACCTCGCCGCCGCCGTCGGCGACCTGCGCCAGTCTGCCGCGCAGATCTGCAACAAGTGCGCGCATGGCCTCGGCATTGCGTGCAAACTCGGTTGACGAGGGATCGATGGTGGAATGAAGCGTCATGATCGGCGTCTTCGTGTCTCAGCTTGGAGGGAAAGCCGCGGGGAGCACGCGTCAGACTGCGCGCGACGGGGAGGTTCGCCGCAACCACGGGTGTATCACCTCTGCCGGCATGCTGTCCTCCCTGGACCTTTCGCGGCCATTCAGGCCGTCCGTCGCTCTCGAATTAAACGATCATACGTTTTTATATCGAGTTCTCAAGAGGATTGTTGTATGGTTTGATCCGGGCAGCAGCCCTTTGAGACGACACGGGTTTTGACACTGGCCGCCGCGTCCGCGATCTCCGGAGATCGCCCCGCGGAACGAGTCTGGCGAGGACGAGATGGCGCGCACGATCGGGTCACATGGTCCGACGACGATGGAGGCGATCCGCAAGGCCGGCCTGCGGCTGATCTTCGAGCACGGCTACGAGGCCATGAGCCTGCGCCAGCTCGCCGCCGAGGTCGGCATCCAGCCGGGCTCGCTCTACAACCACATCAGCACCAAGCAGGAGCTGCTGTCGCAGCTGATCCAGGACCACATCAACGACCTCCTGAGCGAGCTCGAGCTGGCGCTCCAGGACAAGCAGGGTTCGGTCGAACGTCTCAGAGCGTTCGTCGCCTTCCATGTCAGCTATCACATGACCCGGAAGCGCGAGGTCTTCATTGCCAACTCAGAGCTGCGCAGTCTCGAGCCGCGCAACTATGAGGCCGTGGTGGCGCTGCGCGGGGCCTATGAGCGCCGGCTTGCCGATATCCTCACCGATGGTGTCGCCGAGGGCGTATTCGACGTGGATGACATCCAGGTCGCGACCTTTGCCATCATTGCGCTGCTGACCGGGCTGTGCAGCTGGTATCGTCCGGGCGGCCGGCTCACCAAGGACGCGATCATCGCGGCCCACGAAAAGCTCGTGCTCTCAGGCGTCATGCCGCACAGCGCGGCATCCCCCTCGGGCGGTGACGGCAGAACGGGCGAACAGGCATAAAGGCGATGGCAGAGCGCCCCGACCTCGACGCGATCGACCGCAGGATCCTCGCGGAGCTCCAGGCCGACGGTCGCATGCGCATCAATGAGCTGGCCGACCGCGTCGGCATCTCGCATCCGAACTGCCTGCGCCGGGTCCGCGCGTTGCGCGGCAGCGGCGTGATCAAGGCGATCCGCGCCACGATCGACGAACGCGCGCTGGGGTATGAGGTCGTCTCGTTCGTGACGATCCAGCTCGAGAGCCAGAACCAGGCCACGCTGGCGGCGTTCGAGGCGGCGATCATGCCGCTGCCATGGGTGCAGCAATGCTGGCGGTTGTCGGGAGACGCGGACTTCCTGCTGAAATGCGTCTCGACCGGGGTGGAGGGCATGAGCCGGCAGCTGCGACAATTTGCTGCCCTGCCCGGCGTTCGCACCATCAGAAGCTTGCCGTCGCTCGGGCAGTCCAAAGACGGACCCCTGCCGATCCCCGCTGCGGACGGTACGCCCGATTAAGGCTCGAAGACACGGCCGGCTAGCCCTGCCCCAAGCCAATAGTCTGTCCCGATCAGTGCGTCCAAGGCTCGCCGCGGCGGAACGAGAAATTGTCGGCATAGGCGACTTGCCGCTTCACCGGCTCCTTGGGCTCGATCACCTGGTACGGGATGCCCTTGCGCTCGCAATAGGCGATCGCCTCTTCCTTGCTGTCGAAGCGCAGGGTGACCTGCTGGTTCATGTCCGAAGACGACGTCCAGCCCATCAGCGGCTCGACCGCGCGCGGCTGCTCGGGCTCGTAATCGAGCTGCCAGTCGCGGGTCTTGGCCTTGCCCGATTGCATCGCGTTCTTGGCCGGCTTGAAAATGCGTGCGGTCATGGCTGGAAGAGCCTCTCGGAGCAGCGGTTCGTCATGCGTTTGGCGGAAACGGCCGGGATGGGGTACACGAATCCTTCAGCACGGAACGGTGATTCCCATCCTGGACGTGACCGTTTATCGTGCTCGTATAGTCATTCTGCCGTCCCGTGACAATCTCGCTCGACTGCTACCGCGCCTCCCTGCTCCCCGAACGTTTTCCATTCAAAACAGTGCGTTGAAGCGGCCATGAAAATCAATGCCACGCTGCCCGAGAGGGGGCGCGACCTTCGGCTCGACCTGTTTCGCGGGATTGCCAACTGGGCGATCTTCCTCGACCACATCCCCGACAATGTGGTGAACTGGATTACCACCCGCAATTACGGCTTCAGCGACGCCGCCGACCTGTTCGTCTTCATCTCCGGCTATACGGCCTCGTTCGTCTATGCCCGCATGATGATCGACCGCGGCTTCATCGTCGGCGCCACCCGGCTGTTCAAGCGGGTGTGGCAGCTCTACGTCGCCCACATCGTGCTGTTCGTCATTTACATTGTGGCCATCAGCTATCTCGCCACGCGCTTCGGCGTCTCCGAGATCATCGACGAGTTCAACGTGGCCGGCCTCGTCGACCATGCCAGCGATACCCTGGCGCAGGGCCTGATCCTGAAGTTCAAGCCGGTCAATCTCGACGTGCTGCCGCTCTATATCGTGCTGATGGGCTTCTTCCCGCCGGTGCTGTGGATGATGCTGCGCCAGCCCGACGTGACGATGATCGCCTCCATCGTGCTGTGGCTGGTCGCGCGGCAGATGGGCTGGAATTTCGCCGCCTATCCGGCGGGCACCTGGTACTTCAATCCGTATTGCTGGCAGGTGCTGTTCGTATTCGGCTCATGGTGCGCGCTCGGCGGCGCCCGCCGCTCGATGGGCATCATCATGGCCCCGGCGACACTCTATTTTTGCGTCGCTTACCTGCTGCTCGCGCTGGTCATGACCATGGCCGGCCGCTTCCCCGATCTCGGGGCGATGTTTCCGCACTGGCTCTATTCGGCCTTCAACCCGAACGACAAGACCAATCTCGCCCCCTATCGTTTCCTGCATTTCGTGGTGATCGTGATCATGGTGATCCGCTTCGTGCCGAAGGAATGGCCGGGGCTGGAGTGGAAGGGGTTCGATCCGCTGGTGGTCTGCGGCCAGCAATCGCTGGCCGTGTTCTGCGTCGGCGTCTTCCTGTCCTTCATCGGTCATTTCACGCTGATGCTGAGCTCAGGCTCGCTGCTCGCCCAGATCCTGGTCAGCGCCGCCGGCATCGCGATCATGACGACGGTCGCCTATTACATCTCCTGGTCGAAGCGGCAGGACAAGCCGTTGCCGAAGCCGCCTGCTCCGAAATAGCGGACGCAGACAAGCCGCGTTCGCGACGGCGCATCGGTTGACCTGCATCAAGGGGCCCGGTTTCGGGCTCGCTAAGGTCCGCAGCACAAGAGAGGCCGCTTGCCGCGGCGCGCGCTCTCCACGAGCGCGCCAGCCGCCACGGCGATTGCTGACAATTTGCTGACGAGGACCAGATCATGCCGACCCATTTCCATGCCGTCGTGTGGCTCGATCACAGCGGGGCCAAGCTGTTTCACATCGGCCTCACCGGCGCCGACGAACTGACACTGCATCCGCAGCTGCAGACCAAGCATCTGCATCACAAGGCCAACTCGATCGGCAGCGGCCACGCGGCGCCGGACAAGCATTTCCTCGAGGAGATCGCGCACGCGCTCAACGATGCCGGCGAGATCCTGATCATCGGCCCGGCCAGCGCCAAGACCGAGCTTGCCAAGTACCTGCACGAGAAGCATCCCGCCGTCGGCAAGCGCATCGTGGCCGTCGAGGCCGCCGATCATCCGACCGATCGCCAGATCGTCGCCTACGCCAAGCAGCACTTCAAGATGGCGCCGCCGCGCGTGATGACGGGCACCGCGGGCTGAGCATCGCCGCAACTGATGACAAGACCCGGCCGGTGCCGGGTCGATTGGACACTCGCCTTCACGCCGGCCGCCGATCGCGGCCGGGGTTGCTTTGACCAGCCATCTGAACGCGGCTGACACGATGCTCAAGGAGCGCGTCGGCACCCGCGCGATTGATTTGATTTAGCGCAAAGACGCGAAATCTCGATTGCGATGATGTGACGGCTGGCGGATGTTCCTTCCCCGGATTCACCCGCACCACTTCGGATGCTCCCGGGTCTTGCCGCTGCGGGAGCATCCGAACTTTTTCGTCGACCGCGCCGGCATGGACGGCCCATGCTGAGCATTCGGCACAGGCTTGCTGGTCGACAACATCCGATTCATTGAAGCTGCCGCAGCCTCGGTCTCGCAATGGCCGATGCCTGCCGAGCGCGCCCGCCAATGCTCGCGGAGGTCATTCCTTGTCCTGACGGCAGCGAGACCGAAGCCATCGAAGCCATCATCGCGCTTCTGAGAATCGGCACGCTATCGGCCTGAACTCGCCACATCAAAGGCGGCACGTCGTCGGCATCGCGGCGGGCTCGCGGCCCTTCGCCGAGATCGCCAGCCCAACTCCGTCTTCGTCGGCTTGTTACCAAATATTGCCATTCATTTCGCCTTGTGTCCGCGACGCGCTAGGTGTCGGGGTATGGAAGGTGCGGCTGACTGTGATGCGTTTGTCATTCCGCCCCGACGTGGACTATCTGCGCGCCATCGCAGTCTTCTCGGTCATCGGATTCCACTACGACGTCCCCGGCTTTGGCGGCGGCTTCGTCGGGGTCGACATCTTCTTCGTCATTTCCGGCTTCCTGATCTCCCGACTGATCTGGGCCGACATCCGCATCGATTCATTCTCGTTCGTGAATTTCTACGAGCGGCGCGCCAGACGACTCTTGCCGGCGCTCTACGTGGTTCTGCTCGCGACCGGCATCTGCGCGTGGCATCTCGCGCCGCCCCATGACTACCGGGCGTTCTTCGAGAGCGCCGTCGCCACGCTGCTGTTCGGATCGAACATCTACTTCTGGTCCCAAGCCGGCTATTTCGACCTGCCGGGGATCAGCAAAGTCCTGCTTCACACCTGGTCGCTGTCGGTCGAAGAGCAGTTCTACTTCGTCTTTCCGCTGGCGACGTGGTTGTGGAGCAAGTGCTTTCGGGATCCTTCGTCACGCTGGTCGCTGCTGCTCGTCGTCGGCGGCGCCGTGGGGCTCTGCGTCCTCGACGAGCTCATGATCAAGCAGCAGGCGCAGGCGGCGTTCTATCTTTCACCGCTGCGGGCCTGGGAGTTTCTCATCGGCGGGGTCGTCTATCTCGCTGAACGCTGGTCGCCCTCGGACTTCAGGATCCGCTGTGCCTTCGCGTTGGCCGGCTTGGCGGCGATGCTGCTGCCCGTCGCCCTGTTCAGCCCGGAAACGCGCTTCCCCGGCGTGCATGCCCTGGTCCCATGTCTGGGCGCCGCGCTCTTCATCTTCGCGTTCAACGGAGAGGGATCGCGGCCGCCTTTACCAGCAGAAGCCGCCGGTCTTTTCTTCGGCAAGATCTCCTACTCGCTCTACCTTTGGCACTGGCCCGTGTTCGTGCTCGGAACGGCGGCGCTGCCGCGCGACTGGGCGACGGGACCGGCAGCGAGCGGCCTGTTCTTGTTGTGCTCAATCGTCCTCGCTTGCGTGACTTATCGCCTGGTCGAAGCTCCCGCCCGCGCGACAGTCATGTGGAGGGAGTTGCGCATCACCAGCCTGATCGCGGTGGCCTCGTCGCTCCTGATCGCGATCGCTTCGGTTGGGATCATCGGCAACGGCTATCCAAATCGCTATCCGCAGGCGCAGCAGCGGATGCTGAGATACGATTCCGCGGCGCTCGTCCCCTACTACCGCCAGCACGTCTGCTTCCTCGATCGGCAAGAGCCGATCTCGGTCTATCGGAGCTCGGAATGCCTGGCATTCGCCGCCGACAGGAAGAACGTGCTGATCGTCGGTGACAGCACCGCGGCTCACTATATCCCCGCCCTCCAGGATTATTTCGCAGCTACCCACTATGAGCTGCTTCAGCTGAACTCTGCGGGCTGCGCGCCGCTCCTCGGATTGCACCAGGACGGATCGAGCAATTGTAACGAGGTCACCGCACGGATCGGCGAGCTCATCCGCAGCCGCAGGCTTTCGGCGATCATCATCTCAGCGCATTGGCGCGCCTACCTGCACGGGCAATTGCCGCCGTCGGCTGCGACCGCCAGCGAACGAGCCGATTATACCACGCCTGCACTCGACGCCTATCTCAGCGCGACCCTGGCGACGGCGAACGACGCAGATCTGCCCGTCCTGCTATTTGGTCCCTCGATCGAATTTCCCGTACCGCTCGCCAGCAGCCTGGTCAGCCGGGACCTGACTCACTTCCCGCCCGACAAATCGTTCGTTGCGCTCGATGCGAGCTTCGCCGCCGATGACCATCTGAGGCAGCTGTCGCGCCGCTATGAGAACGTCAGATTCATCTCGGTGCTGCGGGCCGCCTGCCCGAACCGGATTTGCCCGCTGACAGCGAACACGGATACGCCGATCGTATGGGACACGCTGCACCTCACGCCGGAGGGGTCGCACTACGTCATCGAGCGGCTGAAACCACAACTCGACGGCTTTTTCCGCAGCGATGAAGAAGCGCCGTCCTCCCTTGGACCAAGGGCCGCGGCTGGTGTCCCCCAATGATCTCCAGTCCTGATCGCGTGCCAGGGCGACGCCGGCGAGCAATATCAGAGCCGCCCGTCAGAATTGCGTGGCAAAAACGTAGGAGATTCAACGGTCGAGATGGTCGGGGCAGCTGGATTCGAACCAACGACCTGCAGTACCCAAAACTGCCGCGCTACCAGGCTGCGCTATACCCCGATGTCCTCGAAGGACCACTGTTGTGGAGTGACCACGTCACTACACGGTCGCGACGCCCGCAGCAAGCCGCAGGCGCGGCTCATGAGCCATCGTCCGAAAAAGCTCAATCCCAAGAACGACATCCCAAAAACCGACAAAGCCCCGGATCCCGGGGCTCTGCGAAAGCGATCGAAGCGTCCGCTCAGTGCGAGGATAGCGCCGGCGATCCCGCCTCGGGGTGGATCTCAGCGGCCATCATCCCCTTGGAGCCCGGCCCATAGCGGACCAGAACCCACTGGCCCGGACGCAGCTCGGTCATGCCGAAGCGGCGCAGGGTCTCCATGTGGACGAAGATATCCGGGCTCCCCTCGCCGCAGGTGACGAAGCCGAAACCGCGCAAACGGTTGAACCACTTGACCTGGGCCCGCTCCAATCCACTGGTCGGTGTCACCGTCACATGGGTGCGCGGCGGCAGCATCTGCGCCGGATGGATCGCCGTCGACTCGTCCATCGAGACGATGCGGAAGGCCTGATAGCCCTTGGCACGCTGGACGCACTCGACGACCAGACGGGCACCCTCATAGGCCGTCTGATATCCGTCTCGCCTGAGCACCGTGACGTGCAGCAGCACATCCGGCCAACCATTGTCGGGAACGATGAAGCCGTATCCCTTCGACGCGTCGAACCATTTGATGACGCCGCTGATTTCGACGAGGTTCTCGCCGAGACCAGCCAATGCATCGATCGCCTGATCGCGCGCTATACCGCTCTGATAGTCAGCCCCGAGCCGGTTTGGTGTAGCTACACCAGCAACCGGTACTCCAAGCTTCTTGGACTCAAATCCGTCCGACCCCATAACCCCGGACCTCACAGATGAATTGTGAGCCGCCACCCCTGCAACGGCGTCTGCGCGTGCTCATCACTTATACCCAAGACGATTCACGCGAATCTCTCGAATCAAAGATAACATTCCCTCGTGCCGCGCATAGACAAAAATCGGATTCAGTGAGGCATATGAACAGACTTGCCGACAAAAATGCATCAATTTCCGTTCAATTACGGACGAACGAACCGAGCACTTCGCCGATGTCGTGATGGATGACGAGGTCGGCAACGTCGTCCTGATCGGTCGGTTCCCGGTTGATGATCACCAGTCGTGCATCCGCCTGCTTTGCCATCAATGGAAAGCCCGCCGCCGGCCATACAACCAGCGATGAGCCGATGGCGAGAAACAGATCGCAATGCTGCGCAAGCTCGGTCGCGCGCTGCATCTCATTCTCCGGCATCGCCTGGCCGAACGAGACCGTCGCCGCCTTCACCGGCTCGGCGCATGCCGGACAATCCGGCGCGGCGCCGTCGGCGATGAACCGCTGCTGCACCCAATCCAGCTCATAGCGCTGCCCACATCCGATGCAGCGTGCATAGGTGGTGTTGCCATGCAGCTCGATGACGTGATCCCCCGCGAAGCCTGAGTCCTGGTGCAGGTTGTCGATGTTCTGGGTGATGACCGCGGGAATCTTTCCCGCCCTGTAGAGCGCGGCAAGCGCGCGGTGACCGCGGCCCGGTCGCGCCGCGGCAAAGGTGTCCTGCATCGCGAAGCGCCGGCGCCACGCCTCGTCGCGCGCGTCCTGGCTGGCGACGAATTCCTCGAAATGGATCGGCCGGTTACGCGTCCACAGCCCTCCCGGGGAGCGGAAATCGGGAATGCCGGCTTCCGTCGAAATCCCGGCCCCGGTAAATGGCACGATCACGCGTGCAGCGGCGATCATGTCGCCTAGCCGGTTCACGCCGTCCTGCAGATCGGATGCAATCATCAGCGGCGGCTCCCGCGCGTCACACATCGGATCATTCGCTTCCCCTCATACCATGTCATGGCGCGCCGCTGGCGGTACTGAGTCAATCCTGCATCAGTTGGAACCATGCGCTTCGCGCTGCAAGCGAGACGAGTCCCTGCCGAGCGTCTCTACCGCCAGACAGAACAGATGTGTGCCTTGCCGCCGCACCACTCAGCAAAACCCGTGCATCATATCGTCCGGGCCACGTCCCTCCGCAATCACGCCTCAATCGGGCATCCACATCGCGCCAGCGATTCGCCAGGAAGTTTGTCACGCGTCTCATGGCTGGACTCGCCGGATAGCGACCGGAGCAGAGAGGATCCGTGGGACAGAACCAGACGCAGGACGATCGGCGCACTCAGGAGCGTGCCGAGATCACGGCCAGGATTGCACAATTCAAGTCCACCCAGGACAGGTTCGCGCGCGAGCGCGAGCAGTTCGCGCGGGAGGCTTGGCGGAAGGCCAAGCGCGGCGAAGCCGCGGAATAGAGACGTATTCCGCAACACGAAGAAAAGCCCGGAGGCACGTTGCCGTCCGGGCTCTTCTTCTTTGGTTTGGCGCGCGCTTACCAGTGGTGACGCCAGTAGTGGTGGCTGTGATAGTAGGGTCCGCCATAATAGGCATACGGTCCCGGCCCATACGCGTATCGCGGACCGTAGTCGTAATAGCCGTAGCTCGGGCCATAGTAGTAGGGATGCGAGGACGCGATGGCGCCAGCCGTCAGTGCTCCAGCGGCGAGGCCGAATGCCAGTCCCGGTCCGAGGCCGCGCGCCTCAGCCGGCGCAGGGACGGCCAGCGCGGTGGCGGCAATCGCGCCTGCGGCGGTCAGAACAGCCAAAGTCTTTCTCATGGTCAATATCCTCCAAATTCCGATGCGTCCAAACAACGCAGACGCCGGCGAATTGGTTGCAGGCAGAGGCTCGACCAAGACGAGCGGAACCGCGGGTAGCTGAGGACGTTCACTCACGTTCAACGTGGATCGGTCATGGCATCCTGGCTGGAACTTCTGTTCAACATCATCGGCTATGGCGGCTTCGTGCTGGTCGCCTCGCGTCACCACGGAGCGGAGACATCCGTCACGGGACTGGACGTGCACAGCAGCGAGACGGGACAGGCGGATCCGGATCGACTGTGAGGCCTCTTCCCCACAGGCTCTCCACAGTTCATCCGCAGCATATCCACAGACCGTCCCGTTCGATCTGAAGCTCAGAGATCAATAGCTTGCTGCGCAATATGACCTGGTTGTCCTAGGGGGCCCGTCTGAGACGATCGGCTTGGGATGCCGTGTCTCGACGGCCTGCCCGCGCTCCGGGCCTGCCTGCGCCTCCCAGCGGCTCACCCAGCCGTTCTCGCGCGGGCCTTGAACCTTTTCACTGGGAGCCAAGACACATCAGTACTGGGGATTTCAGGGCCCAGTGTTCGAGGGTGGCGCCACGCGACGAAGATATTCCGTCGCGCTGGCGCTGCTGTCGTTTCCGGCCCTCTCGCACAGCGGCCGCGATAGCGGCTTCAGGGCCACAACACACCAACATGCCGCAACGAAAAAGGCCCCCTTTGCAGGGGGCCTCTGGTCGCCATCACGACTGACGAAGTCTGATCAGGCGACCGCGTCCTTGGCGGCCTTGACCGGGCGAGCGCGCACGATCTTGCGGGCCGGCTTGGCCTTGAACATCATCTCTTCGCCGGTGAAGGGGTTGGTGCCCTTGCGCGCCTTGACGGCCGGCTTCTTGACGACGACGAACTTGGCGAAGCCCGGCACCAGGAACACGCCGTTCTTCTTCAGCTCCTTGTGGCCGACGTCGGTGAGCGTCTCCATGACGTTCTTGACGTCACGCTTGGACAGCTCGGTGGTGGTCGCGATCTTCTCGATCAGTTGCGACTTGGACAGTTGGGTAGCCATCGTATCTCCTTGTGATTGGTACCGATGTGATTGGCACTGATGAATGACGTGACGACTGCGCGGCTATCAGCGCATTGCTGCGCAGACTGGTCGGGGTTTTCTGGCTGCATTGCACAGCCGGGACTTCAGTCGTCTGGTGGTGTAGCACCCCGCGATTTTCGGGATTCTCCTGCATTTCAAGGGGCCCCGAAGCACCCACAGCGGCGCCAAAATTCCAACGGAGCGCGGAGAAGTCAAGCTGCGATGCCGATCGAACGGAGCATGCGATTCATTTTCCCCTATATTTCCAGGCATTTTCGATGCTGCTGCGTGATTTTGGTCGCACATCACCTGCAAAAAGCGCTGAAAAACCCGTATACGCCCGCATGGCGCGCGTTCGCTCGCGCTCCGAATCACCGCTGAAAACAGCGATTCGCAGCCTTCCGACCCGACCGCAGCCTCATCGCGCGCCCCACAATTCCGCGCGAGCCGGCATTGCTGAAGGCCGCGGCGTGATGCGCAAACAAGGCGATTGCTGCTATGGATCGGCATCCGCAGGCGGCCGTTGAACAACCGCTTCAAGCTCAGGGAGACCAGGACGATGCGTTATCTCCACACCATGCTGCGCGTGCGCAATCTCGACGTCGCGCTGAAATTCTATTCCGATGCGCTCGGCCTCAAGGAGGTCCGCCGGATCGACAACGACAAGGGCCGATTCACCCTGGTGTTTCTCTGCGCACCCGAAGATGAACACCTGCTGAAGAGCCTGCCCTCGACGCGCGGCGCACCGCTGGTCGAGCTGACCTACAATTGGGACGAGGAAAAATACGGCGAGGATCGCTTCTTCGGCCACCTCGCCTATGAGGTCGACGACATCTACGCCACCTGCGATCGCCTGATGAAGCTCGGCGTCACCATCAATCGGCCGCCGCGCGACGGCAACATGGCGTTCGTCCGCTCGCCCGACCTGCACTCGATCGAGCTGCTGCAGAAGGGCGAGCCGAAGGCGCCGGCCGAGCCTTGGCTGTCGATGCCGAACACCGGCCACTGGTAGACACCTCGCAATCGTCCGCACACAGGTCCGGAACATCAAGGCCACCCTCGCGTTGTCGCCCCGATTGACGGAGAGGACATGAGGAGGCCGAGATGGGTCGAGGAATCTTGCTGTGGTTGTTGGGCGTGCCGATCCCGGTGATCATTCTGCTGTGGCTGTTCTTCGGCCGCTGATCGCCGGGAACGACTGAGAGACTGATCGCGCGACGCGTTCAACCGAAAAGCCCCGCCAAAAGCGGGGCTTTTTGCGTGAGATGCGCTATGACGATCAGCGGAAAAACACAGGAGCCGCACGTGCCCACCGCGAAGCAATTGACGATCTGGGGCCGCATCAATTCGGTCAACGTGCAGAAGGTGCTGTGGTGTCTTGCCGAGCTCGATCTCGGCTACGAGCGCATCGATGCCGGCATGCAGTTCGGCCGCAACAACGAGGCCGACTATCTCGCGATGAACCCCAACGGCCGCATCCCGACGCTGGTCGACGGCGACTTCGTGCTGTGGGAGAGCAATGCGATCATGCGCTATCTCTGCCTGGCCTATGGCCGTGACACCCTGCTCTACCCTGCGCAGCCGCGGCACCGCGCCGCGATCGAGCGCTGGCTCGACTGGACGCTGTCGACGGTGCAGCCGACCGAGCGCCCACTGTTCTGGGGCCTGGTGCGCACCCCGCCCGAAGAGCGCGACATGATCGCACTGCAGAAGGCCGCCGACGACGCCGCGACGATGTGGCGCGTCCTCGACGCGCACCTGGCCACCGCAGCCATGTCGAAGCGGAGAGCTTCACGCTGGCAGACCTCGCGCTCGGCGCCTACGCGCGGCGCTGGTTCGGAGTCGAAGGCGTCGAGAAGCCGGAGCTGCCGAACCTGACCCGCTGGTACGAACGCATCGCGCAGCGGCCGGCCTTCATCCGCCACATCGCGCCGCCGCTGTCGTAAGGGCGTCAGCGCCCGACGGACGTGCCTGTCTCGAGGCGCAGCGCCCCGCCGACCTTCACGCAGGTGTCCGTGCCTTCGATGCGGACGAAGATCGCGCCGTAGGAGGCACAGGGATTTCGATTGACGACAGCGGGCCGAGACAGCGGCTTGCCGCCACCCGCGGCGTTCGACGTCAGGAGCGATGTCCCCGGCGAACCGGCAGATGCGGGCAGCGCAACCGCGAGCCACGCGATGATGCCAAGACTGAAAGACCTGCACATACCAGCTTGATAGCGCGTCAGCGGCGCGGACGCGATGGCCGATGCGCTACTTGCCGATGAACTTGACGCCGACCGAGGCGCCGCGGCGCCACACCACCTGGCACAGCCGGCCGGTGCGCGCATCCCGGGCGAAGGCGAGCCGTATCGTGGCCGGCAGCGCCGCCGCATCCTCCAGGGTCAGCTTGGCGCCGGCGCTGGAGATGTCCTGGACGAGGCAATGGCGCACCGCGAATCCGCCCTCCAGCGTGATCCACGCCGGCTGCCTCATCGACTTGCGGGCTTCCCGCTTCTTGGGTGCGGCCATCATCCTGCTCCTGCTCGCCCGCTGCAGTACGGCAAGGACCCTAATGGACGGTTGATTGGATCAACCACGTCGATGACGGTCGTGGTATTCGAATGGGTGAGAATCGACGCCAGTGGCGGTCCCTGGCGGAAGCGGTTTTCGGCTGTGGGCTTCCCCCGGCAAGCCTCCGCTCAAGGCTCGGCTGGGATTGATCTCGCTCCCAAGTTGCGTTCCTATTTGACCATGGAGGACGCTATGCGGTTTGGTTTGATCGTTGTTTTGATGCTGTTTGTCAGCGGCTGCATGACCGACAATGGTGGGAACAGCCTGGTTCAGTCGACAGTCTTTGCGCAGCCTGCAGTGGTTTATCACACAGGCGATAATCTGGAGGTCTCCTATTACAATGGCGGACTCCAGCAGTCGTATAATGAACGAAACGCGATGGAGCTCTTGAAGAAGGAATGTGGAGGCGCGTTTCGCATCGTGGGCCGATCGAACGCGCCAAGCGGCGATGCGTATGTCGATGCCGTCTGCGTGCGCTGACGCGTTTGGCTCTTGGCAATTGACAGTTTAGGACCGGCCAAAACCCCCGCGAGCCGCAGGCGCCTCGCCCGACCTTCGAAAAATGCTTTGGCCAGCGTGATGCCGTTCTGATCGGCGACGCTCAAGCGCCGCCGAAACGACCAATAAAATCAAGGGGAAAAGGTGCCAATGGCGCTCCCTAGCGGAATCGAACCGCTCTCTCCACCGTGAAAGGGTGGCGTCCTAACCGATAGACGAAGGGAGCACGACGTACGATGTCACGGAGACACAGGGTCCCGGCGCCATCGCCGTTTGCGCGCTCAAGGAAAAACCGTCTGCAAAACAACAGCTTGTGGCCGCGATTTGCGAGGTCGGCTGAACCGCCGGAGGTGATTCCGTGCCGCGCGCGGCGAACGTATAGAGGCGTTTGATCGCCCGGGCAAGCCGCCAATGGACGTCTTTACCGGCCCGGTCGCGCCATGCTCAACGCGCCGCAAACAACGGCGAGATCCCGTCGGTGTCGATATAGACCACGCCCTCCTCGACCCTGACCGGATATTCGGCCAGCGCGCTCTCCGGGGGGTGCAGCGGCTCGCCCGTCAGCGCATCCCACGTCCAATTGTGCACGGGACAGCTCAGCACCCGGCCGTCGAAGCCGGCCTCCTCCATCGGCGCCGCCGTATGCGGGCAGACGCCCTGGAACGCCTTCAGCTCCCCATTATCGGGCCAGGCGAGAATGATGAGCTGGGCGTCGGCGATGACCAGGCGCATGCCGCCTTCGTCGATCGTATCGGCCTTGCAGACGCGGGTGAACATGCGCGGTCCCTCTCCGTCGTTTGTTGCGGTGATCGCAAGCGATGGCCGGAGCAAGACTCGTTCCGACTGCGCCTCGTCCCCACGAGCACAGCAAGACGATGGCACCCTTCTTGCTGCCTTCCTGTCGAGATCTCGCTGGACGCGCCGTCCTGTCGCAAACGCGACAGAGCGACGTCGCAGCAGCGGACAGCGGCGGCGGAGTGCGACATGACCGACATGACGGAGCTGAGGACACGCAAGGAGCCGCTCAACCTCGCCATCGTCCATGTCGATCCCGACGCCTTCATCGCCCATCTGATGGGCTGGCTCGAGATCACCGCCTTCATCAAGGCGCAGCGCAGCGGCGAGGCCACTGTGCCCGCGGACGGCAAGACACCGGCTCTATCGCCCGCGCAGCTCAAGAATGGCGGCGTGCACGAGGTCGGCAACGATGCGCTGTTTGCGTTCGCGATGACGGCGGCGCTGAAGGGCGACAAAGCCGCGGTCGACAAGGTCGAGACCGCCCTGCTCGATCAGATGGGCCCAGATTTTCCGGGCTCGTTCGCGCTGTGGCACTTCCGCACCACGATCGACGCGCCGACCACGCTCGATGATTTCGTCGGCCAGGCCGGCAAGAAAATGCTGGCGGGCGACCTGCCGCCCCCGCCGCTGCGGGCCAAGGAATATTGGAGCGCGGGCCTGCGCTTCTTCGAGAAGGCGCGCAAATCCAACTTCGTCCACGAGATCATGTATCCGCTGGCCAAATGGACGCGCGCACGCTGGACTGAGACCGCCGAGAAGGGCGTCGCCTTCCTGCATCACATCGAGGACAACGTCCCGGTGCTGCGCGAGGTGCTGGAGGAGCCGCGCAACGACCAGGCGTTCATTGCCAACACCCTGCTGAAGCTCGCGCCGGCCGTCGACATGGAGCTGAATGAGGAATACCAGGGCTTCCTGCGCTCGCTCGCGCGCCGCAACTGAGCGCCGCCTGAGCCTAACGGCCGACGCAAAAAGGCCGGCGGGCGTTACGCCGCCGGCCTCTTGTCGCGACTGCCGGCTCCGGCCGTCCGGTTCCGTCGCACTCCTGGGGGAGTATGCGAACAGGGTCTCGCGGCCTGGTTAATGATGATTTAACGCGAGATGAGCAAACCGAGGCGACGGACAAAACTGCACGTCTGGCGAGCACCGCACGCAATCAGGGTTACCCGCTCGCTCATCGGCTGGTCGGGATTTGAGACCCGGGCAACGCCAGCCATCAACTCAAAATCAATGCGCGCTTCTTCTCGCGGCGCAGCGCACGCTCCTGGCAGCCCGACAGCCGGACGAACTCCTGCGGATGGATATCGTAGCCCTGACAGCCGAAGGCGCTCTGCTGCGACATCGGCGTCTGCGCCGGACCGTCCGGCCGATCGCTCCTGGCTCCGGCCAACGAAGCCCGGCCCGGCTCGAGCCCTGTATTCAACGCGGTCATAGCCAACTCCGTGAAAGAGTGCCTGCCCCCAACGATCGGGAACTATAGCCCCCTGGATTTCCTGTGCAATTGAGACAAAGCGTCCGTGAGGCCAAGTGTCCCTCAGCTCGGTGTCCCTCAGCTCGCAGCAGCGCGCGCCTGCTCCGCCTCCTGCTCCCAGCGCAGGATGGTCCGCTCGAGGTTGTGGAATTTTTCCGCGACGTCGCCGTCGAACAGCGGGTCCTTGCGGTCGGACATGCGGGCGTCGATGTCGGCCCAATCCTCCGGCTGCAGGGCGCGCAAGGCTGCCGGAAACAGCAGCGTCTCCTCCTTGCGCAGATGCTCGCGCTGGCTGTCGATGAACTCGAGGACGGCGGCGTGGAAGCTCTCGCGCAGGATCTCCTGGTCGGACAGCACGGCGTTGACGGCATCGGCAAAGCCGCGCAGCCGCTGTGCCTCGGTCTCGTGCTCGTCGTCGACATCGCCATAGGTGGCGGCCGCCGCCGGATCGCGCGCGCGCAACTTGCCGAAGATCATCTCCTCCTTGGGATGATGGCAGCGCTGCGGATAGTCCTCGAAATAGGCGATGATGCTCTGAAGGATGTCGTAGTCCGGCCGCCGATTATGATCGAACAGCTCCAACTCGTGCTCGAGCACCGAAAGAAGCTTCTCGAGGTTCTGGTGCTCCTGCAGCAGCGCTTCGATGATCTTTGCCATGGCTGCCTCTTTGCGCCGGGCCGGGTTCTGCCGAGCCGGCATGCTCCCCTGATCGCAAAAGACTACGCCCGCGCGGGCGCGGGCGGCATTGCGGCAGATCAAACTGACAGGGTCATCTGACAGGCCAGGAGAACAATCGACAGGACAGCCGGCGGCCTACTCCGCCGCCAGGGCCTGCGGGGCTCGCACCAGGCCGAGCCGGTCCCAGACATCGACCAACGCCTCGGCCAGCGCATCGATCAGGCCGTCGTCGTGGTACGGCGACGGGGTGATGCGCAGCCGCTCGAGGCCGCGCGGCACCGTCGGGTAGTTGATCGGCTGGATGTAGATGCCATGCTCGGCCAGCAGCAGGTCGGATGCCGTCTTGCACTTCTCGGGATCGCCGACATGCACCGGCACGATGTGGGTGTCCGACGGCATCACCGGCAGGCCGGAGGCATTCAGCACGGCCTTGAGACGGGCGGCGCGGTCCTGGTGGCGGTCGCGCTCCCATTGCGAGGTCTTCAGATGACGGATCGCGGCGGTCGCGGCGGCGCAGACCGGCGGCGGCAGCGCAGTCGTGAAGATGAAGCCCGGCGCATAGGACCGGACGGCGTCGATCAGGTTGGCGTTGGCGGCGATGTAGCCGCCGAGGCAGCCGAATGCCTTGGCGAGCGTGCCTTCGAGGATGTCGATACGGGCCATCGCCCCGTCGCGC
Source organism: Bradyrhizobium sp. ORS 285 (assembly GCF_900176205.1). Lineage (NCBI taxonomy): Bacteria > Pseudomonadati > Pseudomonadota > Alphaproteobacteria > Hyphomicrobiales > Nitrobacteraceae > Bradyrhizobium > Bradyrhizobium sp. ORS 285. The sequence goes on from NZ_LT859959.1 coordinate 3,694,306, forward strand.
TCGGCGATGCCGCCGCCGCGCGGGCCATACATGCCGACGGCATGGACCTCGTCCACGTAAGTCAGCGCGCCATAGCGCTCGGCGAGATCGCAGATCCGATGCAAGGGGGCGACATCGCCGTCCATCGAATACAGGCTCTCGCAGACGATCAGCTTCGGCCGGTCCGGATCGGCGGCGCGCAGCAGCTCTTCCAGATGGGCGAGATCATTGTGCCGCCAGATCTGCCGTTCAGCGCCCGACTTGCGGACGCCCTCGATCATCGAATTGTGGTTCAGCGCATCCGACAGCAGCAGGCAGTTCGGCAGCAGCTTTGCGATGGTCGAGATGCCCGTCTCGTTGGAGACGTAGCCGGAGGTGAACACCAGCGCGGCTTCCTTACCGTGGAGATCGGCGAGCTCGCGCTCCAGCTCGATCAGCGGATGGTTGGTGCCGGCAATGTTGCGGGTGCCGCCGGCGCCGGTCCCCATGCGCGCGGCAACGTCGACCATGGCGCCGATCACCTTGGGGTGCTGGCCCATGCCGAGATAATCGTTGGAGCACCAGATCACGACATCCTTCGGCCCCTCCGGCGAATGCCAGATCGCCCGCGGAAAGCGGCCGGCGAGACGTTCGAGATCGGCGAACACGCGGTAGCGGCTTTCCCTGTGCAGCTGGTCAAGGGCGCGGTCGAAATAGCTGTCGTAGTTCATCACCTGATCCGTCCTTCCCCTGCCCGGCGGCCCGACGCCAGCGTTCCAGCGCCCCTTTAAAGGTCTGTTTCGGCTCGGACAAAAGCCCAGTTCGGCCGGGCGATCGTTGATCCAGATCAGGGATGGGGAGGATTGCCGGCGTCGGGAATGTCGAGCGCGAGCGGCGCGCCGGTGTCGAGGAAGGCCGACAGCGCCGCCTCGACCGGCGCGGGATCGAGCCCGCGTCCCGCCAGCCATTGCGGCTCGTAATAGGTCTGGCGGTAGCGCTCGCCGGAATCACAGATCAGCGTGACCAGCGAGCCGGTCTGCCCCTGCTGCCGCATCTCCGCCGCGAGCCGGCACAGCGCCAGGAAGTTCGTCCCGGTCGAGCCGCCGACCGGCCGGCGCAGCTTGCGCGTCAGCACGTTCATCGCCGCGATCGAGGCGGCATCCGGCACCTTCATCATGCGGTCGACCACGCCCGGTACGAAGGACGGCTCGCAACGGGGGCGGCCGACGCCCTCGATCAACGACGGCTTCTCGCAGGTCCTGGCGCAATCGCCGCTGCAGAACGCATCGAAGAAGGCGGAATGCTCGACATCGGCAACGCAGAGCCGTGTCGGGAAGCGGCGGTAGCGCAGATATCGCCCCATCGTCGCCGACGTGCCGCCGGTGCCGGCCCCCATCACGATCCATTCCGGCAGCGGGCAGCGCTCGCCCTGCAGCTGGTTGAAGATCGACTCGGCGATGTTGTTGTTGCCGCGCCAGTCGGTCGCGCGCTCGGCGAAGGTGAACTGGTCCATGTAGTGGCCACCGAGCCGGGCCGCGAGCGCCGCCGCTTCGGCATAGAGGAAGCGGCCGTCGTCGATCAGGTGGCAATTGCCGCCGTAATGCGTGATCGCCGCGATCTTCTCCGCCGAGGTCGTACGCGGCATGACCGCATAGAACGGCACGCCGATCATCTGCGCGAAATAGGCCTCAGACACCGCCGTCGACCCCGACGACGCCTCGACCACCGGCGTGCCCTCGCGGATGTGGCCGTTGCACAGCGCATAGAGGAACAGCGAGCGCGCCAGGCGATGCTTCAGGCTGCCGGTTGGATGCGTCGACTCGTCCTTGAGATAGATATCGATGCCGGCGAGCGCCGGAACGATGAGGCGGATGAGGTGCGTGTCGGCGGTCCGGCACTGGTCCGCCTCGATGGCGGCGACGGCGTCGTCGACCCAGCCGCGGCGATAGCGTGGCAGGCAGGGCTCGGCAGGGCGAAACGGACTCGGCTGGTTCATGCGGGCATACCGATCATGATCCCCTGGCCGCATCAAGCCCGCTCTCGGGCTGGCCTGGCGCATGCTGAACGGGCGGTAGCTGCCGCGCGCCGCGTGTCCGTTGCCCCCGATGCGGGCATTGCGCCGCATTCGCACCTACGTCGAGGCAAGGAAATTTGAATCTCGGCGAGATTGGCCAAACAATTGCACACTTTCAGGGCGAACTAAGGCGCTGCATTGCCATAGACTGGATCTCGTCGAGGGTTGCATGACGGGCCGTAAGGCCTGCATACGAGGGGCACAATGAAAGTTTTTCCGCTTGTCGTCATTGCGTGCGCAGTCAGTCAGGCCGCCTTTGCCGAGGGTCTGGAGTGCCGGCGCGTCGCCGATCCCACGCCGCGGCTGAGCTGCGTCGAGACACCGACCACCGCCCAGGCCCCGGCCCCGTCTCGGACCGATGCGTGGACCCCGGAGCCGCGTCGGGAGACGCCGGCGCGTGACGGCAATCAGGCTGCGGGCGGATCCCGGATCCGCTGACCGGGTACCCCTGCGGCCGAAAGCGGCAGCAGGGCATCTCGGTGATCCCATGCCTTGATGATCGGCCGTTTTTACCGACATGTGGATTCTGCCCCGCGGCTCCCGATCTCGCCGTGATGCCGCGCGGGAGGTGAAGGGCTGGATCCTCCAGCGGCACGAGACGATTGGAGACCATGGCCTACCTGCCGTCGCAAATGAACCTGCTCGAAGCGCTCGCCACCGTGGTCGGAACCGCGGCGATTGCGCCTGCGTTGCTGATCCTGTGGCTGGTGGTTGCGGCGGGCGATAATTCCGGACCTCCTCTGAAGATCTGGACCGCGTTCCTGCTCGGCGCCGCCAGCGTGCTGCTACTCGGCATTGTCCGGATCCCGTTCCAGAACGTCGGATTGACCATCGAGAACCCCTGGATCGCGCAGGCCGTCCGGGCGCTGTTCAACGTCGCTCTGCCTGAGGAAATCGCCAAGGTCGCCGTGATCGCCGCGCTGTGGTCGCGGCGCCGGCAGGTCGGCAATGCCATGGACACGGTGTTCTATGGCGCGGCGGTCGGGCTCGGCTTCGCCGCGTACGAGAACCTCGCCTACCTCGTCCAGCATGCCGAAATGTGGCGCTCGCTCGCCATCCTGCGCAGCGTGCTCACCGTGCCGTTCCACGGCGCGCTCGGCATCATCGCCGGCGCCTATCTCGCAATCGCCCGGACCTCGACCGCGCTCGGCGCCAACCGACACAATCGCGAGGGGGCGCGGATGTCGAGCTGGGCCCTGGTGCTGGCCGCTCCGGTGATGCTGCATGCGGCATTCGACTATCCGCTGCTGCTGCTGCAGCGCGCCTCCAATCTGGATCCGACCTCTCGGCTCTGGCTCGGCGCGGTCAGCGTCCTGATCGGCTTCTCCTCGATCGGGCTCGCGATCCGGCTGGTGCGCCGCGTGGCGCATCACCACACGCCGCGGACCGAGGTGGCAAAGGCTCGGCTGAGCCAGCTGCGGCGGATGTGGGCACTGCTGCTGCTCGGCGGTGCCGCCGGCTTCATCGGCCTCGGCTTCGTGCTGACCTCGATCCGGCACTGGCTGCTCAATCCCGACCGTAACATCGCCAGCGTCCTGGTGCCCCTGGGCCTTACGGCGATCCTGCTCGGCGTCGCCCTGCTGATTGTCACAACGACGATCTATATCTTCGGCCGCAATCGGATGCGGACCACCGCCTAGGCGCCCGCCGCAGGGCTCGATTGCAACGAAACGCGCCTGGCGCGCTTGTTCCGGCCGCCGTTCCTCGCCATCTTGACGGGCGGCGGTTACGGCGTCCAGCGCGTGGCCTTGCCCGGAGTGATGAGCATGACCCTTCCCCAGGATACGATCCCGCCGGAGCTCGAGCGCATGAGGTCGCAGATGGGCGCGGCCGTCCGCGCACATTGGAAGGCGGTCCTGATCGAGGGCATCCTGCTCGCCGTGCTCGGCCTGCTCGCCATGGTCCTCACGCCGCTGGCCAGCCTGGCGGTCACGATCTTCCTCGGCTGGATGTTCCTGATCTCGGGCATCGCAGGGCTCGCACTCACCTTCTGGGCGCGTGGCATGCCGGGCTTCTGGTGGTCGTTGCTCTCGGCCCTGCTCGCCATCATCGCCGGCTTCATTCTCGTGGCGCAGCCCGTCCAGGGCACGGTGACGCTAACGATCGTGATCGGCGTCTATTTCCTCGCCGAAGGCGTCGCCACGATCATGTATGCGCTTGAGCACCGGCGCGAACTGTCCGGCCGCTGGTCGTGGCTCGCGATCTCCGGCGTCGTCGACATTGCCATTGCCGGCATCATCATTTCCGGCCTGCCGGGCACGGCGCTGTGGGCGATCGGCCTGCTCGTCGGCATCAACCTGTTGTTCGGCGGTCTGTCGATGATCGGCATGGCGCTGGCGGCCCGAAACGCCTGACGACCCGAGTTTCAACTTTTGGGATGACAAGCGGCGCCGCGGCCGCTATAGGACGTTCATGATCAACGCCGCCACCAGCTATTATTGGTACTTTACCTACGACAGCTCGCTGGCGGCGGGAGGATCGCGCTCAATCTGACACATTGCAGCAAGATATCCGAACAAGCCGCCAGACCTGGCGGCTTTTTTGTGCCGGCAGGTGCCCATCGAAAGACTTCAGGAGCCCGCCGTGCTGAGCACCACAGACGATCTTCGTATCAAGGAAATCAAGGAATTGAGCCTGCCTGTGGAGGTGATGGGCGAGATTCCGCGCACCCTCACCGCCACCCGCGTGGTCATGGCCGCGCGCAACGCGATCCACGCCATCCTGACCGGCAGCGATGACCGCCTGCTGGTCATCGTCGGCCCCTGCTCCATCCATGATCCCGAAGCCGCGCTCGACTACGCCAGCCGCCTCGCCGCCCTTCGCGAGCGCCTCAGTGACCGGCTGGAGATCGTGATGCGGGTCTATTTCGAGAAGCCGCGCACCACCGTCGGCTGGAAGGGCCTGATCAACGATCCCGACCTCGACAACTCGTTCGACATTAACAAGGGCCTGCGGCTGGCGCGCAACGTGCTGTCGGCGGTCAACAATCTCGGCCTGCCCGCGGCTACCGAATTCCTCGACATGACGACGCCGCAATACATCGCCGATCTCGTCGCCTGGGCCGCAATCGGCGCGCGCACGACCGAAAGCCAGATCCATCGCGAGCTCGCCTCCGGACTATCCTGCCCGGTCGGCTTCAAGAACGGCACCGACGGCAACATCCGCATCGCGACCGATGCGGTGAAGTCGGCCGCGCATCCGCATCATTTCATGGCGGTGACCAAAGGCGGCCGCTCGGGCATCGCGGCGACCACCGGCAACGAGGACTGCCACATCATCCTGCGCGGCGGCGCTGGCCCGAACTACGACGCCGCCCATGTCGAGCAGGCCTCCGCCGAGCTGGTCAAGTCCGGCCTGCCGGCGCGGCTCATGATCGACACCAGCCACGCCAATTCCAGCAAGAAGCCGGAAAACCAGCCGCTCGTGGCCGCCGACATCGCCGGCCAGCTCGCGAACGGCGAGCAGCGCATCATGGGCGTGATGATCGAGAGCCATCTGGTCGCCGGCCGCCAGGACGTCAAGCCGGGCGTGCCGCTGACCTACGGCCAGAGCATCACCGATGGCTGCATCGGCTGGGACACGACGGTGGAGGTTCTCGAGCAGTTGGCCGACGCCGTCACGGCACGGCGCGAGAAGCGCGGCGACTCGCTGCGCGAGCGCTCGGCCTAAGGCATCGCGGATCAATCGAGCGGCGCGCCTCGCGCGCGCCGCAGCCGAACGTTCAGCAGCCGCGGCAGATGCTCTTGATCTTGCGATCGAGCTCGCGGTCTTCCTTGCTCATATTGCTCATCGAGCTCTCGTCGGCCTGCTCGGCCTTCGGCAGGTCGCTCGGCCGTGGCTGGCGGCGCTTCTTGGCGCCCTGCGTCGTCGAGTCACTGCTCATGCCGCCGCTCTGCGCCAGCACGGCGCCGTCGGCCACCAGGATCAGGAGCCCCATCGCGATCGCAAATGTCTTCATCGCAGGTGTCTTCATGTTGCTCCTCCGTGTCAGCGGAATCAGCCGATCACTTCATTCCCCAGCGGGCGGATAGAGGTGCGCCTCGCCGCAATAGTCAACCACACGATAGCGCGTTTGCAGAGCGGCAGCATGATCCTGCGCAACAAAATCCTCGGCAGTGATGTATTGCGGCCCGACCGGCGCCTTGCCGTAGCCGCCGGGAATGTCGAGCACGTAGTCCGGCTGGCACAGGCCGGACACCCGCCCGCGCAGCGTCCGAATCAGCGCCTGTCCTTCCGCAAGCGTCGTGCGCAGATGCGCCGTGCCCGGCGCGAGGTCGCCATGGTGCAGGTAATACGGCTTGATGCGGGTCTCGACGAAGGCGCGCATCAGGGCCTCCAGCGTCGCCGCATCGTCGTTGACGCCGCGCAGCAGCACCGACTGGCTGACCAGAGGAATCCCTGAGTCGATCAGCCGCGCACAGGCGGCGCGCACCTCCGCACTCAGCTCGCGCGGATGATTGGCATGCAGCGCGACCCAGGTCGCGGCTCCCTGCACCTTCAGCGCATCCACCAGCGAAGGCGTGATGCGCTGGGGATCGGCGACGGGCAGCCGCGTGTGGATGCGGATGATCTTCACATGATCGATCGCGGCGAGATCGGCCATGATCTCCTTGAGCCGCCGCGGCGACAGCATCAGCGGATCGCCGCCGGTGAGGATGACCTCCCAGATCTCGGCATGCGACTTGATGTAGTCGAGCGCGCCGCGGTAGGCGTCCTCCGACAGCGCATTGTCCTTGCCGGGCCCGACCATCTCGCGACGAAAGCAGAAGCGGCAATACACCGCGCAGACATGCACGAGCTTGAGCAGCACGCGATCGGGATAACGGTGCACGATGCCCGGCACCGGCGCATGCGCATCGTCGCCGATGGGGTCGCCGCGCTCGCCGGGCGCAGCTACGAGTTCATCCGCCGACGGCACGAACTGGCGCGCGATCGGATCATTCGGATCGTCGCTGTCGATCAGGTCGGCGAGATGCGTCGTCACGGCCACGGCATAGCGCTGCGCCACCCGGTCCAGCGCCTCCTGCTCTGATGGCGCAGCCAAGCCCTGCGCCACCAGATCGGCCGCGCTGCGCAAGGTCGTGGGCCGTTCGATCCGGTTCATCGCCGCTCACCTGCCGGCGGCGTCCACACCACCTGATCGATCCTGACCGCGCCGGCCGCCAGCATCACCAGCCGCTCGAAGCCGAGCGCGACGCCGCTCGCCTGCGGCATCTGAGCCACGGCGGCGAGGAAATCCTCGTCGAGCGGATAGCGCTCGCCATAGCGCCGCTGCTTCTCCGCCATCTCCTGCTCGAACCGCCGGCGCTGCTCGGCGGCATCGGTGAGTTCGCCAAAGCCGTTGGCGAGCTCGACGCCGCAGGCATAGACCTCGAACCGCTCGGCGACCCGGAGCTCGCCGGCCTTGGCGCGCGCCAGCGCGGCTTCCGGCGACGGATATTCATACAGCACGGTGACCCGTCCGTTGCCGAGCTGCGGCTCGACATGCTCGACCAGGACCTTGCTGAACAGGTCCGACCAGGTGTCGTCCTCGCTGATCCGGATCTTGCCAGCGGCCGCAGCCGCCAGCGCATCGCGGTCGCCCATGCGATCGCGGATTGTGGCCAAGAGGTCAATGCCCGCGTAGCGCGCGAACGCGCCCGCCACCGTCAGCAGCTCAGGCTCGGCGTAGGGATCGGCAGTGCGGCCGCGGAAGCCGAACTGCCGGATTCCGGTGGCCTGGGCCGCATGGGCAATGACCACGACGGTATCGGCCATGATCGCATCGTAAGGCGCCTCCGCCCGGTACCATTCCAGCATGGTGAATTCCGGCAGATGCAGGTCGCCGCGCTCACGGTCGCGGAAGACACGGGCGAACTCGAAAATGCGGCTCTCCCCGGCCGCCAGCAGCTTCTTGCAGGCGAATTCCGGCGAGGTTCTCAGATACCGCCGATGCCGGGTTCCGTCCGCCGCGGTCAGCTCGGTCGCCGGCGCGTGCAGATGGGTCTCGTTGCCCGGCGACACCTGCAGGACGCCGGTTTCGACCTCGGTAAAACCCTGCTCCTCGAACCAGGCGCGCAGGGCGCGCGTGATGGCGGCCCTGGCTTGCAGAAACGCCCTGACATCGGCGTGCCGCTGCGGCGACCACCAGGGTGACGGGGATGGCTCCTGGGGCATCACGGGATCGCCAAAAGGCTGGCAACCCCGGACAAAATCAGTATGTTGCCGGCCGAAACCGCATCCCGCGTCCCGCGGCGCCCAGGCCATGCCCGGCGCCCTCCCCTCAGTGTCAGGAAAACAGCTTTGAAAGTCATCGCCAGCTCTATTCGCAAGGGTAACGTCATTGAGCAAGATGGAAAGCTCTATGTCGTCGTGACCGCCGAGAACATCCATCCCGGCAAGGGCACCCCGGTCAGCCAGATCGAAATGCGCCGAATCAGCGACGGCGTGAAGATCTCCGAGCGCTTCAAGACCACCGACCAGGTCGAGAAGGCGACGATCGAGGAGCGCAACTTCACCTTCCTGTACGAGGATGCTGACGGCTTCCACTTCATGAACCCGGAGACCTATGACCAGGTCCAGGTGCCGAAGGACGTGGTCGGCAATCAGGCCGCCTATCTGCAGGAGAACATGACCGTCAAGCTGTCGATGCACGACGTGGTGCCGGTGGCGATCACCCTGCCGCAGCGCGTCACGCTCGAGGTCGTCGAGACCGAGCCGGTCACCAAGGGCCAGACCGCGTCGTCGTCCTACAAGCCGGCCGTGCTCTCCAACGGCGTGCGCACCGGCGTGCCGGCGCACATCACCGTGGGCACCCGGATTGTGGTCATGACCGAGGACGGCTCCTATTGCGAGCGCGCCAAGGACTGACGCATGATGCTGGCGACGATGGCATGATCTGACGCCGGGGGGCGCAGGGGATTGGGGGCAAGGATCACCTTTATCACCGCGGCCCTGGCGGCGGTGATCGCGCTGGCGGCGACCTCCTGGGCGCGCGCGGCAGACTCCCTCGCGACGCCCGCCATCTCCCTTCAGCGCGCCGACTGGCGTGCTGCGCTGGACCAGCTTCGGTCCGAGCTCAATGCGGCCCCCGACGTCGCCGCCGATTTCGCACTGTCAGCGCGGCGGCGAAGCGTCGCCGGCAATGACCCGCGCCGGCGGCCCGCGCTGCTGCAGCTCAACGGCGTGACCTCGACCATCTTCACGGGGATCGGACGCAGTCCGGTCCCCGTCTTGCTGCCGTTCGACACGGCTGCCTATCTCGGGGCACGCCGCCGCGGCGCGGTCGACCCGCAGACCCTGCCGCGCTACCAGGCCGACTTCCAGACCGACCTGTTCGATGCCGGTCCCTCCGGCTACGACGCGGTGTTCTCGCTCGCCCCCGAGGTGACCTCCGGCCTGCCCTCGCGCATCTTCGCCAAGCCGGTCGAGGTCCAGATCACGGGATCGAGCATCACCTACGACATCGCCGATCCCGCCGGCGGCAAGGGCGATCCGGTCAAGGCGCTGTCAGCACAATATCCCGATCTCCGCCGCTTCATCCGCGAGGGCTATGTCCGCTACGCCTTCACCCGCTTCGGCGTGCCCTATGTGGTGTCGATCCAATGCCTCGACAGCGCGCCGCGGCCGAAGCGCCTCGCCTGCCGTGAGGCTTACCCGATCGCCGAGCGCTTCCTCAGGGCGTTGCGCGTCGCCGGCGGCCAGCCGGCACGCAGCGCACCGGAGATCGCCCAGCTTGCCGCCGAGCAGCCATCGACGCTCGACGCCGATTTCAGCTACCGTCCGCCGGGCGATATCGTCGCCAATTCAGGCGCGCGCGGCCAGAGCGGGCGTGCTGATCGCATCGTCTACTCGCAGATCCGCTTTCCCGTCGACGCGCCGGCCTATGTCCATTCGCAGTCGTTCGGCCGCCGCCGCGCCAGCGACAAGCTCGACCAGCCTCGAAGCCAACAGCCCTGGAGCCAGTATCCCTGGCGCGACAGCTTCTGCGAGGCGCGCGATTTCAATGTCGGGCAATGCGCCAGCGGCTTCGGTCATCAGGGCCAGGACATCCGGCCGGGCATCTGCCCGGTGCGTCGCGAGGGACCCGATGGCTGCGATCCGTGGCGGCAACGCGTGCTGGCGGTGCGCGACGGCGTCGTCATCCGCTCGACCAGGCAGCAGGCCGTCACCATTCAGGTCAACAGCGGCACCGAGCACATCCGCTTCCGCTATATGCACATGAACCCGACCGCGATGGACAATGACGGCCTGCTCAACGGCCGCAGCCTTCGCGCAGGCGAGCCGATCGGCGTGGTATCGAACTATCTCGACCATCCCAACGGCACCACGCGGCATGTGCATTTCGACATTCAGTTGTTCACCCGCGACGGCTGGATCTGGGTCAATCCCTACATGACGCTGATCGCCGCATATGAGCGCCTGATCGGCGGCCGCGGTCGCGAGATCGGCGCAGACCCGGAGATGGCCGCCTCGCCATCTCCCGTCACCACCGGAACGATCAAAGCGCCGGCGCAAGCCGTCTCGCCGCTCGGCCCCTCCGCCGACGCCGCCGTGGGGCGTGACCGGAACTGATCGCGCCGCGGCGCCCGCGCCGGAACCGACCTCCCCGGCTGCGGGTTGATGGGCGAAGGAGGATGTCGGATGACGGCAGTCACATCGCATCACAGAATGGGACCTGCGCTGGTGTCGGCAGCGATCGCGCTCGTCTGCGTCGGCGCGCTCATCATGCTCGTGCGCGATCGCTGGCATCCGCCGGAGATCAAATCCGCCGACGCGGCCCGTCACTCGATGACCGGCCAGGTCGCCCGCGCCGCCGGCGCCCACGTGATGCCGACGGATCCCAGTCTCGCCGTGGAGCCGAAGCCCGAAGGCCCCAAGCGCGCGCAGCCGGCAAATCCGTTTTGAACAAGCGCGAGCTGATGAGTGCGAGCTGATGGCAGGCGGTGCCTGCTTCAATGCGAGCCATCGATACAACTCTCGCACCATCGCCGCTGTCCTCCCTCTCCCCGTTCTTACGGGGAGAGGGTCGGGGTGAGGGGCAGCTACACGGGTAGGAGTGGCCGTTGAGACTGTATCAGGCTTACCTATCAATGCCCATCGACCTGTCTCCACGAGCGAAGCTCGTCGAGCCGAGCATCCACCTTCACTCTTCGAGCCACCGCGGACAAGAGCCGGGCTACGCTAACAGGACTCACGACTCCGCGCTCACGCCGACCACTTGTCCTCCTCGCGCCGGTGCTCCTCGGCATTGAGACGCTCGGCGATCTCATGCGCCATCGCCTCGTCCTTGGTCCTGGCGATCGGCTTGCCGTCCTTGCGCCGCACGCGATCCTCATCGGCTTCGAGAGGGAAATCGTCCGGCTTCAGCGGCTCGTCGGGCTCGGTCATCTGCGCCTCCTCGTTTGTAGGCACAACTCGTGCGACTTCGCCGCGGTTCCACCGACGTCAGCTGGCAGCGCGCGCCGGCCGCTCCGCCGGTGTCCAGCGGAAGGCGACGCCGTAGCGGTTCCAGAGATTGATGACGCCGATCGCCGATGTCAGGAACACCAGCTCCGTCTCGGAGAATTCCGCGCGCGCCAGCGCATAGACCTCGTCGCCGACGCCACCATCCAGCTTCGTCAGCGCCTCGGTGAACGCCAGCGCCGCACGCTCGCGCGCGGAGAATTGCGGCGCCTCGCGCCAGACCACGACGAGGTTGAGCTTGTCGGCGGACACGCCGAGCTTCTCCGCCAGCAGCACATGATGCTGCACGCAGAACGCACAGCCGTTGATCTGCGACGCGCGGATCTTGACCAGCTCGAGCAGCTGCTTGTCGAGGCCGGCCTTGGCCGCCTGCTGGCTGACCGCAAGGATGGCGTCATACAGCCCCGGCGCCTGCCGCCTGAAATCCGCATACTCGCTGCGCGCATGTGACATGGTTCATCTCTCATGTTATCTGTTCTCTGATAACTTATCAGAGCTCTGATAATATGCGCAAGACACGGACATCTTCACCTTCGCGCGCGCAGCGGCAAACGCGGGCGGCGCGCACCGGTCAGCCCGCGCGCCCGCCCGCCCCCGGCGAGGGCAAGCGCGGCGAGGACGGCCATCTCGCTTATCTCTTGCGCCAGGCGCAGGCCGCGGCGCGGCTATCGCTCGAGCGCGCACTCGTCTCGACCGGCCTCACACATCCGCAATTCGTGGTGCTGACGATGCTGAAGGCCTATCCCGGCCTGTCCGGCGCCGACTGCGCCCGCGTCGCGCTGCTGACGCCGCAGACCGTCAACGTCATCATCGGCAATCTGGAACGTGACGGCGCCATCGCGCGCTCGCCGCATCCAGTGCATGGCCGCGTGCTGCAATGGACGCTCACCCGCCGCGGCCTCGCCTTGCTCGCCAAGGCGCGACGCCACGCGTCGGCGCTGGAACGCCGGCTCGCGCGCGGTGTCAGCCGGCGCGAGCTCGCGACCATCCGCCGGTGGCTGGCGCGGATCGCGACCGAGTTCCATCCGGATTGAGCCCCCTGCCGCCGGCCCGCACCAGCGGCTACACTGGCGGCCATGACCCAGCCCGATTCCCCGACCCGCCGCACCCTGCTCCGCTCCGGCCTCGGCGCCGCCGCGCTGCTCATCCCCGCGCTGCCCGCCGCGGCCGCGCCGGCCGAGTTCGACACCTGGCGCGACGGATTCCGCACCCGGGCGCTGGCCAAGGGCATCTCGCAGGCGACCTGGATACGCGTCATGTCCAGGCTCGAGCCCGACATGTCCGTGTTCAAGGAGATGCGCAACCAGCCGGAGTTCAAGGAGCAGCTCTGGCAGTACATCAACCGCCGCGTCTCCGACTGGCGCGTCATCAACGGCAAGATCGCGCTCCAGAAGAACGAGGCACTGTTTGGGCGCATCGAAAAGGATTTCGGCGTCGAGCGCGGCACCTTGCTGGCGCTGTGGGGCGTCGAGTCGGCCTACGGCGATCCGCTGGTGCAGCAGAACCACATGCGCCCGGTGTTTCCCGCGCTCGCCGCGCTCGCCTGGAACGAGCCGCGCCGCAAGGCCTATTGGGAGACCGAGCTCACCAACGCGCTGAAAATCGTCGACCGCGGCTGGAGTACGCCGGAGGAGATGCGCGGCTCCTGGGCCGGCGCGATGGGCCACACCCAATGGATGCCCGAGGTGTGGCTCAATGTCGGGTTCGACTATGACGGCGACGGCAAGATCAACCCGTTCGGCCGGCCCGACGACGCGCTCGGCTCGACCGCGCGCTATCTCGTCAACCGCGGCAAATATCATCGCGGCGAACATTGGGGCTGGGAGGTCCGCGCGCCCGGCAATATCGGCGGCAGCAAGACCTACGCAGCCTGGCAGGCCGCCGGCGTCACCCGCGCCGACGGCGAGCCCTTCCCGCAGCCGAACGCGTCAGCGCAGCTCTGGATCCCTGTGGAAGGCGGTCCCGCCTTCCTGCTGGGTCCGAACTTCTATTCGGTGAAGTCATACAATCCGGCGATGAGCTACGCGCTCGCGATCTGCCATCTCGGCGACCGCATCCTGGGCGCCCCGCCGTTCCTACAGCCCTTCCCTGGCTCCGAGCGCGCGCTCACGCTCGCCGAAGTCCAGGAGATGCAGAAGCGCCTGACCGCGGCCGGCTTCGACACCGGCGGCACCGACGGCCGCGTCGGCAACGACACGATGAAGGCGATCCGCGATTTCCAGGCGAAGGCCGGCATCACACCTGCCGATGGCTATGGCGGGCTGAAGGTGCTGGCGAAGCTGCGGCAGGGTGGTTGATAGTTCGAGATTCGTAGGGTGGGTAAAGGCGCTGCCGTACTGTCTCGTCGTTCGAGATCGCCATGGCGCCGTGCCCACCATCTCACCGCTGAGCACGCCGCCCGACGGTGGGCACGCTGCCACCTTCGGCGGCCGCTTTGCCCACCCTACTGATACGCCCTGCTCAATCAGGCCTTCGCCGCGGCATCGCGGTGTCCCCTCGGCGCCTTCGGCTTCGGCTGAGAACCCTCCGCCGTCTTGACGCGGATGCGCATCGAGCCGCCCTTCGCCTGCTCGCCGATCTCGAAGGCTCCGCTCTTGCGGACGAGATCGCTGAGCTTGCGGCAGCCATAGGTGCGCGGATCGAAATCGGAGACCAGGTTGGTGAGCTGGGTACCGACCACGCCGAGCTCCACCCAGCCGTCTTCGCTCTCGATCTGGCCGATCACCTTTTCGATGATCTCGGTCGCGGCGCGGATCGGCATCAACGACCTCGCGGCCGGCGCGGCATCCTTGCTGCTCGAAGCGCCGCCGCGCAAATTCTCGGTGTAGATGAACCGGCGGCAGGCCTGCCGAAAACTCTCGGGCGTCTTCTGCTCACCGAAGCCGAACACGTCGATGCCCTGCTCGCGGATGCGCGCGGCGAGCCGGGTGAAGTCGCTGTCGGACGACACCAGGCAGAAGCCGTCGAAGCGGCCGCTGTGCAGCAGGTCCATCGCGTCGATCACCAGCGTGATGTCGGAGGCGTTCTTGCCGCTGGTGTAGGCGAACTGCTGCTGCGGCACGATGGCGTAGCGCGCCAGCGTATCCGCCCACGGCCTGGAGCGCGGACTGGAGAAGTCACCATAGATCCGGCGCACGCTGGCCTCGCCGATCTTGGCGATCTCCTCGAACAGCCCGTCGACGATCTTGGCCGAGGCATTGTCGGCGTCGATGAGAACGGCAAGTCGCGGCGAGCGGGCTTCGGATGGCATTGAATATCCTTCGAACTGACTTCGGTCTGGTTCCCTTATACCCTGCAGTGAAGGATGCAGTCCGACAAACATCACAGCAAGAGCCGTGAATTGGCAGGATTCGGGGCGCCACCGGCTGAGCGCGGCCGCCCGCTCACCATTTGTGTACGAATAAATCCCGGGTTCCCACGGGTTTGGCGCGGCCGCTTTCACCTTCCTTTAATTTGCGATGCACAACGATGGCGCGATCGATCGACCGGGTGCTCGCCCATGATGAGAGAAGGTACCTACTCCGCCTGGTTCAAGACCCCGAAGGGCCAGGGGACCGGCATCGTGCAACTGATCGCGGGCCAGGTCTGCGGCGGCGACGGCGTGCTGACCTATAGCGGCAGCTACGAGGCTCAGGGCGATCGGTTCACGGCCATCATCAGGACCAAACGGCACGCCCCGGGACAGCCTTCGCTGTTCG
Organism: Bradyrhizobium sp. ORS 285; assembly: GCF_900176205.1. Taxonomy (NCBI): domain Bacteria; kingdom Pseudomonadati; phylum Pseudomonadota; class Alphaproteobacteria; order Hyphomicrobiales; family Nitrobacteraceae; genus Bradyrhizobium; species Bradyrhizobium sp. ORS 285. Next base: position 3,709,480 of record NZ_LT859959.1, read on the forward strand.
GTCCCGACGAGCTGACGCTGTGCCTGGAAGGCTGCTGCCGCACGATTCCCGTCACCTGCTCCGGCCGGGCCGCCGAAGCGCCGGACATCCCGTTCGAAGCGTTCCTGCTGTACTCCTCTCCCGACAACGCGCCTCCGCCGGCTCCCCGCCCGGCGCCAAAATTCAATCCCGAGCATTTGCCGAAGCCGTTCTGGCGCTGAGGCCCTTCTCGACGTTCGCCTGGTGCCCGCGCGGGCCGCACTCAAGCAAGCCCTTGCTCCGCCACGATCTGCACAGGCGGAAATGTGACGCAATCGGCAACGTCGAATACGACAGAGAAAGACTGGTCGAACGCGCGTGCAAACGCCATCGCGTCGGCTCGGCGTGCATCCGAGATCCGCGTGCCCAGCGTGCAGTGAGGACTCCAGGCACCAGGTCGATAGTGCTCTCGGCAATGAGCCGGGTCGATGGCTGCCGCGATGGCAGCGTGCCAGCGCGACAATGTCTCGTCGGGTTCAGGCTCTGCCCAGAGGACGAAGCGTGGATGCGCAAACCACGCAAGGCGGCGGAACTCGATCTTCAACGCTCGACCACCTTCTACCACGTCCCGCATGGCCTGCCACGCGGCCGCTGCGTCGATCTCCGGAGTGTCGTAGATCGCAAGGGTGAAATGCGGTCGATATCCGAGATCGCGCATGGATGGCACGTCCTCGAACGCTGCGACCTGATCCCACAGATGCTCGATCTCATCCGCCGAGACGTGATCGGATCTCAGATTGAGCGCGATTGCCATCGCATGCTCCTCACGGCACCGAGGCGCTGATCCTGCTCACGAGATCGAGAACGCGCTGGGTCCTGACACCGTGCGGGTTGACATCGAGATCCACCAGCTCGACGAGCACCAGACGCTTCGATGGAACGACGACCACCAACTGGCCGCCATAGCCATTGGCGAAGAACGCGTTCAGACCTCCATTTGCCTTTGTATACGTCCACCAGAGATAGCCATAGCCGCGTTCCGGCTGCTCGGTGTCCGACAGGCGCGTGGTCGATTCCGTCACCCACTGCGCCGGGACGATCTGAGTCCCGTTCCAACGTCCGCCGTTGAGATACAGCACGCCGAAACGCGCGAGGTCGCGGGCGCTCATGTGAAACACATAGGCCGGATGAGAGGACGAGTCCTCCTTCTGGTCATGACCATCCTTCGCCGAGTAATCCTCCATACCCAGCGGCCGCGCGATCTGCGTCTCGAAATTCTTGAACACGTTGCCGACCGACTGCCGATAGATCGTGCCGAGCGCGTTGAAATCCCAATTGTTGTAGTACCAGAAGCTGCCGGGCGGATGGCTTCCGCGTGCCGGCCGGAGCTCTTTCATCTGCGGCGTCTCGTAGGCCGCGAGATGATAGATGCCCGACCGCGCCATCAACAATTGGCGAACCGTCGCGGTCTTCTCGGTTGGCGACAAGGCGTCGGGCCGATCGTCGATCGCACGTTCGGCAAGAGTGCTGTCGAGATTGATCCGGCCCTCCTCCACGGCCATGCCGTACAGCGCGCTGATCAGGCTCTTGCGCTCGGACCGGATATTCACCTTGGCGGCGATGTCGCCCGACGAGGCAATGATCTCGTCGTCTCTCACCACCATGATCGATGTCGGCTTCTGCTCGTCGGCGAACTGCTGGACGTCCCGTGCAATCGCCGCGATCCAAGGCTTGTCGGCGGGGTTGGCCGCCTGCCAGTGCGCTCCCGGTTCGGCATGGGACCACGATGGAGACAGCAGCAGACCCATGAGCACGGCATATAGACGCAGCATCGAAGACCCTCATTCCAGTTGGCCGATTCGGCGCGACCCTAGCGGAGGACCGCACGGTCGAACATGGCGCTTCCCGGCGCCCACGTCGCGTCGACGGCCCCTCGCTGAGGCCGCGCGCCGAGCGTCATGCGTTCCTGCGATGTCAATCGGATGACGAAAACCGCCGGGAGCGCACAAAAGATTTCGCTTGCTTTTCTTCCGAAAATCGGAAACAATATGCGCGTCCTGTCCTCATGAGAGGGACGCTTCGCGATCGTCACGAACGTGGAGGATGGGATGCGGTGGCCGCTGATGTGTCGCAGCGTACTCGATGTGCGCGGACGAACGGCAATTGGCGGACGCGAAATCGCGTGGTCCTGGCGCCCCGAAGCTGGCGCCAAGCTTTCGGGTGATGATGAGCCCGAAGGCGACGGTGGCTATCAAGCCGGACACCGGGGAGATCGCGTATAAGCGTTAAACCCATCGCGCAGGGAATGCCGGTTGAAACGGCTTTGCCTGTGGTGACTGCCGCCTGCTTTTTGTTTGCAGGCGGGCCATGGGTGAGGCCTTCACCCGGCATTCCCTGCGCCCTCTTTCATCGATGAGGGTCTTGATCAGGCAATCACTCGGGCGCGATGGCGCGGCGGGATGCAACGTCGCGCGCATTGATGGGAAGCACGATGGGCGCATCATCCTCCGCCGTCGTCCCGGTCTCCGAGCCGGGACTCATACCCACAGGGAGAACTGTGAAGCAGGAGGGCAATGGGCATCTCGCTCTCACAACATCCGCTGCGGCGTATGGGTCCCGGCTCGGAGGCCGGGAAGACACCGTTGATGTTGCCGCTACCTGATCATCGCCGGACCGTGATCCGGCACGGCGACGTCCAGCACGCGCAGTTGCACGCGCTCGACGCCCTGGTAGCGGTCGACGGTCAGCGTGCCCGCGACATGGAGGACCTGGCCGCGATGCTGGACGAGCGCGTTGCCGAGCTTCTGGCCGACCGAGCGGAACGCGATGGCGTTCACGGTGGCGCCGTCGCCGGACTTGAAGCGCAGCTTGAGATGCGCCTGCCCGACCTCGTCGGCATAGACGAGCTGATGCGACGGGAGCGCCACGATCGGCTCCGGATTGCCGCTGCCGAAGGGCCCGGCGCGATTGAGCGTATTGACCAGCTCCGGCGTCGCTGCGCGCGCGCTGATCGCGCCGTCGATCAGGATCTCGTTGACGTGCCGCGCCTCGGCGACATCGGCGGCGAGCGCGTTTTCCAGATAGGCGCGAAACTCCGCCAGCCGCTCCTTGCGCAGGGTGACGCCGGCGGCCATCGCATGCCCGCCGCCCTTCATCAGGATGCCCTGCTCCACCGCATGGCGCACGGCACGGCCGAGATCGACGCCCGGAATCGAGCGGCCCGAGCCGGTGCCGATGCCGCCCGGCTCCAGCGCGATCGCAAACGCAGGCCGCGCAAACTTTTCCTTCAGCCGCGACGCCACCAACCCGACCACGCCGGGATGCCAGCCCTCGGACGCGGTCACGATGACCGCACCCTTGTCCTCCAGCCCAAGCGACGCCAACGCCTCGGCCTCGGCCTGCGCCTCCGCATGCTGCTCGATGACGCGGCGCTCGGTGTTGAGCCGATCGAGCTCGGCCGCGATCCGCGCCGCCTCCGACACGTCCGTCTCCAGCAGCAGCCGCACGCCGAGATCGGCGCGACCGATACGGCCGCCGGCATTGATGCGCGGCCCCAGCATGAAGCCGAGATGCCACGCCTCCGGCGGACCGTTGAGCCGGGCGACATCCATCAGCGCGGTATGGCCGACATGATCGCGTCGGCGCATCGCGATCAGGCCCTTGGCGACGAAGGCGCGGTTGAGCCCGACCAGCGGCGCCACGTCAGCGACGGTGCCGAGCGCGACGTGGTGCAGCATGCCGAGCAGATCGGGCTCGGGCCGCGTGCTGCTCCAGAAGCCGCGGCCCCGCAGCTCCCTGTTGACGGCCACCAGCGTCACCAGCGTCAGCCCGACCGCGGCGAGATGGCCGAGGCCGGAGAGATCGTCGGGCCGGTTCGGGTTCACCAGCGCCTCGACCTCCGGCAGCTCCTCGCCGCATTGATGGTGGTCGATCACCACCACGGCCATGCCGAGCCGCCGCGCCTCCGCCAGCGGCTCCAGGCTGGTGGTGCCGCAGTCGACCGTCACCAGCAAGGTTGCGCCTTTGTCGGCAAGCCCGCGGATCGCTTCGACGTTCGGCCCATAGCCCTCGAAGATGCGGTCGGGAATGTGGATCAGCGGGTCGAGCCCGCAATGCCGCAGGTGCCAGGCGAGCAGCGCCGCCGACGTCGCGCCGTCGACGTCGTAGTCGCCGAAAATCGCGACCTTCTCACCTTTCACGGCGGCATCCGCGATACGCTGCGCCGCCACCTCCATCTGCGTCACCGTGAACGGGTCCGGCATCAGCTTGCGGATGGTGGGGTCGAGGAAGTCGTTGACTGCATCGAGGGCGACGTCACGCCCGGCGAGCACCCGCGCCAGCATTTCCGGCAACTGATAGCGCTGCACGATCGCCAGCGCCCGCGCCGCGCCGCGCGTGTCCAGCCGGTCGCGCCACAGCTTGTTGGTCAGCGACAGCCGCACGCCGAGGAACGCCGGCGGGGCGCTCAAGGGCAAGGCAAGGGCAGACGGTGCCATCAGGCTATGGGCCTCGCATGCGGCATGGCGATTCGAAAACGACGGCGCCGAATCTACAGCAAGTCGGCGGTCGCGGCAGGCTCCGTCGCAGGAACCCACTGGAATCGCACTGCATCATCGCGGAAATCAGGGCCTCAGAGGGGGTGTTTGATGACATATAGTGCGACTTGCCTAAAATTACAGCTGTGTTCAGGATCGTGCATTAAACGCGCGTTAGGCGAACTCCGTGACATTTCAATCAAATTATACCGACTGAATTGCTCGCAGTCTCCGCATCGGCCGAGACAGCGATGAAATGGAGTTGTTCAATGTTGGCAGCGCCTGAGCTGAAGACCTCCCCCTCGATTGCGCCGTCTCCCACGGCTCCCCAGGACGAGACCGACGTCTCCGCGCTGATCGCGCGGCTCACCGGCGAGGTCAATCAGATCGCCTGCGAGAAGACCAAGTCGATCCAGCAGATCACCAATCAGATGAAGATGCTGGCCCTGAACGCGCTGATCGAAAGCTCCCGGGTGGGCGCGCAGGGCGCGGGCTTCGCAGTCGTCGCGCAGGAGGTGCGCGCGGTCGGCCAGCAGGTCGAGACCATCGCGCGCGAGCTCGAAGGCCAGCTCACCACCCGCACCGGCAATCTCAAAAGCTCGATCGAGCGCATGACCGAGCGGGCCCGCGGCGAGCGCATGGTCGATCTCGCGCTCAACGCGATCGAGCTGATCGACCGCAATCTCTATGAGCGGACTTGCGACGTGCGCTGGTGGGCGACCGACTCCGCTGTCGTCGATTGCGCCGCCACACCGGACGCCGCCCGCGTCGCCCATGTCTCCGAACGGCTCGCGGTGATCCTCTCGGCCTACACGGTCTATCTCGATCTCTGGCTGTGCGATCCCTCGGGCAAGGTGATCGCGAACGGCCGCGCGGACCGCTTCAACGTGGTGGGCCAGAGCGTCGCCGATACGAAGTGGTTTCGCGAGGCGCGCGGCCTGCGCTCGGGGGACGACTACGTCGCCGGCGACGTCGAGTGCCAGCCGCTGCTCGGCAACGCCCAGGTCGCGACCTATTGCGCCTCGGTACGCGAGAACGGCAACGCCCATGGCAAGCCGCTCGGCGTGCTCGCGATCCATTTCGATTGGGAGGCCCAGGCGCGCGCGATCGTGCAAGGGGTCCGCGTCAGCGAGAGCGACAAGGCTCGCGCGCTGCTGGTGGATTCCAGCCACCGCGTGATCGCCTCCTCGGACGGACAAGGCATTCTCAGCGAGCGCGTGTCGCTGAAGCTCGACGGCAAGCGCAGCGGTTTCTATCAGGACGCATCCGGACGCATGGTCGCCTTCCATGCCACGCCCGGCTACGAGACCTACAAGGGCCTCGGCTGGTACGGCGTGATCGTGTCGGGCGCGTGAGAGCGGAGGGTCAGCAGCCGAGCCGGTCGGCGATGCCGTTGAAGTCGGCGGCCACGATGTCCCAGGCCCCGGTGGCTTCGAAGTCGCGGTTCTGCAGCGGGCCGTATTCGGTGGGCCGGGCAACAAAGGCGGTCTTCAGACCGTAGCGTTGAGCCGCCTCGAGATCATTGTTGTGCGCGGCGACCATCATGACCTCGCCGGGCGAAAGACATAGGAGACGCGCGGCGCCGAGATAGGTCTCGGGGTCGGGCTTGTAGTGCTCGAACAGCTCGGCGGAGAGAACGAGGTCCCAGGGAAGCCCTGCGAACTTCGCCATGTTGGTGAGCAGCGCGACATTGCCGTTGGAGAGCGGCGCGATGATGTATTTGGACTTCAGCCGGGTCAGCCCGGCAACACTGTCGGCCCACGGATGCAGCCGGTGCCAGCCGCGGGTGAGATGATCGAGATCGGCTTCGGTCAGGCCGACGATGCCGAGCTTGGCGACGAGCGTCTCCAGCGACCGCCGGTGCAGCACGTCGAGAATGACGTAGCCGCGCTCCGGATGCCTGCGGACCTCGTCCATCGAGCCGACATAGAGCCCGCGCCAGCTGTCGACCAGCGCGGTCCAGTCGCCCTGGATGCCGCGCGTCTTGGACCAAGCGGTGAAGTCGTTGATCAGGCTGGTGCGCCAGTCGACGACGGTGCCGAACACGTCGAAGACCAGCGCCTTGACCATCGAGAGATCGGACATCGCGGCGCTCCGCCGTCAGTCGAGGTGAAACTTCTCGAGCTGCCGGTGCTCGGCGCGGATGTAGCGGACGGTGCCGGTGACGGAGCGCATCACGACGGTCTCAGTCTCGATCACGCCGTCCTTGCGGAACTTGACGCCGGAGAGCAGCGAGCCGGTGGTCACGCCAGTCGCCGCGAACAGGCAGTCGCCGCGCGCCATGTCCTCGATGCCATAGATCATCTTGGGATCGTTGACGCCCATCTTGGCCGCCCGCTCCCGCTTCTCGTCGGTGTCGAGGATCAGGCGGCACTGCATCTGACCGCCGATGCAGCGCAGCGCCACCGCCGCCAGCACGCCTTCCGGCGCGCCACCGGTGCCCATATACATGTCGACGCCGGTGTCCTCAGGCGTCGCGGTGTGAATGACGCCGGCAACGTCGCCATCGGTGATCAGGCGGACCGCGGCGCCGGTCGAGCGCACGCCCTGGATGATGTCGGCATGGCGCGGACGGTCGAGCACCAGCACGGTGATCGCGCCGGGCTCGACGCCCTTGGCCTTGGCGAGACGACGGACGTTGTCGGCCGGGCTGGCATCGATGTCGACGACGCCCTTGGCGTAACCCGGACCGACCGCGATCTTCTGCATGTAGACGTCGGGCGCATGCAGCAAGGTGCCGCCATCGGCCATCGCCATGGTCGCGATCGCGCCGGGCATGTTCTTGGCGCAGAGGGTGGTGCCCTCGAGAGGGTCGACCGCGATATCGACCTTCGGGCCGGCGTTGAGGCCGACCTTCTCGCCGATGTAGAGCATCGGGGCCTCGTCGCGCTCGCCCTCGCCGATCACCACGGTGCCTTCGATCGGCAGCTTGTTGAGCTCGCGGCGCATGGCGTCGACCGCCGCCTGGTCGGCCGGCTTCTCCTGGCCGTGGCCCCGCAGCCTTGCCGCCGACACCGCCGCGCGCTCGGTCACGCGCACCAGCTCCAGGGTCAGGATGCGCTCGAGCAACAGCTGTTGCGGGACGGAAATCTGCGTCGACATCGGTCAACTCCTCAAGACGTCAAGGCGGCTCAGCGCCATCAAATTCTACCAGCCGGAGGCCGCCATCGGGGGCGGCTCACGGTGCAGCGGAATGGCCCGGATGGCCGCTCCTCACCGCGCGATTCCACCGGTTTGAGCATGAACCTAACCCAAACGCCACGCGTTTGTTTAAGCAGGGACAACCGGTTCCCTGGGCATCCCAGGTTAATTCTTCTCGATCCGGATCACCTGCGGCTTGCCGCTGATGACCTTGTCGCGCTGCACGGCCTGGAGCGCCTTGTGCACAGCGTCCTCATGCGTCGCGTAGGTGATCAGGATCACCGGCACGGGACCGCCCTTGGCGCCCGCCTTCAGCGGCTCGCTGCCAGGGGGATGACGCTGCACGATCGACTCGATCGAGATCTTCTGCTCGGCCAGCCGGGTCGCGATCGTCGCCGCGGTGCCGGCATGATCGCGCGCCATCAAGCGGATGTAGTAGCCGCCCTCGTGCCGCTCCATCGGCGCCTTCTCGGTCGCCTGCAGCTTCTCGACCGGACGCCCGAATGGCGCCGAGCGGATGCCGCGCGCGACGTCGGCGATATCGGCCACGACGGCGGACGCGGTGGCCGCGCCCCCTGCTCCCGGCCCGACCAGGGTGATCGGCGGAATGCCCTCGCCGTCGATCGTGACCGCATTGGTCACGCCCATCACCTGGGCGATCGACGAGGATTTCGGCACCATGGTCGGATGCACCCGCTGCTCGATGCCCTTGGCGGTGCGCATCGCGACCCCGAGCAGCTTGACGCGGTAGCCGAGCTCATCGGCGGCCTTGAGATCCTCAGGCGCGATCGAGGAGATGCCTTCCACATAGATGGATTTCTCGGCCACCTGGGTGCCGAAGGCGAGGCTCGCCAGGATCGCGAGCTTCTGCGCGGTATCATGGCCATGGATGTCGAACGACGGATCGGCTTCGGCATAGCCGAGCCGCTGCGCGTCCTTCAGGCACTCGTCGAACGACAGACCCTCCTGCTCCATGCGGGTCAGGATGTAGTTGCAGGTGCCGTTGAGGATGCCATAGACGCGACTGACGCCGGTCCCCGCGAGGCCTTCGCGCAAGGTCTTGATGACCGGAATCGCAGCGCCGACGGCGGCCTCGAAGTTCAGCGCACCGCCGGACTTCTCGGCAGCCTTGGCGAGCTTCAGGCCGTGCTTGGCGATCAGCGCCTTGTTGGCCGTGACCACCGACTTGCCGGCCTTCAGAGCGGTGTCGATCGCCGACAGTGCCGGATCGCCGGATCCGCCCATCAGCTCAACGAAGCAGTCGACCTCTGGATCGCTGGCCAGCGCCAGCGGATCCCTAGCCCATTTGATGCCCGTGAGGTCGACGGCGCGCTTCTTCTTCGAGCGCGCCGTCACGGCAACCACCTTCACAGGACGTCCCGTCCGTTCGGTGAGCACGCGCCCCTGCTGCTCGATCAGACGAACGACCTCGGCACCCACGGTGCCGAGGCCCGCGATGCCCACTCTCAGGGGTGCGACCATGGAATCAACGAACCTGCAGCAAGGAAACGGGAAGACTCAGCGCCGGTTGGCGAGAGGCACCACGTTGTGCAACGTTTCGATGCCGCTTTCAAGGAAGCGGCGGACGCCGCGGGCGGCCTGCCGGATACGCTGCTCGTTCTCGACCATGGCGATGCGGACATAGCCTTCGCCGTGCTCGCCGAAGCCGACACCGGGCGAGACCGCGACGCCGCACTTCTCCACCATGAGGGTGGCGAACTGCATGCTGCCGAGGCTCTTGAACTTCTCCGGGAGCGGCGTCCAGGCGAACATCGAAGCCTCCGGCGACGGGATCTCCCAGCCGGCCCGGCCGAACGATTCGACCAGCGTATCCCGACGCTTGCGGTAGACGTCGCGCATTTCGCGAATGCAGTCGTCGGGACCGTTGAGCGCTGCGGTGGCCGCGACTTGCACCGGCGTGAACGCCCCGTAGTCGAGATACGACTTCACCCGCGCCAGCGCCGCGATGATGCGCTCATTGCCGACCGCAAAGCCCATGCGCCAGCCGGCCATCGAGTAGGTCTTCGACATCGAGGTAAACTCGACCGCGACATCCATCGCGCCCGGCACCTGCAGCACCGACGGGGGCGGGTTGTTGTCGTCGAAATAGACCTCGGCATAAGCGAGGTCCGACAGGATCAGGATCTCGTGCTTTTTCGCGAATGCGACGAGGTCGCGATAGAAATCGAGGCTCGCGACATAGGCGGTCGGGTTGCTCGGATAGCAGACGATCAGCGCCAGCGGCTTCGGGATCGAGTGAATGATGGCCCGCTCGGCCGCCTCGAAGAACTGCGGCGTCGGCTCGGCCGGCACCGAGCGGATGACGCCGCCCGCCATCAGGAAGCCGAAGGCGTGGATCGGATAGCTCGGGTTCGGGCACAGGATCACGTCGCCCGGCGCGGTGATCGCCTGCGCGACGTTGGCAAAGCCTTCCTTGGAGCCGAGCGTCGCCACGATCTGGGTGTCGGGATTGAGCTTCACGCCGAAGCGGCGGTCGTAATAGGCCGCCTGCGCGCGGCGGAGGCCAACGATGCCGCGGGACGCCGAGTAGCGGTCGGTGCGCGGCTTGCCCAAGGTCTCTTTGAGCTTCTCCAGCACATGCGCCGGCGCCGGCAGGTCCGGATTGCCCATGCCGAGGTCGATGATATCGGCCCCGGCGTTCCGCGCGGCCGCCTTGGCCCGGTTGACCTGCTCGAACACGTAAGGCGGCAGACGGCGGATGCGATAGAAATCTTCCATGGGTCTCTCGGCTCCGGCAACCGGGGGCGGATTCGCCAGCTCGGCTGGCGCTGCGACGCCGCAGCCCTGAAACCCGTGCTAGAACATAAGCTTAGCACGGCCATACGGCCTGGCTGGCGGCGACACGCAAGGGTGCGGTTGATTCCGGTGTTTTATCATGGACGCCGCGCCGCGCCAGACAATTACGTCAGGGGGATCGGGCTGAAGCGCTTACCGGTCCCTGGTGCCGGACGCAGCCGAGGCTTGGCGGTCGCGCGCGGCCGTAAGCTCCTTTTCGATCCTGGCGCGCTCTTCCGGCGAGATCGTCGGCGTTCCGCGATCGCGCGGGACGTCGTTCACGGGGAGATAGCCGGCGGGCTCCTTCGGGTGCGCGGCGGCGTCGGCGTCGAGGGACGGCATGTCGACGATCGAGCTGGAGCAGCCGGCCAGCGCCAGGCTGCTGCACAGCACGACGGCCGCTACCGCGGCACGCGCCCACATCCTCTCGCCTTGCCCCGCCGTCCTCACACCAAAGTCCCCACCGACCCAACCAACCCCAAATCGCAGTGCGGCACATTTTGCCGCAGCACAACCAATTGTCACCCGAAACGTTACACGGTTGAACAGGAATTTCGTCCCGTATGCGAGCGCATTGTGTCTGAAGCGAGCGTCTTTTTCGCAATGCAACACGCAGAAATCGAATTAACTGCAAACTCGCGGATTGTTGATCTCGCGCGGTGACGAGCGGCTTCCGAAGCGATAGTGTGATCAGGCCATGACCGACGTTTCGAACAACACCACCCAATCAACAAAAACATTCGACGCCGAAGCCTTCGCGACGAACATCGCGAGAGCAATGGAGACCAGCGGCAAGGCGCTCGCGGCGTATCTGAAGCCGCGCGAAACCGGCGAGGTTCAGGACCGGCCGCCGACCGAGCTCGCCGAGGTCGTCAAGTCGTTCACCGCCGTGGCCGACTACTGGCTGTCCGACAAGGATCGCGCCAGCGACATCCAGACCAAGATCGCCAAGGGCTATCTCGACCTTTGGGGCTCGGCCTCACGGCGGCTGGCCGGAGAGCAGGCGCCACCGACGATTTCGCCGTCGCCGCGCGACAAGCGTTTTGCCGATCCGGAATGGAAATCGAACCAGTTCTACGACTTCGTCATGCAGGCCTATCTGCTGACGACGCAGTGGGCGCAGGACCTCGTGCACAATGCCGAGGGCCTCGATCCGCATACGCGCAAGAAGGCCGAGTTTTACGTCAACCAGATCACCAATGCGCTTGCGCCGTCGAACTTCGTGCTGACCAATCCGGAAGTGCTGCGGCAGACGGTGGCGTCGAGCGGCGACAATCTCGTGCGCGGCATGCAGATGCTCGCCGAGGACATCGAGGCCGGCAAGGGCACGCTGAAGATCCGCCAGTCCGATCCGGCCAATCTCGAGGTCGGCGTCAACATGGCAACGACGCCAGGCAAGGTGATCTTCCAGAACGAGATGATGCAGCTGATCCAGTACGCGCCGACGACGGAGAACGTGCTGCGTACGCCGCTCCTGATCGTGCCGCCCTGGATCAACAAGTTCTACATCCTCGATCTCAGGCCGGAAAAATCCTTCATCAAATGGTGCGTCGATCAGGGCCTCACCGTGTTCGTGATCTCCTGGGTCAATCCCGACAAATCGTTGGGGACCAAGACCTGGGAAGACTACATGAAGGAAGGCCCGCTCACCGCGATGGACGTCATCGAGAAGGTGACGGGCGAGATGAAGGTGCATACGATGGGCTATTGCGTCGGCGGCACCATGCTGGCGACGACCTTGGCTTGGCTCGCGGACAAGCGTCGCCAGCGCGTGACCTCGGCGACGTTCCTGGCAGCCCAAGTCGACTTCACCCATGCGGGCGATCTCCTGGTGTTCGTCGACGAGACCCAGATCTCGGCGCTCGAGCGCGACATGCAGGCCTCGGGCGTGCTCGAAGGCAGCAAGATGGCGATGGCCTTCAACATGCTCAGGTCGAACGACCTGATCTGGTCCTATGTCGTGAACAACTACCTCAAGGGCCAGCCGCCGCAGGCGTTCGACCTGCTGCACTGGAACTCGGACGCGACGCGGATGTCGGCCGCGAACCATTCCTATTACTTGCGCAACTGCTATCTCGAGAACCGGCTGACCTCGGGCACGATGGTGCTCGACAACGCCCTGCTCGATCTCTCCAAGGTGAAAGTGCCGGTCTACAACCTCGCCACCCGCGAGGACCATATCGCGCCGGCCGACTCCGTGCTGTACGGCTCGCAGTTCTTCGGCGGCCCCGTGAAGTATGTGCTGTCGGGCTCCGGCCACATCGCCGGCGTCGTCAATCCGCCCTCGTCCGGCAAGTACCAGTACTGGACCAACGACCAGATCCGCGACATCTCGCTGAAGGACTGGATGAAGGGCGCCGAGGAGCACAAAGGCTCGTGGTGGCCGGACTGGCGCGCCTGGTTGAGCGAGCTCGATCCGGAGCAAGTTCCCGCGCGCAGCATCGGCAGCGAGGCCTATCCACCGCTCGAGGATGCGCCGGGCTCCTATGTCCGCGTCCGCGCATAGCGTGATCAACCGCGATTGACTATAACCGCTCCGTCCCGCCGGGACGGGACGGAATCAGTTGAGGGGATCTCGATGACGCGCGAACTGTTCTGGCTGACGCTGACGGTCATTCTGACCGGCCTGCTGTGGGTTCCCTACATCCTGAACCGCTGCCAGGTCCGCGGCCTCACCGGCGCCATGGCCAACCCCTCCCGCAACGACAAGCCCCACTCGGCCTGGGCGAACCGGCTGATGTTCGCCCACGACAACGCCGTCGAGAACCTCGTCATTTTCGCGCCGCTGGTGCTGATCCTCAATTCGATCGACTACTCGACCAAATGGACCGTGCTGGCCTGCGCCGTCTATTTCTGGTCGCGCGTCGCCCACGTCATCGTCTATGCGATCGGCCTGCCCGTGTTCCGGACGCTCGCCTTCGTCGTCGGCTTCGTCGCGCAGGCGGTGCTGGCACTGGCGATCTTCGGCTGGCTGTAAGCCGGCTTTAAGGCAGATTGTCCCGCAGGAAGATGTCGATGCGGATGCGCTCCTGATCGGGGCTGATCGGCTCGCCCGAGCAATGCGCAAGCAAGACGCGCGCTGCCGAGCGCGCCTCGTGGCCCGGATCCTGGTTGATGATGGCGTCCAGCGTGCCGCGGACCAGGAAGCGCCGGGTGTGCTGGGTCAGCTCATGCGTGATCCACACCACCTCGCGCGCCCGCCCCGACGCCTCCAGCGCATCGGCAATGCCACGGTTGCCGGCGCCGCAGCAATAGATGCCGCGGAGGTCGGCGTGGCGGGCGAGCAGCTCCGCCGTCAGCTCCCGCGTGCGCTCGCTGTCGTCGCGGCCCTCGAGCACCGGTAGCGCCCGCAGGTTCGGATACTCGCTCGACAGGATCTGGTTGAAGCCGAACTGCCGCTCGGCATGATCGCGCAGCGACAGTGAGCCGGCGATGACCGCGACGGTCCCCTCCTGGCCGCCGAGATAGCGCCCCATCAGGGTGGCCGCGGTTCGTCCCGCCGCGGGATTGTCGATGCCGACGTAGTGCAGGCGGCGCGAGCTCGGCGCGTCCGACACCAGCGTCACGACAGCAACGCCACGCGCGGTGAGCTCGTCAATGGCGGCACGGACTCGCGGATGGTCAAGCGCAATCACTGCGACGCCGTGATAGGCCGGCGACAGCGTCTCCAGCGCACTCGCCAGCACGTCGGGATCGAACACGTCGACATGGAGAATGTCGATGAAGCCGCGCTGGCCGGCCAGCCAGTCGGCAGTCTGTCGGACCTGCTCGGACAGATGGGTCATGAAACTGTTGCCGCCGGTCGGCAGCACGAAGGCGAAGCGGAAGCTCTGGCCGCGCGCGAGCCGCGCGGCGGCGATATCGGCGCGGTAGCCGAGCTTCGCCACCGCGGCCTCGACGCGCGCCACCGTCTTCGCCCGCACACCCTCGCGCCGATTGATGACGCGGTCGACAGTTGCGAGCGAAACGCCGGCCGTCCGCGCGACGTCTTCGAGCGTGGCGCGGACTGGCATTGGCGTTGCGTCAGGAGTCACTCGCGGGCCGCCCATAGCATGCCACGCGTCATGAGCGTGCGGATTTCCGGCACGTCGAGTTCATAGGCGCGGTGACCCAGCGAAGAATAGAATACCCTGCCCTCGCCGTACCGCTTCTTCCAGACCACGGGCATCACGACACCCTCGATCCAGGGAGCGTGCTCGCCGCTGAACGTCGTGGTCGCCAACACCTCGTTGGCCGGGTCGACATGCATGTAATACTGCTCGGACCGATGCTCGAAACTCTTCAGTCCCTTCATGATGGGATCGTCCGGCCTGGTCAAGTCGACCCGGTAGTCAATGATATTGCCGGGATGCGCGACCCATTGCCCGCCGCACATGAACTGGTAGTCCACCGAATCGCGGAAGGCATCGCCCATGCCGCCGTGATGGCCGGCGAGACCGACGCCGCTGCGCACCGCCACGCAAAGGTTGAGCGCCTCAGCTTTCTCGATCTTCGACATCGTATAGATCGGGATGATCAGCGAGAGATCGTGGATCGCGGGATCCGCAAACGCGGCCGTCGTGGTCTCGATTCGGACGTCGAAGCCTTCGGCCTTGAGCCAGCCCCGGATCATCGAGGCACAGAGATCGGGATCGTGTCCCGGCCAGCCGCCCCATACAATCATTGCCTTGCGCATGTCTCTGTCCTCAGTCGATCTGTCCGGTGTCGCGTCCCGCCGGCAGCATCGCCGGCCGCTCGACGCGGCTTTCAATTTTGACGCGGCGGCCTTCGTTGGCGGAGGTCTGGAATGCCTCCATCACCTCCAGCACGTGAAAGGCCAGCGCGCCGCTGGCGCGATGCGGCCGGTCGTTCAGGATCGCGGTGGCCATATCGGCGACGCCGATCGAGCGGAATTCGCCATCGACATGCCCGTGCGTCAGCTGCATCGTCTCCCAGTCGCCGCCGGTCTTGGCGACCTGCACCTC
Source organism: Bradyrhizobium sp. ORS 285 (assembly GCF_900176205.1). Classification (NCBI taxonomy): domain Bacteria; kingdom Pseudomonadati; phylum Pseudomonadota; class Alphaproteobacteria; order Hyphomicrobiales; family Nitrobacteraceae; genus Bradyrhizobium; species Bradyrhizobium sp. ORS 285. Next base: position 3,724,874 of record NZ_LT859959.1, read on the forward strand.
GCCGCCGAACCGGTTGGGGTCCGGCACCAGCATGCTGCCCTGGTCGCCATAGATCTCGATCGGCGCATGCCGATGCTTCGGGACATCGAAGCTCATCGTCACCGATACCACCGCCCCGCTCTCGAACTCGAGCGTGCCGGAGACATGCGTCGCGACCTCCACCGGGATCAGCGTGCCGTTCATCGGCTGGCTGGTGACGAGACGCTCCGCCCGCGGACGCGCGGTCGACCCCATCACACTCGCGACGGGACCGAGCAGCTGCACGAGATCGGTGATGTAGTACGGCCCCATGTCGAGCATCGGGCCGCCGCCGCGTAGGTAGTAGAAGCCCGGCGCCGGATGCCAGCGCTCATGTCCCGGACAGCCGAAGAAGACGCTGCCGGCGACCGGCGTGCCGATTGCGCCGTCGTCGATCAGCTTGCGCGCCGTCTGGTGCCCGCCGCCGAGAAACGTGTCCGGCGCGCAGCCGACGCGCAAATTCTTCTGCGCGGCCAGCTCCATCACCTTGCGCGCTTCGGCGACATCGATGCCAAGCGGCTTCTCCGAATGAACGTGCTTGCCCGCATTCAGCACCGCGAGACTCACGTCGGTATGCGCCAGCGGCACGGTGAGATTGATGACGATTTCGATGTCGTCGCGCTTGAGCAGTTGGTCGACCCGCATGCCCGGCAGGCCGAAGGCGGCGCCCTGGCGCTCGGCCGCCTCGCTGCGCATGTCCGCGAGCGCCTTGATGTCGAGGACCGGGAACCGCTGCGCCGCCTTCAGATAAGCGGTACTGATGTTGCCGCATCCGATGATGCCGATGCCGACGCGTCTCATTGCATTCTCCGTGAGGTCTGTTTCATCCCTTGACCGCGCCCGATGTCAGGCCGGCCACGATGTGCTTCTGCGCCAGGAGGAACAGGATGATGGTGGGCAGAATGGTCAGGGTGATGAAGGCGAGGATCAGGTGCCACTCGGACGAGTATTCGCCCTGATAGACCATGATGCCGAGCGGCCAGGGATACAGCGCATCGGTGTTGAGCATCACCAGCGGCAGCAGATAGGCGTTCCAGCTGTTGACAAAAGTGATGGTGCCGACCGTCGCCAGGATCGGCCGCGACAGCGGCAAGGTCACGTAGCGGAAGAATTTGACATAGCTGCAGCCATCGACCAGCGCGGCTTCGAGCAGCTCGTAGGGGATGTCCTTGAAGAACCGGCGCAGCAGCAGCACGCTCATCGCCAGACTGAAGGCGACCTGCGGCAGCGCCACGCCGAAATAGGTATCCAGCAGACCGAGATCACGCACCTTGATGAACAGCGGCAGCACGGCAGTCGCTGCCGGGAACAGCAGGCCGAGCGTCAGATAGCTCAGCAGCATCGAGCTGCCGAAGAACCGGACGTGAGCGAAGGTGAACGCCGCCATCGACGCGACGATCAGGGTCAGGATCACCGTGAGCGTGGAGATGATCAGCGAGTTGCGCAGCAGCTGCCAATAGCGGCCGGAGAACAGGATGTCGGCATAGTTCTGCCACTCCCAGTGTTGCGGCAGGCCGAACGGATTGACGCGCAATTCGCCTAGAGATTTGAAGCCGCCGAAGAACGTCGCGAGCAGCGGCACCAGCACGAAGATGGCGACGAGTGTCAGGAACGCCGCCTTGAACAGCACGGCCGGATCGAACGGCTCTCGGGTGGTCTCTGCCCTATTCATCGCGCATGAACCATCGCTTGTAGGTGAAGGCAAAGGTCACGCAGATCACGAACAGGATGACGCCGATGGCGCTGCCGTAACCGACGCGCATGCGCGAGATGCCGTTGTTGTAGAGGAAGCTCACCATCGTGTTCGAGGAGTCCGCTGGCCCGCCGCGCGTCAGCGGCATCACCAGGTCGAACAGTTGCAGCGAGCCGATGATGGCGAAGAAGACGGAGAGCCGAATGGTCGGGTAGAGCAACGGGATGACGACATGGCGCAGGCTCTGCGTCCGCGTTGCGCCGTCGATCCGGGCGGCCTCGATCAGGCTCTTGTCGATGCTCTGAAGGGCTGCGATGAACAGCATCATGTGGAAGCCGAAATACTTCCAGACGATCACGATCAGAACGGCCAGCATCGCCGTGTCGGTCGAGGCAAGGAGATGCGGCGGCTCGGCGCCGAAGCTGCGCCAGATCGAGGCGACGAGGCCGTAGTCGCCGTCATAGACGAAGCTGAAGATCAGCCCGGTCGCGATCTCCGCGAGAATGTAGGGCATGAAGAACAGCATGCGCAGCGCCACCGCGCCGCGGAACCGCTCCGCGAGCATCAGGGCCAGCGTCAGCGCCAGCGGGAGCTGCACGCACAGCGAGACCGCGATGATCAGGCCGTTGTTGCGCAGCGCGAGCCAGAACGCGCGCGTCTCCAGCACGAAGCGGTAGTTGTCGAAGCCGATCCAGTTGGTCGGCCTGCCGAACCCGTTCCAGTTGAAGCCGGAATACCAGGCGGCCTCGCCGATCGGCAGCACCACGAACAGCGTGAACAGCAGCAGCGCCGGCGGCAGGAACAGGATGATGACCGTGAAACGGCCATCCCAGCTGGGGCCGCGGCTGGCGTGCGCGGCCACCGGCGGCCGCGCGACCTGCAGCGACGACGTACTCGCGATCGGACGCGCCACGTCAGTTGCCCTGCTTGCGCGCCGCTTCGATCGCCTTCGCCGCGTCCTGCGGGCTCATGCTGCCGCCGGCGATCTCCGAGCTGACGTCATTGACGACGCGGCCGACCGACGGTCCGAGACTCTGATCGTAGAAGTTCTGGTGATAGTTCGACTTCGCCAGATTGGCCGCGATCTGCTTCATGAAGGCGTTGGTGAGGCCGGAATCGGCGCCCTGCACCACCGGAATGATGAAGTTGCCGGCCGCAAGCCGTGTCTGCACGTCCTTGGAGATGAAGTATTTCAGGAAGTCCGTCGCTTCCTTCGGCGAGCCTTTGGTGACGAGCCAGCCGGTGATGCCGCCGAGCGTATCGGTCGGTGCACCCTTGCCGCCGGCAACCGTCGGGAAATCGAACCAGCAGATCTTGTCCTCGCTCAAGCCCACCTTATCGGCCGCGAGCGCGCGCTGAAGATTGTAGACCGAGCTGATCGCCAGCGTCATCGCGGCCTTGCCGTCGCCGAAATAGCCAACTGCCTGCGGGTTCTTGAAGCCGAGGAAGCCGTTCTGGAACGGCTGGAGATCGACCAGTTGCTTGAACAGCTCTCCGGACTTCACAAAGGTGTCGGCGGCAAAGCCGCCATTCTCGCCGCGCAGTGCCGCCTCGAACGCTGTCTTACCGCCGAGGCGGACCGCGAGATGCGTCCAGTAGAAGTGCAGCGGCCATTTGTCGGCACCGCCAACCACGATCGGGGTCACGCCCGCAGCCTTCAGGTTCTTCACGGCTCCCAGCAGATCGTCCCAAGTTTTGATCGCGGCGGGATCGACCTTGGCCTTGGCCATCAGCTCCCTGTTACAGACGAAGCCGACCTGCGAGAGCGAGATCGGCAGCCCGTACACGTGGCCATTGTCGGTGAAGGCGGCGAGCGCGGCCGGGGTGATGCTGTCGCTATAGCCCTTCACCTGATCGCTGATGTCCTCCAGCACGCCGGCCTCGATCTGCGCCTTCAGCACGCCGCCGGCCCAGCTATAGATGATGTTCGGCCGATCTTTCGATTGCAGGATCGTCGGCAGCTTCGCCTTGTAGGCCTCGTTCTCGAGGAACTGCATCTCGATCTTGGTGCCCGGATGCGACGCCTCGTAGGCGCGCGCCACCTCCTCCCATATCTTCACCTGAGCCGGATTGACCTCGATGTGCAGCCATTTGACGGTGGTCTCGGCGACAGCGGCAGTGCCTGCAACCAGACATGCGACAGCCGTGAGTGCCAGCTTCGCGAGCAGTCTCATCAGAATCCTCCCAACCGTTTTCTTTGTTGAGGTAATCCTGTCCTCAATTCCTGAGGTGCGCAACTAAAATTCTGACCTGACCACCTCACTGAGAAAGACATTTGCAAGCGCAGCAGAATTGCTGCGGCGCACGAACGCTCTCGCGAATCACTCCGATCTCGCAAGCAGCATTCGGTGCAATGACAACAAGTCTGATGGCGGCAGATCGCGCGGACCCACGCGATGGCGTCCAGCTGCAGCGCGAGCCAGCGCCCGACTCGCTCAGCGAGCCGGAGCAGTCGACACTCAGCCGTCGAGGGCGTCGATCAGCGTCTCATCCACCAGAGCACGCAGACTGAAATCGTCCTTCAGCCGCGTGCGTCCGTACCAATCGAGCAAGGTGACCTCCTTGCCGAGATAGCGCTGCATCGCCAGGCCGAACAACGGATGATCCTTGTTGGCGATCGCGAAGCTTTTGCGATCAAGATCACGGTCGCGCTGATAGATGGCCTCGATCTCATCCAGGAAACCGGCGAGCATGCCCTTCAACCGCGCCTCGACCTCATCTACCGCGGCCAGATCAATACCAGCTTCTGCCAAATGGCCCTTGACGTCATCGAGCTCTTCGTTGAGCGCGAGCCAGGCGATATCGCGCTCGCGCAGGAACGAGAGGCTGCGATGGATGCGCAGGTACCAGGGGCACTTGACCTTGACCATGTCGCCACTGGCGAACTGGATGACATAGCCTTCCCTGCCCTCCATCTCGGTGAGCGAGTCGATGGCGGCCGAAAGCGACAGCCCGTCGAACCGATGCACCAGCGGAACGCGATAGCTGGCGATGAGGTCATGGACGGAGTGACCGCCATCGAGCATCACATATTGGCCGGTGACGTTGTCGCGCACATGCAGCAGGCGCAGCTCGGGCTGCTCCTGCGCAACGACGATCCGCGCATCAGGGTGCGTGAGCTCGAAGATCGCCGTCATGCCACCGCTCGCGACCTCCTTGGCGAAGGCGCTGATGCGGGCATGCGCCGGCTGGTCCATGAGCTGCGTCGCCAGACGGACGACGTCGGAGTTGAATGACTTCTTCGACCGCCACTTCAACTGATCATCGACCCAGGCGGTCGCGACCATGCTGCCGTCGAGCTTGTCGTAGATCGCGACGATATCGTCGCGCGACAGCAGCCGGTCCGGGGCCAGCCATTCCTTTTCGCCGACATTGAAGAACTTGTGCAGCGGCCGCGACACGATGTGGCCGGCGCGATCGAACGCGATGCCGCGGCACTCCAGCGCCTCCGGGGAATCGAAGGTCTTGGAGTCCATGAACAGATAACAGCCGAGCGTGATGCCGTTGGGCTGGGAGAGGAAACGGATCTCCTTCTTCCCGGCGACCGCGGGCTCGACATCGGAAATATGCCGGATGGTCTTGAACATCTCTGACGTTCCACACTCAGTTTCAATCGGACGCGAAGCTCGTTCTACGTGCAGCGAGCTTTGAAATTGGCCGCCGTCAGCTTTGCCATCACATCATTAAGATGGGCCTGATCGCGCGTCTCGATCACCAGTTCCAGCAGGGTTGCCTTGGCCGGCAGGTCCGAGAACGTGCGCTGATGCGACACCTCGATGATGTTGGCGCCGGCGTCTGCGAGCAGGGTCGAGACGGCGGCGAGCTGTCCCGGGCGGTCGACGATGTCGATCGACAGCTGCGTCAGACGACCCTCGCGCGCGAGCTCGCGGGTCAGCACCGAGGCAATGAGGCGGGTGTCGATGTTGCCGCCGCTCAGCACCAGACCGACATTGCGCCCGGCAAACTGAGCGGGATGCGCGAGCACCGCGGCCAGCCCGACGGCGCCGGCACCTTCGACGACCGTCTTCTCGATCGAGATCAAGGTGGCCAGCGCCCGCTCGATCTGCGGTTCGGTCACGAGCAGGATGTCGTCGACCAGGTGGCGGATGATCTCGGTGGTGATCCGGCCCGGCGACTTCACCGCGATGCCCTCGGCCAGCGTATCGCCGCGCATCGGCAGGCCGCTGCTGTTGATCGCGTTGAACATCGACGGATAAAGCTCGGCCTGCACGCCGACGATGCGCAGGCCCGGTTTGATCGCGCGCGCCGCCACGGCCATGCCCGAGATCAGCCCGCCGCCGCCGATCGGCACGACCAGCGTGTCGAGCTCGGGGACGACAGCCAGCATCTCCAGCGCGACCGTGCCCTGCCCCGCGATGATCAGCGGATCGTCGTAGGGGTGAATCATGGTCATGCCGTGAGCTGCGCCGTGCTCCCTGGCGAAGGCGCCCGCCTCCTCCAACGTGGCACCGGATATGACGACCTCGGCGCCGTGCCGCTTGGTGTTCTCGATCTTCACCATCGGCGTGCCCACGGGCATCACGATGGTCGCGGGGATGCCGAGGCGGCGCGCATTGTAGGCGACGCCCTGCGCATGGTTGCCGGCCGACATCGCGATGACGCCACGCTCTCTCTGCTGAGCCGACAGCGCATTGAGCCGGTTCAGCGCGCCGCGCTCCTTGAACGAGGAGGTGAACTGCAGGTTCTCGAATTTGAGCCAGATGTTGCAGCCGCAGATCTCGCCGAGCGTCCGGCTCTGGTTGCAGGCGGTCGCAAGCACGGCGCCGCCGATGGTGTCCACGGCGGCGCGGACATCGTTCACGGTGACGGGCAGCGCGTTCAGGTCAGAGGCGGTCATGGATCAGCCCAGCTTTGCGTGCGACGGTGCACGGCGAGGCCGACGGGTGGTCGGTCTCGCAAGATGTCGTTGCGTATCACGCCGGCCGCTCGCGCGGCCGGGTCGATCGATCTCAGCCGAGATCGGGGAGCCCGAGCATCAGCCGCATGTTCTGCACGGCTGCGCCCGAGGCGCCCTTGCCGAGATTGTCGAGCCGCGCCACCAGAACGGCCTGATGATGCCTGTCGCTGGCGAATACGTGCAGCTCGAGCTGATTGGTCTCGTTGAGCGCCTCGGGCTCGAGCTTGCCGCTCTTGGCAGCCGCCCCGTCGAGCGGCATGACCGAGACGTATTTGCTGTCAGCATAATGCTTCGCCAACGCCGCGTGCAGGTCTGAACCCGCGGGCTTGCCAGGAAGCGTGTCGAGTTGCAGCGGCACCGAGACCAGCATGCCCTGCCGGTAGTTTCCGACCGAGGGAATGAAGATCGGCCGCCGCGTCAGCCGCGAATATAGCTGCAGCTCCGGCAGGTGCTTGTGCTCCAAGCCGAGACCATAAAGCTCGAAATGCGGCGCCGTGCCGGCCTCGTAGGCCGCGATCATGGTCTTGCCGCCTCCGGAATAGCCGCTGACGGCGTTCACCGTGATGGGATAGTCCTGCGGCAGCAGGCCGGCATCGACGAGCGGCCGCAGCAGCGCGATGCCACCGGTCGGATAGCAGCCGGGATTGGAAACCTTGCGCGCATTGCGGATCTTGTCGGCCTGGTCGGCGGCGAGCTCGGGAAAGCCATAGGCCCAGTCCGGCGCGACCCGATAGGCGGTCGACGCGTCCAGCACCTTCGGTGCCGATGAGCCCATGCCGTCGATCAACGCGACCGTCTCCTTCGCGGCATCATCGGGCAGACAGAGGATCACGAGATCGACCTCGGCCATCAGCGCCCGCTTGGCGGCGGGATCCTTCCGCTTGTCCTCGGCAATCGCCTTCACGACGATGTCGTTCTGATGCGCGAGCCGCTCGGCAATGCCAAGTCCTGTCGTGCCCGAGCCGCCGTCGACGAACACGGAGCGGGTCGCGGTGCCGGTGGCAGTGTGAGCTTTCGGCGGATTGCTATCGATCACGGACATGACACGCTCCTTAGGTCTGGGGTTCACCGGCAAAGGCCTGGGGCCGCGCCTGCCGCATGAGAGAGGAAATCTGTTGCGAGCCGATGTCGGGCTGCTCACCGAGCCTTGTTGCAACGGCTGCGTAGTCGGCCTCGGACTTGTGCTGGTTGAGCTTGAAGCTGCCCTCGACCGCGTCGATCGTCATCACGATGCCGACGATCGCCTTGCGCATCGCCTCCAGCCGGCCCGCGGTCATCTTGTCGGAGGTCCAGGGCTTTTTCGGCAGCAGCCGCTGCTCGAACTTGGCGCTGAGCGTGTCGGCCTGCGCCGCAAGCTCCGCGTCCGACAACAGCCGCGCCGTGCCGGTCAGATGGACAGCCTGATAGAGCCAGGTCGGCACCTGGTCCGGAGAGACGTACCAGTCAGCCGAGACATAGGCATCAGCGCCATTGACGGCGAGCAGCCACGGCGTCGCGCCGTCGGCGAGCTTCGCCAGGGGATTGTTGCGGGCGACGTGAAAGAACGCCTGCGGCGTGCCGTCGTTCAGCGCCCCCAGGTGAAACGGCAGCGGTGACGCGATCGGCTTGCTGCCGTCCCATGCGCAGACCGTGCCGAAGCCGCGCGCATCCGCAAAGCCGAGGCTTGCGGCGCGGTCTGGCTTGAAGGGCGGTGGCGTGTACATCGGTCACTCCTGCTGGACGAAGGAGCCGCCTGATCGATCACGCTGCAAGGGGAAGAATTGCCGCGGGATCGGGTCCGGCGGCAAGGGGGATGATCTAGACGCAGACCATCGCCCGTACCGCGGGGGTACGACGGCGCATGGCGGCGATGAAAATGGTCGCGGCGTTGATCATGGGCGCAGGGCTATAAGGCCGCGGGGTTCCTGCGTCAAGGTCGCAACTCGCCGAGGCCAGCGTCAGACGGCGCGCCAGAGCCATTCCATGATGCGGCCGATGATGTCACCGAACAGCAGCAGCACCGCCGACCACACCAGCGCCGAGACGAAATTGGCGATCTGGAACATCATGTAGGGCATCTCGAAGATGCCGGCCGCCAGCGGTACCGAGGCGCGCAGCGGCCCGAAGAACCGGCCGATGAAGATGCTCGGCACGCCCCAGTCGCGCACGAACGCCTCGCCGCGCGGCAGCAGTTCCGGATAGCGCGACAGCGGCCACATCTGGGCGACGCGGTCCTTGTAGCGGTAGCCGAACCAGTAGGAGACCCAGTCGCCGAGCGCGGCGCCAATGCCGCCGGCCAGCCACACCGGCCAGAAGCTGATGCCGGTGGCGCCGATCAGGGCGCCGATCGCCACCAGAGCGCCCCAGGCCGGAATCAGCAGCGAGATGAAGGCCAGGGACTCGCCAAAGGCCAGCAGCAGGACGACGGGAGCAGCCCAGGCCTGATGGTCGCGCACGAAATCGGCAACCGCGCGGCCAAAATCTTCCATCTGCTCGACGCCTTTCCTGCGACCCGGCTGTAAGTGCTTGAAGCCCTTCGCGGTTCCCTGCCGCCGACTGGTACGCCACGGAGCGGGGCAACTTCAAGTCACAACAACCGGCTGCGGCGCGTGAACAAGCGGGAGCGGAATGATCAAATGCTGCCGTTTGCTGCAGTTCCGCTTCAAGGCGGTGTTTCCAGGATCATTGTCTTATGCCGGTCCATGGCATAGTCAGGCGCAACGATTCGTTCCATATCGCGCAAGCGCAACATCAAGATTCCATGGGTAAGCCGTTGAAATCAGCTGCAAAAGCCAAGGCCAAGGGCGTCGCCGACCCGCTGGCGGCGTTCGCCGCCAAGGGCAAGGCCCCGACCAAGCCCCAGGCCAAGCCAGCCGCCCGCGCGGGCGGCTCCGAGGGCGAGTACACCGCCCGCGACATCGAGGTGCTCGAAGGCCTGGAGCCGGTGCGGCGCCGCCCCGGCATGTATATCGGCGGCACCGACGAGAAGGCGCTGCACCATCTGTTCGCCGAGGTCATCGACAACTCGATGGACGAGGCGCTGGCCGGCCACGCCACCTTCATCGAGGTCGAGCTCGACGCCGAGGGCTTCCTGACCGTCACTGACAACGGCCGCGGCATTCCGATCGACCCGCATCCGAAGTTCCCGAAGAAGTCGGCGCTCGAAATCATCATGTGCACCTTGCACGCCGGCGGCAAGTTCGACTCCAAGGTCTACGAGACCTCGGGCGGCCTGCACGGCGTCGGCATCTCGGTGGTGAACGCGCTGTCGACGCGGCTCGAGGTCGAGGTCGCGCGCAACCAGAAGCTCTACCGCATGATCTTCGAGCGCGGCCATCCCAAGGGCAAGCTCGAGGAGGTCGGCAAGGCCCCCAACCGCCGCGGCACCAGGGTGCGCTTCCAGCCGGATCCGACCATCTTCGGGGCCAAGGCCACCTTCAAGCCGCAGCGCCTGTTCAAGATGGCGCGCTCCAAGGCCTATCTGTTCGGCGGCGTCGAGATCCGCTGGAAGTGCGATCCGTCGCTGCTCAAGGGCATCGAGGACGTCCAGCCCGAGGCGACCTTCCATTTCCCCGGCGGCCTGAAGGACTATCTCGCGGCGGCGATTCACGCCGACACGCTGGTCCATCCGGACATCTTCGCCGGCAAGTCCGGCCGCACCGGAGGCCATGGCGGCTGCGAATGGGCGGTCGCCTGGACGGCCGATGCCGACGGCTTCTTGTCGTCCTACTGCAACACGATTCCGACGCCGGACGGCGGCACGCACGAATCCGGCATCCGCAGCGCCCTGCTCCGCGGCCTCAAGGATCACGCCGAGCGTGTCGGCCAGGGCAAGCGCTCGGCCAACATCACCTCCGAGGACATCATGGCGGGCGCTGCCATCATGCTCTCGGTGTTCGTGCGCGAGCCGGAATTCCAGGGCCAGACCAAGGACCGTCTGGCCACCGCCGAAGCGCAGCGTATCGTCGAGCAGGCGGTCAAGGATCCGTTCGATCACTGGCTGTCGGGCAATCCGGTGCAGGCGAACAGGCTGCTCGACTTCGTCGTCGAGCGCGCCGAGGAGCGCATCCGCCGCCGCCAGGAGAAGGAAACGGCGCGCAAGACCGCGACCAAGAAGCTGCGCCTGCCCGGCAAGCTCGCCGACTGCACCGACGCGGGCACCGAAGGCTCCGAGCTGTTCATCGTCGAGGGCGATTCGGCCGGCGGCAGCGCCAAGCAGGCGCGCGACCGCAAGAAGCAGGCGGTGCTGCCGCTGCGCGGCAAGATCCTCAACGTCGCCTCGGCCGGCAAGGACAAGCTGACCGCCAACGCCCAGCTCGCCGATCTGGTGATGGCGATCGGCGCCGGCACTGGCACGTCGTATCGCGAAGAGGATCTGCGCTACCAGCGCATCATCATCATGACCGACGCCGACGTCGACGGCGCCCATATCGCTTCGCTCTTGATCACCTTCTTCTATCGGCAGATGCCGCGGCTGATCGACGAGGGCCATCTGTACCTCGCCGTGCCGCCGCTCTACCGGCTGACGCATGGCAGCAAGACGTTCTACGCCCGCGACGACGCCCATCGCGACGAGCTGCTGAAGCGCGAGTTCAACGCCAACGCCAAGGTCGAGATCGGCCGCTTCAAAGGCCTCGGCGAGATGATGCCGGCGCAGCTCAAGGAGACCACGATGGATCCGGCCAAGCGGACGATGCTCCGGGTCGTCCTGCTCGCCGACGATCGCGACGGCACGGCCGACTCGGTCGAGCGGCTGATGGGGACCAAGGCGGAGGCGCGCTTCGCGTTCATTTCGGAAAAGGCCGAATTCGCCAGCGACGAACTGCTCGACGTCTAGCTTTTGACCCGAATTCGCGCCCCAATTGCAGGTTCCATGCGCTCGCGTGGGCCTGCTTTTGTTTTTGATCAACAAAGGCTTACGGAAATGATGGCGGTCCCGCACCGCACTTTCCCCCCTACTGTGGTCAACCGGCAACAGCTTTTGGGCACCAATCGGCTATAGTTCAGGCACATCAGGCGAGTGAATCGCCGCCACCTTCCGGTCTTTGCGACCCGCCGATCTCTTGGGGAATTGAATATGAAAAAGCTTTTGCTTGCAGCGACCGCGGTGATGGCCCTGACCGGTGCGGCTTCGGCTGCTGATCTGGCCGCCCGCCCCTACGCCAAGGCCCCGATGATGGCGCCGGTGGCTCCGAGCTGGACCGGCTTCTACATCTTCGGTGGTGCTGGCGGCGGCCTCTGGAATGCCGACAGCAACGTCAACACGGTTGGTGGCCTCGCGATCACGCGCGATCAGCGCCTCGGTGGCAACGGCTGGTTCGGCACGGTTGGCGCCGGTTACGACTGGCAGTTCAATAGCTCGTGGCTGGCCGGCGTGTTCGCCGACGGTCAGTTCGGTGACATCCGTGGTTCGCTGACGGATCCGAACTTCGCCCTCGAAGGACGCGAAAAGCTCCGCACCAGCTACGCGGCCGGTGTCCGCGTCGGCTACCTCGTCGCTCCGAACGTTCTCTCTTACGTCAACGGCGGCTACACCGGCTCGGAGTGGTCGGGTGCTGGTCTGTCGACCCTGGCTGCGGGCGGTGGCGCTGTCGTTGCGAACACGCCTTCGTTCCATCGCGACGGCTGGTTCATCGGCGGCGGCGTCGAGAACAACCTGAACATCTTCGGCATCACCGCGCCGGGCTGGTTCATGAAGACCGAATATCGCTCGGCCTATTACGGCCGTGTCACTCTCCCGGAGACGGCGGTCGGCGCTGCTGCCCCGTTCCAGACCGTGACCTTCAAGCCGTGGGTGCAGACCATCAGCACCTCGCTGGTCTATCGCTTCAACTGGACCGGCCCGGTCGCCAAGTACTGAGCGGTCCCCGCTCTGGTCAGATCGAACTCTCTACGAAAGCCCCGGTCACTCCGGGGCTTTTTGTTGTGGCCCGCGACCCGCTGGCCATTCGTCGCGTCCACCGCTAGCTTCCGCTTCATAAAACTTCACAAAAAAGGCGGCAGCGGCGTCTCCCATGCGGTCACGCCAGTCGACGAGGGAGAGCAAACGGCCATGCGGAGATTCCTGATGATCGGCGGCCTGCTTCTGCTCGCCGTCGGCCTGTTCTGGGTTGGTCAAGGCACCGGCGTGGTGGCCTGGCCCCGGACGAGCTTCATGATCAACCAGCTGCAATGGGCCGGCTATGGCGTCGGCATGGGCGCGCTGGGCCTGGTGATGCTCTGGCAGGGTACCTGCTGACCTCTTTTGCAAATTGTTGGAGACGATAAATGGCGGGCCGTTTCGACCTGAGGGGCAAAGTTGCGATCGTGACCGGAGGCAATGGCGGAATCGGCCTGGGCATGGCCCGCGGCCTCGCCGATTCGGGCGCTGACATCGCCGTGGTCGGCCGCAACGAGGCCAAGTCGCAGGCGGCAGTGGCCGATCTCGCGGCCCGCGGCGTCCGCGCCATCGCGGTCGCGGCCGACGTCAGCAACAAGGACGCTGTCGCTGCGATGGTCGATCGCGTCGTGGGCAGCCTCGGCCGAATCGACATCCTCATCAACAATGCCGGCATGAGCATCCGCAAGCCGCCACACGTGCTCGAGCTGGACGAATGGCGCGAGGTGATCGACACCAATCTCACCAGCGCCTTCCTGTGCTCGAAGGCCGCCTACCCGGCTCTCAAGGCCAATGGCGGCGGCAAGATCATCAATATCGGCTCGATGCTGTCGATCTTCGGCGCCGGCTTCGCGCCGGCCTATGCCGCCAGCAAAGGCGGCATCGTGCAGTACACGCGCGCCTGCGCCTGTGCCTGGGCGCCCGACAACATCCAGGTCAATGCGATTCTGCCGGGCTGGATCGACACCGACCTGACGCGTGCCGCCCGCCAGCAGATCGACGGGCTCCACGACCGGGTGCTGGCGCGCACGCCGGCCGCGCGCTGGGGCGACATCGACGATTTCGCCGGCATCGCAACCTTCCTGAGCTCGCCCGCCTCGGACTTCGTTACCGGCACCGCGATTCCCGTCGACGGCGGCTATTCGATCATGGCCTGACAGCCCTCGCCTCAGCGACGGAAGCTCTTGATCTCCGATACGCTGCCGTCGCGATAGGTCAGCTCGACCGAGACGAACTTCGTCGCCGGCGGCAGCTTGAGATAGGGCGTGGCGTTGGAGGGAATCGCGATGGGATCGCGCATGTCGCAGCCGGGCATGTTCAGCACCTTGTCCGGCACGGATGTGTCGATGCCGATGCGCACCTCACGAATCGCGCAGCGATACGACATCAGATGCGTGTAGTAGACGAGCAGCCCGTTGAACTCGCGGAACGACAGCCAGCTGGTCGCGGTCATGTCGAGGATCTTGCGCTGGTCGCGCACCAGCGCGGCCTCCGGCTCGAACCTGATCGGAAACGGCCCCTGCATCTCACCTGATGCATCGACATAACGCACCTGGATCGTACCGGCCGGCGCGTCGGCCGGCAGTTGGATCGAGGGATTCGGCATGCGCTTGCGCGTGCGCGGGTCGAGCACGTCCATGAAGCCGGTCTCGCGGAATTCGCCCGTCTCGCCCAGGCGCCAGGAGATGCCGAGCGTCGGATCGGCGATCGAGAACGTGACCGTCCAGCCGCCATTGTGGCGCGAGAACATCGCAATCGGCGCGTTCAGAATCTCGTTGGCCGGCGGAATCTTCGGCGCAGAGACCGGCGGCAGCGCGGCGAGCTTCTGCTGCGGCTCAGCGGGCTTCTCCGCGGCAGGTGCTTTCGTCATCCCGTTCAGGAAGACGTCATCCACCATCTGGTCGAAATACACCGGGATCTGCTTGTGACGCACGGTCTCGGCGAGTTCGCTCACTGCGCGCCGGGTGCGCTGCGCGACCTGCACCAGGTTCACACCCGGCTGCGTCAGCTCCTTGGCGAAGGTGCGCGTGAACACCGAGTTTGGATTGGTATCATCATTTGAAAGCCGGTCGAGCGCGGTCTGCCGCGGCCCGGCCGAGAACACCGAGAACACGCCTTCGGGCAGCTGCGTCAACGGCGCCAGTCCACCGCCGCCGGCGACCGCGCGCGTGCCCGAACGCTCGAACGGATTGTTGCGGCAGGCGTCGAACACCAGGATCGATGTCCGCGCCTTCTTGTTCTGCAGCCGCTCGATGATGCGGTCCGCGAGAATCGAGGCGTCGCGCACCAGCTCTTCCTGTCCTTCGGTCGCAGCCGGCACGTCGGTCGGCAGCAGGAAGTTCTGGCCGGCGATCTCGAAGCCGTGGCCGGCGTAGAAGAAGAACGCGGTATCGCCGGGCTCGACGGCATTGTCGAAGGCGAGCAGCGTCTGGCTGAACTGCTGGCGGTTCAGATTTTCAGCAACCATCACGTTGAAGCCGAGCTGCTTCAACGTATCGCCCATCGTGCGCGCGTCGTTGACCGCCTTCTGCAGCTTCGGAACGTAGCGGTAGTCGTTGTTGCCGACGACGAGCGCGACGCGCTTCTCGGCATGGGCCGCCGGCGCCAGAACCATGCCCAGCACCACCAGCCCGCACGCCAGCCACGTTCGCATCGATCTCATCGTCTGTCCCTGCCCCCGGTCGCGTGAGGTCACCGCTTCGATAGTCGGTCACATGATCCGGCCGGTTCACGCGATCGGTCACCAGCCCCGCAGGGCTCTACGCCATGATGCCGAACACACGCCGCAATTCCGTCGACAATTCGACGAGACCGCTCATTCGACGCCCAGGCGCGGCCTTTGGAGACCACGAAATACGACGCGCTGACGACGGTTTGCCCGCAAATAATGCAAAAACATTAAGCTTTTTCGGTACTTCGCTGCCCGCTTCCATTGACTTTGCCGATTTCGCCCCTATCTTCCGCAGCAGCGCGGCACGGATAGGATCCGATTCCCTCAGGAATTCGCCGCCGGTCAGCGTAAGTCAGACACCCCCAGCTTCGTTAGAGCATGCCGTTTCGGGGTTGAACGCGACCACAGCCTTTTACCCCTCGATTCCTAACGGCGGCGTCGAATAGAGGCCCCGTCGCCTGTTGGCGCGTGACATAGAGGCTCGATGTCTTTTTCCAATCTCGGCTTGTCCGACAAGGTGTTGGCTGCAGTAGCGGCAACCGGATACACCACCCCGACTCCCATTCAGGAACAGGCGATTCCCCACGTGCTGTCGCGCCGCGACGTGCTCGGCATCGCCCAGACCGGTACCGGCAAGACTGCCGCCTTCGTCCTGCCGATGCTCACCATCCTCGAAAAGGGCCGCGCCCGCGCACGAATGCCGCGCACCCTGATCCTGGAGCCGACCCGTGAGCTCGCGGCCCAGGTCAAGGAGAATTTCGATCGCTACGGCGTCGGACAGAAGCTCAATGTCGCCCTGCTGATTGGCGGCGTCTCGTTCGGCGACCAGGACGCCAAGCTGACCCGGGGCGTCGACGTCCTGATCGCAACGCCGGGCCGCCTGCTCGACCACACCGAACGCGGCGGCCTGCTGCTGACCGGTGTCGAGCTCCTGGTCATCGACGAAGCCGACCGCATGCTCGACATGGGCTTCATTCCGGACATCGAGCGCATCTGCAAGCTCGTCCCCTTCACCCGACAGACGCTGTTCTTCACCGCGACCATGCCGCCGGAAATCCGGCGCATCACCGACGCCTTCCTGCACAATCCGCAGAAGGTCGAAGTCTCCAAGCCGGCCACGACCGCGATCACTGTTACCCAATTGCAGGTGCCGTCGGGACGCGAGGCCCATCAGAAGCGCGACGTGCTACGCCGTCTGCTGCGCGAGGCCAAGGACCTCAAGAACGCGATCATCTTCTGCAACCGCAAGCGCGATGTCGCCATCGTGCATAAGTCGCTGCAGAAGCATGGCTTCAGCGTTGGCGCGCTGCACGGCGATATGGACCAGTCGGCGCGCACGGCCGCGCTCGACCAGTTCCGCAAGGGCGAGCTGCCGTTGCTCGTGGCCTCCGATGTCGCGGCCCGCGGTCTCGACATTCCCGAAGTGAGCCACGTCTTCAACTTCGACGTGCCGCATCATTCCGACGACTACGTTCACCGCATCGGCCGCACCGGTCGTGCCGGACGTACGGGAACGGCGATCTCGATCGTCGCTCCGGCCGATCAGAAATCAGTCACCGCGATCGAGAAGCTGATCGGGCAGAGCATTCCCACCATCGAAGGCAACTACGAGGTGCAGGAGTCCTCGCACGATGACGAGCAGCGGGAGCGCCGTCCGCGCGATGCCTCTCGCCGCAGCCGGAGCAAAACGTCGCGAGAACGCGAGCCGCGTGAGCGTGAGCCCCGTGAACGGGAACCGCGCGAGCGTGAGCCGCGTCCGGTCGCGGCATCGCCACGTCCGGCAGCGTCAGCACCTTCGCGGCCTGCGCGTAGCGAGCAGCCACGTCATGAGCAGCCGCGCAACGAGTCGCGTCGGCCGCGGCGTGACCACGACAACGAGCCGGCCGATCATTCGCACCTGCCCGCTTTCCTGCTGCGCCCCGTCCGCGCGCCGTTGCCCTGATCGAGTGAGGGTTCCGAGCTATCAGTTGGCTTGGAACTCTGCTCTCTCGGCTCTTGAACTTCACATAAGTTAAGCGCGTTGATCGCACTCCTCAGCGATGGTGCATCGTTGATGCGAAGCGAGATGTCCTGCGACGAAGCGGGGACGCAGTGCTCGCGAAACGGCACGCTTATGTAGCTCATTGCACATATACGCGACCGCCATGTTGTAAGCGTTGCTTGACGCTTCTCCGTGACTCTACGGCCGTATTTACCCCTGGTTCACACACGTCCTTTAGCTTGGCCGGCATTAATTATTTCATTGTTGTGACGGCGACGCGGGCGATTGGGAGAACCTGTGGTGGTCAATGCGCTTGACGAACACGAACGCACGCTGGCCTACGCCGAGGTCGCGCTCAGCCAGATCAAAACGCTGCGCCACCTGGCCAACCCGCGCAACTACGAGATCTGGTACGTCTATGCGACGGGCTACAACGCGCCGCTGAACGAGGTGATCAACGAGACGCTGTCGCGCAACGGCAAGCTGTCGCAATCCGAGCTCGACCAGCTCTACGAATCCTACCTCACGCATCTCAAGACATCGGACCGCATCGACAAGGTCGGCGCCCGCGTCGTCGGCGAGATCGACGACCTCATGGGCATGCTCACGGATGCTCTCGGCCGGACGGCGAGCTATGATGCGAGCCTCGCCGGCGCCGATCGCATGCTTGCATCGGCCACCAGCCGCGAGCAGCTCGTCGACATCATCGAGGCGCTCGCGCATTCGACCAAGCAGATGCGCGAGACCAACCAGGTGCTCGAGGAGCGCCTGTCGCTATCCAAGGACGAGATCAGCGGGCTGCAGCAGAGTCTGGAGGCAATCCGCGCCGAGAGCCTCACCGATCCGCTCACTGGCCTCGGCAACCGCAAATATTTCGATCGCATGATCGAGACCACGGTGCAGACGGGGCTCGCCACCAGTCAGCCGCTCTCGCTGCTGATGTTCGACATCGATCATTTCAAGTCGTTCAACGACTCCTATGGCCACCTCACCGGTGACCAGGTGCTGCGCCTCGTCGGCATGACCCTGAAGCATGCGATCAAGGGACAGGACATCGCCGCACGCTATGGCGGCGAGGAATTCGCCGTCGTGCTGCCGAACACCTCGCTACGACAGGCGCTGACGGTCGCCGACCAGATCCGCCGTGCGGTCACTGCCAAGGAGCTGAAGAAGAAGTCCACAGGCGAGATCCTGGGGCGCGTGACGATTTCAGTCGGCGTGTCGATGCTCCGATCCGGCGATGATACAGACGCGTTGATCGAGCGTGCCGACGCCTGCCTCTACGCGGCCAAACGCAACGGCCGAAATCGCGTGGTCTGCGAAACCGACCCTGAATACGCCGCAGAGACGCGCGGCCAGGTCGCGTGACGGACACGCGATAGTCCGATCCTCGATCTCAGCGGCGTCTGGCCGACGGAGCACGGGACGTACGAGCCCGCTGCTTTGCAGCTTTGCCGGTCGCTTTGGCGGACTTCGCCTTTTTCGGCTTCGCCAGCGTCTTCTTGGCCGCAGTCTTTTTCGCCGACGTCTTTTTCGCCGGGGTCTTTTCTGATCCCGACCGTTTTGGCGCGGTCTTCTTCAAGGTGCTGGCCTTTCCAGCCGAGCCCTCATTTCGTCCGGTAGACGGCTCGCGGCGCTTTCGGGACGTCGCGCGCTGCTTCATCCGCTTGGCCAGCGCTGCCGTTTGCGCGGCGCCAAACGCCTCCCTCGCCCACAGCGTGAACTCGTCGCTATCGTCGAACAGATGCGCGGGGACCTGCCAATAGGAGCGAACTGTCATCGATCGCGCCCTTGTCTCGTAGGAGAACGGCTTGGAGCCCGCGGCTTCGAACTTGGCAAAGCTCGCTTCATCAGCGCGCAGATAAAGCCCGCTGCGCAGCGCCAGAGCGAAATTGATGCCATCGGCAGAGATGCCGAAGCCGGAGAACATCCGCCGGATGGTGACCGGTCCGAAGCCGGCGAACAGCTCCTCGAGATATTCGCGATCCATCGCGGCGTGACCTCCGGCCGGGACGATTCAAAAACGCATGATGCGTTTGTCGGCCTGCCGAGGCCAGCCTGTCAATGTCGCGAACACGACAGATGTGCCGGATATGCCGGGTCGAAATCCGACGATCAGACCTCGGCGGGCTTCAGCTGCACCGACTCGCCGCAGCCGCAGGCGCTGATCTGGTTCGGATTGTTGAAGACGAACTGCGCCTGCATCTTGTCGGTCTGGTAGTCCATCTCGGTGCCGAGCAAAAACAGCACGGCCTTGGGATCGACCAGGATCTTGACGCCCTTGTCCTCGACGACTTCGTCGGTTGGCCGGATGTCATGGGCATATTCGACCGTATAGGACTGGCCGGCGCAGCCGCCGTTCTTGACGCCGACCCGCAGGCCGATGATCTCGGACTCGGCACGCGCGGTCAGCTCACGGATGCGCGTCGCGGCGGCATCGGTCAGCCGCATCACCTGCGGACGGGGCCGCGGCTTGGGCTTACTGGCGACTGGCGTGTTGGTCATATCGGTCATTTGGTCAATCCCGGCGGTGGATCAATCCCGCCCACCATTCAAACTTCGTGCCTCACCACATGTTGAGGACGAGGCGGGCCTCGTCGCTCATCCGGTCCGGAGTCCATTGCGGCTCCCAGACGATGTTGACGCTCACCACACCCACGCCCGGGACACTGGCAATGGCGTTCTCGACCATGGTCGGCAGTTCGCCGGCCGCCGGGCAGTTCGGCGTCGTCAAGGTCATCACCACATCGACGCTGCGATCGTCCTTGATATCGACCTTGTAGATCAGGCCTAGCTCGTAGATGTCAGCCGGGATCTCCGGATCGAACACCGTTTTCAACGCGGCGATGATCTCACCCGAGAGACGCTCGGTCTCCTCTGCCGGCAGCGCCGACTGCGTTTCGACGGACTGAGTTTTGACTTCGGCCGTGTCGGTCATGCAAACAAATCCCGCGCCTTGATCAGTGCCTGTGCCAGCTGATCGACCTCTTCCCTCGTATTGTACATGCCAAACGAGGCCCGGCAGGTCGCCGTGACGTTGAATCTCTCCAAAAGCGGCATCACGCAATGTGTGCCCGCGCGCACCGCGACGCCCTGGCGGTCGATCACGGTGGCGACATCGTGCGCATGCGCGCCCTTCATCTCGAACGAGATCACCGGCCCCTTGCCCTTGGCGGTGCCGATCAGCCTGACCGAATTGATCTCGCGCAGCCGCTCCTGGGCATAGGTGAGCAGGTCGTGCTCATGCGCGGCGATGCGCTCCTTGCCGACCGAGTTGACGTAGTCGATCGCAGCGCCGAGCCCGACCGCCTCGACGATCATCGGCGTGCCCGCCTCGAACCGGTGCGGCGGATCGCCATAGGTGACGACATCGCGCGACACCTCGCGGATCATCTCGCCGCCGCCATTGTAGGGGCGCATCGCGGCGAGCAGATCGTATTTGCCGTAGAGCACGCCGATGCCGGTCGGCCCGTACAGCTTGTGGCCGGTGAAGACGTAGAAGTCGCAGTCGATGTCCTGGACGTCGATCGCAAGATGGACGGCGGCCTGGCTGCCGTCGATCAGCACGGGGATGCCCCGCGCATGCGCGATCCGGACGACCTCCTTCACCGGGACCAGCGTGCCCAGCATGTTGGACATCTGCGTGATCGCGACGAGCTTCGTCCTCGGCGTCAGCAGCTTCTCGAACTCGTCGATCAGGAAGTTGCCGTCGTCGTCGACTGGCGCCCACTTGATCACGGCGCCCTGGCGCTCGCGTAAGAAATGCCACGGCACGATGTTGGAGTGGTGCTCCATGATCGAGAGCACGATCTCGTCGCCCTCGCCGACATTCGGACCGCCCCACGACGACGCGACGAGGTTGATCGCCTCAGTGGCATTGCGGGTGAAGATGATCTCCTCGCTGCGCCGCGCATTGAGGAAGCGGGTCACGCGCTCGCGGCCGCCCTCATAGGCTTCGGTCGCGGCGTTGGCGAGATAATGCAGGCCGCGATGCACGTTGGCATATTCGCTGGTGTAGGCCTGCGTCATGCGATCGAGCACCGCGCGCGGCTTCTGCGCGGAGGCGGCGTTGTCGAGATAGACCAGCTTCTTGCCGTAGACCTTGAGCGCCAGCGCCGGGAAATCCTCGCGGATGCGGGCGACGTCGTAGGACCCGTTGGAAACGGCCGGATGCGTGCTCATGCGCGGCCCTCCAGCCAATCCTGGGCGGTCGCAATCACGCGCTCGCGCAGGCCATCGTCCTCGATCGCCTCAATGGCCTCGCCAACGAAGGCCTGGATCAGCAGCGCCTGCGCCTGCTTCTCGGGGAGGCCACGGGCGCGCAGATAGAACAGCAGGCTGTCGTCGAGCGCGCCGGCGGTGGCGCCGTGCCCGCAGGAGACGTCGTCGGCGAAGATCTCGAGCTCCGGCTTGGAGTCGGCCTCGGCCTCGTCGGACAGCAGCAGTGCCCGGGTCATCATCTTGCCGTCGGTCTGCTGCGCGTCGGGGCGGACGATGATGCGTCCCTGGAACACCGAATGGGCGCGATCGTCGAGCACGGCGCGGAAGTTCTCGCGGCTGGTGCAGCCGGGCACGGCGTGGTCGACCACCAGTGTCATGTCGCCATGCTGCTTGTCACGCAGCAGGTTGACGCCGTTAACGATCAGCTCACTGGATTCGCCCGCTAGCGTGAAGAACGCCTGCAGCCGGCTGACCGCGCCGCCGCTGGTCATGTTGAACAGGCTGAGCTTGGACTTGGCGCCGACCGTGAACAGCTCGGAGGAGATGTTCACCGCATCGGCGGCATCGCGCATCAGACGGATGTGCGACAGCTGGGCGCCGTCGCCGACCCAGATCACGCCCGTATCGTTGGCCTGATAGGCGGCAACGCCATCAGCGGCGATGGACGTCTCGACCAGCGTCGCGCGAGCGCCCTGCCCGACCTTCACATGCGAGCGGCTGTAGCGTGCGGCCTTCGAAGTCGTGGCGACGTGGATCAGGTGCAGCGGTGCAGACAACTGGGCACCATCGGCCACCGTGACCACGACGCCATCGGTCGCAAGCGCCGCGTTCAGCGACAGCATTGGATCGGTGGCCTTGGTCAGCAGCAGGTCACCGCGGGACTCGTTCGAGGCCTCGTCCAGCACCGCGCGCAACGTACGCACGGTGACGCCCGCCGGAAGCGCGGCGAGGTCGGACAGTTCGGCTGCGACCACGCCATCGACCAGCACCAGCTTGGCCGCGCCGTCGATCGCGACCAGGGCGATTGCTGCTTTCGCCTTCGCCAATGCAGCCGCATCGGGCGCACCGGCCAGCGGCAGCACCTCGCGCACCAGGGCGCGCAAGTCCGTGTACTTCCATTCCTCGATGCGCCGGTGTGGCAGGCCGGTGCGTTCGAAGGCCGCGAAGGCCTCGCGCCTGACATCCGCCACCTTGCCGGCGCCGGGCAGCCGGCCCTGTGCGGCAGCGAACACGCTGCTCGCCGCCGGACCGCTGTCGTTCTTGACCAGAGCTACGTTCATCACAGATCCATTCCGGCCAGCGATCAGGCCGCGTCTTCGAACTGGGCGTAACCGGACGCCTCCAGCTCGAGCGCGAGCTCCTTGCCGCCGCTCTTCACGACGCGGCCCTTCGACATCACGTGAACGACGTCGGGCACGATGTAGTTCAGCAGCCGCTGATAATGGGTGATCACGATCATCGAGCGCTCCGGTGAGCGCAGCGCGTTGACGCCGTCGGCCGCGATGCGCAGCGCGTCGATGTCGAGGCCGGAATCCATCTCGTCGAGGATGCAGAGCGACGGCTGGAACAGCGCCATCTGCAGCACCTCGTTGCGCTTCTTCTCGCCGCCGGAGAAGCCGACATTGACGCCGCGCTTGAGCATGTCCTGCGGAATGCTGAGCTGCTTGGAGATCTCTCGCACCTTCTTCAGGAAGTCGGGCGTCGAGTACTCCTCCTCGCCACGCGCCTTGCGCTGGGCGTTCAGCGCGGTGCGCAGGAACGTCATGGTGGCGACGCCGGGGATCTCGACCGGATACTGGAACGCCAGGAACACGCCTTTGGCGGCGCGCTCGTCCGGCGCCATCGCCAAGAGATCCTCGCCCTTGAACAGGATCTCGCCCCCGGTCACCTCATAGCCCGGCTTGCCGGCGATGACGTGGCTCAGCGTCGACTTGCCGGAGCCGTTCGGCCCCATGATCGCATGCACCTTGCCTTCGTCGATCGTCAGCGTCAGGCCGTGAAGGATCTCGCGCTCCTCGACGCGGACCTGCAGGTTCTTGATTTCGAGTAGTGCCATGGTTTTCTCTTCTATCTGTCCCTCGTCCTCTCGGAGCGCCGCAGGCGCATCGCGAAGGACCGAGGCTCACAAAGCGGATGCTGGAGAAGGCCGCGCGGCGGCCCTCTCGGAAGGCGGCCTTAGCCGACCGATCCTTCGAGGCTGATCGAAATCAGCTTCTGCGCCTCGACGGCAAACTCCATCGGCAGCTGCTGCAGCACGTCCTTGACGAAGCCGTTGACGACGAGCCCGACTGCTTCCTCTTGGCTCAGGCCGCGCTGGATGCAGTAGAACAGCACGTCCTCGGAGATCTTGGACGTCGTTGCCTCATGCTCGAAGGTCGCCGAGGAGTTCTTGGCCTCGATATAGGGCACCGTATGCGCGCCGCATTTGTCGCCGATCAGGAGCGAATCGCAGGCGGTGAAGTTGCGCGCGCCGGTGGCCTTCCGATGCGCCGTCACCAGACCGCGATAGGTGTTCTGCGAGCGGCCCGCGGCGATGCCCTTGGAGATGATCCGGCTCGACGTGTTCTTGCCGAGATGGATCATCTTGGTGCCTGAGTCGACCTGCTGGAAGCCGTTGGAGATCGCGATCGAGTAGAACTCGCCGCGCGAATTGTCGCCGCGCAGGATGCAGCTCGGATACTTCCAGGTGATCGCCGATCCCGTCTCGACCTGGGTCCAGGAGATCTTTGAATTGGCGCCACGGCAGTCGCCACGCTTGGTGACGAAATTGTAGATGCCGCCCTTGCCTTCCGAATTGCCAGGATACCAGTTTTGCACCGTCGAGTACTTGATCTCGGCGTCGTCCATCGCGACCAGCTCGACGACCGCCGCATGCAGCTGGTTCTCGTCGCGCTGCGGCGCCGTGCAGCCTTCGAGATAGCTGACATAGGCGCCCTTGTCGGCGATGATCAGCGTGCGCTCGAACTGGCCGGTGTTGCGCTCGTTGATGCGGAAATAGGTCGACAACTCCATCGGGCAGCGCACGCCCGGCGGCACGTAGACGAACGAGCCGTCGGAGAACACCGCCGAGTTCAGGGTGGCGTAGAAGTTGTCCGACGTCGGCACCACGCTGCCGAGATATTTCTGCACCAGCTCGGGATATTCGCGGATCGCCTCCGAGATCGGCATGAAGATCACGCCGGCCTTCTTCAGCTCCTCCTTGAAGGTCGTCGCCACCGACACCGAATCGAACACCGCGTCGACGGCAATCTTGCGCGTCTCCGGAGTGCCAGCGCCGGGCACAGGCTCCACGCCCTCGAGGATCGCGACCTCGCGCAGGGGAATGCCGAGTTTCTCATAGGTCTTCAGGATCTCCGGATCGATCTCGTCGATCGAGGAGAGCTGCTTCTTCGGCTTCGGCGCGGCGTAGTAGTACAGGTCCTGGAAGTCGATCTTCGGATAGTCGACGCGCGCCCAGGTCGGCTCCTGCATGGTCAGCCAGCGGCGATAGGCCTCCAGGCGCCATTCGAGCATCCAGGCGGGCTCGTTCTTCTTGCCCGAGATGAAGCGGATCGTGTCTTCGGACAGGCCCTTGGGGGCCTTCTCGGATTCGATGACTGTTTCGAATCCATAGCGATATTGGTCAACGTCGATCCGCCTGACGCGGTCGACCGTCTCTTGTACGGCTGGCATTCCATCCTCCGCTCGCGGTTTCAAGGACCGCGGTGGACATCTCTGGAACCGTCTTACGACGTTTCGCAGACGAAATCACGCCCTTAGAATCGCTCAAGCGCTGTTTCGTCACGTCCTTTAAGTAGGGTCATCGACAGCTTTCGCCAAGCCTCGACGGCCCGATCGACCTCCGCTGACGTCGTGGACCAGCCCAGACTGAGGCGCACCGCTCCCTGGGCGGCGGCGGAACTGGCGCCCATGGCCTCCAGCACGTGCGAGGCCTGAACCTTCCCCGAGGAGCAGGCCGAACCGGAAGATACTGCAATACCTTCAAGATCGAAGCCGATCACGGCGGTTTCGGCCTTCAGCCCGGGTGCCGTAAACAGCGTGGTATTGGGCAGCCGCGGGGCATCGGACGAAAAGACGGTAACGCCGGCCGTCTTACGCAGGCCGGTCTCCAGATTGTCGCGGAGCGCCGTAAGCCGGGGGAGATCCGCCTCAAGTCCCGCCAGAGCCGCGCCCGCCGCGGCGCCGAAGCCGGCGATCCCAGCCAGATTTTCGGTTCCGGCGCGGCGCCCCCGCTCCTGGCCGCCGCCCCTCAGGACCGGGATGACGTCCTCGACCCCGGCGCCCAGCACCAGCGCGCCGACACCCTTGGGGCCTCCGATCTTGTGCGCAGAGACTGTCACAAGATTTGCACCCATCTGGTTGATATCGAGAGGAATTTTGCC
This sequence comes from Bradyrhizobium sp. ORS 285, assembly GCF_900176205.1. Lineage (NCBI taxonomy): Bacteria > Pseudomonadati > Pseudomonadota > Alphaproteobacteria > Hyphomicrobiales > Nitrobacteraceae > Bradyrhizobium > Bradyrhizobium sp. ORS 285. The sequence goes on from NZ_LT859959.1 coordinate 3,750,615, forward strand.
GAACGCCTGGATCGCGTCGACATGCAGCAGGCCGCCGGCCTGGCTGACGATCTCAGCGACTTGCGAAACCTGTTGAAGCACGCCGGTCTCGTTGTTGGCCCCCATCACCGAGACCAGCGCCGGCGGACCGCCGGCCAGGAGCGCTGCCAGCCGGCCGAGATCGACCACGCCGGACCGATCGACCGGGATTATCTGCACCGCCTCCGGCGCAAACCGGCCGCCGGCCAGCACCGAGGCATGCTCGACCGCCGAGACCAGCAGCCGCTCCACCGGTCCGGCCGGCGCCTTCAGCCCGGGGCTCAAGGCCAGCGTATTGGCCTCCGTGCCGCCGGAGGTGAACACGACGCGGCGTGCGACCGTGCCGAGGCCGCGGGCGATCGCCGCGCGGGCCTCTTCCATCATCCGCCGCGCCTTGCGGCCTTCATCGTGCACCGACGACGGATTGCCGACGAGATCGAACGCGGCCAGCATCGCCGCGCGCGCCTCGGGCCGCAGCGGCGTGGTGGCATTCCAGTCGAGATAGACGCGATCCGGCATGGCCTCTCTTACCACCTTGTGCGACCGCGCCAATCGGAACCGCATCTCAGGCCGACTGCTGAACGGCCTTCACCGGCGCGTTCGTCCCCATCCGCAACCCGAACAGCGGCCGCAGCCAGCTGACCCGCCTCACGATCTCGTAGGTAACAACGCAGGTGGCGACAGTGCCCGCCATGATGATCCCCGCTTCCAGCCCGGCGGAGAGGCCGCTGCCCTGCAGAGCGTGCGCGATCATGATGATCGCGGTCTGATGCACGATGTAATAGGGAAACATCGCATCCGTGAGATAGCGCCGCACCGGCCCATCGGCCGTGACCAGGCGCCGCGCCATCCCGAGCACCGCAGCCATCGCCAGCCATTGATAGCAGCCATAGACGACACCAGCGATCGTCTTGAGCGTCGGCAGCGGCGCGAGCGTCAGACCGAAGCCCGCACGGATCGAGAGGAAGACCGTGAAGACACCGGCCGCGGCCGCCAGCGCAACCCAGCGCCACCGCTCCAGCGTGGCCCACACAGTCTCATCCCTGGCCAGCAGGAAGCCGATCAGAAAGGAGGTCGCATAGTCGGCGTGATCGTACCAATCGCCCAGCAGTGCATGGGTCGACGGAAACAGCGGGAACAGAACCACCCGCCAGGCAACGAACAGAAGGCACGGCAGGATCAACAGCCAAGGCCCGCGGAGCACGGCGCCAAGCCCCGCGCCGAGCCGCTCCGCCAGCGCCGGCCAGATGGCCAGCACGCCGATCACGGACGCGGTGTAGACCCAGAGATAGAGCACGAACCAGAGATGGTTCCAGGTCGGCATCATGATGCAGGGCCCCGGGCAAAACTGCACGGAGAAGCTGAGATAGTGCCGAAGGTAGAAGTCAGGAAAGCCGCCGGAATAGCCGACGCTCTCGATGACCTGCGCATAGGACTGCAGCGGCACGATCACCAGCATGCCGAAGACGAGCGGAATGAGCAGCCGGGCCGAGCGCGCGCGGAGCAGCGCCCTCCGGTGGTTTTTGCCGAGCATGAAGCGGGTCGCGACGCCGGAGACCAGGAACAGCAGCGACAGCCGCCACGGGTTGACCAGCAGCATCACTGGCTCCAGCCAGACCAGCCGATGGTCGCTCTTGATGTGGAAGCCCCAGGATACGTAGAGCATGCCGACGTGGTAGAGGATCAGCAGGCCGAAGGCGCCAATCCGGACCCAGTCAAGATCGATGCGCCGCTCCGAGGGCGAGTATGGTTGGGATGCCGACATAATGATCGCCTTCCTGGGCCGGACGCGGGTGTGATCGTCGCGCCGGCGCTGCGTTGAGATGTCCGACACGCAATCTGCAAGCCAAGCGACCGAAGTCGAGCCGGTTTGGGATCGGCCCGCCCGCCCGCGGGATGAAAAGCCGCCACCGGGGACGAGCGGTGGTCATCGCGGGATCAGCGGTGACTGGGTGATAGTCGGGGCGACTGCAGTGATCGCGATGCGACGTGTCGGCGGCCGGGGACGCGGCAAGCCCCATGCTGCCGACCAGGCGACATGGTGATATCGTCGCTCGCCTGGAGAATGGCGGGTGCGGTCCCATGAACAAGATCAATGATCTGATCCTGCGTCCGAACGATCGGATCTTCTATGCGACGACAGCCGCGCTATCCGTCGGCATCGGCATCATCAACGCCTTTTCATCAGCCCACGATGCCTTCCGGCGAGGCGCCGCCTACGACCTCGAAAAGCCGATGCTGTTCGAATTGACGAGCATTCTGTTCGTCATTCTGCTGGCGCCCTTGCTGGTGGCGACCGTCCGATCGATTCGCGGCTCATCTGGTATCGTCCGTCGCGCGATCCTCGCCGCGGCAGCTCTCCTCGCCTTCTCGGCGCTGCACATGCTCGGCATGGTGGCGTTGCGCAAGCTGCTGATCTGGACTGTGGGCGGCAGCTACGATTTCAATCTCTCCTGGCCGACGCTGCTGTACGAGTTCAGGAAGGACATCATGACGGTACTGCTCATCAGCACCACGCTCTGGCTCTGGGACGGCTACCACGCCGGCAGCGCACGGAGCGTGTCCCCGGAGCGGGAGAACGACACGGCTGTCCCGGCCGCCCTCTGGTTGCGTGATGGCACGAGCCGGACCCGGATTGCGCCGGCGGAGATCCTGTGGGTGGCGTCGGCCGGCAATTATATCGAGTACACCATGGCAGGCGGACGCCAGCACCTGATCCGCGGGACGCTCTCGGCCGCCGAAATCGAGCTCGCTCGTTTCGGGCTCGTTCGCATCCACCGCAGCCGGCTGGCCAACCTCGCGCGGGTGACCGCGCTCTCGGTGCTGCCATCAGGCGATTTTGGCCTGACCTTCGACACCGGACAGTCCATCCAAGGCAGCCGTCGCTATCGCAGCGCCGCGGTGCAGTTGGAGCAGATGTCCGCACCGAGCCCTGGCGCCGCTCCGCCGGAGGCGGAAAATTCCAAGACTTTCAACCAGCTGCAGGGAGATCCTGAGCGGACGGGCTGATCTCGCGCGCAAGCGCGGCTCGCGCCGACGACGTGGGTTCGAAGCCCTTCTCCCCGTCGCCGGGCGTTGAAAATCCTTGCTTTTTGCCCCGCGCTCCATGCTAGAAGGCCAACTTCCAGTCACGCCAGCGCTGCTCCGTCCAAGCGAACGGATGGCGCTCGATCACCACTTTTCCTGCTGATGTCCCCAGCTGATGTCTTCGGCGAGGCGCCAGATGAGGCACGGACGAAGTCGGTCGATGCTCTGCCAAGGATTCTCTGATGCCTGAAGTCATCTTCAACGGTCCGGCCGGCCGCCTCGAAGGCCGTTACCATCCGGCGAAGCAGAAGAACGCGCCGATCGCGATGATCCTGCATCCGCATCCGCAGTTCCATGGCACGATGAACCATCAGATCGTGTACCAGTGCTACTACGCCTTCGCGCATCGCGGCTTCTCGGTGCTGCGCTTCAATTTCCGTGGTGTCGGCCGCAGCCAGGGCTCGTTCGACCACGGCACCGGCGAGCTGTCGGATGCCGCCTCGGCGCTCGACTGGGCGCAGACGATCAACCCCGAGGCGCGCGCCTGCTGGGTCGCCGGCTTCTCGTTCGGCGCCTGGATCGGCATGCAGCTCCTGATGCGCCGCCCCGAGGTCGAGGGCTTCATCTCGATCGCCCCGCCCGCCAATCTCTACGACTTCTCGTTCCTGGCGCCCTGCCCGTCCTCGGGCCTGATCGTGCACGGCGAGAAGGACGCGGTGGTGCCGCCGAAGGACGTCAACACCCTGGTCGAGAAGCTGAAGACGCAGAAGGGCATCGTGATCGACCAGCAGGTCATCCCCGGCGCCAACCACTTCTTCGACGGCAAGCTCGAGCCGCTGATGGAGACCATCACGGCCTATCTGGACATGCGGCTCGCTAATGTGAGGTGAGGCTAAGCGCATAGCTGCTGTAGGGTGGGCAAAGGCGCATCCGACGCTCCATCGACTCGGATGGTCGTCGAAGCGCCGTGCCCACCATTCCCAACCGCCGGCGCGGAGCCAACGGTGGGCACGCCTTCGATCGCCGCTTCGCGCCGATCTGCGGCTTTGCCCACCCTACGAACTATCAGCCACACGCTCGAACTACGCCGCCTGCTTCAACAAATAGGCATCGTGCCGCGCCAGGAATGCGCGGAGCAGCTGCGGATAGTCGTTGCTGACTGCGGCCGCGACGCTCAGCCGCTGCGCCAGCTGATCGCGCCACGCACGAACCTTCGGGGTGGCGGCGAAGATACCGAGATCAACGTAACCATCGAACACATCGAAGTAGCGGAAGATCGGCGCGAACACCGCATCGACCAGGCTGAACTGCGCACCCGCGAAAAACGGCCCCTCGCCCAGCGCCGCTTCGACGCGTGCGAACTTCGCGATCAGCGCCTCGCGCTTGGCGGCGAACACGGCAGCATCCTGCGTCGTCTCGAGACCCCAAAGATCGCCTGATATCGCCGAGCCGAACTCCATCCAAGCCCGATGCTGCGCCCGGGCCAGCGCATCGTCAGGATGCAGCTTCGCGCCGCCTTGCGTCTCCTCGATGTACTCGCAGATCACGTTGCTCTCGAACAGCGCCACCTCGCCTTGCGGCGTGGGCACCACCAGCACCGGCACCTTGCCCAGCGGCGAGATCTTCAGGAACCAGTCGGGCTTGTTGGCGAGATCGATGTCGATCCGCTCGAAGGCAATGCCCTTCTCGGTGAGCGCGATGACCGCGCGCTGCACATAGGGGCAGAGCGTGTGGCTGATCAGCTTCAGAACAGGCATGACATCCCCGGCAGTTTGATGCAGATGCATCAAACTAGATGCATCTGCATTGACTGTCAAGTTTGATGCACCTGCATGGATCAGGGCCGCGCGATCACCCCGCCGGTCATCGGGAACGGCACGCCCGTGGTCGTCGGATAGCTCAGCGGCAGCCCCTTCATGCCGCGGACGGCCAGGAAGCCGAATGCCTGGGCCTCGATCGCATCGGCCGACCAGCCGAGCGCATCCGCCGACTCGACGCTCGCCGGCGCGAGACGCTGGCGCAGCATCCGCATCATGGTGTGGTTGCGTGCGCCGCCGCCGCACACGATCCAGCTCGCCGGCGGCTTGGGCAGCAGCGGCACGATGCGCGCGATCGCGGCCGCCGTGAACGCCGTCAGCGTCGCCGCGCCGTCGGCCGCGCTCATATCGCCGAGCTTCAGCGCAGCGAAGTCGTTGCGGTCGAGCGATTTCGGCGGCGGCAGCGCGAAGAACGGCAACGCCAGCGCGCGCGCGATCCACGCCTCGTCCGGCGTGCCCTGCTCCGCCACGCGGCCATCCTGATCGAACGCCTGCCCGGTCGTGCGGTGCATGAAGTCGTCGAGCAGCGCATTGCCCGGTCCGGTGTCGCAGGCGATCAGCACGTCCTCGCCGTCGATATAGGTGATGTTGGAGACGCCGCCGATATTAACGACAGCGATCGGCCCCGGCCGCGACAGCGATTGCGCCAGCGCACGGTGATAGACGGGCACGAAGGGGGCGCCCTGCCCGCCGAAATCGACGTCGGCAGCACGGAAATCGTGCATGACGGGGATATGGACGGCTTTGGCGAGCGCGCCGGCATCGCCGATCTGCACCGTCAGGCGTCGCTCCGGCCGGTGCAGCACGGTCTGGCCGTGGAAGCCGACGATGTCGATGTCCTCGGGCTTCAGCCTGTGCTGGGCGAGGAACGCCGCGATCGCCTCGGCATGCGCCAATGTCACGGCCTGCTCGGCGTCGCGTACCCGCCCCGGGCGCGCCTCGCGCCGCTCGATCTGCACGGCATCGGCGAGCGCCTCGCGCAGCAGGCTGCGCTCAGCGGGGCTGTAAGGCCGATAGCCGGACGGACCGAGGCTCTTGATCTGCCGCCCGTCGGTCTCGATTAAGGCCAGATCCACCCCGTCCAGCGAGGTGCCACTCATGAGGCCAAGTGCGGTCAGAATCATTGCAGTCGAACCTGAAAATCCCGGCCTCGCCCGGAAGTGCGGCTGATTTGAGGTCCCGCCGGCATCCTGCACATGACCTTGTACAAGCCCGGCGCGTCCTATAATGCCACAACGCCCGGACCGGCGGCAGCCACCCTCCCGCAGCCGGCCGCGACATCAGGCCAATACCGTAAACAAAAGCTCAGAGCAGCCCGACCATGACTGGCTTCAAGTCTGATTTCCTGAACGTGCTGCAAAGCCGCGGGTTCATTCATCAGTGTTCGGATTTCGAGGGCCTCGACGCGCTCGCCGCCAAGGGCCAGGCGACCGCCTATGTCGGCTATGACTGCACCGCACGCTCGCTGCACATCGGCAACTTCCTGACCATGATGATGCTGTACTGGCTGCAGCAGACCGGGAATAAGCCGATCACCCTGATGGGCGGCGGCACCACCATGGTCGGCGATCCCTCCGGCAAGGACGAGACCCGCGCGATGCGCACGGTGGACGAGATCGAAGCCAACAAGGCCTCGATCCGCGGCGTGTTCGCGAAGGTCCTGCGCTACGGCAACGGCGCCACCGACGCCATCATGCTCGACAATGCCGAATGGCTGACCAAGCTCAATTGGATCGAGATGCTGCGCGACATCGGCCGGCACTTCTCGGTCAACCGCATGCTGACCATGGACTCCGTGCGGCTGCGGCTCGAGCGCGAGCAGGAGATGAGCTTCATCGAGTTCAACTACATGGTCTGCCAGGCCTACGACTTCGTGGAGCTTTCACGCCGTACCGGCTGCCGGCTGCAGATGGGCGGCTCCGACCAGTGGGGTAACATCGTCAACGGCGTCGAGCTCGGCCGCCGCATGGGCACCGAGCAATTGTTCGCGCTCACCACGCCGCTGCTCACCACCGCCTCCGGTGCCAAGATGGGCAAGACCGCGCAGGGCGCGATCTGGCTCAACGCCGACCAGTGCAGTCCGTATGATTTCTGGCAGTACTGGCGCAACACCGAGGACGCCGACGTCGTCAAGTTCCTCAAGCTGTTCACGACCCTGCCGCTGTCGGAGATCGAGAAGCTCGGAGCGCTCCAGGGCGCCGAGATCAACGAGGCCAAGAAGGCGCTGGCGGATGCGGCGACGACCTTGCTGCATGGCGAGGAGGCCGCGCGCACCGCGGCCGAGACCGCGCGCCGCACCTTCGAGGAAGGCGCAATCGCCGAGAACCTGCCGACGGTCGAGGTCGCCAAGAGTGAGCTCGACGCCGGGCTCGGCGTGCTCAACGCTTTCGTCAAAGCCAGCCTCGTCGCCTCCAACGGTGAGGCACGGCGCCAGATCAAGGGCGGCGGCCTGCGCGTCAACGACGTCGCGGTCACCGACGAGAAGATGGCGCTGACGTCCAAGGACCTGACCAGCGAGGGCGTGATCAAGCTGTCGCTCGGCAAGAAGCGTCACGTGCTGGTCAAGCCTGCATAGCCGCATTCGCTTTTGCCTGCTTGTCAGGGCGCGCCGAAAAGCGCTCCCTGACAGCCATGACGATCAGCGCGCCGCCAGAGCCAGCGCCAGTCGAGGAGACGCCGATCCCGCCGACCAGAGCGCGGCGGACCGCGTTCGTCGTGCTGAGCCTGTGCTTCGCATTGTCGGTGCTCGGCCGCGGGCTCGGCGAAAGCTTCACAGTCTTTCTCAAGCCGATCTCCGACAGCTTTGGCTGGGACCGCTCTGAGGTGGTCTCGATCTATTCGATGACCGCCTTGGCCGGCGGCCTTGCCGCGCCTGCCATCGGGCGGTTGTTCGACCACTCCGGACCACGCGCCGTGTTTGCGCTCGGCCTCCTGCTACTGGGTTCGGCCTTCACGGCCGCCGCGCATGCGCAGGCACTATGGCAGTTCCAGCTCAGCATCGGCCTGTGCGTCGGTACCGGCATTGCGCTGATCGGCAATGTGCCCAACTCCATCCTGCTCGGCCGATGGTTCGGCAGGAAGCTGCCGACCGCCATGGCCGTGATCTACTCGGCGACCGGGGCCGGCGTGCTGATCCTGCTGCCGGGCTCACAGCTCGTGATCGAGGCCATCGGCTGGCGCAGCGCGTATCAACTATTCGGTGCCCTGGCCTTCCTCCTGCTCGTGCCGCTGGCGCTGCTGCCATGGCGGCTGTTTGCCGCCGGTGCGCCTCACATCACCAAGCCGATGACAGATGAACTCGCCGACGACGCCTGGACCTTGGCGCGGGCGCTGCGCCACCATGCCTTCTGGGCGCTGTTTGCGACCTTCTTCTTCACCGCGATCGGCATGTATGCGATCGCGCCGCAGGTCGTCGCCTATCTGATCGATGCCGGCTTTGCACCGCTACAGGCCGCCACCGCCTGGGGCTTCTCCGGGGTCGTCCTGCTGTTTGGCATGCTCGGCGTCTCTGCGCTGGACGGGCTGATCGGGCGCAGGCCATCGGTACTGTTCTCCTACGCGGTGTCGATCGCGGGCATCCTGATGCTATGGGCGTTGCAATTCTGGCCCAACATCTTCCTGCTCGCCGGCTTCGTCGTCTGCTTCGGCAGCATGATCGGCTCGCGCGGCCCGCTGTTATCAGCGACCGCGATGAAGATCTTCCGCGGCAAGCGGCTCGGCACGATCTACGGCACCATCACGATCGGCAGCGGCCTCGGCTCCGCGCTGGGATCGTGGAGCGGCGGCGTCATCCACGACCTCACGCACGGCTACGACGCGGTGATCCTGCTGGCACTGGTCAGCGTCGTCATCGGCATGATCCCGTTCCTCGTCGTTCCTGCGCTGCGATCGTAATGCTTCGGAGACGACGTCGAGGATCCATCCGTATCAGTCGTCGTCGTGGCCGGAATAATCATCATCCCAATTGTCTCGCCAGCCGGGCGGCGGATTGTTTTCGTCCCAATGATAGTCGACCCACCGCGGCAAGTCGCCGTAGAGCGGCAGTTCGCGGTAATAGTCGCGCCAGTACGTATCGATGTGAAACGTCACGATCGGCATCTCGACGCGCGGCGCACAGGCCGGAACATAGACGCGCCGCGTCTCGTAGCTGAACTGAATGAGGGCGCCCGACGCCCAGCCACGGAATCCGGAGGCACTGACGTCGCACCAGGTGTAGCCGGTCAGGCAGCCATGGATCGTCAGCGGCGAGCCTGCTCCGAGAACGCCGACCGTCGGGAAACGCACGTTCGGCCCAGAGCGAACGTTGAGATTGACCCCAGCATAGCCTTCAAAGCTGGCCGCCGCAGCCTTGCCACTCGGGCCGAGGACGACCAGCAGCGCGACAAGACGGAAAAGCGATGTGATCTTCATATAGCAACTCCTTGTAGGTCATCCGTCTGCCACTTGACGCGGTCAGAGCGTGACCCGCTGGATGTCTCTCCGGATGGCAGCCGATGAGATGCGGGCCATTAACCGTCGGAGAGTTACGGCAGACTGACGGATGGCTTGCCGCGCTGCCGCCGGTCGGCTGACAGGCCGCGCGTCCCCGCGCCACAACGGCGGCCGTCCCCACGAATGCCAGAGCGCGATCGATACGGGATGGCGTGGGCACCTCTGACTGGGGTTTCTCCAGGGCCGCTCGGGACAGTGCGCATGGCGATCACTCTTCCCGAGCCGCTCAAACCGGAACTCGATGAGCACGCGGCGGAATACAGCCGCCTTTATGAGCCTGTCGGGGCGGCGGCCCTGATCCCGCATATGGTCGAGGCCTTCATCCGCTCGGATCGCGGCTACGGCAGCCGCAAAGCACACGGCGCGCGGCGACGAGGTCGCCAACGGGACGCTGGCGTGCCGGGTCCGGAACACGACACTACACAGGGCAACGGCGACTCGGCTTGACGCTCTTGCCGGTGGAAAAACTCTGATGGAGAGGATGGCCTACGACGGAAAACCAGGATCGGCCGATCATGCGTGACCGCTGCAGAGGCTGAAGGGGAAGCAATGACCCAAGACAAACGATCAGCTTCGCTGTCCTAACGGCTGCAACGGGCGGAGGGCGGACGTCCACAGCGGCTGGCACGAACAGCCGGCGTGTGGCCATTTGCCGAAAATCCATATTCTCACGAGCTGCCGCCGCAGGGGTTTCGCCCTTTCCGGTCCTGCGCGGCGAGCCACTCTCGTGTCTGACTAAGAACCTCTTCCGATAACTCTCGATCATCGCTCATGCGCGCCAAGATCAGGGCGCCCACCATCGCGGCCCAACTGCCGATCGCGGCACGGCGCCTATGGGCCTGATCCGAGCCTGGGGCCACCTGACTGAGGCGATCGATTTGACGCTTGAGCCCCGCTGTCATCTCAGCACGGGCTCCGCCGGGTTGATGGATGGTCTCTGACGCGAGCGCGGCAACCGGACAGCCGCACGCAAAATTGTCTCGGTGCTCCAGTGTCAGGTATTGCTCCCCAAGGGTCGCAAGATCGGCGGTGAGCGGCTCGGTTCCCCCCTGTAGCTCGGCCAAGGTCTGGGCGATCAGATCATCCTTGGACTTGAAATAGCTGTAGAACCCGCCGTGCGTCAGCCCGGCTGATTTCATGACGTCAGTCACGGTAACGGTCTCGAACCCACGCGCGCGGAACAGCCGGCCCGCGGCTTCCATAATGGTTCGCTTGTTCTCCAAGACCTGCTGCCGGCTCACCCTCATCGTCGTCTCCTCAGATTCCGATTGACATTATACATGACAACCATCATGTATCTATATATATGATGACCATCATTTATAAGTCAGGGAGCACTCTCTTGAGCATGAAGCCTGCCGTCCTCGTGACTGGCTCGTCGACAGGGATCGGTGCCGTGTACGCCGATCGTTTTGCACGCCGCGGCCACGACCTCGTGCTGGTTGCGCGCAATTCCGCGCGTTTGGGCGCGCTGGCCGAGCGCCTCCGAAGCGAAACCGGTGTCTATGTGGATGTGGTGCCTGCCGACCTCACCGACCCGCAAGACCTTGCCAGGATCGAGCAACGTCTGCGCGAGGATGCGCGCATTGGGGTGCTGGTCAACAATGCCGGCACAGCTATTCAAGGTGGCTTTCTGAGGCAACACGGTGAGGACTTGTCCAAACTGATCGCGCTCAACGTCACAGCCGTCACCAGGCTCGCCAACGCCGTCGCCCTGCGCCTTGCCGAGGCCGGAGAAGGCGCGATCATCAATCTCGCCTCGGTGGTCGGTCTCGCTCCGGAAATGAGTGCGACAGTGTACGGCGCGACTAAGGCGTTCGTGCTGTTCCTCTCTCAGGGACTTAGTATCGAACTGGCGCCCAAAGGGGTCTATGTCCAGGCGGTGCTACCTGCCGCAACCCGCACCGAGATCTGGGAGCATATCGGTGTCGACGTCGATACGCTCCCCGGCGTGATGGAGGTGAGCAAGTTGGTCGATGCCGCGCTGGTCGGATTCGACCGCCGTGAACCCGTGACCATCCCGCCGCTGCCCGATGCCTCCCAGTGGAGCGCCTTCGACGCCGCTCGCCAGATGATGTTGCCTAATTTTGCGCAGACCGAACCGGCCGAGCGCTATCAACCCGCCGCTTGACAGCACGAAACTGACTAAGCCCGTGGTGAAACAATGAGAATGCAATCAGGAAAAGTCGCAATCGTGACCGGAGCCTCCTCGGGGATCGGCAAAGCCACCGCTGAGGCGATGGCGCGGGCGGGGTTCACAGTATTCGGGACAAGCCGTCGGGCAATTGATACTGGGCCGAAGCAGGTCACCATGCTGGTGTGCGATGTGACGAATGACACATCGGTCAATGAGCTCGTCTCCGAGGTATTGTCACGGACCGGTCGGATCGATGTTCTGGTGAACAATGCTGGTCTCGGCCTATTTGGTGGGGCCGAGGAGTCATCCATCACGCAGGCAAAGTCTCTGTTCGAGGTCAACTTCTTCGGCCTCGTCCGCATGACCAATGCCGTTATGCCCTCGATGCGGAAGAACGGTGGTGGACATATCGTCAATATCAGCTCGGTCCTCGGCTTCTTGCCCGCGCCATATTCGGCACATTACGGCGCGACCAAACACGCGGTCGAAGGATATTCCGAGTCGCTTGACCACGAGACCCGCGCGTTCGGTGTCCGCGTGACGCTGATCGAACCGGCCTTTACCAAAAGCTCCTTCGATCAGGCTGCCCTCAAGCCGGACACCATGTTGAAAGAATACGACGATGCCCGGGCCGGCATGGACAAGCTCGTCCAGCAGGCGATGACCATTGGAGACCCCCCGGAGGTGGTCGCCGATACCGTAGTTATGGCTGCAACAGCCGCACGCCCAAGGCGCCGCTATCCGGCCGGGAAGGCCGCGAGGCAAGTAAGCTTTGCACGTCGGTTCGTGCCCGCCGGGCTGTTTGACAAGAGCTTGCGCAAGCAGTTTGGTCTGCCGGTCTAGTAAACTCCGAGACCGTGGCGAAGGCGCCGAAGGCAAACCCAGCCGACAACCACAGGGGGACCAAGCGTCGGACTTTGAGCAATAGCATCCGCCGCTCCACTTCGCCGCCAAGCAGGCTGAGGGCTTGTGCTGCGCCATGCGCTGGTTGGCAGTTCGTAGAGCCCGAGGCTCATCGGTCTCGCTGCCGGAGCATTCATCGAAAGAAGCGGCTTCAGCCCCCCGCCGCGAAGCCGCCAGTTGCGTCAATTGTTCGGCGGCAGCTCGGCCGGCGGGTATGGCTGCTTGCCGGTGTTGAAGTCCATGATCTTGCGCGTCACGCCCGGCAGCATGGCCGAGATCGGATTGATGCGCACCACAGGCTGGCTCGGCGTGCCGACGACCTCGTAGGTGACGCCGAACAGGCCTTCGTTGCTGCCGCCAAGGAACAGGCCGACGATCGGGATCTGGTTGAACATGTTGTTCAGCCCGTACAGCGGCACGATCGTGCCGGAGGCGCGGACCTGGTTGACGTTGTAGTCGATGCTGCCTTCGATGGTCAGGCCGAGCGTCGGCCCCTTGACGACGCCATCGCGGATCGAGAGCAGCCCGTTCTGCCGGGTGAACTCCGCGCGCAGCATCGTGAAGGCAATGCCTTGCGAGGCTTGCTGCGTGGCGCCGGAGGCGGCGCGGTCCAGCGCCTGCTCGCCTCTGACCGTGAAGTTACGGACGATCGCGAGACCTTCCTTGGGGCTGGTGTCGGCCGTCGGCGGCTCCATCGCGAGCTCGAGCTCGCCGCCGGCCATCTTCGAATAGGTGTCGGCGAAACGCAGCAACGCGCCGGCGTCGTTGGTCACGAGATAGATCACCTCGCGTCCCTGCCGGCGCGCGCGCGGATCGGCGCTCGGCGCCTCGCGGCCGACGCGGATGTCGGCGGTGACGGGCGTGTCGCGGCCGACCTTGCCGGTCAGGTTGAAGCTCTTGAAGGCGCCGCCGCGCCGCGACAGCTTGACGTCGACGCTGCGCAGCGCCTCGCCGTTGAAGCCGGCGACGGCGCCGAGCTTGACCTCGGCGTCGAAGTCGAGATTGGAGCGCGCCTTGTTCTTGTCGGCATCCTTGTTGGTGCCGGAGATCGCCGTCTTCAGGAAGCCGCGGCCGTCGAACACGTCGCCGCGCATCGACAGCTTGAGCACGCCGTCCTGGCCGCGCTCGGCCTTGAGCTGCGTCTTGTCGCCTTCCGAGGGCGAATAAGTCGGGAAGTTTGCATTCATCAGGTCGCCGTTCTGGTCGACCTCCAGCGAGCCTTTGATCGCGACGCCGCCGCCTTCGATGTTGATGTCCTCGAAGCGCGTCGATTGCTGCTTCGCCACGACATTGAATGTCGCCTTGCCGGCCTTGCCCGGATTCTTCACCCAGCCCGGCAGCAGATTGTCGAGCTTGAGCTGGGTCAGGTCGGCCTCGACGCCGAGCCGGCTGTCGCGATCTGGCGAGCCTGCGATCTTGCCGTTGAGCTTGAGTGGCACGTTGCCGCTGATGGCGGTGCCCAGATCCATGCCGAGCCGGGCGCGGCTGGCGTCGTCGAGGATCGCCTGCATCTTGATGTCGGCGTCACCCTCGCTCGGCTTGCGATAGTCGAGCGTCGCCGGCTGGCCGTTGATCTTGACGTCGCCCTTGACCTGATAGCCTTGTGTATTGGCTACGATCTTGAGCGTGTTGGCCTCGAGCTTCTGGTTCATCACCAGCTTGTCGGCGGCGAAGCCGTTGAGATCGGCCGTGACCGTGTAGTTGGTGTCGGCCTTGGTCAGTTCGCCCTTGACCGGCATCGCCAGATTGACGTTCGCCTTGAATTCACCTTTGGTCTGGGCGGGATCAATCGGAAAGGACGAGAGATCGTTGAGCCGGTCCGAGGACAGGATTTCGGCCGCCGCTGCGACCGGACCGTCGACACGCATGCGCACCTTGGACGGCGACGGCTTCGGCGCCATGTCCGGCACCTCGAACACAACGTCGGAGAAGTTGAGCTTGCGCCCCGCAGGCGTATCGGCGACGCCCTGCCCGACGGTCACCGTCGCGGTGCGTCCGGTGACGTGGGCCTTCATGTCGGCGTCGCGCACCGCCGGCAGGCCATCGACAGGTCGCACCGTCACATTGGTCGCGACCACATTCACGTCGAGGCCGTCGTCGGGAATCGGCGGGCCCTTGCGCGGCAGGTTGCGGGTCGGCGAATTGACCGCGATGTCGATGCGCTGGACGTTGCCGCGCTCGATGCGCTCGATCATCCAGGCCCGGACCTCCGGCACGATCAGCGCCGGCCACAGCCGCTTCATCGCAAGCGCCGGCATCGGCGTCGCGGCGAAGCCGAGCTTGAGCCTGGGCTCGCCGGCATAGTCGATGCTGCCGGTGCCGGCGACGCCGATCTCGCCGTTGGAGACTTCGGCCTGCGTCAGCAGCACGCGCTTGCCTTCGGTGTCGAAGCGAACGTTGATCGAGATCCGGTTGAAGATCAGCGGCTGATCGTTAGCGATCGCGCCGAGTAGGATGGTGCCGCCGCTGAGGTTCAGCCGCCAGTCATTGACCGCGTCATTCGGCGGCTCGAGATTGGCGTTGAGCGTGACGCGGTTGGCGCCCGAGATGACCTTGAACGGAGCGACCAGCACGCGGCGGCCGGCATCCCACTCCATGTTCAGCTCGGCGGAATCGATCGCCATCGGATAGTCGGGCGTATCGGTGTCGATGATGTTGCCGGCGCCGATGTTGATCTTGCCGCGCAGATAGGTCGGCAATCCGTCACGCGCGAGTTCGCCCTTGACCTCACCGGTGAGCGGCAGATCCGCCATATAGGTGAGATCCTTCAGCCGCAGCGCGAGCAGGATGTTGCTGGTCGAGACCTTGTCGGCTTTGACTTCGATCGCGCGCACGCCGTTCGCCGGCGCCCCGACCAGGACGCGCAGCGACCACGGCTTGGCGCCCTCCTCGCCGAGACTTAGTGCGACGCCGCCGCCCGACGGCCGGCGCAGGCTCAGGCTGATGTTCTCGAACGTCCATTTGTTGCCGCGCTGCTGATCGTCGACGGTGAGCACGCCGTTCTTGAGGCCGATCTCGTTCAGGTTCTGGCCATCGAGCCCGGTGAGGCTGAGGCTGTCGAGCCAGTCGAGCCCGGCCAGCAGGCCGGACTGGGCGCCCGCGGGGGGCGCAGCGGTTGGATTTGCCGGCGCCTGCGGCGAGGCAGCCTGGGGTGCACCGGGCGGCGGCGCAGACGCCTGACCCGGCCGTGGGAAGGTCGGCGGCAGGCCCGCATCACGCTTGGAGGCGACGCCGGTCGCCAGCGGCTTGGCGGTCTCGCCCGTGGACACCGTGACGGTGCCGTCGGGCGTGATCCGAATCGCGAGCTCGGCATCGACCAGCTTGAGGCTTTCGGCGCGCAATTGCCCCATCAGCAGCGCGGCGCCCGACAGCCGCACCTCGGCCTTGGGCGCGCTGGCGACGACCGCGTGATCCTGGTCGCGCACGACGATGTCGCGGATGCGGACCGCAACCCGGATCCGTCCCGCGCGCTCGATCTGCGTGCCGCCCACCTCGACCGTGTTGCCATGGCCGATATTGTCCTCGATCGCCGCCGCAAGCCACGGCGTCGCCAGATCGAGGCTGATCGGACCGGCACCGAGCCGCAGCCACAACCCGCCGAAGCCGACCGCCACGATCAGCAGCAGCACGAAGCAGGAGACCGCGACTCGCCGCAGCCACCGCCGGCGCGGCCGGCGTGAACCGAGTTGGCCGGCAGCGGTCGGATCGGCAGGCGCGCCCGACAGCAGGCGATGCGCGCGTTGTGCGCTCGAATCGTCATGCTTGGCTGCGTCTTCGTACTGATCCTGATCGGCCAAATGCTGATCGGCGACATCCCAGTCGGCCTCATCCCACTGTTGGCCCTGGGTGTCCGCTTGCAGATGGGGCCGGTGGGGTGATGATTGTCTTGCCATTGCCTCTCGGTGCTGGCCCCTGGTGTCCGATCCTGTGGAGACAATCTGGCCCCAGCCAGATTGGTCGCCGATGTGGCCCCGACCGTTCACGGAGTGCGCCCGCTGCTCGCCCGCATCGGCCGCGTCCTCCGTCGATCCCGTCGCGCTTCAACGGGCGCTCTGCAAGCCGCCCGCCGCCGTCATGCCCGCCACGCGGGCCAGACGAAGCGCCCAATCCGCGTCACTATACCCTGCCGTCGGCGGGTTTGCCCACCCGCTCGTACCGGTCGACCGGCGCCACGCCAGACGGGATCGAAATTTGTGGCCGGGACGTCTGATCCGGAGACGGTACGAGAGTCGTCATGGCTTTGGTACTCACGCATGCTGGTACCCGTGATTTCCCGAGCGCCGCAAGAGGCATCGCCCCCACACGCCGAAGCACGGATGCAAGATCGATCCCGGGACACCGGACAAGAACCGAGATAGTTTCAGTTTTGAGCCGCCGAAAGCGACGAAAGGAAGGCGTATGTCAAAGGAATCACGGAAGAAATCCTCCAATCCGGCAACGTACGGACAATCCGCCGGGAACCGGGCGGCCGCCGCCGCCAAGAAGGCGGTGAAAAAGACCGCCGAGCCCGCAACGCCCAAAGCAGCCAAGAAGACCACCACCAAGGCCGCAAAGACCGTGACCGCCAAGGCTGCGACCAGCAAGACCGTGACAAAGGCCAAGCCTGCGAAGCCTGCCGCATCCGCCGCCGCTGCAACCGGGCTCGCCGAAGGCGCCAAGGCTCCCGCCTTCAAGCTGCCCCGCGATGGCGGCGGAACCGTTTCGCTGGCAGATTATGCCGGCAAGAAGCTGGTGCTGTTCTTCTATCCCAAGGCCAACACGCCCGGTTGCACCAAGGAGGCGATCGACTTCACCCGGCTATCGAAGGACTTCGCCGCCGCCGGCACGGCCGTGCTCGGCGTATCCGCCGATTCGGTGAAGGCGCAGGACAATTTCCGCGACAAGCACGACCTCGCCGTCCCCCTGATCTCCGACGAGACGCATGAGATGCTGGAGGCCTATGGCGCCTGGGGCGAGAAGTCGCTCTATGGCCGCAAGTTTCTCGGCATCATCAGAAGCACCGTGTTGATCGGCGCCGACGGCCGCGTCGCCAAGATCTGGCGCAACGTCAAGGTCGACGGCCATGCCGACGCGGTGCTGGCCGCAGCCAAGGCGCTGTAGGACTCCGAGGCATGGTGTTGGGGGAAAATTAACCATGCAGGGGTCAAATCCCTCCCGTAAATGACGCCGCTGGACACGACGATCTCCGGCCGGCGCGGGAGTGTCGATGTCGCATCGTTCCGGCCAGTACGCCGAATATCCCCAACACCATTCTCATGACCGCGGGCGCGCCGTGCAGCAGCGGCGGTCCCCGGTCAGTCATCCCGCTCCTCCGCCTTCCGCCTCGCAGAGCGACTACACGCTCGTGCATGCCGGCAAGCAGGTGCGCATCGGCCCTGTCGTGTTCTGGATCGTGGTCGGCACCGTCAGCCTGCTCGGCATCTGGTCGGCCGCGACCGCGACCTACTTCGCGTTTCGCGACGACGTGCTGACACGGCTGATCGCGCGCCAGGCCGAGATGCAATACGCCTACGAGGATCGCATCGCCGAGCTGCGCGCCAAGGTCGACCGCGCCACCAGCCGGCAGCTGCTCGATCAGGAGCAGTTCGACCAGAAGCTCGACCAGATCCTGAAGCGCCAGACCGCGCTCGAGGGCCGCGCCGCCGCGCTCGGCAGCATGCCCGACATCACCGGCTCGATCCGCGCGCCGGCGCGTGGCCCGGCGATCGAGCCCTCGGCTGCGCCGTCGACGCCGAAGCCGTCGCCGATCAGCGACACCGTGATCTTCACCGCGCCGCCGGACCGCGAGGCACGGCTGGAATCGCGCAGCCCCGTGCTCGCCAATGTGCAACCGAGCCAATCCACGAAACTCGCCGGCGTCGACAACGTGCTGACGCGGCTGACGCGTTCGCTCGACCAGGTCGAGGCGCGCCAGGTGGCGATGCTGGCCTCGGCCGAAGAGACGCTGGAATCCAAGCTGCGCCGCATGCGCGGCGTGATCACCGATCTCGGCCTCGACATGGGCCAGCTCGAAGCCGCCGCGCCGAAGGGCGGCATGGGCGGCCCGTTCGTGCCGGTCAAGCTCGGCGCCGAGTCCGGCCCGTTCGAGCGCCAGCTCTACCGCATCAGCATCACCCGCGCGCAGGTCGACAAGATGAACCGCACGCTGTCGCTGGTGCCCTATCGCAAGCCTGTCATCGGCGAGGTCGAGTTCACCTCGGGCTTCGGCGTGCGCTCCGATCCGTTCCTCGGCCGCCCGGCCATGCATACCGGCCTCGACTTCCGCGCCGCGACCGGCGATCCCGTGCGCGTCACCGCCAATGGCAAGGTGGTCAATGCCGGCTGGGCCGGCGGCTATGGCCGCATGGTCGAGGTCGACCACGGCAACGGCCTCTCCACCCGCTACGGCCATCTCTCCGAGATCAACGTCAAGATCGGCCAGCAGGTGAAGATCGGCGACATCATCGGCGAGGTCGGCTCGACCGGCCGTTCCACCGGTCCGCATCTGCACTACGAGACCCGCATCGATGGCGAAGCCGTCGACCCGCAGAAATTCCTGCGCGCCGGCGTGCGGTTGAGCGCGGGTTAGAACGGCCTCTGCCGACCTGTTGCGCGGCTGACCGCGAGCCGGCATCCTGACAGCACCATTGAATGGCTTCTCGACAAAGTCGTTTTGAAGCGCGAGGTGCCGGTGTGCTGATTTCGGACTATTCTGGAGCGCCCGCGAAGCAGATCGCGCGCGAGACGTATTTCCTGCAGAGCACGTCGAAGAGTCGGGAGACGGCGGCCTAGCAACGCCGCGTTCGACACCATGTTTGCGACATCCCTTTGGAAGTTGTTCAGAGCCGAATGGTCAAAACCTCGAGCGACAATCGTCCGATCCGACTGCTCTCTCTGATGGAGAGAAGGCGCCTCGTCTACGGCTTCTCGGGAATCGTGAAGACCTGGCCGGGATAGATCAGATCCGGACTGCGGATCTGCTCGCGGTTGGCCTTGTAGATCACGGCGTAGCGCATGCCGCCGCCGAGCAGGCGCCGGCTGATGTGCCACAGGCTGTCGCCGCGCGCGACCGTCACCGTCGCCGCCTTCGGCTCGGGCTTGGCGGCCGGCAAGATCGCCTCGCGCGGATCACCTGCGGCCGCGAGCAGCGTCGGCTGCGCCGCCGGGCGCGTCGTGTCGGTCGTGGATGCAGCAGCGGCCGAAGGCACCGATGCGGTCGTCGTCGGGTCGTCGGGCAGGCTCAGCGGCACCTCGGCACGCGCCTGGACGGAGCCCGAGGCGGCATCGACCTCGTCGAGCCTGATGCGGTCATCGCCGGCCCGGCTGAGGCCCTTGCCGACGGTGATGCCGAGCCGTCCATCGGCGGCCGCGACCGTCGACGAGATCAGCCGGTCGTTGAGATACAAACGCACCGTTGCGCCGGGACGCGCGCGACCATTGATGCGCAGCACGCCGTCCGACTCATGATCGACCGCGTCGACCCCCAGCGCCTGCGGGATCGCGGCACTCGGCTTGGAGAGCACGCGGGTGGGCTCATCCGGCGCCAGCAGCGCCACCGTTGCCGGCTGCCGGCTCGCCTCGATATTCACCGCGACGCTCTGCTTCGAGGTCACCTCGCGGCCATCGGCCAGCTTCGACTGCAGCGTCAGCTCATAGCTGCCGGCCGGAAGGCGGCGCGGCACCATGGCGAATTGCCCCGCCCGATCGGCGACGGCCCGGTCATGCACCTCGCCATTGCGCAACAGCTCGACCGTCGTGCCTGGCGCCGCACGCCCGGCAACGACAGCATCCCCTGAGGGATCCACATTGACCACGTCGAACGCCGGCAGATCGGTCTGAACGGCCGACTGCGGAGCCAGCGAGCCAAGCACGTCGGCAAGGCCGCTGGCCTGCTGTTGCACCTTGGCGAGCGGGCTTGTCCCCTGCTGATTTGCCCCCTGCTCCTGCATGCGGCCTTGGCTGAGCCCGGCGTCGCGCAGTGCTCCGGCGGCCGCATTCGTCGGCTCACGCGCGGCTGTCGTTTCCTGCCCGTTGATCGCGGGATCGCGATTGGAGATCGGACCAAGCACGAACACGAACGCTGCGGCGGAGGCCGCAAGCGCCACCACGCCGAGGATGATCCCGACCATCGGCTTGCCGTTCAAGATCATGCGTCGGTCCGTCCCTCGTCATGTCGATGGTGCGCGAATCGCGCCATATCATTCGCGTTCGACAAACACCATTACGGCAGCCCGACGGCGAGACCGTAGCATTCCGGACTGCTGCACCAAGTCAGCATCTGATGCAGACCGGCCACTACACTAGGCGCTCGCGGAGGACGACACGCCGAGGGCGTCGAGAAAGCGCGACAGGTCCTGCCAGAGTTCGCCCGGCTCCTCCAGGCCGATGCTCAGCCGCACCAATCCCTCGCGCGCATCCCACGGCCTGATGGTGCGACCGGCGACGACGTTCATCGGCGCGATCAGGCTGTGCGTGCCGCCCCATGACGCGCCGATCGCAAACAGCCGCAATTGCCCGAGCGCGTGATCGATACGCGAGGTGTGCTCCGGCTTGATGACGATGCTGAACACGGTGCTCGCGCCGGCGAAGTCGCGCGCGAACACCTTGTGCCCCGGACAGGACGGCAGCGCCGGATGCAGCACGCGGGCAACCGCAGGCGCATCCTGCAGGCGCTTGGCGAAGTCCAGCGCGACGCGGCCGGAATGCGCCATGCGCACGCCCATGGTCTCGATCCCCCGCAGCGCCAGCGCCGCCTCGTCCGGCGACACGCCGATCCCGAGCGGGCCCAGCACATCCTTCAGCGCCTTGCGTAAGCCCAAATCCTTCACCGTGATCGAGCCGAGCAGCAGGTCGGAATGTCCGCCGACATATTTCGTCAGCGCCTCCACCGCAAAATCGACGCCATGCGCCAGCGGTTTGAACAACAGAGGGCTGGCCCAGGTGTTGTCGCATCCCGTGAGCACGCCGCGCGCCTTCGCGGCCGCCACGATCGCCGGGACGTCCTGCACCTCCATCGTGGCGGACCCCGGCGACTCCATCCAGATCAACCGCGTCGCGGGATCGATGAGCTCTGCGATGCCGCCGCCGACCAGGGGATCATAGATCTGGTGGGCGATGCCGCGCGCAGCCAGATAGCCGGCGCACAGGCCCTTCACCGGCGGATAGACGTGGTCCGGGACCAGCACCTTGTCGCCGGGCGTGAGCACGGCGAGCATCGTGAGTGCCACCGCAGCCTGGCCGGAGGGCACCAGCACGGTGCGCTCGCCGCCATGCAGCGCCGTCAGTTGCGCCTCCAGCGTCCGCGTTGTCGGCGTGCCGAGCAGGCCATACGTGTAGCCGTCGAGCCCGCGCTCCGCCCGCTGCGCGAAAGCCTGCGGATCGTCATACACGATCGTCGAGGCGCGATAGGTCGGGACAGCGAGCGACTTGAAGCCGTCATGGGACACTGCGGGATGCTGAACGCAACGGGTGAGATCGTGCATGGGAACCTCGTGGAGCAAGGCTGCCATGCTACCGCAATCAGGTGACGCGCGCGCCATCAAGGCCGGCTCAATCCGCGGTCATTTGCTTCGACCGCGCGACCGACTTCAACGCCTCTGACAGCCGCCCCAGCGCCTCATCGAGGTCCGGCGCTCCCAGCAAGCCGAAGCCGAGACGAACCACGTGCACCTCATCTCCGAACCACGATCCCGGAGCGACGCGGGTCTCGCGAACCGCGAGTTCGTCGTGGAAGCGCGAGACGTCGGCCTCGCTGAACACGCCGCGCTTGAGCCTGACACAGCAGAGCGCGCCGGCGTCCGGCCTGACCCATTCGATCAGATCCGCGTGGGCGGCGACGAATGCCGCGGTCCGCTGCAGTCCCGACGCCAGGTGCCGCCGCCGGCCACGCATGATCGTCTCTCCCCGCTGCAAGATGCGTAACGCGAGCGCTTCATCGACCACGGAGTTGGAGATCGTCGTGTTGAACTTGCCCAGAATGAGTTGCGTCCGCAGGGCCTGGTGCTGCGTGATCAACCATCCCGTGCGGATGCCGGGCGCGCCGTGGCACTTGGAGAACGAGGCACAACTGACGAGACGGCGATCGCGCCCGACCAGACTCGGCCGCACCTCCGCCTCGCCATACACCGCTTCGCGATAGGTCTCGTCCACCAGCAGGAACGCACCGGGACAGATCGCGTCCATGGTTGCGAGCAGATCGTGCATTTCGCGATCCGTCAGGACGACGCCCGACGGGTTCTGCGGCGAAGCCAGGCTGACCAGCCGCGTCCGTGGCGTCAGCACCGCCCTCAGCCGGTCGGCATCGAGACGATACCCGTCGTCGAACCTGACCGGCAGATCGGCAATGCTCATGCCGACGGATTGAAGCACGGTGCGTGCGTTGGGAAAGGCAGGCTGCCCGATCACCACCTCGGCGCCCGGCTCGCTCAAAACGAAGGCGATCAGAAAGAGCGCCTGCATGCCGCCGGCGGTCGTGACGACGTCGTCCGCTGTCACCCCTTGACGCGCCGCGATCAGCTCACGCAGTTCGGCCCGGCCCTCCGTCGGTCCATAGGCGAGCGCAAGATCCCGTAGCTCGTCACCGCGGAGATCTGCAAGCAATTCGCCGAGCCGGAGATCCGGACCGAGACTCTCGGCGAGATCGAAGCGGACCGGGTGTGAGGTCAGGGACATGATGTCGTTATGCGGAAAGCGGCGCGGCACGTGGGTCATCGCAGACCTCCAGGAGAATGTGCAAGGACGCTACCCCCGCCGGGAGCCTGGATGACAGATACAGACAGTGACAATTGTCACCAGAACAGATTTACGCTTGAATTGTCTGTATGGACCGGCGCACACCTGCTCTGCCCCTCTACGAAGCTCTCGCCGACAGCGTAACGGCGCTCGTCGATGACGGCGTGTTGCGCGCCGGGATGCGCGCGCTTTCGGTCCGCAGCTTCGCGGCCCAGCACGGTGTCAGCCTGACGACCGCGCTGCAGACCTATCGCCTGCTGGAGGATCGCGGCGTGCTCGAGGCCCGGCCCAAATCCGGCTTCTACATTATGGCCAGGCCGCACCAGCAACGCCCGCTTCCGACAGCCTCGCAGCCGCCGTTGCGCGCCACGCAGGTCTCGGTCAGCAATCCCGTCTTCAGCGTGCTGTCCTACGCCAGCGATTTCTCCTATGCGCCGCTCGGCTGTGCGATTCCCAGCGCCGGCCTGCTCGCGGCCGAACGGCTCGACCGTCATCTCGCCCGCTGTGCGCGGGTCCACGGCCGCCGCTACAATCTCTACGCCGATCCTCATGGGGATGCCGAGCTGCGGGTCCAGATTTCCGAACGGGCCTTGCGCCTGGGGCACGCGGTGGCCCCCGAGGGCGTGCTGATCACCAACGGCTGCACCGAGGCGCTGAACATCGCTCTGAGCGTGACCACCAGGCACGGCGACACCGTCGCCATCGAATCCCCGACCTATTTCGGCCTGCTGCAGGTGCTCGAGGCGCGCGGCCTGCGGGCGCTGGAGCTGCCGACCGATCCCGTGAACGGCATAGACGTTGCCGCGCTGGACAGGGTGCTCGGCGCGCGGCGCGTGTCGGCCTGCCTTCTGGCATCGAGCTTCAACAATCCGCTGGGTTACCGGACCGGCGATAAACGCAAGGCCGAAATCACCAAGGTGCTCACGCGTCACGGCGTCCCCTTGATCGAGGACGACATCTACGGCGACATCAGCTTCGGCGAAGAGCGGCCGCGCCCCTTCGCCGCGATCAGTCCGAAGGCCGACATCATCCTCTGCAGCTCGTTCTCCAAGACGATCGCGCCTGGCTATCGCATCGGCTGGCTTGCCGCCAATCACCGTCACGACCAGATCCTGGCGGCCAAGTTCGCGCTCTCGCTGAGCGGCGCGGCGCTGCCGCAGAAAGCGATGGCCGACTTCCTCGGCTCGGGCGGCTACGACGCCCATCTCAGGCGCATCCGCAAGGTGTTCGCCGGCAACGTCGACCGGATCCGACGCGTGGTCGATCGCAGCTTCCCGACAGCGACGCGGATGACCAACCCGCAGGGCGGCTTCGTTCTCTGGCTGGAGCTGCCGAAGGGGTTCGACTCCGACGCGCTCTACGCCCGCGCCATCCGCGAGCGCATCTGTTTCGTGCCCGGCGGGCTGTTCACCGCCAGCGGCGGCTATCGCAACTGCCTGCGACTGAGCTGCAGCCATGATTGGGACGCGCGCATCGAGCGCAGCGTCGCGCGGCTCGGCGAGCTGGCTCACGAGCTACTGGCATAGACCCTTGGCTCCGCAATAAGCGGCAATCGGTGCTGCGTTGAGGTCTCGCCGTCTCCACTGTCGTTATGCTCCGCCACCCGGTCTGACCACCGGCAAGCTGGTAACCGTTACCCCTTGCTCGACATGGAACCAGAGGCTCAGCTCCGACGCAGACCTGCAGGGATGCGCAAAATTCCCGTAGAATAACGGGGTCTTCTCCGACGCCTCCTAAATCGACGCAACCAACGAGCGAACAGAAGACTATGGGAAAACCATATTGGCCGCATGCTACCTAAGCATGTACATAGGAGTAGCGACCTATCCGTCACATCATGTTCTTTGACCTGATTCGCAAGGACGCTCGACTCGATGCCCGGCCTCTCATTTGAAATCCTCGTTGATGACGCCCTAGCCGAAGTAACCTCCGCTTCCCAACTCGCGACGGCAGTCAACAAGAGAGTTCTCAGCCTAATCAACGACTTTGAAGACGGCGAGTGGCGCTACCCAAAGTTTCAGAGCTACCTTTGGGACAATATTGCTCACACCGCTCTATCGCAAAGAGAGCGATCCGCATTGATCGACCACAGTCATAGTAGCCTTATAGCCGCCGCCCAGAACCTCCGACTAACTGACAAGGACGAATTGGGCCAGGGCAGTGAGATAGCCGAAGTATTTTTGTACGGATTGATGCACCATCGCTTTGGCGCACTACCCGTTGTTCCAAAGATCTTCTACAAGCAAAACGTTCAAGACAACGCAAAAGGCGCAGACAGCGTCCATATCGTGGTGAATGGGGACGACTTCACGCTTTGGTTCGGCGAGGCCAAATTCTACAACTCCATCGTCGATGCGAGATTAGACGCGATTGTAACCTCTGTACTCAACTCGCTATCGACGGATAAACTCAAAAAAGAGAACGCAATAATCACAAGCGTCTCCGACCTAGATGGCCTGCCAATCGCCGCGAACGTTCGCGAAAAGATAAAGGCCGCCTTGAGCAATCGCGAGTCCATCGATTATCTAAAGCCCAAAATTCACATCCCAATTCTTCTGCTGCACGAATGCACAACAACCAAAGAGACAAAGGAATTATCAGAGCAGTACAAATCAAAGATAATTGCATATCATAAAGACCGAGCGGCTTCGTATTTCTCAAAGCAAATTGCAAAGTCTGGAGCAATTAACAAATACGACAAAATTAACTTTCATATTATTCTCTTCCCAGTTCCGAGCAAAAAAACAATCGTTGACGCATTTGTGCACGCAGTAGCTTTCTATAAAGGGCAAACATAGTGGAAATTTTCGAGACTTGCCAGGAAATCAACGGGCTGTTGTCCGGGCGAAACGAGATGGCGGCTCGAAACCTACTGATTCGACTGCTAGCCGAACTAGAACGAACTAAGACGCCCTACCCTCAGCTTGTGAATCATATGATACGGGAAACTGGGCTGTTTCCTTATCTTCAGCTTGCCAGCGCATCTTGGGACCAGAAATACGTCCACCATGCGTTTGAGGTCGACGTCGGCCGTCGGCTCGCAACTCTACACCGAGAACAATCAACAGTTCTTGCCAGGCTACTAAATGGAAAGAGTATCGCTGTAAGCGCTCCAACAAGCTTCGGCAAGAGCTTCATAATAGACGCGTTCATAGCAGCAAAGCGCCCCGACACGGCCGTCATTATAGTCCCAACCATCGCTTTAATGGACGAAACCCGAAGGCGGCTCTTTAAGAAGTTCTCCGAACATTACACCATTATAACCGCACCAGACACGCGTCTTGGCACAAAGAACATTCTGATCTTCCCTCCAGAGCGCGCATTTGGATATCTGAAGTTACTCGAACAAATTGACCTCCTCGTAGTAGACGAATTCTACAAGGCTAGCCAAGAGCACGACCCCGCCCGAGCCCCTGCACTTATCAAAGCCATTCTAAAGCTCTCCAAGAATGCCACTCAACGATACTACCTTGCCCCCAATATAAAAACACTAAAGGATAATTTGTTCACGCGCGACATGGAGTTCATCGAACTCTTGGACTTCAATACAGTGTACCTAAATATTCAGGAGCCATATAAAGAGATCAGAGGAGACATAGAGAAAAAAGGCGCAAAGCTAATAGAATTAATGTCTACCGATAAGCAGAAGTCGTTGATATATGCGGGAACCTATTCTGAGATCAGAAAGATCTCTGAACTTGTTGTAAAGCACCTCCCTCTCGTAGACCGGATATACACGTCATCTTTCGCAAAATGGCTCAGAATAAACTATCAATCCGACTGGACACTGGCCGACCTAGTTGAACGGGCCGTCGGAGTTCACAACGGCAGCATGCACAGATGCCTTAGTCAACTTCAGATAAAGCTATTTGAATACGAAGATGGCTTCGACAGTATAATATCGACTTCATCAATCATCGAGGGGGTAAACACTTCTGCGCAGAATGTAGTTGTATGGCGAAGCAGAGCAGGAAGCACCAATCTAAAAGATTTTACATATAAGAACATCATCGGGCGCGGCGGCAGGATGTTCAAGTACTTCGTCGGCAACATCTACCTGCTAGACGCGCCACCGCGACCCGAGGACAACCAGCTTGACATTGTATTTCCGGACGAGATGCTCGGAACCTTGGACGAAGTCGGCGACGTAGAACAACTGACGGACCATCAACTCGAACGCATTATCGAGTACAAGACCCAAATGGCCTCCATCATTGGGGAGCAGGAATTCGCTAGACTTAAGCGCGAGAATGTTTTGCAAGACAGCGACGCAGATTTTCTACTGCGGCTAGCGAAAAACATGAAGGAAGCCCCCGAAGAGTGGAGGGGATTTGGCTATCTCAACTCTTCAAATCCTGCTGATTGGGACACAATGTTATTCAAAGTAATTGGCCTCAAACCGGCTGGATGGGATTCCGCATGGTCTAATGTGGTGAATGTCGCTAAAGCAATTGCTCACAACTGGCGCCGAGACCTACCTCAAATCATTTCGTCTTTGAAGAACAACGGAATAAGCATCGAAGAATTCTTCAAGCTAGAACGCACGATTACATTCAAGCTGACCGCTCTTCTTAGCGACACCAATGAGCTGCACAAAATAATCATTGACCCCTCTGTAGATATTTCAGGATTTATAGGGCGTATGAGTCGGGCATTTCTGCCGAGCGCAGTTTACCACCTAGAGGAGTACGGCCTTCCACGAATGATCTCGAAGAAGATCCATGCGGCCGGCTTAATCGATTTTGAGGAACCCGAGATGGATCTCAGCAATACGCTCGAACGCTTCAAGGCTCTGGGGAGAGAAACCGTGTTAGCCGTAAAATCTCTCGGTCCCTTCGATCGCTATGTAGTACGCTTCTTCTTTGACGGGATAACTCCTGACGAGCCGCAACTGGCAGAGGTCTCTGAATAGATGTTGCGTATACGTGATCGTAGCGGCCGTCGAGAACGTTCTCCCCGGACGCTCCATCACGCCAGCGTGTAGGGAATGTCGCATGCTGGAGAAGGCAGTATCAAGCCGTCCCTATCGCTTCGCCGGCAACACGAACACCTGGCCGGGATAAATCAGGTCCGGCCGGCGGATCTGTTCGCGGTTGGCGCGGTAGATGATGGCGTAGCGCGTGCCCTCGCCGAGCAGACGCCGGCTGATGTGCCACAGGCTGTCGCCACGCGACACGGTGATCGTCCTCGCGCCCGTGCGGCCGGGTGACGGCGCCATATCCTTGAGGTCGCCGGGCGAGGCCGATGCGAGCTGCGTGCGCGCGCCACTTCCCTGCCCTTGTTCCCGGCCCGCGGCCGCAGGCAGCGAGGCCGTGGTCAGCGCCTCCGGCACATTCAACGGCACCTCGGCGCGCGCCTGAACGGTGCCGGTCTTGGCATCGACCTCGTCGAGCCGCAGCCGGTCCTTGCCGACCCAGGTCGCATCCTTGATGGTCGCCGCGATGCGGCCATCCGCACCGGCTGTCGTCGTGTTGACGAGCCGATCGTTGAGATAGATCCGCACGGTCGCCCCGGGCCGGCCCCGGCCGCTGACGCGCAGATTGCCGTTCGGCTCGAAGTCGACGGCCTCGACCGCAACCGCCAGCGGCGCCGATGCGGCCGGCTTCGACAGGACGCGCGTCGCCTGGTCCGGCGCGATCACCGCAACGGTCGCCGGCCGCTTGCCAGCCTCGACCACCACCGCCACGCTCTGCTTGGACGACATCTCGCGGCCCTCCGGCTGCTTGGCCCGCAAGGTCAGCTCGAACGTCCCGGCCGGCAGCGGCGCCGGCACCATGGAGAATTGCCCCGAGCGATCGGCGACCACTCGCGCATGCGGCTCGCCATTGCGCAACAACTCGACGGTCGCGCCGGGTGCAGCACGACCGGCTACGACGGTGTCGCCCGACGGCTCCACGCTGACCACATCAAATGACGGCCCGTCGCTCTCCGCCGCAGACGGCGCAACCGGTCCCAGCAGCGCAGCCAACCCGCTCGCCTGCTGCTGCGCCGTCGCCAGCGCGGCCGCGGCCTGGCTCGGAGCCCCCTTGCCTGCCGCGACCGGCTCAGCCGCCGCAGCGTGCTGCTGCGCAGCGGGCGCTCCGCCCGTCGGAGAGCTTGGCACCGCGGCATTCTGGCTCGCAGACGTCCCGTCACGCTTGAAGATCGAGAAATCGAGACCAAAGCCGTGCGCGACCGCGATGGCTACGCCTGCGATCGCCAGCACCGCAACGGCGCCGCCGCCCCAGATCAATCGTCCGCCGGTTCCGATGCTCATGCGGTGATCCGTCCCTGTGCGAGCGCGAAGACGACGGCTCCGTCAGCGGGGAATCTCTCTTCGCTCATAACATCATGTAGGGCGGAATGCCATTGCTCGGCGGCCCGGGTCGCTCATCGAACCGCCCAACCTCCTCAAGTGTGACTTCGGCGCGTCGGGTAACGCAGGATCTGCCGCGGGACGTCATGGAGCCCAACCAGACGTCGTATGACGACACGCCCGGGCGCTTCCGGGATTCGGAAGAGATCGACGCACACGCAATTTTTCTCTTTCGCTTTTCCAGAATTGATGTATGATCCGCGCATCCTGCCTCGTTGCGAGGGACGTACGCGTCGTCACGGACGTTGGGGCGGGGATGCGGTGGACGTGGCTGCGGTGCATGACGGGCATGGTGGCGCGGACGGCGAAGTCGCGTGGTCCTGACCTCCCGACGCTGAGGTCAAGTCGGTGCTGGCAGACGCAAGGCACTGATGACGGGGGCAAAAAAGCCCGGTCCCCGGGGAGATCGCGTATAAGCCGTAAAACCATCGCGCGGGGAATGCTGGGTCGAACCGGCTGAACCTGTGGTGACTGCCGCCTGCTTATTCTTCTGCAGGCGGGCCATGGGTGAGGCCTTCACCCGGCATTCCCCGCGCCCTCCTCTTGAGGGCTCGCTGCCGAAACACTCGGGCGCCGGCGCGCTGCGAGATCAATTCTGCACGTTGCCGCGCACATCGTCGACCTCTGTACTCGTCCCACCCGCAAAGCCGAACGCACAATGCGTAATCATACGGTGCCCAGGCTTTACGCAAGGTTTAACGATCGGTGGCTCTCTTGCGCTTGTTCCAGAGTGGGAATTTCGAATCCGAATGCAATGATGCAGCAGGAGACCATTACGCGTGCGCAAGAATCTCCCGGTCACGACCAATGAATACCCGATCACTGACGAGACGCTGATCGTCTCGCGTACCGATCTCAAGGGCAGGCTCACTTATTTCAACGAGCAGTTCGTCGATGCCGCGGGCTTCACCCCCGACGAACTCATGGGCCAGCCGCACAACATCATTCGTCATCCCGACATGCCGCCGGCGGCGTTCGCCAATCTCTGGGACACGCTGAAGCAGGGCAAGCCATGGGCCGGCGCGGTCAAGAACCGCCGCAAGAACGGTGACTTCTACTGGGTGCTGGCGACCGCCTCCGCCATCCGCGAGAACGGCGAGATCACCGGCTACACCTCGATCCGGACCAAGCTCCCCGCCGACCAGCGCGCCGAAGCCGAGAAGGTCTATGGCCTGCTCAACGAAAACAAGGCGCAGGATTACGCAATCAGCGCCGGCGTCATCCGTCGCCGCTCGGTGTTCGACCGGTTGTCGTTCTTCACGGGCACGGTGAGGGCGCGACTGACGACGCTCGCCGCGGTGCTCAGCGTCTTCATGCTGGTCATCGGTGCGGCCGGCCTGCTGTCGACCCGCAGCAGCAATATCGGCTTGAAGTCGATGTATGAGGACCGCACCGTGCCGCTGGCACAGCTGTTCGAGATCAACGACCGAGTGCTGCAGAACATGTCGGCGCAACAGTCGGGAGCGATCAACGGAAAGGCAGGAAAATCGATCGATGGCATCGCGCCGCTGATCGAGGAGAACAGTGTCCGCATCACGAAGCTGTGGGCCGACTACATGGCGAGCTATCTCACTCCGGAGGAGAGGTCGGCCGCTGACGCCTACGCGATCAAGCGCAAGACCTATCTCGAGGAGGGCATCAAGCCGGCGCTGGCGCTGCTGCAGCAGCGCAAGTTCGACGAGGCCAGCCAGCACATCGCCACCAAGGGACATGATCTGTTCGAGGCAGCCAAGCACGAGCTCGACAAGCTGGTCGCCATCCAGGTCAAGGAAGCCAAGGGACTCTATGAGGAAGCCGAAGGTCAGTACTATGCCGTGATCTCGCTCGTCGCTGCGTTGATCCTCGCCGGCATCGGCCTCGGCGCGCTGTTCAGCCTTCAGACCATCCGCGCAGTGCTGCGGCCGGTGAAAGTCCTCAACGAGGCGATGCAGAGCATCACCGCGGGCAAGCTCGACAACCGCATTCCGGTGGAGCGTGACGACGAGATCGGCGAAGCGCTGCGCCATCTGCAGACCGTGCAGTCGATCGTTCGCTTCAACAGCGAGGAAGTCAAAGCGGTGCAGCGCACCGCCGAGGCCAAGCGCAAGGCGGGAATGAGCCAGCTCGCCACCGAGTTCGAAAGTGCGATCGGAGGCATCGTGCAGACGGTCTCAACGGCGTCGTCGCAGCTTGAGACCTCAGCGGGCACGCTGTCCTCGAGCGCGGCGCGCTCGCAGGAGCTCGCCACCACCGTGGCGGCCGCGTCGGAGCAGGCCTCGACCAACGTGCAGTCGGTGGCCTCGGCCACGGAGGAGCTGACCTCCTCGGTGACCGAGATCAGCCGTCAGGTGCAGGAGTCCGCGCGGATCGCGACCGGCGCCGTCGAGCAGGCCCGCGTCACCAACGACCGCGTCAACGAGCTGTCGAAGGCGGCCGCGCGGATCGGCGACGTGGTGGAGCTGATCAACACCATCGCCGGCCAGACCAACCTGCTGGCGCTGAACGCGACGATCGAGGCGGCGCGTGCCGGCGATGCCGGCCGCGGCTTCGCCGTGGTCGCCTCCGAGGTGAAGGCGCTCGCCGAGCAGACCTCGAAGGCGACCGGCGAGATCGCCCAGCAGATCTCGGGCATCCAGTCGGCCACCCAGGAGTCGGTCTCGGCGATCAAGGAGATCAGCACGACGATCGAGCGGCTGTCGGAAATCTCCTCGACCATCGCCGCTGCCGTCGAGCAGCAGGGCGCGGCGACGCAGGAGATTTCGCGCAACATCCAGGAGGCCTCACGCGGCACCACCGAGGTCAATACCAATATCGTCGACGTCCAGCACGGCGCAGCCCAGACCGGCTCGGCCTCGGGCAACGTGCTGTCGGCCGCGCAGTCGCTTTCTCAGGAGAGCGACCGTCTGCGCCAGGAGGTCAACCGCTTCCTCAGCAACGTCCGCGCGGCCTGAGCCGCTCCTCTCACCGCCCGATCTGCCGGATCGGGCGGCCCTGGCTGATGAAGGCGTAATGGCCGGCGCCGATGCCGCCGACCATCAGCGCCTCGACCACCGGCTCGGCGATCTCGCCGGTCGCGGCCCAGTCGACGACGAAATTGGCGCCGGTGCCGCCGCGGGTGTCCTTGGTCGGGACGAAGATCTCGATCGTCGCGAACGGCTTCAAGGCGACCGGCGCAGCGAGGTGGGCTTCGACCAGCGCGCCGGCCGTGTCGTAATAGTTGATGCGCCGGATGATCAACGGCCGCTGCTCGGAGGCGTTGTGGATGCTCAGGGTGACGGAGAAATCGGCCTGGATCCTGCCGGGCGTCATCGCGACGCTGGAATAGACGGGAACATAGACCGCGCCCGTCACGGTCGCCGCCTCGGCCGGAACCGCGGTCAGCGAGCTCGCAAAGGCGGTCGTCACGCTGTCGGCGGCCCGTGCAACGCCACCTGCGAGCCACAGCGCGAGGAGCGCCGTCCCGATGTGACAGATTGCGGGTTTCCTTGTGCGGCGGCGCGACATAAGTTGCCGCCCCGGGGGTTGCTTCATGCATGAACTGATCGGCGACATCACGCTCTGCATCCTGTTTGCGTGGGTGCTTGGACTGGCCGCGCATCGCTGGCGCCAGCCCTCGATTCTCGCTTATCTGGTCGCGGGCTTCGCCATTGGCCCCTTCGGCACCGGCTGGGTCAAGTCCCAGGAATCGATCTCGGTGATCTCCGAGCTCGGCCTGATCTTCATGCTGTTCATGATCGGGCTCGAAATCGACCTGAAGAAGATCATCCGCGCCGGCCCGGTGATCCTCATTGCGGGCGGCGTCCAGCTGCTCGGCGGCGCCGCGCTCGGCATCCTGTTCTTCGTCGCCATCGGCATGCGGATGGGCGCCGAGAGCTACGACGCGCTGTATCTGTGCGTCGCCTGTGCGCTGTCCTCGACCGTCATCATCGTCAAGGTGCTGTACGAGAAGCGCGAGCTCGACACCCTGCCCGGCCGCATCACGCTCGGCGTGCTGGTCTTGCAGGACGTATTCGCGATCCTGTTCCTGGCGGTGCAGCCGAGCCTCGACGACCTGCACTTTGGCGTCATCCTGCTTTCCTTCGCCCGCGCCGGTACGCTGGTCGCGATCGCGCTGCTGCTCAGCCGCTATGTGCTGCCGCCGGTGTTCCACCGCATCGCGCGAACCCCCGAGCTGATCCTGCTCGGCGCGCTCGCCTGGTGCTTCCTGATCGGCGAGATCGCCGAGCGCCTGCACCTGTCGCGCGAGATGGGCTCGCTGATCGCCGGCGTGTCGCTGTCGACCTTTCCTTACGCGCTCGACGTCACCGCCAAGGTCACGACCCTGCGTGATTTCTTCATCACGCTGTTCTTCGTCGCCCTCGGCATGACCATCCCGATCCCGACCATGTCGGTGGTCGGGCTGGCGCTGGTGATCGCGCTGTTCACGGTGGCGAGCCGGCTCGTCACCACCTTCACGCCGCTCTACATGATGCGTCAGGGCTTGCGCGCGAGTCTGTTGCCGGCGCTCAACCTCGCCCAGATCAGCGAGTTCTCGCTGGTGGTGATCCAGACCGGTGCGGCCGCCGGACATCTGAAGACCGGCACCTCGGCCGCGGCATCCTTCGCCTTCGTGCTGCTCGCGGTGCTCTCGACCTTCGTCATCGTGCGCTCCGATCCGATCGTGCGGCGGACGATTCCGCTGCTGAAGCGCGTCGGCCTGCATGACCTCGACGCAAGCAAGGACGGCGAAGCCGGCCACGAGGGCGGCCATGCCGGCCGGCCGATCGTGCTGCTCGGCTTCTTCCGCACCGCCAGCGCCCTGCTCAGCGAGATCGAACGCAATGAGCCAGCGCTGCTGGAGCAGATCGGCGTCGTCGACTTCAATCCGGTGGTGTTCCGCACCCTCTCCGATCGCGGCATCCAGGTGACCTATGGCGACATCAGCAATGTCGATACGCTGGTGCATGCCGGCGTCGGACAGGCCGAGCTGATCATCCTCAGCATTCCGGATTCGCTGCTCAAGGGCGCCAACAACGAAAAGCTGGTGCGGCATGTCCGCAGCATCAACGCCACGGCCAAGATCGTCGCGACCGCGGATCTGCTCGCCGATGTCAACGACCTCTACGAGGCCGGCGCAGATTATGTGACCGTACCGCGGCTCAGCGATGCGCACGTGCTGCTCAATCTGATCCAGGACGCGAGCGCGGGCCTGTTGTCGGAGCGGCGCAGCCAGGCCGAAGCCATGCTCGCCGACCGCCGCGAGGTGCTGCCGTGACCCGCATCAGCTCTTATCCATCACTCCAGACCCGCCAGATGCAATGCAATGACCAATAGCCACGTCCACGTCGTCGATCACCCGCTGGTTCAGCACAAGCTCACCTTGATGCGCGAGCGCGACCGCTCGACAAAAGGTTTCCGCGAGCTGCTCAACGAGATCGGCATGCTCCTGGCCTACGAGGTCACGCGCGACCTGCCGATCGAGCTGGTCGACATCGAGACGCCGATCGCGGCGATGAAGGCGCCGAAGATCGCCGGCAAGAAGCTGACCCTGGCGCCGATCCTGCGCGCCGGCGTCGGCTTCCTCGACGGCATGCTGGCGCTGATGCCGTCAGCGCGCATCGCCCATATCGGGCTCTACCGCGATCCCAACACGCTGCAGGCCGTCGAGTACTACTTCAAGGCGCCGCAGGATTTGTCAGACCGCACCGTGATCCTGATGGACCCGATGCTCGCGACCGGCAATTCGGCCTGCGCCGCGGCCGAATTGCTGAAGGCGCGCGGCGCCCGCGACATCCGCTTCGTCTGCCTGCTCGCGGCCCCCGAGGGCATCGCGCAGTTCGAGAAGGAGCACCCGGACATCCCGATCTGGACGGCCGCGATCGACGAGAAGCTGAACGACCACGCCTATATCGTGCCGGGCCTCGGCGACGCGGGAGACCGGATGTTCGGGACCAAGTAGTTACCGGCGGAGCCGCCGATGCGTTGGGAGCTAGCCCTTCGGCCGCGAGACCAGCTCGATCATGCGGCCTTCGTCTTCGTCGGGCATCGCCGCCTTCGCCTGCGCGTAGGCTTCGACCGCCGCCTGCGTCATCAGCGGACGCGTGCCGAGCAGCTCTTCGGCGAGCCGGAGGGCGTAGGCGGCATCCTTGTGGCGGAGCGCGGCGGTGAAGCTGGCGTCAGCGAAGTTGCGGGCGATCATCCGCGGGGCGTGGCGCAGCACCTGCGGGCTCGCCGCGACGCCGCCCTGGATCGCCTCGAGCACGAGGCTCATGTCGAGCCCGGCCTGCTCGGCGATGGCGAGTCCCTCGGCGAGGCCCGCGATCTGCATCGCGCCGAGCAGGTTGTTGATCAGCTTGTAGACCGTCCCGGCGCCCACCGGGCCGAAGTGGCGAATGGTGGAGCCGATCGGCGTCAGATACGGTCGCGCCCGTTCGAGATCGGCAGCATCGGCGCCGACCAGCAGAGTAAGCTTGCCGCTCGCGGCCGCTTCGGGCAGGCCTGTCACAGGGCAGTCGAGATAGGTGACACCGCGTGCATCAAGCTCGCGCGACAGGCGCAACGCATGATCGCGCGAGACGGTCGAGCATTCGATCGCAATCGTGCCGACGCGCATCGTCGCCGCTGCGCCATCGGGCCCGAGCCACACGGCCCGGGAGGCATCGTCATCGGCCACCATGGTGACAACGGCGTCGGCGTCGATCGCGGCATCGGCCGGCGAGGTCGACCAGCGCGCACCGCGCGCGATCAGGTCCTCGGCCTTGGCCTTGCTGCGATTCCAGACCGCCACCGAATAGCCAGCGTCGAGATAACGGCCGGCCATGCCATGGCCCATCCGCCCGAGCCCGATGAACGCGACGCGCGCCACCGGCTAGTCCACGTCCTCGATCGCAGCCCCTGGCGTGGTGCCGAAGGCGCGCTGCGCCAAGGTCGCCGCCATGAACTCGTCGAGATCGCCGTTGAGCACGCCGGATGTGTCGGAGGTCTGCACGCCCGTGCGCAGGTCCTTCACCATCTGGTACGGCTGCAGCACGTAGGAGCGGATCTGGTGGCCCCAGCCGATCTCGGTCTTGGCCGCTTGGTCGGCCGCCGCCTTCTCCTCGCGCTTCTTCAGCTCGATCTCGTAAAGGCGTGCGCGCAGCATGTCCCACGCCTGCGCACGGTTCTTGTGCTGCGAGCGGCCGGCCTGACAGACCACCGCAACGCCGGTCGGGATATGCGTCAGCCGCACCGCCGATTCGGTCTTGTTGACGTGCTGACCGCCTGCACCGCCCGACCGCATGGTGTCGACGCGGACGTCCGACTCCTTGATGTCGATCTTGATCGAGTCGTCGATCACCGGGAAGATCTGCACCGACGAGAACGAGGTGTGGCGGCGCGCGTTCGAATCGAACGGCGAGATGCGCACCAGGCGATGCACGCCGGCTTCGGTCTTCAGCCAGCCATAGGCATTGTGGCCGGAGATCTGGATGGTGGCCGACTTGATGCCGGCCTCTTCGCCGAGCGATTCTTCGAGGAACTCGACCTTGAAGCCGTGGGTCTCGGCCCAGCGCGTGTACATGCGCAGCAGCATCGAGGCCCAATCCTGACTCTCGGTGCCACCGGCGCCGGCATGAACCTCGAGATAGGTGTCGAACTTGTCGGCCTCGCCGGACAGCAGCGCCTCGAGCTCGCGGCGGGCGACTTCCTTCTTGAGGTCCTTGAGCGCGTTCTCGGCCTCGGTGACCACGCCGGCATCGTTCTCGGCTTCGCCGAGCTCGATCATCTCGATGTTGTCGTTGAGCTCACGCTCGACCTTGCCGATGCCCGTCAGCGAATCCTCCAGCGAGGTTCGCTCCTGCATCAGCCGTTGAGCTTTTTGGGGATCGTTCCAGAGATTGGGATCTTCGGCGAGCTTGTTCAGCTCGGCCAGCCTTGCCGTCGATGTCTCGACGTCAAAGATGCCTCCTCAGCAGCCCGACCGACTGCTTGATCTCTTCTACGATTTTTTCGATTTCAGCGCGCATATCGCTCTCTTCGGGCAGCAGTCGAAACCGCCGCGTCATGTTCGACAGGGGATGTAGCGGCGCACGGTGCAAAGCGCAATCGCCTGCACCGCGCCACCGCGAGTTTCGCCCGCCTAATAGAGGCTGCCGGTGCCCGGACGGATGATGAAGTTGCCGGCGTCAGGCTGACCGCCGCTCTGAGACGGCATCATGCGCCCGTCGGCATCGGCGACGCCGATGACCGAGTAGTTGTCCGGCGGCGCCGTGCCCGGCTTGAACGCCTCCATGATGGTACGGCCGCCATCGCCCGGGCTCGCGCGCATGCCGGTCTTGGCGTCGACGCGGACCAGCTTGATGCCGGCCGGGATCTTGAAAGGCGTGGCCGGCTTGTCGGCCAAAGCGAGCTTCATGAAGTCCTTGGCGATCGGCGCGGCCAGATGGCCACCCGTCGCGGCGTTGCCTTTGCCGAGGGGGCGCGGCTTGTCGTAGCCCATGTAGATCGCGACTGCGAGATCCGGCGAGAAGCCGACGAACCAAGCGTCCTTGGCCTCGTTGGTGGTTCCCGTCTTGCCGGCGATCGGCTTGCCGACCTCCTTGAGCACGGTCGCCGTACCGGCCTGAACCACGCCCTCGAGCATCGAGGTGATCTGGTAGGCGGTCATCGTATCGAGCACCTGCTCGCGGCGGTCGACCAGCTGCGGCTCGCTCTGGTTCTTCCAGCCATCCGGCGCGTCACAGCCGCGGCATTCGCGGGCGTCGTGCTTGAAGATGGTGTGGCCGTAGCGGTCCTGGATACGGTCGATCAGGGTCGGCTTC
Source organism: Bradyrhizobium sp. ORS 285 (assembly GCF_900176205.1). Taxonomy (NCBI): domain Bacteria; kingdom Pseudomonadati; phylum Pseudomonadota; class Alphaproteobacteria; order Hyphomicrobiales; family Nitrobacteraceae; genus Bradyrhizobium; species Bradyrhizobium sp. ORS 285. Next base: position 3,788,829 of record NZ_LT859959.1, read on the forward strand.
ACCCGGCGGCCGCCATTGGCGATCATCGAATAGGCCGTAACCATGCGCATGGCGGTCGTTTCGCCGGCACCCAGCGCGTAGGACAGATAGTTCGGCAGCTCGTCATAGACGCCGAAGCGGCGCGCATATTCCGAGATCAAGGGCATACCGACGTCCTGCGCGAGCCGCACGGTCACCGTGTTCAGCGACAGCCGCAGCGCGTTGCGCAAGGTCGTAGGTCCGAGATACTTGCCGTTCGAGAAGTTGTCAGGACGCCAGACCTGACCGCCCTGCCCCTGGTCGATCTCGATCGGCGCGTCGACAACCTGGGTCGATGGCGTGTAGCCGTTGTCGAGCGCCGACGAATAGACGATCGGCTTGAACGACGATCCGGGCTGGCGGTAGGCCTGCGTGGCGCGGTTGAACTGGCTCTGGTCGAAGGAGAAGCCGCCGACCATCGCCAGCACGCGTCCGGTATTCGGGTCCATCGCGACCATGGCGCCGGAGACTTCGGGCAGCTGCTCGAGGCGATACTGGCCCTCGACCGGATTGCCCTCCTTGAACAGCGGGTCGGCATAGATCACGTCGCCCGGCTGCAGCACCTGGGCGACCGACGTCGGAACCTTGCCACGGCCGTTGCCGGTCGCCGCGCGCGCCCACTTCACGCCGTCGAGCGTGATCAGGCCGGTCTGGCGTTCCTTGCTGACGGCGCCGCCGAGCTCACGCGGCGGCTGAAAGCCGATGCGCGCCGACTGGTCGCTGGTCTCCAGCACCACGGCCATCCGCCACGGCGAGATGTCGGACAGCGACTTGATCTCGGCGAGCTTCAGGCCCCAGTCACCGGAAATGTCCAGCTTGGAGACCGGCCCGCGATAGCCCTGCTCCTGGTCATATCTGACGAGGCCGGCGACCATGGCCTTGCGCGCCATCACCTGGACCTTCGGGTCGAGCGTGGTCCGGACGGAGAGCCCACCCTCATACAGCTTCTTCTCGCCGTAGCGCTCGAAGATGTCGCGCCGCACTTCCTCGGCGAAATACTCGCCGGCGAAGATGTGCGCGCCGGTATTGCGGCTGGCGATGGTCAGCGGATCCTTGCGCGCCTTCTCGGCGTCGGCCTGCTTGATCCAGCCGTTTTCCAGCAGACGGTCGACGACGTAGTTGCGGCGCTCGATGGCGCGATCGCGGTTGCGGATCGGATGCAGGCTGCCCGGCATCTTCGGCAGCGCCGCGAGGTAGGACGCCTCGGCGACCGTGAGCTCGTTGACCGACTTGTCGAAATACACCAGCGACGCCGCAGCGATGCCATAGGCGCCGGAACCGAGATAGATCTCGTTCAGGTACAGCTCGAGGATCTTGTCCTTGGAATAGGTGCGCTCGATGCGCATCGCCAGCAGCGCTTCCTTGATCTTGCGCGCGAAGGACACCTCGTTGGTCAGCAGGAAGTTCTTGGCGACCTGCTGGGTGATGGTGGACGCGCCCTGCGGACGGCGGTTCGAGCCAAAGTTCTGCGCGTAGACGACGGCCGCACGCGCCATGCCGGTGAAGTCGATGCCGCCATGCTCGTAGAAGTTCTTGTCCTCCGCAGCGAGGAAGGCGTTGATGACGAGCTTGGGAACCGCCTGGATCGGGAGATACAGCCGACGCTCCCTGGCATATTCACCGACGAGCGAGCCATCCGCAGCGTGAACGCGCGTCATCACCGGCGGCTCGTAATCCTGCAGCTGGGAGTAGTCGGGCAGGTCCTTGGAGAAATGCCAGATCAGGCCGGCCGCTGCCGCCACACCGACCAGGAACACAACCGTACCTGCGGCGAACAGGAAGCCCAAAAACCGCACCAGAAAGCGCATCGGCGAATATCCGTTCCAACTCTTGTTCGTCTCTCGGCTCGGACACGACGCGTCTCGCAAGACGCTGCCGCAAACATCACGCGGGCGGCTGCAATGCCGCGCAACCCATGCCGGAGAACCGCACGGTCAAGCCCATCAGCGGTCAAGCCTATCACAAGTCTGCAGAGAAGGAATCCTCACCTGATTCCTGGTGCCTCGCAGCACGTTTATACGGCGGTTGCTGTGGCCAAACTAGGGCTTTGCACGGCCGGGCGCGGGCTTGTCCGGCCGCTCGGCGACGGCATTGGCCACCCGCTTGGCCAGGAACGCATCGATCGCCCGCGCCATCGCCTCCGCCGTGCGCGACCGCCATGCCTCCGACACGAGGTTCCCCATGTCGCCCTTGTTCGAGACATAACCCAGCTCGACCAGCACCGAAGGCACGTCGGGCGCCTTGAGCACCCGGAATCCCGCCGATTTCAACGGCCGCTTATGCATATGCACGGCGGTCTTCATGTCATTCATCAGCACCCGGGCGAAGCGGTTGGAAAACGTGCGGGTTTCCCGCCTCGCCAAGTCGATCAGGATGTCGGCTACGTCGGCAGGCTCCTCGGTGAGGTTGACGCCCCCGATCTGGTCGGCGCGGTTCTCCGCCTCGGCCAGCCGCTCCGCCTCGACGTCCGACGCCTTGTCCGACAACGTATAAATGGTGGCGCCCTGCGCGCTTCCTTCACCCTTCGGCAGCGCGTCGGCGTGAATCGACACGAACAGCGCGGCCGACTGCTTCTGGGCGATTCGCACGCGGTCACCGAGCGGGATGAAGGTATCATCGTCACGGGTCATCACGATGCGGTATTTACCGGCGCGTTCGAGCCGGTCGCGCAGCGCCTGGCCGAAGGCGAGCACCAGGTTCTTCTCGGGAACCTCGCCGCCCTGAGTGCCGTAGTCGATGCCGCCATGACCGGGATCGATCACGACCACAGGCCTCGTATCCGGCGGTCCGCCGGACGGGGGCGTTGCGACCGCGACGGTGGTCGGCGGCGGCCTGACGGCCGGAGGCCCTGCCGTCGCCGCGGACGACGCGGTCGAATCGGCTTGCTTGGAAGGTGATCGGCCATCGACGCCGATGGAGCGGGCAAAGGTGGCCTCGTCGACCTCCTCCAGCTCGAGCACCAGCCGGGGCGGCTGGCCGTTAGCGGCATCGAGCACCGTCGAATTGGCGATTCGGGCCGGCCCCGTGAGATCGAACACGATGCGGGAGCCGCCGGGCATCACCAGCCCGTAGCGAAACGCCTTGACCAGTCCGCGGCCGCCGCTGCCGGCGCCGGTCGGCAGGTGGAAGCTCACCTGCGGTAGATCGACAACCACGCGATAGGGATCACTCAGGGCGAAGGCGCGGAAGGGAACCGTTCGATCGAGATCGAGGACGAACCGGGTCTGTCGGGAATCACCGGCCAGCCGCGCATCGGTGGCGATCGGAAATACCGGCGCAGCGATCACGGGTTGGGGCTGGACGACCGGCGCGCTCTGGGCCTGCGCCGGGGCCGCGCATAACATTTGCGTGACGCAGAGCGCCGCGCATCCCAGCAAAGAGAAGGTGTTTGCCCGGCCAGCTGCCAATTCCATGCCTCCGCGGGACCGTCTTACCGCAACCAATCCCAGGGGTTAATCGCCTAATTTTGTTATTTTCGTTAAAGGCCACCGATTGTTGCGGTTCCGCGACGCTTCCCTTGCACCGCCTGACCATTCCTCGTATGTACGAAGGGCTGAAGGCTATTCCTTACTGCCGGTTGTGTCGCGTTCAACCTCCCGGTGAAACGCCGGAAGCTTCGTGATCGGGTTCTCAAAGTCGGGCCCTCGATCGTTGCGGAGATTCCAGCGCCTTTCCGACGCTCCCAAGTCTGCGCGCCCCCGCGCGACTGCGACGGAGAGCCGGTCACGAGCCGAGTAGCGCCTAGCGCAGGCGCCGTCTCGCAGAGACCGCACGGGCACGAGGTCAGATATGGCCAAGGTCAGACACGGCGTAGCCTAATACCACATTCCTGACGGGGTGGGTATTATTCCAGGGCAAGCGTTTCGACGCGATCTGGCCTTCGGCAAGAGACAGGCGGCACCCGCTGCCGCCCACATATTCCAGACGGGCCGACGCTTGATGCGCCAAACTGAGTTGCCAACCATGACCAGCGGACGATCCGCGCCGATGCGGGGCCAGACCCCCGCCCGGCCAGTCGCCCCGCCGGCATCAGGGTTGGCGCGGCGCCAGACGCGTTTAGGCCTTCCCCTCACCCCCGAATCAGGTGGACCGTCGCGTCATCCGACAGCGCGCCACGCGCTCGCGGCCAACCGCGTCCGTCGCCTCCAAGAGTTCCAATATGCCCAACAAGATGTTGATCGATGCTACCCACCCGGAAGAGACCCGGGTGGTTGTCGTCCGCGGCAACCGCGTCGAGGAATTTGATTTCGAAACTGCCCAGCGCAAGCAACTCCGCGGCAACATCTACCTGGCGAAGGTCACCCGCGTTGAGCCTTCGCTCCAGGCCGCTTTCGTCGAGTACGGCGGCAACCGCCATGGCTTCCTGGCCTTCAGCGAAATCCACCCCGACTACTACCAGATCCCGGTCGCCGACCGGCAGGCGCTGATCGAGGCCGAGGAGCGCGCCCACCGCGAAGCCGAAGAGGAGAGCGAGAACCGCTCCAATCGCCGGCGCAACCGCCACCGCAGCTCGCGGCGCCGCGGCAGCGGCGAGCGGGTGCAGAGCGAGATCGTGGAGGCGGTGGACGGCGATCAGGCCGTTCACGCCGAAGGCCACGAGGCCGACCACGAGGCGCATGAGCATCACGCTTACGCGCAGGATGATCATACGGATCAGCCGCACGCCGAAGCCGGCGAGCACGACGAGACACACGACGAGGCCCATGGCTTCTCCGAGGCGCCGCTGAGCGCCCCCGCGCACGATGACGCGGCCGACGCGCATCAGGGAGCGGCGGAGCCGTCGCACGACCATGCCGACGACCATCATGATGCGGTCGCTGCGCACGCGCCGGCGGAACCCGCCGCCGCTGCTGAGCAACCGGCCGTGGAAGCCGCAGAGACCGCGGCTGCCTCGATCAACGACGCCCCCGCCGAAGCCTCCGCGCCCGCCGCTGAGGTCGCTGAGGCAGACGACGATCATGAGACCCACGCTCATGACGAGCATGATCGTGAGCACGATCATCATGACCATGACGAGCATGACCATGACGATGACGTCGCTCCGGTCGGCGAGCATGAGGGCGAGGGCGTCACGATCGTCCCGGGTGACGAGAACGGCGCCGAGCCGGTCTCCGACGAGCATGAGGACGACGACGAGGAGATCGAGGAAGAGGTCGTCGAATCCGTCGGCGGCGACGACGTGCTCGAGGAGGTGCCGGAGCGCACCTTCCGTCCGCGTCGCCAGTACAAGATCCAGGAAGTCATCAAGCGCCGCCAGGTGATGCTGGTGCAGGTCGTGAAGGAAGAGCGCGGCAACAAGGGCGCTGCTCTGACGACGTATCTGTCGCTGGCCGGCCGCTACGCTGTCTTGATGCCCAACACCGCCCGCGGCGGCGGCATCAGCCGCAAGATCACCTCGGCGCAGGATCGTTCGCGCCTGAAGGAAGTGGTGCAGGACCTCGACGTGCCCGAAGGCATGGGCGTCATCCTGCGCACCGCCGGCGCCAACCGCACCAAGCCCGAGATCAAGCGCGACTTCGAATATTTGCTGCGTCTGTGGGAAACCGTCCGCGACATGACGCTGAAGTCGCAGGCCCCGACCCTCGTCTATGAGGAAGGCTCGCTGATCAAGCGCTCGCTGCGCGATCTCTACAACAAGGAGATCGACGAGATCCTGGTGGCCGGCGAAGCCGGCTATCGCGAGGCGCACGACTTCATGAAGATGCTGATGCCGACCAACGTCCGGGCGGTGAAGCAGTATCGTGACGGCCAGCCTCTGTTCTCGCGCATGGGCGTCGAGAGCCAGCTCGATGCGATGTTCTCGCCGACCGTGCAGCTGCGCTCCGGCGGCTATATCGTCATCAACCAGACCGAGGCGCTGGTCTCGATCGACGTGAACTCCGGCCGCGCGACGCGCGAGCATCACATCGAGGACACGGCGCTCAAGACGAACATGGAGGCCGCCGAGGAAGTGGCGCGTCAGCTGCGGCTGCGCGACCTCGCCGGCCTGATCGTCATCGACTTCATCGACATGGACGAGAAGCGGAACAACCGCTCCGTCGAGCGCAAGCTGTCGGACTGCCTGCGGCAGGATCGCGCGCGTATCCAGGTCGGCCGCATCTCGCATTTCGGCCTCTTGGAGATGTCGCGTCAGCGCATCCGCGCCAGCGTGCTGGAGAGCTCGACCGAGCCGTGCGCGCATTGCGGCGGCACCGGCCATGTGCGCTCCGTCTCGTCGGTCGCGCTGCAACTGCTGCGCAGCCTGGAAGAGGCGCTGATGAAGGGCGCGACCCACAATCTCGTGGTCCGCACCCGCACCGAGGTGGCGCTGTATGTGCTCAACCATAAGCGCGGCCATCTGCGCGACCTCGAGAACGGCTTCAAGGTCTCGCTCGCCGTCATCGCCGATCCGAGCGTGAGCGGCCAGCAATCCTTCATCATCGATCGCGGCGAACAGGTGCATACGCTCGAGGCGGCCAAGGCGCTGCTCGTGGCGCAGGCCTCCGCGCCACCGCTGGTGGCCGAGGAGATCTACGACGAGGACGAAGCGTTCGACGTCGAGACCGAATCCGAGGTCGAGACCGAGGAAACCGAAGGCCTGTCCGAAGACGCGACTGAGGGCAGCGCCGGTGAGGGTGAACGCGACGGCCAGCGCCGCAAGCGGCGTCGACGCCGCCGCGGCCGGGGCAGCGAAGCCCGCGAGGGTGCGCTTCCGGAAGGCACCGTCGCAGCACCGAACGCCGAGCCGGGCTTTGCTGGCGAGCAGGCTGTCGAGGAATCCGATGCCGAGGATGACGAGAGCGAGGAGCAGCCCGCTTTCGCCCAAGGCGAGCAGACCGATCAGCCCGGCGGCGAGCGGCGTCCTCGCCGGCGCGGACGCCGCGGTGGCCGCCGCCGTCGTGGTGGCGCCGAGGATGGTCTCGCGGCTTCGATCGGTGATGAACTCGCGCCGGCCTCGGCCTCAGAGGTTGAAGCCGCGGTCGCCGACTTCGACGGCAATGGCGCGCCCCATCACGAGGACGAGCCAGCCGAGCATGCGGCGCCGGTCCATGCCGCGGCCGTCGTTGAGGTCGATGAGCCCGCTGCTGCGACACCGGCGGCTCAAGCCCCTGCCCCCGCGGTCCATGAGACCGAGGCTCCGAAAGCTGAAGCTGCGAAGACCGAGGCTCCCAAGGCTGAGTCCGAGAAGACCCCGCGGCGCTCGACCGTGCGCGAGAAGGTCAGCTTCGTGACCGAGCCCAAGCCGGAGAGCACGGCTACGGCGTTGAACGTTGCCGAGAGCAACCCGGCCGCTCCGGCAGCCGAGACGGCACCGTCCGAGCCGGTCGCAACCGAACCGGCGGCCACGGACGGCACAACGCCTGCAGCCCCGCGCCGGGCCGGCTGGTGGTCGCGTCGCTTTGGTGGCGGGCAGTAAGCCGTCCGCCGGTTTCAGACACTTTCATGCAAAACGCCCGGCCAGACGGCCGGGCGTTTTCGTTTGAGCTTGGTTCTGTTTCGGCTTGACGTTGATGCCGGACGACTCAGCCGGTCGTGACCGCCGTCTCGACATCGGACGGGTCGATCTGCTGGTTGAGCCGCTTCTGCAGCAGGTCGTGATCGAGCTCGCCTTCCCACCACGACACGAACACCGCGGCGATGCCGTTGCCGGTGATGTTGGTGAGCGCGCGCACCTCGCTCATGAACTTGTCGATCGAGAACACGATCGCCATGCCCGGCACCAGCGCGGGATTGACCACCGACAGGGTCGCGGCCAGCGTGATGAAGCCGGCGCCGGTGACGCCGCTGGCGCCTTTCGACGTCAGCATCGCCACGACCAGGATGGTGACCTGCTGGCCGAACGAGAGGTCGACGCCGAGCGCCTGCGAGATGAACAGCGTCGCCAACGTCATGTAGATGTTGGTGCCGTCGAGATTGAAGGAGTAGCCGGTCGGCACGACCAGACCGACCACCGGCTTGGAGCAGCCGAGCCGCTCCAGCTTCTCCATCAGCTGCGGCAGCGCGCTTTCCGAGGAGCTCGTGCCGAGCACGATCAACAGCTCGTCCTTGATGTAGGCGATGAACTTGAAGATGCTGAAGCCGATGAAGCGCGCGACCAGGCCGAGCACGATCACGACGAACAGGCCGGCCGTGATGTAGAACAGCGCGATCAGACCGATCAGATTGCCGAGCGCCGCCGGACCGTATTTGCCGATCGTAAAGGCCATGGCGCCGAACGCGCCGACCGGGGCCGCCTTCATCACGATGGCGATGACGCCGAAGACCGCGTGTGCGGTATCGTCGATCACGTCCCGCAGCCGGTGGCCGCGCTCCCCCAGCGCCATCAGCGCGAAGCCGAACAGGATCGCGAACAGCAGCACCTGCAGGATGTCGCCGCGCGCCAGCGCGCCGACCACGCTGTCGGGAATGATGTTCAGCACGAAGTCGACCGACTTCTGCGCTTCCGCTTGCTTGACGTAATTGGCAACCGCGGCGGCATCGGGCTTGGCGGCCAGACCATGGCCAAGCGGGGCCAGGTTACCGACGATCAGGCCCAGCACCAGCGCGAAGGTCGAGACGATCTCGAAATACACCAGCGCCTTCACGCCGACGCGGCCGACCTTGCTGGCATTCTGGATGTGGGCGATGCCGGACACCACGGTGCAGAAGATGATCGGCGCGATCACCATCTTGATCAGCTTGATGAAGCCGTCGCCGAGCGCCTTGATCCAATCATTGGTGGCGAAGTTCGGGAACAGCCAGCCGACCAGGACCCCGATCACGATCGCGATCAGCACCTGGATGTAGAGAATGCTGTACCAGGGTTTGCTGCCCGCTTGTGAAGGGACGCCGCGCGTCCCGGTTTCCGTCGCTGCCGCCATCGGCCTCATCCACCTTCGTCTGTCGGGCCTCGACTGTCCCAGCCCTTGCCACGCGCACCTCAGACAAATTGTCGCGGCCGAGTCAATGACGACGAAGGATGGTGGCGCCGGGCGCTAGCCCAGCCAGCGCGCGATCCGGGCCACGGCTTCCCGCATATCCTCAGCCGAACGTGCATAGGAGAAGCGCATGAAGCTACGGCCGTGGATCGGATCGAAGTCCACGCCCGGCGTCGCCGCGACATGCGTCTCTTCCAGCATGCGCTTGGCAAACTCCAGGCTGTCGGAGGTAAAGTCGGAGACGTCGGCGTAAAGGTAGAAGGCGCCATCAGCCGGAAGAAACCGGGTCAGGCCAGCCTTCGGGAATCCCTCGATCAGGATGCGGCGGTTCTCCTGATAGCCGTGCTTGATGGCTTCCATCTCGGTGCGACCGTCGAACGCGGCCTCCGCCGCGATCTGCGACAAGGTCGGAACGGAGATTGCGAGGTTCTGCTGCAAGCGCTCGATCGGACGAACCAGCGCGTCCGGCACCACCATCCAGCCGATGCGCCAGCCGGTCATGCAGAAGTATTTCGAGAACGAGTTGATGATCAGCGCATCGCGCGACAGCTCCGCCGCCGTCACCGCCGGAAACGCGTAGTCGAGCCCATGATAGATCTCGTCGGAGATGAAGCGGATGCCGGCGTCGCGCGCGGCCGCGATGACACCGCCGAGCGCGTCGCGCGACATCATCGTCCCCGTCGGATTGGCCGGGCTCGCCACCAACACGCCCTTGAGCGGCGTCTTGCGATGCGCTGCGAGCAGCGCCTCGCCGGTCAGCGCATGGCGATTCTCCGCCGTGGTCTCGATCAGCACCGGCTCGCAACCCAGCGCCGTCAGGATGTGGCGATACGGCGGATAGCCGGGAACGGTGACCGCAACGCGATCGCCGGGCTCGAACATCGCGAGGAATGCCAGGATGAAACCGGCCGAGGATCCCGTGGTGATCACGATCCGCGCCGGATCGATCTCGCAGGCATGCGTCTCGCGATAATGCCGCGCGATCCGCTGCCGCAGCGACGACAGGCCGAGCGCTGACGTATAATCGATGCGGGCCTGGTCGAGCGCGGCATGGGCGGCCGCAATCGCGGTGCGCGGCGCCGGCGCGGCCGGCTGGCCAACCTCCATGTGAATGACATGGCCTCCGCCCGCCTCGATCCGCTCGGCCGCGGCCATCACGTCCATCACCATGAACGGCGGAACATTGCTGCGCGCGGACGGCGCGGTCAGGTTGGCGAGCCGCTGTTCCAATGTCGGTATCACTGTCGCATCCACCATGGATATCTGCTATTGACGCCGCCTGTTCGGACCCGCTCTCTCGACCGGCCGGCATGAGGACCATGGCATGATTGGGCCTCATTCGCCGCAGATGAGCCGCATTCCGCAGTTTGGTGGGCAATAGCCCGTATCGAGCCTCGCGCCAATTGCAAAGATCGACCGATGTTGCTCCCAATCGTGCTTCGCAAGAAATTGTCCGGCGGGCTGGCCGCGATCCTCGCGGCTGCCATGGCGCTCGGACCGGTTGCGCCGGCTTCGGCGCAGCAGGGCAAGGGACCGCCGATCCTGCGCGATACCGAAACCGAGGTGCTGCTGCGTGAATACACGCGGCCGATCCTGCGCGCCGCCGGGCTCGAGAAGCAGAACATCCAGATGGTCATCATCAACGACAGCTCGTTCAACGCGTTCGTCGCGGACGGCCGTCGCATCTTCGTCAATTACGGCGCGATCATGCAGTCGGAGAATCCGAACCAGCTGATTGGCGTGCTCGCGCACGAGACCGGCCATCTCGCCGGCGGCCACCTTGCCAAGCTGCGCCAGCAGCTCGCCACCGCACAGACGCAGATGATCATCGCCACCATTCTCGGCGCCGGCGCGCTCGCCATGGGCGCCTCCCGCGGCGGCGGCAATGGCGGCCTTGCCAATGCCGGCGCCGCGACGCTGTCGGCGCCGGGCGAGGTGATCCGCCGCTCGCTGCTGTCCTATCAGCGCCAGCAGGAGGAGAACGCCGACCGCGCCGGCGTCAAATTCCTCACCGCCACGGCGCAATCGCCGAAGGGCATGTACGAGACCTTCAAGCGCTTCACCAATGAGAGCCTCTTCGCGGCGCGCGGTTCGGACCCCTACCTGCAATCGCACCCGATGCCGGCCGACCGCGTCGAGGCGCTGGAAGGCCTGGCGCGCCAGTCGCCCTATTGGGACAAGAAGGACGACGCGTCGTTGCAGATGCGCCATGACATGGTCCGAGCCAAGATCTCGGCCTTCATGGAGCGGCCCGACACGGTGGCGCGGCGCTATCCGCTGTCCGACAACAGCCTGCCGGCGCGCTATGCGCGGGCGATCTCCACCTATCTCCACGGCGACCTGCGCAGTGCGCTGACCCAGATCGACGCCCTGATCCAGGTGCAGCCCAACAACCCCTATTTCCACGAGGTTCGCGGCCAGGCCCTGCTCGAAGGCGGCCGTCCGACCGAGGCGATCGCACCGCTGCGCAAGGCGGTGCAGCTGTCCAATAACGCGCCGCTCATCGAGATGTTACTTGGCCAGGCCTTGGTGGCGTCGGAGAACAAGGCCTACACGGAAGAGGCGATCTCGATCCTGCGCGCGGCGGTGGCGCGCGAATCCGAAGCGCCGATCGGCTACGCCCAGCTCGCGATGGCCTACGGCCGCAAGGGCGACTATGCCGAGGCCGACCTCGCCTCGGCCCAGGCGGCCTTCCTTCGGGGCGACAACAAGACCGCCCGCGAGCTTGCATCGCGGGCCAAGACCCGCTTCGCGGTGGGTTCGCCGGGTTGGGTGAAGGCAGACGACATCGTCGCTTCCAAGCCGCTTTCGAGCCAGTAGAACGACCGATTTGCTGCTAACATCACGCCAAGATTACCAAGATACCGCTCACAGCCTTCGACAAAGGACCCGATCATTTTGACCCAGAGGACCTCCTTCATGCCGTCATTCCGCACGCTCCTCCCCGCGGCGCTGCTCGCGCTCTCGCTCTGCGGCGCCCCGCAGGTGGCGTCGGCTGAGAGCTTTTCCGACAGCCAGCGCGGCGAGATCGAGACCATCGTCAGGAACTACCTGGTCGCGCATCCCGAGGTGCTCGAGGAGGCGATGGCCGAGCTGCAGAAGCGGCAGACCGCGGCCGAGGCGGCCAAGCACGAGGCTGGCATCGCCAAGAATGCCGACACCATCTTCAACTCGCCGCGCGGCGTCGTGCTCGGCAACAAGGACGGCGACGTCACCTTCGTCGAGTTCTTCGATTACAATTGCGGCTACTGCAAGCGCGCGATGACCGACATGATGGAGCTGATGAAGAGCGACCCGAAGCTGAAGGTCGTGCTCAAGGAATTCCCCGTGCTGAGCCAGGGCTCGGTCGAAGCCGCGCAGGTCGCCGTCGCCGTGCGCATGCAGGCGCCGCAGAAATATCTCGACTTCCACCAGAAGCTGCTCGGCGGCCGCGGCCAGGCCGACAAGGCCCACGCGCTCGCCGTGGCGAAGGATCTCGGGCTGGACATGGCTCGGGTCGAAAAGGACATGGCGAGCCCCGAGGCAAAGGCGACAATCGAAGAGAATTTCAAGCTCGCCGAGGAGATGGGCATGAACGGCACGCCCAGCTACGTGATCGGCAAGCAGGTCGTGATCGGCGCCGTCGGCGTCGAGGGCTTGCGCGAGAAGATCAGCACCGCGCGCTGCGGCAAGGCGAGCTGCTGAGCCGCGCAGCACGGGATGCAAACGAAAGGCCGGCTGGATCAGCCGGCCTTTTTTTGTTTTTGGATGTGAGCCGCTGGCGCGTGTTCAGGCCGTCAGCTTCATGCCGAGCCGGGTCCGCAGCGCCTCACGGATGTGATTGCGCGCGATCGCCTCGGCACGGTCGGGATCGCGTGCCGCGATCGACTCGATCAGCTCGCCGTGCTCGATGGCAGCCGTAGACGGACGCCCCTCCGCGGCAAACGTCGTGGTGCCAAGCAGCGAAATCGCGACATGCATGTCGGCCAGTGCGGCATCGAGATAACGATTGCGCGCCGCCCGCTGCATCGCGCCATGCATCAGCCGGTTCAGCCGCGCGAGCTCGGCTGCGTCACCGGCTGCGGCGACGAAGCGCGCGTGAATATCGCGGAGCGCCGCGATCTCGGCTGGCGCGGCGTATTGCGCGGCGAGCCGGGCCGCCGCTCCTTCGAGGATCTCCCGCATAGCATAGAGCTCGAGAACCTCGCTCGGATCGAGGCTGCGCACGATCAGGCCGCGACCACCGGCCGGCTGCACCCAGCCTTTCGCCATCAACCTCCCGAACGCTTCCCGGACCGGCGTGCGGCTGACGTTCAGCCGCTGGGCGACCTCGTCCTCGCGCAGCCGGTCTCCCGAACGATAGACGCCGTTCTCAAGAGCCTCGCACAGCGCGCGGAACACCGCCTCGCCGAGGGAGACGTTGTCGCGGTCGATCGTGAGCGTGGGTGCAACGCTGGCCATGGCTGGCACTGTCTCACAGCCGCGAGGCGAGGAAAAGGTCCATTGCATATTTTTGTATACGATAGTATACGATATTCAGCGGAGCGCCGCAGGTTTCCTGGTGCCGCCGTGCCCGACTCCGGAGAGATCGCGTCATGACGACCGATGGCGACATCGCCGACCATCCCAAAACCTACGACGTCGTGGTCGTCGGCGGCGGCAACGCGGCGCTGTGTGCCGCCATTTCGGCGCGGCGCGCCGGTGCCTCGGTCGTCGTTCTCGAAGCGGCCACAAAATTCTATCGCGGCGGCAACACGCGCCACACCCGCAACATGCGCTGCGCCCACGACGCGGCGACGGCGACCTTGAGCGGCCCCTACACCGAGGACGAGTTTTGGGACGATCTGCTGCGCGTCACCGAGGGCCAGACCAATGAGCAGCTGGCGCGGATGATGATCCGCGAGTCCAAGGACATGCTCGACTGGATCGTCGAACAGGGCGTCCGCTTCCAGCCCTCCCTCGGCGGCACGCTGAGCCTCGGACGCACCAACTCGTTCTTCCTCGGCGGCGGCCGCGCGATGCTCAATGCACTGTATCTGACCGCGGAGCGTCTCGGCGTCGACGTGCTTTACGAGGCCGAGGTGGTGGCGCTCGACATCGAGGAGGACCGTTTCCGCGCTGCCATCGTGCAGCAGCCTAACGGCAGGGTCCGCATCCGCGGCAAGGCGCTGGTCGCCGCGGCCGGCGGATTCGAATCCAACATCGACAAATTGGTCAAGGGCTGGGGCGAGATCGCGCGCAACTTCCTGATCCGCGGCACGCCCAACAATCGCGGCACGGTGCTGGACATGCTGCTGGGCGCCGGCGTCGACAGCATCGGCGATCCGACGCAATGTCATGCGGTCGCGATCGATGCGCGCGCACCGAAATATGACGGCGGCATCATCACGCGGCTCGACTGCGTCGTGTTCGGCATCGTCGTCAACAAGCGCGCGGAGCGCTTCTACGACGAGGGCGAGGACGTCTGGCCGAAGCGCTACGCCATCTGGGGCCGGCTGGTCGCCGCGCAGCCGGACCAGATCGCCTACATCATCTTCGATGCCAAATCGGCCAATCTGTTCATGCCCTCGCTTTACCCTGCGATCCAGGCCAACAGCATCGCCGAGCTCGCCGCCAAGCTCGAGCTCGATCCCGCCAAGCTCTCGGCTACCGTTGCGGAGTTCAATGCCGCGGTGCGCGACGGCAGCTTCAATCCCGACATTCTCGACGATTGCCGGACCGAAAACCTGACGCCGCCGAAATCGCATTGGGCGCGACGCATCGAGACGGGCCCGTACTACGCCTACCCTGTCAGGCCCGGCATCACATTCACCTATCTCGGCGTCCGCGTGGATCACGAGGCCCGAATGATGATGAGACGAGGCGGACGCGCCGACAACATGTACGCGGCCGGCGAGATCATGGCCGGCAACGTGCTCCGACGCGGCTACGCCGCCGGCATCGGCATGACCATCGGCAGCGTGTTCGGACGCATCGCGGGCCAGGGAGCAGCACGACATGCAGCAGCACGACATGCAGCGCAGTGAGGCGTTGGCCGAGGCGGATCGGCTGATGACGATCTGCAATTCCTGCCGCTATTGCGAGGGGCTCTGCGCCGTGTTTCCAGCGATGGAGATGCGCCGAGCGTTCAACGGCGGCGATCTCAACTACCTTGCCAACCTCTGCCATTCCTGCGGCGCCTGCTATATCGACTGCCAGTTCTCTCCGCCGCACGAATTCGACGTGCGCGTGCCCGCGGTGCTCGCTCGCGTCCGGCATGAGAGCTACGCGGACTACGCCTGGCCGCGCGCGCTCGCGCCGATGTTCAAACGCAACGGGCTTGCGATCGCGCTCACCGTGGTGTTGAGCATCGCCGTCTTCATCCTCGGCTTCGTCGCCTTCAACGATCCGGCCGCGTTGCTGCAAAGCCGGCATGGCCCCGGATCGTTCTATGCGCTGATGCCGCACAACACGATGGCGCTGGTGTTCGGCGCAGCGTTCCTGTGGGCGATGATCGCCTTCATCAAGGGTATCAGCGCCTTCTGGACCGATATCGGCGACCCGCAGGCGACGCTCACCCAGGCGCGTCCCTTCCTGCGCGCCGTGCGCGACGCCGGCAGCCTGCGCTATCTCGATGGCGGCGGCGTCGGCTGCTACAACGAGGACGAGAAGCCTGATGACAACAGGCGCTTCTATCATCATCTCACGTTCTACGGCTTCCTGCTCTGCTTTGCCTCCACCAGCGTCGCGACGCTTTATCATTACCTCCTGCATCGCGAGGCGCCCTACCCGCTGTGGGATCTGCCGGTGGTGCTCGGCACGCTCGGCGGCCTTGGCATCGTGATCGGTCCGCTCGGACTCTATGTCGCGAAGTCCAAGCGCGAGCCGGCGATGACGGATGGCGGCAGCCGCGGCATGGATGTCGCGTTCCTGGCCATGCTTGTTCTGACCGGTGTGACCGGCCTCGCTCTCCTGCTGTTGCGCGAGACGAGCGCGATGGGCCTGTTGCTGGCGCTGCATCTCGGCGCGGTGTTCGCGCTGTTCATCACCATGCCCTACGGCAAGTTCGTGCACGGCCTCTATCGTTTCCTGGCGCTGGTCCGCTACGCACGCGAGCGCCACACGTCGGCCGTGTAGTTTGCCGGAACAACACGATGGCACGCCGAACCCGCTGATTGTCATGCTGCATTCATGACTCTGAGCATCCGTTCATAAAGTTGCGATCTGCGACATTTTTTCGGAACGATCGGAGCCGTGCGGAACGACTCCAACCTCCTGCCGTTGTCGGCGCGGGCAGTGCCAATACGAGGAGGATCGAGGATGACTAATCGCTTGATGGTATCAGTTGCTGCAATCGCGCTCCTGGCGGGTGCGAGTTTTGCTCATGCGCAGGGCACCGGTGGTGCGGGCGGCGCGGGCGGCCAATCCGGCGGCGCGGCGGCGCAGAGCGGTGCGACCGGTGGTGCTGCCGGCGGCGCATCGAGCGGTGGCATGAACGCCCCCGGCGGCACGATGCATCGCGACAGCGCCTCGCCTTCAGCCGGCGGCCCCTCGGACATGCGCTCGAGCCAGTCTGAGCAGAAGTCCGGTGCGACGAAGGGTCAGCACGCCGAGGACAACATGAAGGGACCGGCCACCAAGGGTGCCAGCTCCGAGAGCGACACCAAGGGCGGCAAGAACATGAAGGCCGAGAGCCGCGACAGCAAAACTGGCAATAGCGCTGCGGAGAACCGCGACAGCAAGACCGGCACCAGCACCAACGCCGAAACCAAGACCGGCGGCGATCGCTCGCAGACCACCACCGGCCAGGCTGGCGCCAGCGCCAAGCTGACCACCGAGCAGCGCACGAAGATCACCAGCGTGATCCGCAGCCAGCGGGTCGAGCCGGTGACCAACGTCAACTTCAACATCTCGGTCGGCACCCGGGTGCCGCGCGAGGTCCACTTCCATCCGCTCCCGGCCGAGGTGGTGACGGTTTATCCGGAATGGCGCGGATATGACTTCATCCTGGTTCGTGAGCAGATCGTGGTGATCGACCCTCGGACCTACGAGATCGTCGCAGTTCTCGACACCTGATCCCCGACCAGGCAGGTGACGGGACCAGGGGCGGGCAGCAATGCCCGCCCCTTTCTGCTGCCCGATCACACGCAGCGCGTGCAACACGGCGACCGTGGTGGTTAATGAGCCATTTCCGAGACTTGGCCAGGGTTTTTCGTGTGACGGACAAGCCGTCCTATCCCCATAAGCGGCGCTGAAAGGCTTCCCCTGGACGGCTTTGTTACCTATAACGCCGCCCACCGCCGCCACACCGCCGGAATGGGAATGGCCGAAGACGCAAACAAGACGATCTATGTGCTCCATGGACCCAGCACCGATCTATCGGGAACGTGCGAGCCGCAGACATCCGGCCTGACCACGCTGGCCGACGTCGAGCGTCTGTGTGCGGACACGGCGGCCCGTTTCGGGCTGACAAGCCAATGCCGGCGGTCGGACCACGAAGAAGGGTTGGTGCAGTCGATCCATGAGGCCCGCGCCCGAGCCGTGGCCGGCATCGTCCTGAATACCGGCACATACTCCCGTACCTCAGTCGCCCTGCACGATGTGCTGGTACGGAGCAACATCCCCATGGTCGCGGTGCGGATCGGCAACACTTGTGGCCGCGACAGCTTCCGGCACCACACTTTCACCGCCAAAGCCGCGTTTGCGTCAATTTCTGGCTTTGGGGTCGACGGCTACCGACTCGCCATCACCGGCCTTGCTGCAAAGCTTGGAGCGAAGGCCGCCCCACAGACCGACCTCTCGGCGCAAGCCTGACGTCCCCTCACCCAACGTTTCTGGATCACGATCATGGCGCCTCAGCCCGACGACAAGACCACGGCCAAGTCTGAAGACAGCCAGCTCATTCGCGAGTTGGCCGCGCTGCTGGATGAAACCAGCCTGACCGAGATCGAGCTGGAGCGCGCCGGCCTGCGCATCCGCGTCGCCCGCAATGTCACGATTGCGGCCGCCGTGCCATCGGCCGTTCCGATGGCGGCTTCCGCGGTTCCCTTGGTCGCCGCCGCCACGGCGGCCGCTGCCGGCGCCGATCTGTCCAAGCATCCCGGCGTCGTGCCCTCGCCGATGGTCGGCACCGCCTATTGGGCGCCGGAGCCCGGCGCCAAGCCGTTCGTCGAAGTCGGCTCCAAGGTCTCGGTCGGCCAGACCCTGATGATCATCGAGGCGATGAAGACGATGAACCAGATTCCGTCGCCGCGCGCCGGCACGGTGACGCAGATCCTGGTCGAGGACGGCCAGCCGGTGGAATTCGGCGAGCCGCTCGTGATCATTGAATAATTGCGACTAGCCCAATGGCGAATAGCGAATAGCTGTCCGTTCCCTGTTCGCTACTCCCACTTCGCTACTCGCGTCCGAGGCACCATGTTCGACAAGATCCTCATCGCCAACCGTGGCGAAATCGCCCTTCGCATCCTCCGGGCCTGCAAGGAGCTCGGCATCTCCACGGTGGCGGTGCATTCCACGGCCGACGCCGACGCGATGCATGTGCGCCTGGCCGACGAGAGCGTGTGCATCGGACCGCCGCAATCGAAGGACAGCTATCTCAACATCCCCGCCCTGCTCGCGGCGTGCGAGATCACCGGCGCCGACGCGGTGCATCCCGGCTATGGCTTCCTGTCAGAGAATGCGCGCTTTGCCGAAATCCTCGGTGAGCACAATCTGCATTTCATTGGACCGAAGGCCGAGCACATCCGCCTGATGGGCGACAAGATCGAGGCCAAGAAGACCGCCAAGCGCCTCGGCATTCCCGTCGTGCCCGGCTCCGACGGCGCCGTGACGCCCGACCAGGATGCGATGGCAATCGCCAAGGAGATCGGCTTCCCGGTGCTGGTCAAGGCAGCCGCCGGTGGCGGCGGCCGCGGCATGAAGGTCGCCCACACCGAGGCCGACCTGCAGCTGGCGCTGACCACCGCAGCCAACGAGGCCAAGTCGGCGTTCGGCGATGCCTCGGTCTATCTCGAGAAGTATCTGCAGAAGCCGCGCCACATCGAGATCCAGGTGCTCGGTGACGGCCGCGGCGGCGCCATCCATCTCGGCGAGCGCGACTGCTCGCTGCAGCGCCGCCACCAGAAGGTCTGGGAGGAAGGCCCCTCCCCGGTGCTCGACGCGACGGCACGCGCGAAGATCGGCAACACCGTCGCCAAGGCGATGCAGGAGCTGAAATATATCGGCGTCGGCACCATCGAATTCCTCTACGAGGATGGCGAGTTCTATTTCATCGAAATGAACACCCGCATCCAGGTCGAGCATCCCGTCACCGAGATGATCACCGGGATCGATCTCGTGCTCGAGCAGATCCGCATCGCCGCCGGCGGCGACCTGCCGATGACCCAGGACCAGGTCGTGATCAACGGCCACTCGATCGAGTGCCGCGTCAACGCCGAGAACCCGGTCAGCTTCCGGCCGTCGCCCGGCAAGATCCAGCAGTATCATCCGCCAGGCGGCCTCGGCGTCCGCATCGATTCCGCGGTCTATCAGGGCTACGTCATCCCCCCTTATTACGACTCGCTGGTCGGCAAGCTGATCGTCCACGGCAAGAGCCGGGTCGAGTGCCTGATGCGGCTGCGCCGGGCGCTGGACGAAATGGTGGTCGACGGTATCGAGACCACGCTGCCGCTGTTCCGGGCCCTGGTCCGCGAGCCCGCGATCATCGACGGCGACTATCACATCCATTGGCTCGAGCAGTATCTCGCCGGCCAGAAGGCGGACTGAGCAGTTTTCGTTCAGAAAACCACACCCGAGGCGGAACCATCTGGGCGCCACCGCGTTTTGCTGGGTCGGCGCAGTTCCGCCAGGGGGCAGTGATTATCAAAGACGTGCGAGTGTGAAGTGGCGCCTGAGGTGAGACGAAGGCGCACACTGGGCCAGGTCCTGCTGTTGTCAGCGGGATTTCTGGTGCTGGTCGCCGTCAGCACGGCGTCGGTTCTGCTGGTCAACAAGGCGCGCAGCGACAGCGCCTGGGTGGTACACACCGTCGAGGCCGAAAACCAGATCAACGCCTTGCTGCTCGAGGTCCGGCGCGCCGAGAGCGCGGCCAGAGCCTACCTGCTCACCCAGGGACAGGAGTTCCTGAACGACCATGAGGCGGCGGTCGCGGCGATCGGTCCGGTGCTCGACAAGCTCAACACCCTGGTGGCGGACAACCCTGCACAGGTTGGGAATCTCGCTCAACTGCGCAGCGTCATCGAGACGCGGCTGTCGCAGTTCGACCGCGAAAAACAGCTGGTTGCGCGCGGCGATCTCGCCGCCGCGATCGCTCTTGTCCGCGACGCCGGCTCGACCATGAGCAGCAAGACGATGCGCGAGACTGCAGAGGCGATGCGTCTGGAGGAGGAGCGCCTGCTGGCGCTACGTACGGCCAACGCGGATGCGAGCCAGCGGCTCGCGGCGATCGTCACCATCACCGGCTCAGCGCTCGTCGTGGTGCTCGCGGTCATTTCAGTGCTGCTGGTGCGGCGCTCGACCCGCGCGCGCAACGACGCCGAGGCGCAGCTGCGCGAGAGCAATCTCAACCTTGAGTCCACCGTGGACGAGCGCACCGCCGATCTGCGCGAGGCCAATGAGGAGATCCAGCGCTTCGCCTATATCGTCAGCCATGACCTGCGCTCGCCGCTGGTCAACATCATGGGTTTCACCAGCGAGCTCGAGGAGTTGCGCAACGACATCTTCCGGCGCATCGCGAGCTTGGCGCGCGCCGTCTCGGCCGCTCCGCCGCCCCCCGAGGGCGCCGAGCCGGAGCTCCAGGGCGCCGACAAGCAGCTGTCGGAGGACTTCTCCGAGGCGCTCGGCTTCATCAAGTCGTCGATTGCCAAGATGGACCGGCTGATCAGCGCGATCCTCAACCTCACCCGCGAAGGCCGCCGCGAGTTCGTCCCGGTCCGCATCGACACCCGCGAGCTGATCGAGCAGATCGTCTCGACGCTGGCGCATCAGGCGGAAGAGGCCCAGACCACGATCCACGTCGAGCCGCTGCCCCCTATCGTCAGCGACCGTCTGGCGCTGGAGCAGATCTTCTCGAATCTGATCGACAATGCGATCAAGTACATGAAACCGGGCGTGCCCGGCGACATCAGGATCCGCGCCAGGACCAAGCTGGGCTTCGCGATCTTCGAGGTCGCAGATAACGGCCGGGGGATTGATCCGCGGGATCACCAGCGTATCTTTGATCTGTTCCGCCGCGCCGGGACCCAGGACCGTCCGGGTCAGGGGATCGGATTGGCGCATGTGCGCGCCCTGGTGCGCCGACTCGGGGGAACCATGTCGGTCGCGTCGGAGCTCGACCAGGGCAGCACGTTCACGATAACGCTCCCGATCAACTGGAACGTCTCAAACCGGAACTCAGACCGATGACCATGCCCGTGACCATCATCATGATCGAGGACGACGAGGGCCACGCCCGGCTGATCGAGCGGAACATCCGCCGTTCCGGCGTCAACAACGAGATCAAGCCGTTCACCAACGGTACAGACGCGGTGAAATATCTGTTGGGCGCTGACGGCAGCGGCCTCGATCACAAGGGCCACGCCCTGCTCATCCTGCTCGACCTGAACCTGCCGGACATGACCGGCATCGACATCCTCAAGATGGTCAAGCAGAACAGCTACCTGAAGAGCGCCCCGGTGGTGATTCTGACCACCACGGACGACTCCCAGGAGATCAAGCGTTGCTACGAGCTCGGCTGCAACGTCTACATCACCAAGCCCGTCAACTACGAGAGCTTCGCCAACGCCATTCGCCAGCTCGGACTGTTCTTCTCCGTCATCCAGGTTCCGCCCGCCGCATGAGCTCCCCAGCCCCGACGCTGCTGTACATCGAGGACGACGCGGCGCTGGCGCGGCTGGTCGAGCGCGGCCTGAAGCGTCTCGGCTTGGCGGTAGAGCACGCGCCCGACGGCAGCGCGGGCCTCGAGCGGCTGCAGCGTGGCGGCATCGACGTGGTTGCGCTCGACCAGCACATGCCGGGGCTCGACGGGCTGGAGACGCTGGAGCGCATCATGGCGCTGCCGGACCCGCCGCCGGTCGTGTTCGTCACGGCGTCGCAGGATTCCAAGATTGCGGTCACCGCGCTGAAGGCCGGCGCCGCCGACTATCTCGTCAAGGACGTCCAGGGCGAGTTCATCCCGCTCCTGCAGGTCGCCGCCGAGGGCGCGTTGCGGCAGGCGCGGCTGCAGCGGGCGCGCGACGAGGCCGAGGCCGAAGTGCGCGCCTCGCGCGACCGCTTCGCGGCGCTGGCGGCCGAGCGCGAGGTGCTGCTGCGCGAGGTCAATCATCGCGTCGGCAACTCGCTGCAGATCATCGCCTCGCTGCTGCATCTGCAGGCCAATTCGAGCACGCAGGACGACGTCAAGGCGGCGCTGACCAACGCGATGGGCCGCGTCGCCGCCGTGGCCCAGGTGCACCGCCGGCTCTATACGTCACAGGACCTCAAGAGCGTGATGCTCAACCAGTACCTGGACTCGTTGCTCGACGATCTCCGCCGCTCCGCCGAAGGCAACCGGATGTCGCGGCTGACGCTGAAGGCGGAGCCGGTGGAAATCGATCCCGACCGCGCGGTCGCGATCGGCATCGTCGTCAACGAGCTGGTGATGAACGCCGTCAAATACGCCTACCCCGACGGCCCCGGCCCGATCCATGTCGAGCTGAAGCTCCAGGGCAACGACATCGTGCTGTCGATCGCCGACAATGGCGTTGGCCTCAACGCGACCAGCGATCCGCGCTCGACCGGCATGGGCCAGCGCATCGTCAGCGCGATGGCCACCAAGCTCGACGCGACGGTGGAGCCCGATCCGAGCCACGACGGCACGAAGATCGTGGTCCGCTTCCGTCTCCACAAGGATGTTCCGAAGCCAGCCGCTGCCGCTGTGGGCTGATTGGGAACGGCGGGCAGGACCCATCGCGCGCGGGCCCGCATCCTGCTAGACTGATCGGATGAATTCGCGCGACTCCGCAGCGTCCGAGATCACGCCCGAGGTTCTGCTGCGTGCCTATGCCTGCGGCATCTTCCCGATGGCCGAAAGCGCCGACGACCCCTCGCTGTTCTGGGTCGAGCCGGAGCTGCGTGGCGTCATCCCGCTCGAGGGCTTTCGCGTAGCGTCGCGGCTCGCACGCACGGTGCGCTCCGATGCCTTCACCGTGACCGTGAATCAGGCCTTCAAGGCGGTGATGGATGGTTGCGCCGAGCCGCAGCCGGGGCGCGAGGATACCTGGATCAACCGGCGCATCCGCGAACTCTATAGCGGGCTCTATGCGATGGGCCATTGCCACAGCGTCGAGTGCTGGCAGGAAGGCGAGCTGGTCGGCGGACTGTATGGCGTCAGCCTGGGGCGCGCCTTCTTCGGCGAGAGCATGTTCCACCGCACCCGCGACGCCTCCAAGGTGGCGCTCGTGCATCTGGTGGCCCGGCTGATCGCCGGCGGCTTCGAGCTGCTCGACACCCAATACGTGACCGAGCATCTCAAGACCTTCGGCGCGGTCGAGATCCCGCGCCGACGCTATACCGTGCTGCTCGAAAAGGCGATCACCGGCCCCGCCGCGAACTTCGTCCGGCTTCCGATCGACCGGCCGATCAGCGGTGCCGAGGCGCTCGGCATCATTGCCGAGCGCGGCTGAACGTCTCTACCGGAACACGCCGCCGAACGGCCCACCAGCCTGTGGGGGCGGCGGCGGTGGCGGCGGCACCTGCTGGGTCTGGTACTGCGGCGGCGGACCGGGCGGACGCGGCGCGGCCTGCTTCTGCTGCGGCGGACGCTTCTGCGCGGGTTGCGGCTGCGCCGCCGGCTTCTGATCGGGCGCGGCGCTCACGACCGTGTTCTGCGGCTCTTTGCAGTCGACCAGCCAGATGTCGTAGATCGGGTGCTCGACGCCGTGCAGGCCTGGGCTCGCGGCGAACATCCAGCCCGAGAAGATCCGCTTCACCTCGCCCTGCAAGGTGATCTCATCGACCTGCACGAAGGCATCGGTATTGGCGGCCTCGGTGGCGGGCCGGGTGTAGCAGGCGTCGGTCTTCACCCGGAGCGCGCCGAACTGCACGGTCTCGCCGATCTCCTCGTCGAAATTGATGATGCGCCCGGTGATCTTGTCGAGGCCGGAGAAGCTCGCCTTCTTGTTCACGATCTTCTGCGCCGGCGGCTCGGTCACCACCTCGTCGCCGGGCTGAATGGTCGCCGGTGTCTGCGGCACCGCGCCGTTCGGCGGGATGGCGGCATTCTGGGGCGCACCGCGCGGCGGCGCCGGCCGCTGGCCGGGCTGAGCCGGCGCAGCACCGGGCTGGCCAGGCGGCGCGACCGCGACCGGGGGATTGTTCTGCGGCAGGACCGTCGTTCCGGGCGGCGGCGCCAGCGGCTGCGATTGGACTGGGCCCGGCAAGGCAGCACCCTGCCCCGGCGGCGGACGGGTGGGCGCCGGCAGCACGCGGCCTTGCGGCAGCTCCGGAATTTCCTCCTCCTCGTCGGGCGGCGGCGGCGGCATCGGCTCTCCGCGACGCGGAATGTTGCCCGGCGGACGCGGCACGGGATCAGAGAAAATGGTCCCGATCTGGGCGCGTGCGGGCACGGCCAGCGCGAGGGATGTGGCGGCCAGGAATGCCGCGATACCGGTCAGGACGATTGTTCGGTGCATCTCGCGCGGCTTTATCAGGCGAATCGGGGTTCGGGACAATCAAATCGCGTCATGACCCATCCGCCGCTCTCGATCAGCCCTCCCGTTAACATGCCGAATACGGCGGGGAAAGGGCGACTTACCAGCGCACCGCGAGGTGGCCATCCGGTTCATCCAATGAGATAGTCGCATGATCAGAAGATAGCGTGAAACCAACACGCGACAAGGCCGCGGCCACGCCGCCGTGGCGCACGGGAGAAACACATGGCTGATTCGATCAGGCTCGATGGCCGGGTCGCCGTCGTCACCGGCGCGGCCGGGGTGATCGGCGCTGCGACCATGCAGTTGCTGGCGGCACGCGGCGCCCGCATCGTCGCCGTCGACCGGCGCGAGCAGGACCTGAATGAAGCCACGCGCACCCTGCCCGCCGGCACCGAGGCGCTTGCCATCTCCGCCGATGTCACCGACGAAGCTGAGGTCGCAGCCTACGTGCGTAAGGCCTGCGACCGCTTCGGCACGATCGACGTGTTCTTCAACAATGCCGGTATCGAGGGCGAGATCAAATCGATTACGGACTATCCGCTCGACGCGTTCCGCCGTGTGCTCGACGTCAACGTCACCGGTGTGTTCCTCGGCCTCAAGCACGTGCTGCCGGTGATGCTGAAGCAGAACCGCGGCTCGATCATCAACACCGCCTCGATCGCCGGACTGATCGGCTCGCCGCAGATCGCCGTCTACAGTGCGAGCAAGCATGCCGTCATCGGCCTGACCAAGAG
Organism: Bradyrhizobium sp. ORS 285; assembly: GCF_900176205.1. Taxonomy (NCBI): domain Bacteria; kingdom Pseudomonadati; phylum Pseudomonadota; class Alphaproteobacteria; order Hyphomicrobiales; family Nitrobacteraceae; genus Bradyrhizobium; species Bradyrhizobium sp. ORS 285. The sequence goes on from NZ_LT859959.1 coordinate 3,814,128, forward strand.
CGCATCGTGGGAATGCACCGGCACCAATGTGCGCGTGAACTGCATCTGTCCCGGACTGATCGACAGCCGCATGCTGAGCGCCATCATCGAAGGCCGCAGCGGCGCCCCCGTGCCCGTCGACAAGGTCGTCGACCGCGTGCCTGCTCGCCGGCTCGGCCAGGGCTCGGAGGTCGCGGCCATCGTCGCCTTCCTCGCCTCCGACGATGCGAGCTACGTCTCCGGCGCAGCCTACACCGTCGACGGCGGCCGCACCGCCGCCTGAAAAAGCTTTCACATCAACCCGCTCAACTCACAGGTCGCTCGTCAATGCCCGTTCAACTCGATGCCGATGCCGCAGCCGTCTACAAGGCGTTCCAGGAGGCCGGCCGTCCCGCTTATGAGACGCTGACGCCGCAGGAGGCGCGCGATTATTATCTGGCCGCGCGCACCGTGAGCAATCCCGAGCCGCCGGAGCTATCCGAGGTCAGGGATCTCGCCATCCCCGGTCCCCACGGCGCGATCCCGGCACGGCTCTATCGGCCGAAGATGGTGCGGCAGACCAACGGTCTCGCACCGGGCCTGGTGTTCTTCCACGGCGGCGGCTGGGTGATCGGCAATCTGGACTCGCACGACGTGGCCTGTCGCGCGCTGGCGCATGAAGGCGAGCTGATCGTGATCTCGATCGACTACCGCCTGGCGCCGGAGCACAAGTTTCCCGCCGCCGTCGATGACTGCCTCGCGGCCACGCAATGGGTCGCCGACAATGCAGCGGCGCTCGGCATCGATGCTGCCAAGCTCAGCGTCGGCGGCGACTCCGCAGGCGGCAATCTTGCCGCCGTGGTCGCGTTGTCCGCGCGCGACGGCAAGGGCCCCAAGCTCTCGGGCCAGGTGCTGATCTATCCCGCCACCGACTTCACCATGAGCCATCCCTCGCACAGCGAGCCCGAGACCAGCGTGCTGCTGACGCATTCGGTGATCCGCTGGTTTCGCGACCACTATCTCAACAGCACAGCCGACATCCACGACTGGCGCGCCTCGCCGGCCAAAGCGGAGTCTCTGGTGGGCTTGCCACCGGCCTATGTGCTGACCGCCGGCGCCGACCCGCTGCGCGACGAAGGCGATGACTACGCCCGACGCCTGCGCGAGGCCGGCGTGCCGGTGACTCATCGTACGCATCCGGGCCAATTCCACGGCTTCTTTACCATGGGCAAGCTGCTCGATCAGGCTAATGTCGCCGCGCGCGATATCGGCGCCTGGCTGAAGCAGCTCGACTGGCCAGCGGGCATATGAGCGACCAGTTGAGACCGGACCGGGAGCTCGAGGACGCTGCGAGCGTCGAGCACGTCATGGTGTTGGGCGTCGCCTGGTTCAAACGTGAGGAATGGGACGAGGTGAAACAGATCTGCCCGGATCTGCACGACACCTACGACGAATGGCTGGCCGACGCCGAGGCTGTCGTCGACAGCCTCGCAAGCTTGGAGGGACATCAGGTCGTCAAGACCATTCTGACGGTCGACGAGCTCCGCCGGTGGAAGCGCGCCACTGGACGTGAGGTCGACGGCAGCGCCAAGTCGCGACTGAGGCAGAGGCGCGCCGGCCATCGCCATCCCGCTCCGCTCGCAAGAGCAAGGAGCGGCTGATCCAGCCGCTGCCCCTTTCCGCATTCGCTGCAGGCAGCCATGCAGTGCGGAAATTCTCGCTGATTTCGCGCTGCAACCAAGCTAGGGTCGGCGCGGCCGCCGCGATGACCACCCGGCGGCCCGCGCCCCAATAGGAATGCTGCCCGATGTTCGAACGCCTGAGCCGCCAGCCCGATGATCCCCTGCTCGCCCTGATCGGCATCTTCAAAGCCGACCCGCGGGCCGACAAGGTCGATCTCGGCGTCGGCGTCTATCGCGACGAGGCCGGCCATTCGCCGATCTTCCGCGCGGTAAAGGCGGCCGAGCGTATGATCTGGGAGAGCCAGGACAGCAAGGCCTATGTCGCCCCGGAAGGCGATCAGGGCTTCCTGGACCTGCTGTGGACGATGGTAGGCGGCAAGGCGTCCCCGGTGCAGGCCGCTGGTGTCCAGACCCCCGGCGGCTCCGGCGCGCTGCGGCTCGCCGCCGATCTGATCCGGCAGGCCGGCACCGGCAAGATCTGGCTCGGCCTGCCGAGCTGGCCCAATCACGCCGGTATCTTCGCCGCCGTCGGGCTCGAGATCGAGACCTATCCCTATTTCGACGTCCCGTCGCAGACCCTGCTGCTCGACGGCATGCTCGAGGCCTTGCAGCGGGCCCAGCCCGGCGATGCCGTGCTGCTGCATGCCTCCTGCCACAACCCGACCGGCACCCCGTTGGGGGCCGCGGAATGGGCGCGCATCACCGAGGTCATCGCCGCCCGCGGGCTCGTGCCGCTGATCGACTCGGCCTATCAGGGATTTGGCGCCGGCTTCGATGGCGACGTCGCCGGCCTGCGCGCGATGATCGCTGCGATCCCCGAGGCGCTGGTCGCCGTGTCCTGCTCGAAATCCTTCGGGCTCTATCGCGAGCGCACCGGCGCACTGTTCGCCGTCGCCGCCAGCGAGGCTGCAGCGGCCACGGCCCGCTCCAATCTGGTCGCCATCGCCCGCACCAGCTACTCGATGCCGCCCGATCATGGCGCCGCGATCGTGAGGACGATCCTGGGCACGCCGGAGCTCTACGACGACTGGCGGGCCGAGCTTGAGTCGATGCGCGAGCGTCTCGTCAGCTTGCGCCGGGCCTTCGCGGAGGCGCTCGGTGACCGCTGGTCGAACTCGCTCGCGATCGGCCAGCAGGAGGGCATGTTCTCGCTGCTGCCGCTTTCGCCTGCAGAAGTGATGGCGCTGCGGGAGAAGCACGGCGTGTACATGCCCACCTCGGGCCGCATCAACATTGCCGGCTTGAAGCTCGCCGACGTCGCCCGCGTCGCTGGCCTGTTCAAGGCCATCTGAGCGGCGGCAGGCGAGGACCACCGGCGTGAGCGAGATCGTGCAGGAGCGGCACAAGCTCTATGAGGACGCGATGGCCCTGACGCTGGGCACGCTGTTCGTATCGCTGGGCATGCTGATCTACAGCAAGACGGTGCTGCTGGTCGGCAGCACCGCGGGCTTGTCGTTGCTGCTGAGCTACATCAGCGGCTACGGCTTTGGGATCAGCTTCTTCCTGATCAACCTGCCGTTCTACGTGCTCGCTGTCAGGCGCATGGGCTGGCCATTCACGATCCGCACCTTCGTCGCGGTCGGCCTCGTCGCGGTGTTCTCGCGCCTCACGACGTCATGGGTCGACATCGCTGAGATCAACCCGATCTATGCCACCGTGATGGGCGCCGGCCTGACCGGCACCGGCCTGCTCATGCTATTCCGCCACCGCACCGGTCTCGGCGGCATCAACATCCTCGCGCTCTACCTGCAGGAGCACTGGAAGATCCGCGCCGGCTATTTCCAGCTCGCGGTCGACTTCCTGATCATGATCGCCGCGTTCTTCGTCATCCCGGTCAACCGGCTGGCGCTGTCGATCCTCGGCATCGTGATCGTCAACGTGATCATCGCCATCAACCACAAGCCCGGCCGCTACATGGCGCTGAGCTGAGCCGGCACGCTCAGGGAGACATCCTGCCCAGCCACCCGCGACGAGTGTTGTCGCAGATGTGCGCTGCACCTTGCCAGCCGGGCCGTTCCATGGGATGAAGGCTCTGGTATGCCAGCGATCATGGCATCCGGTTACCGATTTCCCTCCGCCCAAGCGGTGTCAGACGGGCCCGTCGGTGCGGCTGATCGCCAATACAAAATCGCAAACGCAAAACCAAGCTCTGGGGAACACCAAGGTATGGCACGTAATATTCTGATTCTCGGAGCCTCCTATGGCTCCCTCCTCGGCACCAAGCTTCTGATGGCCGGCCACAATGTCACGCTGGTCTGCCGCAAGAAGACGGCGGAGCTGATCAATCGTGAGGGCACGGAGGTCCGCATCAAGCTGCGCGACGAGCCCAATCATCGCTCGATCTTCTCGCGCGACCTGCCCGGCAAGCTCGACGCCGCCACGCCTGACGCCGTCGATCTCACGCGCTACGACCTCGTCGGCCTGGCGATGCAGGAGCCGCAATACACCAACCACACCATCCGCGTGCTGATGGTGAAGATCGCCGAGGCCAAGCTGCCGTGCCTCTCGATCATGAACATGCCGCCGCTGCCCTACCTCAAGCGCATTCCGGCGCTCGCCAACAGCGATCTCGAAGAGGCCTACACCAATGCGCAGGTGTGGGAGCGCTTTACCCCCGGCCTCGTCACGCTGTGCTCGCCCGATCCGCAGGCCTTCCGTCCGCCGGAGGAAGGCGCCAACGTGCTGCATGTCGGCCTGCCCACGAACTTCAAGGCCGCCGCTTTCGACGATGAGAAGCACAACGCGCTGCTGCGGGAGCTCGAGCGCGACATCGACGCGGTCAGGCTCGACGGCCAGGACGTGCCGGTGAAGCTGAAGGTGTTCGACTCGCTGTTCGTGCCGGTCGCAAAGTGGTCGATGCTGCTCACGGGTAACTATCGCTGCATCACCCGTGGCGAGCCGCAGGCGATCCGCGACGCCGTGCACGGCAATCTCGCTCAGTCCAAGGCGATCTACGAGCATGTCGACGCGATCGCGCGCAAGCTCGGCGCCGATCCCAGCGACCAGGTGCCGTTCGAGAAATACGCCAAGGCAGCCGAGAGCCTGCTGAAGCCGTCTTCGGCCGCGCGTGCTGTCGCCGCCGGCGCGCCGTTCATCGAGCGCGTCGATCTCCTGGTGAAGCTGATCGCGCAGCAGATCGGCATGCCCAATCCCGAGATCGACCAGACCGTGCAGACCGTCGACTTCAAGCTCAACGAGAAGATCGTGACGGGCGGCTCGACCGCGCAGTGACGGCCGGCGCCGACATGCTCGGTAACCAGATGTGACTTTGCAGGAACGCGCGGCCATCGCATGGTTCGCGCGTTCTTTGATTCACATCGTTTGGAATTTCGATGCCGACCTCCGGGCCTCTCGCTGTTCCCCTGCGGGCCCTGAGCTGGCTCGGCAACCAGGGCACGCGCGCCATCGTCTTGGTGCTGATCGCCGCCATCGCGGTGCCGCCGCTCGGCGAACTGGCGCGCCCCTACGTCACAGAAGCGATCTTCCTGCTGCTCTGCATCTCGTTCATGCGCGTCGACATTGCGATGCTGCGCGCGCATCTGCGCCGGCCGCTGCTGGTCGTCGCCGCGACGGCGTGGACCACCATCGCCGTGCCGCTCGCTGTCGGCACGATCGCGCGCCTGACCAGCCTTGATACCGTCGCGCCCGAGCTGCATCTCGCGCTGATGCTGCAGGCGACGGCCTCGCCGATGATGGCCTCGCCGGCCCTCGCCGCGCTGATGGGATTAGATGCAACGCTGGTGCTGATCACGCTGGTGACGTCGACTGCGCTGGTGCCACTGACCGCGCCGCTGTTCGCCTATGTCTTCCTCGGACAGACCCTGGCGCTGTCGCCGGCCGCGCTTGGGGGGAAGCTCGCCGGCATCCTCGCCGCCGCGCTGGCCGTTGCCGTCGCGATCCGCGTCGTCTTTGGCATCGACGCGATCCGTCGACAGCGCGCGCCGATCGACGGCGTCAACATCTGCATCCTGTTCGTGTTCGCATCAGCGATCATGGCGCACTTCCTCGCCGACCTCGTGACGAGTCCGTTCCGCATGTTGGGACTGGCGGTGCTGGCCTTCGCCGTGTTCTTCCTGCTTCTGGGTATCACGATGCTGCTGTTCCGCCATGCGGGCCGCGAACGCGCGATGGCGCTGGGCGTGATGGTGTCGCTGCGCAACATGGGGCTGATGCTGGCCGCCACCGAGGGCGCGATCCCCGGCACCACGTGGCTGTATTTCGCGATGAGTCAGTTTCCGATCCACCTCGCGCCGCAGCTGCTAAGGCCATTCGCCGAGCGGCTACGTGCGAAGCGACTTCCATCCGGCGGGACCGACCACGGCGTGATCAGCCCTGCACGGGAATGAGGCAGCGCAGCATGATCTCCTACGACGAGCCACTGCTTTCGTAGCACGGTTGCTATCACGTGTTGCCGCTGCGCACAGCCAACGCTACGCTCCGCGCCGATTGGTGCAGGAGGATGTTGTGACCACATCAGACGATCAGAAGATTTCCGAAGACCGCCGCGAGGCGCTGCGCTATGCGCTCGCGATCGGCTCCGGCGCCGCGCTCGCGTCCGCAATGACAACGACGCCGGCCTCGGCACAGGCCGCCGGAGACAACACGCTCGATCGCGTCCGCGCCGCCAAAGTGCTGCGCATCGCCGTGCTGCCGGGCGAGCTGCCCTACTTCAACAAGGACCTCGCCTCCGGCACCTGGTCGGGCTTCTCGATCGAGATGGCCAACGACATCGCCAAGCTGCTCGACGTGAAGCTCGAATATGTCGAATCGACCTACGGCAATTCGGTGCTCGACCTGCAGGCCGGCAAGATCGATCTTGGCTTCGCGCTCAACCCGACCCCGCAGCGCGCGCTGGTGATCGACTTCTGCGGTACGGTGTTTCCGCATCCGTTCGGCGCCATGCTGAAGAAGGGCATCGAAGCCAAGACCTGGAACGACATCAACAAGCCGGAGATCAAGATCGCCGTCGACGTTGGCTCCGCCAACGAGGCGGTGGCGCGGCGGTTCGCGCCGAACGCGACCATCAAGTCGCTGAAGTCGCGCGACGAGGTGATGCTGGAGATGGCCTCGGGTCGCGTCGACGTCGTCGTCAACGCCCTGATCCTCGGTCTCACCGCGATCGCCAAGAACCCCAATCTCGGCACCTACAAGATCCTGCAGTCGCCATCGGTCGCGATCCCCTCCAGCATGGGCGTCCGCCGCGAGTCCGACAAGCGCTGGCGCGACTTCCTGGCGGTGTGGATCGACTACAACCGCGGCATCGGCCAGATGCGCGAATGGTTCATCAAGGGCCTGGGCCTCGCCGGCGTCAAGGCCGAGGACGTGCCGGTGGAAGTGAACATCTGAGGGAAGCACCGCTCTTTCCGCCGTCATTGCGAGGAGCGCAGCGACGAAGCAATCCAGGGCTCAGGTTGCCGCCCTGGATTGCTTCGCTTCGCTCGCAATGACGGAGAAATTCGATGGAGCCTTGCTTCGCCCCTCGCAATGACGGCTGATAGCTTACCTCTCACGCCTTGTCGTAGCTCATGCCGCGCTCGAAGCGGCGGCCGAGCAGCGTGGCCGGGAACAGGATGGCGAAATAGATGATCGCGATGATGGTATAGACCTCGAGCGGCCGGTAGGTGTCGGCGTTGATGAGCGTCGCGTTGTAGACGAGATCCGGCACCGCGATCACCGACACAAGAGAAGTGTTCTTCAGCTGCGTCACCGACTGGTTGACGTAGGGCGCGAGCATCGGCTTCAGCGCCTGCGGCAGGATCACGAGCCGCATCATCCGCCACGGGCGCAGGCCAAGCGCGCGCGCCGCGTCCCACTGGCCGCGCGGCACGCTCTCGATGCTGCCGCGGATGATCTCGGCATAGAACGCCCCGCCATACAGCGACAGCACGGTCACCGCCGCGACATGCGCCGGGATGTTGACGCCGATCACCACGGGGAACGCGTAGTAGAACCAGATGATCTGCACCAAGAGCGGCGTGCAGCGGAACAGCTCGATATAGGCGATCAGCAGCCAGTCGATCACCACGGGGCGGCGCAGCCTGATGATGCCGACGAGCAGCCCGATGAGCGTGCCGAGCACAATTGTGCCCAGCGTATAGGCCATGGTCCAGCCCAGCCCCACCCAGAACAGGTGGCTGTATTTGCCGAGAATGGCAAAATCCCAGGTGTAGTTCATCGCGGCTCCGAGCCTTGCGAGGTATCGCGGCTCATCACAGATACCGGCTCGGCACGAAGGCCGAGGCGTCGAAGGACGGCGCCTCGCCTGCGATCATCGCGGCGATCGCCGCGCCCGTGGCCGGCCCCGTGGTGAAACCGATGTGCTGGTTGCCGAATGCAAGCCACAGGCCGGAATGACGCGGCGCCGGTCCGATCATCGGCAGCGCATCCGGCAGGCTCGGCCGCGACCCGCGCCAGGGCGGCGCGACGGCGTCACCGAACTCGACGACACCGCGCGCCAGCGGCACCACCTGCTCGAGCTGGGCGAAGTTCGATGGCGCATCGCGGTCGGTCAGTTCGACGCCGGAGGTGACGCGCACGCCGTTCTCCATCGGCGCCAGCACGAAGCTGCGCTCGGCATCATTGATCGGCCGCAGCAGCTTGCGGTTGGGGTTCGGCGTGAACTCCTGGTGATAGCCGCGCTCGAACGCCATCGGCACGTGATAGCCGAGCGGCCGCAGGATGTCCGGCGACCACGGCCCGAGCGCCACCACGACGTGCCGCGCGCGGATCTCGCCATCGCCGAGCACCACGCGCCAGCCGTCATTGTCGCTCAGCAGTGCCCGGATCTCGGACTGGCGCAACGTTCCGCCCGCGCCCTCGAACATCCGCGCATAGGCCTTCGTCACGTTGCCCGGCGAGTCCACCGACGCGGTCTGGCTGTGCAGCAGTCCGACCTTGTAGACCGGCAGCATGTTGGGCTCGAGGGCGGAGATCGCCTGGCGGTCGAGCAGCTCGCTCTTGATGCCGTAGTCGGCGAGAAACGCCTGCTCGGCCGTGGCCGCTCCGACGGCGTCGCTGCGCCACGCCTTGAGCCAGCCAGTCTCGCGCACGCGCTGCGGCTCGCCGGCGCGGACGATCCAGTCACGGTGCAGCGTCAGCGACGCACGGATCAGGCCGTGCAGCGCGATCGCGCGCGGCTTGACGCGGGACTCGACGGCGTTGGCGAGGAAGCGCAGCACCCATTCGATGTTGCGCAACGTCCAGGATGGACTCCAGCGCAGCGCGGCACTCTGGTTGCCGAGATAGGACGGCAGCGCCTTGAACAGCGAGGGCTTGTTGAACGGCAGGATGGAGGCAGAGGAGAGAATGCCGGCATTGCCGTAGGAGGTCTCCTCGCCCGGCGCCTTGCGGTCGACCAGCGCCACCGACAGCCCGCGCTCGCGGATCGCATAGGCGCAGGAGACGCCGACGATCCCGGCTCCCAGCACGACGACGTCGGCTGTCTGCTGTCCACTCTGCATCGTCTCTCAATCCATCTCAGATCTACATCAAGGTGAGGCCGCCATCGACCGGCAGCACGGCGCCCGTGACATGGCCGGCCTCTGTCGACAGCAGGAAGGTCACGGCGGCTGCGACGTCGTCCGGCTCGGCGAGCCGCTGTTGCGGATTGGCGGCCGCCGCCTTCTGCCAAGCCGCCGGATCGAGCGAGCCGAGCCGGCCCGCGTCCTTGCGCGTGTAGCCGGGCACGACGACATTCGCGGTGCCGCCGGTGGCGGCGAGCTCGATCGCGAGACATTTCACCAGCGCCTCGAGCGCGGCCTTGGCGGCAGCCGAGGCCGGAAAAGTGCCGCCCGGCACGAAGCGATGCGCGACAAAGCTGGAGATCGCGACCACGCGCGCGGCCTCGCTCTGCAACAGGTCGGGCAGCGCCGCACTGGCGAGCTCGTGGAAGGCCGCCGGCATCACCGCCAACGAACGCTCGAGTCCCTCGCGCGGCAGGTCGCGAAAGGTGCGGCGATCGGCGAAGCCCGCCGCGTGCACCAGCGCATCGACACGCCCGAACCTGGCGCGCGCGGCAGCCACGAGCTCCGACGCTGCGCCTGCCGTGGCAAGATTTGCGCAATGAAAGGCCACCTCGGCGCCGGCCTGCCGGCACGTCTCTGCAACGGCCTCCAGCCGCGCGAGCCCGTCGGCGTCAGCGCCCTGGCCATGCAGCATGAGGCCCTGCCCCGGTGCCGCAAGGCGGCGCGCCACAGCGGCGCCGATCCCGGCGCCGCTGCCGGTGATGATTGAAACGCGCATGATCCCCAGTGCCGAATGCATTTCGAGGCGCGGACTATAGGTCTCGCATCCGCCAATGCAAACCGCCGCATCGGCATGCCTGCAAGACGATGACGCAACCGCGCCAGCTCAGACCGACAATCCGCTGCAGGTCAGGATGATGCGCGTGGCGCGCCAAACCCAGGTCTTGCCGTCGCGCGCCGCCTGCAGGCTGAAGACCCGCTCATTCCAGTGCGGATCATGCGCGAAGCGAATGTTCTCGATCACGAAGTCCTGCTGCTGCCGCTTCCATTCGATCGCCCAGGCGAGGTGCGCCTCTTCGAGCTGCTGCCGCAGCTTGGAGACCTCGATCACATAGGGCGACGGGACGATGATCCCCAGAGCCATCGGAGTGCCGGCCATCGCGCGACCTCAGTGATCTCTCACGACGTTGCCCGACCCTATCCCGCCCGCGCCGCGCGCCGCAAGGCTTGCGGCGGCTGGCCGAAGGCGCGGATGAAGGCGCGGCGCATGCGCTCGGGATCGCGAAAGCCGGCGGCTTCGGCCACCAGCTCGATCGGCTGATGCGAGGCCTGTACGCGGTCGCGCGCCACCTCCAACCGCAGCCGTTCGATCGCCTTGGACGGCGTGGTGCCGGTCTCGGCGACGAAGGCGCGGGTGAAATGCCGCGTGCTCATGCCGGCGCGCTCGGCGAGGTCATCGACCGTGAGCGGCGCATCGAGATGCTCGCGCGCCCAGGTGAGCAGATCGGCGAAGCGGCCGCTCGGCGCCTTCAGCTCCAGCAGCGAGGAGAACTGCGACTGCCCGCCGCTGCGACGGTGATAGAGCACGAGCTGGCGCGCGGTCTTCTGCGCGATCTCCTCGCCGTGATCCTCAGACACCATGGCGAGCGCGAGATCGATGCCCGCAGTGATGCCGGCCGAGCTCCAGACCTGGCCGTCGCGGACATAGATGCTGTCGGGCTCGAGCTTCACGTTGGGATAGGTGCGCAGGAACTGCCGCGTGCGCTGCCAATGCGTGGTCGCCCGCTTGCCGTCCAGCAGGCCGGCTTCGGCAAGCACGAAGGCGCCCGAGCAAACGCTGGCCACGCGCGTGCCGCGGCGCGCGACCTTGCGCACGAAATTCAGCGTGCAGGAATTGCGGCTCGCCGCCTCGACGCCGTCGCCGCCGGCGATCAGCAAGGTCGAGAGCGCCGCGACCGGACCAAATTTGCGCGCCAGCATCTCGGCGCCGGACGAGGAGCGCACCGGGCCCGGCGCCGCCGCCACCACCCGGATCTGCGGCGCGGCGCTCGCGTAGCGCGCGGCGATCTCGAACACCGAGATCGGGCCGGCGGCATCGAGCAACTGAAAATCCGGAAAGATGAGCACGCCGATCATGCGGAAAGCTCCGTCAGCCGTCTGTCCGAAATCGGGGGAACTTTGGCATATGAGACAGCAAGGGGATCATGCAGGATGGCCGGCGTCAACCCATCATCGCTCGTGAGATCCGCCATGGCCGAACCGCTTTCGATCGCTCTCGTGCTGTTTCCCCAGGTCACCCAGCTCGATCTCACCGGCCCGGTACAGGTGTTCTCGAGCGTGCCCGGCGCGACGCTGCATTTGGTCTGGAAGCGGATCGAGCCGATTCCGACCGACTCCGTTCTCACGCTGCTGCCGACGACGACGTTTGCCGAGTGCCCGCAGGCCGACGTGATCTGCATCCCCGGCGGCTTCGGCGTCGATGCCATTCTGGACGATGCCGAAGTCATCGGCTTCATCCGCCGCCAGGCCGAAGACGCCAAATACATCACCTCGGTCTGCACCGGCTCGCTCGCGCTCGGAGCCGCTGGCCTGCTGAGGGGCTATCGCGCTGCGACCCATTGGAGCGCGCGCGAGTGCCTGCCGCTGTTCGGCGCCACCATCAGCACCGAGCGCGTCTGCATCGACCGCAACCGCGTGACCGGCGGCGGTGTCACCGCCGGCATCGACTTCGCGCTGACCCTGGTGTCGCAACTGGTCGACCGCGCGACGGCGGAGGCGATCCAGCTCAGGCTCGAATACAATCCGGCGCCACCGTTCGCGGCCGGCTCGCCCGACACCGCACCGCCCGAGGTCGTGTCACGAATGCTGGAGCGAATCGCCCCCTTCCGCCAGCGGCGTGTCGCGGCGGCCGAGCGCGCCGCGGCCATGCTCAGGGGCAGCGCCTAGCAGCGGCCCGCTCAGCCATGCCTAAGCAAAGAGGCCGCCCGGAGCCCGGACGGCCTCAGAAACCTGATTCAAGCAGCGATCGAGTTAGCTGCCGGGAGTCCAGGGCTGATAATCGCCGGTCGCCTTCGGACGGCGGCCGCTGGCCAGGGTGGAGCCGGCCGGACGATAGGCGAGCGCAGTGCCGGTCAGGTTCGGCTGATGCGGCTTCTCCCATTCGCGCGGCTTGTATCCGTCCTGGGTCGGCGGCACGTCGACCATGTGATGGATCCAGGCGTGCCATTCCGGCGGGATGCGGCTGGCCTCGGCCAAGCCGTTGTAGATCACCCAGCGGCGCTCGAAATGCAGCACCGGATCGATCTTGCCGCCGGCGGTCCTATAATAACGGTTGCCCTGCGCATCCTGCCCCACGAGCTCGCCGAACCGCCAGGTCCACAGCTGGGTGCCGAAGGTCTGGCCGTTCCACCACGTGAAGAGCTTGAGAAAGAACTGTTTCATGCGCTCGAGGCCGGTTCTGTGAAGATCCCGGCTGTGATGCCACCCCGCTTGCGACTTGTCCAGTGTTGCACCGCCCCCGCCCGCGACGATGCACCGGTTCACGCCGGGGAACGACATCCCGGCCCTGCGGTTAGGTCATTTTCCCCGAATGGACGGAGCGAGAGCGATGACCAGACTGAAGACATGGAGCGCCGCCGCGGCAGTGGCGCTGATTCTGCCGCTCGCGGCAGCGACCACGAGCTTTGCCCAAGGCCCCGGCGGCGGCCGTGGTCCGGGCGGCGGTGCCGCCATTGCGGGCGGAGGTGGCGCTGCCATCGGCGGTGGTGGTGGCGGAGCGATCGGCGGTGGTGGCGCGATCGGCGGCGGCGGACGTGGCGCCTTTACAGCCGGGCCGGGCGGCGCCGTGGGCGGCGGTAGCTTCTCCGGGCGCACAGCCGTTGGCGGCGCAGGCCTGGTGGGTCGCGGTCCGGCGGCCGGCGCCAATGTCGCCGTCAACAATGGCGGCAGCCGCGGCAACTGGACCGGCGGCGGCGGCAATTGGAACGGTGGCGGCGGCAACTGGAGCGGCGGCGGCTGGCGAGGCGGTCACCATGGCGGTTGGCACCGCGGCGGCGGCTTCTGGCCCGGCGTCGGTGTGGGCGTCGGCATTGGTCTCGGCAGCTCCTACGCCTACTACAATGATCCGTACTATTACGGAAACGACTACTACAACGACTACTCCTACTACGATGACTCCGCACCGGTCGCCGTCATCGGCACCGAGGGTGTTGATCCGAGCTATTGCGCCCGCCGTTACCGCTCCTACGACCCGGCGTCGGGAACTTACCTCGGCTACGACGGCCTTCGGCATCCCTGCCCGTAAGCGGCCGCGGCAATTCCGTCACGCGACAAACAAGGCGGCGAGGTACTTACCTCGCCGCCTTTTGCTATAAAATTGTTCCAATGTTGTTTGTTATGTGTCTCATCCGCCACGTTGCCGAATGAATGTCGACGAAATTGCATGAATGTGCCCCGCGACGTGCAGATGTATTGCGCGTTCCGGTCCAATATCAATCAGGCTCGTGATTCTGCTTCGATAAGCTGGTCGCAGGCGGGTTTGATTACTAACGACGGACCCTCGACTGACGGACAAATGGATCGCGCAAACCCGAGCGCAGTGCAGATCGCTGCACGCCGGCGGTTGACCGCGCCATCGCGCCAAAACTTTCGAACAAGGAGGCGCGCCTTGCAGACATATCATCACCGCCTTCGATGCAGCGGTATTGAGAACCGGACGCATCAGGCACGTCGCGATCATCCCGCGAAGCGCGGGCGGGCCACGTCGATGATTGAGAAACGCGGATGATTCATCAGCGCCTCGCTTTGGGGCTCGGCCTTGGCACTCTGCTTGCGATCGGCGCCGCATCGACGGCGCTCGACATCAAGTCGCGCCATGACGCGGCCTGGGTGACCTCATCGCTGGACATCCTGCAGAGAACGTCCGAGCTGCGACTGCTGCTGAGCGAAGCCGAAGCGACTTCGCGCGGATTCGTGTTGACGGCGGCCGAACCGTTCCGAGCCGAGTTCGAGGATGTTCGCGGCAAGATTCCTGCCGCCTTTGCCGAATTGCAGCGTGCCGTCGCCGATAGTCCGATGCCGACGCAGCTTCTCAGCCAGACGGACGCCCTCATCATCCGCAGGATCGAGATCGCGTCAGACGTGATCCGATTGAAGGCAGCATCCGACCGCGCCGGCCTCGAAGCGCTGGCGCGTAGGGCCGAAGGCCCGGCGACCATGAGCGCGATCACGGCCAATCTCGACCGGTTCGCAACCGAACAGCGCGCGCTGCTGGCGCAGCGCTCGGCGACCTCGAAGGCCACGGGATCACTGCTGCTGACGATCGACCTGTGCGGCCTGGCGCTGCTGCTGGTCATCGCCGGCTACCTGATCCGGCGCGCCTATCTCGACGACCAGGCGCTGCGCGCCTCCCTGGTCCGCTCCGAGGCTGAAGCCGTCTCGCTCGCCGAGCGGGCCGAGAAGCAGCATCTCGATCTCGTCGAGGCGCACGAGAAGCTGCGCCACTCGGCCGAAATCCTGCAGAACACGTTCAACAGCATGGCCGAAGGCGTGCTCGTGATCGATGCCGCCGACACCGTGGTGTTCTCCAACCCCGCCGTCGAGGACCTGTTGGGCTATCGTCACGGCAGAAGGCTGTCGGAGGTCCGGTCCCGTCTGCGCGTCTATGAGAGCGACGGCGTGACGCCGATCGCGCCGCACGATCTGCCGACGCCGCGGGCGTTGCGCGGGGAATCGTTCGACCGGCGCGAGATGATCGTCCACCAGCCCGACCGCGACGCGACGCTGCGCCTGATGATCAGCGGCCGCCCGCTGCGCGATGCGGCCGGCAACATCACCGGCGCGGCGATGGTCTATCACGACATCACGATGGCCCATGAAACCGAGCGTCTGCTGCAGCAGGCGCAGAAGCTCGATGCCATCGGCAAGCTCACCGGCGGCGTCGCGCATGACTTCAACAACATGCTGACGATCATCACCGGCACCATCGAGACCCTTGCCGACGAGGTCAGAGACCGTCCTGCGGCCGCCGCCACTGCCGCCTTGATCGGACAGGCGACCGATCGCTGCACCGAGTTGATCCGGCATCTCCTCGCCTTCGCACGCAAGCAGCCGCTGCATCCGCGCGACAGCGACGTCAACAGCACCATCGTGGACATCGCCAAGCTGTTGCGCCCGACCCTCGGCGAGCAGATCGAGATCAACTCGATCCTCGAAGAGGAGACGCTGATCGCGCATATCGACTCGGCGCAGCTTGCCAATTCCCTGGTCAACATGGCGATCAACGCGCGCGACGCGATGCCCAATGGCGGCAAGCTGCTGCTGGAGTCGCGCCGCATCTTGCTCGATGAATCCTATGCTGCGGCCAACGCCGGGGTGACGCCCGGCTCCTACATCATGATCGCGGTCAGCGACACCGGCACTGGCATGTCCACGGAGGTCCGCGATCGCGCCTTCGAGCCGTTCTTCACCACCAAGGAGGCCGGCAAGGGCTCGGGCCTCGGGCTGAGCATGGTCTACGGCTTCGTGAAGCAGTCCGGCGGCCACATCAAAATCTACAGCGAGGAAGGCCGGGGCACCACGATCCGCCTCTACATCCCCGTGCCCAAGGGCCAATCGGCGACCCCTGCCCGGCCCGAGCCGCCACCGCCGCGCGGCGAGGAGACGATCTTCATTGTCGAGGACGACCTGCTGGTGCAGGACTTCGTCGTCTCACAGCTGCAGAGCCTCGGCTACAAGACGATCACCGCCTCGACCGGCGTCGAGGCCCTGGCCAAGATCGAATCCGGGCAGTCCTTCGATCTGCTGTTCACTGACGTGATCATGCCCGGCGGCATCAACGGCAAGGAACTCGCCGAGGAGGCGCTCCGGCAGCGGCCGGGCACCAAGGTTCTCTACACGTCCGGCTATACCGACAATGCGATGGTCGAGCACGGCCGCATCGACCAGGCGGCGCTGCTGCTCACCAAGCCGTATCGGAAATCGGAGCTCGCCTGGATGGTGCGGCGCGCGTTGGTGGGCCTTGCCGAGGACACGTCCATCGCAGCGGAGCAAAGGCGTGCGCACTCCTGACCGCGGCCCGCATTTGGAACGACAATTGGCCTGCATAATTGAAATGGAACTCAAACAGACGATTGGCAGCACGCGCGGCCTTGCTTACAACTCATGACATTGTTGACCGAACTATTCGCCAGTCACGATAGAGCAACTCATAGTCACGATGCGGCTTGATCGACCGCGCGCATCCAGCGCCTCTGGAACTCACCAATGATTCGCCGCCGGGTGGCGATCGGGCTCGGCCTTGGAACCCTGCTGGCTGTCGGCGCCGCGTCGACCGCGCTCGACCTCAAGGCGCGCAGCGAAACCGCCTGGGTCGAGCACACCATGGAGGTTCTCGAAAAGGCCTCTGAGCTGCGCCTGCTGCTGCGGCAGGCCGAGGCGGCCTCGCGCGGTTTCGCCTTGTCACGCGCCGAGCATTTCGCCACCGAGTTCCAGGAGACGAGCGGTGTTATTCCGGGCGCTTGGGCGGACCTGCGGCAGCTCGTCGCCGACAACCCCGAGCAAAGCGAGCGGCTGCAATCGATCGACAGCGTGGTGCCACGGCGCATCGAGCTCGCAGGCGAACTGATCCGTCTTCAGGCGGCGAACGATCGCGAGGGGTTGCAGACCCTGATGGCCAACGCCGCCGGTCCCGCCGCGATGGCAACAATCAACGACACGCTCGACGCCTTCTCCGAGCAGGAGCGCCGGCTGCTCGCCGAGCGCGGCGCGACCTCGCGACGGACGGGATCGTGGCTGCTGGCGATCGACCTCGCCGGCGTCGCCATCGTGCTCGCGATCGCGGCCTATCTGGTCCGGCGCGCCTATCTGTCGGATCGCGCGCTGCGGACGTCCCTCACCCGCTCGCAGGCCACGGCAACTTCACTCGAAGCGCAGGCGCTGCAGCAGCGCGGCGACCTCGCCGCCGCCTATGACGAGCTGCGCCGCTCCTCCGCCATCCTCGAAACCACCTTCAACAGCATGGCCGAGGGTGTGCTGGTGGTCGATCCCGAAGGCACGATCATGCTCTCGAACCAGGCGGCGGGACATTTCCTCGGCACGGCTGTCGGCAAGACCTTCGGCGAAATGCTGGCCGCGAACCGGTTCTATGAGAGTGATGCCGTGACGCGCATCGACGATCAGGATCTGCCGATCGCGCGCGCGTTGCGCGGGCTCTCGTTCGATCGCCGCGAGGTCGTGGTCAAGCCGACCGACGGGCGGCCGCAATTCCGCCTGATGGTCAGCGGCCGGCCGCTGCGCAATTCGGCAGGCGCGATCAGCGGCGCGGCGCTGGTGTATCACGACGTGACGGAGGTGCACGAGATCGAGCGCCTGCTGCAGCAGGCGCAGAAGCTGGACGCGATCGGCAAGCTCACCGGCGGCGTCGCGCACGACTTCAACAACATGCTGACGATCATCACCGGCTCGATCGAAATGCTGATCGACACCGTCCAGGACCGGCCCGCGGCGGCCGAGCTCGCCGTCCTGATCAGCAGGGCAGCCGATCGCTGCACCGAGCTGATCCGTCATCTGCTTGCCTTCGCGCGCAAGCAGCCGCTGCGCCCGCGCGACATCGATGTCAACGCCACGGTCGACGACATCGCCAAGCTGCTGCGGCCGACGCTCGGCGAGCAGGTCGAGATCAGGACCATTCTGGCCGACGGGGATCTCATCGCCCATGTCGACTCCGCCCAATTGGCGAACTCGCTGGTCAACATGGCGATCAACGCGCGCGATGCCATGCCGGACGGCGGCAAGCTGCTGCTGGAGACCACGAAGACCGTGCTCGACGAGGCCTATGCAACAGCCAATCCAGGCGTCGTGCCGGGCAGCTACGTCATGGTGGCCGTCAGCGACACCGGCGCCGGCATGCCGGCCGAGGTCAGGGACCGCGCGTTCGAGCCGTTCTTCACCACCAAGGATGCCGGCAAGGGCTCCGGCCTCGGGCTCAGCATGGTGTATGGCTTCGTCAAGCAGTCCGGCGGCCACATCAAGCTCTACAGCGAGGAGAACAGCGGCACCACGATCCGGCTCTATCTGCCGGCGGCGCAGCGGCTGCAGCAGGCGGAGCCGGAGCACGAGCAGGTTCTGCCGCGCGGCACCGAGACGATCCTGGTGGTCGAGGACGATCCGCTGGTGCGCGATTTCGTGCTCGCCCAGCTGCAGGGCCTCGGCTACGCCACGCTGGTTGCTTCCCAGGCAGCGGAAGCGCTGACCATCGTCGCGCGCGACCAGCCGTTCGATCTGCTGTTCACCGACGTCATCATGCCCGGCGGGATCAGCGGCAGCCAGCTCGCGGAAACGATCACGGCGACACGGCCCGGCCTGCGGGTGCTCTACACCTCCGGCTACACCGACAATGCGATCATCGAGAACCGCCAGCTGCTGCCCGACGCCCTGCTGCTGACGAAACCCTATCGCCGGACCGAGCTCGCCCAGATGGTCCGCCGCGCCCTCGATGGCGCTCGGGCCGGCGATGCTATCCCCGCGTTGCCAGCGCCACCGCTCCAAGCGTGAAGGCCAGCGCTGCGATTTGCCCTGCCCCCAGCGGCTCGCGCAACGCGATCGCCGACGCCACGACGCCGATCACCGGCACCGCCATGGTGCCGATCGCCGCCACCGAGGCCGGCAGCCGCGACAGCGCCGCGAACCAGGCCACATAGGCGACGCAGAACTGGATCACGGTGGAATAGAACATCAGCGCCCAGTCGAGCTGGTCGAGCCTCGTCCAGTCGGAATGCTCAAGAGCTAATCCGACGATCACGATCGGCACGCAGCCGATGCCGATCTGCCAGGCGGCGGCCGAGAGCGGCGGCAGCTTGATCGGCAGCTTCTTGGCCATGACCGTGCCGAGCGCGAAGCCGAACGCGCCGCCCAGCACCATCAGGATCCCCGGCAGCTTGTCGCGGCTGGCATTCAGGCCATTGGCGCCCATGATCGAGGCGAGCCCCGCGAAGGCCAGCACCAGCGCCAGCACGCGCAACACGGTCGGCCGCTCGCCGAGGATCGGCCAGGCCAGGAGCGAGGCCCACACCGGCATGGTGTAGGCGATCAGCGCCGCCTCTCCCGCCGGCAGCCATAACAGCGCCAGCCCCATCAGCACCATCCAGGCGGTGACGTTGAGCATCCCCGCCAGGATCAGCCGGGGCCAGATTTCGCGCGGGACCGCGAGGCTCTGGCTCCGGATCACCGCGAGCAGCGCCAGCAGCAGTGCGCCGACCACGCCGGTGGTGCCGCGGAGCGTCAGCGGCGGCAGCGCGCCGACCAGGTGCTTGGTCACAGGCCAGTTGAAGCCCCAGCCGAGCGAGGTGATGGCGAGAAACATCAGCCCGGCGGGCGTGATCCGCCCGCTGGCCGTTGGCTTGTCTGACATGGAATCAACCGGCGCCGTCTGTGGGAGCCTCAGACTGCCGGCGTTTTCTTGGGCACACCAGGGATTGTGGGACATGCCTGCCCCGCGCCCTGCCCGTAAGCCGCCGTGAGTCCCGCCGATGCAAGCAAAACACACCCGTATGACGCGAATATATTTGCCCCTGTGAACAGCGGGACGAAGCCCTGTGGACAGGGCGCGGGACAAATTTTTTTGGTTTCGAATCCGTAAGGACTCGCCGATAGTTACGGCCATCACGATACCGGCACGCGCCCTACTTATCCCGCACTTTCCCCCATATTTAGTGTTTAGTTAGGGAACCCCCACTAGTCCTTGACGGGCGAAGCGGAGTCGTCCTAGCTTCCGGCCCGGTTCGGCGCTTGATCGTGTTTCTCGTTTCGCCGCCCGCCTCCCAGAAGGGTTTGAGGACGACCGCGCCAGAAGGCCACAAGGCCCGGCGTGCGGTTCGTCGTCTGTCCCGCGGCGGGGTGGTCGCGAGGACGGGGCTGCGAAGGACCCCACTAGATGTGGGGGCTGTCTTGCAGCGGCGATAGAGCCGGACGGCACGCGTGAGGCGTTGAAGAAAGACGGGACCGGGCGACCGGTTGAACTGCGGCGGCACACGAGATCTCGGGGATGGGACTCGCTCGCCACCGCCTTTGGATGCAATGATCCCGGCCGCCAAACGCGGTCCGGCAAGAACAATTGGGGCTCGCGATGCGGATTGAACGGCGCAACACCACCGAAGGGCAGTCGGCCTATCAAGGGATCGACTTCCGCCTGACCACGTCCGAGATCAGGAATCCGGACGGCTCGGTGGTGTTCCGGCTCGAGAATGTCGAAGTGCCCGAGTTCTGGTCGCAGGTCGCCTCCGACGTGCTGGCGCAGAAGTATTTCCGCAAAGCCGGCGTCGCCGCGCGCCTGAAGAAGGTCGAGGAAGAGTCCGTGCCGTCCTGGCTGTGGCGCTCGGTGCCCGACACCGAGGCGCTGGCCGCCCTGCCCGAATCCGAGCGCTACGGCAGCGAGCGCTCCGCCAAGCAGGTGTTCGACCGCCTGGCCGGCTGCTGGACCTATTGGGGCTGGAAGGGCAACTACTTCTCGTCGGAGGAGGACGCCGTCGCGTTCTACGACGAGCTGCGCTTCATGCTCGCCAAGCAGATGGTCGCGCCGAACTCGCCGCAATGGTTCAACACCGGCCTGCACTGGGCCTATGGCATCGACGGCCCCGGCCAGGGCCACTATTACGTCGACTATAAGACCGGCAAGCTGACCAAGTCGAAATCGTCCTACGAGCATCCGCAGCCGCACGCCTGCTTCATCCAGGGCGTCGAGGACGACCTCGTCAATGACGGCGGCATCATGGACCTCTGGGTGCGCGAGGCGCGCCTGTTCAAATACGGCTCCGGCACCGGCTCGAACTTCTCGCGGCTGCGCGGCGAAGGCGAGAAGCTGTCGGGCGGCGGCCGCTCGTCCGGCCTGATGAGCTTCCTCAAGATCGGCGACCGCGCCGCCGGCGCGATCAAGTCGGGCGGCACCACCCGCCGCGCCGCCAAGATGGTCGTGGTCGACGCCGACCATCCGGATATCGAGGCCTATATCGACTGGAAGGTGAAGGAGGAGCAGAAGGTCGCGGCGCTCGTCACCGGCTCCAAGATCAACCAGAAGCACCTCAAGGCCGTGATGAAGGCCTGCGTCAATTGCGAGGGCTCCGGCGACGACTGCTTCGATCCCGAGAAGAACCCGGCGCTCCGCCGCGAGATCAAGCTCGCGCGCCGCGCTTTGGTGCCCGACAACTACATCAAGCGGGTGATCCAGTTCGCCAAGCAGGGCTACAAGGACATCGACTTCCCGATCTACGACACCGACTGGGATTCGGAAGCGTATCTCACGGTCTCCGGCCAGAACTCCAACAATTCGGTGTCGCTGAAGGACGACTTCCTGCGCGCGGTCGAGACCGACAGCGACTGGAATCTCGTCGGCCGTACCAACAAGAAGATCGTCAAGACGCTGAAGGCGCGCGACCTCTGGGAAAAGATCGGTCACGCCGCCTGGGCCTCGGCCGATCCCGGCCTGCACTTCAACACCACGATGAACGACTGGCACACCTGCAAGGCGTCCGGCGACATCCGCGCGTCCAATCCGTGCTCGGAATACATGTTCCTGGACGACACCGCCTGCAACCTGGCCTCCGCCAATTTGCTGACGTTCTACAACACGTCCACCAAGCATTTCGACGTCGGCGCTTACGAGCATCTCTGCCGGCTCTGGACCATCGTGCTCGAAATCTCCGTGCTGATGGCGCAGTTCCCGTCCAAGGCGATCGCCGAGCTGTCATACGAGTTCCGCACCCTCGGCCTCGGCTATGCCAATATCGGCGGCCTCTTGATGACCATGGGCCTGTCCTACGACTCCAAGGAAGGCCGCGCGCTGTGCGGCGCGCTGTCGGCGATCATGACCGGCATCGCCTACAAGACCTCGGCCGAGATGGCCGGCGAGCTCGGCGCCTTCCCCGGCTACAAGAAGAACGCCGCGCACATGCTGCGCGTCATCAAGAACCATCGCCGCGCCGCGAAGGGCGAGGCGACCGGCTATGAGGCGCTGTCGGTCAACCCGGTGCCGCTCGACCACGCCCACTGCCCGCAGGTCTCGCTCGTCAGCCACGCGATCCAGGCCTGGGACGACGCGCTCGCGCTCGGCGAGACCAACGGCTATCGCAACGCCCAGGTCACCGTGGTCGCCCCCACCGGCACCATCGGCCTGGTGATGGATTGCGACACCACCGGCATCGAGCCTGATTTCGCGCTGGTGAAGTTCAAGAAGCTGGCCGGCGGCGGCTACTTCAAGATCATCAACCGCGCCGTGCCCGAGGCGCTGCGCGCGCTCGGCTACCGCGAGAGCGAGATCGCCGAGATCGAGGCCTATGCCGTCGGTCACGGCTCGCTGTCCAACGCGCCCGGCATCAACGCTTCGACCCTGAAGGCCAAGGGTTTCACCGACGAGGCCATCGCCAAGGTCGAGAAGGCCTTGCCGACCGCGTTCGACATCAAGTTCGTGTTCAACAAGTGGACGCTCGGCGAGGACTTCATCACCAAACAGCTCGGCGTCTCCGCGGAGGCGCTGGCGTCTCCGACCTTCGAGCTGCTCGCCGCGATCGGCTTCACCAAGCGCGAGATCGAGGCCGCCAACGTGCACATCTGCGGCGCGATGACGGTCGAAGGTGCCCCGCACCTGAAGGCCGAGCATTACGCGGTGTTCGATTGCGCCAATCCCTGCGGCAAGATCGGCAAGCGCTATCTCTCGGTCGAGAGCCACATCCGCATGATGGCCGCGGCGCAGCCGTTCATCTCGGGCGCGATCTCAAAAACCATCAACATGCCGAACGACGCCACGGTCGAGGACTGCAAAGCGGCGTATCTGTTGTCCTGGAAGCTCGCGCTGAAGGCCAACGCGCTCTACCGCGACGGCTCGAAGCTGTCGCAGCCGCTCAACTCGCAGCTCATCTCCGACGACGAGGACGAGGACGATGCGGTCGAGTCGTTCTACGAGAAGCCGATGGCGGCGCGTGCGACGCAGGTCTCGGAGAAGATCGTCGAGAAGCTGGTCGAGCGCATCGTGGTGATGCGCGAGCGCGAGAAGATGCCGGATCGCCGCAAGGGCTACACCCAGAAGGCGGTCGTCGGCGGGCATAAGGTTTATCTCCGCACCGGCGAGTATGATGACGGCCGCCTCGGCGAGATCTTCATCGACATGCACAAGGAGGGCGCGGCGCTGCGCTCCTTCATCAACAACTTTGCCATCGCGGTGTCGCTGGGCCTCCAGTACGGCGTGCCGCTGGAGGAGTATGTCGACGCCTTCACCTTCACCCGCTTCGAGCCGGCCGGCCCCGTCCAGGGCAACGACTCGATCAAATACGCGACGTCGATCCTCGACTACGTCTTCCGCGAGCTCGCCGTCAGCTACATGTCGCGCTTCGACCTCGCCCATGTCGACCCCTCCGAGAGCAATTTCGATGCGCTCGGCCGCGGCGTCGACGAAGGCAAGCCGTCGGAGGACGGCCCGAGCCAGCAGGCCGCGAAATACGTCTCGCGCGGCCTGACCCGCTCCCGCACCGACAACCTCGTCGTGATGCGCGGCGGCACGTCGTCGAGCACGGCGGCGGTCTCCGCCCCGCATGACGGCGGCCCCTCGGGCCGCGTCACCGCCCTCTCCGGCTCCCGCGCCGGCGACGCCATCGAAGGCGCCGTCGCCCTGAAGCAGGAAGCGCAACACGACCTCTCGCCCACCGAGAAGCTCGAAGCCCTGCAATGGAGCAAGGCCGGCACGGCCGCGACGCAAGTCGCCTCCAAGGCCGAACGCCGCGCCGAAGCCAAGGCCAAGGGCTACGAAGGCGAGATGTGCTCGGAGTGCGGGAATTTCACCCTGGTCCGGAACGGGACCTGCATGAAGTGCGATACGTGCGGAAGCACGACGGGGTGTTCGTGAGCCATGAAAAAGAAAGGGGCCGCTTCACAGGCGGCCCCTTTTTACACCTGCCAGCACCCATAACCTTAAGTAGAAAAAGGCGTAGACACGAGAAGGAAGATTCGCTTTATTGATTCGGGGGACTAAACAATGACCGCATTAGCAACCGATGATAGCACCTACGATCTAATAGCCTCGTCATTAAAGCTAACAAAGCCTACGCCACTTTTAGAAGACGAGCACGCCGGAAAGCCCTTAGTAAAATTTATAATAGACCGGCCATTCTCTAGATCGGCTCAGATTGTTGCCTACAACTTCATCATCGACTTTTATCAACTAACTGGAACACAAATACTTCACGCTTCAGCACAAGATGGCTGCATAAGCGTAGTACTTCGCCTGGATAGCCACGTAGACTACAGTGGAATAGATATTCGTCATCTGATCGTATCAAGAAGTTCTTTTCACGACCTCCTTTATAGATACGACGTTTCGAAAATCTACTTCTCGGGATTCCCAAACTCCTCAAACTTTGACAGCGCATTTAAAATCGGAAGAGAGGGGAGCCCTATCAGGCCCTAGCAAACCCATGACCATTGAAAAAGAAAAATTTATACCCAGCGTAGGCATCATAGCCGCCCTGGTATCGCCAGAGCTCGAATCTTTTTGGTCCGCACTCGAGTCCCAAGGCTGGACCCGGAAGAAAGTATCACCAAAACTCCGTGACGCATCGATCGATCAATGGACGAAACGCACTGGAGACACTGACGCGATAATTCATACCGGTGTAATTGGCGAGAAAGGCCAAGCCACTGCAGCCGTAGAAACTATCGCTTTCTTAGAACGCTGCCAACCGACAAACGTAATCCTATGTGGAATTGCAGGCTCGCTCAATCGAACTAAATATCCTAAGCGCGAGGTAGTAGTTGGCAGCTCAGTGCACTGGAAATTTCAGGACAAGATCGAAGATAATGGCGGCCACTGTGAGGATGGAAGCCCTTGCTTTAAGTACCGGCCGGGAGGCAGAAACACGAACTACTTGGACGCAGATCTCTCGAAGAGGCTTGAACGCCGAATCGGAGAACTCTTCAAGCCTTCGGAGATGCAGCGCGGCTACTCGGTCCACTACGACGCAATCTTCAGCTGGGATTATGTTGCATCTGGCGATCAAGTGACCAAAAGAATACTGTCGCAGGGACATAATGTAGCATGCGTAGAAATGGAAGCCGGAGGATTTTTGTACTCTCTGCATCGATATGCAAAAATCAGCGGCCGGCGAAACATCAAAGGCTTTGTCGTTAGGGGCATATCGGATTACGCAGAACTTAAGGACAACAATTCAACCGATCGATACGCCGCTAGCGGCAATGCCGCATGGGTGTCGGTACGACTTGCTCAAGACATGTTTGACCCGAACGGCCTCGACTTGATGAGCATGTCCTAAATGGATCTACTTAGAGGGAACACCTCGATTATCGCTAATTCCGAAGCGAGGCGCCGACAGGCAATGCTGATAGTCTTGTCCAGCGAGTGAGCTTACAATGCAATTGGCGGATATTTTGTCGCGCGCCCAACCACCGGAAGATGCACGTGCCGCTTTAGAATTTGGAAAAATGCGTTTCGAGCTATCTTGGCGCTACTTCGATTTCCACGCTCGACAGCGCACGCAGCTATTCCACTTCTTTATCATCTTAGCTCCATTCATGTTTGGCGGATGCTTTTATTTGTTTAGAGAAAGGGAAACGGTTGGCTACATGCCCGGACAAATCGCCTCATGCGCCGGCGCCATCTTGTCGATCATCTTTTTCGGATTAGATAGGCGAAACCGCCGACTGATCCATTTCAGCGAGCGAGTCATCCGACTGATTGAAGGACAGTTCCTATTCACTGAAGCTCGGGCTCTTAAAGAGAACGGAACGACCTTCAAAGGCGTATTGACTACGGAGCACGCAGAGACAACCGCCCGGGCGGTACGATGGCTCCGTGGCCATAGCTTTCTAATTGGATGTGTGTACTGGCTGGCTTTCTTCGCCTTCACCGGCTTATTGTTCTATTCAACTTGCGTACAAACGGGAAAAGTGATCTTGCCGCCATCTAAACCAACTAAGATTCAGATGATCTGGAGCATGCATTAATGGCCAACGAATTTCGCTCAATTAAAGATTCCCGATGATGGCAATCGGTGGGCGAATTGGCGCGGCGCAATCCGCTGCTTGACCGGAGCGGCGCGTTACGCTTCGCTAACGCGCCCTACGCACCGAGCCCTGGGCTCCACCTCCCCGCCCCCATGCACCTCCACATCTTCTCCGATCTCCACGCCGACGTGGCCGACATCAAGCCGATCGAGGCGCTGCCCGGGGTCGATGTGGTCGTGGTCGCCGGCGATGTTGGCGAGGGGGCGGTGAACGGGTTTGCGCGGCTGCGCGAGATCGTGGCCGACGACGTGCCGATCGTCATGGTGATGGGCAACCATGAGTTCTATCACCGCACCTATCCGGAGGAGCTGAAGCTGGCGCGCGCGGAGGCGGCGCGGTTCGGCGTGCATCTCCTGGAGAACGACGCGGTCGTGCTCGCGGGCGTGCGCTTTGCCGGCTGCACGCTGTGGACCGACTATGCGATCTTCGGGCCGGGCAGCGAGGTCCACACCATGGCGGTGTGCCGCGACCGGATGAACGACCATCGCCGCATCACCTGGCGGAAGCAGCCCTGGCTACGCTTCCGCCCGCAGGAGGCGCTCGGCCTGCACCGGAGCTCCCGCACCTGGCTCACGGGTCTCCTAGAGACGCCGTTCGACGGCCCGACCGTCGTCGTCACCCACCACGCTCCCGGTTGGGGCTCCGTCGCCGAGACCTATCGCAACGACCGCGTCACCGCCGCCTACGCCTCCGATCTCTCGGCGCTGATCCAGGCGACGCGCCTCGCGCTCTGGATCCACGGCCACATCCACACGCCCTCGGACTATTCGATCGGCACCACCCGCGTGATCTGCACCCCGCACGGCTATGGCCGCGAGAACCCGGCCTTCGATCCGGCCCTGGTGGTTGAGGTCGCGTAGCCCGGATGAGCGATAGCGACATCCGGGTTCGCCTCTGACGGCAGCGATGAACCCGGATATCGCTGCGCTCATCCGGGCTACGCAGACCGATGCCGTTCCCCTTTCCCTTCCCCTGATGCGATGTTACCTTCGTCACATGACAACAGCCGAAGATCTCGAAAAAGCCATCGAGCAGCTGCCGCCGGCGGAGCTGGCGCGCTTTCGGGCGTGGTTCGAGCGGTTCGACGCGAAGCAGTTCGATGCAGCGATCGAGCAGGACGCACAGGCCGGCAAACTGGATACCAAACTGAATGAATTGGCTGACGAGGCGCTGGCGGCGCATCGCGCCGGCCGCTCGCGCGAGCTGTGAGGCACTTTGCGTCTCCGAAGTTCTGGGCTGCCTATGAGGCGTTGCCCTCAGCCATTCGAGATCTCGCCGACACGAATTTCGAGCTGCTAAAACGCGATCCCCGTCATCCCTCCCTGCACTTCAAGAAAGTCGGGCGCTATTGGTCTGTCCGAGTCGGACTGCGCTATCGCGCGCTCGCGGCCGAAACCGGCGACGACCTGGTGTGGTTCTGGATCGGCAGCCACGCGGATTACGACAGGCTGATCAACGGCTAGCGGAAGGCGGATGAGCGATAGCGACATCCGGGTTCCTTACTGCTGCGGCGGAGACCCCGGATATCGCGTCCGCCTTCGCCCGTTGGGCTTCGGCGGACAAGTCGCTCATCGGGCTGCACGGGTGCTACGTAGGGTGGGCAAAGAGGCGCACGCGGCAACGCCGCGTCGCATTGTGCCCACCGTGTCGCGGGTGGTGACAATGGTGGGCACGCGCCGCCATGCGGCGGTGCTTTGTCCACCCCACGGCACGATCCAAGCCGCGCCGAGCAAACATACACACGTCACAGATCGACCCTGATCTCGGCTGCGTCAGGGTTCTTTGGTTCGCCGTATCGCTTGACCACGAAGCCGCCGCGCGTCACCGGGGCCGCCTTCAGGAAAGGCGCGATGACACCGAACAGTTGATCCGCGTCGGCACCGTACATGAAGAGGACGCAGCGTCCGCCGCCGAACTCGTCGCCATCGAATTCACCTACGCCGTGGTGATCGATCGCCTGCTGCAGCTCTGCTGCGAGATCCGCGATCTCGGCACATTCGCGCTCGGACCCGAATTCACCTTCTCGCAGCCGAATATACACTAAGACCGCCTGCTCCATTTGCGCTTCCAATTCATATGCCCGGACAAGCAGTAGCACGCGTCGGGCGCGCAGGCGAACCGCACGAGGTTCCAGTCCTGCCAACCGCTCTTCCCGAGATGGGTGACGTAATCCGCCTCATAGCCGAGGCCTTCGCGACTCCCACCAAGGCGCCGCTCAGACACTCGTCAATCAGGAAGCGCTCGCTCAACGTCCGGCTGCCGCCTCCTCTGACGTCCGCCATTCGGCTCCATACGTGGCCTCCGCCCAGCGGATCACCGCGTCGATTCCGTCGATCGGGAGGCTCGGATAGTCGGCGAAGATGTCGTGCGCCGGATAGCCGGCGCGCAGATAGGCCAGGATGGTTTCGGCAGGCGCGGGTGCCGCGGACCACCGGGTCACCACTCATCACCGTGGGATCACGCACGACTTCGGCTCTGACGGCGACCTTGATGGTCATGGCTACGTTCCTCTTCCGCAGCTGTCATCGTAGCGCGATCCGGGTGCGGAGGCGAGGCGGGAGTTCGCGGTCGTAAAGAGGCTGCATGGTGGGCACGCGCCGCCATGCGGCGCTTTGCCCACCCTACCCTTTCCCTACTTAAAGCACACCGACTTGTCGTTCGGATCGAACGAATTCCCCGGCATCGGCCGCAGCGGGGTCAGCTTGGGGTTGGCATTCGTCAGCCGCTTCGAATAGGCCCCCAGCGCGGCGTTCATCGTGTTCAGGCGGTCCTGCGCGTCGGTGCGTTGCAGCGGCAGGGTGATCACACCGGAATTGTAGACCTCCGCGCGCGACCATTGCTGGCCCTGCACGATGCGGCCGATCAGGCGCGATTTCAGGTCGGCGGCGCTGTCGCCGGCGGCGCTCTTGCCCCCGACGACGTTGGGCGGCAGCAGGCTCGGATTGACGATCCAGCCGCGCGGCTTGGCGACGTTGTTGCCGAACAGGATCAGCTCGTCGAGCGTGTTGTTCAGCGCCACGTAGTCGCGCAGCGGCAGGCTGGTGTCGCCAGTGCCGGTCTCCTGGACGTGGCTCGCCAGATGCGGCCCCGTCGCGCAATAGGTGCCGAACACCAGATTGATGCTGCCGGAGCTCATGAACATGTAGCTGCCGACATCCGAGCCGCCCGGCGGCGACGGCGCATCGTCGCCGCAGAAGGTGCCGTGCGAGGAGGCATCCTGGAGGGAGTGCAGATAGAGCCCGATGCGGGCGATCTGCACCGGCACCGGCGGCTTCCGGGGATCGTCGAACAGCACGCCGGTGGTCTTGGTCTTGTCGTCCAGCCAGGACTTCAGCTGGGTGTAGTCGACCGTGCCGCTGCTGTTGTCGAGCACCTTCGGCCCCGAGGTGATGTTGATCGCCGGCCCGAGCGCATAGTTCTCCAGCAGCGGCACCTTGCCGCTGATCGGAACGTTCGCCAGGCATTTCGGACCGCTGAAGTTCGAGGAGCCGTTCGGCACCGTGTATCCCGCGGTGCATAGCAGGCCCGGCGCCTCGTCGGGCTTCATGGCCCATTGCCGGAGGTCGTACAGCGTCCCCTGATAGACGTCATCGATGGTGATGGGATAGCCGGGCGGCGGATAGTGAAATGGATACACCGCCTGAACACCGCTGGCGCCGTGCACATCGGTGCCCTGCCCGTTCGGCGAGAAGTTCAGGAGATAATGATAGAGCGGGCCGTCCGTGGTGTTGTTGGTGCGCTTGAAGCCGTTGAACGCGGCCGTGATGTAGCCGGCGCCCGAATTGCTCGAGCTCGCCTGCACGCCGCACTGATCGATCGGGAGGTACTGCCCATAGTCGGAGTTCTCATTGTAGGCGGCGATCCAATACGCGACGTCGGCGCGATAGCCGAGCGCTTGCGCGATGAAATAGGTGGAATCGGCATGGATCATGCTGCGGCCCGACGGGATGAGCGCGAACTGCACCGCCTCGAGCAGACAGCCCCGGTTCAGCGCCTCCGCCGGATCCTTGCAGGCGCTGGCCGGCGCCAGACAATTCCTTAGGCCCTCGCCAGCGCGATGGACGCAGATATCCTCCAGGAACGCGCGCGCGGGGCGTGGCGTGGTCAGTCCCCAGCCGAGCACGGCTGATCCTACGACAATGGAGAAGGTCGAAACGGCAAGGCCCATGCGCATGAAAAACTCCTTGGTGAATCGAAATCGGGTCGGCGCGGCAAACGGCATCTCTTAAATATGAGCGTTGGAGACGCTGCGTCGGCCTCATGCATGAAGATTCGGCAGGCGGATTTGACCCCATATCAAATGACTAATCAACCTGAAGTTGTCTGCGTATATGATCGGATCTTCCTCTCCATCGTTGCGAGCTACGTGGAGAATGCGGCGGTAGCGTCGATCGCAAGGGCCGACGCATTACACACCGCGCCATCGTTCCATCCTGCCGCCGCCGATCATCATCGCGCGAGCAAGGATTGATCCGGCGCACAGCCGTCCTACGTCAGGCCGAGGGCCGCCACGCTGTGCGGCCATCGCAAGTTCCAGATCGCCGTGAGCTTCAACATGACCGCACCGCCCTCGACACGCGCATCGATCGCCAAAAGCCCGGCCGTGATCCGGATCGACCGCTTCGCCGCGGCGCGCGAGGTGCTGCGCTCGGGCGATGTCCGGCAGGCCGGCTTCAATGCGGAGCTGGTGCATCGCTTCATCGGCCCGCGCCACGCCCCGGTGCTGTACCAGGACGGCGAGCCGCATCAGAAGCAGCGCAGCGCCACCGCGCGGTTCTTCACGCCGCGCGTGGTGGCGACGCGCTATTGTCAGCTGATGGAGACGACCAGCCGCAATCTCGTGGCGCAGTTTTGCCAGACGCGCCGCGCCCGCCTCGACGATCTGAGCCTGACGCTCGCGGTTGCCGTGGCCGCCGACATCATCGGGCTGACGAACAGTCCGCGCGACGCGATGGCCGCCCGGCTGAACCGCTTCTTCACGGCTCCCTCGGGCCAAGGCTCGCTCGTGACGCTACGCAACGCCATCTTCGGCCAGCTCCGTACCCTCGCCTTCTATTGGTTCGACGTGCGCCCGGCCATCCGCGCCCGCCGCCGTCAGCCGCGCGAGGACGTCGTCTCGCATCTGATCGCCGAGGGCTATTCCAACCGCGAGATCCTGACCGAATGCCTCACCTATGGCGCCGCCGGCATGGCGACCACGCGCGAGTTCATCGTGATGGCGGCCTTGCGCCTGTTCGACGACGATGCTCTGCGCGCGCGCTTCCTCGCCGCCGACGAGCCACAGCGCCTGACCCTTCTCGAGGAGGTGCTACGGCTCGAGCCGGTTGTGTCCGTGCTGAAGCGCCGCACGGCATGCCCGATGACGCTGCACACGGATGCGGGCGCGACGACGATCCCGGCCCGCAGCCTGGTGGAGATCGATGTCGGCGCCGCCAACCGCGACGAAGCCGCCGCCGGCGCCTGCCCGCATCAGCTCGATCCGGACCGCACGCGCCCCGCCAAAGGCTCCGCCAGCCTGATGAGCTTCGGCGACGGCCCCCACCGCTGCCCCGGCGCGGCGGTGGCGCTGCACGAGGCCGCGATCTTCCTCGATCAGCTGATGCGCGTTCCAGGCCTGCGCCTGGAGCGGCGGCCGACCAAGACCATCAACCCGGTGAGCGGCGGCTATGAGCTACGCGATGCGGTGATCGTGGTGGAGTGAGCCGATGGTGTACTATCAAGTCATCATCTCGGGAAGCTAATGAGCAACGAACCGCGCTGCCAATAAATGCGCCCTCTCCCCTTGCGGGAGAGGGCATGTAGGACAGTGCGACAAGCTCGCTTGGGTGAGGGGTATCTCTCCACAAGTCTCACTCGCGGAGAGATACCCCTCACCCCACCGCGTATGAGGATGCGCCGGCGATGCCCTCTCCCGCAAGGGGAGAGGGCGCATTCATGGGCAGCAGTGGGTTGGCGCTATGAGCAAGCCACTGGAGACCCCAGACATTGCGTCGTTCATCCGAGCTACAATTCTCGCGGCCTAAGGACAACGCTGACCAGGCTTAGCCCCTACTTCTCCTCCTCCATCGTCACCGCCACGGCGCCCACCGCCGACAGCCGCACCTTGTCGCCCTCGACGTCGGCGATCAGGCCCTTGTCGATGAAGTGATGATGGCCCTTGTGGCTGCCTTCGCCGCTGTCCTTCTTGGTCAGCTTGATGCGGTTGCCGTCGACGCGGTCGACCGTGCCGACATGCACGCCGTCGGCGCCGATGACTTCCATGTGTTCCTTGATGTCCAGCATGACGAGTTGCTCCGTGGTTGATGTGAGAGCTGCGTCAACCGGCGTGTGAGACAAGGGTTCCGGAGCCGTCGGGTGGGCAAAGGCGCGCCCAACCCGGGGCCGTATGGCGCGCCGTGCCCACCGCCCGCACCCAGCGGCGCCGATGGTGGGCACGCGTCGCCTCCGGCGCCGCTTTGCCCACCCTACGGCAGTCTCGTTCGACGCGCGACCGGAGCATCACACGACTCCGAGACTTCCGACAAAAATAATCATCTTGCTATTTTTCGGAATTCGTGCTTTTCTCCCGCCATCCCGGCCCGCGAGAGGGGCGCTTCGCGATCGTCACGAGACGTGGGGCCGGTGATGCGGTGGCTGTGAGTTTGCTGCAGCGGGCTGATGCTCGCCGACGAACGGCAGGCTTGCTGACGTGAAGACGCGTGGTCCTGGCGCCCCGACGCTGGCGTCAAGCTTTCTGGTCATGATGATCCGGGGAGCGACGGTGGCTACCAAGCCGGACACCGGGGAGATCGCGACATAAGCGTGAAAACCATCGCGCGGGGAATGCCGGGTGATCTCGGCTGAACCTGTGGTGACTGCCGCCTGCTTTTTTTGCTGCAGGCGGGCCATGGGTGCGGCCAGCGCCCGGCATTCCCCGCGCCCTCTCTCCTTGGGGGGCCGCTGATGAGCAGCACTCGGGCGCATCCATGCGCCGCGGGATCGCTCTCGCGCATCCGCTCGCAGCGAGATCTGCTCGGCCCGCTGTTTGACACTCGTTCAGTGCATGCGCTGCCGACGACGCGCGCTCGCGTCGTGGCGACCAGCGACTCCTGGGCCTCACGCCTTGCGCACCGTGCCGAGGAAGCCCTCCACGGCTACGCGGAAACGATCGGCATCATCAGACATGCGGCGCACCGACTCGACCATCGCAGCACCGGCATTGCCGGTCTGGCGGTTCAGCGCTGCGACCGAGCCGATCGTGTCGGTGACGGCGCGGGTGCCCTGAGCGGCCTGCTGGAAGTTGCGCGAGATCTCGGTGGTGGCGGCGCGCTGCTCCTCGACCGCAGCAGCGATCGCCGTCATCTTCTCGTCGATGCCCGAGATGTTCTGGCTGATGCCGCGGATCGCCTCGACGGACTCGCCGGTGGCGGCCTGGATCTCGGCGATCTGACGGGTGATGTCATCGGTCGCGGTCGCCGTCTGCGCCGCGAGGTTCTTGACCTCGCCGGCGACCACCGCAAAGCCGCGGCCGGCCTCGCCGGCGCGCGCCGCCTCGATGGTGGCGTTGAGCGCGAGCAGGTTGGTCTGGCTCGCGATCGCGGTGATCATCTTGACCACCTCGCCGATGCGGTTGGCGGCACGGTCGAGCATTTCGACCGTGGCGTTGGTCTGGGCGGCGCGCTCGACCACCTGGCGCGCATCGGCGGCGGAGGCCTGCACTTGGGCAGCGATCTCCGAAACCGACGCGGTCAGCTCCTCGGTGGCGGCGGCGATGGTCTCGAGATTGGTGGTCGCTGTCTCAGCGGCGCTGGCGACAGCGGCGGTCTGCTCGGTCGAATCGTCGACCAGCTTGCGCACGTCGGTGGCGCTGGAATCGAGCTGGCCGGTCGATTGGCTCATGCTGACGATCACCGCCTGCACGGTGTCGTCGAAGCTCTTGCAGGCGCTGTCGATGGCCTGCGAGCGCTCCAGCCGCTTGCTCTGGTCGAACTCGCGCTCGCCCGCGAGCCGCTCGGCGGTCGCGGCGCTCTCGCGCAGGCCTTCGAGGGCTGCGGCCATCGCGCCGAACTCGTCGGCATGTGCGAATTGCGGCACGGGCGTCTGGTAGTCGCGCTGGCCGATGCGGTGGATGGCCTGCATCAGCGCGCCAACGGGACGCACCAGACGGACGCGCACGGCGCGTAGCGCCATGCCAGCGACAAGCAGCGCGGTGATGAAGGAGAGCGACTGCACGATCAGGCTGCTCAGTGCTGCAGTCTTGATCGCTTCGGCGCGGGCGATGGAGCCGTCGAGCGCGGTCATGCCGATATTGATGATGCCCTGGAACGGGCCCTGGCAGAACGCATTCCACTCCGGCGCCGGCATGGCCGGCTTGCCGCTGCCGTCGAAGCCCTTGGCGAGTTGGTCCATGCGCTGATGCGCAGCCTCGACCTCCGCGCGGGACGTCTTGACCGTCGCCGCGAGCTCGGCGCTGCCCGCGCCCGCCAGGAGATCGTCGAGTCCGGACCAGCCGGCGGCAACGGTGCCGCGCCATTGCGCAATCGAGCCCTTCTGCGCCTCGTCGAGCGGCTTGGAACTGTTGATGTTCGGGCGCATCGCCGAGCACTGCAAACCGTAGCGATCGCGCACCTGCCAGGCCAGGCGACGGGCCTGTACCATCTTGGCGATGGCGGGATCCGTCATCCAGGCGCGGTTGGACACGGCGAGCGAGGCCGCATTGGCGGCGTCGAGCGTCTTGGTCATCGCGTCGTACCAGGCCTGGGTGCGGGCAAGCACGCGCTCGGCGCGCGGCTTAGCCGCTTCGTCGAACAGCAGCTTGAACTGCGGAACCGTCGCGTCCCAGCTCGATTTCAGCCTACCCGTGAGGTCATCGCGCTCGGGCATGTCGACGCCGGCGAGCGCTGTGACGATGCCGTCATAGCCTTTGGCCTCGATGCCCTGGTATTCCGTGAGCTTGGCGCGCGGATCCTCCTCGCTGAGCAGAACGCTCTGGATGTCGCCGCGATGGGCGCGCATGACGAGGACATTCTGGAAGATGGCCTTGTCAGCCGCCGTCAGCTGCTCGGTCGCCACGCTCTCGCGATAGCGGCTCGCAGCGCCGCTCATCAGGATCGCCGTGGACACGAGGATGCCAGCTGCGAGCACCGACAACAGCACCATCAGCAGGGTACTGACCGACTTCTTCATCACACACCGCCCTACACCAGAAAGTGGCAGGATGAAGCGATTGCACAAATTCTTCCTTAACCATGCACCGGCAGACCGAAGATCGAGGTAATCAGTTGCCGAACAGCCCCCCTCCACTGCAAAAAAAAGTGCGCAGGCTCCCTCGCGCAGCTCGCTGGCGTGCGATGGCGCGCGAGGGAAAGCGAATCGGACAGCGCGGCGCGCGCCGGCTGCGGCAGGTGGCGGGCGCAGCGCCGCGATGGCTGAAGATCGCCTGCGGCGTGATGCTGGCGCTGTGCCTCTTTGCGCTCATCAATCTCGCCTATCATGTCGCGCGCAAGCCGACCGAGCTGTTCGTCGTCACCGGCCACTCGCTGGACAAGGAGCCGGAGGAGACGTGGCGGCAATATGGGGCACTGTTCCGCGCCCACGCGACGCGCGCGATCACCGCGGAGCTGCTGGCTGCGCTGGCGCAGACAGAGAGCTCCGGCAATCCGGTGGCGCGCACCTATTGGCGCTGGCGCTTGGCCTGGAATCCGTTCGCGCTCTATCAGCCGGCCTCGAGCGCGGTCGGCCTGTTCCAGATGACCGACGGCGCCTTTGCCGACGCCGCACGGTTCTGCATCCGGGATCACGAGGTGACGAGCGACGGCTGCGGCCCGTCGAGCCTGTATATCCGCGCGTGGCCGGCGCATGCGGCAGAGCTCACCGTGATCTCGCTCGACCGCCAGGTCGCCGCCGTCCTCGCACGACACCCCGCCGCGAAGCCGACGCTGGCACAGAAGCAGGATCTCGCCGCGGTGATTCATCTCTGCGGCGCAGGGCCGGCCACAGGCTTCGTCCGCCGCGGCTTCAAGCCGGAGAGCGGCGAGCGCTGCGGTGACCATTCGGTCGCCGGCTATCTGGGCAAGGTCAACGCGATGAAGAAGCTGTTTCAGAAGCTCGCGGCCTCGGAACGGAGCTAGCGCCCAGTTCCACGTTAAGCACGTCGGATGCGCAAATGTGGGCAAGCATCGCGTGTTAACAGATTGGCAACGAAGTCGGCGGCATTTTCGGGCTCCCATTAGTACAGGAGTCACCATGTCAGAGATCGGCATTCCCGGCGCGCGCATCCGGTCCTTCGTCGAGCGGATCGAGCACCTCGATGGCGAATTGGCGGAGCTGAACGAGCAGAAGAAGGAAGTGTTTGCCGAGGCCAAGGGTGAAGGCTTCGACGTCAAGATCCTGAAGGAGATCATCAAGCTGCGGAAGCAGGACCAGGACGAGCGCGACGAGCACGAGACGCTCCTCGACACCTACCTGCGGGCGATGGACGCGGCCGAGTCCGAGTCGGCCGCCAAGACGCCCGAACGCAAAGCGGCGTGAGACCCGGCGAGGCGACCAGCCTCAGGGCCGATATCGGCGGCGCGCAGCAGCTCCTCCGCATTGCGCGCTGCCCGCCTCCGGGATTTTCCTTGCCCGGTTCCATCCGAGCCTCTATCGCTGCGCCACGCTTCCTGCAGCGCCCGAGGATGAGATGACCGACGCGATGACCTGCCCGCAATGCCGCTCCGAGCACGCCTATCAGGACGGCGCCTTGTGGGTCTGTCCGGAATGCGGTCACGAATGGAGCGCGGATGCCGCCGTTGCCGCGACAGCCGGCGATGATACCAGCATCCGCGACGCCAACGGCAATGTGCTCGCGGATGGCGACAGCGTGATCGTCATCAAGGACCTCAAGGTCAAGGGCTCGTCTTCGACGGTGAAAGGCGGCACCAAGGTGCGCAACATCCGTCTGCAGGAAGCGAGCGACGGTCACAACATCGCCTGCAAGATCGACGGCATCGGCCAGATGAACCTGAAGTCGGAGTTCGTCCGCAAGGCGTAGAGCGCAGTCCTCCCGGAACATTCGCGACGCCCCAGCGTTCGCATGAACAACGGGAGGATGGCCATGCTGACGGACGACCAGATCGCGACGCTTTCGGACATCGGCCAGGCGATCGCCTTCTCACCCGACCGGCACGACGAGATCGATGGTCTCATTCGCGAAGGTTACGTCGCCAAGGACGGCGACATCTACGAGCTGACCGCCAAAGGCCAGAAGGTCCTGACCGACCGCGGTGCCGGGCTGAACGAAGCCTGAGGATGACCTTAAGCGAACCGGCCTCATGACCGGTAGAGTGGCGGCCGCTTGGATCGAATCGGAAGTCGGCGCCAATGCTTCGCCAGATGGCGAGACCTGAGATCGATGGCGTTATGCCGGGCCCGCCATCTAACAGCGCGTACCGCCACCTCTGGGGAATCACACCTTCAACGCCCACTTGAAGCCGCGGGCGGTATCGAAATCCGCAGAACTCTCATCCGCAAACGCTACAAGACTGCGCAACCGCTGCCTGATGTTTGGCAACACACAGGTTGCGGTCAGCGACCGACTGACGCTGCGGCCCCTCATTGGCGGTCTCATCAGCAGCGGTGCACCGTCACACCCACCGGCCCGTGCGTGACATCAGCGGTGAATCCATCACGCTTCTGTAGCCATGAAGTGACACCCGTATCACTCCCTTCCGTAGCAGCACGGCATGGCTTCATAACTTGGCATGAACTCTGCTTTGTTGATCCTCACCGGGTCCCACTCTTTGGAGGCAGAATCAACGTGCTCGTCACTCTCGTCGCACTACTTTGCAACGGCCAGCTCTGCATGGAGAAGGTCGTTACCAACAGCGAGATGTCCGGCATCACGATGACATCCTGCGCGGTCAACGCGCAGATCGGAATCGCAGACTGGATGTCCAAGGGTCCGTATCACGAGTGGCGTCTGCAGAGTTACAAGTGCGTCGCCGGCCAATACGTGCCGAAGACCCACGCCTGAGTCCGTCCACGGCTGGCCGGCGCCCACCATTGGACGCCGGCTGCCGCGCGGGACGCCCTCAGATCGCGGTGGCGCCCGACGTCAGCCGCGTCGCGTTTGAGACAGGACCCGGAGCCAAGGACCTCCGTTTGCACGCAAACGACCCCGGACCGGGCCGAAATCAGGAATTTTTGCGCCCGTTTCACTGGCCCGCTTCGTGCAATGCCCCCTGATGTCAACGAGGGGGATGCGTCATGCCGTTCTACAGCTTCCACTGCGCGACCTGTGCCGAAGACGTCGAGTTGCTGATCGGGATATCGGAGAAGCCGGTCTGTCCGACCTGCGGCGGCCGCAAGCTGACGCGCCTGCCGTCGCTGCCTGCCCCGCCCGCGCGCAGCCCTGGACTGATCAAGGCGGCGCGGGCCCAGGCCGCGCGCGAGGGGCATTTCAGCAACTACAGTCGCGCCGAGCGGAAGAAGCGCTGATCAATCGGCGCCGGCAATGTCGGCGCCTGATGTCAATCGGATGTGATCTGCACTTCGGGGACGTTATCCTCGGGATCGTCAATGTCGAGACCGTCCTCCTCGTCGAGATCGATGCCGGACAGGCAGATGTCACCGTCATCGATGACGAGCGTGATCGGCAGCAGCGCCTTGCCCTGACAGGGTCCGATGAAACATTGGCCGGTATCGAGATCGAACTGCGCGCCGTGCTGGCCGCAGACCAGGAAGTTGCCCTCCTCGTCCATGAACTCGCCAGGAATCTTGTCGAGGCGCGCGCCCTGGTGGGGACAGGCATTCTCGAATCCGTAGAAATTGTTGCCCTTGCGGGTGACCAGGATCGGCCAGGGCTTGGCGCTGCCATCCGCCTCACGCCGCTGCAGGACGAAGCCGCGCGCCGTGCCGTCGTCCACCTCATAGGTCGCGCAGATCGCAAACAGCGTGCTCATCACGGGCCTCCACTGGCGCATATGCGACATCGCGTGGCGCCTGGAGCAGAAGCGCAGCAAGCCGCATGCCAATGGCCCTTGTCGGAGGCCTTACGCCAGCGGCACGCCTAGCCGGCCAATACCAGGGAATTTCAGAGCAGGCCGGCGCAGGTCGATGCCGAGAACTCCGCCGAAGAAGTTCAGCTCGATTCCCTCGACCCAACCGATGGTCAGGCCGAGATAGCCGCCCGCCGACACGAACAGCCCCGTTCGGGACGCGGTCCGTCCCCACCAGCCATCGTAGGGAAAGTCCTTTCCGATCGCCGTCGGCGGCAGCACGGCGTTCAGTTCGGGGACCGCATTCAATGCCGCCTGCACGAATGTATTCGAATTCGGTCCCGGCCAGGCGTTGTAGTCGCCATAGGTGCGGAAGCGATAGGTCTCGACGACGCCGCGGATCTTCGGGATCACGCGCTCGGCTTCGTCGCCGTCAACGGCCAGCACCGTCTCGGGCAGCGCCCCGAACCAGCGTCCGTCCGGCGCGAAGCCATCGACGCGGATCGGCTCTCCCCAGGCCGTGTAGTCGTAGCGGGTGTAGCGCGGTGCGCCCTTCTCCTTCACCACGATCCAGCTGTGAACCGCGAAGATGCCGCGCCAGCGCACGGTGCGTGCAGCGAACACGCGAACGATGGCGTCGGCATGTTGGGCAGGAGGCGGCAAGAGGCCCGCGCTCGAACGGTCCGCGGTCTGCCAATTGCCGCGGCGATCGCCGCGCAGATAGTTCGCGGCTGAGAGCGAGAGGGGCGCGATGATGAGCAGCAGGAAGACGAGCACGAGTTTTTTCACGACCGGCAAGAACGGCGAGCATGACTGAGAATGAGACGCATGTAGTCATTCTCCGCGCAACCGCCAGCGGCGACGCGCGGTTCGTCGTCACACAAGCAGGCAGGCGCGCGTCAATGCCGGCGGAAGCCGCCGCCACCCGAACCGGAGCGGCCGCCGCCACCGCGCATACCGCCGGGGCTCATGCGAGGCGCGCTCATCGCGGCCATGCCTCCGGCCTGGGGCGCGCCGCCCATGGAGAGAGAGCTCCCGCCCCCGCTCCGCATGCCCACCATCTGCGCACGGGCTCCCTGTGCGCCGGCCCCCCGTCCCATGCCGGGCTGCGCAACGCGCCCCGGCATCGCCGCCTGGCCAGGAGAACCCGCTGGAACGGCGGGTCCCGCAGCAGGGCCACCGGCGGGCACGGGCGAGCCGCCGGTCGCCATACGCGGCGGAGGCGTGGATCCGGTCATCGCTCCCGCACCGCCCGCGGCCTGCCCGACGGCGCCCGGACCGCGCGCTGGGCTGCCGGGAGTCATGCCGGTCGGATGCGGATTTTGCGCCATCATCGGCGGGTGGCGGAGCCAATAGCGGTTCCAAAACGCGTGCCGATGAAACCAGGGGCGGCCGAAGTAGAAGCTGCTCCAATAGGTGGTCAGCACGAAGGGCGTCACCGGAACGTATTCGACATATTCGGGCAGGTAGACGTACTGCTCGCGATACAGGTACCTGAGCGTCCTCGCGGCGACCCAGCCGCGCTCGCCTTCGAAACTCACGTCGCACCACGCGCCGCCTTCGATGCAGCCGTGAATGGTGATGCGGGCGCCTGCGGGAATCTTGTCGACCACCGGAAAACCGGTGCCGGGTCCTGCGCGCATTGTGGCCGATGTTCGCACCAGGCCCGGCGCGGCAACGGCGAACGAGGCCGGTGTCGCGATCAGCAGCGCAGCGACGAGACACGTTTTGAGTTTCACCACGAGCACCCTCCTGTCTGGTTCAGCAGGGAGCGTGGCAGTCCATCGCGGCAACCTCACGGCGCCGCCGTGGAGGCAGCACTCTGCTGCGCCTCATTGGAGCCGCCTGAAGAAAATGAGATCACATCGTCAGCCCCGCCGACGCGCGTGCCGCGGAGAAGTCCCTGAATGTAGCGGCCTATGGCGCGCCGTTGCCGGACAGGATCTGCGCCACGCCCCCCAGTCCGCGGCGAAAGGCCTCATCGAAGGTGACGCCGCGAAACTGCCATCGATGCTTCGCGCCCGCCGCGTCGAGCTCCCATTGCGAGACCCAGCCGAGATCGGAATCATCCCAGGTGAGACGACCGAGCAGCGTCACCTCTGCGCCACGCAATGACGCCGCCAGCGTCGCAGGCGGAAGATCAGCGCTGCCAATTGCGACGGGTCCGGCCTGCGACGCATCGGGAAGCACGACATCGAGGCCGCGCTTGCTGGCCGCTGCGCGCAACGCATCGCGCTGCAGATCAGACTGCTTGTCGTCTGAGGTCACCAGGAACGTCCGGCTGCCGGACGACATCGCCACAATGACGGCAATCGACGGCCGCGGCATCAGCCACGGCCGCACATTGAGCGTTTGCAGCAGACCGTCGATCTTGCCGCGATCGAAGGTCACGGTCAGGTCGTACGGCCGGTCGCGCGTGCCCTGCTCGTCACGCTTCGGCTTGCCCGACATCTGGTCGTGATAGTCGAAGGCGGTGACGAAATCGCCGGCCCGCGTCTTCAACGGCGCCAGCCGGCCATCATCCTTCAATTGGAATGCGCCCGACACCTTGATGAGGACATCCTCGAGGCAGGCGGCAAAGCCGACCCGGCGATTGTCATCGCCCTGTCCCGTTACGACGGTCTGCGCTTGATACAGCAGGTCGTTATCCGCGCGGACGGCATCGCCCGTGGTCACGAGCCAAAGACCGACCCACAATGCACTCCAGGCGCGGCGAACGTTGCGCAGTCTCATCATGTCGCCTCGGCGACCCGCCGGGTTATTTCTGCCGATCGAGCTTGGTGATCGTCTTTGCTGCACCGCTGTCGGATGTCGAGAAATTGACGCGGTCGCCGGCGTGAACGTTCTCGATCATGGCATTGTCCTTGATCTTGAAGTCCTCCGCGGCCGTGTTCGCACCGACGGTTCCGCTCTGTACGCGCTTGATCGAGATGGTGCCGTTGAGCCGGTTGATTCCCGTCACAACACCCGCGGTGCCTTGGTCCGCCGCGAAAGCGGGCACACTCCACACCAGAGCCGCGACTGTGGCCAGAGTGATCGTTGCTGCTTTCATCGCTGTTCTCCTGCTTTCCATCCGCGGCAGACAAGCTTCCGCGAATTCTTTGGTTCCCTCGAATGCCACGTGTCATTTGACGCCAGCCTGCATGCGACGGTTTGACCCGCCGCAACTCCACAGACGACGACCGCGCATCGCGCCCTCGAACTGGCGCGCCACTCAAATAGTCATTTCCAGCGATTTGTCATCAGAGATGAGCGCAGGTGCTCTTGCACTGGGCTGCCCGCGCAACAGCATCATGTAACGCCGAATTCATCATTGCGTCATCATGCGCCTTGACAGCATCGATGCCCAGGAGGACGATCACGCACGTCGCTCGATCGACGTAGTTCATCCATGAGCAGCGACATCGATCAGGCGGCAACCCGCAACTGAGACGACCAGGAGGATCAATGACTCCACCTCAGTACCACGTCCGCTGAATGCGACGATATCGCTTCGGATCATCGCATCGCGGCAACTCACGAACGGCACGCCGGGCGACGGCTTAGAGGGCTGCACAGTGAGGCATGGCCCCTTGCCGGCCCGGCGCTGTTCGTGTGCGCGCCTTCACTTGGCCAACAGCGATCACGCTGCTTGCTTCGCAAGCGACGTCGCAAGCTCAAGCGACATCGCTTCTGGAGTTGAACCCAAGCGAGCTAGCGCTTGCGTTGGCGCGACGGGCTAGCGGTCCGCCGCTCCTGTGTGCTGGTCCATGGCTCATGGACTAATAAATCACGGCGCTGAGCGCCGGGGCTGCTGATTGCCGCGACTACTTGCTGTAATCGTAGAAGCCCTTGCCGGTCTTGCGACCGAGCTGGCCTGCGGCCACCATCTCCTTCAGCAGCGGCGCCGGACGATATTTCGGATCGTTGAAGCCGTTGTAGAACACCTCCATCACCGACAGCATCGTGTCGAGGCCGATCAGGTCGGCCAGCGCCAGCGGTCCGATCGGATGATTGCAGCCGAGCTTCATGCCCTCGTCGATGTCTTCAGCCGTCGCGATACCTTCCGAATAGGCGAAGATCGCCTCGTTGATCATCGGGCACAGGATGCGGTTCACGGCAAAGCCGGGGCTGTTCTTGGCAGTGATCGCGACCTTGCCGATCCGCTTGGCGAAGTCGGCCGCAGCCGCATGCGTCGCATCCGAGGTCTGCAGGCCGCGGATCAATTCGAGCAGCGCCATCATCGGCACCGGATTGAAGAAGTGCATGCCGATGAAGCGATCCGGCCGGTCGGTCGCGGTGGCGAGCTTGGTGATCGAGATCGAGGAGGTGTTGGTCGCGATCAGCGCCTCCGGCTTCAGGCTGGCGCAGAGATCCTTCAGGATCTTGAGCTTGAGCTCCTCGTTC
Source organism: Bradyrhizobium sp. ORS 285 (assembly GCF_900176205.1). Classification (NCBI taxonomy): domain Bacteria; kingdom Pseudomonadati; phylum Pseudomonadota; class Alphaproteobacteria; order Hyphomicrobiales; family Nitrobacteraceae; genus Bradyrhizobium; species Bradyrhizobium sp. ORS 285. The sequence continues at coordinate 3,857,634 of NZ_LT859959.1, forward strand.
TCCGTGGCCGCCTCGATGACGAGATCGCAGCTCGACAGCTTCGTCTTGTCCGTGGTGCCGGTGATGAAGGACAGCGCCTTTTCTTTGTCGGCGGCCGTCAGCTTGTCCTTCTTGACCAGGCGATCGAGGCTCGAGCCCACGGTCGCAATGCCGCGCGCCACGGCCTGCTCCGAAATATCGACCATGACGACCGGCACGCCGGCCGCTGCGCAGACCTGCGCGATGCCGTTGCCCATGGTGCCTGCTCCGATGATGCCCACCGTCTGAATCATTGCCGATACCTCTTTCGTGTCATGCGGATCACACGCCGCTTCGGGTGCTGCTTAACAGGCTATCGCACCGCCCGGTAGGTCCCAAAAGCGGGCCCAGCCGCGGCGCGTCAGGAGGCCGCGAGGCGCGCAGGCTGGCCTTCTCCCACGGCACGGAAGGCGTCGCGGATCGCCGACAGCAGTGTCTGCACGCGTGCGAGATTGACCCTGGTCGTCGGCACCAGCGCCTTGACCCAGAGATCGGGCACCAGGACCTCCGGCAAAACCTCCACCAGCGCCCCACTGCGCAGCCGCGGCGTCATCGCTGTCCGCGACACCACCGCGATGCCGCCGCCGGCGCTCAAGGCTTCGATCAGCAGCGCGTTGTTGTTGGTCACGAGGCGCGGCCGCACCGCGACGGTGGTGAGGCCGCTCTTGCCGTCCAAGGTCCAGACCGGCCCCATCGGCGCAAACACCAGACAGTCGTGATCGGCGAGATCGCGGACGTGACGCGGCTGGCCGCGGCACGCGATGTAGGACGGCGCAGCGCACAGCACGCGCGGAAACGCCAGCAGCGGCTCTTCGACGACGCCGTGAAATGACGTCGGCATCATCGTCAGCACGATGTCGAAGCCCTCCTCGACCGGATTGACCGTGCGGTCGACCATCACCGCTTCGAGCGTGATGCGCGGATATTTGATCTGGAAGCTCGCCAGCAGTCCGCAGAGATCGATCGCCATCGGCGAGCCCGGCGCCTTGATCCGGATCTGGCCCTCGATCTCGTCGGGCGAGCGCTTCACGCCGGCAGCCATCTCGTCATACTCGCGGACGAGGTGCTGCATCGTCTCGAGATAGCGTTCGCCGACCTCCGTGAGCTGCAGGCGCCGCGTGCTCCGGCGCAGCAGCTTGCACTTCAGCGACCATTCGAGCTGGCCCACCCGCTTGGTCACGACCGAGGGCGCCAGACCGAGCCGGCGCGCCGCTTCGGAAAAGCTGCCGCCCCGCGCCGTCGCCACAAAAGCCTTCATGTTCAACAGGCTGTCGCTCATTTCATCCAATCCGGAAAAAATGTCCTTCCAAATTAGCCTATTCTCCCTCGATCCCGAAGCAAATAGCCTGCAGCCGCAAACTGCTTTGGCTGCGGACGCGTCCCCAGGTTGCGTCCTGACGCTGGCCGCTCCGCCCAGACCGGCCGGCCGTCGCCAGAGTGGTTTGCAACAAGCCGTCATTCACGAACGGCAGACAACAGGCCAGGGGAAGGAGCGACCATGAGCGCCACAGCTGTCATTGACGTCAGCGACGTCATCGAGCGCCAGCGCCGCAACGGCGTGGTGCTGCGCGTGATGATCCTCTCCACCATCATGATGTGCCTCGACGGCTACGACCTGCACGCAATGGCCTTTGCCGCCCCGTCCCTCATTCGCAACTGGGGCATCGACAAAACCACGTTGGGCGTGGTGTTCAGCGCAGGCGTGTTCGGCATTCTCGTCGGGGGTCTTGTCTTCGGTTATCTCGGCGACCGCATCGGCCGGCGCCTTGCGATCGTTGCGGCCACGGTGACCTTCGGCGGCTTCAGCCTGCTGACGGTATGGGCCGGCGATCTGAATACGCTGATCACGCTCCGCTTCCTCGCCGGCATCGGGATCGGCGGACTTGCGCCGCTGTGCTTCTCGCTCAATCTCGAATATGTGCCGAGCCGCTATCGCGGCACCGTGGTCTCGATCATCATGCTCGGTTACGTCGCCGGCGGCAGCGCCGGCGGGCTGATCGCAGCCTGGCTGGTGCCGCAGTTCGGCTGGCCGATCGTGTTCTGGATCGGCGGCGTGCTGCCGCTGATCGCGGCGGTCGTCAGCTTCTACGCGCTGCCCGAGTCGATCAAATACCTCGTGGTGCACGGCAAGCAGCCTGACGAGGTGGCGCGCATCGTCAACCACATCGAGCCGGGCCTGGCGGCGACGCCGGCCAGCAGGTTCGTGGTTCACGAAGAGCCGAGCCCGGCCGGGAGCGGCGTGCTGGCGCGTGTGACGGCGCTGTTCGACGGCAAGCTCGCGCTCATCACACCGCTGCTGTGGCTTGCCTACATCGCCAGTTCGATGACGATGTTCTTCCTCAACAGCTGGACGCCGATTCTCGCCGAGGCATCCGGCTATACGCCCGCGCAGGCCGCGTTCGGGCTATCCATGTTCAGCCTCGGCGGCGCCGTCGGCGCGCTGCTCGCCGGCGTCGTGCTCGACCGCTACGGCGTGCTCGCGATCGCTGCCGTGCCGATGATCGCCTGCCCGCTGGTCGCCTCGCTGGGCCTCGCCGGCTTCAGCGATGCCGGCTTCCTCCTCGCCATGATGTGCGTCGGCTTCTTCGTGGTCGGCGGCCATCAGGGCCTGAACAGCGCGGTCGGGCAGTTCTATCCCAGCGCCAACCGCTCGACCGCGGTCGGCTGGGCGCTGTCGGTGGCGAAGATCGGATCGATCGGCGGGCCGCTGATCGCCGGGCTCCTGCTCGCACGCCACCTGCCGGCGTCGAGCCTGTTCCTGCTCGCCGCGCTGCCGCCTCTGGTCATGGCGAGCTGCGTCCTCACGCTCGGGCTGTCGCAGCGCCGGCGGACGGTCGCGGCAGCCGAGCCGGACAAAGTCGATCAGGCCGCGCCGGCCTGATCACAGGCTGCTGGCGACCTCGCTCACATCATGACGGAGCCGACGATGAGACTGCCTTATGCGGGCGCGATCGATTGCGATCTCCACGTCCCCTCACCGACCATTCCTCAGCTGCTGCCCTATCTCGACGACTACTGGCGCGACCAGATCGTCAACCGCGCCCTCGACCGCATGCCGTTCGCGATGATGAGCTATCCGCCCAATGCGCCGATCAGCATGCGCGACGACTGGCGCGCTTCCCCCGCCGCGACAGCGCTGGAGACGGTCCGGGCCCAGGCGCTCGACACCTTCGGACTCCGCTTCGCCATCGCCAACGTCATCCATGGCTGCGTCGCGCTCCACAATGACGACATGGCGGCGGCGCTGTGCCGCGCGGTCAACGACTGGCTGCGCGTCGAATGGCTCGACCGCGAGCCGCGGCTGCGCGGCTCGATCCTGATCCATCCGCAAGACATTGCCCAGGCCGTGGAAGAGGTCGAGCGCCTCGCTCCCGATGGACGCTTCGTGCAGGTCCTGATGCTGGCGATGGGCGAGCGGCCGCTCGGTCGCCGTGAGTATTTCCCGATCTACGCGGCCGCGGAGCGCCATGGGCTCGTCGTCGCGGTGCATGCCGGCAGCACCTATCGCTATGCGCCGACCATCGTCGGCTGGCCCTGCTATCAGTTCGAGGACTATGTTGCGCAGGCGCAGGCGTTCGAGAACCAGACGGTGAGCCTGATCGCCGAGGGCGTGTTCCAGCGCTTCCCCGGCCTCAAATTCGTCTTCATGGAATCCGGCGTCAGCTGGTTGCCGGTGACGATGTGGCGCACCGACAAGACCTGGCGCGGTGCGAGGCCGGAGACGCCCTGGGTCGACCGCTGGCCATCCGACATCATCCGCGAGCACATCCGCCTGACGACGCAGCCCTTCGATGCGCCGGATGCGGCAGCCGTGGCGCAGACCATTGAGCGCATCGGCTCGGACGACGGGCTGCTGTTCGCCACCGACTATCCGCACTGGCAGTTCGACGGCGACGACGTGCTGCCGGATGGGCTGTCGGCCGCCACCTTGAGGAAGCTGCTGATCGACAATGCGATGGCGACCTATCCGCGCCTGGCGCAACAGGCGCTCGGCGACGCTGCCACGATCGAGGAGACGATCCGATGAACGCACCGTTCCAGGAAGTGCAAGCACGCCAGACGCTCGCCGTGGTCGATTGCGATATTCATCCGGCCCACCGCACACCGGGCGAGCTCCTGCCCTATCTGGCGCCGCGCTGGCGGGAGCATTACCAGACCTACGGCGTGCATGTGCGGCAGGCGCTGTCGAGCACCCTGATGTATCCGCGGATGATGGCCGCCGGCATGCGCGCGGATGCGCTGCCGGCCAGCGGCCCGGCCGGCTCCGATCTCGACATGCTGCGCCAGCAGCATCTCGATCCCGTCAATGTCGAGTTCGGCCTCCTGATGGCGCTCAGCAAGGGCGGCATGGAGGAGCGCAACCCGGAATTCGCGGCCGCGATGTCGCGCGCCACCAATGAGTGGCAGATCGACCATTGGGTGCGGCAGGAGCCGCGGCTGCGCGCCGGCATCGTGGTGCCGCAGGAATTCCCCGAGGCCGCCGTGGCCGAGATCGAGCGTTGCGCCGGCGATCGCCGCTACGTCCAGATCATGCTGTCGTCGCGTCCGTCGGATCCGCTCGGACATCCGCGCTACTGGCCGATCTACGCGGCCGCCGAGCGTGCCGGCCTGCCGATCGGCCTGCATCCGGTCGGCTACAATGGCGGGCATCCGTCGACGGGCTCGGGCTGGCCGACCTATTACCTGCAGGAGCACTATGTGTTCGTCGCCTGCATGGAGGCACTCGCCGCGAGCTTCATCCTCGGCGGCGTGTTCGAGCGCTTCCCCGGCCTCAAGGTGGTGCTCGTCGAGGGCGGCTTTGCCTGGGCGCCGGCGCTGGCCTGGCGCATGGACAAGCATTTCGACAAGTTCCGCAAGGAGGTGCCGCACCTCAGGCAGCGGCCGTCCGACTATCTGCGCCAGCACGTCTGGTGGACGACGCAGCCAATCGAGGAGCCCGAGCACGCCCGGCATCTGGTCGAGATCATCGACTGGATCGGCTGGGACCGCCTGCTCTACTCGTCGGACTATCCGCATTGGGACTACGACAATCCAAGCTTCTCCTTCAAATTCCCGATGACCGAGGCCCAGCGCCGCCAGATCTTCAGGGACAATGCGATGGCATTGTATCGTCTGTCATGAGCCGCCACGTCGTCTGTTCCGCGGATGAGCTGCCGCCGGGAGCGCGCCGCACCGCCTTCGTCGACGGCCGCGAGATCGCGCTCTTCAATGTCGGCGGCCAGTTGCATGCGCTGCTGAACCGCTGTCCCCATGGCGGCGCGCGGATCTGCAACGGTGTCATCACCGGCATTGCGACGTCATCGGGCCCCGGCGACTATCGCCTCGAGCGCGATGGCGAGTTCCTGCGTTGCCCCTGGCACGGCTGGGAGTTCGAACTCGCCACCGGACAGTCCTGGTGCGACCCGCGCACCACGCGGCTGCGCAACTACGAGGTCAGGCGCGAATCCGGCGGGAACCTGGTGAAGGGCCCGTACGTCGCCGAACGCTTCCCGGTGGTGGTCGAGAACGACTACATCATCGTCGAACTCTGACGCTCGGGTTCAAACGAGGAACGGATACGAATCCCTCTCGTTGGTGCTGGGTCGGCGGCGAGGTCCGCCGGAGCAGCAGCGCGGGAGGCGATCGGCATGAACGGCGGAGCAGCAACATTCTGGGGATGGGGTCTTGCCATCGTCATCCTCGGCCTCATTCTCGCTTATGCCGCGCCCCGGTCGGGACGGCTACGGCCGGGCGAGCGCGCAAGGCTCGACGAGAATACGCGCGCCTCGATCAATGCGCACGACCAGGCTGAGCGGGCCAGCGGCGCCGGATCGCGCGTTCCGGGCATGCAGAGCAACACCCCTTATGCGCTGCTGATCCCGATCGTGGTCGTGGCGGCCGCCATTGCGCTGATGTTCTGGTCCTTCGCCGGCGACAAAGGACCGCGCCAGGACGCGCAGTCGAGCAGCGAGCAGACCACGGGCAACGCGGCACCGAAGCCGGCCGCACCGATGGCAACTACCCCGACTGCACCGGCCAACGATACGGCGAGCGACAGCGCGCGCGGCTCTGGACCGTTGAACAAGAGCCGTTGAGACCCTTCGCAGCCCTCGTCAGCGACGCATGCGACAGCAGACGGCCTTTCCGACGGCCGCTGCCATCCACATCAGGAGACCCTCGTGACGTCAGTCGAAACCGACCGCCCGCCGCTCGAGCCCACAGCGCGAATCGCGCGCCATCCGATCCATCCGATGCTGGTGCCATTCCCGATCGTCTGCTTCATCGGCGCGCTCGTCACCGACATCGCCTATTGGCGCACGGCTGAGATCATGTGGGCAGACATGTCGGCTTGGCTGCTGCTCGTCGGCTTGATCATGGGCATCCTGGCCGGCATCGCCGGCTTGATCGATTTTCTCGGCAACCGCCTGATCCGCGTACAGGGACCGGCTTGGCCGCACATGATCGGCAATTTGATCGCGCTGGTACTGGCCTTTTTCAACAACATGGTGCACGCGCGCGACGCCTGGACGTCGGTGGTCCCCACCGGTCTCATCCTGTCGCTGGTCACCGTGCTGATCCTGCCGATCACCGGCTGGCTCGGCTGGTCGCTCGTCTATCGGCATCGCGTGGGAGTCGCTCGATGAGAACCTCGCGCACCATAGCATGGACGGCGCTGCTCCTCGGCGCATCGGCACTCGCCCTCACGGGCTGCAACGAAGGCGGCGATCCCAAGGCGGAGGTCGGTCCGAACGTCAAACTGCCATCCCTCACCCAATACCTGCTGCCGCCGATGAATGTGGCGACCGTGGTCGGCTGGAAGCAAGGCGAAACGCCGAAGGTTGCGCCGGGCCTGAAGATCGAGGCGCTGGCCACCGGGCTGCAGCATCCGCGTTCGCTCTACACGTTGCCCAATGGCGACGTGCTGGTGGTGGAGTCCAAGGCGCCGCCTCCGCCGCCCCCCAAGCGGCCGAAGGACATCGTCATGGCGTTCGTCGAATCCTGGGCGACGTCGGGCGGCAGCACCGGACCGAGCAACCGCGTCACCCTGCTGCACGATGCCAATGGCGACGGCGTGCCGGAGCAGAAGAGCGTCTTCATCGATCACATGAACTCCCCCTTCGGCGTGGCGCTCGTCGGCAACGATCTCTACATCGCCAACACCGACGCGATCGTCCGCTATCCGTACACGCCGGGCGAAACGCAGATGAAGGATGCCGGCACCACGCTCACGGCGCTGCCCGGCGGTCCGATCGATCACCATTGGACCAAGAGCTTGACCGCCAGCCCGGACGGGCGGCTGCTCTATGTCGGCGTCGGCTCCAACAGCAACATCACCGAGAACGGCATCGAGGCCGAGAAGAACCGCGCCGCGATCCTGGAGGTGGACCGCACGACCGGTCGATGGCGGGTGTTCGCGAGCGGCCTGCGCAATCCGAACGGCTTGACCTTCGAGCCGCAGAGCGGCGCGTTGTGGACGGTCGTGAACGAGCGCGACGAGATCGGCCCGGATCTCGTCCCCGACTACATGACCTCGGTGAAGGATGGCGCCTTCTATGGCTGGCCCTACAGCTATTACGGCCAGCATGTCGACCCGCGCGTGCAGCCGCAACGGCCAGATCTGGTCGAGAAGGCGATCGCGCCAGACTATGCGCTGAGCTCCCACGTCGCGCCGCTCGGCATGACGTTCTACACCGCCAATGCCCTGCCTCAGGCGTATCGCGGCGGCGCATTTGTCGGGGAGCACGGCAGTTGGAATCGGACGCCGCTGAACGGCTACAAGGTGGTGTACGTGCCCTTCTCCGGCGGCAAGCCGAACGGCGCAGCGCAAGACGTCGTCACCGGCTTCCTCAACGATCAGAACGAGGCGCGTGGTCGGCCCGTCGGATTGGCCGTCGACAAGACCGGCGCGCTTCTCATCGCCGACGACGTCGGCAACACGGTCTGGCGCGTCACCGCGTCCGGCGGCTGAGCCCGCTTTCAGCAGCAGTGATGGAGGATGGAATGGGACTGGCACAATATGCAGTCATTGCGGTCGGCGATCACTGGAGCGTGCTGCATGATGGCAATGCGCAAGGCGACTACGCGACCCGGGAAGCAGCGTTCGAATCGGCCGCAGCGGCGGCCACGCTGGCGCTCAAGCAAGGACACGAGGTGCATCTCAGCGTTCCCGGCAACGACCCGGAGCGGTCGAACAACTAATCAGTTTCATGCGCGCGTTCCGTTCGCCTCGCCTTCCAGAACGTGATCTGCACGCTAACGTGGGTTAGCGACATCACGGCGCTGATGTCGCAAGCTCCTGCCGAGAGGAACAGGAGTTTCCCATGACGCAAAAGAGAAACCGGCGCAAACAAACCGTCTCGTTTGCCGATCGCTTGCAGCAGGCTGCCCTGGCCGCGCGCAATGCAGCGCAGCTGCTGCCCGCAGGGCCGGAACGTGAAATGATGTTGAAGAAGGCGCTCCAGGCTGAAACGGCCGCTCACATCAACGAACTCCTGAGCGCCCCCATCATGCAGGCCGCGGAACGCTAGAGATCGGCGTCGTGTCGAGATTGCTTATCCGTCGGCGGCGCCGGATTCGACCCGGCGAGGAACCAGCAGGAGATCCAGCGCTTCTCATCGAGACAGTCGTGATCGCGACGAGGCAGGTGGATGGCTCGAGTCGTCGTCGGAACCTCAGGGTGGCACTATGACTCCTGGCGCGGTCCCTTCTTTCCGCCCGGCCTGCTGATCAGGCATCAACTGCCTTATTACGCCAGCCAATTCGAGACGACCGAATTGAATGGCGTATTCTACCGGACGCCGACCGAAGCGGCTGTGCGCAGCTGGCACGACCAGACCGGCCCCGATTTCGTCTTCGCCTGGAAGGCGTCGAAATTCATCACCCATTGGAAACGTCTCTCCGATCGCTCGGTCAACAGCCTCGAGCTGATGGAAAGCCGCCTGAAGCTGCTCGGCGACAAGGCAGGGCCTGTGCTGTTTCAACTACCGCCGCAGCTCGAGGCAGACAGCGAGCGGCTGGAATCATTTCTCCGGCTGCTGCCCCGACACCGGCGCTACAGCTTCGAATTCCGCCATCCGAGCTGGTATGCCCCGTCAATCATGCGGCTGCTGAAAGAGGCCAACATCTCGCTGTGCCTGTCGGACCATCACGACGCGCCTGCTCCCTGGCGACGCACGGCGGACTTCGTCTACGTGCGGGGCCATGGCCCGGGAGGCTGCTACAAGGACAATTATCCCGCCGCGACGCTCGAGGCGTGGGCCAAGCGCATCCGCACGTGGTCGACACATGGCATCGAGGTGTTCGTGTACTTCGACAACGACCAGAAGAGCGCAGCGCCCGCCGACGCTTTCAGGTTTCGCGCTCTCCTTTCCTCGCCGCGCAGCCCTGCACGGGGCCCCTCGCGCAAAGCCGCAACGGAACCTCGCGACCAGCTCTCCGTTTAGTCCTCAACCATTGAGGAGAGGACCAATCATGAAACGTACGATCATCGCCGTCAGCTGCCTGCTGATCGCGGGCCCCGTGCTCGCGCAATCGGTCGGCGAGAAGACCGGCGTCAATTCGGCGCTGGGGATCACGCCGAGCACCGAGGATTTCGTCAAGCAGGTCGCCATCAGCGACATGTTCGAATTGCAGTCGAACCAGCTCGGCGAGCAGAAGGGCAACGCGCAGGAGAAGAGCTTCGCCACGCAGATGGTCAAGGACCACACCAAGACGTCGAGCGAGCTGAAGAGCATGGTCGAGAGCGGCAAGGTCAAGGTGCAGCTGCCGACGGCGCTCGACAGCGCGCATCAGAGCAAGCTGGACAAGCTGAAGGGCGCCCAGGGCAAGGATTTCAGCTCCGATTTCGACGATATGCAGGTGAGCGCCCACAAGGATGCGGTGTCGCTGTTCGAGCGCTACGCGAAGGGCGGAGACAATCCCGAGCTGAAGGCGTGGGCCGGCAAGACGCTGCCGGCGCTGCAGCATCATTTGGAGATGGCGCAGAACCTGGAGAAGGGCAAGTAACGTCCCTGAGCGGCTTGTCTATCAACGCAGAGCGCCGGACCCACGCGGTCCGGCGCTCCTTCCATATCGAGCGCCGATCGATCGTCAGGCAACGCGGACCGAGCCGAGGAAGCGCGTCACTTCGCGCTTGAGGCGGCTGCTTTCGCCGGCGAGCGACTTGGCTGCGTTCAGCACTTGCGCCGACGCCTGGCCGGTCGCGCTGGCGCCGCGCTGCACGTCGGTGATGTTGGACGAGACCTGCTGCGTGCCATGCGCAGCCTGCTGAATGCTGCGCGAGATCTCCTGCGTCGCGGCGCCCTGCTCTTCCACCGCCGACGCAATCGTCGAGGCGATCTCCGACATCTTCTCGATCGTCTCGCCGATTTCCCTGATCGCGTTCACCGACTCCTGCGTCGCCGACTGGATGCCGTTGATCTGCTGGCTGATCTCGTCGGTGGCCTTGGCGGTCTGCTCGGCAAGCGCCTTCACCTCCGAAGCCACGACGGCAAAGCCGCGCCCGGCTTCACCGGCACGGGCCGCTTCGATCGTCGCATTGAGCGCCAGAAGGTTGGTCTGCCCCGCGATCGAGTTGATCAGCTCGACAACGTCGCCGATGCGACCCGCTGCTTTGGCGAGCTCGCCGACGCGGTCGTTGGTGCGCTGCGCCTGCTGCACGGCTTCATTGGCGACGCGGGCGGAGTCCTGCACCTGCCGGCTGATCTCGCTCACCGAGGATGACATCTCCTCCGTGGCTGATGCCACTGAATGCACGTTAGTCGACGCTTCCTCCGAAGCAGACGCCACGGTGGTGGCCAAACGCTCCGACTGCTCCGCCGTCGAGGTGAGCGTCCCCGCCGAGCTCTCCAGCGCGGTGGAGGCCGACGATACGACCTCAACGATCTCGCTGATGACAGCCTCGAACTCGCGGGTGATCGCGTCGACGCGCTGTCCGCGCTGGATTTTCGCCTCGGCCTCGGACGCGGCCGCACGATCGGCGGCCTTCTTCGCCAGCAGCGCGTCCTTGAACACCTGCAGCGAGCCGGCGAGCGTTCCGATCTCGTCCTGGCGGTCGCTCGCGGGAATGCTGACGTCGTCACGGCCGGCCGCGAGCTCGCCCACGACGCCGGTGAGGGCCGCGAGCGGCGCGATCACGCGACGGCGCAGCATGAAGGTGACGACGCCGAGCATGCCGAGCAGCGCCAGAACGGCCGCGCTGCCGAGCAGCAGCATCAGGCGCGCCTCGTCCCGCTCCGCTTCGGCGCGTTCACGCGCCTCCGCCAACGCCTTGTCGCGGACCGACAAGAACTTCAGGATCGGCGGGACCGCGAGATTGCCGAGCTCCTCGGGCGTCAGTGAGTAGTTGCCGTTGCTGCGTGAGGCGGCGACCTCCTTCTCGATCAGCGCTGCGGTCTTGCTGAAATAGCCATCGACGGCCTCGTTCATGACCTGGACGACGCTTGGAGGATTACCGATCTGATCGATGCTGGATTCGATCCGCTCGCGGTTGGCCTCGACGCGACCCTGGGCGCGATCCATGGCGGAGATCTCGGCCGCGGTCAGCGGACGCTTCGATCCGAGCACCGGCGACAGCATGGCGGCGCGTCCGCCTGCGGTCAGCCTGAGGTCCTGCGCGGTGCGCGCGATGATGAGCAGCGGCGTCAGCGAGGAATCGGCGGCTGCCACGCGGCTTTCCAGCCGGTTCAACAGCGGCTCCATGATCTTCAACGTCTCGGAGATGCCAGGAAGGACGCTTCTGGTCGCGCCCTGGTCGCGTGAACTCAACGGCACCTGGACGGCGCGATCCACCATCGCTCGGACGTCGCCGAGTTTCGCCATCGCCTTGGTCAAGCCATCGGTGATCGCCTGGCTGTCGGAGATCGATTCCACCGTGCTGCGCGCTTTCGCAAATGCCGCATCAGCTTGCTGACCAGCCTTGGCCATCGCCTCCAACTGCGCAGGGCTTGCAGGCGCCTCCTGGAACAGCGTCGTGGCGTAGGACGTCCTGAACCCGGCGACGGCCTGTCCGGTGAGCAGCACCGCCCCGAACGCATCGACGGACCTGATCGCCTCCGTCTTGCTTGCATAGGAACGATATTGCGTGACGACGATCTCGCCTCCCAAGACGCAGGCGAGGCCCGCCACTGAGAGCATAGAGACCGCAAAGAGCTGACCGACCCGCATGATACGTTTCCAACTGATTGATTTTCGCCAACTTAGGAAGCGGAGCCTAAGAGGGTCTTAATCTTTTCGGATTCGGTTTGACAGAAATGCCGCGCAAGGCTGAATCCCGTAGTTTCACGGGTGTCATTTGCACGCGTAGTTGGAGCTCTGTCGCCTCTGCTGAACACGCGGCTCTGTCTGGCTTGCGCATCATCCGCAGGCGCAAAGACTCATTTGGTTATCCAAGAACAACCTTCTTGCGCGATCCCGCATAAAAGGGCGAGCGCGTTGGTTCCTGCGCGGCGAAGAAAATTGCGCTGATTGATGAGGTAATATGCTAACATAAGTTATTGTGGGCGCACCACATGGAACCCCTATAAGCGAACTCGGGGGAACCGTTCCTTGAGTCATCTGGTTCGAAAGCTTGAGAATTTCGTCCGCCTCTCTGCGGCGGATCGGCTGATGCTGAACCGCGCTGCTGCGCAGCGTGTGAGGACGTTTGCGCCGCGCACGGACGTTGCGCGGGAAGGCGAAAAGCCCAAGGATGTCCACCTGATCTTGAACGGCTGGGCCTGCCGCTACAAGCAGCTCGAGGACGGCCGCCGCCAGATCGTCTCGTTCTTCCTGCCTGGTGACATCTGCGATCTCAACATCTTCATCCTGCGCGAGATGGACCATTCGATCGGCACCATCACGCCGGTCTCCATCGCCGACCTGCCGCGCGAGTTCTTCGATGAGATCAGCGCCGGCTACCCGCGCATCGCCACCGCGTTCTGGTGGGAGACGCTGGTGAACGCCGCCATCCAGCGCGAATGGACGATGAATCTCGGACAGCGCACCGCCTCCGAACGGATGGCGCACCTGTTGTGCGAGTTGTATTTCCGGTTGCGTCTCGCCGGGCTCGCCGACGAAAACAGCTGCAGCTTCCCCCTGACGCAAGCCGATCTCGCCGAGGCGACGGGGCTGTCGAAGGTTCACGTCAATCGCACCCTCCAGGAGTTGCGCGCCAGCAATCTGATCGTGCTCAAGGGCAAGATGCTGGTGCTCCCGGATCTCGAGCGGCTGATGGGTGCCGGACTGTTCAACGCCAATTACTTGCATTTGGACCGCGAAGGTCGTCAGCTTGACGCGAATGAGTGAGACGTTCCTCCCAGAGCCCGCGGATTGAGCTGGACTGCCGGGCGGTGACGTTCTGCCGGGGACACGGCGATGGCCGAGCAGCGTGTGCGTGACGACGAGCCTTTCGAGCAGGAGATCGCGCTCCGCCTCGGGCTGATGCCCAACCTGTTCCGGCTGGCGCCGTCGGCCCCGCAGACGACCCGCCAGCTGTGGCAGTTTGCGAAATGTTCCTATCTGGACGCGTCGCTGCCGGCCCTGTTCAAGGAGCGGCTCGCCGTCCATCTGTCGCGCATCAACGCCTCGTCCTACTGCCTCGCCCGGCACGTCGGTTTCCTGGTCGGACTGGGGAGACCCGGCGGCGATTCGGAGTGCCGCCCGGAGACGGTCGATCAGGCGCTGGCGCTGCTCTCGCGGCCGCCTGCAGATTCGGCGCGGATCTCGGCGGCGCTTTGCCGCCTGGAGGCGATCGGCGAGCCCATCGATATTCCCGATCCGCGCAGCGACACCGAGGCCGACCTGTTCGATACGGCGGGAGCGGTGTTTCTGCAGAGCGCGGTGGCCGGCCGCGCCGGCCGCGCGATCTGCAACGCCTTCGGCGTCGCCCGTTTCGAACTGCTGACGTCTTTCATGGCCTATCTGCGGATGGCGCAGTTCTGGGCCGATGCGCATCCCGAGCTCGCGATCGATCCGGATGTGCTGGCCCTGGCACAGTCCCATCCCGAGCTCGCTGCTCACCTCGGCTGCGGTGAGCAGCGTCAAGCATCTCCACCCGCAAACCCGGCCTTGAACGGCAACGGTTCGAGCGCGCATCCGCTGCATCGCCTGCTGGAAATCGATACGGTCGGCGTATTGTTCTTCAATCACGCTGAGGGGACGCTGGTCGATGCCAACGATGCCTTCCTCGCGATGACGGGCTATTCCCGCGAGGAGGTGGAAAGCCGTCAGCTGACCTGGCAGAGCATGACGCCGCCCGAATGGGTCGACAGCTCCGCATCCCAGATCGAGCAATTGCAGCGCACCGGCCGGATCGGTCCTTATGAGAAGGAATATTTCCGCAAGGACGGCGAGCGCACCTGGATGATGTTCGCCGGCCGCGATCTCGGCGACGGCACGCTGGTCGAGCTCGCGATGAACATCGACGACCACAAGCGCACCGAGGCCGCGCTGCGCGACAGCGAGGCGCGCTTTCGCCAGTTCGGCGAAGCCTCTTCCGACGTGGTCTGGATTCGCGATGCAAAGACGATGCAGTGGGAATATCTGAGCCCTGCGTTCGAGCCGATCTATGGCGTGCCCCGCACCGCCGTGATCCAGGGGGATCACATCACCCCCTGGACCGATCTGATGCTTCCCGAGGACCGGCCGCGCGTCGTCGAGGGCCTCGAGCGCGCCAGAGGCGGCGAACGCGACAGCTTCGATTTCCGTATCATCAGGCAGACCGACGGCGCCGTCCGATGGCTGCGCATCCGGAGCTTCCCGATGGTCGATGCCGTCGGTCAGGTCCAGAGAATCGGCGGCATCACCCAGGACATCACGGCGCTCGTCTCGGCCGCCGAGCACCAGAAATTTCTGTTGGCCGAGCTGCAGCATCGCGTGCGTAACATGCTCGGGGTGATCCGCTCGATCATCAGGCGCACCGGCGACAGCAGCGACAGCGTCGAGGATTTCGCCGGTCATCTCGAGGGCCGCATCTCCGCGCTGTCGCGCATCCAGGCCGTCGTCACCCGTGATCCGCTCGCCGGCTTCGATCTCGCCGAGCTGATTGCCGATGAGTTGCGCGCCGGCGCCGCGCGCGAGGATCGCCAGGTCTCGCTGTCAGGTCCTGCCGTCCGGATCAAGCCCAAGGCGGCCGAGAGCATCGGGCTTGCGATGCACGAGCTCGCGACAAACGCGCTGAAATACGGCGCGCTGACGGTGCCGCGCGGCTTCATCAGCATCGCGTGGCGTCTCGACGAGCACGATGGGCGCCGCTGGCTCGTCATCGACTGGGCCGAGACCGGCATGTCGGGCCGCGAGCTGGCGTTCAACAAACACGGCTTTGGAACCGTGCTGCTGGAGCAGATGCTGCCCTATGATGTCGGCGCACGCGTCGTCAGGCGTTTCGAGCCGAGCGGCCTGAATTGCGAGATCTGGCTGCCGGCCGACGACATCCTCACGCGCTGACGCGACGGCAGGAATGGCCGAGGCGGCCATGCGCTGTCGGCGTAGCCTTCGCCATCCATTCGGAGTATGCTCGGGCCACACGGCCTGAGGAGCGGCCGTCGAATGCGGACGACCTGCCATGCATCTGGCTTCGCCATGCGTTTGCCTTGGTTTGGCCTGATATGGCAGGGAGTGCGGGAGCACACGAGGAATCAGCTGAGCGTCGAGGCGGCGGAGCGATGATGGGACGTTCCGAGGCCTCCGGCTCAGACCAAGATCAACACCATGCACATGCAGGCGCATGCGCATGTGGGACAACCGGTATCCAGGTTCTGTTCTGAAGCGGCCTTCGGGCCGAGCGTCGCGTGACGTCGTCATCAGCAGACGATCTCACCAGGCGTTGCTACCCGCGAGACGTTTGTACGACGCGTAGGCGTAGAACGTTGCGTTGGTCGGAGACATCGGGACGGAGCCGAGCGCCGCCGGCAGGCGGACGACAACGGAGGACGGAGCGTCAATGCTTGCAACGACGACGACGAAAGAAGCCGATCAGCAGCCTCACGCGGTGATCGACCCCGATATCGTGCTGGCAGCGCGCGCCGACCGGCACGGCGTCGAACCCGAGCGGCGCAGCGCACAGCGTCCGCCGGAGGTCCCCTCGCCCAAGATCGATCCCAGGATCGATCCAAAGATCGATGCCGAGTTCCGGACCCAGGGTGCCAGCGGCGTTCCTGACACCGAGGGACGCACCACCATCGGCACCTGGATTCTCCGCACCGTCCTGGCCGTGCTGTTCGCGGTCGGCAGCGCCGTCGCCGCAGCCGCCTGGCAGAGCTATGGCGACCAGGCGCAGGAGGTGATCGCGCACTGGATGCCGCGGATCTCGCTGGTGTCGAGTGCGGACAAGGATTCGACCACCCAACCGACCTCGGCGGCCGCGCAGGAGACCGCCGCGGCAGCGCCCACGCACGCCACGGAGCCGGCGACGGGAGCGATCAGCGCCAATGCTTCGCAGGAGCAGGCCCAATTGCTGCAATCCATGGCGCAGGATCTCGCCGCCCTGAACCAGCAGATCGGCGAGCTGAAAGCGAGCCTCGCCCAACTCAAGTCAGGCCAGGAGCAGATGGCGCGGGAGATGACCCGCGTGGCAGAAGCCAAGGCGAGCGAGCGCACCGCCGAGGCGCGGCCGTTCGACCCGCGCGCCATCGAGCAGACCATCCGGCCTCGCCCGGCACCCCGTCCGGCGACTGCCGCCGTGGCGCCCGGGCAGCCTGCTGCTGCCGTGGCTCACCGGCCGCGGCCGCCCCAGCCGTCCGCAGGCAGCATGGTTCCCCCGCCTCCGGCTCCGATGGCGCTGCCATCCGCACCGGCGCAGGCGGCGGCCGATCCGGACCAGCCGGTGGTGCGTCCGCCGATGCCGGTGCGCTGACGCACACCGTCGTTGGCTCGCGCGCTGAGGCCAGCCGCGGCACGGTTGCCTGCGCGTCGTGATGCACTTGTCGGGCTGCAGCGATCCGGCTAAGGAACTGCGCCTGAAAGCGCCGATGCGAGGGGTTCATGAGCCTGACCGATCCGACCAGCCTGTCCGCAGCAGACCTCGCCGACCGCATCGCGATCCTGCGCGACAACATCCGCCAGATCACCGAGCAGGCCGCCTCGCAGTCCGGCGCGGCCGACGAGGAGCGCAACGCCGACCGCCTCGCCCAGCAGAGCGAGGAGCTGGACGCGCTGCTCAAGGAGCAGGAGCGCCGGCTGAGCAAGTAGCTCGGCCGCCACTTTCGGCGCGATCAATTCGCGCGTGTTGCACTGCCCTCCTTGTTGATCGCGCTGCGACCAGACGCTAGCCTTCCCGAAAACAACCGGGAGGTGCCCTTAAGTGATGCGTTTGAAGTCGACGATCGCGGCCGTGCTGACGGCCGCTGCTGCCGTGGCTCCGGCCAGCGCCGAGCCGCGCCATGTGTATACGTCCATGGTGCTCGAGGCCTTTGCCACCAAGGTCGAATGTCCCGGGATCGACGTGGTCTATCAGGACCTCGTCAAGAAGGCCCAGGACATGCAGATGCCCGACGGCACCACGGAGAAGGTACGCCAGGCGATCGCCTATATGCACACCGGCGGCAAGATGGGCCAGAAGCAGGACGATGATCTGATGGCCGAGGTGGCGGTCGCCACACAGGCGATCGACATGGATCAGCGCCGCCTCGGCATGAGCAACTGGTGCGAGGAGCACAAGAAGACCCTCGCGGGCTTCATCCGCCCGAAGAACTGAGCAGGCTCGCGGACGCGCCGACGGGCGGCATTGTCCGCGGCGCGTCTGCATCCTGTTGAGACGTCGCGGCAAGCTTGGCCCGCCCGGGATGACCGTTACCGCGCAGACCAGGAACCCGGACCGGCGCCGATGCTTGGCACTGTTTCATCGCGGCCCTCCGGAGCAACGCCATGCGCAACGAAACCGCCTTCCTGTTCGACCTCGACGGCACGCTGGTCGACAGCGTCTATCAGCATGTGCTGGCGTGGAAGACCGCGCTCGACGCCGAGAACATCGAGCTGTCGGTCTGGCGCATCCATCGCAAGATCGGCATGAGCGGCGGCCTGTTCACCAACCAGCTGCTGCGCGAGACCGGCTTCGCGATGGAGCCGGACCGAATCGAGCGGCTCCGGCGCGCCCACGCCGCCGCCTATCAGGGCCTTGGACGGCAGGTCCGCCCCCTGCCCGGCGCCCGCGAACTGCTCGCCTTCCTGACCGATGCCGGCATTCCCTGGGCGATTGCGACATCAGGCCGGATGGAAACCGCGGCTGTCAATCTCGCCGCGCTCGGCGTCGATCCGAAGCAGAGCGCGGTCGTCACCCGCGACGAAGTCCGCTACGCCAAGCCCGATCCCGACCTGTTTCTTGCCGCGGCCGCGCGCCTGGATGCGCCGATCGAGCGCGCCGTCGTCGTCGGCGACAGCATCTGGGACATGCTGGCGGCGACGCGCTGCCGGGCGCTCGGCGTCGGCCTGCTCAGCGGCGGCTACGGCTCGGAAGAGCTGCGCCAGTCCGGCGCCATTCGCGTCTATGAGGATCCAGCCGATCTGCTCGACCATATCGACGAGGTCGGCGGGCGGCGCTAAAGCATGATCCGGAAAAGTGCGCAGCGGTTTTCCGAATAGATCATGCGCAAACAACAACCTAAAGCGCGATGATGATTCATCCTGATCTCATCGCGCTTTAGCTCTGCGGGCCGGACAACGAGATGTCGCGCTCGGCGCGGAAGACGTTGGCGTAGAGATTGGCGATCCACTGCCGCCCGGTCGAGGTCATGTTGAGATAGCGGATCTCGGTCTGGATGTGCGGAGCGACGCTGTTCCAATAGAACTGCGGATAGCGATTGACGATATCGGCCGGCGACTCGTAGCCGAGCTGCCGGTTGATGCCGACCTCCTCGAACTCGTGATACAGCGCATTGGCCTTGCGGATGTAGTTGGGATCGCCGAGCTGACCGATCAGATCGGCGGCCCGCACGATCGACTGCTCCTCGTCGAACTGCTGGCCCGCAAGCGGCGGAAAGCGCGTACCCTCGATGGCGCGCGCGATGCGATCCTTGTCGAGCGGCGCCATGCCCTCGATGCGGTTGATGACGTACAGCTTGGAGCGGTCGACGTGATACGGCATCAGGCTGGCATCGGAGGAGCCGCGCGGCAGGCAGATCTTGCGGCCGCCGCGATCGATCACGAAGCCGTCGCTGTCGTCCTCCTTGAACAGGCCCCTGACATAGCCGATGTCGTGCAGCAGGCAGGCCATGATCACATGGACGTAGTCTTCCGCCGTCATGTGACTATGCAGCGCACGCCCGCGCAGGATCTCATGTCCGGCCAGCGTGACCAGCAGCGTATGCTCGACATTGTGATACAGCGCATCGCTGTTGCCGATGCATTCGAGCGCAATGCGCGCCGCGGCCGGAAGCATCTCCGACAGCTGCGTGTGGGAGGATCCGAACCGCCGGCGCATATACGAGCTGAGAAACCGCTCCAACGCCGCTGCCGCGAGCTCCGGTAAGGTCATCATCGCTGCTGCCCCGCCTCAAGACAGCTGAAAACACAACTCTAAAAGACACAACGCGGCAAAACACAAATCACGAAAACGCTTCTCGCGAAGGGCACCGCGCAGCAGGACAGGGCCGATGTCCGGCGAACGACGTCGATCTTCACGGCAGATGCGGCCGCCTTCCGACAGCATAGCGCAGGTTGCAGGGGGCGGCCACACCCGGATGACGACGCCCGGGAAATTGCGGACGCAGCACGACTTTGGGTTGTCACGGCTGCGTCCGAGGCGTTCTAGCGTCCCCGCACCGGCAGCGGCGGGCGCGGCGGCCGGGCCTCGCGGCGGTCCGACGGCCGGCGCGCGCTCGACTTGCGTACAGGCGCTGCTGCGGACGTGTCGACGGACTGCAGATAGCTGCTGAGCGCCGACGCGGAGTCGGCGCTGCTCGTGTAGTGCTTCTGCAGGAACAGATAGAGCGTGAGCCGGAAGCGGCCCTTGGCGAGGCCGCGAGCGGACCGGTGGCACGTGGCACAACTGTCGGCGAACAGCCGCGCACCCGATTTCCCCGCATCGAGATTCTCGGCCCGGGCGCTGCTGACAATGATGAGCAGCAGCACCAGAACCGGCAGCGTCAGGAAAGGCATCGCCAAGACGCCCCGGCGCGTAACGGCGCCTGCCCCGTTGCGACGCTCACGCGACATCGGCGCGCGGAGTCTCCTCGACAGCGACGCCGAGTGCGTCGAGATCGATCAGCGCCGGATCATCCGGCTGCGGCTCGGTCTGCTGCGGCCCGCTGCCATGGACATGCATCAGGGTCTGCACCCGTCGCGCATTGAGATAGTCGACGTGCTGATGCGCCAGCGCGAGCGGCAGCAGCGCCTTCGGCAGCGCCGTCATGGTGAAGGCGGCCACGCGCTTCACCTCCTCGCCCTCACGCCAGGTCAATGGGCTCAGCGTGTAGATCATCTGGCGGTCGGTCTCCGGTGCGAGCAGCTGCCTCACATCCGGAGGCGCCAACAAGGCGACGTTGATATTGCCCGCGCGCGTGCGTGTCGCCGCTGCGCGCAGCTCCCAGCAGATCAGCTCCGCGGCAGAGAGTACCTCGCGCCTGATATCATCGACATCGGCTGCAAAGCGGCTGGCTTCGCTCAGCGCCGCACGGCCGCGCGCGACGGCATCGACGAGTGAGGCCGCACCGATCTCGAAGCGCGGAACCGCCTGCTCGATGGCTGAGGCGACCGCTTCGATCTCATTGGCCGCGCGGTCGCGGTCGCGCTGCGCCACGGCGTCGGCAAAGGCGCGCTCCGCCAGGACGATCTGCTCGTCGCATTCGGCGACGGAGGCGCGCAGCGCCTTGGCCTTCTGCTCCACGGCCTGCATCTTCGCTTCGGCGCGGTCGAGCTGGCCATTGGTGGCGCCGGCCTTGGCGAGCCGCTCGGCGGCGACGCGCTTCTCCTCCAGCGCAAGCTCGGCCACGCGCAAGCGCTCCGCGAGCTTCTGCCGGGCGGCCTGTTTGTCCTTCAGCGCGCGCTCGAAGATTTCGACCGGGCTCAGCTCGCGCTTGAAAAAGACCATGGCAATCATCCCTGGACGGCGGTCGCGCCGACGACGGTGGTCAACGGCGAATCCGCTGCCGAATCATTGCCTGAATCTTGCGGGCAAATTGGGTCGGAAACCAGGATGAGAATGCGGCCGCGCCCTCTTGACGGGCCCGCGCCCACGCCACAGGCCGCACCGCAGAGTCGGCCGCCTCGACGTCATCCGATCGTAATTTCCGTGAAAAAGAAACCCGGCATCAACTCTGATGCGGTCCGCGCATCAGCTTCATCGCGTCCGCGATATGGCGCCATTCACGGGCCTCTTCGGATTCGCCGTCACTCTCGCATGACAAGGCCTTCTGTGAAGCCTGGGCGATGGCGGCGGGCCCATGCATCTCGAGCATCTGCCGGGCGACCGCATGAATCTGGGTCTCGGACATCATGCGTGGTGCTCCTATCGCACTTGACTGCGGTCTTAACCACACGACGTCTCACGAGTTCCAAAAACCGCACTCCGCGTGATTGCGGTCACGGGCGATGCGGTTCCAAAAGGCCACACTGCGCCCGTAATTTACCTTACGTGGTCATTCGCAATATCGCAGCACGCGTTGCGCTGTTACTGGTGGATGAGATTCGGGGTGGCTGAGGAGTGCGACATGACGCAGGTCTTCTTTCATTGCTCCAACGAGGATGAGATCCTGATCGACCGCCGCGGAACCGCGGTGCTCGATCTGGCGGAAGCCCGCGATCACGCGACGCGCGTGATGCACGAGCTGATCTCGGCTGAGAGCGAGGAGGACTGGCGCGACTGGGTCCTTCACGTCGCCGACGATCTCGACGAGGAGATCTTCGCCATGCCGTTCACGTCCGTTCTCGGTCCGATGCATTAGAGGCGACGTCCGGATGTTCTTCGCTGGTACCCGTCGCCTGGCTACGTTGCGTGATCGCTGGAAAAGCTTCTTTGCGCTGGTCAGTGATCCCTATCGCCCCGAGCGCTACTACATGCGCGGCCCTGGCCCGAAATGGCGCGCCAAATACGGCCACCACAGAGTGACGCAGAGCTGACGCTCACGATCCCCTCAGCAACACGTGCCAAGCCGGCGCACGGCGCAGCCCCTCGACCGCATTCTTCTCGCCACATTTATCCTTCATTTCGGCGGCGGTAAGACGGAGGGGACATCGCATGACCAGAATTCTGGCCACAACGGCGCTCGCACTCACACTCGCGACATCGGCCGTGATGACATCGGCGCGGGCCGACGAGCACCGCGGCGGTGATGCTGCGCTCGGCGCGCTGTCGGGAGCTGTCGTGTTCGGTCCCGTGGGGGCCGTTGCCGGCGCCGTGGTCGGCTACACCGCCGGCCCGTCGATTGCGCGCTCCTGGGGCTTCCGCCGGTCGCGCACAGCGCGATCGCAGCAAGTCCGCCGTCCGGTCCGCGACAGCCAGGCCTTGATGACCGACCCGCAGCAGCCGCCGCAAGCGGCCGCGCCGCGCGCTCCGCAGGCACAGCCGAAGACCATCGCGGCAGCGCCTCCGCCGGGGCCGCAGGGACCGGTCGCGCCGCCGGTGCAGACGCTCGAATAGGAGCGCCGCCGCGCGGCTCAGTAGCCGCGCGCGCGGTCGACGACATTCAACAGAGTCTCGCCGCGCAGGAGTCGTCTGGCGTTCTCGGCGACCTGCTGCGCGATCGTCTCCCAGGATGCGATCGCCGCCATATGCGGCGTCACCAGAACACCCGGCTCGCGCCACAACGGATGATCCGATGGCAGCGGCTCCTGCTCGAACACGTCGAGCACGGCGCCGCGCAGATGCCGGCTCCGAAGCAGCGCGACGAGATCATCCATCACGACGTGCTCGCCGCGACTGCACAGGATCAGCGCCGCGCCCTTGGGCAGGCGACTCAGCCGCGCCGCATCGAGCAGCCCGACCGTCGAGGACGTCAGCGGCAGCAGCGAGACCAGAATGTCGGTCTCGCTCAGGAAGGGGTCCAGGGCGTCAGTGCCGCTGAACGTTCTCACGCCGGCGAGCTGCTTCGGCGACCGCGACCAGCCGCTCACGGCGAAGCCGAGATCGACCAGACGACGCGCGGCGTCGGTGCCGAGCTCGCCGAGACCAAGAATGCCGACTCGGGTGTCCTTCGCCGCGCGCTGATCATAGCGTTGCCAGCGGCCGTCCCGCGCATTGCTGATGACGCGGTCGAAGTCGCGATGGATATACAGCGTGCCCCACAACACGAACTCGGTCATCGCCGCGGTGATGCCGGGATCGACGATCCGGCACAGCGGCACATCGGGCACGGTGGGATCTGACAGGATGTTGTCGACCCCGGCCGCGATTGAATGAATGAGCTTCAGCTTCGGCATCGCCGCCAGCGCCCCAGGCTCCGGCTTCCAGCACACCGCAAGCTCGGCGTCACGCGCTGCAGCCTCCGACCATGACGCGACGGTCACGCCCGGCAGCTCGCGCGCAAGCAGCGATTTCATTGGGTCCATCAGCCCGGGACGGCTGAGAAGCGCAACACTGATCATGCTTTGCGCAGCCCGCACCATTGCGCGACGAACATCGCGATCGACAGCGTGGTCTTGCGCACGCTATCGAGATCGACGCGCTCGTCGAACGCATGCGGTCCGATTCCGTAGGGCCCGTAGCACAGCGCGGGGATGCCGTAGTCGACGGAATAGTAGCGGGTGTCGTTGACGGCGGTGGAGAGCCGCACGTCGAGCGGCTGCTCGAACACGCGCGCATGCACTTCGGCGAGCGCGGCTTCGGCCGCGCTGCCGGGCTCGCACACCGCGGGATCGGCCTGGAAGCCGCTCCACACCAGCTCGACCGGATTCTCCGACAGGAAGCTGTCGGCCGCCTGCGCCTTGGCGAGGCACTGTTCGATGCCGGCCATCGCCTCCGCCGGCGTCTCGCCGGGCAGCACGCCGAGCCGGCAATCGAGATCGCACCACGCCGGCGTCGAGCTTGCCCAGTCGCCGCCCTTGATGATGCCGACGTTGAACTTGATTGGATTCTTCACGCCCGAGAACCACGCATTCGAGGTGGCGCGCGCGTTGATCTCGTTGGTGTGCTCCTGGAACGCGCGGATCAAATGCATTGCCGACAGGATCGCATTGGTGCCGGTCTCGGCATAGGCGACGTGCACCGGCGTGCCGCGCACGCGCAGACGGAACCAGATCGCGCCGACCTGGGCGCGCGTGAGCGTGTGTCCGGTCGGCTCGGGGATGAGGCATGCGTCAGCCGTGTAGCCGCGCATCAGGGTGGAGAGCGCGCCGTTGCCGGTGCTCTCCTCCTCGGTCACCGTCTCCAGGTGAACGCGTCCGTCCGGCACGAAGCCGGCGGCCTTGATCGCGTCGAGTGCGAAGATCATCGCGGACACGCCGGACTTCATGTCCTGCGCGCCGCGGCCGATCATCCAGCCGTCGCGCACGATCGCTTCGTAAGGCGCATCGCCCCACAGGTCAGTCGGCCCTTCCGGCACCACGTCGATGTGCCCCTGCAGGATCAGGCTGCGCCCCTTGCCCTCGCCGTCGAGCGTCGCCACCACCTGCCTGGAGCCGTCGAGCGCGATATTGTCCATCGGCGCCGCTTTGGGATGCTTCATCAGGTCGACATCGGCGAGGCTGAAGCGATCGACCTTGTAGCCGCGCGCCTCGAATTCCTTCGCCAGCCAGTCCTGCACCGGCGCTTCCTCGCCGCGCAGGCTGCGGAATTGCACGAGCTGCTGCAGGAAGGCGACCTGCTGCTTGAAGTTGGCATCCACAGCGGCGGCGAGCCGCTCCATCACATCGTTCGGCACAGCCGCCGCAGTTTCAGTCACGCAAAGCCTCCAGCCTTCCCAACTCACCCTGCCCGCGTCACGCGGCCAGGCATTTCTCCAGGATCGCGAGCCCTTCGTCCACGATCACATCCGACGCCGTCAGCGGCACGAGGATGCGGATGGTGCTCGCCGTCACGCCGCAGGATAGCAGAATGAGTCCGTTCTCGTGCGCCACCCGGGTCACGCGCTTGGTCATCTCCGCATCCGGCTCATCGCTGCCGCGCTGCCTGAGAATGTCGAATGCAACCATCGCGCCAGGACCGCGGGGCTCGGAAACCGGAACCAGGTTGTTGGCGCGGGAGAAGCGCGTGATCGCGGCGCGGAGCCGGTCGCCGATCGCATTGGCGCGGTCGAGCAGCTTCTCCTGCTCGAACACGTCGAGCACCGCGAGGGCCGCCGCACAGGCCAAGGGATTGCCGCCATAGGTGCCGCCGAGGCCGCCCGGCTCCGCCGCATCCATGATCGCGGCACGGCCGATCACGCCCGACAGCGGCATGCCGCCGGCGAGGCTCTTGGCGACGCAGATCAGGTCCGGCTGCACGTCGTAATGCTCCATCGCGAACATCTTGCCGGTGCGGCCGAAGCCGGTCTGCACTTCGTCCGCGATCAGCACGATGCCGTTGGCGTCGCAGATCCGGCGCAGGCCGCGCATCAGCTCAGGCGGCGCGGGGTGGAAGCCGCCCTCGCCCTGCACCGGCTCGATGATGATGGCCGCGACCTGCGAGGCGTCGATGTCGGCCTTGAAGATGAAGTTGATGTAGGACAGCGTGTCCTCGACCGAGACATTGCTGCCGGCGATCGGGAATGGCGCATGCCACACGCCCGGCAGCGGCGGCCCGAACGGCTTCTTATAGGGCATCACCTTACCGGTCATCGCGTTGGCGAGCGCGGTTCGGCCGTGGAAGGCGCCGGTGAAGGCGATGATGCCGCTGCGCCCCGTGGCCGCGCGCGCGATCTTGATGGCGTTCTCGGTCGCCTCTGCGCCGGTCGTCAGCAGGATCGACTTGGCTGGGCCGGAGATCGGTGCCAGCGCATTGAGGCGTTCGCTCAGGCGGACGTAAGGCTCGTATTGCAGCACCTGGAAGCAGGTGTGGGTGAAGCGATCGAGCTGGGCGCGGATGGCGGCCACGACATGCGGATGGCAATGGCCGGTGTTGAGCACGGCGATGCCGCCGGCGAAGTCGACATAGCGCTTGCCTTCGACATCCCAGACCTCGCTGTTCAGGGCACGGTCGGCAAACAGCGGCGTGGCGTAGCTCACGCCCCTGACGACGGCCTCGTGCCGACGTGCCAGCAGGTCTTCGTTCTTCGCCAGATTCGCAGCCAGATTCGTAGTCATGGCTCACCTCCTCGTCCAACAGATCGAGGGAAGGCTAAGGAACCGGCGGCGGTGATCAATCAGCTTGTTCCGCGGAACAGGTGACTTTAATGCACCAGAGCTGTGCTTGGATCGAGGGCCGCCTTAAGACGTGGCGCGGCGAAGGAGATCGGACGATCAGCCGATGCGCTTCAGCTTGTCGATCTCTCCCATGACCCCCGCAAGCTCGGCGCTGCGCTCGCGCACGAAGGTACCGAGCTCGGCGAGCACCCCGGTGATCGTCTCGAGCTTGGTGAACATTTGCTCGATATGGGTCACGATCCCGCTATAGCCTTCGCCCGCCTGGACCAGCTGACCGCGGGTTTCCTGGATGTTCGAGCCGAGCGAAGCGAGCGAGGTTTCCATCCCGCCGATCGAGGCATGGGTGCGCGACAGGCTGGAGCGCGTATCCTGGGCGAGCTTCTTCACCTCGCTTGCGACCACGGAGAACCCGCGGCCGGCCTCGCCCGCGCGCGCGGACTCGATGGTGGCGTTCAGCGCCAGCAGGTTGGTCTGGCCGGCGATCGTATCGATGATCTTGAGAATGTCGCGCAGGCCGTTCATGGCTTGCGTCAGCCCGGTGAATTCATCCGCGAGCGCGGTCGTGTCGGTCGCCTTGATCGCCGAATCCGCACTGGTCAGGATCACCGAATGGATATCCTTGACGATCGTGTTGATCGCGGCGGTCTGGCCGAGCGCGTTCTCGACCTTCTCGCTCAGCAGCGCGCTGGTGCCGAGATATTCCGTGAGACGCGCAACAATGCCGTCCTTGATCCGGTTCAGCAGGATCATCCGGTTGAGATGGCTGCGGGTGAAGTAGCTGGCGAAGTTCGCATAATGGACCGGAAACATGTCCGCGAACGCATCCTGCAACGTCTGGCTCCGCGTGTCGAAGAACACCACCGCCGTCAGCGTCTGGTTGATGTTGATGCCGAACAGCTCGCCGAAGGTGGAAAACCCGGCAACGGGCATCGGCCACAGGCCGGACAGATTGCGCAGCGCGCTCTCATTGTTCAGGCGGCGCAGGATGCAGTCATTGAGAACCGCGCCGATCGCCGGCGGCTTGCCGTGCAGGAAGGCCTGGAGATCGCGCCGGGTCTGTTCGACGAAATCGGTTGCCTCCAGCAGCTCGAGGCGATCACCCGAGTTCACGTCGCAGAAGAAGGAGATCACGCCGGTCTCGGCATTGATGTCCGCAACCGAACGGACGAACAGATCAGTTCCGACCTCGATTCCGAAAGAGTAGCGCTGCATCTTGGACATGACGCCGGCGGGCGTGGTCTTGAGCGCCTCGGCGACGGCGTTGGCGAATGGCCGAATTTCGTTGGTGCGCTCGTCGAGCACGCCGGAGGCGGTGCGCCGGTTCGGGTCGGCCCCCATCACGACGAAGGACTGTCCTGTCTTCTTGAAGTTCTGGCTCTTGAACAGGCTGAATCCGCGTCCATCAGCCATCTTCATGAAGATCAGGAGCGCATGATTCTCGATCACGCGGTTGCCGTCGAAGATGTAGGTGTTCTTGAAGTCGAGCTTGCCTCCGGCGGAGCCGCCGACGAAGGCACAAGGAAACTTGCCGGCGCGGTAGACCGCTTCCATGAAATAGTTCTCGCTGGCCGAGACGCCGTCCACCAGCGTGAAGGCGAGCGTGTCGCGCACGTCGATCCCGAACGGCGTCCGCACCGCAGCGAGCGACCGGACGATCGCCTCGATCCGCTGATCGTGCGGCAAGGCCGGCGCGCCCTTGCGGATGTCGTCGTTCTGAAGGGGCACCGCATGGATGCTCACCGCCTGAAACAGGTCGGGGGGAAACACCTGGATCACCACCGACGACCAGCGATCGCCCGTCGGCTTGTAGAGCGTCGTGGGCGAAGCCGCGCAGAGTTCCCCCGCGGTCGAGACGGCGATCACGGTCGTACGGCCGGCCAGCCTGCGCAACTCCGTCGTGACCTTCACGAAATCGAGGTGCGGAGAGACGAAGGCGAAGGCGAGCGGCGATGCGGCGCCGTCGAACATGAAGCTGTCGGCGGAGAGCCCTGCGAGCCTGTCATCCGTATCGATGACACGGATCGTCTGCGGCATGGGTGCGTTGGACGGCTCCGCATCAGCAGCAGGCGCGAGCGAGGATTTCACCGTGGCTTGTGAGCTTTTCGAGAACAGTGTCAACATCAGCGCGGCCCGCTTCGGTGATCGACATGATTATGAGTTGGTTAAGTCGATCGAATTGCTTTTTGGTGTACGAACGCGGCGTTGCCGCCGCCGTGCTCCACAATCCGCACCCGTATGACTACGGCCGCTCCGGGGAATGATTCTCAATGTCACATCGCGCGCGGCGAGGAGCCCGTTCGATCTGCCGCGAACTAATTACGTGACATCGGCAGATCGCGCGCCACGCGACGTGGCGGGTTGAGCTCGAACGATCGAGCTACAGCGCCAGCACCTTCTTCAGCCACCCGCGCAGAGCGATGATGGCGGGCTCGTCCCAGCGCTCCTTGAGCGCAATGAGCTGATAGGCGCCCATGCGAACCGACGACGGCAGCACCTCAACCAGGGCGCCGCTGCGCATGTCGTCGGCGACCAGCACCTCATTGGCGAGCGCGACGCCCTGCCCGATTCGAGCCGCCTCGATCGCGAGATGCGCGTGCCACAACCGCTGGCCGCGCAGGGTGACGTGCTCCGGATGCCCCGCCAGCTCGAACCACTGCTCCCATTGCGCGGTCGACTCCTCGTGGATCAGCGAGGCCTTGGCGAGGCCGGGCAGCGTCGCGATCGCCGGGAAGCGCGCGAGATAGGCCGGGCTTGCCACCGGGAAGACGCGCGGGCGCACCAGCGCCTCGGCCGTCAAGGGACCGCGGACGTCGATCGCATCGGCATAGACGATCTCGGCATCCGCCTCGCCGCGGAGCAGGTCGGGATGCGCCAAGGTCGGCTGCAGGTTGATGTCCCAGTTGCGCGGCGGACCTGTCAGCTCGGGCAGCCGCGCCAGCAGGCGCCGGTTGGCGAGGCCGGGAATGCACCAGATGTTCAGCGTCGGGCGCGCCAGCGGCCGCACCTGCGTGGTGGCGCGGGCGATGATGTCGAAGGCCTGTGTGACCTCGGCATGAAACTGGCGTCCGGCCTCGGTGAGCGCGAGACCGCGCCCCTCGGCGCGGACCAGCGCGACGCCGAGGCTGCGCTGCAGGTTCTGCAGATGGCGGGAGACGACGGTGTGGCTGACGGCGAGCTCGTCGCCGGCGGCACGCACGCTGCCCTTGCGCCCGACGGCCTCGAAGGCGCGCAGCGCGATGAGAGAGGGCAATCGGGGTCGCGTCATGCTCGCACAGTTGTCCGCCTGCGCGCTTCCCGCCCTCGTTCGCCTCTGCAGCGAACCGCCACGATCCGTCGTTGCCGCGGCAGATGATCGGAGCGCCGGCCACCCTGCCGACGTCCGTTGGCCGAACACGGCGCTCCGGTCGGAGTACCGCGTGAGGCCCATGAGGGCGCATATGCGCGTCGGATCGCTCTTAGCGTCCGCCGCGGCGCGGCGCCAGCCCAGATGCCGCCACAGTCGCGCGCCCCGTCGCCGCGCTCGGCGTCACCGTTAATGCGCCCAGCGGGCCGGCAAATGATCCTTAAGGACCGCGTCGAGGTCCGGACGATTTGCCTCAAAGTTTCCACAATTCGACTCTGAATCGGCGGTGCTTCGAGCAGGAGAACCCCATATGCGGATCACCCCCGTGATCTTCGTCGGTTCGCTGGCTGCCCTGGTCACAACGGCAGCTCCCGCACTGGCGAAGAATTCCCAGACACCCCGAGCGGACGAGCAGGCTACCTCCTCGTCCCCCTGTCGCGCCTATCAGCAGGCCGCCGATGGCAGCTGGAAGGAGCTGCCCTGCCAAGGCCAGGCTGCGGCCGCACCACGCCGACAGCAGTCGGTGACCACCACGTCGAGCAGCGCAACGCGCTAGCCGGCCGACGGACGATGCCGGGGCGCCTGGTGCGCTCCGGCTGTCCTCTGCAAACCTTCGTGCTCAGTAAGGCGGCGCCTTGCGCGCCCGCTGCTCCCGGCCCGCCTCGACCCACCACAACAGATCATCGGCGAAGCGCGGAAACGCGTGCGCGAGCGCCTTGCCCGAGTCGCCCGTCGGCTTGCCGTCAGCCGACAGCGCCTGTCCGATCGGGCCGACCGCGAGCGTGCTCGACACCACCACCATGCCCATCTCCGATAAAGTGCCGTGCCAGGCGGTCGCGGCCCGCGCGCCCGACAGCCGGCCGGCCGAGTAGCTCGCGATCGCCGCCGGGCGCCAGAACCATTCCTCCAGGAAGTGGTCGGTGAGGTTCTTCAGCCCGGGCTGCATGCCCCAATTATATTCGCCGGTGACGAACACGAATCCATCCGCCGCGCGGATCTTGGCCGCGAGCTCGGCCATGGCCGCCGGCGCCTCGCCCGGCTTGTATTCCTTGAACATTCTGTCGAGCATCGGCAGGCCGATGGCCTTGGCGTCGATCAGCTCGACGTCCTGGCCCTTGCCGCGCAGCCCGTCGACGACGAATTGCGCGAGCCGGATGCCCATCCGGTCGACACGATAGGAGCCATAGAAGACGAGGATGCGATTGCTCATGGCGGGTCAACTCCTGGCCGGACGATCCGTGCCAGTCTACCACGCCGCACTGCAATCCGAGTGATGGTGGGGGACGCCGCGGATCGGAGGAACCAGCGGCGCGTCGTCGTTCAAAGCAAAGCAGGTAAGCTCAGCGCGTCACCGTGGCCGAGGCGGAGCGTTCGCTCGGCCGGCCGAACACGCTGCGGCAGCCGTCGCTGAGGCTGGCGCGCTGCTTCATCATGCAAGCGATGATGCGGTCGCGATCGGGAATCTCCGACGAGCACAGCCGAAACACGTCGCCGGTGCACAGCCGCCGCTGGTCGTCCTCCGTGAAGGCATGGCCGGCGCGCGGGCCGGCGATCATCGCCAGCGCAAGCCCGGCCATCGCCACATTCAAGTTCCGCATCCTGAACAGATGAGTTCGCATCCTCGTCCCCAATTCGCCCGCTGTTTGCCCGGTTCACCCGCTGCCTTCGCTGACCCCGCGAAGCAGTTGCCGCCGCAGAATCAAATGATGACACACGGCCGCGCGCCTTCAACAAGCGCTCTTGGTCCTGCACCACTATTTTGCCGGCTGTTGCATCTTCGACTCCTTTGTCCTCTCGGAACCTGTGAGACGCCGTCAAATTGTCATTAGGCGAACGCAATCCGGCCCAGCGGCGCTCACACTCTCCCGGCGTAGTGACGACGAACCGATGGCGCTTCGGGCCATCGTCCCAAGAGTCGATGGTTGGGAGTCGAGGTCATGGCGTACACGATGATCGCCGAGCGGGAGCAGCAGAAGATCCGCAAGCAGCGCGAAAGCGCGCTGATCGTGATCGCCAATGCGCAGGTGATGGAGGCCGAGGGCTGGACCGTCGTGATCACCGACGAGGACGGCAAGACCCTGCCGCTCGCCGAGTTCGAGGCCACCCTCTCGCAGAAATTCGCGTCCTGGTACAAGGCGAAGTCGCGGCCGGTGGTGCCGACCACCATCCCCGGACCGAACCTGTTCTCGGAGCCGGCCAACGACGACGCCGCGCCGGAAGCCGTGGTCGCCGCCGAGCTCGAGGCCGAAGCGGTCGAGACTGAAGCCGTCACTGAAGTGAAGGAGATCGCCGAGGACGATTTCGAAACGGCCGAAGCCGCCAATGCGGTGCCTGCCGAGAAGACCGAGCGCGAGGAGATCGCGCTCGTCGCCGAAGAGATGGCGGATTGATGCTGCGGCCGCGCCGCAGCATGTTAAGGCTCTATTCCCCGCCTTCGTAGAACAGCTCGAGCGGCAGCCCGACCTGGGCCTTCCCGATCCATTCCCGCGCGATGATGTTGGACGGCCCCATCGCGATCGCCGCACGGGCGTCGCGGAAGGCGCGCTCGATCGGGCCGCGATGGTAGCCGTAGCCGCCGGTCACCGTCAGCGCCGTTGACGCCACCTTGTTGGCGACCTCCGCGGCATGCACCTTGAACTCGGTCAGCGGGATCAGGATCTCGCTCTGCGGCTTGCCGGCGCGCCAGAGCTCGTCGAGCTTGTGCGCGAGCTCGATCCGCCACGGACGCAGGCTCTCGACCAGCACCTTGGCGGCCCCGAGCTCCTGCCGGATCGCCTGGTAGTCGGAGAGGCTCTTGTTACGGTCCTTGTGCACGAAGCCGGTGGTGTGCGCCACGGCGGCATTGAGCACGCCGCGCGCCAGCCCCTCCCAGACCGCGCCGAGACCGATCAGGTAGACCGGCGAGACGCCGTCATAGATGATCTCCTTGCCCTGCCCCTCGGCGCCGAGGCGATCGCGCTTGGGCACATGCACGTTCTTGTAGCTGATGCCGCCGGAATGATTGGCGCGCACACCGAGCGCCTCCCACGGCTTGGACTCGATGCCCTCGGCCTTGCCGTCGACGATGAAGAAGATGATGTCGGCCTGGTCCTTGGCGCCTGGCGTACGGGTCTGGGCGACGTAGAAGTCGGCCTGCCCCGAGCTGGTCGTGAACGACTTGTCGGCGTTCAGGCGATAATCCTCGCCGTCGCGCGCGGCCTCCGACAGATTGTACCACCAGTGCCCGCCGGTGGCGCGCTCGCTGGTCGAATAGGTGCCGAGCAGGCGGCCATGGTCCGCCTTGAGCCAGCGCTCCTTCTGGTCGTCGGTGCCGAACAGATTGATGGTCTGGGCAGCGCCGACATGCATGACATAGACGAGGCCGGTCGACGCATCGGCCTGGCCGATGCGGTAGGCGGCTTCGGCAAAGTCGACATGGCCGAGCCCGAGCCCGCCAAAACGGCGATCATTGAGCACGCCGGTCCAGCCGGCCTCGGCCAGCGCGAGCAGGTTCTCGCGGGGAAAGCGGCCCTCGCGGTCGTTGCGATCGGCATTGGCCCTGATGACGTCAGCCACGACGGCGTCGAGCTGCGGGTATGGGCTGTCGTCGATCTTGCGTGCGGCAGTGCTGGTCGCCATGAACGGTCTCCTCTTGCTGTGATGAAGTCAGGCCACGGCCTGGGTGGTCTCGGCTGGCGCGGTCGCGCCGCCGAGATAGAGATGCTTGATGTCCGGCCGCTGCCTGAGCTCGCGCGCAGGTCCCGCGAGCACGCTGCGGCCGCCTTCGAGCACGATGGCGTGGTCGGCGAAGCGCAGCGCCACCGTGGAGTTCTGCTCGGCCACCAGGATCGACAGCCCCTCCTCCGCATTGAGCCGCTTGAGCGCGCGAAAGATGCCTTCGACCACCAGCGGCGCGAGCCCCATCGAGGGCTCGTCGAGCACCAGGAGCCGCGGCCGCGACATCAGCGCGCGGCCGATCGCCGTCATCTGCTGCTCGCCGCCGGAGGTCAGCCCCGCCACCGAGCGGCGATGCCGCGTGAGCTGCGGAAACAGCGCGTAGACACGCTCGAGATCGGCCGCGATCTCGCCGCGCCTCGCATCGCGACCGATCGCGCCGGTGATCAGATTCTCCTCGACGCTGAGCGAGGCAAAGCAATGCCGGCCTTCGAGCACCGGCACGAGGCCGGCGCGCACGAGCTGCGCGGCCGAGGACGACGACACGTCGCGTCCGTCATAGCTGATCCGTCCGCCAGTGATCTGGCCGCGCCGCGCCGGCAGCAGCGCCGAGACCGCCTGCAAGGTGGTCGACTTGCCGGCGCCATTGGCGCCGAGCACCGCGACGATCTCGCCGGCGTGGACCGCAAACGAGACGTCGCTGACCGCGCGGATCGCCTGGTCATAGGTCGCCGCGAGATGCTCGACCGACAACAGCACATCGCTCACAATGAAAACTCCTTCTGCGCAGAGCGTCGCCGAGAGCTCCTCCGCGGCCGTCCTTCGAGACGCACGCCCGCGGCGTGCTCCTCAGGACGAGGACTAAATTCGCGGGAAGTCCGAACCCTCATGGTGAGGAGGCGCGCAGCGCCGTCTCGAACCATGAGGCCCCAATCAGTGCGCGGGAGGTTCGCTCCCGCGCACGCCGACGTCACTGCCCGACCGGATCGTCACCCGACGTGCGGATCTTGATGCCGCGCTCCTGCGCATAGGCCGTCGACGACTTCTCGATGATCGGGCGCAGCGCCGCCCAGTCCGGCGAGATCCAGTCGGACACGACCTTCCACTTGGCGCCGTCCCATTGCTGGAAGGTCACGCGGCCATTGCCCTCGTGATTGTCCCAGGTGACGTTGATCGAGTGGAACAGGCCCTTGGCGCCGAGCGCCTCGACCCGGGCCGGATCGAGCTGCAGATGCTCGAACCCCCAACGCACCTCGTCGCCGGTCAGGGTCCGCTTGCCGAACTTCTCCTGCGCGATTCTGACCGCCTCGACATTGAGGATGCCGTTCACGATGCCGAGGTTGTGGTAGACGCTGCCGATGCGCTTCTTGTCGTCGAGATTGCCCTTGCCGGCGCCGTAGACGGTCTTGATCACCTCCTGCAGCACCGGATATTCCGCGCCCGACGCCTGCGTGGTAATCGCGACATAGCCCTTGGCAGCGTCGCCGGCCGGGATGACGTCTTCTTCCGAGTTGGACCAGACGTTGCCGATGATGTGGTCGACCGGGAAGCCGGTCTTCTGCGCCGTCTTCAGCGCCACCGGGTTCATCACGCCCCAGCCGCGCAGCACGACGTAGTCGGCCTTGGCGCGGCGGATCGACAGCCATTGCGACTGCTGCTCATTGCCGGGATGCGGCACCTCGATCTGCTCCAGCTCGAAACCGTATTTGTCGGACAACAGCTTGTAGATCGGGATCGTCTCCTTGCCGTAAGGCGAGCCGTGATACAGCACGACGATCTTCTTGCCCTTCAGCTTCTCAGGCCCGCCCTCACGCGTCGCGATGTAGTTCACGATGCCCGAGGTCTCGCTGTAGGGATTGAGCAGCAGCGGGAATACGTACGGAAAGACGCGGCCATCAGTGGAGTCGGTGCGGCCGTGATTGATGGTGATCAGCGGCACCTTGTCCTTGCTGATGCGGTCGATCATCGCATAGGCAATGCCGACCGAGAGCGGATTCCACGCCGCGACACCCGGACGGCTCTTCAGCCGCTCATAGACCTCGACGCCGCGCTCGACCTCGTATTGCGTCTCGCCCTCGTCCCAGGTCAGCTTGACGCCATTGACGCCGCCGTCGCGGGTGTTGATCAGGTTGAGATAGTCGATGAAGCCGCCGAAGAAGCCGGTGCCGCCGGCCGCATACGGTCCGACACGATAGCTCTGCAGCGGGAAGAACTGCTCGTCGGCTTTCGCCGGCGATGTCAGCGCCGGGAGGCTGGTGACCAGCCCGAGGGCGAGCGCCGCCCCCAAAGCCAGCTTCGCTTGTCTGAACGTCGTCATCATGAATCTCCTTCTGGTATGACTGTTTCAGGTCTGGGTTGAACGGAGGCGACGCGCAGCGCCGATTGCGCGGTCGATCAGCGCGACGAGGCCGCGCGGCTCGGCTATCAGGAAGGCGATGATCAAGGCGCCGATGACGATGCGCTGGCTCATCTCGAGCACGCCGGAATCGAACACGCTGCCGAGCAATGCGGCGCCGAGCCGGGACAGCAGCAGCGGAAAGACGACGATGAAGGCCGCGCCGATGAAGGCGCCACGCAGCGAGGCGAGCCCGCCGATGATGATGATGAACAGGATCTGGAACGAGCGATCGAGGTTGAAGCCGGCCGGCTCGACCGTGCGTAAGTACGCGAACGCCCAGAGCACGCCGGCGACGCCGATCAGGAATGACGAGAAGCCAAAGGCGAGCAGTTTGGTGCGGAGCAAGGGCACGCCGATCACCTTGGCCGCGACCTCGTGGTCGCGCACCGCAATGAAGTTGCGCCCGGTCTGCGAGGCCAACAGCCGCGCCGTCAGCGCGGTGGCGATCACCACGATCGAGAGCGAGAACACGTAGCGGCCGGTGGCCGAGGAAAACGTCAGGCTGCCGATGCGGAGCACGGGCGCGTCGATCACCCCCGAGGCATTGTCATTGGAGAACCAGCCGAACTTGGTCAGCGCCCATTGCACGAAGAACTGCGCCGCGAGTGTCGAAACCGCCAAGTAGAAGCCGCGCAGCCGCAGGCTCGGCAGGCCGAACACGATCCCGACCGCCGCGGCGATGCCGCCGGCCAGCACGATGTCGGCGAGCAGCGGCAGGCCCGGCAATCTGAGATTGAGATTGTAGGCCGCATAAGCGCCGACCGCGAGGAACGCCGCCGAGCCCAGCGACACTTGGCCGGCATAGCCGGTCAGCACGTTGAGTCCGACCGCGGCCAACGCCAGCGCCAGGAACGGCGTCAGCACCGCGTCCATCAGATAGTCCGAGCCGATCCACGGCACGATGATGTAGCCGAGCAGGAGCAGCAGCACGACGCCGAGCAGGTTCGGGGTGAGCCAGGCCAGTCGCGCGGGCGTGGCAGCGGTTTCTGTGATCGTCGTCATCACACCCGCTCCACCAGCTTCTGGCCGAACAGGCCGGAGGGCCGCACCAGCAGCAGCGCCAGCGCCACCACATAGGCGGCCCAGGCCTCGATGCCGCCGCCGAAGAACGGCCCGACATAGACCTCGGCGAGCTTCTCGATCGCGCCGATCAGGAGCCCGCCGACGATCGCGCCGGTGATGGAGTCGAAGCCGCCGAGCACCAGCACCGGCAGCGCCTTGAGCACCACCAGCGACAGCGAGAACTGCACGCCGAGCCGCGCGCCCCACAACAGCCCTGCCACCAACGCGACGATGCCAGCCGCTGTCCACACCGCGGCCCAGACTCGCGGCAATCTCAGACCGACCGCGAGCGCGGCGAACTGATCATCGGCGACCGCGCGAAACGCGAGGCCGGTGCGGGTGTAGCGGAAGAACACCGTGAACAGCGCCACCAGGCTGCCAGCCACACCAGCGGCAAACAGGTCGAAGCGGCTGATGAAGACGCCGCCGATGTCGAACGGAATGTCGCTGACGCCGATCTCGAGCCCATGGACCTGCGTGCCCCACAACAGCTGCGCGGCGCCCTCGATCACATAGGACAGGCCGAGCGTTGCCATGAACAGCGTGATCGGCGGCTGGTTGATCAGCGGCCGCAGCACGGCGCGCTCGATGGTGATGCCGAGCGCGACCATGATGGCGAGCGTCGCCAGCAGTGCCAGCACGAACCGCGTGCCGCGCTCGACCAGGCTGACGAAGGTCAGCGCCGCGAACAGCAGCATGGCGCCTTGCGCGAAATTGAGCACGCCCGAGGTCTTGTAGATCAGCACGAAGCCGATCGCGACCAGCGAATACATCACCCCGGAGAGCAGACCGCCGACCAGCACCTCGATGAGAAATTGATAGTCGAACATCAGATCGCGAGCTCCGTCTCGTCCTCATGGGCGACGCCGAGATAGGCATCGATCACCGCCTGGTTGGTCTTGATCTCAGCCGGCGGCCCGTCGGCGATCTTGCGGCCGTAATCGAGCACGGCGATGTGGTCCGAGAGATCCATGACGATGCCGATGTCGTGCTCGATCAGCACGATGGTGGTGCCGTAGCGGTCGCGCGCGCCGCGCACGTGCTGCGCCAGCTCCTGCTTCTCGCTCACGGTGACGCCGGCAAAGGGCTCATCGAGCAGCAACAGTCTTGGACGCGCGACCAGCGCGCGCGCCAGCTCGACGCGCTTCTGCAGGCCATAGGGCAACGTGCCGGCAATGCGGTCGCGCACTGCCTCAAGATGCAGGAAGCCGATAACCTCCTCCGCGGCGGCGCGGTTCTCGGCCTCGATGCGCCGCGCCAGGGGCGTGCCGACGAGCTGGCGGATGAAGCCGGCGCGCACGCGGTGCGCCAGCCCCATCAGCACATTGTCAAACACGGAGAGCCCCTTGAACAAAGCGAGGTTCTGAAAGGTGCGGGCGACGCCGTGACGTGCCAGCTGCGCCGTCGGCACCTGCCGGAACGCATGAGCGCCGAACCAGACCTCGCCTTGATCCGGCCGGTAGAGCCCGCTGACCACGTTGAGCAGCGAGCTCTTGCCGGCACCGTTCGGACCAATGACCGCGCGGATCTCGCCCTCCGCGACATCGAGATCGATATCGCGGAGGGCAGCGAGACCGCCGAACGACAGCGAGATGTTGGCGAGCCGCAACACCGCAGGCGACCGGTCCGCGACCGGCGCCGACGCGCCGGACGGCTCCGCGGCGAGCACCTGACGCGCTGTGCCCGGCGACCAGGTCTCCAGCGCCAGCACGTCCAGCGGAGTGGTGAGCCCGCTCAACAACATCGCCGCGCCCTACTCGGCCGCCTGCACGTGCGCGCCGGCCTTGGCCGCGGCTTTGGCCTCGAGCTCGCGCACCAGCGGGATCACATGCTTGCCGAAATAGGCCACCTCCTCCTGGAAGTGCAGGAAGCCGAGCAGGATGAGATCGACGCCGACGTCTTTCAGCGCGACGATGCGCTCGGCGATCTGCTGGGGCGTGCCGATCAGATTGGTCTTGAAGCCGTCATTGTACTGGACGAGATCCTCGAAGGTCGATTTCGCCCAATTGCCCTCGCGCTCCGGCGAGGCCTTGCCGGCATTCGCCACCTCATGCGCGAAGGCATGCACGGCCTCCGGATTGGCGTGGTCGATGATGTCCTTGAGCACGGCCTGCGCCTCGGCCTCGGTGTCGCGCGCGATCGCAAACGCGTTGACGCCGATCTTGACCTGATGGTTGTTGGCCTTCGCCTTGGCCCTGATGTCGTCGACCTGCGCCTTGATGCCTTCGACGGAATTGCCGTTGGTGAAGTACCAGTCGGACACGCGCGAGGCCATGTCGCGCGCCGCGCGCGAGCTGCCGCCCTGGAAGATTTCCGGCTGCGGGTCGATCGGCTTCGGCTTCAAGGAGTAGTTCGTGAAGCGGTAGAAGTCGCCGCGCAGATTAAAATTGTCCTCGGTCCAGATGCCCCGGAGCGCACGGATGAACTCCTCCGAGCGGCGGTAGCGCTCGTCATGGTCGAGCCAGGGCTCGCCGATCGCCGCGAACTCGCCGCGAAACCAGCCGCTGACGATGTTGACGGCGACGCGTCCCTCGGTGAGATGATTGATGGTCGCGATCTGCTTGGCGACGACCGCCGGATGCCACGGTCCGGGCAGGATTGCCGCGATCACCTTCAGCTTGGTGGTTGCCTCCAGCAGAGCATGGCTGAACGAGACGGACTCATGCTGATACTCGGCGCCATAGCCGGCAGTGAAGCGGATCTGGCTCAGCGCATAGTCGAAGCCGCTGGCTTCGGCGATCTGCGCCAGCTTCTTGTTGTAGCCGATGTCCCAGCTCGTGCGCTGCTCGATGTTGGAGATCACGAGGCCACCCGAAACGTTGGGCACCCAATAGGCGAATTTGATCGACGAATCCGTGGTCGTCATAGGCTTCCCTCACTTATCCTGATCGTCATGAATGCCGCTCCGCCCCAATGAAGACGGCCGTCGGCATCTGCGCTGCCGGGGCCGGCGGCACATTTGGTTTGCTTGGTGATGTCGCTTGATGAGCAGGCCATGCCTGCCGGTGCCGAGGCGTCGATGCGCCTCGACCGTCATGTCAGTGTATCAACAGAACCAGGCGCAGACCGTGCGCAACAGGCTCCCATTCATGCGCGACAGCGCATCACTGGAGTTATTGCCGTTGTTGCCGATCATGCAGGTCCCCTCTGTCAATCACTGTTCGACCGACGCACGAAGTCTCGCAGAGAAGCGCTGATGCAGCGAGTCCAAGACCGTCTCTTTTTGGATGAGGAGGTAAAAACGTCTTCCGTAGTTTGGCCCGACGTGGATCAATTTTGCTTCCGGCCCCGTTTCAGTTCCGTCGAACGAAACCTCGCCGTGAGATGCGAACTAACAAGCGCAAATCTCGCTTCTCCGCCGGTCGATCCAACCTCGAGAGAGAACAACAACGCTGCCCGTCGGGCAAATCAGTACCAATTCTTTCAGGATCCATGGACATCCGGAGGTTGAACCGATCGATCCAGCGCTGCGCGCAGACACGATTTTCTTCAGGCGCATCAAGCTGATTTGCCCTGTCCAGTCCCGCCGTCAAAAATATTCCGCTTTTCCTAAGCCAGATTCGGTGCTCTCTTAGGCTCATCTCCTGCTCGCAAGAGGGGCGGTTCGCGGTCGTCACGGACGTGGAGCGGGAGGAGCGGTGAACGCGATGGCAGCGCAGCGCATCTTGCGCCGACGAACGCCGTCATCGCGTACGGTCAAGTCGCGTGGTCCTGGCATCCCGACGCTGATGCCGCGCTGGTGCGAAAGCATCATGCGCAACGGTGACCAGAAAGCCCGGCGCACCGGGGAGAACGCGAAGCAGCCGTTCAGATCGCCGCGCGGGGAATGCCGGTTGCCCGGCTGAACCTGTGGTGACTGCCGCCTGCTTTCTTTTCTGCAGGCGGGCCATGGGTTGCGGCCAGCAGCCCGGCATTCCCCGCGCCCTCTGTTTGTGAGGAGGGCAAAACGGACGGATCACTCGGACGCGGTGCGTCGCGAGGACGCGAGGCCATGCGAGAATGGGTTGCTTTTCACGAGGCGTTTGAGCGGAATGAGGTCGTGCCCTCGCACCCCTGCAGAGCTCCCAAGAATGACTCAAGGCTCACAGCAGCTTCGCGCTCACGAACAGCGTGCGCACCGCATTGGTCGCCTGCACCGTCATGATGGCGTTGTCGGCCGCGGCCTGCAGCGCCGACATGGCGGCGTCGTGCAGCGACTTGAACTCCATCCATTCGACGGCGTTGAGGCTGGTGAGGAACTGATGCGCCTGTCCGACCGTCGAAATCACGACCGGCTTGCCGTTCACCTTGATGTTGAACGTCGTACGCAGACGCGTTTCCGAATGTGCGGGATCAATCATGGGGACCTTCTGGAAGCTGCGACAGGCGGCGCCGCCGCGGTCGCGCCCGAGGACGAAGCGTCACTCGGTCTTCTGCGCGGTCCGCGTCGGGGTGCCAGCCTCGAGCCCGACGACGACGACGAGTCGGTTGAACTCGCCGTCATCATACGCCTTCAGGAAGCGATCGTAATTCTTGATCGAGACGCAGCCGTTCGAATCCCCTTCGGGACCCAGCATATAGGGGTGGGTCAGCAAGCCGCTGCGGCCGAGGGTCGTGCCCTCGACCACGTTCATGCGCAGGGCGCGCACGCCGTGGAACGGCTTTTCCCGCGGTTTCAGGTCATAGGTCGCGGGCGGCGTCGCGCCGACCATGCGCTGGTTGACGTGCTCGGGGTCGTCGCGCAGGTTGCCCATGCCGGAATGCGCCTCGAGCCCGATGCCCGAGGGCAGATAGACCATCTTGGCCTTGATGTCGTAGACGGCGGTCTTGTCATAGCCGAGCGCCGCGAGGTCGACGCCAGAGCGGACGATGCCGGCGTCGGGCCCGAGCGAGGCGAATTTGGTCGGGCTCGGCAGCAGATCCGACAGCTTCTGCAGGATCGAACGATCATCGACACGGCCCACCGCCTCGGTCGCGCTGGCCGTGACGAGGCTGGTCGGCATGTTTGCGAGCGACGGACGCGGACGCGGCAGCGGCACGCCGGGGGCAGGCATCGCGACCGTGTTGCCTTCCGTCAGCATCGGCCGCCAGTCGCTGTTATTGAGGTCGCGCGCGGCGGGATCGCGGGATTCCATCCCTTTCACCAGCGCAGCCCGCGCATCCAGCAGCTGACGATCGATGCCGCGCAGTGCGAACCGGTCAAGCG
Organism: Bradyrhizobium sp. ORS 285; assembly: GCF_900176205.1. Taxonomy (NCBI): domain Bacteria; kingdom Pseudomonadati; phylum Pseudomonadota; class Alphaproteobacteria; order Hyphomicrobiales; family Nitrobacteraceae; genus Bradyrhizobium; species Bradyrhizobium sp. ORS 285. The sequence continues at coordinate 3,899,460 of NZ_LT859959.1, forward strand.
CGCGGATTGCGTCCTTCTCGGAATAGGCCGAGGCCGATGCGGAAGCCGGCGCGAAGCGGGTTTCGAAAGTGATGGGCGGGGCGGCGGGAAGCGCGGCGGTCACAACCGGGGCCGCCGGTTCGCTGCTGGCATCGATCCATGCGGCAGCGCCCGCCGCGATCGCCAATGCGGCGAGCACGACAGCAATCGCTTCGGAGCGCCCGAAGCGGCTTTGCGACAACAGAACGTCTACGCTTGCTTCACTGGAAGCCATCACGTCCCCGATATACCCCCCTTTTCGAACACCCGCAGAAGGTGTCGACCCCAAGGGGTACGATTCGACCCGTCATGACATAGGATGGCAAGAGTGCGGCATAATCTAGACAAAGGCCAGCCCGGATTGCTCCGGTCAGGCCGGAAAGCGGGGCGGCGAAAGTGCGTGGCCCGCCGCGGACAATCGACTGATACTATCGACTGTTCAATGGGTTGGAGAAGAAAATGAATGCCAATTCTGGCGACCTCAGCCGATTTGTCGACGCACAGAATTCGATTTATTCGCGCGTGACCGCCGAACTTGCGGCCGGCCACAAGCAAAGCCACTGGATGTGGTTCATCTTCCCCCAGGTTGCGGGGCTGGGCAGCTCGTCCATGGCGCAGCGCTACGCCATCGGTTCACGCGCAGAGGCCGAGGCCTATCTCGCGCACCCTGTGCTCGGGCCGCGTCTCCTCGAATGCACCCGCCTGGTGCTCGCGGTGACCGGCAAATCGCTTCGGCAGATCCTGGGCTCGCCTGACGATGCCAAGTTCCGCTCCTGCATGACGCTGTTCGATTCCGTCAATCCGAATACGGATTTCGCCGCGGCGCTGGATCGGTACTGCGACGGCGAGCGCGATCCGGCGACGTTGGCCTTTCTGCAGCGCGGGAGCGTCTAGCCATGCTGGTCATACGAGCGTCATCGGTAGCATGCTGATGAGCAGACCGCTGGTCGTGCCGGATTTCGGGTGATAGCCGGAACAGCAAACTTGATCGCGCCAAGATTTGCGGCTCCCATCCGCCGCATTGATTGTCCCAAGGAGACACGCTCATGAAGAAGTTTTTCCTGATTGCCGCGCTCGCGACCTTCGCCGCCGGCTCCGCCTTCGCCGAGGATAGCTGCGAGACCAAGGCGGTCGGCAAGGACGGCAAGGCGCTGTCCGGTGCCGCCAAGACCTCGTTCATGAAGAAGTGCATGGCCGAGACCTGCGAGACCAAGGCCGTCGGCTCCGACGGCAAGAAGCTCGCCGGCGCCGCCAAGACCTCCTTCATGAAGAAGTGCGAGGCCGGCGGCTAAGAGATTCGTTCGCGACACCGACGCCCCGCCGCGACACCGGCGGGGCGTTTGACAACCATTCCGCAAGTTCCATCGGAGGGAGCGTACCGCAGGCCTTGTTGACATGGTATGTTGTCAGCCGAACTCCACATCGAGCTGCTCATGCCTTGTAACGCCCCCCTGATTTCGAAGTCCGACGAGGCTTGTGCCGCGTGAGTTCCGTGGAGGCCGACGCGCTCCGCCAGCGCCTGCTGGAGCTTGAAACCGAGAATGCCCGCCTCAAGGCGCTGTTCGCCGCCGATGCCGGCAAGCGCGCCGAAGCCGAAACGGCGCTCGCCGAAAGCGAGGAGCGCTACCGCACGCTGTTCAACTCGATCGATGAAGGCTTCTGCATCATCGAGTTCCTGGACGGCCCGCACGGTCCCTTGAGCGACTACGTCCATGTCGAGGCCAACCCGGCCTATGCGCTGCATGCCGGCATTCCGAACGTGGTTGGGCAGAAGGTCCGCGAGATGGTGCCCGCCGAGGCCGGCGGCTGGGTCGATCTCTATGGCGCCGTTCTGCGCACCGGCGAGCCGATCCGCTTCGAGCGCGAGCTGGTCGCGACCGGCCGCTATCTGGAGCTCGCGGCGTTCAGGGTCGAGCCGGCCAGCCGGCGTCAGGTCGCAGTGCTGTTCCAGGACATCACCGCCCGCAAGCGCGCCGAGGTCGCGCTGCAGGAGATCAACGATACGCTGGAAGCGCGCGTCGTCGCCGCGCTGGCCGAGCGCAAGCTGCTCGCCGACATCGTCGAGGGCACCAACGCCTTCGTGCAAGTGGTCGACACGCGGTTCCGCCTGATCGCCATCAACAGTGCCGCCGTGCAGGAGTTCGGCCGCATCTTCGGCGTCCACCCCAAGGTCGGCGACGACCTGCTTGAGCTGTTCAAGCATCTTCCGGAGCACCAGTCGGCCGTCCGCGCCGTGTGGGCGCGCGCGCTTCAGGGCGAGGAGTTCGTCGAGATCGGCGAGTTCGGCGTGGCCGGCCGCGACCGCCGCTTCTACGAGCTGCGCTTCTCGGTGTTGCGCGACGCCGGAGGTGAGCAGATCGGCGCCTATCAGTTCGCCTATGACGTCACCGACCGGCTGCGCGAGCAGGCGCGGCTGCGCGAGGCCGAGGAGGCGCTGCGCCAGTCGCAGAAGATGGAGGCCGTGGGCCAGCTGACCGGCGGCATCGCCCACGACTTCAACAATCTGCTGACCGGCATCATGGGCTCGCTGGAGATGCTGCAGACCCGCATGCGCCAGGGCCGCTTCACCGAGGTCGACCGCTACGTCGCGGCGGCCCAGGGCGCCTCGAAGCGCGCCGCCGCGCTGACCCACCGCCTGCTCGCCTTCTCGCGCCGGCAGACGCTCGATCCCAAGCCGACCGACGTCAATCGCCTCGTCATGGGCATGGAGGAGCTGGTGCGCCGCACGGTGGGCCCGCAGATCCACCTGGAGGTCGTAACCGCCGGCGGGCTCTGGCCGGCGCTGATCGACTCCTCGCAGCTCGAAAGCGCCCTGCTCAACCTCTGCATCAATGCACGCGACGCCATGCCGGAAGGCGGCCGCATCACGATCGAGACGGCGAACAAATGGCTGGATGACCGCGCCGCGCGCGAGCGCGATCTGTCGCCAGGCCAGTACATTTCGCTGTGCGTCACCGATACCGGCACGGGCATGACGCCAGATGTGATCGAGCACGCTTTCGATCCGTTCTTTACGACCAAGCCGATCGGCCAGGGCACCGGCCTCGGCCTGTCGATGGTCTATGGTTTTGCGCGGCAGTCCGGCGGGCAGGTGCGGATCTATTCCGAGCTCGGCCAGGGCACCACGATGTGCCTTTACTTCCCGCGTCATTATGTCAGCGAAGCCGAGGCCGCCGGTCCTGCCCAAGCCAGCGCTGCGACGTCAGCGCGGACCGGCCAGACCATTCTCGTGGTCGACGACGAGCCGACCGTGCGCATGCTGGTGATGGAGGTGCTCGACGAGCGCGGCTACGCGGTCATCGAAGCGAAGGACGGCCCGAGCGGCCTTGCGGCCCTGCAGTCCGATGCACGCATTGATCTGCTGATCACCGATGTCGGCCTGCCCGGTGGCATGAACGGCCGTCAGCTCGCAGATGCCGCGCGTGCGACGCGCACCGATCTCAAGGTGCTGTTCATCACCGGCTACGCCGAGAACGCGATCCTCAACAGCGGCCAGCTTGCGCCGGGCATGCAGGTTCTAACCAAGCCGTTCGACGTCGAGGCGCTCGCCGGGCGGGTCAGGGAGATGATCGAGGGGTGAGCATGGGGAAAGGTCACCGATGATCGCGCTCGCTCCGACGTGCCGCCCCGCGCGTGTTCGAATGGCTGAAACAATGACCCGTGGCCGACGCCTCAGCTGCGCAGACCGGGCGCCTCATGGCCGCTGCGGGCGACATATTCGGTGTAGCCGCCGCCATATTGATGCAGCCCGTCGGACGTCAGCTCCAGCACACGATTGGAGAGCGCGGCGAGGAAGTGCCGGTCATGCGAGACGAACAGCATGGTACCCTCGAAATTCGAGAGCGCTGCGATCAGCATCTCCTTGGTCGCCATGTCCAGATGGTTGGTCGGCTCGTCCAGCACCAGGAAGTTCGGCGGATCGTAGAGCATCTTGGCCATCACCAGCCGCGCCTTCTCGCCGCCCGACAGCACCCGGCAACGCTTCTCGACGTCGTCGCCGGAGAAGCCGAAGCAGCCGGCGAGCGCGCGCAGCGAGCCTTGGCCCGCCTGCGGAAACGAATGCTCGAGCGACTCGAATACGGTGTCTTCGCCGTCCAAGAGGTCCATCGCATGCTGTGCGAAGTAGCCCATCTTGACGCTGCCGCCGATCGTCACCGAGCCGTCATCGGGCTCGGCCGTGCCGGCGATGAGCTTCAACAAGGTCGACTTGCCGGCGCCGTTGACGCCCATCACGCACCAGCGCTCGCGGCGGCGGATCGTGAAATCCAGCCCGTCATAGATGCGGCGGCTGCCATAGCTCTTCGACACCTTCTTCAGCGCCACCACGTCCTCGCCCGAGCGCGGCGCCGGCAGGAAATCGAAGGCCACGGTCTGGCGGCGCTTCGGCGGCTCGACGCGCTCGATCTTGTCGAGCTTCTTCACCCGGCTCTGCACCTGCGCCGCATGCGACGCCCGCGCCTTGAAGCGCTCGATGAACTTGATCTCCTTGGCGAGCATCGCCTGCTGGCGCTCATACTGGGCCTGCTGCTGCTTCTCGTTCAGCGCCCGCTGCTGCTCGTAGAAGTCATAATCGCCGGAATAGGTCGTGAGCTGGCCGGCGTCGATCTCGATGACCTTGTTGATGATGCGGTTGATGAACTCGCGGTCATGCGAGGTCATCAGCAGCGCACCCTCATAGCCCTTGAGGAAGTGCTCCAGCCAGATCAGGCTTTCGAGATCGAGATGGTTCGACGGCTCGTCGAGCAGCATGACGTCGGGACGCATCAGGAGAATGCGGGCCAGCGCGACGCGCATCTTCCAGCCGCCGGACAACAGGCCGACGTCCTTGTCCATCATCTCCTCGGAGAAGCCGAGGCCGGCCAGCGCCTCGCGGGCACGGCTGTCGAGCGCGTAGCCGTCGAGCTCCTCGAAGCGGGCCAGCACCTCTCCATAACGGGCGATGATGTCGTCCATCTCGTCGGCGCGATCGGGATCGGCCATCGCGGCCTCGAGCTCCTTGAGCTCGGCGGCCACCGACGACACCGGCCCTGCCCCGTCCATGACCTCGGCCACGGCGCTGCGGCCAGACATCTCGCCGACGTCCTGGTTGAAATAGCCGATCGAGATGCCGCGATCGGTCGAGACCTGGCCCTCGTCCGGCTGGTCGCGGCCCGAGATCATCCGGAACAAGGTCGACTTGCCGGCGCCGTTGGGGCCGACCAGCCCGATCTTCTCCCCACGCTGCAGGGCCGCGGAGGCTTCGATGAACAGGATCTGGTGGCCGACTTGCTTGCTGATGTTGTCGAGGCGGATCATGAGGGCTCAGGCGGTGGACGGGTTGCCGCCGCTCTTAGTCGATGCGCGCCGCCGGTGGAAGGCGCAATTTCGCACCGCAACTCAAGCCTCACGAGGGCTCGGTCAGCGGCCCTGCGGCCGGAAATCCTGGTTGCCGAACGGCTTCTCGGTCGGGATCCGGATGGCGACGTAGCCGCGCTCCATGGTGGCGTGGCACGCATTGCAGCCCGAGGTCAGCTCGGTCACGGCAGAGGCGAACCGCTTGCCGTCCTTCGCCGTGATCGCATCGGAGATCGACTGGATCGGCTGGCTCAAGGTGGTCACATTGTCCACCGGCAGCCCCGAATAGAAGCCCGCGGCATCGGCGAGGCTCTGCTTGAGCTGCACCAGCTCATAGGCGGCGAGGTCCCAGTTCTTGGCCTGCCCGGCGAACCACAGCTTGGCGTGCCTGACCTGCACCAGGTTCATGATGTCGCCGAGCCGCGGCAGATATTGGTCTGCATTGGACGGTGCCACGGCCAGCGCGATTGCCGTGCCGGCGAGCGCGACGCCAACCACCCATTTCCGATAGCTCATTCGACACTCCGCTTCCCAGATCCGCGTCTCCGCCGTCCAAGACAGACATACCGCCACTGTCGGACGCCGGACTTGCGATTGATCAAGACGGACCGCCAGACCCCGCACCCGACCTGCCGTCACAAACGAATGATCCGCCGGAGCGGCTGCTCCGGCGGATCATCACGTCAGCCCCTGCCCCGGGGTATGATATTCGGCGTCTTAGGCTGCGGCTTTCGCGCCGGTCGGGACCGTCGCGATCGTCTTCAGGACCTGAGACGCGATCTGGTAGGGGTCGCCCTGCGAGTTCGGACGGCGGTCTTCCAGATAGCCCTTATAGGCGTTGTTGACGAACGAGTGCGGCACGCGGATCGAGGCGCCACGGTCGGCAACACCCCAGCTGAAGGTGTCGATCGAGGCGGTCTCGTGCTTGCCGGTCAGACGCATGTGGTTGTCCGGACCGTACACGGCGATGTGGTCGGCGCGGGCTTCCTTGAAAGCGTCCATCAGCTTCTCGAAGTACTCCTTGCCGCCGACTTCGCGCATGTGCTTGGTCGAGAAGTTGCAGTGCATGCCCGAGCCGTTCCAGTCGGTGTCGCCGAGCGGCTTGCAGTGGAACTCGATGTCGATGCCGTACTTCTCGGTGAGGCGCAGCATCAGGTAGCGAGCCATCCACATCTGGTCGGCGGCCGTACGCGAGCCCTTGCCGAACACCTGGAACTCCCACTGGCCCTTCGCCACCTCGGCGTTGATGCCTTCGTGGTTGATGCCGGCCGCGAGGCAGAGGTCGAGATGCTCTTCGACCATCTTGCGGGCGACGTCGCCGACGTTCTTGAAGCCGACGCCGGTGTAGTACGGACCCTGCGGAGCCGGGTAGCCGTATTCGGGGAAGCCGAGAGGACGGCCGTCCTTGTAGAAGAAGTACTCCTGCTCGAAGCCGAACCAGGCGTCCGGATCGTCAAGGATGGTCGCGCGCGCGTTCGACGGATGCGGGGTCTTGCCGTCCGGCATCATCACTTCGCACATCACCAGCACGCCGTTGGTGCGGGCGGCATCGGGATACACGGCGACCGGCTTCAGCACGCAGTCGGAGCTATGGCCTTCGGCCTGCATCGTCGACGAGCCGTCGAAACCCCAAAGAGGCAGCTGTTCCAGGGTCGGAAAAGAGGAAAATTCCTTGATCTGTGTCTTGCCGCGCAAATTCGGCACCGGCTTGTAGCCGTCGAGCCAGATGTACTCGAGCTTGTATTTCGTCATTGAGCCTCTCTGTCTTATCGAAAGGTGGGAGCCCAGCAATCGAAGGCTCCCCGCGCTTACCCGGCCACGATCGGCCAGCGCACTCTTAAGCACGGAACGTGCCAAGTCCCGCGACGTCCCGCCGCAGGCGCTACGGACGATCCAGGCACCGCCAGCCTCGGCTGGCACACCCAGGAGGTGCGACAAAGCCGCGCGGCCGGGTTTGCACGGAGCGCATGGCGGCGCGCGGGCGATGTCAAAATCCCGCTTGATTCCTTGGCATTTGCGGCGTCGCGGAAAATCGCCCGAACAAGGTATCGGCAGTCCCGGGACATTTTCGAAAAGACGGAGCCGGGGTTCTCGCAACCTTTGGTCCGGCCCAAGCGTTAGTCAGCTGCACGTTGCTTCGCAGGAGGCAAAACCCGGAATGCCTTCCAAATGCGCAACATGTGATTTCATTTTCATCATGTTGCATTCCCCGGGGCAGCCACCGATATCGAAAGCGGTAACCACAAGAGAACGAGTCGGGCGCACCATGACCTCGCCCCGATGGGAAGGAGACTTAGCGAATGGAGACCAATGTGACCGAGGGATCCGCAAGGATCTACCAATTTCCGCGCGGGGGGCGAGCCGGCCTCGCATCCCGCTCTGCCGGAGCTTCGGCAGCCCGGCCGACGGCGCCATCGATCCAGCCGACCATCTACAGCGGCAGCTGGTATCACGACGAGGCGATTCAGGAAGCCAAGCCGGCGTGGGACCGCTGATGTCGACAAGTCCCGTAACGCATGTTTCGCGCATCTGCTGAGGGGTCGGACCGACGAGGTTCCGGCCCTTTTTCTTTCTCCGCGCTTCAGAGCAACGTCTAGACCGTCGGTTGAGCCTTCGCAGGTTTCACAGGGACGCTCGGTTGACGTACAGTGCCCTTATGTCCGCTGCAGAGTCGCCGTCCCCTCCCCGTCATCTCGGCCTTCAAGGCGCCAGCAACTTCAGGGATCTCGGCGGCTATGCCAGCCGCGCTGGACGTCATGTCCGCTGGCGGCAGATCTTCCGTTCCAACCATCTCGGTCGGCTGACGGAAGCCGACACCGCGGCTATCCGCGGACTGGGGATTCGTTCCGCGCTGGATTTTCGCGGTCAGCAGGAGCGCACTGCTGGCGTCTGCACCATTGCCGAGATTGCCGTTCACACGCTGCCGATCGAACCGAGCGTCGTCCCAGCTCTCAGAGAACGCTGGGCGGCTGGACGATTGACGACCGACGATGCGCTAGAGCTGATGCGGGACTCCTATCGCAACTACATCCGTCACTACACGCCGCGCTTCCGCGCTTTGTTCGATCATCTTCTCGCCGACCATGCTCCTGTGGTGATTCACTGCACGGCCGGGAAAGACCGCACGGGTGTAGCTTGCGCGCTGGTCCTGTCCGCTCTCGATGTGCCGGACGAGACCATCCTCGACGACTATCTGCTCACCAATCAGTATTTTCGCCGCGAGACAGCGGCTCATCCCGATCTTCCCGACGAGGTGCTCGAGGCGATCGGCACGGTGCAGGCGTCGTTTCTCGCCGCGGCCCTCGACACGATCCGCCAAGAGCATGGTGATATCGACACCTATCTTCGCCGTGGCCTGGGCATCGATCAGGCCGAGCGCAAGGCGCTGCAGAAGCGGTATCTCACGAGCTGACCGTCGTACTTGATCAGTTGGGCAGCTTGGCCCGCTCAACGGATATCACACGCGCCGCAGCAGCCGATTTCACCGTCTTGATCATGAGCTCGACTCGGAAGCCGAGCGCCGGTTCCTCGCTCTTCGGGATGAAAAGGATCGCAGCAAAGGTCAGGCGGCCATCAGCTTCAAGCTTCACAGGCAGATCCTCACGCACGCGAAACACGCGCCCCTTCTCCACCTTCTTCGCAGCCTTCGCGCGCACCGCCGGCTCGACGAGATCATGCAGATCGAGGCTGACCAGGCCGGCGTCGCCGATCGCGTAGAAGCGGAACGCGTCGGTGTCCCATCGGCTGTTGGCGACCTCGACCACGGCACGACTGTCGGGCGACCAGGCGGCGATCAGGTCATAGCGGTTGGCGCGCATCTCGCCGGTCGCCCAATAGGCGCCGCCGAGCCGGCCGAGCACGGCGCCGTCCGACAGTTTGACCAGGACGTTCTCGACATCAGCGGCCGGCTCCGCCTGCCCGCTGGGCAATCCCTTGGATGTCCGCCAACCGAAGGCGAGCTGTCGCGACGGTGAGATCGTATCGGGAAAGATGCGGATTGCGGCTGTGCCATCGCCGCAGATGAAGCTCTGATGCTGATCGGGAGCGCAGCCGGCCTTCGCCGCAACCGAGCCCAGGCTCAGGGCGAAGGCAATGATCGCGACGGTGCGAATCCGGTCCATGCGGAGCATGCTAGCGGCGGCGCGCCCGGAGTGCACGCCGAGATATCATCGTTGTCGACCACTCCGCGCGCAGGGGCACGACGTCTTCCGATGTCGGATCAGGCCGCTTCGATGTCGGCGCTTTCGGCCGCCTCGAGCGCATCGAGATCAGCGATGACCTCTTCGAACGCGGAAATTGCCTGCTGCACGGCGGCGATCTGCATCAACTCCCAGCCGCTCACCGGCCCCGACCGGTTCTGCAAGGCGACCACGAGATCCCGCCGCTGCTCCTTCAGCTGCACCAGCGGCAAACCGTGGTCCTGCAGATGTCTCATCATGACAAAGCTCCAACGCCCATCAAACGGCACTGGACGAAGCTACCCCGCGACGCTGGCGATCTGCTTACGAAACTCGGGCAAATTTTATCGATCAGGCGGCGGGTGCCGGGCTCGCCATGATGGCATGCGCAAGAACCTCGCTGACCTGGGCGGTCGCGCATTCGCTCATATGGAGATGATCGTCATGACCGTCGTCCAAGGCTGACAATGGCAGGCCGGCGTCACACCAGCCCTTCATCAGGTCCCAGCGCCGGAACAGGTTGACGCCCGCGGCCGTCGTGACCTGTTCGATCCGCCGTTGCATGTCCAAAGCGAAAGCCAGCCGATCGGGCTTCTCGACGATCGCGGCCGTGTACTGCAGGTCCATGACGATGACATCCATTCGCTGCAACCCGGTCAACCATCCGAGACCGACGCGCAGCGCCGCCTCGACCTCGTCGGGACTGTAGATGCCCGCCCGATAGGCCGCATTGGTGCCGACCTGCCAGATGACGAGCGACGGCTGCTCCGCCAGCACATCGCATTCGAGGCGCGACAGCTCCTCGGCCGCTTCCTGTCCACCGATGCCGCGATTGAGGACATCGATCATGCAGCCGAAATTGGCCTTGCGCAGCCGTTGCTCGATCCGCGCGGGAAACGCGACGATATTGTTGGTGCCCGCCGTGGAGGATGAGCCGAGCGCCACGATCCGGGTCTTGCGCTGTGCGCCCACACTCTGTTGGAAATGCCGCAGCGGATGCCGAAACGCGGTCAAAACGTTGGGAAATGCGGACGAGTTTGTCGCGGTCATGGTCACCTCGGACGAACCACGCTTTCTGATTGCAATTGCATGCCGCGGCTGCGCAGCCATTGCAACTGGTCCGCTTGGCAATAGTATAAAAAGACGACGCTGCGGGGCGTGGCAACGGGATCAGGGACGGAATGAACGGAGCAGTGATTGTCATTACGGGGGCGCAGGGCGCGCTCGGGCGTAGCGTGGCCGATCTGGCGCTGGCGCGCGGGGCGCACGTGGCCGGGATCGATCATGCCCAGGCCGAGATCCCGGCGAGTGATGACCGGATCGAGCTTGGCGGCGTCGATCTGTCGGATCCTGAGCAGGCCAAGGTCGCAATCGACTCCGTGGCGGCCCATTTCGGCACGTTGGACGCCCTGATCAACATCGCGGGCGCCTTTGCGTTCGAGAATGCCGCCGAGGGCGACGACAGCGTCTGGGAGAAGATGCATGCGCGCAACCTGATGACGGCACTGCACACCTCTCGCGCCGCGATCCCGCATCTGGTTCGCTCCAGCACCGGGCGCATCGTCAATATCGGCGCCATGGGCGCGCTGCAGGCCGGCGCCGGCATGGGCCCCTACGCCGCCTCCAAATCCGGCGTGCACCGCCTGACCGAGGCGCTCGCAGCCGAATGGAAGGGCAAGATCACCGTCAACGCGGTGCTCCCTTCGACGATCGACACGCCGGCCAATCGCGCCAGCATGCCCAAGGCTGATTTCGACAAATGGGTCACGCCGCAGGAACTCGCCGAGGTCATCCTGTTCCTGGCCAGCGACGCCGCGAGCGGCGTCACCGGCGCGTTGATACCGGTGGTTGGCCGCATGTAGCAGCTACAATCGGTATCAGGAATGTCGTTGCCCGCTGACATCGCAGGATGCCTCGGGCTAGACTCGCCCGCCTGAGTCGCAAACGTGGACGCCCCTTGGAAACCGCGCTCTACCTCCCCGTCAAACGCTTCCTGGAAAGCCTCGGCTTCTCGGCCAAGGGGGAAGTCGGCGGCTGTGACGTGGTGGCGCTGAAGGGCGAGGATCCGCCGATCGTCGTCATCTGTGAGCTGAAACAGGCGTTCAACCTGGAATTGCTGCTGCAAGCGGTCGATCGCGCCGGAGCCTGCGACGAGGTCTGGGTGGCGGCGAAACTATCGGCGCGCGGCAAGGGCCGCGAGAGCGATGCACGCTACCGCAACCTGTGCCGCAGGCTCGGCTTCGGCATGCTGGCCGTCACCTCCAACGGGCAGGTCGAGGTGCTGGTGCATCCGCCGACCACGGCGCCACGCAAAAATCCCAAGAAGCGATCGCGTCTCGTCAGCGAGCATCAGCGCCGCAAGGGCGACCCCGTCGCCGGCGGCTCGACGCGCGCGCCGATCATGACGGCCTACCGGCAGCAGGCGCTGGCCTGCGCCTCGGCGCTGTCCGGCGGCCCGAAGCGGGTCCGCGATCTGCGCGCGGACATCCCGGACGCACCGAAGATCCTACAGCGGAATGTCTATGGCTGGTTCGACCGCGCCGAGCGCGGCATCTACGCCCTCACCAAAGCCGGGCACGCGGCCTTGCGCCGCTGGCCTCAGGATATCCACATCACCAAGGCAGCGTTGCCCGATCGCGACACGGTGAACGCATAGCTGGGCTGCCGCGCAGATTTCATATTGCAATGCAACAATGCTGCTTCTAGGTATCCCGGACGATTCACGAGGCCCCCATGAGCGAAGATTGGAACACCAAGTACGGTCCGCGTCGCGTCAGGCGTGATCCCCCGACTCTGGAGGAGGCGATCTTCGCGGCGTCCGGCATCACCGATGACGTGCAGGCTCAGGCAGAGATTGCCTCGGCGCTGATGGGACTGCCCCTCGAGCAGGTGCTGCCCGAGGTCAAGAAGGCCGTCCGGGTCGCGGCGCGCACCAACACCCGCGTCATCACCGCGGATCAGGGCACGCAGCAACGCGCCGTCGTGGTCGAGCGCCGCACCGTGCGCCGCTTCAACTTCGACAAGCGCACCGCCTGAGCGTCCTCGACAGGCGTCGACGCAACCAACTCAATCACGTCAAATGAAAGGGCGCTGCAGCGATCATCGCTGCAGCGCCTTTTTTGATGGAGAACGGCGCGCGCCTCAGGCGGCGCGCTTATCGTACATGCGCGTGACCAGCTTCCAGCAGGCGCGATTGAGATTGAAGAATGCGCGCGCCGCGGCGATCGGCGTCTCGATCACGAGCTTGGCGAACTCATCCTGCGGCTGCTGGCTCAGATCGATCGTGCCGGTCGACTCGCCATGGCGGAACGCCAGATGTGCGCCGAACTTCGCCGCCAGCGCCCGCATCGCATGGTTCTGCGATCCCGTCGTCACGCGCAACTCGCGATAGCCCTTCCAGCGCGCTTCCGAAATCACGCGCTCGAACAGCAGGCTGCCGACACCGCGACGGCGCACGCAGGATTCGACGCTGAACGCGATCTCCGGAAGGCCGTCCTCGGACTGCTCCGGAGGATGCAACTCGGCGGCGCCGCGCACCACGCCGTTTTCCATATAGGCGACGACGATGGTGCCATCGGCCGCACAACGGGCCGCGTAGCGTTCGATGAAACTGTCATCGAGAAAACCGTTGAATCGATCATGCCGGCTCTCGGGATCGAGCCGCAGCAAATGATCGCGCAGCAGCGGCAGTTCCTCGTGCTGGCTGAGCGTCCGCACATAGCCGAAGCCCGGCCGGGGACGAAAGATATCTACCTGTGACACTGCCAAAGACTCCTCTTCGAAGCCCTCCCGCACAGACGTCTTTCCCTAGACAGGAGATATATTGTGCATCGCAACATTCATTGCAAGCCCCGCGCTCTACGGGGAGAACATGACGCCATGCACCGGATGCGTGAGTTAACAGGTCGTTTGTGTACGAATCATCACAGCACGAGCTGAGTCTGGGTCACGATCGCCACCAGCTTACCGTCCTCGGTCTCGATTCGCGTCTGCCACACCTGGGTGCGGCGGCCACGATGCACCGGTGTTGCGATGGCCGTTACGACGCTCCCTTCCTTGGCGCCGCCGATGAAGTTGGTCTTGCTCTCGATGGTCGTCGTGCCTTTCGCATCCTCCGGCAGGTTGATCACGGTCGCGGCCGCCCCGACGGAATCCGCGAGCGCCATGACGGCGCCGCCGTGAATCGTGTGATGCAGTGTGCAGAGATCAGCCCGGACCCGCATCTGCGCCACCACGCGCTCGGTGCTGGCCTCGGTGAAGATCACGCCCTTCAATTCCGCGAACGGCATCTTCAGCGAATTGATCTTCTCGAGCGGCGTCATGCCGGGCCCTCCCCTTTCGCGGCGACACGTCTGCGCGCGTCTGCCGAGTCTGAATGTTTGATAGAGCCGAAGGCAATGACCTGGGAGGTCATGGCCTTCGGCCCGAATGTTGGCGCTCAGGCCTTCTCGACTCCGCACCACTCGGCGATGAACAGCGCCATGGTCTTGGTGACCTGGCGCAGCGAGTCGAGCTCGACATATTCGTTGAAGCCGTGCATGGCCGCACCGGTCGCGCCGAAACACAGGCTCGGGATGTTGTAGTTCAGCCCATAGAAGCGCGTGTCGGTCAGCGCCGTGAAGACGAGATCCTGCACCTCGCCGCCATGGACGGCATTGAAGGCGCGGCCAAAGGCGGCCTCCGGCTCGGCCGAATTCGTCAGCTCATAGCCTTCCGACAGGAAGCCCGACCATTCCACGACCGGCGGATTGTTGGACAGGAAGCGGTGATCGCGCGAGGCCGCGGCGACGCAGGCGAGGATCTCGTTCTGGCAGTCCTTGATCGACCAGCCCGGCAGGACAGCGATGCGGCAGTCGAGATCGCACCAGGCCGGCACGCTCGAGGCCCAGTCGCCGCCCTGAATGATCCCCGGATTGAAGTTGATCGGATGCGCGAGCGTCTTGAAGTGGCGGTCGCTCTTGGCGCGCTCGTTCCAGTCGGCCTCGAGCTTCTCCAAGGCGTGGATGAGATGATAAGTCGCCTTGATCGCATTGGCGCCGATCCCGGCCTCGAACACATGCGCCGGGAAGCCGCGCACCTTGATCCGGAACCAGATCACGCCGACCTGCGAGCGCACCATCTTCTCGCTGGTCGGCTCCGGGATGAAGCAGGCATCGGCGCGGTAGCCGCGCTGCAGGGTCGAGAGCGCGCCGACGCCGGTGCTCTCCTCCTCGATGACGGACTGCAGGTGAATGCGCGCGGTCGGCTTGAAGCCGGCGGCCTTGATGGCGTCGAGCGCGTAGAGCGCGCCGATGGTGCCGGACTTCATGTCGCACGCGCCGCGGCCATACATCCGGCCATCGCGGATGACCGGAGAGAACGGCGGCGTCTCCCACATGTCGAGCGGACCGGCGGGCACGACGTCGCAATGCCCCTGCAGGATCAGCGAGCGTCCGGCCGCGGTCGCCAGCCGATACGTTCCGATGACGCTGCGCGCCTTCGAGAAATCGTGCTCGATCGGGCCGTAGCCGCGCATGTCCTTGAGGTCATCGAGATGGATGTGCCAGTCGTCGACCTCGTAGCCGCGCGCGCGCAGGAGATCGCCGAACATGTCCTGGCATGGCCCTTCCGCGCCGCGCGTCGAGGGAATCGCGACGAAGTCGCGCGTCGTGGCGATCTGGCGATCGAAGCCGGCGTCGACCGCCTCGACGAGCCGTTGCGTAATGTCCTGGGTGATCATGCCTGTCCTGGTTCCCATTGCTGATCGCCGGAGCAAATCACATTCCGATGCACAACGGCACCGGATTTGCCGCTGCTTTCAGAATCGCAGGGCCGCCCGTACATTCGCGCATACGCATCAGGACGGTGCTCTTTGGAATTTCGCATGTCGGATCACCGCAACATTCTCTATTTTCTGCTCGGCATTCTGAGCGCCGCGGTAATCGTGCTCGGCTACAATCTCTATCAAGCCAAGAGGCAGCCGACCGGCGTCCAGATCAATCTCGGACCCAACGGACTGAAAATCGAAGGAAAGTGATGCGGTTTCGAATCCCGGTGTTTCCGAGCATGGCCGCACGCGGTCTCAGTGGTCTAGCTCTCCTGCTTCTGCTGGCCGCCCCCTCCCATGCGCAATATGTCGGGCGCGAGGAGGACGTCACCGATCTCCGGCTCGGCCAGCGCGTGCTGGTCGATGACGGCACCTGCCCCGCCGGACAGGTCAAGGAGGTCTTGGGGTCGAAGATGGCGGAGACCGGCATCGTCCGCACCGTCCAGTGTGTGCCGCGCTTCGGGCCGAAGAAGAAGTAGCGCGCGTCTTATCGCGCCTCCTGCGCCAGCGTGACCCACCGCACAGTCCCGTAGCGCGGAATCGCCGATGCTCC
This sequence comes from Bradyrhizobium sp. ORS 285, assembly GCF_900176205.1. Taxonomy (NCBI): domain Bacteria; kingdom Pseudomonadati; phylum Pseudomonadota; class Alphaproteobacteria; order Hyphomicrobiales; family Nitrobacteraceae; genus Bradyrhizobium; species Bradyrhizobium sp. ORS 285. Next base: position 3,915,349 of record NZ_LT859959.1, read on the forward strand.
CTGCCGTCGATGATGGCGGGGGACGAACATGGCGATGTCACTGGCGCAAGATCAGAGCTTCTTCGAACCGGCCGACCGGCCGCAGCCGGTCAAGGCCGATTTCGGCCGCTACGCCCTGCTCGGCTACGTCTCGATCGCGCTCGTCTTCGGTGGCTTCGGCGTGTGGGCCGGCTTTGCGCCGCTCGATCGAGCAGCGATCGCACCGGGCACCGTCTCCGTCTCAGGCGACCACAAGGTGGTGCAACACCGCGAAGGCGGGATCATCAGAGAGATCCTCGCCAAGGAGACTCGCGCCGTTCACCGCGGCGACCTGCTGTTCCGGCTGCAGCCGATCGAAGCCCAGGCCAACACCGACCTGTTGCGCAAGCAGATGGACGCCGCATTGGCCGAAGAAGCGCGTCTGCTCGCGGAGCGCGGCAATGCCCGGATGATCACCTTTCCCGACAGCCTGCTCAATCGCCAGAATGTGCCGGAGGCTGCGCTCGCCATTGCCGACCAGCAGCGCTTGTTCATCGAGCGTCGCAACGGCCTGATCAGCCAGATCAACATCCTCAATTCGCAGATCGTCCAGCAGCAGCAGGAGTTCGCCGGCCGCGACCGCCAGCGCACCGCGCTCGCAGCCCAGCTCGCGAGCTTCGACACGCAGATGAACAATGTCCGACCCGCGGTCGCGGCCGGCTATTATCCGCGCAACAAGTTCCTTGAGCTGGAACGCGACCGCGCCCGCATCGAAGGTGACCTCGGCCAGGCTCAGGCCGACGTGGCGCGGCTGACCCAGACCGCGGCGCAGACGCGCCTGCAAATCGACCAGGCCCTGCAGAAGTACCAGACCGAGGTCGGCCAGCAGCTCGATGCCACCCGCGCCAAGCTGTCCGAGCTGCGCGAGAAGCTCGTCATCGCCGAGGACGTGCTGCGCCGCGTCGACATCTACGCCGAGCGCGACGGCATCGTCATGAACATGAAGGTCCACACCGTCGGCGCCGTCGTGAAGCCCGGCGATACGCTCGCCGAGATCGTGCCGGTCGGCGAAGGCGTCGACGTGATGGCCCACGTCTCGCCGCGCGACATCGAGAGTGTCGCCGTCGGCCAGAAGGCCGAGGTGCGCTTCGCCAATTTCTCCTCGCGCACGACGCCGACGATCTTCGGCAAGGTCCAGAGCGTCTCAGCCGACGCGGTGACCGACGAGTCCTCCAAGCAGAGCTATTACAAGGCGCGCGTCGTGATCGACTACTCGACCATTCCGCCCGAGATCGCCGAGAAGATCCTGCCGGGCATGCAGGCGGACGTCATCATCTCCACTGGCGAGCGCACCGTGCTCGAATATCTGGTCGGTCCGCTGCTCAACACGCTCGCCAAGACCTTCCGCGAAAAATGAGCCAACGCCTAACCAGAGGCCGCTTGTGCGGCGCCCGTCACGACAGCGATGTCGCGGGCGCGGCTCACGCCGATCACGTCGGCCGTCCCGCCTCCTTCAGCGCCCACGAGAGTCTCGCGGGTCGTCCCGGCGAGATCACTCCAGCCAGCCCGCGTGGCAACGTCGTCCGACATCACAAGCTGCCAACCGCGCGCATCCGCAAGCTGCGCCATTCGCGCCGGCCGCTCCGTTCCAAGTCCGAGCACGGCGACCTGCGTCATGCGTCCCAGGCTCAACCGTCCGACGACAGTGTTGCTGATATCAGCGCCGATCGCGAGTTCGACCGGGCGGCCGATCTCCGCTGCGATCTTCTCGTTCACGCGGTCCATGGCCAGATCCATCGCATGGACAGCCTGCAGCGCGTCGCGACAGGCCTGATCGAGTTCCTGCTGCTCACCGAACACGGCGAGCACGCCGTCGCCGAGGAAACGGTCGATGCGTCCGGCATGGGCGTCGACAGCCGTACCAATGGCGCCGAAGATCTCGTTCATCATGAAAGCGAGGTCGGACGCCAAGCGGTCACCAGCGATGGTCGCGAAGGCGCGCACGCGGACAACAACGAGACAGACGGTTCGGCGCTCACCCGGACCATCACCTTGTGCCGCCACGAGCGTCGGCGCGTCCCCGCCTCCGACCAAAGGCGTGACCGTGAGGGGCGCCGTGGGACGGATCTGACAGGCGAGCCGCACATTCTCCGGCGCAGCCAAGTTCGCGAGCACCGCGCGCTCGGAACGGTCTGGCGCGGGCAGAGTCTCGGCGCCCTTCTCGATACGAACCCGGCACAGGCCGCAGCGGGCGCGCCCGCCGCATTCAGAGCCATCGGAGAGATCGTTGCTCCTGATGCTGTCGAGCAGCGTTGGACCGATCGCCGCCTGGATCGTCGTGCCTCCGGGAAAGGCGATGGCCACCTTCGGCGCCGCGAGCAGCGCGATGTGGCGGAACACCACGATTGTCGCGCCGGCCACGAGCAGCGCCGCCACAGCGATCCATGCCGACATCTTCAACAGACCGATCCACTTCGCATCGAGCTCGCTCGGCCAATGCGTGACATCGCGCATCCGCTCAGCCATTGCCGGATCACTCAGCAACGCAGCGACGGCGCGCCCGGACACCACGAAGCCCATCAGCGCCGCCATCGGCACCGCGACGGCCAGGATGATCAGCAGCGGCTGCGCCAAGCGGTACCAGCTGCGGAATTTCAGCCAGTGGTGCAGGCCGACACAGCCATGCGTCCAGACCAGCAGCAGCAACGCGCTCTGCACCCACGCCAGGTTCGGCCACAGCAAGGCGAGCGCGTAGAGGTAGCTGTCCTGCACCCCGAACAGCGCATGCGCCACGTGTGTCTCGATGATGTGGGGCAGCAGCAGCGCTGGGACCGCAAATCCCGTCGCGAGCTGGATCAGCTCCCAAGCCGGCAGCCGCCAGGTGCCACGCCGGATCGTCTTAAAAACCGCGAGTGCGGCATGCACGAGCAGCGCCGCCACCAGAACGATCATCCCGGGCCAGGACCTCGTGACGAAGAGCCGCCACTCCTGAACCTCGTCCATGGCTTCGAGGCTGAACAGACCGACGGCATGGTTGAGAAAATGCGTGGCCGCGAATGCAAACAGGACGAGGCCGGAGACGAGCCGGATGGTCTGGGACGTGACGGCAGGCATGAGGTCTCTACTGATGAGGCAAGCTTCGAGATCTGAGCAGGTCTGATCCATCCGGTAGCGGCTGCAACTGGCCAACTCAAGCGCCCGCAGATCGGCATCGCGCTGTGTGATGCCGATCACGGTCGCTGACGCTCGCTTGCGCGAAGCTCCCCAGCGTCACTGCAAGGGGATCTGATCATGACGACGAGCACCACACGAAGCCCGCTGGGAACCGCGCTCCGCGCCTGCTTTCCCGCGCTCACCGCGACCTTCGTCCTCAGCCTGTTCATCAATGCGAGCATGCTGGCCTCGCCGCTCTACTCCATGCAGGTCTATGACCGTGTGCTCACCAGCCGCAATCTCGGCACGCTGGTGATGCTCACGCTGATCGTCGGGGTTTTCCTTGTGCTGTACGGCGTCCTCGAATTCGCCCGCTCCGGTGTACTGGCGCGCGCCGGCGTCCAGTTCGAAGGCACGCTGCGCCATCCGCTGTTCGAGACCATGATGAAAGCCGAGCTGTCGCCGCGGCATCGCTTCGGCCAGCAGATCATCCGTGACGCCGAGACCATCCGTGATTGCATCTCGAGCGGCACCGCGGCGATCGCCTGCGACCTGCCGTGGACGCCGGTGTTCGTCGCGCTGTGCTTCCTGCAGCATGCCTATCTCGGCATCCTCTCGCTGCTCGGCGCGACCGTGCTGTTCTCGCTGGCGCTGTTCACCGAGTTCTACACGCGCTCCAGCGTCGAGCGCACCAATGCGCTGGCCAACGAAGCCTCGCGCTTCGTCGCAGCGGCGCTGCGCAACGGCGAGGTCGTGCGTGGCCTCGGCATGGGCGATATCGTGCTGGATCGCTGGAGCTGCCGGCAGTCGGCGATGGTCGATGCCCACAGCACGCTGGTCGAGCGCGGCGCCGCGATGCATTCCGTCACCAAGTTCGCCCGCATGGCCGTGCAGACCTCCCTGCTCTGCATCGGCGCCTGGCTCGCGATCGAGCAGCAGATCTCGCCCGGCGCCATGATGGCGACCTCCATCATCATGGGCCGCGCGCTGGCCCCCGTTGAGCAGGTGGTCGGCCAGTGGAAGCGCATCATCGCCTTCCGCTCAGCCTATCGTCGCCTCGAGGAGCTGTTCCAGGCCCTGCCCGTGACCGCCGCACCGACCGCGCTGCCGACGCCGCGCGGCGACATCGAGGTCGAGAACGCCGTGGTCTGGCCGCCAGCGGCGGGCCGTCCCTCGGTCAAGGGCGTGAGCTTCTCGCTCAAGGCCGGTGAGAGCCTTGCGATCGTCGGCGCCTCCGCCAGCGGCAAATCGAGCATGGCGCGCGCCATGGCCGGCGTCTGGCCGCTGCGCGAGGGCCAGATCCGCATCGACGGCGCCGCCTACAGCCAGTGGGACCAGAACCGCCTCGGCAAGCACATCGGCTATCTGCCGCAGGACATCGAGCTGTTCTCGGGCACCGTGGCCGACAACATCGCGCGCCTTGCGAAGGTGGATGAAGCGGCCGTCGTCGCCGCTGCCAAGGCTGCCGGCGCGCATGACGTGATCCTGCGCCTGCCCAACGGCTACGACACGCCGATCGGCGAAGGCGGTGTGGCGCTGTCCGGCGGCATGCGCCAGCGCGTCGGCCTCGCCCGCGCCCTTTACGGCAATCCGCGGCTGCTGATCCTCGACGAGCCGAACTCCAACCTCGACGAGGATGGCGAGCGCGCGCTGGCTCACGCCATGGCCCAGGCGAAGGCCGCCGGCCGAACTGTGATCGTCGTCACGCACCGCCCGCAGCTTTTGGCGCATGTTGACCGCATCATGGTGATGGCCTTCGGCAAGACGCTGGCATGCGGCCCGCGCGACGAGGTGATCGCCAAGATGCGCGGCCAGCGCGTCGTCGTCGCCCACGACCGGGCGACCGCCAGCGCCGCGGCCTGAAAGCAACGAACACAGATTGCAAGGAGCCAGCCATGACAAAGTTCACATCGCGCGCGACGACCCTCCAGCTGACGCTTGCGGCCGCGGTCCTGTGGCCGATGGCAGCCTTTGCGGAAACACCGATGACGGCACGGCAGATGCTGGCTCACGCCCAGACGCAGGCCCTCAATGTCCCCGGCGACATCAAGAAGCCGGAGCTGGACCGGAGCGAGAAGATCACCAGCGCGTCCATCGCCGCCCCCGTGGAGACGACAGCCATCGCTGCGCCGCTGCCGGTGATCGAGCCCCCTGCGCCGATTGCGCCGCCGAGCGCGACGCTCACGGCGGTCCCTGCGCCTGTCATCGCGCCGGAAGCAGCTTCGCCGCAACTCCGGGCCAACGCAGTGGTGGCCGCTGCGCCCACAGCCGATATTGTCAAAGCATCCAACACGACGCCCGTCGCGCCGCCCGTTGTCGCCAACACCGTCGCGCCACCGCCTGCAGTTCCGGCAACGCCTCCTGCCGCAACCGTCGCCGCACCTGCCCCAGCATCGCCCACCGCTGCTGCTCCGGCGGCATCGGCCGCCCCGCCGTCCCGGGCCCAAGCCGTTGCCGTCGCCCCGTCGACCAAGTCGCCGACGCCCGAGAAGACCGTTCAGGCGCAGCGTCAGCCGACCCCGACCAGCGCGGCCCCGGCACACCCTGCCCGCAAACCGGCAGCAAGATCGTCCGCACGCGGCACCGAGACGAGCGTCGAGACCCAGATCGCCCGCATCATGCGCCGGCCCGAGGTACAGTCGCTGATGTCGCAGTATGGCTTGGAATGATCGTAAGCGTGGACAGCCGACGTGGTCAGCGCTCAGTTCTGCGGCACGTCGGCCGTCTGATGGTCAGCGGGTGGATCGAACAGGCATTGCAGAGCAGGTTTGGCGATCCTGGTGAAGGTTGGGCCGATCTCGCCCCGCTTGGCCGGCGGCACCCACGCCGTCTCGATCGTGGGCACGCCGGTCTCCCTGATCCCGCGCAGCAGTGCCTCGCGCAGATCGACATCCTCCACCACGGCAGCGGCCTGGTCATGCAGGCAGGAGCAGACAGCTTCGGGATGCCCCCATCGGCCGATCATGTGAGGGGCGCATTGACGGACGAACTCGCTCCGCAGATCGGACCATTGCGCTGCAGGCTGGGCATCGACAGGAGACCAGGAGAGACAGGACAGAACGGCCAGCGCCGCAGCACCCAGTCGAATGAGCATGATGGACCGCTGGCCTCGTATTCTTCTCATGACACCCGCGCCGAACCGGACGACACAATGGATGACATCGCCGCCCGCCGATGTTTCATAGCCATTTCACGTTTCATCCGGGCGGCGCCACAAGCCTGAAATGGTTTCGTCGACCGCTGTTTTGTTTCGTGCGGCTTGCCCGACGACACAAAATGCAATCCAAACGAGAAGCTCCGGCGTCCATCAAACAGGGGATGCCCACGCGGTGGATCGGCACGGAAGCAATTGACCGCGCGGCCCGACCTCAGATTCGGGCCATGCAGGGCTTCTTAAGATCGGTGCTGTAACGCTGCCACATGAACAAGACGCCCATCCCTGCCTCCGCCGCCAAAACGCAGCACCGGCGCAGTCCGCTGTCCGCACCGATGGCTCAGCAGAGTCGCGAGAGCTTTGCTGGCTCGACACCGCAAAGCCTGGTCCAACTGATCGGCTGCCACGATCCGGGCCAACGCAGATTGCATGGCAAGACGGACAGCCGATCGGCGATCGGTGCACTTCCTATTGAATGAAGTCGCCGCACTTCTGGACTTCACCATCGTCGGACTTGCCCCAGGGCATCACCGGGACCGATGACGTCGAGTTCTTCGGCGAACCTTCGATCAGCTTGTCGGAATAGACCATGTAGACGAGCACGTTGCGCTTGGCGTCACAGCCGCGCACGATCTGCATCTTCTTGAAGAACAGCGACCGCCGCTGCCGGAACATGTCGTCGGCCTGCTCGCAGCTTGCGCTTGAAGCGAATCGGTCCGATCTGCCGGCAAGCGAGCGAGATGTCCGAGACCTCCTCGGAAAGGCCAAGCCAGCCGGCATAGCCGCCCTTCTGAGGAACGGTGAAGTGGCAGGCCACGCCCTCAACCTCTGGATCATCAACGCCATAGGTGGCGAGCTTGTCATTCGGGCTCAGCAGCTTGAACACCGTCGACCGACGGAAGATCAGATCCGGCTCATCGGCGGCGTAGGCTGACACCACGGGCGAGGACAGTCCAATAAGCGATAGGAATGCTAAGGTTTTCAGCCACAGATCAAACCGTTTGGTGGCTCTGAACGACATGTCGGTCTCCGTTATACCGCCGATGCTCGGCGTACCGCCCATGTAGGAACACAAACGCCTGCAAGGAAGGCACTGCCTGCCGCTGCGCGATGCGCGTTTAACGGGATGTGAGGCTTTTCTGCTACGATCGGAACGAAAATCAGGGCGGGCAGAAGCCCCAAGCTGGTGAACGCAGACTCCGTCTGCGACACTAAAGACCAGATGGTTCTTGAGGATTTGCCGGAATGCTCTGCGTTCGTGCAGCCGCCAGGGGGCGGTTCTTTTGTGCAGCAATCGTTTCAGTACCGCTTGTTCTAGCCGCCACATCATGGGCTGACGCTGCGTCCTATTATTATTGGAATGACCAGCAGCCGGTCACCATCGCGCCACCTGTGCGTCCGGCGATGTCGCCCCGCAAGCCGAAGGTCAAGAAGACCGCGACGATCGAGAAGGAAGCAGCCAAGCCACAGGGGCCGCTCACGATCGCTGTGTCGATCAACAAACAGCAAGTCAAGGTGTATGACGCCAACGGCCTGTTCGCCGAGGCGCCGGTCTCGACCGGCATGAAGGGGCACTCCACGCCGATGGGCGTGTTCAGCGTCATCCAGAAGCAGAAATTCCATCGCTCCAACATCTACAGCGGCGCGCCGATGCCGTTCATGCAGCGCATCACCTGGTCTGGCGTCGCGCTCCATGCCGGCGTTCTTCCGGGCTATCCCGCCTCGCATGGCTGCATCCGCATGCCCGCGAGCTTTGCACCCAAGATCTATGGCTGGACGCGGATGGGATCGCGCGTTCTCGTGACGCCAGGTGAGGTGGCGCCGGCCAGCTTCTCACATCCGATGCTCGCCGCACTGAAGGCGCCGCAGCCGAGCGCCGCGGTGCAGCCCGACGCCAGCGCTCCTGGGACCAAGTCGGACAAGGGCGCAGCCGTGGCGACGCCGACCATCACCGTTGCCACGATCGACCTGCGCGCCACGATCGGCCACGCTGAGGGCGCCAGCGACATCAGTGCGGCCGCCCGCCCGTTGCGAACCGCCGATGCCAGCAACGCCACCGGCATGCCGGCCACGACCTCCATCGCTTCGCCGAGCGCCGAACAACCGCGGTCGAACACGAGCGAAGCTCCCAATCCAGCCGCCGATCTGAAGCCTGCCGTCGCCGACACGACAACCAGCGAGGCCGCGCCCACCTCAAGCGCTGCGCCGGTCAAGGCCGAAGCCGCGACTTCGGACGAGCCCAAGCCGGCTGAGAGCGAGACCGGACCGGCTCTGGCGAGCCAGCCCGCACCGAGCGACAGGGGCCATGCGGAGGCGACGGGATCCACCGACCTCAAGCCCGACGAAGCAAAGCCTGCCGAGGCAAAGGCTGGTGACGCGAAGATCGCCGACCAGCCTGCCGGGCCGTCCACGACGACCGCCGACACTCCGGCAAAGCCTGCCGATGCCAACGATCTCACCAAGGACCAATCCCGCGTCGCCGCGCCCGACAAGCCGATCGCACCGAAGCCGGAGTTGAAGCGCAACAGCCAGATCGCGATCTTCATCAGCCGCAAGGATTCCAAGCTTTACGTCCGCCAGAACTTCGCGCCGGTGTTCAACACGGCAGTGACCATCGCGCCCTCCGACAAGCCGCTCGGCACCCACGTGTTCACCGCGGCGACTGACAAGGCGGATCCGGCAACGATGCGCTGGACGGTGATCTCGCTGCCGACCTCGGCGCGCGGCGCCGCAGCCAATGAAGGGGCCGACAAGGCGGTCCGACGCGGCAAGAAGGTCGCGGAGGCGCATGTCGAAACAAAGCCGGCGGTCGTGTTGAGCACGCCGTCCGAAGCGCTCGACCGCATCACGATCCCTGCCGACGTCATGGCCTGGCTCGGCGAGGCGCTGTCGACCGGAAGTTCGCTGATCGTCTCCGACCAGGGCATCAACCAGGGCGAGACCGGCGAAGGCACCGACTTCATCGTTTCGCTGCGCTGACGACCGACGACCTCCCTCTTTCCGCCCCAGGGCAAGGGTATCCCTTGCTGGAAAGCAGCCTGATCCAACGCAATGCCGCGCCCGTTGATACAACGGCCGGCCGAGCGCGGGCGCATGCATGCTGACGGGGCTGGCTCTGCACAGGGAGATTCACATGATCGATCGCAGGATGGTTGTTCTCGGCCTCGGCGCGTCCTTGTCCGGCACAATGCTCGCGTCGCGCGCGGCTCACGCCGACAACGCGGTGAGCAAGACCACGGCTTACCGCTTCACCTTCCCAGTGCCGTCGGGCGAGCCGATTCGCTTGGCCGATTTCACCGGCAAGCCGGTGCTGGTCGTGAACACCGCCTCGCAATGCGGCTACACGCCCCAATATACCGGGCTGCAGCAGCTCTGGAGCGAGTTCCATGAGCGCGGCCTGACCATCATCGCGGTGCCATCGAACGACTTCAACCAGGAGCCGGGGATCGGTGGCGACATTGCCGAGCTCGCCAACAAGGAATACGGCGTTACCTTCCCGATGACGTCGAAGGCTGTCGTCACGGGCTCCAACGCCCATCCGTTCTACCGTTGGGCGGCCGAAGCGCGGCCCAAGGAGACCCCGCGCTGGAACTTCCACAAGTACCTGGTCGGCCGCGACGGCTACATCGCCGACGTGTTCGCCTCGTCGGTCGAGCCGACCGATACGCGGGTCAAAACCGCGGTGGCCCGGATGCTCGCCGCCGGCTGAGCCTCCCTTTAAGCAACACTTGGCAAGAATGCGGCGGGAGCCGGCAACTTCCCCGTGTTTTTGCCTCGTTTCCTTTTGGCGCCGATCCGGCCGCTGGGGTAGTATTCCAAGCCGGATGGTGGAGCGACTCTGGATCCCCGACGCTCCCGTTGCAACAACCCCCGAGGAAACACGATGCGGATTGCGGCTGGATTGGTGTTCGCAGGTTCTCTGGCGGCCTCGCTGTTGGCGTCTGGCGCCGCCTGGTCGCAGGCGCAGCGCACGGCGGCAGCGCCGACGCCCGCTGCAGCTCCGGTGCCGGTCGCAGCCCAAGCGGCTGCGCCCCAGGCCCAGCCGCCGCGCGCGCCCTGCATGAACCCCGAGGCGCTCGGTGTCGGCCGCACCGTCGAGATCGACACGACCGGCGGCCCCGGCTTCGGCTTCGAGCACTTCAAGGACCTCGACTTCCTGAAGGACCATGAAGTCGTGCTGACCTTCGACGACGGCCCGTGGCCGGAGAACACCCCCGGCGTGCTCAAGGCGCTCGCGGACCAGTGCACGACGGGCATCTTCTTCATCATCGGCAAGCACGCGACCTACTATCCGGAGATCCTCAAGCAGGTCTACAACGCCGGCCACACGGTCGGCACGCACACCTGGTCGCATGCCGCGCTGACCAACAAGAAGCTCACCGAGGACCAGCGCAAGGAAGAGATCGAGCTCGGCATCAGCGCCGTGAAATGGGCGCTCGGCGGCAACTCGCCAGCGCCGTTCTTCCGCTTCCCGGCGCTGCAGCACCCGCCGGAGATGGTGACCTATCTCGGCACCCGCAACATCGGCATCTTCTCCTGCGACCTCGACTCGTTCGACTTCAAGGCGAAGAACGCGCAGGCGGTGATCGACGTCACCTTCAAGAAGCTCGACAAGCTCGGCAAGGGCATCATCCTGATGCATGACTTCCACAAGCACACCGCCGAAGCCCTGCCCGAGATGCTGCGCCGCCTGAAGGCCGGCGGCTATAAGGTGGTCGCGATGCGCGCCAAGGCGCCGGTGCAGTCGCTGCCGCAATATGATGAGCAGCTCGGCAAGGTCGCGAAGCTACCGACGGTGAGCCAACGGCCGGTCTCGAGCGTTGTGACGACAGTATCCGAATGAGACAGGATTCCTTTCGTCAGTGACCAAGCTTCGTATTGAAGGTTATGTGATCGTATCGGCCGACGGCATGTTGGCCGATACGGATAATGTGATGCCCGGGGTTCTCAAATTCCCGGGTGACGCTCAGTTCTTCTCCAGCGCGCTGGACGGCGCCGATCTGATCGTCCATGGCCGCAACTCCTATGAGGACCAGCCGAACTCGCCGAAGCGCCGCCGGCTGGTGGTGACCCGCAAGGTCAAAGCGCTGGCGCCCGATCCGGACAAGCCGCTCTCCACGCTGTGGAACCCCGTCGGCGCCTCGTTCGAGCAGGCCTGCGAGGCCGCGGGCGTCGCGACCGGCACCGTGGCGATCATTGGCGGCCCCGTCGTGTTCGACATGTTCATGGACCGCTACGATACCTTCTTCCTGTCACTCGCACCCCGCGTGCAACTGCCCGGCGGCGCGCCCTGCTTCACCGAGGTCGGCCCCGGCCGGTCGCCGCAGCAGGTGCTGACGGCGCACGGCCTGACACCGGCCAATCAGCTGATGCTCGATCCCGACCACGACGTCAGCGTCACCGCCTGGCAGCGCGCAGCCTGATCCGGACCGTCAGATGTCGCCATAGGCGCTTTGCTCAGGCGCCTTGGGGCCCTTGCCGTAGCCGAAGATCATGAACAGCGCGCCGATGATCGAGAGGTTCTTCAGCGCGTCGATCAGGGTCTTGGCGTTGTCGGGCGGGGTCTGGTTCCAGAAATCGTGGAAGTAGAAGATCGTCGCGCCGACGAAGAGGATCATCAGCGCCGCGAAGAACCGCCCGAGGAAATTCAGCGCGATCATCGCGCCGGCGAACACCTCGAAGGCGCCGGAGGCAATGGCCAGGATCTGCGGCATCGGCATCTTCGCTGCCGCCTCGAGCTGCGCCGCATAGGGCGCGAGCAGCGGCGGAATCGTGACCTTGGCGGCGATGATGTCAGCGGTCACCGGAATGCCGAACAGCTTGGTCGCGCCCGAATAGATGAAGATCACGGCGAACAGAACGCGCCCGAACGTAATGAAACCCGGCATTCTCGCCCTCACGGCTGAACTTCAAACAGATACCGCCGGCCTACGCGGCCGGATGTGTGACATCGCGAACGCTTTTCACCAACAAAGGCGGGCGGAATGCGACCGAAACCGGACGAATTCCGCCACACTTCGATCACGTCAGGCGGATCACGCAAACAGCGTCGGCTGCGCCCTCCCCGCCCGCTCCTGGGCTTCGACGGCGGCCACCGCCGTCATGTTGAGAATGCCGCGCGCCGTCACCGACGGCGTCAAGATATGCGCCGGGCGCGCGGGGCCGATCAGGATCGGCCCAACCGGAACCGCATCCGCCAACACCTTGATCATCTGATAGGCCACGTTGGCGGCATCGAGGTTCGGCATGATCAGCACGTTGGCCGAGCCTTCGAGATCCGAATGCGGCAGGATCGCCTTGCGCGCGGTCGCCGACAGCGCGGTATCACCCTGCATCTCGCCGTCCGCTTCGAGGTCCGGGCGATGCTGCTTCAGCAGCGCCGTGGCCTGCCGCATCTTACGGGACGAATCCGTGTCGTAGCCGCCGAAATCGGAGTGTGAGACGAAGGCGATCTTCGGCTTGATGTTGAAGCGCGTGACGTGATTGGCCGCGAGCGACGCCATCTCGGCGAGCTCCTCGGCTGTCGGATCGGGGCGCACCTGGGTATCGCCGATGAAATACGCGCCCTTGCTGGTGATGGTGAGCGCCAGCGCCGCGTAGTCGCTGACCCCCGGCATGAAGCCGATGATCTCGCGCACGTGACGCAGATGGCTCATGTAGCGGCCCTCGACGCCGCAGATCATTGCATCCGCCTCGCCGCGCACGACTGCGAGCGCAGCGATCACGGTGGCATTGGTGCGCACCACCGTGCGCGCCGCATCCGGCGTCACACCACGCCGGCCGGCGATCTCGATGTAGCTCTGCACATAGGAGCGGTAGCGCGGATCGTCCTCGGGGTTGACGAGATCGAAGTCACGCCCGGCCTTGATCGACAGGCCGAAGCGCTTGATGCGCGCCTCGACGACGCTCGGACGTCCGACCAGGATCGGGCGCGCCAGCTTCTCTTCCAGCACCACCTGAGTGGCACGCAGCACGCGCTCGTCCTCGCCCTCGGCGTAGATCACGCGCACCGGCTGCGCCTTCGCTTTCGCGAACACCGGCTTCATCACGAGGCCGGAGCGGAACGCGAAGCGCTCGAGCAGCGCGGTGTACTCGTCGAAATTGGTGATCGGCCGGGTCGCCACGCCCGACTCCATCGCGGCCTTCGCCACCGCCGGCGCGATGCGCAGGATGAGGCGCGGATCGAACGGCGACGGGATCAGCGAGCCCGGGCCAAAGCCCTGGGTCTCGCCGGTGTCGAAGCCGCGGCTCACCGCGTCCGACGGCGGGTCCTGGGCGAGCTGCGCGATCGCATCGACCGCCGCCTGCTTCATCGCCTCGTTGATCGCGGTCGCGCCGACGTCGAGCGCGCCGCGGAAGATGAACGGGAAGCAGAGGACGTTGTTGACCTGGTTCGGAAAGTCCGAACGCCCGGTGCAGATCATCGCGTCCGGCCGCGCCGCGCGCGCCTCCTCCGGCATGATCTCAGGGTTCGGGTTGGCCAGCGCCATGATCAGCGGCTTCTCGGCCATCTGCTTCAGCAGCTCCTGCTTCAGCACGCCGCCGGCGGAGAGCCCTAAGAAGATGTCGGCGCCGCCGATCACATCGGCCAAGGTCCGCTTGTCGGTCTTCTGCGCATAGACCGCCTTCCACGGATCCATCAGCGTGTTGCGGCCCTCATGCACCACACCGTCGATGTCGCAGACCCAGATGTTCTCGCGTTTCGCGCCCATCGAGACGAGCAGATTGAGGCAGGCAATCGCGGCGGCGCCCGCGCCCGAGGTCACGATCTTGACCTCGGAAAGCTGCTTCCCCGCCAGGGACAGCGCGTTCTTGATCGCGGCGCCGACGATGATCGCGGTGCCGTGCTGATCATCGTGGAAGACCGGGATCTTCATCCGCTCCTTGAGCCGCGCCTCGATCTCGAAGCACTCCGGTCCCTTGATGTCCTCGAGATTGATGCCGCCGAAGGTCGGCTCCAGCGCGGCCACCGTCTCGACCACGCGATCAATCGTCTCGGCATTGATCTCGATGTCGAACACGTCGATGCCGGCGAATTTCTTGAACAGGACCGCCTTGCCTTCCATGACCGGCTTGGAGGCCAGCGGGCCGATATTGCCGAGGCCGAGCACGGCGGTCCCGTTGGAAACGACGGCGACGAGGTTGGCGCGCGCCGTCAGCGAGGCGGCCTCCGCCGGATTGTTGGCGATTTCGGTGCACGCTGCCGCCACGCCCGGGGAATAGGCCAGCGCCAGGTCACGCTGGTTGGCGAGCGGCTTGGAGGCCTGGATCTCCAGCTTGCCGGGCCGCGGCAGGCGGTGATAGGCCAGGGCTGCGGAACGAAGATCTTCAGAATAGGACGACGACATACGTGCTCCAGCGTTTCCGACCCGGAATTTTGGTCTCTTGCGTTTCGTTCAGACGTCGGTTTTTCCGGCCGGTGGAAGCGCATGTGATGCACGTTGGACGGCTTTCATGCAACATCCGAAACCATGTTCGTCGGCATCCCGGGCCAGCGATTCCTTAATTCGCAGAAGTACATCCCTACTCCATCGATTTCCCTGAGACCATCACCCTCCTGCTGCCTAAGCGTTGGGCGGAGCATATCGAATGAAACGTGTCGTCATCGCAGTCCTCGTAGCGGTAGCCCTGGGCGCAGCCGGCTTCATCGGCGTCCCCTGGTACGCCCAGGCGCGCGCCGAGCGCGAGGTCGAGGCCAATTTCGCCCAGATCCGCCAGAGCGGCGCCACCGCCACCCACGGCAAGGTCGCCTTCGACCTCTGGTCGCGCAAGTTGACGATCGCCGACGTCAAGCTGGAATCGGCCAGCCAGCCACCGGCGAGCGCCAGCTTCGGCACCGTCACCGCGACCGGGCTGAGCCAGCCCGACAGCGAGCACGTTTCCGCGGCCAGCATTGAGCTGAACGACGTGACGATGAGCGGCCAGGCCGCCGGCCCCGCCGCGCTGCGCATCAGCTACAAGATGCCTCAACTGGTGGTGAAGGATTATGCCGGCCCCGCCCGGTTCGCCGCGATCCCTGCCGGCACCGGCACGCTCGACGTCTACCGGGCGCTCGTCCAGCAGTTCGTCGCGATCAACGCCACCTCGATCACGGTGCCGCGCACCACGGGCACCATGGACGGCGGCGCCGCGACCGGCCCGGCCGAATTCACCTATTCCGGGCTGAGCTTCGACGGCATCAAGGCCGGCCGGATCGCGAGCTACAAGCTCGACGAGGTCACCTTCACGATGAGCCCGCAACAGCCTGGCGGCAAGGCCGATAAGATGCAGGGACGCATCGCGGACATCGTTCACCACGACCTGGACACCAACGCGCTCCTCGCTTTGCTCAGTCCCGATGCCGCCAAGGACGATCGCACCTACCGCGTCTACGGCAAGGTCACGATGGGAGCCTACGAGATCAACTCGTCGGCCGGCATACGCATGCGCATCGACGGCGCGACGCTCGACGAGTTCAACGTCCGTCCGTCGCGCCTGCAACTGCCGGCGCTGATCGCAGCCTTGCCGACCATGCCGTCCGGCCCTCCCACGCCCGAGCAGGGACGCGATCTGATGGAGCGGGTCGCCGGCGTCTATGAAGGCATGGCGATACGCAATGCCGAGATCCGCGGCCTCGCGGTGGAAACCCCGCAGGGCCCGTTCAAGCTCGCGGCGATCCGCGCCGACCTGAAGGACGGCAAGGGCGACATCGCCGTGGAGGGTCTCGACGGCCGCGCGCCGAATGGGCCGGTCAAGCTCGGCCGCTTCGCCCTGAAGGGCTTCGACTTCGCCGGCCTGATGCATTTCGCAGCCAAATATTCCGCCGCCGGCGCCAAGCCCGCCGCGGCCGACGCCGCCGAATTGTTCAAGATGCTCGACGGCGTCGAGCTGAAGGCGCTGACGACGCCCTACACGACCGGCGACAAGCCGGTGCAGATCGACAATATCAGCCTCGACTGGGGCCAGTTCGTCGGTCCCATCCCGACCAAGGCGCGCCTGGTCGCCAAGATGGCCGGGCCACTCGATCCGTCGAACCCGGCGTTGCTGCCGCTGCTGGTCGCCGGCATCGACACCGCCGCGTTCGATGCCGATCTCGGCCTCGGCTGGACCGAGAGCGCTGGGACCTTCGCGCTGGAGCCGTTCAAGCTCGAAGTCAGCAATCTCGTCGCCGCCTCCGCCACCGTGTCGCTGGCGCAGGTGCCGCGCGAGGTGTTCACGGTCGACGTGCAGCAGGCCATGATTGCGGCGGAGAAGATCGAGGCGGCCGGCCTCGCTCTGACGCTGCGCGATCTCGGCGCCGTCGACGTGCTCGTCGCCAACTACGCGCGCGGCCATTCCATCCCCCGCGATGCCGCGCGCAAGGCGCTGGTCGACAGCATCAAGGCGATCGGCGCGCAGGTCGCAGCCGACAATGCCGACGTGGCAAGCGCGGTGGATGCGCTCGGCCGCTTCGTCGAGAGGCCGCGCCAGACCTTCACGCTGAAGCTCTCGCCACGCGCCAAGGTCCCGGCCATGCAGCTCGCCCAGTTGATCGCCATCGACCCGCCGAGCGCCCTGGCGCAGTTCAAGATCAAGGCGCAGACGGCGCCGTAGTTGTTCACTCCCACCTCGCGCAAACGGCGCTCTCTCTCCCCGTCCTTCCGGGGAGAGAGAGCGTTGGCCGCCGCCCCAACTTCAACTTCAACGCAATCCCTTTGATCTACGACGCGTCCCCCGCATGTAGTCGTCGCTCTAAGCAATCACTTTGATGAGCTGACGGACACACCTCCGCGATCCCGCGGCTGACTACGCCCGAGTTATTCCGTTCGTTCGCCCCTCTCTCCTACGAAGAGGGCGCAGGGAATGCCGGGTGCTGGCCGCAACCCATGGCCCGCCTGCGTAAGAAAATGCAGGCGGCAGGTACCACAGGTTCAGCCGGTCATCCGGCATTCCCTGCGCGGTGGGCTTGTCGGCTGCTTCGCGCTCTCCCTGGTGCGCCGGCTTGTTGGCCACCATGGCGACAATACGCTGACGCGCATTGCGCTGGACACCAGCGTCGGGGTGTCGAGACCACGCGACTTGACCGCCTGCACCGTGTCGTTCGTCCACGCACTTACGCACGTTGCGACACGATGCAGCCACCGCCTCCCCGCCTCACGTCTCGTGACGACCGCGAACCGTCCCTCTTCATCGAGGCGGGATGGCCGGAAATGTGGATGTGATTTGCCCGACGGCGCAAGGGAAATGTTTGCGACGAACTAACACGACGGGCAGTTTGCGCATGCGTCGGATGCGACAATTGCCCGTCGGGCGCAAATGAGACGTACGGCATCCCTATTAGTCTGATTACTCACCACGATCGCACCGTGCTTCAGCTATCAACGCAAGGCGCGCCTGTGTACCGATGCAGCCTCTTTCCGTTTGGTCCTGGACGAGCATGACTGTGGCCGTCGAGAACATGAGGCGCAAGGCATTCTACCTGATCTGGCTCGGCGTGAAGACCTGGCGCGACGCGCGGGTCGTGGGGCCGGCCGAGGTGACGACGACCGGCAGCCGGCAGGCGTTTCGCGACGGCATCATCGTGGAGGCGCTCAATCCGAAGACGGCGGCATTCTTCCTGGCCTTCCTTCCGCAATTCGTCGATCCCTCAGGCGACGTCGCCGCGCAGTTCGTCGTGCTCGGGCTGATCTCCGTGGCGCTCAACACCAGCGTCGATCTGGCGGTGACATGGTGGGCGGCCAAGGCCCGGCAAGGGCTCGTCACACGCCCGAGCCTCGTGACGCGGATGCGGAAGGCCTCGGGCGTCGTCATGTGCGGACTCGGCGGCGCACTGCTGCTGGCGAGGCGGGCGAGCTGAGTTGCGCTCGCCACGCCACTATGCTTCGTGCCTACTCCAGCTCGATCGCCTGGTAGGTGCCGGTCTCGTCCAGCGCAGTGCCCCAGATCTTGTGCGAGGCCTGGTGCTCGGCACGGCCGAACGACAGCTTGCTACCGAGGCCGAGATCGATGTTCTGCATCGACTCCAGCGTGTCGACCAAGCGCTCGGTGTCGAGCGGCGTCGTCTGCTTGAGCGCCTGAATCAGGATGTTCGCCGAGATGAAGCCCTCGAGCGAGGTGTAGTCCGGCGCCTCGCCCGGGAAGTACTTCTCCAGCGCCGTCTTGTAGTCGAGCACCAGGCTCGAATAGCCGGCGACCGACGGGACGCCCTGGGTGACGATCACATTCTTGGTGTATTTCGGCCCGAGCAGCTTCAGTTCCGCCGCAAGCGACGACGATCCGACGGCGGAGATGTTGGCGTAGATCAGCCCCGGCACGGCCTCGTGGGTCTTTTCGATGAACTTCGCCGCCGCGCGGTCGGTCGCGATCATGATCACGGCCTTGATCGTGGGCTTCTGCGCCTTCAGCTGGCTGACGGCCTCATCGACCTCGAGCGTGCCACGCGGAAAACCGTAGCGGATGATCGGATCGGTGATGCCTTGCGCGCGGAACGCCTTGGCGACGCCGTTGGCGCCATCGTCGCCATAGCCGTCGTTCTGCGCGAATACCGCGATCTGCTTGGCGGGGATGCGCTTGACCTTCATCAAATAGTGGACGATCGCCGCCGTCTCCTCCGCGTAGCTCGCACGGTAGTTGAAGACGTAGCGGTCGGGCGGGTCGCGGCGCACGATGGCCGAGCCGCTATAGGGCGCGAAGAACAACGCGCGGCGTTCCAGCGCGTACGGGATCGCCAGCGCGTTGTTGGCGGTGCCCATGTTGCCGATGAAGCCGAACACCTGCTCCTTCTCGTAGAGGTGCGTCATCGCGCCGATCGTCTTGGAGGGATCATAGGCGTCGTCGGCCGCGATCAGCCTGAGCTTGCGGCCGTTGATGCCGCCGGCGTCGTTGGCGCGGTTGAACGCCGTCTCGATGCCGACCTTCATCTGGCGCGCGGACTCCTTGCGGACACCCGAGAACGGAATGACGGTGCCGAAACGGATCTCGGTCTCGCTGACGCCACGCGGCAGCGGCGGCGGAAGGTTGGCGGTGGGCTGCGTTGCGGCAGCCGCCGTCGAGGGCGCCAGGGAGAAGGACAGGCTGGGCGCAGCCGACTGCTGCTGGCTGAGCGACCGCTCGAGCTCGGCCAACTGACGCTCAGCGGTCTGGCAATTCACCTGCGAGGACGCGACGCGACCGCGGCCCTCGGCGATGTAGCTGTTGAAGCTGCGGATCAGCCCATCGCGCTCGCCGGTGTTCGACGAACCCTGGCGGATCACCTCACTGAACTGATCGATGATGGTCTGGACCCGCCCCTGGGCGATCTCGCGGCAGGTCGCGGCCTGGCCGACCACCGGGCCGACCCGGGAGGCGAGATCACGAACAGCATCGGGAGAGATGGCAAGAGCGGAGGCGGGAGAAGCGAGGAAGCAGACACCGAGAAGGAGCGCACACCAGCGAACGGTCATATTTGAACTATCCGTTTTCTTCTGATTGGTTGGCCATGCTCACTACATGAGTCAGACAGCAATCCTATTAAGGACGGGTTGCATGACACCGCAACAACCATTCGTCCGATCGGACTGGCCGGGAGCCTGCCACGCGCCGTCCCGCGAGATGACGCGACGAGCGACCACACGCAAGGCGCCGAACTAACAGCCGACCTGCGCGATTAGTTCTCGGAATCAACGGTTTGCCGCATTGCTCTATGGCTTGCCTCGCCGGCCGGACGATGGCGCCGGCGCAGAGCGCTGCCAAGCATCCAACCCGGTCCGGACGCTATCGGACGCCGCGAGAAGTTGTTGGCAGTCTTAACCAGCCTTAACGCGAGACCATCAAATGCACGGCGACGCCTTCAAGGCTGGGTCATCTTGCGTCCGAGCGAGATCGCGCCATGCGGGAGGACTGGCGACGACATGCCGCAGCTCGCAATCGATAACGACCCGGTGAGAGGAAATTGACCCGGGGAGCCGCTCGGTCCCGGCGCAGGCCGCTGGCTGAACCGGCGGTTTGACGATAGCAGCAGGTCGTTAGCTGCGGTGCGGCGTGATGTGCGAGGGGACCTGGAATGCCGTGGACGAATACGAAGCTGGAGTTTGGCGCGGTCGCCAAGATCTTTCATTGGACCAGCGCGGCGGCGTTCATTGCGGCCTATGCGGTGGTCTACTACGTGATCTGGTTCATGGACGACACTGCACCCGAGGTCCTGCCGGTGCTCAACATCCATTGGGTGCTGGACATGATCGTCGGCTTGTCGGTGTTGCCGCGCCTGCTGTGGCGGCTCGTCAACGTGCAGCCGGATCAGCCGCACGCCTCGCATGCCGAGGCGTGGCTCGCGGAATCAGCGCATTGGGGCCTCTACGGCCTGCTGATCCTGATGCCGCTGACCGGCTATATCGGCACCGATGCGCCGACCGATTTCGGACTGTTCGCGCTGCCGAGCTTTCGCGAGACGGCGTTGTTCGGCTGGATGGAGTCGCAATGGGGGATCACCTGGGAGGGGTTCGAGCCGCCGGTCGACGCGGTCCACCATTTCGTCGGCAAATGGATCGCGTGGGTCGTCGTGGCCCTGCACGTCGCCGCCGCGCTGTTTCATCACGTCGTCCGTCGCGACGGCGTGCTGACGCGGATGCTGCCGGGGCGGTCGGTGGCGTGAGGGGGACGTAGGGTGGGCAAAGGCGCTCCCCTGCACTCTCCTCACGGCCATCTGTGGGAGCGCCGTGCCCACCATCTCACGCGGAATGCGCGTATGAACGGTGGGCACGCTGCCGCCTGACGGCGGCCGCTTTGCCCACCCTACATTCGAACGCTGCCGAACTACTTGTTCGGCAAGTTGGGCTTGATGTGCAGCTCGCGGAGCTGCTTGACCGTCGCTTCCGACGGCGCGCCCATCAAGAGGTCCATGGCCTGCTGGTTCATCGGGAACAGCGAGATCTCGCGCAGGTTGGTGGTGCCACAGAGCAGCATCACGATGCGGTCGACGCCGGCGGCCATGCCGCCATGCGGCGGCGCGCCGTACTGGAAGGCGCGGTACATGCCGCCGAAGCGGTCGACCACCTCCTGCTCGCCATAGCCCGCGATCTCGAACGCCTTCACCATCGCTTCCGGCTTGTGGTTGCGGATGCCGCCGGAGGCGATCTCGTAGCCGTTGCAGACAATATCATACTGGAATGCCCGGATGGTCAGTGGATCTTCCGCCTGAAGACCTTCCAAGCCACCTCGCGGCATTGAGAACGGGTTATGGGAGAAATCGATCTTCTTCTCTTGCTCATCGTACTCGTACATCAAGAAGTCGACGATCCACGCAAGCTCGAAGCGATCCTTATCAATAAGTCCCATTTCCTCGCCGATTTTCGTTCGAACGAGGCCGGCGAACTTATAGATGTCTTTCGGCACTCCCATCACGAAGAAAACGGCATCTCCATCGAGCAGACCATTGGATCGCAAATCCCGGTATGGCCGAGCTACCTCGATCGGAAAATTTTCGTCCAGGAAGCTTTCCAGCATGGTCTGTTCCTCGACCGGTACGGGTAACCGGACGAATTGCCCTAATCGACCATTAAGCTCTCGCATGAGGATTGCGGTTCTTTCTGGACCGAGATTCTTGGCAATTGGTCCTGCTCCGGCAACGTCGCCGTCCCTCCAGAAAATATAGCCTAGACCGGGCTGTCCCTCCCCCTTGGCCCAACTGTCCATGCGGTCGCAGAACGCCCGGCTACCACCCTTGGGAGCCGGAATGGCCCAAATCCGAACTTTCTCGTTGTTTGCGATCCCGCGTGCAAACAAGCCAAACCCGGAATCTCGGAAAATGTGTGTGACGTCGTGAATTAGCAGCGGATTCCGCAGGTCTGGTTTGTCTGAGCCGAAGGCGCGAATTGACGCCGAATAAGAAATCCGCGGCCACCCCTTAGTAACCGGCTTGTCCTTAGCAAACTCTTCGAACACGCCGGTGATGACCGGCTCCATCGCCGCGAACACGTCCTCCTGCTCGACGAAGCTCATCTCGACGTCGAGCTGATAGAACTCGCCAGGCAGGCGGTCGGCGCGCGGATCCTCGTCGCGGAAGCAGGGCGCGATCTGGAAGTAGCGGTCGAAGCCGCTCATCATGAGCAGCTGCTTGTACTGCTGCGGCGCCTGCGGCAGCGCGTAGAACTTGCCGGGATGGATGCGCGACGGCACCAGGAAGTCGCGCGCGCCCTCCGGCGACGACGCGGTCAGGATCGGGGTCTGGAATTCGAAGAAGCCCTGCTCCTTCATGCGCCGGCGCATCGAATCGATGATCGCGCCGCGGGTCATGATGTTCTGGTGCAGTCTGTCGCGGCGCAGGTCGAGGAAGCGATATTTCAGCCGGATGTCCTCGGGGTAGTCCTGCTCGCCGAACACCGGCAGCGGCAGCTCGGCCGCGGGGCCCAGCACCTCGATGTCGGCGACATAGAGCTCGACCTGGCCGGTCGGCAGCTCCGCGTTCTCGGTGCCCGCGGGCCGATGGCGCACCTTGCCTTCCATGCGCACGACCCACTCCGAGCGCAGCTTCTCGGCCAGGCCGAACGCCTTGGAGTCGGGATCGACGACGCATTGGGTGATGCCGTAATGGTCGCGCAGATCGACGAACAGCACGCCGCCATGGTCGCGGATGCGATGGCACCAGCCGGACAGCCGGACCGTCTCTCCGATGTTGCTGTCGCGGAGCGCGCCGCAGGTATGGGTCCGGTAGCGATGCATGGTCGTCCTGAATGGTCGGCGTGAGGAAAAGGGAATCGGCGCAGCCTTGAAGGCGCAGGCCGAATGCGCGCTGGGTTTAGCCGAGCCGCCCCGGCGCGGCAACCGCAGGAACGGCTTTTCCGCCCCGGAGGCCCTCATTGCAACCACCGGCGCTGCCGCCGAATTGGGCTGGCGCTGAAGCGCTCATCTGACGGCCGTTTGGGCTCGAAAACCGGCCGCCTTGCGCCTATCTTGGAGTTATGACCGTGCATTTCCCCTTCCAGAACTCCTACGCCGCGCTGCCGGACAATTTCTTTGCCCGGGTGGCCCCGACCCCCGTTGCCGCGCCGCGGCTGATCAAGCTCAACCGACCGCTGGCCGAGGAGCTCGGGCTGAACCCGGCCGAGCTGGAGACGCCGGAGGGCGCGGAGATCCTGGCCGGCAAGACCGTGCCGGAGGGGGCCGAGCCGATCGCGATGGCCTATGCCGGGCACCAGTTCGGGCATTTCGTGCCGCAGCTCGGCGACGGCCGGGCGGTGCTGCTCGGCGAGGTGGTCGACCGCAACGGCGTCCGCCGCGACATCCAGCTCAAGGGCTCCGGCCCGACGCCGTTCTCGCGCCGCGGCGATGGCCGCGCGGCGCTGGGGCCGGTGCTGCGCGAATACATCGTCAGCGAGGCGATGGCGGCCTTGGGCATCCCGACGACCCGATCACTGGCGGCGGTCGTCACCGGCGAGCAGGTCTATCGCGGCACCGCCCTGCCCGGCGCGGTGCTGACGCGGGTCGCCACCAGCCACATCCGGGTCGGCACGTTCCAGTATTTCGCCGCGCGTCAGGACGTCGAGGCCGTCCGCCGGCTCGCCGACCACGTCATCAGCCGGCATTATCCGGATCTCGCCCGCACCGAGCGGCCCTATCACGCGCTGCTCGACGCGGTGATCTCCCGGCAGGCGAAGCTGATCGCCGACTGGCTGCTGGTCGGCTTCATCCACGGCGTCATGAACACCGACAACACGTCCGTCTCGGGCGAGACCATCGATTACGGCCCCTGCGCCTTCATGGATGCCTATGATCCCAAGCAGGTGTTCTCCTCGATCGATGAGTTCGGCCGCTACGCCTTCGCCAACCAGCCGCGCATCGCGATGTGGAACCTGACCCGGCTGGCCGAATGCCTGCTGCCCCTGTTCGACCCCGACAAGGACCAGGCGATCAAGCAGGCCGAAGCCGCGCTCGACGGCTTTGCCGCCCAGTTCACCGAGGCGCACCAGGCCGGCCTGCGCCGCAAGCTCGGGCTATCAACGCAAACGGAGGGCGACCAGCCTCTGGCGCAGGCGCTGTTCGACACCATGGCCGCGGCCAAGGCCGATTTCACTCTGACCTTCCGCCGGCTCAGCGACGCCGCCGGCAGCGGCGATCTCAGCGCGGTCCGCGCTTTGTTCGAGGATCCCACCGGCTTCGACGAATGGGCGGCGCGCTGGCAGCAGCGCCTGGCCCAGGAACCGCAGACGCCGGCCGAGCGGCGCGAGGCCATGCGCAAGGTCAATCCGGCCTTCATCCCGCGCAACCACCGCATCGAGGCGGTCATCACGGCAGCCGTGGAGAACGACGACTACAAGCCGTTCGAAGAGCTGCATGCGGTGCTGGCAAGGCCCTATGAGGACCAGCCGGAGCGGGCTGATTATGCCGAGCCGCCGCAGCCTGAGGAGCGCGTGCTGCAGACCTTCTGCGGCACCTGACACGCAGTCTTAACTTCGCGTCCACCATCGCCTCGACCGCGCCGGGGTCCTTAAGAAACGATCAACGCAGCCCCGACAAGTTGAAGCAACAACTCGGAGGTCTGAGACGTGGACGCGCTGGTGTTCGAATTCATGGGTCTGGCGATGATCGCGCTGTGCCTGATCGTGCTGGCGGTGCCGTCCGGACGGCGCCCGTCCGGCCGCGTCCGGCATCACTGAGGGCTCTACGGGACCGCCCGGCATCAACCATAGAGCGATCAGCTGACATTGCGGCGCTTGCGTTCCGGCCCGATAAGGCCGACAAGCGGAGATGAATTTCGTCTCGTACCCTTTGCCGACACCCTTGACTTGTCAGCGTTTTCGGACGACGGCGTAAGAGCCTCGTCATGGATCGTTCATGGACTTGATCACCACCACCGCGGACCTCGCAGCCGCCTGCGCCCGCCTCGCCCAGCACCCGGTCATCACCGTCGATACCGAGTTCCTGCGGGAAACCACCTACTACCCCCTGCTCTGCGTCGTGCAGCTGGCCAGCGCGGATGAGGCCGTGGTGATCGACGCGCTCGCGGAAGGGATCGATCTCAAATCCTTCTTCGAGCTGATGGCCAATGAGAAGGTCCTGAAGGTCTTCCACGCCGCCCGCCAGGACATCGAGATCATCTGGCACCGCGCCGGCATCGTCCCGCACCCGATCTTCGACACCCAGGTCGCCGCGATGGTGCTGGGGTACGGCGATAGCATCGCCTACGACCAGCTGGTGGAGCGCATCACCGGCCACCGCCCCGACAAGACTCACCGCTTCACCGACTGGTCGCGCCGCCCGCTCACCAAGGAGCAGGCCCACTACGCCGAGGCCGACGTCACCCATCTGCGCGACGTGTTCGCAGCCCTGGACGCCGACCTGAAGAAGCGCGGCCGCAGCGACTGGGTCAGCGAGGAGATGGAGATCCTGACCTCGCCCAAGACCTACGACTTCCATCCCGAACGCGCCTGGGAACGGCTGAAGACCCGTGTCCGCAAGCCGAAGGAGCTGGCGGTGCTGATCGAGGTCGCCGCCTGGCGCGAGCAGGAGGCGCAGAGCCGCGACGTGCCGCGCAGCCGCGTGATGAAGGACGACGCGGTCGGCGACATCGCCACACACGCGCCGACCTCGATCGAGAAGCTCGGCAACCTGCGCTCGCTGCCCAAGGGCTTCGAACGCTCCAAATGGGGGTCCGACATCGTCGCCGCCGTGCAGCGCGGGCTGGCCCGTGACCTCGCCGCCCTGCCGAAGCTGGAGAAGCCGCGCAACAACTCCAACGGCGCTGCGATCGTCGAACTGCTCAAGGTCCTGCTGCGCATGACGTCGGAACGGCATGCGGTGGCCAGCAAGGTCATCGCCACCGTCGACGATCTCGAGCAGATCGCCGCCGACGACCATGCCGACGTCGCTGCACTGCAGGGCTGGCGCCGTGAGCTGTTCGGCGAGGCCGCGCTGGCGCTGAAGCACGGCAAGCTCGCGCTGGCCATCGACAAGGGCCGCGTGATCCGCGTCGACAGGACCTGACGGACTGCTGGCCCTCACGACACTACGATCGGTTGCCGCTCAGGGAATTTACCCAGGTGATTGCGGAGCGCCGCATGCGCGGCGATTCTGCCACACTTTCACTCTGAATCGGCCGAGCCCCTCAACTCCGCCTCGATTGTCTGGGACACCTCGACCAGGGCCAAGGAAAGGATGTAGGCGCTCGTCGGCAGGTTGAGCTGGCGCGCCCTCGCGATGGCCGCCTGGAGGCTGCTCGCCAACTCTTTGAGCTCTTCCTCTCGGGTCATGTCGTGGTCTCGATCGTGATGTCGGTGCTGGAGCTGCCCGTGTGAGCAAAGACGATTGCGAGCCGCCGGAACAGAAGCTGCTGCGGCTGCTGAGCGAAAATCCTGTTGATTTGCACGTCGTCGAGGCGTTGCGTCTGGTCGTTGCATTCAACAAGATCACCAACCCATCGGATCGGCGCATGGTGATCGAACTAGCGGAGCGGCTCGCAGGCTGCTGACGGCGCCGTCTCACACCGCGAGACGGCCGCTCGCCCCGATCAGTTCAGCGCTGTCGATGATGCCCGCGAAATTGCCGATCACCCGGGTCACGACCAGCTTGTAGGCGACGACGTCACCGTCACAGGCCTTGCGGCAGGCCACCGCATCCCCGATCACCTGGTAGCGGTGGCTGCGATGGAAACCGTCCACCACCGTCGAGAGGATCGTCTCGTCCAGCGAGAAGCCGAGCATCACGCAACGGATGCTGCGCATGTTCGACATGTAGTCGGCGAACCGCGCCGAGCTGTAGGCCGATGGCAGCGGATGCTCGAACGTGAGTTCGCCCGGCTTCGGCTTGAAGTCATCGAGCCAGTTCGTGAGGTTGGAGGCCGGGTTGAACCAGGCCGCCCGAGCAATCCGCTTGAGGTGGACCACCGGCCAGAGATGATCGCGCCAGAGCTCGATCAACTGCCGGCACCGGGTCATGACCACCTCGCCGTCCGCGATCAGGTGCTTGCGTCCTTCAGCGAGATATTCGCACTGCAGATCGGCGCACACCAGAACCGGCGGGTCGGTGTCGGTCGCGCCGAACGGATCGCGGCTCTGCATCAGGGTCTCGCTGCAGCAAATTCACGCAAGGGCGAGGACGCCGGACGCCCTGCGGAGAGATCGAGCACGCCCGGCCGATCCCAATCGCCCTCGGGACGAATGATCATGTAGGGATCGCTGTCGAGCGTGATCGCATCGGAGCACGGCTCGAGATCCAGCACCATCTCCGTGTAGGAGAAATCTGAGAAGGTCAGCTTCCGATTATGGCCGAGCGGCTTGGCGCCGAAATGAGCCCAGAAGTCGACCAGGCGATCCTGCGCATGGCCATAGGCCTTCTTGAAGCCCTTGCGCCGGCAATAATCCAGCGCCTCGCGGACGAGCTTGAACGACAGCCGCGAGCGCCGATATTGATGGCGCACGGCGAGCCGTTCGACCTTGGCGAACTCGCCGAAGAAGCGCACACGCACGCATCCGGCCGGCTCGTTGCCGACGAAGCCGAGGAAATGCGCGGCGACGAGATCGTTGCCGTCGAACTCCTCCTCCATCGGACAATCCTGCTCGGCGAGATAGACCGCCGACCGGATCGCGGTGACGAGCATCAGATCGTTCGGATCGCGCGCGATGCGCACCGTGATCGCACGTGGATTCGATTTCGTCGTCTTGACCGAACTAATGCCGTGCATCCGCCAGACTCCCTTTCACGAACTGCGTGGTCGATTGAAGCGAAGGCGCCAGCACCTCCGGCAGACGGTTCCAGGGGCGTTGGTACCACCAGAGATCCGGCTGAAAACTCGCAAGCGGCGCGAAGCCGAGCGCACCGAGGAACGCCCGTCCTTCCGCGCTCGATGGCTGCGCATAGTAATCAGCCGCGCGATATCGCGGCGCGCGCATCGCATGGGCGACGTTGCCGAGCCCGACGGCGCCGCGTCCCCGCGCCACCAGCGCCCAGACATAGATCGCTGCAGCGTCTTCGTCGGGTCGCGCCAGATATTGGCGCGGCGGTTCGTTCAAATTGAACTCATCCAGCAGCAGCGCGTCGAGGCCGGCGCAATTCAGATAGAGAAAGGCAATGCCGCCGAGCAGCCGCTTGCCGCGGCAGAGCGCGAAGATCGACTCCGGGTCGTGCCGCAAGAACTCCGCGAGCTCACGCTCGGACGCGCGCACCCCCGGAATTTCCCGCCGCGCCAGTGCGGCGAGCTCGCCCAGCAGATCGGGCGTGACCGGATGTGCTGCGATCATTTCTGTTAGCGGCAATGCGTCCAGCTGATGTCTCGCTGTGAATTCTGTGCTTCCGCGCTGCAGGATCTGCATCTATGTTTCCAGCTTGGCTTTGATGACGTCATCATACTTGTCGGGGCTGGAGTGTATGCGGCAACATTTGCATCGGGGTGCTGCATCCACGCAGCGCGGGAAATCTGACGAAACGCTTAATGCGTCCTGGGAAGATTTAAGAGCATTTCTACTATGTACCCGGCACCGGAGTTTCAGGAACGCGGCGGAGGTTCTCGGCCTCACCGGAACCACATTGATGCGTAAGATCGATCGGCTGGAGGACGAGCTCGGCTTCAAGCTCTTCATTCGTGATCAATCGGGCCTGTCGCTCAGTGACGAAGGTCGATCGCTGCTGTTCGACGTCGAACAGATGGAACGGCTGAGCTTCAACATCTTCCGGCGCGCCTCGCTTTCGACCGATACGCAAGGCTCGGTGCGTGTCGCCGTGACGGAGGGGCCGGGCAATTTCTGGATCCTGCCGCGACTGATCGATTTCCAGAAGACCTATCGCAGGATCACCGTCGATCTGAGCTGCGCGATGCAGCAGGCCGACGTCTCGCGCCTGGAGGCGGACATCTCGATCCAGTTCGAACGGCCGACCAACCCCGACGTGATCGTCGCAAAGCTCGGGCGGCTGCACATCTACGGCTTCGTGTCCGAGGCCTATCGCGAGGCGCATGGCCTGCCGACATCGCTGGCCGATCTGAAGAACCATCGGATCGTCAAGCAGCACGGCGTGCAGCTCGACGAGACGGGCTATGCGCGCATCCTCGGACTGGAGTCGCTGGAAGGCATCGTCGGCATCTCCACCAATTCAAGCGTGGCCGTGCTCTACGCCGTCGAGCGCGGCGCCGGCATCGGCTTTCTGCCGACATCGGCCATCGCCCTCGGCGCGCCGCTGGTTCCCGTCGATCTCGGCATCAACTACCACATGGATCTGTGGCTCACCTATCACAAGGAGTTCCGCACGTCCGATCGGCACAAGGTGGTGATCGACTGGTTGAAACGCATCTTCGATCCGAAGGTGCACGCCTGCTTCCGGGACGAGTTCATCCATCCCACCGATCTCGTGCCGCTGATGGCCGAGGCGCGCGAGGTCGTCGGCTTCAATGGCTACGTGGCGCCGAAGCCGGTCTGACCGCTACCACTTGAGCTCAAGCCCGAGCGTGCCCTGGTGCGACTGCAGCACCGAGCGGAGTTTGGCGTCGTAGTTGAGGTAGACGCGCGCCGTGCTGTTCAGCGACAACGACAGGGCGGCGCCGGTATCGGCGCCGTAGCGCCCTTCGCCGAGGCCTTGCAGCGTAATGCTCTGCGCACCAAGGCTGACCGTGATTGCGCCGAGATTCTGCATGAAATTGTCGACGAACTTGCCGTAGGCCGAGACGTCGAGGATCTTGCCGTCCAGGATGAAGTATCGGCCCACCTCGGCGCCCGCCAGTACGCGGCCGCGCTCCAGCGAGGTGCCGCTGACCGCCAGCGGATCCAGACCACCGGCCTCCTGGAACGCCGCGGTCGTGGCGCGCGCATATTCGAAAGCAAGCTTCGGGACCACCCGGCTCTCGCCGGAGCTCCAGTAGTAGTCGAGCTCGCTGAGTACGCCGGTGATATGGGCGCCGTAGCCCGCGGTGCTAGCCCCCAGGCTGGTCTGGCGTCGCGCATTGATGCCGCCGAAGCCGTGGACGATGGCGATGGCCCAGGTCCAGGGACCGTGGTCGACCGAGGCGTTGAAGCCAAACTGGGTGAGGTCCAGCGTGGCGGACTGCAGCGCGAGCGGCACGTCGACGCGGGTGCGGCTCTGGTCGATCGACAGCCCGGCATTCACGCCGGGAGCCAGACGCATGCCGACACCAGCGACGCCGCCCCAGGTGGTTCTCTTGTCGCCGACGAAATCACCTTGCGCGCTCGAGCGCGCGTTGAGGCCATAGGCCTCGCCCCAGGTCCGGAACCTCGGCTGCTCCGCCGCTTCGGACGCACCCCCGCCGCCGGGATTGCTGCGCTGCAGCCTGCTGCCTCCGAACGTCGCCTGATTGCCGAGCCGTTCGAGAAAATTCGATCCGAGATCGAGCACTGACCGGCCGGAGGACAGGTCAGAACTAATCGCGCCCGGAACCGGGCTGGGCGATGGGCTCGGTGTCGGCGTCGGAGTAGGCGTAGGTGTGGGGCTGGCCGCGATACTGGGGAGACTTGCGGCATGAGCCGAACGCAACGCCGGAACCCCGGCTGCGAGCGCGGCGGCGAACGACACTGCGAGGCATGCGCCGGCCAAGGATCGTTCGCCTCGTCTGACCTGAGATGGTCCCCGCATCGCCGTCCCGTCGCGCGCTCAAATTGCTTAAAAATTCCCTGGCAGGATTTGCCCGCAGTCCCAGCGGCGGTCAATCACGATCACCGCCTTCGGACCTGCCCTCAGCAGGATAGTGGTTCCCGCGCCACAACGCCTCTGCACGGCAGGCGCGACTCCGCGACGCGTTCTCATCTGCCCGGCAAACTTGCTATCGCCGAAAAATCGTGTTGCAATCCCGACAACAATCGGATCTGGCCGTTCGACTGTGCGTTTCGTTACACCTGAAATTCAGCAGACTTCGGAGAGCCCGCTTGTGGCGTGGCACGCGAGAGCGTGACCGCGTCTTTTTTTCGTCTAGACGAGGAGACAGCGATGCCGACCCACAAAGGCAGCGTGAAATGGTTCAACCCGACCAAGGGGTATGGCTTCATCAAACCGACCGGTGGAGACAAGGACGTGTTCGTCCACATCTCGGCCGTCGAGCGTGCCGGACTGACCACGCTCAATGAGAACCAGGCGATCGAGTATGATCTGGTCGAGAGCCGCGGCAAGACATCGGCGGAGAACTTGAAGCTCTCTTGAGTTGCTGCGGGGCTCGGCGTGCTGACTGCGCCGGTCTCTATCAACAAACTTCGCGCAACACCAACGCGCGCGAATGACCAGACTTCGTCAGCCCTTGATGCCCCCGGCCTTGCCGGGGATTTTTTTGTCCATCGCGACCTCAGCGATGACGATGCACGACTGTATCTGCGGAGAGATACCCCTCACCCGAGCGAGCCCGCGGATCGGCCGTCGATGCCCTCTCCCACAAGGGGCGAGGGCACTGCATCGAGCAGTCTCGTCGCTGCAACAAGCCGTGCTTCAAGCTCGATATTAGAGCCAACGCGGTGATTATGAATGCGCCCTCGCTCCTTGTGGGAGAGGGCTAGACGGTGGCAGCGTCACACTCTTTCGGGTGAGGGGTTCTCTCCGCGCGCGCCCTGCCTCAGCCAGATCTCGATATTAGCAAATAGAGTCTAACCCCAACTACGAAACTAGCGGCCAGATCATCACCTGATCCGCCTGCTCCGTCGCCGAGGTCCGGCAGAGATCGCCTTCCAGCCGGACCAGATCCTTCGCAAGCAGCTTCAGCGCTTCGGGATAGATCCGATGCTCGACGCCAAGGATGCGCTCCGACAGCGTGTCGGCCGTGTCGTCATCCCGCACCACGACCGCTCCCTGCATCACGATCGGGCCGGCGTCGGTCTCCGGAATGACGAAATGCACGGTCGCGCCGGACAGCTTGACGCCGGCGCGCAGCGCCTGGCCGTGCGGATCGAGTCCGGGGAAGGACGGCAGCAGCGAAGGGTGGATGTTCAGCATCCGGCCATACCAGCGCTGCACGAACCCGGCGGTGAACAGCCGCATGAAGCCGGCGAGGCAGATGATCTCGATGCCGCGCGCATCCAGCGCCGCCTGCAGCTTGGCCTCAAAACCGGCGCGATCCTTGCCGAACGGCTTGCTCTCGATCACCTCGACGGCGATCCCGCTCTCCGCCGCCTTTTGCAGGCCGGCGGCATCGGCACGGTTGGAGATCACGACGGCGATCTCGGCCGGGAAATCCGGCTGCGCCGCCGCGCGGATCAAGGCGGCCATGTTGGAGCCGCGACCGGAAATCAGGATGGCGACGCGGCGCTTCATCGTAACGGCTCGTCTCACAGCGCCAGATCGAGCGCGCCGGTGTAGATCACGCGCTCCTCGCCTTCGGCCGCCACGACCTCGCCAAGCCTGGCGACGTGCTCGCCATTGGCGCTGAACACCTCGGTGACGGCATCGACCGCCTCGGCCTTGACGATCACGATCATGCCGATCCCGCAGTTGAAGGTGCGCAGCAGCTCGCGCTCGGCGATGCCGCCCTGCCCGGCCAGCCATTTGAACACCGGCAGCACCGGCAAATGCGTCAGGTCGATCGAGACGCCGAGATGCTTCGGCAGCACGCGTGGGATGTTGTCGGTGAAGCCGCCCCCGGTGATGTGCGCCAGCCCCTTCACGGCGCCGGTCTCGCGGATCGCGCGCAGGCAGGACTTCACATAGAGCCGGGTCGGCGTCAGCAGCGCGGCGCCGAGGGTCAGGACCGGCGCGAACGGCGCCGGCGCGTCGAAGCCGAGGCCCGATTGGGCGACGATCTTGCGCACCAGCGAATAGCCGTTGGAATGAACGCCCGAAGAGGCCAGGCCGAGCACGACGTCACCGGCCGCAATGTCCGGCGACGGCAGCAGCGTGCCGCGCTCGGCCGCGCCGACCGCAAAGCCGCCGAGATCGTAATCGCCGTCCTTGTAGAGGCCCGGCATTTCAGCCGTCTCGCCGCCGATCAGCGCGCAGCCGGACTCCCGGCAGCCTTCGGCAATGCCGGCGACGATCGAGGCGGTCGCCTCGGGATCGAGCTTGCCGCAGGCGAAGTAGTCGAGAAAGAACAGCGGCTCGGCGCCCTGCACCACGAGATCGTTGACCGACATCGCCACCAGGTCGATGCCGATGCCGCCATGCAGCCCGGTCTCGATCGCGATCTTGACCTTGGTGCCGACGCCATCGGTCGCGGCCACCAGGACCGGGTCCTTGAAGCCAGCGGCCTTGAGGTCGAACAGGCCGCCAAAACCGCCGATCTCGGCGTCCGCCCCGGGGCGCGCGGTGGCACGCACCATCGGCTTGATCAGATCCACCAGCCGATTGCCGGCATCGATATCGACGCCCGAATCTGCATAAGTGAGCCCGTTCTTGCGCTCGGTCATGGTCAAAACCCCTAATTTGGCCGCTGGTTACGTCGGATTCCGGCCGCGCGCAATGGCTCGCAAGGGAGCCGTCCCCATCCTATCTAAGAACCGGACCGGTTCGCCACGCTTCGGAATCGGGTTGTCTATTGATCGAGTTGTCGTCGGGACCAGCTGCGTGACCATTCCCCACTCTATCCCCAACCTGATTACGCTGGGCCGAATCCTGCTGGTTCCGATCGTGGTCTGGGCCATCGCCGCCGGCGAGATGGAGATCGCGTTCATCGTGTTCGTCATTGCCGGCGTCAGCGATGCGGTCGATGGCTTTCTGGCCCGCCGCTTCAACCTCCGCTCCGAGCTTGGCGCCCTGCTCGACCCGCTCGCCGACAAGGCGCTGCTGGTGTCGATCTTCGTCACGCTCGGCATCTGGGGGGCCATCCCGCGCTGGATCGTCATCCTGGTGGTCTCGCGCGACATCATGATCGTGGCTGCCGTAATCGTCTCCTGGCTGTTCGACCGCCCGGTCGCAATGAAGCCATTGATGGTGTCGAAGCTGAACACCGGGGCGCAGGTAGGATTCGCCGCGCTCGTGCTGGCATCGCTCAGCTTCGGCTTCGAGCCCAAGCCTTATGACAGCGTGCTGATGGTGCTGGTGACGGCCTTTACCCTCGTGTCTGTCGGGCTTTACCTGGTGGACTGGGTGCGCCACATGAACACCATCGAGGTGCGGTGAGCCGGCTCGCGCGCCCTCTCATCCACGCCGACGACACTGTACGGAGCACGTCACCCTTGGCCGGCCATATTCCCCCCCGTCAACTGGCCCTCGCGCTGCCGCATGCGGAGAGCCTGACGCGGGACAATTTTCTCGAAGGCCCCGGCAACGCCGCCGGGCTCGCGCTGGTGGATGCCTGGCCGGAATGGCCGGCGCGGACGATGTTCCTGGTCGGCCCGGACGGCTCGGGCAAGAGCCACCTCGCGGCGATCTGGGCCGAGCAGTCCGGCGCCCGCTCGCTGTCGGCCCATGCATTGGAGGCGAGCGCCGTCCCGGGGGCCCTTGCCACCGGAGCGCTGGTGCTGGAGGACCTGACGACCGCCGATCTCGACGAGCGCGCCCTGTTTCACCTGCTCAACCTGGCCCGCCAGGACGAGGCCTTCGTGCTGATCACGGCGCGCGAGGCGCCGGCAAGCCTGCCGATCGCGCTGGCCGACCTCCGGTCGCGGCTGCGCGCCGTTCCGGTGGTCACGCTGCTGCCGCCCGACGACCAGCTGTTCCGCGCGCTGATCGTCAAGCTGGCCGCGGACCGGCAGCTGGCGATCGATGAGACGGTCGTCAGCTACCTCGCCAGCCGCATCGAACGGTCCTACGCGGCGGCCCGTCAGACCATTGCCCTGCTCGACCAGGAGTCGCTGCGGCTGGGACGTCCGGTCACGCGGGCGCTGGCGGCGGATCTGCTCCGCAGCGTGTGACCGCCGGCCATCTTGACGGCGGCCGTGGGCGGAACCTCAATGGTGCCAGCAACGTCATCCCTCTGTCATACGGGTTGCGCTACTGGTTCTCGCTCTTGCGCAAAGTGATTTGGCGCCTCCACCGAATTTGGATCGATTTCTGATGGACACCGAGCAAGTGACTGAGATTGCAGCGCAAGAGCCGGTTGCGGCCGCCAAGCTGGAGATCGCCTCCAGCCCCGAGCGTTTCATCAACCGGGAACTGTCCTGGCTGCATTTCAACCGCCGCGTGCTCGAGGAATCGGTCAATCCGCGCCATCCGGCGCTGGAGCGTGTCCGCTTTCTCTCGATTTCGGCCAACAACCTTGATGAATTCTTCATGGTCCGCGTCGCCGGTATCCGCGCCCAGGTGCGCGAGGGCATCACGGAGCGCAGCCCTGACGGCCTGACGCCGCTGGAACAGCTCAAGGTCATCAACGAAAGCGTGTCGCAGCTGGCGATCGACCAGCAGGCGATCTGGCGCGACCTGCGCAAGTTCCTCGCCGAGCTCGGCGTCGTGCTGGTCGACGGCCAGGACGTCACCAAATCCGAGCGCGCCTGGATCGAGGACCATTTCCTCGCCAGCATCTTCCCGCTGCTGACGCCGCTGGCAATCGACCCCGCGCATCCGTTCCCGTTCATCCCGAGCCTCGGCTTTACCGTCGCGCTGCAGCTGATCCGCACGGCCGACGGCAAACCGATGAACGCGCTGATCCGCATGCCCGGCAAGATCGACCGCTTCATCCGCTTCCCCGGCGCCAAGGACGGCGTGATCCGGCTGATCACGCTGGAACAGGCGACCAGCCTGTTCATCGGCCGTCTCTTTCCCGGCTACACCGTGAAGGGCCAGGGCGCCTTCCGCATCATCCGCGACAGCGAGATCGAGATCGAGGAAGAGGCCGAGGATCTGGTGCGGCTGTTCGAGACCGCGCTGAAGCGCCGCCGCCGCGGCTCGGTGATCCGGCTCGAGATCGAGGCCAACATGCCGGAGGAGCTGCGCTTGTTCGTGCAGGACGCGCTGGCGACCACCGATGACGAAGTGTTCGTTGTCGACGGCGTGCTGGCGATGAACGAGCTGTCGCAGCTGACCCGCGTCGACCGGCCCGACCTCGAATTCGCACCCTACGTGCCGCGCCATCCCGAGCGCGTGCGCGACCACGGCGGCGATATTTTCGCTGCGATCCGTCAGAAGGACCTGATCGTCCATCACCCCTACGAGTCGTTCGATGTCGTCGTGCAGTTCCTGCAGCAGGCGGCGCGCGATCCGGATGTGGTTGCGATCAAGCAGACGCTGTATCGCACCTCCAACAACTCGCCGATCGTGCGTACGCTGGTAGAAGCCGCCGAGGCCGGCAAGTCGGTCACCGCGCTGGTCGAGCTCAAGGCGCGGTTCGACGAGGAAGCCAACATCCGCTGGGCGCGTGATCTCGAGCGCGCCGGCGTGCAGGTGGTCTACGGCTTCCTGCAGCTCAAGACGCATGCGAAATTGTCGATGGTCGTGCGCCGCGAGGGCGGCGGGCTCACCACCTATGTCCACACCGGCACCGGCAACTATCATCCGGTGACGGCGCGCATCTACACCGACTTGTCCTACTTCACCTCGGACCCGGTGATCGGCCGCGACGTCACGCGCGTGTTCAACTACATCACCGGCTATGCCGAGCCGATCGACATCGAAAAGATGGCGGTGTCGCCGCTCACGCTTCGCAAGCGCATGATCGAGCACATCCATGGCGAGACCAGCTTCGCTCGCCAGGGCAAGCCGGCCGTGATCTGGATGAAGATGAACTCGCTGGTCGATCCCGATATCATCGACGCGCTGTACGAGGCCTCGCAGGCCGGCGTGTCGATCGAGCTGATCGTGCGAGGCATCTGCTGCCTGCGCCCAGGCGTTCCCGGCCTGTCCGACAACATCCGCGTCAAATCGGTGATCGGGCGTTTCCTCGAACATGGCCGCATCTACTGTTTCGGGATGGGCCAGGGCCTGCCGAGCGCCAAGGCGGCCGTTTACATCTCCTCGGCCGACATGATGCCGCGCAATCTCGACCGCCGCGTCGAGGTGCTGTGCCCGCTGCAGAACCCGACCGTGCACCAGCAGGTGCTGGAGCAGATCATGGTCGCGAACCTCAAGGACACCGAGCAGAGCTGGCAATTGTTGCCGGACGGGTCGTCAACGCGTATGAAGGCCGCGAAGGGCGAGGAGCCGTTCAACCTGCACAATTACTTCATGACGAATCCGAGTCTGTCCGGCCGTGGAAAGTCGCTCAAGGAATCCTCACCGCGCCGGCTCACCCGCCGGAATGAACGCCATCAGTCCTAGCGACCTGCTTATCAAGGGAATGCCGCGGTGAAACGGCCCACGACCAGGGCCGGCAGCGTCGGTGTCATCGACATCGGCTCCAACTCGGTCCGCCTCGTCGTCTATCAGGCGATGGAGCGCAGCCTCGTCACCGTTTTCAACGAGAAGGCGCTGTGCGGGCTCGGCCGCGAGGTGCAGACCACCGGTCTGCTCGCTACTGATGCCGTCGACAAGGCGCTGACCGCGCTGAAGCGGTTCCGTGCGCTGTGCAAGGTGCAGAAGGTCGGCGAAGTCCATGCGATCGCCACCGCCGCCTGCCGCGACGCCTCGAACGGGCCCGACTTCATCGCCAAGGCCGAGAAGATCTGCGG
The DNA here is from genome assembly GCF_900176205.1 of Bradyrhizobium sp. ORS 285. NCBI lineage: Bacteria > Pseudomonadati > Pseudomonadota > Alphaproteobacteria > Hyphomicrobiales > Nitrobacteraceae > Bradyrhizobium > Bradyrhizobium sp. ORS 285. The sequence continues at coordinate 3,952,999 of NZ_LT859959.1, forward strand.
CGTGCCGATCCAGATCCTCACCGGACCCGAGGAGGCGCGCTATTCGGCGCTCGGCGTCATCTCCGGCATCCACAAGCCCGACGGCATCGTCGGCGATCTCGGCGGCGGCTCGCTGGAGCTGATCGACGTGCGCGGCCATCAGGTGCGCAGCGGCATCACCCTTCCACTCGGCAGCCTGGCGCTGCAGGACCTCGCGGAGAAGTCGCTGAAGAAGGCGCAGCGGATCGCCAGCGAGGCGCTGACCGACCTGCCGCAACTCCTGGCTGGCGAGGGCCGCACCTTCTACGCAGTCGGCGGCACCTGGCGCGCGCTGGCGCGAATCCACATCATCCAGAGCGGCTATCCGCTCGGCGTCATGCACGGCTATGCGATTCCAGCCGCGGAGGCGCTCGCCTTCGTCCGCCGGCTGCGCCGGCTGGTCGCCGCCGACATGCTGGCGGACATCGAGGCCATCGCCGAGGCGCGTCGCCCGCTGCTCGCCTATGCCGCGCTCGTGCTCGAATACGTCATCCGCGTCGCCAAGCCGACCAACGTGGTGTTCTCCACCTTCGGCGTACGCGAGGGCCTGCTCTACTCCAAGCTGCCCGATGCCGAGCGCGCCAAGGACGGCCTGCTCTGCGCGGCGCAAGGGTTGAACGAGCTGCTGTCGCGCTCGGAGCAGCACGCGCGCGAGCTGATCGACTGGACCGACCGGCTGTTTCGCGTCGTCCACATCCGCGAGACCGAGGACGAGCGCAGGCTACGCCACGCCGCTTGCCTGATGTCCGACATCGGCTGGCGGATGCATCCCGATCATCGCGGCGAGCAGACCTACGGCATCATCCTCAACGGCAATTTCGGCTCGATCAGCCATGAGGGTCGCATCTTCGCCGCGCTGTCGGTGTTCTTCCGCTACGAGGGGCAGCGCGACGAGGCGGCAGCCCCTGCCCTCACCCAGCAGCTGAGCCCGGCCCAGATCGATCGCGCGCGACTGCTCGGCACCGCTTTCCGTGTCGCGCATCTGATCTCAGCGGCGCGGCCGGGCGTGCTGCCCGCCACGCATTTCCGCACCCAGGACCGCAAGCTGATGCTGGTGTTCGAGCATCATCTGGTCGACCTCGTCGCCGACCGCGTCGGCGGCCGCTTCAAGCAGCTGGCGCGGCTCGTCGGCCGTTCCGGCTCGGTGGTGCTGAGCTAGCTCGTGTTGCCGCCGCGATCCCCTCCACGATCCACTGTTTGCAAGGGCTAGCGTCTCCACAGCGTCTGATATAGTTTCGAGTTGTCGCGAAAAACGATGGCCTGATCCGAACCAGCGAGTTCGAACGGCTGTCGAGCACACGCCCAACCATGCGCATGGCGCGGTTCGGCCAGCGTCTCCCAAGCAACACCCGGCCGTGTGTCGGGGCAATCTCAGTCGTTTGGCGCCTTCGGGGCGCTGCGCGTCTGCGACAACAGGAGCGCAACAGTGCGACATCCGATCGCGATCATCGGCGCGGGCCTTGGCGGGCTCACGCTTGCCCGCATCCTTCATCTGCATGGCGTCCCAGCCAAAGTCTACGAGGCGGAGTGTTCGCCGAAGGCGCGAGGACAAGGCGGCCTGCTGGATATTCACGACCATAACGGGCAGGTCGCGCTCAAGGCCGCCGGCCTGTTCGCATCCATCCTGAGGCTTGTCCGTCCCGGCGAAGACGCCAAGCGCGTCGTCGATCAGAACGGCGTGATTCTTTTCGACCATCCCGGCAGCCGTACCGTCAAACGCCCGGAAATCGACCGCGGCGACCTGCGCAGGATGCTGATCGAGTCCATTCCCCAGGATAGCATCGCGTGGGGTCACAAGGTCGTGTCGGCGACCGCGATGGGAGGCGGACATCACACCATCGCTTTCGCCGGCGGCACGACGATCACCGCCGATCTCCTCGTCGGCGCCGATGGCGCGTGGTCGAAGATCCGGCCACTGGTCTCAGATGCGAAGCCCGCCTACACGGGCGTGTCCTTCGTGGAGACTCGCCTCTTTGACGGCGAGACGCGCCACAAGGCCAGCGCGGCTGCGATCGGCACCGGTACGCTCATCGCCGCTGCTCCAGGCAAGGCCATCCTGGCGCATCGCCATGCGGATGGAACGCTCCACACTTACGCCGCCCTGCAGAGGCCCGAGGCGTGGTTCGACGGCAGCGATGCCCACGCGATCTTGGCGCGTATCGTCCTGGAGTTCGAAGGTTGGGCGCCGCCCCTGACCGCCCTGATCTCCGATAGCGACACGGATCCGGTGCTGCGCCCGATCCATGCCCTTCCCGTCGGGCATCGCTGGGCTCGCAGGCCCGGCGTAACTCTCCTCGGCGACGCCGCCCATTTGATGTCCCCCTTCGCCGGCGAAGGCGCCAACCTCGCGCTGTACGACGGCGCGGAGCTTGCCCGGGCGCTGATCGCCAGGCCCAATGACACTGAAGCTGCGCTCGCCGCCTTTGAAGGTGATCTGTTTGTCCGCAGCGCCCGCGTGGCGGACGAGACGGCTCGCAATCTGGAGACCTTCTTCGATGACACCGCGCCATATGGCGTCGTCGAGCTGTTCAGCAGACATCTTGCGACTCCCTAGGCCAGCCGCTGCGATACGACGTTGGAACGGCACCGTCGGTGCCACGTTGGCCAAGCTTCCTGCATCCGCCGGAGAGTCGATTTGGCCGAGACCCGCAAGACCATCGTCAACAGCCCGGCCGGCGGCTGGGGCGCGCTGAACGCCACTGAGACGCATCTCGCGCGCCAGGAGATCCTGGTGCGCGGCAATCGGGCACTGTTGTCGATGAACAAGCCGGGCGGCTTCGACTGCCCAAGCTGCGCCTGGCCCGATCCGCGCAAGCCGCACACCTTCGAATATTGCGAGAACGGCGCCAAGGCGGTGGCCTGGGAGGCGACGCGCAAGCGCGCCACGCCGGAGTTCTTCGCCGAGCATACCGTGAGCGAGCTCAGCGGCTGGACCGATCACGACATCGAGGATGTCGGACGGCTCACCGAGCCGATGCGCTACAACGCCTCCACCGACAAATACGAGCGCACAACGTGGGACGAGGCCTTCGCCGCCATCGGCGCCGAACTGCGCGCGCTCGATCCCCGGCGGATCGAGCTCTACACGTCGGGCCGCACCTCCAACGAGGCCGCGTTCCTGTATCAGACGTTCGGCCGCCTGCTCGGCACCAACAACTTCCCCGACTGCTCGAACATGTGCCACGAGACCACGACGGTGGCGCTGCCGGAGAGCATCGGCGTCGGCAAGGGCACGGTCGATCTCGACGACTTCGAGGATTGCGACGCGATCTTCATCTTCGGCCAGAACCCGGGCACCAACAGTCCGCGCATGCTCGGCTATCTCCACGACATGGCCAAGCGCGGCGTGCCGATCGTCACCTTCAATCCGTTGAAGGAGCGCGGCCTCGTTGCCTTCGCCAACCCGCAGAATGCCGTGGAGATGCTGACCGGCGGCGGCCAGAAGATCTCGTCGCAATATTTCCAGCTGCGCGTCGGCGGCGACATCGCCGCCGTGCAGGGCATCTGCAAGGCCGTGCTCGCAGCGGCGGCTGCCGCGACAGGAAGCAAGCGCATTCTCGACGAGGCATTCATCGCGCAGCACACGCACGGCTTCGAGGCGTTCGCGACATATCTGCGCAACCTGCCATGGGAGCGGCTGGAGCACTATAGCGGCCTGTGCCGCGCGGACATGGAGACCGCGGCCGAGATCTACATGAAGGCCGACCGCGTCATCGCATGCTGGGGTATGGGGATCACGCAGCATCGCCGCGGCGGCGATGCCATGCAGCAGATCATGAATTTGTTGTTCCTGCGCGGCAATGTCGGGCGCAAGGGTGCCGGCGCCTGCCCGATCCGCGGCCACTCCAATGTGCAGGGCGACCGCACTGTCGGTATCTATCAGAAGCCGAAGGAGCCGTTCCTCCAGAAGATGGACGCGGCCTTCGGCTTCACCTCACCGCGCGAGCCGGGCCACGATGTCGCGCAATGCTGCGAGGCCATCCTTGCCCACGAGGTCGACGCCTTCATCGGGATGGGCGGCAACTTCTTCCGCGCCATTCCGGACAATGCCCGCGTCGCGGCCGAGGTGCCGCGGCTGCGCATGACCGTCTATGTCGCGACCAAGCCGAACCTGTCTCACATGACTCATGGCCAGTCGTCGTGGCTCCTGCCCTGCCTCGGTCGCACCGAGCGTGACGTCCAGAACGGGCAGGTGCAGACGATCACGGTGGAGGACAGTTTCTCGATGGTGCACGGCTCGGTCGGCCTGCTGGAACCGGCCAGCCCGCAGCTGAAATCGGAGGTCGACATCGTCTGCGGTCTGGCGAAGGCAACCGTCGCCGATCGCGCCGCGATCGACTGGGATGCGTTCTCCAACGACTACGGTTTGATCCGCGACAAGATCGAAGCGGTGTTTCCCGAGCAATTCCAGAACTACAATGCCCGCATCGCCCAGCCCGGCGGCTTCCGCCTGCCCAATGGCGCCCGCGAGCGCAAATGGGACACGCCGACCGGCAAGGCCAACTTCCTGTTCAAGGAGGGGCTGATCGATGCCGATGACGATGCCCCGGAGGCGCCGCATCTGCAGCTGATCACGCTGCGTAGCCACGACCAGTTCAACACCACGGTCTACTCCAACGACGATCGCTACCGCGGCGTCCGCGGCGAGCGGATGGTGGTGTTCATGAACGCGCGCGACATTGCCGCGCTCGGACTGCACGAAGGCGCGATGATCGAGTTCAGCACGGTGTGGCATGACGACATCGACCGCCGCATCGGCGGCTTCCGCGTCGTCGGCTTCGACATCCCGCCCGGTTGCTGCGCCGCCTATTATCCGGAGACCAACGGCCTGCTGCCCCTCGCCCATCGCGACGAGCGCAGCAACACGCCCGCGGCCAAGTCGGTGCCGGTGCGGATCACCGCGGTGGCGCAAGGCGAGCCGGTGGCCGCCGATGGCGGCGTCGCCGAGCATGGCCGTGCCCGAGAGACCGATCCGGCGAGCGTGCCGCTGGCCTGAGCCTGGTCGGGGTCACGCTGCCTCGCGCTCAATCGCGATCACGCGCGGCGATGAGATCACAAAACTCGACTCCGCAGCTACGGCAGTTCGACGCCGCGCGCCGGAACAGCTTCGATCTCGGGCTCGCCCTTGTGCTGCAACGCGCGGCCGCGCCAGATCGAGCCGGCGATCAGTACCACCAGCGCGCCGAGCAGCGACATCAGGGTTTCCATGACGTCGACATGGCTGGTCAGATTCGACTTGCCCGCCCAGAGCGCCGAGGTCGCATCGATGCTGATGTTGACGGTGCCGTCGAGCAGATGGTGCAGCATCGGCTCGATCGCGGGATCGGTCGCGATCACCTCACCCGCGACCCAGCCCAGCAGCATGGCGCCGAGCCAGACCAGCAGCGGGAAACGGTCGAGCACGAGCATGATCAATGCGGCGCCGGCGATGATCAGCGGGATGCTCATGGCGAGGCCGATGATCAGCAGCGACGCCTGGCCGTTGGCGGCGGCAGCCACCGCAATGACGTTGTCGAGGCTCATCACGAGATCGGCGAGCGCGACGATGCGCACCGCATGCCACAGCGTCGTGCCGGCCGCGATGTCGTCGTTCTCGTCCTCGGGAACAAGCAGCTTGGCGGCGATCACGAGCAGCGCGAGGCCGCCGATCAGCTTCAGATAAGGCAGCGCCATCAGGGTGGCGACGATGCCGGTGAAGGCGATGCGGAGCGCAACGGCGATGCCGGAGCCCGCCACCATGCCCCAGAAGCGGTGCTTGCCGTGCAGGCCGCGGCAGGCGAGCGCGATGACCAGCGCGTTGTCGCCCGACAACAGCACGTTGATCCAGATGATCTTACCCAGCGCGAGCCAGAAGCCCGGGCTTTGCAGGTCGGCTTCGAATTGAGCGAGGAGATGGCCGTAAGTGGCGGGATCGGCGAGCTGCGACAGCCAGTTCACGGCCAGACCTTTCAGATGCGTTCAATCCGGGATCGCACAGGCGATCGGTGTGCGGCGGAGCAAGGCTCCGCCGCAGCGATGCTCGCCTTAGCCGACGATCTCGTTGCCGGAGAAGAACTGCGCGATCTCGATCGCCGCCGTCTCGGCCGCATCCGAGCCGTGCACCGAGTTCTCGCCGATCGACTTCGCGTGCAGCTTGCGGATGGTGCCGTCGGCCGCCTTCGACGGATCGGTCGCGCCCATCACGTCGCGGTACTTCAGGATGGCGCCCTCACCTTCGAGAACCTGGACCACGACCGGGCCGGAGATCATGAAGTCGACCAGTTCGCCGAAGAACGGGCGCGCCTTGTGCACGGCGTAGAAAGTCTCGGCCTGATCGCGGGTCATGCGGATCCGCTTTTGGGCCACGATGCGCAGGCCGGCCTTCTCGATCAGCGCGTTGACGGCGCCGGTGAGGTTACGCTCGGTCGCGTCGGGCTTGATGATCGAAAAGGTGCGCTCAATCGCCATGATATCGTCCTTGGAGATGGGGGATTTGGGTGAGTTGCGGGCTTATATCGACGTGATCGGTCGACGGCAAGCGACCGGGGCCCGCCCCGAGGCGCGACGCCTTACGACAATTTCACGATTCTGAACATAGTCTGAAGGACTCGTGCGCCCGTCGTTCAGCTGTCATGTCCTACATTGTCGGTATCGGGCGATGACGAGCCACCAGCGTAAGGTAGCCGCCTTCTCCCCGCCTCATCCGTCGGACAATTCGCGCCTCTCAGCGCTGTCATCCAGGAGACGATCATGTTGCGCAAACTCTCCCTCATCGTGGCGGCCGCCGTGTCCCTCGGCGCAGCCGCCCTCGCCCCCACCGCCGCTTCGGCCCATTGGCACGGTGGCTGGCATGGCGGCTGGCACCACGGCTGGCACGGTGGCTATGGCTGGCACCGCCCGTTCTATGGTCCGCGCGTGTTCGTCGGCGGCCCGGTCTACAGCTACGGCTATGGCGGCTGCTACGTGCGCCGCGTCGTTCCGACCCCGTGGGGACCGCGCTGGCGCTGGATCAACCGCTGCTACTGATACCTCCCCTGATACGAGCCTCGGACGGCATCCGCCCCCCGCCGCTCCGAACTCGCATTGCCCCGGCGTCCCCCCACGCCGGGGCTTTTTTTGTGCATTATCAACCCATTTTCCGCCGCTTGGCGCTTCCACGGAAACAATTCAGCTCTCAACGACTTGATAAGGCACTGAATTGCAACTGCTCGTGGAACTCCATCATGTCTGGCCGCACCGCCGAATTCAGCGAGGCGCTCGATCGCAAGACCAGCCGATCGATCTGTGAGGCCGTGGGCGAACGCCTGCAGCGCAGCCTGCCGCCCGATGGCGCCAGCCTGCCCGATTCCCTGGCACATCTGCTGAACGAGCTGCGCAAGCGGGACGAGCCCATGGCTCGCTTCGATTGACGGGCTCCAGCGGCTGAAACCGGCATAAAGCGGTTGCGTTTGGGCTCGCGCGCGGTGACAACGCGCGCATGCTCTCCATCACCGACATCTCCATCCGTCTCGCCGGACGGCTTCTCATCGACCAAAGTTCGGTGCAGATCCCGCCCGGCGCCCGCGTCGGCCTCGTCGGCCGGAACGGCACCGGCAAGTCCACCCTGTTCAAGGCCATCCGCGGCGAACTGTCGCTGGAGAACGGCAGCATCAGCCTGCCGCCGCGGTGGCGGATCGGCAGCCTGGCGCAGGAGGCGCCGAGCGGCCCCGAGAGCCTGATCGAGGTGGTGCTGCGGGCCGATCTCGAGCGTGATGCCCTGCTGCGCGAGGCCGAGACCGCCGAAGATCCCGACCGTATCGCCGAGATCCAGACCCGCCTCGTCGACATCGACGCCCATTCGGCCCCCGCCCGCGCCGCCGCCATCCTCAGCGGTCTCGGCTTCTCCGCCGCCGACCAGGCGCGCGCCTGCTCCGAATTCTCCGGCGGCTGGCGCATGCGCGTCGCGCTCGCGGCGACCTTGTTCGCCGCGCCCGACCTCCTGTTGCTGGACGAGCCGACCAACTATCTCGACCTCGAGGGCACGCTGTGGCTCGAGGATCATCTCGCGCATTATCCGCGCACGGTGATCGTGATCAGCCACGACCGTGATCTCCTGGAAACGTCGGTCGACCAGATCCTGCATCTCGACCGCGGCAAGCTGACGCTCTACCGCGGCAGCTACTCGTCGTTCGAGGAGCAGCGCGCGACGCGCGAGATGCTCGATGCCAAGGCGGTCAAGCGCCAGGAGGCGGAGCGCGCACGACTGCAGGCGTTCGTCGAACGCTTCAAGGCCAAGGCGTCGAAGGCGCGGCAGGCGCAATCGCGCGTCAAGATGCTGGAGCGGATGAAGCCGATCACCGCGCTCGTGACCCAGGACGTCGGCGAGATCACGTTCCCCGCGCCGGACAAACTGTTGTCGCCGCCGATCATCGCCGTCGACAACGCGACCGTCGGCTACGATCCGGCGCAGCCCGTGCTCAATCGCGTCACCTTACGCATCGACAATGACGATCGCGTCGCGCTGCTCGGCTCCAACGGCAACGGCAAGTCGACGCTGGTGAAGCTGCTCGCCGGACGGCTGGCGCCGTTCTCCGGCAAGATCACGCGCGCCGACAAGCTGTCGATCGCCTATTTCGCCCAGCATCAGCTCGACGAGCTCGACGAGGACGGCTCCCCCTACACCCACGTCCGCAAGCTGATGGGCGACATGCCGGAATCGAAAGTGCGCGCCCGCGCCGGCGCCATCGGCTTCTCCGGCAAGGCGGCGGACACGCTGGTGAAGAGCCTGTCCGGCGGCGAGAAGGCGCGGCTGCTGCTCGGGCTTGCGACCTTCTACGGTCCGAACATGATCATCCTGGACGAGCCGACCAACCATCTCGACATCGACAGCCGTGCCGCGCTCGCCGAGGCCATCAACGAGTTTCCGGGCGCCGTGATCATGGTGTCGCACGACCGCTATCTGATCGAAGCGTGCGCCGACCGGCTGTGGGTCGTCGCCGATCGCACCGTCAAGACCTATGACGGCGATCTCGATGAGTACCGCCGCATGATCCTGTCCTCCCGCGGCGGCACGGCCGCGCGTGAAACGGAACGGCCGCAGGTGAGCGAGAAGACCGAGCGGCCGCGCGGCGACAACAAGCGTGGCGCGCTGAAGCAGAAGATCTCCGCCGCTGAAGCCGAGATCGCCCGCATCACCGAGATCATCGCCAAGATCGACGGCGCGCTGTCGCTACCCGACATCTTCACGCGCGATCCGAAGCAGGCGGCGCAACTGTCGAAGGCAAGGGCGAATGCAGCGGATGCGTTGGCGCGCGCTGAGGAGCAGTGGCTGGAAGCCAGCACGCTGTATGATGAAGCGACCGGCTGACGAACCCGCCTTCGTCGACTGAACAAAGACAGTCGACTGAACAAAGAAGCGGTGAGCGGGCTCAGGTCGCGCGCTTCTTCGCCTTGCTGGGCTTCGCCACCTTCGGGGCCGGACCGGCGTCAGGCGCGCGCTCGACCGATGTCAGGCGGCCCGCCGTGAAGGTGTAGACACCCGCACGCGCGCCGCGCAGCCAAGTCACGGTCGCAACGCGGTCGCCGCCATTGTTGCCGATGTTGACGCTGTCGGGCGCGCCGATACCGCGCACCACGTCACACTCGGTGTGACCCAGCGCAACCGAGCCGCCGGCAGCCGGCGGCGGCGCAGCGGCCGCATCATTGCTGAGCGCATTCGCACCCGCAGCTCCACCCGCCGGCGCCATGCCCGGACAGCCGCCCTCGGCGGTGACGAGATCATCAGCGGTCACGGGCTTGTCCGGCGTCAGGGGCGGCGCGTCGATCGAGATGTTCCTGATGAACAGGCGCTGCGGCCGGTTGAACCACTCGGCATCCTTCGACAGGAAGTCGGGCGTGCTCGAGCATCCGGCCACGACCGGGGCAAGCACAAGGAACGCCAGAGCGCGCGTCAGCTGTTTGGTGTGGTCTCGCACGATGAACCTTGCTGAATTGCAACCTGTGGACACTCTAACGTGTTGTCCCAACATCACTTTGCGGCACGTTCGTGACTTTGCCAACGCTCTGCCGGTAAATCGGCAGATTATCATTAATCGCGCGGCGCTGCCATTAGGGCACGCCGTTCGGCATTACGCCATCACTGCCGACGTTGCCAGCGCCCGCGCTCATCGGCCTGCCAATAGGTGACCTCGAATCCACGGCTTTTGCAATCGGTCCATGCCGACCGCGCTGCAGCGAGCGCATCGGGATCATCGCCGTTGAACACCAGCACCATGCGCTCGTAGCTGTGCGCATCGGATGGCAGCGGGGCGTTATCTACCAGGAATCGCACGTGGGCGCGGTTCGGATTGCCCTCCTCGATCGCCAGAACGATCGGCTGCTCGGCCACATCGGCCACCCGCCAGGTGGCGTGCGGCAGAAACGAATCGTCACGATAGGTCCACAGATGCGCATCGAGCGCATCTGCACGTTCCTCCGACGTGGACTGGACCACCACACGCCAGCCGCGCTCGAGCGACTTCTCGAGCAGCGGCGGCAGCACGCCTTCCAGGGTCATGTTCTGCAGGTGATAGAACAGGACTTCGGTCATGCACGCTGATGTCCCTTACGATTTCGCTTCGTAGGAATCCCAGACGAGACGATCGAGCAGGCGTACGCCATAGCCGGATCCCCAGCTCTGGTTGATCTCGGATTTCGGCGCGCCCATCGCGGTGCCGGCGATGTCGAGATGCGCCCATGGCGTATCGTTGACGAAGCGCTGCAGGAATTGCGCCGCCGTGATCGAGCCGCCATGACGGCCGCCGGTGTTCTTCATGTCCGCGAACTGCGAATCGATCAGCTTGTCGTATTCGGAGCCGAGCGGCATGCGCCACACCTTCTCGCCGGTCTCCTGCCCTGCCTTCAACAGCTTGTCGGCAAGATCGTCATTGTTGGAAAACAGGCCGGCATGCTCGGTGCCGAGCGCAACCAGGATCGCGCCGGTCAGCGTCGCCAGGTCGATCATGAATTTCGGCTTGTACTTGGTCGCGACATGCCAGAGCACATCGGCCAGCACGAGCCGGCCTTCCGCGTCGGTGTTGATGATCTCGATGGTCTGGCCGGACATCGAGGTGACGATATCGCCGGGGCGCTGCGCGTTGCCATCCGGCATGTTCTCGACCAGGCCGATCGCGCCGATCACATTCGCTTTGGCCTTGCGCGCCGCCAGCGCATGCATCAGGCCGACGACGCAGGCCGCGCCGCCCATGTCGCCCTTCATATCCTCCATCGAGCCGGCCGGCTTGATGGAGATGCCGCCGGTATCGAAGCAGACGCCCTTGCCGATGAAGGCGACCGGCTGCTCGCTCTTCTTGCCGCCGTCATAGCGCATGACCACGGTGCGGCTGGGCCGCGCCGAGCCCTGGCCGACGCCGAGCAGCGCGCCCATGCCGAGCTTCTTCATCGCGGGGACATCGAGAATCTCGACGGTGACGCCGAGCTTGCGCAGCGCGGCCGCGCGCTTGGCGAACTCCTCGGGGTAAAGGACGTTCGGCGGCTCGTTCACGAGATCGCGGGCGAGAATCACGCCGTCGGTCACATGGGCGCGCGGCGCGAACGCCTTCTTCGCCGCGGCGACGTCGGCCACCGCGATCGAGACATTGGCGCTGACGTCGCCCTCCTCGTCCTTCTTCTTGGTCTTGTAGCGGTCGAATCGGTAGGCCCGCAGCCTGACGCCCGCGGCCAGCGAGCTGACCTGGTCGGGCGTCATCGGCCCGGAGGGCAGCTCGGCCAACACCGTCACGGCTTCAGTTCCGGCGTTGAGTTTTCCGGCTAAGCTGCCGCCATATTTCAGGAAATCCTTTTCCTTGTGATCGCCGCCCTTGCCGGTGCCGATCACGATCAAGCGCTGAATCTTGATTCCCTCGGGCGCCAGGAGATCCAGCACCGAGCCATCCTTGCCCTTGAAGCGGGCGGCTCCGGCGGCGCGCTTGATCAGGTCCGAGGCTCCACCGAGCGCCTTCTCGGTCGCGACTCCTAGCCGCAGCGCGTCGTCGCAAAAGGCCACCGCGATACCGCGCGGAGCGGTCGACAGCGGGACGAAGCCGACCTTGACGGTGTCGGACATCAAGCAATCCTCCAAAATTTCGACATGAGAGCCGCCGCGACCGGGCCAAAATCCCAGCGGACAGACGGGGATGGCAGCAGTTCGGAACCCAATCTGGCAGCAGTATGGCCTGCCGGAGCGCAGGCTGCCAAGTCTTCCCGTGGCGGGGCGGCCACAACGATGAAATTTCGACCACATTTTCGTGGCGCCACGCCACAGCCATTTTGTCGACGGATCAAAGGGATGGTAAAGATATTCACCGGCCTTGGAACGTCACGGCGCAGGCAGCCTGGGGACCCCGTTTCAAGGGTGCTGCAGCGCTCGTTCCGAGACTGCTGATTGGGGATCGAGCGCGCACGATGGGGTCCATCGACAAGTACATCTTTCGCACGACGCTCGCGTCGTTTGCGTTGGTGCTGGTCAGCCTCACCGGCGTGATCTGGATTACCCAGGCGCTGCGCGGCATCGACCTGATGACCAGCCAGGGCCAGACCATTCTGACCTTCCTCGGCATCACCGGGCTGGTGATTCCCTCCCTGCTCGGCGTCATCGCGCCGATCGCGCTGATGATCGCGGTCTCGCATACGCTGAACAAGCTCGCGACCGATTCGGAAATCATCGTCATGAACGCCGCCGGCATGTCGCCGATCCGGCTGTTCGTGCCGTTCGCCTATGCGACCTGCGTGGTCGCCCTGCTCGTCACCATCCTCGCCTCCTATGTCGCGCCCGACGGACTGCGCCGGATCAAGCAGTGGGATGCCGAGATCACCGCCGACGTGCTGACGAACATCCTGCAGCCCGGACGGTTCGCGCAGCTCGACCAGAACCTGACGATCCGGATCGGCGAACGCCAGCCCGGCGGTGAGCTGAAGAGCATCCTGATCGACGACCGCCGCGACCCCAAGGAACGGATCACGATCATCGCCGAGAAGGGCACGGTGGTGAAGAACGCCGACGGCTCGTTCCTGGTGCTGGAGGACGGCAATCTGGAGCGCTTCGAGATCGGCAAGCGCGAGCCGGCGATGGTGGCATTCGCCCGCTACGCTTTCGACATGTCGAAATTCTCGAATCAGGGCCGCGACGTCACGCTCGGCATTCGCGAGCGCTATCTGTGGGAGCTGATGGCGCCCTCGGAGAACGACCCGATCTACAAGCAGATCCCCGGACAATTCCGGCAGGAATTGCACGACCGTTTCCTGGCCCCGATCTATCCGTTCGCCTTCGCCGCCCTCACTTTCGCGTTTCTCGGCGCGCCGCGCACCACGCGCCAGAGCCGCAACTTCTCGTTCGGCAGCGCCATCCTGGCCGTGTTCGGCGTGCGCATGGCCGGCTTCGCCTGCTCGGTCATGACCGTGAAGACGCCGATCGCAGCACTGATCCAGTATCTGATGCTGCTCGGCGCACTCGGCCTGTCCATCTGGGTCATCGTCGGCGGCGTGGTCATCGAGCCGCCGGCGCGGCTGATGGAGGCGATCAACCGCTCCAATGCGCGGATCGCGCGGCTGTTCAGAAGGCCGGTCACCGCATGAGCATGGTCACCAACACGCTCGGACGCTACTTCGCCGGCCGCTTCCTGGTCTCGGCGGTGGGCGTGTTCGCGAGCATTTTCCTGCTGCTGGTGCTGGTCGATTACATCGAGATGGTGCGCAGGACCTCGGGGCTCGCCTCCGCCTCGGCGCTGATGGTCGCGGAAACGTCGCTGTTTCGGGTGCCGCAGCTACTCGAGAAGATGATGCCGTTCTGCGTGCTGATCGGCGCGATGACCTGCTATCTGGCGCTGTCGCGACGGCTCGAGCTGGTGGTCGCCCGCGCCGCCGGCGTCTCCGCCTGGCAGTTCATTGCGCCGGCGCTCGCCAGCGCCGTCATGCTGGGGCTGATGGCGACCACGCTCTACAACCCGATGTCGGCCAATCTGCGCGAGCTCTCCAAGCGCATGGAAGCTGAGCTGTTCGGCGGTGCGCCGGGTGGCGGCGTGCAGGATGCGTCGGGCTTCTGGCTGAACCAGGTCAACCCGGACGGCTCCGTGATCATCAACGCCGCGCGCAGCGAACAGCAGGGCGTGCGGCTGACCGGACTGACGCTGTTTCGTTTTGATACGAAGAATCGATTCAAGGACCGAATCGAAGCGCGCGAGGCGACGCTCGACGAGGGCCAATGGGTGTTCAAATCGGTGCGCCGATTCTCGCTCGATGCGCCGCCGGTTGACGAACCGACGTTCATTTTGCCCACGACTCTGACGCCCGCGCAGGTCCGCAACAGCTTCTCCACCCCCGAAACTGTGTCGTTTTGGCAACTGCCGAGCTACATCCGTTCGTCGGAAAGCTCGGGCTTCGCGACCGCGGGGTACCGACTGCAGTATCATAAGCTGATCGCACAGCCGTTTTTGCTGGCTGCGATGGTCATGCTGGCTGCGTCCGTGTCCCTCAGGTTCTTCCGTATGGGTGGCGTTCAAAAAATGGTTTTGAGTGGCGTGGGCGCCGGCTTTCTGCTCTACGTGCTGTCGAAAGTAACGGAAGATTTGAGCAAGGCTGCGTTGATGAATCCGATCGCTGCGGCGTGGCTGCCGGTGTTCGTCGGCGGCCTCACCGGTTTTATGGCCTTGCTCTACCAGGAGGACGGCTAGTGTCGTTCGTTGCCGTCCGTCAGACCGCGCTCGCCGCGCTCCGGCTGCGTGCCGTCGCGCGCCTTGCTGGCGTGCGCGCCCGTTGCGCCGGGTCTGCCGTACTCGCTTGCGCGTTTGCGCTGACGCTCGGCTTCGCGGTCACCACCGCTGTCGACGGCGCGCTGTCGCCTGCCGCTGCACAGAGCTTCACCTACAATCCCCGCCCGCCGAAGGCGCCGCCGCCGCGCGTCGCCAACGACAACCAGATGCTGGTTCAGGCGACCGAGGTCGACTACGACTACAACAACTCGCGCGTGTCAGCGGTCGGCAACGTGCAGCTGTTTTACAATGGCACCTCGGTCGAGGCCGACCGGGTGATCTACGACCAGAAGACCAAGCGCCTGCATGCGGAAGGCAACATCCGCATGACCGACGCCGACGGCAAGATCACCTACGCCAACAGCCTGGATCTGGCGGACGACTATCGCGACGGCTTCGTCGATTCGCTGCGCGTCGAGACCGAGGACCAGACGCGGATGGCGGCAACGCGCGCCGACCGTTCCAAGGGCAATTACACCGTTTTCGAGAACGGTGTTTATACGGCCTGCGCGCCGTGTAAGGACGATCCGAAGAAGCCGCCGCTGTGGCAGGTCAAGGGTGCACGCATCATCCACGACCAGACCGAGAAGATGCTGTACTTCGAGAACGCCCAGCTCGAATTCTTCGGCGTCCCGCTGGCCTACATCCCTTACTTCTCGACGCCCGATCCGACGGTGAAGCGCAAGAGCGGCTTCCTGATGCCGGGCGTCACCCAGACGGGCGGCTACGGCTTCGGCGTCGACATCCCCTATTACTGGGCGATCGCGCCGGATTACGACGCGACGTTCACCCCGCGCATCACCTCCAAGCAGGGCGTGCTGGTGCAGACCGAGTTCCGCCAGCGCCTCAGCAATGGCGGCTATCAGGTGCGCCTGTATGGCATCGACCAGCTGAACCGCAACGCGTTCGCCGGCCAGCCCGGCGACCGTCAGTTCCGTGGCGGCATCGACACCAAGGGCCAGTTCGCACTCAACGACAAATGGGTGTTCGGCTGGGACGGCATCCTGCTGTCCGACTATACGTTCCTGTCGGACTACCGGCTCGCGCAGTACCGCGACCCGTTCAACTCGTTCATGAGCCTGCCGACCGAAGCGATCTCGCAGCTGTACCTGACCGGTGTCGGCAGCCGCAGCTTCTTCGATATCCGGGCGATCCACTATCTGAGCTTCTCGGGCAACCAGCAGACCGTGCCGATCGTGTATCCGGTGCTGGATTACTCGAACGTGCTCAACTATCCGGTGTTCGGCGGCGAGTTCAGCTACAAGACCAACTTCGTCAATCTGACCCGCGAACAGGCGGTGTTCGACCCGATCACGACGACGGCCAACACCAACGGCCTGTGCACGACGACGTCGGCCGACCCGATGGCGCGGCTGCCCACGCAGTGCCTGCTGCGCGCCACGCCCGGCACCTACACGCGCCTGAGCGCGCAGGCGCAGTGGCGCAAGTCGTTCACCGATCCCTACGGCCAGATCTGGACGCCGTTCGCGATCCTGCGCGCCGACGCGATCAACGCCAACGTGACGGCGCAGCCCGGTGTCGGCAACTTCCTGCCGACTGGCGACACCCAGGCGCTGCGACTGATGCCGACCGTCGGCCTGGAGTACCGCTATCCGTTCATCAACGTTCAGCCGTGGGGCACCACGACGATCGAGCCGATCGCCCAAGTGATCATCCGGCCGAACGAGACCTATGCCGGCCGGCTGCCGAACGAGGACGCCCAGAGCATGGTGTTCGACGCGAGCAACCTGTTCAGCGTCGACAAGTTCTCCGGCTACGACCGCACCGAAGGCGGCGGCCGCGCAAATGTCGGCGTGCAGGCCACCACCCAGTTCGACCGCGGCGGCACCATCAACGTGCTGTTCGGCCAGTCCTACCACCTGTTCGGCCTGAACTCCTTCGCCGTCCAGGACATGAACAACACCGCCATCGGTTCAGGCCTCGACAAGAACGTCTCGGATTACGTGGCCCGGGTCGATTACTCGCCGAACCGGACCTACACCTTCAGCATGCGCAGCCGGTTCGACCAGCAGACTCTCAACGTGCAGCGCTTCGAGGCGGAGGCGAAGGCGAATTTCGACCGCTGGTCGGTCGCCCTGACCTACGGCAACTATGCCGCCGATCCGGCGATCGGCTACCTGAACCGCCGCGAGGGCATCCTGGGCAGCGGCTCGGTGAAGGTTGCGCCGAACTGGGTGGTGACGGGTGCAGCGCGATGGGATCTCGCCGCCAACAAGATCAACCAGTATGTGATCGGCGCGGGCTATGTGGACGATTGTTTCGTGCTGGCCGCCAACTATGTAACGTCGTATAATTATACGACTGGTGTCACCACACCCGTTCTGAGCCATGCCTACATGCTCCAGATCGGACTCCGGACGCTCGCGAATTCCTCGTCGACCGGAACCGGGGCTGGAGGCCTTCAGTAGCACGCGCCAGTCCCTGATCGGTGTTCCCTTGGTGCTTCCCTTGGGGCTCGGCGGGGCTCGCAAGGCCAACGCCAAGGGCTATGCGTTTCTGGTCATGCGTTTCTGCTCATGGGGTGGTAAGCCGTGGTCTGGGAGCCACGGTCTCGTGGCTATGGTCTTGGAGCCCTGGTTTGCGACAGTGACTGTCTGAGCCGTGCGAAGGGATCCATGGCGCCGCTCCCAATTGGAATCATTGCCAACAGCGAAGCTGAGTCATGACGACTGCGTTCCTTCCTCACCTTCGAACTCGCCTTCAAACCCTGGCCCTCTGCGCACTTGCCGCGCTGGTCTGGGGCTCTGGAATGACATCCGCTCACGCCCAGAGCATCGTCGTGATGGTGAACGGCGATCCGATCACCGATTACGACATCGAACAGCGCACGAAGCTGAACTTCCTGAGCACCCGCAAGCAGCAGTCTCGCCAGGAGATCATCAACGAGCTGATCGACGACAAGGTGAAGATCAAGGAAGGCAAGAAGTTCGGCGTCGAGCCGACCTCCGCCGATATCGACCAGTCCTATGCCGGCATGGGCTCTCGCATGCGTGTCAACGCCGAGCAGCTCACCAGAACGCTCGAGAGCCAGGGCGTGCGGCCTGACACGCTCAAGGCTCGCATCAGGGCCGAGATCGTCTGGACCAGCCTCGTGCGCGGCCGCTACAAGGAGCGCCTGATCATCTCCGATAAGGAGGTGGCGGCAGCCGTCACCGCGGCCGGCGGTGACAACGACCAGCAGGGTCAGGCGTTCGAATACAAGATGCAGCCGGTGGTTCTGATCGTCGCGAACTCGTCCAATCAGGGCGCGATGGAAATCCGCCACAAGGAAGCCGAGGCTCTGCGGGCACGCGTGCAGAGCTGTGCCGACGCCAACACCATCTTCAAGACCACGGCGAACGCCGTCATCAAGGAGATCGTGGTCAAGACGTCAGCGGATATCCCGCCCAATCTGCGCAAGCTGTTGGACGATACCCCGATCGGTCACCTGACGCCGCCGGAATCGACCAAGCAGGGCATCCAGATGGTGGCCCTCTGCTCGCGCACGCCGACCACGATCGACACGCCGAAGAAGCGCGAGATCAAGGAACAGATGTACGCCAAGAAGTACGAGGCGACGTCGAAGGCCTATCTGCAGGAAGTCCGCAAGGCGGCGATGATCGAATATCGCCGATGACGAAGCCGCTCGCGCTGACCTTGGGGGAACCGGCAGGTATCGGCCCCGATATCACCCTGCAGGCCTGGCTGCGCCGGAGCACACTTGGACTTCCCGTCTTCTACGTGCTCGGTGATCCCGCGTTTCTGGCGCAGCGGGCCAGGCTCCTCGACCTGCAGATCCCGGTGGCCGAGGTGCGACCTGAGGAGGCATCGCAGGCCTTCGCCAGCGCCCTGCCCGTGGTTTCCACCGGCCATCGTGTCACGGCCCTGCCCGGCCGGCCCGATGCCACCAGTGCAGACGCGGCCATCGGTTCGATCCGGCACGCCGTTGCCGACGTCCAGGCCGGACGCGCCGCAGCCGTCGTGACCAATCCGATCGCCAAGGCCGTGCTGTATCGCGCCGGCTTCTCCCATCCCGGCCATACCGAATTTCTCGCCGAGCTCGCCGCCGACGGCGGAGCCGTCCCGCAACCGGTGATGATGCTGTGGTCGCCTGATCTTGCGGTCGTGCCGGTGACCATCCATGTCGCCCTGCGCGATGCGATCGAGCAGCTCACGAGCCCGCTGATCACCTCGACAACGCGCATCGTGGCCGCCAGCCTGCGCCGTTATTTCGGGGTGTCACGGCCGCGCATCGCGATGTCCGGCCTCAATCCGCATGCCGGCGAAGACGGCACGCTCGGCACCGAGGAAGACACGATCATTGCGCCTGCAATCGCGACGTTGCGCAACGCCGGCCTCGACGTGCAGGGACCGCTGCCCGCCGACACGATGTTTCACGCGGCCGCGCGCAAAAATTATGATTGCGCCGTCTGCATGTATCACGATCAGGCGCTGATCCCGATCAAGACACTGGCGTTCGACGAGGGCGTCAACGTCACGCTCGGCCTGCCGTTCATCCGGACCTCGCCGGATCACGGTACGGCGTTCGGCATCGCCGGCAAGGGCACCGCCAATCCGGCGAGCCTGATCGCAGCCTTGCAGCTCGCCGCGCGCATGGCCAGCCAATCGTCATGAGCGCGATCGACGACCTCCCGCCGCTGCGCGAGGTCATCCGCGAGCACCAGCTGTCGGCGCGCAAGGCGCTCGGCCAGAACTTCCTGCTCGATCTCAATCTCACCGCCCGCATCGCGCGTGCCGCAGGTCCGCTCGAGGATGCCACCGTGGTCGAGATCGGCCCGGGCCCGGGCGGCCTGACGCGCGCTTTGCTCGCGCTCGGCGCCCGTCACGTGATCGCCATCGAGCATGACGAGCGCGCCATCCCCGCGCTGCAGGCGATCGCAGCGCGTTATCCCGGGCGCCTCGAGATCGTCTGCACCGACGCCCGCACCTTCGACGTCCGTCCCTATCTCGGCAGCA
Organism: Bradyrhizobium sp. ORS 285; assembly: GCF_900176205.1. Lineage (NCBI taxonomy): Bacteria > Pseudomonadati > Pseudomonadota > Alphaproteobacteria > Hyphomicrobiales > Nitrobacteraceae > Bradyrhizobium > Bradyrhizobium sp. ORS 285. The sequence goes on from NZ_LT859959.1 coordinate 3,972,735, forward strand.
CCAAAGCCAAGATCGTCGCCAACCTGCCCTACAACATCGCGACGCATCTGTTGATCGGGTGGCTCTCCGCGGAGCCGTGGCCGCCCTGGTACGACATGATGGTGCTGATGTTCCAGCGCGAGGTCGCCGAGCGCATCGTCGCCACGGAGGACGAGGAGGCCTATGGCCGGCTCGGCGTGCTCGCCAACTGGCGTTGCGAGACCAAGATCCTGTTCGACATCTCGCCGTCGGCCTTCGTGCCGCCGCCGAAAGTCACCTCATCCATCGTGCGGTTGGTGCCGCGCCCGGAGCCCGAACCGTGCGACCGCCGTGCGCTCGAGCAGGTCGCCGCTGCCGCCTTCGGTCAGCGCCGCAAGATGCTGCGGCAGAGCCTGAAGTCGCTGCCCACGGATCCCGCGCGCCTCGCCGCCGCCGCCGGCATCGATCCGACCCGCCGCGCCGAGACCATTCCCGTCTCCGGCTTTGTTGCCATGGCCCGCGAATTGACCAATAGTCGCAACGATAACAAGACCTAACAACAAGCATTTCAGGGAGATTCATCATGGCGTTGATGCGTCGTCAGTCGCTCGTCAAGTTCGATGCACCGCTGTGCGAGACGATCGTCGAAACTCCAAAGCCGCAGGGACGTGAAGTTCTCGTGCGCATCGAACGCTGCGGCCTGTGCCACTCCGACCTGCACATCCAGGATGGCTACGCCGATCTCGGCAATGGCAAGCGCCTGGACACCACGCGCGGCATGACGCTGCCGTTTACGCTTGGGCACGAGATCGCCGGCGTCGTCGACGAGGTCGGACCGGAGGTGCCCAAGGAGCTGATCGGCGCCCGCCGCGCGGTATTTCCGTGGATCGGCTGCGGCCAGTGCCGCGACTGCGCCAATGGCGACGAGAATTTGTGCGCCAAGCAGCGCTTCCTCGGCGTCTCGATCGACGGCGGCTTTGCCACCCACGTGCTGGTGCCCGACGCGAAATACCTGCTCGAATATGATCCGCTGCCGGTGAACCAGGCCGCGACCTTGATGTGCTCGGGCGTCACGGCCTATGGCGCGCTGAAGCGACTCGTCGATCGACCACGCCAGCGCAACCTGCTGCTGATCGGTCTCGGCGGCGTCGGCATGATGGGCCTGTCATTCGCGCAGGCGATGTTCAAGCAGCCGATCTCGGTGGCCGATCTCTCCTCCGCCGCACGCGAGACGGCGCTGCAGAACGGCGCGGCGACGGCCTACGATCCGGCCGAGCCTGATGTGATCAAGCGCATCCTGAAGGAGACCGAGGGTGGCTTCGACGAGGTCGTCGACTTCGCCGGCAACGAGAAGTCGATGACGTTCGCAGTCTCGGTCGTGGCGCGCGGCGGCAAGATCGTGGTGTCCGGACTGATGGGCGGCCAGTTCACCCTACCGATGGTGCAGTGGGTCTACAAGCGCATGACGATCGAGGGCTTCATGGTCGGCACGCTCGCCGAAGGCCATGAGCTGATGGCGCTCGCGCGCGCCGGCAAGATCAAGCCGCCGCCGATGCGCGAGGAGCCGATGGCGGACGTGCAGAAGTGGATCGACGCGCTGCGCGCCGGCCATGTCGTCGGACGTGTCGTCCTGACCAACTAATAAGTCGCATTCAGCGGGCGGTGGTATTTGGCGCATCGCCGCCCGCTGACGATCTGCAGCTCCGCAGAGCGTTCGATCAGAGAACGACGGCACGTTTTCCAACGGCTTTCGTCGCCGATCATTTGTCCACAAACGCTACGGTTGTCGGCCTTGGCACGCGATCGCCACGGATGAATTGCGCCGCAGGCCTTCACCGATGTGACCACTTTGGCCCGAGATCACGGCCGAATTCGTCAGGCGAGACGAAATCTCTTGTGGGGAAAATGCCGCACTCGACGACGAAACAACCGAGCCAGAATTAATCCGGAATTGCGGCTCATTGCCACCCAACTTGTCTCCGAGAACGCGCCGTTGCGTAAGCGTATCCGGAGTCGTCAATGGCAGGCCGAACGGCAGGAGTTGCATTTGCCATTGCCGTTGGCGTCATCGGGACGGTCGTGGTCGCGCTGCCGCGTGTTGTCATTGCAGCAGAGGAGTGTCTCACCGAGCCGACGGGGGAGAAGTCCGATGCGCAGCGCTGGTACTATCGTTTTGATCGCGGCACCAACCGGCGTTGCTGGTATCTGAAGGATGCCAACGGCAGCAACACCGCGGCTTTGGCCCGGCCGGCCCAGCAACCGGCGCCGTGGGACTTCGCCCAGCCGGCTCCTCCCAAGCTGACGACGCGCCGGACCGACGGCCCTGCTCCCCGCGCGGCGGCCGACGCTCTTGCAGAAGCACCGCAGCCACGCCTGCGCACTGACCTCGCCGTCAGGGGCACGCCGAAACCACAGAACGTCGCGATCACGCCGACGACCTTGACGGCCTCGGACGCCAGCCTGCCGCGCGGCCTCGATAGCGCCTCGCCCTGGCCCTCGGCACCGCCGCCGCAGCAGCAGGCTGAGACGGCCAGCGGAGATTCAACCTCCGCCGCCATGGCCGACGACGGCAATGCCGACATGGCCAACACCACGCCGGCCTTCGACGGCCAAGGTGCCAACATTTCGAAGACGGCCAAGCCGGAAGCTCCGATCCACATGCTGATGCTGGTGGTGATCGGCGCTCTCGCGATTTCGGGCCTGCTCGCCAGCGCGCTCTACCGGCTCAGCCGCATGGGACGTCGCCGACGCGGCAACCGAAGCTGGCACGCGGATGCGGCGCGCAACCGTCGCTCCCGCACGCAGCCGCGGACCAAGGCGTCGCCCGCGGGCTCGCGCGCCGATCGTGGCGGCATGCCGCCCGCACCATCGCACGCCGGCAACAGCCGCGGTGCACAGCCGGCTTCAGCGCTCGATCTCGCCAGCGCGCGGCTGGCGTCTGCGCAGCCGGAGCCTGTCGAGCCTCGCGGATACCATCCAGGCCCCGCGCATCAGCACGGCCATCACCAGGCCGTCTCCGCGCGGCGGCGTGAGCTCGACGCCGCCTCGGACATGCAGCGGTCGCAAAACACGGACGCCGTGTGGCAGGCGGCCGATCAGCTCGCGGAGCACGCCGCGGCACGACGGGCTCCGCCCACAGCTCCCGACCACATCGCGGCGGCCGCTCAACCTTCCAGTACCGCGCCGATGCCCGCCGCTTCCCAGGCCCAGCAGGCGCAGACCGCTGCGGCCCAGATCGCCGCCGCACAGATGGCATTGGCGCAGGCCGCTGCGGCAAAGGCGAAGATGACTGCGGCCCAGACCAATGCCGTCGCACCTCCGGCTTCGCCTGGTCATGCCGCCTGGAGCGAGCCGACCGCGAATGAGACCTGGCCCGCACAGCGGACCGCTGCGCAAGCCCCCGCATTCGTCGCTCCAAACTCATCTCCGGCCGCTCCACTGCCGCAGCCGGTCCAGCCTGCCGCGGCCGCTGAGCCGCCCGCGCCGGTCGATGTCAGCGAAATCGTGACGGCGTTGCGCAAGGCCCGCGCGGGCGAAGCCGCATCACCGTCCGCCGGCGCCGCGCCGCTCGACGCCGCCAAAGTCATCGCCGCGCTGCTGGTGTCACGCGCGGCCAAGCGGCGCAACACGCAGCCCGCCACCGAGACCGGCGAGGCGCCGCATGCCGTCCCCGGTCCGGCCCTAGCTGTTTCGCAGCCGATGGCGGAGGCTGCCGCACCGCAGCCCGCCCAGGCACCGCAGCAGATGATGCCACAATTGCGCAGCGCGCAGCCGATCGCTCAGCCGGATTTTGCCATGTCCCAGCAAACGACCGGAGTCTCCGCGCAACCAGCCGCCGCCGATCCAGCGGCCGCGCTGATCGAGACGCTGCGCGCGCACGCGGCGCGACAGCCGACTTATCAGGCCGACGAGCGCGTCGGCGCGGCTGAACCGGAAGCGGTGTCGGACGAGAGCCGTGCGACCGCGGAGGAGGACGAGCTCGACGATCCCGCAGCGGCGCTGATCAACCTGCTGCAGTCGCGCTTCTCATTGCCGGAGGATGAGCTGGAGCCGGAGCAGCCGCCCGAGGAAGAGCTCGCGGCGTTCGCGGCCGAAGCTCCGCACAATGTGGCGCACCTGCATGACGATCCTGCCGCGCAACTGATGAGTCTGCTCGAGTCGCGGTCATCGATCCCGGCGGCGGTCCCGCCAGCGGCCGTCGAGCAACCGCGGCAGCGGCCTCAGCAGGCTCCGCAGCAGCAGCCGCAGCGAACTCCGCAGCAGCGCCCGCTGTTTGCCCCGACTCCGATGGAGGATTCGGCAACGCCGCCGCTCGATTTCATTCCGCGGCCGCCGGCACTGCGGCCGCGGCCACGCAATATTCAGCAGGACGAGTCGCTCGACGGCATCCAGGACATCTTGGCGCGCCTCGGTCGGCGCGCGTAGGAGGCGTCAGCTCTCGAGCTGGCTTTGCAGCTCGCGCACGAACGTCGTCAGTCCCGTGCGGCGCTCGCGCTTCAGCCGCTCGGCCTTGAGGATCGATTGCACCTCGGCAAATGCATCGTCGACGTTACGGTTGATGACGATGTAGTCGTACTCGGCCCAGTGGCTCATCTCATGGCTGGCGCGGCTCATGCGGCCGCGGATGACCTCATGGGAGTCCTGCGCGCGCGTATGCAGCCGCTTCTCCAGATCGGCCGCCGACGGCGGCAGGATGAAGACGCTGACGACGTCCTGGCGCGCCTTCTCGCGTAGCTGCTGTGTGCCCTGCCAGTCGATGTCGAACAGCACGTCCTGGCCGGCCGAGAGCGCGGCTTCCACCGGCCCGCGCGGCGTGCCGTAGCGGTTGTCGAACACGGTCGCCCATTCCAGCAGTTCGTTGCGCTTGACCATCTCCTCGAAGCGCGCGCGGTCGACGAAGTGATAGTCCCGGCCGTCGACCTCACCCGGCCGCATCGGCCGCGTCGTCGCCGAGACCGACATCCGCAGGCCCGTCATGCGCTCGATCAGCAGGCGCGACAGCGTCGTCTTGCCCGCGCCCGAAGGCGACGACAGCACGAACATCAGGCCGCGCCGCTCAACCCCGTCGAAGCTTCCGTCGTGAGCCGCCATGGATCACTCCAGATTCTGAACCTGTTCGCGAAACTGCTCGACCACCGTCTTCAGCTCGAGGCCGATATTGGTCAGCTCGATGTCGTTCGACTTCGAGCAGGTGGTGTTGACCTCGCGGTGGAATTCCTGGGCGAGGAAGTCGAGCCGGCGGCCGACCGGCCCGCCTTTGCCGAGCATCTCGCGCGCCTGCGCGATATGCGAGGCAATGCGATCCAGCTCCTCGCGGACGTCGGCCTTGGCGGCGATCAGCAGCGCCTCCTGCGCCAGGCGATCGGGATCGAAGCGGTCAGACGTGTCGAGCAAGGCTGCGACCTGTTCGGCCAGGCGCGCCTTGATGGCCTCCGGCTTGCGGCCCGGCGAGGCCTCCGCCCGCTTCGCCAGCCCCTCGATCTCATCGACGCGCTGATTGAGGATCTGGCCCAACGTATCGCCCTCACGCCGGCGCATTTCGACGAGCTGCTTCAACGCGGTCTCGAACGTCGCGATCGCCACCTCCTGGGCAGCCTTGTCCTCGGCCTCGTCGGTCTCGGGCTCGGCCACCTCGATCACGCCCTTGATCGACAGCAATCCGTCGATGCTCGGCGCGACCGCGTCGATGCGGCCGGACAGCGAGCTCGCGACCTTCACGACCGCCGCCAGCACGTCCTCGTTGATGCGCACCGTCGAGCCGGTCTCGGTGCGCTTGACGGTGAGGTTTGCATAGACGGTGCCGCGCGACAGCACCTCGGTGGCGCGCTTCTTGGCGAAGGCCTCGACCTCGTCCCAGCCCTGCGGCAGCCGCACCCGGACGTCCAATCCCTTGGCGTTGACCGACTTCAACTCCCACTCGAACGAGTAGGGACCGCTTGCCCCGTGGTGACGGGCAAAGCCGGTCATGCTCGACAGCGCCATTTCGTCAATATCTCCGGCAAATCAGCAGCGGGCGACAGACTCGCCCGCCAAAAGTGCGCGAACCTTACGGCCTTTTGGGCAAATGTTAAGCCCGGTTCTGCGCGGCCGGCATGCGTGGAAAATTATTGCTGAACGACCGGCGGGCTTGGCTGGGCCGCGCCCTGGCGCGCGCCGTTACCAGGCGCCGCACCTCCGGACGCACGGGGGGCCGGCGGCCTCTTGGCCCCCGCAGGCGCCCGCGGCGCGCCCGCGGCGGCGGCCGGATCAGCCGCTCCGCCAGCCACCGCCGGAGGCGCCTCCTCCGGCTCGATGGTGTCGTTCTGGGTCTGCCGCTCCATCGCCCGGAGCTTCGCAACGTTCTTCTGGTGAAGATCGTACGTCTCGGTGAAGGCGTGACCGCCGGTACCGTCGGCGACGAAATAGAGATCGCGCGTGCGTGCCGGGTTCGCGGTCGCTTCCAGCGAGGCACGGCCGGGATTGGAGATCGGCCCCGGCGGCAGGCCCTCGATCACATAGGTGTTGTACGGCGACGGCTGGGTGATCTCGCTGCGCTTGATCGGCCGGCCCAGCGTGCCCTTGCCGCCGACGAGACCGTAGATGATGGTCGGGTCGGACTGCAGCTTGATCCGCTGCCTGAGCCGGTTCACGAACACCGCAGCGACGCGGCTGCGCTCGTCGGGCTTGCCGGTTTCCTTCTCGACGATGGAAGCCAAGGTCACGAGTTGCTCGGGCGACTTCACCGGCAGATCCGGGCTGCGGCGCTCCCAGATCTCGGCGAGCACGCGCTTCTGCGCCTGCTGCATGCGCTGGATCACCTGATCGCGGCTGGTGCCGCGCGGGAACTTGTAGGTCTCGGGCAGCAGCGTTCCCTCACGCGGAATCTCGCGGACACTGCCGGTGAAGATCTCGTTGTCCGACAGACGGGCGACGATCTGCTCCGAGGTCAGGCCCTCTGGAATCGTGACGCCGTGCTGCACGACCTTGCCTTCGACGATCACGCCGATCACTTCGCGCAGCGAGGCATTCTTCTGGAACGCGTACTCGCCGGGCTTGAGATCGGAACTGGCCTTCAGCGCGTAGACGCCGCCGATGAAGATCCAGGGATTGACGTCGATCACGCCCTCGCGCGCGAGCACGTCGGCGATGTCGCGCTTGCCGGCGCGCTGCGGAATGTTGACGATCTTGTCGTCCTGCAGCGGCCCCGGCGCTTCGAGAATCTGACGGCCGTAATAATAGGCCGCGCCGGCACCGATCATCGCCAGGATCAGTAGGGTGATGATGGCATTGCCGACGACGACGAATGGATTGCGCGCCCGCTCGGAACGACGCGGCGGTGGCGGCACCCGTTCGGGCTCCAGCGCTGCGCGCGGACTACGGGGCGAGATGGGCGGCCGTTCACTCATCGATGCAACCTTCAGTCCTGTCGCTCTCGTCGTGGCCGCGCGCACCCCACGCCACCGACCCGCAGTTCTCGCCCATCCCTAACGATTCGTCATCGAATACGGCGAAAAGGTGTTTTCGCCTGCTATCGCCGCCATGCACATCCGCGTACCGCGGCGGTGCTCGGCCGCCTCGTGAAAGACACGCGAAGTGTTGGGTTCTAGTGTGGCTGCAGTCGGAAATCCGCGTGACAAACTGGCAACAGGCCCACGCGTCCGTCCGTCCTTCCTCACTAGTTCACCACGCGCCGCAGAACCACCGACGCGTTGGTGCCGCCGAAACCGAACGAGTTCGACAGCGCCACATTGATCTCGCGCTGACGCGGCTTATGCGGAACGAGGTCGATCGCGGTGTCCACCGACGGGTTCTCCAGATTGATCGTCGGCGGCGCGATGTTATCCCGAATCGCGAGAATGCTGAAGATCGCTTCGACGGCGCCGGCTGCACCCAGGAGATGACCGATCGACGATTTGGTCGAGGACATGGAGATCTTCGAAGCGGCATTGCCGAGCAGACGCTCGACCGCGCCGAGCTCGATCTCGTCGCCCACCTGTGTCGAGGTGCCGTGCGCGTTGATGTAGTCGAGGTCGGCGGCCGTGATGCCCGCGCGCTTCAACGCCGCGCTCATGCTGCGGAAGCCACCGTCGCCATCCGGTGACGGCGAGGTGATGTGATAGGCATCGCCCGACAGACCGTAGCCGCAGACCTCGGCATAGATCCGCGCGCCACGCGCCTTGGCGTGTTCATACTCTTCGAGCACGACGACACCTGCGCCCTCACCCATCACGAAGCCATCGCGATCCTTGTCGTAGGGACGCGAGGCCCGCTCCGGCGTCTCGTTGAAGCCGGTGGACAGCGCGCGCGCCGCGCAGAAGCCGGCCATGCCGATTCGGCAGATCGGAGATTCGGTTCCGCCGGCCACCATCACGTCGGCATCGCCGAGCGCGATCAGACGACTCGCATCACCAATGGCGTGCGCGCCGGTCGAACAGGCGGTGACGACGGAATGATTGGGACCCTTGAGGCCATGCTCGATCGAGACGTAACCGGAGGCGAGATTGATGAGGCGTCCGGGAATGAAGAACGGCGACACCTTCCGCGGACCGCGCTCCTTCAGCAGGATCGCGGTGTCGGCAATACCAGACAGACCGCCGATGCCGGAGCCGATCAGCGTGCCGGTGGCGCAACGGTCTTCTTCCGTCGCAGGGTGCCAATTGGCGTCATCGAGCGCCTGGCGCGCTGCGGCCATCGCGAAGATGATGAAATCGTCGACTTTGCGCTGGTCCTTCGGCTCCATCCACTGGTCGGCATTGAAAGTGCCATCGGAGCCATCGCCGCGCGGCACCTGACAGGCGACCCTGGCGGGCAGATCGGAGACCTCAAACGACTCGATCACGCGCGCGCCGCTTTGGCCCTGGAGAATTCGCTGCCAGGTCGTTTCCACCCCGCAGCCAAGCGGCGAAACCATGCCAAGGCCCGTGACGACAACCCGCCTCATATCCGTTTCTCCAGACCAGACCTTGCACGCAGGCAATGGGCTCGCGGCTTCACCTGCACCTCGGGTCATTGTTTCGAGCAACAATCTCGCGTGACGGAGCTTGCTGGTCGTAAGCCGGCGGCCGGCGGCAGCCGCGACAACACCGCCAACAGCAAGAAACCGGTCGACCGCACAAGACGGATCGGCCGGTTTCGCGCAACTCTCGCCGGAGCGTTAGCTCTTGGCGTTCTTCTCGAGGAACTTGGTGGCGTCGCCGACCGTCAGGATCGTCTCCGCGGCGTCGTCCGGAATCTCGCAGCCGAACTCTTCCTCGAAGGCCATGACGAGCTCGACCGTGTCGAGGCTGTCGGCACCCAGGTCGTCAATGAAGCTCGCGTTGTCGACCACTTTCTCGGGCTCGACACCAAGGTGTTCGACCACGATCTTCTTAACCCGCTCGCCAATCTCACTCATCGTTCAACCTCGTGCTTGTTCCTTTAAGACCCGACCCCCGGATGATCCGCGTCATCCCGGCCGCTAAACTTCCCTCGCAATCGCGCAAAACCAGATTTGCCCCGCAGCGCCCCTTTACCGAAGCTTGGCCGCCGACTTGCGGTCCGCAAACTTAGGAAACGGGGCCACTCACAACTCCAATCCTCACTCCACCAGTCCGGTACGCCTTCGACCCAGAGCGCTCAAACAGGAACCCAGATCAGCAGCACCAGCCGACGGAGGCCCGGCGAACGATGGCAGCTCGCCCCGCCAATATACAGGGTTTGGAAATCCTGCAATGGCGTTCTTCGTGCCCCCATCAGCCGCCCGGTTACCATACACGCGAATCATTGACCACACGGCCCGGCGCGGTCGCTGCGACGTCTTTTCGCCGCATTCCGAGCCGCAGCAGGCGGCTAGATCATCGCCATGCCGCCGTTGACGTGGATGGTCTGTCCGGTGACGTAGGCCGCCTCGTTGGAGGCGAGATAGACCGCAGCTGCAGCAATATCCTCGGGCGTGCCCAATCGCGCCGCCGGCACCTTGGCCAGGATGCTCTCGCGCTGCTTGTCGTTGAGCGCGTCGGTCATCGGCGTCTTGATGAAGCCGGGTGCGATGCAGTTGGCGGTGACGCCGCGCTTGGCATATTCGGCGCCGAGTGTCTTGATCATGCCGATGATCCCGGCCTTGGACGCCGTGTAATTGCCCTGACCCGGATTGCCGGTGACGCCGACGATCGAGGTGATCGCGATGATGCGGCCGAAGCGCTTGCGCATCATCAGCTTGGTAGCAGCGCGCGACAGGCGGAAGGTGGCGGTGAGGTTGACCTTGATGACCTCATCCCAGTCCTCGTCGCGCAGCTGCACGAACAGGTTGTCACGGGTGATTCCAGCGTTGGCGACGAGAATGTCGACCTGGCCCATCGCCTGCTCCGCAGCCGGCACGAGCGCTTCGACCTCGGCCGCATCCGACAGGTTGCAGGGCAGCACGTGGACACGGCTGCCCAGCTCGCCTGCCAAAGTCTCCAGCACCTCGCGACGCGTGCCGGACACGGCAACGGTCGCGCCCTGGGCATGCAAGGCCTTGGCGATCGCATTGCCGATGCCGCCGGTCGCGCCGGTGACCAGCGCGGTCCTGCCACTCAGATCGAACATCTCAACTCTCCTCACTGCCGCAGACGCGGCCCTTTACGATGCCTTCGCTGCGGCCAGCGCATCCTTGGCGGCCGCAATGTCCGCCGGTCCGCCGACGGCGATGCCGACCGCGCCATCGGCGATCCGCTTGACCAGGCCGCTGAGCACCTTGCCGGCGCCGATCTCGAAGAAGCGCGTCACGCCCTGGCCCGCCATATAGGCGATCGATTCGCGCCAACGCACCGTGCCGGTGACCTGCTCGACCAGACGACGGCGAATCTCGTCGGGATCGCTGATCGGCGCGGCGAGCACGTTGGAAATCAGCGGCGATGCCGGCGCCTTGATGACGACCTTGGACAACGCCTCGGCCATCACGTCGGCCGCCGGCTGCATCAGCTGGCAGTGGAACGGCGCGGACACCGGCAGCAGCATCGCGCGCTTGGCGCCCTTGGCGCGAGCGATCTCAACGGCGCGGTCCACAGCGGCCTTGTTGCCGGACACCACCACCTGGCCACCGCCATTGTCATTGGCAGCCTGGCAGACCTCACCCTGGGCCGCCTCTTCGGCGACAGCCACCGCGGCCTCGTAATCCATCCCGAGCAGCGCCGCCATCGCGCCGACCCCGACCGGAACCGCCTTCTGCATGGCAAGACCACGCGTGCGCAGCAGGCGGGCGGTATCGGCAATCGTCAGACTGCCGGCGGCCGCCAGCGCCGAATATTCGCCGAGCGAATGGCCGGCCACGAAGGCGGCGTCGCGGCCGACCGAGAACCCGGCCTCAGTCTCGAGCACCCGCAATGTCGCCATCGAGACCGCCATCAGGGCAGGCTGGGCATTTTCGGTGAGTTGCAGGGTTTCGGCGGGGCCTTCCCAAATAATGGTCGTCAGCTTCTCGCCAAGCGCGGCGTCGACCTCATCGAAGACCGCACGGGCGGCCGGAAACGCGTCCGCGAGCGCCTTGCCCATGCCGACGGCCTGGGACCCCTGCCCCGGAAAAGTGAATGCTGCCGTCATGGCCGCTCCCTGAACGTTTCAAAATCCCTGGAATTGAGTAACTTTGGCCGGAAAGACACTGGCCGGCCCCGTGATGTCAAGCGCGTGGCGGGCGCATTTCGACCACTTTCCCTTGCCTTGCGGCCCAAAATCGGTATAAGGCCCGCCATCCGTGGATCCCGAGCCGGGAGCTGAACGGACGGTCCCAGCAAATCCGCTTTGCTCGTTCCTGGGGATGTACCCTCTCCAGGATGTCCAGGCGACTTTGATGTGGCAGGGCCAGTCGGCCCGTCGTCCCGTGTTCCCGCCTTCTGAGCTGACGTCTGCGAGTCCTTTCCACAAGGGCTCGAAGGGCTTGACGCCGGGATTTGCGCCAACTTGGAAAGGACAGCCATGCCGCTTTACGAGCATGTTTTCCTCGCGCGTCAGGACGCGAGCACCCAGCAGGTGGAAGAACTGACGGCTCAGATGACCGGTATCGTCGAGGGTCTCGGCGGTAAGGTCATGAAGACCGAGAATTGGGGCGTTCGCTCCCTCACCTACCGCATGAACAAGAACCGCAAGGCGCACTTCGTGCTGCTCAACATCGACGCGCCGTCCGCGGCGATCGCCGAGATCGAGCGCCAGGAGCGGATCAGCGAGGACGTGATCCGTTACCTCAGCGTCCGCGTCGAGGAGCTCGAGGAAGGCCCGTCGGCGATGATGCGCAAGGCCGATCGCGACCGTGAGCGCGACGACCGCGGCGGTGGATTCCGCGGCGAGCGCGAAGGCGGCGGCTTCCGTGGCGATCGCGGTGACCGTGGCGATCGCGGTGACCGTGGCGATCGTGGCCCGCGCCGGCCCCGTGACGAAGAAACTGCGGACGAGGAGTAAGATCAATGGCTGAAGCCCCCGCACGTCGCCCGTTCTTCCGCCGCCGCAAGACCTGCCCGTTCACGGGTCCGAATGCGCCGAAGATCGACTACAAGGATTCGAAGCTGCTGATGCGCTACGTCTCCGAGCGCGGCAAGATCGTGCCGAGCCGCATCACGGCGGTGTCCGCCAAGAAGCAGCGTGAGCTGGCCCGCGCCATCAAGCGCGCCCGCTTCCTCGGCCTGCTGCCCTACGTCATCCGCTAAACGCGGATCCAAGACCTGATCCAAGACCGGCGGCCTCGCGCCGCCGGTTCTCTTTGTCGAAATCTCATAAGGCTTCCGGGTCGTCCGGTCGCCGATGGTTGGGGCCTCCTCGCCTCTAACCGCTCGAAGGGAGCGGGACAGCTGATGATCGGAACGCTTCTCATCGCGCTCGCGGCAGGCGCTGCCTCCGCCGTCATGTTCGCCTCGACGGTGTCGGGCGTGATGCTGTCGCTCGTGCTTGCGCTGTTCGCTGCCGTTCCGCTGATGGTCGCCGGCATCGCCTGGGGCCGCCTCTGCGCCGCGATCGGTGGCATCTTCGCCACGGCTTGCGTGCTGGCCGCCTTCAGTTTCTCGCGCGCCGAGATCTTTGCGATATCCGTCGCCCTTCCCGCCTGGTGGCTGAGCCATCTGATCCTGCTCGGCCGGACGGTGACCGGTCCGTCCGGTCAGGACAGCGTCGAATGGTATCCGCCCGGCAGCATCCTGCTGTGGGTCGCCGTGATCGCCGCGCTGATCGTCGCGTTCGCCTTCGGCACCGACGTGTCCGCCACGAATCAGTCGTTCCGGCGGCTGCTCGAGCGGGTGCTGGCCAGGACCGGCGCGCCAGAGGGCCTCGACGTTCCCCGGCTGCTCGAACTGCTGGTCTTCATGGCGCCGGTCATGGTCGCGATGATCATGACCACCATCCTCACGCTCAACGTCGTGATCGCCGCCAAGATCACCGCAGTCTCCGGCCGGCTGCTGCGTCCCTGGCCGCGCCTGCGCGAAACCAAGCTGCCGGTGATGACGCTGCCCGCTTTGTTCGCCGTGATCGCCTTCTGCTTCCCCGACGGCCTGGTCGGCCTGCTGGCGCGCATCGCGGCTGCAGCGCTGCTGACGGCCTATGCGCTCACCGGCTTTGCGGTGCTGCATACGCTCACTTTGCCAATGCGGACGCGGCCGCTGTGGCTCGGCCTCGCCTACGCGCTGATGCTGACCTTCATCTGGCCGCTCCCCGTGCTGGCCATGGTCGCGCTCGGCCTTGCCGACGCCGCCTTCGACCTCCGCCACCGCTTCGGCCCGCGGCAGCCGCCGCCGCTGCCGGTGCCGTAAGAATTTCACCTCATACCAACCACTTCCGAACATCTTGAAGGAGAACATCGATGGAAGTCATTCTGCTGGAACGTGTCGCCAAGCTCGGCCAGATGGGCGAGATCGTGAAGGTCAAGGACGGGTTCGCCCGTAACTTCCTGCTCAAGCGCAAGAAGGCGCTGCGGGCGACGGCCGAGAACAAGGCCAAGTATGAGGGCATGAAGGCCGAGCTCGAGGCCAACAACATCAAGGCCAAGGGCGAGGCGTCGAAGGTCGCCGAGAAGATCGACGGCCGCGACATCGTCATCATCCGCCAGGCATCGGAATCGGGCCAGCTGTTCGGCTCGGTCTCGGTCCGCGACATCGTTACCGCGCTCGCCGCCGACGGCATCACCGTCAGCCGGCCGCAGGTCTGGCTTGATGCGCCGATCAAGACCATCGGCCAGCAGAAGATCACCATCGCGATCCACCCGGAGGTCGAGACCTCGGTGACCGTGACGGTGGCCCGCAGCGCCGACGAGGCCGAGCGCATCAAGCGTGGCGAGGACATCTCGACCCGCCAGGAGGACCGCGACGCCGCCGCCGAAGCCATCGCCGCCGCCGGCGAGTTCTTCGATCCGGAGGCCCAGGACGAGGGCGCTGCCGAGCCGGCTGCGCAGTAAGCGCGCTGCATCAAAAAACAAAGCCCGGCTCATCGAGCCGGGCTTTTTTCAGTCTCACCGCGATGGCGACGACGGCACCGAGGGATCCGCCGGGACCGACTGGGTGGTCGCCGGGGCCGGCGTCACCGGCGGCACCGGATCGGCGCGGAGCGCGGGCGCCGCCTCGCTCGACCTGGCCGGCTCGACCCGCGGCGGCTCGGAGCGTGACGCGCTGTCGTCGCGAGCCGGAGCCGGAGCGGTCGCGCCGGTCGGCTCGCTCTTGGTTTCATCCGCGGCGGCGCCGTCCTGGGCCGGCTTCTTGCGCTTGCCGAGCTTGCCCTTCTTGGCGGGCGCTGCCGCCTCGCCGTCAGCAGGCGCGGCAGCCGGATCCGCGCCGGCTTCGGGCTTTGCCTCGGCCGGTGCCGAACGCTTCGAATGATGGCCGCGGCGGCGCGGCTCGGCCGGGCTCGCGGCATCATCCGCAGGCTTGGTCTCAGGCTTGGCCTCGGACGGCTCGGCCGCAGTCGCCCGCGCCCGCCGCTCGGAGCGCGTCTCCTTGCCCTCCTTATTACTGTCCTTGCCCGAATGACCCATGTAGCGCGCATCGGCGGCGCCGTTGGAGATCAGGTAGTTGGCGAGCACGCCGGCCATCTCGGGGCTCGTCGTGTAATGCTGGCGAAGAAATCCCGGCAGCGATCCCGCCGACACCGTCTTGGCCAGACCGCGCGGGGATTTGTGGCACACCACGCAGCTGCCGTTGAACAACTGAGCCGGGGACTTCCCCGCGTCCAGATTCTCCTGCGCCCTGGCCACCCCCGCCAGGCCCACGCAGAACACGGCAACCACCGCCGCCAAATTGAGCGCTCGGCCCACCATTCTCATTCTCCAGCCTATGGTTTTGCCCCACACGGCACCGTTCGCGATATCAGTCGCCGTGCTTCCCTCGCCACCGGCGACGTTCGAATTGTCGCCTGCGGTCATCCCAGGCCTCGCTCGGCACCAGTGTGCCGAACACCGGCTAAAGTCCGGTGGCCACCGCCTTTTTAGCGGATCGGAGGGGGAATGAAAGCGCACAGATGTCCCGCCGCGGAGATGTCCCAGCTTCAATATGCGTTCGAAATAACTGCATTGTGTCCGTCGACGAGGTCCACATATGCCTTCCAACCAACATAGGTAACATTGGAATGGGAACCAATCGGTTCTCAATGCGTCGAGTGCGACGGTCGGGCAAGTCAGCATCTTACGGGGGTAGCTCGTTGGGTGATGCGAATGGACCGTTTGCTGCGTACTCTGTTGGCTAACTTCATCTGCCGTGGGTCGATCAACTTCACGACCGCCGACGGCGCAACATTCAGCTGCGGAGACGGGACCGGCGTCCCGGTCGCGGCGCGCTTCGTGACCCGCCAGGCCGAGCGCCGGCTCCTGGCCAATCCCGAGCTTGCGCTCGGCGAGACCTATATGGATGGCACGTTCGTGATCGAGCGCGGCTCGGTCGCGGATCTGCTCTCCATCGTCATGAGCCAGCCGGCCGTGATGCCCGACTGGGCCAAGCCGCAATGGTGGGTGCGCTATCTCATCCGGCCGCTGCGCCAGCTCAACCTCAAGGCTCGCGCGCGCCGGAACGTGGCGCATCACTACGATCTCGACGGCCGGCTCTACTCGCTGTTCCTCGATGCCGACCGGCAATACTCCTGCGCCTATTTCGACGCACCGAATACGACACTGGATGATGCCCAGCTCGCCAAGAAGCGGCATCTCGCCGCCAAGCTGCTGATCGACCGCGGCCATCGCGTTCTCGACATCGGCTGCGGCTGGGGCGGGCTCGGGCTCTATCTGGCGGAGATGTACGAGGCCGACGTCACCGGCGTGACCTTGTCGGCCGAGCAGCTGCAGGTCGCCAATGCCCGCGCCGCGGAGCGAAACCTTTCGGCTTCCGCGCGCTTCCTGCTGCAGGATTATCGGGACGTGCCCGGCACGTTCGACCGCATCGTCTCGGTCGGCATGTTCGAGCATGTCGGCGCCGCGTTCTACGACACCTTCTTCCGCCGCTGCGCCGAGCTGCTCGACGACGACGGCGTGATGCTGCTGCATTCGATCGGGCGCTCGGAGGGGCCGGATTCCACCAATCCCTGGATCGCCAAATACATCTTCCCGGGCGGCTACATCCCGGCGATGTCGGAGGTGCTGCCGGCGATCGAGCGCGCCGGACTCCTGGTCTGCGACATCGAGATCCTGCGCCTGCATTACGCCGAGACGCTGAAGGCCTGGCGCGAGCGCTTCATGGCCCGCCGCGAGGAGGCCGTGCAGCTCTATGACGAGCGCTTCGCGCGAATGTGGGAGTTCTATCTGGCGGCGGCGGAAATGGGCTTCCGCAAGCAGAACATGATGAACTTCCAGATCCAGCTGACGAAGCGGCAGGGCATCGTGCCGATGACCCGCGACTACATCCCTCGCGAGGAGGCGCGGCTGCGCGCGCTGGAGCGTGGCGCACGTCCGGCGCTGCGGATGGCGGGGGAGTAGCGTGTGTCGCCAGCGCGCAGGATCTCGATGAGCCGACGCGTCGCGAGGACTCAAGGTGTCTCCACGCCCCCTGCTGTGGTCCCTGCGAACGCAGGGACCCATAACCACAGGCGGCTGTTGAGGCGCGCAACTGGGTCGGCATCTCGCGTCAGCATGCCTCCCTGTGGTTATGGATCCCGGGTCGGCGCCACGAGGCCGCTGACGCGGCCTCGCGGCTTGCCCGGGACGACAGCGGAGAACATCTGCTGGATCTCGAACTGCCGAAGGAAAGTCGTCGCTCTGCAGCTGCTCGCTGAGCTTCTCTATTTTGGGATGCGCCTTGTATTGCTCACACTCTAAAAGAGAGATCGCGCTCATCCGTCTCAAACTTTCGAACAAATCGTTCGATCTGTGAACTGGCTCACAGACCCCGGGAAAGCCCGGCCGTAATGTCCCGGCATGATCAAGAACCCGGCCCCAGCCATGTTGGAACCTCAGACCGACTTCAGCACCGACTACGCGCTGATTGCCGCCGGTGTGGGCGCTTCGCTCCTGGCCCTTCTGTATCTGCTGCTGATCTGAGCTCTCGCGCGGAGCGGACGCCAGACGCCGCACGCCTGCCTGCCGGCATCTCTCCCACCTCATAAGATCCTGCCCGCGATCATCATCTCGTACGCGCGCGTCGCATCTCGCCGCGTGATTGCACCGGAGTTCCGCTTCCCTGTCGGGAACGTTGAGTCCGCGGGTTCCCGTCAAGCACGGCATCTGGCGAGTCCGGATTCATCCACCAGATTTACCGGACAGTGAATTGCGCTCAGCTTTCGCTTCCGCTTCGTCGGCGACTGGCGCTTTATCCCCTCCCCTTCAAAGCTGCTAAACACGCATCCATGGCATTGACCGATTCGAACGTACTCAAGCTGGCTCCTCCGGACGCCGCGACCCCGGCCTATCGCACCGCGCCTCACAACATCGAGGCGGAGCAGGGTCTGCTCGGCGCGATCCTGGTGAACAACGACGCGTTCTATCGTGTGTCCGATTTCCTTGAGCCGAAGCATTTCTTCGAGCCGCTGCATCAGACCATCTTCGAGACCACCGGCAGCCTGATCCGCATGGGCAAGGTCGCGACGCCCGTGACCTTGAAGACGTTCCTGCCGGCCGATGTCGATCTCGGCGGCATGACCGTCGGCCAGTATCTGGCGCGGCTTGCCGCCGAAGCGACCACGATCATCAACGCGCAGGACTATGGCCGCACGATCTACGATCTGTCGTTGCGCCGCGACCTGATCGGCATCGGCGAGGACATGGTCAATGTCGCCTATGACGCGCCGGTCGACTTCGCGCCGCGCAACCAGATCGAGGACGCCGAGCGCAGGCTGTATGAGCTCGCGGAGTCCGGCCGCTACGATGGCGGGTTCCAGAAATTCTCTCAGGCGCTGACCACCGCGCTCGACATGGCCGCGAAAGCGTTCCAGCGCGACGGCAAGCTGTCGGGCATCTCGACGGGCCTGCGGGATCTCGACGCCAAGATGGGTGGCCTGCAGCACTCCGACTTGATCATCCTCGCCGGCCGTCCCGGCATGGGCAAGACCTCGCTCGCCACCAACATCGCCTACAACGTCGCCCAGGCCTACGTTCCGGAACTGCAGCCCGACGGCACCTACAAAGCGGCGCAAGGCGGCGTGGTCGGGTTCTTCTCGTGCGAAATGAGCGGCGAGCAGCTCGCCACCCGTATCATCGCCGAGCGCTCGGGCGTTCCCTCCAGCATGATCCGCCGCGGCGGCATCTCCGAGGCCGATTTCGAGAAGCTGCGCGAATGCTCCATCGAGCTGCAGTCGCTGCCGTTCTATGTCGACGAAACCGGCGGCATCTCGATTGCGCAGGTGATGGCGCGCGCCCGCCGGCTGAAGCGCCAGAAGGGCCTCGACCTCCTGGTGATCGACTACATCCAGCTGCTGTCGGGTTCGGGCAAGCGCGGCAATGACAACCGCGTGCAGGAAATCACCGAGATCACCACCAGCCTGAAGGCGCTGGCCAAGGAGCTCAGTGTTCCCATCATCGCGCTGTCGCAGCTGTCGCGTCAGGTCGAAAACCGCGAGGACAAGCGGCCGCAGCTGTCGGACCTGCGCGAATCCGGCTCGATCGAGCAGGACGCCGACGTCGTGCTGTTCGTGTATCGCGGCGAATACTACCTCGCCGCCAAGGAGCCGCGCCCCGGTACCGAGGAGCACCAGAAGTGGCAGATGGAAATGGATCTGGCGCTGGGCAAGGCCGAAGTGATCATCGGCAAACAGCGCCACGGTCCGACCGGCACGGTCGAGCTGCACTTCGACGCCTCGGTCACCCGGTTCGGCGATCTCGCGCATGACGGCCTGCCGCCGCAGAATCACGACTACTGACCGTGTGCTGTTGAACAGATGCGCTGCGGCGCGTAAAAGCGCCGCATGAGTGTTCCCGAGCAGAAACCCGCCGAGCAGCCGGTATTGGCTGACGAGGTCAGCCAAGTCCCCGCCAGCGCCACCGGCGTGCTGACCATCGACCTCGATGCGCTCGCCGCCAATTGGCGCAAGCTGGAAAAAACCGCGGTGCCGGCCGAATGCGCCGGCGTGATCAAGGCCGACGCCTATGGCTGCGGCATTCCGCAGGTGGCGCGCACGCTCGCCGCCGCCGGCTGCAAGACCTTCTTCGTCGCCACGCTCGGCGAAGCCAAGGTGGCCCGCAGCGCCCTGCCCGACCAGGCCGCGCTCTACGTGCTCGACGGATTCTTCCAGAACACCGGCGAGGACTACGCCGCGATCAATTGCCGCCCCGTCATCGGCGATCTCAACGAGCTCGCCGAATGGGACATGTTCTGCCGGCGCACGGGCTGGAAGGGCGGCGCCGCCATCCATGTCGACACCGGCATGAACCGGCTCGGGCTCTCGCCGGTCGACGCGCAAGGCATGATCCCGCGCATCCAGAGCGGCGACCACGGCATCACCCTGGTGATGAGCCATCTCGCCTCCGCCGAGCAGGTCAACAGCCCCGCCAACGCCCGCCAGCTCGCGGCCTTCCGCGAGGTCACCAGCGTCTTCACCGGCGTCCCGGCCGCGCTCGCCGCCTCCTCCGGCATCTTCCTCGGCGCCTCCTTCCAGTTCGACATGGTGCGCCCCGGTGCTGCGCTCTACGGCGTCAACCCGACGCCCGAGGCCGACAATCCGATGCAGCCGGTCGCCGGGATCAAGGCCCGTATCGTGCAGTTGCGCGACCTCGCGCGCGGCGATGTCGTCGGCTATGGCGGCACCTGGACGGCACGCCGGCCGACCAAGATCGCGATCCTTTCCGCCGGCTATGCCGACGGCTATTTCCGCGCCGCCTCCTCCAACGACGGCACCCGCGGCGCCGACGTCATCATCGCCGGCCAGCGCTGCCCCGTGGCAGGCCGCGTCTCGATGGACCTCATCGCCGTGGATGTCACCGACCTGCCACCGAAGGCCGCCCGCCGCGGCCACTTCGCCACCCTGCTCGGCGAAGGCATCACGGTGGACGAGCTCGCGCATCATTTCGGCACCATCGGCTACGAGGTCCTGACCAATCTCGGCCACCGCTATCACCGGATCTATAAAGGTGGTGCGGCGGTTGCGGAGAGCTGAGTTTCCGCAGCAGGCGCAGACGTTGGTTTGCGTTGCTGTTTCCCCGACGTCATTGCGAGCGCAGCGAAGCAATCCAGAGTCCCGCACACCACCCCTGGATTGCTTCGCTACGCTCGCAATGACGGGCTGATAGATATCGGCACCAACTCGCGACGGCGCCCGCTGTCGCTTCGTTCGTGGTGCCGGCGCTCGAACATGCGTTCTCATTCTCGCGGCATCCAGCGCCCGAGTTTTTCTTCTCGTTTTCACCCTCTTGAAGACGAGGGCGCAGGGAATGCTGGGTGCTGGCCGCAACCCATGGCCCGCCTGCAGCAAAAAAGCAGGCGGCAGTCACCACAGGTCCAGCCGGTCAACCGGCATTCCCTGCGCGATGGCTTCACGTCTTATGCGCACTCTCCCCGGGGATCGGCTGTCTTGCCCCCGTGACCGGCGGATCATCATCACCACCAGCGTAGCATCGGCGTCGAGATGCCAGGACCATACGTTTTCGACGTGCGCCTCGAGCCGTTCGTCCGCACGGCCAAGCCATGCTGCGACCCGAAGCGCCCACCGCATCCCACCCCGCGTGCCGTGACGATCGCGATACGCCCCTCGTGCCGAGGCGGGACGAAGCGAGTGAACCATATTTTTCTGATAAACGGAAGTCGAATATTTTTCGCGAAGGGACTGGACAGGGGTTGTCGCGTTGAGATTGCTCGCGAATTTCGTCGCGTCGCGCAGGGTCGACGGCACCGTCGAACTGATCAGAGAGGATCGGTGACGACCATGTCTCGTGCTACAAGGACGGGCCAGCCGCCCCCTCGAGATGAACGCCTCTTCGATGAATCGCACAATGGCTCTCGTCGCGATGATCATGTTCGCCACCACAGCAGCTCCGGCGCATCAAGACAGGATTTTGTCGCTCGGCTCAGACGGCACGATCTCGGGCCTCCCGCCTGCCTATCAGACAACGCGACTCCACGTTGCGTTCTCGAACGGCGATACGGGAGTGCTCCACGAGTTGAGCTTCTTCTCCTCAGGGCGAGAAACCCGCCTCCAACCATGTCTGCTGCGGCTCGTCGCCAAGGGCTCGCTTCGCGAACTATTTCTGACAGGTTCTTGGGATCATGAAGAAACGATCATGCCTCCCTATGTCCTCGTCGAATTCCGCCATCCGACTCCGCAGCAAGCCCCGGATCCGACTAGCGTTCGATTCCTGTTCAGCCTTCGAGACTCGACACTACTCGGCGTGACACTGCTCGTTATGATGCCGCCGTCTGCAAAGAGTCCAGAAGACGCCGCCGATGGACCCGAACGCAGGCAAGCAGCGATTCAATTCCAGCCGGTATCGGTCCTCGATGGTTGTCCAGCGTCGGCCCAGTGAACCGGTGGACTACCGAATGCCTCCGGATCTTCGTTATTGCCCGATCCCCAGCGAGCCGGGCCGCGGCTCGCTGCGCGCGACCGGCGGGGCATAGGGGCTGGTGTCGACCCGGTCGTCCTCGGGGCGATAGCGGTAGCGCGGGACGATGTTGTAGTCGGGGATCCAGAATGGATCCCGTGCGGCGGGCACGTCGATCACGAGCCGCTCCGGCCGTTGAACCACACGACGCGACTCGAGCCGCGACGCGGCCTGGGCGGTGGCGCTGAGCGCGGCTGCCGTTGCGAGCGCCAAGGTGATGGTGATTGCTCTCATGTGTCGGACCTTTCCTGGCGATAGACCAGTGCAACGGTCGTTGAGGGCCGGTGTTCCATGACGGCATCAAGCCCAGGTGTCCAAGCCAACTCCATCCGCTCAGCCGAGCCCAAGCTCGGTGAAGCTTCTGATCTCCCTGGTCGCAGCCGAGAAGTCGTGCCTTGTGTTGAAGCCATGGCGGATGGCGATGCAGCCGCATCCGGCCGAGGATGCGGCGGTCAGCCCGGCCAGCGAGTCCTCGAACACTAGCACGGCTGTCGCATCCACGCCCAGCCGCGACAACGCGAGCCGATAGGCTTCCGGATCGGGCTTGTGCCTGATGACGTCCTCCTGGGTGATGACGATGTCGAACGCGCCCGTCAGATCGAGCCTGGCCAGGACCTTCTCCGCCATCCACGATGCCGCGGAGCTGACGAGACCGACCTTCATTCCGCGATCGCGAGCCGAACGGACGAACTGCACGGCTCCGTCGGTTGCGGCAACCTCGCGCTCGAGGAGATCGAGGTAGATGCCACGGAAGCGCGCGTTGAAGGCGTCGCGCGCCGGATTGATGCCGTAGCGGGTGAAAAAGTGGCCGGTCACGGTGGTCCAGTCCTGTCCCATCACATCGGCATAGATCAGCGGATCGGCTTCGACGCCGTAGCTCGTACAGGCCTGCGCCAGAGCGCGCGCCTTCAAGGCCTCGCTGGCCGCCAGCGTGCCGTCGAGGTCGAACAAATAGGCCGTCAGGGATGATCCATCGGAGCGACGGCCGGCCGCGGTGCTCATGGTATAACCGCGCCAGGTCGCTCCGTCGCCAGCAGCGCGTACAGCATGTCGTCGCGCCATTCGCCGGAGACGCGCAGATGGTCGCGCAGCCTTCCCTCGCAGCGGAAGCCGAGCTTTTCGGCCAGCCCGCGCGAGGCGGCGTTGTCGGGATGGATGAAGGCCTGCACGCGGTGCAGGCCGAGCTCGCCGAAGCAGAAGTCGAGCATCGCCGCGACCGCCTCGGTGGCGATGCCGGTGCGCTGCCGCCCGGGATCGACGATGTAGCCGATCGTGACGCGCCGGCTGCGCATCTGACCGTCGTGATAGTTGACCATGCCGATGCAGCGGTTGCTCCCGGCCTCCGCCACCGCCCAGAACCGGTAGTAGGACGGCGTGCAGTCGATGAAACGACGCACGGCGCGCTCGCTCTCGCTCGGCTTGGCATAGGCTGCGTGATTCCAGAACCGCATGGCCGCGGCGTCGCCGAAGCAACGATGCATGCCTTCGGCATCGTCGGGGCGAAACTGCCGCAGGCGCAGACGCGTGGTCGAGAGGATCGGATGCGGGATGGGGGCTTTGGCCATGGCGGGTGTCCTCGGTGCGCGGCACGACCGTACCAGTGACCCCATGGGTCGCGCCAGTTCGCAGCAGATGCACCGACCGCCCGGTCGAGACGCTCGCGTGGTCACCGGCAGCAAGGCGGACTGAGCGCGCGGTCCTCGCGCTCAGTCAGCGCCCGAGCAGCCGTGTCGAGCACTACTCCTTGCCCTCGGCCTTGGTGGCGTCCAGCATCTTCTTGCAGCTGTCGGCGAGCTGGGCATAGTTGCGCGTGAGGCAGGCGATGATGCGGCCGCCGCCGGGGATCATGCCGAGACAGAACTTGTCGTAATCGGCCTGGCAGGCGGCGCGCTCCTCGTCGGTCGGCTGCCGCTGCGCGTGCGCCGCGGGGGCCGCCGCGACCGTCAGCGTGAACAAAATGGCGGTTGCGAGCTTTTTCATCCGACGTTTCCCCGATCGGCGGCATCATGAAGATCGCGACCTTCAACATCAACAATGTCCGGCGGCGTCTCCCCAACTTGCTGCGCTGGCTGCACGCCGCCAAGCCCGACGTCGTCTGCCTGCAGGAGCTGAAATCCGCGCAGGACGAATTTCCGATCGATGAGATCGAGAAGGCCGGCTATGGCGCGGTGTGGCAGGGACAGAAGACCTGGAATGGCGTCGCGATCCTCGCGCGCAAGGCCGAGCCGGTGCTGATCCGCACCGCCCTGCCCGGCGCGCCCGCCGACAAGGAGGCGCGCTACATCGAGGCCGCGGTGCGCGGCATCGTGATCGGCTGCCTGTATCTGCCGAACGGCAATCCGCAGCCGGGGCCGAAATTCGACTACAAGCTCGCCTGGTTCAAGCGGCTGCACAAGCATGCGGCCAAGTTCATCAAGGACGACCTGCCGGTCGTGCTCGCCGGCGACTACAATGTCGCGCCGACGCCGCTGGATATCTATCCCACCAAATCGTGGGACAAGGATGCGCTGATCCAGCCGAAGAGCCGCGCGGCTTACAAGGCGCTGGTCGATCAGGGCTGGTGCGACGCGATCCGCAAGCTGCATCCGTCTCAGCCGATGTTCACCTTCTGGGACTACAAGCGCAACCGCTGGCCGCGCGACGCCGGCCTGCGGCTCGATCATCTGCTGCTCAGCCCGCAGCTCGCGCCACGCCTCGCCAAGGCCGGCGTCGACCGCGCCATCCGCGGCGAGGACGGCGCCAGCGATCACGCACCGGCCTGGATCGTGTTGAAACGGAGCGCAGGTCCAAGCCGGTCGAGCAAACGGACTAACAAAAACGGAGCGTGAGATCGGTTCAGCCGCGATCCGGCCAGACCTCCTCGAGCCGGGTCGAGCGTTCCGGCAGGCCTTCGGTGAGGATGGCGGTGCCGCCGCACACCGGCAGATGCACCACGAGGCTCGCCGCATCCGGGACGTTGGCGCGCGGGGTGATGTTCCACAGCATGATCTCCTGGCGCGTGCGGCGGATCTCCTTGAACTCGTAGCTGTAGGTCTCGGAGCCGCGCGGATATTCGCGCCAGATGTTGCCCTCCTTGCGGAAGCTGCTCTGCGTGCCGCCGAAGCGATCGCTGTAGGTCAGGCAGGCCGGCAGGTTGAGCATGTCCAGCGTTGCCTCGCCGATGTTGGAGACCGCAGGAATGACGCTGTTCACCGCGCCGATGACGGCGAACACCGTGGTGAGCGCGCCGGCCGCCATCGCGAGCCAGGTCTTCGATGCGCCGGGCTTCGCACTGATGGCCTTGCCGGACAGAACCTTCGACGACGACGTCAGATGGAGCTGGGTCATGACTGCGTTCTCCGATGTTTCGCAGGGGGTTTGCTGACCAACCGGGTCCGTTCATCGGAGAACAATCTCGCAGGTCTCAGCCGTGGCGAATGTGAGGCGGATCACAACCATAAATTTCCGTCTCCACTCGCTGCACGGCTAACGTCAGAGTCGCTGCCCTATCAGTCGCGTCCCGCATCCATGATCGCCTGCGCCAGCCGCGCCGGATCGGAGAAGCAGAGCTCGTGGCTGCCGGGCACCTGCACCAGCCGGAACAGGCCGAGCTTGCCGGACAGACGCGGATGCCATGGCAGGCTGTGCGGCAGCGCCGTGTCCTCGGTGCAGTTGATGTAGGACTTGGCGATGGTCATCTCCGCGGGATTGGTCTTCAGCTTGATCGCATCGGTGAAGGTCTTGTTGGGATGCGGATTGAGCATCTCATAGGTGCGCGTCGCGGTGGCAAGGTCGGCATCGTTGATGAAGGCCTCGCGCCAGATCGGAAACGGCAGCACCACCGAGCCGTCGCCGCGCTCGGCGGCGACGGCGTCGAACAGCGCGACATAATGCGGCGGCACCATGTCGTTGAGGCATTCGCCGTCATTCGGCACGAATGCATTCCAATAGACCAGCCGGCGGATGCGCTCGGGGAGGCGGTCGGCGACGCCGGTGATGACCATGCCGCCATAGGAATGGCCCATCAGCACGGCGTCGGTGATGTCGTGCGCGGTGAAGTAGTCGACGATCGAACTGATGGCCTCGTCGAGGCCCACGGTCTTGGCGTCGCCCGGACGGTTGCCGCTGATGGTCGGCAGGTGGACGGTATGGCCGGCGGCGCGGATCGGCGCCGCGACCGGCTCGAGCTCGGCGCCGGTGTGCCAGGCGCCGTGGACCAGGACGTAGGTTGACATGATCATGTTCCTTTGCACGATGAGGGACGGTGCAAGGAGGATGGCCGGAGCGCGGTCGCCGCGCTTGGCTGCAACTGAACCAATTGGTCTCGGAGTGAACCGATGCCGGGCGCGGAGGTTGAGCGTCAGCGGAGCTGGAATACGGCGGCGGTGCGGCCCGCCGAGCAGTTCTCGTACTATCGCGAGGCGATCTGCCAGGCCTTCATGAACCTGACGCCTGAGCCCGCGCGCGGCACCGGCTTTGCGGCGGAGGTGCAGCATGTCAGCCTCGGCAGCGGCGCCATCAACCGCGTCGCCTTCCCGGAGCACACCGTGCGCCGCTCGCGCACCGACATTGCCGCCTCCGGCCAGCGCTGCTTCTACTTGAACCTCAAGCTCGCCGGCCGCTGCACCATCCTGCAGGACGAGCACGAGGTCAGCCTGTCGGCCGGACAGGTCGGCATCTTCGACAGCGACCGCACCTTCGTGCTGCAGCATGATCGCGGCCCGTCGCTCGGCGTCATCTCATTCCGCGTCCCCTCGGATGCGCTGTTCGGCCGCCTGCCGGCTGCGACGGATATCGCGCCGGCGCGGCTGTCCGACGATCCCTGCCTCGGCGCGCTGATCGTCGAGACCGCGCGCTCGCTCAACGCCAATGTCCTGCGGCTCGCACCCGATCAGGCCACCGCTCTGTTCAGCGTGCTGCTCGATCTCGTTGCGCTGAGTGTGTCGCGCAGCCGCGAGGCGCATGCAACGGCCTCATTCGCCGACGCCACGACCCTGGCGCTGCGGCGCGCCATCCACGAGCGGCTGCGCGAGCCCGGCCTGACCGTGGCAACTATCGCCGCATCAGTCGGGATCAGCGAGCGCTACGTGCACAAGCTGCTGGCGCGCGCCGGCACGAGCTTCTCGGAGATCGTGATGGCGCGGCGGCTCGACGGCGTCGCGCGCGACCTGCGCGATCCCGCCTGCGCGGGCCATGACATCGGCCGCATCGCGTTCGACTGGGGCTTTTCGGATCTGTCGCACTTCTCGCGCCGCTTCAAGCAGCGCTTCGGCCTGCGCCCGCGCGACTGGCGCGCGCAGGCTGCTGATAGCTCAGGCTGACAGCCGCCGCGCGTTCGCCGCGACGTGCTCGCGATAGCGGCCGACGATATCAGCCGGAGATGCGCCGGCGCACAGGCTTGCCGCCGCCTCGAACGCCGCCGCGATCTTCTCGGCCACCATCAGCTGCGCCTCGTGCGAGGCGTCATCATCGCAGCGCACGAACTTCTCGAGCCGCAGGCAGATCACCTCCCCCGCCTCCATCGCCAGCATCGCGCCTGCGAACAGCGGAAACGCGGATGCGGATGGCGTGGGTGTCGGCTGATGATCTCTGCGCATCGTCGTCTCGCTCGAAAGATGTCGGCTCACATGCGACGAATACGCTTCAACTTTTAATGATGCAGACGCACAATCATCGGCGATTACGAGTCGGATCGAACCAGCTGTTAACCACCGGCGCAGCTCTCTCCTCCGTCATTGCGAGCGCAGCGAAGCAATCCAGGGCTATGCGTGACGCCCCTGGATTGCTTCGTCGCTTTGCTCCTCGCAATGACGGGCGGAAAGGTCGTGCCTCATCCCTGTGGAGGACGACACCCTTGGGCTTCCTCTTCGTCCTCGCCGTCGGCCTCGTTGCCGGCACGCTGTCCGGCATCGTCGGCACGGGCTCGTCGATCATGCTGATGCCGGTGCTCGTCTATGAGTACGGGCCGAAGGAAGCCGTGCCGATCATGGCGGTGGCGGCCGTGATGGCGAACCTGTCGCGCATCCTGGCGTGGTGGCGCGAGGTCGACTGGCGCGCCTGCGCGGCCTATTCGATCACGGGCATTCCGGCCGCCGCGCTCGGCGCGCGTACACTGTTGATCCTGCCATCGCACGCGGTGGACATCACGATCGGGCTCTTTCTCATGGCGATGGTGCCGGTGCGGCATTGGCTGGCGCGGCACGACATCAAAGCCAACCTCTGGCATCTCGCGCTCGGCGGTGCGGTGATCGGATTTCTGACCGGCATCGTGGTCTCGACGGGGCCGCTAAGCGTGCCGCTGTTCCTGTTCTACGGCCTGTCCAAGGGCGCCTTCCTGGCCACCGAGGCCGCGAGCTCGCTCGGGCTCTATGTCTCCAAATCCATCACCTTCCAACGCTTCGGCGCGCTGACGCCGGACATCCTGCTGAAAGGCCTGATCGCGGGCGGCTCGCTGATGGCCGGCGCCTTCGTCGCCAAACGCTTCGTGCTGCACATGAAGCCGGACGTGTTCCGGCTGGTGATGGATGGCATCATGCTGGCCGCGGGCCTAAGTATGTTATGGAACGCCCCCCACTCCTGACCGCATCGATTCTCCTCCCATGGCCAAGAACGCCCTCTCCTTCGTCTGCCAGAACTGCGGCGCGGCCTATTCGCGCTGGCAGGGCAAATGCGAGGCCTGCGGCGAGTGGAACACGCTGGCCGAGGAGGACACCACGGGCGCGACCTCGGCGCCGGTGTCGCTGCGCTCCAAGCGCAAGGGCCGCACCTTCCAGCTGGAATCGCTGACCGGCAAGAGCATCGACGCGCCGCGGCTGTCGTCCGGCATGACCGAGCTCGACCGCGTCACCGGCGGCGGCTTCGTGCGCGGCTCGATCCTGCTGGTCGGCGGCGACCCCGGCATCGGCAAGTCGACCTTGCTCACCCAGACCACCGCGATGATGGCGCGGGCCGGCCACCGCGCCGTCTACATTTCAGGCGAGGAAGCCGTGGCCCAGGTGCGGCTGCGCGCCGAGCGGCTCGGGCTCGCTGACGCGCCGGTGCAACTGGCGGCCGAGACCTCGGTCGAGGATATCATCTCGACCCTGTCCGAAGGCACGGTGCCGCGGCTGATCGTGATCGATTCGATCCAAACGATGTGGACCGATACGGTCGAATCGGCGCCGGGCACGGTGACCCAGGTGCGCGCCTCGGCGCAGAAGCTCATTCGCTTCGCCAAGAAATCCGGCGCCGCCATCATTCTGGTCGGCCACGTCACCAAGGACGGCCAGATCGCGGGTCCCCGCGTCGTCGAGCACATGGTCGACGCGGTGCTGTCGTTCGAAGGCGAAGGCTCACAGCAGTTCCGCATCCTGCGCGCGGTCAAGAACCGCTTCGGCCCCACCGACGAGATCGGCGTGTTCGAAATGACCGGGCTCGGCCTGCGCGAGGTCACCAACCCCTCCGAGCTGTTCCTGTCCGAGCGTGACCTCGGCAGCCCGGGCACGGCTGTGTTTGCGGGCATCGAGGGCACGCGGCCCGTGCTGGTCGAAATGCAGGCATTGGTCGCGCCGACCTCGCTCGGCACGCCGCGCCGTGCCGTGGTCGGCTGGGATCCGAGCCGGCTGTCGATGGTACTGGCGGTGCTGGAGGCGCATTGCGGCGTCAAGCTGTCCGGCCACGACGTCTATCTCAACGTCGCCGGCGGCCTGCGCATTCATGAGCCTGCGGCCGATCTCGCCGCCGCGGCCGCGCTGGTATCATCCCTGGTGAACGCGCCGTTGCCGCCCGATGCCGTCTATTTCGGCGAAATCTCGCTATCCGGCGCGGTGCGGCCGGTGGCGCAGACCTCGGCGCGGCTGAAGGAAGCCGCCAAGCTCGGCTTTCTCCGCGTCGTGCTGCCGGAGCGGGCGCGCGGCGAGGCCGGCGGCGATGCCGGCCTCAACCTCAACACCGTCGGCGGACTGACCTCGCTGGTTGCAGACATCGCCGCCCGCGGTACGCCACGCGCGCGCCACGGCAGCAGCGGAGAAAGCGACGAATCGCGCGATCAGGGCCGCCGCGCGCCGAGCCATGCCGAAAAAAATGCCACACCAGCGAGATTCCGCCGCCAGGACGGCTAGCCGGACCGTGACGTTCCCGTGACTCGCCGCTATACAACGCCGCATCCGGGCCCGCACGGGATCGTGTGACAGACCGGACTTGCCGGGGAACCCTGCTTTCCTGCACCTGGGAAGGCCGTCCTCCGTCGATTCGAAGCGAACCTTGACCTTGAAGCGGACCTGAGCAGCCGATGCCCGTAACGATCCTCGATCTCATCCTGCTCGGTGTCATGCTGATCTCGGGGCTGCTCGCGATGGTCCGCGGCTTCATGCGCGAGGTGCTGTCGATCGCGGCCTGGGGCGCGGCGGCCCTGGTCACGCTTTATTCATTCTCCAAGCTGCTGCCGACCGCCAAAACGTACTTCAACAACGATACCGTCGCGAGCGTGGTGGTCGTTGCCGGTACTTTCGTCGGCACGCTGCTGATCGTTTCGGTGATCACGGTCAAGATCTCCGACATGATCCTCGATTCGCGGATCGGCGCGCTCGACCGCACCCTCGGTTTCCTGTTCGGACTGGGCCGTGGGCTGTTGATCGTCGTGGTCGCGTTCCTGTTCTTCAGCTGGCTGGTGCCGGACAAGCAGCGTCCGGACTGGGTTACAGGCGCAAAATCCCGTGTGGTGCTGCAGGGAACCGGGGATTGGCTGATGTCGCTCTTGCCTGATGATCCCGAGAACACCATTTTAAAGAAATTCAAGAAGAACAAGCCGGACGAAGACCAGACTGACACCGAGTCGCCCGGAGCGGGCGGCGATGGGTACAGCAAGCCTGCCCGCGACAGCTTGAAGAAGCTGATCGAGAAACCCGCGGCCAAGTGAGCCAAGCCCAGAAGAGAGGCGCGATGGACCAGCACCACGATTCTTCCGGCGAAGCCCAAATGGACGCGGATCTGCACTTCGGACCTCAAGCCTACACCAGAGACCCAGACCTAGATGGAGACACGCTGCGCGAGGAGTGCGGCGTGTTCGGCATTTATGGGCACAATGATGCCGCCGCGATCACCGCGCTCGGCCTGCATGCGCTCCAGCATCGCGGCCAGGAAGCCGCCGGCATCGTGTCCTATGACGGTGCGCGCTTTCACAGTGAGCGCCGCCTCGGCCTGGTCGGCGACACCTTCTCCCGCCGCGAGGTCATCGAGCGTCTGCCGGGCAACGCCGCGATCGGCCATGTGCGTTATGCGACGACCGGCGCCACGATCCTGCGCAACGTGCAGCCGCTGTTCGCCGAACTCGGTGCCGGCGGTTTCGCTGTCGGCCACAATGGCAATCTCACCAACGGCCTCACTCTGCGCCGCGAGCTGGTGCGCGCCGGCGCGATCATGCAGTCGACGACCGACACCGAGGTCATCCTGCATCTGGTCGCGCATTCCCGCCGCACCAATTTCATCGACCGCTTCATCGAGGCGCTGCGCGCGATCGAAGGCGCCTACTCGCTGGTCTGCATGACCAACAAGAAGCTGATCGGCGCCCGCGATCCCCTGGGCATCCGCCCGCTGGTCTATGGCGAGCTCGAAGGCTGTCCGATCCTGGCGTCGGAGACCTGCGCGCTCGACATGATCGGCGCCCGCTACATCCGCGACATCGAGCCGGGCGAGGTCGTGATCTTCGACGAGACCGGCATGCACAGCCACAAGCCGTTCCCGCCGAAGCCGGCGCGTCCCTGCGTGTTCGAATACATCTACTTCGCGC
Source organism: Bradyrhizobium sp. ORS 285 (assembly GCF_900176205.1). Taxonomy (NCBI): domain Bacteria; kingdom Pseudomonadati; phylum Pseudomonadota; class Alphaproteobacteria; order Hyphomicrobiales; family Nitrobacteraceae; genus Bradyrhizobium; species Bradyrhizobium sp. ORS 285. The sequence continues at coordinate 4,004,354 of NZ_LT859959.1, forward strand.
GTCCCGACTCAGTCGTCGGCGGCCGCTCGGTCTATGAGGTGCGCAAGGCGTTCGGCGCGCAGTTGGCGCGTGAGAGCCATCCTGAGGTCGACGTCGTCGTTCCCGTGCCGGATTCCGGCGTGCCGGCCGCGATCGGCTATAGCCAATATTCGGGCGTACCGTTCGAGCTCGGCATCATCCGCAACCACTATGTCGGCCGTACCTTCATTCAGCCGACCCAGGCGATCCGCGAATCCGGCGTGCGGATGAAGCACTCGGCCAACCGCGCCGCCATCGAAGGCAAGCGCATCATCCTGATCGACGACTCGCTCGTCCGCGGCACCACCTCGCGCAAGATCGTGCGCATGATGCGCGACGCCGGCGCCACCGAGGTGCACTTCCGCCTCGCCTCGCCGCCGATCCTCTATCCCGACTATTACGGCATCGACCTGCCGGACCGCGGCGGCCTTCTGGCGGCCACGCATTCCCTGGAGGAAATGCGCGAGTTGATCGGCGCGGATTCGCTGGCGTTCCTGTCGATCGACGGCATGTACCGCGCGATGGGCGAGCCGGCCCGCGACCCCGCCGCGCCGAAATACGCCGACCACTGCTTCACCGGCAGCTACCCGACCAACCTCACCGACCAGTCGCTGGTCGAGCCGACCCAGCACCAGCTGTCGCTGCTGGCCGAGGCGAGCTGAGGCGGGAGGGCACAGCAAGCGTAGCCCGGATGAGCAATAGCCTGCGCCCGAAGGGCGGAGGCTATTGCGATATCCGGGGGGGCACACACACTGTCGCCGGTGAACCCGGATATCGCTGACGCGCTTCGCGCGCCGGCTGTCGCTCATCCGGGCTACGACGAGCATCGTCCCGAAATGACGGGGGTGTAGTTGGCCGTCGTCCCGGCGAAAGCCGGGACCCATAACCACCGCCGCCTGTTGCGCCGACGGGGCTAGCCACACGCACCTAACTCCCTCATAACCGCCGCGGACTATGGGTCCCGGCTTTCGCCGGGACGACGAAGATCGAGATTGCGGCCATGACCACCCTTCCCCTCGCCAACCGCATCGCCCTCGTCACCGGCGCCTCGCGCGGCATCGGCCATGCGACCGCGCGCGCGCTCGCCCGCGCCGGCGCGCATGTCGTCGCCGTCGCCCGCACGCAAGGCGGACTGGAGGAGCTCGACGACGAGATCCGCAAAGAGACCGGCAACGGCGCCACCCTGGTGCCGCTCAGCATGACCGACAGCGACGGCATCGCCCGGCTCGGCGCCGCGCTTCATGAGCGCCATGGCAAGCTCGACATCCTCGTCGGCAACGCCGCCGTGCCCGGCCCGTCCTCGCCGCTCGGCCATATCGACCTCAAGCCGTGGAACGACGTCGTGGCCGTCAACCTCACCGCCAACTTCCAGCTGATCCGCTGCATGGAGCCGCTGCTGAAGGTCTCCGATGCCGGCCGCGCCGTGTTTGTCACCTCGGGCGCCGCGCACAAGGCGCAGGCCTATCTCGGCCCCTACGCCGCCACCAAGGCGGCGCTGGAGACGCTGGCGCGGGTCTGGGCCCACGAGACCGAGCGCACGCCGCTCCGCGTCAATCTGTTCAGCCCCGGCCCGATCCGCACCCGCATGCGCGCCACGGTGTTCCCCGGCGAGGACCCGATGACGCTGGAGACGCCCGAGCAGGCCGCCGAGTTCATCCTGCCGATGTGCCTGCCGTCCTGGACCGAGACCGGCAAATTCTACGACTACAAGAACCGCACGCTGAAGAGCTTTCAGCCGCCGGCGTGAGATCGACGAACGCCGGCCACGTCCGGTGACGTGCTATCTCACTCTCCCGCTGCGCGCCGCGACCTCCACGAGAGCGATGGCGCGTTCCGGACAGGCCACCACGCACAGGCCGCAGGCGAGACAGCGATCGCTGTTCGGCGTGGTGGCCGTCTTCATGCCGTGGAAGCGGACGCGCATTCTGCCGAGGAAAGACAGCGCGCGAAAATCATCCTCGCTGATGGGTACCACGTCGAACACGTCGTAGGGGCAGACCTCGACGCAGTCGCCTTTGGCCTCGCATCTGTTGCGGTCGACAACCGGCACGAAGCTTCCCGGCTCGGCCTTGCAGCCGACGCCTGGCCGCTTCGGATGCTGTGCCGCCTTGCGCACCTTGGCGGCATTGGTGCGCTTCGAGAGTGTCGGCGGGGTCGGTTCGGTCAATTGGTCTGCTCCTGGTGGATGCTGGTCAGGCGATGCTGAGGACGAAGGTGTTGCCGGCCCAGCTACTAGCGACACCCACCGCCGTCGTCCCGGCGAACGCCTGGACCCACAACCACCTACGTTGTGGCGGATGATCGCAATCCAGACTGTCTTTCCTCACATGCATCACGCGGTATGGGTCCCGGCGTTCGCCGGGACGACGCCTGGGCTTAGTCTGCACTGCGGATCGCTCGCAGAGCGCCGCGTGGCCGGTACTTCATCTGGCCTATTTCGGAGCAGGACTCTGTGCCGGCTTCGTTGGCGTCCCCTTCACGGTTGGCGGCAGCTGGCGATCGCGGACGGTCATCAGCTCCTTGCGCAGCTTCTCCTGCTGCTCCACCGACAGCACCGGCCGCTGATCGTCGTGCGGCACGTCGTTGACGGGCAGATAGTTGTAGGTGTTGTGAAACTGCCCGTCCGTCTCCGGCGCAGGCGTGCTCGAGGTGGCGCATCCCCCGAGCGGCAGGATCATCAGCAAGGTCCCGCAGGCCAGCGCCGCGCGCACAGAGGCTCTCACGCCGGACCGACACGTCGATGGGATCATCGCGCAGCCGCCGCCATGGTGTGCGCCGGGATCTGTGCGGTGATGGCATGCTCGTTGGATTGCAGGCCCGGCAGGGCCTTCACCCAGGGATAGCCGCGCCGTCCCATGTCGAAGCCGCGATCGAACAGAGCGGTCATGTAGCTGCGGTCGAACGGACCATCGGCCTTGGCCAGGAAATCGGCCGGCACGCTGGCAAGGTTGAAGTCGATGCCATTGAATTTCGCCACCGAGTAGATGCGGTAGATGTCGCCGATGCCCTGGTTCTTGACCAGCGTCGCCAGCGAGCGTTGCGTCACCGAGAGCACGTCGGCGCCGACGCTTTCGAATTGCGGATCGATGCGGGCGTTGCGGATGACGTAGAGATGCGCGCCGCTCACGCTCCTGCGCGGGCCGCGGCCGGAGACGAGGCGCAGCACCGACGGGCCGATGAACACCTGCCGGGTTACGCCGCCATCGACATGCAGCTCGTCGAAATCCTTGTCGCCAATCCGCACCTTGATGCGGACCGGCGCAAAGGCGCCGGGCACGGTGGCGGAGGCCAGCAGCACCTGCCGGAAGAGATCGATCGCCTCGGGCGTGTCGGCGGCGGCGATGCGGCCCATGTCCCACAGCACCGGACGCTGCGCATCGAGATTGGTGGTGCCGACCAGCAGCACCCTGCCCCTCGCGCTCTCGCGGGCGACGTCGCGCAGGAAGTCGCGGTCGACATATTTCTCGATCAGGCGCGACAGCGGCGTGTTGTCTGCCAGCGCCGAGCCCTGCAGCAGGCCGGGAATGTTGACGGTGAATATGTCCTTGCGCTCATAGGCGGTGAAGATCTCGCGCAGCCGCTCATCATGGGCGCGGCCGAGGAAGACGAACGGCGCGATCAGCGCGCCGGAGCTCACGCCCGTCACCATGTCGAAGCTCGGCCGGTTGCCGGCTTCGCCCCAGCCGGCCAAGAGGCCGGCGCCGAACGCGCCGTTTTCGGCGCCGCCTGAGATCGCCAGGAAGTTCAGCGGGCGCGACACGGCCATTTCGGCCGATGCGCGCTGCATCGATGCTTCCGTCATGCGCGGCGACGGCTCGTCGCCCCAATAGCGCACGTCGCGAAAGCCGACCGGCTCGGCGTTGAGCGCCGCCAGCTCGGACGGCGCATTGCGCGGCATGATCGCCGCGCAGGCGACGAGCTGCAACGACGCGGCGAGCACGATCGCGACACGCAGGACAACGGTACGGAAGCTGGCGGCGGGCATCATCGCGACGGCTGCAGCTCCATGCTCGCGACCTCCGGGGCGGATTCGGGGGCCGCTGGCTTGAGCCCACTCTTGGCCTCGTCAGCGCCCTTGTCGGTCCAGCCCGGCGGCAGGCCGAGGCCGGCGCCGACAAATCCCTTCAGGCCCGGGAAGCGACCAAACTGCTCACATGCGGCATATTTAGGGGCGCCGCCCAGCTTGGCCGGCACGCTCGACACCGATGGCAAAGACGTGAACGAGGCGACGCCTGAAAACGGCGACTCGCCGGTCGACACGAGCTTTGCGAAATCCGCGCCGAACTCGCCCGCCAGATCGTAGGCATCGCCGTCATTGGCCATTCGTGCCGTGGACACCGAATTGGCTGCGCGCGCCCACACCATCGCGGCCTCCTGGAAGCCGGCGAAGTCGCGCGCCTCGGCTTCGACCGACAACGTGCCGAGCCCGACCGGCAGCCGCGGCACCGGCACGGGGACGCCAGGCAGCGCGACGGTCTTGGCGATGGACGCCGCCTGCGAGGCCGCTGAGGCGGTCGCATTGGTCGCCGTCGCATGGGTAACGGTCGCCTTGATGATCAGGTCGGCATCCTCGCCCGGCGCAACCACTTGGAAGCGCTCGCTCAGCCGCAGGCACATTTCGCGGCTGATGGCGTTGGCCACCAGCTTGCGCTCGGTCTCGTCAAAGCCGACGTCGGCACGGGACGAAAAGGCGGTCGGCTCGATCCGGACCGTCTTGGCCTCGAGCAGCTCCTTCTTGTTGGCCTTGATCTGGGCGCGCGTCACCAGCCCGTTGGCGTCGGCGAGGCGGTCATAGTTCTTGAGCGAGCCGGCGCGCTCCAGCGGCGCGGTGGCGCAGCCGGCGGTGCTGATGGCCAGCGAAGCCAGCGCCGTCCACTGGAGCGGAGCAAAAGGCACCATACCGCGGAGACTCATTGATAGATAACTCACTCTATTTTATTTCACGGGCTTCGAGGCCTGTCCATGTAAACTAGATCAAATTCTCTAGATGAGAGCGGCGAGAAATATTATTTTATATTACAATCAGTTGGCTCACCTTCTACAATGAGGCGGGATTTGGGCAGACGAGATCTGGCGCGATGAGGAAGGTCGATCCGGTCAAGCACGAGCAGAAGCGGTTGGAGATTCTCCAGGCCGCGCTGGCGTGTTTCGTCAAGGACGGCTTTCACGGCGCCAGCACCACCGACATCTGCGCCGAGGCCAAGATCAGCCCCGGCCACCTGTATCACTACTTCCGCAGCAAGGAGGCGATGATCCAGGCGCTGGTCGAGCGCAACCTCAGCCATGCCGCCGGCAGGCTCGAGGCGATCCTGGCGGCGCCTGATGTGATCGAGGCGCTGGTGCAGGAGCTCGAGAGCACCAGCATCCACCAGCCGCAGGCCCAGGTCCTCAGCGCCGAAGCGCTGGCCGAAGCCTGCCGCAATCCCGGCTTCGCCCCCATCGTCCACGCGCAGGGGCGCGCAATGCGAGCCCTGCTGGTCGACTTCCTCATCAAGGCGCAGCGTCGCGGCGAGGTCGATGCCAGCCTCGATCCCGAAGCGACCGCGAATATCCTGTTAGTCATCGTCGATGGCGCACGCGCGCTGCCGATCCGCAATCCCTCTGTCGACCTCAAGCGAAGCAGCGAGCATCTGCGGCTCATGCTGACGCGCTTCCTCCGGCCGTCCATAGAGAGGCCGCCGCCGACAACGGCCGCCGCCGAGGCGGATCGCGTCAGCTGCGATTGACACCCCTCCCCGCCCGCGATTGACTGCGTCCAACCAAGCGGATGACCGCAGCAGCGATCGGGAGGATGCCATGACGCGAGCACGACGCGGACGCGCGACGGGTCGCGCCCACCCCCTCCTCTTATTCGCCGCGATCGCCCTCAGCCTCCTGCTGCCGCGCAGCGTCAGCGCCGCCGACATCCCGGCCTTCGCCGTCGAGCCGTCCTGGCCGAAGCAGCTGCCCAACAACTGGATCCTCGGCCAGGTCGGCGGCATCACCGTCGATGCCCAAGGCCACGTCTGGGTCATCCATCGCCCGCGCTCGCTGACCGATGACGAGAAGGGTGCAGCTCTCACTCCGCCGCGTTCGAAATGCTGCATCCCCGCGCCGCCGGTGCTTGAGTTCGACGCCGAGGGCAATCTCTTGCGCGCCTGGGGCGGCCCGGGCCCAGGCTACGAATGGGTCGGCCGCGAGCATGGCATCGAGGTCGACGAGCGCGGCTTCGTCTGGATCGGCGGCAATGCCGATAACGACAATGCGATCCTGAAATTCACCCTCGACGGCAAGTTCGTCGCGCAGATCGGATCGATCGCGCCGAGCAAGGGCTCGAACGACACCACGCAGCTCGGCAAGCCGGCGGAGACGGCGATCGACAAGGAGGCGAACGAGATCTACGTCGCCGACGGCTACGGCAATCGCCGGGTCATCGTGTTCGATGCGACGACGCTCGCCTACAAGCGTCACTGGGGCGCCTACGGCCATGTCCCTGACGATGCCAAGCAGGCGGCCTATGATCCGAAGGCACCGGTCTCACAGCAATTCGGCAATCCCGTGCATTGCGTGAAGATCGCCGATGACGGCCTCGTCTATGTCTGCGACCGCATCAACGACCGCATCCAGGTGTTCAAGAAGGATGGCACGTTCGTGACCGAGTGGTTCTTCGAGAAGAACACGCTCGGCAATGGCGCGGTGTGGGACATCGCGGTCTGGCCCGATCCGAAGCAGACCTACCTGCTGTCCGCCGACGGCGAGAACAATGAGATCCGGATCATCCGACGCGCCGACGGCCAGGTGGTCGGGAGCTTCGGCCACAATGGCCGCAATGCCGGCCAATTCCACTGGGTGCACGCGATGGCCGTCGACAAGCAAGGCAACGTTTATACCGCCGAAGTCGATACGGGGAAGCGCATCCAGAAATTCCGGCTGACCTCGGACGCGCTGCGTTAACGCTCAAGGCAGACGCACAAAGCTTGGGCGCCTGTCCCCCCTTTTGGCGCATTGCCGCAACTGACGAGACCGGCTAATCAGGACGGTAGACGGCAAAGGGCGCTCAAGATGCCCCGCCGCGACACGACACCAGGGAGGACTTTGATGACGACGTCTCATGCGCGGCGGATTGCCGCGCTGCTTGCCGCCACTACGCTCAGCTTTGCCGGCTCCGCCTTCGCCGACGACAAGGTCGTCAAGATCGGCGTGCTCAACGACATGTCGAGCCTCTATGCCGACATCGGCGGTCCGAACTCGGTGGCTGCGATCAACATGGCGGTCGAAGACTCCGGCATGAAAGCCAAGGGCTGGACCATCGAGGTCATCAGCGGCGATCACCAGAACAAGCCCGACATCGGCGTCAATATCGGCCGGCAGTGGATCGACACCCAGAAGGTCGACGTGATCATGGACACGCCGAACTCCGGCGTGGCCCTGGCCGTCTCCAACTTGGTCAAGGAGAAGAACTCGATCCTGATCAATTCCGGCGGCGCCAGCGCCGATCTCACCGGCAAGGCCTGCAATGCCAATACCATCTCCTACACCTACGACACCTACATGCTGGCAAACGGCACCGGCAAGGCGCTGACCAAGGCCGGCGGCGACAGCTGGTTCTTCCTGACCGCGGACTACGCGTTCGGCCACGCGCTGGAGCGCGACACGTCGGCGGTGGTCACCGCCAATGGCGGCAAGGTGCTGGGCTCGGTCAAGCATCCGCTCAACACCGCCGACTTCTCGTCCTTCCTGCTGCAGGCGCAGTCGTCCAAGGCTAAGGTCATCGGCCTTGCGAATGCCGGCGGCGACACCACCAACGCGATCAAGCAGGCCTCCGAGTTCGGCATCGTCCAGGGCGGCCAGAAGCTCGCCGCGCTGCTGTTGTTCGTCAACGACGTGCATGCGCTGGGACTCAAGGTCGCGCAGGGCCTGACCTTCACCGAGTCGTTCTACTGGGATCTCAACGACAAGACCCGCGAATGGTCCAAGCGTTTCCAGAAGGTCTCGCCCAAGGGCACGATGCCGTCGATGACGGTGGCCGGCGTCTATGCCGGCACGCTGCATTACCTGAAGGCGCTGGACGCGATGGGCGGCAATCCGCATGACGGCGCCAAGGTCGTCGCCAAGATGAAGGAGATCCCGACCGACGATCCGCTGTTCGGCAAGGGCCCGCTGCGCGCCGACGGCCGCCGCCTGATCCCGGCCTATCTGTTCGAGGTCAAGAAGCCGGAAGAGTCGAAGTATCCGTGGGACTACTATAAGCTGGTCGCGACCATCTCGGCTGAGGACGCCGCCAAGCCGCTCGAAGCCAGCGAATGCCCGCTGGTGAAGAAGTAAGTTCGCCGATCCTCAAACCCTCATGGTGAGGAGGCGCGCAGCGCCGTCTCGAACCATGAGGCCCCGAGATCGATCAACCCTCATCCGAAACGCATCGCAGGACGCGTTCAGGCTGAGGGTTTTTCTTTGCCCGCACGCAGTGTCCGCACCGCAATTACGAACGCCACGACCAGCAGCGCCGAGGCCAGCAGAAACGGCGCGCCGGGCAGATGCAGCGGCGCATTCGCGCCGATGAAATACGCAAAGGTCAGCGTGAACAGGAAAGGGCCGGCGAGCTGGGCCATGCTCTGCACGCTCGACGTCGCCCCCTGAAGCTGGCCCTGCCGGTCCGGCGGTACCAGCCGCGTCATCAGCGCCTGGATCGCCGCCCCCGACACACCCCACAGCGCCATCGCCGGAATGCCCGTCCAGCTCAACGGCCCGGTCGGCGCCAGGCCGAAGATCAGGAAGCCGAGCGTGCCCGAGCAAAGCCCCAGCATCAGCGCGCCGCGCTCACCGAGCGAGCGCACGATGAAGCCGACCGCGCCGCCCTGCACCACCATCGCGCAGACGCCGACGATCGCGAGCGTCAGGCCGACCGTGCGCGTGTCCCAGCCATAGCGATAGGTCGCGTACAGCACGAAGGTCGACGGCAGCACGACATGAGCGAGCTGGGTGATGAAGTTGACCAGCGACAGCCCCGCAAGCGTGCGGTCCGAGCGCAACAAGCGCAGCGCGCCCAGCGGATTCGCCGACCGCCAGCGGAACGGGCTGCGACGCTCTGATGGCAAGGATTCCGGCAGCACAAGGAGGCCGTAAAGCGCATTGGCGAAGCTCAAGCCCGCGGCCGCCCAGAACGGCAGCCGGGGATCGATGTCGCCGAGCAGACCGCCGGTCGCGGGACCGAGCACGAAGCCGGCGCCGAACGCGGCCCCGATGCGTCCGAAGATCGCGGCGCGCCGCTCCGGCGGCGTCAGGTCGGCGATGTAGGCAAACGCTGTCGAGATGCTGGCCGAGGTGACGCCGGAGATCAGCCGGCCGACGAACAGCCAGGCCAGCGACGGCGCCAGCGCCATCAGCACGTAGTCAGCGGCGAGGCCAAAATTCGACAGCAGGATCACCGGGCGCCGGCCGAACCGGTCCGACAGGCTGCCGAGCACCGGCGAGAATACGAACTGCATCCCAGCCCAGGCGGTACCGAACAGGCCGAAGATGCGCGCGGCGCTCGCGGTGTCATTGCCGACGAAGCTCTCGATCAGCTTCGGCAGGATCGGCATGATCAGGCCGAGCGCGAGCATATCGAGCAGGATGGTGACGAAGATGAACGCGACCGCGCCGCGGCGCGGAGCCTGCGGCGCTACAGCCTCGTCGGATGTCGTGCTGTCGGTTGGAAGCATGGCCTGCCATCGGAGCGGCGCCTACGGCAGCCGCAGACGGGGGCCGACTTATACACCGCCAACCGCGGTCAGCAATCCGGACCACAAGGCCGCATGGTGCAGCTCAGCCGGGCTCTTTCCGAAGGCTGATCGTATCCTGCAGCGCGGCCCGGATCCGGCCGATGACCTCGGCGTAGTCACGGCGCTCGTCCTGCCGGAACAGGCGCATGGTCGGATACCATGGGCTGTCGTCACGGCCGAGCAGCCAGCGATAGTCCGGCACATAGGGCAACAAGATCCAGGTTGGACGCCCGAGCGCGGCCCCGAGATGCGCGACGCTGGTGTCGACCGTGATGACGAGATCGAGGCTGGAAACGAGCGCCGCCGTCTCGACGAAGTTGGTGAGATCAGCCGTCAGGTCGATCACCTCGGTCCGCTCGCGCAGCCCCGGCCGATCCTCGGCGCGCGGGTCCTTCTGCAGGCTGATGAAAGTCGCATCTGCATCGAGCAGGCCGGCGACCGTCCGGAACGGCATCGAGCGCGCGCGGTCCCGCGGGTGCCGGGGATTGCCCGACCAGACAAGCCCGACCCGCAAGCGATCATGCGGCCCCAGGCGCTGGTCCCACGCCGCGACGCGATCCGGCGGCGGCGCCGGAAGATAGGCGGTCTCGGCCGGTATGGTGTCGAGGCGGGTCTGGAACACCAGCGGCAGGCTGGTCAGGGGGCAATGGACGTCATAAGGCGGCACCATCGCGGCCGATTTCGGAATGCACTGCGCGACCCCGGGAAGCCGTGACAGCAGCGGCTGCAATTCGTCCTGAACCAGCAGGATTACCCGCGCCCCGCGTGCCGCCAGCATCGGGACGTAGCGGACGAACTGGATGACATCGCCGAGCCCTTCATCCGGGCAGACCAGGACGGTCTTGCCGTCGATCGGCTCGGCTCCTTGCCAGAGCGGACCCGACAGCTTGGGATAACCGTCGACGAGGACAGGAATTCGCCAGCGCGCCGCCTCTCGCCCCGCCCAGCCGGCTTCGAAATTGCCGGTCAGCAGATGAAGGAGCGCGAGATTCCAGGCGGCACCGGCATCATTGGGGTCATCGGCGACGGCGCGGCGATAACCGGCCAGCGCCTCGTCGTAGCGGCCGAGCTGCTCGAGCGCGATCGCCTTGTTCTTCAGCGCATGCTTGTCGCCGAGCGCGAACGCCATGTCATAAGCGAGCAAGGCGTCGCCGTAGCGGCCGAGCGCCGACAGGCAGTTGCCCATCTGGTTGCAGACATCGGCATTGGTCGGATCGAGCAAACGAAGCGTTTCGAGGTCGCCGAGGGCCTCCGAATAGCGCGCGAGATTCATCTGTGCCGTCGCGCGCAGGCTCAGTGTCCGCGTGTTGCCGGGTTGCAGGCGCATGCACAGATCGAGATGGACGAGCGCATCCTCGAAACGCGCGGCCTGATGCGAGAGGATCGCGGCGTTCTGTGCGGCGTCCAAATTGCCGGGATTGAGCTTGAGCGCTTGCTGGAAGCTGAGAATGGCGTCGTCATTGCGCCCGAGCTGGGCGAGCACCAGACCCAGATTGTGCCACCGCTCCGCGCAGCCGGGCTCGAGTTCGACGGCTTTCTCGAACGCCTTCAGCGCCTCTGCGCCGCGCCCCTGCTGCAGCAGCACCGTGCCGAGCGTGGTGAGATAGAGCGGCTTGGGCTCGCGCCTGAGCGCGTTGGCGAGCCACTCCACGGCATGGTCGAGCTGCTGGCTCTGGAGGCACAACAGCCCCATCAGATGCAGCGTGTCGGCATGACCGGGATCCTGCGCCAGCAGCTGCTGGCAACAGAGCTGCGCATCGAGCATTCGGCCTGCGCGCATGTGCTGGACCGCGATCTCGTGCAGTTGGGCCAGATCGCCGCCCGGTGCCTGGCCGGCCTTGTTTCGATCCTGAGCCTTCTGATCCTTGCGACCAGCCATTGCGCCACCTGACATTGCAGATCGGGCCGAACGGTATTTGATTCCGCTCTGCGCCGAAAGGCAGAGGCCGCCGATCCCTGGGCGGGATCGGAGGACCCCTGTCGCTTATGGCTCGGTCGAGCGCGGCGTCCGGGACGTCAGAGCCGAGGGAGTCGTACTCTCGCTGGACTAACAAGGACCGTTCAAAACTGCGGCTGCCAATGCCGCAGCTCGCGCGCGGCCTTCGTCACCGCGCCGATGGTTGTGAAGGATGCCGTCTCGATCATCAGCGTGCGCGCCAGGCGCAGCGCCCGCGCCTCGCAGGTCGCGCGCCGCCTCGTGTCTTCGACCAGCTCGAAATCGATGTTGTGCGCCAGTCCAAGGATGCGACGGATGATCTTCGCCGCCGTGAAGCCGACGGCGTCCTGGAACAGCCTCGCCATATAGGCCTGCCGTTCCGTTTCCAGCCGCGCGGCGCCAGCCTCGCCGGGAAACAGCGACAGCGGATAAGCATCACCGGTCGCCTGGCTCCGCCACAGCGTCAGGAACTTCTGCGAGAATCCGCTCCACACCTGATCGACGGTGCCGAGCACCCAGCTCTCGAACGCCTCCCGGTCGCCTTGCGACCGCTCGTGCCCGGCGGAGGCGAAATAGGCCATCAGCAGGTTGGCCAGGACGGCGCCGACGTCGAAGCCCATCGGACCATAGAAGGCGAATTCGGGATCGATCACCTTGGTTTCGGTGTCCGTCACCATGATCGATCCCGTGTGCAGATCGCCATGGATCAGCGCCTCGGAGCTCGACACGAATTTGAGCTTCAACCGGGAGATCGCAACGTGCAAATCGAGATCGCCCCGAATGTCCGCCGCGGTCGCGTCGAGCCATGGCGCGGTCCAGCGGTTCTGCTCGGCGATGCGATAGGGATCGGTGAAGATCAGGTCCTCGGTGATCTTGCACAGCGCATGATTGCCGGCAAAGCTTGCGATCGCCTCCTTCTTCGATGCGGCCGACAGCGCGAGATCGGACGAGAAGAACAGGGTCCGCGCCATGAAGGTCGTGATGTGATCGACGAAGCCCGGATAGATCGTGCCGGCAACCAGGCCCTTGCGCATGATGATATGCGGCTCGAGCAGCTCCATGGCCGTCAGCGCCAGCGCCGGATCATGATGCACGATCGCCGGCACCAGTCCGGGCGCGAGGCGGTTCTGATGCGTCAGCGCCAGATGCTCATAATGGGCGCGTGACAGCGGCAACGGCCAGCTCTCGCCGACCAGGCGCACATAAGGCAGCGCCTGCTTCACCGCGAGGCCGCCGGTCGATCCCTTGACGATGAAGACGAGATTGAGATTGCCGTCGCCGACCTCGGTGATCTCCCAACGCTCGGCCGGTCCGCCGAGCTGCGCCGCGACCGCCGGTGTGGCCGCGAGCGTGCGGCGAAGATCCGTTTCATTGAGAATGCGATAGCCCGGCGGCGTCCCCTGCCCGGCTGCGGCCGATGTCGTCACGCGCGACCTCCCTGTCGATCTTGTTGTGACCTCCTATAGCAAAAAAGCCGACGCGCGTCCGCGCATCGGCTTTGTCGAGATGTTGTGCGACGCAAGCGGACTAAAGCGCGATGAGATCAGGATGAATCGTCATCGCGCTTTAGGTTATTGTTTGCGCATGATCTTTTCGGAAAACCGCTGCGCACTTTTCCGGATCATGCTTTAGAACGGCAGGCCCATCAGCTTGGACAGTCGCTCGATGCTGAGATAGCCGGCCTGATAGGCTGCCAGCGCGAGGCCGAAGATCACGGCCGACAGAAATGTGGTCCAGATCAGGCGGCGCCCCATCAGGCTGATCGTCGGTGCGCCGGGATCGGTGCCGGGCGCGGCACCGCCGGTCTCGTGCTGGCTGCGCACACCGAAGGGCAGCGTCACGAACAGGGTGACCCACCACAACACGAAGTAGATCGCGAGCCAGGTTGAGATCGTATAGACCATGATCGTGCCGAGCCTCAGGCCTGCTCGATCTCGACGAGCGCGCCGGAAAAATCCTTCGGATGCAGGAACAGCACCGGCTTGCCATGGGCGCCGATGCGCGGCAGCCCGTCGCCGAGCACGCGGGCGCCCTCCTTGATCAGCGTGTCGCGCGAGGCGATGATGTCGGGCACCTCGTAGCAGACATGGTGGATGCCGCCATCGGCGTTGCGCTCCAGAAACTTCGCGATCGGCGAGGACTCACCGAGCGGCTGGATGAACTCGATCTTGGTGTTGGGCAAGGTCACGAACACGGTGATGACGCCGTGGTCCGGCAGCGACAGCGGCGCGGAGATCTCAGCGCCGAACGCCGCGCCATAGATCTTCGCCGCCTTCTCGGCGTCCTTGACCGCGATGGCGACGTGGTTCAGCCGGCCCAGCATGAGATCCTCCACTCTTCGATTTCAGGCCGTTCAATCGGCCTTGCGTGCTCAGACTTCCAATACGTGGACGAGGCAGATCGGTTTCTTGCCCCACTGCTCGTTGACGGCGGATCGCACGGCACGCCGGACCGATTCCGCGGCGGCATCGGGATCGCGCCGGCGCGCGCGCGGCAGGCCTTCGAAGGTCGAGACGACGGCGTCGAACACGATGTCGTCCATCTGCTCGCCAGCTGTCGTCTTCTCGGGGATGCCGACCATGTCGACTTCGGGATCGTCGACCAGCTCGCCCTTCTCGGTGACGGCCATGGCCACGAAGATGCAGCCGGCGAAGCTCATCTTGCGGCGCTCGACGACGGCGCGTGACTTCGAATCCTCGAGGATGGTGCCGTCCTTGTAGAGGCGTCCCGCCGGCAACTGATCGATGATCCCGGGATCGCCGGGACCGAGCTTGATCAGGTCGCCGTTGCGGCAGGTGATCACCTTGGGCACGCCGCAGGCGCGCGCGAGACGTGCGTGCTCGTGCAGGTGCAACGCCTCGCCGTGGACGGGAATCAAAAGCTGCGGCCGCGTCCAGGCGATCATGTCGCGCAGCTCGTCACGGCGCGGATGGCCCGAGACGTGAACGAGATGATTGCGGTCGGTAATGATCTCGATGCCCTGCTGCACCAGCCCGTTGATGACGGCGCCGACTGCTTTCTCGTTGCCGGGAATGGTGCGCGAGGAGAAGATGACGGTGTCGCCCTTGTTCAGGGTCACTAGCGGATGATCGTCGTTGGCGATGCGCGCCAGCGCCGCGCGCGGCTCGCCCTGGCTGCCGGTGCACAACGCCAGCACCTTGTCCGGCGGGAAGTGGCCGTAGAGATCCATGCCGCGGAAATTCTGCACGCCGTCGAGATAGCCGGTCTCGCGCGCGACCTGGACGACGCGCTCCATGGCGCGGCCGACGATGACGACCTCGCGCTCGGCCTCGCGCGCGGCGTCGGCAACGGCGCGAATGCGCGCGACGTTGGAGGCAAACGTGGTGACGGCGACGCGCCCCTTGGCTTCCTTGACCAGCGCGGTGAGCGTTTTGGCAACCTCGGCCTCGGAGGGCGAACGTCCCTCGCGCACGGCATTGGTGGAGTCGCCGATCAGCGCGAGCAGGCCGGCATCGCCGAGCTCGCGCAGCCGCTTCTCGTCGGTCGGCGCGCCCAGCACCGGGGTCGGATCGATCTTCCAGTCGCCGGTGTGCAGGACGGTGCCGACCTCGGTGTGGATCGCGAGCGCATGCGATTCCGGGATCGAATGTGCGACTGGAATGAACTCGACGTTGAACGGGCCGATATCGACCCGGCCGCCTGATGGGATCACCCTGACCGGGATCTTGGCCGGCAGCCGCTCGGCCTCGCACTTCGCCTCGAACAGCGCGGCGCTGAACTTGGTCGCGTAGATCGGGCATTTCAGCCGCGGCCAGAGATCGATGATGGCGCCGAAATGATCCTCATGCGCGTGCGTCAGCACGAGGCCGACGAGGTTCTTGCCTTCCTTCTCCAGGAAACTCACGTCGGGCATGATCAGGTCGATGCCCGGCAGATGCTCCTCGTCGCCGAAGGAGACGCCGAGATCGATCGCGAGCCAGGAGCGCTGGTGGCGATTGCCGAGGCCGTAGATCGACAGGTTCATGCCGATCTCGCCCACGCCGCCGAGCGGCGCAAATGTCAATTCGTCGGGACGCGCCATCTAGACCGCTCCTTTGGATGCAACCGAGCCGAAATGAACATCACCGGCCGTGATCGGCTCCAATCGTCCCTCCGCGGTCCGCACCAGCATACAACCCTGTTCATCGATCGTGTCGAAAATCCCCTCGATGATAGCATGTCCGGACCTGATGGCGACGGGCTGACCGAGGCCTGCGGCACGCTCCAGCCACAGCTTTCGGATCTCGCCGAAGCCACGCCCAGCGTTCCAGATGCCGAAATATTCGACCCAGCAATCGGACAGAGCGGTGAACAGATCCTCGGCGCTGACCTCGACTCCGAGATCTCGCAGTGAGACCGCCGGTGTCGGGGTATCGGTCGGCGCGGCCACCACGTTGGTTCCGATGCCTGCCACCACTGCCAGGCCGCCGGCCACCTGCTCGGCCTCGAGGAGCATGCCGACGATCTTGCGGCCGCCGGCGAGCACGTCGTTGGGCCATTTCACGGAGAAATCGAGGTTCGAACTGCCACCCGATCGCAGCACGGCCTCCCGGCTCACCTGCCGCAGGGCGCTCGATATCGCCAGGCAGGCGGCAAAGCCGAGCGTGGCCGCAACGGCGGGCGCGACGTTCAGCACTTCGAGGACCGATGACGCGAGATTGCCGCGCGGGGCGATCCAGGGGCGCTGGCGACGACCGCGCCCGGCCGTCTGTTCCGTCGTGACGAACCAGCTCGCCTTGGCGCCCTGGCGCGCAGCGGCCATGGCCTCGATATTGGTCGAGCCGGCCTGATCGAAGACGACGAGCCCGTAGCCGCTGGCCGCGGCACGGGCTCCGAGAGCAAAAATCATCTAGAACAGCGACTTCGCCGCGGCCGCGGCGGCGCTGACCAGCGGGCCGGGATAGGCGAAGAACAGAATGTTGAAGATGCCGGAGATCGCAAGCACGGTGCGCAGCTCGATCCGGACCGGATCGACCGTCGGCAGCGGCTCGTCGAAATACATGGTCTTGACGATCAGCAGGTAGTAGTAGGCGCCGACCACGCTGGTGAGCACGCCGATCACCGACAGCGTGAACAGCCCGCCCTTGATCGCGGCGACGAAGACGTACCACTTGGCGAAGAAGCCCGCGAGCGGCGGCACGCCGGCCAGCGAGAACAAGAGCATCGCGAAGAAGAAGGCGAGCAGCGGATTGGTGCGCGAGAGGCCTGCGAAATCGCTGATCTTCTCGAATGACTGGCCGTTCCGCTTGATCGCCATGATCACCGCGAACGAGCCGAGCGTCATCGCGACGTAGATCGCGATATAGGTCAGCACGCCCTGCGCGCCCTCCACCGTGCCGGCGGCGAGGCCGACCAGCGCGAAGCCCATGTGGCCGATCGACGAATAGGCCATCAGGCGCTTGATGTTGGTCTGGCCGATCGCGGCGAACGAGCCGAGCGCCATCGAGGCGATCGAGACGAACACGATGATCTGCTGCCACTGGAAGGTGATGCCGGGGAACGCGGTCAACGCGACGCGGGCAAACACCGCGATCGCCGCGACCTTCGGCGCGGAGGCGAAGAACGCAGTGACCGGGGTCGGCGCGCCCTCGTAGACATCAGGCGTCCACATGTGGAACGGCACCGCCGAGACCTTGAAGCACATGCCGGCGAACAGGAAGACGAGGCCGAAGATGATGCCGACGCTGCCGGTCTTAGTCGCCGCCGCGATCCCGGCAAAGCTCACCGTGCCGGTGAAGCCATAGACCAGCGAGGCACCGTAGAGCAGCATGCCCGACGACAGCGCGCCGAGCACGAAGTACTTCAGGCCGGCTTCGGTCGACTTAACGTTGTCGCGATGGCTGGCTGCGACAACGTAGAGCGCGAGCGACATCAATTCGAGGCCGAGATAGAGAGCGATGAGGTCGCCGGCCGAGATCAGCACCAGCATGCCCAAGGTCGAGAGCAGCACCAGGATCGCGTATTCGAAGATGCGCCGGTCCGGCTTGGAGAGAAACTCCGCCGACATCGCCAGCGTTCCGATCGAGCCGATGATCGCCAGGATCTTCAGGAAACGCGCGTAGCTGTCGGCGATGAAGCTGCCGCCGAACGCCTGTCCGGCCGGCTGCCTCAGAACGAGGATGCCGACCACGATCAGCAGCACGACCGCCAGGCCGGTGACGATCCCCGTCGTCCCCTGCCCGCGAAACGCACCCAGCATCAACAGCGCCATGGCCCCCAAGGCCAGCAGCAGCTCCGGCAGCACCACCCAAAGCTGAGGCCCAAGATTCTCGATCATCGTCTCTGTCCCGACCCCAGGGGTCTCATCATTAGTCTCATCATTGGAGCAGCGCGGCGGCCTTCACGGCCGTCACGGCGGTATTGTAGTTGGTGACGAGCTGCTGCACCGAGGCCGCCGACAGGTCCAGGATCGGCTTCGGATAGACGCCGAACAGGATGGTCAGCGCGACCAGCGGGAACAGGATCACGCCTTCACGCAGCGTGAGGTCCTTGATGCTCGCGAGCGACGGCTTGGTCAGCGCGCCGAACACCACCTTGCGGTACAGCCACAGTGCGTAGCCGGCCGAGAGGATGACGCCGAAGGTCGCGAAGAACGCGGTCGGGATCGACACCTTGAAGGTGCCGAGCAGGGTCATGAACTCGCCGACGAAGCCGGAGGTGCCGGGCAGACCGACATTGGCCATGGTGAACACCATGAACACCAGCGCGTAGATCGGCATCCGGTTGACGAGGCCGCCATAGGCCGCGATCTCGCGGGTGTGCATGCGGTCGTAGACGACGCCGACGCAGAGGAACAGCGCACCCGACACGATGCCGTGCGAGATCATCTGGAACACGCCGCCGGCAACGCCCTGCATGGTGCCGGCGAAGATGCCCATCGTGACGAAGCCCATATGCGCCACCGACGAGTAGGCAATCAGCTTCTTGATGTCCTCCTGCATCAGCGCGACCAGCGAGGTGTAGATGATCGCGATCGCCGACAGCGTCCAGACCAGCGGCGCGAAGTCGTGCGACGCCAGCGGGAACATCGGCAGCGAGAAGCGCAGGAAGCCGTAGCCGCCCATCTTCAGGAGGATCGCGGCCAGGATGACCGAGCCGGCGGTCGGCGCCTCGACGTGCGCATCCGGCAGCCAGGTGTGAACCGGCCACATCGGCATCTTCACCGCGAAGGAGGCAAAGAAGGCGAGCCATGCCCAGGTCTGCAGGTTGCGCGGCACCGCAGTGTGCATCAGGGTCGGAATGTCGGTGGTGCCGGCGTTCCAGTACAGCGCCATGATGGCGAGCAGCATCAGCACCGAGCCGAGCAGCGTGTAGAGGAAGAACTTGAACGACGCGTAGACCCGGCGCGGACCGCCCCAGACACCGATGATCAGGAACATCGGGATCAGGCCGCCCTCGAAGAACAGGTAGAACAGCACGAGGTCGAGCGCCGAGAAGGTGCCGACCATCAGCGTTTCCAGGATCAGGAACGCCATCATGTATTCGCGCAGGCGGTTCTTGACCGACTTCCAGCTCGCCACGATGCAGAACGGCATCAGGGCAGTGGTGAGGATCACGAACGGCAGCGAGATGCCGTCGACGCCCATGTGATAGCTGATGCCGGCCGCCAGCCAGTTCTTCTTCTCGACGAACTGGAAGTCGGTCTGGCCGGGGTCGAAGCGCAGCACCAGGATCACGGACACCGCGAAGGTGATCAGCGTGGTCCACAGCGCGATCCAGCGCGCATTGCGGTGGGCGGCCTCGTCGTCGCCGCGGACCAGATAGATCAGCAGCGCACCGACGAGCGGCAGGAAGGTGACGACAGAGAGAATTGGCCAGGTGGTCATTGCTGGCCCCCCATGAACATGAACCAGGTGATCAGGCCGGCGACGCCGATCAGCATGGCAAAGGCATAGTGATAGAGATAACCGGTCTGGATCTTGACGACGTTGCGCGTGACGTCGAGCACCCGCGCGGAGACGCCATCCGGACCGAACCCGTCGATGACGAAACCGTCGCCCTTCTTCCAGAGGAAGCGGCCGAGCCACTTCGCCGGACGGACGAAGATCACGTCATACAGTTCGTCGAAGTACCACTTGTTGAGCAGGAAGTTGTAGAGCAGCGGCTGCTGCGCGGCGAGCTCCTCCGGAATGTCCGGACGCTTGATGTAGAAGAAGTAAGAGACCGCGAAGCCACCGACCATCATGATGAAGGGCAGCTGGCCCAGCCAGAACGGCATGTGCTCCATGTCCTCCAGGATGTGCGGGTTCATCTTCAGCGACTCGCCGAAGAAGTGCTCGACACCGTGGGGGTCGACGAACAGGCCCTTGAACGGGAAGCCCGCCAGGATCGAACCGGCCGCGAGCACGCCGATCGGGATCAGCATCCAGATCGGGCTCTCGTGCGCCGCGTCGTAGTGATGCTGGTCGTGCGGCGCGCCGAAGAAGGTCTTGAACACCAGACGCCAGGAGTAGAACGAGGTCAGGCCGGCCGCGACGATCGTGAGGAAGTAGGCATAGGTCGCGAACGGATTGTGCGCGGCATAGGCGGCCTCGATGATCGCGTCCTTGGAGAAGAAGCCGGCGAAGCCCGGGAAGCCGGTTAGCGCCAGGGTGCCGACCGTCATCACCGCGAAGGTGTAGGGGATCTTGCGCCACAGGCCGCCCATGTTGCGGATGTCCTGCTCGTGGTGCATCGCGTAGATCACCGAGCCGGCGCCCAAGAACAGCAACGCCTTGAAAAAGGCATGCGTGAACAGATGGAACATGCCGACCGAGTAGGCTCCTGCTCCCATCGCCACGAACATGTAGCCGAGCTGCGAGCAGGTCGAATAGGCGACGATGCGCTTGATGTCGTTCTGCACGAGGCCGACGGTCGCCGCGAAGAAGGCGGTGGTGGCGCCGAAGAACATCACGACGGCCTGCGCGTTCGGCGCGAGCTCGAACAGCGGCGACAGGCGCGCCACCATGAACACGCCGGCGGTGACCATGGTTGCGGCGTGGATCAGCGCCGACACCGGGGTTGGACCTTCCATCGCATCCGGCAGCCAGGTGTGCAGCAGGAACTGCGCCGACTTGCCCATCGCGCCCATGAACAGCAGCAGACAGGTCAAGGTCAGCGCGTCGGCGTGCCAGCCGAGGAAGTTGATCGTCGTCTTGCCCGCAATGCTCGGCGCAGCGGCGAAGATGGTTTCGAAGTCGGTGGACTTCGTCAGCAGGAAGATCGCGAAGATGCCGAGCGCGAAACCGAAGTCGCCGACGCGGTTGACGACGAAGGCCTTGATGGCGGCAGCATTGGCCGAGGGCTTCTGGAACCAGAAGCCGATCAGCAGGTAGCTCGCCAGACCCACGCCCTCCCAGCCGAAGAACAGCTGCACGAGGTTGTTCGCGGTCACCAGCATCAGCATCGCGAAGGTGAACAGCGAGAGATAGGCGAAGAAGCGCGGACGGTTCGGATCCTCGTCCATGTAGCCGATCGAATAGAGATGCACGAGCGAAGACACGCTCGTCACCACGACCAGCATCACCGCCGTCAGCGTATCGACGCGCAGCGACCAGGACACCTGCAACTCGCCGGAATTGATCCAGGGCAGCAGCTCCTTCACACCAGCTTCGTGGTGCATGAAGCCGACGCTGACCAGGGTCGCCCAGGACAGCGCGGCCGAGACGAACAGCAGCGCTGTGGTGATCGCCTGCGCGGCCCAGGTGCCGGAGGCTGGCGGCTCGGCGACATGGTGATCGTCGTGGCCATGGCCATGGTCGTCGTGAGCGTGGTCGTCATGCGCATGGGCATGCGCGTCGGCGGCGCCATGCGCATGACCGTGATCGTGATGCTCGACCTCCTCGCCGCTCGGATGGCGCCCATGCGCACCGAGCAGCGCGATCAGGCCGGCCAGGATCGCGCCCAGCAGCGGCAGAAAGACAATGGCCTGGATCATTCGCCCGTTCCCTTACGCATGACCTTGCCGGCGAGCCGGCCCCCACTCTTGCGGATCATGCGCCTTAGCCCTTCATCAGATTGACGTCTTCGACCGCGATCGAGCCGCGGTTGCGGAAATACACCACCAGCACCGCAAGACCAATCGCGGCCTCGGCCGCGGCAACCGTCAGCACCAGCAGCGCGAACACCTGGCCGACGATGTCGCCGAGGAAGGTCGAGAACGCCACCAGGTTGATGTTGACGGCGAGCAGGATCAGCTCGACCGACATCAGGATCACGATGATGTTCTTGCGGTTCAGGAAGATGCCGAGGATGCCGAGCGTGAACAGCATCGCGGCGACCGCGAGGTAGTGCCCCAGTCCGATGGTCATTTCACCCACTCCGCGGCATCCGTGTCCTGCAGCCCCTGCCCGACCGCGACCTTGCGAACGGCCATCGCCATCTCCGGCGTGCGGGCGTTCTGGACGTTGATGTCCTGGCGCTTGACGCTCGCCTTGTGGCGCAAGGTCAGCACGATCGCGCCGATCATCGCCACCAGCAGGATCATGCCCGACAGCTGGAAGTAATGGACGTACTTCGTATAGAGCACGAGGCCGAGCGCCTCGGTGTTGGTGACGTTGGTCGGGATCGCCGCCGTGATCGCCTTCGGCGTCGTCGGGTTGATGACCCAGTAGGACACCGTCAGCAGCAGCTCGAACAGGAAGATGCCGCCGATCACGAGGCCGATCGGCATGTACTGCAGGAAGCCCTCGCGGAGCTCGGTGAAGTCCACGTCGAGCATCATGATCACGAACAGGAACAGCACCGCGACCGCGCCGACATAGACGACGATCAGGATCATCGCCAGGAACTCCGCGCCCATCAGCACGAACAGGCCGGAGGCGTTGACGAAGGCGAGGATCAGATAGAGCACCGAGTGAACGGGGTTCTTCGAGACGATCACCATCACGGCCGAGGCCACGCAGACCGCCGCGAACAAATAGAAGAAGAGCGCAGGAAGGATCATCGGACGGCCTCAGCGGTACGGCGCGTCGAGCGCGATGGCTTTGGAGATCTCGCGCTCCCAGCGGTCGCCGTTCGCGAGCAGCTTGGCCTTGTCATAGTACAGCTCCTCGCGGGTCTCGGTCGCGAACTCGAAGTTCGGGCCCTCGACGATGGCGTCCACCGGACAGGCTTCCTGGCACAGGCCGCAATAGATGCACTTCACCATGTCGATGTCGTAGCGCACGGTGCGGCGGGTGCCGTCGTTACGGCGCGGACCGGCCTCGATGGTGATCGCCTGCGCCGGGCAGACGGCCTCGCAGAGCTTGCAGGCGATGCAGCGCTCTTCGCCGTTGGGATAGCGGCGCAACGCATGCTCGCCGCGGAAGCGCGGCGAGATCGGGCCCTTCTCGAACGGGTAGTTCAGGGTCGGCTTGGGCTGGAAGAAGTAGCGCATCGCGAGGAAGAACGCGGAGACGAACTCCTGCAGCAGCAGCGACCGTGCAGTGGCGGAGATGTTCATGACAGCCTCATTTCGGCGCGATGCCGGCGAAGTGCAGAACGCCCGCGACAACGACCACCATGACCAGCGACAGCGGCAGGAACACCTTCCAACCGAGTCGCATCAACTGGTCGTAGCGGTAGCGCGGCACGATCGCTTTCGCCATCGCGATCAGGAAGAACATGAAGAACAGTTTCAGCGAGAACCAGATGACGCCCGGCACCCAGTTAAACGGCGCGACGTCGATCGGCGGCAGCCAGCCGCCCAGGAACAGGATCGTCGCCAGCGCGCACATCGTGGTGATCGCGACATATTCGCCGAGCATGAACAGGAGATACGGCGTCGAGCCGTATTCGACCATGAAGCCGGCGACGAGCTCCGATTCCGCTTCGACCAGGTCGAAGGGCGGGCGGTTGGTCTCGGCCAGCGCCGAGACGTAGAACACCACGAACATCGGGAACAGCGGCCAGACGTACCAGTTCAGGATCGTCAGCTGCGGCAGGCCGATCAGGCTGGCGAGGCCGCGCGCATGCTGCGCCTCGACCACGGCCGACAGGTTCAAGGTGCCGGCGCACAGCAGCACGGTGATGATCACGAAGCCGATCGAGACCTCGTAGGACACCATCTGCGCCGCGGAGCGCAGCGCCGCCAGGAAGGGATACTTCGAGTTCGACGACCAGCCGGCCATGATGATGCCGTAGATCGACAGCGACGAGATCGCGAAGATGAAGAGGATGCCGACATTGATGTCGGCGATCGCCCAGCCGAGATTGGTCGGGATCACCGCCCAGGCCGCCAGCGCGAGCACGCAGGACACCAAGGGCGCCAGCAGGAACACACCCTTGTTTGCGCCGGCCGGAATGATCGGCTCCTTGAGCACGAACTTCAGGAGGTCGGCAAACGACTGGAACAGGCCCCAGGGCCCGACCACGTTCGGACCCCGGCGGATCTGCACGGCTGCCCAGATCTTGCGGTCGGCGAGCAGGATGTAGGCGATCGCGACCAGGAGGACGACGAGGAGCAGCACGCTCTGCGCGATCATGATGATCAGCGGCCAGAGGAAGCCGGTCCAGAACGAGCTTGCGAAGAAATCAGCCATCAGGTCACGCTCACTCCGCTGCCGTCAGCATCTGCCCGGAAGCCAGGCGGGAGCATTCCGCCATGACCGCCGATGCGCGCGCGATCGGATTGGTGAGATAGAAGTCGTCGATGACAGGCTTGAACGGCGCCTTCTCGAGGCTGCCGCCCTTGCCCGCCAGGGTCTTGATGTCGGCGATTGTGCCGGCCTCGATCTGGTCGATGCGGCCGAGATGCGGCACCGCCTTGATGATCTCGGCGCGCAGCGCCGCCAGCGAGTCGTAGCCGAGCTTGCGCCCGAGCACGTCGGAGAGAGCGCGGATGATCGCCCAGTCCTCGCGGGCCTCGCCCGGCGGGAACGATGCACGCGCCGCGATCTGCACCCGGCCCTCGGTGTTGACGTAGAGGCCGGACTTCTCGGTGTAGGCCGCGCCCGGCAGGATGACGTCGGCGCGATGCGCGCCGCGGTCACCATGGGTGCCGATGTAGACGGTGAACACGCCCTCGGGCACCTCGACCTCGTCGGCACCGAGCAGGAACATCACGTCCATGGTGCCGAAGGTGGTCATCTGGGCGCCAGTGAGGCCGGTGCCGTTGAAGCCGATGTCGAGCGCGCCAACGCGGGAGGCGGTGTCGTGCAGCACGGCAAAGCCGTTCCAGTCGTCGCGCACCGCGTTGACGTCCATCGCGATCTTGGCGGCCAGCGCCAGGATCGCGCCGCCGTCATGGCGCGAGGCGGCGCCAGCGCCGACCAGCACGATCGGGTTCTTGGCGTTGCGGAACGCGGTCGCGAAGGAATGCTTGCCGGCGGCGACGTCGCTCAGCGAGTCCGTGCCCGCGCCGATGTGCTCATAGGAGTAAGTGAGATCGGCCTTCGGGCCGACCACGCCGACCTTGAGCTGGCCCGAACGCCAGCGCTTGCGGATGCGGGCGTTGAGCACGGCCGCTTCCTTGCGCGGATTGGCTCCGATGAGCAGGATCGCGTCGGCCTGCTCGATGCCGGCGATGGTCGGATTGAACAGATAGGACGAACGGCCGAGCTTGGCATCGAAGCTGTCACCGCCCTGCACCGCCACATTGGTCGAACCGAGCTTGGCGAGCAGATCCTTCAGCGCGTACATCTCCTCGACGGCCGCGAGATCGCCGGCGATGGCGCCGATGCGCTTGCCGTCGATGCGGGAGAGCTTGGCCGCGATGGCCTTGAACGCCTCCGCCCACGTGGCCGGGCGCAGCTTGCCGTCCTCACGCACATAGGGACGATCCAGTCGCTGCGTGCGCAGGCCGTCGACGACGTGGCGCGTCTTGTCGGAGATCCACTCCTCGTTCACGGAGTCGTTGACGCGCGGCAGGATGCGCATGACCTCGCGACCGCGTGTGTCGACGCGGATCGCCGAGCCCAGGCCGTCCATGACGTCGATCGACTGCGTCTTGCCCAGCTCCCACGGACGGGCGGCGAAGGCATAGGGCTTCGAGGTCAGCGCGCCCACGGGGCAGATGTCGACCAGATTGCCCTGCAGCTCTGAGCTCAACGCCTGCTCGAGATAGGTCGTGATCTCCATGTCCTCGCCGCGGCCCGTCGCGCCCATTTCCGGCACGCCGCACACCTCCGCCGAGAAGCGGACGCAGCGCGTGCACTGGATGCAGCGGGTCATCGAGGTCTTGACCAGCGCGCCGAGATATTTGTCCTCGACGGCGCGCTTGTTCTCGGCGTAGCGGCTGGTGTCGACACCATAGCCCATCGCCTGGTCCTGCAGGTCGCACTCGCCGCCCTGGTCGCAGATCGGGCAGTCCAGCGGATGGTTGATCAGAAGGAATTCCATCACGCCTTCGCGTGCCTTCTTGACCATCGGCGACCGCGTCGAGATCTCCGGCGGCTCGCCCTTCGGGCCCGGCCGGCAGTCGCGCACGCCCCAGGCGCAGCTCGCGACCGGCTTCGGTCCGCCCTTCACCTCGACGAGGCACATCCGGCAGTTGCCGGCGATCGACAGCCGCTCGTGATAGCAGAAGCGCGGAATCTCGGCGCCCGCCGCCTCGCACGCCTGCAACAGCGTGTACTCCGGCGGCACATCGATCTCTTTGCCATCGATGATGATCTTGGTCATTGCCTCACATCTCTCTCAAACCACGGACCACCGCGCCGCGCGCCGTGAGGGCGCAAGCGCGGGGGAAAACCTCGCTGGCGGACAGGACCGCCATCACCTACTCCGCCGCCACCATGTGCGCGGGATCGCGCACGCCGACATCGTCGACATCGGCCTTGTGCGAATACTGGTCGATGCGCGCTTCGATCTCGTGACGGAAATGCGTGATCAGGCCCTGGATCGGCCAGGCCGCGGCGTCGCCCAGCGCGCAGATCGTGTGTCCCTCGATCTGCTTGGTGACCTCCAGCAGCATGTCGATCTCGCGCTTGTGTGCGCGGCCCTCGGCCATGCGGGTCAGCACGCGCCACATCCAGCCGGTGCCCTCGCGGCACGGCGTGCACTGGCCGCAGCTCTCATGCTTGTAGAAATAGGAGATGCGCGCGATCGCCCGGATCAGGTCGGTCGACTTGTCCATCACGATCACGGCCGCGGTGCCCAGGCCCGAGCGCAGCTTCGACAGGCTGTCGAAATCCATCGGCGTGTCGATGATCTGCTCGGCCGGCACCATGCGCACCGACGAACCGCCGGGGATGACGGCCTTCAAATTGTCCCAGCCGCCGCGGATGCCGCCGCAATGCTTCTCGATCAGCTCGCGGAACGGGATGCCCATCGCCTCTTCGACGTTGCAGGGCCGCTCGACGTGACCGGAGATGCAGAACAGTTTCGTGCCGACATTGTTCGGGCGGCCAATGCCGGCGAACCACGACGCGCCGCGGCGCAGGATGGTCGGCGCGACCGCGATCGACTCGACGTTGTTGACCGTGGTCGGGCAGCCATAAAGGCCGACGTTTGCCGGGAATGGCGGCTTCAGCCGCGGCTGGCCCTTCTTGCCCTCGAGGCTCTCGAGCAGCGCGGTCTCCTCGCCGCAGATATAGGCGCCGGCGCCATGCGCGACGTAGATGTCGAACGGCCAACCGTGGATGTTGTCCTTGCCGACCAGCTTCGCGTCATAGGCCTGGTCGATCGCCGCTTGCAGCCGCTCGCGCTCGCGGATGAACTCGCCGCGCACATAGATGTAGCAGGTGTGCGCGTTCATCGCGAAGCTGGCGAGCAGACAGCCCTCGACGAGATGATGCGGATCGTGCCGCATGATCTCGCGATCCTTGCAGGTGCCGGGCTCGGACTCGTCGGCGTTGACGACGAGATAGCTCGGCCGGCCGTCGGTCGATTCCTTCGGCATGAACGACCATTTCAGGCCGGTCGGGAAGCCGGCGCCGCCGCGGCCGCGCAGGCCGGACGCCTTCATCTCGTTGATGATCCAGTCGCGGCCCTTGTCGATCAGCCCCTTGGTGCCGTCCCAGCTTCCTCGACGGCGTGCGCCTTCGAGGCCCCAATCATGCAGGCCGTAGAGGTTGGTGAAGATGCGGTCCTTGTCGTCGAGCATCAGACGGCTTCCTCTGACATCAGCGGTTCGACTGCATGGTGGCGATGAAGGCGGCGCAGCCGCCGAATACCAAGGCCCACAGCAGACTGGACTGAAGCGTCGCGTTCAGCGCGAACCGCTGCAGTACGAAAATGAAAGCGGCGGCTGCAAGCGTATGCAGCGCCACGTAGCGCCAGTTCTTCATCGCGGCGCCCTCTTGGCTCAGGGCCGCAACGCGGATGCGATTGCGGCTCATGTCTTCTCCTTGAGCGTCGTCGGTCCGCCCGCCGGCGCCGAGAACTGGCGGCCGTTCTGCGGACCCGGCGTCGGCAGATTGCCGGTCGCGAAGCCGTCGAGCACCTTGCCGAAGCTTTCCGGCGTCAAGTCCTCATAGGTATCCTTCCAGACCTGCACCATCGGCGCATTCACACAGGCGCCGAGGCACTCGACCTCTTCCCAGCTGAAGTCGCCGTCCTTGGAGAGGTGGAACGGGTCGTGATGGATGCGGTGCTTACAGACCTCGATCAGCTCCTCGGCGCCGCGCAGCCGGCACGGCGTCGTGCCGCAGACCTGGACATGCGCCTTCTTGCCGACCGGCTGCAGCTGGAACATCGTGTAGAAGGTCGCGACCTCGAGCACGCGGATATAGGGCATGCCCAGCATGTCGGCGACGACCCGGATGGCCGCTTCCGACACCCAGCCGGCGTTCTGCTCCTGCGCGCGCCACAGGATCGCGATCACGGCCGAGGCCTGGCGGCCTTCCGGATATTTGGCGATCTGGGCCTTGGCGAAGGCGAGGTTTTCCTCCGTGAACGCAAAGCTCGCGGGCTGGACTTCCTTCGGGGCAAGACGGCGGACGGACATGGCTCTCTAGTCTTTCATTGCATGCGGCGCGCGGCACTTGCATTGAGCGCTGCGACGCGATTCTGCCAGAAGGCACTTGCAGTTCCGAACACGTTATAGCCGACGTGCGTGGACACCTTGATGCGGTCGAGGATCGACAGCTCGGTCACGGTCTCGAAGCGACCGCTCGCGGGGTCGTAGACCAGGAGTTGCATCGGCGTCTCGTCGAGGATGTAGCGCGACACCGTATGATTGCGGTCCTGGCCGTGCTCCTCGCACAGGATCATGCTGTCGGTCGCGAGCAGCCGCGCCCCGCCCTTGATCGCTTCGATCTCGACACCTTCGACGTCGAGCTTGATGAGATACTTGCCGGAGGCCGCGACCTTGCCGTCGTCGATGAGGTCATCGAGCGCCAGCACAGGCACCTGCTCGCCGCCGTCGCTGCCGCCGGCGATGCTGAACGCCTCGTGTTTGGTCCCGGTCAGGACCGCCGTGCCGCGACGTTCGCCGATGGCACACTTCATCACCTCGAAGCGGCCGCCATTGATGTCAGCATTGTTGGCAAGCTTGGCGAAGTTCGCCGCGGACGGCTCGATCGCGATCACCTTGTGCGCGCCATAAGGCGCGCTGGAGACCAGCACCGACCAGTAGCCATAGTTGGCACCGCCATCGATGAAGGTGTAGTCGACGTCGACAGCGCCGAGGAACAGCAGCTCGAGCTCATCCTCGTAAGTGTAGTCGCGGTTGAGCAGCTTGCTCCAATAGCCGTCGCCGTAGGGGAACTCGAACACGGCGTCCGAATTGAGTTTTACCGCGAGATTGCGCTCCGGCAGGGCCAGGCGCAGCAGATTGGCGCAGCGATTGTAGCCGCGATGCGAGAAGTGCGAAGAGATCTTCGAGCCGGTGGACAGCGCCAATGCAGCCGTGCGCTCCCAGAGGTTCGCTCCTTCGAGCGCCCCTGAAGCACGGTCGAACTGGATCGGCGCATGGCCCATCAGCGATCCACCTCTCCGAACACGATGTCGAGCGAGCCGAGGATGGCCGACACGTCGGCGAGCAGATGGCCGCGGCACAGGAAGTCCATCGCCTGCAGATGGGCGAAGCCCGGGGCGCGGATCTTGCACTTGTACGGCTTGTTGGTGCCGTCGGAGACGAGATAGACGCCGAACTCGCCCTTCGGCGCCTCGACGGCGGCATAGATCTCGCCGGCCGGCACGTGGACGCCTTCGGTGTAGAGCTTGAAGTGGTGGATCAGCGCTTCCATCGAGCGCTTCATCTCGCCACGGCGCGGCGGCGCGATCTTGTTGTCGGTGATCAGCACCGGGCCCTGCCCGTCCGGCGCGCGCAGCTTGGCAATGCACTGCTTCATGATGCGCACCGACTGACGCATCTCTTCCATGCGGATCAGATAGCGGTCGTAGCAGTCGCCGTTCTTGCCGATCGGAATATCGAAATCCATCTCGGCGTAGACGTCATAGGGCTGGGACTTGCGCAGGTCCCAGGCCGCGCCCGAGCCGCGCACCATCACGCCCGAGAAGCCCCACTCCCAGGCCTGCTTCAGAGTGACGACGCCGATATCGACGTTGCGCTGCTTGAAGATGCGGTTGCCAGTGAGCAGCTGGTCGAGGTCGTCGACCACCTTGAGGAACGGATCGCAGAACGCGTCGATGTCGTCGATCAGCTTGGTCGGCAGGTCCTGGTGGACGCCGCCGATGCGGAAGTAGTTGGCGTGCATGCGCGAGCCGGAGGCGCGCTCATAGAACACCATCAGCTTCTCGCGCTCCTCGAAGCCCCACAGCGGCGGGGTCAGCGCGCCGACGTCCATTGCCTGCGTGGTGACGTTCAGCAGATGCGACAGCAGCCGGCCGATCTCGGAATAGAGCACGCGGATCAGCTGGCCGCGGCGCGGAACCTCGATGCCGAGCAGACGCTCGGCGGCAAGGCAGAACGCATGCTCCTGGTTCATCGGCGCGACGTAGTCGAGCCGATCGAAATAGGGCATCGCCTGCAGATAGGTCTTGCTCTCGATCAGCTTCTCGGTGCCGCGATGCAGCAGGCCGATATGCGGATCGACGCGCTCCACAACCTCACCATCGAGCTCAAGAACAAGGCGCAACACGCCGTGCGCCGCCGGATGCTGCGGACCAAAATTGATCGTGAAATTGCGAAGTGCGGGGCTCTGCTCGTTCATGCCTGCGCTCCCACTCACTTATTCGCTTTCTCGTCGCCCGGCAGCGGATAGTCCGCGCCTTCCCAGGGCGAGAGAAAATCGAACTTGCGGAATTCCTGGTTGAGCCGGACCGGCTCGTAGATCACCCGCTTCTCCTGGTCGTCGTAGCGCACCTCGACGAAGCCAGTCGTCGGGAAGTCCTTGCGCAGCGGATGGCCATCGAAGCCGTAGTCGGTGAGGATGCGGCGCATATCGGGATGGCCGACGAAGATCACGCCGTAGAGATCGTAGGTCTCGCGCTCGAACCAGTCGGCGCCCGGGAAGACGTCGATCAGCGACGGGATCTGCGTCGTCTCGTCGGCCTCCGCCTTGAGCCGGATGCGCGTGTTCAGGGCCGGCGACAGGAAGTGGTAGACGACCTCGAAGCGCTTGGCGCGCTCGGGGTAGTCGACCGCCGTGATGTCGGTAAAGTTGATGAACCGGCAGGCCGGGTCATCGCGCAGATGCTTCACGACCTCGACGATCCGGGCCGGCTCGACGTTGACCGTGAGCTGGTTGAAAGCGACCGAATGACCGAGCGCCGCGCCCGGGAGCGCGCTCACGATCGTCTGCCCAAGGGCGTCGAGCCTGCCGTCGTCCATGACCAAAACCTTCAGCGTTCGATGGTGCCGGTGCGCCGGATCTTCTTCTGCAGCAGCAGAACTCCGTACAGCAGCGCTTCCGCGGTCGGCGGACAGCCGGGCACATAGATGTCAATGGGAACGATGCGATCGCAGCCGCGGACCACCGAATAGGAATAGTGGTAGTAGCCGCCGCCATTGGCGCAGGAGCCCATCGAGATGACGTAGCGCGGCTCCGGCATCTGGTCGTAGACCTTGCGTAGCGCCGGCGCCATCTTGTTGGTCAAGGTGCCTGCCACGATCATCACGTCGGACTGGCGCGGCGAGGCACGCGGCGCGAAGCCGAAGCGCTCGACGTCGTAGCGCGGCATCGAGACCTGCATCATCTCGACGGCACAGCAGGCCAGGCCGAACGTCATCCACATCAGCGAGCCGGTGCGGGCCCAGGTGATGAGATCGTCAGCGGTGGCAACGAAGAATCCCTTGTCCGACAGCTCGTGCTTGACCTCGAGGAAATACGGGTCGTTGGCACCAACAGGCCTGCCGGTCGCGGGATCGAGAATGCCCTTCGGGGCCGGTGCGATCACCGGACCGGAGGACGGGGTCGGGCTCAATCCCATTCAAGCGCGCCTTTCTTCCATTCGTAGGCAAACCCGACCGTCAGCACGGCCAGGAACACCAGCATCGACCAGAAGCCGGCCGCGCCGAGCTTGCCGAATGCGACTGCCCAGGGGAACAGGAAGGCGACTTCGAGGTCGAAGATGATGAAAAGGATGGCAACCAGGTAGAAGCGGACGTCGAACTTCATGCGCGCGTCATCGAACGCATTGAAGCCGCATTCGTACGCGGAGAGCTTCTCGGGATCGGGCTGCTGGTAGGCGACCACGAACGGCGCGATCAGCAGCACCACGCCGATGATGGCTGCAACACCTATGAAAACGACGAGGGGGAGATAGTTCTGAAGGATGCCGGTCATCGGCGCCACTTTCCTCTGCGGTTTCGGTGCAAACCGCAGACTCGCTGCATTGGAATTGGTCGAAGCCTTAGCGCAGCGCACCAAGCCGCGCAAGACAAGCCATCTCAAGCCCGTCATCCCTCCCCACATTGCGGAAACCCGGACACACAGGTGAGTGCGACCGCCGCAGCATGGGGGCTACGCTCGCATCACGGACCCGGAGCAATACGGTGTTCGACTCGACATCGACCGATTGCTGAGAGGGTCAGCGATCGCGAGCACGCACGACACTGTGCGCAGGCAGAGCTGGTCGGAGACGGGGTGCGGAGCAGCGATCGGATAACCGCGGGTGGGGTGCGGTTGGCTGATGACCCGATACGCTTCCGCTATCGAGTTAGATGGTCGCGGCACCCTGCCGAATCAAGGAGCAGCGTAGCGCAGCCGGCGCCTGGATCACGGCGCCGCTGGCGCTGATCGAGGCGGCCATCGACCGGGCCGCTTACTCCCGATTGCTGCGCCGAGCCCTGCAACCGATGAAACCATTTTGAGGAAACCAAGAAACCGGATCGAAACAAAGCGGCGGTAGATATACGGCCAACAAAGTGGCGCTCTGAGACGCCGGGAGGCTGACATGAACCACTCGATCCATTCCGCAGACCGCTCGACCCATCTCAAGATCGTGGTCGTGGCCCTCATTGCAGGCATCGCCGTGACCGCCTTCGGGATCGCGGCCCGGACCAATGCCGACTACAGCCAGACGGCCTCGCATGCGCCCGTCAAGGCCGGCAAGGCGGTGGTCGTGACCAGTTCCAACGACTCGATGGTGCGCTGAGCGCCGTTCGCGCTGCGCCGGTCAGCTCCAGATCTGTGCTGGGCCGCCCTTGGGGCGGCCTTTTTTGTTGTCCAGCCAGCCGATCAGCGAGTTGCCGCACGCGAAGCGCAGCACGAGGGCATACCGAGAGGTCGACTGAGGCTGGAGCGTTTGGAGAGGGAGCCGGCGGGCGGATCAACGAGGGAGCCATTTGAAATGGCGCGAGAGACGGGGCTCGAACCCGCGACCTCCGGCGTGACAGGCCGGCGCTCTAACCAACTGAGCTACTCCCGCGTGATCGCGAAATCCCGCGGAGGAGTGCGACTTAAAGGGGCGATGTTTCGAAGTCAAGGACAATGAAACCGGATTTGTGAGAAGTCGTTGATGGGCGCCCAAGACGACCCGACACCATCGCTGCTACGCCTGCACGGGGTCGATCAGGACCATTTCCACGCGGCGATGAGCCAGCCGCAGGCCGCAAGACGCCGTATCGTCCGGCTCTCAGCAGCAGATCAGCTGGGACTCGCATCCAACGAGGCTTGAACCGGATCGCCGACCTCCTGCCCCGGTCACTCGACTCACCCTCAGGCTCTGACCGCCCGAACTCCCCTTCACTCGCCTTGCAGCACATCGGGATGAATGGCCGCGAATCGTCACCACCATCGAAGCGGAGGGTCCTCCGAACCGCTGGACACGCGGATCCAAGAGGCGCCCAGTTGAGCCGAAACGCCGGCCCCGCCCCCTGATCCGATCAGAGCGAAGCGCGGATTCCGAATGGCTCCTCCCGCGCCTAGTGTGACATACTAACGGCGGCGCGCAGAACTGGTATGTGGTATACGCAACCTGATATATTAATTATCTTTGCTATTGAAGGTAATATAATCCTCCAGCATTTCTGGTGCTCATGCCTGACCCGTCGCTGAACTTCACCCACTCCGTCCTCGAGCGGTTTCTGCGCTATGTCGTGATCGACACCCAGTCGGACCCGACATCGCCCACCTGCCCCTCGACATTGAAGCAGAAGAATCTCGGCCGTCTGCTCGCCGCCGAGTTGCAGGCGATGGGCCTGGCGGATGCTCACCTGGACGATCACGGCTACGTCTATGCGACGATCCCGGCGACCACCAACAAGACCGTGCCGGTGATCTGCTTCTGCTCGCATATGGACACCTCGCCGGATTGCTCCGGGGCCAATGTGAAGCCGCAGATCGTGCGCAACTATCAGGGCGGCGAGATCGTGCTGCCGGGTGATCCGGCCCAGGTGATCCGCCCGGCCGAGCATCCGGCCCTGAAGGACCAGATCGGCTGCGATATCGTCACCTCCGACGGCACCACCCTGCTCGGCGCCGACAACAAGGCGGGCATCGCCGAGATCATGGATGCCGCGCAATTCCTGCTCAGCAATCCCCAGATCAAGCACGGCACGATCAAGGTCCTGTTCACGCCAGACGAGGAGATCGGCCGCGGCGTCGACCGCGTCGACCTGAAGAAGCTCGGCGCCGACTTCGGCTACACGATGGACGGCGAGACCGCCGGCAACATCGAGGACGAGACGTTTTCGGCGGACGGTGCGACCATCATCGTCAACGGCGTCAGCGCGCATCCCGGCTTTGCCAAGGGCAAGATGGAGCACGCCATCAAGATCGCCTCCGCGATCGTCGATCGACTCCCGAAGGACACCAGTTCGCCGGAGACCACCGAGAGCAAGGAAGGCTTCCTGCATCCCGTCGGCGTGTCCGGCACGCTGGAGCAGGCCCGGCTCGACTTCATCGTGCGCGATTTCAGCGAGCAGGGACTGCGGCAGAAGGAGGCGCTGCTCGAGGACATCGTCAAGGACGTGATGCGGGACTACCCGCGCTCCAGCTACGAGATGCAGGTCAAGGCGCAGTATCGCAACATGAAGGAGGTCATCGACCTCCACCCGGAGATCGTGACCTATGCCGAGGACGCGATCCGTCGCGCCGGGCTGACTCCGGTTCGGACCTCGATTCGCGGCGGCACCGACGGCTCACGGCTGTCCTTCATGGGACTGCCCTGCCCCAACATCTTTGCCGGCGAGCACGCCTTCCACTCCAGGCAGGAATGGGTCAGCGTCCGCGACATGGAGAAGGCGGTGCAGACCATCGTGCATCTGGCGATGATCTGGGAGGAGCGCTCCTGAAGCCGCGCGGCGCGGGCCTCAGGCGCGCGCCGTCACCAGCCAGATCGAGCCCGACAGCGTGACGCTGCCGCCGCTCTCGTATTGGGCGAGCAGCTCGCGGACCGACTGGCGCGCGGCCTCGCGCGTCTCAGCGGGATGGCCCTCCAGCGCGCGGCTGGCGGGGCCGATCTCGAACGCCGATTGCACGGCCGCCTCGAGCCCATGCCCGCGCGCGATGTCGAGCGACAGCGCATGGGCCTCGAGCGCCACATCGCTGAAGCCCGCCTGGCCGAGAATGCGCGTGACGCGCGTCTCGGATGCAAAGGCGAAGGGACCGGGATCCTCCGGCGCCATCTCCGGCAGCTTCGGCACATGGCGATACACCGCCTGCAACGGCGCGATCATCCAGGGATTGGTCTTCGGCTCGCGCCAGCAGGCGAACACGACGCGGCCGCCCGGCTTGAGCGCCCTTCGCAGATTGGCAAACGACGTCACGGGATCGGCGAAGAACATCACGCCGAAGCGCGACACCAGCAGGTCGAAGTTCGCCGGCGGGAACGGATGCACGGTGGCGTCCGCCAGCACGAACTCGACCGGAAGATTGGCCGGCGCCACCTCACGCGCCCGCGCCAGCATCGGCGCGGAGATGTCGACGCCGAGCACCGATCCACCAGGCGCCACCTGCCCGGCCAGCGCGATCGACAGGCCGCCGCAGCCGCAGCCGACGTCGAGAATGCGATCGCCCGGCTTGGCCGCGATGCGCTCGATCAGGATCTGCGACACCGGCGCCAGCAGGACGTCCTGCGCCTCCTGGCGATCCGACCAGCGCTGGCCGCCCGGCCCGTTCCAATAGGCGATCTGGTCGGCATTGCGGTCGTGGCCTGCGGGCAGTTGCATGATGCGCCTTGTCTGATGCCGTCGTCGAGACCGCATCGCGCACGCATGGCTCTCGCCTGTCAAGGCACGAGCGCGCGACCCGACCGCAGCGAAGACCGCCTGCGATACCGTCAATGGCCGGCCGACCGATGCAAGGACTTGGCCTGCTGGCGCTGGCGGCGTCGAGATGCGATAGCGGAGCAGAATCTGGTCCCGCTCTTGCTTCGACCCTGCGCGTCAGGAGCCTCATGCGCTGTCTCGTCGTTGCCGATCTTCACTACACGCTGCCGCAGTTCGACTGGCTGGTCGCGGCGGCCGATCATTTCGATACGGTCATCTTCGCCGGCGATGCGCTCGATCTCGCCTCGATCGTCGACATCCGGGCGCAGATCGTGGTGGTGAAAAAATATCTGGCGCTGCTCGCGGCCAAGACCCGCGTGATGATCTGCTCCGGCAATCACGATCTGGAGGAGCGCAGCGCGGCGGGCGAGAAGATCGCAGCCTGGATCGGGACGGTCCGGGAGCTGGGCATTGCCGCCGATGGCGACGACGTCGCGGTGGGCGACACGCTGGTCTCGGTCTGCCCCTGGTGGGACGGTCCGCTCGTCCAGGCGCAGATCGGACGCCAGCTCGCCGCGGCCGCCGCGCGCCATCCGCCGCACTGGATCTGGGTGCACCACGCGCCGCCGGCGAATTCGCCGGTGAGCTGGGGCGGCAAGCGCTATTTCGGCGACACCGCGCTCGAGGGCTTCATCGCGCGGCACCGGCCGGCGATGGTGATCTCGGGCCATGTCCACCAGTCGCCCTTCATTACGGACGGCTCGTGGTTCGATCGTCTCGGGGAGACCTGGTTGTTCAACACCGGCCGTCAGCCCGGACGGCCACCGACCTACATCGTGATCGACACCGGCGAGCAGCGCGCATTCTGGCTGGCAGCCGGGCAAGCCGAGTGGATCGATCTCGCAAAGCCGCTGCAGCGACCAGCCCAGCCTGTCACGGTGGCGCCCGACTGGCTCAGAGCCTTGGATCGGATTCCAGATCCGTTCCTGGCGCGACCTGCTGCGGCGGCAGGTTGATCATGCTCTGCAGGACGTCGCCGACCATGGCCAGATGCGTGCCGTGCCCGGCATATTGCCGCTTGAGATCGGCAAGATAGGTGTTGGCGACATTGAGCCGCTGCGCCAGCATGCGCGCGATCGCCAGTGTCGCTTCGGGATTTTCAGCGAGGAAGTGCGGCGCATCCAAGATTTCGTAGATCCGGCAATCCGTCAGCGCCCGCACGGTCGCCGTATGCGGCTGCTCCAGCAGCAGCGACATCTCGCCGAACAGCGCACCCGGCTCCGACACGACGGCCACCGTGGCGCCGGCTTTGATGACCTCCAGCCGCCCCTCCAGCAGGATGTAGAGATGCCCGGTGTCGCCGCCCTCTTCCAGGAGGGCAACACCCGCATTGATCGTCCGTTCAGCGCCTCCGGTGCAATGGCGCAGAAAGTCGGTCATGTATTTGCCTCGACCTCGGTCCACGCAGCAGGGTAACGGAAGCACGGCCAATCGCCACACGAATTTGCGCGACTGGCAGTAACCGGTGCGGGCGAGACGTCAGCCTGCGGGAGTCGACAAAGAATGGGGGTTGAAGAGTAGGCATGAAGAACCAATGGGTTGATTTATTCTTTTCGTGGCTGCCGTTTCTGAGCCTGATCGCGATCTGGTTCGCCTTCAGCAAACGAATGAATGTCACGAAGATGTCGACCGACCTGCATCAACACTATGAGCGGCAGATCGCGGAAACCCAGCGCATGAACACGTTGCTGGAGCGGATTGCGGTCAGCTTGGAGAAACGCGCGGCTGGATAGTCGTTGTTCGACGAGCGGGCTATTGGCCTTGCCCGGATGGTAGGCGGCGAGAGATTCGAACTCCCGACCCTCTCGGTGTAAACGAGATGCTCTAACCAGCTGAGCTAGCCGCCCTCACGCGCGCTTCTTTACCCCCTGCCCGACGCGCAATCAACGCCGGAACCGCACGGCACCGCGGGAAAGCCGCGTCGCTGGCGCGACTTTCAGACGCCCCCGGCAGCAGCCAGACCGAGCCCTCAAACGAAAACGGCGCCCTCTCGGGCGCCGTTTCCTTTGGATCAGTTCTGACCTCAGTGGGCGGTCAGGCCGCCGGCGGCTTCGTCGCCATCGGCCTTCACGGGCACCTTGGTGTCCTCTTCCCAGACGATCGGCACCGGCTTGCGGACCAGGGCCCGGGCGACGACGTCGTCGAGACGGGCAACCGGGATGATCTCCATGCCGCCCTTGATCGCATCGGAAATCTCCGTGAGATCCTTGGCGTTGTCCTCGGGGATCAGCACCGTCTTGATGCCGCCGCGAGCGGCCGCCAGCAGCTTCTCCTTCAGACCGCCGATCGGCAGCACGCGACCACGCAGAGTGATCTCGCCGGTCATCGCGACGTCGTGACGAACCGGGATGCCGGTCATCACCGAGATAATGGTCGTCGCCATGGCCACGCCGGCCGAGGGGCCGTCCTTCGGGGTTGCCCCCTCCGGCACGTGGACGTGGATGTCGCGCCGGTCGAACAACGGCGGCTCGATGCCGTAGTTGATCGCCCTGGAGCGGACGAACGAGGCCGCAGCCGAGATCGACTCCTTCATGACGTCGCGCAGATTGCCCGTCACCGTCATCTTGCCCTTGCCGGGCATCATGACGCCTTCGATCGTCAGCAGCTCGCCGCCGACATCCGTCCACGCCAGACCGGTCACGATGCCGACCTGATCGTCGCTCTCGATCTCGCCGAAGCGGTACTTCGGAACACCCAAGAATTCCTCGACGGTCTTCTCGGTGATCTTCACCGACTTCTTCTTGGACATCATGAGCTCCTTCACGGCCTTGCGGGCCAGTGTGGAAATCTCACGCTCCAAATTACGCACGCCCGCTTCGCGGGTGTAGCGCCGGATCACGAGCAGCAGCGCGTCGTCGTCGATCGACCACTCCTTCGAGTCCAAGCCGTGCTTGGAGATCGCGCTGGGGATCAGGTGCTTGCGGGCAATCTCGAGCTTTTCGGTCTCGGTGTAGCCCGCGATGCGGATGATCTCCATGCGGTCCATCAGCGGCCCGGGAATATTGAGCGTATTCGCGGTCGTGATGAACATGACGTTCGACAGGTCGTAATCGACCTCCAGGTAGTGATCGTTGAACGTCGTGTTCTGCTCGGGGTCGAGGACCTCCAGCAGCGCCGACGACGGGTCACCCCGGAAGTCCGAGCCCATCTTGTCGATCTCGTCCAGCAGGAACAGCGGATTCGAAGTCTTGGCCTTGCGCATCGACTGGATGATCTTGCCGGGCATCGAGCCGATATAGGTCCGGCGATGACCGCGGATCTCCGCCTCGTCGCGCACGCCGCCGAGCGACACGCGAACGAACTCGCGGCCCGTGGCCTTCGCGATCGACTTGCCGAGCGAGGTCTTGCCGACGCCGGGAGGTCCGACCAGGCACAGGATCGGGCCGGTCAGCTTGTTGGCGCGCGACTGCACCGCCAGGTACTCGACGATGCGGTCCTTGACCTTCTCCAGACCATAGTGATCCGCATCCAGAACCGCCTGCGCGGCCTCCAGATCCTTCTTCACCTTGGACTTCTTGTTCCACGGAATCGACAGCAGCCAATCCAGGTAGTTGCGCACGACGGTCGCCTCCGCGGACATCGGCGACATCTGGCGCAGCTTCTTCAACTCGTGCTGGGCCTTCTCGCGCGCTTCCTTGGAGAGCTTGGTCTTGTTGATCCGCTCTTCCAGATCGGCGAGCTCGTCGCGGCCGTCCTCGTCACCCAGCTCCTTCTGAATGGCCTTCATCTGCTCATTCAGGTAGTACTCGCGCTGGGTCTTCTCCATCTGGCGCTTGACGCGCGAGCGGATGCGCTTCTCGACCTGCAGCACCGAAATCTCGCTCTCCATCAGGCCCAGCACCTTCTCCAGGCGCGTGGTGACGGACAGCGTCTCCAGGATGCCCTGGCGATCGGCGATCTTGACGGCGAGATGCGAAGCGACGGTGTCGGCTAGCTTGCCGAAATCCGTGATCGACTGAACGACGCCGACGACCTCAGCCGAGATCTTCTTGTTCAGCTTCACATAGCTTTC
Source organism: Bradyrhizobium sp. ORS 285 (assembly GCF_900176205.1). Classification (NCBI taxonomy): domain Bacteria; kingdom Pseudomonadati; phylum Pseudomonadota; class Alphaproteobacteria; order Hyphomicrobiales; family Nitrobacteraceae; genus Bradyrhizobium; species Bradyrhizobium sp. ORS 285. The sequence goes on from NZ_LT859959.1 coordinate 4,044,577, forward strand.
GAAATCCGACACGACGGAGCGGCCGAGCGCTTCGGCCTCGACCGACTTCGCATCGGTGTCCTCGAGCGCAACGGCGGTGGCTTCGTAGTAGTCGGCGCGATCGGTGTACTTCTCGACGCGCGCGCGCTCCAGGCCTTCGACCAGCACCTTCACGGTGCCGTCGGGCAGCTTCAGGAGTTGCAGCACGCTGGCGAGCGTCCCGGTCTCGTAGATCGCATCCGGAGCTGGATCATCGTCGGACGCGTTCTTCTGCGTCGCCAGCATCACGAGCGCGTCGTTCTTCATGACCTCTTCGAGGGCGCGAATGGATTTCTCGCGGCCGACGAACAGCGGAACGATGTTGTGCGGGAAGACGACGATGTCGCGGAGCGGCAGCACCGGATATGCGTGGCTCTCGCCGTAAACGATGGTCGGCCGGGGTTTGGGGGTCGTCATGGCCTGTTCCTTTTGTTTAGCCCCCTTGCACGCAGTCCGCCATCGTGCGCAACCGCCACAAGGTGCGATCTGATCCTGACGTGGCTGGCGCGTCGATATTGCCCGCTCGTTTCGGATCGTCTGTGAGGCGAATCCCGGGATTGAGATTTGTATCGCCACGCGACATTAGGTGGCTATCGACCCGGGGGGTGTCAAGTATCGGTAAACGCCCGCCAAAAACGGCTTTACGCAGCGGGACTCTGAAACGCTGCGACGCCGCGGACTGGGCGTCCGCAGCGATCGCTGAACTGATAAATCGAGGTCGTCTATCGATCGTGCCAGCGCGCATCACGCGCTGGCGCTGCTTTCCACGGCGCGATCGGAACGATCGGCATAGATGTAGAGCGGACGGGCCGTCCCTTCGACCACCTCGCGCGAGATGACCACTTCCTCGACGCCTTCGAGACCCGGCAGGTCGAACATCGTCTCGAGCAGGATGCTCTCGAGGATCGACCGCAGACCGCGTGCGCCGGTCTTGCGCTCGATCGCCTTGCGCGACACGGCGCCAAGCGCCTCATCGGCGAAGGTGAGCTCGATGTTCTCCATCTCGAACAGACGCTGATACTGCTTCACCAGCGCGTTCTTCGGCTCGGTCAGGATCTTCTTCAGCGAGTTCTCGTCGAGATCCTCGAGCGTCGCCACGACCGGCAGACGGCCGACGAACTCGGGGATCAGGCCGTACTTCAGGAGATCCTCAGGCTCGACGTGACGGAAGATCTCGCCGGTGCGGCGGTCTTCCGGCGCCAGCACCTGGGCCGCGAAGCCGATCGAGGTCGACCGGCCGCGAGAGGAGATGATCTTCTCGAGGCCGGAGAACGCACCACCGCAGATGAACAGGATGTTGGTGGTGTCGACCTGCAGGAACTCCTGCTGCGGATGCTTGCGGCCGCCCTGCGGCGGAACCGATGCAACGGTGCCTTCCATGATCTTGAGCAGCGCCTGCTGGACGCCCTCGCCCGAAACGTCGCGGGTGATCGAGGGATTGTCCGACTTGCGACTGATCTTGTCGATTTCGTCGATGTAGACAATGCCACGCTGAGCACGCTCGACATTGTAGTCGGCCGCCTGCAGCAGCTTCAGGATGATGTTCTCGACGTCCTCACCGACATAGCCGGCCTCGGTCAGGGTCGTCGCGTCGGCCATCGTGAACGGCACGTCGAGGATGCGGGCGAGCGTCTGCGCGAGCAGCGTCTTGCCCGAACCGGTCGGACCGATCAGCAGGATGTTCGACTTCGCGAGCTCGACGTCCGAGTGCTTGGTCTGGTGGTTGAGACGCTTGTAGTGGTTGTGAACGGCGACCGACAGCACCTTCTTCGCATGGTTCTGACCGATGACGTAATCGTCGAGAACCTTGCAGATCTCCTTCGGGGTCGGAATGCCGTCACGCGACTTGACCAGCGAGGACTTGTTCTCCTCGCGGATGATGTCCATGCAGAGTTCGACACACTCGTCGCAGATGAAGACGGTTGGACCTGCGATCAGTTTGCGGACTTCGTGCTGGCTCTTGCCGCAGAACGAGCAATAAAGCGTATTCTTGGCGTCGCCCGTGCCGACCTTACTCATTCCTGTCTCCGTCCGCGGTTCGCTCTTGTCCGCTCGTTCGCTCCGACCCGGCGCGGGCCGGACCGAATTGGTGAAAGAGCAAATTTCGTACCAAAATTAAAACCTTGTTCTCGACCCGCCGTGCACCCACGACTTACGCGAATCCCCCACGATCCATAACTGGGCAGTCTAGCCAATCATGCTGTCATCCGACTATCAAGAATTCGCTAATCGGAGCACAGACCCTAGACCGTGACATTACCGTGATTTTGGGGCTTGACACGGTAAGAACACGCGAAATCGGCTGAACGTTGCGTGTTTGCCACGCCTGTTTGCCGGTTGCACGGCAGGGTTGCGACCCTTTTGGGACCCCACCTTAGTACCTCTGCCGGCCGGAGCCGGCAAAGGCGATTGCCGTGATGCATCGAAGCCCGTCCACCGGACCTCGCCTTACTCAGTTACGGCTCACTTGCCCATCGCCGCCGGATCTTCCGGCCGCTTGTCGAGCACCTTGTCGATGAGCCCGAACTCCTGGGCGGCTTCCGCCGTGAGGAATTTGTCGCGTTCCAGCGCATCCTCGATCGCCTTGTAGGGCTGGCCGGTGTGCTTCACGTAGATCTCGTTGAGCCGCTTCTTGAGGCTCAGGATCTCCTGGGCGTGCAGCATGATGTCGGTCGCCTGGCCCTGGAAGCCACCAGACGGCTGATGCACCATGATGCGCGAGTTCGGCAGCGAGAAGCGCATGTCCTTGTGACCGGCGCAGAGCAGCAGCGAGCCCATCGACGCCGCCTGGCCCGTGCACAGCGTGGACACTGCCGGACGGATGAACTGCATCGTGTCGTAGATCGCGAGACCCGACGTCACCACGCCGCCCGGCGAGTTGATGTACATCGCGATCTCCTTCTTCGGGTTCTCGGCCTCAAGGAAGAGAAGCTGTGCGACGATCAGGGTCGCCATGCCGTCCTCGACCGGACCGGTCACGAAGATGATGCGCTCCTTCAGGAGGCGCGAGAAGATGTCGTAGGCGCGCTCACCGCGGTTGGTCTGTTCGACCACCATGGGCACAAGGTTCATATAGGTTTCGACGGGATCGCGCATGAATCACCCAAGGGTTGGACCAGCAGTTGAAGACGACCGGCCGCCGCAGGTGAGGCTCGTTCAGCGAGCAGCGACGGACGATGGCCCCGTGATGCAGAACTTCAAGACCGAGCCCAAAGATATGGACCAATTTCCCGGTGACAAGACCGGTAACCGGCCAACCGCAAGCGAGGTCGTTGCCCTGTTCAAGCTGATTCCCGCAGCGGCGGCCAGCGCCGGAACCGGGCTGACCGGCGCTTTCGCCGGTCAACCTTAATCATGCGCTGATGTCGCAAACCCGACCAGAGGTGGCCTGATCAGGCCGCCTTGTCGTTCTCGTCGTCCTTGAACAGCTCGTCCTTCGAGACCTTCTTCTCGGTGACGTTGGCGAGCTCGAGGATGAAGTCGACGACCTTGTCCTCGTAGATCGGCGCGCGCAGCTGCGCGAGCGCCTGCGGGTTGCTGCGATAGAAGTCCCAGACCTCCTTCTCGCGGCCAGGCATCGAGCGGGCCCGCTCGATCACGGCGCGGCTGACCTCGTCGTCGGTCACGGTGATCTTGTTCTTCTCGCCGATCTCCGACAGCACGAGGCCGAGGCGGACGCGGCGGTCGGCGATGGTGCGGTACTCTTCCTTCGCCTTGTCCTCGGTGGTGTTCTCGTCGGCGAAGGTCTTGCCGCTCGACTTCATTTCGGCCTGCACCGAGTTCCACATCAGGTTGAACTCCTCGTCGATCAGCGACGGCGGAGCATCGAACTTGTGGGTCTCATCGAGGCGGTCGAGCAGCGCGCGCTTGACGCGCTGGCGGGTCGCCTGGCTGAACTCGCCGGCGAGCCGGTCGCGCATCAGCTCCTTCAGCTTGTCGAGCGATTCGAGGCCGAGCGTCTTGGCGAACTCGTCGTCGACGACCTTGTCCTCCGGCGCTTCGATCGCGGTCGCGGTGGTCTCGAACTCCGCCGCCTTTCCGGCCAGCTCGTTGTTCAGATAGTTGGTCGGGAACGAGACCTTCAAGGTGCGGGTCTCACCGACAGCGATGCCGACAAGCTGGTCCTCGAAGCCCGGGATGAAGGTGTTCGAGCCGATCACGACATCGATGCCCTCGCCGGTGCCGCCGTCGAAGGCGACGCCGTCGATCGTGCCCTTGAAGTTGACCTTCACGCGGTCGCCGCTCTCGGCCTTCGCGCCCTCAGCCTTGGCGGCATAGCTGCGGTTCGCATCGGCCAGCCGCTTGATCGCCTCGTCGACGTCGGCGTCGGTGATGTCGGCGACCGGCTTCTCGACCGAAAAGGTCTTGAAGTCGGCGAGCGCGATCGCCGGCACCACTTCGATCGCCACGGTGTAGGTCAGGTCGGTCTGGCCGGCGAGGATCTTCTCGACCTCGGCCTCTTCGGTCGGCATCGTCACCTTCGGCTCGGTGGCGAGCCGGAAGCCGCGCTCCGTGAAGATCTGCGTGTTGGTGTCGCGGATGGTCTGGTCGATGGTCTCGGCCATGACCGACTTGCCGTAGATCTTCTTCAGATGCGCCACCGGCACCTTGCCCGGACGGAAGCCGTTGATGCGGACCTTGTCCTTGAGATCGACCAGCTTCGCATCCGCCTTGGCGTCGAGATCGGCAGCGGGAACGCTGATCTGGAACTCGTGCTTCAAGCCTTCCGACAAGGTTTCTGTGACCTGCATGGCGTCAATCTTCTTCCGCTACGGTCCGGACCCTTGCGATCCGGACACACCTGATTCAATTGTGGACGACGCGCGGCCAACGAGCCTTGCGCCGGTGGGATCGGTGCCGCCGCTCTCCCGAGATCAGGAGCGCGGCTGCGCCGTGAAACTTTCGGCAAACGCCTGAGGAAGCGCTTGGTGCGGGCGGAGGGACTCGAACCCCCACAACTTTCGTCACTGGAACCTAAATCCAGCGCGTCTACCAGTTCCGCCACGCCCGCGTGAACTGCATCGATAGCCCGGCCGCGATGCCGCGGGCGGCGCGGCTTATACCACGCGTGAAACCGTCCGCAGCAAAAAAATGGGCCCCAAAGAGCGCCCGCGGCCGGCCGATCGGCCAAGCTCGCGGCACAGATAAGGGAAAACGAGATGATCCGCATCCCCCTCAACGCACAATGTTTTGTCGCATGACGCAGCCTGTGGACGGGGTCAACCGCCGCGCCGTGCTCGGCGGCTTTGCCGCAGCCTGTGCGACGGCAATTCCGTGTTTCGCCGGCGCCGCCGAACGCACGTCCGTGACCTTGGAGGCCCGGGCCGAATCTCTGGTCTTGTCCGAGGGTCGACTCCCGGCACGGGTATGGCAGCTTGCGGGAGGCTCCCCGGTGCTCCGGCTGGCGCGCGGCGCCGCGCTCGACCTCTCCCTCACCAATGGTCTCTCGATACCGGCGACCCTCTCCGGGCGCGGCCTCGCTTTGCCCCCAGCGTTGCTCGTCCAACAGCCGCTCGCGGTGGGCGACCGTACCAGCATCGCGGCGACGGTGCCGCGGACGGGAACCGGATTGCTCGACCTGCGGCTGCTCGCCGATGGTGCGGCCGCACCGATCCGGCCATTGCCTGTGATCGTCGATGAGGTCTCCACGGTAACGTTTGACCGCGACGAGGTTTTCCTGGTCGAGGACTTCCGACTGAAACCGGACGGCACGGCGATCGCGCCCGGCACGGACCCGAAGGACTCCGAGCTGCTCTACACCGTGAATGGTCAGGTCCAGCCCGAGATCGCGTTGCGCGCAAACGCGCGGGTCAGGCTGCGCTTCATCAATGGCTGCCAGCGCGCTGTGATCGCGATCAAAATCGCCGAGATCGACACCGTCAGGGTGATGGCGATCGACGGCCAGCCGGCAGAGCCGTTCCTGGCCCGCAACGGCGCCGTCGTGCTGCCGCCGGGCGGCCGTACCGACGTGGTCATCGACATGCCCGCGGCGAAAGCGCCACTGCCGGTGCTGCTGCATGACGGCACGGCGGCACGCCCCCTCGCCCGCCTCGCGCTGTCGAGCGAGCCGCCGCAGCGCGCCGCGGCGCTTCCGCCGCCGTCGCCCCTGCCCGCGAATGGCTTACCGGACAAGCTCGACCTGCGCTCGGCCATCCGCGCCGAGCTCGCGCTCGACGGCGCCGACTGGCGTCTGCCCACCCAGTTCAAGCCCGGCAGCGCCCCCGCCTTCCAGGCCAAGTCCCGCCGCGTCGTGGTGCTGGCGCTGGCCAACAAGGCCGCAGGTACGACGGTGGTCCACCTCCAGGGCCAGCCGTTCCGACTGCTCGACCGGCTCGATGACGGCTGGAAGCCGTATTGGCTCGACACGCTCGCACTGGAGGCCGGCCAGACCCAGCGCATCGCCTTCCTGGCCGAGACCGCTGGTCGCTTCCTGATCGAGCGCATGGCCACGGACTGGGCGGCGCCGCGGCTGTTGCGGTGGTATGAGATCGGGTGAGGAAACGAACCAGGTAGAACTCCCCATGACCACAGCCGCCATCACCGGCGTCACCGCGCGCGCCGTCGTCACCCCGATGAAGCGCCCGCTGCGCAACGCCTTCGGCATCATCGACGCCGGGCCGCTGGTGCTGATCGACGTCGCGACCGATCAGGGGGTTACCGGCCATTCCTATCTCTTCGCTTACACCCGGCTCGCCTTGAAACCGCTCGTGCATCTGGTCGAGGACATCGGCCGCGAGCTCACCGGCAAGGCGCTGGCGCCGGTCGATCTGATGAAGGTCATGGACGCCAAATTCCGCCTGCTCGGCTGGCAGGGCCTGGTGGGCATGGCCGTCTCGGGTCTCGACATGGCGTTCTGGGACGCGCTCGGCCAGCTCGCGGGCAAGCCCGTGGTCGAGTTGCTCGGCGGCAGCGCCCGTCCCATTCCCGCCTATGACAGCTACGGCGTGCTCGATGCCAAGGCAGACGAGCGCACCCTGCACGCCGCCCGCGACGAGCACGGCTTCCGCGCCATCAAGACCAAGGGCGGCCATGGCGACCTCGCGACCGACGCAGCGATGATCAAGGGCCTGCGCGGCCTGCTCGGCCCTGACATCGCGCTGATGCTCGACTTCAACCAGTCGCTCGATCCCGCTGAGGCCACGCGCAGAATCGCTGTTCTTGCCGATTACGACCTGACCTGGATCGAGGAGCCGGTGCCGCAGGAGAATCTCTCGGGCCACGCTGCGGTGCGCGAGCGCTCTGAGATCCCGATCCAGGCCGGCGAGAACTGGTGGTTTCCGCGCGGCTTTGCCGAGGCGATCGCGGCCGGGGCGTCAGACTTCATCATGCCGGATCTGATGAAGGTCGGCGGCATCACCGGCTGGCTCAATGTCGCAGGCCAAGCCGACGCCGCATCGATCCCGATGTCGAGCCACATCCTGCCCGAAGCCAGCGCGCACGTGCTGGCAGTGACGCCGACGGCGCATTGGCTCGAGGTGCTGGATTTTGCCGGCGCCATCCTCACCCATCCGCTGCAGGTGATCGACGGCAAGGTCACCGCGAAAGGTCCGGGCCTCGGCCTCGCGTGGAACGAGAGCGCAGTGGCGAAGTATCAGGTGACGTGAGCGAGGCGCGCTGACGCCACCACAAGCACAACTGTCATCGCCCGGCTTGACCGGGCGATCCTCAGTATTCGATCTCAAACTGGTCATACAGCCTTCGGAACACCGCCGGCAGCGTCTCCGTCAGGTCCTCCGCGATCAGTCCCGGCCCCGCCTCCGCGCCCGCCTCGCCATGCATCCAGACGCCGATGCAGGCGGCCTCGAACGCGGGCACGCCCTGCGCCAGGAGCCCTGCGATGATCCCGGCGAGCACGTCGCCGGCACCGGCGGTGGCGAGCCAGGGCGGCGCGTTGGCGGCGATGGCGGCGCGGCCGTCCGGAGATGCGACGGTGGTGTCGGCGCCCTTCAACAGCACGACGGCGCCGCAGCGCGCGGCCGCGGCGCGCACCCGCTCGAGCTTGGAACGACCGGGATTCTTGTTGCTGAGATCCGAGAACAGGCGCGGGAATTCGCCCTCATGCGGCGTCAGCACGATCTGCGCGTCGGCCACCGCCCTGAGCTGCTCGAACAGCCGCTCCGGCGCATCGGCAAAGCTCGTCAGCGCATCCGCATCCAGCACCAGATGACGCTGCGCGGTGAGCCCGGTGAAGACGAGATCGCGCGTCCGCTCGCTGACACCCGTACCCGGCCCGATGATGCAGGTGTTGAAGCGCTTGTCGCCGAGCAGTTCGCCGAACTCGATCGCGGTGTCGGCGGCGCGCACCATCACCGCCGTCAGCGCCGACGCGTTGACCGCCAGCGCATCGCGCGGCGAGGCCAGCGTGACGAGGCCGGCGCCGGCCCGCAAGGCCGCCCGCGCGGCCATCCGCGACGCGCCGGTCGCGGTGACATCGCCGGACACCGCGAGCACATGCCCGCGCGCGTATTTGTGGCCGTCGATGCGCGGGACTGGAAAGCGGCCCTGCCAGAGCTCCGGCTCGTTCTCGAACGCCTGCGGCTTGATCTCGTCGAGCACCTGCGGATCGATGCCGATGTCGGCGAGCCGGACGCGGCCGCAATGCTGGCGCCCCGGCAGCAAGAGATGCGCCGGTTTCTTGCGGAAGAAGGTCACGGTCTCGGTCGCCCTCACGGCGATGCCCATGACCGCGCTGGTCGTCCCGTTGATGCCGCTCGGCAGATCGACCGCGAGCACCGGCGCGCCATTGGCATTGATCGCCGCGATGACATCGTGCGGCTCGCCGGTGACCGGGCGGCTGAGCCCGGCGCCGAACAGCGCATCGATGATCAGCGCGGGCTTGCCGATCGCCTGCGGCGTGAACGGCAGCACCGGAAACTTCCAGCCCTTGGCGGCAGAGGCCGCATCGCCCTGCAGCGCATCGCGCTCGCACATCAGGATGACGGAGACGTCGCGGCCCTGGGCGGCCAGCTCGGCGGCCGCCACGAAGCCGTCGCCGCCATTATTGCCGGGACCGCATACGACCAGGATCGGCCCCTCCTCGACGAGGTCCATGGCGGCCGCGGCGACGGCTTGGCCGGCGCTCAGCATCAGCGAGAATCCGGGCGTGCCGGCTGCGATCGTCAGCCGGTCGGCGCGCTCCATTTCGCTCGTGGTCAAGACTTCCATTGCGCTCTTATATCCCCTGCAGCCGCCGCGTGCCGGCTGCTCGACATCGATCGTGGCGCACCGGCTCGCCCCAAGCCGGTCCACCCCACCGAATCCCGCATCCCTATTGCCGTGCCCGGCAGCAAGTTCCAAGAGCCGAGGCCTGTTGCCTCTCCTCTGCGCGGGCGCACCGCCGCTCATCCCGCCTTTTCCCTGGGCATTTTCGCCGACGTGCGAACGCCGCACCGGCACCTGCACAACTTCTGGCCTGTTTGCCTAATTCGCGAGCTTCGGTATTCTGGACGCTGCCACGGGGAATCGTCGGGCCGATGCGAAAGACCGGAATATCCGCTCGATTTGGCCTCGTTAATGAATTGGCATAGACCCTGCTTTTGTGGAGCCACTTCGGCACGGGGCAAGACGGGCTGTCAATCACCGGGCCTCCGCCGGAGAGTGTCAGGCCCGGTAACGAAGTGATCGAACGACCTGCGCGGTGGCGCAGCCTGACGATGACCCTACTGTTTCTTAATGCGGAATGCCCGGGAGGCGCTCAGTGAAGAAGATCGAAGCCATCATCAAGCCGTTCAAGCTCGACGAGGTGAAGGAGGCGCTTCAGGAGGTGGGACTGCAGGGCATCACCGTCACCGAGGCCAAGGGCTTCGGCCGGCAGAAGGGCCACGCGGAGCTCTACCGGGGTGCTGAATACATCGTCGACTTCCTGCCGAAGGTGAAGATCGAGATCGTGATCGGCGACGAGCTGGTCGAGCGCGCGATCGAGGCGATCCGCCGCGCCGCCCAGACCGGCCGCATCGGCGACGGCAAGATTTTCGTGTCCAACATCGAGGAAGCCATCCGCATCAGGACCGGCGAATCCGGACTGGACGCGATTTAACCCAGGGCTGGACGCCCCAAACGGACGGTTTGGAACGGCGATGTCGCTCCAGGCTCTCCGCCGAGAAGATCTGCTGCGCCAGCAGCGTTCAGGCAGCTCAGATGTCCTCTAAGAGGCATCTGCATGCGGCCTTTTTGGCGTTTTCCGATATTGTCTTGGTCCCCCGGCGAGGCTAATGGAGCATGACCCGCGGACGCCGTCCCGCGCCGGGCCGTGACGTTTCAGCCAAGAGGGGTATTCATGAAGACCGCCAAGGACGTCTTGAAGGCAATTAAAGACAACGACGTCAAATACGTCGACCTCCGCTTCACCGATCCGCGGGGCAAGTGGCAGCACGTCACCTTCGACGTCAGCATGATCGACGAAGACATTTTCGCCGAAGGTACCATGTTCGACGGCTCCTCGATCGCCGGCTGGAAGGCGATCAACGAATCCGACATGTGCCTGATGCCCGACCCGGTCACCGCGACGATCGATCCGTTCTTCGCCGAAACCACCATGATCATCACCTGCGACGTGCTCGAGCCGACCACCGGCGAGCCGTACAACCGTGACCCCCGCGGCATCGCCAAGAAGGCCGAGGCCATGGTGAAGTCGATGGGCGTGGGTGACACCGTGTTCGTCGGCCCCGAAGCCGAGTTCTTCGTGTTCGACGACGTGCGCTACAGCTCCTCGCCCTACAACACCGGCTTCCGCCTGGACTCCTCGGAGCTGCCGACCAACTCCGACACCGAGTATGAGGGCGGCAATCTCGGCCACCGCATCCGCACCAAGGCCGGCTACTTCCCGGTGCCGCCGCAGGACTCGGTGCAGGACATGCGCTCGGAGATGCTCGGCGCGATGGCCCGCATGGGCGTCAAGGTCGAGAAGCACCACCACGAGGTCGCCTCTGCCCAGCACGAGCTCGGCATGAAGTTCGACACGCTGACGCTGATGGCCGACCAGATGCAGATCTACAAGTACTGCATCCATCAGGTCGCGCACATCTACGGCAAGACCGCCACCTTCATGCCGAAGCCGGTCTATGGCGACAACGGCTCGGGCATGCACGTCCACCAGTCGATCTGGAAGGACGGCAAGCCGGTGTTCGCGGGCAACAAGTACTCCGACCTGTCGGAGACCTGCCTGTCCTACATCGCCGGCATCATCAAGCACGCCAAGGCCATCAACGCCTTCACCAACCCGTCGACCAACTCCTACAAGCGTCTGGTCCCGGGCTATGAGGCGCCGGTGCTGCTCGCCTACTCCGCGCGCAACCGCTCGGCCTCGTGCCGCATCCCCTACACCTCTTCGCCGAAGGCCAAGCGCGTCGAGGTCCGCTTCCCCGATCCGCTCGCCAACCCCTATCTCGGCTTCGCCGCGATGCTGATGGCCGGCCTCGACGGCGTGAAGAACAAGCTCGATCCGGGCCCGGCGATGGACAAGGATCTCTACGACCTGCCGAAGGAAGAGCTGAAGCAGATCCCGACCGTCTGCGGCTCGCTCCGCGAGGCGCTCGAGAACCTCGACAAGGACCGCGCCTTCCTGAAGGCCGGCGGCGTGTTCGACGACGACTTCATCGACAGCTACATCGCGCTGAAGATGACCGAGGTCGAACGCTTCGAAATGACCCCGCACCCGGTCGAGTTCGACATGTACTACTCGGGCTAGGGCCCGGCAAAGATCGGCGGATCACGAAGGCGCCCCTCGCGGGGCGCCTTTTTGTTTGGTGGCTGGTTGTGTCGTGCGCAGCCGTCACGGCCTCGTCCTTCGAGGCGCTTGGCTTCGCCAAGCTCCTCAGGATGAGGGGATGGATCTGTCATGTTCATGGTCCGCTGTGCCGCGCCACCGTCACCGCTTCATCCTCATGGTGAGGAGGCGCGCGCCCGTCGGCACCTGGAAGCAACGAACAAAGAACCGCGCGCCGTCTCGAACCATGAGGCCCGAACCGCAGCGGCGACCATTTCGTCGCGGTACCAGACCGATTGCTGCGCAGGCGAACGCTGGGTCCTGCGGTGGCCAGCCCTGCAGAACGGTGCTAAAAAATGCGTCAGTCCAATCAGTCAGACGCTCCCTGCCCCATGCAGCTCAATCCGCTTCGCCATGCCGAGCGCGTCACGGGACGACGGCAGTCGGCGCTGATCGATCTGTGGTCGACGGCGGGCTTTGCCGCGGCTGTCAGCGAGGTCACCGGGCCGCATCTCTACGAGTATGGCGAGCTGCCGGTGCCGACGGTGGCGATCACACTGTACGACGTCCGCCGCCACGTGCTGATAGAGGACGGAACGGTCCGGCGCGATGCGCCGGTCAGCGCGGGGCGTTTTCGGATCGGCCAGCCCGGATGCAGCGTGGTGGTCGATGCCGTGCCAGAGGTCCGCTCGGGCCGGCTGCTGCTGCTGTATCTCGGTGATGCCCTCTTGAAGGAGGTCGCGGCGTCCCGCGGCTCTGCTGCCCCCGTCACCCTGATGCGCCAGGCCTGGGACACCGAAGATCCGATGCTGGAAGCCGCGGCGAAGCGGCTGGTCGAAAGCTGCGGTGACGGCGAACGGCCAAGCCGCCTGCTGGCCGAGCAGTTCGCCTACACGCTCGCGCTGCACGTCTCGGACCGCTACGCGATGCAGCGCCCGTCCGGATCGGAGCGAACGCCGCCCCTGGACGAGCGGATGCGGGCGCGCATCACCGAATTCGTGTGCTCCGATCCCGGCGCGCCGGTCACGCTGGCCGCGATGGCCGAGGTCGCCGGGATGAGCCCATCCTCCTTCATCCGCAGCTTCAAGCAGGCGACCGGAACGACGCCGCATCGCTTCGTCGTCGAGCAGCGCGTGCTCGCGGCGCGACGGCTGCTCGCGACGTCCGACCTGCCGATCGTGGACATCGCATTGTCGCTCGGCTTTTCCTCGCAATCGCATTTCGGCGCCGCCTTTCGGGCGGTGACGGGCGAGAGTCCCGCGCGCTATCGCCGCCTGCAGCGCGGCGGCCGGTGATTTCCTGACAAAACAAGGCGCGGCAGCGCCCATCCTGGCGATTTTCTGACAGACGTCCTCAGATCTTTCAGCGAACTCTGGCGCCGGACGACCGTTCAAGAAGAGCGGCGCATGGGAGGCGAGGATGTCGACAGCGACAGAGACGGTGGTACCGATCGAGGATACGAGCCTCACCGGCTTCTACAATGGCATGACCACAGCCGAGCGGCGCACCTTCTGGGCCTGCGCCACGGGCTGGGCGCTCGACGGCATGGACTTCATGATCTACCCGCTGGTGATCGGCACGATCATCGCGCTGTGGAAGGTCGATGCCGGCACCGCAGGTCTCGCCGGCACCGTCACGCTGCTCGCCTCGGCGATCGGCGGCTGGGCGGCGGGCTATCTCGCCGATCGCATCGGCCGCGTTCGCACGCTGCAGCTCACGATCATCTGGTTTTCGCTATTCTCGCTGTTGTGCGCGTTCGCGCAGAACTTCGAACAATTGCTGGTGCTCCGCGCCCTGCTCGGGCTCGGCTTCGGCGGTGAATGGGCGGCCGGCGCGGTGCTGATGGGCGAGACCATTCGCGCCGAGTATCGCGGCCGCGCCGTCGGTAGCGTGCAGTCCGGCTGGGCGGTCGGCTGGGGCATGGCGGTGCTGGCGCAGGCCGCCTTGTTCTCGCTGCTGCCGGCCGATCAGGCCTGGCGCTGGATGTTCGCCATCGGAGCCTTGCCGGCGCTGCTGGTGCTGTATCTGCGCGCCTACGTCAAGGAGCCGGAGGTCGCCGCAGCCGCGCGCGCCAAGGTCGCCGCCGCGGGCGACAGCCCGTCGATCCTGGAGATCTTCCAGGGGCCGATCCTGAAGACCACCATCCTCGCCTCGCTGGTGGCGACCGGATGCCAGGGCGGCTACTACGCCATCACCTTCTGGGTGCCGCGCTTTCTCACCACCGAACGCAAGCTCTCGATCGTGAGTTCGACCGGCTATCTCGCCGCCCTCATCATCGGCTCGTTCATCGGCTATCTCGTCGGCGCATGGTATGCGGACCGCTTCGGCCGGCGCAATTTGTTCCTGGTGTTCTCGCTCGGAGCCATGGTCGTCGTCGCCGCCTACACCCAGCTGCCCTTGTCGAACGAGTTGCTGTGGGTGCTCGGCTTTCCGCTCGGCTTCTTCGCCTCGGGCTATTTCTCCGGCATGGGCGCCTTCCTCACCGAGCTCTATCCCACCCGCTTGCGCGGCTCCGGCCAGGGCTTCTGCTACAATTTCGGCCGCGGCATCGGCGCGCTGTTTCCGTTCCTCGTCGGCTATCTGTCGCAGATGACCTCGCTCGCAACGGCCATCTGCCTGTTCGCTTTGTTCGCCTATGCGCTGTTCTTCGTCGCCGCCTACGCGCTGCCGGAGACGCGCGGCAAGGTGCTGCACGCCGATGCGTGAACTCGTGTGCGAACCAGACCGGGCTCCCGCCTGCGCGGGGCCCGATCCGAATCCGCGCACGGCCACCCGGTTCGTGGTGCCGCCGGGCGCGGTCGACACCCACGCCCATGTCATCGGGCTGCCGCCGCGCCATCCCTTCGTGGCCGAGCGCAGCTACACGCCCCCCGAGGCCACCGCTGCATCATATCTCGCAATGCTCGATGCCACCGGCATGACCTATGGCGTGCTGGTCCAGGTCAGCGTCCACGGCACGGACAACAGCCTCATGGTCGAGACGTTGCGCGCCAACAGCAAGCGGCTACGCGGCATCGCGGTGATCCCGCTGGGCCTGCCCGACCGCGAGCTGGCGGCGCTGCAGCAGGCCGGCGTGGTCGGGCTGCGCCTGAACGTCCTCTACGGCGGCGGCATTGGGTTCGATCAGTTGCACGCCTACGCGGCGCTCGCCCGTGAGCTCGGCTGGCATCTGCAATTCCTGATCGACGCCGCCGATCTACCGGCGCTGGCACCGCGGCTGGAGGGGCTCTCCGTACCGATCGTGATCGACCACTGGGGCCATTTCCCGGTGTCGCGCGGGCTTGCCGATCCCGGCTTCCAGACTCTGGTGTCGCTGGTGCGTGATGGCGCCTGGGTGAAGCTGTCTGGTGCTTACCGCAACACGGTCGCAGGACCGCCCTATGCCGACACCGTGGCCTTCGTCCGCCGCCTGCACGAGGCCGCGCCCGACCGCTGCGTCTGGGGCTCCGACTGGCCGCACGTGGCGCACCGCGGCCACATGATGAACGTCGGCGACCTGCTCGACCTGCTCGCCGACTGGGTGCCCGATGCCGCCGCCCGCAATCGCGTCCTCGCCGACAACGCACAGCGGCTATACGGGTTTGCGGCGGGGTGAGGTGGTGAGCACTCGTCACAAGCGTCCGTGGACCAAACGTCAAGGAAGAGTTTTGTGCAGCGTCACCGTGCTTTCCACCGCTGTTCCGAAGCAAGCCACGATGGGCGAAGGTCCGTTGCGGACTTGGACTAACGCACCCGAAGGTCGAGCATCTGCTCTTCACGCCGCATGGGTGATTTTGGGTCCTGCGCCAGAATGCTCGCAATCCATTTCACGAGCACAAGAAGTGTCGTCGCCTCAAACTCGCGGCGCATAGCGTCGACCTGTTCTAACGGGACCGAGCCCACACGAACGTATAGGCGTTCATAGGGAGCATTGGGATTGGGCGGCCAAAAGTGTGCGTCAAATAGTGCGCCAGGCTGTCGAATGAGGTGGACGTCGATTGAAACACCGGCGCGCTTAAGCGCATCCTCTAGCGTTGATGGGCGAAGCGGATAGCCTTGTCCCTTGGGGAGCCTTGCAGTCTCGGACCTCATCTTTCCAGTGTGCCAGCGGATTGCTCGATCAATCAATAGGCGCAGTCCAACCGGAATCGGATAGTGGTTTGTTTGGTGACATCTTGTTTGACGACAGTGCATAAACTCCGCGAAGAGTTCGATTCAGAATTTACTGCAATCAGAGCGTCACGCGCAGCGAGAGACCCCTCACCCGACCGAGGACGAGGATGCGCCGGCGCTGCCCTCTCCCACAAGGGGCGAGGGCACTGCATCTCGCATCGGTGCAGAGGCCAGGGTCGTTCGATCAAAATCCACCGCGATCAATAGAAAGAAGGACTAACAAGGTCTCTGCGAGCGCGGTGGCCGTAACTGCGCCCTCTCCCCTTGTGGGAGAGGGCATGTATGACGGCGCAACGGGCTCGATCGGTGAGGGGTCTCCTTCCACGTGCGTTGATCGCGGAGAGAGCCCTCACACCTTTTTGGATATTTTTTCCTCGCACCCGACGGGCAGTCCTCGCATCCCCCTCATGCGCAAACTGCCCGTCGAGCCAGTTTGTCGCACGTTGTGCGACTTGTGTCGTCGGGCAAATCAAGAGGATCTTGCCGGCCATCCCGTTCGCGATGAAGAGGGACGTTTCGGCCGATCGTCACGGAGCGTAGCAGCGGGGAGCGATGGACGTGTCGGGCTCGGGGATCCGCGCAAGCGGGCCGGCGAATGAGCCTGGTGCGTACGGTCAAGTCGCGTGGTCCTGGCCTCCCGATGCTGAGGTCAAGCCGGTTGATGATGCCTGGGTCAGTCCTTGCGCGTCTCGCCGGTGATGGGGGCAAACAAGCCGGTCCCCAGGGAGATCGCGAAGCAGCCGTTAAAACCAGCGCGCGGGGAAGGCCGGGTCGTCCGGCTGGACTCGTGGTACCTGCCGCCTGCATTTTTTTCTGCAGGCGGGCCACGGGCCTCAGTCGAGGTCCGGTCTTCCCCGCGCCCTCTCAAGATCGAGGGCGATGACGGCAGCATGACTCGGGCGCGGATGCGCCGCGGGACTGCGGCGGGCTGTTTGCAAACATCGTGGAGTGGACAAGCGAGACCGGTATGGGCTCCGACGCAATGGCCGGTGCTGCGGTCCAGCGGCGGAGACGCCTGCGATCACTTCGCAGCGAAATTCACGCCGATCTCCGTGACGACAGGCGCGAGCTTCAGCAGCGCCGGATTGTCGGACGATACCTTGACGCCGTCGCCGGAGAGCGCCCGCGGCGTGTCCTTGTCGGTGCCGAAGCGCAGCGTGATCGAGCAGCCGCCGGGCAGCATGCGCCCCAGCGCGCCATTCTTGAAGTCGGTGACGTAGCCGCCATAGTCCCAGCCGAAGCCGGCGACGGCGAACGGCTTGCCGTTGGCCTTCTGCACTGCTGCGAGGCTCGCGCCGATCGTGATGCCGGCGACGCTCCAGCGGCTGGTCTTGGCCGTGTCGCGCAAGGTGAGCCCCGACACCGTCGCGGCCTTGTCCTCGATAAAGGCGACCTCGATGCGCCGGTCCATCGCGCGCGGAAACAGCACGACGCCTTTGTAGGTCTCGCCCTCCGCCCCGGGCAGATCCTCGATCGCAGCTTCACTGCCATAGCGCTGCTTGAGGGTCTTCGCTGTGTCGGTCGCCGCCACAGGCAACGTGCAGGTGATCGGCCCTTCCGTCGGTGGCGCGGTCTGGGCAAGGACGGGACCGGCAACAACCAGCGCAATGACGGTGGTCAAGACTCGGCGAATAAGGACATGGCGCATAACGACATGGCGCATCAGTGAACCCTTGTGAAATTGCAAAACAGCGCGGCCGACAGTCTTAGGTCTGTTTCACCGCATCTCGGGTTCAGGCTGACATCAGGCCGCGAGACGCCGCTTCCTCACCGCGTCCCCAAATGCCTCGAACAGCTTGCGGTTGATCGGGTTCTTCTGCGGGTCGTATTCGGCATGCCATTGCACGCCCAAGGCAAAGCTCGGCGCGTCGGCGATGCGGATCGCCTCGATGGTGCCGTCCTCGGCGATGCCCTCGATGACGACGCGGTCGCCGGGCTCGAGGATGCCCTGGCCGTGCAGCGAGTTCACCTTGATGCTGTCGCAGCCGAGGATGCCGGCGAAGGCGCCGCCTGGCGTCAGCCGGACCTCGTGGCGATCGGCGAAGATCACGGTCGGGTCGGGATGGATCTCGCCATTCTCGAGCCGGGGCATGCGGTGGTTCATGCGGCCGGGAATCTCGCGGATCTCCGGATGCAGCGAGCCGCCGAAGGCGACGTTCATCTCCTGCAGGCCGCGGCAGATGCCGAACAGGGGAATGCCTCGGGCGACGCAGGCCTCCGTGAGTTGCAGCGCGACCTCGTCTCGATGGATGTCATAGGGCTCGTGCTTGAGGCTGGGCTCGGTATTGAAGCGGGTCGGATGCACGTTGGCGCGGGCGCCGGTCAGCACCACGCCATCAACCACGTCGAGCAGCGCCGCGATATCGGTGATCTCGGGGACGCCGGCAAACATCAGCGGCAGCGCGCCGGCGACCTCGGCCACGGCGCTCAGATTGCGCTCACCCACCATCTGCACGGTGAACCTGTTCTCGACGCGATGGCTGTTACCGATCACGCCGACCACGGGACGTTTCATTGCCCTCGTTTCTCTCCCTGTGCGACCAAGCCAATCCTGGTCTCAGCCCGATATGGTCCCGGCCTGGAGGCACAAATCATGCCTCTTCAAATCATGCCCGCGTCGCAAAGCCGGATCAACATATGACCGCGCGGGTCCCCAATGCCAATTCCGGGCACCCCCGCATGGCTTCCAGCGGATGAACGGTCACGCAAGCCTTTGCTTGATCCGTCAGCCGTTTTCGCCAATGTGTGGGAGCCGATCAGCACAGAGGACGCCGCATGACCGCCCCCGCCGACCCCCGCCTCCAGGCCCGCAGCGAGCACCGCAGCGACCTGGCCTGGGCCATCACGGTGGGTGGCATCGGCGTGATCCTGTTCCTGGCCGCGCTCGCCTTCAGCTGGTATTACGCTGCGGCCCTGTTCCTGCTGTTCTCCGGCATGCTGCTCGGCGTCGCCCTCAACGCCATGACAACCCTGCTCGGACGGGTGCTGCCCTGGCCGCATCCGCTGCGGCTCGCCATCGTCTGCCTGACGCTCGCGGCCCTGCTCGTCGGCATCGTCTTCCTGGGCGGCACCACCATCGCCGACCAGGCCAAGGTGCTGAGCGACACGATCAAGTCGCAGCTCGGCAACATCAAGGGCTTCCTCGACCGCAACGGCATCGACACCAGCTTCTTTGAGTTCAACAGCGCCAACACGGCGACCGCAGCGCCCGATGGCGGCACAACCACCCCGACGCAATCCTCGTCGCATGGCCTGCCAGGTGGCCTGCCCTCGCCGAGCGCGCTCGCCTCCTCCGGCGGCGCCATCGTCAGCCAAACCTTCAAGCTGCTGCTGGGCACCGTGAGCGCCGTCGGAAACTTCTTCATCGTGCTTTTCTTGGGGCTGGCCTTCGCTGCGCAGCCTTCGGTCTACCGCAGCGGATTGCTATTCCTGGCCCCGGCCAAGTATCGCGACGAGGCCACGGTGATCATCGACCGCATCAGCTATACGCTGGAGCGCTGGCTGATTGCCCAGATCACCACCATGTTCGCGGTGTTCCTGGTCACCTGGATCGGGCTTGCCATCATCGGCGTGCAGAGCTCGTTCATCCTCGGCATTCAGGCGGGCCTCCTGGCCTTCATCCCGACCGTCGGCGCGATCATCGCCGGCGTCATCGTCGTGCTGGCGAGCCTCGCCTCGGGCTGGGTCGCGGCGGTCTCCGCCTTCGTTCTGTTCCTCGGCGTGCACGCGATGGAGAGCTATGTGCTGACGCCGCTGATCCAGCGCCAGGCGCTGGACATCCCGCCGGCGACGCTGTTCGCGTTCCAGATCCTGCTCGGCATCGTGTTCGGCGTCTGGGGCCTGACCCTGGCGCTGCCGCTGATGGCGATCGCCAAGGTCATGATTGACTACTTCAAGAGCGACCGCAGCAGCGAGGATGCCGCGGCCGCGATCTGAGCGCCGGGTCTTCGAGGGCTCAGCCGGCCGGCATCGCCGTCTCGACGAGCTTGGCCCAGTAACTGATGCCGTGCGGGATCACGTCGTCGTTGAAGTCGTATTCCGGGTGATGCACGCCGGCGCCATCGCCGATGCCCATGAACACGAACGCGCCGGGCCGCGCCTGCAGCATGTAGGCGAAGTCCTCGCCGCCGAGCCGGGGCGGCATGTCGGTTTTGACCTGATCCGGCCCGACGACGCTGCGCGCGACGTCGGCGGCAAACGCGGTCTGCTCGGCGTGGTTGATCACGACCGGATAGCCCCATTCATAGTCGATCTCGACCTCGACGCCCATGCCGTTCGCAAGCCCCGTCACCACGCTCTTGAAGCGCTCGTCCATCAGGCGGCGGACCTCCTCGTCGAGCGTGCGCACGGTGCCGCCGATCACCGCGGTCTGCGGAATGATGTTGTCGGCCGAGGTGCCGGCATGGAAGCGGGTGATCGAGAGTACCGCGCTCTCGACCGGATCGACGTTGCGGGCGACGATCGACTGTAAGGCCGTGACGATCTGCGCGCCGGCGATGATCGGATCGACGCATTTGTTCGGCCGCGCGGCGTGACCGCCGAGGCCCTTCAGGCGCACCTCGAAAGTGTCGGCCGCGGCCATCACCGCACCGGGGCGCGTCGAGACATGTCCGAGCGGCAGCCCCGGCGCGTTGTGCAGGCCGTAGACCTCCTCGATGCCGAAGCGCTCCATCAGGCCGTCCTCGACCATGGCGCGGCCACCGGCGCCGCCCTCCTCGGCCGGCTGGAAGATCACGACCGCGGTGCCGGCAAAGTTGCGGGTCTCGGCGAGATAGCGGGCGGCGCCGAGCAGCATTGCGGTGTGGCCGTCATGGCCGCAGGCATGCATCCGGCCCGGGATGGTGGATTTGTGCGGGATGTCGCGGGTCTCCTGCAGCGGCAGCGCGTCCATGTCGGCGCGCAGGCCGATGACGCGCTCCGACGGCTGGCGTCCGCGGATGACGCCGACCACGCCGGTGCGGCCGATGCCGGTGACGACCTCGTCGACGCCGAATGACGTCAACAGCTCGGCGACCCGCGCCGCCGTCCGGTGCACCTCGTACTGCAACTCGGGATGCTGGTGAAAATCACGACGCCAGACCGTGGCGTCCTCCGCCAGCTCGGCGGCGCGGTTGATGATCGGCATGATGGAGTTCCGAAAAATGAGGCGCGCGCCAGGACGGCGCGCATATGAACTCATTGCATGTCGCGCGACGGCAAAACACAAGCGCTATCAGCACATACGTGCTGCGCGGACTGCATTCCTGCTAGGATCGGAGCTGTTTCAGCTCGCGCGCCAGATTGGCCCGCGCCTTCGCGTCGAGCGCGGCGGCGAAGGCGGGATCTGGGTAGATCACCGGCCGACTTGCAAACCGTTCCAGCACGGCGGCACGCCCGGCGCGGTAGGCGTCATCAGGCACATGGGCATATTCGCGCCGGATCGCCTGCGCATACGCATCGTAGGTCGCGTCGTCGGCGCCAAGCACCGCAAGGTCGATCGAAATGAGCAGCGCGCCGCGACGATCACCTGGCGCAACATCGTGCGTCCGCGTCAGGCGGATCAGCCGGCCGACCTCATCGCGCAGCTCCGGCGCGACGTGCTGCTCCGCGAGCACGGCGCTCCGCTCCTCATTGTCGGACCGCGTGGGATCGTAGACGACGTCGTGCCACCAGATCGCCTGGGTCAGGATCTCGCGATCGCCGACACTGAGATCGGCGACGCAAGCGAGCCGGGCGAGGCAATCCTCGATATGGCTGAGATCGTGGTAGTGCCGCCCCGGCGCGGTGTAGGCCGCGACCAGTTCCTCATGCGTCATGGTCGCGGCTCGCGCTGTTCAGCCGGCCGAGGTCAGCACAGTCTCGGTGTGCTCGACATCCGGAGGGCTGGCGAAGTACTGACCGACGAGACCGCGCCACTCCGTGAAGTTCTCCGAGCCGCGGAAATCGACGGTGTGGTTCTCGAGCGTCTCCCACTTCACCATCAGGCGATAGCGCTGCGGCTTTTCGATTGATTTGTGCAGCTCGAAGCCGTGAAACCCCTTGGAGCGGCCGAAGGCGGCGCGCGCCTTGGCGACAGCGGCCTCGAAATCCTTCTCGGTGCCGGGCTTGACGTCGATCTGGGCGATTTCGGTGATCATGGGCGGTCGGCCTCCCCTGGTTGTTGGGCCGTTTGTCTAGCCCAGACCAGGGGAGAGAGAAAGCCGGGCGTCAGCTGGAGAGCGCGGCGTGCCCGGACTGTGGCGCCGGAGCAGCCGTCGCCGCGGCCGCACGCTGGCGACGGTAGCGCTCCAGCGACAGCGGCAGTTCGGCCGAGGCTTCGACGCGATTGCGGCCGGAGCGCTTGGCCTTGTAGAGCGCCGTATCGGCGGCGGCGAGCAGCACGTCGAGATCGGTGCCGGCCGGCCCGCCGGCGACGCCGATGCTGACCGTGGTGTCGACGGCCTTGTCCTCGCAGACGACGCCGGACGCAGCGAAGGCCTGGCGCACGCGCTCGGCCGCGACCATTGCCTCCTCGATCGAGCACGGGAGCAGCGCCGCAAATTCCTCGCCGCCGATGCGTCCCGAGAGATCCGTGAGCCGCAGCTTGTCGACGACGACGCCGGCAAACAGCTTGAGCACCTCGTCGCCCTCGGCGTGGCCGAAGCGATCGTTGATCGACTTGAAATGATCGATGTCGAAGATCAGCACGCTGACCGGCCGCTCCGCGCGCGCCTCGCGCTCGATCAGCTGGGCGCTGGCGTCGGCGAAGCCGCGGCGGTTGAGCAGCCCGGTCAACGGGTCCGTCGTCGCCGCGCGCTTGTGGGCAGAGACGATGCGCTCGGACACCAGCATGAAGATCACGAACACGGTGCCGACGGCATAGAGCACCAGCTCGATCGAGAAGATCGTGACCCAGGCGGCGGCAAAGGCGCCGTTCGCGTCGCGCAGCACGTTGCCAAGCAGGATCGGGAGCATCAGGACAAAGCCGTGCATGGCCGGCACGATCACGGCAGGCCAGCGCTTGTGCAAGGTGCGCCGCCGCTCCTGCCAGAGCTCGGTCGCCGTCAGCGTCGCGTAGATCACGACGATCGCCGCGCCGATCGTCAACCGTAGCGCTTGCGCCGTGGGATCGAGCAGCATGCCGCTCGCGATCCAGACGATCGCGCCGAGCGCAAGACCTGGGACGCTCGGGGATTTGCCGTGGAAGACACGCGCCGCGTTCCAGACCATGGCGGTGGCGATCAGGCCGATCGAGCTCAGGAACAGCGACACCACCTCGCCATAGCTGTCGGCGGCCAATGTCCACAGCGCGATCGCGACCGCGCCGAGGATGTAGGCTGCCCCCCACCAGCGTAGCGCCGGCGTGTTCTCCTGCCGTCCGAAATACAGCAACATGGCGCCAAGCAGCGCCGCGACCATTGTCGCTACGATGTCGAGCGTCATGCTGTCGAGTGCCATGCGTCACCTCGGTTGCTGCGGCGGCGCGGGATCTCAGGGTTAGCGCGGCCTTATCGCGAGCAACCTAACCGGCGGTCTGTTCGAAAGACGTTTGCCTGGGATGCCAAGTTTTCTCGAAAAGCTCGGCACAACTCGCCCGTAAATTGCTGCGCAAAAATGCAGCAAAAAGGATTCAAAACCGATCCCGGGCGCGGGACACGACGCCCGCTTGGATTGCACAGCGGCGACCAACGATCATTGATAGTTGAGCACGAAGGCGAGACATATGAACCAGTTCACATCCGATGGCGGACACTCATCGAAACGATAAGAAACCTTCTCAAATTTGAGATCATCTCTTCCTAACACGGTCCGACCGCGGCGCGGTGCGCCGCATGAGGTGGGAACGAGAATGTCTTTCGACGAATCAAACGACAAGAAATCCGCGGCAGATCATCCGGCTGGGCGCGTCGATCGCCGCACGCTGCTGCGCAACGCCATGGGCGCCTCGGCGCTCGGCCTCGGCGCCAGCATGCTGCCGGGCCAGGCGCAGGCGCACTGGCATTGGCGCATGCACCATCACCATCATCATGTCACCACCAGCTTCGCGCTCGCGGTGCTGCCGGACACGCAGTTCTACTCGCGCTATGCGACCTCGGAAGAAGGCCAGGCCTATCAGCGCCAGTATGGCAGTACGCCCTATCCGGCGCAGACGCAGTTCATCGTCGACAACGCTGCGAAGTATCACATCCCGTTCACGATCCATCTCGGCGACGTCGTCGACCAGGTCAAGCATCCGCAACAATGGGCGGTCGCCGACGCCGCGATGAAGCTGCTGGAGAACGCAGGCCGGCCCTACTCCGTGCTCGCCGGCAATCACGACGTGCTGCAGGCGCTCGAGTTCGAGAATGCAGCGAGCCAGAGCTCGGGCACGGACGCGCAGCGCGGCTCATCCGAGCCGTATTTGTCCTGGTTCCCGGCCAGCCGCGCCGCCAAGCAGCAGACCTTCCTGGAGCGGCATCCGAGCGGCTGGCACGAAGCGCATGTGTTCCACGCCTGCGGCGTCAGCTTCATGGTGCTGTCACTGTCCTGGCGCGCGTCCGACGACGCCATCGCCTGGGCGCGCAGCATGATCGCGCGCTATCCGATGCTGCCGGTGATCCTCGCCAATCACCAGCTGCTCAACATCGCCAATGACGGCGTGAGCCCGCTCGAGGTCGCCTATGGCCAGTATCTCTGGGACAAGCTCATTCGCAGCAACGACCAGATCTTCATGACGCTCAACGGCCATTATCACGGCGGCGCGCATCTCGTGAAGTTCAACGACTTCCACAATCCCGTGCACGAGATGGTCGTCGACTACCAGATGGCCTATCAGGGCGGCAACGGCCTGATGCGGCTGTACGAGTTCGACTTCACGAAGAACAAGATCGACGTCGCCTCGTTCTCGCCGTGGGTCGTGGAGAAGCCGAAGGACAGCCTCAAGCAGTTCGACCGCGCCTGGCTGACCGAGGAGAACCACGAGTTCACCATCGACATCGACTTCCAGCGCCGGTTCTCGCGCTTCACCCATTTCTGCCATCTGCCGGCCTTCGCCGGCACGCCGATCCTGCCGCGCGTCAAGCAGGACCTCTACGCCAACTACACCGAACAGCCCGAGCCCGTCGTCGTGCCGCCCGCCAACGAGCAGGACTATCCGCTGATCGCCGAGACGGTCGCACACTGGCGCATCGCCTCCTCTGCGATCGGCAAGGCCGTCGCCGCCGGCACCGCGCTGCCGGACCTCACCTCGGGCAATCCGATGCAGCGCGCCTCGCTCGCCGGCGCCGCCCAGGTCGCCGACGTCGTCTTCACCGCCGATAAGCATCGCCTGTCGTCGGCCGCAGGCAGCGTGCAGTTCCTCAACACCACCAAGCAGGGCGGCGGCCGCTTCAGCTGGTTCACGACGGCGGCCAACGCGCCGATCAATGCAGCGACCTTCGCCAAGGGCTACACGGTCGAGGCCTTCATCAAGATCGATCCGAACTGGAAGGCGGCCGATCACGCCTGGTGCAACATCCTCACCCGCTTCGGCAACCGCGGCTGGCTGCCGGGCTATGCCGGCGGTGATCCGGAATCGCCGCCGATCCTGTTCGCGATTTCCAACCTGCGCGAGGTGCAGTGGGAGATCGTGCCGTCGAGTGCGACCACGCAGCCGCAGACCGACTGGTCCGGCGAGATCATGCTCAACACCTGGTACCACCTCGCGATCGTCAACGACCCCAAAGACAATTCGACGGTGCTCTACATCGAGGGCGCGCCGGTGGTGCGCAGCGTGATCGGCGGCAACGGCCTCGCCAGCGTCGCGGCGTCCCAGCCCTGGGCGCTCGGCTGCGGCTGGTGGGACCGGGCACCATCGGACGGCTTCATCGGCAGCATCGGCGAGGTCCGCGTGGTGTCGAAGCCGCTGGCGCCGAACCAGTGGCTGACGGCGCGCCGCGCCAGCGCCTGATCAACGCACGCACAAAGCAAAACGGGCGCCCGCGAGGGCGCCCGTTCGTATTCGAGGCTGAGAGATCCGGCCGAAGCCGGATCGCCTGGACATCAGCGCTTCGAGAACTGGAAGGAGCGGCGAGCCTTGGCCTTGCCGTACTTCTTACGCTCGACGACGCGCGAGTCGCGGGTCAGGAAGCCGCCCTTCTTGAGGACGCTGCGCAGCTCCGGCTCGAAGTTGGTCAGCGCCTTCGACAGGCCGTGACGGACCGCGCCGGCCTGGCCGGACAGACCGCCGCCGGCGACCGTGCAGATCACGTCGTACTGGCCCTTGCGGGCGGCAACGACCATCGGCTGCTCGATCATCATGCGCAGCACCGGACGGGCAAAGTAGACTTCGATGTCGCGGGTGTTGACGGTGACCTTGCCGGAGCCCGGCTTGATCCAGACGCGGGCAACCGCGTCCTTGCGCTTGCCGGTGGCATAGGCGCGGCCGAACTTGTCGACCTTCTTTTCATACTTCGGAGCGTCCGGAGCGGTGACCGCGCCCTTGAGCTGCGACAGCTGATCGAGAGACTGGATGCTTTCGGCCATCTTATGCGGCCCTCGTGTTCTTGCGGTTCATCTTGGCGATGTCGACCTTCTCGGGGTTCTGCGCCTCGTGCGGATGATCAGGTCCGCCATAGACACGCAGATTGCCCATCTGCACGCGGCCGAGCGGCCCGCGCGGGATCATGCGCTCGACGGCCTTCTCGATCACGCGCTCCGGGAAGCGGCCTTCGAGGATCTGGCGCGCGGTGCGCTCCTTGACGTGGCCGACGTAGCCGGTGTGCTTGTAGTACGTCTTCTGCTCGCGCTTGCGGCCGGTCAGAACGGCGTGCGCGGCGTTGACGATGATGACGTTGTCGCCGCAGTCGACGTGCGGCGTGTAGATCGGGAGGTGCTTGCCGCGCAGCCGCATCGCGACCAGCGTGGCGAGACGACCGACGACCAGACCCTTGGCGTCGATCACGACCCACTTCTTCTGGACCTCGGCCGGCTTTGCCGAAAAGGTTTTCATGAGAGATATCCGTGACAGGGAGAATGCGGCGCGGATGACGCGCCGAACTGGTCGCAGCTTCTAGAGAAGCGCCCCGCATTCGTCAACGCCATCAACGCAAAATTCCTATAACAAAAACAGTAGCTTGGAAATATGGTGCTATAATACCCTCGAAAAGCTCACGCATTCGGAATGGAATAGGTGGCCGTGACGTGGGCAATCGGATCGGGGGATTCCCCTGACAGCAGAGTGACTTCGCCGACCGCGAGCCGCTTGCCGAGCTTCAGCAGCCGGGCCTCGGCGAGCACGTCGGCGCCGGCCGCGCCCTTGCGCAGGAAGTTGATGTTGAGGTTCGTGGTCACCGCGAGCCCGACCGGGCCGATCGCCGACAGCAGCACCACGTACATCGCGAAATCGGCCAAGGCCATCAGCGTCGGCCCGGACACGGTTCCGCCGGGGCGCAGCATACGCTCGTTGAAGCGCTGCCGCAGCACGCAGCTCTTGCCATCAGCGCTTTCGATCGCGATGTCGCCGCCGGTCCGGAAGGCCTGGGGAAATTCCGCGTGCAGGAACGCCTCCAGCTCCGGAATGGTCATCTTCGCCGTCATGTCTCCCCCTGCTCTGGTTGTTGGCAATCTGTTACATTAGCTGCAACCACACGCCCATATGGAAATCGGAATGTCCGCCCCTGCCCTCGCCCATGCTGCCGACGCACCGATCCTGTTGCGCGAGATGGCCGGCTCCGTCGCGGTGCTGACGCTGAACCGGCCGGCCCAGCGCAACAGCCTGTCGGAGTCGCTGATCGCCGAGCTGCATCGGGCGCTCGCCGAGATCGGCGCCGACAAGGCGGTGCGCGCCGTCGTGATCGCCGCCAACGGCCCGGCCTTCTGCGCCGGCCATGACCTGAAGGAGCTCACCGCGCGCCGGGCCGACGCCGATCGCGGCCGCGCCTTCTTCGCGCAGCTGATGACTGCCTGCAGCGCGATGATGCAGGCCATCGTGCATCTGCCGAAACCCGTTGTCGCCTCCGTGCAGGGCATCGCCACCGCCGCCGGCTGCCAGTTGGTCGCAAGCTGCGACCTCGCGGTGGCCTCCGAGCGCGCCTCGTTCGCCACGCCCGGCGTTGATATCGGCCTGTTCTGCTCGACGCCGATGGTCGCGCTGTCGCGCAATGTCAGCCGCAAGCAAGCCATGGAGATGCTGCTGACCGGCGAGCCGGTTCCGGCCCCGCGCGCCCGCGAGATCGGGCTGATCAACCGGGTGGTGACACCGGGCACGGAACGCGACACCGCGATTGCGCTGGCACAACAAGTCGCGCGCAAATCCGCGCATACGATCAAGCTCGGCAAGGAAGCGTTCTACCGCCAGGCCGAAATGAACCTTGCCGACGCCTATCGTTATGCGGCAGAGGTGATGACCGAGAACATGCTCGCCCGCGACGCGGAAGAAGGCATCGGCGCCTTCATCGAGAAGCGGACGCCGACCTGGCGGGATGAGTAGCAACGTCGCTGCTGCCCATTCCTCATCCTGAGGAGCCGCGAAGCGGCGTCTCGAAGGATGAGGCCCGACCGGGGCCTCATGGTTCGAGACGCTTCGCTCCTCACCATGAGGAACTAAGGACATCGAGAATGAATCACGACACCTATCCCGACGACTACATCCGCGGCATCCTCAACGGCGTGAAGGTGATCGCGATGGTCGGCGCCTCGCCGTCCGAGATCCGGCCGAGCTTCTTCGCCTTCAAATATCTGGTGCAGCGCGGCTACGACATGATTCCGGTGAACCCCGGTCATGTCGGCAAGAGCCTGATGGGCCGCCCGTTCGTCGCCTCGCTCGCCGACATCGGCCGCCCGCTCGACATGGTCGACATTTTCCGCAGCTCACAGCACATCATGCCCGTGGTCGACGAGGCGCTGAAGCTCTCCCCCCTGCCGAAGGTGATCTGGATGCAGCTCGGCGCCCGCGACGATGCCGCCGCCGAGAAGGCCGAGGCCGCCGGCATGAAGGTGGTCATGAACCGCTGCCCCAAGATCGAGTATGGCCGGCTGTCGTCGGAGATCTCTTGGATGGGCGTCAACTCCCGAACCATCAGCGCCAAGCGCGCCCCGATCCCCACGCAGGGCATGCGGCTGTCGCTGAACCGCACCAGCGTCGGCGGCGGCGCCACCGCAGCCGCGGATCGCGCCGCGAAGGACAGAAGCGATCCGACCTGACGCATCTGCGAAAGGAACGTGTCGCGGATATGGCGCGACACAGCAACGCATTTCAAATCGGGGCTGAAGTCGCCTGCCGCCTTGACGGCATCCCGGCCGCTGGCAAATGTCCTCCGCCGGGATGACGCGGAGGCGCACAACGACGCGCTATCGACACCGTCTCCCATCATCGATTCCCGTGCCGGCCGGCGCCGCCGCGCGAGGGATCAAGCCCACGAGGAAACACCATGACCGAACGTGCCCCCGGATTCGCCACCCTCGCCATTCACGCCGGCGCCCAGCCCGACCCGACCACCGGCGCGCGGGCGACGCCGATCTATCAGACCACCTCGTTCGTCTTCAACGATGCCGACCACGCCGCCTCGTTGTTCGGCCTGCAGGCGTTCGGCAACATCTACACCCGCATCGGCAACCCGACCAACGCCGTGCTCGAGGAGCGCGTCGCCGCGCTCGAGGGCGGCACCGCCGCGCTTGCGGTCGCCTCGGGCCACGCCGCGCAGGTCGTGGCCTTGCAGCAGCTGCTGGCGCCCGGCGACGAGTTCATCGCCGCGCGAAAGCTCTATGGCGGCTCGATCAACCAGTTCACGCATTCGTTCAAGAGCTTTGGCTGGAACGTGGTGTGGGCCGACACCGATGATATCGCGAGCTTCGAGGCCGCGGTGAGCCCGCGTACCAAGGCGATCTTCATCGAGTCCATCGCCAACCCCGGCGGCACCATCACCGACATCGAGGCCATCGCGCAGGTCGCGCGGAAAGCGGGCGTGCCGCTGATCGTCGACAACACGCTCGCCTCGCCCTACCTGATCCGCCCGATCGATCACGGCGCCGACATCGTGCTGCACTCGCTGACCAAGTTCCTCGGCGGCCACGGCAACTCGATCGGCGGCATCATCGTCGACGCCGGCACCTTCGATTGGGCCGGCAGCGGCGACAAATATCCGATGCTGACGCATCCGCGTCCCGAATATCACGGCATCCGCATCCACGAGACCTTCGGCAATTTCGCCTTCGCGATCGCCTGCCGCGTGCTCGGCCTGCGCGATTTGGGTCCGGCGCTGTCGCCGTTCAACGCGTTCATGATCCTGACGGGCATCGAGACCCTGCCGCTGCGCGTGCAGAAGCACAGCGACAATGCCAAGGCGGTCGCGGAATTTCTCAGCAAGCATCCGGCCGTCGCCGCGGTCAACTATGCCGGCCTGCCCGAGGACAAGTATCATGCGCTCGCCCGCAAATACTGCCCGAAGGGCGCCGGCGCCGTGTTCACCTTCTCACTCAAGGGCGGCTATGATTCCGGCGTCAAGCTGGTGTCGAACCTGAAGCTGTTCTCGCACCTCGCCAATGTCGGCGACACCCGCTCGCTGGTGATCCACCCGGCCTCGACCACGCACAGCCAGCTCGACGACGCCGCCAAGACCAAAGCCGGCGCCGGCCCCGACATCGTCCGCATCTCCGTCGGCATCGAGGACAAGGAAGACCTGATTGCCGACCTGGAGCAGGCGCTGAGCGCGTAAGCAGCGAACCACGCGTTGAACTGACGTATGCGCCGCAAGCGTCTGTCACCAGCGCTTGCGGCCGTCCTTCGAGACGCCCGCCTCCGGCGGGCTCCTCGGGACGAGGTCTCAGCTTGCGGCAGCATCCAAGGCATTCGGACTCGACCCTCTCCATGAACACGCCTCTCGGCGTATTCATGGTCGGTGTGCAGGACCCCTTGGGTGCCCGCCCCTGATGGTGAGGAGCGCCGCGCGCGGCGCGCCTCGAACCATGAGGCCCCGCTCGACCTCACCGCAAGCCTCGCTCCGCGTGAGGCCAGCTCCTGTCCTCCAGCGCCCGACTTTCTGATTGAAAAACAAGGAGAGCGCGGGCGGCCCCCCTGGGCTTCCGCGCTCTCCTTCGTCCCACGGTCGGGCCGTTGCCGGCTTCTCGGACCGCGCCCTCGTTAACTGATCATGTCACGTCATCTGGTGCAGCATCCGCGCATGCGCCTTGCCAGCCAGCGGCAACGCCGTTGTCGCAATCAGCCGGCTCACAGCCAACGCCCGTAAGCAGGCGCCGTCCTCATCGAGTGCAGCAAGATCGGAATTGAATGAGCCGGTCCGTGATTGCAGATGCTGGCGCGCCGATGCGCAAAACGGAATCACCGACATGCTCGAAACCTTCTGGTCTGAGACTCTGATGAAATGCAGCAGAGATTCTGTCCCGAACGCGGACCTCCGGCCCTTCGTTCCGCCAGCCTTCAAAATCGCCAGCGGCCGTAAACTTGCACCAGCAGATGTTAACGAAAGCTGAAAAAGCCCGTCCTTCTACGGGCGATTGCAGCCGCACTCAGCCCGCGAGAAAGTTTTCGTTAACCATAAACAGCCCATCCTGCCGACCATGGAATCGCGCGGCACTTGGCGCCGCCTCGCAAGCGCCGGATTGGACATCTTGCGCGCGATCGATGTGACAAGAGGCAGGAGAGCAGAATGCGTACCCTCGTGATCATGATGCTGCTGGCGGCCACCGCAGCAAACGGCGTCGTGCTTGCCGCCGACCTGCCTGGCATCCACGACAAGGTCGTCCACTACAAGGCCCGCCGTGCCGTCAGGGCCGCTCCGCCCGTCGTCATCGTCAAGGACCAGGACTCACTGATCTCCCCGATGCTGCCCTCGACGCCGCTCCTGCTCGGCCGCCAGGAGCTTCCCGGCTATTACGGCCGCGCATTCTCGTATGACTACCAGGGCCCGTATTACGGCGGCGAAGGCTACACGAACTACATGTTCCGTTTGCCTTATGCGTGCGGCGTGACGGGGTATTGCTGAGCAGAGCGCCGCAAAGGCACCTTGAAAAGGAGCTTGGTCCGGCGCATCCTGCAGTCCAGGACCATCGCCAGGAAGTGGACATGCAGGTTATCAAAGTGGACGACAGCCTTGCGGTGCTATTGCCCAAAAAGCTGGTCGACGAGCTCGGCATCAAGGAAGGTGACGACGTCAGCGTCCTTTCGCTCGCCAAGGACGCGATCGCGGTGCAGAAGGCCGCAACGCGCGCCGAGTTCCTGAAGCAAATCGAGCCATTGCGTTTTCCTCTCCCCGCAGACTACAAGTTTGACCGGGACGAGGCAAACGGGCGGTGAGCACGTTCTTCGACAGCAACATTCTCGTCTACGCCTATTCCACTGACCCGCGGCGTGATCGCGCTATTGATGTGATCGCCGATGGTGGCGTCATCAGCGTCCAGGTGCTGAACGAGTTCACCAACGTTTTGCGCAGAAAGCAGAAGCTCGACTGGCCTACCGTCGAAGCCGCGCTATCCTCAATCATCTTTCGTTTCCCCGACGCGCGGCCATTGACCGTGGCTACCCACACCACGGCGATCGCCCTCGCCCGCGATCACGGCCTGCAATTCTACGATGCTCTCATCGTCGCCTCAGCGCTAGACGCCGACTGCGATACCCTCGTCAGTGAAGACTTGCAGCACGGTCGCAGCTTTGGCAGCCTCACGATCGTCAACCCGTTCCTGGGTTTATGACCCGCGAGTCGATGCTGCCAAGTCCTAGTCAGCCAGACTTCCCGGGGGGTTTGAGCCCTCCTCCAATGAGTCACTTGTAAATTTCGGCAAATCAGCATATCCTGCACCTATTCTCATCCAGCCGAGGGGCGCTTCCGGATCGTCCAGTTGCGTGGGATGGGACTGCGGTGGATGTGGCGGGCCGAGCGCGGGCGTATGCTGGCGCGGACGAGCGGCCTGTCATGGACGGCGAAATCGCGTGGTCCTGGCGCCCCGACGCTGGCGCTAAGTCTCATGTCGGTGCTTTCAGCATCGCATGAGGTGACGGGGGCAAGACAGCCCGGTCCCCGGGGAGATCGCGTATAAGCGTTAAAACCATCGCGCAGGGACGGCCGGGTGTTTCCAGGCCGTACCTGTGGTGACCGCCGCGTGCTTTTTTTGTTGCACGCGGGCCATGGGTGCCGGCCAGGCATCCGGCCTTCCCTGCGCCCTCGCGTGTTTCGAGGGTGAGACGAACCGCATGCCTCGGCGTGATCGGCGCGCGAGGGTGAGGAAGTGTGCCTGCTGATGAGATCGAAGGGCCGTACCCTACCCGACCTGCCCCGCAGCCACAGCCGCCTGCGGCAGGGTGATCACAGCACTTCGCCGCGGCGACATCCGCTCCGCCTGCAGCACCGCGAACGTCAGCACGATGATCGCCGTGCCCTGATGCAGCAGCGCAAGCGAGATCGGCACCACCATCAGCAAGGTCGCGATGCCGAGCACCGCCTGGACCAGGATCGCCGCGAGAAGCCGGTGGGCCCCGCGCACCATGTCGCGGCCGGCGCCCGCACGCATCACGTCGAAGGCGTGCCACGCCGCCAGCGCCAGCAGCGTATAGGCCGTCATGCGATGCATGAACTGCACCGTCAGATGGTTCTCAAACAGATTGATCCACCACGGCGCGTGGGCGAAGAGATCGGCCGCCTGGGGGATCAGGCTGCCGTCGATCTCCGGCCAGGTGTTGTAGACGAGACCGGCGCGGAGACCTGCGACCAGGGCGCCGAGATAGAGCTGCACGAAAGTGACGCCGACCAGCATCCAGGCGGTGAGCCGCAGCCGGGCCGGCACGTCGGCCTCGTCGCGCGGCTTGAGTCGCCGCAAGGTCCAGACGATCGAGGCGAAGATCAGAAGCGCCAGCGACAGATGCGTCGCCAGACGGACCGGCGCCACCTCGGTGCGCTCGGTGAGGCCCGACGCCACCATCCACCAGCCGACCGCGCCCTGCAGCGCGCCGAGGCCGAAGATCAGCCAGAGACGGCGGCCGAGCGGCCCGGAAACGGCGCCACGCCACAGGAACCACAGGAACGGCAGCAGATAGACCATGCCGATGACGCGGCCGAGCAGCCGGTGACCCCACTCCCACCAGAAGATCGTCTTGAACTCGTGCAAGGTCATGCCGGCATTCATCTGCCGGTATTGCGGGATCTGCTTGTACGCTTCGAACGCGTCGGTCCAGGCCTGCTCCGAGAGTGGCGGCAGCGTGCCGGTGACCGGCTTCCATTCGACGATCGACAGTCCGGATTCGGTCAGCCGGGTCGCACCGCCGACCAGCACCATCAGCGCGATCAGGCCGGCAACGATCGAGAGCCAGACGCGGATCGCGGCAGTGTCTCGGGCGTGGGGAACCGTGGTCATGGAGGTTGAGCGCTCGATTGAACCTAAGCTGTCAGGCCCTTATAATCCCGGTGAATTCACGCGCAAGCCGCGCCGCCCCAAACCCAGGCTGACATTCCCGTCATGACCATCCGCACCCGCAAATTGATCGGCGCGATCGCGCTGTTGCTGCTCGCCTTCGCCTGGTCGATGATGGGCATGGTGCTGGCGCAATTCCCCCTGATCGCCAATTCCGGCTGGATGCAGGCGGTGTATTACGTCGTGGTCGGCATGGGCTGGGTGCTGCCGGCCATGCCGATCGTGAGCTGGATGCTGCGCCCCGATCCGGCGCAGGAAAGCTGAGTCGGCCGGGCTAATCAGCCGAGGTCGAGCTCGGGTCGCGGCGCGAATTTTTGTCGCGGCAGGGTCACCCCGGCCATCAGCACCTTCAGCGCCCGCAGCGAGCGCGAGCGGCCGTCCCAGGCGATACGCGGCAGCATGTGCAGATCGGTGCGGCCCTCGCTCTGCACGACCCCGCCGATCGCCGTGGCGGCGCTGACGAAGCCCGCCTGCTCCGCAAGCACTACATCGCTGCGGCGGAAGGAGTCGCGATCGCCGAACGGATACGCCATGTGCCGGACCGGGCGCCGCAGCGCCGTCTCCAGCACCGCCTTGCCCATCGCGATCTCGCGCTGGGCATCGGCGTCCTTGAGATGCGCGAGCACAGGATAATGCACCGTGGCGCTGCCGATGGTGACCTTGGGATCGGCCGCCAGCCTGGAGATATCGGCCCAATCCATCGACGTCTCGCGCGTCAGTGCCGACAGATCGAATCCATGGCGCGAGCAGAGATCGCGGATCGCGCCCGACAGCTCCGCGGGCGGCAGCTTGCGCAGCCAGGCGAAGAGATAGGCGTACAGCTCGGCCTTTTCGGCCGGCTTGAACACGGAGAAGCGCTGTTCGCGATGATCGATGACCAGATTGATGCGGGCTTCCCGCGCGGTGACGGCCTCGAGCGCCAGCCACCAGGCTTCGCCGAGCCCGTCAGGAAAGGCGGTGGGCACATAGGCCGTGAACGGCACGCCGTGGCGGGCCAGCACGGGATAGGCATGCGTGATCAGGTCTTTCGCGCCGCCATCGAAGGTCAGGCAGGCAAACTGTCGGCTTTCGGGCAGCCGCACCGAGCGCTCACAGGCCTCGTCAAGCGAGACGATATCATAGCCCCAGCGCTTGAGCGCACGGATGACCTTGTCGAGAAAGGCCGGCGTGATCTCGGAGCGCTTGAGCGGCTGAAACGCATCCTTGCGGCGCGGGCGCACGCGCTCGAACCGAAGGATGGCACCGGCGCCCCGCGTCGCGCGCGAGGCCAGCAACGCGCGGCCGCTGAAATAGGCCAGTTCGAGCCGGGCGCTGCGCAGCCACCTGTTGTCCGACGACAAATCCCGCGTCCCTTCCGCAAAGCCCACTTGAAACCAAACCGACTGCGCCCACCTGATGCTGACAGACCATGGCGCGATCGCGTCATCGTCGAGGTCGCATGATCTTTAAGAACATTTCCTCTTAAGATCGGGTGGCAGATGCCGATTTGAACAGGTCTTTTAGTCCGTCTTTCCCGATTTGGGACGCGATCATTGCCATTACCTTTTGTTGAGACTTCTTTGCGAGGGTCTCTCGACGCCAAGCAACAAAATTCCAAGACATCCTCCACGACAACGCGAGCTGCGCGATGACCATGGCCGCCGTGATCGAGAGCCGGACGGCGCAGGCGCCCGCGCAAAAACTGATGTCTGGCATCGCTGAAGTCGACATCATCTCCGATCTTGCCGCCGCCGAGCCGGTCTGGCGCGCGCTCGAATCTCCCGACCATGTCTCGACGCCGTACCAGCGAATCGATTTGCTCGGCGCGTGGCAACGCGCTGTCGGCACGCGCGAGCATGCGTCACCGTTCGTCGTCGTCGGGCGTGATGCCGAGCAGCGTCCCCTGATGCTGCTGCCGCTGGCATTGCGTAACGCCTTCGGCGTGCGTGTCGCCACCTTCATGGGCGGCAAGCACACGACCTTCAACATGCCGCTGATGGATCGCGACTTCGCCGCGCGCGCGGACGCCGGCGATCTCGACGTCCTGCTCGCAGGATTGCGCGATCACGGCGGTGTCGACGTGCTTGCGCTGTCGCAGCAGCCGATGCGCTGGCGCGACCTCCCCAATCCCATGGCGCACTGGCCGCACCAACCGTCGGTGAACGACTGCCCGGTGCTGCTGATGCCACCCGGCGCCGCGCCGACGGCGCTGTTGTCGAACTCCTTCCGCAAGCGGCTCAAGAGCAAGGAGAAGAAGCTGCAGGCGCTGCCCGGCTATCGTTACATGATCGCCGACAGCGACGCCGAGATCGGCGAGATGCTGGACTGGTTCTTTCGCGTCAAGCCACTCCGCATGGCCGAGCAGAAGCTGCCGAACGTGTTCGCCGAGCCGGGAATCGAAGAATTCGTACGGCTGGCCTGCATGGCCAAGCTCGGCTGCGGTCGTCGCGCCATCGAGATTCACGCATTGCGTTGCGACGCCGAGATCATCGCCCTGTTCGCCGGCGTCGCCGACGGCACGCGCTTCTCGATGATGTTCAACACCTACACGCTGTCCGAGAACGCGCGCTGGAGCCCGGGGCTGATCCTGATGCGCTCGATCATCGATCACTATGCGCAACAGGATTTCCGCGCGCTCGATCTCGGCATCGGCTCGGACGACTACAAGCGGGTGTTCTGCAAGGACGACGAGCCGATCTTCGACAGCTTCATTCCGCTGACCGCGCGCGGCCGCGTGGCCGCGAGCGCCATGGCTGCGATCGGGCGGGCGAAGCATGCCGTCAAGCACAGCCCCGCCCTGTTCCGCCTCGCGCAGCGTCTCCGCGGCGCGCTGCAGCCGCGGAGGGGCAACGTGAAGGATGAGGACTAAGCCGCGACGCCGCGCGGGTCCGGCTGGTTGAGGCTGGCACCGCCGAGCGGCGCGGTCAGCATGGTGACGGCGCCGAAGCCGACCTCGCGCAGCTGCTCGCTCATCTGGCTGCGCGCCTCCGCAGGCATGGCGGGATCGGGAACAACGACGGCGCGCGCTGACGTTGTCAGCAACTCGGCCGGAAGATCGGAGGCGTTGCCGGCGTCGAGCAGCACGTGGTCATAGACCCGCAGCAGCGCATCGATCGCAAGCGCCAACCGCGGCGATTGCAGCTGGTTGCGATCGGCACCGGGACGGCCGGCATTGACGAGATGCAGCCGGGAGGCCCGGTCCTTGGTGATGATGGACGCGAACGTCGCCTCGCCCAGCATCAGCTCGATCAATCCCGGCGCAGCCGGATCGACCGAGAGGCTGGCGAGCAACTGGGGCCGGCCGGCGAGATCGACGAGCACCACCCGCGCCTCTCGCGCCAAGGTGCGGGCGAGCGACAGAGCGGTAGCGGTGACGGCCTCGCTGCCCGCGGTGCCGAGTACGGTAATCTTGCGGGCAGCCTCGCCCGCGGCAAGCAGGCTGGCCGAGAGCTGGTCGAGCTCGGTTGACGGCGGAGGCGCCGGCTTCACGGGCTCGGGAGCCGGCGGCGAGCCGGCGGCGGATGGCGGAGCGACGGCAACGGGAGCCGGAGGGGCGACTTGGGCGGTGACGGGTTGGGCGACGACGGGAGGTGCGGTAACAGGGGGTGGCGCAGCCACGGAGAGTGCAGGAGCCGCCATCACCGGCTCAACCCGCGCCGTCGGCGCCACCGCGACGACGACGGGCGTGATCGGCCCAAGAGCTGTTGCACGCGGCGCAGTGAGGCGCAGCAGCTCACCGGTCATGACCACGCCCGAGGTGAGCATCAAGGTGGCCAACGTCGCGATCAGCACGATCGGCAGCTTCTTCGGATAGGCCGGCGTGTTCGACACCACCGCCCGCGAAATGATCCGCCCTTCCGCCGGCGGCGTGTCGAGCGACTCGCGGGTGTTGGCTTCACGGTATTTGGCAAGATACGACTCGAGCAGGTCGCGCTGCGCCTTGGCCTCACGGTCCAGCGCCCGCAGCTTGACGTCCTCGCCGTTGGTCGAAGAGGCCTGCTTCTTGGCCTGCTCCAGATTCTGGGTCAGCATCTGCACCCGCCCCTCGGCAATGCGCGCGTCGCTGTCGAGCGAGCGCGAGATCTTGCCGGCTTCGTCGCGGATCTGGCGGTCGAGGTCGGCCAGCTGAGCCTTCAGCTCCTTGATGCGCGGATGGTTGTCGAGCAGCGTCGACGACTGCTCGGCCAGCTGCGCGCGCAGATTCACGCGCTGCTCGGACAGCCGCCGCATCAGCTCGGAGTTGAGGACCTCGGAGGCCTCGATCGGCTGCCCGCTCTGCAGCATCTCACGGATCAGCCGCGCCTTGGTCTCGGCATCCGACTTCAATGCCCGGGCATTGTTGAGCTGGGTGCTGGTCTCGCCCATCTGTTGGTTGGAGAGCGAGGTGTTGTTGGTGCCCATGAACGAATTCGACTTGGCACGGAACTCCTCGACCCGCGACTCCGCCTCCTCGACCTTCTTGCGCAGGCTCTGAATCTCCCCGGCCAGCCACTGGCTCGCCGACTTCGCCTGAGCCTGCCGCGCAGTCTGCTGAACAACGAGGTAGCCGTCGGCAATGGAGTTGGCGACCTGGGCGGCGAGCTCCGGATCCTGCGACTGGAATTCGATGACGAGGACGCGCGACTTGTCCACGGCATAGACGGTCAGCCGTTCATAATAGGCGTCCATGACGCGCTCATCCGGCGTCATAGCTAGGGGATCCCTGACCAGTCCGAGCATCGCGGCAATGGACTTCAGCGGCGACACGCCGCGCAAGACGGAATCAAACTCCGGCAGTTCGTTGAGCTTGTTCTTCCTGATGATGTCGCGGGCCAGGTCGCGCGACAGCACCAGTTGCACCTGGCTCGTCACCGCCTCGGCGTCGAGCGCCTGGCGCTCTTCCACGCGCTCGCTGTTCGGACGCAGAAACACGTTCTCGCGGCCGTCGATCAGGATGCGCGCTTCGGACTTGTAGCGCGGCGTGATCATGTTGACCGCCGTGACCGCCAGGCCCAATGCAAACAGCGTCGGCAGCAGAATAAACCAGCGCTTTCGCGCCAAAGCGCGACCGATCAGCCGAATGTCGAGATCGCCGGACGCGACGGGCTCGGCCGAAGACGACGAGCTTCTAACAGGCTGAACCGAAGCCTCATCCGCCCCTTTCTTCTTGCCGGCACGCCAGAACGCCAACTGCATCATCCACTCCCGCGGGATCTACGCCACGCCGCCACCATACGTGGTACAATTACACTCCATTAAGGTTGCTGACGGGTTAACCGAAAAACCGTCCAGCGATCCTTGCAGCAAACATGGGAGATCCTGACTTTAAAGTTGAGCTCGGCTTGCGCCAGATCGTCACAATCTCGCATCGAGTGAGGGGGCGAAGGGCACCAGGTGAGACTTTGTTAACCATCAATAATCTATCGAGAGGAGGTGATAACAGGAATGAGACGAGAGGCGCCCGTGCTTCCTCTATCCGCCAGTCGTCAGATCGGCTCACGCAGCGGCGCCTGGCAGGTCGCAGCCGGTGGCTCTGACGAGCGCGACATGGTTCCGTCTCCTGACAAGCCGCTGAAGATCCTTCATGCCGTCCGGGCTCCGGTCGGCGGCATCTTCCGGCACATCCTCGACCTTGCCAACGGCCAGGCCGACCGTGGCCACGACGTCGGCATCGTCGCCGACAGCCTGACCGGTGGCGAACGCGCAGATGCAGCGCTGGCGCAGATCGCGCCGCGATTGAGGCTGGGCGTCCACCGCATCGCCATTCATCGCGAGCCCTGGCCGACCGATGTCGTGGCGTTGAGCCGGTTCTCTCGACTGGCGCGCAACATCGGTCCGGACGTGCTGCACGGTCATGGTGCCAAAGCCGGCGCGTTCGTCCGCCTGCTTCCGCATCGCCCCGGCACGATCCGAATCTACACGCCTCACGGCGGCTCCCTGCACTATCCGCGCAACACGCTGAAGGGTGCACTCTACGGACGGCTCGAACGGGCGCTGATGAACCGGACCGACCTTTTCCTGTTCGAGAGCGTGTTCGCCCGCGACACCTATGAGCGGATGATCGGCCATCCCCAGGGCCTCGTTCATTGCGTCTTCAACGGCGTGACCGCCGGCGAATTCGATCCGGTCACGGTGGCCATGGATCAGACCGATCTCGCTTATGTCGGCGAGTTCCGGTACATCAAGGGCGCCGATCTTCTGATCGATGCCGTGGCGCAGCTGCGCGATCGCGGCCGGCCGGTGACGCTCACGCTGGGCGGCGATGGCGAAGAGATGCCCAGGCTCCAGGCGCAGGTCGAGCGCCTGGGTTTGACAACTGCCGTGCGTTTCATCGGACACGTGAAGGCGCGTGACGGATTTTCCAAGGGCCGCCTGCTCGTCGTGCCCTCGCGCGGCGACTCCATGCCCTATGTCGTGATCGAAGCTGGAGCAGCCGGGGTTCCGATGATCGCGGCGAGGATCGGCGGCATCCCGGAGATCTTCGGGCCGCACAGCGAGGCGCTGTTCATGCCGGGCAATGCCGTCGCGATGGCCGATGCGATCGCAGCGGCGCTCGACGATCCCGCCACTGCGCAACTGCGCGCCAAGGCGCTGCGCGAACGCGTCTTCCAGCACTTTTCGCAGAAGGCCATGGTCGAAGGCGTGCTCGACAGCTACCGCGAAGCGTTTACCAAGACCTGACGGCATTTACCATCGCTAACCGTTTCTTCCGATTTACCAATTAATCCCGCCGATGGGGAATTTCCCCCGGCGCTTTCAGCGCTTACATGACCATGAATACTAACAAACATAATCCGGGCTTGTACGACTGTGGAACCGATCAACGCTCGCTCGATGTTGGATGCTGCGGCCGCCACGGCCGCATCGACCGCCGCGGCCGGACGGCCGGCCGTTGAACGGCGCCGCCGCCTGTCGCCCGCCGCCCTTGCTGTCGCCAATCAAAAGGTTCACCGCGCCTACTCTCCCATCGTTCTCGCCGGAGTCGTGCGCATCACGGACTTCATGCTGCTGAGCATCGTCGGCAGCCTCGTCTACTTCGGCTACGTCGTTCCGCTCAGCGGCTTCCATTGGGAGTATCTCGTTGCCATCCTCGGCTTGGCAGTGAGCGCTGTGGTCTGCTTCCAGGCCGCCGACATCTATCAGATCCAGGTCTTCCGCGCGCAGGTGCGGCAGATGACCCGGATGATCTCGTCCTATTGCTTCGTGTTCCTGTTGTTCATCGGGCTGTCCTTCTTTGCCAAGATCGGCAGCGAGGTCTCCCGCCTGTGGCTGGCGGCGTTCTTCTTCATCGGGCTGGGTGCGCTGATCGCGAGCCGCGTCGTGCTGCGCAACCTGATCCGCAGCTGGGCGAGACAAGGTCGGCTCGATCGGCGCACGATCATCGTCGGCGCCGACCAGAGCGGCGAAGACCTGGTGCGGGCGCTGAAGGCGCAGGACGATTCCGAGATCGAGATTCTCGGCGTATTCGATGACCGCAACGACTCCCGTGCGCTCGAGACCTGCGCCGGCGCGCCCAAGCTCGGCAAAGTCGACGACATCGTCGAGTTCGCCCGCCGCACCCGCGTCGACCTCGTGCTGTTCGCGCTGCCGATCTCGGCGGAGACACGCATCCTCGACATGCTGAAGAAACTGTGGGTGCTGCCGGTCGACATCCGCCTCTCGGCCCATACCAACAAGCTCCGCTTCCGCCCCCGCTCCTATTCCTATCTCGGCACCGTGCCGACGCTCGACGTCTTCGAGGCGCCGATCACGGATTGGGACCTCGTGATGAAGCTGCTGTTCGACCGGCTGGTCGGCGGCCTGATCCTGCTGCTCGCGCTGCCGGTGATGGCGCTGGTCGCGCTCGCGATCAAGCTCGATAGTCCGGGACCGGTGCTGTTCCGGCAAAAGCGGTTCGGCTTCAACAATGAGCGGATCGACGTCTTCAAATTCCGCTCTCTGTATCATCATCAGGCCGATCCGACGGCGTCGAAGGTCGTCACCAAGAACGACCCGCGCGTGACCCGCGTTGGCCGCTTCATCCGCAAGACCAGCCTCGACGAGCTGCCGCAGCTGTTCAACGTGGTCTTCAAGGGCAATCTCTCCCTCGTCGGGCCCCGGCCGCATGCCGTCCAGGGCAAGCTGCAGAACCGGATGTTCGACGAGGCCGTCGACGGCTACTTCGCCCGCCATCGCGTCAAGCCCGGGATTACCGGCTGGGCGCAGATCAATGGCTGGCGCGGCGAGATCGACAACCAGGAGAAGATCCAGAAGAGGGTCGAGTTCGATCTTTACTACATCGAGAACTGGTCCGTGCTGTTCGACCTCTACATCCTGCTCAAGACGCCGCTGGCGCTGATGACGAAGAACGAGAACGCCTACTGATGTCTGGGATCCGAAGCAGGCACCAGCCCGCTTCGTGTGTTTGTTGGATCGGTCCCGCCACGCGTTGCGTATGAGTGTGAGTTCGTGATGGCGTACACGGCGGCAGCCGGAGAGTTTGCGTCGAGGCCGATCGCTCCTCCGGGCGTGATCGGCCTGCAGCGCGTGCTTGTCTGGCTGATCGGAGTCTCCGGCGCGATCGTCTTCATCGAACCGAGCCCCTATGAGCTGGTGACACTCGCCTCCGCCGCGGTGTTCGTCGCCAGCGGAATCAGGCTGCGCGCGGTCTTCCTGCCTCTTCTTCTGCTCCTCTTCCTGGTCAATCTCGGCTACACGATCAGCGCCGTTCCGCTGCTGGACGATTCCAAGATCGCGAGCTGGATCGCAACCTCCTGGTACATGGCGGTCACAGCCATGCTGCTGGCCATGGTCACCGCCGAAGACACCGCGGCGCGGCTCGACATGCTCCGGCGCGGCCTCGTGATGGGCGGCGCGATCGCCGGTCTTGCCGGTGTGGCCGGCTATTTTCATCTCGTACCGGGCGGCTACGACCTCCTCACACTGTATGGCCGTGCGCGCGGCACGTTCAAGGACCCGAACGTGCTCGGCGCGTTCCTGATCCTGCCGGCACTGCTCGCGCTGCAGAATGTCGTTACCGCCCGCCTCGCCGCAACCTTGCGCGCCAGCTTCGCGCTCGGCATCATGGCGCTTGCCATCCTGCTCGCCTTTTCCCGGGCGGCCTGGGGCGGCCTCGTGCTCACCGCCGCCTTCATGCTGGTGTTGATGGTGCTCACCAGCAAGACGCGGAGTGAACGCTCGCGCATCATCGTCATGACGCTCGCGGCCGCCGTGGTGGGCATGCTCCTGATCGGCGTTCTGCTCTCCATCGACGCCATCGCCGACATGTTCAAGCAGCGGGCGAGCTTCGACCAGAGCTATGACGAGGGCCGCTTCGGCCGGTTCGGCCGCCACATCCTCGGCGCCGACATGGCACTCGATCTGCCGTTCGGGATCGGACCGCTGCAGTTCCACAACTACTTCCCCGAGGACACCCACAATTCCTATCTGAACGCCTTCATGTCAGGGGGCTGGCTGTCCGGCATCTGCTATCCTGCGCTCGTCTTCACAACTGTCATTCTCGGCTTCCGCTATCTGTTCGTGCGCGTGCCGTGGCAGCGCACCTATATCGCCGTGTTCTCCGCCTTCCTCGGCACCGTCGGCGAAAGCTTCATCATCGACACCGACCATTGGCGGCACTTCTTCCTGATGCTCGGCACGATGTGGGGCATGATCGCCGCCACCCGCGCCCATCAGGCAGCGAGCCGATCCGCAGAGACCGGCTCGCACGCGGTCTCCTAATCCTCCGCCGTGAACGTCAGCCCGGCATTGTCGACCAGCCGCTTGATCAGGCTGTCCTGCAGCGCTGCGCCCGGAGTCCAGAAGCCGCCCTTCACACTGGCACCGTCGCGCAGCAGGCCAACGGCACATTCAGAGATCATCTTCGAGGTCGAGCCGTAGCCGGGATCGCGGTCGCCCTTGACGGTGGCGCGGACCTGGCGACCATCGGGGGCGATCGCGACAAAGAGGAGGTTGTAGTAGCCATTGTCGCGCTCCTCCTTCGAGGGGCCCTCGCCCGGCTTCGGCGCGTTCGGTCCGGTCTTCTCGGCATTCGCGGCCATCACCTTCTTGGCGTTGGCCTCGCCCTTCTCGCCCTGGCCGGTCAGCACCATCTCGTCGTAGACGAAGTCCTGGCCGTAGGGGAAACCCATCAGCATGTTGGAGCGGTGAACGTTGCGGGTGTTGATCAGCGCCATCATGAACGGCGCCGCCCAGGACTGCAGGTCCTCCTCATAGACCGGCTTGTTGCCGGCCGGCTGCTTCGGGCCCTTGAAGCCCGGCGTCAGCGCGAAGAAATCCTTCAGGATCGAGACCAGGCTGAGATCCTTGGCGACCGCATCGAACGTCGCCTTGGCGCTCGCGGCGGTGCCGCCCGACAGCGTGCCGCTCATGCCGCGGACGCGGCCCTTGACGCGGGCGGCCGGCGCGCCGAGCACCTTTTTCGCCTGCTGCTGCACGAAGTAGACGCCGAGCTCGAACGGCACGGA
This sequence comes from Bradyrhizobium sp. ORS 285, assembly GCF_900176205.1. Lineage (NCBI taxonomy): Bacteria > Pseudomonadati > Pseudomonadota > Alphaproteobacteria > Hyphomicrobiales > Nitrobacteraceae > Bradyrhizobium > Bradyrhizobium sp. ORS 285. Next base: position 4,089,211 of record NZ_LT859959.1, read on the forward strand.
ATCGAAGCCGCACGAGAACACGATGCGGGCGCCGCTTTTCTCCGCGGTCGCTTGATGCTTGTCGATCATCTGCCGCATCCACACCGGCTCGCCGCAGAGGTCCACATAGTCGGTGCCGGCTTCGGCGCAGAGCGCGACGAGCTCGTTGCCATAGAGCTGATACGGACCGACGGTGGTCAGCACCAGCCTGGTCTGCGCCACCATCGCCTTCAGCGACTCCGGATTGGACGCATCGGCTGCGATCAGCGGCGTATCCGCCGGCGCGCCAATTTCGTCACGGACCGCGGCGAGCTTGTCGAGACTGCGGCCGGCCATCGCCCAGCGCAGCGAGCTGTCGCCGCGATACTGCGTGGCGAGATAATCAGCGACGAGCTTGCCCGTGAAGCCCGTGGCGCCGTAGACGACGAGGTCGAATTTGGATGACGTCATTCTTGTTTCCTAGCGATCAACTGCAAATCTGTTGCTCCGTCATTGCGAGGAGCCCTTGCGACGAAGCAATCCAGACTGTCGCTGAGCCTCTGGATTGCTTCGCTACGCTCGCAATGACGTTCATTTACTTCTTCCCGTACGACACGCTCATGCCCGCGCGGACGTCGTTCTGGATGCCATAGGGCGCGATCGGATAGCGCAGGCCGTTCTTGGCGAGTTGCTTCATGCCGGCGATCGCCTTGGCCAGATCGGCCGGCTTCAAGGCCATCAGCATCTCCTCGTCGGGCACGCCGCCATAGCGGCGCTCGGCGAAGCAGGGCAGCGACAGGCTGGGCTCGCCGGTCTTCAGCGCACGGCCCCAGGAATCGGCGCAAGCGGTCTCGCCGACGACGCCCCATTCGAACTTCTTGTAGCCGACATATTGCAGACCGTTGATCAGGATGATCATCTGGCCCGGCGTGGCATAGACGAGGCAGATGTCCGGCGGATCGAGCCGGCCGCTCGCCAGCGGGCTGACGGCCATTGCTTGGTAGCGGCCGAACGGCACCACGTCGAGCGCCTCCTGCCGCTTGCGCGCGTCCTCCGCGGTGCCATGCCAGACGCCGACATAGCCTTCACCCTTGAGCCACGTCTCGTCCTGCGGGCCGAGCCCGATCACGGCGCGGCACTGCGCGCCGACGAGGTCGTCGCCGGTGATGCCGACGGTCCAGCCGAGCCGCGCGGCCATGCTGACGATCTGGTCGGTGGTGTGCACCGCATTGGGCCGGCGGATCTTCTCCACCGCCTCCATGTCGGCGACGCCGGCGAACATCTTGATGCCGATCACGGTGGTCTTCAGCCGCAGCAGAGCGTTGAGGTCGGCCACCATCGCCGCCAGATCGAGCCGTTCGGAGGCGTTCGGCTGTTGCATGTGGCGCTTCCCTCTCTGCTCCGCGATCCGAGCCCGCGTCACGTGTCATGGCAAGGCCTGGTTCGACTTCGGGGCGCTTGTTAGACGCTCGCAGCCCGGGAGGCCAGCCCCTCCGCCGTCCTGGTTCGCCTACCCTACCATGATCCTTCTCGATCCCCCGGGAATCACTTATGAATTTTCGATCCCCAGACAGGATCGAGCGATGAGCCGCAGTGACCGGAACAAAGGCGCGATGAGCGCGAAGCCCGGCCCGACGGCGGCGGCGCCGCTGTCGGCCTCGCTCTACGAGGCCGGTCTGCAACACCTCGGCGGCGGCCGTATGCTCGACGCGCAGATGTCCTGCGAGCAGGCGCTGGCGGCCGACCCGAACCATGCCGACAGCCTCGCGCTGATGGGCATCATCGCGCTGCAGACGGGCCAGCACGACCATGCCGTGGCGTGGTTCTCGCGGGCGATCCGGCAAAGCCCGAAGATCGACTATCTCACCAGCCTCGGCTTCACGCTGAAACAGATGGGCCGGCTCGACGATGCGCTCGCGGTTTTCGACAAGGCGATCCAGCTCAAGCCCGATGATGCCGAATTGTGGAAGCACATGGGCGGCGTGCTGCTGGCGCAGAACCGCAGCGCCGAAGCGCTGCTGAGCTATCAGCACGCGCTGTCCATCAATCCCGTCCACCGGGAGGCCGCGTTCCAGAGCGGCCTGCTGCTGCATGGGGAGCAGCGTTATCAGGAAGCCGTTCAGGCTTTCACGGTCTGCCTGACCCAGCAGCCTGACGACCTCCAATCGCTGCAGATGCGCGCCCGCTGCGCCCGCCAGATGAAGCGTTACGACGACTATCTGGCCGATTGCCAGCGCGCTCAAACGCTCGCGCCGACGGATCCCCTCGTCTGCAACAATCTCGGCGATGCCCTCGTCTGTCTCGGCCGCAGCGCAGAGGCTCTGGCCTGGTTCGACAAAGCGCTGGCGCTGCGGCCGGGCTTGGTGGACGTGCTGCACAACAAGGGCTTTGCGCTGCTGCAGCTGTTGCGCTTCGAGGAGGCGGCTGCGATCTATCGCGAGATCCTCGCGATCGAGCCCGACAACGCCAAGGCTGAGTGGCAGCTCGCCCATGTCGAGCTGCAATGCGGCGACTACGAAGCCGGCTGGGCACATCGCGAGGCGCGCTGGAAAATGCCGGATTTCTCGCCCGACTATCCGCGCTTCGCCCAGCCGAAATGGCTGGGGAAGGAGGAGATCGCCGGCCAGACCATCCTGATCGAGGAGGACGAGGGTTTTGGCGACAACATCCAGTTCGCACGCTATCTGCCGATGGTCGCGGCGCGCGGCGGCAAGGTGATCCTGGTGGTGCGCGAGCCGCTGCAGCGGCTGATGGCCGGAATTGACGGGGTCTCGCAATGTCTCGCCTTCACGCCGGACCTGCAGCGGCCGGCGTTCGACATGCATTGCCCGATCATGAGCCTGCCGCTCGCCTTCGGCACCACGCTCGCCACCATTCCGCCCGCCGACTATCTGCCACCTCCCCCGGCCGACCGCGTCGCGGTCTGGGAGCAGCGGCTGGGATGGCACGACCGGCTGCGCGTCGGCCTCGTCTGGTCCGGCAACCCGCACCAGGCCAATGACGGCAACCGCTCGATGCCGCTGTCGACCCTGCTGCCGCTGCTCGATGTCGAGGCGGACTTCATCAGCCTGCAAAAGGAGCTGCGGCCGGCGGACAAGGCGCTCCTCGCGCAGCAGAGCGGCATCCGCGACGTCACCGCTGATCTCTCCGACTTTGCGGAGACGGCGGCTCTGATGTCGTGTCTCGACGTCGTCGTGACCGTCTGCACCAGCGCCGCGCATCTCGCCGCGACCTTGGGACGGCCGACCTGGATCATGCTGCCCTATGCCGCCGATTGGCGCTGGCTGCGGGATCGCGATGACAGTCCGTGGTATCCGAGCGCACGGCTGTTCCGGCAGGATGCCGGCTGCCGCTTCGAGCCGGTGGTCGCGCGCGTGCGCGGCGAGCTGGCGGCGAAGGCGGCCGCCTTCACACCAACGCCTTAGGTCGGGCCGGGAAACAGATCGTCGGTGCGGCCGCGCAGGCGGTAGGCCAAAAGCCCCACCCATTCGCGCACGGCAATGTCGGCGCGGCGCAGGCCGAGCAGCGAGATGCCGTCGACATCGAGCACGCGGCCGACGCGCCAGTCCACCGGATAGGGCTCGACCGGGAAGCCGGCTTTGCGGAACAGGCCGATCGAACGCGGCATGTGATAGGCCGAGGTGACCAGGAGCCAGCGCTCGCCGGGCTTCGGGGAGATCATTGCCTTGGAGAAGATCGCATTCTCGTAGGTGTTGCGCGACTGCCGCTCCAGCAGCAAGCGCTCCTTGGGCACGCCGAGGCTCAGCAGGATTTCGGCGCCGACGTCGGCTTCCTTGGCTTCCGTCGCAATCAGGTTGGCGCTGCCGCCGGTGAACAGGATTCGCGCATTCGGATAGCGCCGCGCCAGCACCGCAGCCTGGATCACCCGGTCGGCGCCCGCGACCGTCACCGGCATGCCGTACATGACGGAGAGATCGGAATCGACGGGACCTCCGAGCACAATGATGCCGTCCGGCGGGCCCTTCGCCGGGTCCCATTTCGGGAAGCGGCTTTCCAGCGGAGACAGCATCAGGCTGCCGAGCGGCGTCAGCCCGACGATCGCCAGCAGCAGCATCGCCGACACCACCAGCCTGCGTCCCGCCCGGGCAAACCGCGTCAGCATCAGGAGAGCGCCGATGAGGCCCAGCGCGATCATGAAATTGGTCGGCAACGCCAAGAGGCCGAGCGTCTTCGACAACACAAAGAACATTCCTGGCTCCGGCGCGCGGTGAGAGACAACGGCTGCCCTCATACACGACAGCCGCCATGCGTTGCCATCTCTCTGCGAACGCGACGTGATGGGCTATGCTCTTCGCCGAACCGGCACGAATGAGAGCACCATGGCCCATCATCATCTGCACGCCAGCCCCGAGACCTGCCATTGGGGCTTCTTCGAATCCCGGCTGAAGCCCGTGCTGACGGTCGACAGCGGTGACGAGGTCACGATCGATTCGATCAGCGGCGGGCCCGACGTGGTGCCGGATACCAGCAAATTCCACGTGCCGCCGGAGCTGTTCGATGTGCACGCGCGCAGCGAGCGCATGGTGCCGGGCCATATCCTGACCGGGCCGGTCGCGGTGCGCGGCGCCGAGGTCGGCGACGTGCTGGAAGTCGAGATCCTCGACGTTCAGCTGCGGCAGGATTGGGGCTACAATTTCATCCGGCCACTGGCCGGCACCCTGCCCGACGATTTCCACGAGAGCCGGCTGATGAACATCCCGCTCGATCGCGAGCGCATGGTCGGCAAGATGCCGTGGGGCCTGGAGTTGCCGCTGGCGCCGTTCTTCGGCGTGATGGGCACGGCGCCGCCGCCGGCCTGGGGCCGCATCACCTCCCTGATCCCGCGCGCGATGGGCGGCAATCTCGACAACAAGGAGCTGGGCGCCGGCGCTAAACTGTATCTGCCGGTGTTCGTGCCGGGGGCACTGTTCTCCTGCGGCGACGGCCATGGCGTGCAGGGCGACGGCGAGGTCTGCGTGACCGCGATCGAGACCGCATTGCAGGGCCGCTTCCGTCTCACCGTACGCAAGGATCTGACATTCGACTATCCGCGTGCGGAGACGCCCACGCACTACATGACGATGGCGATGGACCCGGATCTCGACCAATGCGTGGTGAAGGCGCTGCGCGACATGATCGTGCTGCTCGGCGAGAAGCGCAATCTGTCGCGCGAGGATGCGTATACGCTGTGCAGCCTCGCGGCGGACCTGCGGGTGACGCAGACGGTCAACGGCTCCAAGGGCATTCACTGCATGATCGCTAAGTCGGTCGTGCACGGCTGAGTTTTGCGTCGGGAGCGCACGGTAGCGCCACACACACGGCGGTCGTCCGGGGCTTGACCCGGGACCCATAGCCACCGGCGGATGTGGTGACACGAGGGGGCCGGACCTGCGCAAGCCAACTGCTCCCTGGGGTTATGGGTCCCGGGTCAAGCCCGGGACGACGGCGGAGTGTGAGGCGCGAGCGGAGCAACCCACCGACACGAGTGGAGACGCGCGCGAACACACATCCGCGGTCTCGCGACAATCCTGCCCGAGTCATGCTGCAACTTCCGCCCTCTGAAACATCGGAGGGCGCAGGGAAGGCCAGGCGTCGGCTGACGCCTGCGGCCCGCCTGCGAGAAAAAATGCAGGCGGCAGGTACCACAGGTGCAGCCGAGAACGCCCGGCCTTCCCTGCGCGATGGTTTTCACGCTTATGGCGCGCTCTCCCCGGTGTCCGGCTTAATAGCCACCGTCGTCAGCGGGATCATCGCCCGCTGATTTGGCGCCAGCTTCGGGGCGCCAGGACCACACGCTTTTGCGTCCGCAATCAGCCGTTCGTCCGCGCATCCGTGAGAACACGCTGCGGCTCCATCGCGGCCATCGCATCCCCGCCTCGCGTGTCGTGACGATCGCGCGCTACGCCCCTTCCGAGTGAGGCGGGATACGCGGAGTAAAGCACGATTTCCGGAAAAACGAAAGCGTTATTTTCTGAATCGTAGAAATCGTCGTTCGGCGTCGCCGCCGCCAGGCCGGCCGGGGGCGCGCGGCGCCGGGAACCATCGCAACACACGTTCGATTGGCTGGGGACCAGCCATCGGAGGAGTCCCGCCGGTTGCAGTGCGAATCCCCTCCACCCGCTCGTGCACCGTACCATTCCGGGCCGGGACTCGCCGAGCGCGCGGAGAGTCATCGCCGCGCCCCGTCGGATTCGTCACATTTCTTTAAAATTCAATGCCTTAACCACTTATCCCCAAGTGGCTGTACAACCCATTGGATTCCTAATAGAGTCTAAAAAGTTACTTTTCTGTACACCGGTTACGGACTAGCTTTTGGGCATGGCGACGGAAAAAGCCGAGACTGACCGCATCCCCGTAACCCTGGCCCTGGCCACCATTGGCTATCTCGAAAAGCTCGTGAAACAGGGCACCCACGGCACCAGCGTTCCGGGTGTCTGCAGAACGTTGATCGAAGAAGGCATCCGGCTCGCCATCAAGGACGGGCTGCTGTCGATTCGCGACAACGGACGGGCGTAACAGGGACACGTAAGCGGAGACAGTTTCGGGTGCAGCCGTCGGCCAGGACGATCCAGGACGGATCAAACTTGGAAGCGACACAATGCCCGCCGAACGACAGACCCAACCCACCTGGACCGAGGAACGGCTCCAGGCCCTGAAGCAGCACTTTGAGGCCGGGCTGACCTGCCGAGAGATCGCCGCCGAGCTCGGCGTCAGCCGCAATGCCGTGATCGGCAAGATCTCCCGCCTCGCGCTGACGCGCGACAATGGCGGCGACACCAGGCGCATGGTCCGGGACAACGCCCGCGACGGCGCCCGCCGCCCCGTGCCGAAACTGCGCCGCCGCATCCTGCGCGCGGTGCCCAACGATCCGCCGCCGATCGTGATCGAGGAGCCGCCGGCCGGCCCGGTCGAGAACGGCTGCTCGCTGTTCGAACTCTCCAAGGAACGCTGCCGCTGGCCGATCTCCACGCCCGGCGCGGACGATTTCTGCTTCTGCGGCTCGAAGCCGATCGAGGGCTTGCCGTATTGCCCGAGCCATACGCGGATGGCGTATCGGGTGGCGTCGTCGCGGTAGAAGAGAACGACAGCTTAAACCCACAAGCCTATCGGCTTGTACGCACGCGATCACGCTTTGCTCGGTCTCCGTGTTCTGCGGGGACGGCGCGGCCGTCTCGTCTCCCCTCCCCCTTGCGGGGAGGGGTCGGGGGTGGGGGTCCACGCGCACTGAATTTCGTGAAGCCCGCCTTCAATGTTGCCAAGCACGTCGTTGTTCCAGAATCGAAGAACGCGATAACCAGCAGCTTCGATTTGCTTGGTGCGAGCAGCGTCTTCTTCTTTCCGCCAATCATGCTGGCCACCATCGACTTCGATTACCAGTTTTGCTTTGCGACTGACGAAGTCGACGATGAAGGGACCAATCTGCGCCTGACGACGGAAGTGAGAGCCGGCCAGCTTGAGGTCGTGGCGAAGATGTTGCCAGAGGACTCTCTCGGCGTCAGTGGGCTCGGCGCGCATACGCTGCGCGAAAGATCGTCGGGCGTCATCCATGGCGTTCGATCTCACTAGCAGCGGGACTCGTGGACCCCCACCCCCGACCCCTCCCCGCAAGGGGGAGGGGAGCTCACTGTCCGGGCCGTACGAGCGATGTCCACAACTAACAGGTATCCCTACCCCAGCTTCCACCCCGCCTCCTGGGCAAACCGCTGGAAGAACTCCGGCTCGTAGGCCTGCTCCGGGGATTGCCGCACGCGCATGTCGAGCAGCTTGGCGTCCTCGCCGACCAGGATGCGCCATTGCTCGGCCTTCACGCCCTCGAGGATGATCTTCGCCGCCTGTGCGGCCGTCGTCGGCGCATCCTCGAGGAAGCTGCGGGCGCGTTCGCGGGCGGCGTTCTGGATGTCCTGATCGCTCATCGCTGAGACGTCGATGCCCATGCCCTTCATGCGCTGGCGGGCCTGGGCGAGCTCGGTCTCGCTGAGCTCGTCGGAGGCGCCGCCGCTCTGCACCTTGCGTGAGTTCGAGACGATCGAGGTGCCGATGTGGCCGGGCATCACCACCGAGCATTTGATGTGCGGGGCGTTGAGGCGGAGATCGTTGATCAGCGCTTCCGTAAAACCCTTCACGGCGAATTTCGCGGCGCTGTAGGCGGTGTGCGAGACGCCCATGCCGACCGAGGCCCAGAAGCCGTTGACGCTCGACGTGTTGACGATGTGGGCCTCGTCGGCCTTCAGCAGCATCGGCAGGAAGGTGCGGACGCCGAGATAGACGCCGCCCCAGCAGATGTTGAAGGTGCGCTCCCACTGCTCGCGGCTGTTGCTGAACAGGCTGCCGCCGCCGCCGATGCCGGCATTATTGAACAGCAGATGGATCTTGTCGGTCGCCTGCTGCTCGGCGAGCTCATCGCGGAAACGCTGCAGCTGCGCCTCGATCGAGACGTCGGCGACGTGCGTGGTGACGCGCAGGCCCTGCGGCAGCCCATCGGCCTCGCACAGCCGCCTGGTCTCGGCCATCGCCTCGGTCGAGATGTCGCACATCGCGACGTTGCAGCCCTCGGCAACGAGCTGTCGGGCGAGCTCGCGGCCCATGCCCGTGCCGCCTCCGGTGATCACGGCGGTCCTGCCGGCGAAATCCTTCATCGACGTCTGTCCTTCCCTGTGGCCGGCGCGACAGCCGGCGACCTGCTCGTTCTCTTCGCGGAACGCGCGCCGAGCTTAGGGCGTTTGCCGGACAAGACCAGAGAAGATGTCGCGGTCGACGTTGCAACGCACCACCGAAAAGACTCATCTCCCGGTTGAACCGCGCGCGATCGCCTCCGACATATTCCATGGGGAGGCAGGCTCGAGGAGGTTCGCATGGCGTACCAACAGGGGCACTGGCAGGACGAGAGCTGGCACGACACGATGGTCGACCAGGTCGTCGCCGACAACGGCGCTTATGTCACAGGCTGGACGATCTCAGGAATTGCGGTGATCGGCACCATCGTCGCCGTGTGGCTGCTCGGGATCTGACCAGCGCGACGCGCTTCATCATGACGTGGCGGGCCGCGCCAAGCGTGGCTTCGCTGCCGTGTGCGCCGCTCTTTCCTCCGTCATTGCGAGCGCAGCGAAACAATCCAGAGTCCCGCCCACAGCCCCTGGATTGCGTCGCTGCGCTCGCAATGACGTGGGGAGAGCCCACGGTCTCGCAGTAGCTTGGCGCTCGGAACAAAGTTCTCACAACCGTCATGCGCGCACATACCGGGTGACTTTCCGAAGGTCTCGCGAGCCTGAACTCGTTGCATACAATTGAAGTTGATTGATTAAAATATAGGCGAAAATTTGCTCACGCCGCTCGTTGCCCACATTGGAAGCAATCTTAAAGCTAAGTGACTTCAGTAGCTTAGCTCCTCTGCCCGACCGAAAGTCCCTGGCACGAAGCTTGCGATCTCCCTTTCCGAGGCGGCGCCGCGACGGTGAAGCCGAGAGGCGCGGGCGCGACAGCCCGCCGAGGGAGCACACCAATGGACTTTGGCAGGATTTCACGACGGCATCTGTTGCAGGGTGGCGCGGCGCTGACGCTCGGCGCAGCCGCGGGCCTGCGGCCGGCCTTCGCAGCCGATACGACGATCGGCTTCATCTATGTCGGCTCGCGCGACGACTACGGCTACAACCAGGCGCATGCGCAGGGCGCGGCCGCACTGAAGAAGCTGCCCGGGCTGAAGGTCATCGAAGAGGAGAAGGTGCCGGAGACCGACGCGGTCGAGAAGACGATCGAGTCGATGATCAATCTGGACGGCGCCAGCCTGCTGTTCCCGACCTCGTTCGGCTACTACAATCCGCACATGATCAAGATGGCCAACAAGTACCCGAAGCTGCGCTTCGAGCACTGCGGCGGCCTGTGGAGCGAGAAGGATCCGAAGAACGCCGGGTCCTATTTCGGCTACATCGACGAGGCGCAATATCTGTCCGGCATCGTCGCGGGCTACACCAGCAAGAGCGGCAAGCTCGGCTTCGTCGCCGCAAAGCCGATCCCGCAGGTGCTGCGCAATATCAACGCCTTCACCCTCGGCGCGCAGCTCGCCAATCCCAAGGCGACCACGCAGGTGATCTTCACCGGCGACTGGTCGATGCCGGTCAAGGAGGCCGAGGCCACCAACAGCCTGATCGACCAGGGTGTCGACGTGCTGACCTGCCATGTCGACGGTCCGAAGACGATGGTCGAGAACGCGGCGCGCCGCGGCGCCTTCGTGACCGGCTATCACGTCAACCAGTCGCCGCTGGCGCCGAAGGCGTATCTGACCGGCGCCGAGTGGAATTGGGAAGCGCTGTATCCGAAGTTCGTCAAGATGCTGGCGGCCGGTGAGAGCATTCCGAACTTCTATCGCGGCGGACTCAAGGAAGAGCTGGTGAAGGTGTCGCCCTACGGCGAGGCCGTCTCGGAGCAGGCGCGCAAGCATGCCGACGAGATCAAGGCCAAATTCCTCGGCGACGGCTATACGATCTTCAAGGGCCCGATCAAGGACAACAAGGGCAACACGGTGATCACCGCGGGCACCGAGCGCGGCCAGAAAGATCCCGAGCTCGAGAAGATGGACTATCTGGTCGAGGGCGTGATCGGAGCGACGTCGTGACAACAGAGGCGGCCGATACGGTTGATGCGGCCGCCATCGCGCCGGCCGCCGACGCAGGTTTTCTGCAACGCTACGGCGCGAGCATTGAGTACATATTGATCCCGGGCGCGGCGCTGGTCGCCGCGCTCCTGGTATTTGGTGGGTTCGTGGCGCTGTTCGGCAAGAACCCGCTCGATCTCTATTGGTACATGTATTACGGCGCGTTCGGCACCTGGTTCTCCTGGCAGAACACGCTGAGCCGCGCCGCGCCGCTGATCCTGACCGCGCTGTGCACCGCCCTGCCCGCGCAATTGGGCATGGTGATCATCGGCGGCGAAGGCGCGCTCTTGATCGGCGCGCTGTCGGCGACGTCGGTCGCGCTGGCGCTGCAGGGCATGCCGCCGCTCGTCGTTCAGGTCGCGATGGTGATCGCCGGCATGACCGGCGGCGGATTGTGGATTTTGCTGTCGGGTGGACTGCGCCAGTATCGCGGAGTGAATGAGACGATCTCCAGCCTGCTGCTGGTCTACATTGCGCTCGCCATCCTCAACCATCTCGTCGAAGGCGTGATGCGCGATCCGGCGAGCCTCAACAAGCCGTCGACGCGCGAGATCGGCGCCGCCAACATGATCGGCACCATCCCCGGCACCGACGTGCATTGGGGCCTGGTGTTCGGGCTAATCCTGGCGATCGCGTCCTACGTGCTGATCTATCACACCACCTTCGGCTTCGCCGCGCGCGTCGCCGGCGGCAACATCCGCGCCGCCAAGATCGTCGGCCTCTCCGTCGGCAAGCTGATCCTGACCGTGTGCTTCCTCGCCGGTGCCTGTGCCGGCCTCGCCGGCATGGTCGAGGTTGCCGCCGTGCAGGGCCGCACTAATGCCAACCTCGCGGTCGGCTACGGCTTCACCGGCATTCTCGTGGCGTTCCTGGCGCGGCAAAATCCGCTGGCGATCGTCCCCGTGGCGATCCTGCTCGGCGGCATCAATGCCTCCGGTGGCCTGTTGCAGCGCCGGCTCGGCCTGCCCGATGCCTCCGTGCTGGTGCTGCAAGGGATCATCTTCATCTCGGTGCTGGCGAGCGACGCGCTCTACGGGCGCATCGGGTTTCTGAAAGGAAAGTCCTGAGCCATGGCTGACGGCAATATCGGGCTCTGGACGGTCCCGCTCGCGGTGCTCGGCGGCGCCATCCGCGTCTCCACGCCCTTCCTGTTCGTCAGTCTCGGCGAATGCATCACCGAGCGCTCGGGCCGCATCAATCTCGGCCTGGAGGGCACGCTGGTGATGGGCGCGATGAGCGCCTATGGCATCTCCTATCTCTCGGGCTCGCCTTGGCTCGGCGTGCTCGCCGCCGGCCTCACCGGAGCGCTATTAGGCGCGCTGCATGCCGGCATCTGCTCGCTGCCGCGCGTCAACGACGTCGCGGTGGGAATCTCCTTGATGCTGTTCGGCACCGGCCTCGCCTTCTTCCTCGGCAAGCCGCTGATCGAGCCGACCGCGGCGCGGCTGCCGGCGATCGATTTCGGCTGGTGGAGCGACGTGCCGCAGGTGCGCGCCGCGCTGCGCATCAACGTGCTGTTCCTGATCGGCGTCATCCTCGCGCCAATCCTGTTCTGGGCATTCAAGACCACGCGCTGGGGTCTCCTCATCCGCACCGCCGGCGAGAGCGCCGATGCGGCGCGCGCGATGGGGCATTCGGTGCTGGCGATCCGGCTCCGCGCCACCATGGCCGGCGGCTTTCTCGCCGGCATCGGCGGCTCGTTCCTGTCGCTGTTCTATCCCGGCAGTTGGAACGAAGGACTCTCCTCGGGCCAAGGCATCACCGCGGTCGCGCTCGTCATCTTCGCGCGCTGGGATCCGATGCTGTGCCTGTGGGCCTCGCTCGCCTTCGGCGGTGCTGCCGCGCTTGGACCTGCGCTGCAATCGGTCGGCGTCACCTCCGGCTATCATCTGTTCAACGCCGCGCCCTACATCCTGACGCTTCTCATCATGGTCATCACCTGCTCGCCGAAGCGCACCCTCAGCGGCGCGCCGGCCGAGCTGTCCATCACCCGATGATGAAAGCCGGCGATGCGAAGGACGTTGAAGCAGCTAATCTTCGCGCGGCCATCCTTCGAGACGGCCGCCTGCGGCGGCCTCCTCAGGATGAGGAGTCTTTGCGCGGCGACCGGCCAACCAAACCCTCATGGTGAGGAGCGTCGCCCTTGCGACGCGTCTCGAACCATGAGGCCCCAGACGATTTGACGGGAGTTTGACCATGACCCAGCGCACCATCCGCTCCGAGCCCTATGCCTGGCCGTACAACGGCGATCTGCGTCCTGAGAACACGGCGCTGATCGTGATCGACATGCAGACCGATTTCTGCGGCGTCGGCGGCTATGTCGACAAGATGGGTTATGACCTCTCACTGACCCGCGCGCCGATCGAGCCAATCAAGAAGCTGCTCGCCGTGATGCGCGCGCAGGGCTTTTGCATCATCCACACCCGCGAGGGCCACCGCACCGATCTCTCCGACCTGCCCGCCAACAAGCGCTGGCGCTCGCAGCAGATCGGCGCGGGCATCGGCGATCCCGGCCCGTGCGGCCGCATCCTGGTGCGCGGCGAACCGGGCTGGGAGATCATTCCGGATCTCGCGCCCCTGCCCGGCGAGATCATCATCGACAAGCCCGGCAAGGGCTCGTTCTGCGCCACCGACCTCGAGCTGATCCTGCGCCTCAAGGGCATCCAGAACATCGTGCTGACCGGCATCACCACCGATGTCTGCGTCCACACCACGATGCGCGAGGGCAACGACCGCGGCTTCGAATGCGTGCTGCTGTCGGACTGCTGCGGCGCCACCGACAAAGGCAATCACGACCACGCGCTGAAGATGATCAAGATGCAGGGCGGCGTGTTCGGCGCGGTCGCGACCTCCTCCGCGCTGATCGAGGCGCTGTCGTGATCGGCGACGATCCGACGCCCTCGGACGCGTTCGGCGTCGAGGCCATCGCGATGACGATGCGCTTCGGCGCGTTCACCGCGCTCGACAATGTCGAGCTGAAGGTGCGTCCCGGCTCGTTCCACGCACTGCTCGGCGAGAACGGCGCCGGCAAGTCGACGCTGGTCAAATGCATCATGGGCTACTATCGCCCGACCGAGGGAGACGTGCTGATCGCCGAACGCGCGCGCGCCATCGGCAATCCCAAGGACGCCCACGCGCTCGGCCTCGGCATGGTCTATCAGCACTTCACGCTGGTGCCGGCGATGACGGTCGCGGAGAATTTGGTGCTGGCGCGCGACGACGTGCCTGCCGTGGTCAATTGGGCCAAAGAAAAGCAGGAGCTGCAGGCGTTCCTGTCGCGTATGCCGTTCCGTGTGCCGCTCGATGCCAAGGTCTCGGACATCTCCGCCGGCGAGCGGCAGAAATGCGAGATCCTCAAGCAGCTCTATCTCAAGCGCCGCTTCCTGATCCTGGACGAGCCGACCTCGGTGCTGACGCCCGGCGAGGCCGACGAGGTGCTGGGCATGCTGCGCAAGATGGTCGAGGCCGGCGAGCTGACCATCCTGATGATCACCCACAAGTTCCGCGAAGTGATGGCGTTTGCCGACGAGGTCACCATTCTCCGCCGAGGCAAGCTCGCGGGCCGGGGCAAGGTCTCCGAGCTGACACCCGATGACATGGCGCGGATGATGATCGGCGCCGAGCAGCTCACGGTGCAGCCGTCGCGCACCGGCGAGGCCGGGAAAGTCCGGCTCGAGGTCGAGAAGCTGGTCGCGCGCGACGATGCGGGCGGGCTCGCCGTGCACGATCTGTCGCTCACCGTGCGCGCCGGGGAGATCGTCGGCATCGCCGGCGTCTCCGGTAATGGCCAGCGCCAGCTGGTCGAGGTGCTGGCCGGCCAAGGCGAGGCCGAAAGCGGCGCGGTCAAGGTGTCGGGCGCGCCCTATTCCGCCACGCGCGAGGAGATGCGCCGGCACAAGATGTCGCTGCTGCCCGAGGAGCCGCTGAAGAATGCCTGTGTCGGCGGCATGAGCGTCGCCGACAACATCGCGCTGCGGGAGTTCGACCGCGCCCCGTTCGCCAGCGGCGGCTGGTGGCTCAACAAATCGGCGTTCCGCAAGGACGCGACCAGCAAGATCAACCGCTACAAGATCAAGACCCGCACGCCGGACACGCCGATCTCGGCGCTGTCAGGCGGCAACGTGCAGCGCGCGGTGCTGGCGCGCGAGCTCGGCCATGACGTCGAGGTCCTGATCGCCGCCAATCCCTGCTTCGGCCTCGACTTCGCGGCGGTCGCGCAGATCCACGCCGAGATCATGGCCGCCCGCAACCGCGGCGCCGCGGTGCTCTTGGTCAGCGAGGACCTCGATGAGCTGCTGGAGCTGTCGGACCGTCTGGTGGTGATGTTCCACGGTCAGCTGGTCTACGAGACCCGCGCCGACGAAGCCGATCTGACGGAGATCGGCCGGCACATGGCGGGGCATTGAGGACGTGGTCCGTAGCTATGTAAATCGACGCCTCAGCCTTTCAGACTGCTATTGGCGTAGCTCGCTCGTTGCCCGTCATTGCGAGCACAGAGCGTAGGGTGGGCAAAGGCGCCCTGCTCCGCTGCATCGACGCACGATGCTGCTGCGGCGCCGTGCCCACCATTCTCGACCGAGGGACCGCGGTGGGCACGGCGCGCGATGGACCATGTCCGATCAACAGCATCGTGGGCGCGCCTTTGCCCACCCTACGCCTCGTCGCGGTGAGCGCAGCGAGACTGCCCGACGCGAATGTCGGGACATTGCGCCGCACCTGGACAAACGACCTCAAGCTGTTGACGACTAATTCATCCCGCTGCGGTAACATGACCTTCGGCAGGCTTTGTTACGGCCAGTGGTTCGCGGCGCCTGCCGGCATTTTTCCTATTTTGTTTCAAACCTTTAAATCGCAGGTCGGCATCATGAAGGCCTATTTCATCGGCGGTGGCATCGGCTCACTTTCAGGCGCAGCATTCATGATCCGGGACGGCGGCGTGCCCGGACAGAGCATCACCATCTTCGAGAAGCGGCTCTACGGCGGCAGCCTGGACGGCGCCCGGTTGCCGGACGGCTCCTACTCGATGCGCGGCGGGCGGATGCTCACCACCACGCAGTACGAATGCACCTGGGATCTGTTGTCGACCATCCCGAGCGCCTCGCAGCCCTCGGAGGACATCCTCAGCGAAACCGAGATGTTCAACAAGCTGCACGTCACGCATGCGCAGGCGCGGCTGGTCGATCGCAACCGGCACAAGGTCGACGTCTCCACCATGGGCTTCTCGATGCAGGACCGCATTGAGATGACCAGGCTCACCGAAACCTCCGAGGACAAGCTCGGCAATTCGCTGATCTCGGACTGGCTGTCGCCGCCGTTCTTCACCACGAATTTCTGGCTGATGTGGCAGACGGCGTTCGCCTTCCAGCCGTGGCACAGCGCGGTCGAGTTCAGGCGCTACATGCGCCGCTTCATGAACGAATTCCCGACGATGAATACGCTCGGCGGGGTCAAGCGCACGGTCTACAATCAGAACGACTCGATCGTGAAGCCGCTGATGCGCTGGCTCGAGGACCACGGCGTCAACTTCGTCGGCGGCGCCGATGTCACGGACATCGCGCTCTCGACGGAGAACGGCCGGCATCGCGCCACGCGCCTCGACCTGGTGCAGGACGGCGTGAGCCGCAGCATCGATCTCGCCGCCGATGACCTCGTGTTCTACACGGCCGGCTCGATGACAGACGCGACCAGCCTCGGCAGCCACCACAGCCCGCCGAAGCAGCTGACCAAGGACGACAGCCACGGTTGGGACCTATGGGAGAAGCTCGCTGCCGGCCGGCCCGAATTCGGCAATCCCGCGGTCTTCAACTCCAACATCCCGGAGTCGAGCTTCGAGTCGTTCACGGTGACCTGCCGGAACGCGCGCTTTTTCGATGCGATGCAGGCCTTCAGCGGCAACGTCGCCGGCACCGGCGCCCTCGTGTCCTTTAAGGATTCGAACTGGCTTCTGTCGATCGTGCTGTACGCCCAGCCGTATTTTCCGGACCAGCCTGAAGCCATCCAGATCTTCTGGGGCTATGGTCTCTATCCCGATCGCGTCGGCAATTTCGTGCCCAAGCCGATGTCCGAATGCAGCGGCGCGGAGATCCTGAAGGAGCTGTGCGGGCACCTGCGCTTCCCGCTCACGGTGTTCGACGACGCCACCTGCGTGCCGTGCTGGATGCCCTACATCATGAGCGAGTTCATGCCGCGCAACCCGGGCGACCGGCCATTGCCGGTGCCGCCGACCTCGCAAAACCTCGCTCTCCTCGGCCAGTTCGTCGAGCTGCCGGAGGATGCCGTGTTCACCATCGAATATTCGGTGCGCGGGGCCATGCACGCGGTCTATCAACTCATGAACATCGACCGCGCCATTCCGCCTGTGACGCCTTACGACAAATCGTTGAAGGTGCTATTGCAGGCAGCGGTGAAATCATTCGCTTGAACCACTGTCTCACAGTGAAGGCCCGATTGGACATGCGTGCCCTGCTGATTGTTCTCTGCCTGGTTCCCGGAATTGCATTCGCAAAACCTGTCAAGACCGAGCTGTTCGGTCACACCATCGAGATCAAGGAAGTCCCGCCCGACGATGACGACCAGCTGTTCGTCGACGGCAAGCTGCTCCTGACGAAGCACATCATCGATCTCGACAACAACGGCCGGATCGGTGCCACCGATTTCGTGATCGGCTCGAGCAGCGACGGCGGCAACGCGTGCGACGAATCGCCCTTCGTGCTCCGGTTCACGGCGAACCAGCCCGTTCGCCTGGACGGGCCGCTCAATAACTGCGCGATGGTGAAACAGACGATCGAGCCCGATCGGATCGTGTTCGAGACGGCGCCCAGGTCGACACTCCGCGGGCACCGTTGGACATGGACGGCGAACGGATTCGGTCCGGTCGAGGACTTGAAATTCCAGACCGCCGCCAAGGGATGGGACGCGCTGAGCCGCGGTGCCATCTACAAGACGGAGGAGCTCCTGGGATACGCCGAGCTGGCCAAGGCTCTCAAGGCGGCAGTGTCGAGCGCCCGATATCCTGATCTCCAATGGACCCTGAGCGGGCTGGGGAAGGTCCGCTACGACGGCAAGATCTTCATCGGCGAAGCCTGCCAATTGCATAACTGTAGCACCACCGCGGCGCTGGTGGTGATGGATGCTGCGAAGAAGCGGGTCGCGGTGGCGATGCGCTACAATGACAAGCCGCTCCTGATCGTGCCGGCGGATGCGAAATGGCCCGCGGAGGCCCAGAAGGACTTGGAGAAATGGCGCCGCGACAATGTGCGCTAACGTCGCAGCGCCGCGCGCGAGATCGTGATCACGGCGCCTGCGCGAGTTGACCTGGATCAGTTCCGCCCCTTCCTCCAGTCGCTAAGCCCCGGATCGTCAATGACGATCCGGGTGAACCATCATGAAAGCGTACTTCATCGGCAGTGGCATCGGCGCCCTTGCCGGAGCGGCATTCCTGATCCGCGACGGCGGTGTCGCGGGAAGCAACATCAGCATTTTCGAGAAGAACCTCCCATTCGGCGGCAGCCTCGACGGCACGCAATTGCCGGACGGCTCATTCTCGCTGCGCGGCGGCCGCATGCTGACCACCGATCATTACGAATGCACGTGGGACCTGCTCTCGACGATCCCCGGCGCCAGCGATCCGAACCGCACGGTGCGCGACGAGACCATTGCCTTCAACAAGGACCATGTCGCGCACTCTCAGGCACGCCTCGTCGACCGCAACCGGCACAAGGTCGACGTCTCGACGATGGGCTTCTCGATGCAGGACCGGCTCGAGCTCGTCAGGCTGACGGAAGCCTCCGAGGAGAAGCTCGGCAATTCCCGCATCACCGACTGGCTGTCGCCGCCGTTCTTCACGACGAACTTCTGGTTCATGTGGCAGACGACCTTCGCCTTCCAGCCCTGGCACAGCGCGGTCGAGTTCAAGCGTTACCTGCATCGCTTCATGAACGAATTTCCGCGCATCGAGACGCTCGCCGGCGTCAAGCGTACCGTGTTCAATCAGTACGATGCGATCGTGGTGCCGCTGGTGAAATGGCTGGAAGGCCGTGGCGTGACGTTCGAGGGCGATGTCGACGTCACCGACATCGCGCTCGCGACCGAAGCGGGCAAGCATGTCGTCAAGCAGCTCACGCTCGATCGCAACGGCAAGACCGAGATACTCGCCGTGTCCGCGGACGATCTCGTGTTCTTCCAGAACGGCTCGATGACCGATGCCACCAGCCTCGGCTCGCAAGATGCGGCGCCGCCGCGCCTCACCAAGCGCGAGAGCAAGGGTTGGACATTGTGGGAGAAGATCGCGCAAGGCCGGCCCGAGTTCGGCAATCCCGCCGCGTTCAACTCCTCGATTCCGGAATCCTGCTGGGAGTCGTTCACCGTCACCTGCCGCAACGCGCGCTTCTTCGATGCAATGGAGGCGTTCAGCGGCAACAAGGCGGGCACCGGCGGCCTCGTCACCTTCACCGACTCCAACTGGCTGATGTCGATCGTGCTGTATCACCAGCCGCATTTCGTCGGTCAGCCGAAGGACGTGCAGGTGTTCTGGGGCTACGCGCTGCATCCCGACCGGATCGGCAATTTCGTGCCGAAGGCGATGGCCGATTGCAGCGGCGCCGAGATCTTGAAGGAGCTTTGCGGCCACCTCAACTTCGAGCTCGCGGTGTTCGACAATGCGAGCTGCGTGCCCTGCCGCCTGCCCTACATCACCAGCATGTTCATGCCGCGCCACAAGAGCGACCGGCCGCTGCCAGTGCCGGCGAATTCAAAGAATCTCGCCTTCGTCAGCCAGTTCGTCGAAATCCCCGACGATGTCGTGTTCACGGTGGAATATTCGGTGCGCGCGGCGCAGATGGCGGTCTATCAGCTGCTCGGCATCACCCGGGCCATCCCGCCGATCACGCGCCACGACAAGTCTTTCCGCGTGCTGATCGAAACCGTGGAAAAGGCGTTCGCCTAGTCGGCACACCCGAAGCAAGCGCGCCCGGATCATCTGACCCGGGCGCGCTTGACCTGATAGGCGCAGCTGCGCCTATGCACATTAGCGTGCGTTGCTAGTAACCCAGCAACGCCAGACCGATCCAGCTCACGGCAAACAGCGAAGCCACCGAACTCGCGGCCGCAATCACCGATAACGACACCTTCAAAGCTTTGAGGACCATACGCGCCTCCGCAAAAAGCTGCTCCCGAGGATGAACCCCGGCGCCCGATTAAAATTTCCTGAAAAGCGGCTCTCGACCGAGCCGACCATCAGGTTGGTGCGCGCATGCGCGCAAAGGTTCAATGCCAGGGTGTGACCGCCCGGCGCTTACGGCAACAACGCCGGCAGGTGCCGGGGCGTTCCGTCAGCGGAACTGGAACCCTTCGAAGCGCGTGGCGGAAACACGGCTGCCTTGAGGATTCTTCGTGCGCGCCCGAGCGGAGCCCTCACTTGAGCGGCAGGAACAGGTCCGCGATCGTCTCGTGCTCCGGAACTTCGGGGAATAGGCTCAAGCGCTGGCAGTAGATCGGGAAGTCACGCGCCTCCTCGCCGCTGGCCGGAAGCCAGTCTCGATACAGGTACAGTGCAGGCGGCTCCAGATTGTGGCTGTTGCCGACCACGCGGATCACGGCGCAGCGTCCTCCAGGGATCTCGCCGGCCTTGATGTCAAAGCCGAGCGCCGCGATTGGCCGATCGGTGCCGACGCAGAGGTCCACGCTGTAGTCGACAGGCGATGCGGGACGCCGCTCGGAGCGCCACACCGTGAAGGTCGGGTTCGTCTTGGGATGAAGGCCCGCCGCCTTGCGCCAGGCGATGAAGCGCTGGATCGTGGCGCCGAGTAACGCTGGATCGCCACGATGCTCCATGATCGCCACCGGTGTCGGCGGCACATCGCGAATCGTCACGTCGTCAGGAATGAAGGTCGTCCGCATCAGCTTGCTCCTCGCGTCGTCGAGAGGCCCGAAGGCCGCAAGCCACGGCTCCCAATCGGGAGACTTCCGGAACGATGACGGCGATTGCCCGAACCTCTGTCGAAAGGCGCGGGCAAAAGCGTCCGGCGCATCATAGCCGGCGTCCATTGCGACATCGGTGACCGTGTGGGCATCGCTATAGGCCAGCTGGTAGGACGCGCGCTTCATGCGGGCGAGCTGGATGTAGCGATGCACCGAGAGACCGAAGGTCGCCGTGAACTGCCGGTGGAAATGATACTTCGAATAGGCCGCGATGCTGCTCAGGGCGTCCAGATCGAGATCATCGTCCAGATGCCGGTCGATATGATCCAGCACCCGTTGCATCCGGGCGTGGTAGTTTCTCAGCGCCGCTGTCATCGTTCCCTGCTCCGTGGCAGCCGCAACTAAGCGCGCCGGCAGCGGATGCGCTCGACCGATCTTGCGCTTTGTCGCGCGGCTGGTCCTGGCGCGGACTGCTCCGACCGTAGCGCGCGTTACGGATCGACGGCGGTCACGATCCAGAACGAGGCGGGCACCATCACGCCCTGCCCCTTGGCATGGCGCGCGAGCGCCTTCCTCACCGCCGCTGTCGCGGCTTGCAGTGGCTCGGCCGGCTGACCGGCGACGGCGCGGCTGGCAGGACCGATCGCGAGCGCCGTCTGCACCGCGGCATCGAGGCCCCCGCCGGCGCCGAGATCGAGCGTGACATCGCAACGCTCCAGCCGGACTCGGCGCAAGCCAGCATCGGTCATCACCTTCTCGACCCAGTCGGGCGGGCCGAAGGCGAAATCATCCGGCGCATGCGGCCGCAAGCCCGGCAGCTTGGGCACGTGGTCATAGGCCGCCTGTAGCGGCTCCAGCGCCCAGGGGTTGTCACGCAGCTCGCCCCAGCAGGCGAAGGCGACGCGGCCTTCCGAGCGCAGGGCATTGCGGATGTTGAGCACGGCGCGCACGGGATCGGCGAAGTACATCACCCCTAAGCGCGAGATCACGAGATCGGCGCTCGCCGCCTTGAAGTGATGCACCATGGCATCGCCCTGCACGAAGCTGACCGGCGCCTCGGCCGGCGCGAGCTCATGCGCTGATGTGAGCATCGAAGCGGAGACGTCGAGGCCGAGCACGCTGCCGCCGGAGCCGACCTTCTCCGCCGCGGCGATCAGGGTCGCGCCGCAGCCACAGCCGATGTCGAGCACTCGCTCGCTCGGCTGGATCGCAGCCCGCTCCAGCAGTGCCTCCTGCACCGGCGCCAGCATCGCGTCGATCTCCGCGCGCCGCGCCACCCAGCGCGCCCCGCCCGTCCCGTTCCAGAAGGCGATCTGCTCGGCGTTCTCAAAATGGCCAAAGGAGGTGTCGACGACGGCGGCGTCC
This sequence comes from Bradyrhizobium sp. ORS 285, assembly GCF_900176205.1. Classification (NCBI taxonomy): domain Bacteria; kingdom Pseudomonadati; phylum Pseudomonadota; class Alphaproteobacteria; order Hyphomicrobiales; family Nitrobacteraceae; genus Bradyrhizobium; species Bradyrhizobium sp. ORS 285. Next base: position 4,111,100 of record NZ_LT859959.1, read on the forward strand.
ATGTGGGAACTCGGAGCATTATTCAAAAACAAAAGCGAACTCCGGCGCCGAACGGGCGCCGGGAGCCCCAGGCGGGGAGTTTAGGCGGCAGCCGGCGCGTTGAAAAGCCGGCGCGACGCGCTCACGAGGCAACGTCGCGCTCACGCGCGTCCTCACCATCATGGTTCTGCCGATGAGCCAGGACCTCCGACCGCAGCATGGCGCTTTCGAGCATGGTCAGGCGCAGCCGGTCACGCAGCGGCCCGAACTCCTCATGCAGGAGCCGGCGCTCCTGCCGGATCGTGGCGCTCTCTTCGATCGCGAGCTGGGCGCGGGCGAACAGAGGGTCCATCATCCACCATGCTCACGCCGGAGGGGTGTCGCCGCCGCCGTTTTCCCCCCCAGCGTCGCTCGGCGTTGCCTCGCTCGGGAATGGCTCGTAGCTCTTTCGTCCCAGAAACGTGTCCGGCCGATTCTGTTTCAGAAGCTCGAGGGACTCCGCCAAAGCCTTCCGGACACCCTCGATGGTCTCGGAATCGATCTTCAATGGAAAATAGACGTACTTCCGCATCGCGGCGCGCTCCCCTGATCATGCAGGCGGGAGCGCGATCGGTCTCTCAGCCCCCAGCGCCTACGGGCAGAGCCTCAGCCGGGAATGGTGGACAATAGCGCGGAACGGGGGTGGTTCCAAACTGAAACCTACTGCGGTCGCGAAATGGCGCTGGCGGATGATGCGTGCCTCAAGAGGAGGCCTGGTCAACAGATGAAAAGCGGGAAAAATGGTCGGAGCGGCGGGATTCGAACCCACGACCCCTAGTCCCCCAGACTAGTGCGCTAACCGGGCTGCGCCACGCTCCGATGGCCGATCCTGTAGCCGCGATTGGGATGGGATGCAAGGTCGGGCGGGCGGGTTTCGTGGGGCGACGGATGGAGCGGAGGCTTAGAAGCTCCCGCCCGGCGCGTCAGACCTCTTTCATCGCCCTGTCGAGCAGGGCGCGGCAGTCGAGCAGCTCCTTGAGCACGCCTTCGAGCTTTTCGCGCTCCTCCGGCTTCATGCCGGCGCGGGTGGGTGGGCCGACGCGGAAGGTGTCGAGGATGTCATCCTCGGTGTCGACGAAGCGGAAATCGATGCCTTCCTCCTCGGAGGCCTCCTCCTCTTCATCCTCCGATTCGACCTCGGCCTCGCCGATCGGCCCCTCTTCCATCATGGCCTGGCCGAGGGTTTCCTCGAGCGCGCCGAAGGAGACCGCGGCGGAGCTGTCGGCCAGCCCCTGCACCGACTTGACGCCGTGCTCCTTCAGGATCCGCTGCACGCCCTTGATCGTGTAGCCTTCGCTGTAGAGCAGACGGCGGATGCCCTTGAGCAGATCGACGTCGTCGGGCCGGTAATAGCGCCGGCCCCCGCTTCGCTTCATCGGCTTGATCTGGGCGAACCGCGTCTCCCAAAACCGCAGCACGTGCTGCGGAATGTCGAGCTCCTGCGCGACCTCGCTGATCGTCCGAAACGCATCCGGCGCCTTGTCCAAATGCCCGTTCCCCTTCGATCGTGCTGACAAGATGTGACGCTAGGCTACGCTGACAAATGACGCTTTTGGCCTGCCCGTCGGACCGGGCCCGCTCTGGGCCGGGCCCGAGGCTACTCGGTCTCGGCGCTGAACTCGGAGGCAGCCGCCTCGCCGTTCATCTTGCCGTTGGACTGCTGGCCGTTGATGCGCTGCTTGAGGATCGCGGACGGCTTGAACACCATCACCCGCCGCGGCGAGATCGGCACTTCGGTGCCGGTCTTCGGGTTACGTCCGATGCGCTGACCCTTCTTGCGCACCATGAACGACCCGAACGACGACAGCTTGACCGTCTCCCCACGCTCAAGGCAGTCGGTGATCTCCTTCAAGACCAGCTCGACGAAGGCGGACGACTCCGTCCGCGACAGGCCCACCTTCTGGTAGACTGCCTCGCACAGATCAACCCGTGTAACTGTTTTTCCGGTTCCCGCCATCGCCTGCCCCAAACTCACGGCGAATAATTCGGTCCGGAAATTAAGAGGTTAAGCGGCGATGGTCAACAGCAGCGTGAACGGAACTGCAGGGCTAAGCGTCAATCGCCCCAGCTAAATCTCGTGGGGCGGAATGGCTCACCAGCGCACCAGGGCCGAGCCCCAGGTAAATCCGCCGCCCATCGCCTCCAACAGAACGAGGTCGCCCTTCTTGATCCGGCCGTCCTTGACCGCGACATCGAGCGCCAGCGGGATCGACGCGGCCGAGGTATTGCCGTGCCGATCGACCGTCAGCACCACCTTTTCCGGCGCGATGTGCAGCTTGTGGGCGGAGGCGTCGATGATTCGCTTGTTGGCCTGATGCGGCACGAACCAGTCGATGGTCTCGGCCGACTGGCCGGTGGCTTCGAAGGCATCGACGATCACGTCGGTGATCATGCCGACTGCGTGCTTGAACACCTCGCGGCCCTCCATGCGGAGATGGCCGACGGTCTGGGTCGAGGACGGGCCGCCATCGACATAGAGCTTGGACTTGTGCCGGCCGTCGGAGCGCAGATGCGTGGTCAGCACGCCGCGATCGGCGGAGGTCCCGTCCTGCTTCTGAGCATCCAGCACCAGCGCGCCGGCGCCGTCGCCGAACAGCACGCAGGTGGTGCGGTCATTCCAGTCGAGGATGCGCGAGAAGGTCTCGGCGCCGATCACCAGCGCGCGCTTGAACGCGCCGCTGCGCAGGAAATTGTCGGCGGTCGCGAGCGCAAAGACGAAGCCCGAGCACACCGCCTGCAGATCGAAAGCGGCGCCGTGGTGGATGCCGAGCCCGTTCTGCACGGCGACTGCGGTCGCCGGAAAGGTATTGTCCGGCGTCGAGGTGCCCAGCACGATCAGGTCGATCGACTGCGGATCGACATCGGCATGGGCGAGCGCCGCGCGGGCGGCATTGATCGCGAGGTGAGAGGTGAACTCGCCGTCGGCTGCGACATGGCGCTCACGGATACCGGTGCGCTGGACGATCCATTCGTCCGAGGTCTCGATGCGGCTTGCCAGCTCGGCATTGGTCACGACCCGCTGCGGGAGATAGGAGCCACAGCCGAGCACGACCGAACGAATTGTCACGAGACAGCCTCCTGGGCGACTGGTTCGGACGCCAATGCGCCGCCGTCGCGATTGAGTGTTTGAGTGATCTTGGTCAGGAGATCGCAGCGGGCCATCTCATAGCCAACCCTGACGGCCGAGGCAAAGCCCTCGGCATCGGTGCCGCCATGGCTCTTGACCACGATGCCCTTGAGCCCGAGCACCACGCTGCCATTGGAGCGGCGTGGATCGAGCCGGGCGCGCAGCGCTGCGAAAGCGCCGCGGGCAAACAAATAGCCGATCCGGGCCATGACGCTCGCCTGGATCGCGCCGCGCAGGAATTCGGTGACTTGGCGGGCCGTGCCCTCGGCCGCCTTCAGCGCGATATTGCCGCTGAAGCCTTCGGTCACGACCACGTCAGCGGCGCCCTTGCCGATACCGTCGCCCTCGACGAAGCCGATATAGTCGAGCTGCGGCAGGTTCATGGCGCGCAGCTGCTCGGCCGCCTCGCGAATCTCCTCGTGGCCTTTCATCTCCTCGACACCGATGTTGAGGAGCCCGACGGTCGGCTTGGGCTTGCCGAACAACACGCTCGCCAGCGCGCTGCCCATGACCGACAGCGCCACGAGATGATGCGCATCGCCGCCGATGGTCGCGCCGAGATCGAGCACCACCGATTCGCCGCGTGTCGTCGGCCAGATCGCCGCCAGCGCCGGCCGATCAATGCCATCCAGCGTGCGCAGGCAGAAGCGGGCCATCGCGACCAGCGCGCCGGTGTTGCCGGCGGACACCGCGACATCCGCCTCGCCCTTCTTCACCGCCTCGATGGCAAGCCACATCGACGAGGTCTTGCGTCCGCGCCGCAGCGCCTGGCTCGGCTTGTCGTCATTGCTGACGGCGACATCGGTGTGGATGACGCGCGAGACCGCCTTCAACCGCGGGTGCTGGTCGAGCTGGGCGGCGATTTTGCCACTGTCACCGAACAGCAGGAATTCCGCATCGGGATGGCGGCTGAGCGCGATCGCGGCACCGGGTATGACGACGGACGCGCCGAAATCCCCGCCCATGGCGTCCAGCGCGATTCGAACCTTTTGAGGCATGACGTCCCGGAAACCTGATCCTGATCTCGTCTCGGCCGTGTCGAGCTTGGCCGTCTTGTTGTGGTCGTGAGAGGCCCCGCACTGCCAAAGGGCAGTCCCAGGACCGGCTGAGCGGCTTGGTCACCCTCCGACCCGGGCGCGACAATAGCGTCTCTCCGTGTCGAAACAACCTCCCGGCCCGATGCCATTTTGCAACCATTGCTGTCCTGGCACTCCCGAAGAAAGCGCAGATTGACTTTCAAGAACAGTCACTTGCGCTCATTTTCGAAGCTTTCCGGCCAGGATCGGCCGGCATCCCATTGTCGGGAGTAACGTCTCAATCCTCGCTCGCCTTCTTCGGCCCGCCCTTGCGCGGGGGCGCGTCCGCACGCGCTTGGAGCGACTTCAGCGCGGCAAAGGGGTGGTCCTCCGGAGACGTCGCCTCCGCCGGCTGTTCGAACACGGCGCCCGGCTTGCGCGGATAGGGATCGATGGCCAGGAACAGCGCGTCGGCCGCGAGGCGGCCGAGGTCGATCTGGCCGTTGATGATCGGCTCCGGCGGGTCTGCGGTGTCGACATCGCTGTTCGGATCATCCTCGACGAAGTCGGCCAGCTCCGGAATCTGCTCCGGTGGGGCAAACATTTGATCGATCGGCTCATCGATCTCGGTCTCGATCGGATCGAGGGTGACGACACAGGTCTGGCCGATGCGGGCGCGCACCCGACCCTCGACATGCACCTTGCCGTCGCGCTTCTCCACCAGGTCGAAAGAGGCATGGGCGGAGAGCACCTCGCGCAGTTCGCCGATCTCGGCCAGCGCGGCCAGCGCGGCCGCATCCGCCTCGATCTCGCGATGCAGTCCGGCCTCGGGGATCTGCGCCACGATCACCGGCGCCGCGCGCCAAGGGTCTTTGGCGGGGTCGCGCGTCGTCTCGCGGGATATGTCTCTGTCTCTGCTCATGTCGCTCAGTCCTGCTGCACCGGGCGCGGAAAGCTCCAGGCCGCGCCGAGCAGCTTGTTGTCGTCGAGCGCAGCGAGTTGCGCGGCCACCCGTCCGGCATAGGCAGCGAGGCCGGCCGCGCTGTCCGGATGCTCTCCGTTCAAGATATTCTTCCGCAAGGCGTCCGCCAGTTGGGCGTCGCTCTCCGACCAGGCGAGGTCATAGGCCGCGGTGCGGCCATAGAACGCCTCGCCGAATTTCTGCATCCGCTTCGGAACGGTGAGGTCGCCCACGCCCATCTCGCGGAGATTGTCGTCCATGTCGTCGCAGAACCGATCGAACAGCGCCTGTGACAGGCCCGCCCCCACCCCGCGCAGCCGGCGCAGCACCAGCCAGAGGTGCAGAATCAACAGATCGAACCGTCCCTCGACCGTGTCAGGGACATTTAAGTGTCTATAAAACAACGGTTCTCGGGTTTGCGCCACGATCATGCCATAGATCGGCTCGATGGTCCCGCGCGGGGACGGTCGCAACTTCCTGAGATGGTTGAATGGCCAGAGCATGAAGGTTCCGCGGCTTGAGTTTCCGTGACCCGGTGCGGGGGCATGTTGCAATCCGCTGCTTTGCCCGGTACGTCAACGCCCTGCCCGACGCAAGGGGACGGGATCCGATCTGAAGAAGATGACCCAGACAATGCGAATGACTGCCCGCCTGCTCAACCATGGCCTCAGCACCCGTCTGCGCACCGCCGGCGCCATCGCGCTGACCTGCCTCGCGCTGGCCGCCTGCACCGGCGAGCAGTTCCAGAAGGGCTACATCATGCCGCCTGGCGCGCTCGAGCAGATTCCGATCGGGGCCAGCCAGGATCAGGTGCTGATCGTGATGGGCACGCCCTCCACGGTCGCGACGCTCGACGGCGAGGTGTTCTATTACATCTCCCAGCGCGCCGAGCGCACGGTCGCCTTCATGAACCAGAAGGTGGTGGATCAGCGCGTGGTCGCGATCTATTTCGACAAGAACCGCCAGGTCCGACGGCTTGCCAATTACGGCATGAAGGACGGCAAGATCTTCGACTTTGTCAGCCGCACCACGCCGACATCAGGCCAGGAGCTCAGCTACCTGACGCCGCTGTTCAAGCTGCTCAGCTTCAACTGATCGCCATCCGATCGCCACCGCCCGGAATATGATTCCGGGCGACGGCAGGAATTGGCTTGGCTGCGCTGATTGGCGCAGCGCATGGACGTTTCCCGTGCTTGCTCTGGCGGCGCAATCGTCCCTACCCTCCCACACAACAAAAGCTGGGAGGAATCATTGGCTCATCGCATCGCGCTGTCGCGCCGCAAGCTGCTGTCCGGCGCTGCCGCGCTGTCGACCGCCGCCATTCTGCCGCGCACGAGCTTCGCCGACTGGCGCCCGACCGAAACGGTGAAGCTGATCGTGCCGGCTGCCCCAGGCGGCAGCACCGATGTGATGGGCCGGCTATTGGCCGCGCATCTGCAGACGGCTTGGGGACAATCCGCCGTGGTCGAGAACCGCTCCGGCGGCGGCGGCACCATCGGCACCGCCGAGGTCGCGCGCAACACCAAGGGCGACGGCTACACCATCCTGATCGGCAATCCCGGGCCCAACGCGATCGCCTATTCGATCTTCCGCAACCTCGCCTACAAGCCGGATCAGTTGCAGGCGGTGTCGAACATGATCCGCATCCCGAACATCGTCTCGGCACATCCCTCGACCGGCATCAAATCGATCCCGGAGCTGATCGCGTACCTGAAGGCCAATCCCGACAAGCTGAACTACGGCTCGTCCGGCGTCGGCCAGAGCCCGCATCTCACCGGCGCCTGGTTCCTGCAGCTCACGGGCCTGAAGATGACGCATATCCCGTTCCGCGGCGCCGGCCCTGCCTTGCAAGCCGCACTCGCCGGCGACATCCAGATCCTGTTCGACAATCTGTTTCCATCGCTGCCGCAAATCCAGGACGGCAAGCTGACCGGGCTCTGCGTGACGACGCCGGAGCGCAGCGCCAACGCGCAGGAACTGCCGACGATGCGCGAGAGCGCGCCGGAGCTCGCCAAGTTCGACGTATCGTCCTGGTTCGGCGTGTTCCTGCCCAAGGCCTGCCCGCCCGAGATCGTCAATGCCCTCAACCTGCAGGTCAAGGCGCTGCTGGAGCGCGAGGACATCCGAAAGAACATCGCCGCGATGGGCGCTCGGGGCGATTACGGCACACCGCAGCAGTTCGGCGATTTCGTCCAGGCGGAGACCACGAAATTCGCCGCCATCATCCAGAAGGAAGGCCTGCAGATGGATGTGCAGTGACCGGCGGCCGATCCGGCCGGCGGCGGAGTATTGCGATAGGGCTCGCGGTGTAACGGCACCTTAAGCGAGATGGTGCGATAGATGGCGGCCGCGTGTCTTTGATCTGGTTGCAAGATACCGTCAGCGGATGCCGGGTCGAGCCTATGGAGGCCTGACCTGATCCCGGGGGGCAGGCAGCGGCAACGTCCATCCCGTGAGCCGTGCCTTGCCCAACAAAGTCCTGCATCAGCTCGAAGACATCCTCGCCAGCCGCTATGTCTCGCGGCGCGCTGAAATCCTGGAGCGCGTGACCGACCTGTTCGTCGTCGGGTCGGGCAAGTTCAACGAAGAGCATGTCGACCTGTTCGACCACGTGCTGTTCAAGCTGCTCGACAACGTCGCCGTCGCGGCACGCGCGGAGCTCGGCACCCGGCTCGCGGTGCTGCCGGACGCGCCGCCGCGCCTGATCAAGCTGCTTGCGAGCGACGAGACGATCGCGGTCGCCGGCCCCGTGCTGCGTCAGAGCGAGCGGCTCGACGAGCAGACGCTGGTCGCCACAGCGCAGGCCCGCGGCCAGGAGCATCTGCTGGCCATTTCCGGCCGCAAGATCCTGACGGAAGCGATCACCGACGTCCTGGTCGACCGCGGCGACCAGGCGGTGGTCGCCAACACCGCCAATAATGACGGCGCACGCTTCTCCGATCACGGCTTCTCCGGCCTCGTGACGAAGGCCTCGGACGATCCGGGATTGGCGATGAAGCTCTGGAGCCGACCCGACAGTCCACGCGAAGTGCTGGTCCGCCTGTTCGTCGAAGCTTCCGATGCCGTGCGCAACCAGCTCGCCTCGGCCGACAGCGCCCGCTCGGAGATCGTCGAACTCGCGGTCGCCCAAGCGTCGGACCATCTGCAGGCCGCGGCACGGACGCGCTCGCCCGACTTCGCCAATGCCAAGGCCTATGTCGAGCAGTTGCACGCCACCGGCCAGCTGCAGGAGGCGCAGCTGCATGGCTTCGCCAAGGAAGGCAGCTTCGACAAGGTCACGCTGGCGTTGTCATTGCTATGCAAGCTGCCGCTCGACATCGTCGAGCGTGCCTTCGCGCGCAAGCAGCCCGACCAGCTCCTGGTGCTCGCCAAGGCGCTCGATTTGTCCTGGGTCACCACAACGACGCTGCTGTTCATGCAGGCCCATGTCAGCGGCAGCGCCCGCCCGCAGCTCGACCAGCATCTGGCAAGCTTCACCCAGATGCAGCCGCGCATGGCGCAGAGCACGTTGCAGAGCTATCGGACACAGCAGCGCGCGGCGGAGTAGCGGGCCGCGCGCGCAACCTCGCGGACACCACCTGCCACTGACGCCACATTGCTATCATGATGGCTGCACTGGACACGCGAACTGAGATGCTATCCTCTGACCAAGTCAGCAGATGCCGCAAGCGCAATGTGGATTAGTCCGACACTTCAGTATTTCGTAAGCCGACCGGATCTGGATGATGACGATCGATACCAACGGCGAGTTCAAGGTCGAAGCTTCGCCGTTAAAACTGCTCCGTGCAGCCCTCATCGGAGCTGTCGTTTCGGCCATCTGCATCGGGGTGGCGCTCGGCTGGTTTGACAACGTTCAGCCCGGCAGCTTCAGGGAGTTCGTCTGCTATGTCGGCGCGGTGTTCTTCCCGCTCCTCACCTTGAGAGCGCTGTGGCGGGCATTCGCAACGCCGGGGCCTGTTCTGATCCTTTCGCGCGAAGGAATCCAGGATCTTAGGCTGGCTGCCGAACTGATCCCCTGGGATGCCATTCAAGACATTGCAGTCCGGGGCGCGGGCCGGAGCCGATCGATCATGCTCAGTATCGACCCGGCGGTCGAGACCAAGCTCACCTTCAACACAATCCTTCGTTGGACAAGGACGGCCGACCGGGCCTTCGGCATGAACGGCCTGTCCGTCAGAGCAGGCGATCTCAAGATCGGATTTGACGAACTCCTTGCAGCGACTCTGGCGTTTGCCCGTGCAGGTCAATCACACGATGCCGCGTCGCGAAGGTTCAGCGCCTTCCAAGCCATCCGATAGAGCGGCGGGTCGGCCATATCGTCCCGCGCCACGGACTGAAAAAGCCCGCGGATGTGATCCGCGGGCTTTTCCGATCAGCAGTTTAATCGACTGCCTCAGTGCGCCAGGATCGCCAGCAGCAGCAGGGCCACGATGTTGGTGATCTTGATCATCGGGTTCACGGCGGGGCCCGCAGTGTCCTTGTAGGGATCGCCGACAGTGTCACCGGTGACGGCCGCCTTGTGGGCATCGGAGCCCTTGCCGCCGAAGTGACCGTCCTCGATGTACTTCTTGGCGTTGTCCCAGGCGCCGCCGCCTGAGGTCATCGAGATCGCGACGAAGAGACCGGTGACGATGACCCCGAGCAGCATGGCGCCGACGGCGGAGAACGCCGCCGATTTTCCGGCCGCGCCACCGCCCGCGATCGCGTAGATCAGGAAGTAGACCACGATCGGCGACAGCACCGGCAGCAGCGAGGGGATGATCATTTCCTTGATCGCCGCCTTGGTCAGCAGGTCGACCGCCTTGCCGTAGTCAGGCTTGTCGGTGCCCTGCATGATGCCCGGCTTCTCGCGGAACTGGCGGCGCACCTCCTCGACGATCGCGCCGGCGGCGCGGCCAACCGCGGTCATGCCCATCGCGCCGAACAGATACGGCAGCAGGCCGCCAAACAAGAGGCCGACCACGACGTAGGGGTTGTTCAGCGAGAAGTCCGGCTTGATGCCCGCGAAGTAAGGATGCTTCGCGGAGTCGGCGATGAAGAACTGCAGGTCCTGGTTATAGGCCGCGAACAGCACCAGTGCGCCCAGACCGGCGGAGCCGATCGCGTAGCCCTTGGTGACGGCCTTGGTGGTGTTGCCGACGGCGTCGAGCGCGTCGGTGGACTTGCGGACCTCCTTGGGCAGGCCGGCCATTTCGGCAATGCCGCCGGCATTGTCGGTGACCGGACCGAAGGCATCGAGGGCGACGATCATGCCGGCCAGGGCCAGCATCGTGGTGGTCGCGATCGCGATGCCGAACAGGCCGGCGAGGCTGTAGGTCACCAGGATGCCGGCGATGATCACGATCGCGGGCAGCGCGGTCGACTCCATCGAGATGGCGAGGCCCTGGATCACGTTGGTGCCATGGCCGGTGACCGAGGCCGACGCGATCGACTTCACCGGGCGGAAGTCGGTGCCGGTGTAGTATTCGGTGATCCAGATGATGAGGCCGGTGACGATGAGGCCGACGACGCCGCAGACGAACAACGCGGAGCCGCTGTAGTCGACGCCGTCGAGCTTGCCGAAGCCGATCAGCCATCCGATCGCCAAAGCGACGCCGGCGAGCGACAGCACGCCGGTCGCGATCAGGCCCTTGTAGAGCGCGCCCATGATCGACTGGCTGGCGCCGAGCTTGACGAAGAAGGTGCCGGCGATCGAGGTGATGATGCAGATGCCGCCGATGGCGAGCGGCAAGGTCATCATGTTGGTCAGCAGCGACGACTTGGCGAAGAAGATCGCGGCCAGCACCATCGTGGCGACGGCAGTCACCGCGTAGGTTTCGAACAGGTCGGCGGCCATGCCGGCGCAGTCGCCGACATTGTCGCCGACATTGTCGGCGATGGTCGCGGGGTTGCGCGGATCATCTTCCGGGATGCCGGCTTCGACCTTCCCGACGAGGTCACCGCCCACGTCGGCGCCCTTGGTGAAGATGCCGCCGCCGAGACGGGCGAAGATCGAGATCAGCGAGGCGCCGAAGCCGAGCGCGACCAGTGCGTCGATCACGGTGCGGCTGTCGGGCGCGAGCTTCATGAAGCCGGTGAGGATGCCGAAGTAGATGGTGACGCCGAGCAGCGCGAGGCCGGCGACCAGCAGACCCGTGATGGCGCCAGCCTTGAACGCGAGCTCGAGGCCGCCGGCGAGCGAGGTGGTCGCCGCCTGCGCGGTCCGCACGTTGGCGCGCACAGAGACGTTCATGCCGATGAAGCCGGCCGCGCCGGAGAGGATTGCACCGATCGCAAAACCGATCGCGACGAGCATGCCGAGGAAATAAGCAAGGAGCACGAAGATCACGACGCCGACGATTCCGATCGTCGTATATTGGCGGCGAAGATAGGCCTGCGCGCCTTCACGCACGGCCGCCGCGATTTCCTGCATGCGCGCATTGCCGGCGTCCGCGCTGAGCACCGATTGTGTGGCCCAGATCGCATAGACGATCGACAGCGCTCCGCAGAGCACGATCACCCATAAAGCTGACATTTAGTTTCCTCGGCTCTTTGCTTTTTTGAACTACGTCACGCCGCGATGGTGCGACGCACGCCCCCTTGTCAGGCCGCTCCGGGCGGAGCCGCCTCGAACATCATGAAGCTTGCCAAAATCGCCATGATGACGCAACGCCGCGACACCTGAACCGCTCCAAATTCAGACGCTTCTTTGGTCGCATTGTGCGGCTGCGAATGGGTGTCAGAAGTGGCTGTAGGACAGGCGTTTCAAGCTGATTGGACGGCCCTGACCGTCAAGGAAGCGGGGCGCGTGCGAGCCTTCGACGATGGCGCCGATCTCCGTCACGGCAATGCCGGCCACGTTAGCTGCAGCGCAGAATGAGTCGCATTGCGCTGCGGGAACCGTGCAGAGGATCTCGTAGTCGTCGCCGCCGGAGATCAGAGTTTCAAGTTCAAGCGATCCCGCAGCAACAAGCTTGCCGGCTGCTGATGAGATCGGAACGTGTGACAGAGTGATGTCGGCGCTTACGGAAGAGGCAGCACAAAGCTTGGTCAGGTCGCCTGCGAGACCATCTGAGACGTCCATCGACGCTGTCGCGTAGTCCCTCACGGCAATGGCCAGCGGAATGCGCGGCTGCGGCACGCGATAGCGGCCGACCAGCATGTCGCGTGCGGCGGCATCGCCTTGCAACGCGCCCGCCTCCGCTCTGCCCTGAAGGATACGCAGGCCGACCGCGGCATCGCCGATCGAGCCGGTGACCATGACCCGGTCGCCCGGCCGTGCGCCGAAGCGATGCACCATGCGGCCCCGGGGCACCCGGCCCCACGCCGTGACCGAGATCATCACGGGGCCTGGCGTCGACACGGTATCGCCGCCGACCAGCGGGCAGCCGAACGCGGTGGCGTCCTCGCCGAGGCCGCGGGCGAAGGCGGCGAGCCAGGCCTCGTCCTTTTGCCGCAATGCGAGCGTCAGCAGGAAGCCGGCGGGGATCGCGCCCTTTGCGGCGAGATCGGACAGATTCACCCGGAGCGCCTTGCGCGCGATCGTGTCGGGCGGATCGTCGGGAAGATAGTGGACGCCCTCGACGATGGCGTCGGTGTTGACGACGAGGTCGTCGGCTCCGGCCGGGATGATGGCGGCGTCATCGACGAGGCCGAAGGCGCCGGGGTCGGTGGCGAGCGGCTTGAAGTAGCGGGCGATGAGGGAATCTTCGCCGGATGGGACGTCTGGGCTGCCCGACATTCTGCGATCCTGCTCCCCCGCGTCGTCATTGCGAGCGCAGCGAAGCAATCCAGAGTCCCGCCCGCAGCCCTGGACTGCTTCGCTACGCTCGCAACGACGGAAACCTACTTCGGTCCCAGCTCGTCGCCGCGGTACTGCCGGGCGAGCTGCTCCAGCACGGCATTGACCATGCCGGTCTCGTCGCGCTCGACGAAGGCGTGGGCGATGTCGACATATTCGGAGACGACGACCTTGGCCGGCACGTCCTTGCGCCGCTCCAGCTCATAGGCGCCAGCGCGCAGCACGGCGCGCAGGATGGCGTCGATCCGCTGCAAGGGCCAGCCGCGCTCCAGCGCGGTGTCCAGCACGGGGTCAATCTTGGTCTGGTCGCGCACCACGCCGGAGACGATGTCGCGGAAGAACGCCGCTTCAGCGGGCAGATACTGCTCACCCTCGACCTCGTTGCCGAGCCAGTGGCTCTCGAACTCCGCCAGGACGTCGTTGATGCCTGCGCCGGCGATATCCATCTGGTACAGCGCCTGGACGGCGGCGAGCCGCGCGGCGCCGCGGCGGTTGGCCTTGCGGTCGGTGTTGGCGCGGATCGGGCCCTTGAACGGTCGGTTGCTGCTGTCAGCCATCTCAGCCTCGCGACAGACGGCGTTTGATGCGCAGTACGGCGAGCGCGGCGCGGGCGGCATCGCCGCCCTTGTTCATCTCGGAGACGCGAGCGCGCGCCCAGGCCTGGTCCTCATTATTGACGGTGAGGATGCCGTTGCCGAGCGGCAGGCCGCGGGCGACCGACAGGTCCATCAGCGCGCGGGAGGATTCCTGCGACACGATCTCGAAATGGATGGTGTCGCCGCGGATCACACAGCCGAGCGCGATGGCGAGATCGTAAGGCTTGCCGGTCTTCGCGGCCGCATCCAGCGCGATGGCGATCGTCGCCGGGATCTCCAGCGAGCCGGTGACGGTGAGGATGTCATAGCTCACGCCAGCCGCCTTCAGCTCGGCGATCGCGCCCTCCAGCATTGCGTCCTGAATGTCGTCGTAGAAGCGGGCTTCCACGATCAGCGCGCGAGCGCCGGTGATGTCGGTCTGGTCTTTCAGCGGCGCGCGCCGTGCGTCTGCCATCAATGTAATCCGTTTTTATAAGGTGCCTCACCCTGAGGAGCGGCCTCTTGGCCTGACCTCGAAGGGCCGAGAACGACTAGGGCCTCATGGTTCGAGACGGCGCCTTCGAAGAGCAACGGTGGCTTCCGGCCTCGCAACTGCTCGGCCTGCTCCGGTGCATGCGCCTCCTCACCATGAGGAGTTGGGCCGGCGTTTTAGGCGCCAGCGTCTTTGATTCCAAGCTACTTCATTTCCGTGAGGCGCGCCGCGTAGCGGGCCATCAGGTCGACCTCGATATTGACCTCGCTGCCCTCCTGCCAGGATGACAGCGTGGTCACGCTCAGCGTATGCGGAATGATCAGGACCGAGAAGGTCAGCTCGTCCACGGTGTTGACCGTGAGCGAGACGCCATCGAGGGTGATCGAGCCCTTGGTGGCGATGAAGCGGGCGAGCTCGCGGGTGGTCTTGAACACGAACCGCGCCATGTCAGGCAGGTTCTCACGGCTGACGATGGTCGCGATCCCGTCGACATGGCCGGAGACGATATGGCCACCGAGCTCGTCACCGATCTTCAGCGCGCGCTCCAGATTGAGCTTGGTGCCGACTCGCCAATGCTTGGCGGTCGTCAGCGCCAAGGTCTCCGCGGCGGCATCGACTTCGAACCAGGTCTTCCCGTCAGCTGTGCCCGACTGCACAACGGTGAGGCAGACGCCGTTGTTGGCGATCGATGCGCCATCGGCGATCGTCGACTGGTCATAGCCGCAGGCGATGCGCAGCCGGTGCAGCTTGCCTTCGGTCCGCGGCGTCAGGCTGACGATCTCGCCGATGTCGGTGACGATGCCGGTGAACATTACGCGCGCTCGTAAATCGTGAGGATGTCGGGATCGAGCGTTTCGCTAGCACGAACGCGATAGGCGGGCGACTGCGTGATTGCGGTCAGCGGCAATGCGTCCAGCGCAGCAATCCCGTCGGCGCCGATCTCGCCGGGGCCGCGCAAGAGCCAGATTTCATCGACCAGGCCGCTTTGCATGAAAGATGATGCTACGCGGCTGCCGCCTTCGATCATCAGGCGCGTGATGCCCTTCTCGGCGAGCGCCTTGAGCACGGCGGGCGGCTCCAGCGCCGAGGGCTCGGCCTGCGGCGGTACACGGATCACCTGGGCACCGGCAGCACCGAGCTTCGTCGCCGCCGCGGGCTCCGCAAGCGCAGACGCGACCATCCAGAGCGGCGTAGTTCGCGCCGATTGCACCAGGCGGCTGGTCATGGGCAGCCGCAGCATCGGATCCAGCACGACGCGCACCGGCGAGCGGGCCTCCATGCCCGGCAGCCGGCAGGTCAGCAGCGGATCATCGGCGATGGCGGTGCGGACGCCGATGAGGATCGCGTCGCTCTGGGCCCGCAGCAGATGCACGCGCGTCCGCGCGGGCTCGCCGGTGATCGCCACCGGCTTGTTGCCGGCGGCTGCGATCTTGTCGTCGGCGGAGACCGCGAGCTTGAGGATCACATGCGGCCGGCCATCGCGGATACGGCGGAAATGCCCGGCATGGTCGCGCTTGGCGTCCGCCGAGCACAGGCCGACCTCGACCTGGATGCCGGCGGTTCGGAGCTTGGCATGGCCCTGCCCCGCAACTTCCGGATTGGGATCCTCGATCGCCGAGACGACCCGGGTAATACCCGAGGCAATGACTGCGTCGACGCAAGGCGGCGACTTGCCGAAATGCGAGCACGGCTCCAGCGTCACATAGAGCGTGGCGCCCTTGGCCGCCTCGCCGGCGCGCCGCAGCGCCTCGGGCTCGGCATGCGGCCGTCCGCCCGGCTGGGTCCAGCCGCGGCCGACGATCACGCCGTCCTTGACGACGACAGCGCCCACCGCCGGGTTCGGCCAGGTGCGTCCCTGCCCGCGACGGCCGAGCGTCAGCGCCAGCTGCATATAGCGGCGATCGGCGTCCTTCTGCGCCTTCAGCTTCTCGCCGACCTGATCGACCAGGACCCGGAAGATCATTTGCGGACCGGCGCCAGCCGCGGGGCTTCGTCCTCGGCCGAGAGCTCGCCGAGCACCGCCTCGAAATCCTTCGCCTCGCGAAAGTTGCGGTAGACCGAAGCGAAGCGGACATAGGCGACGTCGTCGAGATCGCGCAGATGCTCCATCACGATCTCGCCGATCGCCTCCGAGGACACTTCCGACTCACCACCGCTCTCGAGCTCGCGCACGATCGCCGACACCATCTTTTCGACCCGCTCCGGATCGACCGAGCGCTTGCGCAAGGAAATCTGCACCGAGCGCATCAGCTTGTCGCGGTCGAACGGCACGCGGCGGCCGTTGCGCTTGATGACGGTGAGTTCGCGCAGCTGCACCCGCTCGAAGGTCGTGAAGCGGAAATTGCAGGTGACGCAGACCCGCCGCCGCCGGATCACCGAGGAATCCTCGGTGGGGCGGGAGTCCTTCACCTGCGTATCGAGGCTGTTGCAGCTCGGGCAGCGCATGTCGCCTTAAGCCTTACTGATAGATCGGGAACCGGTCGGTCAGCGCCTTCACCTTCTCCTTGACCGCGGCTTCCACCAGCGGCGCGCTGCCATCCGGGCCTTGTGCGATCGCGTTCAGCACCTCGGCGATCAGGCTGCCGACCTGCTGGAATTCGGCGACGCCAAAACCACGGGTGGTCGCCGCAGGCGTGCCGAGACGCAGGCCCGAAGTGACGAACGGCTTCTCGGGGTCGAACGGAATGCCGTTCTTGTTGCAGGTGATGCCGGCCCGGACCAGCGCCTTCTCCGAGACGTTGCCCTTCAGCCCCTTCGGCCGCAGGTCCACCAGCATGAGGTGGTTGTCGGTGCCGCCGGAGACGATGTCGAAGCCCTGCGCACGCAGCGATTCCGCCAGCGCCTTCGCATTCTCGACGATGTTCTTCGCGTAAGTCTTGAACTCCGGCCGCAGCGCCTCTGCGAACGCCACCGCCTTGGCTGCGATCACGTGCATCAACGGGCCGCCCTGCAGGCCAGGGAAGATCGCCGAGTTGAACTTCTTGGTGAACTGCTCGTCATTCCAAAGCATCAGACCGCCGCGCGGACCTCGCAGCGACTTGTGGGTCGTCGTGGTGGTGATGTGGGCATACGGCACCGGCGAAGCATGCACCCCACCCGCGACTAGGCCCGCGAAGTGGGCCATGTCGACCAGCAGGTAGGCGCCGACGCTGTCCGCGATCTCGCGGAAGCGCTTGAAGTCCCACGGGCGCGAATAGGCGCTGCCGCCGGCGATGATCAGCTTCGGCTTGACCTCTTCGGCCTGCTTGGCCACCGCGTCCATGTCGATCAGGTGGTCGTCGCGGCGGACGGTGTAATGCGCGGCCTTGAACCACTTGCCGGACATGTTGACCGGCGAACCGTGGGTCAGATGGCCGCCCGCGGCGAGGTCGAGGCCCATGAAGGTGTCGCCGGGCTGCAAGAGCGCCAGGAACACGGCTTGGTTCATCTGGCTGCCGGAGTTCGGCTGGACGTTGGCGAAATTGGCGCCGAACAGCTTCTTGGCGCGGTCGATCGCGAGGTTCTCGGCGACATCGACCCATTCGCAGCCGCCATAATAGCGCGCGCCCGGATAGCCCTCGGCGTACTTGTTGGTCATTACCGACCCCTGGGCCTCCAGGACCGCCCGGCTGACGATGTTTTCGGACGCGATCAGCTCGATTTCGTGCCGTTGCCGACCGAGTTCACCCTTGATGGCGGCGGCGATCTCGGGATCGGCCTCGGCCAGGCTGGCGGAGAAGAAGGAATCGACGGCGGATGCGGGCTTGGCGGAAGCGGTCATCGGCGTAATATCTCCACGTCCGCAAGACCTTAGGCGGTCTGCGGTCGGTTCAGTGAAGGCGGTCGGAAAAGACCCCTGCCCTTACCATACGGGCGGCGACAGGCCAAGGGACACGGGAAGGGACAGGCAAGCCGTTGAGGGTCGGTCCAAATCTTTATGCCAGATATGGTGGACGCGTGGCAGGCGGAAGACCCGCCGGCCCCTCAGGCGCCGCCGCAGGTATGCGGGTCGTCCGGCATGGTCCAGGCTTCGTTGGTCCTCAGATTGGTGGTCTCGTAGACCCGGCCGCGGTCGTCGCCCGGTGGACAGTCCTTCGGAATCGACACGAGACATATCCGGACGCGATCGCCGACGTTGGAATGCGCCAGTGCCGCGCTCCACTCGTACGATACCTGCGTGGTCTTGTTGGTGTACTGCACGAAGCTGCCGCCGTCCTTGGCGGGCTTCGGCTGCCGGGCCGGCAGCCTGTCGTTCATGCGGGTCGAGATCGACGCGATGGTCCTCTCCGCGCATTCTCCGACCTTGCTCGGATTATCCACCATAACCGGCGCAGCGGCGGCGACGGGCGTTGCCACATCGGTCGCCGGCGTCTCATTCTGCGAGCAGGTCGCGATCATGAGCAGCGGCACAAATGCCACGCGAGACAGCCCAAATACATCGCCCCCCAAACAAAAAACAACCTGCATGAAACCGGATGGTCTCATACAGGTTGTCGGTATCATGAGGCAAGCGCGTGGCGCGAGCAACGCGCGAGGGTCGCATCAAAGTCCGGTGTAGCCCGCCTTCACCGGATCGACGCGACCATCGAGCTGGCGCAGATAGGTCAGGCCGCACACTGTAAGACGATGCGGATCGCGCTCGCCAGCTTCGAAAAGCGTCTGTATGTAGGCGCTGACCTTCCGGCGCGCCTCCTCGCTGGCCGCAGCGGTGCGGTTCGCCAGCAGGTCGTACGTATGCATGATGCGATCGATGGCGGCTTCCATATCATCCCCTCTTGATGGTCAGGCCGCGTAGGCCATCTCGAACATCGAGATCGCCTTGTTCGCGAGCCTGAGCTTGTTGAATTCTCCGCGGTGGATCAGCTGCACGATGATGTCGACGAGCCGCTCATCGGGCGTGATCGTCTCCGGCAAGACGCCGGACATGCGCAAATAGTTGGCGGCGATCGCATAGGCGTCGGCCACCAACTCCACGTTCATGACCTGCATTCCGCGATCGTGCAGCATTGTCCGACCTCCGGCCGAGATAAGCCTCGAAGGCGCGATTGGTTCCAGTTCGCAACGAAACTTTCTCGCAATGGCGAAGAACGACCGCGAACAAAGAAAAGCGCCGGCACCGCAAGGCGCCGACGCAAGCTGAAACTCATAGGTTGTCCGGTCTTACGTCTCCGCGAGCAGAGGCCGGATCAACTGAGACGATGTGAGCGCGATCAGAGGCGATACAGGATCTGGTCGGTCCAGAACCGCTCGAGGCGGTGCAGCGACTTGTTGAGCGTGGAGAACTCCTCGCTCGAAATGCCGCCGACCTGCTCCACGGTCTTGACGTGCTTCTGATACAGCGCATCGACGATGCGGCGGATCTCCTGGCCCTGCGGCGTCAGGCGGATGCGGACCGAGCGGCGATCGACGCGCGAGCGCTGGTGATCGAGGAAGCCGAGCTCGACCAGCTTCTTCAAGTTGTAGGAGACGTTGGAGCCGAGATAGTAGCCGCGCGTGCGCAGCTCGCCCGCGGTCAGCTCCTTGTCGCCGATGTTATAGAGCAGCAGCGCCTGGACCGAGTTGATGTCGGAACGACCGCGGCGGTCGAACTCGTCCTTGATGACGTCGAGCAGACGGCGATGCAGCCGCTCCACCAGAGTCAGGGCTTCCAGATAGAGCGACTGGACGGTGCCGCCCTGGCCCGGCGCAGCAGTCTCCACGGCCGTCGCAACGGCTTTCATCATGACACTTCCCCTGTCGTCGTTTTTGTCGACTTATTCGACGAAACTTTTGTCCCGTCTGATAGAGCGAACTTAAGGGGCGTGCTTTGAAGATCGCCTTAAATAAGAGCATAAAGAGAGAATGAATCGCGGAGAGTGAATCGTCTTTTAATTCAGTAATTACAGAGGGTTTCGCAAGAGTCCGTTGACGGTCGAGGAGCCATGTTCGCGCTTCGTTTCACCCACCTGTCGCATTCCAAAACACGCCTGGGTAGCGCTGCTAAGGTCTCTGTAACAGCTGTGGCAACCGCTCTTAAGGTGTTCGAAACATTACTTGCATCGCGCGGAAAAGATTGACGGCGTGCAACGAGTTCCCTGCACCAACCTACGGTGGCCGCTCTCGCGCCGACATCCAGGCCAGCACGAGGTAGGCGGCCAGCATGACCGCCTCGCCGGCGACGACCAGCAGGTTGCCGCCATAGATGCCCGGGAACATCAGCTCGATCACCGCCATCGACACGACCGTGGTCAGCCACACCACCGCGCCCCATGGCGTCGCAAGCCACAGGCCGACGGCGGCGACGAGCTCGATCACGGCGAAATAGACCGTCGCGGCCTGCCAGGCCATCGCCTGGTTCTCGAACGCGTCATCCTCGCCGCCGATGAAACCGGTGACCTGAGCCCAGTGATAGAGCCCCTTCGCGATCGACAGCATCGCCATGACGCGCAGGAACAGCACCAGCCGGCGGGTCCAGACATTGTCGTCGCCCTCCCGCCGGTCGGATGACATGGCGGCAATCGACATCGCGGCGTTGTCGCGCGCCAGATCCCGCGCCGAGGGAATCTCAGGCATGGCAGCTCGCGCGGGTCTGGCTCGTCATCGTCGGCAACATCGGGGCTCTCAAGACCAGGAGGATGGCGATTCTTGGCCGGGAATCTCGGCTGGGCTCGCTGGCCAGATTCTTGGCCGGGCGGCACCGTGAAACCAACCGCGGCGGAAATCAACCCGGGCCGCTTGCGTCAGGTCAAGTGACGCGCGACGGGCAAGGTGCTACAGATTGTTGGAATACCAACAAATCAAAACTTCCGGCTCGCCGGCCAGCTCAAGGAGCCAGCACCCCATGGCGATCAAATTCGGGCGCCCGATCGATGTGCGCGACGTCGCGCGTAACCCTGCCACGGGAACCCCGCCGGTGCTCGATTTGACCATCCGCCCTCGCCGCAACCGCAAGGCCGAATGGGCGCGCCGCCTTGTCCGGGAGAACGTGCTGACCACCGACGATCTGATCTGGCCGCTGTTCGTGGTCCAGGGCAACCGGACCCGCACGAGCGTCGCCTCGATGCCGGGCGTCGAGCGGTTGAGCGTCGACGAGATCGTCCGCGACGCCGAGCGCGCGGCCAAGCTCGACATACCCTGCATCGCCCTGTTCCCCTACACCGAGCCGTCGCTGCGCGACGAGCACGGCTCCGAGGCCTGCAACCCGGACAATCTGGTCTGCCAGGCGGTCCGCGCGATCAAGAAGGAATTCCCGGAGATCGGCGTGCTCTGCGACGTCGCGCTGGATCCGTTCACCAGCCACGGCCATGACGGGCTGATCCAGGACGGCCGCATCCTCAACGACGAGACCGTCGCGGTGCTGGTCC
Organism: Bradyrhizobium sp. ORS 285; assembly: GCF_900176205.1. Taxonomy (NCBI): domain Bacteria; kingdom Pseudomonadati; phylum Pseudomonadota; class Alphaproteobacteria; order Hyphomicrobiales; family Nitrobacteraceae; genus Bradyrhizobium; species Bradyrhizobium sp. ORS 285. The sequence continues at coordinate 4,132,392 of NZ_LT859959.1, forward strand.
GCCAAGCTCTCGTGCAGGCCGAAGCCGGCTGCGACATCATCGCGCCGTCGGACATGATGGACGGCCGGGTCGGCGCGATCCGCCAGGCGCTCGATCAGTCGGGTTTCCTCGACGTGCAGATCATGGCCTACGCGGCCAAATATGCCTCCGCCTTCTATGGCCCGTTCCGCGATGCGATCGGCTCGGCCAAGACGCTCAGCGGCGACAAGCGCACCTATCAGATGGACAGCGCCAACACCGACGAGGCGCTGCGCGAGGTCGAGCTCGACATCGCCGAGGGCGCCGACATGGTGATGGTCAAGCCGGGCATGCCCTATCTCGACGTCGTCAGACGCGTGAAGGACACGTTCAGCATGCCGACCTTCGCCTACCAGGTGTCCGGCGAGTACGCGATGATCGCGGCGGCCGCCAACAATGGCTGGATCGACGGCGACCGGGCGATGATGGAAAGCCTGCTCGCCTTCAAGCGTGCCGGCGCCGATGGCGTCCTCACTTATTTCGCGCCGCAAGCCGCCGAGCGGCTGCGTCGGCAGGGGTGAGCCGCCAGCACGTCGTGGCGGCTTTGCCTCGGCCGCGGCATTGCCCGTTCGACCTCAAACGATCGCGAGATCGCCGAAAATTTGCCGTGGGCGTTGCAAGGATCGCCCCTTGCAAGCGCACGCGTTGTTCCCATGTCCTGGTGGCCAATTCGGGAGGGTAATTCGATGGCGTATACGAGCCCCGGCAATGGCGGCGGCTGGTCCAGCGGCGGACCTAGCGTGCGGCCGCATGCCTACGATCCCACCCAGCAGCCGGAGCTGTTTCGCGGCGTACTGACGCGGCGGATGATTGCGTTCCTGATCGATCTGCTGGTGCTGTCGGTCCCGGTGATCCTGGCCGTCATCTTCATCGCGCTGTTCGGCGTGGTCACGCTCGGCCTCGGCTGGGCGCTGTTCTGGCTGGTGTCGCCAGCCTCGGTGATCTGGGCCATCGTCTATTACGGCGCCACCATCGGCGGACCGAACTCGGCCACCATCGGCATGCGCATGATGGATCTGGAGCTGCGCACCTGGTACGGCGCGCCGGGCTATTTTGTGCTCGGTGCCGTGCATGCCGTGTGCTTCTGGATCTCGGTCTCGGTGCTCTCGCCGTTCGCCCTGCTGATCGGATTGTTCAACGGGCGCCGCCGACTGCTGCATGACTATGTACTCGGCACGGTCGTGATCAACACGTCGGTGCGGGCGCAGCTCGGCGAACCCGCCCGCACATGGTGAGCCCCTCAGGTGGCGCATCAAAAGCGATTGACCAGCCGCCTTCGGAGCGCAATTCTGTTCACGATCACCTTCGTAAGTTCGCCTTGCCTAAGTTCGCCCCGGAGGCTGACGACGTTCCTTGACCCAGCATTCGCGTGACACCCCGCAATTCTACCTGACCGCCCCCTCGCCTTGCCCGTATCTGCCCGGGCGGCAGGAGCGCAAGGTGTTCACGCATCTGGTGGGTGACAAGGCGACCGATCTCAACGACCTCCTGACCCATGGCGGCTTCCGCCGCAGCCAGTCGATCGCCTATCGTCCCGCCTGCGACCAGTGCCGCGCCTGCGTCTCGGTGCGTGTGATCGCCAATGAGTTCCGGCCGTCACGAAACTTCCGCAAGGTGCTGGCGCGCAACTCCGATCTGGTCGGAGAGCAGCGCAGCGCGGTGCCAACCTCCGAGCAATATTCGATCTTCCGCGGCTATCTCGACCAGCGGCACCGCCACGGTGGCATGGCCGACATGACGGTGCTGGACTACGCCATGATGGTGGAGGACAGCCATGTCGAGACGCGAATCATCGAGTACCGCAAGCGCAACCTGAGCAATGGTCCAAACGCTCGCGGCGGCGAGCTGATCGCGGTCGCCCTGACCGACGTGCTCAGCGACGGACTGTCGATGGTGTACTCTTTTTTCGACCCGTCGGAGACAACGCGCTCGCTCGGCACGTTCATGATCCTCGACCATATCGCGCGGGCGCGGCGCCAGGGGCTGCCTTACGTTTATCTCGGCTACTGGATCGAGGGCTCGAAGAAGATGGACTATAAGAGCCGCTATCTGCCGCAACAGCGGTTGGCGGCCGCCGGCTGGCTGCGCGTCGACGCCGAGGGCGAGACGGCACCCGAGCCGCAGGAGTGAATTGGGCGACTCGCGAAGAGGCAGTGGCGAGGAGAGCTTCCTGAGTCCCTATTCGTTACTGCCTGTCCTCACCCGGTTGCCAGATCCCACACCAACTTCGCATTCAGCGCGATGATCACGACGGCGATGAGCCCGGCCAGCGCCGTCAACCAGCGCGGCGCCACGAATTGCCCCATCTTGGCCCGGCTCGCGGTGATCAGCACCAGCGGCACGACGGCAAACGGAAGCTGCAGGCTGAGGACGACCTGACTGAGGATCAGAAGCTGGCCGGTCGCCTTTTCGCCAGCCCAGATCGTCACGACGACGGCGGGCACGATGGCGATCATGCGCGTGATCAGGCGGCGCAGCCATGGCGCGATACGCCACTGCAGGAAACCTTCCATCACGATCTGCCCGGACAGCGTCGCAGTGATCGTCGAGTTCAGTCCACAGCACAGCAGCGCGATCGCAAACAGCGTCGGCGCTAGCGTCGATCCGAGCAGCGGTGCCAGGAATGAGTGCGCCTGGTCGAGCTCGGCAATGTCGTGCTGTCCGGTCCGGTGAAAGGTCGCCGCCGCGAGGATCAGGATCGACGCGTTGATGGTGAGCGCCAGGCACAGTGCGATTGTGGAATCGAGGGTCGAGAGCGTGATCGCCTCGCGCTTTTCCTCGGGGCTGTCGCCATAGCCGCGGGTCTGCACCAGCCCGGAATGCAGGTAGAGGTTGTGCGGCATCACGGTCGCGCCGAGAATGCCGAGCGCCAGATAGAGCATCTCGGGATTGGCGATCAGCTGCCCGCTCGGGACGAAGCCCTTGATCACCTGCGCCCAGTCCGGCTGCGCCATCGCGATCTGGATCGCAAAGCACAGCGCGATGACGCCGAGCAGCGCGACCACGAAGGCCTCGATCCAGCGGAAGCCGAACGCTTGCAGCGCAAGGATCAGGAAGACGTCGAGCGCGGTGACACAGACGCCGATCGACAGCGGCAGGCCGAACAGCAGGCTGAGGCCGATCGCGGTGCCGATGACCTCGGCCAGATCGGTCGCGGTGATCGCGATCTCGGCCGACAGCCACAACGGCACCGACACCCAGCGCGGGGTCGAGTCGCGGCAGGCCTGCGCCAAGTCGCGCCCCGTGGCGACACCGAGCCGCGTGCACAGCGACTGGAGCACGATGGCCATCAGGTTGGAGAGCAGCGCGACCGACAGCAGCACGTAGCCGAACTTGGCACCGCCGGCGAGCGAGGTCGCCCAGTTGCCAGGGTCCATATAGCCGACGGCGACCAGATAGCCGGGGCCGAGAAACGCGATCAGCTTCCGCCACAGGGATCCCTTGCCGGAGGTTCGCACCGAGCCGAACATGTCGCCCAGCGATGGCTCGCCGCGCTCGTTGCGCCACCCGTTCATCCGGCGGTCGCTCGGCGGAACCATGGCATGCAGCTGCGAAAGGTCAGTCGATTTTGCGTCCATTGTCTCATCCTGAACGAAACCGACCTTTAATGCAACTTACTTGCAAGAGCAGCCAGCGATGGCGAAGCAGCGCGGACGCTGGAAATATTCCCATACCACTCCATCATCGGAACACGACGCTCATGCGATTCGCGGCTGATCTGGCGCAGCGGCAGCATCGGCCTTCATTGGTCCCCTGACGGAATTCAACATGCTGTCTGCCCAACTCGGTCTCCGGCCCGTTTCGAATGCGCCCATGCCTTGCAAGATCTGTGACGGTCCCGCCAAGCTCTACGGCGTCGTCGACATGAACCGTCCGTGCCAGACCGCGCACGTGCACCAGGCCGCCCTGACCGGCGTGCCGATCTATTACCGCCGCTGCGCCGACTGCGGCTTCCTGTTCACAGACGCATTCGACAACTGGAGCATCGAGCAGTTCAAGACCCACATCTACAACGATGGCTATGAGGCCGTGGATCCAGACTATCGGGTCAAGCGCCCGACCGACAATGCGGCTGCCGTGGCCCGCTTCTGGGCGCCGCATAAGGCCAGCATGCGCGTGCTCGACTTTGGCGGCGGCAACGACGTGTTCTGCACCAGCCTGCGCGCCCATGGCTTTGCCGAAGCTCTCACCTACGATCCGATGGTGCCGGAGCACGCGACGCCTCCCGACGGCAAGTACGACCTCGTGACCTGCTTCGAGACGCTCGAGCACGTACCCGATCCACTGGCCACCATCGGCGCGATGGCGGCCTGCGTCGCCGAACCGGGCGCGGTGTTCTATTCGACATTGACCCAGCCGGACGACTTCGAGAGCCAGGGCATGTCCTGGTGGTACATCGGCCCGCGCAACGGCCACATCTCGATCTACACCAAGCATGCGCTGGCGCTGGCCTGGCACAGGTTCGGTTTCAAGACCGCGCCGCTGAATGCCGGCACGCATCTGGCGCTCCGCACTCTGCCCGAGCAGTGGGGACTCGCTGCGGCGTCCGGCGCGGGCTGAGCGGCGCGCGGCTGGGGCGATCGGAAAGCGGGTGGGCGCGATGCGACCCGCAGTTGATCATGGCAGCATCATCACATTGGGTTGCCCGACATGCTGCCATCCTCTGCCCTGCCCGCCAGCTTCCATCGTCTCGCCTGGTCCAACCTCACGGCGCAATCGGCCGAGCAGATCGCGCTCGCCGCCGCACCGATCGTCGCCGTGCTGGCGCTCGGCGTCGGCGAGGGCGAGACCGGCTTGCTGCAGACGGCGCTGACCGCGCCGTTCGTGCTGTTCGCCATTCCGGCCGGCCTGCTCGCCGATCGCATGCCGCGGCGGCGGTTGATGGCGGCGGCCGAAGCGCTGCGCGCGCTGGCGCTGCTTGCGATCCTCGTCGCTTTTGCGGCCGGTTATCTGACCTTGCCGCTGCTCGCCACGCTGGGCTTCGCCGCGGTGTGCGGCACCGTCGTGTTCAGCGTCGCCGCGCCGGCTCTGGTGCCGAGCCTCGTGTCCCCGACGCAATTGGCCACTGCCAACGCACGGATCGAGCTGGCCCGCACCATCGCCTTCGCGGCCGGGCCTGCTGTCGGCGGCATGCTGGTCGGATGGATCGGCGGCGCGCCAGCCTTCGGTGTCGCGGCGGCGCTGTCGCTGAGCGCGGCGCTGTGCCTCGCCGGCATCGCCGAGCCTGCCCGCGCGCCCGCGCCACGCCGGCATCCGTTCGCCGATATCCGCGAGGGCGCCACCTTCGTGCTGCATCATCCGCTGCTGCGGCCGGTGTTCGTCACGCAATTCATCTTCAACACCGCGCATTTCCTGCTGCTCGCGATCTTCGTGCCCTATGCGGTGCATCGGCTCGGCCTGTCGGCGGGCGGCGTCGGCACGGTGTTGTCGATGTTCGGCGTCGGCATGGTCTGCGGTGCGCTGCTGGCCACGCGCCTCATGCGGCGCTTGCCGTTCGGCACGGTCATCGGATTAGGCCCAGTCACCGGCTTCGCCGCGGCGCTGGTGATGGCACTCACGACCTTCGTTCCCTCCCCACTGCTCGCCGCCCTCAGCTTCTTCCTGCTCGGCGCGGGCCCGATCCTGTGGGTGATCTCGACCACCACCTTGCGGCAAGCCGTGACGCCGGCCGGACTGCTCGGGCGCGTCTCGGCCATTAACATCCTGAGCTACGGCGCCCGCCCGCTGGGCTCGCTGCTCGGGGCCATCATCGGCGGCCATTTCGGTGCCGACGACTGCATTTATGCCGCTGCCGCGATTTTCGGCCTGCAGGCGCTCGTCATCCTCGTCTCACCCGCGGTCACGATCGCAGAGCAACCTGCGCCGCAGCCGGCCTAGCGATAGACCAGGATCGGTACGGTCGAATGCGTCAGCACCTTCAAGGTCTCGCTGCCGAGAATCGCGGAGACGCCGCGCAGCCCATGCGAGGCCATCAACACGAGATCGCAGTCCTCCTTGCGCGCGGTCTCGACGATCGCCTCATATGGCTTGTCGTGCTCGACGCACAGCGTGGCGCAGGCGACGCCGGCCTGCTCCGCGTCTTCCTTCACATGATCGAGATATTTCGCGGTCTGATCGGCCACCAGCGACTTGTATTGCGCGAGTGCCTTGGTGGCGGCGTGGGGATCGACGACCAGCGAATGCAAGGGCGTCGACACCACCAGCGCCGTGACCTTGGCCCCTGTCGTCTTTGCCAGCGCGATGCCGTGCTTGATGGCCGCCTTTGACAGGTCGGAACCATCGGTCGGCAGCAGAATATGTGAGTACATGAGCGTCATCTCCCCGGCAGATGATGCTGGGCAGATCAGGCTGTTCTGGGCATTGACGTGGGTCAAGGGTGCGACATCTCGTCCGCCAACTCATTCTGACGCCAGGTAGTTTTCGTAGGCGCGCGTCGCGGGCTGGCTCGCCGCGATCTCCGGATCGAGCGTGTAGAGATCCTGCGCACGGCCGATGCCGCGCAGCGCGTAGCGGCCGGTCGACACCAGATAGCGGCGTCCCTCATCGTCGAGCCCGGCGCAGAATTCCGAGGACGCCAGCAACTCGCGATCGACCGAGCGGCACATCGACGCGATGCGACTGACCTCGTTCACCGCAGGCCCTACCACGGTGAAATCGAGCCGGTCCTCGCTGCCGATATTGCCGTAGAACACCTCGCCGATGTGCAGGCCGACATAGGCCGTGGTCACGGGCCGCCCCTCCCCACTCCGCCGCGCATTCAGCTTCAGGATGTTCAATCGGAAGCGGTGCTCGGCGCGCAGCGCGGCCTGCCGCGCGGTGGCCATGTCGCCGGTGAAGATCGCCAGCACGCCGTCGCCGATCAGCTTCAGCACGTCGCCGCCGGCCTCGTAGATCGCGTCGATGGACGCCTCCGCATAGTCGTTGAGCAGCGGGATGATCTCGTCCGGCGAGATGCTCTCGGAGATCGCGGTGGAGCTGCGCAGGTCGGAGAACCACAGCACGGCGTTGATGCGCTCGGTGACACCGCGGGAGATCCGGCCGCGCAGCACCTGCTCGGAGGCATCGCGGCCGAGATAAACCCTGCCGAGCGTCCGAACGATGTCGACCTGCTGCGCCGACTTGATCGTGAACGCCAAGAGCGGGATCAGATCGCGCAAGGCGCTGATCTGATCCTCGGTGAAACCGTCATGGCGGCGCGTCAGCCAGTTCGAATAGAAGCAGTCCATCTGCCCGAGCGTGCCGGCCTCACCAAACCGGTGCACGAAGGCGAGGTAGTGCTTATGACCCTGGGCCGAGAGCTCCTCGATGACCGGAAAATCGAGATGCGCCGAGTTCAGCAGGTCGATGCGGAACTCGTCGTCGCCGGTCTCCAGCATGTGATGGAAGACCGAGCGCCGCCAATTCTGCGCGGCCTCCCCCTCGTTGCTGGAGCCATATTCGAAGCTGTCGGGTTCGTTGGTGTCGAGATCGTTCCAGCGGAAGCCGCGTCCTTCGAAAATCGGATGCAGCGTATCGATGATCGCGAGGCTGCGCGACAGTTCGAGGCCGGCCGCGCAGCAACGCTCGCAGAAGCCGCGCAGGATTTCGTTTTCCGGCACGCCGGTGAGGCCCTGCGCGGTGAGCCAATTGATCACTTCGAGACGGGTCGCCGTGTCCATGGGTCAACTCACCAACTTCTCGCAACAGGCGCGACAAAGCGTCAGGCAGGCCGGCTCACCACCTCGCCATCCTCCTTGGTGAACGAGGAGACGGGATGATCGAGCAGATCGAGCACGAGCTCTGACGGGCGGCACAGCCGCGCGCCCTTGCCCGTCACCACAATCGGCCGGTTGATCAGGATGGGGTGCGCGAGCATGGCCTCGATCAACTGGTCGTCGGTCCATTTGGGATCGCCGAGGCCGAGCTCGGCATAGGGCGTCCCCTTCTCACGCAGCACGTCGCGCACCTTGACGCCCATGGCATTGATCAGCGCGACCAGTTGCTCGCGGCTCGGCGGCGTCTTCAGATATTCGATCACATCCGGCTCCTCACCCGAGGCGCGGATCATCGCCAACGTGTTGCGCGACGTGCCGCAGGCAGGATTGTGAAAGATCGTGACAGTCATCCAAACAGATCCCCAACTTCAATCATATCCAGGTCTCAGGCATGCAGGCCGCGCTCGACTTCGACGGTGACGTGGCTCAGGCCGTGCAGGTCCCTCAGGCGCTGCTTGTACATGGCCGGCGCCAGAGGGGAATTAGAGACGATCGAAACGACGACGGCCCGATGTCCTGGTCCGACCTGCCACAGATGCAAGTCCGTCACCCGATCGCCGCCCGCCTCCAGCCGCGCCCGGATCGTCGCCTCCAGCCGCCGGTCGCCGTTGACATCGAGGAGCACCGCGCCGGCATCCCGGATCAGGCCGTAAGCCCAGCTCGCGATGACCGCGCTGCCGATCAGTCCGACCGCGGCGTCCGCCCAGCTCCAGCCGAGATACATGCCAATCAGCAGCGCGCCGATCGCCAGCAGCGATGTCGCCGCATCCGCCAGCACGTGCAGATAGGCCGCGCGCAGATTGTTGTCGTGATGGCCATGGTGATCATGATGATGGTGATCGTGGTCATCGCGGTGGTCGTGGTCGCCGTGATCATCATGATGATGCTCGGCCTGATGAGAATGACCATGATGATGGTGATGCTCCCCGGCCAGCAGCCAGGCGCTGACGAGATTGACGAGCAGGCCGAGAACGGCCACCGCAATCGCCTCGCCATAGGCGATCGGCTCCGGGCTCAGCAGCCGGACCGCGCTCTCATAGGCCACCTGGACGGCGATGATCAGCAGGATGAGTGCGCTGGAGAACGCCGCCAGCTCGCCGAACTTGCCGGTGCCGAAGGTGAAAGAGGGATTGCGGGCGTGACGGCGGGCAAAGAGATAAGCGAGCCCGGCAATGCCGAGCGCGGCCGCGTGCGTGCCCATGTGCCAGCCATCGGCCAGCAGCGCCATCGATCCGAACAGGGATCCGGCGGTGATCTCGCCGGCCATCATCACCAGCGTCAGGCCGACCACGAACCAGGTGCGCCGCTCGTTGCGCTCGTGCTGGGCGCCGAGGAAGACGTGGTCATGCGCCCAATGATCGGCTTGTGATGGCATCGGCCGTTCTCCTCATCAGTCTCGCGGGCCCCGCAGGGCGCGGCACGCACGTTACCATAGGACGACGTAACCACCCTGCACCACGATTGACAGCGCAAACCGGTTCCGCTGTAATGTTCCATATGGGGACATCGCGATCTCCCCACGAGGCGACATGCCCAAGTATCGCGTCCCGTCATTCTCGCACGAGGACGCATCATGTCATCCTTTGCATCGATATCTCCAGACAAGCTCAGCCGCCTGATCGGAACCCCGCAGGGGCCGATCCTGATCGACGTTCGTACCAAGGAGGATTTCGCCGCTGATCCACGGCTCATTCCCGGTGCGATCCGGCACCCTGCGCTGGAAGCCGCGCAATGGAGCGCGGAGTTCAGCGGCCAATCCGTGATCGTCATCTGCCAGCGCGGCGCGAAGCTGTCGCATGGCGCGGCGGCCTGGCTGCGCGTCGCCAAGGCCTCGGCGGAGAATCTCGAGGGCGGCTTCGAGGCCTGGAAAGCGGCGGGCCTGCCGCTCGTTGCGGTCGAAAGACTGCCGCCGCGCGATGCCGACGGGCGAACCGTCTGGGTGACCCGCGCCCGGCCGAAGATCGACCGCATCGCCTGCCCCTGGCTGATCCGCCGCTTCGTCGACCCGCATGCCGTGTTTCTGTACGTCGCGCCATCCGAGGTCATGGCGGTTGCCGAGCGCTTTCAGGCTGCGCCGTTCGACGTCGAGAACACCTTCTGGAGCCATCGTGGTGAGCTCTGCACCTTCGACGTGATGGTCGAAGAATTCGGGCTGACGACCCCTGCCCTGCAGCGCCTTGCTCTCATCGTCCGTGCAGCCGATACTGCCCGGCTCGATCTCTGCCAGGAAGCGCCGGGCCTGCTCGCCGCGTCGCTCGGCCTGTCCCGCATGTACGATGACGATCTCGCCCAACTCGAGGCTGGCCTTGGGCTCTATGATGCGTTCTATCGCTGGTGTCGGGACGCTACGAGCGAATCGCACAACTGGCCGACGAACAAGGTGAAGCCATGACCGAGCTGGTCTCATCGACTGCCCCCTCTGAAGCTGACGCCAGCCATGGCGTCAGCTTCGCCGAGGCCTTCAAGGTCTGGCTGCGCGTGGCGTCGCTGTCGTTCGGCGGACCGGCCGGGCAGATCGCGGTGATGCATCGGATCATCGTCGACGAGAAGCGCTGGGTGTCCGAAAGCCGGTTCCTGCATGCGCTCAATTACTGCATGCTGCTGCCCGGGCCCGAGGCGCAGCAGCTCGCGACCTATATCGGCTGGCTGATGCACCGGACGGCAGGCGGCCTGATGGCCGGCGGCCTGTTCATCCTGCCCGGCATCATCGCGATCATGGCCTTGAGCTGGATCTACGTCGCGTTCGGCCATGTCTGGTTCGTCGAGGCGCTGTTCTTCGGCCTGAAGGCGGCCGTGCTCGCGATCGTGATCCAGGCCGTGGTGCGCATCGGCAGCCGCGCATTGCGCAACAATGTCATGATCGGGCTCGCGGCGGCCGCGTTCATTGCGATCTTCTTCTTCGCGGTGCCCTTCCCGCTGATCATCATCGCCGCCGGCGTGATCGGCTATCTCGGCGCGCGCGCCGGCCGGCCCGAATTCGCCGCGGCGGGTCATGGCTCCAGCGGCAATGGCGATAGCGAAAGCGCCCTCGGCGAAGTGCTGCCCGATCACGCCAAGCCGAACGCGCGTCGCACGCTGCTGACAGCAGCGGTCTGGCTCGCGCTGTGGCTGATTCCGGTCGCCGCGATCGTGGCGGTGACGGGCATCGGCAGCACGTTCAGCCAGATCGCGCTGTTCTTCAGCAAGATGGCGATGGTGACGTTCGGCGGCGCCTATGCGGTGCTCGCCTATGTCGGGCAGCAGGCGGTCGAGCACTTTCATTGGCTGAAACCTGCGGAGATGCTGGACGGGCTCGGCATGGCCGAGACCACGCCGGGCCCGCTGATCATGGTGCTGCAATTCGTCGGATTCGTCGCGGCGTCGCGCGATCCCGGATCGTTCTCACCGCTGATCGCGGGCACGCTCGGCGGCCTGCTCGCGACCTGGGTGACGTTCGCGCCCTGCTTCCTGTGGATCTTCGTCGGCGCGCCGTATATCGAGCGCCTGCGCGGCAACAAGGGTCTCGCCGGCGCGCTCGGCGCGATCACCGCGGCGGTGGTCGGCGTGATCCTCAATCTCTCGATCTGGTTCGCGCTGCATACGCTGTTCCGCCAGACCGTGCCGGTGAGCGGCTTCGGCCTCGACTTCGATGCACCGGTGCTCGGGAGTGTCGACCTGCCGGCCCTGGTGCTGTCACTGGCTGCGGCAGTTGCCATCCTCCGCTTCAAGCTGGGCATGCTGACCGTGCTCGCCGCCTCCTGCGCCGCCGGTGTTCTGCTTAGGCTGGCGGGGGTGAGCTGAGGCATCAGCGGCTCACACCACGTCGGCCGGCGCCAGCTTGCACGGCTTGCCGTCGGCTTCGATCTGCAAGGTCGGATGCTGGATGTTGAAGCGGCGGGAGAGCTCGGCGCAGATCCGGTGCAGGAAGGCGTCGTCGGTGCCATCGGGGCACACCAGATGCGCCGTCAGCGCGGTCTCGTTGGTGCTCATCGCCCAGATGTGGAGGTCGTGCACCTCGTGGACGCCGTCGAGCGAGGCGAGATAGTCGCGCACCTCCGGCAGCGCGATGTCGCGCGGCACGGCATCGAGCGCGAGGTTGACGCTGTCGCGGGCGAGCTCCCAGCCGCTCAACAGCACGACGAGCGCGATGACGAGGCTGACGACCGGATCGACCCACAGCCAGCCGGTCCAGATCGTGATGAGCGCCGCGACGACGACGCCGAATGACACGGCGGCATCGGCTGCCATGTGCAGGTACGCACCGCGGATGTTGAGGTCGGTGTCGCGACCGCGCATGAACAGCATCGCGGTGGCGCCATTGATGACGATGCCGAGCGCCGCGACCCACAGCACGGTGAGGCCGGCAACTTCGCCCGGATTGCGCAGGCGGTCGACGGCTTCGACCGCGATGCCGCCGACCACGAGCAGCAGGAGGCCGGCATTGATCAAGGCGGCCAGGATCGAGGCGCGGCGATAGCCGTAGGTGTGCCGGTCGGTCGGCCGTCGGCCCGAGAGCCACAACGCGCCCCAGGCCAGCAGCAGCGACATCACGTCGGAGAGATTGTGGATCGCGTCGGAAATCAGGGCCAGCGAGTTGGCGGCGTAGCCGAAGATCAGCTCGGCGATGACAAAGACGGTGTTGAGCGCGACGCCGATCGCGAAGGCCGCGCCGAAGCTGGCGGGCGCGTGGCTGTGGCCGGCGTGGGAGTGGGAATGAGAATGCGCGTGGGAGTGATCGTACGGGTGATCGTGATCTTCGTGGTCTTGATGGGAGTGTGACTGCACCATAGGACCTAACACTCGCTGCTAATGAGCACTCTCGATGTCGTCCCGGCGAACGCCGGGACCCATAACCACCGGCGGCAATTGGTTGGCAGGCTCGTCGTTCCAGCGTGCCCCATCCAGCGTCCTGTGGTTATGGGTCCCGGGTCGGCGCCCCACGCGCTAAGCGCGCGGGGCTTGCCCGGGACGACGACCTCTTTTGCCGGTCCGGCTGATGCACGATCGAACAGTCGTGGGATCGCCGGGCCTTTGTTCATCTCACCCCTGCCCGCCTCACTCGATCGGCCGGTTGAACTTGTTCGACTTCGGCAGGCCCTGCGCGATGCGGCCGGCGTCGGCGCGGTTGCCGCGGTAGTCGGCGAGGTCCTTCCAGCTGAGGCCCTGGTCGCGGCCGGCGGAATCCTTCCAGGCCAGGCCCTGCTTCTGCTCGAACGTGGTGACGTCGGACAGCTGCGCGCTGGTGTATTTCTGCAGGCGGACGCCGCGGCCGCGTGCCATCTCCGGCACCTGGTCGAGGCCGAACACCACCATCTTGTGGTTGGTGCCGATGACCGCGACCTGATCGCCCGTGACCGTGCAGATCGCGCGCGCTTCCGCTGGCGCCGTCACGTTCAGCACCTGCTTGCCCTTGCGGGTGTTGCTGACGCAGTCCTCTTCCTTGACCACAAAACCCTGGCCGTCGGAGGCCGCCACCAGGAACTTGCGCTCGCCCTTGGTGACGAACATCGACACGATCGAGGCATCCTGGTCGAGGTCGATGAACATGCGGATCGGCTCGCCATGGCCGCGGCCGCCCGGCAGCTTGCCGACATCGAGCGAGTAGAATTTGCCGTTGGTCGCGAACAGCAGCACCTTCGAGGTGTTCTCGGCGAAGAACCATTGACCGAGCTGGTCGTCGGTCTTGAACTGCAGGTTCGACAGATCGGCGACGTGACCTTTCAGTGTACGCACCCAGCCCTTCTCGGAGACGACCACCGTGACCGGCTCGCGCTCGATGAAGGCCTCCTCGATGGCGGCGAGATCGTGCTCCGGCGCATCGGCGAAATTGGTGCGGCGCTTGCCGAGCGGCGTCTTCGGCCCGAACATGTCGCGCACGGTCTTGACCTGCTCGCCGACCTTGGCCCACTGGATCTGCTCGGAGCCGAGCAGCTCGTTGATGCCCTTCAGCTCGCCGCGCAGGTTCTTGTCCTCGGTGCGGATCTCCATTTCCTCGAGCTTGCGCAAAGAGCGCAGGCGCATGTTGAGGATCGCCTCGGCCTGCACCTCGGTGAGCTTGAAGGTCTTCATCAGGACCGGCTTCGGCTCGTCCTCGGTGCGGATGATCCGGATCACCTCGTCGATGTTGAGATAGGCGATCAAATAGCCGCCGAGAATCTCCAGCCGGTTCTCGATCTGCTTCTTGCGGTAGTTCGAGCGGCGCAGCAGCACGTCGCGCAGATGGTCGAGCCATTCGCGCAGGCACTCGGCCAGCCCGACCACCTTCGGGATCTTGCCCTTGATCAGCACGTTGAGGTTGAGCGGAATCTTGCTCTCGAGATCCGTCAGCCGGAACAGCGATTCCATCATCAGCGCGGGATCGACGTTCTTCGACTTCGGCTCGATCACCAGCCGCACGTCCTCCGCGGATTCATCGCGGACGTCGCCGACCAGCGGCAGCTTCTTCTCGTTCAAGAGCTCGGCGATCTTCTCGACGAGCCGCGACTTCTGCACCAGATACGGGATCTCGGTGATGACGACGATCCAGGTGCCGCGATTGCCCTCTTCCTGCTTCCACTTGGCGCGGACGCGGAACGAGCCGCGACCGGTGGTGTAGGCCTCGATGATCGACTCCTTGGAGTCGATCACGGTGCCGCCCGTTGGGAAGTCCGGGCCCTTCACCCAGCGCAGCAGCGCGCGCGACTTGGCATCGGGCTTCTCGATCAGATGCAGCGCGGCGTCGCACAGCTCGGCGGCGTTGTGCGGCGGGATCGAGGTCGCCATGCCCACGGCGATGCCCTGCGCGCCGTTGGCGAGCAGGTTCGGGAAGCCGCCCGGCAGCACCACCGGCTCCTTCGACTGGCCGTCATAGTTCGGCCGGAACTCGACGCCGTCCTCGTCGATGCCTTCGAGCAGCAGCCGCGCCACATCGGTCATGCGCGCTTCGGTGTAGCGATAGGCGGCCGGATTATCGCCGTCGATATTGCCGAAATTGCCCTGGCCGTCGACCAGCGGATAGCGCGAGGAGAAGTCCTGCGCGAGACGCACCATGGCGTCATAGATCGCCTGGTCGCCATGCGGATGGAACGAACCCATCACATCGCCGACGATCTTGGCGGACTTCTTGAACGCCGTGCCGGGGTCGAGCCGCAGCAGCCGCATGCCGTAGAGGATGCGCCGGTGCACGGGCTTCAGGCCGTCGCGCGCATCCGGAAGGGCGCGGTGCATGATGGTGGAGAGCGCGTAGGCGAGATAGCGCTCTTCCAGCGCCTCGCGCAGCGCGACCTCGTGAATCTCCGCGGGCTCCGGCGGAATCAGTGATTTTCCCATAAGCGTCGAGCTTTCAGAGGGTTAGCCCAGAGACTTGAGCCAACGTGAACGATTTGGGAACAGGCTTTATGCGATCGCGGGCCGCGGTGCAACGATGGGGTCGCCCGGTTCCGCCAGCCGATTCGCTGGCACCTGCCGCGGAACCCCGGGGAACGCGGAGAAATCGACCAGCTTCGCTCCTCCTGCAAGACGGCGGTTAGCTCACGATTTGAGCAGCCGGAGCCGATCCCCGTACGGCGCGACAGTGTCGCACATACCTCAGTATTGCTGAGAACGTCACGCGCCCTCGCTAAGGTGCTGCCACGCCGCCTCGCAGGGCTCCAGCCCGGGCGCGGAGCGTCCCCCGATCCCCCATCAGAAAGGCAGACCCATGAGCTCAGGATTTGTGACGACATCGGACGGCACGCAGATCTTCTACAAGGATTGGGGGTCGGGGCAGCCCATCGTCTTCCATCACGGCTGGCCGCTGTCGTCCGATGACTGGGACGCGCAAATGCTGTTCTTCCTCGCCAAGGGTTTTCGCGTCATCGCCCATGACCGGCGCGGTCACGGACGCTCGAGCCAGACCGAGAACGGCAACGAGATGGACACCTACGCGGCCGACGTCGCCGCGCTTGCCGCCAAGCTGGACCTCAGGGACGCCGTGCATGTCGGCCACTCCACCGGCGGCGGCGAGGTCGCGCGTTATGTGGCCAAGCACGGCAAGGGCCGCGTCGCCAAGGCCGCGCTGCTCGGCGCGGTGCCGCCGATCATGCTGAAGACCGAGAGCAATCCGGGCGGACTGCCGATCGAGGTGTTCGACGGCTTCCGCACGGCGCTCGCCGCCAACCGCGCGCAGTTCTTCCTGGATATCCCGACCGGCCCGTTCTACGGCTTCAACCGCGACGGCGCCAAGATCTCCGAAGGCGTGATCCGCAATTGGTGGCGGCAGGGCATGATGGGCGGCGCCAAGGCGCACTATGATTGCATCAAGGCGTTCTCCGAGACCGACTTCACCGAGGACCTCAAGGCGATCGACGTGCCGGCGCTTTTGATGCATGGCGAGGATGACCAGATCGTGCCGATCGATGACTCCGCGCGTATCGGCATCAAGCTGCTGAAGCATGGGACCCTGAAGACCTATCCGGGCTTCCCGCACGGTATGGCCACAACCCATGCAGATGTGATCAACGCGGACCTGCTGGCGTTCATCAGGGGGTAGTTCCAACTTCGGCGTCGCTGAGGCAGCATTCGGTGCTGATGAGGCGGGAGACCGTCAACTCTTGCTCGTCATGGCCGGGCTTGTCCCGGCCATCCACGTCGCACCACGTCCGCCGAACGACGTGGATGCCCGGGACAAGCCCGGGCATGACGAACTCGGGGTTGGCAATTGCTCCACGTCCATCGAGCCTTTGCATCAGGCATGCGTGTCTTCCTTCTCGCGACGCAATTCGCGCCCGAGCTATCAAGTTAAATCACCCTCTCTACAGAGGGCGCAGGGAAGGCCGGACCTCGACTGAGGTCCGTGGCCCGCCTGCGAGAAAGAATGCAGGCGGCAGGTACCACGGGTCAGCCGGACGACCCGGCCCTCCCTGCGCGATGGGCTTCCGACTTATACGCAGTCTCCCCGGTGTCCGGGCTTGTTAGCCACCGTCATCAGCGCGATGCCCCGAGGGCATCCATCGCCGACTTGACGCCAGCATCGGGGCGCCAGGACGCTGCGACTTCATCGTCCTGCCGGGCTCGTTCGTCCACGCACCCAAGGGCACGCTGCGAGCCGACAGGCCACCGCTCCCCGCCTCGCGTGTCGTGACGATCGCGCGCAACGCCCCTCCGATGTGAGGCGGGATGCGCGGAAACATCGTCCTGATTTGCCCGACGACACAAGCTCACGCAACTGCGGCAGATTGGCTCGACGGGCAGTTTGCGCATGGGAGATACGCGTTTCTGCACATCCGAAGCAGCAGCCGGCCGGAACCGGGCTGCGGCGAGCCGCGTTGGTTCAGATGAAATTCTCGAGCCTCGCAGCGTAATGCGTGATTGTCAGTCGAAGCTCCTGCTGCGGACAGCCTGCTATGAAGGACTTTTCAGACGCTGCCTTTTCGCCCGACGTGATCGAACTGATGACCCAGGCGCTCAACGGCGCGGTGGCCGCCCTGCCCGAACCTGTGAGTTCGACACACGTCACTTGGCTCGCCGAGTCGGTGCTACGAACCGCCAAGACCGGCGAGCGCGATCCCACGGTGATGCAACGGCTGGCACTGCTTGAATTACAGCTTATGCCGCGCGTGTAGAGTGGACCTTATTACGATCAGCCCACCCGTCATCCTGGGGTAAGACCGCAGGCCCTCCCCCTCAAACGGATGGTAAAGGCCAACGCCTGCTTTTTCATTGTCTGTCGTGGCTCGCTGCTTTCCGGGACCATGAGTACATCCGACCTCGCCGGAGGCGGTTGTGCGCCGCACCGCGCCTATTCGTCATTGACAAATCTATTCGCCATTGCCTAACTTCCCGGCATCACCGCCGACAGAGCGGACGAACCGGGGAGGATCTTCATGCGACGGCAACTGCTCGCCTGCGCGTTTCTGGCAACCACATCACTCATCGCGACCAACGCATCAGCCCAGGTCTCCGACGACGTGGTCCGGATCGGCGTGCTGACCGACCTCTCCAGCTGGGGCCGCGACAACAGCGGCCCGGGGTCCGTCGAAGCCGCCAAGATGGCCCTTGAGGAGTTCGGCCCCACCGTGCTCGGCAAGCCGATCGAGATCATCAGCGCCGATCATCAGATGAAGACCGACGTCGGCACCACGGTCGTGCGTGACTGGTTCGACAACGGCAAGGTCGACGCCGTGGTCGACATTCCCAATTCCGGCATCGCCATCGCCGTGCACAACATGGTGCGCGAGCGCAACAAGATCGCGCTGCTGTCCGGCCCCGGCGCGAGCTCGCTGACCGACGAGCTGTGCAGCCCGAACACCGTGCACTTCACCTACGACACCTACGCGCTGTCCAAGGTCACGACGTCGGCCGTCATCAGCCAGGGCGGCAAGTCCTGGTACTTCATCACTGCGGACTACGCGTTCGGCCAGCAGCTGGAGAAGGACGCCACGCGCTTCATCAAGGAGCTCGGCGGCACCATCCTCGGCGGCGTCAAGCATCCGACCAACACCGCCGACTTCTCCTCGTTCGCGCTGCAGGCGCAGAGCTCGAAGGCCGACGTCGTCGCCTTCGCCAATGCCGGCCAGGACACCGACAACGCGATCAAGCAGTCCGGCGAGTTCGGTCTCGTCAAGGGCGGACAGAAGCTGGTGGGCCTGTTGATGTTCGACACCGACGTGCATGCGATCGGACTCGAGGCCGCGCAGGGCACCTACATGACGACCGCGTCGTACTGGAACATGGACGAGGCCACCCGCGCCTGGTCGAAGAAGTTCTATGCCCGCACCAAGGTGATGCCGACGATGATCCAGACCGGCGTCTACGGCTCGGTGCTGCATTATCTCAAGGCCATCAAGGCGGCGGGCACCGACGATCCCAAGGCGGTCATGGCAAAGATGCGCGAGCTGCCGATCGAGGATACCTTCGTGCACGGCGGCAAGCTGCGCGAGGACGGCCGCGTCATCCGCGACATGTATCTCGCGCGGGTCAAGAAGCCGTCGGAATCCAAGGAGCCGTGGGACTATCTGGAGATCGTCAAGACCGTGAAGGGCGAGGATGCGTTCCGGCCGGTCTCCGAATCCAAGTGCCCGCTGTTGAAGAAGTAGGAGCACGCGCATGAGCGGAGCTGATCCCAGAACCGGCGAGACCTATGATTGCGACGTGCTGGTGGTCGGCTCCGGCTGCGCCGGGCTGTCGGCGGCGGTCACCGCCGCCCATGCCGGGCTGAAGGTCGTCGTCACCGAGAAGGAGCCGCGCTTCGGCGGCACCACGGCGCGCTCCGGCGGCTGGCTGTGGATTCCCGGCACGTCGCTGGCGAAGGCCTGGGGCATCGACGAGCCGCCCGAGCTGGCGCGCACCTATCTGCGCCACGAGGCCGGCAACAGCTATGACGCTGCGCGCGTCGACGCGTTTCTGACCAAGGGGCCGGAGGCGGTCGACTTCTTCACCAGCAAGACCGCGCTGAAGTTCGACATGCCGCTGACCTTTCCGGACTATCACGCGGAGGCGCCGGGCGGCACGCAGGGCGGCCGCTCGATGGTCACGCGGCCGTTCGACGGGCGCGAACTGGGCGACCACATCAAGGATCTCGGGCAGCCCCTGCCCGAGCTCACCGTGTTCGGCATGATGCTCGGCTCCGGCAAGGAGATCATCCATTTCATGCGCGCGACGAAGTCGCTGACATCGGCGTTCTACGTCGCCAAGCGGCTGTCGAAGCATGCGATGGATGTCCTGCGTCACGGCCGCGGCATGACGTTGACCAACGGCAATGCGCTCGCGGGACGGCTCGCAAAGTCCGCCTTCGATCTCGGCATTCCGCTGTGGCTGTCCTCGCCGGTCGCCGAGCTGATCCGCGACGGCGACGCCGTGCGCGGCGCCGTCATCACGCGGCAGGGCAAGCGTGTCAGGGTGAATGCGCGGCTCGGTGTGGTGCTCGCCTGCGGCGGCTTCCCGCATGACGTCATCAGGCGCAAAGCGATGTTTCCGCATGCGCCAAGCGGCCAGGAGCATTTTTCGCCGGGCCCCACCGGCAACACCGGCGACGGCTTGCGGCTGGCGGAAGCCGTCGGCGGCCGCGTCGAGGATGGGCTGCCGCATGCGGCGGCCTGGGTGCCGGTCTCCGTCACCACGCGCAAGGACGGCAGCAAGGGCGTGATGCCGCACTTCATCGACCGCGCCAAACCGGGCGTGATCGCGGTGACCGCCGACGGCGTGCGGTTCGCCAATGAAGGCAATTCCTACCACGATTTCGTGCAGGCGATGGTCAAGGCCGCGAAGCCTGGCCGCGAGATCGCAGCCTTCCTGATCACCGATCATCGCTCCTTGCGCCGCTACGGCCTCGGCTGCGTGCCGCCGTTCCCGATGCCGCTCGGACATCATCTCAGCACCGGGTATCTCAAGTGCGGCGCGACGCTCACCGAGCTCGCGCGCGTCACCGGCATCGACGCGATGTCGCTGGAGGCGACCGTCGCCGCGTTCAACGCCGACGCGGCGCTCGGCCAGGATCCGAGCTTCGGCAAGGGCTCACGCGCCTATAACCGCTATCAGGGCGATGCGCTGCATGGACCGAACCCGTGCGTGGCGCCGATCAAGGACGGGCCGTTCTATGCCATCAAGATGGTGATCGGCGATCTCGGCACCTATGCCGGCATCCGCACCGACGAGCACGCCCGCGCCCTCGATGCGCAGGGCCAGCCGATCGAGGGGCTGTATGCCGCCGGCAACGACATGGCGAGCATCATGGGCGGCAACTATCCCGGCGCCGGCATCACGCTCGGACCGGCGCTGACCTTCGGCTACATTGCCGGCCGGCATCTCGCCGAACGCGGCAAGCAAAGGAGCGCCGCATGAGCGACCAGCAGATGTTGACGGCTAAGCTCGCGCTGGTCACCGGCGCGGCGCATGGCAATGGCCGCGCGATTGCGCTGGGGCTCGCGGGCCACGGCGCTGACGTCGTCATCACCGACATCGACCTGGAGGGCGCCGAGCGCTGTGCGGCCGAGATCCGCGGCCACGGCCGCAAGGCGTGGGCGCATCGGCTCGATGTCACCGACGCCGCCGGCTGCAAGGCGCTGGCGGCGCAGCTGCGCGCCGAGGTCGGCGCGATCTCCATCCTCGTCAACAATGCCGGCATCATCATCCGTGAGAACATCGACTCGCCTCGCGCTCCAGAGAATTGGCAGCGCGTGCTCGACGTCAATCTCAACGGCGTGTTCAACGTCACCTATGCGTTTCTCGCCGCGTTGCGCGAGACGCGCGGCACGATCGTCAACATCGCCTCCGTCGCCTCCTTCGTCGGGATCAGCAACACGCTCGGCTATTCGCCGTCCAAGGGCGGCGTGAAGTCGCTGACGCAGGCGCTGGCGCGCGAGCTCGCCGCCGACGGCATCCGCGTCAATGCGATCGCGCCCGGCGTGATCGCGACCGCGATGACCGAGTCCACGCGCAACGATCCGGAGCGGCTCAAAGGCTTCATGAGCCGTACGCCGCTCGGCCGCGTCGGCCAGCCGGAGGAGCTCGCAGGTCCCGTCGCGTTCCTGGTCTCCGACATGGCCTCCTACGTCAACGGCGTGACCTTGCCGGTCGACGGCGGCTTCCTGGCGGTGTAGGCAGCAGCCGAACCAGGGGGCACCACAGATCATGGGACGAGAGAGCCGCGGCATCCAGTCGATCGAGGTCGGCGGCGCGCTGCTGCAGGCCCTGGCGCGCAGCGGCGAGCCGATGATGCTGCGCGACCTCGCCCGCGAGGCCGGGCTGCCGCCGGCCAAGGCGCATCCCTATCTCGTCAGCTTCTCGCGCATCGGCCTGATCGAGCAGGACGAAACCACCGGCCGCTACGAGATCGGCCCGCTCGCGCTGGAGCTCGGCCTGATCAGCCTGCGGCGGCTGTCCGCAGTGCGGATCGCGACGCCGAAGATCGCAGCCCTCGCGAGCGCGATCGATCACGCCGTGTCGCTCGCGGTGTGGGGCACCAACGGGCCGACCGTGGTGCGGCTGGAGGAGCCGAGCCATGCCGTGCACATCGTGATGCGCGTCGGCTCGATCATGGCGCTGCTGGAGACCGCGACGGGGCGCGCGTTCGCGGCGTTCCTGCCGCCGAAGACAATCAAGGCCGCGCTCGACTCCGGCCTCGATCATCTCGGCGTCGGCTACAATCCGAAGCGCGCGCCGAAGAGTCCGAAGGTCGCGGAGATGCTGGCCGAGGTGCGCGCGCAGGGCCTTGCCCGCGCCGTCGGCGATCCCCTGCCCGGCGTCAATGCCTTTGCCGCGCCGGTGTTCGATCACGCCGGCCACGTCGCGCTGGTCATCACCGCGATGGGCCCGGCCGGCACCTTCGATGCCGGCTGGGAGTCGCCGCTGGCGAACCGGCTGCGCGCCTGCGCCGCCGAGATCTCCAAGCAGCTCGGCCACGGCACGGTGCAGCCGTAGAATCTACGCGGCGGCCGACTGCTTCTCGGGCCACGGCTCGGCCCAGGCCGGCAGCCGCATCAGGCTGTCGAGCCAGCGCACGATGCTTGGAAACGTTTCCAGCGGCATCTCGGCCTCGCGCCAGTCGGTCGCCATCGACGCCGCCGCGAAATCCGCGATGGTCAGCCGGTCGCAGGCGATGTGGCTGTGCGAGCGCAGGTGGGCATCGAGCACGGACGCGCAGGTCTTGAGCGGCGCGACCTTGTCGACCAGCGCCGCGCGGTTGGGCGCGCCGAGGTTAAAATTCTTTCGCACGATGTGCTCGAAATAGAACGGCGCGACGGCCGGATTCCAATGGCTGTCGGTCCAGGCCAGCCAGCGCAGCACCTCGACCTGCTCCTGCGGATGGCGCATCGGCCACATGTCGCAGCTTTCGCGGATGCAGAGATGCGTCATGATGGCGGTGGACTCCCACAGCACGGTGTC
Source organism: Bradyrhizobium sp. ORS 285 (assembly GCF_900176205.1). Taxonomy (NCBI): domain Bacteria; kingdom Pseudomonadati; phylum Pseudomonadota; class Alphaproteobacteria; order Hyphomicrobiales; family Nitrobacteraceae; genus Bradyrhizobium; species Bradyrhizobium sp. ORS 285. The sequence goes on from NZ_LT859959.1 coordinate 4,154,984, forward strand.
GCCGTCGACCAGCGCCGGCGCCTTCATGTTCGGATTGAGCGCGGCGAACTCCGGGGTCTTTAGGCCACGCGTGATATCGATGAACTCGGCGGGAACGCCGAGATGCTTGACCAGCGCGAGCACGCGGCGCGGCGCCTGGGCCTTGATCCAGTAGATCTTCATGAGGGGTCTCCATGGCTGATGCCTGGAAGACGAACGCGCGAGGGGCGGATCGACAGGGGGTGGCGAAAAACTTTACAGCTGTGTTCCACGCACAGAGCCGCAAACACCTCCCGTGCGGCGGCCCCTCACCCCAATCCTCTCCCCGTAAGAACGGGGAGAGGGAGCGCACCAGTTGTGATGCGAGGACTTGCTTCTATCGGCCCTTGGCGCCCGTTACATCGCCCGCACTGCTGCGCGTGCTGTGAGGATGCAGCCTGGCAGAAAGGTTCCCTCCAGCGATCGCTTGCCCGAGGCGCCGCCACCGCCGAAGCCTGCCGCTTCACCGACGGCGTAGAGGCCGCTGATCGGGTTGCCTGCGCCATCGAGCACACGGCTGTGCAGGTCGGTCTTGAGGCCGCCGAGGCTCTTGCGGGTGATGAGCTGCATGTGAATGGCGATGTAAGGGCCTGCCCCACTCATCTGCAGTGGCGCGGGCTTGCAGGTGCGGAGCTTGTCCGGGCCCCATTGCCGGGCGTGCAGGATGCGGCGGATCTGATCGTCATTGTGGAGCTTGTCGCCATTCGCGAAGTTGGCGTCGAAGGCATCGGCGGTGGCCTGCAGCACCTCGGGCTTGACATCGGCCGTTCCGGTCAGCGCATTCATCTTGGCCGCAAGACCTGCGAGCGTCTCGTCGACCAGAAAATGCCGGCTCTCGCGCTGCATCTGCCTCACCAGGCGATGATTGCCGAACAGCGTCTCCTTGAGGAACATCGGCATCTGCCGCTCGCGGATGCGGAGGTTGTGCTCGGCGCCTGATATCGCGAACTCCTTGGCTGCGATGCGCCAGTTCAAGAGATGCCACGTATACGGCTTCTCCTGCGCCGCGACGCGCTCACAGAGATCGTGCGTGTCGAAGCAGGTGACCAGCGGCGCCGGACCGATGCGCTCGCCGCGATGATTGAGCCACAGCGCCGATTTGCACGGCACCAGCGACAGGCCGTGGCCCTCGAAATGCGGAAACGGATGCGGGATTCCGGCGGCATAGTTCCACATCTCGCCGGCGCGGGTGATCTCTGCGCCAACGGTCTCGGCCGCATGGTGATGCAGCTTGCCGTCAGAGAACGGATGGGCGCCGTTGAGCATGGATGCCGGCAGCGGCCGTCCCTTCGGCCAGTTCGCCCGCGCCTCCGCGTGACTGCCATTGATGCCGCCCATTGCGAGCACCGTCAGCGGCGCGGCGATGCGGACCTCGGCGCCGGTCTCCTCGTTGACAGCCACAACGCCCGATACCGCGCCGCCGGCGCGATCGAGACTGACGACGCGGTGCCGATGCAGCACCGTCAGCCGGCCGCCGTTGTCCGCCGCGCGCATCGCCTCGATCATCACGCGCGTCAGCCGCCGCGAGGTGCCCCAGACAATGTGATAGCGCGGCAGCGCATTGCCGTCGCCGTTGAGGCCGCGCTCGACCCAGTTCACGGCGGGCATGAAGGTCACGCCATGCGACGAGAGCCAGTCGTAGACCTCGCTACGCGAATGCTCGACGTAGTAGCGCGCCCATTGCAGCGGCCAGTGCTCTGTTGCGTCGAGCTCACCGAACCTGATCCAGTCGCGCAGCGCGATCTCCGGCGTGTCCGGGATCTTCATCCGCGCCTGCAAGGGTGTGCCGACCAGCGCCATGCCGCCGAACGCCCACAGCGCCAGCCCGCCGAACCGCTCCGGCGTATCGCGATCGATAATGATGACCGACTTGCCGGCGCGCAGCGCCTCGAGCGCGGTGACGATGCCGGCGAGGCCGCCGCCGGCGATGACGACATCGGCTTGCCGCATCGCGCTCATCTCACGGCGCCAGCTTGCGCTTGAGCATGCGCGCCATCGGCAGCGGCATGCGGTCGAGCGATCCCAGCAGATGCGGCAGCAGCTTCAGCTTGAGGCCGCTCAGCGTCGGCGGCACCATCGCCTCGATCAGATGCGGCCCTGGCCGTTCCAGCGCGCCCTTCAGCGCGTTGGTGAATTCATCGGGCGTGCTGACGCGGGTCGCGCGCACGCCCATGCCGTCGGCGATCTGCGCCAGCTTCAACACAGGACCATGTAGATCGAGCTGCGCCTTGGCTTTCGGCCCGATCTCCTCGGCGCCGACGCGTTCGAGCTCGACATTGAGCACGGAGTAAGAGGCGTTGTTGAAGATGACGGCGGTGACGTTGAGGCGTTCGCGGGCGATCGTCCACAGCGACTGGATGGTGTACATCGAGCTGCCGTCGCCGATCAGCGCGATCACCGGGCGATCGGGACAGGCAATCGCCGCACCGATCGCATTCGGCAGCCCCTGCCCGATCGCGCCGCCGGTCAAGGTGATCAGGTCATGCCGCGGCGCACCGGCGGTGAACTTCGGCAGCATCAGCCCGGAGCTGATCGCCTCGTCGACGATGATGGCGTTCTCGGGCAGCAGATGACCGACGGCTTTGCAGACCTTCTCCGCCGTGAGCTTCTTGCCGCGCGGCCGTCCGGGCCGCCACGGCGCGGACACCACCGGCGTGGCGCCGTCCGCCCCGAGGGCCTTGGCGAGCCGGGCCAGACTGCATTCGGCGGCCTGCGACGGCGTCGACAAGGTCACGACCTCGCAGCCGTCATGCGGCAGATAGCTGCGCTTGCCGGGATAGGCGAAGAACGACACCGGCGCCTTGGCGTCGACCAGGATCAGCGTATCGATCTCCTTGAGCTGGACCTGCGCCATCTCCGCAAGATAGGCGATGCGCTCGACCTGCGGCAGGTCGGCGCCGCGCTCCATGCGCGTCGGAAACGTCTCGGCGAACACCTTCACCCCGCAAGCCGCGGCAATGCGCGCGGCCCACAGCAGCGACTCCTCGTGCAGCGCCGTGCCGCCGAGCAGCAACGCGCAGCGGCCGCCCGCCTTGATGATGTCGGCGACCGCCTGCACGGTCGCATCATCGGCCGGCGGCGGACGCTCGATGTCCGGACCCGGCTCGGGCACGCCGCCCTCGCCCCAGGACACGTCGGCGGGCAGGATCAAGGTCGCGACCTGGCCCGGCCACGAGCACGCCGCCTTCACCGCCGCGACGGCGTCGCGGCACAGCTCGGAGGTCACCTGCGACGTCCAGACGAAATTCGGCGAGACGTTGCGTGCGACGGTCTCGATGTCGGACTGGAGCTGCGCGTCATATGGGACGTGATAGGTGGCGTGGTCGCCGACGATGTTGACCACGGGGACCTTGCCCTTGCGCGCATTGTGCAGGTTGGCGAGGCCGTTGCCGAGCCCGCAGCCGAGATGCAGCAGCGTTGCCGCGGGCATGCCGGTCATACGGGCGTAGCCATCCGCCGCGCCGGTCGCGACGCCTTCGAACAGGCACAGCACCGCGCGCATCTCCGGGGCGGAATCCAGCGCCGCGACGAAATGCATCTCAGAGGTGCCGGGATTGGTGAAGCAGACCCGAATGCCGGAATTGACCAGGGTCCGGATCAGAGCTTGTGCGCCATTGGGCATGAAAAGCCTCTTATAGGGCGGCGCCGTGTCTCAAGCCCGAGCTGATCGGCCTCGCTCCGGCGTTCCCCGCAATTTGTTTCTGCCATTGTGGGATTGACCGGCTCAGAAATCCAATGAATTGTTATGGCAGGATCAATGAGCTGGTGTCATCGATGCACACGCCCTCCCTGCGGCAGTTGCAGCAGCTGGTCTACCTGGCGGAAGAGCGGCATTTCGCCCGCGCCGCCAAGCGCGCGCACGTCACGCAGTCAGCGCTGAGCCGCAGCTTGCAGAGCTTGGAGGACAGCGCGGGGATGCGGCTGTTCGACCGCAGCTCGCGCTCGGTCGAGATCACCCCCGTCGGTGAGCGGCTGGTGGCGCGCGCCCGCGCGCTGCTGTCGGGCGCCGACGATCTCGGCCGCGAGATGCGGCTGCTGCGCTCGGGAGATGCCGGCGAGGTGACGGTCGGCGTCGGCGCGTTCACGGGCCTGACGCTGCTGCCGGACGCGATGGCACGGCTGTATTCGGAGCATCCGTCGGTGCGCTTGACGGTCGTGCAGGACAATTGGCGTGCTCTCATGGAGGTGCTGCAACAGGGCAAGCTCGATTTCTTCCTGGCGCACACCACCGAGATCCGCGCCGATGACAGCCTCGAGATCGAGCCGCTCGGCAGCCTGCCCGGACATTTCTACTGCCGGGCCGCGCATCCCCTGGCCGGACGGCGCGAACTCTCGGCCCGCGATCTCGCCGGCCAGCACTTCGCCTCGGTCGCGCTGCCGCCGGAATTCAGCCGGCGACTGGATGAGTTGATCGCGTCGCCGGGGGAACGCGGCTTCGAGGTCGCGCTCGAATCCGAGAATGCCGGCCTGCTGGTGCAGATGGCGCTGCGCTCGGACGTCATTCTCGTCGCCGGCGATGCGGTTCTCACCCAGGAGCTCGCCTCCGGCCAGTTGGTTCGACTCAACATAGCTGAACTAAGCGAGCCACGCGCGTCGGACCTGCTGCTGGCGCAGTTCGGCATCCTGCGGCTGAAGGGCCGGACCCTGTCGCCGGCAGCGATGATGCTGATGGACCTGGTGCGGGCACAGGCCGCGCGGACGCTGACGGGACCGCGCCGGCCGCCCGCTCCCCGCGCCGCACGAACCACGCGATCCCGGCCGGCCCCACGCAAGAAGCCGCCCCCAGCGAGACGCAGGCACAGCAGGGGCAAAGCCTGACTGCGGTGCCGATCCGCGGATTCACTTGGCGTTGCGGGACATCTCCCGCAGAACGGTCAGCGCCTGCTCCGCCTGCGCTTCAGGTACGAACAGGTGATCATGATGAAACGCCGAGACCGCATTGACGCTGATGCCGGCGGCCGCCAGCGCCGTGGTCACGGCGGCCAGGAAGCCGACCGCGTCGAGCGCGGAATGCACCGATAGCGTGATCAGGCGGGCGGCGAACTGATAGGTCAGGCCGGCCTGCTCGGCCTCCTCACGCCGGACGATCAGCGTGAGGCCTTCACGCTCACGAAACAGCATCAGCGGCGTCAGCGCAGCGGGAGGCTCGTGGCCGGCAGCCAGGCTGCAGAACACGAAGACACCCTCCTGCAACTCGGGCGTCATCTTCAGCAGCAGCGCGCCGAGGTTACGTTCGCCTGCCATGGCGATCAGCGAGACGCGAGCCGCTCGCGGCCATGCGGCGCGGTGAAGTCCTGCTGCGGTCCGACCGGCACGATGCCCGTGGGATTGATGGTGAGGTGGCTCTCGTAATAATGCCCCTTGATGTGCTGGAAATTCACCGTCGCGGCGATTCCCGGCCATTGGTAAAGATCGCGCGTATAGGCCGCGAGATGCGGATAATCGGCGATGCGGCGGATGTTGCACTTGAAGTGGCCGACATAGACGGCATCGAAGCGGATCAGCGTCGTGAACAGGCGGATATCGGCCTCAGTCATGGCGTCACCGAGCAGGAAGCGGCGCGTCGCCAGGCGCTCCTCGAGCCAATCCAGCGTCGCGAACAGCGGCGCGATCGCCTCCTCATAGGCGGCTTGCGTGGTCGCGAAGCCGCATTTGTAGACGCCGTTGTTGAGCGTGTCGTAGATGCGCGCATTGATCGCGTCGATCTCGGCGCGCAGGGCTTCAGGATAGTAATCGCCTGGCGCGGCTCCGATACCGTCGAAGGCCGAGTTCAACATCCGGATGATCTCGGAGGACTCGTTGTTCACGATCCTCCGCTGCGCCTTGTCCCACAGCACCGGCACGGTGACCCGGCCGGAATAATGCGGATCGGCCGCGGTATAGACCTGGTGCAGAACCTCGGCATGATTGATGCCATCGGCGACGACGCCTGGCCCATCGGCAAAGGTCCAGCCCTGCTCGCGCATCAGCCAGTGTACGACCGACACCGAGATCATCCCTTCCAGCCCCTTCAGCGCGCGCATGATCAGGGTGCGGTGCGCCCAGGGACAGGCGAGGCTGACATAGAGATGATAGCGCCCCGCCTCCGCGTTGAAGCCCCCGCTGCCGGTCGGCCCCGGACTGCCATCTGATGTCACGAAGCTGCGGAAGGCCGAGTCCTTGCGGATGAAGCGGCCGCCGGACGCTGCCGTGTCGTACCAGACGTCATGCCATTGGCCGTCGACCAGAAGTCCCATCACGCTCTCCTCGGCATCAGCGCCGCGCTGCAAGCCACACTGAGCTCCCTCGCGGACCAGCGAACTGCATCAGAGGAGTACACGCCGGCCAGCCAGGGCGCCAGTGCGCCGACCCGTGTCCTGTCGGCCAGGACACGGGTGCGAAGCGCGGCTCAGGACTGGAACGGAATGGTGCGGCCCGGCTGGGCGGCCTGCTCTCGCGTATAGGACACGCCGTGCACCTTGACGGCCGCCGCGTTCAACAGCGTGATGATGCCGCCCTTGTTGGACAGCGCCACCGGCGCGGTGATCGGAACCACCATGGTCGCGCCGCGCGCGATCGTGCCTGTCAGCCGCATGACGTTCTTCTGCTTGTCCTTGATCTGCCAGCCGTCGAGATCGATGTCGACGTCGGCGGTGTTGAGCAGCGTCACCGTCTCGTGCTCCGGTGTGCGCACGTCGTTGACATAGGCCGCGATGATGCGCACCAGCCCGTCGGGCACGTCGAGTGGCGGAATGTGGTCGCGGTCGGGCGGCGTATGCGGCGCTTCCGGATGATCCGGATCGCGAGGCAGAATGACCTCGCCGCTGGCATCGTCCGAATGCCAGGCCTGGGTCTGGAATTTGAGGAAGATCGCGACCCATTGCTGCTGATCGGGAAACTCGAAGATCAGCCCGCCATCCTGCCACGGCCCGTTGTCACCGGCGAATTTGCCGGGCGGATTGCCCTGGTTGAAATGGATGTCGTGGATGCCGCGGCCAGGCTTGAAACCGAAATAGCGGTCGGCCTTGTCCTCCGGTCCCCAGGCGACGCCGAAAGCGTAGATGAACGCATTCTCGTCCGACATCGCACGTTGCACGTAAGCGTCGATCTTCTCGTTGAGATCATTGTCGGGACCGGCCGCCGACAACGGCAGCGGCTTCAGCTCCCAGGGCTGCATCAGGTTGCCGCGGATGAAGTCGAGCGCCACGCCGCCCGGTTTGCTCGGCAGCGGATGCAGCCCTTCCGAGAAGTCCTTCAAGCCATCGACGATCGGATGCTCGAAACGCGAGCGGACCAGGAATTCGACTTCGCTGCCGTCCTGAGAACGGACGTTGATGGCGATGCGATAAAGCTCGCCATCAGCTGACACCTGCACCTGATAGTGCGGGCTGCTCCCCGTCGCGAGACGGTTGCCGATGGGCCTTCCCTTCAAGAGCGAATAGTCCTTCAAAGGCATGGTCGCCTCCCCGTGTGCCCGTGGGCGGTTTCGATCACGGCGCGTGGACGCCGGCCGGGATGTCTGTCCCGGGGCTTTAGATTACAACCACTCTCCAGACGAGACTGTGAAAGACATCACGCGTGCTGCGTGCTTTCCGGGATGCGGCGGCTCACTCCGCCGACCGCGCGAGGCGGCCCCGGGCGCGCGTCATCGCGTTGATGAAGCCCTCGCGCGCATCGGAGTGGACCTGCCCACGCGGCTCCAGGACGTGGCGCAGCAGGAACAGGCCGGTCAGGCGGAAACCGTCGAGGAGATCCTGATCGGACCAGCCATGGTCCTCGTCGCTCTCGCGCAGGAATTGCGGCAACGGCAGCAACCGGTCGGCCCAAGGGGCCCCGGCGCTGCGCGACACCGCGCCGCCGGATTTCGGCGAGACATAGATCAGATCGGTGGTCTCGCCTGTCGCGGCACAGGATTCGAGATCGAGGCCGAAGCCGAGTTCGGTGAGGATTGCGAGCTCGAAGCGCACGATATGGGCGGCGGCGCCGCCGGCATCGGCGAAATCATCGAGCGCATGTTCGAGCCTGAAATACATGTCCTCGTGCGGATCCCGCTCCGGCAACAGCCGCGCCAGCGACGCCAGATGCGTGACCCCATAGGCGCCGTGGGAAGCCGACATCAAATCGGCCGCCCGCAAGGTCAAGCCATCGATCGTGTACATGCCGAGGTGCTCGTCGAGCCGCGCTCGCCAGATCGCGCGTACCGTGTTGCCCGGCTGCAGCACCGGCCGCATCCGCTTGCCGCTGGCCCCGCGGACGAGGCCGAGATGCCGGCCATGCTCACGCGTCAGCAACTCGACGACGGCGGAGGATTCGCCGTGACGCCGGATGCCGAGCACGATGCCGTCATCGGTCCATTCCATCGGGAGACGGTCTCCGGGGAGCACGACCCGACGGTCGCGCCCCAACAACGAAATCGTAGGGTGGGCAAAGCGCAGCGTGCCCACCATCCGCAGCAACGCGACTGTCGCGGCGGGCACGCTACGCTTTGCCCACCCTACACGCCAACATCACGCGTCGAACCAGCCGCGCGCATCGCCGGTGAACGAGTAGTACAGGCCGATCGTGGTCAGCGCGCAGGAGATGACCTCGATGCCGGCGTCGAGTGTCATGCCCTTCTGGCTGATGACCTCGATCAGCCCGATGTCGGACAGGACCAGCGCACCGAGCAGCACCCAGCGCGGCCAGTTCTTGCGCCGCTGCGCCGCCAGATAGACGAAATAGAACAGCAGCAGGATCATGACCCCGCTGAAGATCGTCTGCTGCGTGATCATGGATTCGGTCATGTCGAAGGTCGGCGTGCGGTCCGACACGGCAACCGACAGCGCATCCAGCATCAAGGAGATGTAGAGCAGCACTTCGAACCACAACACGTTGCGCGGCACGCTCATCGTCATTCCCTGGGGAACTCGAGCCCCATCTCCCGATAGCGGTCGGGATCGTCGCCCCAGTTCTCACGCACCTTCACGAACAGGAACAGGTGCACCGGCACGCCGGTGATCTCGGCGATCTCCTTGCGCGACTGGGCGCCGATCGACTTGATGGTCGCGCCGCCCTTGCCGAGCACGATCTTGCGCTGGCTGTCACGCTCCACGAAGATCGTCTGCTCGATGCGGATCGAGCCGTCCTTGCGCTCGGTCCAGCTGTCGGTCTCGACCGTGGACTGGTACGGCAGCTCCTGATGCAGATGCGAATAGATCTTCTCGCGGGTGATCTCGGCCGCGAGGTGGCGCATCGGCGCGTCGGACATCTGGTCTTCGGGGTAGTGGAACGGTCCCGGCGGGACCATCTCCGCCAGTGCGCGCCGGAGATCGTCGACGCCGTCGCCCGAGATCGCCGAGATCATGAAGGTGCGCGCGAAGGACAGCTTCTCATTGGCGGCCGCGACCAGCGCCAGCAGCTTTTCGCGCGGCACCAGGTCGACCTTGTTGACGACCAGGATCTTCTCGTGCGCAACCGAAGCCGCCTTGTCGATGATCGCCTGCGCCTCGTCGTCGATGCCCTTCTTGGCGTCGAGCAGCACGCAGACGAGATCGGCGTCATGCGCGCCGCTCCAGGCGGTCGTGACCATCGCGCGGTCGAGCCTTCGCTTCGGCGAGAAGATGCCGGGCGTGTCGACAAGGATGATCTGCGATTGGCCTTCGATCACGATGCCGCGGATCAGGGCGCGCGTCGTCTGCACCTTGCGTGAGACGATGGTGACCTTGGAGCCGACCAGCGCATTGACGAGGGTCGACTTGCCGACATTGGGGGCGCCGATCAGCGCGACGAAACCGCATCGGGTCGCGGTCGCCGGCCCGGCCTGTTGTTCAGCCGTCATTGCTGCCGCCGCTGACGCCTTCGCGCTCGATCATGACGGATGCTGCCACCTTCTCTGCCGCGCGCTTCGAGCCGCCAACGCCTTCGGCCGGCTCCAGGCCGGGGAGATCGACAGCGACGCGGAATTGCGGATCGTGATGCGGACCGGTGCGCTCGACCTCGCGATAGACCGGCGTCGGCAGGCCCTTGCCCTGCGCCCATTCCTGCAACACGGTTTTGGGATCGCGTAGCGGACGCCGCGGCTTGTGCATGCGCTCGGTCCAGTTGCGCTCGACGAAGCCGGAGGCGGCGGTGTAGCCGCCATCGAGGAAGATCGCGCCGATCACCGCCTCGCAGACGTCACCCAGTACCGATTTGCGCAGCCGCGCGCCGGCACCGGCACCGACCGCGCCGAGCTTGATGTCGTCGAGCAGGCCGAGCGACTTGGCCACGTCGGCGCAGCTCTCCTTGCGCACGAGGTCGGCCAGGCGCTTCGACAATTCGCCCTCGTCGGCGCTCGGAAACGAGCGATACAGCATGTCGGAGACGATCAGGCCGAGCACGTGGTCGCCGAGGAACTCGAGCCGCTGATAGCTGTCGCCGCGCTTCTTGGAGGATTTCAGCGCCGAGACATGGGTGAAGGCGGTGCTGAGCAGCGACGGATCGGCAAAGCGATGGCCGATGCGGGCCTCGATGGCGGCGTTGGCCGCCTTCTCAGCGACCTTGGCGCTCTTCGTAGCGCCGCTCCCGGCGCTCTTGGTGCGACGGCTGCCCTTGGCCTTGCCTGGCTTCTCATGGGAGTCGGTACCGGCGTCGGGCGCGGCGATCTCCGGTCCCTGCTCCGCAACCGTCCCGCTCGCGTCGGCACTGCTCGGCCTGGTGTCCGGCTTCGCCTCGATCTTGGCGTCAGGTTTGGCTTCGCTCTTAGTCTCGGCCTTCGCCTCGCTCTTAGTCTCGGTCTTTGTCTCGGTCTTGGTCTCGTTCTTGGGCTCGGCCTTCACCTCAGGCTTCGGGCGCGGCGCCGCCTTCGGCGCGGCCTCGAGGGCGGTCGCGCCGGCTTGCGGGCTCGCCGCGGCGGCCTGCGTGGTCCTGATATCGTGTGAGTCGTCGATCATCGCACGATTTTGAACAGACGTTCCCAACGGATGGACATCGGCCAGCGCCAGAACGCCCAGGCATGCTCGCCTTCCCGAATCGAGAAGAAGATCATCTGGGCGCGGCCGATGATGTTTTCGAACGGGACGTAGCCGACCGCCGTCGGCACCCGGCTGTCAGTGGAGTTGTCCCGGTTGTCGCCCATCATGAAGAAATTGCCGGGCGGCACAGTGTATACGTCAGTATTATCGTAAGGTCCGTGGTCGAAGCAATCCAAGCTCTCGTAGCTGACGCCGTTCGGCAGCGTCTCCTTCCAGCGCTTCACGCGGGCAATGGAGTCGGCCGTGCCGCAGGGATCCTCGCCGACGAAATCGGACAGCCGTTCGCGCTGGACCGGCGTGTCGTTGATGTACAGCAGGCCATCCCGCATCTGGATGCGGTCGCCGGGCAGGCCGATCACGCGCTTGATGTAGTCGATCTCGGTGTCCTTCGGCAGCCGGAACACCACGATGTCACCGCGCCGCGGCTCCGAGCCGAAGATGCGCCCCGAGAAGATGTTGGGCGACTGCGGGATCGAGAAATGGCTGTAGCCATAGGAATATTTCGAGACGAACAGATAGTCGCCGACCAGCAGCGTCGCCTTCATGGAGCCCGAGGGGATGTTGAAGGGCTGGAACAGAAAGGTGCGGATCACCAGCGCGATCAGGAGGGCATGAACGACGACACGAACGGTTTCACCGAGGCCGCTCTCAGTCTTGGTTCCGGAGGTCACGCTCATCGCTCTTTCACTGTCCCTTGGCCAATGTCTCTTGGCGAAGTCTCTGGCGAATGGTCCGAGGATTCGCCAGCCGTTGCATAACACCCCTCCGTCCGCGAACAACGTACTGTTCCGCGGTTTAAAGGAGTCTGTCCTGATTCTGGTGGTTAAGGCCAACTCCGGTTTGACCCAGAATCCGCCCGGTGAAGCCGGCTCATTCGCTGCGGGTTTTAGACGACTGCGCGGAGCGGCGCAATCAAGGGCCGCATCAAAACTGCATAACCCTCTGGAATCGATTGTTTTTTTGTTTTATCGCCCAATGGTGAACGGGGGTCAGGCCGGCTCGCTTCGCTCCGCCGAGATGATGACGAAGGCCTGCGCCAGCGGCCAGTCGTCCGTGATCGACAGGTCGATCCGGGCCTCGTGCCCCGCAGGCGTCAGCGCCTTCAGCCGCTCGGCGGCACCTCCCGTGAGTTGCATCGTCGGCCGGCCACCCGGCAGGTTGACCACCCCCATGTCCCGCCACCACACGCCCTGCCGGATGCCCGTCCCGAGCGCCTTGGAGCACGCCTCCTTGGCGGCGAAGCGCTTGGCATAGGTGGCGATGACCATCTTCTCGTTCTTGGCCCGCCGCTCGGCCTTGGCGCGCTCGGCCGGGGTGAAGATCCGGTTCAGGAAGCGCTCGCCATGGCGCTCGATCACCTCGCCGACGCGGCGGATGTCGATCAGGTCGGAGCCGATGCCGATGATCATGCTGGCGTGTTCCTACACGCCGGCCCGGGCGCGGCCCCGATCCATCGCCGCACGCATGCTCCGCACCGTCTCGGCAAGGCCCACGAACAGCGCCTCGCCCATCATGAAGTAGCCGATGTTGAGCTCGCGGATTTCCGGCAAGGTCGCTATCTGCTCGGCGGTCGCATAATCGAGACCGTGGCCGGCATGGACCTCGAGCCCGGCCGCATAGGCCTGCCGGGCGCCGGCCACGATGCGCTGCCATTCGGCCTCCGCCTTGTCGTGATGGCCGTCGGTGATGGCGTCGCACCAGCCGCCGGTGTGGATCTCGATCACCGGCGCGCGCAGCCGTGCCGCCATCTCGATCTGCGCCGGATCGGCGGCAATGAACAGCGAGACGCGGATGCCGGCCTCGCTGAGCCTCGCGATCGCAGGCGCCAGCGCGTTGTGCTGGCCAACGACGTCGAGACCGCCCTCGGTGGTCAGCTCCTCGCGCCGCTCCGGCACCAGGCAGCAGGCATGCGGCCGGGTCGCGAGCGCGATCCGCACCATCTCCTCGGTGGCCGCCATCTCGAAGTTCAGGGGCTTGGAGATCTCGGCCTTGAGCCTGGCCATGTCGTCGTCGCGGATGTGCCGCCGGTCCTCGCGCAGATGCGCGGTGATGCCGTCGGCGCCGGCCTCGATCGCCAACAGGGCCGCCCGCACCGGATCCGGCAAGCGGCCGCCCCGCGCATTCCGCAACGTGGCGATGTGATCGACATTGACGCCGAGGCGCAGCTTCGGGGGATGGGACATCGGCGGGGCTCGCAGAGTTCTCGAAACGCAGATTGCTGGTTTAACGCATCGCCAATGGAAACGCTGCCGTCAAACCCGCAGATTAGCCATTCACCCGGTCGACCCGCGCCACGATGGTCTTGGCGCGCAGCTGGTTGATGATCGCCGAGAGATGCTTGAGATCGTAGACCTCGAGGTCGATCGTGAGCTCGGTGAAGTCAGGCGAGCGCCGGCTCATGCTGATATTGTCGATGTTGCCGTCATGCTCGGCGATGACGGTCGCGACCTGCGCGAGACTGCCGGGCTCGTTGACGTTCTCGACGCGGATGCGCGCGGGGAAGCGTTGCGGCGAGGTCTCGTCGACGTCCCAGCGCACGTCGAGCCAGCGCTCGGGCTCCTCCTCGAAATCCTTCAGCGCCGGCGACTGGATCGGATAGATCGTGATCCCCTCGCCCGGCGTGACGATGCCGACGATGCGGTCGCCCGGCACCGCGCCGCCATTGGGCGCGAACTTCACCGGCAGGCCGGAATTGAGCCCGCTGATCGGAATCGCGAACGGGCCGCGGTGCGGCTCGGCCGCCGGCGACGTTGCCGCCTTTGCCGCGCCTGCCGGCGCAGCCGTCTTCTTGGCGCCGTAGCGCACGACGCGCTCTTCCTTGTAGTCCGGATACATCGCGCGCGCGACGTCGGACGCCTTGATCTCGCCGCGGCCGACCGCGGCCATCACGTCCTCGACCGAGGCGCGCGCCAGGCGCGGCAGCGCGCCCTTGAGCTTGTCGTCGGCATATTCGAGCTTGGTTCGCTCGAACAGGCGTTCGACGATGCGCCGGCCGAGCCCGGCATATTGATCGCGCACGGCGGTGCGCGTGGCGCGCCGAATCGCCGCCCGCGCCTTGCCGGTGATCGCGAGCGTCTCCCAGGCCGAGGGCGGCGCCGATTGCGCATCCGAGGTCAGCACCTCGACCTCGTCGCCGTTCTGCAGCTCCGAGGACAGCGCTGCGAACTTGCCGTTGATCTTGCAGCCGACCGCGCTGTTGCCGACGTCGGTGTGGACGGCGTAGGCGAAGTCGATCACATTTGCGTGGCGCGGCAGCGCGATCAGCTTTCCCTTCGGCGTGAAGCAGAACACCTGATCGTGAAACAGCTCGAGCTTGGTATGCTCGAGGAATTCCTCCGGATTGGCGCTCTCCGAGAGAATGCCAATGGTGTGACGCAGCCATGCGAATGCGTTGGATTCGCGCTTGAGCAGCTCGGTCGGCGAGCCGATGTCGTCCTTGTAGAAAGCGTGGGCGGCGATGCCGAGCTCGGCGATCTGGTCCATGTCCTCGGTGCGGATCTGCAGTTCGACGCGCTGCTTGCCAGGACCGATCACAGTTGTGTGTATCGAGCGATAGTCGTTCTGCTTCGGCGTCGAGATGTAGTCCTTGAAGCGGCCCGGCACGACCGGCCAGGTCGTATGCACGATGCCGAGCGCGCGATAGCAGGATTCGAGATCCGGCATGATCACGCGGAAGCCGAAGATGTCGGACAATTGCTCGAAGCCGATGGATTTGCGCTCCATCTTGGTCCAGATCGAGAAGGGCCGCTTGCGGCGGCCGAACACGCGCGCGGTCAGGCCATGGTCGCGAAACTTGCGCGCCAGCTGGCTCTCGATCTCGCCGATCAGGTTGCGATTGCGATCCGCCAGCGCATCGAGCCGCTGCATGACCACGCTGTAGGCCTGCGGGTCGAGCGTGCGGAACGAGAGATCCTCGAGCTCCTCGCGCATCTCCTGCATGCCCATGCGCCCGGCAAGGGGCGCATAGATGTCGAGCGTCTCCTCGGCGATACGGCGGCGCGAGGCCTCCGGCACGAATTCGAGCGTGCGCATGTTGTGCAACCGATCCGCGAGCTTGACCAGCAACACACGGACGTCATCGGCAATCGCCAGCAACAGCTTGCGCAGGTTCTCGGCCTGCTTGGCCTCGCGCGAGACCAGCTCGAGGCGCTTCAGCTTGGTGAGGCCCTCGACCAGCGCACCGATCTCCGGCCCGAAGAAGCGGTCGATCTCGGCACGGGTCGCCTCGGTGTCCTCGATCGTGTCGTGCAGCAGCGCCGCGACGATGGTCGCGTCGTCCAGCTTCAGGTCGGTCAAAATGGCCGCGACCTCGAGCGGATGGGTGAAATATGGATCGCCGGAGGCACGGGTCTGCGAGCCGTGCGCCTTCATCGCGTACACATACGCCCGGTTGAGGAGATCCTCGTTAGTATCCGGATTGTAGGAGCGGACCCGCTCGACGAGGTCATACTGGCGCATCATGCGCGAGCGCGGCTTCTGCGAGCGCGGCCGTTCAGCCGGCGGCGGAGGCGCCACCGCGGCCTGATCGGCCGCTGCCTGCATCTGCTGTGGAGTGTGGCCCGGAACCACCATGGAAAATGACTAAACCTTTATCTTTGGGACCGAATCCGCCGGCGGCAGGCGATTGCCGCAACGCTATGGTAATCACGAAACGCCGCTCAAATGCAAAGGCCCGGACGAGGTCCGGGCCTTCACATTCTCACAAGTTAATCCGGGCTGCGGCGGACGGTGATACGATGATCACTCGTCCTCTTCCGGCTGCTCCTCCGGAGGAGCGAGGCCCTCGAGGCCCTTCAGCAGTTCTTCCTCGGTCATGCGCTCGACCGCGACCTCGGTGTCGTCGGCATCGACGCTGGCACCGGCCGAGCCGATCAGCGGCACCGTGTCCGGCTCCGGCTCGTCGACCTCGACGAACTTCTGCAGCGAATGCACCAGTTCTTCCTTCAGATCCTCGGGAGAGATGGTCGAATCCGCAATCTCCCGGAGTGCCACAACGGGATTCTTGTCATTATCTCTGTCAATTGTAAGTTGTGATCCCGACGAGATCATGCGCGCGCGATGCGCGGCCAGGAGGACCAGGTCGAACCGGTTGTCGACCTTATCGATACAATCTTCCACAGTGACGCGCGCCATTGTCGCTCCGGTCCTTTGTGTGCTTAATATGCTGATTATGCTCGGCTAGTTATAGAGACTGACCGGCTTTCGCAAGGCCAAACTGGTGTCAGGCCTTGGTACGGGGCAAGGAGTACGGGTCGGCAACCTTGGCTGGCGATGCCCACAGGATCCGCAGAATTCGGGCCTTGGACAAGAAAACGCTTCATTACGTCGTCACAAGTGCGCCTTTGTTGCCCCGATCACTCCTATTTGCGGTATCGTCACACCAGATCAACCGCGCAAGCCTTGGCTGTATCCTTGGCAGTATCTTGAAATGGAATGCGCGACCGGCCTCGAGTCGCGCCAAGAAACAGAAGCTAACTTAACGCGAGACACTGAATGTCATCTTCGACCAACAAAATTGCGCTCTTCATTGACGGCGCCAACCTATACGCGACAGCCAAGACTCTCGGCTTCGACATCGACTACAAGCGCCTGCTCAAGGAATTTCAGAGCCGCGGCACGCTGCTGCGTGCATTCTACTACACGGCGATCATCGAGGATCAGGAGTACTCGTCGATTCGCCCGCTGATCGACTGGCTCGACTACAACGGCTACACCGTCGTCACCAAGGCGACCAAGGAATTCATCGACGCCAGCGGCCGCCGCAAGGTCAAGGGCAACATGGACATCGAGCTCGCCGTCGACGCCATGGAGCTCGCCGAGCACATCGACCAGATGGTGCTGTTCTCGGGCGACGGCGACTTCCGCTCGCTGGTCGAAGCGATGCAGCGCCGCGGCGTTCGCGTCACCGTGATCTCGACGATCTCGAGCCAGCCGCCGATGATCGCCGACGAGCTGCGCCGCCAAGCCGACGTCTTCACCGACCTCGTCGAGCTGCAGTCGAAGCTCGGCCGCGATCCGTCCGAACGCCCTGCCCCGCGCGAGCCGCGTCACCATTCGCCGCAGTTCCTGCAGCGCTCGACCGCGCCGGCCGCTCGGACTCCCACGCCCTCCACCACGTCCACGTCCCCCGATGACGACTTCGAGGACTAGAACGGTCGCGCGCGGCGCCCGGAAGACCGATTCGGCCTCACCTCCCTCAGCAGCACATCCGACCGATCCCGATCGCGACTGTCCGCTGTGTCCCCGTCTGGTTGATTTCCGCAACACGCAGCGGGCGCGCGAACCATCCTGGTTCAACGCGCCCGTTCCGTCGTTCGGGGATGCAAACGCGCGCCTCCTGATCGTCGGCCTGGCGCCGGGACTGCAGGGCGCCAATCGCACCGGCCGCCCCTTCACCGGCGATTACGCCGGCGAGCTGCTCTATGGGACACTGCTGCATTACGGCTTTGCAAAAGGCCGCTTCGAGGCGCGCCCGGACGACGGGTTGACGCTGGTCGATTGCCGCATCAGCAACGCGGTGCGTTGCGTGCCGCCGCAGAACAAGCCGCTGCCGGCCGAGATCAACCAGTGCCGCAGCTTCCTCGGCGCCAGCATCGCCGCGATGCCCCGCCTGCGCAGCATCGTCGCGCTCGGCCGCATCTCGCATGACACGATGCTGAAGCTGCTCGGCCTGCGCGCCGTCGCCGCCCCCTTCGCCCACGGCGCCGTGCATCAGGCCGGCGGCATCAGGCTGTACGACAGCTATCACTGCTCGCGCTACAACACGAACACCGGCGTGCTGACGACCGAGATGTTCCACGCCGTGTTCGCGCGCGTGAAGGCGGAGCTGGATTAGGTCGGCCTCGCGTAGGGTGGGCAAAGGCGCAGCACCGCTCTTTCCCCACGCGGGATCGCGATGGCGCCGTGCCCACCATCTTGCTGATGCGTTCGCCGAACGACGGTGGGCACGCTGCCACCTTCGGTGACCGCTTTGCCCACGCTACCCCGCCTCTCGTACAATCATGTCGTAGCGAGGGGTTTGTCCTTCAGCCACGCCAGCACATCGCCCGCGTTCCGGTCCGGCGGAAACACCGGATAGAACACGTGGGTGATGCGGGCGTCGTCCACGATCAGCGCGAGACGCTTGATGAGGGTCAGCCCGGCGATCTCCATCGTCGGCAGCCGCAGCGCCTGCGTCAGCTCGAGCTTCTCGTCGGAGAGCACCGGGAACGGCAGATGCAGGCGCGAGGCCATTTCGGTCTGATAGGCATTGCTCTGCGTCGACAGGCCGAAGACATGCGCGGCGCCGGCGGCCTTGAGCTCGCCGAACAGGTCGCGGAAGCTGCAGGTCTGCGGCGTGCAGCCGCGCGCGCCCGGGATCATGTCCCAGTCCTCGACGAGCGACACCTTGCCGGGCTCGCCGGTGCGCGGATAGGCGAACACCACCGTGCGCCCCGGGAGCTCCGACAGTGTGACCAGCGTATCGTTGGTGGCGCGGAGCCCGATCGACGGAAGTGTCATGCCGGCCAGATGATCGGCTGCGCCATCATCGGTCGGCGCCGGGATGACGCTCCAATCGACGTCCAACAGGTTCTTCTGGTTCATCGATCGCCTCCCTGCTCAGCCGGACGGCAAAGGAGAGCGCGGCAACAGCTTAAGGCCTCGTTACCCGCGCGCCCGCAGCAGCCGGCCCTTCTCGCGGCCCCAATCGCGCTTCTTCTCGCTCTCGCGCTTGTCGTGCAGCTTCTTGCCCTTGGCGATGGCGAGTAGCAGCTTGGCGCGGCCGCGCTCGTTGAAATAGAGCTTGAGCGGGATCAGCGTCATGCCCTCGCGGTCGACCGCGCCCATCAGCTTGTTGATCTGCTTGCGATGCAGCAGCAGCTTGCGCGGCCGCTTCGGCTCGTGGTTGAAGCGGTTGGCCTGCAGATATTCGGGAATGTTGGCGTTGATCAGCCAGATCTCGCCGTCGCGGGAATCCGCATAGGATTCCGCGATCGTCGACTTGCCGCTGCGGACCGACTTCACCTCAGTCCCGGTCAGCGCGATGCCGGCCTCGATGGTGTCCTCGATCGCGTAGTTGAACCGCGCCTTGCGGTTCTCGGCGGCGACTGTGATCTTCGGCTCGTTGTTATTCGCCACGTCAGGCTTTCTTCAGGAGATCCCTGATTTCGGTCAGAAGCTCGACCTCGGCGGTGGGCTTCGCCGGGGCCGCGGGCGCCGCCTCCTGCTTGCGCTTCAGCTTGTTCATGCCGCGGATGATCATGAACAGCACGAAGGCGACGATGAAGAAGTTCAGCGTCAGCGTCAGGAAGCTGCCATAGGCCAGAACCGCGCCCTGCTTCTTGGCGTCAGCCAGGTTGGTTGCGTTGACCGCCTTGGAGAGCGGAATGAAATAGTTCGAGAAGTCGAGGCCGCCGGTGATCGCACCGATGATCGGCATGATGACGTCACCGACCAGCGAGTTGACGATGGCGCCGAAGGCCGCGCCGATGATGACGCCGACCGCGAGGTCGACGACGTTGCCCTTCATCGCGAATTCACGAAATTCCTTCAACATGTCTGTCTCCCCCTCAGACTTGCAAGAAACGACTGAACTCAGTTGATCAGACCCGCGTGAACCATGGCATCGCGGACGGCAACCCGCGTCGGCTCGGACACCGGCACCATCGGCAGCCGCAGCTTCTCCTCGATCTTGCCGAGCAGCGACAGCGCATACTTCACCGGCGCCGGATTGGACTCGATGAACAGATTGGTGTGCAGTGGCATCAGCTTGTCGTGGATCTTCAGCGCGGTCGCGACATCGCCCTTCTGCCAGGCCTTGTGGAACTCGGCACACAGCCGCGGCGCGACGTTCGAGGTGACGGAGATGCAGCCATGGCCACCATGGGCCATGTAACCGATGATGGTCGCATCCTCGCCCGACAGCTGGTTGAAGTCCTCGCCCAGCACCGCGCGTTGCTGCGACACCCGCACCATGCTGGCGGTCGCGTCCTTCACGCCGGCGATGTTCTTCAGATCATACAGCCGCTTCATCGTATCGACGGACATGTCGATCACCGAGCGCGGCGGGATGTTGTAGATGATGATCGGAATGCCGATCGCGTCGTTGATCGCCTTGAAATGCTGATACAGGCCTTCCTGCGTCGGCTTGTTGTAGTACGGCGTCACCACCAGAACCGCATCCGCTCCGGCCTTCTCGGCGTGCTGAGCCAGCTCGACGGCCTCCTTGGTCGAATTGGAGCCGGCGCCGGCCACCACCGGGACCTTGCCCTTGGCCTCGGCGATGCACCACTCGACCACGCGCTTGTGCTCGTCATGGCTCAAGGTCGGGCTCTCGCCGGTCGTGCCCACCGGCACGAGACCGTTGGTGCCCTCATCGATCTGCCAGTTCACGAGGCTGCGGAACGCCGCCTCGTCCACGGAGCCGTTCTTGAAGGGGGTCACGAGGGCCGTGAAAGAGCCTCGGAAATTCGTCTTGGCCGCCATGAAACTCCCTCCCAAACGCTTGTTGCCCCAGAGCGAAGCGCACTTCATACCGGGTCTGGACATCCGGCGGAAGGCCTGCCCTGATCCCGGCTGCCTTCTCAACAGGCACGCGCGCCGGCCGAATCGGTCCCGGCTCGAGCCAGCGCCGGCAAGCAGCACGAGGTACCGTCCCGGCCGGACTCGGGCCGAACTGGCAGTTCCATCTGCGTTGCAGAGCCGCAGCGCCGCCCTTCGGTCGTGATTTCGCCGCGGTGTTGGCGCAGGTTGAATCCGATCCCGGTACATTTAGTATTTGTTCACCTTTTCGATAGACCAAGGTCGTCAGGGATCGAAGTCACCCGCCGCAAAGGAACGCCGTGCCCTTTTTTGCCCGCGCCGCCGCATTGCGATCGACCGCCCTGTCGATGTCTCTCTCGGTGTCCCTGGCCGCCAGCCTGACGCTCGGCTGGGCTCTGGTGGACATCGCCCTTGCAAAAGACAAGGTTCCGCTGCCGAAAGCGCGGCCCATTGCGCGCAGCGCGATGCCGGCAACCGCCCCCAAGGAAGCCGAGTCCCGCAGCAAGCAGGACGCCCGCGCCGAGGCCAAGGCGGACCTAAAGGCGGACACGAAGGCCGACATCAAGAGTGGCGCCAAGGCAGCGGCGGGCGAGCCGCTTCGCGTTGCTCCCCGGGACATCACGCCGGCTGCGACGATGAGCCTGCCGCCGCGCCAGCACGCGGCCATTCCCGCTTCCCGCAAGCCGATCATGCCTGCGGCGGTCGCGGTGACGTCTTCGACCTCGCAATCCGACAAGGATGCGCTCGAAAACGTGATCGAGCTGGTGCGCAAGCGGAAGCCTGATGACGCCACCCAGGTCGAGCAGGCGATCTCCGATCCGGTCGCGCGCAAGCTTGCCGAATGGGTCATCCTGCGCAGCGACAACAACAACGCCACCGTCGAGCGCTACCGCGCCTTCATCACCGCCAATCCGAGCTGGCCGTCGCAGAGCTTCCTGCGCCGCCGGCTGGAAGCGGCGCTGTGGGACGACAAGCGCGACGATTCCGTCGTGTGGTCCTGGTTCGAGAACGAATCGCCGCTATCGGCCAAGGGCCGGTTCGCGCTCGCCCGCGCGATGCTCAACCGCGGCGATCGCGCCAATGCCGAGCGTCTGGTGCGCGAAGCCTGGCGCAACGACACGATGTCCGAGGACACCGAGAACGTCATCCTCGACCAGTTCGGCGCCCTGCTCTCCGGCGGCGACCACAAGGCGCGCATGGACACGCTGCTGTATGGCAGCGAGCACGAGGCGGCGCTGCGGGCGGCGCGTCGGCTCGGCTCGGGTCACGTCGCGCTGGCCAAGGCGCGGATCGCGACCTACCGCAAAGCCTCCAACAGCCAGGCGCTGCTCGACGCCGTTCCGCGCGAGCTGCATGGCGACGCCGGCTTTATCTTCAGCCGCATCCAGGTGCTGAGGCGCGACGAGAACTTCACGGAAGCCGCCCAGCTGATGCTGAGCGCGCCGAAGGATCCCGGCCGGCTGCACAATCTCGACGAATGGTGGATCGAGCGCCGCCTGCTGGCGCGCAAGATGATCGACACCGGCGAGTATCGCAGCGCCTATCTGATCGCCCGCGACGCCGCGCTGCCCAACCGCGACATCTACAAGACCGAGCAGGAGTTCACCGCGGGCTGGATCGCGCTGCGATTCCTCAAGGACCCGGCGACGGCCGCCCAGCACTTTGCGCGCATCGGCGTCGGCAGCGTCAATCCGACCACGCTGGCACGTGCGGGCTATTGGCAGGGGCGCGCAGCCGAAGCGATGGGCCGGATGCAGGAGGCTCGCGCGGCCTACACATCGGCGGCGGAGCAGTCGACGAGCTATTACGGTCAGCTGGCGCGCGCCAAGCTCGGCCTGCCGCAGCTCGGCCTCAATGCGGCGCCGGCCGGGCGCGGCCGCGGTGTCGAGCGGCTGGAAGTGGTCCGCGCGGTGCAGCTGCTCTACGACCTCGACGAGGGCGAGGTCGCGATCCCGATCTTCTCCGACATGGGCGACAATGGCGATCCCGACGTGCTGCTGGGCCTGGCCGAAATCGCCGCCCGCAACAGCGATGCTCGGGCGACGCTGCTGGTCGGCAAGGCCGCGCTCAATCGCGGGCTGCCGTTCGATCATTACGCCTATCCGGTCAACGGCATCCCGGCGTTCCGCTCGATCGGCCCGGAGGTCGAGCAGAGCGTGATCTTCTCGATCGCGCGCCAGGAGAGCGCCTTCAACCAGGCGGTGGTGTCGCCGGCGCAAGCCTATGGCTTGATGCAGGTGACCCCCGATGCGGGCCGCTATGTCTGCAAACGCGCAGGCGTCAGCTTCGACCTGAACCGGATGAAGACCGACCCCGTCTACAACGCCCAGCTTGGCGCAGCCGAGCTCGGCGGCCTGCTCGAGGACTATCGCGGCTCGTACATCATGACGTTCGCGGCCTATAATGCCGGCCGCGGCAGCGTGAGAAAATGGATTGAGCGCTATGGCGATCCGCGCGATCCCAAGGTCGACGCCGTCGACTGGGTGGAGCTGATCCCGTTCGCGGAGACCCGCAACTACGTGCAGCGGGTGATGGAGAATCTGCAGGTCTATCGCGCCCGCTTCGGCGGCGGCTCGCGGCTGCAGATCGAGGCCGATCTGCGCCGCGGCGCGGTGATCGAGTAGCGAGTAGCGAGTAGCGAGTAGCGAGTAGCGAGTAGCGAGTAGCGAGTAGCGAGTAGCGAGTAGCGAGTAGCGAAACTGACCGCGATTCGCCGGTCAACCCACTCTTCGCTACTCCCTGTTCCCTACTCGCCTCTCGTTACCAGTTGCGCTGAGCGCGGAGCAGCAGCGAGACCGAATCCTGGTCCTTCAGCTGATAGGTCGTCGCCGGCTTGGCGATGGCTGCCGCCGCCGGCGCATTCGCAACGCCAGCAAACTTCTGGTCCAGCCGGGTCCAGGCGACGTCGGCCGAGAAGGTCAGATTCTTGACCGGCGTCCAGCGCGTGATCACACCCAGGGTCGAGACGTTGAAGTCCGGGTTGCAGTTCGCGCCGACGATGCCGAGAGCGATCATGCCCGCACCGTTGCAGATCAATCCCTTGGCGGTTGCATTGTAGCGAACGGCGCTCCAGGAGCCGTAGAGCGCCGTGTTCCACGCCGGATCCCAATTGTGGGTGAAGGCGCCGCGGAAGCCGTAGGTCGTCGTCAGCTGCTGCTGGGTGCCGTTGGCGAAGACCGAATCAGTGACGCCGGCAAAGCCCAGGCTCTGAAACGCCCCGGCCATGTTGCTGCCGCCGTACATCGCATAGTTGATCGGCGCCAAGCTCTGGAAGTTGTATCGGCTGGCGCCGTTGGTGTAGACGCCCTGCACGTTCAACGTGTCGCCCACGCCTGTCGGGATGTTCTTGATCGACAGCGCGAGCTGACCGGCATAGCCCCACTTGTCGGCAGGGTGGCCGTTGGTCTCGAGACCAGGCCCGAAGAAGCCGGCATGATTGTCATGAGCGGCGAACGAAGCCTGGAATAGACCCCAAGCCTGATCGACGCGCACCATGCCGACGATATCCGGCGCCACCTGGCCACCGAACGAGTTGGCACCGTAGGCGCCGCCGATCACGCCCGCCGCGGTCTGCAGCGACGTGTTGTACATGTTCGACTGTCCGTACAACGCCGATTCCTGCGCGGAGATCGCGGCCGTGATGCCGGATCCGAAGTCGGCGGTGTAGGTCAGCTGATTGACGCCGGTGATCGAACCGCCGCCGCCGGTGAGGCCGTCGAAATTGTTGCCGGGATAGTTGCTCCAGGGGGCGTCGAACTGCGACACCGCCTTACCCATCGTGAAGCCGGCAAACTGGATGAAGGCGTAGAACACGCCAAGCGTACCGCCGCCAATGCCGTCGTTGGACAAGGCGTTCACGTTGGTCAGCCCGGCGGTGTTGGCCGCGCCGGTGTTATAGAAAGTGCCGCCGTTTCCAGCCCCCGCATAGGTGCCGGACGTCCACTGGAACACCGCGTCAAAGAACGTCCGAACCACGCCGTATTCGGTCGACGTCCGGGTGTCGATGTTCAGGTCGGCGCGCGACCGCGTCGTGTAGTAGTTGCTGTAGCGATTCCGCGCGCCCGCGACCCCGTTCACGGCGTTCTGGAAGATCGTATTGGTACCGAAGCCGACCTCGGCGCGCAGATAGCCGCCCAGCTTGATGCAGGTGTCCGTGCCCGGGATATAGAAGAATCCCGCGCCGTACATCGAGCAGACCCTCACATACTCGACCGGCTTGGCCTTGATCGGAAGGTCGGCCGCTTGAGCCCCACTCATGGCGAGCCACGTCGCCGCTGAGCCCAGAACAAGGCCCCTCACAGTCTTCATACTAACCTCCAAATTGCTCACGTCGTACCGGTCGCGAAGCAGGGTCCATCGCCCCTGCTCTACGAGTCACCGCATTTCCAGCCGGCTCACACCGTGCCCGCGCATAGCGTTGCAGTCGGAACGATCGCGCGGCGAATTTGGTGTTTTATCGGACCATTCTCGTGACGCCGCGAAACGCAGCTGTGGCGAAGTCCGGGCACGGCAAGCCGGCGCCGAACGCACGCCATCCGCACGCCCGAATTGCGGATCACCGCCGCGCTGATGCCGTCGACGTGACAGGAATGCTGCGGCGGCCGCAAAGAGGACGAATTTGCTCGGCGCGCCATGGACGCTGCGAGTCCTTCATTCGGCCCACTGCCGCGCACGGGCAGCGCCGGTCCTTTCACCCCATCGGCGATCCGCACGGCGCGGGATTATCCGGCGCTTGCGATCGGATGAATCGGGCGCGTGCCTTGGCAGGATTCCCTCGCCGAAGGCGATGCGCAGCTCTGCAGCATCGGTCAAAGAAAAACCCCCGGCAGTTGCCTGCCGGGGGGCGTGATCGAGATCAGATGATCAGGATCAGAAGTTGCGCTGGGCGCGCAGGAGCAGCGAGACCGAGTTCTGGTCCTTCAGCTCGTACACGGCAGCCGGCTTCGCGGTCGCGCCGCTGGCGGCCGGGAGAACGGCGTTGCCCGTGAACTTCTGGTCCAGGTTGGTCCAGGCCACGTCAGCCGAGAAGGTCAGGTTCTTGACCGGGGTCCAGCGGGTGATCAAGCCCAGCGAGGAGATGTTGAAGTCCGGGTTGCAGTTCGCGGCAGTGATGCCGAGACCAGCCACACCAGCGCCGCCGCAGATCAAGGCCTTGGCGTTGCCGTTGTAGCGCAGAGCAGCCCACGAACCGTAGATCGCGGTGTTCCAGGCCGGGTTCCAGTTGTGGGTGAAGCCACCACGGAAACCGTAGGAGGTGGTCAGCTCCTGAGCGGTGCCGACGCCGTACACCGAGTCGGACACGCCAGCGAAGCCGACGCTCTGATAAGCGCCGTTACCCGAGCTGCCGAACAGCTGGTAGGTGGTCGGAACGAGGCTCTGCGCGTTGTAGCGCGTCGCACCGTTGGTGTAGACGCCCTGGATGTTGATCGTGTCGCCAGGTCCGGTCGGGATGTTCTTGATCGACAGAGCCAGCTGACCAGCCCAGCCCCACTTGTCCGACGGATGACCGGAGGTCTCGGCCACGCCGTAGTAGCCAGCGTGGTTGTCATGCGCCGCGAACGACGCCTGGAACAGACCCCAAGCCTGGTCGACGCGGACCATGCCGACGATATCCGGAGCAACCGTGCCGCCGATCGAGTTGGTGCCGTAGGCGCCACCGAACACGCCAGCCGCCGACTGCAGAGCACCCGAGGTGTTCCAGATGTTGGTCTGGTAGTACGCCGCCTGCTCCTGAGCCGAGATCGTGGCCGTGATGCCGGAGCCGAAGTCAGCGGTGTAGCTGAACTGGTTGACACCGGTGACGGTGCCGCCGCCGCCCCACAGACCGTCGAAGTTGTTGCCCGGGTAGTTGGTCCAGGGCGTATCGAACTGCGACACGGCCTTACCCATGGTGAAGCCGGCGAACTGGATGAAGGCGTAGTACACACCGAGCGAACCGCCGGCGATGCCGTCGTTGCTCAGGCCGTTGACCGAGGTCAGGCCAGCGGTGTTGGCAGCGCCGGTGCTGTAGAAGGTGCCGCCGTTGCCCGTGCCGGCGTAGTTGCCGGAGGTCCAGGTGAAGGTCAGGTCAGCGAAGGTGCGGACCACGCCGTACTCGGTCGCGGTGCGCGTGTCGATGTTCAGGTCCTGACGCGCGCGGGTGTAGAAGTACGGGCTGTAGCGGTTGTTCAGGCCCGACGGAGCCGTGACCGCGTTGTTGAACGAACCGTTCGCCATAACCGCCGTCTCCGCACGGAGATAGCCGCCCAGCTTGATGCAGGTGTCGGTGCCGGGGATGTAGTAGAAGCCCGCACCATACAGGGAGCAAACCTTCACATATTCGACCGCTTTGGCCTTGATCGGAAGGTCGGCCGCCTGAGCCGCGGACATGGCGAGCAGCACTGCCGCCGAGCCGAGGACAAGGCTCTTAACCGTCTTCATTTAAACCTCCAAGTTGCTCTTTTGAGAAAGAACCGGATCTAGATCCCCCAGGACGATCCGCTTCCTCCGCTCCCGAAAAACCGCTTCAGCCGCTTCGCGCTCTCGGACACACCCGCGTCACGCGAGGGACTTAAGCGAACCACCTGTAACGGGACGATCGAGTAACCCCCCACCGTCGTTAGGAACTATGCCTTCGCTCATTCGGTAAGCAAAATAGTTTATGCAGTCAGGTAATTGAATGAAGCCGAAATGTGTCCTCAGGGCAACACCAAGGCAGGCTATTGTGCGACGCAAGGGGGTCTGCGGACTACCTCCTAGATAAGTGATTTTGCTGCGGATTTTTTTTCTTTAGGGTCTCGCCTCGGATTGGAACTGCTGAGCAATGGCGCCCTTGAAGAATACCTCTGCCGCACCTGTGGAAACGGACGCGCAGTCGCAGACGACGATAGATCTGCCGAAGAATCGCGACGCCATCATTCGCTTCGCCCGGGAGATCTCGACGATCAACGTCCATCTGGAGGAGCTGCGCTACTTCTGGGCCAAGAGAATCGGAATCAGCGGTCCGCAATGGATGATCCTGATGGCGATCTCCGAGCTGGACCGGGGCGAAGGCGTCGCCGTCAATGCGGCGGCCAAGCGGCTCCACGTCGACCCCTCCTTCGTCACGACCCAGTCGAAGTTGCTCGAGAAGAAGGGCTTCATGGAGCGCAAGCCGGCGCCCAACGACGCCCGCGTCGTGCTGATGTCCTTGACGGCCAAGACCTCGGAGCAGTTCGCCGAGCTCGAGACTCAGCAGGCGCAGGTCTTCGCCTTCATCTTCGAGGAGTTCGACACGCGCGAGCTCGCGACCTTCACCGACAAGCTTTCGGGCCTCAAGGACCGGTTCGAAAAAGCCAGCACGAGGCTGTCGGTCGGCCTCTGACGCCGATCGACGGCACGGCCTGCTGCCTCCCACGCCACAGCGCGGGCGGGCACGGATCTAGCCGGACGATTGGGGCGGGCTCGCCAGACGATTTGCGATCCAGTCGAACACGAAGACGTCCGCGTCGCGCGAATCTGCGCACTGGCTCGAGACGATCTTCAGCGTGATGTCGGGATGCTCGCGCTTGATCTGCGCGACCAGCCGGGTCGCGATGTCGGCCCGCAGCCAGCCGCGCTCCGGCACATTCACCAGCAACGGACACATGATTTGCCGGGCGGCCAGACCATCGCTTGCGATCGGCACTCTGCCCCGCTCCCGGGCAGCCTGACGACGCGACAGGAAGACGCGTTCATGGATGTCCCACAGCCCGGCATCGCAGACTGCCGCCGCATAACGCGGGTCGAGGGCGATGCCCCGCGCGACGAAGGATGAGCTCCAATCGTCGGCAAGGATCGCAATCCGGTCCTCGTCCACATCATCGCGCCCGGTCACATAGTCGGTGACGCTTGCGATGGCCGATTCGAGATCTCGGCTTCCGACGATCTCCTCGAAACGACAGTCCGGACCACTTCCCAGGAGGTCGACGACGAGCAACGCCAGGCCGTGCCGCTCCGCATGAGCCGCGAGCTTGAACAGCGAGGGCTCCTTCCGACGACCGGGTTCGCCGATGCAGATGACGGTGGGCGCCCCGCCCCGCTCACCGCGGGCGGGCAGAAAATAGGCTTCGAGCTGATAGTCGGCACGCCAGGGAATCGTGACAACCTCACCTTGCGGATCAGCACAGCGGAGGAATTCGCGGGCACAGTCGCGCATGCGCGACAGGACGACTGCCTGCCGGGGTTGCGAGCCACTGAAGGGACAGGCCGCAGCCTCATAGCAATGGACGGCGCCGGACCATTTCCGGATGGCCAGCTCGGGCCGGCCATTGCGCACGGCATCACGGGCGGCAGCGCCTAGTGCGTCGGCGCACTGCATCCACTCGCGATACCAGGACTCATCGTCGCTCGGATCGATCCGCCGGGCGGTCGCCAGGATTTCAGCCAGCTCTGCGCAGCCTTCCGGCCGCGTTTCGAGCATCCTCCTGATCGCCTCTGCCTGATCGTCCTGCTCCGACCAGGGACGCAACACTCCCAGAGAGCTTTCCAAACTCATCTTGGACCGATTCCTCACTCGCGTGACGGTGTCAGGCTCCGTCATCTCTTTGTCAGACTGTGACGACGCGGAAATGCCCGGTCAAGCCGGGGCGAGTAAGTTTTTCGACCAATGGAATTGCCGCGGGTTCGTGGCAGGACGTTCTGCGCCGCCGGACCTACGGTCCCTTTGGCGGACTCACGTCGCGCGGCCGGGAGCTGGCGGATCAGCATCCGCAGGGGCCGAAACGAAGAAACCTCCAGCGGGGCATCGCCGGAGGCTTCGGAGGTCTAACTTCAGATCAATCCGATCGGATCAGTTGGAACCTAGGGACCCAACTTCATCGGCAGCGCTGAAAAATTATCTTATCAACTCATCTATTTTCAACACCTTTTCTGCGAAATCTCCAACATTCTGACAAGGCATTGAAAAACAAAGACATCTGGAGAGAATGACACGCGAATGGCGCCTCGTCTCATCTCATCGGATCATGCCACCGTGGCGCATCTCATCAGATCGCCAGCTCACGATACGCCGGTTGCCCTCAGCTGCCTCAAGGGCACGCGATGGCCGACGGCAGTTGATGACTGGCACCGGACGCCGGCGATGATGACGCTTCGTGAAGGCCATACCGTCTCCTGACCCACCGGCAGGACACGTTGCAGCGCGGCCCATGAGGCCCTCACCTGACGCGAAGAAGCGCCGGTTCACGCGCGAAAGCCAGTTACTCAAACAAAAACCCCCGGCAGTTGCCTGCCGGGGGTCGTGATCGAGATCAGGTGATCAGGATCAGAAGTTGCGCTGAGCGCGCAGCAGCAGCGAGACCGAGTTCTGGTCCTTCAGCTGATACACGGCAGCCGGCTTGGCCGACGAACCGCTTGCAGCAGCCAGCGTGGCGTTGCCCGTGTACTTCTGGTCCAGGTTGGTCCAGGCCACGTCAGCCGAGAAGGTCAGGTTCTTGACCGGGGTCCAGCGGGTGATCAAGCCCAGCGAGGAGATGTTGAAGTCCGGGTTGCAGTTCGCGGCAGTGATGCCGAGACCAGCCACACCGGCGCCCGAGCAGATCAGAGCCTTGGCGTTGCCGTTGTAGCGCAGAGCAGCCCACGAACCGTAGATCGCGGTGTTCCAGGCCGGGTTCCAGTTGTGCGTGAACGCACCACGGAAACCGTAGCTGGTGGTCAGCTCCTGAGCGGTGCCGACACCGTAGACCGAGTCAGACGCACCGGCGAAAGCGACGCTCTGGTAGGCGCCGTTGTTGGAGCTACCGAAGATCTGGTAGGTGGTCGGAGCGAGGCTCTGAGCGTTGTAGCGCGTCGCACCGTTGGTGTAGACGCCCTGGATGTTGATCGTGTCGCCAGGTCCGGTCGGGATGTTCTTGATCGACAGAGCCAGCTGACCAGCCCAGCCCCACTTGTCCGACGGATGACCGGAGGTCTCGGCCACGCCGTAGTAGCCAGCGTGGTTGTCATGCGCCGCGAACGACGCCTGGAACAGACCCCAAGCCTGGTCGACGCGGACCATACCGACGATATCCGGAGCAACCGTGCCGCCGATCGAGTTGGTGCCGTAAGCGCCGCCGAGAACGCCGGAAGCCGACTGCAGAGCACCCGACGTGTTCCAGATGTTGGTCTGGTAGTACGCCGCCTGCTCCTGAGCCGAGATCGCAGCCGTGATGCCGGAGCCGAAGTCAGCGGTGTAGGTGAACTGGTTGACACCGGTGACGGTGCCGCCGCCGCCCCACAGACCGTCGAAGTTGTTGCCCGGGTAGTTGGTCCAGGGCGCGTCGAACTGCGACACGGCCTTACCCATGGTGAAGCCGGCGAACTGGATGAAGGCGTAGTACACACCGAGCGAACCGCCGGCGATGCCGTCGTTGCTCAGGCCGTTGACCGAGGTCAGGCCAGCGGTGTTGGCAGCGCCGGTGCTGTAGAAGGTGCCGCCGTTGCCCGTGCCGGCGAAGTTGCCGGAGGTCCAGGTGAAGGTGAGGTCAGCGAAGGTGCGGACCACGCCGTACTCGGTCGCGGTGCGCGTGTCGATGTTCAGGTCCTGGCGCGCGCGGGTGTAGAAGTAGTTGCTGTAGCGGTTGTTGAGGCCCGAGGGAGCCGTCACAGCGTTGTTGTACTGCCCGTTGCTGGCGAACGAGGTCTCCGCACGGAGATAGCCGCCCAGCTTGATGCAGGTGTCGGTGCCCGGGATGTAGTAGAAGCCGGCGCCGTACAGCGAGCAGACCTTCACGTACTCGACCGCCTTGGCCTTGATCGGAAGGTCAGCTGCCTGGGCCCCAGACATGGCGACGAGAACTGCCGCCGAGCCCAGGACGAGGCTCTTGATCGTGTTCATAGTGTTAAACCTCCAAGTTGCTCAGTCAGGGAAGGTTCCGCGTCCGCTGGGTGTGAGACACCCTCGAGGTTTGGCCCTTGTCCCCCTTCGACCCGTCGCTCAGCCGCTTCGCGCTATCGGACACACCCGCATGAACGCGAGGGACTTGAGCGAACGACCTAAACGGGACGACGTCGGGATGCCCCCCTTCGTCGTGCTGGGAGAATTACCGAAGGACTTTGCACACGCAACAAAGGAACCATCATTGCGGCGGCCGGCGGGCGCCTTTTCGGAGCGGTGTTGCACAAAAGGCACGAAACCGTGGTTCTGCGGGATCGCTTAAGCCCCTGTTTCTTTTCAGGTTTTGCAACAACGCAATCTTGGGTGCTTAAGCCGGGACACACTCGCCCGGCAAGAACCGGGCGCAACTCGGGCGTCCCGACCCTCGAATCTCGGCGGCAGCCGACAGGAATCGCCGCCGAGCCGCGGAGCTGTTGCTGATCCGCCTCAGACCTGCATGTCGGCAACTTATGAGATCAAATTTGACAAACAACACCCTGAACAGGAGCCGCGCTCCAATCAGGAGAGGTGCTCTGTGGCGACCTGTCGGGCTCAAAAGAGCAGGAGCGGAGCACGCGATCCTGTGAGGATTTGAGATCGGCGCGCAATCTGCCGCTTGCGGCTCAGCGCGCCGTGGGGCATACCGACGCCAGCCGGAGAGGTGGCCGAGTGGCTGAAGGCAACGCTTTGCTAAAGCGTCATACGGTCTCAAGCTGTATCGAGGGTTCGAATCCCTCCCTCTCCGCCAGCCTGCAATTGTGGCCAGTCTGCAATCAGTCCTCATCCTTGGCTGCGACGACATCCTTGCTGCGAGGACATGCGACCGGCCGCGACGTTCATTCGAACACCGGCTGAAGCTTCCGTCGGAGCCGCACTTCATCCGCCACCCGACGAATGAGGCAACGGGCGCGTCAATCGAACAGGCTGCGACTGATGTTGATCACGAAGGCGGCGGGCACGCCGATCACGGCACCGACGAAGCCATAGAAAAACGCGGCCCATAACGAGGCCGTGCCCCCTGCTCCCATCACCGCGCCATAGAGAAGGCCGAGACCCGCGCAAAGCGCGGTCACCACGACGAGCCGCCGGTCGTTGCTCGCCTCGATCCGCAGTCGCTGCAACTCGCGCCGGCTCTGCACGGCAGGCCCGGCCGGCTCCGTCGAGCCGCAATGCGGACACGCCAGCGCGCTGAACGACACGCCGTTCCCGCAGTCGTGGCAGTCGATCAGCTCTTGCCGTTTCGCCTGTCGCTGCTGCGCCTGCTCCATGCCGTCATCCTGCTTCGATCGTCGCATGCGACGACAGATAGGAGATTTGTGGGCGGAGGACGAGGCTTGCCCCCGGAGGATGAAGCAAGGATCCGAGACCGTCGCGATGCGACGGAGGTGTCAGGCGGCCCCAGCCGCCGGCGGCCGACCTCGCATTCACCTCATGACGAGGCGCGAGGCCGGAGAGCCCCAGCACACCATCATCAGCGCGCGGTCATCCAGGCGCGGGCCTCGCGCTGCGCGGCAGCGATCTCGGCCTCCGACATCTGCTCGGCGACCTCGCGACGCATCGCGACCGCATCGACGCGGCCCTTGAGCGCAGCAAGATTGAACCATTTATGCGCGGAGATCAGATCGACCACGCCGTCGCGGCCGCTCGCATAGAGCATGCCGAGCTCGAACAGCACGTCGCCATTGGCGCCCTGCTCGGCGGTGGTCACATCAACGAAATTGAGTTGTCCCTGAAACATCGTCGCTCTCCTTCATTCAAGGAGGCGGCTCCCCTGGAGCGCGGCCCCCGTCCAACTGTTCAACGCCTGGTTAGTCCCCATGTCGTTTGACGGCTTATGCGCGAAGGATGACCGATCAAGTTTGAAGGGCAGTTTAAACATCTTGCTGAAAGAAGCTTGAACACGAAACCCGCGATTGTCCGGGCCTGACCGCAAGCGATTGATTCACATGCGATTCTCAAAAGCGGCAAACAGCGGTTTACCGTTCTGTTTGGCAATCCTCTAACCATCCGCAAAACGCGATGGGTCGGCCGCTGCAACCGCCGGCACGGATGCCCGGGATGCGATCGCTCCGGCGAGTAATCCATGGGTCGAGATCGCGCGCGAGAGCGTCGCGATGCGGGAGTTGATTAAAGGCAATCGCCGAGGGCTGCACCGTGCAGGAGGCACGTGCCTGCCGCCGCCCTTCGAAGCACGAAGCTCGTCGAGCTGTTCAGGGACAAGGCTCCGCGGCGACGCACGTCGAGCCTCTCATGGGAGAACGCTGCCTCGGGCGCGTTCAGATGATGCTCCGGCATCGCCAGCAGAACCACAGGCCTGTCCGACTTCAGCCGTCATCTGCGCCGGCACATCAGAGACAACAGATAAGAGACGGCAGCGACCGTTGCGGCGCCGCACCGCATAAGCAATCGAGATTCAAAAAATGGAAAGGATGCCGGGCCCGCCGCCATCGGCGCGGTGCCGGGGATCGAGGGCGTCGGCGAACACGTCAGGATCAGATCTCACTCTGGCTGTTAGCCGCTCGTGAGATTGCAGACCGAAAGCGCGATCTGCACCGAACGAAGAAATCCTGTTTCTTCTACCGGACCGTCCCGCAGCAGCGAAGCTGCCTTGGAGTTCGATCCGACCGTTGACCTGATGTCTCGCCGACACCCTCTATCGTCGATTGGAGCCTAAGATGATCCGCCGGCTCTGAACGAGCTGCGCGTGCCTTCGTTCCAATGACGTGCCGGCTTCAAGCTGCCGGACTCATCTCGCAGCGGACTGCGAGAGTTACTTCTTCTTGGCGACCTTCTTGGTCTTCTTGGCAGTCTTCTTCGCCGCGGTCTTCGCGACCTTCTTCACTGCCTTCTTCGCCTTCTTCGCTTTCTTGGCCATGTTGCCCTCCGATGTGAGTTGGCTTAGTCGATGCGTGCACTCGGGAATCGAGATGCACTCCATATCGATACACCAACGAGTGAAAAAAAACAGCTTCCGGCTTAAGGAAGTGTTGACACGCGCGCGCGTGTACGGCTGGCGAAACGCGCGAAGCAGCACGACGGCCGACATCGGAAATGCGTTTCCGCGTCGGCGCAACGCCGAGCTTGCTACTAATAGCGATCGCAAGAAAAGCCTACGCTGCAAGGATTTCCTGAATTGCTGCAAGACAGAGCGGCAGCGGCGACAACTCCATTACGCCGCGTAGACTCACGTCAGAAGAGCCGCGCGCGGACTCCGAGTCGTAAATTTTGGCAACGAAAAAATTTTCATCGTACACACCGTCGTGCGCGTTCGATCGCTCGCGAACGGTGGCTTTTTTGCGAATCGCGTGCGGCGATTCGCTGGACGCGAGCCCAAACGAAAACGGCGCGCACCTTGGTGCGCGCCGCCGGAACGAAGAACAGCGATCGTCGTTTCAGATGCCGAGCTTGCTCTTCAGGAGATCGTTGACCGCCTGCGGGTTGGCCTTGCCGCCCGACGACTTCATCACCTGGCCGACGAACCAGCCGGCGAGCTGCGGCTTCGCCTTGGCCTGCGCGACCTTGTCCGGGTTGGCGGCGATGATCTCGTCGACCACCTTCTCGATCGCGCCGAGGTCGGTAACCTGCTTCATGCCGCGGCTCTCGACCAGCTCGCGCGGATCGCCGCCCTCGCTCCAGACGATCTCGAACAGGTCCTTGGCGATCTTGCCGGAGATCGTGCCCTCGCCGATCAGCGCGACGATGGACGCGAGCTGAGACGCCGATACCGGAGAGGACGAGATGTCGCGGCCTTCCTTGTTGAGACGTCCGAACAGCTCGTTGATCACCCAGTTGGCGGCGAGCTTGCCGTCGCGCGCCCGGTCGGACAGCGTCTCCAGCACGCCTTCATAGAAGGCGGCGCTCTCGCGCTCGGCGACCAGCACGGAGGCATCGTAGGGCGACAGGCCGAGATCGGCGATGAAGCGCGCCTTTTTCTGGTCGGGCAGCTCCGGCAAGGCAGCCTTCAGCTCGTCGACGAAGGACTGCGAGAACTCGAGCGGCAGCAGATCCGGGTCGGGGAAGTAACGGTAATCATGCGCCTCCTCCTTGGAGCGCATCGAGCGGGTCTCGCCCTTGTCGGGATCGAAGCGGCGGGTTTCCTGCTCGATGACGCCGCCGTCCTCGATGATCTCGATCTGGCGCCGCGCCTCGGCCTCGACCGCCTGGCCGATGAAGCTGATCGAGTTGATGTTCTTGATCTCGCAGCGGGTGCCGAGTGGCCCGCCCGGCTTACGGACGGAGACGTTGACGTCGGCGCGCAGGCTTCCCTTCTCCATGTCGCCGTCGCAGGTGCCGAGATAGCGCATGATCGAGCGCAGCTTGGTGACGTAGGCCTTGGCCTGCTCGGCATCGCGGATATGAGGCTTGGAGACGATCTCCATCAGCGCCACGCCGCAGCGGTTGTAGTCGATATAGGACAGCGACGGCGACTGGTCGTGCAGCATCTTGCCGGGATCCTGCTCGATGTGCAGGCGCTCGATGCCGATGGTGGCGGTCTTGCCGCCGTCGAGTTCGACCGTGATCTCGCCCTCGCCGACGATCGGGTCCTTGTACTGGCTGATCTGGTAGCCCTGCGGCAGGTCGGGGTAGAAATAGTTCTTGCGGTCGAACACCGAGCGCAGGTTGATCTTGGCGTTCAGCCCGAGCCCGGTGCGCACGGCCTGGCGCACGCACTCCTCGTTGATGACCGGCAGCATGCCCGGCATTGCGACGTCGACCAGCGACACATGGCTATTGGGATCGCCGCCGAAGGCGGTGGAGGCGCCCGAGAACAGTTTGGACTTGGAGGTGACCTGGGCATGGATCTCCATGCCGATCACGACCTCCCAGTCGCCGGTGGCGCCCTTCATCAGCTTGCCGCTGGTTGCCGTCATGGCCCTCAACTCCCCATCAGCGCGGAGACGATCCGCTCGAATTCGATATCCAACGCATCGGTCGCCACCGGCTGCCCGGCCTGGCGGTACCAGTAGCCGGCATTGCCGAGGTCGCCCTCGACGCGATGCAGATGCGCGTGCGCCCAGGCCGCGTCGCGGCCGGTCTCGTCCTGAATGATCTTGTGCGCTCGGTCCCAGTCGCCCTTCGCCAGCCACCATAGGCCGGTCAGTACGGGCGTGAGCCCAGTCGCGGGCTGATCGCCCGCGAGGCTCGTCCTGAAGTCGGCGACGCCTACCACCAACGGACCGGCGTGAAGCGTCCCGCCGCCTGCTCGATGACCTCGCCGAGCGAGAACAACGTCTCCTCGTCGAACGGGCGGCCGATCAGCTGCAGGCCGAGCGGCAGGCCTTGCGCGTCCTTGCCGGCGGGCACCGCGATGCCCGGCAAACCGGCCATGTTCACGGTCACCGTGAAGATGTCGTTGAGATACATCTCGACCGGATCGGCGCCGCCCTTCTCGCCGATGCCGAAGGCGGCCGACGGCGTCGCCGGCGTCAGGATCGCGTTGACGCCCTTGGCGAAGCAGTCCTCGAAGTCCTTCTTGATGAGGGTGCGGACCCGCTGCGCCCGGATGTAATAGGCGTCGTAATAGCCGGCCGACAGCACATAGGTGCCGATCATCACGCGGCGCCGCACCTCGGGCCCAAAACCCTCGGCACGGGTGTTCTCGTAGAGCTCGCCGATCGACTTGCCGGGCACGCGCAGGCCGTAGCGGACGCCGTCATAGCGCGCGAGGTTCGACGACGCCTCGGCCGGCGCCACGATGTAATACGCCGGCAGCGCATATTTGGTGTGCGGCAGCGACACCTCGACCAGCTCGGCGCCGGCCGCCTTCAGCCACGCCGCGCCCTCGCTCCACAGCTTTTCGATCTCGGCCGGCATGCCGTCGAGCCGATACTCCTTGGGGATGCCGATCTTCATCCCCTTCACCGACTTGCCGATCGCGGCCTCGTAGTCCGGCACGGGGATGTCGACCGAGGTCGTATCCTTCGGATCGTGTCCGGCCATCGAGCGCAGCAGGATCGCGGCATCGCGCGTCGAGCGCGCGATCGGGCCGGCTTGGTCGAGCGACGAGGCGAAGGCGACGATGCCCCAGCGCGAGCAGCGGCCATAGGTCGGCTTGATGCCGACGGTGGCGGTGAACGCGGCGGGCTGGCGGATCGAGCCGCCGGTGTCGGTCGCGGTCGCGCCCATGCAGAGCAGCGCCGCCACGGCCGAGGCCGAGCCGCCGGACGAGCCGCCCGGCACCAGCGTGGTGTTCGACCCCTCGCGGCGCCAGGGGTTGCCGACCGGTCCGAAATACGAGGTCTCGTTCGACGAGCCCATCGCGAACTCGTCATTGTTGAGCTTGCCGAGCATGACCGCGCCGTCGCGCCACAGCTGCGAGGTGACGGTCGACTCGTAGGTCGGTACGAAATTGCCGAGGATCTTCGAGCACGCCGTGGTGCGAACGTCCTTGGTGGCGAACAGGTCCTTGATCCCGAGCGGAATACCCGCCAGCGGACCGCCCTCGCCCTTATTGATCTTCGCGTCGGCGTCGCGCGCCATCGCGCGCGCCTGGTCCGGCGTCTCCATCACAAACGCATTCAGCGCCCGCGCATCTTCCATCGCCTTGAGATGGGCGTCGGTCAGCTCGAGCGACGTGAAGGTCCTGCTGTCGAGACCCTTGCGAGCCTCGGCGAGCGTCATCGAAGTCAAATCGGTCATTTGTTGATCGGGCTGCAGAAGAATGGGGAGAGCGTCTTGTCGTCGGCGGCATCGTCGGCGAAGAACTTGTTGTTCGCCGGCTTGGGCTTGTTGGCATTGGCCGCCTCGAGCTGGTCGAGGATCTCGTTGACGGTCTTGTCCGGATCGGCGGCCTTACCCTGCCGCTCCATCGCGTCGAGATAGTCCATATAGGCCTTGTAGGCCGCTTCATCGTCGCAGAGCAGGCACATGGCGTTGGCTCGCTTGTCGGTTGAAGGAACAGATGGCGCGCGAGGGGCGCGCCGACCTGTCTTTGCTATTCCACCTGGCTATTCCACGACCTTCGGCACGAGAAAGAAGTTGTTCTCGGTCATGGGCGCGTTCTTGACGATGTCCTCGGCGATCTCGCCGTCGGTGACGACGTCCTGGCGCTTCTTCATCGCCATCGGGGTCACCGAGGTCATCGGCTCGACGCCCTCGACATTGACCTCCGAGAGCTGCTCGACAAAGGCCAGCATCGCGTTGAGCTCGCCCTGCAGATGCGGGACCTCGGCGTCAGTGACAGCGATCCGCGCCAATTGCGCGATCCGGCGGACAGTGGCGGCATCGACCGACATTATATAGGGCCTCACGGGAAACAGTGAACCCGCCCTATAGCAGAGCCCGCTTTCGCGCCGCAACCGGCAGGGTTCAGGCTTTCCCGGGGCAGCGCCCTGCCCTTGACGTCTCCTTCGGCGTCAGCCCGCCAGCTTGGCGAGCCGCGCCAGCGCCTGCTCCGCCAGCGTCCGCGTCAGCTCGGCCGCCGGTATCTCCCGCCCCAGCGGCAACGCCTGTCCCGCCCAGAGATTGGTGAAATCGACCTTGCCCTGCTTCTCCGCGGCCGCCTTGAGCGGGCCGAGAGCGGTCGCCGCATGCGGGAACGCCGGCGCGTCGGGCGAGATCGGTCCGACCTCGCGCATCACCCGGTTGGCGACGCCGCGCGCCAGCCGGCCGGTCATCACGTTGGTGATGACCGTCGATTCGTCGTCGGCCGCGGCGAGCGCGGCGCGCGCGATGGCACTGACCTTCGATTCCGGGCAGCGCAGAAAGGCGCTGCCGATCTGCACGCCTGACGCGCCGAGCGCGAACGCCGCCGCAATGCCGCGCCCATCGGCAATGCCGCCGGCCGCGATCACCGGCAGCTTCACCGCATCGACGATCTGCGGCACCAGCGCAAAGGTGCCGACCTGCTCGGCAAGCTTGTCGGTCAGGAACATGCCGCGATGGCCACCGGCCTCGGCGCCTTGCGCGATGACGACGTCGGCGCCGTTCCGCTCCAGCCATACCGCCTCGCGCACGACGGTCGCGGACGCCATCACCACCGCCCCGGTGGCCTTCACGCGCGCCAGCAGCGCCGGCTCGGGCAAGCCAAAATGAAAGCTGATGATCTCCGGCTTCAGCTCTTCCACGACGCCGCACATCGCCGCGTCGAACGGCGCGCGGTTCGCCGCGGTGACAGGCGCCGCCGGATCAACGCCATATTCTCGATAGTACGCGCCCAGCCGCTGCTTCCAGCCCGCCTCACGGGCCGCGTCGGCCTCGACCGGCGTATGGCAGAAGAAGTTCAGGTTGATCGGTGCCGAGACGCGCTGCCGGATGATGTTGACCTGCTCGCGCACCTTGTCGGGGGTGAGCATCGCTGACGGCAGCGAGCCGAGCCCGCCGCCTTCCGCGACGGCGATGACCAACTCCGCGTCCATCACACCGGCCATCGGCGCGAGTACGATCGGATGCTCCGTCTTGACGAGATCGAGAAAGCGACGATCGGGCCACATGGTTCACCTCACTCTTTCGTTCCATTGCGCGGCAGCCGCGACGAGTTGCTCCGCCCTGCCAGGATCTGCTCGGCCTCGCCGACGATCCGCGCGACGATCTCGCCGGCCGGCGGGATATCATGGATCAGCCCGACCGCCTCGCCGGCGATGACGGCGGCGACCTCGAAATTACCCTCGGTCCTCGCCTTCATGTAATCGGCCGAGACGCGCTCGACCTGCTGCAGCAGCTCGACCTCGCGCCCCATCCAGCGACGCGCATGGTCGTTGATCAGACACCGTCCGGTGAACGGCGCCGGCCAGACATTGTTGCGCGACAAATCGAAGATGATGCCGCGCACCGTCTCGCCGGATTTTGCCGCGCAGATGCGCCGCTTGGCTTCGTCGGCCCCGGCGGCTTCCTGGCTGGCATAGAAGCGCGTGCCGAGCAGCACGCCATCGGCGCCGAGCGTGAGCATGGCGGCTAGGCCGCGGCCATCCGCGAGTCCGCCAGCAGCAACGACCGGCACCCGGCCAGCCGCGAGATCGACGACCGCCGGCACGATGTCGAGCGTCGTACGCAACGCCCCATGGCCGCCCGCCTCGGTTCCCTGTGCGATCAGGATGTCGGCGCCGGCCATCAGCGCCTGCCCTGCCATCGCTTCATCCTGCACCTGGCAGATCAAGCGCGCGCCTTCTTGCTTGATATCAGGTGCGAAGCGCGCGGGATCACCAAACGACAGCATGATCGCGGCGGGCTTGGCGGCCAGCGCGATGTCGAGCAGTTCCGGCTGCTTGGCCAGCGACCAAGTGATGAACCCGATGCCGAACGGCTGACGCAAGCCGGCGAGCTTCGCCGTTTCCTGCGCGAGCCACGCGCGGTTGCCATAGCCGCCGCCGAGGATGCCGAAGCCGCCGGCCGCGCTGACCGCGCGCACCAGCTTCGCATCGGCAACGACATCCATCGGCGCAGACAGGACCGGATGGTCGATGCCGAGCGTCTCCGTCAGCCGCGTTCGCAGCGCCATGCGCATCTCTCCTCACGTCTGGACGCGAACCCTAGGCGCGGCTAGCATTCTCTCAAAATGAATAGTTGAGAACCCTGCCATCGCAGATTCAAAACGGAGAGCGGCCGTGGAACTGAGCGACCTCGAGACCTTCGCCGCAGTGGCCCGCACTGGCGGCATCACGCGCGCCGCTGAAATCCTCAACACGGTGCAGTCCAACGTCACGCAGCGGATCAAGGCGCTGGAAGCCGAGATCGGCACCGCCTTGTTCGAACGCCACAGCCGCGGCATGACCCTGACCAGCGCCGGACAGCGGCTCCTGCCCTATGCAGATCGCATGGCGGCGCTGTCGCGTGAAGCCGTGCTCGCCGCCCGCGACGACGGCGAGCCGCAGGGCCCGCTGATGATCGGCTCGATGGAGACGACCGCCGCGGTGCGCCTGCCAACGCGGCTCGCCGACTTTCACCGGCGCTTTCCTGCCGTGGCCTTGAGCCTGCGCACCGCGCCGACGGCGGATCTCGTGGCGGGCGTGCTCGACGGCTCACTCGACGGCGCCTTCGTCGCCGGTCCGATCGACCACCCGGAGCTGACCGGCGTGGTCGCGTTCGAGGAGGAGTTGATGCTGGTGACCGCCCGGCGGTTCGAAAGCCTGTCCGCGTTGCGTGCAGCCACCGCGGGGTCCGGCCCGACCGCGCTGGTGTTCAGGGCCGGCTGCACCTATCGGCAGCGGCTGGAGCAGGTGTTCAACGATTTCGGCTGGCCTGCCGCATCCCGCATCGAACTCGGCACGCTCGACGGCATGATCGGCTGCGTCGCCGCCGGGATGGGCGTCGCGCTGCTGCCGCGCGCGGTGGTGACGCGGCACGCGATGAGCGGCAGCATCGGCTTGCATCCGCTCGATCCGTCCCATGCGCAGGTCGAGACGCTCTTTATCCACCGCCGCGCGGGGCACCGCAGCAGCGCGCTTTCCGCGTTCATGGAAGGCCTGAGCCGCCGGGATCGCGACATCGCCGCATAGGCCTGCTCGCCCAGAGATTGTGCATCGGCGATGCCGGAACGCGACCCATTCCACGGCGCGAAATGACCGGATGCTATAGTAAAACACGGCCATTTCGACCGATGCGACGTTCGGGCGCTGTGCAGCGCACGCACCGGAAAAACACTTTGTCCGGCGGTCCCGCACTACGCTAGGATGCAGCGCTGGCCAGCGCGAAACACAACAAACAACATGTCGGAGGAAATGCGATGCGCAACGCGGTCGTGTTGTGCTGCTCGATCGCCATGATGGGGGCGATCGGGACGGCGAATGCTCAGGACTGGACCAAATCGAAATGGGGACCGGACGACGAGATCGGCGCGGCCAACTACATGACGCCGGAGCTCGTGGTCAAAGCGGCCTCGCTCGTGAAGACCGGCAAGACCTACCCGCTCGGCATGATCGTGGATTCGAAGACCCCGGCCTACCCGCCGCGCTCGTTCAAGATCACGGTGGTGCAGCCCGGACAGGCCGGCATCCCCGGACTCGGGCCGAACAAGGCGACCTATAATGACGACATCGTCGAAGGTTGGGTCGGCGTCGGCAGCCAGATCGACGGCCTCGGCCATCTCGGCATCGAGCACGTCTACTACAACGGCAACAAGCTGCTCGACTTCGCCGACCCGACCGGCCTGAAGAAGCTGGGCATCGAGAAGGTCCCCCCGCTGGTCGCGCGCGGCGTGCTGCTCGACATGGCCGCCTATTACGGCACCGATGTCGTCAAGGAAGGCACCGCCTTCAACGTCAAGGAGATCGAGGAGGCCGCCAAGAAACAGGGCGTCGAGATCCGCCAGGGCGACATCGTGATCTTCCACACCGGCTGGCTCGGGCTGATCGGCAAGGACGACAAGCGCTACAGCGCCGGCGAGCCGGGGCTCGGCGTCGAGGGCGCGAAGTACCTGACCTCGAAGGGCGTCGTCGCCGTCGGCGCCGACAACTGGGCGGTGGAAGCGATCCCGTTCGAATCGAACAACCTG
Source organism: Bradyrhizobium sp. ORS 285 (assembly GCF_900176205.1). Lineage (NCBI taxonomy): Bacteria > Pseudomonadati > Pseudomonadota > Alphaproteobacteria > Hyphomicrobiales > Nitrobacteraceae > Bradyrhizobium > Bradyrhizobium sp. ORS 285. The sequence continues at coordinate 4,197,774 of NZ_LT859959.1, forward strand.
TTCGAAGTGCACCAGATCCTGCTCGCGATGAACGGGACCTACATCCTGGAGAACATGGACACGGCAGCGCTCGCCAAGGACAAGGGCTACGAGTTCCTCTTCGTCCTCGGCCAGCCGCGCTGGCGCGGCGGCGTGCAAGGCAACATCAACCCGATTGCGATCCGGTAGCCTACGGCTTTGCCTCTCGGGCTTGGCGCGTGCTAAGCGGCGCGCCATGCCTGCTCCCATCCTTCCCCTCATCGAAGCCGCCGGCCGCTGGCCCGAGCGCGGCGCGCTCGTCGGCCTCGATCTCGGCACGAAGACCATCGGCGTGGCCGTGTCCGATCCGGACCGCCGTCTCGCGACCGGTGTCGAGACCATCCAGCGCAAGGCGTTCAAGGCTGATGCTGCGCGGCTGCTTGCCATCTGCGCCGAGCGCAAGGTGGTCGGCTTCGTGCTGGGCTTGCCGATCAACATGGACGGCAGCGAAGGACCGCGCGCGCAGTCGACGCGGGCGTTTGCGCGCAACCTCGCTAGCCTCACCGACCTGCCGATCGGGCTGTGGGACGAGCGGCTGTCGACGGCGGCCGTCGAGCGCGAGCTGATCGGCATGGATGTCAGCCGCGCCAGGCGCGCCGAGGTGATCGACACCCATGCGGCGATCTTCATTCTGCAGGGCGCGCTCGACCGGCTGACGACGCTGCGCCGCTCCGGCCAGTAAGCCCATGAGCGCAGTCGTCGCGGCGCTGGCGCCGGTGTTCCTGCTGATCGTGATCGGCTTCGGGCTGCGGCGCAGCCTGATCCGGCTCGAGGCGCATTGGCACGGGCTCGAGCGCCTCACTTATTACGTGCTGTTCCCTGCTTTGCTGCTGCAAAGTCTGATCAAGGCGGATCTCAGTACGGTGCCGGTGGCCGGCGTCGGCGGCGCCCTGTTCCTGGCGATGCTGGCGATGTCGGCGCTGTGTCTTACGCTGCGCCCTTTGCTCGCGCGTGCCGGCGTCGACGGCCCGGCCTTCACCTCGATCTTCCAGGGCGCGACGCGCTGGCAGACCTATGTCGCACTCGGCGTCGCCCGCAGCCTGTTCGGACCGACCGGCCTTGCGGTCGCCTCGGTCGCGATGATCGCGATCATTCCGATGGTCAACGTCTTCAGCGTCGCGGTGCTCGCGCATTACGCCTCGCCGGTTCGCCGCTCGCTCAGCCAAATCCTCGCCACGATCCTGCGCAACCCACTGATCTGGGCCTGCGTCGTCGGGCTCGCGCTCAACGTCGCGCAGGTGCCGCTGCCGAAGCTCTGGCACGATGCCGCCGATGCGCTCGGCCAGGCCTCGCTGCCGATCGGCCTCCTGGTCACCGGCGCCGGCCTACACTTCGAAGGCCTGCGACGCGCCGGACCGGCCGCCGCGCTCGGCGTCGTGCTCAAGCTGGTGCTGATGCCGATCCTCGCGATCGGGCTTGCCGGATGGTTCGGCGTCACCGGCCCGAGCCTCGTGGTGGTCGCGATCTGCGCCGCGGTGCCGACCTCGCCGAGCGCCTACGTCCTCGCCAAGCAGATGGGCGGCGACGCGCCGCTGCTGGCCCAGATCATCTCGCTGCAGACGGTGCTGGCGGCGATCACCATGCCGCTCGCGATCGCCTGGACGAGCTGAGGTCCTCTCAGGATTGGCCGCTCGCCAGCCACATCGTCTGGATCGTGGCCGCGAGGTTGTTCAGGCCGTGCAGCACCATGGTCAGATAAAGCGAGTGGGTGCGGTAGCGCAGATAGCCGAACCACACGCCGAGCGAAAACACGTTCAGCAGGGCGAACCAGTCGTATTGAAGATGCAGGACGGTCCAGACCGCTGATGATAGCAGGATGGCCCCGGGCACCCGCAGGAAGGAGTCCGACCAGCCGCGATAGAGAAAGCCGCGCGCCATCAGCTCTTCGGACACCGGCGCCGCGACGCAGAAGGCGATGACCATCAGCCAGACCACGCCGTCGCCTCTCGCCGTCTTCAAGATGTCCACCATGAAGCTCGACGAGGTGTCGCCACGTCCGGTCAGATGCGCCGCCAGCTCCCAGCAGCCGAGGATCACGACCATCCCGACCACGCCGAGGGCAAAATTCTTCCAGCCGGTCCAGCGCAGGCCCAGATAGTCGGCGAAGGACATGCGGGTGTGGCGGACGGCGAAATAGATCGGCAGCAGGATCGCCGGCACGCCCATGATCGCCGACAGCGACACCGTCAGAGACCGGCTTGCGATCTGGACTGCGGCGGTCTGGAGCTCGACGGGCCCCGTGAATGCGCCATCATGGCGCAGCAGCAGATAGAGGATCGGCGTCAGCTGACCGATGAAGAAGAGGACGATGATGAGGAGGCCCCACAACGTCGTCCGCCAGAAGCCGAGCGTGCGCGGCTGATGCTGCGCCGGAGCGATCTGCTGTGGCGGCTCGAGCGGGTCGAGGGAATCGACGACGGCGGCGTCAGGCGTATCGGTCAAGGCAGGGCGCGCTCCAGCAAGGCACGGGTGGCGGCGGGTCCGAGATCGACGGCGCCATACATGCTCGGATGAATGTTGGCGAGCCGGGTGGTGGCGAACAGCTCGGCGTGAGCAGGCGTCACCGCATTGAGCGCGGCCGCGGCCGCCAGCAGAGCGAGCTTCTCGACGGCGAGGCGTGCGATACGCTCGCTGTCGCCACGCCGGAAGGCCTGGCCGATCATGGCGACCGCGTCCGCTGCGCCGGGCAAGCCACGCGTCTCATCGGCCAGGGTTTTCATGACGGCAGTCGCCGCCTCCGCCTCGCGCGACAGCGCGCGCAACACGTCGAGGCACATCACATTGCCCGAGCCTTCCCATATCGCGTTGACCGGCGATTCCCGGAAGTGGCGCGCGAGGATGCCGTCCTCGACATAGCCATTGCCGCCGAGGCACTCCATCGCCTCATAAAGAAACGGCGGCGCGCTCTTGCATACCCAGTATTTGATCGCGGGCGTCAGCAATCGCATGTAGGCCGCTTCGTCCGGGTCCCCATGCATGCGATCGAACGCGCGGCACAGCCGCATCACCAGCGCCACCGTCGCCTCGACATGAAGCGCCATGTCGGCGAGCACCGACTGCATCAGCGGCTGGTTGGCGAGATGCTTCTGGAACACGCTGCGATGGCGCGCGTGATGCAGCGCATGCGCCAGCCCCGAGCGCATCAGGCCGGCGGACGAGATCGCGCAGTCCTGCCGGGTCAGCTGCACCATCTGGATGATGGTGCTGATGCCCCTGCCCTCCTCGCCGACGCGCTCGGCATAGGCGCCTGTGAACTCCACCTCGGAGGACGCATTGGAGCGATTGCCGAGCTTGTCCTTCAGCCGCTGGAAGCGCAGCGCGTTGACTGATCCGTCCGGCGCAAAGCGCGGCATGAAGAAACAGGTCAGGCCGCCCTCGGCCTGCGCCAGCACCAGGAAGGCGTCGCACATCGGCGCCGACATGAACCATTTGTGCCCGGTGATGCGATAGCCCTCACTCGTACGCTCAGCTGATGTCATGTTGGCGCGCACGTCGGTGCCACCCTGCTTCTCGGTCATGCCCATGCCGAGCGTCATGCCGCGCTTCTGCCACCACGGCGCAAACGCCGGGTCGTAGCCGCGGGTGGCAATCACGGGCATCGTCCGCGCCAGCAGATCGGGCTGCGCGGCCAGCGCCGCGACTGAAGCGCGCGTCATCGTGATCGGACACAGGTGCCCGCTCTCGACCTGAGAGGCGATGTAGAATTTGGCCGCGCGCACGACCTCGGAGCTGCCGCCTGCGGGCTTGCCCTGCGCGGTCCAGGTCGAGTTGTGCAGACCGGCTTCGACCGAGCGCGTCATCATCCGATGATAGGCCGGATGAAACTCGACGAGGTCGCGACGAAAGCCCTTGGCGTCGAAGCTGCGCAGCTTCGGCGTGCTCTCATTCGCGAGCCGGCCCTGCTCGGCCATCTCGGCCGATCCCCACAGCGCGCCAAAAGCCGTCAGTTCGTGCTCGGCGTCAGCGCCGCCACTCGCCTTCACGGCCTCCATCAGCGGCCGGTCGGCCGTGAACAGGTTCACGTCCTCGAACGGCGGAGATTGATTGAAGACCTCGTGGGTCTCGAACGATGTCGGGGTCATGGCCGTACCCTGGAGAGTTCGATCATCGGCGCGGCCGAATGGGAAAAACATAGGTGGTCGCGCCGGCGCCCGGCAGTGAAAAGTGCCACCACTCCCTGGCATAGTTCACAAACCCTTGCCGCGCCATCACAGTCACCAGCTCGTTGCGCCAGCGGCGCTGCTCCGGCGTCAGGTCTCGTGCTGCAGTATGAGCCTTGACGTCGAAACAATCGTAGCCGGTCCCCATATCGACGCTGCCTTCCGGCGCACGCAGCGCCGCCGGCGCCGTGCAGTCCGCATAGTCTTTGGCAGGATCGAACACGGCGGAATTGTCGGCCGCCAGCTCGACCAGCGTCAGATCGAGCGCCGCCCCGGTCGAATGGCTGGAACGCACGGCGATGTAGCCGAGCCGGAACAGGTCGCGCTTCGCAACGCCCGGCGTATAGCGGCGGCCGGCGGTGGTCTCGACGCCATCTTCGGACCACGCCAGCATCTCCGCGACGGCGCGCACCGGCCGGTAGCAGTCGAGCATCTTCAACGACAAGCCGCGCGGCCGCAGCTCGGTCTGAGCCGCCTGCAGCCGCAGCCCGACATCACGCCTCACGATGCATTCGGCCGCCTCGTAGCGCGGCAAGGGACGGCCGACGAAGTTGTTGCTTCCGGCATAGCGGATGTCCTGCTGGATCGTCGGGTCGATGTCGCGGAGGTAGACGAAATCCGCCAGCAGCTTGGCCGCCGAGGCGGGAACGATGCCCGCCAGCAGGACCGCCCATGGAAGCAGGACACCGGCGGCGATCAACCGCCACCTCGCGAATGTCCGGCGGCCCCGGGACGGAACGGGGGATAACTCGGAACCCCGGCTTTCGGCCTTGCCCGCCGTGGAAACCGCGCCTATAGCTCTGGCTTTAATGGCAACCTCTCCGAAATCGACTTTCGTCCTCGGGCACCGGCATTTGCTGGGAATCGAGGGCCTTTCCGCCCACGACATCACCGGTCTCCTCGACCTGTCCGAGGAGTATGTCGAACTGAATCGTCAGGTCGACAAGAAGCGCACCGTGCTGCGCGGCCGGACCCAGGTCAACCTGTTCTTCGAGGCGTCGACGCGGACACAATCCTCGTTCGAGCTCGCCGGCAAGCGGCTCGGCGCCGACGTCATGAACATGTCGGTGTCGTCCTCGTCCATCAAGAAGGGCGAGACCCTGATGGACACCGCCGTCACGCTCAATGCGATGCATCCGGACATCCTGGTGGTCCGTCACCACGCCTCCGGCGCGGTGGAGCTCCTGGCCCGCAAGGTCGACGGCTCCGTCATCAATGCCGGTGACGGCGCGCATGAGCATCCCACGCAAGCGCTGCTGGACGCACTGACGATCCGCCGCAACAAGGGCCGCATCGAGGGGCTGGTGATCGCGATCTGCGGCGACGTGCTGCATTCGCGCGTCGCGCGCTCCAACATCCTCCTGCTGAACACGATGGGCGCGCGCGTGCGCGTCGTCGCGCCCTCCACGCTGCTGCCGCCGGGCATCGAGCGGATGGGCGTCGAGGTCGCGCGCGACATGCGCGAGGGCCTCAACGGCGCCGACATCGTCATGATGCTCCGCCTGCAGCGCGAGCGCATGAACGGCTCGTTCGTGCCGTCCTCGTCGGAATATTTCCAATATTTCGGCCTCGACCAGAAGAAGCTCGCCTACGCCAAGCCCGATGCGCTCGTCATGCATCCCGGCCCGATGAACCGCGGCGTCGAGATCGACTCCATCGTCGCCGACGGCGCGCAGTCGCTGATCCGGGAACAGGTGGAAATGGGTGTCGCCGTGCGCATGGCCGTGCTCGAGGCGCTGGCCCGCAACCTGCCCAATGCTTGATTTGAGACCTCGGGACGAAACGACATGCTGACCGATCGCCGCCCGATCCTGCTCGCCAATGCGCGCGTCATCGATCCCTCCCGCGACATCGACGGGCCCGGTGACGTGCTGATCGCCGACGGCGTCATCCGCGACATCAAGCGCGGCATCGGCGCCGCAGGCGTGCCCGAAGGAACCGACGTCATCAACTGCGCCGGCCAGATCGTCGCGCCCGGCCTGGTCGACATCTGCGCCTTCGTCGGCGAGCCGGGCCTCGGCCATCGCGAGACCTTTGCGAGCGCGAGCCAAGCGGCAGCGACCGGCGGCATCACCACCATCATCTGTCAGCCCGGCACCGAGCCGGTCATCGACAATTCGGCGACCGTCGACTTCGTGCTGCGCCGCGCCCGCGATACCGCGATCGTCAACATCCAGCCGATGGCGGCCTTGACCAAGGGCCTGCGCGGCGAGGAGATGACCGAGATCGGGCTGTTGCGCGCCGCCGGCGCGGTCGCCTTCTCCAACGGCCATACCAGCGTGATGAACGCTCAGGTGATGCGCCGCGCGCTGACCTACGCGCGCGACTTCGACGCCTTGATCGTGCATCACACCGAGGACCCGAATCTCGTCGGCGAAGGCGTCATGAACGAAGGCGAGTTCGCCTCGCGCCTCGGCCTCTCCGGCATTCCGCCCGCGGCCGAAGCCGTGGTGCTCGAGCGCGACATGCGCCTCGTGGCGCTGACCAAGGGCCGCTATCACGCGGCCGCGCTGAGTTCGGTGGACTCGCTCGACGTCCTCAAGCGCGCGCGTGACGCGGGGCTCGCCGTCAGCGCCTCGGTCTCGATCAACCACGTCACGCTGAACGAGAACGACATCGGCCCCTACCGCACCTTCCTCAAGCTGACGCCGCCGCTGCGCACCGAGGTCGACCGCCGCGCGCTGGTCGAGGCGCTCGCGTCCGGCCTGATCGACGTCATCATGTCCGACCACAATCCGCAGGACGTCGAGGTCAAGCGGCTGCCGTTCGCGGAGGCCGCGAGCGGCGCCGTCGGCCTGGAGACGATGCTGTCGGCCGCGCTGCGGCTGGTGCACAGCGGCGAGCTGAGCTGGACCACCTTGATCCGCGCGATGTCGACGCGCCCCGCGGAACTGCTCGGCCTGCCCGGCGGCACCCTGCGCGCTGGCGCGCCGGCCGACATCATCGTGATCGATCCGGACGTGCCCTGGATCCTCGATCCGGCCGACCTCAAATCGCTGTGCAAGAACACGCCGTTCGACGAGGCCCGCTTCACCGGCCGCGTGGTCCGCACCATCGTCGGCGGCCGCACGGTATTCGAACATGTCTGACGCACGGCATCGCGCGCAAGGAGTTGTGTGATGGGTTCCGAAGCCTTCCTGCCCGTGGCTCTCATCATCGGCTATCTGCTGGGCTCGATCCCGTTCGGCCTGATCCTGACCAGGCTCGCCGGCACCCAGGACCTGCGCAGCATCGGCTCCGGCAATATCGGCGCCACCAACGTGCTGCGCACCGGCCGCAAGGGGCTGGCCGCAGCCACCTTACTTGGCGACGCGCTGAAGGGCACGGCCGCCGTCCTGATTGCCGGCTACCTGGGCGGCCCAAATGCTGCGATGGCGGCGGGGCTCGGCGCCTTCCTCGGGCACTTGTTCCCGGTGTGGCTGAAATTCCGCGGTGGCAAGGGCGTCGCGGTGTATATCGGCATCCTCATCGGCCTGTTCTGGCCCGGCGCGATCTTCTTCTGCCTGGTCTGGCTCGCGACCGCATTCGCGTTCCGCTACTCATCATTGGCTGCACTCGTCGCGAGCGTGCTGACGCCGATCGTATTGTGGGCTTTCGGTCACACCGCGCTGGCCGCGTTGTTTGCCCTGCTCACCTTGTTGCTCATTTACATGCATCGCGAAAACATCAGGCGCTTGCAGGCCGGCACCGAGAGCAAGATCGGCGCCAAGAAGTAATCACTCCGAACAAATACGGAGCAAATGCGGATATCCTGTGTCTCGCCCTGGAATTACAGAGGCAACGCAGCAACACCGCCACATCATCAGCTAATAAGTTAACGCCGACTCTGGTGTGAATCATGATTGCCTGTCATGATTCCGGCATCTGAACACGCAAGACCAATTCAAGCGGCGCGCGACTTCCGCGCGAGCACCGCACTGATGAGGAGTCGGCGCAGCAAATGTCTACACCCATTCGATCGAGCGCCAGCGCCCTCCTCTCCGCGGCCCAGATCTGGTCGACCGACGACCCGTTCGCATCCACCGGCAACACCGCCGAACCGACGCAGGCTGCAGCGATCGAGCCGGTCGCTCACGAGGTCGCAGCCGATCCGATTGCCGAGAGCCCGGCTGCCCCGATTGCGTCAACCGCCGCGACCACGCCATCCGAAAGCGCCACGGCCGTCGTCGAGATGATGATCGCCGCTACGGGCTCGGCCGCCACCACGGAGCCAAAGACCGCCGACGCGCCGGAGCGATCCCTGGCCGAGACGATCGCCAACGCCAAGCTGCCGCCGCCGCCGCGCGTGTGGCCGCCGCGCAAGCTGTCGCTGGCGCTGCAGGGCGGAGGAACCTTTTCGGCCTTCACCTGGGGCGTGCTGGACCGCCTGCTGGAGGAGCCGGCCTGCGATTTCGACACGATCAGCGGCGCCAGCGCCGGCGCGATCAATGCGGCGCTGCTCGCGAGCGGGCTCGCCAATGGCGGCCGCGACGAAGCCCGCGGCCGTCTCGCCGAGTTCTGGACAGGGCTTGCCGATGACGCCTCGTTCCGCGCGCTGATGCTGATCGGCGGCTATTCGCCGGCCAGCAGCGCGGTCTCTTTCGGCACTGGCCTGCGCGGCGGCCGCGCCGACCCCCTCGATCTGGCGCCGCTCCGCGACATCCTCACCACGACAATCGATTTCGCCGCCGTGCAGGGCGCAGGCGCGCCGCGGCTGCTGGTCGCGGCCACCCGGGTCCGCGATGGCCAGCCGCAGATCTTCCGCAACGGCGACATCACGCCGGACGTGCTGCTCGCCTCGACCTGCCCGGCCCAGATGCTTGCGGCCGTCGAGATCGACGACGAAAGCTACTGGGACGGCGGCTACGCGGCCAATCCGCCGCTGATCCAGATTGCGCATGAGTCCAGCGCAGCCGATCTGCTGGTCATTCAGGTCACGCCGGCGCGGGACGGCTTCGTGCCGATGACCTCGGCCGCGATCGATCGCCGCCTCGACCAGATCGCAGCCAATGCCGTGCTCAACGCCGAGCTTGCGGCGCTGGAATGGGCCCGCAGCGACGGCCTGCACCCGCCCCGCCTGCATCGGCTCGCCGCCGAGGACGAGATCGAGTCGCTGGCGCAGCGCGAGGCCACCGACTTCGGCAGCGACTTCATCGCCATGCTGCATCAGCGCGGGCGCGAGGCCGCCGATCGCTGGCTGCGCGAGGCCCCTGCGGGCACGATGCCGGCGATCGCCGAGGAGCGGCCGGCCACCGCGACCGAAGAGGTGCGCGAGGTCGCTCCGGCGTAGCGCGCCCTCTTCCCTGCGCCCTCGGGTTGCTCCATGCTGGCCTTCTTCGAGGAGGCTGGCGTGGACGCGATCAACACGACGATCGAGCTGAGCGACACCGAGCGGCGCGACCGGCTGCGCCTGATCCGCTCCGACAATGTCGGCCCGCGCACCTTCCGTGCGCTGCTCGACCAGTTCGGCACCGCCCGCGCCGCGCTGGAGCGTCTGCCGGATCTGGCGCGCCGCGGCGGCGCAGCGACGAGCGGCCGGATCTGCACCGCAAGCCAGGCCGAAGCCGAGCTCGAGGCCTGTAAACGCCAGAGCGTCCAGCTCCGGGCGCCGGACGAGGACGGCTATCCGCCCCGCCTCGCCACCTGCGAGGATGCGCCGCCTTTGCTCGCCGTGCGCGGCGCCCGCGACGCCCTGATGCGCCCGATGATCGCCATCGTCGGCTCGCGCAATGCTTCCGCCGCCGGGCTCAAATTCGCTGGCCAGATCGCCCATGAGCTCGGCCAGGCCGGCTTCGTCATCATCTCAGGCCTGGCGCGCGGCATCGATCAGGCCGCCCATCGCGCGAGCCTCGGAAGGGGCACGGTCGCGGTGCTCGCCGGCGGCCACGACCGCATCTATCCGCCCGAGCATGTCGATCTGCTCGGAGCCATCGTGAGCGGCAGCGGCGCCGCCATCTCCGAGATGCCGCTCGGACACGAGCCGCGCGCCCGCGACTTCCCCCGCCGCAACCGGCTGATCTCGGGCGCCTCGCTCGGCGTCGTCGTGGTCGAGGCCGCGCACCGCTCGGGGTCGCTGATCACCGCCCGGATGGCCGGCGAACAGGGCCGCGAGGTGTTCGCAGTTCCCGGCTCGCCGCTGGATCCCCGCTCGGCCGGCACCAACGACCTGATCAAGCAGGGCGCCACGCTGGTCACCGAGGCCGCCGACGTCATCCAGGCTGTCGGCCCCATTCTGGAGCGGCCGCTGCCATTGTCGCTGGGCGAGCCCGACGAGGAGCTGTTCGCGCCCGATCCCGAGAGCCACGACCGCGCGCAGATCACGGCCCTTCTCGGCCCGACGCCGGTGTCGATCGACGACCTGATCCGGCTCAGCGGCCTGTCGCCCGCAGTGCTGCGCATGGTGCTGCTGGAACTCGAGCTGGCGGGCCGGCTGGAACGTCACGGCGGCGGGATGGTGTCGCTGACCTGACGCTCAGCCGCCATCTTTGCGTGCGTCGAAGCGCGAGCGTGCCTGCTCGATCTTGTCCTGGTGCTCGATGGCCCAGTGCCCGAGCGCCTGCACCGGCTGCGACAAGCCGCGGCCGAGATCGGTCAGCTCATAGTCGACCCGCGGCGGGATGGTCGGAAACACCGTACGCGTCACCAGCCCGTCGCGCTCGAGCCCGCGCAGCGTCAAGGTCAGCATGCGCTGGGAGATGCCGCCGACCAGGCGCTTCAGCTCGTTGAAGCGCTTCGGCCCGTCCTGCAGCATCATGATGACGAACACGCTCCATTTGTCGCCGACACGCGCCAGGATCGACGCGACGCCGCGGCAGTCATTGTACTGCGGCACCGGCGGGAGGTCAGGATCATCGCTGTCAGCAGGTGTCACGGATGTGCCCGGGTTTCAAAAATGTGCGTTCTTGTGGGGTTACAGCACAGTCACTCATAGTGCGCCAGTTACAAACCAATACCGAGGTGACTGACCTATGACACAACTGCTCCATATCGACTCCAGCGTGCTCGGCCCCAACTCCGTCAGCCGTCAGGTGTCAGCCGCGATCGTCAATCGCTTGCGCGAGATCACGCCGAGTCTCGAAGTCACCTACCGGGATCTCGCAGCGACGCCGCTGTCGCATCTGTCCGGAGCGCATGTGGCGATTGCTCATGGCGGATCGGTTGCAGACCCGGCCGTGCAGGCGGACGTTGCCGCCGGGCAAGCGGTGCTCGAAGAATTTCTCAGCGCCGATATCATCGTGATCGGCGCCCCCATGTACAACTTTTCTGTTCCGAGCCAGCTGAAGGCCTGGATCGATCGCATCCTGATCCCGGGCAAGACATTCAGATATGACGCCAATGGCCCCGAGGGACTCGTTGGCGGTAAGCGCGTGATCGTCGCGCTGTCACGCGGCGGCTTTTACGGCTCTGCACCAGCGGCAGCACTCGAGCATCTCGAAACCTATCTGCGCGGTGTGCTCGGCTTCATCGGCGTGACGGCGCCCGAATTCGTTGCGGCCGACGGCATCATGGTCGGACCCGAGCAACGCGAGCAGGCGCTGGCAAATGCGTTGAAGACGGCAAGCGATCTCGCGGCCTGAGATGCTTCGGCGACTGCCGCAAGCGCTAGGCAGTCGCCGTTCGCATCGTCAGGGACGCGGCGAGCTGTCGGGTTAGATCGGCACGCCGGCTGGCAAACTGGTGCGGCGCCATCGAGGAACAGCTCTTGTCCCTGCATGTGCGCGGCATCGTCCCAGGCACGAACAGCACGGTACCAGCGATGTTGGACCGAGCGGCGTCGTCGCAGCGATCCTGGCTCGACGATCTTCGCGTCGCCAACGCGGCGTGCGGATCGCAGCCGGCGCGACCATGTTGAGGCGGATGCCGCGCGGGGACAGATCGGACACCAACGCGCCCGCCATTCTGCTCTACTCAAATGACTGGACGCCGCTGCCCCCCCAGGAGACGACCTTGGTGCCGCGTCGAGCCGCAATTCAGGACAGCTTGCGCCGGCTGCGCAGCCGCAGGTGCTCCTCCGCTTCGAGATTGGCCATCCGCAGCAGATAATCGAGCATGTCCAGATTATGCCGCTGCGCGAGCTGCGACAGGCTCGCCGTGACCTCGGCAATCAGCGCCGCCGCGGCATCGGGATCCTCCATCGACTCTTCTATATCCGGGCCGCGTTTGTCCGCTTCCTTGACCAATCGACCTATCCCATGACGGGTATTCGGGGAAAAACATCGGAAAAAGAGCACGGTTCCAATGGCGCTCCCTACAACCTGATAGGTACTTCCCCAGGGGGACGCAATCGACTTTCGGCGCCCCCCGATTTGACAGGAACCCCCTCACCACCCATGTTCGGGTCAACGAGGCAGGCGCGAATCCCGCGAAACCGGCTTCAATCCCTCCACTAAGTCATTGGAAATACATGAATATCGTCATCGTGGAGTCGCCTGCCAAGGCCAAGACGATCAATAAGTATCTGGGCTCCTCCTATGAGGTTCTGGCCTCGTTCGGCCATGTCCGCGACCTCCCTGCGAAGAACGGCTCCGTCGATCCGGAAGAAAATTTCCGGATGATCTGGGAGGTCGACCCCAAGGCGGCCGGCCGACTCAACGACATCGCCAAGTCCCTGAAAGGCGCCGACCGCCTGATTCTCGCCACCGACCCTGATCGCGAGGGCGAGGCGATCTCTTGGCACGTGCTGGAGGTGCTGAAGGAGAAGCGTGCGCTCAAGGATCAGAAGATCGAGCGCGTCGTCTTCAACGCGATCACGAAGCAGGCCGTCTCCGAGGCCATGAAGAACCCGCGCCAGATCGACGGCGCGCTGGTCGACGCCTACATGGCGCGCCGCGCCCTCGATTACCTCGTCGGCTTTACGCTCTCCCCCGTGTTGTGGCGCAAGCTGCCGGGCGCGCGCTCCGCGGGCCGCGTGCAGTCGGTGGCGCTGCGCCTCGTCTGCGACCGCGAGATGGAGATCGAGAAGTTCGTCCCGCGCGAATACTGGTCGCTGATCGCCACCCTCGCGACGCCGCGCGGCGACACGTTCGAAGCGCGCCTCGTCGGCGCCGACGGCAAGAAGATCCAGCGACTCGACATCGGCACCGGCGCCGAAGCGGAAGACTTCAAGAACACGCTGAACGCGGCGACCTACACGGTCGCGACCGTCGACGCCAAGCCGGCCCGGCGCAATCCGCAGGCGCCCTTCACCACCTCGACCCTGCAGCAGGAAGCGAGCCGCAAGCTCGGCTTCGCGCCGGCGCATACGATGCGCATTGCGCAGCGGCTCTATGAGGGCATCGACATCGGCGGCGAGACCACCGGTCTCATTACTTATATGCGTACCGACGGCGTGCAGATCGACGGCTCGGCAATCACCCAGGCGCGCAAGGTGATCGGCGAGATCTACGGCAACAAATACGTGCCGGACAGCCCGCGCCAGTATCAGACCAAGGCCAAGAACGCCCAGGAAGCGCACGAGGCGATCCGCCCGACCGACCTGTCGCGCAAGCCGGCCGATCTGCGCAAGCGGCTCGATGACGACCAGGCCAAGCTCTATGAGCTGATCTGGACCCGCACGATCGCCAGCCAGATGGAATCCGCCGAGCTGGAGCGCACCACGGTTGACATCGTCGCCAAGGCAGGCGGCCGCACCTTGGAGCTGCGCGCCACCGGCCAGGTCGTCAAGTTCGACGGCTTCCTCGCGCTGTACCAGGAAGGCCGCGACGACGAGGAGGACGAGGACAGCCGCCGCCTGCCGCAGATGAGCCCGAACGATCCGCTCAAGCGCCAGAACCTCGCGGTCACCCAGCACTTCACCGAGCCGCCGCCGCGCTTCTCGGAGGCCTCGCTGGTCAAGCGCATGGAAGAACTCGGCATCGGCCGGCCCTCCACCTACGCCTCGATCCTCGATGTGCTCAAGGCGCGCGGCTATGTGAAGCTGGAGAAGAAGCGCCTGCACGGCGAGGACAAGGGCCGCGTCGTCATCGCCTTCCTGGAGAACTTCTTCCGCCGCTATGTCGAATACGATTTCACGGCGGACCTGGAGGAGCAGCTCGACCGCATCTCCAACAACGAGATCGCCTGGCAGCAGGTCCTGAAGGATTTCTGGACCGGCTTCATCGGCGCCGTCGACGAGATCAAGGATCTGCGCGTGGCGCAGGTGCTCGACGCGCTCGACGAGATGTTGGGTCCGCACATCTATCCGCCGCGCGAGGATGGTGGCGACGTCCGGCAGTGCCCGACCTGCGGCACCGGCAGGCTGAACTTGAAGGCCGGCAAATTCGGCGCCTTCGTCGGCTGCTCCAACTATCCGGAGTGCCGCTACACCCGCCCGCTCGCCGCCGATAGCGAGGCCGCGGCCGACCGCATGCTCGGTCAGGATCCGGACTCCGGCCTCGAGGTCGCTGTCAAGGCCGGCCGGTTCGGACCCTACATCCAGCTCGGCGAGCAGAAGGATTATGCCGAGGGCGAGAAGCCGAAGCGCGCCGGCATCCCCAAGGGCACGCAGCCCTCGGACGTCGATCTCGACCTGGCGCTGAAGCTGCTGTCGCTGCCGCGTGAGATCGGCAAGCATCCGGAGACGGGTCTGCCGATCACCGCGGGGCTCGGCCGCTTCGGGCCGTTCGTCAAGCACGACAAGACCTATGCGAGCCTGGAAGCCGGCGACGAGGTGTTCGACATCGGCCTCAACCGCGCGGTCACCCTGATTGCCGAGAAGGTCGCCAAGGGCCCGAGCAAGCGGTTCGGTGCGGATCCCGGCAAGGCGCTGGGTGATCATCCCTCGCTCGGACCGGTGGCCGTGAAGGCCGGCCGCTACGGCGCCTATGTCACCGCTGGCGGCGTCAACGCCACTATCCCCGGCGACAAGGAGAAGGACACGATCACGCTCGCGGAAGCGATCGCCCTGATCGACGAGCGCGCCGCGAAGGGCGGCGGCAAGGCGAAGGCGGCAAAGAAGGCTGCGAAGCATGCCAAGGCCGCCAAGCCGAAGGCGGGCGGAGACGACGACACACCGAAGCCGGCCAAGAAGGCCGTGGCGAAGAAGGCCGCGGCCAAGCCGAAATCAGAGTCCACCAGCAAGGCGCGTGCGCCGGTTGCCAAGGCCGCCAAGACATCGGCCAAGCCCGCGACCAAGGCCACGCCCAAGAAGAGCGCCGGCAAGGCCCGCGGATGAGAAAATGATCAAAAAGCGCGACATCGGCTTCCCTCCGCGGGAGGCCATCGTCGCCTTCATCCGCGCCAATCCGGGCAAGATTGGCACCAAGGACATCGCGCGCGAGTTCGGCCTGAAGAACGCCGACCGCGCAGCACTCAAAGAGCTGCTGCGCGAGCTCATCGCCGACGGCACGGTCAAGAAGAGCGGCCGCAAGAAGATCGTCGAGCCCGCGACATTGCCGGCGACACTGGTGGCCGACATCACCGGCCGTGACAGCGATGGCGAGTTGATTGCAAAGCCGGCCGAATGGGACGAGGCCGAGCAGTCCGAGCCGCCGCGCATCCGCATCTACGCCTCTCGCTTGGCCAAGCCAGGCGCCACCGCCGGCGTCGGCGATCGCGCCCTGCTCCGCGTCGAGCCGATCAATGATACCGACGGGATCGCCTATCGCGGCCGTGTGCTGAAGGTGCTCGACCAGGCGCGCAACCGCGTGCTCGGCATCTTCAAGAGCAACCCCAATGGCAACGGCGGCCGCCTGATCCCGGTCGACAAGAAGCAGGCCGGACGCGAGCTGTCGATTGCCCCTGGCGATACGAAGGATGCCCAGGACGGCGACCTCATCAGCGTCGATCTGCTGCGCGGCCGCGGCTATGGCCTGCCCGCGGGACGCGTCAAGGAGCGCTACGGCTCGGTCGCGACCGAGAAGGCGATCAGCCTGATCGCTATCCATGCCCACGAGATCCCGATGGAGTTCTCGGCTGCTGCCGTTGCAGAAGCCGAGGCGGCGCAGCCGGCGACCCTGAAGGGCCGCGAGGACTGGCGCGAGCTGCCGCTGGTCACAATCGATCCGCCCGACGCCAAGGACCATGACGACGCCGTTCACGCCGAGCCGGATCCCGACCCGAACAATGTCGGCGGCTTCATCCTCCATGTCGCGATCGCCGACGTCGCCTACTACGTGCGTCCGGGCTCGGCGCTCGATCGCGACGCGCTGATCCGCGGCAACTCGGTCTACTTCCCCGACCGCGTCGTGCCGATGCTGCCGGAGCGCATCTCCAACAATCTGTGCTCGCTGGTGCCGGGCGAGGCGCGCGGCGCGCTCGCGGTGCGCATGGTGATGGGCGCCGACGGTCGCAAGCGCTCGCACTCGTTCCACCGCGTGCTGATGCGCTCGGCCGCAAAGCTCTCCTACGCGCAGGCGCAGGCCGCCATCGACGGCAAGCCGGACGACGTCACGGGTCCCCTGCTCGAGCCGATCCTCAAGCCGCTCTACGCTGCCTATGAGGTCGCCAAGCGCGGCCGCGACGCGCGCGATCCGCTCGATCTCGATCTTCCCGAGCGCAAGATCCTGCTGAAGACGGACGGCACCGTCGACCGCGTCGTCGTGCCGGAGCGGCTCGACGCGCACCGGCTCATCGAGGAGTTCATGATCCTCGCCAATGTCGCCGCGGCGGAAGCGCTGGAGAAGAAGGCGCTGCCGCTGATCTACCGCGTGCATGACGAGCCGACGGTCGAGAAGGTGCATGCGCTGCAGGAGTTCCTGAAGACGCTCGACGTGCCCTTCGCCAAGTCGGGCGCGCTGCGGCCGTCGCTGTTCAACCGCGTGCTGACCTTGGTCGCCGGCCAGGATTACGAGAAGCTCGTCAACGAGGTCGTGCTGCGCTCGCAGGCGCAGGCCGAGTACTCCTCGGAAAACTACGGGCATTTCGGCCTGAACTTGCGCCGCTACGCCCACTTCACCTCGCCGATCCGCCGCTATGCCGACCTCGTCGTCCATCGCGGGCTGCTGCGCGCGCTGGGTCTCGGCGACGGCGCCCTGCCCGACAGCGAGACGCCGGATCATCTGGCCGAGGTCGCGGCGCAGATCTCGGTAACGGAGCGGCGCGCGATGAAGGCCGAGCGCGAAACCGCCGACCGGCTGATCGCGCATCACCTCGCCGACCGCGTCGGCGCGACCTTCCAGGGCCGCATCTCCGGCGTCACCCGCGCGGGCCTCTTCATCAAGCTCGAGGACACCGGCGCCGACGGCCTGGTTCCGATCCGAACCCTCGGCACGGAATATTTCGATTACGACGAGACGCGCCATGCGCTGATCGGCCAGCGCAGTGGTGCCATGCACCGGCTCGGTGACGTCGTCGACGTGCGTCTGGTAGAAGCTCAGCCAGTGGCCGGCGCGCTGCGCTTCGAGCTGCTGACGCAGGCCGATGTCCTGGTGTCGCGGCATCCGCGCGGCGCCGGACCGAGGCGCAAGAATACCGTCGGGACGAACGCCAAAGCGGTTGCCAAGGCGACCAAGCGGGGCAAGTCCGAAGCGCGCACGAAGCATAAAGACAAGAGCCGTAAGAAAAGCCAGAAGGCAGGGGCAAAACGCAAGCCCGGCACATCGAAGAAAGGCCAATCATGGACGCCATGAGCTCAACGCCCCGCGCATTGCCCCAAGCTTTGCCCCAGACTTGGACCCGCGACACCGGCCTCGCCGAGAAGCGCGACGTCTGGACCGCGATGAAGCGCGGCCTGCGCTGCCGCTGCCCGCGCTGCGGCCAGGGCAAGCTGTTCCGCGCCTTCCTGAAAGTGGCCGACAATTGCGATCGCTGCGGCCAGGATTTCTCCGGCCATCGCGCCGACGATCTGCCCGCCTATCTCGTCATCGTCATCGTCGGCCACATCATCGTGCCGATGGCGCTGTCGATCGAGACCAACTACGCGCCGCCGGTCGCGCTGCAGCTCGCGGTGTATTTGCCGGTCACGCTGATCTCGTCGCTCGCCTTGATTCAGCCGATCAAGGGCGCCGTGGTCGGGCTGCAATGGGCGTTCCGCATGCACGGCTTCGACGACAATCCGGCAGACGGCATTCCGCCGGTTTGAGCGGATTGATCAACTCATAAGAAAAAAACGGGGAGGCTATGAGCGAGACGGCACAGGCGACGAGCGCGCCGGCGGGCAAGCCCGCCGAGAAGGAAGCGGATCATCATCCCTACACCAAGCCGCGCGATGCCGCGACGTTGATCCTGGTCGACCGCAGCGGCGCCGTGCCGAAGGTGCTGGTCGGCAAGCGCCACGACAAGGTCGTGTTCATGCCCGGCAAGTTCGTCTTCCCCGGCGGCCGCGTCGACAAGACCGATCACCGCATCCCGGTCGCCGCTCCCATGCCGGCCGAGCTCGAAGCCAACCTGTTCAAGGGCAAGCCGCAAACCACAGCGTCGCGCGCTAAATCGCTGGCCGTCGCCGCGATCCGCGAAGCCTGCGAGGAGACGGGTCTCTGTCTCGGCCGCAAGGTCGACGGCCCCGCGCCGAAGCTCGAAGGCCCCTGGGCGCCCTTCACTGAAGCCGGCCTCCTGCCCGATCCCTCCGGCCTGTTCCTGATCGCCCGCGCCATCACCCCGCCCGGCCGCATCAAGCGCTTCGACACCCGCTTCTTCACAGCGGATGCCTCCGCCATCACCCACCGCGTCGACGGCGTCATCCACGCCGATGCCGAGCTGGTCGAACTGGTCTGGGTCGAGCTCGGCTCCAAGCCGCTGGCCGATTTGCACCCGATGACCAAGAACGTCCTCCACGAACTCGACAAGCGCCTCGCCACCGGCCCGCTCCGCCACGACGCTGACGTGCCGTTCTTCCACTTTTACGGCGGCAAAATGCAGAAGGACGTGCTGGGCGCGTAGCATCGACGCGGCGATGCACTCGCTTCTCGCGAATGAACTCCGCTGCGCTCGCAATGAGACGGCGATCACGCCAACACAACAAAGGTGTTGTCCCGGACAAGCCGCGACGCGCGCAAGCGCGACGCTGCGCTGATCCGGGACCCATACTCTGCGGCGGTCGTGATAGGTACAAATGCCAATGACCAGCCTGCCTCGAACTCCTCCCTGGGGGTATGGGTCCCGGCGTTCGCCGGGACGACACCGTTGATTGGGTCGGCTGCTCGACTCTCATCGACATGAGCGTGCTACGCGCGGCCCCAAAAACGAAATCGTGTTCTGCGGCGGGTTGCTGACACGCATTGGCAGAGTTCCTATCTCCTGAAAGACAGCAACCATCCGCGGACGCCCCTCATGGCCCCTCGTCAACTCAAGCTCGGCGCCTTCATGCGCCCGGTGTCGATCCATACCGGCGCGTGGCGCTATCCCGGCGCCTGGCCGGACGCCAATTTCAACTTCGCGCATCTGAAGCAGCTGATCCGCAAGCTCGAGGCCGGCAAGTTCGACGCCTTCTTCATGGCGGATCACCTCGCCGTGCTGAACATGCCGATCGATGCGCTCAAGCGCAGCCATACCGTGACCTCGTTCGAGCCGTTCACGCTGCTGTCGGCATTGTCGGCGGTCACAGAGAACATCGGCCTGATCGCGACGGGATCGACCACGTTCGACGAGCCCTATCACGTCGCCCGCCGCTTCGCCTCGCTCGACCATATCTCGGGCGGGCGTGCGGGGTGGAATATCGTCACCACGTCGAACCCCGACGCCGCGCTGAACTTCGGTCTCGACGATCACATGGAGCACGCCGAGCGCTACAAGCGCGCCCGCGAATTCTACGACGTCGTCACGGGGCTCTGGGACTCCTTCGCCGACGACGCCTTCGTGCGCGATGTCGAGAGCGGGCTGTTCTTCGATCCCGAAAAGATGCATGTGCTCGACCACAAGGGCAAATACCTGAAAGTCCGCGGCCCGCTGAACATCGCCCGTCCGGTGCAGGGCTGGCCGGTCATCGTTCAGGCGGGCGCGTCCGAGGACGGCAAGCAGCTCGCGGCCGAGACGGCGGAAGCCGTGTTCACCGGCGGCGGCAGCCTCGCCGATGGCCAAAAACTCTATGCCGACATCAAGGGCCGCATGGAGAAGGTCGGGCGCAACCCGGAGCATCTGAAGATCCTGCCCGGCGCCTTCGTCGTGGTCGGCGACAGCGTCGATGAAGCGAAGGAGAAGCGCGCGCTGCTCGACAGCCGGGTGCACTACGACAGCGCCATCGCCTCGCTCTCGGTCATCCTCGGCACCGATGCCTCGGGCTTTGATCCCGACGGCCCGCTGCCCGAGATCCCCGAGACCAACGCCTCCAAGAGCGGCCGCCAGCGCCTGGTCGACGTCGCCGCCCGCGACAAGCTGACGGTGCGGCAGTTGGCGCAGCGGGTCGGCGGCTATGGCGGGCTCGCCTTCGTCGGGACGGCAAAAACCATCGCCGACCAGATGCAGGACTGGCTGGAGAGCCGCGGCTCGGACGGCTTTAACATCATGTTCCCGTTCCTGCCGGCCGGGCTCGACGACTTCGTGGACAAGGTGATTCCCGAGCTGCAGCGCCGCGGGATCTTCCGGACGGAATACGAAGGCCCCACCTTGCGGGACAATCTCGGCCTGCCCCGGCCGAAAAACCGGTTCTTCGCGGCCTAGGGGCCGAGAATCTGCCCCGGATCTCGCCCGGCAACCTTGACTTTGGGGGCTGGCTGGGTAGGTTGCCGGCCAACGGCGCCCCCTCTTTGGCCGGCGTCCACCCCCGATTCCATTGCAGAGGTTCAAGACATGGCCAAAGCGGTCACCATCAAGGTCAAGCTCGTGTCGTCGGCCGACACCGGCTTCTATTACGTTGCCAAGAAGAATTCGCGCACCATGACCGACAAGATGGTCAAGAAGAAGTACGACCCGGTCGCGCGCAAGCACGTCGAATTCCGCGAAGCCAAGATCAAGTAAGTGCTCAAGTAAGATCGCGGATCTGCTTTCGACTTCGACGGGGCCGTTCGGCCCCGTTTTTTATTGCGCCTCCCTCTCGCTCGATCGGCCAAGCCAAGGCCGGCCGCCGGTAATATTCGCCGGTCGGTTGGAATTGAGGTTCCGGCCGTAAGGAACCATCAACCAAACCCATGCAAATTCAGGGTAGAGAAGCACCCGCGCGTCGGCGGGGCCTCCTCCTGTTCACCCAGCTTACCGGGCCCTTGCGATGACCGACCCACAGACCCTGCAGTCTCGTCTCGACTTCATCGGCATCGACAATGCGACCCGCGAACATCTGCGCGAGCTGCGGCCGCTGATCGGCAAGGTGCTGCCCGGCCTGCTCGACCAGTTCTATGCCCATGTCGGCAAGGTCCCCTCGCTCGCCAAGATGTTCTCCAGCCAGGCCGCCATGCGCCACGCCCACAAGGCCCAGCTCGACCATTGGATGTCGCTGGCATCGGCCAAGTTCGACGCTGACTACGTGAAATCGGTGACCCGCATCGGCCAGGCCCACAACCGGATGGGGCTGGAGCCGCGCTGGTACATCGCCGGCTATTCGCTGATCGTCACCGGCTTGCAGAAGGCGATCGAGACCGAGCTGTCCGACGGCTGGTTCGCTGGCCAGGCCGCGCGCGAGAAGAAGGCGGCGCTGCAGGCGGCGATCACCAAGGCCGCGATGATCGACATGGACCTCGCGATCTCGGTCTATCTCGACGCCGCCAAGACCGAGCAGCACACCGCCATGCAGCGCATGGCCGACGAGTTCGAATCCACCGTGGGCCAGATCATCAACAAGGTCCATGCCGACGCGCGCACGCTCGAGGTTTCGGCCAATACGCTGAGCAAGACTGCCGAGCAGACCCAGCAGCTGTCGACCAGCGCCGCCGCGGCCTCCGGACAAGTCTCGGCCACGGTGCAGTCGGTCGCATCGGCCGCGGGTGAGATGACATCGTCGGTCCACGAGATCGGCCGCCGCGTGACGGAATCGACCAGCATCGCCAAGGAAGCGGTCCGCCAGATCGAGCAGACCGATGTCGGGATCAGCGAGCTGTCGCGCACCGCCGAGCGCATCGGCGATGTCTTGAAGCTGATCACCTCGATCGCGGCCCAGACCAACCTGCTCGCGCTGAATGCCACCATCGAGGCGGCCCGCGCCGGCGATGCCGGCCGCGGTTTTGCGGTGGTCGCCTCGGAGGTCAAGGCGCTGGCGTCGCAGACCGCCAAGGCGACCGAGGAGATCGGCCAGCAGATCGAGGGCATCCAGAACGCGACGCAGTCGTCGGTAGCCTCGATCAAGCAGATCGGCGGCACCATCCAGCAGATTTCGGAAATCGCCGCCGGCATCGCCGCGGCCGTCGAGCAGCAGGGCGCCGCCACGGGACAGATCTCGCGCAACGTCCAGGAGGTCGCCGGCGGCACAGCGCGCGTCGCCGGCAACATCGGTGACGTCAGCAAGGGCGCTGACGCCACCGGATCCGCGTCCTCCCAAGTCCTCACGTCAGCACACTCGCTGTCGCGCGAGAGCGATCGGCTGAAGGACGAGCTGGAGAAATTCCTGCGGAAGGTCCGCGCCGCCTGACCGGCGCTTGCGAACTACATGCCGTGGCTCTGGAATACCGCCGAGCAGCGCTTGCTGAGCTTGGCGCGGTTCTGCGTCAGGCAGTTCTGCACGCCGAAATCATCGCCGAGCTGAGCGCGGCAGAAGCGCTTGGCGTCTCCGGCGCACGCCTTCTGCTCCTGCGGCGTGCCCATATGGCCCTGCGCCAGGGCAAACGACGGCAGAACGGACAGCGACACGGCAACCGCGAACATCAGCTTTGTCATTGGGATTCCTCCTTGGGGCCCAGACAAACGTCCGCCGCGCCGGGCGGTTCCGGCTCGCACCTCCGGCGTCCGAAACCGATGTTGCAGCGGTTTCAGAGTTGTAACAAAGTACCTTATCTGA
The DNA here is from genome assembly GCF_900176205.1 of Bradyrhizobium sp. ORS 285. NCBI lineage: Bacteria > Pseudomonadati > Pseudomonadota > Alphaproteobacteria > Hyphomicrobiales > Nitrobacteraceae > Bradyrhizobium > Bradyrhizobium sp. ORS 285. Next base: position 4,220,706 of record NZ_LT859959.1, read on the forward strand.
GGGTTGGACCAACCTGCCGGACCGGTGCTGTCGACCGTAGTTGGCGTCTTGACGAGACAAGAACAAATGAACCTCGAAGATCTGTATCGGCTTCTCCGCAGCAGCCATGTTCAGGCGCAGGGGATCGTGGACACGATCGATGAGCCGCTGCTGGTTCTCGACGAGAGGGGCGTCGTGCTCGAAGCCAACCGCGCCTTCTTCGCCACCTTCCTCGTCGAGCGCGACGACACGATCGGGACGCCGCTGTCCAATCTCGGCAATGGCCAGTGGAACATCCCTGAGCTCAAGCGTCTCATGGCCGACATTGTCCCGAAATCCGCTGCGGTGATCGACTACGAGGTGACGCACGAGTTTCCGGTCATCGGCCGTCGCACCTTCCTGCTGACGGCCCGGCGCCTGATCAAGCCGGACAACAACAGCACGCATCTGTTGCTGGTGTTCTCCGACGTGACCGCGAGCAAGGCCAAAGAGCGTGAAAACTCCCTGCTGTTCTCAGAGCTCCGCCACCGCCTGATCAATCTGCTCGGTGTCGTCCAGGCGATCGCCAACCAGACCGAGACGAAGGGCGTGACGGCGGAGGACTACAAGAGCGCCTTCCTGGCGCGCTTCCAGGCGCTGGCCAAGGCCCAGGCGCTGATGGCCGGCGGAAGCGGATCCATCGACCTCGCCACGCTCCTGTCTCACATCCTGTCGTCCTGGAAAGCCGGACAGCTGATGTTGTCGGGAGGGCCCGCGGTGACCGTCCCGGACAAGCAGGTCGTCCCGCTGGCGATGATCGTCAGCGAGCTCGCCACCAATGCGTTGAAATACGGAGCGCTCGGCCAGGACGGCGGCACGGTCGAGCTGAGCTGGCAGATCACCTCCGCTGCGCCGGAGCAGCGTTCGCTTCACCTCGTCTGGCAGGAAGCCTGCACGACCCCGGTCTCACCGCCCGATCGCGCAGGCACGGGAACGCTGATCATCGAGGAGATCACGAAATTCAGCCTGCAAGGAAAGGTGGAACTTAACTTCGACAATGGCGCTTTACGAGCAGACCTCGTTTTTCCACTGACCGAGTCGCGATGAACGGAAACGGCGATCAAGCCTTCGTTGCAATGGCTCGAGCTCGGCTCGTGCTCGTGGTCGAGGACGAATATTTCATCGCCATGGACCTCCAGGCCGTGTTGGCCGACGCGGGCTACGATGTGCTGGGCCCCGCCAGCACAGCGACGGACGCGCTGAAACTGCTGGACGACAACAGCCCGTCCGCCGCGGTTCTCGATGTCAATTTGGGAGATCATCGCGTGACTCCCGTCGCTCACGCGCTCGCCGTGAGGCGCATCCCCTTCGTGCTGGCCAGCGCCTACTCCGATCTGGACCTCGCCAACGAGCCTCTGCTCGCCAAAGCGCCGAACGTGGGGAAGCCGACCGCGCCCGGCCCGCTTCTCGATGCAGTCGGGCGCATGCTCAGCGCAGTGCCAGTCGCGGATGAGCGCTAAAGCATGATCCGGAAAAGTGCGCAGCGGTTTTCCGAATAGATCATGCGCAAACAACAACCTAAAGCGCGATGATGATTCATCCTGATCTCATCGCGCTTTAGCGGGCGCGATTCCGATGACGCCGTCGTGAACGGCACGTCCTTCAACAACGTGCATCATCTGGGCAGGCAGCATCGTCAGGGCAGATCGAGCTGATCCACCCTGCCGAAAGATCTGCTCACAGCGATGGCCGCAGCTACATCACGCCGTGCGACATCATGACATTCGCCATGTCGTATCTGAGGCGCTCGAGGGTGCGGTGGGCTGCGAGATGATCGAGGTCGCCTTGCGACAGGCCGATGTCGATCAGCTGCGCCTCGCTCAAGTCACGCAGATGGAGTCGCATTCTCCTGCGCCGACCGCTGTCCTGAAAGGCGTGCCAGGAGCGTGCAATCAGTCTGAACAGCCACGACGTCGCCAAGCCCGGCGGCCCGGCCGCATTCTTTTCCGACAGCGCATCGCGCAGCCCATTGGCGGATGCGCCTGGGCGCGGCGCCGCTGGCACCAGATGCGCCGCGTTCTTTACCAATGTGAGGTGACGATCGCGCGTGGCGGCATTGTGCGCGATCTCGGCTGTGAGGTGGGTCTGAGGTGGCATCGGTCGCTCCTGCTGCGTGATGCCGGCAGGGAACGTGACCCAACAAAAAGGCCCCGTCCGATGCCGGCGGGGCCTGGTGGAATGATCGTGTCGTCGAAATCCTAGCGCACGACTCCTCCCACGGCCCGGCTGCAGCGGGTCGTATGTTTGCGGTTGGAGCGGCGCACGACGTTGATCATGGTTTGCAAGTACCACGAGGATTGCGCCAGATCAAGGCATGTAGTTCCTGCGCTCACAGATGAGCACCTATGCGCTCAGCTTGCCGGGTGCTTTTACGCTCGACCATTTTTCGACAGAGCGCTGGTTCGAAGAGAAGCCGATCTCTCCTCCGTCATTGCGAGCGCAGCGAAGCAATCCAGAGTGATGTGCGAGACCCTGGATTGCTTCGCTGGCGCTCGCAATGACGTCGCGGCGACCATCGCGCGCAATCGGCCGACCGTCCCCTGCATCGCGACGGTCCGCGACCGGCTACACTCCCCTCCGCGAAACGAGCCCGACATATCGCGGGTCGTGCCTCAAGCTCTCGAGCGTCTGCAGCGCGGCGATGTGCTCGATCTCGGCACGGGTGATGCCGATATCGGTGAGCTCGCGTTCGCTCAGCTCGGACAGGCTTGCCCGCACGTACTCCCGGCGTTGCCGCGCTTGGATGGCGCGCCAGCACCGGCCGATCAGGCGGATGATCAGCCAAGTCGGCGTGGCCGGCGGACCGGCCGCGTCCTTTTCCGACAACACCTCGCGCAACGCAGCGATCGACGCATCGGATTGCGTCGATGGCTGCACGCTGCTGATCGCGCCGGTGGCTGACGCGATCGAGAGATCAACGTTGAGCCCTGACACATGCCCGGCGTCGATCGTCGAATGAGTCTGGTGGGGTGGCATCCTATGCTCCTGCTGTTGTGCCGGCAGGGGAGCAAAGGCCAAACGAAAAGGCCCCGTCCGATGCCGGCGGGGCCTGGTGAGAACATCGCGTCGTCGATCTCCTAGCGCGCGACTCCTTCCATGGCCCGGCCAAGGCCGGTCATGTGATCGAAGTTGACAATGCGGATCGATGTTCTCATGGCATTTCAATACCACAATGCATCTGCCGTATCAAGCGATAGTTCTGGATTTAACATCCTCAAGGCGAGTTGCCGCGAACTAACAACACCTGCCCAGACGACCTGCACGCCGCACTATGCTGGCCGCCACCTGCATGAAATCGCCCTACGACTGCCCTGCTTCTGGATCTACGCTTGGGACCAGATACATGTGCAACTGTTCAGAATATAGCTCGAAGCTGGTTGCTCCATCGGTCGCTTCGATTCCGAAGGGGACGAGTGTGTTGACATGAATGACGTCGCGACCTGCGTGGTCCATCGCTGTTGCGACGACCTCGCAAGCGATCAAAGCCGGCTGAGGATATTTGCTCCCGCGTCGAAGATCGTCGGTAGAGACCACCGGCAATTTGTCGACGATTGACCACTCTTTGCCAAAGCGATCAGTGAAGCGACACTCGACCCAGCCGGGAAAGTCATCGCTGACCCATCGCGTGATAAGGGCACGAATATGTGCGGTCGGCGTTTTCTTTTGCATGCCCATGGCCGTTCCCCATCCAGTATCGTAGGGCGGATTTAGCGTAGCGTAATCCGCCGTTTGACGGGCAAACAGGCGGCGGATTACGCTGCGCTCATCCGCCCTACGCAGTTGATCCGCTCTACAGCACTCGCGCTCATTCGCAGAGCGGTCTCATTGTTGCTGCCGTCCGCCAATCTGACAGCACCAGCGTGACTTCTGCCCTGGCGATGGCCTCGTCCACGGGCATGTCGACCAGGATCTCGATTATCCGGTGCAACCCCGGTCCGTCGGTTGTATCGCCGACATACATCCCCGGGCGTCGTTGGACGACATCGCTACCATCAGGAGCCATGGGATCCAACCATCGCAGTTGTCGTGGGGCTAGACACTACCATTTTTCACTTTCTTTTTTTCAGAACTCATGCTACATTTCGCCCATCCCACCTCGCCAGAGGGGCGCGATCGCGATCGTCACGAGCGTGAGGTGGGTTGCGGTGGGCGTGTCGGGGTGCAGCGTGGCTTGGCCGCGCGGACGAACATCCTGATGCGCACGGTGAAGCCGTGTGGTCCTGGCCTCCCGACGCTGAGGCCAAGCGGGCGCTGACGAAGCGCGCTCGTGACGGGGGCAAGAACGCCGGTCCCCGGGGAGAGCACGGAGTAAGCCGTAAAGCCATCGCGCAGGGAGGGCCGGATGTCCGGTCCGTACCTGTGGTTCTGCCGCGTGCTTTTTTTGCTGCACGCGGACCATGGGTGCGACCAGCACCCGGCCTTCCCTGCGCCCTCTGTTCTCGAAGAGGGTTTTGATGGGCACAACTCGGGCGCGGAGGCGCGGCGAGGATGATTGCTTATGTCTTGGAGTCTGCAGACACACACTCGCTGTCATTCCGGGGCGCGACGCAGTCGCGAGCCCCGGAATGACGTGTGGAGAAAGTGGTGGCCGCTTGCAATCAGCTCATTCGCAGCAGCAATCGGGCTATCGACCCGCCCAGCCCGTCACCGCCCGCGGACGTCCTTCGAGACGCACGCCTGCGGCGTGCTCCTCAGGACGAGGTCGGTGGGCTTGGTGTGGTCTCTGAGGGAGCTCGGAGCGATCCTGACGACACTCTCACCCCTCATGCTCACCCCTCATGCTGAGGAGCGCCGCTTGCGGCGCGTCTCGAAGCACGAGGCCCGGATAAATGCGATGGCGGACGCGATACGGTCGACAGATGCGGGGCAACTTCAGCGGAGCACTGAAGGCGCGGATTCTCTCCGCCCTCTATCGGCCCCTGCCCGCGGCCTGCGGCAGGAAGGGCGGCGCCTGATGCACAGGTGCGATCGCGACCGCGCGGTTGCGGCCTTCGTTCTTGGCGCGGTACAGCGCGACGTCGGCGCGCTTCATGACGTCGGCGATCGGCTCGCCCTTCTGCTCCAAAGTGGAGATGCCGATCGAGACCGTGACATCGATGCGCTTCTCGCCCTTGTGCACGGCGAACGGCTCGTTGGCGACCGAGCGGCGCAGACGCTCGGCGACCATGCCGGCGACGTGCAGGTCGGTCTCGGGCATCACGATCACGAACTCCTCGCCGCCGTAGCGGCAGGCGAGATCGATGCCGCGGATCGACTTGCGCACCCGCATCGCGAACTCGCGCAGCACGTCGTCGCCGGCATCGTGGCCGTAACTGTCGTTGATCGACTTGAAGTAATCAATGTCGAGCATCATCAGCGCCAGCGGCTTGCCGCGGCTCGCGGCCTGGTCGGCGAGGGTCGCCAGATGCGTCTCCATGTAGCGGCGGTTGTGCAGGCCGGTCAGCGCATCGGTGATCGCCATCTCGATCGAGTTCTGCACGTTGTCGCGCAGATGATCGGTATAGCGCCGCTTGCGGATCTGGGTGCGGGCGCGCGCCAACAGCTCGTTCTTGTCGACCGGGCGCAACAGATAGTCGTTGACGCCGATCTCCAGCCCACGCAGCAGCCGCGAATTGTTCTCGGCCTCCGCGATCGCCAGGATCGGCACGTGCCGGGTGCGCTCCAGGGAGCGCAGCTGGCTGCACAGCCTGAGACCATCGAAATCATTGAGGTCGAGCGAGACGATGACGAGGTCGTAATTGCCGTCGGCGGCGTTGAACACCGCCTCCGACGGATGGGTCTCAACGTCGACCGTGTGGTCGATCGCGAGCATCGGTCCGAGCCGCTCATAGGACGACGGCCGGTCGTCGACCAGCAGCACCTTGCCGCCCCGGCCGCTGTCGGCCACCGCATTGCGCTCGGGCGCCTGCACGCCGATTTCCAACGAGGTCAGCGCACGCATGCGCAGCTCGTCGGTCATCATCTTCAGCCGCGTCAGCGAGCGCACGCGCGCGATCAGCACGACGTCGGAGACCGGCTTGGTCAGGAAATCATCGGCGCCCGCCTCAAGGCCACGCACGCGGTCGGCGGGACTGTCGAGCGCCGTCACCATGACGACGGGAATGAAATGCGTGGCGGGGTTGGACTTCAGCCGGCGGCACACCTCGAAGCCGTCCATGTCCGGCATCATGACGTCGAGCAGGATGATGTCGCATTCGGCGCGCTGGCAGATCTGCAGCGCCTCGGCCCCGTTCGAGGCGGTCAGCACGTCGAAATACTCAGCCGACAGCCGCGCCTCCAACAGCTTGACGTTGGCGGGGACGTCGTCGACCACAAGGATGCGCGCGGACACTGCAAAAACTCCTCAGCCGATAAAACGTCGCACGGTTTCTATGAATTTTCCGACCGAAATCGGCTTAGAAAGATAGGCTTCGCAGCCACCCTCGCGGATGCGCTCCTCGTCGCCCTTCATGGCAAAAGCCGTCACCGCGACCACCGGGATCGCGCGCAGATCCGGATCGTCCTTGATCCATTTCGTCACTTCCAGCCCCGAGACCTGCGGCAGCTGAATGTCCATCAGGATCAGGTCGGGCCGCGTCTTGCGAACGATGTCGAGCGCCTCCACGCCGCTGGACGTGCCGGACGTCTGGTACCCATGGGCTTCCAACAGATCGCGGAAGAGCTTCATGTTGAGCTCATTGTCTTCCACGATCAGGACGGTCTTGCCCATCCGCCCCTCCGAATCACTGACACCGGCATGTCCTCTGGCGGACGCCTGTCCACCGCTACTGATCTAATTCAAACTAGCCCCAGATTCGTTCAAAGCCGTTAAGTCGGTATTCCATCTTTGCCCGAGATGGTTTCCACTTGCTTGAACCGGCTCCGAAGACTCGGGCATGTTGGCCCGCAAAGTAGAGACGACAAGTTAATGGAAAGGCAAATGTCCCGTTGAAAAAGCGTTCTCAAAATCCGCGCGAAGTGGCTGAAATCGTTGCTGTTCAGGCCCTTTCTTTCCTGGCCGGGGAACCCGAGCGCATCGGCCGTTTCCTGGCCGAGACCGGGATCGGGCCGGAGACGCTGCGATCCTCGGCGGCCGACCCCAATTTCCTGGTCAGCGTGCTCGATTTCGTGCTGCGCGACGAGGAAACGGTAAAGGCTTTTGCCGCCCACTCCAAGTTACATCCGACCAATATCATGGCCGCGCGGCAGGTATTGGGCGACCGCCAATGGGAGCGCGACGTGCCGTGACCACGCTGGCGCCAGAGGGTGCATCGCGCGGCGCAGGCGGGCCGACCGGCTTCTGCCGCGACTGTCTGGCGGACTTGGCCCCTGCCGTGCGGCGCTGCTCCGCCTGCGGCTCGCCGCGCCTGGTCCGCCACCGCACCCTCTCGGCGCTGACGCTCGCCCATATCGACTGCGACGCCTTCTATGCGACGGTCGAGAAGCGCGACAATCCCGAGGTTGCCGACCGTCCGGTCATCATCGGCGGCGGCAAGCGCGGCGTGGTCTCGGCCGCCTGCTACATCGCCCGCACCTATGGGGTGCGCTCGGCGATGCCGATGTTCAAGGCGATGGAGCTGTGCCCTTCCGCGGTGGTGATTCGCCCTGATATGGCGAAATACGTCCGGGTCGGTCGCGAGGTCCGCCAGGCGATGCAGGCGCTGACACCGCTGGTCGAGCCGCTGTCGATCGACGAGGCGTTCCTGGACCTCGCCGGCACCGAGCGGGTCCACGGCATGATCCCCGCGAAAGTGCTGGCGCGCTTCGCCCGCGATGTCGAGCGCGACATCGGCATCACCGTCTCGGTCGGGCTGTCCTGCAACAAATTCCTCGCCAAGATCGCCTCCGATCTCGACAAGCCCCGCGGCTTCGCCGCGCTCGACCAGGACGAGGCCGTGACGTTGCTGGCCGACAAGCCGGTCGGCTTCATCTTTGGCGTCGGCCCCGCCACCCAGCAGAAGCTGGCAAGCCACGGATTTCGTCTGATCGCCGATTTGCAGCGCGCCGACGAGATCGAGCTGATGAAGCAGTTCGGCGGCGATGGTCGCCGGCTGTGGCGGCTGGCGCGCGGCATCGACGATCGCAAGGTGGTGGTCGACCGCGGCGCCAAGACGATCTCGAGCGAGACCACCTTCGACACCGATATCCGAGACTATGCGACCTTGGAAAAGCTGCTGTGGCGGCTGTCGGAGAAAGTCTCGGCGCGGCTGAAGGCGAGCCAGCTTGCCGGCTCGACCATCACGCTCAAGCTGAAGACATCAGATTTCCGCCAGCGCACCCGCTCGCAGTCGATCGCGGCCCCTACTCAGCTGGCCGGCAAGATCTTCGCGATCTGCAAGGAGATGCTGGCGCGCGAGACCGACGGCACCGCGTTCCGCCTGATGGGCGCCGGCGTCAGCGCGCTGCGTCCGGGCTCGGAGTCGTCAGACACCGACATGCTCGACCGCCGCTCGGCTTCGGCCGAGCGCGCGATGGATTTGCTGCGCAAGAAGTTCGGCCAGGCCGCGGTCATCCGCGGCATCGCCTATGACGGGCCGGAGCAGATCGAATGACGCCCGCCTCAGTTATTGCAGGCCTTCACGTCCTTGGTGTCCTTGACGTCGAACTTGCCCAGGGAGCCTGCGATGACGAAGTCGTTGTAGTCGAGCACGAGCGCGCGCGAGACGCCGTTCTCGTACAGCTCGAACGACATCGCATAGACCGGCGTCTGCTCGCCCTCGGTGCGCTTGGCATCGCGATCGTAGTAACTGACCGTCACCGGCCAGCGCGTCAGTGTCTTCATCTCGCTGTTGTCGGTCGAGGCGTCCGGCTTGGCGACCGCCTTGTCGCCCGGCACGGCCGCGCCGATCACGGTCAGCGTGTTGTAGACCTTCTCGCCATTGTCGGAGCCGTCATAGACGGACAATTCGAGCAGCGACTTGCCCTCCCGGGCGGCTGCGATGATGCGCTGGATCTGCTCGGTCGGAAACACGGTGGAGCCGTCGAGCGTGAAGGTCTTCGCCTCCGGCTGCTTCAGCTTGACGGTGATGTGGTCGCCGGTGCGCTCGGCCATGCCGTCGACCGGGCTGGAGGCCTGGTCGTTCATGCGCGAGTCGATCTTGAAGCGATAGCTCTTGCCGGCGCCGTCCTCCCACGCCGTCGAGCGCAGGTCACTCAGGGTCGTCTTGCCCTCGCCGAGATCGAGCTCGGAGACCTGGCGGAAGTCCGACGTGTAGCCGGTGCAGGCATTGCCCGAGAAATTGTAGAGGATGCGGCCGCGGGCGCTGTTGACCGGGCTCGATCCGCGGGACTTGAGCAGGCTCAGCTCATAGAGCGCCTGATGTGGCAGGAACGGCACCCCGGCTCCGGCTTGCGCCGGACCGAACGTGATCGCCGCGACAGCCAGCGCTCCCATCGACAGTCGAAACGAATGAGCCATGAGTTTTCCTCGGGGGACGTATCGTTAAGGCGTCACATTAGAGACCGCTGCATTGCGTCGCAACTGCGGCTGGCTCACGGAAACGTGCGCTCCAGGCGGCCAATTCGCGCTCGCGCTGGCTGCTTGCATGTCACTGGCAACTGCGCCAAACAGGGCCGCGGTCCGGCACGGGACCGGCGCTCTCGCGACAGAATGGGGATTTCAGATGGCGGGTACGGTTGAACAGACTCTGGCGGCACAGGGCATCAATTTGCCGGCACCGAAGGCGCCGGTCGCCAATTATGTCCCGTTCGTGCGCACCGGCAACCTGCTGTTCGTCTCGGGCCAGGTCTGCCTCGGAGGCGACGGCAAGCTGATCGCGGCCGGCAAGCTCGGCTACAACGTTTCGCTCGAGGACGGCTATGCGGCCGCCAAGGGTTGCGGCGTCAATTTGCTGGCCCAGGTGAAGGCCGCCGTCGGCGACCTGGACAAGGTCGTGCGCGTGGTCCGTCTTGGCGGCTTCGTCAACTCGGCGCCCGACTTCCTCGACGGACCGAAGGTGCTCAACGGCGCCTCCGACCTGATGGTCGCCGCGTTCGGCGACAAGGGCCGCCATGCCCGCACCACGGTCGGCGTATCGTCGCTGCCGTCGGATGCGGCGGTGGAAGTCGAAGGCGTGTTCGAGGTTGAATAGTCGAGCGCGCATGATCCGGAAACGAGTGAAGCGGTTTTCCGGCGAGATCATGCGCCAGCAAAATGGACGGGGCGAATGCGCGCACCTGACTGGCTGACGGCCCGCCCCGTCGCCCACCGCGGCCTGCATGATGCGGCCCGCGGCATCATCGAGAACATGCCCGCCGCCGCCCGCGGCGCCGTCGCCGGCCATTTCGCCATCGAATGCGACATCCAGCTGTCGGCCGATGGCGAGGCGATGGTGCATCACGACTACGAGCTCGGCCGCCTCACCGAGGGCTCTGGTCTGCTGATCGAAAAAACCGCGGCCGAGTTGAAGGCTGTCCGCTTCAAGCAGACCGATGAGCGGATGATGACCCTCAAGGACCTCTGCGACCTGATCGGCGGACGCGTGCCGCTGGTGGTCGAGGTCAAGAGCACCTTCCAAGGCGATCGCCGGTTGGTCCGGCGCATGGCCGAGGTGCTGTCCGCCTATTCCGGCCCGGCCGTCGGCATGTCGTTTGATCCGGACCTGGTTCGTGCCATGCGCGAGATCATGCCGAACCTGACGCGCGGCATCGTCGCTCAGCGCACCTACAAGGACGGCTATTGGGACAAGCTCACCGAGGCGCAGCGCGACAGCATGCTGCATCTCAAGCACGGCATGAGCACGCAGCCGCACTTCGTCGCCTATTGGGTGCAGCAGTTGCCGGCGCCAGCGCCCTGGATCGCGCGCAACGTGTTCGGCTGCCCGCTGCTGACCTGGACCGTCCGCACGCCGGAGCAGCGCGCCACCGCGGCGCGCTATGCGGATCAGATGATCTTCGAAGGGTTTACGCCGGAGACGTGAGGCCGGCCTTGAAGTCGGTGCTGCGATGCACGATCTTGGAAGCAAGGCAATCCGGACGCGTCCGCTGAGCGTTCCCTGCCCGTCTCGTTTGCAAGGGTTCGATGGCCTCACCTGAGATCACACTCGAAGCCGTTCCCGGGATCTCCGAGATTCCGGCCGCCGCCTGGGACGCCTGCGCCAATCCCGCCGGCCGCCTCGCGCCCGGCTCATCCCCCGCCTGCGGCCCCTCCTTCAACCCGTTCGTCTCCCACGCCTTTTTGTCCGCCTGCGAAGCCTCCGGCTCCGCGACGCTCCGCACCGGCTGGGCCCCTCGGCATCTCGTGGCGAAGCTCGGCGACGAGGTCCTCGGCGTCGTGCCGTGCTATCTGAAATCGCATTCGCAGGGCGAGTACGTCTTCGACCGCGGTTGGGCCGACGCCTATGAGCGTGCCGGCGGGCGCTATTATCCGAAGCTCCAGGTCTCCGTGCCCTTCACCCCGGCCACCGGGCCGCGGCTCCTGATCCGGCCCGACCAGGACCGCGAAATGCTCGGCAACGCCCTTGCCCAGGGCCTGAAGGCGCTGTGCGGGATCAGCGAAGCCTCCTCGGTCCACGTCACCTTCGCCAAGCAGGCCGAGTGGGAACTGCTCGCCGCGCAGGGCTTCCTGCAGCGGACCGACCAGCAGTTCCACTGGCACAACCAGGGCTTTTCCAGCTTCGACGATTTCCTGGCGACGATGAATTCGCGCCACCGCAAATCGATCAAGCGCGAGCGGCGCGATGCGATCAGCGCAGGCATCACCATCCATTGGCTGACCGGCAAGGATATCACCGAGGACGCCTGGGACGCGTTCTTCGATTTCTACATGGACACCGGCTCGCGCAAATGGGGCCGGCCTTACCTGAACCGCAAGTTCTTCTCGCTGATCGACGAGAGCATGGCCGACGACGTGCTGCTGGTGATGGCCAAGCGCGACGGCCGCTGGATCGCCGGCGCCATCAACTTCATCGGCTCGGACACCTTGTTCGGCCGCAACTGGGGGGCGATCGAGCATCACCCGTTCCTGCATTTCGAGGTCTGCTACTACCAGGCGATCGATTTTGCGATCCAGCACAAGCTCGCAGTGGTCGAAGCGGGTGCGCAGGGCGAGCACAAGATCGTGCGCGGCTACCTGCCGCAGACCACCTACTCCGCCCACTACATCGCCGACCGCGGCCTGCGCCGCGCCATCGACGACTATCTCAAGCGCGAGCGCGCCTATGTCGAGCAGGCCGGCCGCGAGCTCGCCGAATCCGGCCCGTTCCGGAAAGGCATGGACGAGCAATCTTGACCGGCGGCACGGGCCAATGAGAGTAAGGCGCACCACGAGGAACCGCACGAGGACCTGCCGATGACCGCCTACGATCCCAACAACCCGTTCGCAAAGATCCTGCGCGGCGAATTCCCCTGCGTGAAGGTCTACGAGAACGACCACGTGCTGGCCTTCCTCGACATCATGCCGCGCGTCCCCGGCCACACGCTGGTGATCCCGAAGGCCCCGGCCCGTAACATCCTCGATATCACCGAGGAAGACTACCTCCATGTCGGCCGCGCCGTGCGCTTAATCGCCCGCGCCGCCAAGACTGCCTTCGCCGCCGACGGCATCACCGTGCAGCAGTTCAACGAGCATGCCGGCGGCCAGATGGTGTTTCACCTCCACGTCCACATCATGCCGCGCCACAACGGGGATTCCCTGCTGCCGCCGGCAAGCCGCAAGGAGGATCCGAAAGTGCTGGAGGAGAACGCCGCGAAGCTGATCGCGGCGCTGAAGGGCTGATCAGGCGTCGTCGAGGCCGATGTCGAGCGCGGCCGAGGAATGCGTGATCCAGCCGACCGAGATCAGGTCGACCCCCGCAGCGGCAATCGCGGGCGCGGTGTCGACCGTGATCCGGCCCGACGCCTCGGTGATGGCCTTGCCGCGGGCCATGCCGACCGCGCGCTCGAGCTCCGCCGGAATCATGTTGTCGAGCAGCACGGCATCGACACCGAGCGCCAGCGCCTCCTCGAGCTGCGCGAGGTTGTCGACCTCCACCTCGATCTTCACGAGATGGCCGGCATGAGCCTTGGCCCGTGTGATCGCCGCCTCGATGCCGCCAGCAATGGCGATGTGGTTGTCCTTGATCAGCACGGCATCATCGAGCCCGAACCGATGATTACCGCCGCCTCCGGCGCGCACCGCATATTTTTCCAGCGCACGCAGCCCGGGCGTCGTCTTGCGCGTGCAAACGATCTGCGCCCGCGTCCCCTTCACCGCGGCGACCAGCGACGCGGTCGCGGAGGCGACGCCGCTAAGGTGACAGAGGAAGTTGAGCGCGACGCGCTCGCCGGTCAGCAACGCCCGCGCCGGGCCGCTGAGGGTGGCGATGACGTCTCCAGGCGCGACGACGCTGCCGTCGCCGCGGATGATCTCCATGCGGACCTCGGGCGAGACCGTCCGGAAGGCGCAGCGCGCGACCTCAAGCCCGGCGATCACGCCACGCTGGCGCGCCCGCAGCTTAAGAGACGCGCGCTGCTCGGCGGGCACGATCGCATCGGTGGTGATGTCACCGGCGCGGCCAAGATCCTCCAGCAGCGCCATGCGGACCAGCGGCTCATAGAGCAAGGGCGAGAGTGGATTGAGGGTCATGATGCGACGCTCCTGAACGATGGCTGCCTGGTCTCGGCGATCTCGCGCGCGGCCGCGATCGCTGAGGACAACGTGAGGCGGGACGGCTGCGCGACGGGCAGCGTGTCCGGACAATCGGTGCGGCAATGCCCGCCGCGGCTCTCCTCGCGCGCCAGAGCCGCAACCGACATCATCAGGCCCACCAGGGCAGGATCGGCCGCAGCGCCTGGTCCGAGCGTGAGCGGGAGCAGGCTCCGGATGGCGGCTGTCATCCGATCACGATCGCGAAGCACGCCGAGCGCATCGGACAGGAGCGGACGCACCGCAGCGGGATCGGATGCACCGGGGATTGCTTCGGCCTCTGTAGCCTTGGCCGCGCGCGCCGACGTGCCAGCGACGCTCTCGGCCACCCATTGCGCGCAGACGATCGCTTCCATCAGCGAGTTGCTGGCGAGCCGGTTGGCGCCGTGCAGGCCGGTGCGACTGGCTTCGCCGCACGCCCACAGGCCATCGACCGAGCTGCGCCCCATCGCATCAACGGCGATGCCGCCCATATGGTAGTGCACCGCAGGCCGCACCGGGATCGGATCGACAGCCGGATCAATTCCGGCCATGCGGCAGAACGCGCTGATCACCGGATAGCGCGCGGCAAACGCCGAGCCTGGCTTCTCCCGCGCATCGAGGAACGTGCGGTGGCCCGCTGCGCGATGACGCCACACCGCCCGCGCCACCACGTCGCGCGGCGCCAATTCCGCGCCGGGCTCGTCGGCCATGAAGCGCGTGCCGGTCTCGTCGATCAGCACCGCACCGTCGCCACGGATCGCCTCGGTGAGCAGCGGCAACGGCCGCGACGGACCGTCGAAGGCGGTCGGGTGAAACTGCACGAATTCGAGATCGGACAGCACCGCCCCTGCCCGCGCCGCCAGCGCCAGGCCCTGGCCGAAGCAGCCAGAGGGATTGGTGCTGTCGAGGAACAGGCCGCCGATGCCGCCGGTCGCGATGACGACGCGCGTCGTGGCGAGCACGAGCGGCTCCTCGCCACGCACCGCAAGAATGCCCTGGACCACATTGTCCTCGACGATCAGCCGGCGCGCCTCGACGTCCTCCAGCAGCGTCACCGAAGGGCACCGCCTGACGGCCGCGATCAGCGCGCGCATGATCTCGCGCCCGGTGCCGTCGCCGGTTGCATGGACGATGCGGTTGCGACTATGGGCGGCTTCCAGTCCCAGGCGCCAGCGCCCTGCAGCGTCGCGGTCGAACGCGACGCCGAGTCGGACGAGGCGCTCGACCGCGGCCGGGGCAGCTTCGATGATGCGGCGTGCGGCGGCGTCATCGCACAGACCCGCACCGGCGAGGATGGTGTCCTGCAGATGCAGCGCCGCATCGTCGTCAGCACCGACGGCAGCCGCCAGGCCGCCCTGCGCCCACATGCTCGACGCCTCCGCGCCGAGCGGCGACTTCGACAGCAGCACCACCGGCTCGGGTGCGAGAGCAAGCGCGGTCATCAGTCCGGCGGCACCGCCGCCGATGATCACGGGACGACCTGCGAGGTCAGAAAGATCAATACTCATAGCGCCAGCATCCTTTCCACCGAACGCCGCGCGCGCTCGGCCATCCCGGGATCGATCGTCACCTCATGCGTGTTGGTTTCGAGCGCATGACGGATGTTCTTCAAGGTGATCCGCTTCATGTGCGGGCACAGGTTGCAGGGCCGGACGAACTCGATGTCCGGATACATCACCGCGACGTTGTCGCTCATCGAGCACTCCGTCAGCAGCACCACCCGCGCCGGTCGCTTCATGCCCACAAAATCAGACATCGCAGCGGTGGATCCGGCGAAGTCGGCTTCCGCCACGACCTCGGGCGGACACTCCGGATGCGCCAGTACGGTGACGCCGGGATGGTTGTCACGCAAGGTGCGGACGTCCTCGGCGCTAAAGCGCTCGTGCACCTCGCAATGGCCCTTCCACGCCGTGATCCTCACCTTGGTCTGCGCAGCCACGTTGCGCGCGAGATACTCGTCGGGCAGCATGATGACGTGATCCGTGCCGAGCGACTCCACGATCGCAAGGGCATTGCCCGAGGTGCAGCAGACATCGGACTCCGCCTTCACCGTGACGGACGTGTTGACATAGGCAACCACCGGCACGCCGGGATGGCGCGCGCGCATCAGCCGGACATCGTCAGCGGTGATGGATTCCGCGAGCGAGCAGCCCGCCTCCATGTCCGGGATCAGCACCGTCTTCTCAGGATTGAGCAGCTTGGCGGTCTCCGCCATGAAGTGCACGCCGGCGAGCACGATCACCTCGGCATCCACCTTGGTCGCTTCCCGGGCCAGCAGCAGGCTGTCGCCGACGATGTCGGCGACGCCGTGGAAGATCTCGGGCGTCTGATAGTTATGCGCGAGCACCACGGCATTGCGCCGGCGCTTGAGCGCCAGGATGGCGTCGACATCCTCCTCATAAACAGCCCATTCCGGCGGCGGGATCACCCGCCGCAAGCGATCAGACAGCGCTCCATCAGGCGCGACAACAGGCAGGACAAGCTCGGCCATTTATACTCTCCATGAGCATAAGATGGATTATACTTATCCTGAGTATAAGTCGTGTCAAGGGCCGTCGATCACGAGCGCGAGAGCGGCAGCTTGGTTCCGACGACGGCCCGTTCGGCCAGAACGCCCTGGCGGAAGCGGAACAGCTTGGCCGGCCGCCCGATGGTGTCAGCCGCTATTGCGCCAGTCTCCTCAACGAGTTCCTGCTGCTCGATGAGACGGCGGAAGTTCTGCTTGTGGACCAGCCGGCCGGCCAGCGCCTCGACGCTGCGTTGCAGTTGCAACAACGTGAATTCGTCCGGCAGCAGCTCGAACACGACCGGCCGGTATTTGATCTTGGCGCGCAGCCGGGCAATGCCCGTGGCGAGAATGCGCCGGTGGTCACCCGTCATCGCGCGGCCGGGGACGGCCGCCTCGCCGCCCTTCTCACGCACGCTCTCCGGGATCAGTACGGCCTCGTACAGCAGTTCGTAGCGCTGCAGCGCCAGCTCTTCATTCCACTCGCGCCCGTCGAGGCCGAAGGTGATCGCGGCCCGCCGCCATCGCGTCTTTTGCAGCGCCGGTTCATCAGCGGACCGCGCCCACGCCTTCAGCTTCGGCGCGATGATCTTCGACAAGATGGCGGGATCACCATCGCGATGATCCTCCCAGGGGAAGTACTCGTACCAGGACGACCATTGCGCATCGGCGCCCTCTCGCCCCTCCTCCTCGCGCGTCAGCCCAAGATAGCTGATGGAGATGCGGTGCGGCGCGTCGGGGTCACCCGAGCGACCACGATCGGCGAAGGTGTAGAGCTGCTCGACATAGCCCAGGGGATGCCCGGTCTGCGCCTCCACCCAGGCGCGCAAGCCCGTCTGCAGCGAGCGGTGACCGAACTGAAACGGTCCGCTCGGCAAAGCCGCGGCGTGTGCGATGGTCATGATCCTCGGCTGCCCGTCGGTCACCGCCACCAGTACCGCGACGAGGTCCGCGGTGATTGCATCGAGAGCCGTTACGGTCTTCTGCGGCCGCTTGTTCACGTTGAGTATCGAGCTCCGTCGATCTTATGCGTTGTCGTTGTCCCCCGACGCACGCGCCTGCGTAAACACGCAATGATCGGGCTTCAGATCGATCAACGGCGTCTCGTCGAGACAGTCGAGGCCACGCACCAGCACCGTGCTGCCCTCCAGCGCGACGAAGCGGACGGTCGAGACGCCGATCGGATTGGGGCGCACCGGCGAGCGTAGCGCGAAGGTGCCGCGCGTCTCGCCGTCATGGTGGCGCGGGCTCTGCTTGACGAGGTCGCGGCGCGCGCGGTTGAGCCAATACAGCACCTGGAGATGGCTGAAGCCGTCGATGCCCTGCAGCGCCGGCACCCAGGGCTCGAAGATTTCGAGTCGGCACACCGGGCCCTCGAAGCTGCCCTGCCGTGGCGTTTCCAGCCGCGAGGTCCAGGGCGTGCGGATGCGGCCGATGAAGTACAGCGAAGCATCACGCGGCTGCGGCGCCTCGATCGCGACTTCACCCGGGCGGAGATCGGCATCAGTGGTCATTTCGAAATCCTCAGATCTCCCCGCAATCTAGCCGAACGCGGCGGCATCGCAATTGCGGTCGCGCAACTCAGCCGAGCCACCATTTGCCGGCCAGCATGACCGCCTCGCCGCAGACGACCCCGGCGAAGATCGAGCGGCGCGTCACGAGAAAGGCCGCGAGGCCGGCTGCGACAGCGCCATAGCGCAGCTCCCAGGGCACGCTGGCGAGCGCGCCCGGCGGCTGCACGAGGATCTGTGCGATGACGCCGGCGAGGATCGCAGTCGCAACTGCCTTGACCCACATCAGCAGGTCCGAGCCCTCGTCGAGGCCACTGCCGAACCACAGGCCGAGCAGCCGCCAGATCTGGTTCGGGATGACGCCCGCGACCAGCAGCACCACCAGGGCATGCCAATCGCCGATGAAGTCACTCATGCCGCCTCCCGCCGCTCGCGCCATTTGTGGACGGCGAAGGCAATCGTACCGGCGACGACGCCGCTGACCAGGATGTCGACGCCGCTGTTGAGCCGGGCAGCCAACGGATACAGCACGAGGCCGAGGCCGAGCGCGAGCACGTCGGCGAGCTCCTTGGCATTGCGCAAGGTGGAGAACAGGAACGCCAGCGGCGTCAGCAGCAGCACGGCGGCGCCGAAGGTCTGGGACAGGTTGGCGGCGAGCAGATAGCCGATGATGGTCGCGACCAGCGCCACGCCCATGAGACCGGAGCCGAGCCCGTGCACGAAGGCGATGCGGCGTTCGCGCGGCACATGCGGCAGGAGGCGATAGCATTCCACCCACAGGGTCACCGCGGTGAAATGCGCGATCAGCACCAGATGCCGCCGCTTGGTGTCGGGCGAGCGGATCAGCGGCAGCACGGCCACCACCATTGGAAACAGCCGGATCGCGCTCATCGTCACCGCGATGGCCGATTGCAAAATCGTCTGGCCGGAGCCGAGCGTCGACACCAGGATGATCTGCGCCGGCCCGGCCCATACCAGCACGGTGCTCAGGATCGCCCAGAGCATGCTGAAATGGGTGTCGTGGGCAAGCGCGCCGATGCCGATGAAGGTGACGAACAGCACGACGGACAGAATGGTCGCCGATGTCGCGCGCAGCCCCCAGACGAAGGCCCGGAGCGAACCATGCCATTGCGGCGAATCGAGCGGAGGAAGTGTCACGGGCGCCCCAGCGAAACGGACCGCGATAAGGCTTTCGAAACCACCCGGCGTCAACCGCCACGGCACGCGCGCGGCTCTGCACACGGCGCAAGCCGCCGGCCCTCAGGCGCGGTTGCGCAGCACGAAACAGGCGCCGCCGGCACCGCGGATGCGGTTGCACAGCGCGTCGGCCTCGCCGCGCGTGTCGGCGCCGATCCGCACCTGGTAGAAGGCGCGGTTGCCGCGCGTGCGCATGACAGACGACAGCAGGCTCGGATCACGGTCGCCGATCACCGAGCCCAGGCCTTTGATCGCCCGTGCGTACATCGACAGCGCCTTGTTGCGATCGAAGCCGGCCGCCAGTTGCACGCCCCACGATTTCGCGGCGGACACCGCGACATGCTGCTCCAGCTGGGTCACGAACGGGTTCGGCGCGCGCTTCAACAGCGCCATCAATTGATGACAGGAAGTCGGCCGCGCGCTCGGCGGCGTCTTGCCCCCCTTGCCAGCGGTCGCCCACTCGTCGATCGATGTCCCCGTGATGGCCGAGACGTAGTTGCGCGTCTCCCACGGCATCTGGCCCTTGCCGGCGAGCCAATTCTGCACCCGGCGCGGACCGGCATTATAGGCCGCCGCGGCCAGCCCGAGATTGCCGAACTGATCGCGCAACTCGGCCAGGAACTGCGCCGATTTCGGCAGCGCCTGCACCGGATCGAACGGATCGAGCAGCTCGCGCTCGCTCGCCGTGCCGGGCATGAACTGGGCAATGCCTTGCGCGCGCTGGCCGTTGCGCGTGACCGGCCCGACCGCATCGCTCTGGAAGCGGCTCTCCTGCCAGATCACGCGGGCAAAGAATTCGAGCGGCAGATCGTTGGACTTGGCGGCGGACTCGATCATCAGGCAGATCGCCTCGCGCGTGCCGCTCTCCTTGGGGTCATCAGCCTTTGCGGCCGCGTCCTTCGGATCATTCTGGGCCGGAGGTGCCCCGTCCACCAGCGGCCACACGGTCTCGCCCTCATTGGCGGCGGCGCTGCCCAGCGTCGCGACCATGAGACAGATGACGATGCCGAGGGACTGGCAAGCTGTCGAAACCCAAACGAGCATGGAAACGATGAAAAAAGCCGGCTTGACCGCCGGCGGACCCAACCGCGGACAGACAAAGCCTCAAGCGACCTCCGGTTCCAACGCGCGGCGCCTTGACACAGACGGTCCGGCGGCTAGCACATCGGCGATCTCTCAGGGAGCGCGACCGATGGCCACCCGCACCGACGACACACTCGGCTTCGCCCCTGAGGAGGCCGCGCCGCTGGCCTATATGGCGCGCACCCGCGACTATTACCTCGCCATCGGCTACGAGACGCCATATCGCTGGGCCCACTACATTTCAGCCCCCTTCCAACGGCTGCGCAAACCGCTCGCGCAATCGCGCGTCACCATCATCACAACGGCCGCACCTTTCGATCCGGCCAAGGGTGATCAGGGACCCGGCGCGCCCTATAATGGCGGCGCCAACTTCTACTCCGTCTATGACGGTGACACGTCGGCGTCGCATGACCTGCGCATCTCGCACATCGCCTACGACCGCACCCATACGACCGCGACGGATCCCAACACCTGGTTTCCGCTGCCGCAACTGATCCGCCTTGCCGGCAAAGGTCGCATCGGCGCGGTCGGGCCGCGCTTCTTCGGCGCGCCGACCAACCGCAGCCAGCGCGTGACGATCGAGACTGATGCGCCGGAGATTCTGGCGCGATGCCGTGCTGACGAGATCGACGCCGTCGTGCTAGTACCGAACTGCCCGGTGTGCCACCAGACGGTCACTCTGGTGGCGCGCCATCTCGAAGCCAACGGCATCCCGACTGTCGTGATGGGCTGCGCGAAGGACATCGTCGAGCACGCGGCCGCGCCGCGCTTTCTGTTCTCGGACTTTCCGCTCGGCAATTCCGCCGGCAAGCCGCACGACACGGCATCGCAGGCGTTCACGCTGGAGCTCGCCCTCGATGTTCTCGAGCGTTCACCGGCCGCACGGACCACCGTGCAGTCGCCCTTGCAATGGAGTGATGATCACAGCTGGAAGCGCGACTACAGCAATCCCGCGTTGCTCGCGCCCGACGAGCTCGCGCGCCGGCGCGCGGAGTTCGACGCACAGAAGGCGATCGCACGCGGCCTTCGCGATAGCCCGACCTAGGCGCTCTCGCACTGAGGCGGCCGGATTTGAAGGAAACGACCGACCGCGGAAACCGAACGCCTATTTTTCTTCAGCCTTCGGCTCGGGCCTTTGAAACTGAATATTGCACTTCTTGGCGATCGAGGCCTGCTCGATGGCAACCATCTGGCCCTTCATGTTGGCCAGCTCGGCAGCCGTCTGCTTATCGCCTCCGACCAGAAATGCCGCCGGCCAGAAGACCACGACGGCAGCGGTGGTCGCAATCGTATCATTCGTCCGCTGCTTGTCCTGCGCCCCGGAGAGAACGGCTGCGCGCGATGAGACGCTCTGCGCTTCCATCGCAAGCTGCTGGCAGTTGTACGACTGAAAGATCATCGGAGATACGTAGGTCGGGGTGATGTCGGCCGAACTCGACGCACAGGCGCCAAGAGCCAGAGCACCCAACAGAGCGCCCAGAAGACCGATATTGCGCCACTCAACGAACATGATTCCCCCCTTGCCCACGAATTCGTGAAGCAATCTGAGGGCGAGCGCAAGCCGCCGAGGCGATCGCGGACAAGATTAGGCCTGAATAATCCCGTCAGCACGATCGATTCGGCAGCGCTGTTGATCTCGGAGCAACAGCTGAGGTCGGGCCCTCTGACCTCCGTCGCTCCGAGGACGCAGCGGGGTCATCCCGCCACGTGTGTCTCCGTGGGCGCAACGGTGTCGACCGGAAGCGCAAATGGCTCGACCCGATTGAACGGCTTCTTGTTGAGCAGCAGCCGCGTCACGTCGGGCCGCGAATAGTGCCCCGCCGGATCGGCGGCGTTCTTGGCGATGCCGATCATGCCGAGATCGATCTCGGCGATCAGCAGCCCTTCCTGTTCCGGCGGCAGCTTCTCGGCCAGCATCGAGCCGTCCGGGCCGAAGATCGCGGCATGGCCGCCGCCGACATGCAGCAGCGCGTGCTTGTCGGGCCGGTCGCAGAGCTCGTCGATCATCGCCTGCGAGACGGTCGCGCACGGCGCCAGCACGAAGCACGAGCCTTCGACAGCGTAGACGCGCGACGCTGCATTGTTGACCTCGGCGCCGAGCGCCGGCGCGAACGGGTCGTAGAGCGAGAAGCTCGGCCAAGCTGCGACGTGCACCTGCTCGTTCTGGGCGTACATCGCATATTTCGACAGCGGCTGCAGATGCTCCCAGCAGCACAGCGCGCCGATCCGGCCGATATCGGCCCGGTCGTGTACGGCGAGATCGCTGCCGTCGCCCTCGCCATAGACGGTGCGCTCGGCATGGGTCGGGCGCAGCTTGCGGCGCTTGGCGATCGTCTCGCCGTCCGGACCAATCAGCCATTGCGCGATGTAGAGGCTGCCGCCGTCGCGCTCGGACAGGCCCAGCACGGCGGTGAGCTTCGCCTTGCGCACGGCCGCACGGAGCGCCTCCGCCTGCGGGCTGTCATAGGCGAGCGAATTGTCGAAATAGCGCTGCACGAAACCGCGGCCGATGCACCAGGCCGGCGAGTCCATCCAGATGTGCCAGGGATAGCCGGGGATGAAGACCTCCGGAAAGGCGATCAGCTTGGCGCCCTTGTCGGCCGCCTCCTCGATCAGCGCGATCGTCTTCTTGATCGAGCCATCGAGATCGAGCCAGGCCGGCGCCGCCTGCACCACCGCCACCTTGTATTTCGGATGTGCCAGTCCCATCGCTCGTCTCCCCTTTTGCGGATCGGCAGCGTACCGCCGCGCTTCGATCGGGAGTATTGACCTCAGCCGCCATTCGCGCTCGTCTGGCTCGGCACGAAAACTCGACTGCGGCAGGCCGTCAGCGGCCCGCCGGCCCGGAATTTGCTGCATTTCCAACCGTCCATTGGCACAGGTGCAAAGGGAGACCGCGATGCCGGTCCTGTTCACCACGGAGGGAAGCCCGGGCCACCGCCGGCTGGCGCTGTGGCAGGACATTGTCTGCGACGTCTATGTCGGGCTCGACTGCACGTCCGATCTCGGCAGCGCGTTTCGCGGCTCGGTCACCCACACGACGCTGGGGCGGGCCGTCTGCTCCGAGGTCGCCTCGGACCGGCAGCGCGTCCACCGGACATCGCAGCGCATCGCGCGGGCGGATGCGGACTACGTGCTGGTCGCGCTCGGACGCGAGGGGATCGGCGGTGTGACCCAGGACGGCCGCGACACCGTGATCCGATCAGGCGAATTCGCAATCTACGACACCACCCGGACCTACGAGCTTCAGTTCGATGCCGCCTTCCGGCAGACCGTGTTCAAGCTTCCGCGCGAGATGCTGCAACGCAGGATCGGCGCCACTGAGGCCGTGACGGCGATCACCTTCGGCGCCGACAGCCCGCTGCAGCCGCTCGCCTACGACTTCATCATCAAGCTCTGCGAACGCGCCGACCACATCGGCACAGAACATGCCGAGCGCCTAGCCGACCAGGCCGCCGACCTCGTCGCCATGACCCTGGCCGAGCGGCTTCGCACGCAGCCCCTGCCCGCCTCGAGCCATCGCGCGGCCCTGCTCTACCGCATCAAGGCGCATGTCCGCACGCGGCTGTCTGATTCCGATCTGTCGCTGCCGGAAGTCGCCCGCGAGCTCGGCCTGTCCCCGCGCTATGTCAATGACCTGTTCTCGGACGAACAACTGTCATTCCAGCGCTTCCTGCTGGCCGAACGCCTGAAGCAATGTCATCGTGACCTCGCCACGCCGGCGCTGGCGCCTCGCCAGATCAGCGAGATCGCGTTTTCCTGGGGCTTCAACGACCTCTCGCATTTCGGCCGGGTGTTCCGCGAGCAGTTCGGCATGACGCCGCGCGAGTGGCGGCGCAGCGCCGTGACGCGCTAAGCTTGCCGCCACGCGGTCGCCGACGTGCTGGCCGACCGCCCGGACGATGCCATGCGCCGCTTTGCCCTCAAGGCCCTGTTCGCCCTGCTGACGCTCAACCGCGACGATGACGATCCGCCGCGCTGGGATCGCATCGTCCTGATCGCATCCATGGTCGTGACCATTGGCCTGATCGCGCTTTACGCCTATGGGAAGGCGACCGGCCGCTGGTAGCCGGCAGCGGCTGAGAGACCATCATGAGGATGCAAGCAGGATTAGGTTTGGTGTTGCTGTGCACCATGATCAATCCAAGCCATGCGCTGGACAGCGAGCAGAAGCGTGGAAAAGCGCTCTTGCAAAGCCTTTGCAGCCGATGCCATGCGATAGGTCCCACCGGCGCCAGCCCGCATCCCGACGCGCCCCCGTTCAGGACCTTCGGTGACAGCAAGCTCTATGACGAGGACTTCGCCCAGCGGCTGCAGACCGGCCTCTCGACGATCCACAAGGACATGCCGAGCTTCCAGTTCGACCGGCCCGAGGCCGAAGCCGTGGTCAATTATCTCAAGGCCATCCAGGTCCGCGCCAAGCGGCGCTGACGCCTCGGTCCCGCGAGAGCGCATGGAACGCGGGTTGTGCGGCGCGGTTGCCCGTGCCCGTCCCTTATCCGCGGCCCGGCTGCGGCCGGAGCCTGCGCAATGACGTCCACGCCCACGATGGTACATGCCGACGGCCTGCCGCTGCCGCAGCGGACCTGGGCGATCGTCACGATCGCGCTCGGTATCGTGCTGGCGGTCGTCGACGGCGCCATCGCCAATGTGGCGCTGCCGACGATCGCGCGCGACCTCAACGCCAGCCC
Organism: Bradyrhizobium sp. ORS 285; assembly: GCF_900176205.1. NCBI lineage: Bacteria > Pseudomonadati > Pseudomonadota > Alphaproteobacteria > Hyphomicrobiales > Nitrobacteraceae > Bradyrhizobium > Bradyrhizobium sp. ORS 285. Next base: position 4,245,297 of record NZ_LT859959.1, read on the forward strand.
GGCGTTCTCGATCTGGATCGTCAACGGCTATCAGCTCGCGGTGACGATCTCGCTGCTGCCGCTGGCCTCGCTCGGCGAGATCATCGGCTATCGCCGCGTCTATCTCGCCGGCCTCGTGCTGTTCACGGCTGCCTCGTTGTTCTGTGCGCTGGCCGACAACCTGCTGCTGCTGACGCTCGCGCGCATCCTGCAGGGTTTTGGCGCCGCGGGCATTCTCAGCGTGAACTCGGCGCTGGTTCGCTTCACCTATCCGCAGGCGCTGCTCGGCCGCGGCATCGGCATCAATGCGATGGTGGTCGCGGTCTCAGCCGCGGTCGGTCCGACGATCGCGGCAGGCATCCTCGCGGTCGGCAGCTGGCCCTGGCTGTTCGCGATCAACGTGCCGCTCGGCATCGTCACCTTCGTGTTCGGCTTCCGCTTCCTGCCGCATACGCCGCGCGCGCCGCATATGTTCGACTGGCAGAGCGCCGCGCTCAGCGCGGTCACGTTCGGCTTTTTGATCGCCGCCGTCGACAGCCTCGGTCACGGCGAGGCGCTGGTGACCTGCGCCATCGAGTTCGTCGTGGCCGTCGTCGCCGGCATCTGGCTGGTCTATCGCCAGACCCACATGGCCTCGCCGCTGCTGCCGCTTGACCTGCTGCGCATCCCCGTGTTCGCGCTGTCGATCGCGACGTCGATCTCGTCGTTCTGCGGCCAGATGCTCGCCTTCGTCGCGATCCCGTTCTACCTGGAAAGCCATTTCGGCTATTCGCCGGTGCAGATGGGCCTGTTGATCACGCCCTGGCCGATCGCGGTCGGCCTGACCGCGCCGATCGCGGGCCGTCTGGTGGAGCGCGTTCCGGCCGGTCTGCTCGGCGGCATCGGCCTTGTCATCTTCGCGGCCGGCCTGTGCGCGCTCGGCCTGCTGCCGCAACAGCCCTCGTCATGGGACGTCGTGTGGCGGATGGCGCTGGCGGGCTGCGGCTTCGGCCTGTTCCAGACCCCGAACAACCGCACCATGATCGCCGCCGCGCCGCGCGAGCGCGCCGGCGGCGCCAGCGGCATGCTCGGCACAGCTCGCCTGCTCGGCCAGACCACCGGTGCGGCGCTGGTGGCCATGTTCCTGGCGATCGACCCAAGCGATGGCACACGGCTGTCGCTGTTGACCGGCGTCGGCTTTGCGCTGGTCGGCGCGTTCCTGAGCATGCTCCGGCTGTCGCCAGCCGGTGCCCGCGGCGCCGAGCATGTTCGAATTCATGACGGCCAACGGCTGAAGGGCGAGTAGCGGCAGTGACGACGAACTGGACCATGCTCGCTTTGCTCGCGCTGGCTGCCTTCGGCTCGGGCATCGTCAACGCGCTCGCGGGCGGCGGCGCATTCCTGACCTTCCCCACTCTGCTCGCCGCCGGCATCCCGGCGATCGACGCCAATGCGTCGAGCACGGTTGCGCTCTGCCCAGGTCAGTTCGTCAGCGCCTTCGCATCCCGTGACATCTTACGAGATGCCGAGGCGTCGTGGCGCCGCGATCTGGTGCGGCTGTCGATCATCAGCCTGGTTGGCGGCACGCTCGGAGCCGTGCTGCTGCTCGTGACGCCATCGGCAGCCTTCAGCCGCCTGGTGCCGTGGCTCCTGCTGTTCGCCACCGTCGTGTTCGCCTTCGGCATGCGCTTCACGCCGAAGGACGGCAAGCCTTGGCTCGGGCCGCTGACCATCCAGGCCGTGCAGTTCGTGATCGCGATATACGGCGGCTATTTCGGCGGCGGCATCGGCATCCTGATGCTGGCCGCCCTGGTGTTCTATGGCATGCGCGACATCCGCGCGATGAACGGCCTGAAAATCTGGCTCGCCGCGCTGATGAACATCATGGCCTCCATCATCTTCGCCTTCTCCGGCCGCGTGCATTGGTTGGAGACCTTGACGATGATGTGCACGGGCATGCTCGGCGGCTTCGTCGGCGCCCGGCTCGGCCGGATCATCCCGCCGGCCTATGTGCGCCGCTTCATCATCGCGGTCGGCTGCGGACTGACGGTGTACTTCTTCATCAAGCCGGCCTGAGCTTTAGGTCTTCGCCCGGACAAAGAAAAAGGCCGGCGCAAAGCCGGCCTTTCGCATTCGTTGGGTCGAAAGCCTCACGCCTTGACCAGCGGTCCCTTCGGCGCCGGGCCCTTCGGGCCGCTGCCGCCGGACTTGGGCTTGCGCTTGCGCGCCGCCGGGACTTCCGACTTCGGCGAGACCGGGCCGTCGACGAACTCGAAGCCGATCTTCTCGTCCACGCCGGATTCGTCCTTGACCAGGACGACGCGGACGTGGCCGCCGCTCTTCAGCCTGCCGAACAGCACCTCGTCGGCCAGCGGCTTCTTGATGTGCTCCTGGATCACGCGGCCCATCGGGCGCGCGCCCATCTGCTCGTCATAGCCGTGCTGGATCAGCCAGGCCTTGGCCGGTTCCGACAGCTCGATCGTGACGTCGCGGTCGGCCAGCTGGACCTCGAGCTGCAGCACGAACTTCTCGACGACCATGCCGATCACGTCGACCGGGAGATGGCCGAACGAGACGATGGCATCGAGGCGGTTGCGGAATTCCGGCGCGAACTGCCGGTTGATCGCCTCGTGGTCGTCGCCTTCCCGCTTCGAGCGGTGGAAGCCGAACGCCTGCTTGGCGAGGTCAGCCGCACCCGCATTCGTCGTCATGATCAGGATGACGTTGCGGAAGTTGACCTGCTTGCCGTTGTGGTCGGTGAGCCGGCCATGATCCATGATCTGCAGCAGCACATTGTACAGATCCGGATGCGCCTTCTCGATCTCGTCCAGCAGCACCACGCAATGCGGATGCTGGTCGACGCCATCGGTCAGGAGGCCGCCCTGGTCGAAGCCGACATAGCCGGGAGGTGCGCCGATCAGCCGCGACACCGTGTGTCGCTCCATGTACTCCGACATGTCGAAGCGCAGGAGCTCGACGCCGAGGGTCGCCGCGAGCTGCTTGGCCACCTCGGTCTTGCCGACGCCGGTCGGGCCTGAGAACAGGTAGCAGCCAATCGGCTTCTCCGGCTCGCGCAGGCCGGCACGCGCCAGCTTGATCGAGGCCGACAGCGAGTCGATCGCCTTGTCCTGACCGAACACCACGCGCTTCAGGGTCTGCTCGAGATGCTTGAGCACCTCGGCATCGTCCTTCGACACGCTCTTCGGCGGAATCCGCGCCATTGTGGCGATCGTGGTCTCGATCTCCTTGATGCCGATCGTCTTCTTGCGCTTGTTCTCGGCGAGCAGCATCTGCGCCGCGCCGGATTCGTCGATCACGTCGATCGCCTTGTCCGGCAGCTTGCGGTCGTGGATGTAGCGCGACGACAGCTGAACCGCGGCCTCGATGGCCTCATTGGTGTACTTCAGGCGGTGATAGTCCTCGAAGTAAGGCTTGAGGCCCTTCAGGATCGCGATCGCATCTTCCACCGACGGCTCGTTGACGTCGATCTTCTGGAACCGGCGCACCAAAGCGCGGTCCTTCTCGAAGTGCTGGCGATATTCCTTGTAGGTCGTCGAGCCCATGCAGCGGATCGAGCCCGAGGCCAGCGCCGGCTTGAGCAGGTTCGAGGCATCCATCGCCCCGCCCGACGTCGCACCCGCACCGATCACGGTGTGGATCTCGTCGATGAACAGGATCGCGTTCGGATGCGCCTCGAGCTCCTTCAGCACCTGCTTCAGACGCTCCTCGAAGTCACCGCGATAGCGCGTGCCGGCGAGCAAGGTGCCCATGTCCAGCGAGAACACGGTCGCGGCCGACAGCACCTCGGGCACATCGCTGTCGACGATACGCTTGGCGAGACCTTCGGCGATGGCCGTCTTGCCGACGCCGGCTTCACCGACGAACAGCGGGTTGTTCTTCTGCCGGCGACACAGCACCTGGATCGCGCGGTTGATTTCCGAGTTGCGGCCGATCACCGGATCGATCTTGCCGTCGCGGGCCTTCTTGTTGAGATTGACGCAATAGGTTTCCAGCGCCTCGCCCTTTTTCTTGGAGTCCTCGTTGCCCTTGGTCTCGGTCTCTTCGTCGACGCCGCGCACTGGGCGGGCTTCGGAGACACCAGGGCGCTTGGCGATGCCGTGGCTGATGTAGTTCACGGCGTCGTAGCGCGTCATGTCCTGCTCTTGCAGGAAGTAGGCGGCGTGGCTCTCGCGCTCGGCGAAGATCGCGATCAGCACGTTGGCGCCGGTCACTTCTTCGCGGCCCGACGACTGAACGTGAATCACCGCGCGCTGGATCACGCGCTGGAAACCCGCGGTCGGCTTGGCGTCGTCGCTGCCGTCCGTGACCAGATTTTCAAACTCGGTTTCGAGATAATTGACGAGACTGCCGCGCAGCTTGTCGAGGTCGACGCTGCACGCGCGCATCACGGCCGCTGCATCGCTGTCATCAATCAAGGACAGAAGGAGATGTTCCAATGTCGCGTATTGATGATGACGCTCGTTGGCAATCGCCAGCGCACGATGCAGGGATTGTTCAAGGCTTTGAGAAAAAGTCGGCATGCGCGTCCTCTGTGGCCCCCTGCCATCATGATCGCCGCCGCCCGGTCAGGCAACAACAACCTTTGTCAAATATAGTTATAACCGAGTGCGACAAAAGACCGGCCGAGCGTCTCGATTACGGGTTCACCGGATCGTCAATGCAAAACCCGTTCCGATTGCGGCAAACCCCGGCTTCCGGCAACCGAACGGGAGAAATTCTAGACGGTCGGGATCCGGCCGTAGTTCTCCGGGCGAACGCTGCCCGGTGATTGCCGACCGAAACGTCCGCTCCGACGTTTCCGCCCGTGCATTTCAGTCCTTGGCGCGGAGCAAGCAGTCTCGATCGGACGGCGGAGAGCATGGACCTGCCGGCTCCGCGCCCCGCGACGCCAGCGCTATTTCTTTTCCATCACACACTGCAGAGGATGCTGGTGCTTGCGGGCGAAATCCATCACCTGCGTCACCTTGGTCTCGGCGATCTCGTAGGTGAAAACGCCGCACTCGCCGATCCCGTGATGATGCACGTGGAGCATGATCTTGGTCGCAGCCTCGACGTCCTTGTTGAAGAACTTTTCCAGGACGTGAACCACGAACTCCATCGGCGTGTAATCGTCGTTGAGGATCAGGACGCGATAGAGATTGGGGCGCTTGGTCTTCGGCTTGACCTTGGTGATCACGGACGTGGCCGGACCACCGGTGCCACCGGATTTATTGTCGTTATTGCTCATCCTAGGCGCGGATCGGTTCAATCTGGAATTTGGCTGCGACATCTTGCACGCGTTAGATAATGCTGCGAGCCTCCCAATAAAGGGTTTCTCGCACTGTCCCCTACCGGGCCGCTTCCGCCACCCGGTCCTGCGTTCCAGATCGCCTGTCCCAGCCGACCGGTCCGGTTGGACCGACACCAGGAATATGGGTCAGCGGCCGGTTTGCCGCAAGCGCATCCGATCAATGGACGGACGCTCCGGCAGGACCGATTCCCTGCCCCGGCGATGAGGCCGAAGGTTAAACAAACCGCTCGCATTTTACAAAGCCCATTCACCGGGCATTGACAGGGAACCAGCGGCGGCGGCGCCGCGACGGCCATACTGCGGTATTGGCTCGGCTTTTCGAGCTTTCGATTTACCCACCCTTGACGAAGCCGCCCCGAAATGGCCCGCGGAAAATCATCATTGGTGAGCGACATGACCGCCGAGACCTTCGTCCGCTTCTGCCGCAAGACCGTGCGACGCTTCGTCCGCGACACTAGCGGCAATATCGCCGTAACGTTCGCGATCGCGCTGCTGCCGATTCTCGCCTTCGTCGGCGCCGGCATCGACTACAGCCGGGCCAACGCCGCGAGATCGTCGATGCAGGCGGCGCTGGATTCGACTGCGCTGATGCTGTCGCGCGATCTAGCTCAGGGAACGATCACCTCAACCGACATTCCAACGAAGGCATCGGCCTATTTCAAGGCGCTGTACACCAGTGCGGATGCCAAGGGCATCGGCGTCAACGTCAGCTATACCGCAGCGACCACCACCACGGCATCCAACATCCAGCTGACCGCTTCGGGACAGATCGTCACGCAGTTCATGAAGCTCGCCGGCTTCCCGACGATGGACTTCAGCACCAAGGCGACGACGACCTGGGGCGACGTGAAGATGCGCGTCGCGCTGGCGCTCGACAACACCGGCTCGATGGCCTCCAGCAACAAGATGACCGCCCTGCAGAACGCGGTCGCCGGCAGCGGCGGGCTGATCGACCAGCTCAGCGCCCTCGCCAAGGCCCCCGGCGACGTCTACATCTCGGTCGTTCCCTTCGCCAAGGTCGTCAACGTCGGCGAAAGCAATTACGCCCAGAACTGGCTGGATTGGACCGACTGGCAAAATCCGCCCACCGTTCAGCCCGCTAACGGCTCCTATCAGGCCGCAATCCCGAACGGCAGCTTCTCGCAGGCGCAGTGGGACATGGTCGGGCCGGGATCCTCCTGCCCGTTCAAGTCGAGCAACGGCTTCTCCTATTTCGGCTGCGTCAGCGGTCCGACCACGGGCAGCGCCAGCGTCTCGACCATCCCGAAGACCGGCGACGCCAATGCGGGCCAGATCTGCCCGGGCTACGATTCAGCGTCGCACAGCTATTACAATGGGTGCTGGACGACGACCAAGACCTCGACCGTGGTCACCTATTGCACCGGCTCGAGTTGCAAGTGCAGCAACGGCGCCAATGAAAGCTGCACCTGCACGGGCACGTCAGGCACCAGTGGTTACACCTGCAAGGTGAACACGTACACCAAGACCTGGGTCGCCAACGCCAAGAGCACCTGGACGGGCTGCGTCGCCGACCGCACCCAGCCGAACGACGCAAATGCAGTCTCGCCATCGACGTCCGACGTGACCACGCTGTTCCCGGCCAACCAGCACATGGAGAACAACACCCAGTATTGCAGCAGCAGCGCCTCGACCAAGCTCGCGCCGATCGTTCCGCTCAGCTACAATTGGAACTCGCTGAAGAGCGCGGTCAACGCGATGCAGCCGACCGGCGGCACCAACCAGGCCATCGGCCTCGCCTGGGCCGTGCAGTCGCTGATCCCGAACGGCGTCCTGGGGGCTCCGGCGGAAGCCGCGAGCACGACCTATAATCGAGTCATCATCCTGCTGTCGGACGGTCTCAACACGGAAGATCGCTGGCCGGAATACGGCAACGGCTCGAGCCAGGCCTCCGGCAACCCGATCGACGCGCGCCAGGCGCTGCTGTGCTCCAACCTGAAGAACACCAAGGATGCCAAGGGCAATTCGATGTACACGATCTACACGATCCAGGTGAACACCTCATCGCCTGCCGATCCGACGTCGACCGTGCTGCAGAACTGCGCCAGCAGCCCGGACAAGTTCTACATGCTGACCAGCTCCAGCCAGATCGTGACCACCTTCAACTCGATCGGAACCGCGCTGTCGAAGTTGCGTGTTGCCAAATAAAGGCGGCACTCACTCCATCGATCATTATCGCCCAACAAAAAAGCCCGGCGCGAGCCGGGCTTTCGACTGTCACCTCGCGGTGGCTGCGATCAATGCGCGGCCGGCGGGGTGAACTTGGCGGCAAGGCCTTCGAGCGGCTTGAACGCGTGCTTGGCGAGATCCGAATACAGGCCGGCGATCTTCTGCGAATCGGCGACGAAGGTCTCGTAGGCGGACTTGGCGAACTCGGTCTGGACCTCGAGCACCTTGTCGAGCGACTTCACGCCCTGCAGCTTCTCGACGAAGGACTTGGTGTCCTCGAAGGATTTCTTGGTGTAGTCGCCATAGGCGGTGGCGATAGCATGGAGGCCGTTCTGCACCGTGGTCGCGGAATTCACGACGGTCTCGAACTGCTCCTTGCCGTAATTCTGGAAGTCTTCAACCTTAAACATGTGGCATTCCTTTCCCTGACTTATCACCCTCAGGGAGGCCCGGCTCCCTGACGCAGTCCCAATTTAGTGCACCGCACAATAAAAAGCAAGAATCTTGTGCAATGCACCATCGCGGGCATTAGGGCGGGCCAAATTCTGCTAAAGCCTCGGATCGCTTCAAGTCGGGCCAGTTCGACCGAAATCCCCGCCATCGGCGCAAGGTTTCTTTAATCCTTTGGCAACTCGACCGTCCTAACCTCTCCTGTGGTCCCGGCCAATGTCGGCCGAACCGTAAAGCTGTTCTAAAACAGCGTCTTAACAAAACCTCAGTTGGGGCCTTTCGATGCATGACCGCGTCGAGGCGCAAACTGGAGGTCCGACAGGCAAAGATCGCGGAGGCGTTTTGGCACAATTTCGCCTCAACTCCCGGTGATCACGTCAGAAATTGGACGGGGATTTCATGCTTCGCAAAAACCTGGCTTCCTCGCGCCTGCTGCGGGTTGGCGTCTACGGGCTGCTCACCCTCACGGTGGCGGCAGTCGTCACGGTGGACAGCGCAGAAGCGCGCCGGCGTCATCGGCACCACCACGCGCGTCATTCTCCCCATGCCGACGAGGGCAGCTACAGCCCGGCATTCGCCTCGATCATCGTCGACGGCAATTCGGGCGCGACCCTGACCGCGACCAACCCGGACGCGCTGCGGCATCCGGCCTCGCTCACCAAGATCATGACGCTCTATCTGCTGTTCGAGCGCCTGGAGTCGGGCAAGATGAAGCTCGACACCGAGATGCCGGTGTCCGAGCACGCCTCCGAGCAGTCGCCGACCAAGCTCGGCCTGCGTCCCGGCCAGACCATCCGCGTCGAGGACGCGATCAAGGGCCTGGTGACGCGCTCGGCCAACGACGCCGCGGTCGTGATTGCCGAGGCGATCGGCGGCGACGAGGACGACTTCGCCAAGCTGATGACGCGCAAGGCGCGCTCGCTCGGCATGAGCCGCACCACCTATGTCAACGCCTCGGGCCTGCCGGCCGACGAGCAGATCACGACCGCGCGTGACCAGTCGATCCTCGGCCGCGCCATCCAGGACCGCTTCCCGCGCTACTATCGCTACTTCTCGACCGAGGTCTTCAATTATCGCGGCCAGTCGATCCGCAACCACAATCATCTGCTCGGCAGCGTGGAGGGCATCGACGGCATCAAGACCGGCTATACCCGCGCCTCCGGCTTCAACATCGTGACCTCGCTCCGCCGCGGCAACCGCCATCTGGTCGGCGTCGTGATGGGCGGCCGCAGCGGCGGCTCGCGCGACGCGATCATGCGCAACCTGCTGGCCGAGAACCTCGAGAAGGGCGCGACCAAGCGCACTGTCGCTGCGATCGGCGAGCGGGGCAATTCCGATGCCGGCGACGATCAGGGCACGGTCCAGCTCGCCTCGGCCGCGCCGGAGACCCCGGCCCCGAGCCGCGCCGCCAAGCTGATGTCGACCCTGTCGGAGGCCACCGCCGCGCTGCCGCCGGCGGCGCCGAAAGAGGCCAAGGTCGAGCCCGCGCCGATGACATCAGGCGTAATCCAGAATCAGCCGATCTCTCTGGTCCCCGGCTCGACCGAGCCGATGAAGCCGGTCAAGGTCAGAACGGTTCAGGTCAAGGCCGGCGCCGTGAAGCTCGCCACCGCAGCCCCGCAGCCGGTCGCACCGCCGCCCGCTCCGATCGCGCAACGCATCGAAGCGATCGAGCCGGCACCGCCGATCGCCCGCACTGAGACCGCCGCGCGCCCCGAGATGCCGCCGCAGCCGGCGGGTCATGGCACCGGCAACGGCATCCTCGGCGTGCTGCCGGCCTCCAGCCTGCCGCCCGCCTCGTCCCAGGCGATGGCCTATGCCGCGCCCGCTACTCAGCCGTCAGCGCCGGCGCCGACCCAGCTGGCTTCTGCGAGCCCTGCTCAGGAACTGCCGGCCCGCCCTGCCGTGGCGCGGAGCGGCTGGATCATCCAGGTCGGTGCGCTCGACAACGAGGCCGAGGCGCAGAAGCGCATCGAGGCCGCGCGCAGCTCGGCGCAGGGCCTGCTGAGCAAGGCCGATCCGTTCACCGAGACGGTCTCGAAGGGCGACAAGAAGCTGATCCGCGCCCGCTTCGCCGGTCTCGATCGCGATCAGGCCGAAGCGGTGTGCAAGAAGCTGAAGCGCGCCGACATCTCCTGCATGACCGTGCACAACTAAGCAGATCGACATCACTGCACATGAGGCCCGCGCGACACACGCGCGGGCCTTTTTCGTTGCGCGCGCGCGAGACTGCGGCGAGCACGCTCGCGCAAACCACTCGTCAAGGAATTGCCGCTAGAAGTTTTTCACCATGTCGAACGATCGCGCCTGACAAAGCCGAGAGCCGCTGATGTCGACGTGACTGTGATGGAAGCCGTTTCGATCTGTAGCGTTGGTGGCGTTGCCGGAGTTAGCCGTGATGCGTACGAAGCAGAGTGTCCTTGGCCTCGTTTACCCGGGCGGCGAGATACGTCGACCCCCCTTGGTCGGGATGCAGTTTCTTCATGAGCGCACGGTGGGCACGCCCGATCTCGTCACGCCCCGCGCCAGGCTGCAGGCCAAGGATCTGATAGGCCTCCTCTTCCGTCATTTTGGAGCTCGACGCCGCGCGGCGCTGCCCCCCTGCCGCATCGCCTTGCGCGTGCTGACGCCAAGCGGGAAACCGGCGGTCCAGATAAGTTTCAAGTAGCGCGACACTGTCGGCGTCGAGGCTCGGCATCATCGCCGCAAGCTGCGGCAGATCGAACTGATCCAGCGACCGGCCGGCATGTGGGCCGGCCACGAAGCGGCCCTGCAGCTGGCCGCTGTCGTGATCGAGCGTCATCTCGATGAACTGCGAGCGCACCCGCGAGTTCTGCCCCGACGATCGCGGTCCGCCGATCCCGAACATGCCGCCGAGTGTGCCGAGCCCGCCCGGCGACCAGCCGAGCAGCCCTGCCCCGAACAGCCCGATCGGAATCGCGACAACCAGCTCGCCGCGGATCCCGGTGAAGGCGGCGATCGCAAGACAACCGACACCGCCGGCCATCTTGATGGCGCGCGCCAGCACCGCCGGGTTGGCGGCCCGGAACATCTGCAGCAGAAGATACAGGGTGATGACGGCAACGGCGCCAGCGATCAGGGTCATGCGGCGAATATAGAGCCTGTCGGGACAAAATGCATGATCGCCAGGGCGCCGCGCCTGCGGGCCCGGAGATCAGCGAGCGAGCCTCATTTCATCTGGCCGAGCAGATGCGCCGCGCCGCCTTCGGATGCGGCCAGGCGCAGCAGCGCCTCACGTCCGCCGGCGGCATAGGCCGCGGCGGCGCGCAAGAGCTCGCGCAGCTGCGCCGCGGCGCCTGGATCGAAACGGCACCACGCGCCGCCGGACAGGCGCGCCATCTCGCGAAACGCCCGCTCCGCGGCCGGATCGTTGCCTTCCTGGAACATGAACAGCGGGACTTTCAGCAACCCAAGCTCACCGGCCCTGGCGCAGAGCTCGTCGACGCTCTCCTCCATGGCGTCACCGACGAACACAACCGCGCGAATTCCGGCCGAGGTCGCGTGACGGCGCGCCTCGGCGAGCACCTTGCTGATCTGGGTCTGGCCGCCGCGGCAATCGATCTTGCCCATCAGCCGCGCCAGCTCGGCGCTGTCGGAGATCCAGCCGGTGGCGCGGCACTCGTTGAGGCCGCGATAGTAGACCAGCCGGATGTCGAGGCTGCCCAGGGCGGCGGCCTCGCGAAACATGTCGGCCTGCAGCGCGCAGGCCATGTCCCAGGTCGGCTGGCGGCTCAACGTTGCGTCGAGGGCAAATACGAGCCGGCCCCGCGTGCCCTGCGCCGTGGGCGCCATGGCCTTCGCCTGCGCGACAAAGGCCGCAATGGCATCGGCCGTCGAGTGCTCCGCCTCCGGCAGCCGCTGGTTGCCCTTATCGGGGCCAGATGGAGTAACCGGACCGGAACGGGATCGGGAGGGATTATCGACCATGCGCACACCTGCTCGGGGTGAGCATGATGTGGGCAGACCAAGCGGCGGCTACAATGAGTGCCGCTGCAACCGCCGGCACCTGGCCTCCACGGGCGCAGGTAAGGCGTCAGCGGTCTTGGAATCCGGAGATCCGCGTGGAAATCAGTGGGTCAGCGCCTTGGCGGGGGTCGCCGTCTTGCCGACCGGCGCATAGGGCGCAACCGGGCCGGGATCGAGCAGCGGCGTCTTGGTCTTCACCGGGCGGATGTCACTGGAGCTGTCGCTGTCGGCCAGGAACTTGTCGAGCATAGCCTGGATCGACGACTTGGCTTCGTCGGGCCCCGTGTCACGCATGTCGTTGTGCTGGAAGTCGGTGTTCACGACCGTGATGCCTTCCTTCTCGCAGATCTCGCTGTCCGGGATCACGCCCGGGTCGGTCTTGAACTGCGGGTCCTTGGAGCGGAAGGACAGGATCTTGAACTTGCCTTCGGTCACGAACGGGACGCGCAGGTTGTCGAGCGTGACGACCTTGCGGACATCGTCCGGGTACTGCTTGGCGAAATACATCGAGATGTCGCCGCCCATGGAATGGCCGACCATGGTCAGATGATCATAATCGGCATTCGGCTGCAACTGGCGCATCTGCTCGACGGCAAAGCGAATGTTGGCGACGCCGCGCTGGATCTGCGGCAGGCGGCCGACATAGGGCTCGCCGATCTTGGTCACCATCGGCGGATCGGTCGGCAGGTCGTGCTGGATGCTGACCGCCATGTAGCCGCGCGCAGCAAACACATTGGCGACGAACGAATATTCGGTGAACTTGACGGTGTTGCCGTGGTTGAGGATCGCGACCGGCAGCTTGATCATGCCAGCCTCGGCCTGCATCTCCTTGTCGCGGCGGACGGCGACGGCGACCTCGACGAGGCGATTGCCGCGGGAGGCATCATAGAACCGGACGGTCTCGTGGCGGATCGCCCACTTGCTGGCGGTGAAGTAGCCGACGGCCGCCAGGACGCTGACGGACAACAGGACGGTTATTCCACGCTTCATGTTCGTCCCTCGGGAGCTACAATCAAAGGTAGTCCAAAACCTGCAAGACTCTCGTGACCCGTTTTGTTCAGTATATGTAACCGCGCTGTGACAGGAAGGCTAAATGTTGTGTATTCATCGCCCGTTCGTTGTGCGGCGCACCTAGTTGCTATGCAACATGAGCGCCTGCGTGCGCTCCCTTTGTGACGTGAACCCTGAACGTCAGGTTCAAATCAGTCGCGAATTTGACGGTAATCTAGCCAAAACTGGCATTCTGGCCTTGACCTGGGACAATCCGGGCAAAAAACAGCCGGGACATCCGATCGCGAGCCCGTCAGCAATTGATAGCGAAGTCGAGATGATGCCGACAAGGCGCACAATGTCTCAGGCTGACGCGCCTCTCCCCGGACCACGGGACGCGTCCGGCCGCTCGTCATCAGCATGTAGCAAAGGACGTAGTCAGCGCCGTGGATTCAGCGCCGTGGATGATGAGGCTCAGGCGCTGATGATGTCGTGCAGGTCGAGCGGCTTGTCGACCTGGGCAAACCATTCGGCGCGGTTGGCGGCGCGGCGGCGACCGCGCTCGTCGAGCGGCAGCTTGAGCTGGCGCAGCAGGCTGGTGACCTCCTCCCGCGCCGTGACATGGCCGAGATTGGGCCGCGTGCCGAGCGTCGCCTCGTCGATGTCGTCGAGCGCGGTAAGCCCGCGCGGGAAGAACTCGCGATAGACGACGCGCTCGGCAAAACCATCGATGGCGCGGAAGCCGAGCCGCAGCGACAGGTCCTTCAGACCCTCGGCGACCAGTTGCTTGTTGCGCGAGCCCAGCATCGACAGGCGGTTGCGGACCACGATCCAGTCGGTCATCGCGCCGTCGATCTGGCGGCGCTTGCGCCTGACGTCGCGCACCATCTCGGCGTAGTGACTCTCGCCGGTGACGGCATAGGTCGCGGGATCCACGGTTCCCAGCACGTCGAAATCGAGGAAGCTGTCGTTGATCGGGGTGACCAGCGTGTCGGCCATCGAGTGCGCCAGGCGCATCAGATAGCTGTCATTGCCCGGCGTATCGATGACGATGAAGTCGAACGCATGTTCGACCGCGCTCACCGCCTCCATGAACTGCTGGAATTCGGTGTTCTCGTTCTCGTCGATCTGCAGCGTCTGACCGAGCTTGATGCAGTAGTGGGTCGGCAGCTCCAGGCGCAGGCCGGTCCGGCGCGCCCAGGCGCTGCGGTTGTTGATGTAGTGGGTGAAGCTCTGCTGACGGCAGTCCAGATCGATGGTGGCGACGCGCTGGCCCGCCTTCAGAAGCGCCACGGCAATGTGCAGGGCGGTGGTCGACTTGCCTGACCCGCCCTTCTCGTTTCCAAGCACAACCACGTGGGCCGAGCCCGATTGTCCTTGGCTAGTCTGCACCAGCATGTTTTCGACCCCTTACGATCATCTTCGAGTCACGCTCGTCCGTGGTCAAGTGAAATGCAGCATCATCGTGAATCCACGGGGGTCGCATCCTCCGCTACTACTTGACGCGCGCGTTTACCAGCTCCGCATGTGATGCGCAGACGTGCTAACAGACGTATTCAAGTAAGCTGAGCGGCTTGTGGCCTCCTTGTTAAAGGCGGTCACAGAGGCGTCAAGGCCGAACAGGAAAACCGCGTTTTTTCGCTGTGAGATCGAGCAAAAATGTCACGAACGCCGCGCGTCGCCCGCACCCTTCCCGCCCTTCGCCGCGAGCTCGACAGCTTGCGCGCGCGAAAAGCCAGCACAGCGCTCGTGCCGACGATGGGCGCTTTGCATGAAGGCCACATGTCGCTCGTCCGCCTGGCGAAGCGGCGCGCCGACAAGGTCGTGGTGTCGATCTTCGTCAACCCGACTCAGTTCGCGCCGACAGAAGATTTCGGCTCGTACCCGCGTACCTGGAAGGAGGATGTTGCAAAGCTCGAAGCAGAGCGCGTCGATCTGATCTGGCACCCCGATGCGAAGGCGATGTATCCGGACGGCTTCGCCACGCGGATCGTTCCCGACGGCCCGGCGCTCGCGGGCTTGGAGGATCGCTTCCGTCCGCACTTCTTCGGCGGCGTTGCCACCGTGGTCGCCAAGCTGTTCACGCAGTGCCGGCCCGACGTCGCTGTTTTCGGCGAGAAGGACTATCAGCAGCTCCGCGTGGTGTCGCAGATGGCCCGCGACCTCGATCTCGGCGTCCGCGTCGTCGGATCGCGTACGGTGCGCGAACGCGACGGGCTCGCGATGTCGTCGCGGAATGTCTATCTCAGTGCAGACGAGCGCCGTGTTGCCCCGACGCTGCACCGGGTGCTGAAGCAGATCGCAACGCGGCTCCGCGCGGGCGACGGCATGCAGGCTGCGGTTCGCGACGGCGCTGCGACAATCACCGACGCCGGCTTTGCTCTGGACTATCTCGAGGTCCGCCACGCCGAGACATTGGCCCCGATCGGCGCGAAGGAGTCCGGACCGAAGCGCATCCTGGTCGCAGCCAAGATCGGAACCACGCGACTGATAGACAACATCGCGGTGTGAGACTGGTCAGCAAAGGCACATCGACGCCCTAACCACAACAGCCTGTCCTGTCTGCGCAGTGCCAGTGACTGCGCCCTCTCCCCTTGCGGGAGAGGGCACAGACACTGGCACCGTGGAAAGGATGCAATGAGCTTCCCGTCGAACCAGAGTGTCGGCGGGGAGCAGGCGCCGCGCGGCACACCAAGAGGCTACAACAACCCCAAATCCCGCAACTCCCGCCGCAGCGGCTCGGGCATGGCCTCGACACCGGCGGCGCTGGCCTTGCCGAGGTCGGCGGGGGCATCCTCTGCGGTCAGATAGCGCCAGCCCTGGAACGGGCGCATCGGCCGCGGCGAGACCGAGATCACCTTCGGCTGCATGATGATGCGGCAGCGGCCGATGCCGTCGCCGTCGCGGAACGGCTCGATGCCCACGATCTTCTCGCGCGCGGCGACCTCACCGCGAATCACCCAGTACAGCGAACCGCCGCCGAGGATGTCCTCCACCCGCTTCGGCGTCATCCGCGTGACATGGACGTGCTGTTGCGGCAGGCCCTTCTTCTTGGCCGCGAGCATGCGCTCGGCGATCCATTCCTTGAGCTCTTTGACCGACTCGCAGCCGACGGCCAGCTTGATCAGATGCAGGGGCATGATGGCGGTTCGATCAGCGGGCTCTATTCGTCCTTGGCGGCCGGCTCGGCGGCGTCAGGCGCGGCCTGTGGCGCGGCCGCTGCCGGCTTCGGCTTCGGCGCGGCCTTCTTGGCCGCCGGGGGCGCCTGGGCATGGCTGGCGGCGACGGTCGGCGGTGCCGCCGGGGCCGGTGCGAGCTGGGTCGGCGGCTGCGGCTTCGGTGCCGCGGCGGGCGCGACCGAGCGGGTCGAGGCCGTCGGCTCGGGGTTCATGATGCTGACGGGCGGCGTATTGGCCGAGCTCGGAAACTCCGCGGTCGTGGGCTTGCCGGTCGGGGTCGACGGCGCGAGGCCGGCGAAGGTGCCGACCGCCGGCTGGCCGGGCGCCGCCGGCGTTGCGTTCCACTGCGAGGCGTAGCGCGTCACCAGCCCCTCATAGGTCCGCCCCTCCATGTTGTTGACCAACTGCTGGCGGTCGCCGACCGCGCGGAACATCACGCAATCGTTCGGCGTGCAGCGGTCGCGCGTCAGCAGCACATAGGCCATCAGTCCATAGCGGTCGCGCTCCACCGCCCGCCGCAGCGCCAGCAATTCGGCGGTCATCACCTTGTTGGCACTGGCGACGTCGCCGGCCTGCGACAGCCGGCTCAGCATGCCCGCCGCATAGCTCACGGCCGCCGCCGTCATGTCGGCCGCGCCGAACAGGCTCTTCTCGCAGTTCGACAGCACGAGATCGCCGGCCATGTCATCGATGCAGGCCAAGGCGGGCGCCGACAGGCCGACCGCCGCGGTCGTCGCAGAATCGCCATTGCCACCCCGCTGCGACGGATCCTGGCTGCGCATCATGGAGGCGACGGCAATCCCGACGGCCAGCAGCGTGATCACGGTCAGAGCGCCATTGGCGACCGACTTCTCGGCCCGCAGCAACGTGACCAGCACGATCAGGGCGAAGAAGCCCGCCGCGGCCACCGTGAGCCACATCGGAAACGCCGGCGAGTTCAAGAGTTGGTCGAATGAAGCGGGCCAGGCCGAATTCGAATTCATGCGCGCTGATTCCTGACGCGGGCCAACCAAAACGGCCCCGATGGCGCCCCGACATGGGACGGCCGTGAAACGATCACCAAATTCAAACGATCACCCAAATCCGTCGCGGCCCCACGCCCTGATAATACGGCGATTCCATGCACCGAGGGGTGCCGGATGGTGTGGAGCTACCCGCTATCCCCAGGAGGGATTGCGCAGCCTTCGTAAGAGCTTCGGGCCGTGGCTTTCAGCCCCGTGACATCTGCCGGGTCTCTCCTCCTCCGATCGGCAGCCGCGTCCGCCGACGCGCGCAGCCTGACGTCCTCAATCCGAGCGGCTCAAGACAAGGCCAATTGGCTCTCTCTTGCAACCCGCTCAAAGGCTTCCGTCGAGCTTTTGATCCGGTACTGGCAGTCATCCCCTTCCGTCGGAAGTTGCCGGATGATCTCGTAGGTACCGCTGGCCGCCGGCCGCGAGACATTGCTCGCGGTAAAATAGACCGTCGACCCAATGGGGAACTTGTGTTTCAACGCCCTCTCCTGCTCGCATGCCGGCAAGAGCCCCTGGTCCCGCTGCCCGGGCCGGCGTGTCTTTATAGATAGCGCTCTATAGCACGCCGCCGCCGGCCCTGGCCAGCGGCGTTGCAACGTGGCAAACACTGATATTGCGAGTTTCTTCAACGAGATGGCGGCTGGAGCGGTACTCCTGGACTAACAACGAGCACCGCCCCCCGCGCAGCCCGCGCCGAGATCGGTCAGACCTTCTCGACCCGCTCGATGATCCAGCTTTCCGCCAGCCCGTCTTTGACCCAGGCGGCGAAGGCCGGCATCGCCATCATCGTGTCCATGTAGGCCTTGGTATCCGCCGCAACCGGAACCGCGAAGGTCTGGAACCGGGTCACCACCGGGGCGTACATGGCGTCGGCTCCGCTGAAGCGACCGAACAGGAACGGGCCCCCGGCGCCGTAGCGGGAGCGGCAGTCGCGCCAGATGTCCTCGATCCGGGCAATGTTGGCCTTGGCGTCGGCGGAGAGCTCCACCCGCCGTACCGGGCGGTGCAGGTTCATCGGACACTCGTTGCGCAACGCCTGGAAGCCGGAATGCATCTCGGCGGAGACGGAGCGCGCATAAGCGCGCGCGGCCGCATCGGCGGGCCACAGCCCAGCCGCGGGAAAGCGCTCGGCGAGATACTCGATGATTGCCAGCGAATCCCACACGGTGACGGCGCCGTCGATCAGGATCGGCACCTTGCCGGCCGGCGAATGCGCGAGGATGCGGGCCTTGTCGGCGGGATCATCGGTGTAGAGCGGGATCACAATCTCTTCGAAGGCGATGTCGGCGCCGCGCAGCGCCAGCCACGGCCGCATCGACCATGAGGAATAGTTCTTGTTGCCGATCACCAGCTTCAGGGTCATGTCCGATCATCTCCGCGTTCAAACGATCCAGAGCCGCACATCGGCGACCTATGGGCAGCCTTGCCGCCCGGCACGCATACAGGATGATCGACGACTACGTCGAGCGACGTCCGTCGATCCTGTCAGACATCGTGGGCGGACCTGAAAGGGCTCCCGCAATCAGCGGCTGAAATCCTGCGGCGTGAACGACATCTCGATCACTCTCCACTCGTCGTATCGATCGGGCGGCAGCATCGTGTAAGGCTGGCACGCGTTCAGCGCCTGGACTGCGCTTTCCTTCAACTGCGCAGCCTTCAGCGGAGCAATGACCTCCCGCACCTCCGGCTCCGTGGCCAGCCTGCCATCGGGGGTCATCGCAAAACGCAGCCTGACCAGGACGCGATCATTCGGCGACATCGATGCCGCGAGATGCGCGCAGCTCCTGACCCGCTGACGGAGCGCCGCCTCGAGATTGGCCGCGAGAGTCGTTGTCGCCATCGCTCCGGTGTCCTGGCTGTCCTCCGGAGCGTTCGCCGGCGGCAGCGGCGAGATCGGCGCCAGGGGCGCCGGCAGACCAAGCATGACGCCGTATTTCACAGTGAGGTCCGGCTCGGGTTGTACATAGCTCGGTGGGGTCGCAGGTGGCGCCGACTTGGCTGCCGGCTTCGCCTCTGACTTAACATCGGGCTTGGCTTCGGGCTTGGCTTCCGATTTGGCCGCCAATTTCGCAGCAGATTTCGGCGATGGCGACGGCGACGCTGAAGGCTGCGGCGACTTCGGCGGCTCCTTGGCCTCCTGCTGCGGCGTCTGCGAGGGCTGCGGCGCGGCCGCCGCCGGCGAGGCGCTGGGGGCCGACTGCGGCAGGGTCAGCTCGGGCGTCGGGGACGGCGATGGCGTGGGAACGGACTCCGGCGCCTTCTTCGGCTCGTCGGCATCGACGATGTCGACTGCGACCTCGTCGCTCCGAGGCAGTTCGTAAGGCCGGACGGATGTCGAGACCACGACCCCGCTGACCAACAGGACATGCGCGAGCACGGACGCGGCAATGCCCCAACGGATGAACTGCCAACGTTCCATGCTGCTCACGACGCCCGCGCACGAGCGGATGCGCGCGCATTCGCTCCGATCATCGACCGGGAGTGCGGCGCCACCTGCCGCGCGGCCCGCCGGCCGCTCTCCCTGTCATCTCGGGCTTTAGCATAAACGCGAAGGCCGCGCGCTCAATCCCATTTGGGGGCGAAGGCGAAGTTGGTCATCCGCCCTTCCGGGCTGCCCATCGCGAAGATGTCCGCCATCTCCTGCTCGGACAGCTCGAAATCGAACAGTTCGAGGTTCTCGGACAACCGTTCGATCTTCGAGGTCCGCGGGATCGCCACGACGTTCTGCTGCACCAGCCAGCGCAGGCAGATCTGCGCCGGGCTCTTGCCATGGTCGCGGCCAATCCGCGTCAGGGTCGGATCGTTCTTGATCTTGCCCTTGGCGATCGGGCTGTAGGCGACCACGGCCATGCCGTGCCGCGCGCAGGCCTCGCGGACCTTGGTCTGGTCGAGATAGGGATGATACTCGACCTGATCGCACACCAGCGGCTCCGTCGACAGCGCCATCGCCTCGTCGAGCAGCGCGACCGTGAAATTCGACACGCCGATGTGCCGCGCCAGGCCGAGCGTCTTGGCATGCGCCAGCGCGCCGAGCGTCTCGGCCAGCGGCACGTGCGAATTCGGCCAGTGCAGCAGCAACAGGTCGACCTCGGAGACCCGCAGCCGGACCAGGCTCTCCTTGGTCGAGCGTTCGAGATCATTCGGTGCGAAATGCGTCGTCCACACCTTGGTGGTCAGGAACACCTCGTTACGGCGGACGCGCGAGGCGCGCAGCCCCTCCCCGACTTCGGTCTCGTTCTCGTAGACCTGGGCGGTGTCGATGTGGCGATAACCCAGCGTCAGCGCCTGCTCGACGATGCGGGCGCAGGTCCGCCCTCGCAATTCCCAGGTCCCGAGACCCAGAGCGGGAATCCTTGCACCATTGGCCTCGATCGTCAGCATGGCCGTGCACTCCAGACGCGTGCAGGATTATGTAGGCACTTAGGAGTAGTTGCCAACGCGCGACCGGTTTTTAGCTTAAGTCTTAGCTAAGGCCGCAAACACGGTATCGGGCGCATGCGCAATCACGGTCAGCAGAGCGCGCGCCGGGCCGCGCGGCATGCGCTTGCCCTGCTCCCAGTTGCGAATGGTCTCGACGGGCACGCCGAGCTTGGCGGCGAACTCCTGCTGCGTCAGCTGCACCCGCCGCCGGAGATCGCGCACCTCCAGCGGGCTTGCCGGCGTGGCCGTCGACGGCGCCAGCGGAAACTCCCCGCCGTCGCGCAGTTCCACGATCCGTCCGTCCGCCTTCAGCCGCAAGCGTTGTTGCATGGTCCGACTCCATCTCGATGCCGAGTGTCGCCGAGCCGCGTTAAGGCCGAATTAACGATATAAGTCGTTCAGCCGCTGGGCTTATTTCAAGCCGAACCAGAGCGTCGCGATGCCCAGAAACGAGAAGAAACCAACCACGTCGGTTACCGTGGTGACGAAGGTTCCGGAGGCGACGGCCGGATCGGCGCGAACGCGCTCCAGCACCATCGGGATCAGGATGCCGCCGAGCGCACCGGCGACGAGGTTGGAGACCATCGCCAGCCCGATCACAATGCCGAGGCCGGGCGTCTTGAACCAGGCCACCGCGGCGATACCGGTGACGAGCGCGAAGGCGAGGCCGTTGACGAGCCCGACCGTGGCCTCGCGCATGACCACGCGCAACGCATTGTTCGGCCCGAGCTCGCGCGTCGCCAGCGCCCGCACCGCAACGGTCATGGTCTGGGTGGCGGCATTGCCGCCCTGGCTCGCCACGATCGGTGCGAGCACCGCGAGCGCCACCATCTGCTGCAGCTGGCCCTCGAACAGGCCGAGCACCGAGGATGCGAGGAACGCGGTGGCGAGATTGATCAGCAGCCAGTTGAAGCGGCCCTTGGCAATGGTCCAGACGCTGTCGGACAGCTCCTCGTCGCCGGACACGCCGCCGAGCGCCTTGAAGTCCTCGTCGGCCTCCTCCTCGATCACGTCGACGACGTCGTCGATCGTGATCACGCCGACCACGCGATTGTCGGCATCGACCACGGGGGCTGCGACCAGATTGTACTTGCCGAACAGCCGCGCCACTTCGGCGAGATCGTCGGTGACGGTGATGCGGCGGCGGTCCGCGTCGATCAGCTCGGCGAGCGGCACCGGACGCCGCGCGCGCAGCAGCGCATCGAGCGACACCGCGCCCTGCCAGTGTCTGGACTCGTCGACGGCATAGATCTCGTAGAAACGCTCCGGCAGGTCCGGCGTTTCGCGCATGTAGTCGATCGCTTCGCCGACGGTCCACGCCGGCGGAACCGCGATGAACTCGGTCTGCATGCGCCGGCCGGCCGAACCTTCGGGGTAATCGAGGCTGCGCTCGAGGACGTCGCGTTCCGATGGCGGCAGGCGCTCGAGGATCTCCTCCTTGTCCTCTTCGTCGAGGCTTTCCAGCAGCTCGACGGCGTCGTCGGATTCGAGCTCGCGAACGCCTTCGGCGACGGTGGCCGGCTCCAGCTCTTCGAGGATCTCCTCACGAACGGCGTCATCGACCTCGTTCAATGCCGAAAAGTCGAAATCGGTACCGGTCAGCTCGACCAGCCTGACACGGTCCTCGGGCG
The DNA here is from genome assembly GCF_900176205.1 of Bradyrhizobium sp. ORS 285. NCBI lineage: Bacteria > Pseudomonadati > Pseudomonadota > Alphaproteobacteria > Hyphomicrobiales > Nitrobacteraceae > Bradyrhizobium > Bradyrhizobium sp. ORS 285. The sequence continues at coordinate 4,267,423 of NZ_LT859959.1, forward strand.
CGAGTGCTGCGATCAGATCGCCGAGATCGGCCTCGTGCAGCTCGGCGACCTCCGCGCGGAGGAACGCCTCGTCCTCCGCCGCGATCGCGGCGGTCATCGCCTCGATGAATTCGGCGCGAATCTCACCGGATTCGGTGCGCATCGCCGCGCGATCGGCTAGAGTTGCATCGGCAGGGGCAACGTCCAATGTATCGTTCATGACGTGCCTCACGAGTTCTTATTCAGACAAATGGTCTGATTTGTGCTTTCACGCATTACATAATCGGCAACAGCGAGCGCAACGGGAAAAGATGTCTCAGGCGCGGTGGATGACGGGATGGGTAAACGCAGCCGGCGCGCTGGCCGCGCTGCTGGTGATGCACGGCGCCTGCGCCGAGCCTGCTCCCTGTCCACGCGAGGGCACGCTCGGCACCTCACGCGTGCTCAGCGTGAACCCGAAGAACTATCCCCGCGTCGGCCTGAAGAGCTTCCCTGATACCCTGCCGCTGGAAGACGGCGAGGTGATCCTGACCTTCGACGACGGCCCGTCGCCGCCGATGACCAACAAGGTGCTCGCGGCGCTCGCCAGGGAATGCGTGCGCGCGACCTTCTTTCTGGTCGGCCAGCCCGCGTCGGGCCGCGCCGAGCTGGTGCGGAAGATCGCGGCCGAAGGCCACACGGTCGGCCATCACACCTACACGCACGCGCATCTGGCGCACATCACGCCGGAACAGGCCGTCGACGAGATCGATCGCGGCATTGCCGCCGACGAGAAGGCGCTCAACGGCGCCGAGACGACCACGCCCTCGACGCCGTTCTTCCGCTTCCCCTACTTCGAATCGACACCGGCGACGCTGGAGCTGCTGCAGTCGCGCGGCATCGCCGTGTTCGGTGCGGACTTCTGGGCCAGCGATTGGACCGCGATGTCGCCGCAGCAGACGTTGAAGCTGCTGGTCAAACGGTTGAACCTGGCGCGCAAGGGCATCATCCTGCTGCACGATCCGCAGCCGCGCACGGTCGCGATGTTGCCTGCGTTCCTGCGCTACCTGAAAGATCACGGTTATCGCGTGGTCCACATCGTGCCGGCGAAGTCCGAGACGGCGGCGGAACCGCAGACTGACCAGCACAGCGGCGAGCAGCACAGCGGCAGCCCCTCGCCTGCCGAGCCGCATGGCGGTGGTTAATCCGCCGTTCAGGGCCGCCGTTTACGCTTGACTGTCGCAGCGTCGGCGATTCCAGCCGATTGCAATCCGGCAACAGCTACCGGCAAACCGGAACTCAGGACGATGTGATGTCGCGACGGCTCAACATCCCTGCTATGTCTCGGTGGGAGCTTGCCAGCAGGGCTGCGACCTATCATGGACCATCGAGGAGCCGGGCTGAAGGATCCGGCCCGGTGAAGGGAATCGAGCAGCGTGATGCGTGATCGTAAGTCTGCTTGCGTCGGACGGCCCACACGGCTCGCAGTGCTGTTGGGGACTGTCGCCGGAATGGCGTTGAGCTTGGGATCGTCGGACGCATGGGCCGCGGACTGTCCCGGCAATCCCAACGCGCTCGGCACCTCGCGCACCCTGGTCGTCGATCCGCACGAGCATCCGCGCCTCGGCGCGATGCAGTACAAGGAGACGCTGCCGCTCAAGGATCACGAGGTGGTCATCACCTTCGATGACGGGCCGCTCCCGAAATACAGCAACAAGGTGCTGCAGATCCTTGCCGACCAGTGCGTCAAGGCGACGTTCTTCACGATCGGGCGCCAGGCCAAGGCCGATCCCGAAGGCGTGCGCAAGCTCGCCGCTGCCGGTCACACGATCGGCACGCACAGCCAGAACCATCCGCTGAGCATGAACCGGATGACGCTGGAGCAGGTGCAGCCGGAGGTCGATCAGGGCATCGCCTGGACGAAGGCGGCGTTGACCGATCCGTCGGCCCTGTCGCCGTTCTTCCGCGTCCCCGGCCTGCTGCGCGGCGACGCCGTCGAGAGCTACGCGGCCTCGCTCGGCCTGCAGGTATGGAGCGCGGACTTCCTCGCCGACGATTGGCGCAGCATCTCCGGCGCCAAGGTCTATGAGCTCGCGATGAAGCGGCTGGAGGCGCGCGGCAAGGGCATTCTGCTGCTGCACGATATCCAGGCGCGCACCGTGGCCGCGCTGCCGAAGATCCTCGCCGATCTCAAGGCGAAGAATTACCGCATCGTGCATGTCGTGGCGGCAACGCAGGACCGGCCGGCGACGCCGACCGAGCCCGAGGACTGGCTGGTGCACCGTCCGTCGGACGAGACGCCAGTCGCGCATTGGCCGGCGATCACGCCGGTCGATCCGGCGGGCGCGGAGACCCGCGTCCGCGCCAAGCTCGACGATTTCGGCAATCTGGATGTGCGCCCGGCCGCATCGATCAGCCTGCCCAAACCGGCCTGGCCACGTCCGGCGATCACCCCGAAAATCGCCACGGCGCCGGCCTTGCCGGCTCCGGCAGCGGACCTGTTCGCATGGCCTCCCGCCGCACCGTTGTCGGCGCGACGTCACCATCTCGCTCGCATCGAGACTCCCCCGGCCAAGCCGGCCGCTCGACCGGTCAAGCTCGCCAGTCTCCGCAAGCGCTGAAGACGTCCAGGCGCATCGTCCAAGAGCATCGTCGCCGTGCGAAGCGACGGGTCGCTTCGCGCGTGGCGTATGAACTACTTCGTCACAAGCTTGCTGACGCAGAGGATGACGGCCGCGGCCAGGAAGAACAGATCCATATAGGACATCTTCTCGCCGTCTCGCCGCAGCGAGCCGACATCGTTCATCGTCTGCTTGTTGACGACCTGGCCGACGGGGCCGTCGCCCAGCATCCCGGACAGCCGGCGAACGTCGGCCTCGAGCTTCTCGATTCGGCTGTAGAAGTGGAACGAGCGCACCACGGTGAACGAGCGCATGCCGGCGTAGACCAGGATGACGAGCGCGAGCAAGGCGCGGTTCTGATAGTTCTCGATGTAGTTCAGGCTCATGTAGACCGCGCCGAGAAATACGAAATTCGACACGAATCGGTAGGCCAGGCCCGCGAAATTCATCTGCTCCCCCACAGGATGTTCGGATCACCGGTGGACCACAGAACGTGCGACTAGCGCCTCGCCCCCGCGTTCTGCTCCAACCGCGATGACCGTAGGAGCGCGGACTTGCGAATGTATGAAATGCAGATTTCTGCACCGCAGAAACGGGCGTCGTTGGTAAACAAGACGCTGCGTTGAGCCGCCGGCTGCAGCCTGAAATTGCGGGCTGCAGCCGCTTTCGCGGCTTACGCGCCGAAGCGCGCCGGCGCGCAGGCCGCGACGTCGACGCTCGCATCCTCGCCGCTCATCAGCTCGGCGAGGATGCGGCCGGTCGCCGGTCCGAGCGTGAAGCCCTGATGACCGTGCCCAAAATGCAGCCACAGGCCCTTGTGCCGCGCGGCTGGGCCGACGACCGGCAGCATGTCCGGCATGCACGGCCGTGTGCCGATCCACGGCTCGGGCTCGACCGGCTTTCCGAGATCAATCAACTGGCGCGCGGCCGCTTCGGCCTTGCCGAGTTGAACCGGCGTCGGCTTCGCATCCGGCGACGACAGCTCCGCGCCGGTGGTGATGCGCACGCCCTTCGCCATCGGGTTCATCAGATAGCCGAACGCGGCATCGCGCAGCGGCAGGTCGAGCGGCGCGCCGCCTGAGTAGTGCCGGTGATAGCCGCGCTTGCGCACCATCGGAATGTCCATGCCGAAGCGCTTCAGGAACTCCGGCGACCACGGACCGAGCGCGACCACCGCGGCCTCGGCCTCGATGTGGCCCTCCTGCGTCGTCACCGCCCAGCCGCTGCCCTGTTGTGCGAGCGTCGTCGCATCGCCCACCAGCAGCTTGCCGCCACGCTTGACGAACAAGTCGGCATAGGACGTGACGAGACTGCCGGGATCGGACACCGTCCAAGGCTCCTGCCAATGCAGGCCGCCGATGCCGCTATCGGTGAGGCCGGGCTCGGCCTTCGCCAGCTCGCTCGCGCTGAGCAGCTTGAACTTGACGCCGAACGCCTTGCCGACCGCTTCGGCCTCCTTGGCTTCCTTGTCGAACTGCGCCTGCGTCCGGTGCAGCACCCGGAAGCCGTCGCGGCGCACCAGATTGCCGGCGCCGGCGGCCTGGATCAGCGGCTCGTGCTCGGGCGCGGCGCGCGCAATCAGCTGCGCATAGGTCCGCGTCAGCACCTCATGGCGCGCGGGAAACGAATTCCACCAGTAACGCAGCAACGGCTTGACGTGATGCGGCAAGGCCATCAGCCGGTAGTGCACGTCGTTGGTGCGCGCCAGCGCGATATCGAGCACGCCGGCGAGGTCATAGGGCATCGCATACGGCCGGACGGCCTCACTCTGGATGATGCCGGCATTGCCGTAGCTGGTCTCGCGGCCGGGCTCGCGGCGGTCGACCAGCGCCACCGACCAGCCCCTGCTCTGCAGATGCAGCGCCGTGCCGACGCCCACCATGCCGCCTCCGAGAACGATTGCGCTCCGCATCGTCATCACTCCCAATCAGGTCCGCGCCGCCGCGACGACGGTGACCTCTAGCCGAACATCCGCGATCATCTGCGCCTGCACCGTGGTGCGCACCGGCAGCGGATCCTTGAAGTGCTTGCGATAGGCTGCGTTGTATTCGGCAAAGTCCGCCTTGTCGGCGAGATGCACCATGCAGGACACGATATCGTCGAGCGTCAGCCCCTCGCCCGCCAGCGTCTCCGAGATGTGCTTGAACACCAGGTCCGTCTGCGCGGTGATGCCCTCGGGAATGCTGCCGTCATCGGCGACCGGGACCTCGCCCGACAGGAACACCAGTCCGCCGGCGCGGCGCACCAGCGAGAACGGCCATGAGTTTGCGTCGGACATTGTCAGCTCCAGAAGATGTTGGTCATTGCGGCCGGTCCTAGTCCCAGGCCATGAAGCCCGGCGTCTGCGCCAGCGGCGGCAACGCGGCAAGCTTGGCGAGATCGGGCTGCGGTCGCCGCAGCTCGGCATCACCGGCAAACGCCTGCTCCAGCGCCGCGGCCACGCCGAGCACCAGCGCATCGCCGCCGCGCGGACCGATGATCTGCAGGCCGAATGGCAGCCCGTTCTCGTCAACGCCGAGCGGCAGGCTGAGTGCCGGATGTCCCGCCAGCGTCACCGCATAGGCCAGCGCCAGCCAATGGAAGTAGGACTTGGTCGGCACGCCGTCGATCTCCGCCGGATACAGCTCCGACCACGGCCGCGGACTGAGCGTGATGGTCGGGCTGATCAGCACGTCGTGCTTGGCGAAGAAGCTCAGATAGGCGCGATAGATGCGGGTCTGGTTGGCGGCCGCGCGCGAAAAATCCTCAAGGCTGTAGGACAGCCCCTCCTCGACATTGGCACGCACGTTCGGCCCGATCATCTCCGGCCGCTCGCGATAATTCTTGCCGTGCTGCGTCAGGAACAGCGAGGCGCGCAGCACCGCGAAGGTTTCATCCGCGCCGCTGCAATCCGGCGTCGCTTCGGCCGCGTCGGCAAACAGTGGCGCGATGCGCGTCACCCGCGCACGGAAGGCGCGGCGGATCAGTTGCTCGGTCGGCGCAAAGCCAAAATCCTCGGTGAAGGCGAGCTTGAGCCTGCGCAAGTCGACCTGGGGCGGCACGGCCCAGCGCGCGGGCTGCCCGCGCACCGCCTCGCCCGGCAGCGTGTAGGCGAGCGGATCGCGCGCATCGTCGCTCGCCATCACCGACAGCATCAGCGCGGTGTCGGCAACGTTGCGCGCCATCGGCCCGTCGGTCGACAAGCACGACCAGCCATGGGCACGCTTGTCGCTGGCGACGAGTCCATAGGACGGCCTCATGCCGACGATGCCGCAGAAGCCGGCCGGATTGCGCAAGCTGCCGCCGGTGTCCGAGCCCGAGGCGAGCGGCGCCATCCCGCAGGCGAGCGCCGCGGCCGAGCCGCCGGAGGAGCCGGCCGCCGAGCGCAACGTGTCGAACGGATTGCCGGTGGCGCCGAACACGGGATTGCGGGTGTTGCCGCCCGCAGCCCATTCCGGCGTGTTGGTCTTGCCGAAGATCACCGCACCCGCCGCCCGCAGCCGCGCCACCGAGGCCTGGTCGGCCACCGGCACGTTGTCGGCGAGGATCGGGCTGCCATAGGTCGAGCGCATCCCGGCGGTGTCCTGGGTGTCCTTGATCAGCACCGGCAAACCGTGCAGCGGACCCTTGTCCTCGCCCTTGGCGAGCTCAGCCTCGGCGCGCTTGGCGGCTGCCCGGGCGCCGGCCTCATCGAGGGTCACCACGGCATTGACCGCCGAGTTGACCGCCGCGATCCGCTCCAGGCAGGACTCGAGCAGCGCCACAGGCGAGATGGCCTTTGATTTCAGCAGCTTGACCAGCTCGCCGGCAGTCTTGTCGCAAATCGAGTCCACAGGGCTTCTCTTTTCTGTTTCGGAAAACTATTTAGCACATAAGAAATCGAATGCACGACTTAAAAACGCAATGTTCCACCGCGCGTCACGCATGGGCGTGAGCCCCCGGTCCAGCCCATTGATTCACCAACCAGTTTCGCGCGACATTCCCCGACTGCCGGCCGCGCCGCAGACAACCCGATCCGCTAACGGATTTTCCGGAGCCCTGAAGTGACCGACACCGTCGTCAGCGAGACCGCCGCCGAAGGCCCGCATTCCCAGCTCGGCCACTGCCTGAAGGCGGCCCGCCAGGCGCGCGGCCTGACCCTGAAGCAGGTGGCGGAGAAGACCGGCATGGCGCTGTCGACCCTCTCCAAGGTCGAGAACGGCCTGATGTCGCTGACCTACGACAAGCTGCTGCAGCTCACCTCAGGCCTGCAGATGGACATCGCCGAGTTGTTCAGCCCGGCCGCGCCGCGCCCCGAGGCCGGCCGCGCCGTGACCGCCCGCCGCAGCATCAGCCGCGCCGGCCAGGGCCAGGTGGTGAACACCAAGTTCTACACCTACACCTATCAATGCACCGACCTGATCGGCAAACGCATGGTCCCGATGATCACCGAGGTGCGCGCCCGCACATTGGAAGAGTTCGGCCCCCTGCTCCGCCACAGCGGCGAGGAATACTTCCTGGTCACCCGCGGCACCATCGCCGTCCACACCGAGTTCTACGCGCCGGAGATCCTGCACGAAGGCGACGGCATCTATCTCGACAGCACCATGGGCCACGCCTACCTCAACGCGGGTGAAGCGGAGTCCGCGCAGGGCGTCTGTCTGTGCACGAGCGAGCAGGCCGACCTGTTCGAGCAATTGCACCGGATCGCGAAGAAGGATGCGGTGGAGTGAGGGCGTCGACAAATATTGAACCAAAGCGCCCGAGCGATTATGTTGAACAAAGCTGACTTTCGTTCAACAGGTTCAACGCTCATGGCCAAGATGAAAGTTCGGAAGTCGCCGGCTCGCCGGGGCAAGACCAGGGCAAGTGATAAGACGCTGCCGGGCTCCGACATTAAATCCTCAGCCAATCGGGTTGTTGCGGTCGAGACGCGAGTTGACGCTGTCATGCGGGCGGCAGAGCAGTCCGGGCTGCTGAAAGACAAAACCGGCCGCATTGGCGGACGTGTGAGTTCGGAGCTCGTCAGGCAGGCCAAACGTCAAACCGGGATCGAGGCAGATACGGATCTCATCGAGTTTGCGCTTGCGACCATTGCGTTGGAAGACAACTTCGCGACCGTCTTCAAAGAGACCCGCGGCACCGTCGACCCGAAGCTGAAGCTCGGCTTCTGAGGTGGTGGCGTTCGACTTCGATGCGGCTCGGCGCTGGTCGCGCTTTGATCCAGGCAAGACGCTTGCACGACGCCGAGACGAGGAGCTGCCTTTTCTCAGTCCGGACCATATCGCTGGTCAGGGACTGCTGCTCGATACCTGCGTCTATATCGATCAGATGCAGGATCGTTCTCCCGCGATACTGGACGAATTGCTCGCGAGTCGACTGGTCAATCATTGTGCTTTTGCAGCTTGTCCCCGCCGCACGGGCGCTTTTCTATAAGCGACGCGTTCACTAGCACGGATCATTAGTAAACGTCGCCACCGCGTGACGCGCCGTCCGACGGGATGAGCAGCCACGCGCCGGTTGCGGATGTCAGATATCAATCAGAACTTAGCGCCGCCCTCACCGCCTCATCCAGCGGCGTATGCGGCTCCTGCCCGAGCAGTCCGACCAGCCCGCGGTTCTCCAACGCGAGTCCCTGCTTCCACAGCCAGCGCATCTCGATCGCCTCGCGCATGAAGCCGACGAAGGGTGCGGCGAGCCAGAGGATGATCCAGGGGAACGGCTTCACGGGCAGATCGGGCCGGCCGAGGACGCGGCGGACGGCGTCGGTCATGTCGTGGCCCGTCGCATCGTAATGCCCCGCAAAATTCAGCATCGTGTAGTTGGGCAGATCGGCGCGGATGTCGACCAGGCGGGCGAAGGTCTCGGCCAGATCGGGGACGTAGGCCCAGGCGTGGCCGATGCCCGGCCGTGTCAGGCGCTGCACGGATGTCGCGGCCATGCCGCCCTTCGCCAGCACCTGGGCAAACCACGAATTGGTCACGCCGGGACCGAAGAAGTCGCCGGCCCTGATGGCGATGACGCGGACGCCGTGGTCGCGCGCGGCCTGCTCCAGCATCTCCTCCATCTCGAGTCGCACCTGCCCCTTCCGCGTCGTCGGCCGCCGCGGCGTCGTTTCACTGACGACCGAAGGCGATGCTGATGAGTAGACGTAGACGTTGCCCGGAAACAGGATCGTCGCGCCGACCGCCTTGGCGGCTGCGATGGTGTTAGCGAGCATCGGCAGCGCATCCTCGCGCCAGCGCGCATAGCGCGGCGGATTGACGCCGTGCACGATCAGGCTGGCGCCCTCGGCAGCCGCGCGCACGGAGGCCGCATCGCGCGCATCGCCGTCGCGCCAGTCGACCGGGAAAGCAAAGGACGGCCGCTCGGCCGGCCGCCGGCGCGTCAGCGCACGGAGGGTGAAGCCGCGCTGGGCCAGCGCCTTGGCAATGGCGCCGCCGATGGCGCCGGTCAGGCCGAGGATCAAGGCGGTCGGGACGGTGGTGTCGTGGGACATGGGTCGATCTCCTGCTGTCCCAGCTATTTGGCCCGATGGCATCAAAACGAAAATTGCCAATCATTCTTGAGATGCTATACATTTTCGTATGATAGAGCCTTCGGACTGGAGCCTGCTGCGTTCGTTCCTCGCCGTCGTCAGGCGGGGCAGCCTGTCCGCGGCGGCGCGCGCGACCGGGCTGACGCAGCCGACCATCGGCCGGCACATCGACGAGCTGGAAGCCGGCCTCGGCGTCGCCCTGTTCACCCGCTCCCAGGCCGGCCTGCTGCCGACCGAAGCGGCGGCGGCGCTGGTGCCGCATGCCGAGGCGATGGAGGCGGCGTTCGCCGCATTGGTGCGCGCGGCCAGGACCGGCGGCGATGCAGGGCAGCCGCGCGGCGTGGTCCGGATCTCGGCGAGCGAGATCGTCGGCACCTTCGTGCTGCCGCCGATCCTCGCCGGCATCCGCAGGCGCTATCCGGAGATCGTCATCGAGCTCGTGCTGAACAACCGCACCGACGATCTGCTCAGGCGCGACGCCGACATCGCGGTGCGGATGATCCGGCCGAAGCAGGACGGCCTTGTTGCACGGCGGCTCGGCCGCATCCCACTCGGCCTCTACGCCCACCGCGACTACATCGCGCGCTTCGGCCTGCCCGACACGATCGAGGCGCTCAAGGTGCATCAAATCATCGGCTTCGACCGCGACGATCATTCGGCGCGCTCGGTCGCCAGCGCACAGCTGCCGCTCTCGCGCGAGCTCTTCTCCTATCGCACCGATTCCGACGTCGCCCAGGTCACCGCGATCGAAGCCGGCCTGGGAATCGGCGGCATGCAGACGGCGATGGCCCGCCGCAATCCGGCGCTGGTCCCGGTGCTCGCCGACCAGATCGCCTTCGAGCTCGAGTGCTGGCTCGCCGTGCACGAGGACCAGAAGGACGCCCCGCCGATCCGCGCGCTGTTCGACGGGCTGGCGGAGGGACTGGCGCGGTGGGTCAGCGAGGGCAGCCGCTGACGGAGCAGAGCCTCAATCGGGATCTTGCTGCGGTCCCGGCAGATCGAGCGCCGAGCGCAAGCGGCCCTGCCCCCGCCGATACAAGGTGGCGTAGCTCGCGGCCGCCAACAGGTCGGGATAGGGCTCGAAGCCGTCGACGACCTTGTTGAAGGGGATCTGGCCGCAGCCCGGCACGTCGCATTTCGGCTTGCCCTTCGGGCAGGTGTTGTAATTGCAGAGCCGGCCGAGATAGCGATCGGTCCCGGGCTCGATCAGAAAGATCTCGACCTGGTGATTGGCGGTGCTTGGCCCGTGGCCGGCCTTGTAGGCATTGAGCAGCGCGGCATCCCGCGCGCGGCGGATCGCGTCGAGCCGATGCTGCGACCTGATCCAGACCGCGAGGTCGAGATCCCCGCACTCGTGCCAGACCTCGATGCCGGCGCGGCGATACGCGCGAAAGCGCGGCACCTCCTTCCACAGCGGCTTGGCGACCGAGCCGATCACCGCGATCGCTTCGATTTCCTCGAACGCGGCCAGCGCATCCGTCACGATGTCCGCGGCCCTGCGGAAGTCGTGCTGCTGACGCAGCAGGTAATCATTCTGCTGTTTGATCTCGGTGCGTGATACCATGGTTGTCCAAGTCGATTTTGCGAGCCGTCTGCGCTCGGCTCCGCCGCAGCTGACGGGTCAAGCGGATCATGGGCCTGCTCACTTGCCGTCGTCGAGATGCACCAGCACTGCGGCATTGGCGATGATGATCGCATCGCTGCCGGCCTCGGCCGGAATCTCCAGCCCGCCCTTCACGGCGGTGACCGTCACCGTGCCATAGGGCAGCTCCTTGGCGACCGCGTCGGTGTCGACCGCCTCCGGATTGGGAACCGCGACGGTGACGTCGACCAGCATGTCCTGCGGCGTCTTGCCGACCATGCGGAAAAAGCCGAGGCTGGAATGGCGGATCGCATCCGACACCGCGCGCTTGGCAGCCTTGGTAGCGTCGCGGCCATGGACGTCGACGCCCATGCCCATCTCGGTGATACAGCGAATGCGCGCCATGGCGGTGTTCCCTTGAAATTGCGTTTGCTTGGCGCGCGACCTTAGCGCCGTGCCCGCGAAGCGCAACCGACCTCAGGCGATCACGACCTCGCCGACGACGCCGCGCAACGCGCCGAGCGCGGGCTGGTCGGCGGCGCGCGCATCTGTGACCAGACTGTCGATGCGGTCCGGCGCGCAATAGGCAACGCGACTGGTCTGGCCGATCTTGCTGTGGTCGGCGAGAATCACCACGCGCTTGGCGGCGGCCGTCATTGCGCGTGCGACGTTCGCCTCCTCGATGTCGAAGCTGGTCGCGCCGTAGCGGTGATCGACGCCGACCGGCGACAGCAGCGCGACATCGGCCTGCCAGCGCTGGATCTCCGCCACGGTGGTCGAACCGAAAGTCGCCGGCAAGGTGCTGCCGAGTTCGCCGCCGAGCACGATGACGCGGTTGCTGCGCTCACCGGGAGCTCCGCCGATAATGGTCGCGACCTCGAACGAGTTGGTGACGATCGTAAGACCCGACAACGTCGCAAGCTCGCGGGCGAGGATCGAGACCGTCGAGCCGACGTCGAGGAACAGCGTCTGGCCGGGACTGACCATGCGCGCCGCAGCCTGCGCGATGCGCGTCTTCTCGGCGAGACGCACGCGGGCGCGCACCGTGATCGGCGGCTCGGCCTCCGGCGCGATCGCGGCGACGCCGCCATGGACGCGGCGCAGCTCGCCGCGCGCCTCCAGCGCCAGCACGTCGCGGCGCACGGTTTCGCGGGAGACGCCGAGGTCGGTGGCGATGCGGTCCGTCGTCGCGCGGCCGACGGTGGCAAGCAGTGCGCGGATGCGCTGGTGGCGGTCTTCCTGCAGCATCATCGGCGCCCGCCGCGCGCCAGCCATCTCAGCGCCAGCTGCGTGACAAGTGCCGACGCGCAGACCACCGCCATGATGCAGGTCGAGAATGCCGCGGCCTGCGAGACGAAGCCGGCCTCGTCGAGCCGCATCACCGAGACGGCGGCCATGCCGAGTGATGGCGTGACCAGGAAGATGACGGCCGACAACGTCACCATCGATCGCATGAACAGGAAGAAGAACACCGAGACCAAGATGGGCGACATCACGGGAATGATGACATTGGCGAGCACTTGCGCAGCGCCGCTGCCGAGGCAGGTCGCGGCTTCCTCCAGCGCCGGCGGCACCGCGCGCATGCCGGTCACCATCGTGAGAAAGCCCTGGGTGTGGTAGTGATAGAAGTTGCAGAGAGCGAGCAGCAAGGTCGAGCCGTACAGCACCGAGAGCGGCGATCCCGCGATGTTGAAGGCGAAGATGTAGGACAGGCCGAGCACGAGGCCGGGCACGCCGACCGGCATGACCGCAACGAGATAAACGATCTTGGCAGGCCATGACGGCAGTCGGCGGATGCCATAGACCAAAGCGAACAGCAACAACGTGCCGAGGCCGGCGGCGATCACCGAGACCAGCAGCGAGGTCCACAGCGGCGCGTAGCCGCCGCTCAAGGTGATGTCGTAGTGCTTCAGCGTGAAGGTCAGCCGGTAGGGCCACAGCCGCATGAAGCTTGCATAGATCACGACACCGATGACGGCGAGCACGGAGAGCGTCGCAAGGCCGCTGACGATCGCGAGCGTCACGTCCCGCGCCGGTACGAAGCTCGTCTGCGGCGGCACGGCGCCCTCGGATCCACCGCCGAACTGGCGCTGCGCGGCCACGCGCTCGATGTAGACGGCGAGCCCCGTCGGCGCGAGCAGGAGCAGACCGACGACGGCACCGATGCCGAACTTCATCTGTCCCGTGACCTGGTTGTAGATCTCGGTCGCCAGCACCGCATAGTCGCCGCCGATGACGGCGGCATTGCCGAAATCGGTGATGGTGACCGTGAAGACGACGAAGCCCGCGCTCAGCAGGCCGAACTTCACGTTCGGCAGGGTGATGTCGAAAAACTGCCGCCACCGCCCCGCCCCCATCACCTCGGCGGCGTCGTAGTAGCGCGCATCGGCATGGGCGAGCGCAGCTTTCAGGATCAGCACCGCCTGCGGAAGGGCGTAGAGCACGTCGGCGATCAGCAGGCCCGGGAAGCCGTAGATATCGATGCGCTTGCCGAGCATGCCGCTGATCAGGCCGTTGCGCCCGAGCAGGAAGATCAGCCCGAGCCCGAGCACCAGCGACGGCGCCAGCATCGGCAGCGCCAGCACCGCGGAGATGAGGCGCGCGCCGGGCACGCGGGTCCGGGTCATCGTGTAGGCGAGCACGAAGCCGAGGATGAGGCAGACGGCGGTCGTGGCGAGCCCGAGCATCAGGCTGTTCAAAGTGGCCTTGACGATGCCGGGCGTGCGCAGAAGTGCGAGATAGTTGGCAAAGCCGATGCTGCCGTCGTCGGCGACGAGGCTGCGCCACAGCATCATCGCCAGCGGGAAGAGGAAGAAGATGAGCAGCGCAACACATGGCAGCGCGATGGCGACAGCGATCAGCGGCCGGTCATTGCCGGTGCGCCGCAGACGGAAGCCGGTGCGCTCGGCGACCTCGACCGCGGCAATGCTCACGCGCGCACCCAGCCGCAGCCGGAGACATCGGCGGAGACGGCCACAGCGGCTCCGGGCGCGACTCCGTCGATCGCGCTGGTCTGCACCAGCAGCTCGCGGCCCTTCCAAGCCACGCGGGTGCGGCTGATGTTGCCGAGGAAGCTGATGTCGACCACCCTCGCCTCGCCGGACGCAAGGGGCTGAAGCCGCACCTGCTCGGGACGAAGGCAGGCGAGGAAATCAGCATCGGCGCCGTCGGGGCGAGAGGCCAGCAATGCCGGCAGCGCGTCACGCACCCAGTCGGTCGGCAGCAGGTTGCTGCTGCCCATGAAGTCAGCGACGAACTTCGTCGCCGGACGCAGATAAAGCTCCTGCGGAGTGCCGACCTGCTCGATACGGCCGCCATTCATGCAGACGATCCGGTCGGACAGCATCATCGCCTCCTCCTGGTCGTGCGTGACCATGATGGTGGGGATGCCGAGCCGGCGCTGCAGCTCGCGGATTTCGACGCGCAGATCGGCGCGCACCTTGGCGTCGAGCGCAGAAAGAGGCTCATCGAGCAGGATCAGCCGCGGATCGACCGCCACCGCGCGCGCAAGCGCGACGCGCTGCTGCTGGCCGCCGGACAACTGATAAGGCAACCGGTCGGCCAGATGCGGCAGCTTGATCAGCTCCAGCAGTTCGGCCACGCGCGCGGCGATCCTGCTACGCTCGACTTTGCGGATACGCATGCCGTAGCCGATGTTCTCGGCCACCGTCATGTTGGGAAACAACGAGTAGGACTGGAACACGATGCCGAAGCCGCGCTCGCGCGCCGGCACCGCGCTGAGGTCCTTTCCGTCGAGCAGCAGCCGGCCCGAGTCCTGCGTCAGCAGCCCGGCGATGATCCGCAGCAAGGTGGTCTTGCCGCAGCCGCTCGGCCCGAGCAGGCAGACGAACTCGCTACCCTCGACCTTCAGCGAGATGCGGTCGAGGGCTGTGAAATCGTCGAACGTCTTGTGCAGCCGGTCGAGCTCGAGCGTCATGATCCGCTCCGCTCAGCGGCCGATGCTGGTCTGCCAGGTCTTCAGGATGCCGTCGCGCTCTTTGGCGGAGCGGGCGAAGTCGATCGGATACACCGCCTTGGCGACATCTGCAGGAAAGCCCGCGGCCTGCGCGGCCTTCGACGGCGGCGTGCCCGAGATGGTGACGAGCTCCTTGTAGCTGGTGTAGAGCGCGGCGGCTTCCGGCGACAAGGTCCAGTCGAGGAAGCGCTTGGCGTCGGCCTTGTTCTTGGCGGCCTTCATCAGCCCGGAGGCCTCGAGCTCATAACCTGCGCCGTCGGTCGGGATCACCATCTTGATCGGAAAACCCTCCTCGATCGACTTGATCGCGGCGAACGCCAGCGAGCCGCCGATCGCGAACTCGCCGCCGCGCGCCGCCTTGCACGGCCGCGAGCCGGACTTGATGTATTGGGCGACGTTGCCGTCGAGGGCTTTCAGGAACTGCCAGCCCTTCTCCTCCCCCTGTGACTGCAGGATGCCGGCGACCTGCATGTAGCCGGTGCCGGACGAGACCGGGTTCGGCAGCACCACCTCGCCCTTGTAGACGGGGTTGGTGAGATCCTTCCACGAGGTCGGCATCGGCAGGTTCTTCGCCTTGAGCACCTCGGTGTTGACGCAGAACGCGGTGACATAACCGGTCGCGGCGAACCAGCTCGCATCAGCACCCTTGGCGGAGGCCGGCAGCTTGTCGGCGCCCTTGACCTCATAGGGTTCGAGCAGCGCGGTGATGCGCGGATCGAGCATGTTGGTGACCGCCCAGCCCCAGATCACGTCATGCTGCGGATTGCCCGCCTCGGCGATGATGCGGGCGCCGAGATCGCCGGTGGAGAGCCGGAGCACCTTGAGGTCGACATCGGGCAGCGCTGTCTTGGCCGCCTTCACATAGTCGGCGATCTCGTCCTCTTCGAGAGCCGTATAGACCGTCACCGTACCAGCCTGCGCAACTGCGCCGAGCATGAGCAGAGCAAGACTCGCGGAGACGCCCTTCAACAACTGCAACATCGTCGTGCCCCTCATGTGCTGCGGCGGGCGCATTCCCGCCCGATCGTCTGTGGATTTGAGTGATTATTTGCAAATTTGTGGAACCACGTCTACGCTGATTGCGCATATGTCGTGCAAATCAGCAATTGCCCACGTTAAAGGCACCTCCCGTTGGGCAGGCGCTCTCTCTTCCCGCGCACGCCGTTTGCAGGTGGATGGCGGGCACGTGGTTTGCGACGACGACATTTGCCGCTGATATTGACCTGACGGCGTGAGGACACAGGGCGGAGACAGATGGGCTTTTCACACACGCTGGGCAGCACGACTTATCGTTTCGACGACCTCCGAACACTGCTCGCGAAGGCAACCCCGTTACGATCAGGCGACGTGCTCGCCGGGCTCGCTGCGCAGGATGCGGCCGAGCGCGTGGCGGCTCGCATGGCACTCGCCGATCTGCCCTTGCGCCACTTCCTCAACGAGGCCGTCGTTCCCTATGAGAGCGACGAGGTCACGCGGTTGATCGTCGACCAGCATGACAACGCCGCCTTCGCTGCCATCGCGAGCCTGACGGTCGGCGGCTTGCGCGAATGGCTGCTGTCGGATGCGACCGACGCGACGACGCTTGCGGCGGTGTCGCGCGGGCTGACGCCGGAGATGGTCGCCGCCGTCAGCAAGATCATGCGGCTGCAGGATCTCGTCACGGTCTCAGCCAAATGCGAGGTCGTGACCCGCTTCCGCTGCACCATCGGCCTGCCCGGGCGGATGTCGACACGGCTGCAGCCCAATCATCCGCTCGACGATCCCAAGGGCGTCGCGGCCTCCATCCTGGACGGGCTGATGTATGGCGTCGGCGACGCCACGATCGGCATCAATCCCGCCAGCGACGATGTCGAGACCATGATGCGGCTGCTCGACATGATCGAGACGCTGCGGCTCGCGTCGAACGCGCCGATCCAGTCCTGCGTGCTCGCGCATGTCACGACGGCGCTGAAGGCCATCGAGCGCCGCGCGCCGGTCGACCTGGTGTTCCAGTCGCTCGCCGGCACCGAGGAAGCCAATCGCGGCTTCGGCATCACGCTTTCGCTGCTCGATGAAGCCTACGCCGCCGCGCAAAGCCTGCAGCGCTGCCCCGTCGGTGGCAATGTGATGTATTTCGAAACCGGCCAAGGCAGCGAGCTGTCATCATCGGGCCATTGCGGCGTCGATCAGCAGACCCTTGAAGCCCGCTGCTACGCTGTCGCGGGGCGCTACCGGCCGCTGCTGGTCAACACCGTCGTCGGCTTCATCGGCCCCGAATATCTCTACGACGGCAAGCAGATCCTGCGCGCGGGGCTAGAGGATCATTTCTGCGGCAAGCTGCTGGGACTGCCGATGGGCTGCGACGTCTGCTACACCAACCACGCCGAGGCCGACCAGGACGACATGGACGCGCTGCTGACGCTGCTGGGCGTCGCCGGCTGCACCTACATCATGGGCGTGCCCGGCGCCGACGACATCATGCTGAACTATCAGAGCACGTCGTTCCATGATGCACTGTATGTCCGCAAGGTGCTGGGCAAGCGCGCCGCGCCGGAGTTCGAGGCATGGCTGGCGGCCACCGGCATCAGTGACGCACAGGGCGAGCTGCGCTTCGAACCGGCGCGGCTGATGCCGGCGCTGCCGTTGCTGGAGGCCGAGCGATGAGCGGCGCAGATGACAAGATGCTCGCAACCTCGTCGGCCGATGACTGGACCTGGCTGTCGCGCTACACCGAAGCGCGCATCGCGCTCGGGCGCTGCGGTCCCGGCCTGCCGACATCGGCGCATCTCGCCTTCCAGGCCGCGCATGCCGAGGCGCGCGATGCCGTGCTCAAGCCGTTCGATGCGGAGCAGTTGGCAACTGACATCGGCGCGCGCGGCTGGCCGGCGCTCGCCGTGCACAGCCGCGCCCCGGATCGCGCCACCTATCTGCAGCGCCCCGACGAAGGCCGCCTGCTCTCCCCCGAGTCTGAGGCGCTGCTGTCGGAGCCGCGCGCGCCGGCCGATATCGTGCTGGTGGTGGCCGACGGCCTGAGCAGCCGCGCGGTGCAGGTCAACGCCCTGCCCGTGCTCGATGCGCTGATGCCGCTGCTCGCGGGGGCCGGCCGGCGGCTGTCGCCGGTGATCGTGGCGTCGCAAGGCCGCGTCGCGCTCGCCGATCACGTCGGCGAGCTGTTCGGCGCATCGGCCTCGATCATCCTGATCGGCGAGCGCCCGGGCCTCAGCGCCGCGGATTCCCTCGGGCTCTATCTCACCTGGATGCCCCGCCGCGGCCGCGTCGATTCCGAGCGCAACTGCATCTCCAACGTCCGGAACGGCGGACTCGCGCCCGCGGACGCTGCGAAGCAGGCCGCGGAGCTGGTGGAGCGCATGTTCCGGCATCAGGCCGCCGGCGTCAGCCTCGCCCGGCTGCCGCAACTGCCCGCGCCAGAGGAGCGATAGCTCACACCGCGCAGTAACGGTCCTGAATGTCCTTGTCGGCGAGCAGCGCGGCCGCACTGCTCTCATGCACGACCTCGCCCTGGTCGATGATGACGGCACGATCGGCCAGCCGCAGCGCCCATTCGACGTTCTGCTCGACAAGCAGCAGGGTCTTGCCCTGGTCACGCAGCCGACGGAACAGCACGCCCATCTCCTCGACCAGCACCGGCATGATGCCTTCGGAGGGCTCGTCGAGCAGCACCATGCGCGGCCGCGCGATCAGGGCGCGCGCGATCGCCAGCATCTGCTGCTCGCCGCCGGACAGCGTGACGCCCTCCTGGTCGAGCCGCTCGCGCAGGCGCGGAAAGGTCTCGGAGATTTCGGCGATCGCCGCGCGTTCGTCGATGTCGGCTTTCGCAGCAACGAGGCCGAGCCGCAGATTTTCGCGCACCGACAGCCCGGGCACGATGCGCCGCTCCTCCGGCACGTAAGCGAGGCCGAGATGGAAGCGCCGATGAGCAGCAAGCGGCAGCAGGTCCTGGCCGGCGAAGCGCACGCGGCCCTCGGCCCTTGGCATCAGCCCCATCACCGTGCGCAAGGTCGTGGTCTTGCCGGCGCCGTTGCGGCCGACCAGCGCGACCACCTCGCCCTCGTTCACGCGCAGTGAGATGCCGTGCAGGACGTGGCTGGCGCCGTACCAGGCCTGGACACGATCGAGCTCGAGCAATGCGGTCTCAGCCATAGCCTTCACTCTGTCCCAGATAGACCCGGCGCACATCCGGATTGCTGCGGATGTCCTCGGGCTTGCCGTCGGCGAGCAGCCGGCCGTGATGCAGCACGATCACGCGCTGGCTCAGGCCGAGCACCATCTTCATCTTGTGCTCGACCAGCAGAACCGTGCGCTTCTCGGCCAGCCGCTCGAGCAGCGCCACCATCTCCTTGGTCTCTTCCGGCCCCATGCCGGCGGT
The DNA here is from genome assembly GCF_900176205.1 of Bradyrhizobium sp. ORS 285. Taxonomy (NCBI): domain Bacteria; kingdom Pseudomonadati; phylum Pseudomonadota; class Alphaproteobacteria; order Hyphomicrobiales; family Nitrobacteraceae; genus Bradyrhizobium; species Bradyrhizobium sp. ORS 285. The sequence goes on from NZ_LT859959.1 coordinate 4,286,422, forward strand.
CGGCTCGTCGAGCAGCAACAGCTCCGGCTCGGACACCAGCGCGATCGCGATCTCCAGCGCGCGCTGCTGGCCATGCGCGAGGTACTTCGCCTGCTCGGCTCGCTTGCCGATCAGGCCCACCGCCGTCAGCGCCGCATCGGCGCGCCCGCTCAGCTCGACGAGGTCAGCCCGCCTGCGCCAGATGTCGTAGCTCACGTGCATCGCCTGTGCAGCGACCCGGACGTTCTCGTGCACCGACAGGTCCGGAAAGATGTTGGTGATCTGGTAGGAGCGCGAGATGCCCTGGTGCACGAAGCGGTGCTGCGGCAATCCGTTCAGCTCGCGCCCCTTGAACCTCAACGTGCCCATGCTCGGCGACAGCGTGCCGGAGAGGATATTGAAGAACGTGCTCTTGCCGGCGCCGTTCGGCCCGATGATCGAGGTCAGCTCGCCCTTGGCGAACGACACCGAGATGCCCTCCAGCGCGGTGAAGCCGCCGAAGCGGCGGCCGATGCCCTCGGCCTGTAGCAGCGCGGTACTCATCGCCGCTCCCTCGCAAACGGCAGGACATCGAGCAGCGTGCCCCAGATGCCCTTCGGCAGGAACAGCACGAACACGACGAAGATGGCGCCGACCACGATCTGCCAATGCGGCGTCCACAGCGACACGACATCCTCCAGGATCAGGAAGGTCGCCGCCCCGATGAACGGACCGAAGAAGCTGCGGGCGCCGCCGAGCAGCACCATCATCACGATCATGCCGGAGGTCTGGTAATGCAGAATATCCAGCGGGACGATCGACAGATGCAGCGCCGACATGCAGCCGCCGATCGCCGAGATCGCACCCGACAGCATGAACACGATCAGCTTGCAGCGCTCGACATCGTAGCCGCAGGCCCGCGCCCGCTGCTCGTTCTCCCGGATCGCCTCGATGACGGCGCCGAACGGCGAGTTGAGGATGCGCGACTGCACCCAGAGCGCCAGCGCCGCGAACACCATCAGGACGTAATATTTGTTGACCGGGTCGAGGAAGTTGACCTGCCAGCCGAGCAGGTTGATGCGGTCGACGATGAAGCCGCGCAGGCCGTTCTCGCCGCCGGTGAAGGACGAGGCCTGCAACGCGACGTAATAGACGAGCTGCGCCAGCGCGAGCGTGACCATCGAGAAGTAGATGCCGCGGGTGCGCGTGGAGATCGTTCCGATCAGCGCAGCGAGCGCGGTGCTCGCCATGATCGCGAGCGGCACGGCGGCAAACCACGGCAATCCAAAGCGGCCGATGGCGATGCCGGTCAGATACGCGCCGGTGCCGAAGAAGGCGGCGTGGCCGAACGACAGCAGCCCGGTGTAGCCGAACAGGAGATTGTAGCCCATCACCACGACGCCGTAGATCAGGACGTTGACGGCGAGCGCCTTCGACGGCAGCAGCCAGGGCAGCAAAGCGAGCGCTGCGAGCGAGACCAGCACGCGGTGATCGGACAGGACCGCGAACAGGCGCCGGCTCTGGGACAGCGAAGGGGCCTCGCCGGTCGACTCCACCGTCATCACGCCCTCCCCTTCAGGCCGAACAGGCCCTGCGGCCGGACCAGCAGCACGGCGGCCATCAGCGCGAACATCACGATCGTCGCCATCTCAGGCGCGAACAGCGCCACCATGCTGATGCAGATGCCGACCATCAGCCCGGCGACGACGGCGCCGATGATCGAGCCGAGACCGCCGATCACGGTGACGACGAAGGCCTCCGCCAGCACCAGCGTTCCCATCTCGGGGTTCACGCTTCGCATCGGCCCCGCCAGCACGCCGCCAAGTGCGGCAAGCCCGACGCCGAGGCCGAAGATCGCCAGCCACACCTTGCCGATATCGACGCCGAGCACGCGCATGATCTGGGGATCGCGCGCACCGGCGCGGACGATCAGGCCGACGCGGGTCCTCTCCAGCATCAGCCAGAGCACCAGCAGCACGATCGCCACCAGCGCGATCACGAACAGACGATATTTGGGAAAGAAGCCAACACCGAGATCGACGACGCCGATCAGCTGCGACGGCGTCGGAAACGGAATGCCGTCGCTGCCGAACACGATGCGCACGCCCTCGACCAGGATGTAGCTGAGGCCGAAGGTGAGCAGCAGGGGATCATCGATCGACCGCCCATACAGGCGACGGACGAGGACGAACTCGATCAGCATGCCGAACACGCCGACCAGAATGGGAGCGAGCAACAGCCCCCACCAGAAGCTGCCGGTCAGCGATGCCAGGTACAGCCCGGCATAGGCGCCGATCATGAACAGCGCGCCATGGGCGAAATTGACCACGCCGAGCATGCCGAACACGATGGTGAGGCCGAGCGCCGTGATCACCAGCACCGCCCCGAGGGCGATGCCGGAAAACAGCTGCATGATGATCAGCGAGAGGTCCATGCCGGCGGGATCAGGTCGCGTGACCGAGCTCGCTGCAGCTCCGCAGCATCTCGTCGGCGCCGGGGTCATTGGCCACGATCGCGAACAGGTCGTTCTCGCCAGCCATCGCCGACTTCTTCTTCGATTCCAGCACCAGCACCGACTGCACCGACTGATGGTCGCATTTGCGATAGTGCTGCGGGCCCTTGGTCAGGTCATATTGCAGACCCTCCAGCGCCGCGACGACCTTGTCGGTCTCGGTGCCTCCGGCCGCCTGCATCGCCTGCAGCAGCGAGCCGACGCCGGAATAGCCGTAAGCGCCGTAGTCTGTCGGGATCGCACCGCCATTGGCCGCGCGGAACGCCTTGTTGAACTCGGCCGCCGTCTTGTTCTGGCTTTCGAGACCCCAATAATAATTGGCGCCGCCGACGACGCCCTCGAACACGTCGGGACCGACCGCGAGACGCTGATTGTGCAGAAGCACGGGCACCACGATCTTCATCTGCTGCTTGATCCCGAAATCGACCGCCTGCTTGATCGCGTTGGCCTGGTCGCGGCCGAAATTGCTGATGCACAGCACGTCCGGACGCATCGACATCAGGCGCGGCATGAACGTCGAATAATCGGCGGCGCCGAACGGATGCAGGATCTCACCGACGCTCTCGGCGCCGATCGAAGCCTGGGCGCGCTTGAAGCCGCGCAGCATCTCATGGCCATAGGCATAGTCGGCGACGAGATGGGCGACCTTCATGCCCTTCTTGATCGTCTGCCGCGCCACGGCCGCCGTGGTCATGTGCGGATTCAGCGCCTCGTGGAAGGTGTATTTGCTGAAATCCTTGGCCTCGTTGATGGTGTCGGACTGGCTGATCGAGACGTAGATCACGCCGCGCGCGCGAGTCACCTCGTTCACCGCCAACTGCACGGCGCTGGAGAGCGCGCCGACGACGGCATGCACCTTGTCCTTCTCGATCAGCTCCAGCGTCCGCGTTGCCGCCTCGCCCGCATTGAGCTTGTCGTCGCGCACCAGCAACTCGACCTTGCGGCCGGCGATGCCGCCCTTGTCATTGACCAGCTTGACCGCGAGCTCGGCGCACTTGACTTGGTCGCGCGCCTCGGCCGCGAACGGGCCGGTCAGCGGCGTCGGGAAGCCGATGCGGATGGTGTCATCGGCGGCGCGCCCCAGCCGCGGCATTGCGAGCGCGGCGATGCCCGCCGAGAGGCCCATGACAGCGGTGCGGCGGGAAATTCCTGCTGGTCGCGACTTGCTCTCGTAGACTGGCATGATGTCCTCCCTCATCTCGTTTTCTTAGTAGCGGTTGAGCGCCTTGAGCACGCGCGCGGGCGTGATCGGAATGGCATTGATGGACGCGCCGAACGGCGTCAGCGCGTCATTGACGGCATTGAGCACGCAGGCCGACGCCGCCGCCGTGCCGGCCTCGCCGCAGCCCTTCGCGCCGAGAATGGTATCAGACGTCGCCGTCTCCACATGGTCGATGACGATATCAGGCATTTCCATCGCCATCGGCACGAGATAGTCGGCGAGGGAGCCGTTGAGCAACTGGCCGGTGTCACCGTAGCGGCATTCCTCGAACAGCGCAGCTCCCAGCCCCTGCACGACGCCGCCGCGCAGCTGCTCGTCCACCAGCATCGGGTTGATGATGCGGCCGCAATCCTCGACGACGTAGTGCTTCAGCAGCTTGACGAAGCCGGTGTCGACATCGACCTCGAGATAGCAGCCCTGGATGCCGTTGGTGAAGGCGAAGGGATAGCCCTGCGGGGCGAAGTGATGGCTGACGGTCAGTTGCGCCTGGGTGCCCGGCGGCAGCGTGTCGGAACGGAAATAGGCGATCCGCGCGATCTCGGCGACCACGAGGCGCGGCTGCTGCGTCGCCTTGCTCACGACCTGCCCGTCGACGATGTCGAGCGCCGACGGCTGCTCCTGCAGGATCAGTCCGGCGATCTCCAGAATGTTGGCCTTGAGCTGCCGCGCGGCCTGCAGCGCGGTCTCGCCGCCGATGCCGGCGCCGCGGCAGGCCCAGGTCGCGCCGCCATGCGGCGTCACCTCGGTGTCGCCGGTCAAGATCTTGACGTGCTCCTGGGCGAGGCCGAGCTGATCGGCAACGATCTGGCTGATGATCGCCTCGGTGCCCTGCCCCTGCTCGGTCACGGAGATCGCGCAACGCACCTCGCCGGATGGCGTCAGGCTGAGCGTCGCGCCGTCCTGCGAGGAGATCCGCGCGCCGCCGACGCCATAGAACGCCGGGCTCGGATTGGTGATCTCGACGAAGGTCGCAATGCCGATGCCGCGATGAATGCCGCGCCGGCGCAGCTCAGCCTGCTCGGCGCGCAAGCGATCATAGTCCATGATCTCGCGCAGCCGCGCCAGGCACGCCTGATGCGACAGCGCCTCGAACCTGTAGCCAGTGGGCGATGCCGTCGGGTAGGCATCATCGGCGATCACGTTTGTCGCGCGGATCGCCAGCGGATCGAGGCCGACGCGTTCAGCCGCCAGATCCACCATCCGCTCGGTGACCGCGCAGGCGATGGGGTGGCCGACGGCGCGATACTGGCTGGTCTGTACCTTGTTCTGGAACACGACCTCCAGCGCCGCACGATACGACTTGAAGTCATAGGGCGCGCCGATCAGGCGGATGACCTGGTTGCCCTCGACCACGCTGGTGCGCGGATAGGTCGAGAAGGCGCCGATCGCGGTGGCGTCGTGGACATCCATGGCGAGGATCTTGCCCGCGGCATCCACCGCCATGCGCGCCCGCACCTGGTGATCACGCGCGTGGATATCGGAGGCAAAGGACTCGATGCGATCGGCGACATATTTCACCGGGCGCCCGAGCAGCATCGACAGCCCGACCACCGCCATGTCCTCGTGATAGACATGCAGCTTCATGCCGAAGGAGCCGCCGATATCTGGCGCGATCACGCGCACGCGCGCTTCCGGGATGCCGTAATGGCGGGAATAGAGATCCTGGAACTGATACGGCGTCTGCGTGGCGTGGTGCACCGTGAGCATGCCGCTGTCGGACTCGTAGTCCGCAATGATCGCGCGCGGCTCCAGCGTGACCGGCGTATGCCGGCCGAAGCTGAACGTCTCCTCGATCACATGCGCGGCCGAGCCAAAGGCGTCATCGACACCGCCGCTATCGAGCTGGGTGCGGAAGCAGATATTGGAGCTCGCGGCAGGATTGACCCGCTCGGCACCCGGCTGACGCGCGGCACCGAGATCGACCACCGCGGGCAGCTCCTCATAGTCGACCGAGATCAGCTCCAGCGCATCCTCGGCGAGCGCCCTGCTCTCGGCGACGACGGCGACGACCGCCTGGCCGGCCCAGACCACGCGCTCCAGCGGCAGCGGCCATTGCGGCTCGGAGGTCATGCCCTTGAAATGGTCGAGCGTCCCGGTCCACGGCGTGCAGATCTTGGCGAGGTCGGGACCGGTCGCGACCAGATGCACGCCGGCGAGCGTGCGCGCCGCCTCGGCGTCGATCCTGATGATCCGCGCATGCGCATGAGGACTGCGCAGGAACGCCGCATGCAGCATGCGCGGCAGGCGGATGTCGGTGACATAACGCCCGCGTCCTGCGAGCAGCCGCTTGGCGTTCGGCCGTGGCACCGCGCGGCCGATATAGGAATTCGGACGATCCAGCGAGGTCAGCGGCGCACTCATGGCGACGAGCCCTCCCCAGGCTGCGACGCCTTGGTCGCGCGTGCATCGGCCACCGCTTCGATGGCGTCGACGATCGCCTCGTAGCCGGTGCAACGGCAGAAATTGCCCGAGAGCGCATCGCGGATGATCTCTCGATCCGGCGTCGCGTGGTGGGTCAACAATTCATGCGCGGTCATCAGCATGCCCGGGGTGCAGAAGCCGCATTGCAGGGCGTTGCGCCGGTGAAACTCGGCTTGCAGGTCGGCAATCACGCCGCTTTCCGCGAGGCCTTCGATCGTGTCGATCCGCGCGCCATCCGCCTGCACGGCGAACATCAGGCAGGCATGGACGGCGCGGCCGTCGAGCTGGACCAGGCAGGCGCCGCAGGCGCCCATCTCGCAGCCGGCATGAGTGCCGGTCAGCTCGAGCTGATTGCGAAGACAGTCGACCAGCGTGTCGCGCGGCGCGACATCGCACGTCGTCTTGCGGCCGTTGACAACCATGCGAACGCGCACGGCTTCGTCAGCGTCGTCGAGATCGACCGCCCTGCTGCTCATGCTGCCTCCCTGAGGCGACCAAGCAAACGGCCGAGCAGCACCCGCGCCAGATGCAGACGCATCGCGGCGGGCACGTCGTCGCTGTCGTCAGGCGCGAGATCACCACCCAGCGCCGCCTGGGCCGCAGAGATGCGGTCGGCGTCGAGGCGAGTTCCTGCGAGCGCGGCCTCCGCGGATTTCGCGCGCGTCGGCACATTGCCGACGGAGAACAAGGCGATCCGGATATCCGCGATCAGATCCTGTTCGACCGTCGCGATCATGCCACAGCCGACAAGCGCGTAATCCCCGCGGCGACGCGCCAGCTCGTCGAACGCAATGCGCTGATTGGCGCGCAACAACGGCACATGAACCGCAACCAGCAGCTCGCCGGGCGCGAGCGCCGTCTCGAACAGATCGATGAAGAACTCATCGGCCCCGACACGCCGCCGGCCGGCAGGACCGGCGATCTCCATCTCGGCGCCGAGCGCCAGGACGACCGCTGGAAATTCCGAGGCGGGATCAGCGAGCGCAACGCTGCCGCCCAGCGTGCCGCGATTGCGGATGGCGGGATGCGCGACATATGGCGCGGCGGCCCGCAGCAGCGGCGCGAATTCACCGATCAGCGGCTCGGTCAGCATCTGGCAATGCCGCGTCAGCGCGCCGATGCGCAGCCACTCGCCCTCGCGCCTCACGCCGCAGAGATCGTCGATGTGGTTGATGTCGATCAGCAGGCGCGGCGCCTGCAGACGCAGCGCCAGGGCTGGAACGAGGCTTTGTCCGCCGGCGATGAAGCGCGCCTCATCGCCGCTGCGCGCAGCAGCGTCGAGCGCCTCGTCGATCGTGCGTGCACGAAAATAGCTGAAAGCCCGCGCTTTCATCCGTTTCCTCGTCTCCAGGGCTCATCAGCCCGGACTGCCAGATTTGTGACCATCTGGTCTCAAAACAGTGCACGAGGTTGCCGCCGCGGTCAACCAGAAACGAACGATTGGTCACAAAACTGCTTTCGGCTATCACATGCGCATTGCGGCAACCCAATCAGATCATGGCCAAGCCCCCAAAGACAGCCAACGCGACCAAGACGGCAAACCGCGCCGCACGCGCGTCCAAACCGGACAACTTGCCGCAGCCCCGGCGCCGCAACATGCGGGCGGCCGACCGCGAGCGGCTGATCGTCGATGAAGCGATCCGCTTCTTCGCCGAGCGTGGCTTCGAAGGCCAGACCCGGGAGCTCGCCAAGCGCATGGGTATCGCGCATTCGGTGATCTACCGGCACTTTCCTTCCAAGGAAGCGCTGATCGAGCGGGTCTATCAGGAGGTCTATCTCAGCCGCTGGTCGCAGGACTGGGGCCCGCTGATCCGCGACCGCAGCCAGCCGCTGCAGACGCGCCTGACGAGCTTCTATCTCGACTACGTCGCGCGCGTGTTCGAGTACAATTGGGTGCGGATCTTCGTGTTCTCGGGCATGAAGTCGTTCGGCATTACTGGACGCTACCTCGATCTCGTCCGCCAGGAGATCATCGAGCCGGCCGCGATCGAGCTGCGCCACGAATTGAAGCTGCCGGATGCCGCGACCTGCCCGCTCGAAAGCCGCGAGACTGAAATGTTCTGGGGCCTGCATGGCCGCATCTTCTATCTCGCGATCCGGAAATTCATCTACGAGACGCCGGTGCCGCCTGATCTCGAGCAGACCGTTCGCGACGCGATCCTGCTGTTCATGGACGGCGCGCGGGTAGCGCTTCCCCGCCTCCTTCAGGAGCGCAACTCACACACCGCACCCGGCGTCTAGGGCTGGAGGCTAGAACGACGGCCCTCTGTCGCGCGCCCCGAGGAGACCACGGTCATTTTGGCCCGACGGGCGACTCGGCCGGAAGATGCAGGTCGATCAGCGCTGCGGCAGCCTCTGGCGGCCGTCGCAGCAGGAAAATTCTTCGCCAGCAGGATCAACATCCTGGCCACCGCCACATGCTGCCCTCGCCATTTTCAACTTTCGTTTTTACAGAAACTGCGATTGAATATCGCCGTCCCGCCTCGGCAAGAGGGGCGCATCGCGATCGTCACGACACGCGAGGTGGGATGCGGTGGCCGCGATCATGCTGCAGCGTGCTTCAGTGCGCGCGGACGAACGGCTGATGGCGGACGTAAAGACGCGTGGTCCTGGCGCCCCGAAGCTGGCGCCAAGCTCTCTGGTCATGATGATCCGGAGAGCGACGGTGGCTAACAAGCCGGACACCGGGGAGATCGCGTTATAAGCGTGAAGACCATCGCGCGGGGAATGCCGGGCTGTCTCGGCTGAACCTGTGGTGACTGCCGCCTGCTTTTTTCTTGCAGGCGGGCCATGGGTGCGGCCAGCGCCCGGCATTCCCCGCGCCCTCTTCTTCGCAGGGCGGAACGACTGGAGCAACTCGGACGCCTCGGCGCCGCGGGAACGCTTCATGATGTCTGGTTTGTGCGATCGCTCTTGAAGGGCTGTTTGATTTCGTGAACGTCCCAAACAGGCTTGGCACACGTCGAGCTGTGAGTTGTGGGGCAACAGCTGGGCCTCGCCCTTCGAGACGGCCGCCGCTGGCGGCCTCCTCAGAGGGTGTGAATCTTTCGATTTCGGCAATTTTCGACATGAGTCAAATCAACGACTTAGCTCGTCCGAAAACTGCAAAATTCGAATTCTTTCTCATCCTCTCAGGGTGAGGCGCGAAATCTGTTCCCTTAACGTGCAACCTGAGCTCCTGGAGCTAAGCTCTCTCTCTCCAGGCAAACCCTCTTAGTCGGCGTGCAGCGTCGCCCTCGGTGCTAGACCCTCATGGTGAGGAGCGCCGCGCCGATCGCGCCGATGCGAGGACAGATCGCGGACCGCGGCGCGTCTCGAACCATGAGGCCCGAACGGGGCGAACCGAGCATCGCTTTCTATCGCGTTGCCGGCACGAAGTGATCGTGCTTGCTCACCGCCGTGCCGGTCGCGGGATCCGTGATCCTGATCTCGATATCGACCGGCGCCGGCGGCAGGTCGGCCCCCTTGGCTTCGATCGACATGCGGATCTCGCGGGTCTGGTCCTGACCGACATCGATCATCATGCGGCCATCGGCCTCGCGCGTCTCACCGGCCACCGTCACCTTGGCATTGGGCAGGCCGACGACGTCGAGCACGAAGTCGCGCGCGCCGCGCTTGTTCAAGAGGCGAACTGTGTAGTCGTTGCGCACACCGCCATCCGAGAGCTGAACGAACAGCGGGTTGCGCTCATGCAGCACGTTGATGCCCATGGTGCCGCGCGTCGCCAGCGTATAGAGCATGATGCCGCCGACGATCGCGATGAAGCTCGCATAGATGATCGTACGCGGCCGGATGATCCGGTAGATCTCCGGCTTGCCTTCCCTGCGGCGCTGAACATTGATGTCGGTATCATAGCCGATCAGTCCCGTCGGACGACCGATCTGCGTCATCACGCTGTCGCAGGCGTCGATGCACAGGCTGCACTGGATGCAGCCGAGCTGGATGCCGTTGCGGATGTCGACGCCGGTCGGGCAGACATTGACGCATTGATGGCAGTCGACGCAGTCGCCGGCCGGGGCGCCCTGCAGCCGCGCCGCCTCCGCCTTCTTCACCGACATCCGCGGCTCGCCGCGGTCGCCCTTGTAGGTGACGTTGAGCGCCCATTCGTCGGTCAGCGCCGCCTGGATGCGCGGCCACGGGCACATGTAGATGCAGACCTGCTCGCGCGCGTGGCCAGCGAACATGTAGGTCGTGGCCGTCAGGATGCCGATCCAGAGATATGCGGTGAAGGGCGCCTGGAAGGTGGCGAGGTCCTTCACCAGGGTCGGCGCGTCGTCGAAATACAGCACCCAGGCGCCGCCGGTCCACCAGCCGATCATGATCCAGAGGAAGTGCTTGGTCGCGACCTGGCGGATATGGGTGAAGGTCCAGCCCTTCTTGTCGCTCAGCATGCGCTCGCGCCGGTCGCCCTCCACCCAGCGCTCGACGGCGTAGAACAGGTCGGTCCACACCGTCTGCGGACAGAGATAACCGCACCACAGCCGGCCCGCGACCGCGTTCATCAGGAACAGGGCGACGGCTGCAATGATCAGCAGGCCGGTGAAATAATACACCTCCTGCGGCCACAGCTCGATGAAGAAGAAGTAGAAGCGGCGATGCGGGAAATCGACCAGCACCGCCTGGTTCGGCATGCCGGGCCCGCGATCCCAGCGCACGAACGGCAGCAGATAGTAGATGCCGAGCGTGATGCAGAGGATCGTCCACTTGATGCGGCGGAAGCGGCCGCGCACGGCAGCCGGATAGACCTTGTCGCGCGCCTTGTAGAGCGGCCCGACAATATAGGTTTCGTCCGAGTCAGCCATGATGCCCTCGCTTCATCGTCATCTCGCCCCACCTTCTTGGCCGTTCAGGAGAATGCGTTGCCGCTACGCAGCCCAAGCTTCTTGAACACGATCGCCGCCGGGCAGAAGCCGGTGAACGAAGCCTGGATCATGTTCACGCCGGCGAAAGCCGTGAGCAGGAACCAGTACGGATTGACATACCAGCCGAGCGCGAGGCCGAGCAGGACCACGAACCCTGCGAAGGTGAGAACTGCTTTGTCGACGTTCATGGCATAGTCCCTCATGGTTGCATTTGAGCGTAATCAAGCCGGCACCGCGGCATCATTGCCGCAGGCCGGACAGCGTCCAGGCAACGATTCGTTGCGAGTCCATCGCACCCGAGATCCGCTGCAGCTCCCGGCCCTTGTGCAGCAGCAGCAGGGTCGGGATTCCGGAGATGCCGAACTTCGCCGAGACCTCCGGCGCCTCGTCGGAGTTCAGCTTGAGAAGCTGCACGCGCGGCTCGAGCTCTTGAGCTGCGCGCGCGAACATCGGCGCCATCGCCCGGCATGGGCCGCACCAGGGCGCCCAGACATCGACCAGCAACGGCAGGTCGCTATTCGCGAGGTGGCGGGCGAAGGCGGCCTGGTCGACCTCGATCGGATGGCCGGAAAACAGCGGCGCGTGGCATTTGCCGCATTTGCCCTGGCCCGGCGCGCGGCCCGCCGGGAGGCGATTGATCTGCCCGCACTGGCCGCACACCAGTTGAAAGCTCTCGCTCATGTGCCCGTCCTGACTTCCTTGATCTTTCCAATGTTGAGCCGGTCGAGCAGGAACTTCTCGTAGAACGGCTCAGGCGTGCCGCGTCTCATCTTGCGCAGGAAATACTTCTCGAAGGCGACCTTGGCGTAATGCACCCACTCCCCCTTCGACGACCAGTTGACATTGCGCGGCGGGATCTGCGGCTGCGCCAGGAAGGCGACGCCGGAATCGCCGAAATCGGCGAGGCAGATCGCATTCCAGGTCGGCTGCGACTTCGGCGCCTCGCCACGCAGCAGCGCGCCGATGTTCAGCGCGGTGGCCGTGACCATCGACTCGATCATGAAGCCGGTCTTGGGCACGCCGACCGGCACCGGCGTCGGCCCGATCGGCGGGATCGCGACGCACACGCCGATGGCGAACACGTTGGGAAAAGCCGGATTGCGCTGATGCTTGTCGACGATGACGAAGCCGCGCGGGTTGGTCAGCTTGTCGATGCCCCTCACCGCGCCGACGCCGCGAAACGCCGGCAGCATCATCGAATAGGCGAACGGCAGCTCGTGCGTCTTGCGCACCGAGCCGTCGTCGGCCACCTCCTCCACGACCATCCGCCCGTCCTCGACCTTGGTGACGCGCGCGCTCGTGATCCACTTGATGTGCTTTTCGCGCATCTCGCTTTCCAGCAGCCCCTTGGTGTCCCCGACGCCGTCGAGTCCGAGGTGGCCGATATAGGGCTCGGAGGTGACGAAGGTCATCGGCACCTGGTCGCGCATCTTGCGGCGGCGCAGCTCGGTCTCGAGGATGAAGAGGAATTCGTAGGCCGGCCCGAAGCACGACGCGCCCTGCACCGCGCCGACGATCACCGGACCCGGCTTCTCGGCGAGCTTGTCGAAGGCCGCCTTGGCATGCGCCGCGTGATCCACATGACAGACCGACTGGGTATGGCCGTCCGGGCCGAGCCCCGGGATCTCGTCGAAGGCGAGTTCGGGACCGGTGGCGACGACGAGATAGTCGTAAGGAACCATGGTGCCGTCGGTCAGCTCGACCTGGCTGTCGTCCGGATGCACCCGCTTGGCGCCCTGCGTCAGCAGCCGGATGCCCTTGCGCTGCATGACGTCGACGAGATCGATCTCGATGTCGTCGCGCTTGCGCCAACCCACGGCCACCCAGGGGTTGGACGGCACGAAATGATACGAGGACCCTTGCGAGATGACGGTCACGCGATCCTCCTTTCGCATCTGGGGCAGCAATTCATAGGCCATCAGGGAGCCGCTCAGCCCCGCTCCGATCACGACAACGTCCGCCATTGGGTCCTCCATCGCCTTGCTTCGTTCTTGTTTTGCTCAGCCCCGACCTTCCGGGCCGGCCTTGACTATATATTTGTATATCCGTATATACGCAACTATGAAATTTGATGCTGACATCATGGAAGTGGCCGCTGACAAAGCCAGCGATCTCCTGAAGGCGCTGTCGAACCGCCACCGGCTCCTGATCATCTGCCAGCTGGTCGACGGTGAGCGCTCGGTCGGCGAGTTGGCTGCGTCCCTGGGCCTGCGCGACTCGACCGTCTCCCAGCACCTCGCACTGCTGCGCAAGGACGGCCTGGTCACTGCCCGGCGCGACGGACAGACGATCTACTACTCGATCAGCAGCGAGCCGGCGCGCGAGGTGCTGAAGACGCTCTATCAGGTCTATTGCGCGACGCCGCCGCCGGAACCCGGGTCGAGACTATGACCGTCGAACGCCTACGAGTTGAGCAGCATCAAGTGGGAACCCGCCGCCCAGTGGGATGGATGGACTGCCCGTTTGGCTCGACCACTCGAATTGATTCAAAAGAGAACAGGATGAAGCCAATGCGCAGATTATCGCTCCTGAGCTTGATCGCTATGATGAGCTGGCAGTCGGTAGCAGCCAATGCCGAGACGCTCACGGTGGCTCCGCGCCAGGTGGCCGACGAGAAGGCGGTGTTCGCGACCGTGGAAAGCGTCAGCGTCGTCCCCGCGCGCGGCCGCATCGGCGGCACCGTTGCTCAGCTGTCCGTGCGCGAGGGCGATCCCGTCAAGCGCGGCCAGCCGATCGCTCTGATCGGCGACGAGAAGCTCGCGCTGCAACTCAAGTCGCTCGACGCCCAGATCGAGGCGTTGCAGGCGCAAGCCAACCAGGCGCAGATCGACTTCACCCGCACCGAGGGCCTCGTCGAGCGCGGCACCCTGCCCCGGGTCAAGCTCGACGAGACGCGCACTGCGCTGAACGTCGCCGAGAACGGCCTGCGGGCGAAGACGGCCGAGCGCGCCGTGGTCAATCAGCAGATGAGCGAAGGCCAGGTGCTGGCGCCCGACGACGGCCGCGTGCTGAAGAAGCTCGTCGTCGTCGGATCCGTGGTGCTTCCCGGCGACCCTGTGGTCACCGTGGCGCAGCAGAACTTCAAGCTGCGGCTGCGCGTGCCCGAGCGCCATGCGCTATTCTTGAAAGCCGGCGACAAGATCCGCATCGATGGCGCCGAGTTCGGCGACAGCGGCGACAAGTTTGGCGTGATCGACCTCGTCTATCCGCAGATCGAGGAAGGCCGCGTCGTCGCCGACGCCATCGTCCCAGGCCTCGGCCAGTACTACGTCGGCGACCGGCTGCGGGTCTGGATCTCCGGCGGCCAGCGCGACGCCTATGTCATTCCCTCGCGCTACGTCACCACCCGCTTCGGCATCGACTACGTGAAGCTGCAGCAGGGCGCGCAGCAGGTGAGCGTCCCGGTGCAGCGCGGCCGCGCGCTGCCCAGCGCCGATCTCCCCGATGGCCTTGAAATCCTGTCCGGCCTGCGCGCCGGCGACCAATTGGTGCAGCCGTGAAACTTGGACTCTCGGGCAAGCTGACCCAGGCGACCATCGCCTCGCCGCTGACGCCGCTGTTCCTGCTCGCTTCCCTCGTCGTCGGCCTCATCGCCGTGGTCGTGATCCCGCGCGAGGAGGAGCCGCAGATCAGCGTCCCCATGGTCGACATCCGCGTCAACGCCGACGGCCTGCGCGCGCCTGATGGTGTCGAGCTCGTGACCAAGCCGCTGGAGACGATCGTCAAGGCGATCGACGGCGTCGAGCACGTCTACAGCCAGACCGAAGATGACCGCGTCATGGTCACCGCGCGCTTCCTGGTCGGCACCAAGTTCGAGGATGCGATCCTGCGCGTCCATGAGAAGATCCGCGCCAATCTGGACCGCATCCCGGTCGGAATTTCTGAGCCACTGATCGTCGGACGTGGGATCAACGACGTCGCGGTCACCGTGCTGACCCTGTCGCCGAAGCCGGAGGCCGCCGAGCGCTGGTCCGACAAGGACCTCTATGAGCTCGCCGACAAGCTGCGCGCGGAACTGACGAAGGTCGACAATATCGGACTGACCTACATTTCCGGGGGCGGCGCCCAGCAGATCCGCGTCGAGCCAAGCCCGGAGAAGCTGTCGCTGTTCGGCGTGACCTTGCAGCAGCTCGTCGCCAAGGTGAAGGATGCCAACCGCTCCTTCCTGGCGGGCGACGTCCGCGACGGCGGCATCGTCCGCAACGTCACTGCGGGCCAGACCCTGACAGGCGTCCCCGATATCGGCCTCCTGCTGATCTCGACCCGCGACGGACGCCCGGTCTATGTGCGCGATGTTGCGACCGTCGTCATCGGCCCCAACCTCGCCGAGCACCGCGTCTGGGACGACGCGCGCAACGACAAGGGCGACTGGCATCGCGTGCCCGCGGTGAGTCTCGCGCTTGCCAAGCGCGCCGGCGCTAATGCGGTCGTGGTGTCGCACGACATCGCGCAACGGTTGGACGGGCTCAAGGCGAGCCTCATTCCGAGCGACGTCGCGGTCACGGTGACGCGTGACTATGGCGAAACGGCCAATGAAAAGGCCAACGAGCTGCTGTTCCATCTCGGCCTCGCGACGATCTCGATCGTCGTGCTGATCGCGATCGCGATCGGCTGGCGCGAGGCGGTGGTCACCTTCGTCGTGATCCCGACCACGATCCTGCTGACGATGTTCGCGGCCAATTTGATGGGCTACACCATCAACCGCGTCAGCCTGTTCGCGCTGATCTTTTCGATCGGCATCCTGGTCGACGACGCCATCGTCGTGGTCGAGAACATCGCACGCCATTGGGGCATGCGCG
This sequence comes from Bradyrhizobium sp. ORS 285, assembly GCF_900176205.1. NCBI lineage: Bacteria > Pseudomonadati > Pseudomonadota > Alphaproteobacteria > Hyphomicrobiales > Nitrobacteraceae > Bradyrhizobium > Bradyrhizobium sp. ORS 285. The sequence goes on from NZ_LT859959.1 coordinate 4,302,196, forward strand.
ACGGCCGTCCGCGTCTGCAGGCGACCATCGAGGCCGTGGCCGAGGTCGGCAATCCGACCATCGTCGCTACTCTCACCGTGGTCGCCGCCCTGCTCCCGATGCTGTTCGTCTCGGGCCTGATGGGCCCGTACATGGCGCCGATTCCGGCCAACGCCTCGGCTGCGATGCTGTTCTCGTTTGTCGTGGCGATGGTCGTGGCGCCCTGGCTAATGCTGCGCCTCGCGCCGAAGCCAACCACCGCCGCGGGGGCCGGAGCGCATCACGACGCGCATGGCGAAGGCCGGCTCGGCCGGATCTATCGCAGCGTCGCGCGTCCGATCGTCGCCAGCAAGCGCTCCGCCTGGATCTTCCTGCTCGGCGTCGGGATCGCCACGCTGCTGTCGATGACGCTGTTCGCGACCAAGTCCGTCACTGTCAAGCTGCTTCCGTTCGACAACAAGTCGGAGATCGCCGTGATGGTCGATCTGCCGGAAGGCGCGAGCCTGGAAGACACCGAGCGGACGCTGTTCGCCGCGGCCGACATCGCGCATCAGCTGCCGGAGATCAGCAACGTGCAGAGCTATGCCGGCACGGCGGCGCCGTTCAACTTCAACGGCCTCGTCAGGCACTATTACCTGCGCGAACGGCCGGAGCTCGGCGAGCTCCAGGTCAATCTCGCCGCGCGCGGCGACCGCAAGCGTTCCAGCCACGACATCGCGCTCGACCTGCGGCAGCGGCTGAAGGCGGTCTCGGTGCCCTCCGGCACCAGCATCAAGGTGGTCGAAGTGCCGCCGGGGCCGCCGGTGCTTGCGACCTTGCTGGCCGAGATCTACGGCCCGGATGCCGCGACGAGACGCGCGGTCACCACCGAGCTGAAGAAGGTGTTCGCAGACGTGCCCTTCATCGTCGACATCGACGACTCCATCGGTCAGCCGCGGCCGCGGCTGCGGCTGTCGATCGACCAGGACAGTCTGGAGTTCTTCGGCGTCGAGCAGCGCGACGTCTACGACACCATCCAGACCCTGTTCGGCGGCGTGTCGGTCGGCTACTCGCATCGCGGCGAGGACCGCAATCCGATCGAGATCGCGGTCAAGCTGCCGAAGCGCGCCAAGAGCTGGAGCGAGGCCCTGGCCTCGACGCCGGTGCCCGCCAACACGCTGCCCGGCAGCAAGACCGTGGTCGAACTCGGCCAGGTCGTGAAGGCGACGATGGAAGAGGGATCGCCGATGATCTTCCGCCGCGACGGCCGCTTTGCCGACATGGTGATGGCCGAACTGGCCGGCCGTTTCGAGGCGCCGCTCTACGGTATGCTCGCGGTCGCCGACCGCATCGATGCGCATGACTGGGGCAACCTGCCGAAGCCGGTAATCGGCTTCCATGGCCAGCCGAAGGACGAGTCCCATCCGACGCTACTGTGGGACGGCGAATGGGAAATCACCTATGTGACCTTCCGCGACATGGGCGCGGCGTTCGGCGCCGCCATCCTCGGCATCTACGTGCTGGTGGTGGCACAGTTCAAGAGCTTCCGGCTGCCGCTCGTCATCCTGACGCCGATCCCGCTGACCTTGATCGGCATTCTGCTCGGCCATTGGCTGCTTGGCGCGCCGTTCACCGCGACGTCGATGATCGGCTTCATCGCGCTCGCCGGCATCATCGTGCGCAACTCCATCCTGCTGGTGGACTTCATCCGGCACAGCGGCGACGAGGGCAAGACGTTGCGCGACGTCGTGCTCGAAGCCGGTGCCGTGCGCTTCAAGCCGATCCTGCTGACGGCGCTGGCGGCCATGATCGGGGCGGCGACGATCCTGCTCGATCCGATCTTCCAGGGCCTGGCGATCTCGCTGCTGTTCGGCCTCGCCTCCTCCACCCTGCTCACCGTGCTCGTCATCCCCGCGATCTACATCGCGCTGCGCGATCCCGGCAAACCGACCATGAAAGCACCCTAGGACATCTCCATGACCAAGAACTACAACGAGATCTGCAAGGACATCTCCGGCAACCTGAAGACGCTGCGCAAGGACATCCCTGATGTGATGCAGGGCTTCTCCGCGCTGGCGCGGGCCGCCGGCGCCGACGGCGCACTCGACAAGAAGACCAAGGAGCTGATTGCGCTCGCGATCGGCGTCGCCGTCCGCTGCGACGGCTGCATCGGCTTCCATGCCGAGGCCCTGGTCCGTCTCGGCGCGACGCGCCAGGAGGTCGAGGAGACGTTGGGCATGGCGATCTACATGGGCGGCGGCCCGTCGCTGATGTACGCCGCCGACGCGATCGGCGCGTTCGAGCAGTTCCAGCAGCAGGCCGCCACCGCTTGAGCGCGGGCTCAGCCGCAGATGTCGAGAATGGCCAGCATGTAGATGCGGATCATGTCGAGATAGTCGGGAATGTCGACGCGCTCGTCCGGCATCGTGTTGTACCGGCCACCGGGCCCGCAGACGATGCCCTCCATGCCGCCCGAGGCATAGAGATGGCCGGCATCGGTGCCATAGAAGCAGCTCGGCGCAACCGGCCCCGTCGGCTGCGCCTCGCCGCGCACTGCGCGATAGGCGTCGTTGATCGCGCGGACGATCGGACTCTCCGGCGCGACCTCGAACGGCGGCATCGTCGGCACGCCGGCCCGGTCTTCCGACATCAGATGCGCCTTGAGGCCGGGAAACCGTGTCTCCAGCGCATCGAGCTCACGCCGCATGTCGGCGAGTGCGCCCTGCTCGGTCTGGCCGGGTGCATAACGGCCGGAGCCCTTGATGCGGACGAAGTCCGCCACCTGCGGCGTCCGCCACTCGTGCAGCTCGCGGCCGAGCGCGCCGTGAACGACGCCGACATGGACGCGGTTGATCGCCGCATGGGCCGGCGACCGGGCGCCGGAGAACGTCATCGCGTTGAGGCGCGGGATGAGATCGCAGGCGGCGCTGATGGCATCGACCGCCTCCTCGCGCTTGGACAGATGCCGCGTGTTGCCGACCAGCTCGATGATAAACATGAACGCCGCCGCGTGCATGGTCATCGCCTTCAGATCAGTCGGCTCCGAATTGATGAAGTAGTCCGCGCGCAGCCCCTGCTCGATCAGCGAATAGGTGCCGACGCCGCCCTGCAGCTCGCCGACCACATAGGTCAGGATGACATCGCCCTTCAGCTTCACGCCGGCTTCGATCAACGTCTTGACGGCGCAGAAATAGGCGGCGTCGCCGGCCTTCATGTTGGACACGCCGATGCCGTAGATGAACTTGTCGTCGACCTTTCCTTCCCATGGATCGACCGTCCAGCCCTCGGTCACCGGGTTGGTGTCGACGTGACCGTTGAACAGCAGGCTCTTGCCGCCCCCGGTTCCTTTCCAGCGCCCGACGGCGTTGACGCGTCCCTCATCGCCGAACGGCGCAACGGCCGCGTCGAGCCCGATCTCGCGCATCTGGTCGGCCATGAACGTGGCGAGCTGCTTCTCGCCCTCTGTCTTCGAATAGCTCTTGTGCTGCACCATGCGCGACAGCAGCGCGAGCGCAGCCGGAACATCGATGCGGGCGAGCAGATCCTTGCGGTCCATACGTTGAAATCCTTGCGGTCAGCCGACCGGAACGGGCGAAGCCGCCATCAGCTCGCGTGTATAGGGGTGAACGTCCTCGGCGCTGAAGGCATCGACGGCGCGGCTGTCGACGAGCTGGCCGTGGCGCATCACGACGATGCGGTGGGCGATCTGCCGAATGAGATTCAGATCGTGCGTAATGAACAGATAGGCCGTGCCGGTCTCGGCGCGCAGCGCCAGCAGAAGCTCGACGATCTGGGCCTGCACGGAGACGTCGAGCGGCGCGGTGATCTCGTCGCAGATCACGAGTCGCGGGCGTGCCGCAAAAGCGCGGGCGATCGCGACGCGCTGCTTCTCGCCGCCCGACAGCTGATGCGGCCAGCGCGTCGCATAGGATGCCGGCAGCCGCACCTGCTCGAGCAGTCGCGGCACCGACGACGGATCGCCGCCATAGAGCTTCAGCGGCCGCGACAGGATCTCGCCGATCCGGTGGCGTGGATTGAGCGAGGAATCCGGATGCTGAAACACGATCTGGACGTCGCGGCGATAGGCCCGGTTCATGTCGCCGGCCGCGTGAAGCGTCCGCCCATCAAAGCTGATCGCGCCCGAGAACCGCGCAAGCCCGGTCAACGCCCGCGCCATCGACGATTTGCCAGAGCCGGATTCACCGACGAGACCGACGATCTCGCCCGCACGGATGTCGACGTCGACGGCCTGGGTCGACGGCGGCGGCGCCGCACGGAACAGGCCGCGCCTGCCATAGTGAACCTCGATGCCCCTGGCTTCGAGCAGCACGTCAGAGCCCGGCGTATCGTGCACCAGCCGCCGCTCAGGACGCGGCACAGCCGCGATCAACGATTTGGTGTAGTCATGCTGCGGCTTACGGAAGATCTCGGACGCACTCGCCTGCTCGACCACGCGGCCATGCCTGATGACTGCGACGCGGTCGGCGACGCGGGTCATCATCGCGAGGTCATGCGAGATGTACAGCGCAGCAACGCCCGTCTCCGCGCGCAGGCGGCCGAACAGGTCGACGATGCGCGCTCCGGTAATGACATCCAACGCTGTCGTCGGCTCGTCGAACAGGATCACATCGGGCCGGCAACCGAACGCGGTTGCAATGATCACGCGCTGCTTCTCGCCGCCGGAGATCTCGTGCGGATAACGCCGCAGCATGGCAGAGGGATCACGCAGCTCGACATGGCCGAGCAGCTCGATTGCAAGAGTCGTAGCGTCGCGCGCGTTCAGAGCCCAATGACGCATCAGCGCCTCCGTCACCTGACGGCCGATGGTCAGCGTCGGGTTGAGCGCGGTGGACGGATCCTGGAACACCATGCCGATCCGGCGGCCGCGCACCTCGATCAGCCGTTTCGGTCCGAGCGCCTGCAGATCGATGTCGCCGAGCCGAAGCGAGCCCGAGACCTCGCGCGCATTGGCCGGCAGATGCCGCATCAAGGCCCAGGCGAGCGAGCTCTTGCCGGAGCCGGATTCACCGACCAGGCCGAGCACCTCGCCCGGCGCGATGGCGAGCGAGACGTCCCGCAGCACGGGGATGGCGCCCGCTGAAGTCACGTAGTCGAGGCTATATTGGGTGATCGCGAGCGCCGGTGTCATCGATCGTCTCGCGGGTTGAGCGCATCACGCAAGGCGTCGCCGACGAGATTGAAGGCAATGGCCGACAGCGCGATCGCCGCCGACGGCGCGATCAGGATCCACGGCGCGCGATGCATATACTGGCGCGCATCGGCGACCATCAGTCCCCACTCCGACGCGGGCGGCTGCGCACCCAGGCCCAGGAAGCTGAGCGTCGCAAACAGCATGACCGCGAACGACACCCGGATGGTCGCCTCGATGACGATGGGTCCCATCACATTGGGCAGCAGCTCGCGAAAGATGACGTGCGGCGCCGCCTCGCCGCGTGCCACCGCCGCCTTGACGTAGTCCTGATTGCGGACGGCAAGCGAGACCGAGCGCGTCACCCGGGCCATGCCCGGCGCGAAAGCCAGCGCGATCGCGACCACGGCGTTGCCGGCGCCATTGCCGAGCGTGCTGACCAGCAGCAGCGCCATCAGCAGGCCGGGGATCGCCATGACCGCATCATTGGTGCGCATGATGGCCTCGTCGGCCTTGCCGCCGAGATAGGCCGACGCGACGCCGACGACGGCACCGATGGCGCTGCCGGCCAATGTCGCTGCCAGCGCCATCGGCACGGTCGCCCGCGCGCCGGACAACAGCCGGCTCAGCACATCGCGGCCGAACTGGTCGGCGCCGAGCCAATTCTGCCAGCCCGGCGCGCGAAACCGGCCAAGAAAGTCCATCTTCTCCGGACCGTAAGGGGCAAGCCATGGTCCCAGGAGACAGACCGCAGTGAGCACGACGAGCAGTGCCAGCCCGATCGCGCCCTGCGGCTTGCGGATCATCCGTCGGAGCACCTCAGTCATAGCGGATCCGCCGGTCGAGCAGAGCGTAGACCACGTCCGCCAGTGTGTTAGTGATCGCGTAGGTCACCGCCATGATCAACGCGCCGGCCTGGATCGACGGCAGATCGCGCGTGGTGATGGCGACCATCAGCGCACGCCCGATGCCGGGAATGGCAAAGATCTCCTCGATCACGATGATGCCGCCGAGCAGATAGCCGACGTCGAGCGCGACGATGGTGATGACCGGCAGCAGCGCGTTGCGCATGACATGGCGGACCAGCACCGTGCGCTCCGGCAAGCCCTTCAATCGGGCGGCACGAACGTAGTCGGATTGCAGCACGTCGAGAGTCTCGGAGCGCATCATGCGCATGACATGCGCGACGAGGATTACCGACACTGTCAGGACCGGCAGCGCCAGATGACGCAGCGCCAGCCCGATATTCTCGAGCGGCGACACATAGCCGGTTGCGGGCAGCAAAGGCAGGATATCCGTCAGCAGCAGAGCGAGCACGGTCGCGGTCACGAACTCCGGCAGCGAAACGCCGAGATAAGCGATCACGCTGGTTGCAGTGTCCGCCACACGCCCCTGGCGCAGCGCCGCAAACATCCCGAGCGGCACCGCGATCAGAAGTGTCAGCGCGAGCGAGCCGGCGGCGAGCAGCAGCGACCGCGAGAGCGCGGTCAGCATCTCCGGCGCGACCGGCAGACCTGTGCGCATGGAGACGCCGAAATTGCCGCTGACCGCGTGCTCCACCCAATGGACGAATTGCAGCCAGACCGGATCATTGAGCCCCAGCCGTGCGCGGACCGCCGCGAGCGCTTCGGCCGACGCGTTCTCACCCAGCAATGTCTGTGCGGCATCGGCCGGCAGCGCCTGCGTGATGGCGAACACCAGCACGCAGACGACGGCGACCGTATAGATCATGAGCAGCAGCCGCCGCAGCAGCCAGGCAAGCGACACCGATGGACCTCGTTCTCAGGCGCGCTTGGGCGCACCGGCGCCAAGCGAGACCAGATCGAACCGGAACACCGAGCCCCGCGGATGCAACTGGTAGCCTTCGACGTAGGACCGCTGCGCTGCGAGAATGTCGAAGAACACCGGAATCACCGACGGCACCTCCTCGCTCATCATTGTCTGGGCCCGCGCATAGAGCGCGGCACGATTGGCATCGTCGGTCTCGCTCCGCGCCGCATTGACGATCTCGTCGAAGCGCGCATTGTTCCAGCGCGTCTCGTTCCAAGCCGCGTCCGACGTATAGAGCAGCTTGAAGACGGCGTCCGCGGTCGACTGCATGTTGTAGAAGCCGACGTAGAAATTGCCCTTCTTCCAGACCTGGTCGAGATAGGTCGCGTGCGGCATGGTCTGAACGTTGATGCGGAAACCGGCAGGAGCCGCCATCTCGCGGATCGCAACGCCGAGCTGCGTGCGCGTGTCCGGTTTGTCGGACGCCACCATCGTCAGGTCGATGCCGGAGGGGTAGCCGGCCTCAGCAAGCAGCCGCTTGGCCTTGGCGATATCTGGCGTCTTCAGCTTGCTGTCACGATAGAAGCGGTAGGCAGGGCTGAGCGGGGTGTCGTTGCCGGGGGTGCCATAGCCGCCCGCCACGAAACCGGCCATCGCCTCGCGATCGATGGTCAGGGCGAGCGCCTGGCGCACGCGAACATCGTTGAACGGCTTCTGGTCGCATCCCATGTTGACGTTCAGAAACTGCCCCGAGGGGATCCGCAACGCCTTGACGCCGGAGGCCTTGCCGAGCCGCTCATATTCGCCTGATGTGGTCGACAGCATCAGATCGATGTCGCCCGAGATCAGAGCCGATGCCTCGGCGGTGCGGTCGGGATAGACGAGGATCTCGATGCGATCGAGTGCAGGCCGCGCCGGATCGTAATAGGCCGTGTTGCGCTCGACCACGATCTTCCGATCCGGTTCGTAGGATACGAGCTTGAACGGGCCTGAGCCATTCGGCTTGGTGGCGAGGCTGGCAAGATCCGCAGCAACGACTTTCGCCGGTACGATGCGCGCATTGTTGTAGGCGAGCGCGACCGGGAAGTCGGCGAAGGGTACGAACAACGTGAACTTCACGGTGGCGGCATCGATGGCAACCACGTCCTGGATCGGTCCGACATTGGTGCGCGCGGGCGAGGCCGTCTTCGGATCGAGGATCGCCTTGAAGGTCGCGACGACATCATCCGCTGTCAGTGGTGATCCGTCGTGGAAGCTGAGATTGGGCCGCAGCTTGAACGTCCACTCGGTCAGGCCCGCGCCATGTTCCCAGGACAGCGCCAGATCCGGCTCGACAGCCATGTTCGGCTTCAGCCGAGTCAGGCTGGAGTAGAGCAGCTCCGCGACGAGATACTCGGGATTGACGCGCGCCAGCAGCGGATGGATCACCGCGGCGCCCTGATCGACAGAAATGCGCAGCACGCCCCCGCGCTTCGGCGCGTCGCCGGCGAGAGAGATCTGCGGCAGGGCGCCCAGTGCGAGCGCGGTACCAGCGAGGAAATGGCGGCGGGTGACGGACGACATCTAGGCGGAGTCCTCTTAGGGCGTCGTGTGTTCGGGAGAGAGTTCGGGACAGAACTCGGCTGAAAGATAAGCGAGCACCGATTTCGCCAATGCGACGATATCGGTCAGCGTGGTCGCCTCGCCGGGCGCATGAATGCGGCTGTCCGGCTTGCCAAGGCCGGTGAGAAGAATCTCCTGCATGCCCGTAGCCTGTTGGACCCAGCCAAAATCTGAGCAGCCGGACGCGCCCCATCGTGCGAAGTCATCAGGCGCGTAGCCGAATCCGGCCGAAAGCGCCCGTTGCCAACGCGGCCAGTGCGGACCGCCGGGATCGGCGGTCGGCATCAGATGGCCGGTCAGGATGATCTCGAGGTCGAGTCCAGCTGCTGCCTGTCTGATCGCAGTCTCGATCTCGCTGCGCGCGGCGGCAAACTCCTCTTCAGGGGCGTAGCGGCGGCACAACAGGATCTCGAGCTGCGACGGAATCTGGCCGCCGCATTGCCCGCCGTGAACAGCCGAGATGTCGAGGCTCGCGGCCAGCGGTCCGGCCGCCTGTGGTGGTGGCGGCAAGCGCGACGTCCGCTGCGCGATGACGGGCTTCAGGCCAGCGATCGCATTCAGGATCGGCAGCGCCGCCTCGATCGCATTGGCGCCGGCGCTACGCTGTTCACCCGCATGGGCCGCCTTGCCGCGCACGCGCACCGTCAGCGTGAACAGGCCGAAGCAGCCGGCCCAGATTCGGGGCATGGCGCTGCCGTTGAAATTCAGAATGTGGCCTTCGAGACGTCCCTGCTCTGCGAGGTAACGGACCCCTGGATAGAGTCCCGCCTCCTCGTCGGTGCACAAAAGCAGCATCGGATCATAAGCGAGCGTGAGGCCTGTCGCCCGCGCGGCGCGCAACGCGAGCAGTGCGGCTGCGATCGAGCCCTTCATGTCCGCGGCGCCGAGGCCGATGAGACGATCACCCTCGCGAGCAAGTTGCAGCGGATCACCGATCCAGCCCGGCGCAGCCGGCACGGTGTCGACGTGGAAATACAGCCCGAGCACCGGACGGCCGGAACGACGCCGCGCAATCACGTTCGTGCGCGGTCCATAGGCCCCGGGAGCACGCCAAAGTTCCTCAGGCACGACCACGCGTTCGCAATCCAGCCCCAACGGTGCCGCGAGTTGCTCCATCAGATCGGCGAACGATTCATAGCCGGCGCCGGGCGGGAAACTCGTATTCACCGCCACCATGCGACTGAGGTCGTCGACCGCCGTTTCCGACAGCCGCTCGATCGCAGCGAAGGCGTCCGCCAAATTGGCCACGCTCCGATCCGAGATGCCCTGAGAGTCCATCGTCCGCCGATTTAATGCTATATTCTATATAGAAATAGAAATCACAATGTGGCACTTGTCAATTCCATGAAAAAGGCAGGCGTGGCCAGCAAAGCGGCAGAAGGCGTGGGCGCAGGTCCCGGCGCTCTGCCCGTGCCGCTCTACGAGCATGTGAAGCGGCAGATCGCGGATGCGATCCTGATCGGTGATCTCGCGCCGGGCACGGTGCTGCCCGGTGAGGTCGCGCTCGCCAATCAATATGGCGTCGCGGTCGGCACGATCCGACGCGCGCTGGCTGATCTGACGGCCGGCGGCATGCTGATGCGGCGGCGGAAGACCGGGACGGTGGTGACCGGCCGGGCGTCACGACATGGCCTCAGCTTCTTCTTTCAGTATTTCCGGCTGCTCGGCGAAGATGGCAGCCTGCTGCACTCGGATGCCGAGGTGCTGTCGGTGACCACGCGCCCTGCCGGACCGGACGAAGCCGCGCTGTTTGCGGTCGGCGCCGGCGAGCCGCTGCTGCATCTGCAGCGAATTCGCCGGGTGGCCGGCGCGCCGGTGCTGCACTCGCGCATCTCGATGGTCGCGAGCCGGATGCCGGACTTTCCGCATGAGGCCAAGAAAGTCCCCGCTTTGATCTATCGGCACCTGCTCGAGGCCTATGGCATCCGCGTCGCGGCGGTGCGCGAGAAGGTGACGGCCGAGGTCGCCAGCAAGGAAGACCGCAAATTGCTCGGACTGCCCTCCCCGAGTGCCGTGCTGGTCATCGACGAGGAGGCCTACGACCAGACCGGCGCGCTGGCGATCCTCAGCCAGCACCGCGCCACGACGGCGCATCACTATTATTCGAACGAGATCCGCTGAACGTCAGCAGCCCCAGCGCAGCGCCGCGGTGTGCACGGGCGCATCCCATAGCGCCAACGTTGCATCATCGAGCGCGGTGACCGTCAGCGAGCAGCCGGCCATGTCGAGCGACGTGACGTAGGAGCCGACCAGGCCGCGCGCGATCGCGAGCCCGCGTGCTTCCAGGATGCGGCGGGCGGCGTTGGCCATCACATAGAGCTCCATCGCGGGCGTGCCGCCGAAGCCGTTGACCAGCAGCAGGCATGGCGTGCCGGGCTTAGGCGCGAGGTCGGCGAGGATCGCGCCCATCATCTCCTCGGCGATCGCATCGGCGGAGGCGAGCTTGACGCGGCGCCGGCCGGGCTCGCCATGGATGCCGACGCCCATCTCCATCTCGTCCTCGCCGAGCGCGAAGGTCGGCTTTCCGGCCGCGGGCACGGTGCACGAGGTCAGCGCCACGCCCATCGAGCGCGTCCGCTTGTTCACGTCATCGCCAAGCAACTTGAGCGCATCGAGATCGCGCCCCTGCTCGGCCGCAGCACCGAGCATCTTCTCCACGACCAACGTGCCGGCGACGCCGCGGCGGCCGGTCGAATAGGTCGACGTCTCCACCGCGACGTCGTCATCGGTGATGACCGTGGCGACCTTGGTCTCCATCATCTCCGCGGCCATTGCGAAGTTCATGACATCGCCTTCGTAGTTCTTGACGATGAACAGCGAGCCGCCTCCCGTCTCCACCGCCTGCGCAGCCGCCAGCATCTGGTCGGGGGTCGGCGAGGTGAAGACCTGGCCGGGACAGGCGGCATCCAGCATGCCCTGACCGACGAATCCTGCATGCAGCGGCTCATGGCCGGAGCCGCCGCCGGAGATCAACGCGACCTTGCCTTGTTTGAGGCTCTTGCGGCGGACGAACTTGTTGTCCTCGCCAAGGGCGACGATGTCGCCATGCACGGCGGCAAAGCCGTGGAGGCTTTCGGTCAGCACGTCGTCGACAGCGTTCATCAACTTCTTCATGGCTTCCCTCCCGGTTCGGCATCGTCTTTGTTTTCGTTGGCTGAGATCAGCGCCGTGATGCCGCGCGCGACGCCGGTGATGATGCGGTCGGCATGGGCATTGAGCGCGGCATCGCCGAAATCCGGCAGCTCGACCACGAGGCGCCGCATCGGCCGCTGCGTTTCTGCTTCTTCGAGGCGGCCGGGATGCGCGGCGCGGTAGGCGGCGAGGAACGCCTGCTGTTCATGCGGCGAGAAATGGCAAATGTGGAAGATGGTCTCGAGATGCTGCAGCGGGATCGGCGTCGGATAGGCCGGATTGATGATCTGCGAGATGAAGCTGCGGTTCTTGCCGATCGCCTCCGCCAGCCGCTGCCGCGTGCCCGACGGGCGGCTGTCGATGACCGCTCGCAGGATCGCCTTGTAGTCGGCCAGCGGATTCACCGATCCGGTTGCGTCCTGCTCGCTCATGCGTCCTCCGCAAGAGCCGCCAGATCGATCGTCCGGATTGTGGCCTTCACCTGTGGCAGCAGTCCCGGCGAGACCGACAGCGCACGCACGCCCACTTTCAACAGCGCCGGAATGGCCCTGACATCGCCGGCGGCGTCACCACAGATCGAGACGTCGACGCCTTTCGAACGGCCGGCGCGCACCACATGGGCAATCATCGCCATCACCCCGGGATGCAGCACGTCGGCATAATCGGCAACCTCGGCGCCGTCGCGCGAGGCCGCAGTCGCGTATTGAGTGAGATCATTGGTGCCGATCGAGAAGAAGTCAGCCGCGAACTCCTGCGCGGCGAGTGCCGCAGCGGGCACTTCGATCATGATTCCGAAAGCCGGCTCGGCGAAAGCGATGTTGCTGTCGCCGAGTTCAGCGAGCACCGCACGCAGATGCATGCGCGCCTCTCCCAGTTCTGCGGCGTTCGTCACCATCGGCAGCATCACCTTCAACGGCCCCGCTACGGCCGCGCGCGCCAGCGCCCGCAGCTGAACGCGGAAGATGTCGGGATGACGAAGCGAAAGGCGAATGCCGCGCAGGCCCAGGAACGGATTGCTTTCGCCATCGACCGTGTATCCGGGGATCGGCTTGTCGCCGCCAGCGTCGAGGGTGCGGATCGTCACCGGACGTCCATCCGCCCATCGCATGAGCTCGGCATAGGCCTGATATTGCGCCTCCTCGTCTCGGAGCAGATTGCCCGTCAAAAACTCCGTCCGCGCCAACCCCACGCCATCACAGGCCGCAGCAGGCAGCGCCGTCATGTCGGCGGGACCGGAGATGTTGACGAGCACCGAAATCGCCGTGCCATCGCGCGTCAAGGCGGGCTCAAGCTGATGCGCGGTCGCATCGGCCCGCTGCCGCAGGAGAGCCGCGCCCTGCGCGCGCGCATTCTCGACGTGCTCCGCGCTTGGATCGGCCTCGACGAGACCAGCACCGCCCTCGACGAGCAGCAAGCCGGAGAGTGTCTCCCACGCTGGACCGAGCCCCACGACCATCGGCACGCCGCGGCCGCGCGCCAGCATGGCGACATGACTGGTCGGGCTGCCCTCGCCGAGCGCGATGCCACCGCCCTTCGACCAATCGATCCCGAGAAAGGCGGATGGTGCGAGATCGCGGGCGACGATGATCGCCCCGTTCGGCATCGCGCCGTTGTCCTCGAGGCCGAACAGATGCCGGAGTACGCGATCCCTGATGTCGGCGAGATCGCTGGCGCGGGCGCGAAAATATTCGTCATCGGCCGTCTCATAGCCCGCGATTTCCGCGGCCATCGCCGCACGCCAAGCCTCGTCGGCCGCAGCGCCGGTCTCGATCTCGGCATAGGCGGCTTCGGTCAGCGCATCATCTTCGAGCAGCGCGAGCTGAAAGCCGATCAGCTCAGCGGCGTCGCCATCGAGGCGCGTGATGAGATCGGCGACCGCCAATCGCGCGCCCGCCACCGCCGCCGCCAACGCCGCGTGCTCCTCCGCGATCGAGCCCTTGACCCGGCTGGCGCCGTCGAGCGGGCGCAGGATCACCGCCGGTCCGACGGCCACTCCTTCCGACGCTGCGCGACCTCGGATGCAGCGTTCCACCATCTACTCCTCGTCGAACTTGCGATTGACGAGATCGGCCAGCGCGCGCACCGCCTCCTCGGCGTCAGTGCCGTTCGCCCGCATGTACAATGTCTCGCCCTTGGCTGCCTTGACGCGCATGATCTTCACCGGGCTCTTGGCATCGGTCCATGGACCATCGGCCGCGATCGCGATCTCGACCGTCGCAGCGAAGCGCTTGGCGAGCTGGGTGAGCTTGACCGAGGGGCGCGCGTGCAGCCCGACCTCGTTGGTCAACAGCGCATGCGCCCTGACGTCCTGCATGCCGATCTCTCCACCATCAACCATCGTCATTCCCACTCACCCAGCCATCAGCTCTTCGGCAGTGGCACGGACAGCATCGAGCGGCGAGCCGCCGGACGCCTCCGTCGCCGCCATGACCGCACCTTCAACCAGCGGCGCATTGCAGATCACGATGCGCTCGCGCCGCTCCTCCGGCATCATCTCGACCGCCATCTCGCTGTTGGTCTCGGCGCCGCCGAGATCGACCAGGATCGCGACGCCGGCGTCCGACCATGCCTTGTCGATCGCGCTCATGATGGCGCCGACATCGGTGCCGAGCCCGCCATCGGCATTGCCGCCGACGGCGGCGAGCGGCACGCTGTCGCCGACCATCTGCCTGACCATGTCGGCCGCGCCCTCCGCCACCTTGGCGGAATGCGACACGATCACGATGCCGACGTTCTTCTGCTCACCCATGTTCAGGCCTCGTTGAATACACTGCAGATCGCCTGCACCAGCAGGCTGGACGAGCGCGCACCGGGATCCATGTGCCCGATCGAACGCTCGCCGAGAAAGGATGCACGGCCGCGAATGGCCTTCATCGGGATCGTTGCGTCAGCGGCCTCGGCCGCGATCGCCGGCAACCGGGTCGCGAGATCGGCGCCGCCCACGGCGAAGGCCGCTTGCACCGGAATCAGGACATCGAGCATCGTCTTCTGCCCGGCCTCGGATTTGCCGCGCGCCTTGACGTCCTCGATCGCCCGACCGAACGCCGCCGCGGCGTCGGCCGCAGAGGGCCCCGCCGGCAGCGCCTTGCCGAGTCCCATCGCCAACGTGCCGTAGAGCGGACCGGAGGCGCCGCCGACCTTCATGACAAGGGCCATGCCGACCGCCTTCAGTGCGTCCGGCAGTGGCTTGGCCGCGATGTTGTCGGCATCGGCGAGCACCGCCTCGAAGCCACGTTTCATGTTGAGGCCGTGATCACCGTCGCCGATCGCCGAATCCAGCTCAGTCAGTTCCTCGGCATGCGCAATGATGGCATCGGCCATCGCCACGATCAGTCTGCGCTTGAATGCCTGGTCCATCTCTATCTCACCCGCTGACCCGCCCGGTCGAACAGCAGCGGCCGGGTAAACTCGATAGCGACGGAGTCGCCGACTTTCAATTCGGTGTCCGGCTCGACCAGGCTGACGATCTTCTGGTCGTTCAGCGTGATGTGAAGGTGGCTCTGGTCGCCGAGATGCTCGATCCATTTCACCTGCGCCGGCGCGCCGCCATTGGCGCGACGCACGATCATGTGCTCGGTGCGCGCGCCGATGGTCGCAACGTCGCCGGGCACGGCGAGATCCGGAAACAGCCCGCGCGGCAACAGATTGATGCCGGGGCTGCCGAGCCGGGTCGCGACATAGGTGTTCGCCGGGTCTTCATAAATCTCCCGCGGCGTTCCCACCTGCACCAGCCGGCCCTGGTCGATGACGCCGATGCGGTTGGCCAGCGTCATCGCCTCGATCTGATCGTGGGTGACATAGAGCATGGTGGCGCCGAGATCCTGCTGGATGCGCTTCAGCTCAATGCGCAGATCGGCGCGCAGCTTGGCATCGAGCGACGACAGCGGCTCGTCGAGCAGCGCAATCGCCGGCCGGCGCACCAGCGCGCGCCCGATCGCGACGCGCTGCATCTGGCCGCCCGACAATTGCGTGGCGCGGTTGCCGAGCTTGTCCTCGATCCGCAGCATCGCCGCGACATCGCCGACGATGCGCTTGATCTCGGCTTCCGGCGTCTTGCGCACCGGCGAGCGTAGCGGGAAGGCGAGATTGTCGTACACCGACAGATGCGGGTACAGCGAGTATTGCTGAAACACGAAGGTCACGTCGCGCGCGGCCGGCGTCGCACCGGTCTGGTCAACACCGCCGATGATCACCGAGCCACGGTCCGGCGTCTCCAGCCCGGCGACCAACCGCAGCGTGGTGGTCTTGCCGGCGCCGGTCGGCCCGAGCAGCACGACGAGCTCGCCGTCGCGGATGGTCAGCGAGAGATCGCGTACCGCAGGCTTGGTGCCGAAGGATTTGCTGACGGCGTTGAGGCGCGTCTCAGCCATGGCGGCCTCCCCTCGCCGGCTGCTCATACAGCGCCGTGCGGATCGCGCGGCCGGATGCGGCATCGAACAGCGACAGACGGTCAGCCCGGAAGCTCAGGCCGACCGGTTCCGCGCGCTCGACGCGAACCGCTGCAGGGATGCGAGCCTTCACCATGCCGTGCGCGGTGGTGATGGAGACGATCTGGGTGGTGCCGAGGTATTCGGCGCCGAACACCTCACCGCGTAGCCCGCCATCGGTGGTCAGCGTCACCTGCTCCGGACGGACGCCGAGCACCAGCGCGCTGCCATCGGCATCCTCACGCAGCACGGGCACGCCGATGTCAGCGCCATCGATGCGGACCGTCTCAGTGCCGGCGGCAAGCTTTGCGTCGAAGCGGATGAAGTTCATCGCCGGCGAGCCGATGAAGTCGGCGACGAACATCGATGCCGGACGGTCATAGATCTCCTGCGGGGTGCCCAACTGCTCGACCACGCCGCGGTTCATCACCGCGATCTTGTCGGCCATCGACATCGCCTCGAGCTGGTCGTGGGTCACGAACACCGTGGTGGCCTTGAGGCGATCATGCAGCGCGCGCAGCTCGCCGCACATGATGTGCCGGAACTCGGCATCGAGTGCACCGAGCGGCTCGTCCATCAGGAACGCCTTCGGCTCGCGCACGATGGCGCGGCCGAGTGCGACGCGCTGGCGGTCGCCGCTGGACAATCCGCTGACGGGACGATCGATCAGATGATCGATGCGCAGGATGCGCGCGGCTTCCTCGACCCTGCGCTTGATCTCGGCCCTGGGCACGCCCATCGACACCAGCGGAAAGGCGATGTTCTTGCGGACGTTCATGTGCGGATACAGCGCGAACAGCTGGAACACCATCGCGATGTCGCGCTCCCTGGCGCGGCGGAAGGTGACGTCCTCGCCGCCGAGGCTGATCGTGCCGGAGGTCGGCAGCTCCAGGCCCGCGATCATGCGCAAGGTCGTGGTCTTGCCGCAGCCGGAGGGGCCGAGCAGGCAGAAGAACTCGCCATCGGCGATGGTGAAGCTGGTGCCGCGCACGGCCGCGAAGCCGCCGAACTGCTTCTCGAGGTTTTCGATCCGGATCTCGGCCATGGTGTCAGTCCGGGAACTTGGAGACGATGGTGAACATCACGACACCTGCCAGCGTCGTGACAAAGGAATAGGTGTAGAGCACCAGCGCGAACGGCTGCAGCAGCATCAGCACGCCGGCCGCGATCAGGAGCGTCGCCACCGTCTCCATCGGCCCGCGGCGCAAGACCCGGGGCCAGCGCGTGGCGCGAGTGTCGGCAGGAAGGCTCTGGGTTGCCTCGCTCATTTGCGCACCGCTCCGAAGGTGATGCCGCGCAACAGATGCTTTCGCAGCACCACGGTGAACACGACGATCGGGATCAGGAACAGCGTCGTGCCCGCCGCGACCGCCGGCCAATCCTGACCGCCCTCGCCGATGATGATCGGGATGAAGGGCGGCGCGGTCTGGGCGGTGCCGGAGGTCAGAAGCACCGCGAAGGCGTATTCGTTCCAGGCGAAGATCAGGCAGAAGATCGCGGTGGCGACGATGCCGGTCGTGGCCTGCGGCAGCACCACCTTGAAGAAGGCCTGCAACCGCGTGTAGCCATCGACCATCGCTGCCTCCTCATACTCGCGCGGGATCTCGTCCATGAAGCCCTTGAGCAGCCAGACGGCGAGCGAGATGTTGACAGACGTATAGAGCAGGATCATGCCGAGCTTGGTGTCGGACAGTCCGAGCTCGCGATACATCAGGTAGATCGGGATCGCGACCGCAATCGGCGGCATCATCCGGGTCGACAGGATGAAGAACAGCAGATCGTCCTTCAGCGGCACCTTGAACCGTGAGAACGCGTAGGCCGCGAGCGTGCCGAGCACGATCGACAGCGCGGTCGAGCCGAACGCGATGACGAGCGAGTTCACGTAGCGCGGGATGTAGTTCGACGGTCCCGCGATCACCATGTTGCGTTCGCGCGAGATGCGGTCGCACAGGCCCGTGGCCGGCGGCAGCTTGGCCATATACTCCGGCGCCTGCCGCGTCCGCGTCGTGAACAGGTTGCAGTAGCCCTCCAGCGTCGGCTCGGCGACCAGCTTCGGCGGATAGGCGATCGCATCCGACGGCGACTTGAAGCCGGTCATCACGATCCAGAGCAATGGCACCAGCGTGACGACGGCATAGACGATTACCACTGCCGCCGCGATCCGCTTCACCAGCGGCGACGGGTCGACCACGGAATGGGCTGAGACGAGACCGGTCATCGGCTTTTCACCCGGTTGAGCGCCTTGACGTAGATGTTGGCGAGGCCGAACACGGTGACGAACAGGATGATGGCGAAGGCGGAGGAATAGCCGGTGCGCCATTTCTCGAATGCCTCGCGCTTCAGGGTGATCGAGGCGACCTCCGTGGTCGAGCCGGGCCCGCCGCCGGTGAGCAGGTTGACCATGTCGAACATCTTGAAGTTCTCGATGCCGCGGAACAGCACTGCGAGCATGATGAAGGGCAGCGCCATCGGAAGCGTGATCGACCAGAACTGCCGCCATGGCGAGGCGCGGTCGACCTCAGCCGCCTCGTAGATGTAGTCCGGGATCGAGCGCAGGCCGGCGAGGCAGATCAGCATCACGTAAGGTGTCCACATCCAGGTGTCGACGATGACGATCGCCCACGGCGCCAGCGGCACCTGCGCCAGCATCTGGAACGAGGACGCCGGCGTGCCGGTGAGGGCCGAAACGACGTAGTTGAACAGGCCGGTCTGCGGCTGGTAGAGGAAGGTCCAGAAATTGCCGACCACCGCCGGCGACAGCATCATCGGCAGCAGGATCAGGGTGGTCCACAGGCCGTGGCCGCGGAACTTCTTGTCGATCAGCCAGGCCAGCGCGAAGCCGAGCACGGTCTGGATCAGGATGCTCCAGAACACGAAGCGCGCCGTCACCGTCATCGCCGCCCAGACATCCGGGTCGGTCAGGATCGACTGGTAGTTGGCGAGGCCGACATCGAGCACAGTCGCGTTGGGACGATTGGCGCGGTAGTTGGTGAACGACAACCGGATGGTCCAGATCAGCGGAAAGATGTTGATCGCCAGCAGCAGCAGCATCGTCGGCGTGATGAACAGCCAGGCGATGGCGCGCTCGGACAGGCCGCGCGCGTGACGCGCCACGACGGGCGGCGTCACCAAGGCGGCGCGGTCGACGAGGCTGCTCAATCCGGTTTGGTCGGTCATGCGAGAGGCTGCTTCACTGCTGTATCGAACTGATGTGAGGCCGGTTGGTCCGTCCGGCAGACGCAAGCCTGCCGGACGGAATGATGATCATGCTGCGCATGAGGTCGCGAGGCGCCGCGGCGATCAGAGCTTGCCGTCCTCCTTGAACACCTTGGTCCAATCCGCGATCAGCCCGTCGAGCGCGCCCTTCGCCGTGCCCTGGTCGGCGACCACATAGTCGTGGACGCGCTTCTGCATGGCGAGCAGGAGCTGCGCGTAGGATGGCTCGGCCCAGAAGTCGACCACCTGGTCCATCGCCACCAGGAAGTCGGCGGCGAACGGCGCGGTGGTCTTGAAGTTGGGATCGTTCAGCACGCCCTTGTGGCAGCTGTAGCCGCCGAGCGCCCACCACTTCTTCTGGGTGTCGAGCGAGGCGAACCACTTGATGTAGGCCAGCGCCTCGGTGCGGTTCGGCGAATAGGCCACCACCGAGATGCCCTGCCCGCCGAGCTGCGAGCCCTTCTCCTTCTGCGCGGGATTGACGAAGAAGCCGATTTTGTCGCCGCCGACATTCGGATCCTTGTAGAGGCCCGGGAAGAACGCGAACCAGTTCATCTGCAGCGCGACCTGGCCGGACTTGAAGGCGTCGAGGCCCTCCTGCATGTAGCCGTTGGAATAGCCCGGCGGCGTGCAGCACTTGTAAAGCGCCTTGTAGAATTCGAGCCCCTTCACCGCGTCGTCGGAGTTGACGAAGCCCTGCATGTCATACGGCTTCTTCGGGTTCTGATACTTGAATCCGAACGGATAGAGCGCGTTGGTGACGCCCATGGTGATGCCTTCCGAGCCGCGCTCGGTGAAGATCGCCGCGCCATAGACGGTCTTGCCGTCGATCACGCGCTTCTGGAAGAACTCGGCGATGTCCTTCAGCTCCTCCTGCGTCTTCGGCACCTCAAGCTCGCGGCCGAACTTCTTTTTGAACTCCTCGCGGATCTCCGGCCGCGCGAACCAGTCCTTGCGGTAGGTCCAGCCGTTGGCGTCGCCCATCGCCGGCAGCGCCCAGTAGTTCGGCGTGCCCTTCGGCCATTCGGCGTAGCCGGCGACGGTCGCCGGCATGAAGTCGGAGATCTTGATGCCTTCCTTGTCGAAGAACTCGTTGAGCTTGACGTATTGGCCGTTCTCGGCGGCGCCGCCGATCCACTGGGAATCGCCGATCATCAGGTCGCACAGCTTGCCCTTGGAGTTGAGCTCGTTGAGCATGCGGTCGGCGAAGTTCGGCCACGGCACGAACTCGAACTTCATGTTGACGCCGGTCTTGGCGGTGAAGTCCTTCGACAGCTCGACCAGCGCGTTGGCCGGGTCCCACGCAGCCCAGCACAGCGTAATGGTTTTTCCTTCGGCCCGTGCCGGCGCGGATGCGCCGAGCACTGTCGCGGCGGCGACGGTCGCCGTCAGTGCAAATGTCTGCAGCAACTTCATCTGGCACTCCCTCCCTGTTGGCGCCGCCCGCTTTTTGCGGATGACGGCGATCTCTGCCCGCAGCGAAATGTGCCGTCACAACGACAGCGCGAGCCGCAGGCGTTTCCCCATGCCCTCGGATCAATCGCCCGAGTTAAGTATTTTGTTTAGTAAATTGGCGATCACTAAACATGTCAAGCGCATTCGGCGGCTTTCGTGGGCCGTCAATGTTTAGCGCCTGCGGTAACCTGCTTGTCTGTCGAGACATTCCAGAATCCGGGCGGTCGCAAATTCTTTGCGGCCAGGCCCTCGTCCCGACGCACCCCAACCTCAGGGTGCACCAGGATCAGCCCGGCGCGAGCTCGACACCGCAGCCGACCCGATCATCATCGATCAGAAAGCGCCCGGACAAACAGGCCACCGCCGCCGGCCACGCCGGCTTGAGAACGCGCGCCGTGTAGGTCCCCGACGCCCAGTCGATCGCCAGCTCGACATCCTGGAAGTCGAGAAAGCCACTGGTGACCGGATACTGACATTTGTAATAGGCTTCCTTGGCGCTGAAGATCAGGATCGGCAGCGTCGGCCGTAGCTCCTCGCGCTGGGTAGCAACCCATTGCCGTTCTGCAGGCGTCAGCACCAGATCCTGCATCGCCCGATCGAGTTCGCGCCGATTCTCGACATCGAGCCCAACCGAGATGAGATCGGTGCTCCGCGCCACGACCACGGCACAGAAATTGTCACAGTGTGAGATGCTGCCGGTGAAGCCACGTGGCCAGGTCGGCGCACGGTCCGGCCCCGGGACGAGCGGGATGGGCGCGGCCCCGAGCGCGCCGAGCGCCTTTCGCGCCAGGATCCGCGCCGTCGCGAATTCGGCCCTCCGCTTCGGCACGGCCGCCTGAATGAAAGCGCGCTCCTCGGGAAACAGTCCCATTTCGGCAGGCGACAGACCAGACGCCTCCACCGCAACCGGGCACCGAAACAGAGTTTCTATTGCCGTCATCAAGAAGCTCTGCACTCCAGTGCCGGGTCAGGATGGCCTGCCGGCGGTGATCAATCGAGGACGATCTTACCTGAGACCGCCTCAAATTCCCATCATCGTACACAAGCATGGTGCTTACGCACCATCAGACCCATCTTGGTATATTCTCCAACAGCGTACTCAGCGCCTCAGCGCGCGACAGCTACACGCCAAATTAGTCAGTCGTTTCAATCGAACTACGACGACTTGGAGTGGAGCGAAGTCTTGTAGTTGTCGGGGCTGTGCACAACGCCGCCGCGTCCTTGTTCGCCTTTGCACCAAATTATATGGTACGACTTATGCGATAGTTCACAGGGACACAGCTTCTAATCGGATAGTCTGTTGTCATGATTCGGTGTGCGGCAACTCCGTCGGACCAATGAGCGAAGCTTTCAAGCTCGATACACGCTTCATTCCGACGCTGGCAGGTGCAGCCATCGTCATGTCGCAGCTATCAAATTTCGTTTTTGCTCCGGCCCTGCCGGAGATCGGTCGATACTTTGAGATTTCCGCTGGCCGTTCGCAGATGCTGATGAGCGTTTTCCTTTCGGGCTATGCCTCGGTCCAGATCGTGGTGGGTCCCCTCGCCGACCGTTTCGGCCGTCGCCCCGTGCTGATCGGGGGCATCGCGCTGCTCGCGGTCGGCGCCGTGACAGCAGCGGTGGCGCAGATCGTGGCCGGCGTGTTCGTCGGCATCTTCATTCTATCGGTCGGCGCCGGCGTCCTGCCGACGGTCGGTCAGGCGATGATCCGCGACAGCCGGGATGCCCAGGCGACGTTGATGATCCTCGCGCGGCTCGGCACGGCGCTGGCGCTCGCCTCCGCCCTCACTCCCATCATCGGCACCTCGCTGGTTGGCACGCTCGGCTGGCGCGGGCTGTTCGCGGTGCTGGCTGCCGTCGTCCTCGCGCTGGGGCCGTTCGCCTTCGTCAGCCCGGAAACCCTGACGCCGCCGGTCGAACAGGACAAGACACGCCCGCATTTGGCCGTCACGCTGGAGAGCTATCGCATCGCGCTCAGCCAGCGGCGGCTGGTGCTGTACGCCACCATGATCGGCTGCCTGACCGGTGCACTGACCATCTTCTTCATCGGCGCACCGTTCCTGTTCATGCACAAGCTGAAGGTGTCGGTGCACACCTATGGCATTCTGGCTTTCATAGCCTTTCTCCCGTTCATCATCGGATCGATCGCGGTGCGGGTATCGTTGCGGCGGCAATGGCTGTCGCTTCACGCCAACATCCTCGTCGGCTGCGGCCTCGCGGTGATCGGTGCGGCAACCGGTTGGCTCACCAGCGTGCTCGAGCCCTCGGTGACGCTGATCCTGCTCGCAGCCGGCACCTTCACCTTCGGTCTCGGAATGGCGGTGGTGGTCGGCCGGTCGGCGGCGCTGAGCGAGGCAACGCGCGACATTGCGACGTCATCGGCGCTCGTCACGTTCCTGATGACGGTGCTGGCGGCTGCGATCTCAGCCACGGCCGGAGTTATCGAGACCATCGAGCATGCGCCGATCTTCAGCCTGATGCTCGTGAGCGCGCTGATCGGATTCGCCGCCGCCTTTGCCGGCAACTCCATCGCGCGCGCGGCTGCCGCCACATGACGTCGGCATCCGTGCCCCCCGGCAGCACCGCGATCGTCGGCATGGCCGGGCGCTTCCCGGGCGCCGCCGACATTGCGGCGTTCTGGTCGCTGCTGCGCGAGGGGCGCGATGGCGTGCGCCGCCTCTCCCGCGACGAACTGATCGCGGCCGGACTTCCCGCATCGCTGGTCGACCATCCCGACTATGTCCCAGCCAAGGGACTGATCGAGGAAGGCGACTGCTTCGATGCGGAGTTCTTCGGCATTGCGCCGCGCGAGGCCGCTTATCTCGATCCGCAGCACCGCTGGTTTCTGCAGAGCTGCTGGCACGCGCTCGAGGATGCCGGCTGCGATCCCGCGACGTTCAAAGGCTGGATCGGCGTCTTCGCCGGCGAGGCCGAGCAGAGCCACCAGGCAGCCCTGCTCGCGCGCACGCGTGATGTTGTGGAAGCCGCGCAGTCGACTCCGATCTTCTTCGGCAACAGCCCCGATTTTCTCGCCACCCGCGTCTCTTACAAGCTCGATCTGCGCGGGCCGAGCCTGACCGTGCAGACGGCCTGCTCGACCTCGCTTGTCGCGGTTCACCTGGCCTGCCAGTCGCTGCTGACGTTTGAATCCGATCTCGCGCTGGCCGGCGGCGTATCGATCAGCACGCCGAATGCCGAAGGCTACAGATTCGCCCACGGCTCGGTGGAGTCACCCGACGGCTGCTGCCGGCCGTTCGATGCCGACGCAGCGGGCACCCTGCCCTCGAACGGTGTCGGCGTCGTCGCGCTCAAGCGGGTCGAGGATGCGCTCGAAGCCGGCGATCGCATCTACGCGCTGATCCGCGGCACCGCGATCAACAATGATGGCGGCCGCAAGGTCGGCTTCACGGCACCGAGCATCCAGGGTCAGGCCGATGTCCTGACGCTGGCGCGCAAGGTGGCCGGAATCGACTCCGCAGAGATCGGATTCATCGAGGCGCATGGCACCGGCACCGTGATGGGCGATCCGATCGAGATCGCCGCGCTGGCTGAGGCGTTCGGACCGGCCGAGCCGGGAGCGCCGCGCTGCTGGATCGGCTCGCTGAAGAGCAATGTCGGACATCTCAAGGCTGCGGCAGGCGTCGCCGGGCTGATCAAGGCGGCGCTCGCGCTCCATCACCGGGAGATTCCGCCGACCCTGCACTATCGTAGCGCCAATCCCAAGCTCGAGCTGGGGCGCACGCGGTTTGCCATCAACGACCGTCTAGAGCCATGGACGTCGGATCGCGCGCGGCTCGCCGCCGTCAGCTCGTTCGGCATCGGCGGCACCAATGCCCATGCCGTGCTGCAGGAAGCGCCTGCGCCGGTCGTTCGCGCGGCGACGAACGAACAGCCATTGATCCTGCCGCTCTCCGCACCGGACGATGACGTCGCCGATGCGATGGTCCGCCGGCTCAGTGCCGCGCTGTCGGCATCGCAGCCGCCGGACATCACCGATGTCGCCTTCACGCTGCAGACGCGGCGGCGCCATTTCCCCCGGCGGCGCGCCATCGTGGCGGCAACGACCAGCGAAGCGCGCGACATCTGCAACGGCAATGGAGCGGTGATCACGAGCCGCGTCGGCGCCACAAAGCGCCCGCTATGCTTCATGTTTCCCGGCCAGGGCGCGGAATTCATCGGCATGGGCAGGGGCCTGCTCCGCACCGAGCCGCTGTTCAAGGAGGTCGTCGATCGTTGCGCCGCAACCGTCCAGCGGCTGACCGGGACCGAGATCCGGCAAGTGATCGAAAATGGTCGCGTGGACACGGCCGCCCTCGGCGACACCCGCTGGACCCAGCCGGCGCTGTTCGTGATCGAATATGCGCTCAGCCGACTCCTGATGCATTGGGGGCTCGTCCCGGCCTGCCTGATCGGTCACAGCATTGGCGAGCTCACCGCGGCCTGCCTTGCCGGGGTCATGTCGGAAGACGCTGCCCTGGCGCTGGTGGTCGCGCGCGGCGAAGCCATGCAAGCGAGCCCTGACGGCGCGATGCTCGCGGTCGCCTTGAGCGAGGCCGGGATCGGCGAACTAGGCCCAGACCTGCGGCTCGCTGCCGTCAATGCAGCCACGCAATGCGTGATCTCCGGCACGCCGGAAGCGATTGAACAGCAGGACGCCCGCTGGAGAGCGATGGGCGTGCAGACGCGGAAACTGCCGGCCGGCCGCGCCTTCCATTCGCACCTGCTGGAGCCCGCACTCGACACATTCAGGTCGACGCTCTCGCAGACGCCATTGGCTGCACCGCGCATCCCCATCGCCTCGAACGTCCATGGTGGCTGGCTCAGCAACGGAGAAGCTTGCGATCCCGCCTACTGGATCCGCCAGGCGCTCTCGCCGGTGCGCTTCCTGGACGGGTTGGCCTCCGTGCTGGCGCAGCAACCTCATATCCTGATCGAGGTGGGGCCAGGCAGAACACTGGGCGGCTTTGCGCGTCGGCATGCTGCGCGCACGCCCGACACCGAGATCGTCGCCGTGCTGCCGCAGCCGTCGTCCGCCGACATCGACGAGACACGCGCCACTTACACGGCGCTTGCCGAACTGTACGCGCAGGGCTGCGAGCTGGATTGGCAGGCCTTCAACGAGGGCCGACAGCGACAGCCGGTGTCACTGCCGCCCTATCCTTTCCGGGCCACCCGCTACGCCGTGGACATGATCGCCGATCTCGCGCGATCGACGCCGCCGCCTCCTGCCGGCCGACCGTCTGCATCAGGCGAGATCCTGTTTGTGCCGGCCTGGGAGCGCAGGCCGCGGCGTGTTCCGGATGCGCTGGACGGGACGACCTGGATCGTTGGTGACCCCGAGGGTGACCTCACCCGGACCATCGCCGCCGCCGTCGGCCGTGCCGGAGGACGGCTGATGCAGGTGTCGGCGGCTGCCGACCGCGACGAGTTGACCGCGCACCTGCGTGCCGGCGTTCCCGACCGTATCGTGCACCTCGCGCTGCGGCAAGAAGTGAGCGGCGATGCACGCGAACGCGGCTATCAGTCACTGCTCCGGATCGGAGCTGCACTGGGAGCCGCCAACGTCGCGGCACTGATCGACCTGATCGTTCTCGCACGCGATGTGTTCGCGGTGGACAACGCGGATCGCCCCGATCCCGAGGTCGCCCTGATGCTCGGGCCGGCCATCGTATTGGGTCAGGAACAGCCGAACGTCACCGTGCGCATCATCGATGTCGGCCGTGACGTGCGAGACACTGCTGTGGTCACCGCCTGCGCCGCGTCGGGCGCTTCCGTCTCTGCCTTGCGGGGCGACCGCGTATTGGAACGCAGCTTCCGTCCGGTCGGCAGCATCGATCACACCGCCAAGCTCGACGGCCACTATCTCATCACCGGCGGTCTCGGCCGGCTCGGCCTGACCGTGGCGCGCGAGCTCGCCAGCCGGCATGGCGCCCGCCTGTCGCTGCTCGGCCGCTCGGTGCCCAATGACATTGCCAGCCGGCTTGACGGCATTACGACCCACGGCGGATCTGCCCAGACGTTCTCGTGCGACGTCACAGACATCGACGCGCTTGCCAAGACGGTTTCCGTCGCCGAAGCGACGTTTGGGCCGCTCGACGGCGTCATCCACATGGCCGCCGAGACCCGCGCCTTCGCATCCATTCCCGACACTGACGGCGCCAGGTCGAAGCGTATGCTCGCGGCAAAAGTCGCAGGCGTGCAGGCGCTCGACAACGTGCTCGGCCGGCGAGAGCTGAGCGTGCGCATCCTGATGTCATCGCTCGCCTCGCTGCTCGGCGGGCTCGGCTTCTCATCCTACGCGGCCGCGAATGCCTGGCTCGATGCCTATGCAGAGCGTGATGGCCGCTGGGCTTCGCTGTGCTGGGACGCGTGGTCGGAAGGATTGAAGGCTGACGACGTTGCGTCGGCGGGCTACGCGCTCACGACGTCGCAGGCGATCGACGCCATCGAGCGTGTCGTGGCCGGAGGATTGACTGGCCAGCTCGTCGTCTGCGGCGGTGATCTCGACGAACGCCTTGCGCGCTGGACTGCATTGGCCCGACAGGCCACCACCGCGAACGATGCTATCTTCGACGATGCGACGGATCGCGCGCACGGC
This sequence comes from Bradyrhizobium sp. ORS 285, assembly GCF_900176205.1. NCBI lineage: Bacteria > Pseudomonadati > Pseudomonadota > Alphaproteobacteria > Hyphomicrobiales > Nitrobacteraceae > Bradyrhizobium > Bradyrhizobium sp. ORS 285. Next base: position 4,329,503 of record NZ_LT859959.1, read on the forward strand.
ATTCGCGACATCTTCGCCGAGGTGCTCGGGCGCTCCGATCTGCCTCACGACGGTGATTTCTTCGATCTCGGCGGCGACTCGCTTCAGGCCATCCAGGTCGTCTCGCGCCTGCGGCTGCGCTTCGCATTGCCGGTCACACCCGATCTGTTGTTCGCGCACACCACTCCGGTTCAGCTCGCGGCCGCGCTCGATCATCTCGCGGCTGCGCAGCCGCCGGGTGCGGCCACCCCTGCTGTCGATCTGGTCCGCCCGGTGAGCGAGGAGGCCCGCCGCATGGTCGAAGTGATGTCGGGCGATGAAGTCAACCGGATGCTGGAGCGGCTACTGGCGGAGGGGCAACCCACATGACCGCCGCGCGGCTCACGCCAGACATGGCCAAGATGTCCGCGGCAGAGCAGCGCGCCCTGCTGACGCAACTGCTGAGCCGCCGCACCGATCAGCCGCACAGCTACCCGCTCTCATTTGCGCAGCAGCGGCTGTGGTTTCTCGACCGGCTCAATGCCGGCAGCCCGGCTTACAACATCCCGGGCGCCTTTGACCTGTCAGGGCCGCTCGACGTCGCCGCCCTGACGGAGGCGCTGAATGACCTGGTCGCGCGGCACGCGCCGCTACGCACCGTCTTTGCCGAGATCGACGGCAAGCCCGTGCAGACTGTGCTGCCCACGCTTCACGTCGCGCTGCCGCTCGTCGATGCGGTCGATGAGGATGCCGCCCGGAGCCTGGTCGACGCTGAAGTGGCCAAGCCGTTCGATCTACGCGAGACAGTGTTCAGAGCCAGGCTGATCCGCCTGACCCCATATCGTCACGTCCTCATCGTCGTGCTCCATCACATCTGCGCCGATGGCTGGTCGCTCGCGGTTTTCAATCGCGATCTCGCTGCCGCCTATGCGGCGCGCCGGGATGGCCAGGATCCGAACCTTGCCCCCCTCGGGACAGACTATGCGAGCTTCAGCGTGGCGCAGCGAACCGCGCTCAGCGGCACGCGGCTGCACCATCTGCTCGATTTCTGGAAGGCCAAGCTTGCCGGTCTGCCTGTGATCGACCTGCCGCTCGACCGGCCGCGGCCCGCGCTCGCAAAGCTGCGTGGCGACTCGATCGATGTCAGCCTCGAACCGGATCTGATCGCCGCGGCGAGCGAGTTGGCGCGGCAGCAGTCGACGACGCTCTATTGCGTGCTGCTCGCCGCATTCCGCGCCGTGCTCGGCCGGATCGCGGGCCAGACCGATTTCGCGATTGGAGCGCCCGTGGCTGGACGAACCGATCCTGCGCTGGAGAATCTGATCGGCTTCTTCGTCAATACGCTGGCGATCCGGGTCGATCTCGCGCAGGCGAAGGATTTCAGCCATCTCGTCCGCCTCACCAGGGAGACGATGATCCAGGCCCAGGCGCGTCAGGACCTGCCATTTGAGAAGCTGGTCGATGACCTGAACCTGCCGCGGGACACCAGCCGCAATCCGCTGGTGCAGGTGCTGTTCGCGCTGCAGAATGCGCCGATGCTGCCGCTGCAGCTCGAAGGCCTGTCGACAGCCGCGTTTCCGTATCGACTGCCCGCGGCGCGCTTCGATCTCGAGCTGCATCTGTGGGACGGCCGGCAGAGCTGGACCGGCGCGCGCGATGTGGACGCCGGGCTGACTGGCACCTTGTTCTACAACAGCGATCTGTTCGATCGCGCGACGATGACGGACCTGCTCAGGATGCTGAAGGTCTGGCTCGCGGCCGCGCTTGCGACGCCAGACCGTCCGCTCGCCAGCTATCCGCTGCTTGATGCGGCCGCACAGGCCGGCATCATCGCGACCGGCGATGGCGGTCCGGCGCCGGATGTTGACCTGCCCGCGCTGCTGGAAAAAGCGCGCGTGCGTTTTGGCGAACGCTGCGCGTTACACGACGGGTGCGGCCAAGATCTCACCTATGATCAGCTCTACGATCGTGCCGACCGGATCGGATCGGCGCTCTGCGCACGGGGCCTCACCGCCGGAGACGTCGTCGCGCTGGTGCTCCCCCGTGGCCGCGATCTTGTCGCCGCCATGCTGGCTTGCGCCCGCTTCGGCTTCCCGTTTGCGCCTGTCGATCCTGAGCTGCCGCCGCTCCGCCTCACGCAGCAGATCGCGCTCGCCGGTGCCGCGCTAGTGCTCTGCGCAGACGAACATGGGGCCGACGCGGCGATCAGTGCGTCGTGCACGACGATCGGCACCTTGATCGGCAACATCGGCCGCGACGTCATTGCCCGACCCAACGCGCGCAATCACGCCCCGCTCTACATCGTGTTCACCTCGGGTTCGACCGGCACGCCGAAGGGCGTCCGTATGCCGATGCGCGCCTTTGCCAACTTGATGGCCTCTCAGCTCGCCATCCGCCCGCAGCCGATGCGGACGCTGCTGGCCTCTGCGGTCGGCTTCGACGTTGCTATCCAGGAGGTACTGTTCACGCTGTCGACGGGCGGTGTGCTGATCCCGGCAACGGAGGCGCAACGGCGCGATCCGCAGCAACTCGCTGCGCTGATCGCACGAGAGCAGATCGAGCGCGTCTTTCTCCCTTTCCCGCTCATTGCGCTGCTGGCGCGCGGCGTCGTCACTTCCGGGCAACGCCTTGTATCGCTGCGCGAGATCATCACGGCGGGTGAGCAGCCCCACCTCACCGACGAGGTCCGGCGTCTTTTCACAGGGCATCCGGGCCTGCGGCTGATCAATCAGTACGGTCCCGCCGAGACCCATGTGGTGAGCGAGGAAGTGCTCGACGGCGATGCCTCGCACTGGCCCATGCTGCCGTCGGCAGGGCGCGCGCTCCCGGGCAATCGCCTGTATGTCCTCGATGCAGAAGCCCGGCTACAGCCCTACGGCCTTGCCGGCGAACTCTGCATTGCCGGCGTTCAGGTTGCCGATGGCTATCTCGGCGGCGGCGCCTTGGCGGATCGCTTCGTCGCTGATCCGTTCGCCGCCGACGCCCGCATGTATCGCACCGGCGATCTCGTCAAGCTGAACCGCGATGGGCGTCTCGCATTCCTGGGCCGGCGCGACAACCAGATCAAGATCCGGGGCTACCGCGTCGAACCGGGCGAGATCGAGGTGGTGCTCGCCGCTCATCCCGGCGTTACCGATTGCGCTGTCGTCGCCGAGCGCGATGGGGGCGGCCACCGCCACCTCGTCGCCTGCGTCGTTCCCGGCTCACCGGCTTTTGTGCCGCATGCCCTGCGTGACTGGCTGCGGCCCCGCCTGCCCGACTACATGATGCCGGCGCGCTTCCTGCAACTCGATGCGCTCCCCTTGTCTGCCAACGGCAAGGTCGACCGCGCCGCGCTGACTGCTGCCGGCCGACCATTCGCCTCGTCGTCGCTGGACCAACCCGCGCCGCGCAGCGCGACCGAACAAGCGATCGCTGCGATCTGGAGCGCTGTGCTCCGCCGCGACGACGTCGACGTCGACAGCACCTTCTTCGAGCTCGGCGGCAATTCGCTGCTGCTGGTGGAGGCCTACGACAAACTGGTGAGCAGCTTTGCCGTGCCGCTCGCCATCGCCGACCTGTTCCAGTTTCCGACGGTGGCGGCGCTGGCGCGTCACATCGATGCGGCCGCGCAGCCGGCCGCCGTCAGCACCGCGACCGGAATCCGCGGGCGTGCGCTGCGCATGCGCGGAGAGGGCTTGCGATGACCGGGAGCTCCTTGAGCGCGCGTGAGGCCATCGCCGTGATCGGCATGGCCGGTCGTTTCCCCGGCGCTGACGATGTCGAGACATTCTGGCGCAATCTGCAAGCCGGCGTCGAATCCGTGCGCCCCTTGAGTGACGACGACCTCGTCAAGGCCGGCGTTCCCGCCTCACTGTCCACCCGACCGGACTATGTGCGCGCCAAGGCCGTGCTCGACGACGCCGACTGTTTCGATCATGAGTTCTTCGGCTATTCGCCGCGCGAAGCCATGCTGATGGATCCGCAGCATCGGCTGCTGCTCCAGGTCGGCCATGCCGCGCTCGAAAGCGCTGGCTATCGCAAGGGCGGCATCGCCGGCTGGACCGGGGTGTTCGCCGGCGCCGCCCGTGCGGGCTATTGGCTGTCAAACCTCACCGACAATCCGCGCGCGGCCGAAGGCGACGACCAGATCTTCATCGGCAACGAGAAGGACTTTCTCGCCACCCGGCTTGCCTTCAAGCTCGACCTGCACGGACCGGCCGTCGACGTCCAGACGGGGTGCTCGACGTCACTGGTCGCTGTCCACATGGCATGCCGCGCTCTGCTGGCCTTCGAATGCGACGTCGCGCTGGCCGGCGGCGTCACCGTCAGCCTGCCGCTCACGGGCGGCTACCTGCATCAGGAAGGATCTGTGCTGGCCCGCGACGGCCATTGCCGGCCGTTCGATGCGGCGGGCGACGGCATCGTTCCCGGCAACGCCGCCGCGATGGTCCTTTTGAAGCGCCTGTCGGAAGCGGTCGCCGATGGCGACATGATCCATGCCGTGATCCGCGGCAGCGCCATCAACAATGATGGCGGACGCAAGATGAGCTTCACCGCGCCGAGCGTCGAAGGACAGGCCGAGGCTGTGCTGCTGGCGCAGCAGCTTGCCGGCATCACGGCCGACGAGATCGGACTGATCGAGGCCCATGGAACGGGAACGCGGCTCGGCGACCCCATCGAGGTCAGCGCGCTCACGCAGGCGTTTCGCGAGACGACGCAGCGGAACGGCTTCTGCGCGCTGGGCAGCCTGAAGGGCAATGTCGGTCATCTCGATGCCGCCGCCGGCGCCGCCGGGCTGATCAAGGCGGTGTGCGCCGTGCGCGACGGCATCATTCCGCCGACCATCAACGTCAACACGCCCAACCCTGCGATCAACTTCGCCGGCAGTCCGTTCTATCTGGCCACTGAAGCCAAGACATGGCCGGAGGCGGTGCGCCGCGCCGGCGTCAGCGCCTTCGGCATCGGCGGCACCAACGCGCATGTCATCGTCGAGAGCTTTACGCCGACGCGCGCGACAGGACGAGATGGCAGCTGGCGCGTGCTGCCCTTCTCGGCACGCGACGAGGATGGCTTCACTCGGCTGAGCACGGCGCTCGCTGACCGTCTTGCCGACGGACAGATCACGCTCGCCGACGCTGCCTACACGCAGCAAGCCGGACGCACGGCTCACGACCAGCGCGGCGCGATCATCGCACGCGATGCGGCCGAGGCGGCAGCGGCGTTGCGAGGCGACAGTGGCAGTCGCCGCGTATCGGCCCGGGCGTTGATGCGGCCCAAATGCGCTTTCCTGTTTCCGGGCGGCGGTGTCGCCTATCCCGGCATGGCGCGCGGACTGCTCGCGCAGGAGCCAGCATTCCGAGAGGCATTGCTGGAGGTCGCGGCGCATCTCAGCACGGCGGGGGCCGATGTGCTGCCGCTGATCCGCGATGCGTCCGACACGCCTGCCGATCGCAGCGCTCGGATCACCCTGCCCGCCACTTTCGCTGTCTCCTACGCGCTGGGCCGGCTGTGGCAGGCGCGCGGCGTCAAAGCCGACATCATGCTCGGCCACAGCCTCGGCGAATATGCTGCCGCAACGCTCGCTGGCGTGTTCACGCTGGCAGAAGCCGCACGGATCGTGGCGTTACGCTCGGCGCTGCAGGATGCGAATGCCGGCGGCGCCATGCTGGCCATCATGGGGTCGAGCGAAGCCGCAATGGCACTGGCAGGCCCGGAGGTCGATCTCGCCGCCATCAATGGCCCCGATCTGTGCACCGTCTCAGGACCACACGCCGCCATCGATCAGCTCGAACGCAAGCTCGACGCGTACGGCCTGCGCAGCCAGCGCCTCGTTCTCAACGTCGGCGGCCACTCCCGTGCGATCGACGCTGTCATGCCGGAGTTCAGGACTGTGTTTGCGGGCGTGCCGCAGCGTGCGCCATCATGCCCTATCATCTCCAGCCTGACCGGCGACTGGCTTCGCGCCGGCGAGCTGACGCCCGACTACTGGGTCACGCATCTGCGCCACACCGTCCGCTTCGACCGCGCGCTCGCCACGCTGTTGCGCGAGCCCGACCTGGTGCTGATCGAGTGCGGTCCGGGCGAGGCTTGCACGATGCTGGCCGCACAGCATCCAGCCTCCAGCACGAGCCATCATCGCGTGATCTCGGTGCGAAAGGCCGGAGCCGCCGATGATGATAAGGCCGTGCTGCTGACCGCGGCCGCGCAGCTTTGGTGCTCCGGCGTCGAAGTCGATCTCTCCGCGACAGCCGGCGTCGCCGACGGTGTTCGCGTGCCACTGCCGACCTATCCGTTTCAGCGCAACCGACTCTGGATCGACGCCCCGGCACCCGGCCAGCGCAGCAGCGCCGCAACTGACAAGCCGATTGACGATTGGTTCTATCTGCCTGCCTGGCGCAGGGCGCTGCCGCCTGTGGCGCGAACCGACGCTGCTTCCGGCGCTGCGCTGGTGTTCGACGACGGCAGCGCCATTGCTGCCGGCGTTATCGACGGACTGCGCATGGCCGGGCATGATCCCGTGCTGCGCGTGCGCCCCGGTGACGGTTTCACCATCGACGAGCAGGATGTCTTCCAGGTTCGCCCGGGATCAGCCGAGGATCTCGGCCTGCTGCTGATCGCGGCCGGCGCAGCGCCTGCGCTGGCGGTCCATCTCTGGAGTGCAGATGCCGACCGAGGCGCTGCAGCCGAAGTCGACCATGGCTTCATGTCCATCGTCGCCCTGATGCAGGGCTGCGCCACGGCCGGATTTGCGCCGCCGGCGCGCACGCTGATCGCGACACGGCGTGCGGTGCTGGTTGATTCCGCCGATGAGCTGATCCCGGCGCGCACAACGGTGCTCGGCGTGGCACAGGTTCTGCCGCAGGAGTTTCCGGGCTGCGAAGCCTCCGTAATCGATCTCGATCCCTCGGCAACGCCTGAGGCTGCCACCGAATCCCTGCTGCGCGAGATCAGCGCGGTCAGCGTGGAGCCGGTCGTAGCCCTCCGCAGCCGCCGCCGCTGGCTCAAGGACTACACACACGTCCAACTCAGTGCCAAATCACCGGCCATCCGCGGCATTGCGCGCGGCGACCTCGTGGTGATCACGGGCGGCCTCGGCCGCGTCGGCCGACTGCTCGCCGCTCATCTGGCACGCCGGTTCGGCGCCAAGGTCGCGCTGATCGTGCGGCCCGGCTTTCCGGACGAAGGCCGTTGGGACGTCGCCGATCCCACCCAGGCCGAGCGCATCGCCGCGCTCCGACAATGGCGCAGCGAAGGCCTGTCGATCGAGGTCGTGCAGGCCGACGTTGCCGATCCCGTGGCCATGGCCCAGGCGTTCGCGACGCTGGAGCGGAAGCATGGGCCTATCGCCGGGATCATTCATGCGGCCGCCGTCACCAGCGGCACGGCGCTGATCAGCCCGATCCTCCAGCTGACACCGGAGGACGCCGCGACGCAGTTCGCGCCCAAGCTCGCGGGACTCGACGGCCTGGATGCCGCCGTTGCCGCCTGCGCGACTTCGCCGCGCTTCGTGGTGCTATTGTCCTCGAACGCCGCCATTCTCGGTGGTCTCGGCTTTGCCGCCTACTCGGCCGCCAACCAGGTCCTGGATGCGGCCGCAGCACTCCGCAGCCGGGGCGGCAGCACCGACTGGATCAGCACCAATTGGGATCGCTGGCTCACGCGCGACGATGAGCTCGCGACGGGCGCCGGCACCAGCATGGACGCGTTCGCGATGCGGCCGTCGGAGAGCCTCGATGCCATCATGCGCATCATCCTGCGGGGCGAGGCCGAGCAGTTCGTGGTCACGCGCGGAGACCTCGCGCAGCGCCGCCAGATCTGGATTGCGCGCGAGGCAAGCGCCGAGACGACGCCCGCGCTCCAGCCGCTGACCTCCCAGCGCCGGACCGCCTATCGCGCGCCCGAAGGCGAGATCGAGCGCGGGCTTGCCGCGCTGTGGAGCCAGCTGCTCGGGATCGAGCGGATCGGCGCCGACGACAATTTCTTTGATCTCGGCGGCCATTCGCTGCGCGCCGTGCAGTTGCTGGCGCGGATCACCGATCAGTTCGGCGTTCGGCTATCTCTGAAGACGTTCTTTGCCGCACCGACCGTGGCCGGCCTCGCCCTCAGCATCGGCCAGGCTCTGACGGAAAGCACGGACAAGGCGACCTTGACCGCGCTGCTCGACGGGCTCGATCAGCTTGCGGGCAAGAGCGTGCCGGAGACGCTGGCATCATGAGGGCTGCAGCAGATATCGCCGAACGGCTACGGCAACTCTCGCCCGCGCAACGCGCCGCGCTGGACGCGCAACTCGCAGCGGCGCGTACGCCCCAGGCGAAGCCCGCACCGATCGCCAAGGTGCTGCCCGCCACGGGCGGAACGGCACCGCTGACATCAGCGCAGCGCCGTCTCTGGTTCCTGGATCGGCTGTCGCCGGGCGACTACGCCTACAACTCGCCACTGCCGCTGCGACTCAGCGGTCCCGTCGATGTGAAGCGCCTCGAAGCCGCGCTGGGCGCGCTGATCGCGCGCCATGCCGTGCTGCGAACCTCGTTCGGCGAGCGTCACGGCGAGCCGTGCCAGTCGATTGCGCCCAGCGTCGATTTCAGGCTTGAACGGAGCGACCTGTCTCACCTCGCCCGCGATGCGCGCGACGAGCGGCTGAGCACGGCCATTGTCCGGCACGCCCAGCATCGGTTCGACCTCACCTGCGCGCCGCTGATTGCGGCCGAACTGATCAAGCTCGGCGAGCGCGATCATGCGCTGCTGCTCAATCTCCACCACATCATCACCGATGGCTGGAGCGTCAGCGTGCTGCTGCGCGACCTCGACGCGCTCTATCGGGGCGAGACGCTGCCGCCATTGGCAATCGATTATGCCGACCTCGCCTATCACGAAGCCGGCGATGACGAGCGGCTTGCCAACGAGCTGGAATGGTGGCGCGAGACTCTGGCAGACCTGCCGGTGACCGAGCTTCCGACCGATCGGCCCCGACCGCCGCAGCAGAGCCACGGAGGCGATGCCGTCGCGGTCGCGATCTCGCCTCAGCATGGTCGTCTGATCGACGCGCTGGCGCGCCAGAACGGCACGTCCGCCTTCGCCGTGTTTCTCGCCGCGTTCACAGCTCTGCTGCATCGCTACACCGGCGAGCCCGATCTCGCCATCGGCTCGGTCACAGCCAATCGCGCGCGGCCCGAGCTGGAGCCGTTGATCGGCTTCTTCGTCAACACACTGGTGATGCGCCAGCGGCTCGATCCGGAGCGCAGCTTCGCAGACCTGGTCAAGCAGACGCATCGCACCGCGATGGCCGCGCTCGACCATGCGCTGACGCCGTTCGACCGGTTGGTCGAGACGCTCAACCCGCCGCGCGATCCCTCGCGCAATCCGCTGGTCCAGGCGGCGCTGTCGGTGCAGCCGGATTTCCCGGCCAAGGGCCGGCTCGGCGACAGCACGGTCGAGATCCTCTCGGCCGACTACAAGGCGACCCGCTTCGATGTCGAGCTGCATCTGTTTCCGGATGGCACCGGCGGCTGGCGCGGCGTGCTGACCTATGCGGCCGACCTGTTCTCGCGCGCCAGCATGGAGGCTTTCGCCGCGCGCTTCAGGACGCTGCTCACCGGCGCCGTGACGCGCCCCGCGACCGCCATTGCCGACCTCGCCTTGATTACGGCAGCCGAGCGCGATGCGCTCGCAGAGCGGGCGACGGGCGCACCCGCGCTGCCTTATGTGAGTCTGCCCGAACGCTTCGCGCGCCATGCCGACGCGCGCCCGAGTCATCCCGCGCTGATCTGCCGCGGCGAACAGATCAGCTACGGCGAGCTCGCATCACGGGTCGACAGAGTCGCCGCCGCACTGACCGAGCTGACGCCGGACGGCACAGTTGTCGCGGTGCTTGGACCTTCGTCTCCGGCACTGATCATCGCGCTGCTGGCAATCTGGCGCAGCGGCCGCTGCTATCTGCCGCTGGGCCATGATCTTCCACCGGCACGAGTCGCCGAGCTGATCGCCGATGCGCGGCCGGCCATGCTCCTGACCACCGATCCGGCGCAGCAGCCTCTTGCGACCGATCTTCCGCAGGCCTCCGTGACCGAGTTGCTCGCGAACGCCGTGCCACGAGCGTTGCCGCCGCCAGCCGCCGGGCAGCTCGCCTACCTCATCTACACCTCCGGCAGCACGGGACGTCCGAAGGGCGTCATGGTCGAGCATGGCGGCCTATCCAATCTCGCCGACGCGCAGGCCGACGACATCATCCCGGACGGGACGGACGCGCGGGTGCTGCAATTCGCCGCGATCACCTTCGACGCCTTCATCTTCGAGGCCGTGATGGCGATGGCGCATGGCGGCACCCTGCTGCTGCCCGAGCACGGCAACACCGTCGACCGGCTCTCCGTCTCCGCTCGCATTCGCGCCGACGGGGCGACGCATGTCACGTTGCCGCCCAGCATGCTGCTGCACCTGCGCCCCGCCGATCATCCGTCGTTGCGCAGCGTCGTCGTGGCCGGAGAAGCCTGCCCCGGCGGCCTCGGTGAATGGGCTGAAGCGACACGGCTGTTCAACGCCTATGGCCCGACCGAGACAACCGTCTGGAGCACGATCGAGCGGATCGAAGGCAACGCCGCGCCGACCATCGGCCATCCGATCCGCGGTCATCGTGTCGCCATGGTCGATGCCAAGGGCGCCGCGCTGCCGTCCGGCATCGCCGGCCAGATCGCGATCGGCGGCATCGGCCTTGCCCGCGGCTATCTCGGCGATGCCGAGCAGACGGCCGCGCGCTTCCGGGCCGATCTGCGGCTCGCGCCGGGCGAGCGCTTCTATCTCAGCGGCGATCGCGGCCGGCTGCAGCACGACGGACGGATCGCCTATCTCGGCCGGACCGATCAGCAGCTGAAGCTGCGCGGCCACCGCATTGAGCCCGCCGAGATCGAGGCTGCGCTTGGCCGACACCCTGATGTCGCCGAGGCCACGGTGACTCTCCATGAGGCCAGCCTCGTCGCCTTCGCCGTCCCGCGCGGCTCCGCGAAGCTCGAAAGCACATCGTTGACGGCTTTCTTGCGAGAGCGTCTCCCGGCCTATCTCGTCCCGGATCGCATCGTCGTGATTCAGTCGATGCCACGGACGCGGCATGGCAAGCTCGATCTGGCGGCGCTGTTGGCGGCGGCGGAGGTTGCGTCTGCCCCGCGCCGCACCGGTCCAAGCGGCCCGATTGAGACGCAGGTGGCGACCGTCGTCGCCGACGTGCTCGGCCGCAATGCCGCCGAGGCCATCGCGCTCGACCGCGACGCCGACTTCTTCACGCTCGGCGGCCATTCCTTGCTGCTGCTGACACTGAGAGACCGGCTGCACCGCGCCACCGGCCGCGAGCTGGCTTTGGCGACATTGTTCGCAGGCTCGAGCATCGCGCAGATCGCCGCTGCGCTCGCCTCCGACCATGACGCGGCGGGTTTGCCAAGCCAGGTGCTGCCGTTCCGGCGTGACGGTGGCGCGCCGCCGCTCTTTCTCGTGCATCCGGCCATCGGAACGTCGCTCGGCTATGGCGCGCTAGCCGAGGCGCTGCCGAAGCACTGGCCGGTGTTCGGCCTCGAGGCACCGGCCGCCGCGCAGGCGAGAGACCTTGCGCGGCTGGCAGCAAGCTATGTTGAGCTCGTCAGACGCGTCGCGCCACAGGGTCCCTATCGCGTCGGCGGCTGGTCGCTCGGCGGCGCCATCGCCTTCGAGATGGCGCGTCAATTGGAGGCCGCAGGCGAGCGGGTGCAGCTCGTACTGATCGACGCCGGCCTGCCCTGGCGCGGCGGCAAGCTCAGCCCGCTCCGCGTCGCCGCATTGGCCGTTGGGCTCGGCCGCGAATTGCTGCGCAGCGTGCCGCGGTCGCGAGCCGACATCACCGATCTCGCGCGGCTGGCCGGCGACCGCCACACCGGCATGGCCCGCGTGATGATCGGGCTCGCGCGCGAGCTGATCAGCCGCTGGCCGTGCTTCACCGCACTCAGCCGCGCCTGGCTCGACTATGAGCCGGGCCGGTATGGCGGACCGACGCTGATCGTGCGCGCCAGCGTCGATGGCAGGATCGCTCCCGACGATCCGCTGGTGGCGACCGTCAGCGCTCATCTGGCGAGCGCCCCCAGGATCGAAGTCGTGCGCGCGGCGCATCTGACCTTGCTGGGGCGCAAGTCCGTCGCGGCCCTTGCGGCAGCGATCACCAACGGACTCGCCACAGGCGATGGAGTCCAGCCATGACACATCAGCGCATCCTCGCGATGGATGGCGGCATCAGCGGCTACATCACGGCCGAGGTGCTGCGCCGCACGGCCGACCGCATCGGCCGCAACGGCGGCCATTTCCTCGACAGCGCCGACATCATCGCCGGCACGTCGGCCGGTGGCCTGAACGCCCTGTTCCTCGCCGCCCATGAGGATCCCGATCACGGCATCGAAGGCGCGCTGAGCTTCTGGGAGCACATCCTCGACACCACCTTCACCTTCAAGCCGACTCGCCTGGTCGCCGGCTTCGTCGGCGCCAAGGCGTTCGACGACCGCAGCCGGATGATCGATTTCCTTGTCAGCTATTTCGGCGCCGACACAAGGCTCGGCGATCTCAAGCGGCGGGTCATCGTGCCCGCCTTCCAGCTGCATCACGAGAACGCCAGCGAGCGGCAGCGGCAATGGCGTCCGCGGCTGTTCCACAACATTCCCGGCATCCTCGACTACTCGCCCGACGAGCGCGTCGTCGATGTCGCCCTGCGCACCAGCAACATCCCGGTGATCAGCCCGATCTTCGCCGGCATCGCCGGCGGCGACATCGGCTATCTCGACGGTGGCCTCGTCGCGAACAATCCGTCGATGTGCGCGGTCTCGGCGGTGTTCGAGCAGCGCCGCGCCGCCGGCGAGCCGATCGACGTCGAAAGCATCAGCGTGCTCTCGGTCGGCTGCGGCCGCAAGCCGCTGTCGGTGAAGCCCGAGATCGTCAACGGCATTGCCGATTGGGGCTACGGCCAATGGTTGCTGTCGCCGAAGGAGCCGATGCTGCTGGTGCGGCTCGCGATCCGCGGCGGTGGCGCCATCATCGAATATCAATGCGCGCAGCTGCTCGGCGCCAACTTCAAGCGGATCGATCCGTATTTCAACACCGCGCCGCATCCCTTCGACATCGCCGAGACACGCAAGGTCATCGACGAGGCGCTGGCTCATACCGACGTCGAGGCGGCGGTCGACGAGATCTGCCAATGGCTCCATATCCAAGGCTGGATCGGCGACATTCCGCCCGGCCCTGAAGGCCGCGACGTCTTCACCCCGATCATGCAACCCAGCGCAACCTTCGAGCCGGACGCATGAGCACGACGACATCTGCAGGCGCGAAGAGCGGCACGGGTCGCGCATGGATCGGCGGCGATCCCGAGACGCCGCGCCGGCTGCGGCTGTTCGCGCTGCCCTTCGCCGGCGGCAATGCCGCAAGCTTCGGTGAATGGCCGTCACGGCTGCCGGGCTGGATCGCGTTCTCGCCCGTGCACCTGCCGGGCCGCGAGCGCCGCATCATGGAGCCCGCGATCGACGAGGCGCACGCGCTGATCTCGCAGCTCGTCCCAGCCATCACGCCGTGGCTCGACCGCCCGTACGCGTTGTTCGGCCACAGCATGGGTGCGATGCTCGCTTATGAGCTGGCGCAGGCGCTGCAGCAGCGCGGATTGCCGCTGCCCGAGCTGCTGATCGTCTCGGGACATGGCGCGCCCAATCTGCCGCGCCGGTTTCGCGACGTGTCCCACCTCGACGATGCCGCATTCGTGGCGGCCGTCACCGAGCTCGGCGGCCTGCCGTCCATGCTGCTCGACGAGCCCGAGCTGTTGGCCCTGGTGCTGCCAGCGCTGCGTGCCGACTTCAGGCTGTGCGAAACCTATCGCTGGAGCCAACGGCCACTGCTATCCTGCCCGATCCTGGCGATCGGCGGCCGCAGCGATCCGATTGCCGGACTGCCCGAGCTTCAGAGCTGGCAGGCCATGACGTCGGCGCCTCGCACCTGTGAGATGTTGGACGGCAATCACTTCTTCATTCATCACGCGATGCCGGCCGTCGTGGCGTTGATCGCCCGCGCCATCGCGGAACGGCTGCGCGACGCATCAGTCGCGCGCGGCCCAACAGCTTCGGAGTTGCGACCGTCATGACCGGGACTGAACCTACGCGGACCAAGCCGCGCATCATCATGGTCTCCGGCAAGGGCGGGGTCGGCAAGACCACCGTCGCTGCCGCGACCGCGGTGGCGCTGGCCGCCCGCGGCCGCAAGACCATCGTGATGTCGTTCGACCTGGCGCACAGCCTCGCCGACAGCTTCAACATGAGCGAGGAGCTGTTCAGCACCGCACGCGGCCAGCCGGTGAAGGTGCGCGACAATCTCGACTTCCAGGAGATCGACGTCCAGGAGGAGATGCAGCGCAACTGGGGCGACGTCTACAAATACATCGCCTATCTCCTGATGGGCGGCGGGCTCGACGGCATCGTCGCCGAGGAGGCGGCGATCATGCCGGGCATGGAGGATATCATCGCCCTCCTCCACATCAACCAATATGCCCGCGAGGGCACCTACGACGTGATCGTGGTCGACTGTCCGCCGACCAGCGAGTCCTTGCGCTTCGTCTCGATCATCGGCTCGATCGACTGGTATGTCCGCAAGCGGCTCAAGATCGACCGCCGGGTCGCCAGCGTGCTGCGGCCGATTGCCAAGAAATTCGGCGGCGAATCCATGATGCTGCCGGAGGACGGCTATTTCGCCGCACTGCAGAGCTTGTTCGAGAAGCTCGAAGGCGTCGAGACCATGCTGCATGACCCGACGATCACCTCACTGCGGCTGGTCACGGTGCCCGATCAGATGGTCGTCCGCGAGACCCAGCGGGCCTATATGTATTTCAACCTCTACGGGATCGCCATTGACACCGTCGTCGTGAACCGCATGCTACCCAAAGGCGACGGCTACTTCTCGCACTGGGTGGAGCGACAGACCGCAATGATCGAGACGGTGCATAGCTACTTCGACCCGGTGCCGATCGCGATTATCCCGTTCCAGCGGAGCGAGGTCGTCGGCATCGAGCGGCTGGAGGAATTCGGCGCCCAGCTCTACGGCGAGGCCGACCCGGCCGAGGTTCGCATTTCGACGGCGCCGTTCGGCTTCGCCAAGATCTCCGACAACGAACACAGGCTCTCGGTGCAGCTCCGGTTCGCACCAAAGGACAAGGTGGAGATCTCCCGCGACAACGAGGATCTCTTCATCCGGATCGGGACGTTCAAGCGCGTCATCCTGCTACCCCGCGCCCTGGTAGCAATGCAGACGGCGGGCGCAAAGATGAACGGCGATGCACTCGAAATCACATTCAGAAAGGATGCGCATTCATGATCAGCCGCGGAAGCTTCCCGTTCCTGAAGCGGGCCATGGACTCATCGCAATCGCTGACCGACGATCTGCGCGAGGTCGCGGACACGCATAATTCGGCGATGAGAACGCTGCTCGAGCAGGCGCTGAAGGCGCAGGCCGAGCTCTACAAGGGTCAGCTCGCGGTGGTCGAGAACCTCATTGGCAAGCTGCACAAGCCATCATCGCCGCCGCCAGCGACCCATGCGCGCCCGGCAGCAACAGCTCCGGCCCCGGCGCCTGCCAGCACGCCGACCTCGACAGCAGCCGCCAACGTCAGCCCGGTTCACGGCAGCCGCGCCCAGGCGATCGCGACCGCTACCGCTGCGGCCACTGAATCGGCGACGCTGGCCCAGCAGATCAGACCAACCGCCGAGCTGCGCACCGCCATGCCGTCCCGCCCGACTCCCCTCCCCAAGGATTCCTGAAAGGACCAGACCGATGACCGAGGCCCATGACAAGGACGACGCCACCGTCGACGCCGCAACGCTCGGACTGAAAGCGATCGATCTGCAGCCGCTGCTCAACTACGCGCAGGCCGCCATCAACCAGGTGCTCGGGCCGCTATTGGCCGGACGCAACGAGAGCGTCCAGATCATGCGCAAGCACATCCTGCGCAGCGAGGCCGAGCTGCTCCGCGGCCTGCTCGCGGTGGTCGAGAAGGAAGAGCAGCGCGCTGACAGCGGCCCCAAGGAGCGCCGTCCGCAACGTGTTCCGGTCGAGTAGGCCATGGACGGGATCATCGCCGGGATCGGCCCGCGCATGATCGTCGACCCCGAGCTGTCGCTGGCCTGGCACGATCACCCTGAGCCGGAGCGCGGCAGCATTAGCGATCTGGTCCGCAGCGCGGCTGCGCGATCCCCTGACGTGCCGGCGCTGATCGGCCCCGCTGGCACGATGACCTATGGCGAATTGATTGCTCGCGCCGATCACATGCGCGCCGCCTTGATCGCCCGCGGAGCACGGCGCGGCGACCTGATCGCCGTGCTGTCAGGCCGTGACCTCGACCTGCCGGCGCTGCTGCTCGGCGTGCTCGATGCCGGCTGCGGCTATGTCCCGATCGCGCCGCATTATCCGCGCGCGTTCACGGAGAGCGTGCTTGCAGCGGCACAGCCATCCCTGATCGTCGTGGCCGCCGGCATGTCACAACAGTTTGGTCCGGAGTGGCAGAATCGCGTCATCATGACCGATGCCATCACGCGCGCAGGGACAGCACCACCGCCAGCCGCCCGCGCCTCGGACACCGCCTATGTGATCTTCACGTCGGGCTCGACCGGTCGACCCAAGGGCGTCGTCGTCCGCCATGAGAACGTCACCCGGCTGATGGTCTCGCCGAGCTACGCCACGATCGACAGCCGCAGCATCGCGCTGGCGCTGTCGCCGCCGAGCTTCGATGCCGCCGTGTTCGATCTCTGGCCGTTCCTCGCCGCGGGCGCGCGCGTGGTGCTGCATCCGGATGCGCCACCGACGCCCGACAGCATCGCCGAGCTGGTGCGCCGCCATGGAGTCACGACGGCTTTCATCACAACCGGCGTGTTCAACCGCACGGCCGAAGATCGTCCCGATGCGCTCGCCGGCGTGGAGGTCCTGACCGGCGGCGAACGCGGCAGCGCCGAGGCCGCCCGGCGGATCCTCGATGCCCGCGCGAGCGCCGTCGTGCATTGCTACGGGCCGACGGAGACGGCCGTGTTCACCACGACCGCAAGATTCACCCCTGCCTCGTCTCCCAGCGAGCCGTTCCCGATCGGCCGGCCTGTTGCAGGAACGGCGTGCTACGTGCTCGATCCCGACCAGCGCCCGGTCGCGTTCGGCACGGAAGGCGAACTCTGGATCGGCGGTGAAGCCGTCGCGACCGGCTATCTCGGCGATGTCCAGCTGACCCGCGAGCGGTTCCGGCCCGATCCCTTCCGCCCGGGCGCGCTGATGTATCGCAGCGGCGACGGTGTCTGCATGCAGCGCGATGGATCGCTGGTCTTCCTCGAACGTCTCGACGAGCAGCTCAAGATCAGGGGTCATCGCGTCGAGCCCGGCGCCATCGCGCGCCACCTCGAAGCGATCGATGACGTGCGCGGTGCGATCGTGCTGGCGGCCGAGTTGTCGCCAGGCGATGTCCGGCTTCATGCGTTCGTGACCACGTCGGCAACTCACGGTCTCACCGAGGCCCAGCTCCGATCGCAGCTGCAGGCCGACCTGCCGGCCGCCATGGTGCCGTCGCGGATCGTGATCGTGCCATCGTTTCCGCTGTCGGCCAACGGCAAGATCGATCGCGAGGCGCTGCTATCGCGCCTGCGGGCGGACGCAAGCAGCGAGATAGCCTTCGATGACCCCAATGAGGCGGCGGTCGCGGCGCTGTTCACCTCGATCCTGAAGCTTGCGCCAGCCGGAGCCGCCGACGACTTCTTCGACCTCGGCGGCGACTCCTTGTTGGCGATGCGCCTGCTCGGACAATTGCGGGCGCAGCTCGGCTGGCACGGGACGTTGCAGGACCTCTATACCGACGCGACAGTGCGCGGCATCGCCCGACGTCTGGCTGATGCGGCGGCCATGCCGTTCGAGGCGGGCGTGTTGTGACCGTGTCCTCGCTTCTCGCCAAGCTCCAGAGCCGCGGCATCGTCCTGTTCCTGGACGGCGAGCAGTTGCGCTTTCACGCCCCCGCGGCCGCGCTGACGGCAGAGCTGCGCCAGGCGATCGCAGCACGCCGGGACGACATCATCGCTCATCTGCGTGATGCGTCGCGCCTCTCGGCTGCCGAGAAGAGGTTGTGGTTCGCCAGCCGGCTTGCGCCCGATGAGGCACCCTACAATGTCTCGGCGGCTTATCGCATAAGGGGGCGTCTCGACGTCGGCGCCCTCGAAGCCGCCTTTGGTGATGTCGTCGCCGCGCATGACGCCTTGCGGACCGGTTTTCATGACGTCGATGGCGAGCCCGTCCGTGTCATTGCCGCAGCCTGCCGATTTCATATCACGCGCCTCGATCGCTCCGAGGTCGCCAACCATGAGCGCGAGTCCGTCGCGCGCGACCTCGCCTCCCGCCTCACGCGACAGCCGATCTCGCTGGATCAGCCACCGCTCATCAAGGCCACTCTGATCCGCTTCGCTGAAGACGATCACGTCCTCGTTCACATGATCCACCACATCGTCACCGACGGCTGGTCGCACGCCGTTTTCTGCCGCGATCTGGCTTCGGCCTATCGCGCGCGCCTGAATGACCAGACGTGGCAATTCCCGCCACGTCCTGTGATGGCTCCCGCTCCGCCAACGGTCAGTCAGACCACACCGGCCCGATTGCCCGACGCAAGCCCCGCACCGGTGCCGCACGACGCGATCCGCCCGAGCGGCCGGCGCTTCGATGGCCACACGCTGGCCGCCCGAGTTCCGTCCCCACTGCACGCGCGCTTACGCGCATTCGCCCGCCAGCACCGGACCAGCGTCGCAACCACGCTGCTGGCGGTGCAGATGCTGCTCGTTGTCCGTCTGTCGGCAAACCCGACGCCGATCATTGCGGTACCGGCCGCGGGCCGCCGCGATGCCGCGCTGGCCGATCAGATCGGCTTCCATGTCGACACCCTGATCGTCACCGCGGATTGCAGCAGCACGCTGCGCTTTGCCGACCTGCTCGGTCAGGTTCATGACAATCTCACGGCTGCGCTCGACGCCCCGTACGATGAAGCGACCAGCGGATCGCCGTTCTCCGCCCTGCTCGCCGATCCCGCGCTCACGAGCTTCGCCTATCAGGCCACGCCCGACACGCCACTCTCGCTGCACGGCCTTGATGTCAGGGTCATCGGCTTCGAGCGCGGCACCACGCGCTTCGATCTCGAACTTCACGTCTGGCCGCTTGCCGGCCACGCCACATCGGCGCTGCTGGAGCCCGCCCCAGACAGTGAGATCAAGCTGACGGACAGCAATGCAGCCGATCAGGACGGCCTGCGGCTGATGCTGACCGCGCGCAGCGACAGCTTTACGCGCGAAGGTGCCGCGCGCTGGCTGCGCCGCTATGTCCATCTGCTCGATGTCTGCCTGGCCGCGCCCGACGCTCACGTTGCGGACCTGCCGCTGGACCCGCCGGCCGATCTGCTGGCCCAGCGGCAGCGACTGGAGCGGCCACGCGCGCTGCCCGGCGGAGAGACCGGTCTCGCTGCCCGCTTCGCCACGATCGCTGTTGCGCAGAGCCAGCGGATCGCCGTTGAAGGCGATGACGGGCGGACGCTGAGTTATGCCGAACTCGACTTCGCCAGCCGCGCCCTCGGTGAACGACTGGCCGCTGCCGGCGTCGCTCTCGGCGACATCGTGGGTGTGGCCATCGAGCGCTCGGTCGATGCCATCGTGATGCTGCTCGCCGTCATCCGCGCCGGCGGCGCCTATCTGCCGCTCGATCCGGCGCTGCCGCGGGCCCGGCTCGAACTGATGCTGCAGCAAGCCGGTGTTCGCCATGTCGTCACTACAGCCAGGCTGCGCGACGTCTTCATTGGAGTTCGCGTCTCTCTCGAGATTGTTGTTGCAGACGAGGCTTCGGCCGGCGTCGCCGGCGCGTCGCTGCCCGCATCGGAGCTGATGGGAGCCGACAGCCCGGCCTATGTCAACTTCACCTCGGGCTCGACCGGCACGCCGAAGGCGATCCTGGTGCCGCAGGGCGCGGTCGCCAATCTGGTGCTCGACACCGACTACGCCGCGCTCATGCGCGAGGATCGTATCGCCCACGCCGCGCCGCTCTCGTTTGATGCAGCGACCTTCGAAATCTGGGGCGCGCTGCTCACTGGTGGCTGTATCGTCCTGGTGGACAAGCACACCTTGCTCGATCCCGAGGCGCTCGCGCGCGACCTGAAGGCACGCGCGATCTCGGTGATGTTCCTGACCACGGCGCTGTTCAATCAGGTTGCTCAGTCGAAGCCTGCTGCGTTCGCGCCGCTGCGCCTCGTGCTGTTCGGCGGCGACGCGGTCAACGCCGATCATGTCCGCAGCGTGCTCGCGGCAGGTCCCTCCAGCCGCCTGCTCCACGTCTACGGGCCGACGGAGACCACGACCTTCGCCACCTTCCATCCGGTCGAGCAGTTCTCTGATCGTGCGGCCACCGTGCCGATCGGACGCCCGTTGCCCGGCGTGATCTGCCGCATCCTCGATGCCGATCTGAAGCCCGTCCCGGCCGGCATGGCCGGCGAGCTTTGCATCGGCGGCAACGGCCTCGCCATCGGTTATCTCGGCGACACCACTGCCACCGACGCTCGTTTCATCACCGCTCCCGATGGCATCAGGCTGTATCGCAGCGGCGATCTCGTGCGGTTCGATCCCGAGGACAACATCGAGTTCGTCGGCCGCCGCGACAACCAGGTCAAGATCCGCGGCCATCGCATCGAGGTCGAGGAAGTCGAGCTGGCGCTTGCGCGCCATCCGGCTGTGACTGACGCTGCCGTCATAGTGTGCGGCGATGACGACCGGAAGTCTCTGGAAGCCTTCGTCACCCTCGACGATGACAGCGCCGAGCCCGCTTCCGTCCGGCGCTGGCTGCGGCAGGTGCTGCCGGACTACATGATCCCATTCCGGATCGCGCAGATCGCGCGCATGCCGGTCAGCGATCACGGCAAGATTGACCGGGCTGCACTGCGTCTCATGAGGTCCGCGACGCCGACGTTCCCATCGGATATGGACGCAGCAAGCGATCTCGAAGCCGATATCATCGCAATCTGGTCGCAGCTCCTCGCCCGCCCGATCGAACGCGACAGCGACTTCTTCGAGCATGGCGGTCACTCGCTACTCGCCACCCGCGTGATCTCGCAGCTGGCGCAACGGCGCCGCCTCGCTGTGCCGTTGCGGCTCGTCTTCGAGCAGCCGACGCCGCGCCTGCTCGCCGCCGCGATCGCGCTGAGCGCTCCAACGGCGCCGAACCGTGAGGTGATCGCCGGCAGGGCCGCACCCGGCGCCGCGGCGCTGTCCTTTGCGCAGCAACGGCTCTGGTTTCTCGAACGTCTCGATCCGGGCACGGCCGGCTACAACGTGCCGATCGCCTACCGGCTCGATGGGCCGCTGGACATCGGCGCACTCCAGCTCGCGCTCGATCACATCATCGCCCGCCACGAGCCGCTGCGCAGCCGGATGCTGGAACGCGACGGGCAGTCCGTGCAGGAGCCGCTGCCGCCGATGCGCTGCCCGTTGCGCCGGATCGATGTCAGTGATCGAACGGAGGCCGGTGAGCAGGCGCGCACGCTGGTTGCCGAGGCGGCGCGCGAGCCTTTCGATCTGTGGCAACCGCCGCTGTTGCGCGCGACGCTCGTCCGGATCGCCCCCGACAGCGCCGTGCTGGCGCTGGTGATGCATCACATCGCCTGCGACGGCTGGTCGCTGACCGTGCTGGCGCGCGAGCTGTCGCTGCTGATGAGCGGCGCTACAGTGCGTCCGCTGCCGCTGCGCTATGCCGATTTCGCGACATGGCAGCGCGACTGGTTCTCCGGCGCTCGCGCGCGCGAGCAGCTCGAAGCCTGGTCGGCCCGCCTTGCCGATTTGCCCGAGCTGCGCCTGCCGCTCGACTATCGCCGTCCCACCAGGCAGTCCTATCGCGGCGGCATCGTGCCGATCACGATTGACGCCCAGACGACGGCGCGTCTGAAGGGGCTCTCGGAGCGCAGCAATGCAACGTCCTTCATGGCGCTGCTCGCGATCTACGGCGCCGTCATCGGCCGAGCCGCTGCGCAGGAGGACTTCGCGGTGGCGAGCCCGATCGCCAATCGCCACCACCACGAGACCGAGAACCTGATCGGCTTCTTCGTCAACACCCTGGCGCTGCGGCTCGACCTGTCGGGCACGCCGTCGCTCGAGGTGCTGATCGCGCGCGTGCGCAATGTCGCGCTGGAGGCCTACCAGCACCAGGACCTGCCGTTCGAGCAGCTGGTGGAACGCTTGCATCCTGATCGCGACCCCGCCCGCAATCCGCTGGTCCAGGTCGCATTCGCGCTGCAGAACGCGACCGACGACCGCCTCGCTCTGCCCGGCATCGAAGCTTCGCCGTTTCCAGTGGACATCCGCACCACGCGGTTCGACATCGAGACTCATTTGTTCGAACGCGACGGTGCCATAGAAGGTCTGCTGGTCTATGCCACCGATCTCTTCACGCCAGCTACGGCAGGTCGTCTCGCCGCGCAGTTCACCACGCTGCTGACGGCCGCGCTGGACGCGCCCGCCACTCCCCTTGCCTCGCTCCTCCTGGCACTGCCGTCTGATCTGCAGACGCAACAGCGGGCGCTGGAGCGGCCGCGCCCGCTTCCGAGCGGCAATGCCGGGCTCGCTACGCGCTTCCAGACGATCGCGACGACGCATGGTCATCGCATCGCCATCGAAGGCGATGACGGCCGGGCGCTGAGCTACGCTGCACTCGACACGGCGAGCCGGGTGCTCGGCGAGCAATTGGTCGCAGCCGGCGTCGAGCTTGGCGACATCGTCGGTATCGCCGCAGATCGCTCGACCGAAACGATCGTCATGCTGCTCGCCATCATTCGCGCCGGCGGCGCCTATCTGCCGCTCGATCCTGCCCTGCCCCAGGCGCGGCTTGCGCTGATGCTGACGCAGGCCGGTGTCCGCCATGTCCTCACCACCGCCGCATCTCGCGACGTGTTCAGGCGGATCAATGAATCGCTCGGCATCGTGATCCCGGGCGACATGGACGAGCGCGCCCGGGCGGCGCTGCCCGCGCCGGATCTGATCCGCGCCGAGAGCCCGGCCTATGTCAACTTCACCTCCGGCTCGACCGGAACGCCGAAGGCGATCCTCGTGCCACAGGGCGCCGTCGCCAATCTCGTTCTCGATACCGACTACGCCGCGCTGACGCCTGACGATCGTATCGCGCAGGCCGCCCCGCTCTCGTTCGACGCCGCCACCTTCGAGATCTGGGGCGCGCTGCTCAATGGCGGCTGCATCGTACTCGTCAACAAGCAGACCCTGCTCGATCCCGATGCGCTCGCGCGATATCTGAAGGCGCGTGCAATGTCGGTCATGTTCCTCACCACGGCGCTGTTCAACCAGGTCGCCCAGCTGAAGCCTGCAGGCTTCGCGTCGCTGCGGCTCGTGTTGTTCGGCGGCGAGGCGGTCAATGCCGAGCATGTCCACAGCGTGCTCGCGGCCGGTCCGCCGGCCCGCCTGCTGCACGTCTATGGACCGACCGAGACCACGACCTTTGCAACGTTCCATTCGATCGCGCAGCTCGCGGAGCACGCCGCCACCGTGCCGATCGGACGGCCGCTGCCGGGCGTGACCTGCCGCATTCTCGACGCCGACCTCAGGCCCGTCCCGGCCGGCATGCCCGGCGAGCTTTGCATCGGCGGCAACGGCCTCGCCATCGGTTATCTCGGCGATACCGACGCGACCGAGGCCCGCTTCGTCACGGCGGCCGACGGCACCAGACTCTACCGCAGCGGCGATCTCGTGCGGCTCGATCCGGACAATAATATCGAGTTCGTCGGGCGGCGCGACAATCAGGTCAAGATCCGCGGTCATCGCATCGAGATCGAGGAGATCGAGCTCGCGCTCGCGCATCATCCCGCGGTCGCCGAGGCCGCCGTCGTCGTTCGGACGGCAGATGACGACAAGTTTGTCGAAGCCTTCGTCACGCTCAAGCCGGACGTTGCAACCGTGCAGCACCAGCAGCATGGCCAGGCGTTCGTGTCCGACTGGCGCGAGTTGTACGAGATCACCTACGCCCCTGCCGCCGATGCGGCGGATGCCGATCTCGCCGGCTGGCACGACAGCTACACCGGCCGGCCGATCGCGGTCGCCGAGATGCGCGAATGGCAGGCCAGGACCACCGAGGCGCTGCTGGCACTGAAGCCACGCCGGGTGCTGGAGATCGGCTGCGGCACCGGGCTGCTGCTGCGTGGCCTCGCCGAGGCGGTCGAATCCTATCACGGCACGGACTTCTCGCCGCCGGCGGTGGCCGGCACTCGCGAACTCGCGCGCCGCAACGGCTGGAGCCATGTGACGATCGAGCAACGTGAGGCCAATGATTTCGCCGGCTTGCCGCAGCAGCATTTCGATCTCGTCATCCTCAATTCCATCGTCCAGTACTTCCCGAGCCGGGACTATCTGCGCCACGTTCTCGATGGCGCGTTCGCCTGCCTCGCGCCATCTGGTCGGATCTATCTCGGCGACATCAGGTCGCTGCCCCTGCAGCGCCTGTTCGCGGTCTCGGTCGAGGCACGGCAGCATGCGCTCGGGGGCCCCGCCATTCTCGCCCGTGCCGCCAATCGCATCCGCTTCGACAAGGAGCTGGTGCTCGATCCTGCCTTCTTCACCCGCATCGCGGCCGAGCATGGCGCGACGGTCCGGCTCGCCGCCAAGCGCGGCATGGCGATCAATGAGCTAACCAAGTACCGCTACGAGGTGGTGATCGAGACTGGCGCCACTCACGCGTCGCCTCCCGCGGTCAGCATGGCCTGGGCGACGCTCGATGCCGCCGACCCGGTCACCGCGATGATCGCTGCCGCGCATAAGCATGGATCGCTCTGCATCACCGGTGTGCCCGACGGTCGCCTGACGGACGATCTTGAGCTGCTTGCCTCCATCGATCCCGATGCGGCGCCGCCGGCGCCAGCCCCGCATCCCGAGCAGCTCGCGCAGGCCGCAGCCGCCGCCGGCTTCGCGGTGGACTTTGCGCTGTCGGAGCGCGCCGGCGACAGCGTGTTCGACGTGCTGCTGTATCCGCAAGGCGGCCCTCGTCCAGCCTCGCCCCTGGAGGTCTTGCGGACGACGAGGCCATGGGACGAGCTGTCCAAC
The DNA here is from genome assembly GCF_900176205.1 of Bradyrhizobium sp. ORS 285. Classification (NCBI taxonomy): domain Bacteria; kingdom Pseudomonadati; phylum Pseudomonadota; class Alphaproteobacteria; order Hyphomicrobiales; family Nitrobacteraceae; genus Bradyrhizobium; species Bradyrhizobium sp. ORS 285. Next base: position 4,354,564 of record NZ_LT859959.1, read on the forward strand.
GATCCGCTGCAGACCGCGCTTGGCCGCAGCATCGGACCCGAGTTGAAGCTGCATCTCGGCCAGCTGCTGCCCGAGTACATGATCCCCGCCCAGATCGCGGTGATCGAGCGGATGCCGCTCGCCCGCACCGGCAAGATCGACCGTCGCGCGCTGCCGCCGATCGCAGCCGCACCTGAGATGAATGAGGCGGCCGCTCCCGCCGGCGACGCCGAGCATGCGGTCCATGCGGTCTGGCAGGAGCTGCTGCAGCGCGAGCGCATCGACCGGACCACGAACTTCTTCGATGCCGGCGGCCACTCACTGCTGCTGGTGCGCCTGCTCCATCGCATCAACAGCCATTTCGGCCGCGAGCTTGCGCTGATCGACCTGTTCCGCGCCACCACCATCGCCGATCAGGCCAGGCTCGCGACCGAGGACAAGGCCGCCATGACCGAGACACCGGACGTCGACGACCGCGCCGAGCGCCGCCGCCATGCCCTCCTCGACCGCCGGCGGAGCCTCCGATGAACTCGCACGATCCCATCCCGTCTCCCGGTCTTGGCGACCGCCTCGGGGTTGCACCGGCGCAGCTCAAGTCGCGCGTCATCGATTTCTACAACGGCCTGAATACCTATCTCTCCGACAGCAGCCTCGATGGTTATGTGCAGTTCTTGAACTGGGGCTACCTGCCAGTCGAGGGCCGGCCCGACGATTGGAGCGGCAGTCTGCCAGCCGCGATGCTCGATCGCCATGCGGTGCGGCTGGTGCTGGAACTGCTCGGGCCGCTTGGCGTCCATGGTCTGGATGTGCTCGACGTCGGCTGCGGCCGCGGCGGCACGCTGGCGACGCTCGCCGCGCGCTTTTCGCCGCGCAGCCTCACGGGTGTCGATCTCAACCCGACGAGCATCGCCCATTGCCGCCACGCTCAGGCCGATCCGCGCCTGCGCTTCTTCCAGGGCGACGCCGAGGACCTCGCGTTTGGTGACGGCAGCTTCGATCTCGTCACCAACATCGAATCTTCCAACGCTTATCCGGACATCGACCGCTTCTACCGCGAGGTCAATCGCGTGCTGCGGATTGGCGGCCATTTCGCCTATACCGACCTGCTGCAGCCGGCGCAGTTCGCGCATGCGCGCGATTTCCTCACCGCCAACGGCTTCGTCATTGCAGCCGATCGCGACATCACCGCCAACGTACTGGCCGCGCGGCGCGAGGCGGCGCAGGTGCAGCTGCGGGCCTTCAATGCGGAGGAGACCGGCGCGGCCGACCCGACGCGCGCCGCCCTAATGAGCTACTTCCTCGCGCCGGAAGGCTCCGAGTTCTTTGACAGCATCGAGGATGGCCGCTTCGAATATCGCATCCTGCGCCTGCGCAAGGTCGCCGACTGCATCGAGCTGTAGCGAGACCGCCCATGTCCGACCACGACACTTACGACCTGCCCGACAAGGCGACTGCGCCCGAGGCCTTCAAGTCGCGCATCCAGCGCTTCTACGGCTATTGGAACCGGCGCGTCGACGGGCTGCCGTTCGGCGAGGTCAGCCTGTTCATGAACTGGGGCTATCTGCCGTCGGGCCAGGACGAGGCGCGCCTGCTGCCCACGCCCAATGCCGTCAACGCCAGCTCGGTGCGGCTGATCCTCGAACTGGTCGGCGACACCGATCTCGCCGGCCGCGACGTGCTCGATATCGGCTGCGGCCGCGGCGGCACCGTACACACGCTGCTGAACTACTTCCAGCCGCGCGGGGTCACCGGCATCGACCTCACGCCGGAGAACATCGCTTTCTGCCGCCGCGCGGTCGATGCCCCGCGCAGCCGCTTCCTGGAGGGCGACGCCGAGCAGCTGCCGTTCGCCGACCAGAGTTTCGATGTCGTGACCAATGTCGAGAGCTCTCACTGCTATCCGCATATCGCGCGGTTCTATGCCGAGGTGGCGCGGGTGCTGCGGCCGGGCGGCACGTTCCTCTACACCGACGTGTTCGACCGCGACGACGTGATGGCGCGGCGTGCCGAGATGGGGGCCTGCGGGCTCGACGTGCTCGGCGACCGCGACATCACGCCGAACGTGATGCTGGCGCGCGCCGCGGAAGGCGACGCGCAGCTCGCAGGCTTCGGCGCCGGAGCGCCCGCAGAAGAAGACGTCACCGCGCAATCCGATGCCCGCGTCCTCGACCTCATCATGGCCCGCCCCGGCTCGGAGATGCAGGTTGCGATGACCGAAGGCCGCCTCTCCTACCGCATCCTGCGCGCACGCAAGCGCGAGAGGCTGTCGAGCCGACTGCGCGGCCCTCATCGCGGCTGATCATCGGTCAGCTCCACGCCTGTCAGCTCGACCAACCGCAGCGCCGGCGGACGCTCATACGACGTGATGCGGACGAGCCCATCCGCGGCCGCCACCAACAGCTCATCGTCGCCGGCCGCGATCACCTGTCCGGCCGCCGCGCGTTCAGCGGCGACATCACTGGCCTCCGCGCGCCAGATCAGCAGCGGCTCATTGTGGCCGGCGACGAAGCTGCGTGCGGGTTTGAACGGACTCAGCGCGCGCACCCGCCGCAGCACGGGTTCACGCGGCTCGGTCCAGCGCAGCACGTCATCATCCGGCTTCAGCTTTCCGAAATAACGCCGCGGCCCCGTCCCCGGTGCACCGCGCTCACCGGACAGCACAGCCAGCACCGCCTCGCGATAGAAGCCGACGGCCCCCTCGCGTAACCGCTCCTCGACGACGTCGCGATACGGCTCGTCATCGATCGCGATGCGGCGGGTGCGGATGATCGGGCCATCGTCGAAGGCGGCGCTCATCAGATGGGCCGTCTGAGTGATCGCCGGCCAGCCCTCAACGATGGCCGCGAACACCGGCTCGAGCCCGCGTGCGCCCGGGATCTCGCCGGGATGCAGATTGAGAACGCCGAGCCGCGGCAATGCCAGCACGTCCTGCGAAAAGCGCTCGGGATGGCCCCAATTCACGTAGAGGTCGGCCCGCAGCAGCCGCAGCCGCTCGATCGTATGCGGGTCATTGATCGACGGTCCGACATCGCACACCGGCCACCCGCGCGCAGCCGCGCGCCGTTCGACTCCGCGTCCGAGCCCGCCGCGCGGCGGCACGATCGCGCAGATGTCGCAGCCGTCGGCCATGAGAACATCGGCAAGTTCGAAGCTTGGCATTGAACTGCCGAGAATGGCGATCCGCGTTGCGGCCACTGCGTCACTGCCCCCAAATGCCGACCATTCCAACTCCTCAGTCCTGTCTTCCCTGCTCTCCTTCCCTGAGGATATCACGAGCCGAGACGAGCAAGAACCGGCGTCCCGGCATCGTGCGGACCAGGCCCTAATGCGCAGCCGAAGGCACCTCCTCCTTCGGCACTGCGGCGACCGCCGACTTGCCGCGCGTGAAGAACCGGATCACCATGACGAAGAATACCGGCACCCAGAACACGGCCAGGAAAGTCGCCGTGATCATGCCGCCGAGCACGCCGGTGCCGAGCGCCTGCTGGCTGGCGCCGCTCGCGCCGGTGGCGATCACCAGCGGCACGACGCCGAGGATGAAGGCGAGCGACGTCATGATGATCGGCCGGAAGCGCAGTTCGCACGCCGTCACCGTCGCCTCGATCAGCGGCGTGCCGCGGGCCCGAAGGTCCTTGGCAAACTCGATGATGAGAATGGCGTTCTTGGCCGACAGGCCGATGATGGTGATGACGCCCACCGTGAAATAGACGTCGTTGGGCAGGCCGCGCAGCCAGGCGGCGGCGACCGAGCCGATGAGGCCGAGCGGCACCGCGAGCATCACGGCGAACGGGATCGCCCAGCTCTCATACAAAGCGGCCAGGCACAGGAATACGAACAGGATCGACAGGCCGAGCAGGAACACCGCCTGCGATCCCGCCAGCTTCTCCTGCAAGGACTGCCCGGTCCAGGCGTAGCCAAAGCCCTTCGGCAGCGTGCCCATCAGCCGCTCCATCTCGGCGATCGCGTCGCCCGAGGTGTAGCCGGGCTTCGGATTGCCGGTGATGCGCACCGACGGATAGCCGTCGAAGCCGACGACCTGGGTCGGCCCGACCGACCAGGCGATGCGGGCGAACGAGGAGAAAGGCACCATCTCGCCGGCATTGTTGCGGACGCTGTAGGTCAGCAGATGATCGGGCTTGGTACGCTTGTCCTCGTCGGCCTGGACGACGACGCGCTGCATGCGCCCGAGATTCGGGAAGTCGTTGATGTAGTTCGAGCCGAGGCTGGTCGACAGCGCGCCGTTGATCGCGGCGAAGGTCACCCCGAGCGCGGCCGCCTTGGCGCGGTCGATCTCGAGACGCACCAGCGGCGCCGGCGGCAGGCCTTCGACGCTGAGCTTGCCGAGCACGGGCGATTCCGCCGCGGCCTTGAACAACTGGTCCTTGGCCGACATCAGCGCGTCGTAGCCGCGCTGCGAACGGTCCTGCAGGCGGAAGCTGAAGCCCGAGGTGTTGCCGAGATTGTCGATGGGGGGCGGCGCCAGCACCGAGACTTCGGCGTCACGGATCTTGGCCAGTTCCGGATTGAGACGCGCGATCAAGGCGTCCGCACTCTCGTTGCGGCCGCGTTCCGACCAGTCCTTCAGCGTCACGAAGGCCTGCGCCGTGTTCGAGCCCTGGCCGTAGAAGCTGAAGCCGGCGATGAAGGACACCGTGTCGATGCCGGGCGTCTCCGCGAGCTTCTTCTCCACCGTCTGCACCACGTCGAGCGTGCGGTTGGTGCTGGCGTCGGCCGGCGTGAGCACGTCGACCATGACGAAGCCCTGGTCGTCGACCGGCAGGAAACCGCCCGGCAGCCGCCACAGCGAATAGCCGAGCCCGGCGAGCAGCAGCACATAGATGATCATGAACCGGCCGCCGCGCGCGACGACCCAGCGCGTCGCGCCGGTGTAGCGTTCCGTCACCCGGCCGAACCAGCGATTGAACCAGCCGAAGAAGCCGCGCTTGGCATGGCCGTGGCCCTTCTCGATCGGCTTGAGCAGGGTCGCGCACAATGCAGGGGTCAACGACAGGGCCAGGAAAGCCGAGAAGCCGATCGACACCACCATCGACGCCGAGAACTGCTGATACATGATGCCGACCGAGCCGGGGAAGAAAGCCATCGGCACGAACACCGCCATCAGCACCAGGGTGATGCCGATGACCGCGCCGGTGATCTGCTCCATCGCCTTGACAGTGGCCTCGCGCGGCGAGAGCCCCTCCTCCGCCATGATGCGCTCGACGTTTTCGACCACGACGATGGCGTCGTCGACCAGGATGCCGATCGCGAGCACCATGCCGAACATCGTCAGCACGTTGATGGAGAAGCCGAGGCTGAGCAGCACCGCGCAGGTGCCGAGCAGCGCGATCGGCACCACGATCGTCGGAATCAGCGTGTAGCGGATGTTCTGCAGGAACAGGAACATCACCAGGAAGACGAGGATCACCGCCTCGCCCAGGGTCATCAGCACCTTCTTGACCGAGGCGGCGATGACCGGGGTGATGTCGTAGGAGACCTCGTATTTGACGCCCGGCGGGAAGAACGCGGCGAGCTCGGCCATCCGCGTCTTCACCGCCGTCGCCGTGGCGAGCGCGTTGCCGCTCGGTGCCAATTGCACCGCGACCGCGGCGGCCGGCTTGCCGTCGAGCCAGGACGAGAAGGCGTAGGTCAGGCCGCCAACCTCGATCTTGGCCACGTCCGACAGCTTGACCGTGGAACCGTTGAGATTGGCGCGCAGCACGATGTTGCCGAACTCCTCCGGCGATTCGAGCTGCCCCTTCACCAGCACGGTGTTCTGCGTGCGCTGCGCCCTGGGCGACGGCGGCACGCCGAGAATGCCGGAGGCGACCTGTGCGTTCTGCGCGGCGATCGCGGCATCGACGTCCTGCGCGGTCAGGCCCAGACCGAGCAGCTTGTCCGGATCGAGCCAGATACGCATCGCGCGCTCGGAGGCAAACAAGCGGGCACGGCCGACGCCCGGCAGGCGCCGCAACTCCGGCAGCACGTAGCGGGTGGCGACGTCGCCGAGACCGATTTCGTCGAGGCTGCCATCGGTGGAGGTCAGCGTGACGAATTGCAGGATGGCGCTCGAGGCCTCGAGAATGACGATGCCCTGCTTGCGCACGGCCTCCGGCAGGCGCGGCTCGATGCGCTTGATGCGGTTCTGCACGTCGACCGCGGCGAGCTCGATATCGGTGCCCGGCTTGAACTGGGCGATGATCTCGACTTCACCCGTGGTGTCGCTGGTCGATTCGTAGTTCAGGATGCCGGCGGCGCCGTTCAGCTCCTCCTCGATCAGGCGCGTGACGCTGTAATAGAGGTTCTCGGTCGACGCGCCGGGATAGGCGGTCGAGATCGAGATCGAGGGCGGCGCGATGATCGGATATTGCGCGACCGGCAGGAACGGAATCGAGAGGATGCCGCCGAGACAGATGAAGATCGCCACGACCCATGCAAAGATCGGACGTGCGATGAAAAAGGGTGACATGTGAGATGCTCTCCGGGCCGCAGGCCACGTTTACTTCGCAGCGGACGGCTTGTCGGCGACCGACATCTTCCACGGCACCGGCGTGACCGCACTGCCGGGCGCGAACTTCTGGAAGCCGTCGACGACGATTTTCCAGCCGGGCTTGAGACCATCCTCGATCAGCATGCCGCCGTTGAGCGAGCGCCCGAGCCGCACCGGCTGCAGGTTCGCCCGCCCCTCATTGTTGACGACGTAGACGGCGCTGTTGCCGGCCGTCGTCCGCTGCACGGCCTGAACAGGCACGACGATGCCAGCAGTGTCGATCGCCTCCTCGATCTGAACGCGCACATACATGCCGGGGAGCAGCTCGCCCTCCGGATTCGGAAACTCGCCGCGCAAGGTGACCTTGGCCGTGGACGGATCGACGCTGACATCGGAGAACAGCAGCCGTCCGGCATGCTTGTAGGTCGAGCCGTCGTCGAACACGAGACGGACCCGCGCCGCCTCGGGCGACACGCTCTTGAGCCGGCCTTCGGCAAGATCGCGCCGCAACTGATTCAGTTCGTCGACGGACTGCGTGAAGTCGGCATAAACAGGATCGAGCTGCTGGATGGTCGCAAGATGCGTCGTCTCGTTGGGATTGACCAGCGCGCCTTCGGTCACCAGCGCACGTCCGATGCGGCCGGAGATCGGCGCCCGCACCGTGGCCCAGTCGAGATTGAGCTGCGCCTGCGCCACCGAGGCCTTTTGCGAAGCGACCTCGGCCTGAGCCTGACGCTCCGCCGCTACGGCGAGCTCATACTGCGCCTGCGTGGTCGCCTCGCCCTTCAACAGGTTCTTCAGTCGGTCTTCCTGCCGATCGGCCTGATAGAGCACCGCCTCGGCCTTTGCGAGCGCGGCGCGCGCCTTCTCGAGCTCGACCTCGAACGGAGCCGGATCGATCCGGTAGAGTACGGCGCCCGCCTCGACCATCGCGCCCTGCTGAAAGCTGCGCTCGACGACGATGCCGCTGACGCGCGGACGGACCTCCGCAATCCGCATCGACGTGATCCGCCCCGGCAGATCCTTGGTCAAGGTCACCGGCGCCGAGATGACATTGACGACGCCGACCTCCGGAGGATTGCTGGTCCCCGGCGCTGACGCGGCGTTAGGGTCACTACACGCCGCAAGCGTCAGAAGCAATGCGGCGCAGACCGTCGCACCGGCAGAACGGATCAACTTCTCTCTCAACATGAAGCCCATCTGATTACTTCGCGGCGCGCATAGTTCTGAGGTTGCTTCAAGGCCGGTCCGATCACTGAATAAGGACCGGTGGCCCTGCCCCAGGCCGTCGCTCACAAACTTGGCGCGCCGTATACCACGGTCGCGAGCTGACGGACTTTCGTGCGGCGGTTACATAGTTGACCTGTTAGCTCACAGCCAGCTTCTTTCCTGAACAAAACGCCGCCTGCGACAATGACGCCGTGGACGGTCGACGGCGGCTGCGCACTTTGTCGCGGTCTTCCAGTTCGATGCGGGTCATGAGATCGCGCATGAGCCCGCAACGATAAGACGACCGCATATCCGTTACGGATCAGTGACGCTGCAGACTGCGCGACATTTTTTCGCGGGGCTCGCTACTCATCAGTCTCGCTTTCCAAGGCGGCCCAGAGCGCATTGTCTTCGATTGACAGCTCCCGGCGCGCAATACCCACAGGGTTTCGTCGAGCTGCTAACGGACCGTTCACGATGTCGTCATCTGGTGTCATCACACCAACTCCGTTGATGTCACTGCGTGACATCATCCTCTCGATGTGCATCGACGCGGACGCGTCAAACAGCGGATATGACGCAGCGATCCCGCGGCGACTTGCGCCCGAGCTTTGCATTCGGCCAACCTCTTCTCTGGAAGAAGAGGCGCAGGGAAGACCGGGTATCGACTGACACCCGCGGTCCGCGTGCAACAAATAAGCACGCGGCAGAACCACAGGTTCAGCCAAATATCCGGCCTTCCCTGCGCGACGGTTTTGCGACTTATAGGTGCTCTCCCCGGGGACCGGCTGTCTTGCCCCCGTCACCAGCGGATCATCACCACCGGCTTGGTCTCAGCGTCGGGAGACCAGGACCACACCATTTCGCCGTCGCCTCACTCCGTTCGTCGGCCCGGCTGTGACACCAGGCTGCAGAGCGACGCGCCCATCGCATCTCCGGCTCGACGCTCGTGACGATCGCGAAACGTCCCTCTTCAGCGAGCGGGGATGCGCTGATTTGTGCAGCTGATTTGCCCGACACGGCAAGTCTGACGACCGCGACAAACTGGCACGACGGGCAGTTCACGCATGTGCATCATGCGGAGATTGCCCGTCGTGCAACGTCCACGGCGACACGAGCTGTCAGAAATCCGGGCGTCAGGATACTCTAGGCGATATCGTCACGAGCATTTCGATGCCCGCAGCAATCATCAGGATTGCTCGTCCTCGGGGCGCAGCGGAGTTCGGCACCAATCGATTTCCTCCAGCGAGCGCGTCGCGTCCGCATCGCATTCCTTTCGGAGGCAATGATCAGCTGCATTCGTTGTCGCTGCGTTGGTAGCTCGGCGGCCTGCCTGCCGCAGCGCACCACGCTGCAGGCAGATCACGTTCTCCACTGCTGTCCATATCGCAGCTTCATGTGGCCGTTTGACAGCATCGCAACGCATCGTTCTACTCGGGTGCGACGCTGCACAACAAGCGGCGACCAGGAGGACGGCCATGGAGCGACGCATCAATGCCGTGCCGGCGGTGTCCGCGACGCGCGGGATGTTTGGTTTCCAATGGACGATACCATACGTAGTGCGGCGCTCATGGGCCTGGACGGCCGTGGCGGTGCTGACGATCCTCAGTCTCGCGCTTGCCAGCAGCGCGAACGCTCAAGGCATCACCAAGGATGTGCCGGCCCGGGTCGAGATGTATCCGATCCCCTCGTTCACGCTGTCCGATCGGCAGTTCCTCGCAGGCGACGACGGCGGCAAGCCGGTCACGGTGGTCGGCGAGCTGCGCGTGGCGCAGGGCAGCGGCAGGCTGCCGGTGGTGGTGCTGATGCATGGCTCTGGCGGCGTCGGCGCCAACATCGCGGCCTGGAGCCGCACCTTCAACGCCATGGGGATCTCGACCTTCGTGATCGATGGCTTCACCGGGCGCGGCATCACCGCGACGAGCACCAACCAGGCGCTGCTCGGCCGGCTCAATTTGATCATGGACATCTATCATTCGCTCGACGTGCTCGCGAAGCACCCGCGCGTCGATCCCGAGCGCATCGCGCTGATGGGCTTTTCGCGCGGTGGGCAGGCAGCCCTCTATGCCAGCCTGGCGCGTTTCCACAAGCGCTGGAACACCTCCGGGCTGCAATTCGCCGCCTACATCCCGTTCTATCCGGATTGCTCCACGACCTATCGCGACGACACCGAGATTGTGGCGCGGCCGATCCGGATCTTTCATGGCGGACCTGATGACTACAACCCGGTGCGGACCTGCAAGGCCTATGTCGAGCGGCTCAAGGCTGCGGGGCGCGATGTCGAGCTGACCGAATATCCGGATTCGCCGCATGGCTTCGATCTCGGCCTGCTCGGCGCCAACATGCTCGCCCTCGCGCCGAAGGCGCAGACCGTGCGCAACTGCCGGATCGTCGAAGCCGACGGCGGCATGCTGATGAACGCCGAGACGCAGCAGCCCTTCACCTATCAGGACGCCTGCGTCGAACTCGATCCGCATGTCGGCGGCAACCCGGCCACCGCGGAAGCCGCGCGCCAGGCGGTGACGGACTTCCTGCGCGCGCTGTTCAAGCTCTCGTGACCAAAATAAAACGATTTGGATCAATTTTTGAGGTGACGGATCGAACGTATCCGGTGTTCCTGCGTTGTCGCTCGCTTTTCGACGATGAAACGGAGCCCGATGATGCGCGCCTCTCGCCTTGCCATTCCGACTTTGCTCACCGCCCTCGCATTCGGGAGCGCAGCCCATGGCGCGCCCGCCTCGCCGTTCCGCGCGCTGGAGGGCGCCTGGACCGGCGGCGGCGTCATCAACCTGTCCGACGGCAACCAGGAGCGGCTGCGCTGTCGCGCCGCTTATGACGTGGGCGGCGCCGGCGAGCAGTTGCGGCTCAACATCCGCTGCGCCAGTGACAGCTACAATATCGACCTTTCCAGCGACGTCGCCTATCGCGGCGGCGAGATCTCGGGGCAATGGACCGAGTCGAGCCACAACGCGTCCGGTACGATCGAGGGCCGCGCCGTCGGCAACCGAATCGAGGCCCAGGCGCGCGGCCAGACCTTCTCCGCCGGACTGGCGCTGACGACGAGCGGCAAGCGGCAGACGGTGTCGATCCGGCCGGCAGGCACGGACATCAAGGGCGTCGATCTGGAGCTGGCGCGGCGGTGATGAAAACGTAGGGAGGGCAAAGGCGCGCAGGCGCGACGCATTGCGTCGCGCCGAGCACCGTGCCCACCACAGCAGATGCGTCGTGCGAGATGGTGGTCACGGCGCGTTACACGACCGCTCACAACTCACAGCCTGCCTCGCGCCTTGGCCCACCCTACGACTCTGCGTCCATGGCCATGGCAACTCTCCCCCGTCATTGCGAGCGCAGCGAAGCAATCCAGGGTTCAGGGTGAGACTCTGGATTGCTTCGTCGCTTCGCTCCTCGCAATGACGTGGTAAAAGCGTGGGCTACCAATAACAGGGTAACGAAGATCAGAGCGCGCCGATGTCCTTCAGGCACGCCTGAGTCAGCGTCATGCGGGCTTCGACGTGGCGTGGTTCGGGGCAGTCCATGTTGAGCGCGAATACGGTGGGCTGGTCGCCCTTGTCGACCCAGCCGACCATCCAGCCGAGCGAGCCTTGCTCTTTTCCAAGCAGTCCCGACTTGGCGTGAATCACCGCATCGCCGACCTTGGTGGTCGGGATGATGTCGCGCGTCAGATCCTGGCTGCGCTTCGAGACCGACAACGCGCCTCGCCGCAGCCGGTCGACGAAATCGACCTGCTCCACCGGATCGATGCGCAACGCGCCGGTGAGCCAGAACTGATCGATGCCGCCGCCGATGTCGTGATTGCCGTAGTCGAGCTCCTCCAGGAATTTCTGCATGCGCTCAGGCCCGATGCGGCGGGCGATCTCCTGATAGACCGGCACGGCGGAGACGGCGATCGCGCTGCGCAAGGTATGATCCTTGTTCCAGGCCTCGATCGGTCTTGTGACGCCGTCCCATTTGAAGATGTCCTTATCGGGATCTTCGACCACGCCGGTCTCCAGCGCGATCAGCGAGTTTGGGATCTTGAAGGTTGAGGCCGGCAGCCTTGCCTCGTTGGAGCGATCAGTGTCGCTGGCGATGATCAGATACTCCTCGACCTTGTAGGCGAGGAACGTGCCCTTGGTGCCGAGCTCGGTGAAGCGTTGCGCGAGGCCGGCGCGGATCTCGTTGCGCGGTGGCGCCACATGGGCGAAGGCACGCGCGGGCAGCAGGCTGGCGCCGGCCATCAGGCCAAGGGCGTGGCGGCGGCTCATCATCGGCATCGTGTATTTCTCCGTCGAAGTCCGCCCCTCCCTATCACAGGGCGATGACGAGCGAAGCATGACGGAGATCACGATGCGGCGCGCTAGCGGACCGGCCGCGACAGATTGAGCACAAACACCAGCACTTCGGCGACCGCCTTGTAGAGCTCTTCCGGGATCTCGTCGCCGAGCTCGACATTGGAGAGTGCGCCGGCCAGCACCTCGTTCTCCTCGATCGGGATGTCGTGCGCTTTCGCGACCTCGATGATCTTGGCGCCGATCGTGCCCTTGCCCTTGGCGACGACGCGCGGGGCGCCCTGGCCCTTGTCGTAATGCAGCGCGACGGCAAGCTGGGTCTTGCTGGCGGCCTTCACGTCGATGCTCATAGCGCGCGATCCAGGAAATGGCCGGCCTTCGGCGGCATCGCCGCGGGCGGCGCGCCGTCCTGCACGACGAGATCGCCGGGCGACAGTTCGGCGCGGCTGAGCGCCTGGCTCAAATCGGAGAGACCGGCGCGCAGCCGCGCGGCGGTGACCGGGCGCTCGGCCCACATCCGCACGGAGGTCCGTTCGGCGTTGAAGGAGATCAGCGCATGCACCGGGCCGGCGGGCTCGACGTCGAGCGAGAAGCGCGCGCGCCAGACGCGCTTGGCGGCTTGCGGCGACTGCGTGCCGCCATCGCGCGAGATCTCGAACTGCGCCATCGCCGTGCCCTGCGGCGTGGCGAACGGAATCTCGAAATTCCAGCGCGGCTGCGTCGCATCGTTGCGCGGGGCCGATGCGTCGGGGCGATCGGGCAGCGAGGCAACCTGCAGCAGGGTCTGGCGTGACAGCGCCTGGTCGGTCTCGTCGAGCAGGCGATGGGCGATCGCCGGCAGCGGCGAATCCTGATTGAGCGTCGGCGTCGCGACGTGCTGCGGCACCGGCGCGCCACCACGGAACGGCGGTGGCGGCGTGTTGGTGCGGACGACGACCTCACCGCGGCCATTGCGGCCGGGAACGAGGCCGGCAGCGCGCGGAATCTGCTGCTGCGCCTCCTGCAAGACAGCCAGCACCGCACCAGGGGTCAGTGACTGCGCCTTGGCGCCGGTCAGGCTCTCGAGCAAGGCCGAGCCGGTGAAGCCGGTAGAGGCCGCGTCAGGCCGCGCCATGCCGGTGCCCCAGGGCTGGGACGGCAGCTCGATCTCGATGTCCGGCACCAGCGAGGGCGCGGCGTTCTGTTGCGCGGCCGCGGCGCGCCCCGCTTCCGACAGCACCGAGGCATAGGAGGCGCCGGACTGCGGCGTCGACGCGGTCGTGCCGGCATCGACCGTCTGCAGCACCGCGGCCAGCGTCTGGCGCAGCACGATCAGGGCGGCCTTCAGGTCCGAGGGCGCCGATGCGGTGCTGCCCTTGGCGAGCGAGGTCTCGAGGAAGAGGCCGGAGTTCTGGACCGCGGCTTGAACATCATCCGCCGTCAGCGCGGCTGAGAGCGGCGTCTGCTGCGCCAGCACCTGATTGACGGCGGCGCGCAGCGCGGGCGGCAGGTTCGGCGAGTCGGCGACCGCCTGGAGATCGGCGAACAGCTGGCCCTGGCTGCCCTGCCGGGTCGCCGCCTCTTCGCTCGCGATCGAGACCGCCAGCCGCTCCAGCCCGGTTAAAGGGTCCGGCGGCGGCGCCAAGGTCGGCGCGAGGCGGCCGGTGACATCGACGACCGTCGCGGCGGGAGTCGGCGTGCCGCTGGTGCCGGAGGCCGTGCCCTGCCCGACGATGGCGAGCTGCAGACCTTGTGCAGTCTGCGAGACCGCGACCTGCACGAATTGGCCGGCCTGCAGCGGCAGCTCGGTGGCGAGCTCCAGCGACAGGTTTCCGATCGCGACCTGGACCAGATTCTCCGCGAGCACCTGCTGCACCCTGGCGCTGACCAGCGCACCGACCTGCAGGGTGGTGCCCGACGTCGCGTTCGGTGTCGCGCTGGTCGCCGCAGTTCCCACGCTGCGGACGGCGCTCACTGATGGCGGCGGGGTGACACTCTGGACCATGCGCGTACTCGGGTTACGCGCGGCAGACTAGCGTCTCGCCCTAAACCCGGCGTTAACCGGGCTCAGCTGGCGGCGTCGACCGCCCTGAGGATGCGGACGGCCGCGAGATAGTCGACCTGCCGGGCGGCGCGGCGGCTCATGGCCTCCTCGTCGGCGCCCCATTGCTCGATATTCCAATCCTCGTCGACATTGGCCGCGGCCCAGACCTGGTCGGCATCGCGAATGCCATGCGCCAGCGCCAAGGCGAGCAGCGCCGAGCCGGTCACGGTGGTCACGACATGCGCGGCCGCGACAGCCCACGGTCCGGTCGGCAGCGCTTCCCGCGCCGCCTGCACGGCAGCGTCCGGCTGGGTCACATGCATGATGCCTTCGGAGAGGATGAAATGGGCGCCGAGCGTGTCGCGCGCCCAGTCCAGCACCGGGTCCCAATGCGCGGCCTCCTGCTCCACCAGCCCCTCCGGATGACCGGCCCGGTAGAACAGCAGGTCCGACTGGAGGTATCTGGCCATGTCCTCGCGGACGTCCTCGACGCGGTCGACCACCGACTGCACCACGCTATTGGCGAAGCGGGTCAGCGGCATGGTCGCGGGATCGATGGTCTCGCCTTGCGCACCCCATTCCGCGGCCACCGCCTCGGCAAGCTCCCGGACGGGAACGACGACGACGCGGCCCGAGGGTGTACGGATCGGCCGGCCATCGAGCGTGACGTGATGGCCGCCCTCGGCCTCGGCCGTGCCGGCGTCCTTGTAGAAGCGCTTGCGCTGCGGCGTCCGCATCGCCTGCCGCGCCGCCTCCTGCGGATCTGGCTTGCCCTGGCCGACCACCTCGTCAAACAGCTCACGCATCGGAATTCCGGCCCTCTTGCAGGGAAGATCACACGAGATCGATTGTTTGCGCGGTAGATAAGGCCTGATCGATCGAAATGCGAGCCGGCGATGCGCCTCCTGCTCTCTGTCCTCCTCCTGCTCGGCAGCGCCGTCTCCGCCGCCGCCGGCTTTCGCACACCGGAATCGCTGGTGCGCAACATCTATGCGCATTACGGCCAGGGAACGCCGGAGCTCTCCGCCGGACTGCCGCATACGGACGAGGTCGCGGCGCAGTTCTTCGATCCGAGCCTCGCGAAGGCTTGGATCGCTCCGCGGCGCGAGCCCTACGACTTCCTGGTGCAGAGCCCGCGCTGGAAGCTCGGTCCAGTGGCGATCTCGATCCTGCGCAAGCAGTTCGACAGGACCTATGTCGCGGCGAGCTTCGACAACCAGGGCCGCCGCGTCTCGCTCAACTTCATCGTGGTCAAGGGACCGGATGGCTGGGTCATTCTCGACGTCGAGACCCCGCACGATTCGCTGCGGCTGTTCCTGGAGCAGTTCAGGAACTGAGGCTCACTCCTCCGGCGCGTTCTCGATCGGGTCGAAGCGGTCGTGCTCGAGGCCGAGCAGGTTCCAGGATTGCAGCATGTGCGGCGGCAGCGGCGCCGTGGCGTCGATCACGCCGCCGCGCGGATGCGGGATGACGATGCGGCGCGCCAGCAGATGCAGCCGGTTCTGCAGGCCGCCGGGCAGCGACCAGTTCTCGATGTTGAAATATTTGGGATCGCCGACGATGGGATGGCCGATATGGGCCATGTGCGCGCGCAGCTGATGGGTGCGGCCTGTCACCGGCTTCAGCGACACCCAGGCGAGCTTGTTGGCGGAGGCCTCGACCACCGCGTAGTAGGTCACCGCATGGCTGGCGCCCTCGTCGCCATGGGCGGCGACGCGCATGATGGTGTCGTCCTCGCCCTCGTCCTTGGCGAGATAGGTCGAGATGCGGCCCTGCTTCGGCTTGGGCACACCGGCCACCAGCGCCCAATAGACCTTGCGGGCGGAGCGATGACGGAAGGCGCCGGTCAGATGCGTCGCCGCGAAGCGGGTCTTGGCGATCAGGAGACAGCCGGAGGTCTCGCGGTCGATGCGGTGCACGAGCCGCGGCTTCTGGCCCTTGGCGTCGCGCATCACCTCCAGCATCTGGTCGATGTGGCGCGTCATGCCGGAGCCGCCCTGGACCGCGAGTCCGGCAGGCTTGTTGAGGACGAGGACGTCGTCGTCCTCGTACAAGGTCATCGCCTCCAGGCTGTCGAGGGTCTTCTGCTCCGCCTCCGACAGCACGCCCGCGACCTTCGGCGCGTCGAGCTTGAGCGGCGGAATGCGGACGGTCTGGCCTTCCTCCAGGCGGTCCTTGGAGTCCGCGCGCTTGCCGTTCACCCGCAGTTCGCCTTTGCGGACGATGCGCTGGATGTGGGAGAACGACAGGCCGGGAAAGCGCGCCTCCAGGAAGCGGTCGACGCGCATGTTGTTCTCGTCGGCCGACACCACGACGGTCTGCACCTTGGTCGGCAGCACCGTGGTCTCCGGCTCGGGCTTCGGCGGCGGAGGCGCAGCGACCGGCTTGCGCGCGGACCGCTCGGCGCCGAAGCGCGCGGGCTTGGCCGCCGCGGCGCGCTTGCCGCGCGGCTCGAAGCTCTCGCGCCGGTCCTCGCGCTCGCCGCGGGGGGCGCGGACGCGATCACCCTTGCCGCGCCCGAACTCGCTGCGCGGTGCGGCGTCACGTTCGCCAGCAAAGCGCTCGCGCCGCGGACGCTCGTCATCCGTCCGCTTCACCGGCTCACGCTTCGCCGACTCGCGCTTGGCGGGCGCGCCGCTGCTGCGCGCGGCCTCGCTCTTGGGGCGCTCGCTCTTGGGCCGCTCGCTGCTGCGGCGGTCGGTCGGGCGGTCGGATCGGGTCTGGGTTCGCTTGATGCGGCGGCTCATGCGTGGTGCCTATCGCAAAAGCCCCTGCCAGTCACGGCGAATCCGCGATAAATCCGCCCGGCAACGCGCTACCTTGCACGAATCGGATGCGATCGGAGCTGACCTGATGATGCTGACCAGACTGGCTTTGACGATCCTGACAGCCGCGCTGACGCTCGGTGCCGCACAGGCGCAACAGAGCCCGATGCCGGACGACATTGCCTGGAAGCTGATCGAGATCGGCCGCGCCATCGACCCGCCAAAGACGGCGGCGATCTACGCGCCGTTGCAGGCTCGGGAACCCTACACCGGCGTCAAGGTCCAGCGCGACCTCCGCTACGGCACGGCCGAGCGCAACCTGCTCGACGTCTTCACGCCGGAGACCGCGGCGGCTGCGCGCCCAATCCTGATCTTCGTGCATGGCGGCGCGTTCATCGGCGGCAACAAGCGCACCACGCCGGACAGCCCGTTCTACGACAACATCATGCTGTGGGCGGTGAAGAGCGGCTTCATCGGCGTCAACATCACCTATCGCCTGGCGCCCAAATTCCCCTGGCCCGCCGGTGTCGAGGACGTCGCCAGCGCGGTGCAGTGGGTGGCCGCCCACGCCGCCGAGAACGGCGGCGATCCCGCACGCATCTATCTGATGGGACACTCCGCCGGCGCGGTGCATGTCGCGACCTATGTGGCGCATCCCGAATTCCACAAGGTCGGCGGCGGTGGCCTCGCCGGCGCGATCATGGCCTCCGGCATCTACGACCTTACGGCGACGCCGCTCGGCGACCAGGAGATGGCCTATTTCGGCACCGATCCCTCGCGGTTCAAGGAACGCTCGTCGCTGCAGGGTTTGCAGGCGTCGAGCCTGCCGCTGATGATCGCCTCCGCCGAGATGGACCCGCCGCGGTTCGTCGAGCAGTTCGATCTGTTGAAGCAGGCGGCATGCAAGCGGCTCTCAGGGTGCGCGCGTGCAGTGATGCTGCCGCAGCATAGTCATATGTCGGAGGTGTACTCGATCAACACCGACGACGACCGGCTGACGCAGGAGATCGCGGAATTCGTGCAGACCGGGAAGTAGCGACGCACTCTCTTCACCTTCATTGCGGGGCGCGCGTCAGCGGGGCGCGCGACTGCCCTGTAATGACGCATAGAGAAGCACGTGCGCTCTCTCCGCCGTCATTGCGAGCGCAGCGAAGCAATCCAGAGTCCCGCCCACCACCCTGGATTGCTTCGCTGCGCTCGCAATGACGTGGTGTAGGCATCGGACAACATAAATGAGACAGCCCGCAGCGACGTGCGTATCCCTACTCGCCCCGCTCCTTCCTGAGTTTCGCCCAGTAGTCCAGGCGCTTCCTGATTTCGCGCTCGAAGCCGCGCTCGGGCGGGTCGTAGAACTGCTGGCGACCCAGCGCTTCCGGGAAGTAATCCTGCCCTGAAAACGCGTCCGGTGCATCGTGGTCGTACTGATAGCCGGAGCCATAGCCTTCGCTCTGCATCAGCTTGGTCGGGGCGTTCAGGATGTGCTTGGGCGGCAGCAGTGAGCCGCCCTCTTTCGCGGCGCGCTTGGCGGCGCCGAAGGCCTTGTAGGCGGCGTTGGATTTCGGCGCGGTCGCGACGTAGATCACCGCCTGGGCGATCGCGAGCTCGCCCTCGGGTGAGCCGAGAAAGTCGTAAGCATCCTTGGCGGCATTGGCGATGACGAGCGCCTGCGGATCGGCGAGGCCGATGTCCTCCACCGCCATGCGGACGATACGACGGGCGAGGAACAGCGGATCCTCGCCGGCGTCTAGCATGCGGGCGAAGTAGTACAGCGCGGCATCCGGATCCGAGCCGCGCACCGATTTATGCATCGCCGAGATCAGGTTGTAGTGGCCGTCGGCCGACTTGTCGTAGATCGGCGCGCGACGCTGCAGAATCTCCTGCAACTGCGCCGCGTTGAAGATCTCGCCCTTGCGCGCCGAGCGCCAGACTTCCTCGGCCAGCGTCAGCGACGCCCTGCCGTCGCCGTCGGCCATGCGGATCAGCACGTTTCGCGCGTCATCATCGAGCGGCAGCTTGCGGCCTTCGATCGCCTCCGCATGGCTGTAGAGCTTCTCGATCGCGGCGGCGTCGAGCGAATGAAACACCAGCACGCGCGAGCGCGACAGCAGAGCGGCGTTGAGCTCGAAAGACGGATTCTCGGTGGTCGCGCCGACCAGCACGACAGTGCCGTCTTCCATGACCGGCAGGAATGAGTCCTGCTGCGCGCGATTGAACCTGTGCACCTCGTCGACGAAGAGAAGCGTGCCCTGCCCGGTCTCGCGGCGCGCACGGGCTGCGTCGAACACCTTCTTCAGGTCGGCGACGCCGGAGAACACCGCGGAGATCTGCTCGAAATGCAGCTCGGTGGCATCCGCGAGCAGCCGCGCCACCGTGGTCTTGCCGGTACCCGGCGGGCCCCAGAAGATCAGCGAGCCCAACGTGCGCGTCTCCAGCATGCGGGTCAGCGCGCCGTCGGGCCCCAAGATGTGATCCTGTCCGACCACATCGGAGAGCTTGTGCGGGCGCAGCCGCTCCGGCAGCGGCCGCGGCGCATCGTGCTCCATCCCCGCCGCGGCGAAGAGGCTTGGACCTCCCTGCTGGGGACGTTTCGGACTCATCCGCCGAGCGTGACGTTGATCTGCTGGCCGCCGCGCAGCACGGTGATGCGCCAGATGCGGGCGGCTTCGCGCGAGGCCTTGTCGAGATCGGCGGTCTTGGCGATCTTCTGGTTGTTGACCGCCATGATGATGTCGCCCTTCTGGAAGCCGACATTGGCCGCGGTGGTGCCGTCGCCCGGCTCGAGCACGACGACGCCCTCGGTGTCGGCATCGAGATGCAGCTCGTCGGCCACCGCCGGCGAGATGTTGGCGACCTTGGCGCCCTGGAACGGCGAGCGGCCGTTGATGACCATCTCGTTGCGACCGGTGTCCGGCGCCGTCTCCAGCGCGACCGCGACCTTCACCGGCTTGCCGCCGCGCTGCACCTCGATCTGCGCGGTGCCGCCGAGCGGACGGGTGGCGAAGCGGTAGTCGAAGGCGTTGGGATCATCGACGGTCTGGCCGTCGATCGAGACGATCAGATCCGACGACTTGATGCCGGCGCGGGCCGCCGGGCTGTTCGGGGTGACGCTTGCGACCAGCGCGCCGGTCGGCGAGCGCAGGCCGAGGCTTTCGGCGATCTCCGGCGTCACCGCCTGCAGCCGCGCGCCGAGCCACGGACGCTTCACCGCCTTGCCGCCGGCCTTGGCCGACGCCACGACGACACGAACCATGTTCGCCGGGATCGCGAAGCCGATGCCCTGCGAGCCGCCGGATTTCGAATAGATCGCGGTGTTGATGCCGGCGAGACGCCCGGTCATGTCGACCAACGCGCCGCCGGAATTGCCGGGATTGATCGCGGCATCGGTCTGGATGAAGAACTGATAGTCGGTGATGCCGACCTGCGTGCGCGCGAGCGCCGAGACGATGCCGTGCGTCACGGTCTGGCCGACGCCGAACGGATTGCCGATCGCGAGCACGACGTCACCGACCAGCAGGTCATCCGAGTTGGCGAGCTCGAGCGTCGGAAACTGCTCCTTGGTGCCCTTCAGCCTGAGCACCGCAAGATCGGTGCGGCTATCCTTGAGCACGATCTCGGCTTCGTACTCGCGCTTGTCGGCGAGCGACACCTTCACCTCGTCGGCGCCCTCGATGACGTGCACGTTCGTCACCACGAGACCGGAGGCGTCGATCATCACGCCCGAGCCGAGCGAACGCTGCATCTGCTCCTGCGGGCCGCCCTGCAGGCCGAAGAAGCGGCGGAAGACGGGATCGTCGAGGAAGGGGTTGCGGTTCTGCACCACCTTGGCGGCGTAGACGTTGACGACCGCCGGCTGCACGCGCTGCACGATCGGCGCATAGGACAGCCGCAGCTCGGCCTGGGATTGCGGCACGCGCCGGTCCTGCGCCGCGAGCGGAGACGCGGCCAACAGCGAGAACAGCAGGACCACGGTGGAGCGAATCAACGTCATGCGAACAATCCTGGGAAAATGACGGCCTCGATATAGGCGGAACGGCCGGTGCGGCCAAGCTCAGGCGGTCTGATGCGGCGTTTTGATGGTCTCTGCAACCGGGGCGCAGGACAGCCGTTCATGGTGGCGCTCGCCCCAGCTCCTGAGCACCTCGATGACCGGCCGCAGGCTCTCGCCGACTTCCGAGAGGCTGTACTCCACCCGCGGCGGCACCTCGGCGTAGACCTTGCGGACCACCAGCCCGTCGTCCTCCAGCGCGCGCAACTGCTTGGTCAGCATGCGCTGGGTGATGCTCGGCATCAGCCGCTTGAGCTCGCCGAAGCGCTGGCTGCCGCCCTGCAGGTGGTAGAGGATGACGCCCTTCCACTTGCCGTCGATCAGGTCGAGCGTGGCTTCGACCGCGCAGCCGGGGCGGCGGGCGAAATTCTTCCGTTTCATGGCGTTTTGGCCCAATAGTATCCAAACGGGGACTAGTTCCCCATTTTTACAGTACTTGTCGAAATGACGCCAGCAGGACAAGTAGGCCCTATCGAAAGGCCAGCCAGGAGGTTGTTCATGAAGGCCGTCGGTTACCAGCAGTCTCTGCCCATCACCGAGGAGCGCGCGCTGTTCGATTTCGAAGCCGCCAAACCCGAGCCCAAAGGGCGCGATATCCGCGTCGCGGTGAAGGCGATCTCGGTCAATCCCGTCGACACCAAGGTGCGCAAGCGCGCGGCGCCGCCCGCCGGCGAGACCAAGATCCTCGGCTACGACGCCGCCGGCGTGGTCGAGGCCGTCGGCCCCGAGGTGACGTTGTTCAAGGCAGGCGACGAGGTGTTCTACGCCGGCTCGATCCTGCGCCAGGGCACCAATGCCGAATTCCATCTGGTCGACGAGCGCATCGTTGGACGCAAGCCCAAGAGCCTCTCGTTTGCGGAGGCCGCCGCCCTGCCCCTGACCTCGATCACCGCCTGGGAGCTCCTGTTCGATCGCCTCGGCGCCATCCCCGGCAAGAGCCTCGACGACCGCACGTTGCTGATCACCGGTGCGGCCGGTGGCGTCGGCTCGATCCTGATCCAGCTCGCCCGCCGGCTTACCGGGCTCACCGTGCTCGCCACCGCGACGCGGCCGGAATCGCGCGACTGGTGCCTGTCGCTCGGCGCCCATGCGGTCGTCGATCACGCCAAGCCGATGAAGGAGCAGATCGACGCGCTGAGGCTGCCGCCGGTCGGCCTCGTCGCGAGCCTCACCCACAGCGACCAGCACTACAAGGCGATCGCCGAGTTCATGGCGCCGCAGGGCAAGTTCGGCCTGATCGACGATCCCGCCGAGTTCTCGATCGCCGCCTTCAAGGGCAAGGCGATCTCGATCCACTGGGAGTCGATGTTCACACGCTCGATGTTCACGACGCCCGACATCATCGCCCAGCACAATCTGCTCAACGACGTCTCCGACCTGATCGACAAGGGCGTCATCCGCACCACGCTCGGCGACAACTACGGCACCATCAACGCGGCCAATCTCAAGCGCGCGCATGCGCTGATCGAGAGCAACACCTCGCGTGGCAAGATCGTGCTGGAGGGATGGGGTTAGCTGATAGTCCGTAGGGTGGGCAAAGCAGCCGCCGCAGGCGGCAGCGTGCCCACCGTCCATCAGCACATTCCGCTGCGCGATGGTGGGCACGGCGCCACTGCGAGCTCGCCCGCTGAAAGAGCTTACCTTCGCCTTTGCCCACCCTACGACCCTTCTCTGTTGCGGCATCGACCATCAAACCCGCAACCCCCGCTCTCTCCGTCATTGCGAGCGAAGCGAAGCAATCCAGAGTCATCGCGGGACTCTGGATTGCTTCGTCGCTGCGCTCCTCGCAATGACGACTGTGAGAGCACGTGTCGCCCGTCGGCGCTGAGATTCCCGCGCGGCTCAGCCCGGCGTGAACTGATTCAAATCGAAGATACCCATCTGCTGCTCCAGTGCGGCGACACGGGCGGTCATCTTCTCGAAGCCATCGGCGCCGAACAGTTCGTGCTCCTTTTTCTCGAAGTCCTCGGCCATGGCATCGTATTCGTGCGCGGAGACGACGTCCTTCAGCTTCGGGAACAGCTCCGTGTCCTCGCGCGCGGCGTGCGGGCGGTACATCGTGATAAAGGACTGCATCGCCGCGACGAGTTGCCGGCGGTCGTCGGCATTGCTGCGGCCGGAGGGAGCCAGGCGCAGGATCGTGTCGGTCACCTTGCGGCCAGCCTCATGCTGGTGCTCCAACGTGCCGACGAGATCGGTCATCTTCCCGGCTGCCCTGAAGCGCGGGAAGACGTGATGCTCCTCTGACTTCTCGTGATAGTCATGGATGAAGTCTTTGACGATGCCGGCCGACTGCGTGATCAGGCCGGGGTCGAAATCCTCGTTGGCGGCGAACTTCCGCATGCCGGCTTCGTACAGCAGCAACACGCGGTCGAGCACGCCGTGCTCACGCATCAGGTCCTCGGGCGGCGTGACCTCCTCGCCCGGCGTCTCCTTTTCGCTTTGCTTCGCGCCCTTCGGCTGCGCGAAGGTCGGCGCGGTGAGCACAGCAGGCGCAGCGACCGCCGCCGCGAGTCCGGTGAGCAGCAGCCGGCGTCGCCGGCTCGGTACGATCAGCTCCATAGGGGCGCTCCCTTTCCATGATCGGATTGCGGCGGCCGCTGTCGAGGCGCTCAGCGCCAGGCCTTCTCGTTCTTCTGCTCGTAGTCCTGGAACGCCTTCGCCAGGCCGCCGAGAACCTCCGCGGAGGTCTCGAACATGGCCTTCAGCTGCGGCTCGTCGACCTTGTCGATGTCGTCCCGCAGATGATTCCGGATGTCCTGCAGCGCCTTCTGCATCTTCTGGGTATGGTGTCGGGGATCACGATCTGCTGCACTTGCCATGATCAGTCTCCTCGTTGTGAGATGGCTGGCGGAACATCGGGGAATGCCCGGCCAGACCGCGCCTCAACCGGTGGCGAGCGCCCCCGTTCCAACACGCAAACGCACACCCGCGTGCGGACGCTCCGCACGACGCGATCCCCTGAGGGAGCCGACACCATGATCCATCACGGCGGATGCTTCTGCGGCGCGGTGCGCTTCGAATGCCGGGGCGAGCCGATCAACGTGCGCATCTGTCATTGCCGTAATTGCCAGAAGGCGATGGGCTCGCCGTTCTTCGCCCGAGCGCTGTTCTCGCATGATGCGCTGACGATTCACGGCGAGACCGCGCGCTTCCCCTCCTCGGATGCGCTCGACCGGATGTTCTGTCCGCGCTGCGGCGTCAGGCTGTTCTCCTGGCGCAACACCCGGCCGGTGGTCGGGGTGGCGCTGGCCTGCTTCGACGATCCCAATGCGTTTGCGCCGACCGAGCATATCTGGACCTCGGCCAAGATCGGCTGGGTCGCGATCAACGACGCTCTGCCGCAATTTCCGGAAAATCCCGCGTAGCATCGCGGAACCATCGTGCCTATGTAAGGCGTCAACGCTCGCCGGAACCTGCTCCTTGAACCTCTCGCTCTATGGCATCTCCATCTGGATCCTGCCGATCGTCATCGCCATTACCTTTCATGAGGCCGCCCATGCCTTCGTCGCCTGGCGGTTCGGCGACGACACGGCGCTCAAACTGGGCCGTGTCAGCTTCAACCCCGTCAAGCACATCGACCCGTTCGGCACGATCCTGCTGCCGGGCATGCTGCTGCTGTCCGGCTCGCCGTTTTTGTTCGGCTACGCCAAGCCGGTCCCGGTCAATTTCCGCAACCTGCAGCCGCTGCGGGTTGGCATGATCATGGTGGCACTGGCGGGCCCGGCGACCAACATCGCCCTGGCCCTGGCTGCCGGGCTGGCGTTCCATGCCCTGCCCTTCGTCCCGGCCGGGAGCGCGCAGTGGGTTGCTCACAATCTGCTCAATGCCTTTTCCTTCAACATCCTGCTGGCGGTATTCAACATGCTCCCGATACCGCCGCTCGATGGCGGCCGGGTCGCCGTCGGCCTGCTGCCATCAGTGCTGGCGCGGCCTTTTGCCCGGCTCGAGCCCTACGGCATGCTGATTCTGATCGGATTTTTGATCCTGCTGCCCCTGGCGGGTTCCCAGTTCGGTCTTAATCTTGATTTTGTGTCGGGGCTGCTCCGCGCCACGACCGATTCTCTCAAGCAACTGCTTCTGTTATTGACGGGTAACACCTAAGTCTCTCGCATCAGGGACGGTAAACGAGCTCCGAGGCACTCTTGGTCAAAGCCGCTGACATGATGATCGCGCGCCGCGCCGATACGCGCGCCCGTGCCGATTTCGCGACATGGAAGATGATCGCCAAGCTGAACGGCGCCTCCGGGCTGCCGCCGGCCGCGCAGGAGTTCCTGGCGAGCTACAAGACCCGGCTCACCGACATGACGGAGCACGATGCGACCGAGGCCACCATCCGCGAGATGTACAAGGCCTATTACGCCGAGATGGGCGGCGGCGGCGCGCCGCCCGAGGTCAAGCCGGTGAAGGCCGAGCCGGTCACCGGCAACGTCACCGCCTTCCGCAAGCTGCCGCCGAAGCCGAAGGCTGCGCAAGGCGGCACCACCGCGCCGCGCAAGCTGCCGGTGGCGCTGATCTTCGCGGCGCTCTGCGTGGTCTATGTCGGGATCCGGCTGTACTTGCAGTGAGGCCTGACGGACCTCACCCGCTCATTTCGGCGGGTTGAACTTGACCGGCAGGACGAAGGAGAACTCGTCCTCGGTGAGCCCCGCCGGAGGCTTCGGCACCGGATCCGAACGGCGCACCATGTTGACCGCGGCCTGATCGAAGTCCGGATCGCCCGAGGTTTCCTTGACGTCGACCGAGACGATGCGGCCGAGCCGGTTGAGGACGAGCGCCAGCTTGAGCTGGGCGGCGACCTTCTTTCCAGCAGGATACTTTTTGTGCAGCTCGAAATAGGCGCTGATCTTGCGGCCCCAATTGGCCGTCAGCCGCTCCACGTCCTTGCCGATGCCGGCGTTCGGCGCCTTGGTTTTCTCGGCTTCGGGCGTCTTCTCGTCCAGCGCCTTGCGCGCACTGTCCTCGGAGGCCTCCTGCGCCTCTGAGGCCTGGGTCTGGACGGTCGCGACCTTCTGCTCTTCGGTCGGCTTCTTCACATCCGAGGTCGTGACCTCACGGTCGGCCTCTTCCGTCGTGGTCGGGACATCCTTCTGTAGATCGGTCTGCTCGACCTCGGCCTTCTGCTCCTGCATCTGCGGAGCGGCCGCCTGGGCCACCGAGTCCTGCCCGACCGGCACCTCATCATTGTCGACCTTGGGCGAGCCCATCTCGATGTCGATGACTTCGGCACCGGCCGCGCCGAGGCCACCGGTCTCCTCGTCATCCTTGAGATGCGTCAGCGCCAGCGCTGCGCCGCCGACATGCAGCAGCAGCGCGCCGAGAATGGCCAGCAACCAGAGGCGTCGCGAAGAGGCGTGACCGTGATCGAGGTCGCTCATGGTAGGCAGCGCTCCCTCACGGCTGCGCGGGCTGGGCTGCCG
The DNA here is from genome assembly GCF_900176205.1 of Bradyrhizobium sp. ORS 285. Taxonomy (NCBI): domain Bacteria; kingdom Pseudomonadati; phylum Pseudomonadota; class Alphaproteobacteria; order Hyphomicrobiales; family Nitrobacteraceae; genus Bradyrhizobium; species Bradyrhizobium sp. ORS 285. The sequence continues at coordinate 4,380,781 of NZ_LT859959.1, forward strand.
GCGCCGCGGCAGATCCCTGGGCGGCCGCGGCAGACGGCGCTTCCAGCGCAACAAGCTTGATCTTGGTGTAGCCGCCGACGCGCAGCAGCTCCAGCACCCCCATCAGCTCGCCATAGGGCACCAGCTTGTCGGCGCGCAGGAAGATCGGCCGGTCCTTCGGCTGATCGGTCATGGCGTCGAGGTCGCGCACCAGATCGACGCGCTTCACCAGGTTTTCGCCGATCGCAAGCGACAGGTCCGGCTTGATCGAGACGTAGGTCGGCTTGTCCGGCTTCTTCTGCGGCGTCGCGCTCGACGACGGCAGGTCGATCGGCAGGTCGACGGTCGACAGCGGCGCGGCCACCATGAAGATGATCAGCAGCACCAGGATGACGTCGATGAACGGCGTCACGTTGATGTCGTGGGTCTCGTCGAAATCGGCGTCGAGATCACCTTCGGAGAGCGAGACGGCCATCGCCTGCTACTCCGCCGCGCGCGCATGGACGCTGATGTGGCTGCGATCGAGATCGCGCGACAGCAGCCGCCCGGTGGCGCCCGAGGCACGGTTGACGAGCTCAAGATAGCCCTTCGTGACGCGCGAGAAGTGATTGTAGATGATGACCGCGGGGATCGCGGCGGCCAGGCCGATCGCGGTCGCCAGCAGCGCTTCGGCGATGCCCGGCGCGACCACGGCGAGATTGGTGGTCTGCGATTTGGAGATGCCGATGAAGCTGTTCATGATGCCCCAGACGGTGCCGAACAGGCCGACGAAGGGCGAGATCGCGCCGACGGTGGCGAGCAGGCCCATGCCGACGCGTACGCGCCGCGCCTCGGCGCGCACGATCTCGGTGAAGCTCGAGGCCGCGCGCTCCTTGATGCCTTCGTCGCTGTTGAGCCCGGCCGACAGCCGCGCCTCAGAGATCGCGGCATGCAGCAGCGTCGACGCGACGTTCTTCGCGCTGTTGCCTTGCCCGAGCGCGAGCTGCGCCTCGGCGAGCGACTTCGCAGCGGTCAGCTTGCGCAGCGCGGCCGTGAGGCGACCACGCAGCACCGAGAACTCGATGCTCTTGGCAATCAGGATCGTCCAGCTCGCGACCGAGGCCAGCGCCAGCGCGATCATGACCGCTTTGACGATCATGTCGGCCTTGAGGAACATGCCCAGCGGTGACAGCTCGTCGAGCCCGGTGGCAACTGCCTTGCCAGCGCGTGCAGCGCCGCTCTCGGCACTCGCCGGCGCCGTCGAGATGGGCGAGGCCTGCCCTGCCGCCGGCTGGTTTGCGGCGGGCTGCGCCGACACTTCTGTCGAGATCACTGGCGCGGCCGGCGCCGGCTGACCGACCTGCTGCGCGCCCGCTGGGTTAACGGCTGAAATGGTCAAAAATGACAGGACGATTGCAAACCTAGCGAGGAACGATGTCATCATATCTCGGCCCACTAAACCTCGGCCCATTGCCGGATCAGATTGTGATAGATGCCGGTCAGCTTGACCGCATCGGGATCGTCCCTCCCGAGGCGTTCCGCCAAGCTCTGGATCGCCGTGTCCAGATCGAAGATCATGCTCCGGACATGAGCATCCCGTATCATGCTCTGCATCCAGAAAAAAGAGGCGACCCGGGCGCCTCTCGTCACCGGCGTGACCATGTGAAGGCTCGATGACGGATACAGCACCGCATGCCCTGCGGGCAACTTGACTTCGTGCGATCCGTAGGTGTCCTCGATCACAAGCTCGCCACCGTCATAGGTGTCGGGCTCGGCCAGGAACAGCGTCATCGAGAGGTCGGTGCGGATGCGAAGCCCTGTCAACGGATCGCCGCGCACGGCGTTGTCGACATGGATGCCGAAATGGTCGCCGCGCGACGCCGTGTAGCGGTTGAACAGAGGCGGAAAGATCTGCAGCGGGATCGCCGCCGATAGGAAGCGCGGATTCTTCGTCAACGCACTGATGATGCGCTGGCCCAGCACCCGCGCCGCCTCGCCGTCCGGCGGCAACTGCTCGTTGCGCTTGACCATGGCCGACTGCGCCCCGGCCGTCGAGCGGCCGTCCTCCCACCCCGCCGCATCCATGATGCGGCGGAAGTCGGCGACCTCGTCTTTGGACAGAACGTCCGGGATGCAGATCAGCATGATCAGAACTTCGCAGTGGTGACGATGTAGAAGGCGCGCCCCGGGGCGACGGCGACGAACGGCACCGCGCTCCGATACAGCGTGTCGTAGTAAAGCTTGTTGGTCAGGTTCTGCGCGTACAGCTTCATCGTCCAGTTCTTGTCGATCTTCTTCTCGACAAACGCATCGAAGCGCCAGTACGCCGGCAGCTCGTTGCCGGTGTTGGCCGCGAAGGTGCCGCCATAGACCTTGGAGCGGTACACCGCCTGGCCGCCGATCTCCCAGCCATTGTCGAACTTGTACTTCGACAGCATGCTGAAGGACTGATGCGCGATGTTGGCGAGCTGCAGGCCGACGTTCGAGGGGATGCCGCTCTGCGTCACCTTGGACTGCATCAGCACCAGGCCGCCGAAGATGCTCCAGCGGTCGGTGAGCTTGCCTTCCGCCTCGATGTCGATGCCCTGGATGCGATAGGCCGCGCCCGAGGTGAGGACGCTGTTGACCGTCTCGCGCGCATTGTCCTTGGTGGTCTGGAACAGCGCACCGGACACCAGGAGGTGGCGATCGACCAGCTCCCATTTGGTGCCAAGCTCGGCGGCCTTGTTGCGCTCCGGCCCGAGCAGCACCGCGGTGTTGGCGGGCACGCCGCCGTAATCGGTGGCGGTAGCATCGAGCTCGGAGCCGAACGGATTGGCCGAGGTCGCATAGGCTGCATAAATGCTGCCGATCGGCATCGGCTTGTAGACAAGTCCGACATTGTAGTTGACCAGGTCGGCATTCATCTTGAGGTATTTCGGCGAGTTGGTCGACGAGCTCATGTTGTAGCCGTCGTAACGTACGCCGCCATTCAGGATGATGATGTCCCGCCAATTGGCAGTGTCCATCACGTAGACACTGTTGGTGTTGACGCCGTAGCGCGTCGGATTGCCCGTCAGCGACGGCAGCGTCGTGTACTGCCTGTAGGTGTACTGCGGCGAGTAGAGATTGACGCCGGTGACCGCGGAGGTACTCGTCGAGCCGGCGCCGAACAGCTCCGCCGCCAGACCGGTGTAACGGTCGATCGAGATGTTCTCGTTGGAAAACTCCGTGCCCACCACCGCGGTGTGCTTCACGCCCCAGGTATCGAGCTTGAAGGTGGCGTCGTTCTGGTTGGCCCAGACGTCGACGGTCTGAAAGCGGCTCTGCGTGCTCGCCGTTGTGGTCCAGAGCAGTGGATTCGGGCTGGTCGTAATCGGGTTCTGCGGCAGCGTGCCGATGTAGTTCAGCTCGGAATGCTCGCCGCGGAACTTGCTGGTCAGCGTGATCGCCTCGTTGACCTTATACTCGGCCGTGGCGGTGCCGAAATCCTGGCGCGCGGCCTGGAAGTCACGGTTTAGGAAGCCGTACCAGGTGTTGCGCGGAATGCCGGCCGAGGTCACCGGAACGTTGCCCTGCTTGTAGTAGGGCACACCGAAATCCGGATAGCCGGAGAGATCGGTGTGGACGTAGTTCGTGGTGAACTTGAGATCCTCGGTCGGCGTCCACTTGGTCGAGAGGAACGCGCCCCAGCGATCGTCGGTGACGAAGTTGCGTCCCGCGACGTTGGAATCCTGGAACACGCCGCCGCTGCGCACCGAGACCGTCGGCGAGATCACCTGGTTGACGTCGAGCGTGACCCGCTTCTGCTGGTCGGTGCCGAACTCGGTATCCATGCGCTTGAAGTTGGTGTCGCCCGCCTGCTTGGTGACGATGTTGATGGCGCCGCCGGCGGTGCCGCGCCCCGCATAGGACGACGCCGGGCCGCGCAGGATCTCGATCTGCTCGGTGAAGAAGTTCTCCCTGATCGACACCGCGGGATCGCGGATGCCGTCGATGAAGACGTCGTTGCGGGCATCGAAACCGCGGATGAAGAAGCGGTCGCCGAACGCGTTGCCGCCCTCGCCCGAGCCCAGCGTCACGCCGGCGGTCGAGCGGCCGATCTCCTTGAGCGCCGTGACGTGCTTGTCCTGCAGCACCTCCTTGCTCATGACGGTGATCGTCTTCGGCGTGTTCAGCAGCGGCTCCGGAAACTTGCCCGAGGCCTGGACGCGGTTGACCTTGTAGGGCTCGGCAGCATCCGCATAGGGGTTGGCATCGGGCGCGGAAAGCCCGCCGGCGTTCGGGAACGCCACCGCGGCCTGCTGCGCCCCCTGCGTGCGGGCGGCGCGGCGCAGGGCATTGCGCGTGCGAACCTGCTCGGCACTCGGCTTGGACGACGTCGGCTTGGCGCGCGCGACCGGGGCATCGACATTGACCGGCGGCAGATCGGAGGCGGGTTGCGCCTCCACCGACGACACCGATGCCACCGCCATCAACCCGGCGACCGCCGATACTTTGGTGACGAACGGCCCCTCGCCCCGTCCGTCATTGAACTTCCCGGCAAACTTCATCGCTGCGCCCTCGCGCAGCGAACGCGGTGCTCTCACCTGTCCCATTTGAATTTCACGCGCCCCAGATTTTTCATTTCACATCGCGACCGCGGATCATTCGCAGTGCGACGATGTCTGTTGGTATCGGGCGTGTTTCAGGGGGTCAATTTGAGGAGCCCTAATTTGGCCTTGAATAGTTCCAGATCAAAACAATTCTAAAAACGCTCAACTAATAACGATGCGGAACTTGAAATCGTTCTAAACAGCGCGATTGGGCACGCGCTGTTGTCGAGACGCCTCACATCTCAGCTCGCCGGGCCGGCCGGCTCGTCGCTGCTCGGCGGCTTCATCAGCGAGAACAGCTCGTCCACGGTCTGCACCGCGACCGCCCGCACGCGATCCGAATTGTCGACGCCCGCAATGCGCACGCCGTTGACGACCGCCCTGATCTCATCGCGAAAATCGGTGAGGAAGCGCAAGGGATCGCGCTGCTCGTTGGCGACGCGCGCGATCAGGCCGGTGACCAGGATCTGGCACGCGAGCATCTTGCCGTTCAGTTCTTCCATCGAAAGCTTCCCATGTTATGTGGTCGCACGGCGGGTCGTCGCCACACCGGCCGACGCTGCCCTGCTCTGGTTGAAACCGCGCTTGCCCGGCCGCTTCATCGAGCCGCCGACATCAACCGCTTCTAATCAGCTCTCATCGGGCGCGACAAGACGGCGACAATACGTCAACCGACGGCGCGGCGGTCAGCCTTGCGGCCATCACGGATCGGAAACAAGCGACGGCGGCCTATCGCTCGAACCCGAGCGATCGACTCTCCGGTTTTTCGCACTCAGGATGTCTCATCCAGGAAACGCAACTCTGGATCGGAAGAACGCCTATCCGAGCGAGCCCGGCGATTTGATCGCGATGCCGGTCTTAGTTTCGGACAACGTCTTGATGCGCTCCTTCAGCTCGCGCAGCGTGGCGAGGCAGGAGGTCACTGCGGCGTCCGGGATGTCGTGCAGCACGTCGGCGACGACCGCGTCGCGCACCTCGTCGAGGCTGTCGGCGAGCTCGCGGCCGGCCGCAGTGAGGTAGAGCCGATTCGCGCGGCGATCCCTCGGATCATGCCGGCGCTCCAGCAATCCCTGCTCGACGAGCCGGTCAAGCAAACGCACCAGCGATATCGGCTGCAGTTCCAGCACATCGGCGAGATCGACCTGCGACAACCCTTCCTGCGCGCGGAGCCGAAACAACACCACCCATTGCGCGCGCGTCGTGCCGCGCTGCTTGGCACGATGATCAATATAGTTGCGGAGAATGCGCGAGCTTTCGACAAGCTGCGCGATCAGCTGACGTCTGTCGTCCAGCGACATGGCCGTGACCTCCCGTGAAGACTTGTGATCGCACTGCGAAGCTTGCCAATTGTTTAGGTTCGGCCAAGCTCTCGTGTGTTTACACATTAATTGCGTGCGTACTATATCTGGGCCGCTGGGAATGGCTTTAAAGACCCGTTATCCTGTCCGTCTCAGCATGTGGGCCAGCATGAAGACATCACGAACCATCACATGGATCCTGCTGCTCGCGGCCCTCGGCGGCGCCGGCTATTACGGCTGGCAGCGTTATCAGGATGCTGACGCAGCGAAGAAGACCGCCGCGCAGAAATCGTCTCGGCCGCCGGCGGTTCGAGTATCGACCGTCCCGGTCGAGAAGACGGACTTCCCGGTCTTCCTCACCGGCCTCGGCACCGTGCAGGGCTTCAATACCGTCCAGGTCCGCACCCGCGTCGATGGCCAGATCGACAAGATCGCCTTTACCGAAGGCCAGCTCGTGAACGAGGGCGACCTCCTGGTCGAGATCGATCCGCGACCGTTCCAGGCCGCCCTCGACCAGGCCAAGGCCAAGAAGGCCCAGGACGAAGCCAATCTCAACAACGCCAACCTCGATCTGCAGCGCACCACCAAGCTCGGCGAGTTCGCGACCCGGCAGCAGCAGGACACACAGCGCTCCACCGTCGCGCAGCTGACGGCGCAGATCGCCGCCGACGACGCCGCCATCGCCAATGCCCAGACCCAGCTCGGCTACACCCAGGTGAAGGCGCCGATTTCCGGCGTGGCCGGGCTGCGCCAGGTCGACATCGGCAACATCGTCAATTCGTCGAGCCAGACCGGCATCGTCTCGATCGCGCAGATCGAGCCGATCGCGGTGATCTTCACCGCGCCGGAGGAGCAGCTGCCCTACATCAACGAGGCGCAGAAGACCGCAGCGCTGAAGGTGATCGCGTTCACAACCGACGGCAAGAAGCAGCTCGCCGAAGGCAAGCTGATGGTCGTGAACAACCAGGTCGACACGTCCAGTGGAACGATCCGGCTGAAGGCGGTGTTCGACAACAAGGACCACGTGCTGTGGCCGGGCCAGTCGGTCTCGACGCGTCTGCTGGTGCGGACGCTGAAGGATGCCACGGTGGTTCCTGACGACGCTGTCCAGCATTCCACCAGCGGGCTCTATTCGTACACCGTGAGCCCCGACAACAAGGCCGAGCTGCGCAAGGTCAAGGTCGGCGCCTCGATCGATGGCCGCACGGTGATCGAAGAGGGTCTGACCCCCGGCCAGCAGGTGATCACGGGCGGTCAATTCAAGGTACAGCCGGGCTCCCTCGTGACCACCGCGGTCGCCAGCACGGAGCCGGCGGCAGCGAAGGTCCGGCAGGAATGAACGGCGGCGGCATCTCGGCACCCTTCATCAAATACCCCATCGGCACCTCGCTGCTGATGGCGGGCATCCTCTTCATCGGTCTGGTGGCCTATCCGCTGCTGCCGGTGGCGCCGCTGCCCCAGGTCGACTTCCCGACCATCCAGGTGACGGCCAACCTGCCCGGCGGCAGTCCCGAGACCATGGCGACCTCGGTCGCCCAGCCGCTGGAGCGGCAGTTCGCCCAGATCCCCGGCATCGCCCAGATGACCTCGACGAGCTACCTGGGCACCGCGGCGATCACCATCCAGTTCGATCTCAACCGCAACATCGACGGCGCCGCCAACGACGTCCAGGGCGCGATCAACGCCGCCTCCGGCCAGCTGCCGAAGAACCTGCCGTCGCCGCCTACCTATCGCAAGGTCAACCCGGCTGACTCCCCGATCCTGCTGCTATCCGCCACCTCCGAGACCTTGCCGCTGACCTCGGTCAGCGACGCCGTCGACGCCGGCCTCGCCCAGCAGATCAGCCAGATCTCGGGCGTCGCCCAGGTCATCATCGGCGGCCAGCAGAAGCCGTCCATCCGCATCCAGATCGACCCGGCCAAGCTCGTCGCCAAGGGTCTGTCGATGGAGGACGTGCGCAGCCAGATCGCCATCACCACGGTCGATGCTCCCAAGGGCAATATCGACGGCGAGCGGCGCGCCTACACGATCTACGCCAACGACCAGCTGACCGACGCCAAGGACTGGAACGACGTCATCATCGCCTACCGCAATGGCGGTCCCCTGCGCATCCGCGACATCGGCAAGGCGGTGTCGGCGGCCGAGGACGCCAAGCAGGCCGCCTGGGCCAACGGCACGCGCGGCGTGTTCCTGGTGATCTTCAAGCAGCCCGGCGCCAACGTCATCGAGACCGTCGACCGCATCAAGGGGCTGCTGCCGCGGCTCGTCGCGGCGATCCCGCCGGCGATCAAGATCGACGTCATCTCCGACCGCACCACGACCATCCGAGCCGCCGTCGAGGACGTCCAGTTCACGCTCATCCTCACCATTTTCCTGGTGGTGATGGTGATCTTCATCTTCCTGCGCAGCTTCTGGGCGACGGTGATCCCGACCATCACGGTGCCGCTGGCGCTGCTGGGGGCCTGCGCCATGATGTGGGGCGTCGGCTACACGCTCGACAATCTGTCGCTGATGGCGCTGACCATCGCGGTCGGCTTCGTGGTCGACGATGCCATCGTCATGCTCGAGAACATCTCGCGCTATGTCGAGGAAGGCGAGTCGCCGATGGCCGCCGCCTACAAGGGCGCCAAGGAGATCGGCTTCACCATCGTCTCGATCTCGATCTCGCTGGTCGCGGTGCTGATTCCGCTCTTGCTGATGGGCGGCATCATCGGCCGCCTGTTCCGCGAATTCGCGGTCGTGCTGGCGATGACCATCTTCGTCTCGATGTTCGTGTCGCTGACCCTGACACCCATGATGGCCTCGCGCTTCCTGCGCAACGAGCACGCCACGCAACACGGCAAGTTCTATCAGTGGAGCGAGGCGGCATTCGACGCGATGCTGCGGGCCTATGAGAAGGGCCTCGACCTCGCGCTGCGCTGGCGCTTCGTCACGTTGATGGTGTTCTTCGCCACGCTCGGGCTGTCGGTCTATTTGTTCATCCTGATCCCGAAGGGCTTCTTCCCACAGCAGGACGTCGGTCTGATCACGGCGACCTCGGAAGCCTCGCAGGACATCTCGTTCAAGGCGATGCAGTCGCGCCAGGAGGCGCTCGCCAAGATCGTGATGGCCGATCACGACGTCGCCAGCATTGCGATGAACATCGGCGGCTCCGGCCGCGCCGGCAACAACGGCAACATGTTCATCACCTTGAAGCCGCGTGAGGAGCGCGACGCCACCGCGCAGCAGATCATCGCCCGTCTCCGGCCGCAGCTCGAGAAGGTCGAAGGCGCCCGCCTCTACATGCAGGCGGCGCAGGACATCCGGCTCGGCGGCCGGCCGTCGCGCACCCAGTTCGAGTTCACCTTGCAGGATCCGAACCTGTCCGAGCTCAACGAGTGGGCGCCGAAGATCCTGGAGAAGATGCGCTCGCTGCCGCAGCTGCGCGACGTGGCCACCGACCAGCAGGCCGACGGCACCACCGTGCAGCTCGTCATCAACCGTGATACCGCCTCGCGCTACGGCATCTCGCCGCAGCTGATCGACGACACGCTGTATGACGCGTTCGGCCAGCGCCAGGTCGCGCAATACTTCACCCAGCTCAACTCCTATCGCGTGATCCTGGAGATCCTCCCGGAGCTGCAGGGCAACCTCGACACGCTGAACAAGCTCTATGTGAAGTCGCCGACGACCGGCGACCAGGTGCCGCTGTCGACCTTCGCCAACTGGACCACTGTGCCGGTCAAGCCACTGTCGATCAGCCACCAGGGCCAGTTCCCTTCGATCACGATCAGCTTCAACCTTGCCCAGGGCGTCGCGCTCGGCCAGGCCACCGACGCGGTCCAGCGCGCCATGGTCGAGATGGGCGCGCCATCGACCTTGAACTCGAGCTTCCAGGGCACCGCGCAGGCGTTCCAGCAGTCGCTGTCGACCGTGCCGCTCCTGATCCTCGCGGCGCTCGTCGTGGTCTATCTGATCCTCGGCATCCTCTACGAGAGCTACATCCACCCAATCACGATTCTCTCGACGCTCCCCTCGGCCGGCGTCGGCGCGCTCGCGATCCTGATGGCGTTCGGCTACGACTTCAGCCTCATCGCTCTCATCGGCGTCATCCTGCTGATCGGCATCGTGAAGAAGAACGGCATCATGATGGTCGACTTCGCCATCGCCGCCGAGCGCGACCAGCATCTGCCGCCGGAGCAATCGATCCGCCAGGCCGCCCTGCTCCGCTTCCGTCCGATCATGATGACCACGATGGCCGCCCTGCTCGGCGGCGTGCCCTTGATGCTCGGCAACGGCACCGGCTCGGAAATCCGCCAGCCGCTCGGCTACGCCATGGTCGGCGGCCTGATCGTCAGCCAGATGCTGACCTTGTTCACGACGCCGGTGATCTATCTCTACCTCGACAAGGTCAACAACGCCTTCTCACGCTGGGGCCGCGCGCATATCGAGCACGAGCCGGAGACCGCGGCCGCAGGGCCAGTGAAGGAAGCGGCGGAGTAACCGCCGCTTCGCGCCCTGCTCTACTGCCGCGCCATCTCGGCATTGCCGACGCTCTCGCCATCCAAACTCTGCTCGTTCTGCATCGTTACCGTCACGTGCGAAAGCCGGCCGGTGAAGGCAAACGGGGCGGTGTAGTCCGAGACCGGGCTACCGCGGTCATGGCCGATGTCGAGACCCGACCAGGAGATCAGGGTGTGGAAGGCGAGCTGGGTGGTCAGCGCGCCGGCCTCCTCGCCGTCGATCAGCAAGGTGTACTGGCTGATGCCGGTGCGCGCGCCCTTGGCCGGCTCGGTCTGCCGCCGAAGACGCTCGACGCACAGGCCGAGGCGATGTGCGCCGGCCGGCACTGGGCGTGTCGAGCGGACGATCTCATGGCGGCCGCCGATGTTGAGATCGTGCACGAGATGGCCGTCCTTGAGGTAGAGGCTGTAGCCCGAGGTGGCGTCGCCATGGGCGATCAGCACGCCGCTCGCACCCTCCTCGGTCTCGACATGCGCCTCGATCAGGTAGTCACGACTGCGCACGTCGGGCGCGACGTCGGTCGGCACATGGCCCATGCCGGCATGGAAGGTGAAGCGCGTGCGCGCGCCATGGACGCGCGCGGCGTTCTCGGCAAAGCGCGGGCCTAAGCGGTCGTCGAGCGGCAGCACCTGGTGCGCCTCCGCCTGCTCCCACCACAGCTTCACCAGTGCCGCGAGCCGCTCCGGCTCGGCGGCGGCGAGATCATGCGTCTCGGAGAAATCCTGCGCAAGGTGAAACAGCTCCCATTTGTCGTTGTCGAACGGCGTGCCGGTGGGATGAAACGCGACCGCCTTCCAGCCGTCATGCCAGAGCCCGCGATGGCCGAACATCTCGAAATATTGCGGCACCGGCTTCGACGGCGCATGCGCATCCCGGATAGAGGACGCGAAGCTCACGCCCTCCAGCGGCATCTGCGGCACGCCGGCGATCACCGCCGGCGCAGCGATGCCGATCAGGTCGAGCAAGGTCGGTACGAGATCGCAGGCATGGACGAATTGATGGCGGAGCTCGCCACGCGCGGCGATCCGCTTCGGCCACGACAGGATGAAGGGATCGCGGATGCCGCCGCCATGGGTGTTCTGCTTGTAGCGCTTGAGCGGCGTGTTCGACGCCATCGCCCAGCCATGCGGAAAGTTCGAGTGTGTATCGGGGCCGCCGATGTCGTCGATCCGTGCGAGCTTCTCGGCGATCGGCTCCGGCTTGAAGTTGAACGGCCCCATCGCATTGACGAAGCCGAGCGGCCCGCCCTCCTGGCTGGCGCCATTGTCGGACATCACGATGACCAGCGTGTTGTCGCGCTGACCCGTCTTGTCGAGGAAGGCGAGCAACCGGGCCAGGTGCCGGTCGGCATGGTCGAGCATGCCGGCAAACGCCGATTGCAGCCGGGTGAAGACGCGTCGCTCGTCCAGGGAATGCGCCTCCCAGGCCTTCACGCCGTCATTGCGCGGCGGCAGGTCCGTCGTCTCCGGCACCAGCCCCATCGCCTTCTGCCGCGCCAGACGCTGGGCGCGCTCGACATCCCAGCCATGGGCGAAGACGGCATCGTAGCTCTCGATGATGTCCCGCGGCGCCTGATGCGGCGCGTGGCAGGCGCCGAGCGCGAGCCAGGTCAGCCATGGCAGCTCGGGCCGGTCGGCGGTGTGGTCGGCGATGAAGCGGATGGCCTGATCGACGAGGTCCGCGGTTAAATGATAGCCGTCGGCGTAGCTGCCTGGCGGCGGGATATGCGTGTTGTCGAGCACGAGCTCGGGCGCATATTGATCGGTCTCGGCGTCGAGAAAGCCGTAGAAGCGATCGAAGCCGCGGCCGAGCGGCCAGCCGTCGAACGGCCCGGTGGCCCCGCTCTCTGTCAGCGGCGTGACGTGCCATTTGCCGACCATGTAGTTGCGATACGCGTGCGCGCGCAGCATCTCGGCGAGCGTTCCCGCTTCGCGCGCGATCTTGCCGCGATAGCCGGGATAGCCTGAATCGAAGTTGGCGAGGCAGCCGACGCCGACCGAATGGTGGTTGCGGCCGGTCAACAGCGCCGCGCGCGTGGTCGAGCACATCGCGGTGGTGTGGAAGCCGGAATAGCGCAGCCCCTGCGCCGCCAGCGCGTCGATCGCGGGCGTGAGGATCAGCGAGCCGTAGGAGCCGAAATCGGAGAAGCCGACATCATCGAACAGCACCACCAGGATGTTCGGCGCGCCCTCAGGGGGCTGCGGCGGCGCCGGCCACCACGGCTTTGAGCCCGCGATGGTCCTGCCGATCGTGCCGCCGAATGCAGGCTCGCTCATGGCTCGTCCTCCCCTGTCGCTCGCGTCGCGGCCCCAGGCGGCCTTGCGACAGCGGCGTTGGTCTGGTTGCGGCAATCGCACTCCTTGGAGGGCAGCGCCGCTTGCCTCAGATCATAATCATAATTATGATTACTATTCCAGACGGAGAGTTTCATGCCCCCCCAAATTTCAGCGGTCGACCTGCCCGGCGTCACGCCCTCGCGGCAGCAGCGCAGCCGCGAGACGACGCTGGCGCTGCTGACTGCCGGCGCCGAACTGCTGCGCACGCGCAGCCTCGCGGAGCTGTCCATCAGCGACCTTTGCGCTGACATCGGAGCCACCGTCGGCGCCTTCTACAGCCGCTTCGACAGCAAGGAGGCCTATTTTAACGCCCTGCTCGCGCTCACCCTGGAGGACGGTCGGGAGCAGCTCCTGAAGCTGCCGGCATCGGAAGCGGCCCCTGCCGGCGACCTCGACGCGCAGTGTCATCTGCTGGTCCGCGGCACCGTCCTCTGGATGCGCCGCCACAAGGGCGTGCTCCGCGCCGCCCTCGTTCGCAGCGAAAACGGGTCCAACAACTGGACCGGCTTCAAGGATCTGGCGCAGGCGCTGTCGCAACGCGCGGCGCTGCTGCTCCGCCCGACGGCTGACGGCGCCAGCGCCGGCCGGCGCAAGCCGACGGCGACCGCGGAGGAGCGCAAGACGGTCGCGTTCGGCATCCAGGTCGTGCTCGGCACGCTGGTGAATGCCATCCTCAACGATCCCGGCCCGCTCTCGATCGACGACGACGAGATCGCGGAGCGGCTGGGTGCCTGCCTCGTCCTGCTGCTGCGGTCCGCGCCGGGCGGTGGGGAGTGCGGGCACCTTCGCCCGGCAACAGAGAAAGACACTTTTTAGTTCGCTAAGGTTCGACTATAAAAAGAAGAAGATCAACATTGCCTGGAGGACGCGGTAGATGTCTTACGGGAAACCGATTTCATTATTGCGCGGCTGCACTGCGATGGCGCGGGTTCCAGCGAATAGACGGCTAGCCTCCGCCGCACTCCTAGCAGTTTCACTCTCACAAGTCAGTGCTGCTGCGGACGAATTGGCTAACTGCGCGCAGGCTGACGGCGATGCCGCTATTTCCAGCTGCTCATCGATAATCGATGTAGGAGAGTATTCTAATCCGGACCTAGTTCGCGCCCACCTCCTTAGAGGTTATGCCTATTCTGTAAAGGGAAACTACGACCGCGCAATAAAGGACTACAATGTAGCAATTGACCTTGACCCCAACAATGCGGTTGCGCACTACAACCGGGGGACGATTAAAAGCAACATCGGCGAATACGACCAAGCCATTTTAGATTACACTAAAGCTATTGAGCTCAAGCCGGGGCTTTCTGACGCCTTTAACAATCGCTGCTTTGCTTACAACGCAAACGGAAATTACGAGAAAGCCGAAGCGGACTGCCGCCGTGCAATAGAACTCGATCCGAACCAAGCGAATTTCCACCTGGGACTAGGAAACGTTTTGAATAGCAAGAAGGAATATGAGAGATCCTTAGAAGAGTACGGCAGAGCAATTCAACTGGATAGCTCAAACTCGAACGCCTTCCTCGGCCGCTGCAGCGTCAACATCAAACTTAACAAGCTCGATCTTGCAATCAGGAATTGCAGCAAGGCTATTGAACTACAACCAAATAATCCGATCGGGTGGAATAATCGCTGCTGGGCACAGGCAGTTCTCGGGCAACTAGAGCCTGCTTTGAGCGACTGTAATAGAGCTCTAGATCTGCAGCCGAACGATCCATATTCGCTCGACAGCAGAGGACTTACCTTTTTCAAAATGGGGGCCCTTGACAAGGCGATACTCGACTATGATCAAGCCCTGCTACTTCAGCCTGGTCGACCGAACTCACTTTACGGAAGAGGCCTGGCAAAGCTGAAGAAAGGAGATTTAACAGGAGGAAATAAGGATTTGGATGCAGCGAAGAAGGCAGACTCTGAGGTTAGCAACCAACTAAGCTTGTTTGGAGTCAAATGAGCGCCTTCTGCAATCAGATTAGTTTATCCCTTTTTTTTACGCTTGACGCCGAATTAGAAGTCTCAGTGCGAGTTAGCTTTTTTACAGTCACCTTACCAATATCGATAGTTCTGAAGAAAGGATCGATCGTTGCCTCGTCTCGCTTGAACAAGCTCCAGAATGCCCACCACGGCGGCGGCTCGATCTTCGGCAACGGCTGGGGGCCCCAGCCAGAACTAGCTGGGAAAGAGATGACGATCTTAGGCAGGCGCCCCTCACTCTCTTCCGGAACTTTAAACCTAAAAGTCGCCCCGTCGTGACCAAGAATATTTGGATGCGTTCGGACATCCATTTGACTAAGTACTTGCTCTAGCGCGTCAATGTCTCCGCCGGATTCGTCAGTCAGACTGATTTCACCCCGAATTTCCCAATATGGACGGATAGCACTACCTATATAGTTCTTCGTCGCATCAACTTGTGACTTTATAAGCAGAAAGATGATCAAGTATGCAGCAAATGCGCCTCCGGTATTAATTGTCAGACCGGCAAGAGGTCCCGACGCAGCAAGGGGGGCGTTGGGGAAAAGACGGTAGATCAAAATTGCAGGCAAAAGGGGCAACGCCACCCATATGGCCAGCAACAAAAGAAGAGAAACTAATGTGAAAAGTATCATACGCCGCCCCGCGGTACTACTCGGCCACCCGGGTTAAAAGAAAGCTCGGCTCGCTAACGCGGGTCAGCCATCACGCAAGTGATCGCCGGACTCCCCGGAGAGCATAGCAGGCCAGTCATCAAAATCACAGTGAGAGTCGCAACAACAAATTTCTTCATGGCTACCCCCTAACGTTTCGATCAGAGTAACTTAGCTTATAGCTTACCGCAAGTAGAACGCATATTTGCTACCCGGACTGCATCTAGTATGGCCTAGGTGACATTTGCGCTTGTAACAGAGCGTTTTTTTTCGGCGTTCTAGATCCCGTTGTAAGTCTCCGCCGTCGCTGATCTCGATCTACGTCTCAGCCCCAAGTGCAACTTGGCCCCGTATCCCGTGTACTCGCGACGCAGAATTGGGATCAGCAGCAGCTGGCCAAGCTTGCGGAGCCTCTGCTTTCTTACTTGCTAGTGTTGGCATGACCGTTGGCGCCCCCTCCCCAACGGCCCGCTCTTAAAATACCGCAGAAAGTGCCCCTGCGCCGTCCAGAGCTCAGCCCGCAATCTTAGACATCCGGCGTCCAGACCGCGTGAACGCGAGCCGGCCGACCCGGGCAGGCCGAGCCCCGGGGCCAACGCGTTGCAAACCAGGTTGAAATCCGTCATCCAGCGGCTTGCCAAAGCCGCGGACATGCGGGTAGAAGGACGCGTCGCCGCCGCCGGCCTGCTTCGCGGACCGGTTCGCAAAACGATGCCAGACAGTCCACCAAATGGTTGAAACTGCTCGGCATTCCGTTGGGGAATGGTGTAACGGTAGCACAACAGACTCTGACTCTGTTTGTCTTGGTTCGAATCCAGGTTCCCCAGCCAGCTTGATCTCGCCGCGACGGCCTGCGGCGTGACGCCTCCCTCTTCGTGATCCAAGCCGGCTCTCTCACGCGCCCCTTCGACGCCCCCCTCGTTAACCTCTGCTCATTGCGAATCGACGAGAACGGAACAACCATTCCGGACAACGGAACGCGTCGGCGGAGGAGTCCACGTGCAGAGCAGCGTCGGGTCGCGGGCCTTTCAGAACGCACGGCTTCAGAAGCGCGCCAAGAAGCAGGCGGACGCGCTGTTGCCGGCGGCCGTGAAGGCCTATCGCGAGGGCCGCCATCAGGAGGCGCAGGCGCTGTGCCAGCAGATCCTGCAGGAGCTGCCGCAGCATTTCGGCGCCCTGCATCTGCTCGGCGTGTCCGAACGGGAGTGCGGCCGGTTCGATCAGGCCGTGCTGCTCCTGACGCGAGCGGTCGAGATCGACCCGCGCGCGGCGGACGCCCAGTCCGATCTCGGCGTCGCGCTGTCCCGGCTCGGCCGTCACGAGGACGCCCGCGCCCGCTTCGAGCGCGCCATCGCGCTCAAGCCGAACTTCCCGACCGCGCTCACCCATCTCGGCAATGCGCTGATGAGCCTGTTCCGTTTCGAGGAGGCGATCTCGGCGCATGACCGCGCCATTGCGCTGAAGCCCGACTATGCCGAGGCCTACGCCAATCGCGGCATGACGCTGCTGTTCACGAGCCGCCACGCTGAGGCCGGCCAGAACTTCGACCGCGCTCTCTCGCTGCAGCCGCGGTTGCTGTCCGCCCTGTTCGGCAAGGCCGTCGCCAGCACCTATCTGCGCGACTTCGACGCTGCACTGGCCGCGCTGAATACGGCGCTGGCGATCAATCCGAATGCGGGTGCCGTGATCGCCCAGCGCGGGCGGGTGTATCAGGAGCTCGGCAAGTTCGAGCAGGCGGAGGCTGATTTCGACGCCGCGCTCGCGCGTGAGCCGCTTCTCGAAGCCGCCCTTTGCGGCAAGGCCACGGTCACACTCGCCAATGGCCATCTCGCGCAGGCGATCGCCGTCAGCAACAAGGTGCTGGCCCAGAACCCGAACTCGGAGCTCGCCTGGACCCTGCTCGGCGTCTGCGCCGCGGCGCAGGGCGACACCGCCACGGCGATCGAGCATTACGACCGCGCGCTCGCGATCAACCCGCATCATGAGGACGCGATCACCAAGAAGATCTTCGCGCTGGATTTCCTGCCCGACGTGACGGTCAAGCGCCTTCAGGCTGAGCGGAAATATTGGTGGGACGCGATCGGGTCACGCCTGCCACAGCGCTCGCTCGGCGCGCGGGATCTCGATCCGGATCGGCGGCTGGTCGTGGGCTACGTCTCGTCGGATTTCCGCGACCACTCGGCCGCTTTCGCCTTCATGCCCATCCTGCGCCACCACGATCACGCGAAGTTCGAGATTATCGCTTATTCCTGCTCGCCGATGCAGGACGCCAAGACCGAGCTGTGCCGTGCGCTGGTCGATCGCTGGGTCGACGCCTCGCTGTGGAGCGACGACAAGCTCGCCGATCAGATCCAGGCCGACAAGGTCGACATCCTCGTCGACCTCTCCGGGCATTCCGCCGGCCACCGGCTCACACTGTTTGCGCGCAAGCCCGCCCCGATCCAGGTCTCGGCCGTCGGCAGCGTCACCGGGACGGGTCTGCCCGTGATGGATTATCTGCTGGCCGATCCCGTCGTGATTCCAGCCGCGGTCCGGCCGCTGTTTGCCGAGCGGATCTACGACTTGCCGTCGCTCATCACGATCGAACCGCCGCCTCCTGTTCCGCCGTCGCCGCTGCCGATGCTTCGGAACGGTTACGTCACCTTCGGCGCGTTCAATCGCATCGACAAGCTGTCGGACCCGACGCTCAGTCTCTGGTCGAAGCTGATGGCTGCAACGCCGGGATCGATCATCGTCGTCAAGAACCATTCCATGGGCGATGCCCTGATGCGTGACCGATTGATCGCGCGCTTCGTCGCTCACGGCATTGCCGCGGACCGCGTTCGTTGTGAGGGAAAGACGACGCGCCAGGCCCATCTTGCAATGTTCGCCGATATCGACATCTCGCTCGATCCGTTCCCGCAGAATGGCGGCATCTCGACCTGGGAGTCGCTGCAAATGGGCGTACCCGTCGTCACCAAGCTCGGCAGCGGCCCCGCCGCTCGCGCCGGCGGAGCGATCGTCAAGGCGGTCGGCCTCGACGACTGGGTCGCCGAGGATGACGACGCCTATCTCGCCATCGCGCTGAAATTCTGCTCCCGGCCCGCAGAGCTCGCCGCGCTGCGCGCCCGTCTGACGGACCTGGTCTCGCATTCAGCCGCCGGAGACAACGCGCTCTACACGCAGCAGGTCGAACAGGGCTATCGCAAGTTCTGGCAGGACTACTGCGCACAAGCGACGGCCGGCGCGGGCGATCGGAATTAACCCGCCATTCACCACGATGTTCACCCGCCCGGAACGATGCAATTTGCATCAAATTATCAGTTCAGGGAGACGGGACATGAGCAGACTGATGGATCTCGAAGACCAGATTGCGCGGGCCGAACGGCTGCAGCGGAGCATCACCGATACGGTGACGATCGAGCGTCTCAGGCAGTTCGCGGCCGAGTGCCGCCGCGAGGCCGAACGGCTGTCGCACCACCGCCACGCAGCGTGAGGCGCGGCGCGCGTCAGGATGGTCACCGCAGGCCCGCAGCGGACGCGGGGCGATTGGACATTCGGAACTGTCTCAGCGAACGATCCTGCCGATGATTTTATCCGTCATGCCCGGGCTTGTCCCGGGCATCCACGCGGTTCTCAGCGCGCCGGACGACGTGGATGGCCGGGACAAGCCCGGCCATGACGTTGTGGAGATGGACCAGCGCAAAACCTCGATCGTCATATGCAATCGTCATCGTCGCGGACGGCGCGCGCGGCCGCTCACGAGCAGGTCGTGACCATGTTGGTGCAGAGCTGCCGGGTCCAGCCGATGCCGGCCTTGACGCGGATCTTGGCGAATGGGCCGGAGCAGCCGAGCAGTTCGACCGTCTGATCGCCGCTCGCATGGGCGTCGAGCTTGGCGCTGGTGGCGACGGGATCACGATAGATCACCGCGCCGTTCTGCAGGCCGCCGACGCCGACAACCGCGCGGTGCATGAAGCCCCTGCCCTGGAAGATCACCGTCTCCTTGTCCTGATCGACATCGATGAGGACGGCACGGTCGATCTCGAACCAGTCGCCCTGCTGCGCCGTCAGGTGCACGACGATCCAACCATTGCTGGTCGGATTCTTCAGCGCCTTGAGCACCGTGCCGCCCGGCTCGGCGCGCACATTGGCGCCGTTCGGATCTGGATCGGTGATGTCGACCGCGACATTGCAGGCCTCGCGGCCAGCCGCAACCGCTCCGGACGTCGAGAGCAGCAGCAGCAACAAAATTCGTCCAAGCATTGCGGGACCCGGGTTGATGGTCTCTGTCCGGTTTGGTCGCTGTTGCCGCTGCGAAGTTCACCCGCCATTGGCCCGCTCTCGCGCACACAAAGGCGTGTCGTCCGGCTAAACGCGTGCTAATCGCCGCGTGCTCTTTGCGGAACGTCGAAAGCCTCCATGCGTGAACGCCCCTCCTCGCGCCTGCTCGTCCTCGATCCCGAGGGTCGCCTGCTGCTGTTCAAGTTCGTGCATCTCGCCGGCGCGCTGGCCGGACAGGCGTTCTGGGCGACGCCGGGCGGCGGGCTTGATCCGGGCGAGAGCTACGAGGCCGCGGCGTGCCGGGAGATGTTCGAGGAGACCGGCATCCGCATCGATCATCCCGGGCCTGAGATCGCGCAGCGAGCGGTGATCTTCACGCTGGTCGACGGCGAAGAGGTCAGCGCGGACGAGCGTTACTTCCTCATCAAGGTCGCGCAGGCCGAGCTCTCGTCGATGCATTGGACCGAGCTCGAGCGCGCGGCGATCGCCGCGCAACGCTGGTGGCAGAGGGACGAACTGGCGGCGACGTCCGACCAGGTGTTTCCCGAGGACATCGTCGAGATGCTGACGCGCGCCGGGGTCTGGTAAGGCAAGCGCGCCGTCAGAGCCGCCCACCGGCAAGTGCCGCGGCGCGCGGGCGGCCGACATCCTCGAGTGCCGGCGGCATCGGCGAGACCGGAAACACCGCGTTGATCTGGCCCGTCCCCGAGGATGGGAAGAACGGCGTCACCACCTCGACGCCGCGGTCGTAATGGTTCCAGCCGAGCGCACCGAGCAGCATGGCGGTGTCGTGCATGAAGCCCTCGCCATGGCCCTTGCTGGCATATTCCGGCAGCATGTCGCAGAAGTCGGGCCACTCGCCCTGCTCCCACATCTGGATCACCTCGTGGTCGAGCCGCTCCAGGAACGGGCTGAACATCTTGTCGCGATATTCGTCGGCCGTGCCGTTCTGGGCGAAGCGATGGCTGAGGGAGCCCGAGGCGAAGAACGCGACCGTGCCGTCATAATAGTCCTCGACCGCGCGGCGGAACGCCCAGCCGAGCTTGGCGCTGTCGGCGAGATAATGCGAGGTGCACAGCGCCGACACCGACACCACCTTGAAGTGGCGGTCGGGGTTCATGTAGCGCATCGGCACCAGCGTGCCGTATTCCAGCGCCAGCGAGGTCGCGTCATGCGCCATGGTCGCCACGCCATGCGCGTTGGCGCCGTTGGCCAGGATGTGGCCGAGCTCCGGATTGCCGTCGTATTCATACGTCATGTTCGCGATGAAGTGCGGCAGCTCGTTGGAGGTATAGAGCCCCTGGAAATGCGGCGCGCAATTGATGTGATAGCCGGCATTGACCAGCCAATGCGTGTCGAACACGACGATGGTGTCGACGCCGGCCTCGCGGCAGCGCCGGCCGATCTCGAGATGGCCGTCGATCGCCGACTGCCGCTTGCCCTTGGCCGGGCCATCGAGCTCGCTGAGATACATCGACGGCACATGTGTGATCTTCGCCGCCAGCGCGAGCTTGCCCATCCCTCGTCTCCTTCCGATCGTTCCCCGGCCTGACAGCGCCGGACATTTTGCTTGGGCGGCAGATTACCCCTCCAGCCAGACGAAAAAAAGGGCCGCAATCGCGGCCCTCCCTGAGCGTCCGAACCATCTGCTGTCCCATGATCCTGGGACAGCGCGCGCGGCTGCGCGGCTCACGCCGCCTTGATGTCGATGGTCTTGGCGGCCTTCTGCACCTCCGGCTTCTTGGGCAGGGTCACCTTGAGCACGCCCTGTTTGAACACCGCCTCGATCTTGTCGGTGTCGACGCCGTCAGGGATCTGGAAGGAACGCTCGAACGAGCCGAAGCTGCGCTCGCGGACGTAATAGTCCTTCTTCTTCTCCTCCTTGTCCTCCGACTTCTCGCCCTTGATCGACAGCACGCCGCTGGCGACCTTCACCTCGACATTCTTCTCGTCGAGTCCGGGCAGCTCCGCCGTGACCTCGTAGGCATTGTCGTGCTCGGCGACGTCGACCGCCGGCGCCACGGCAAACGATCTCGCGCGCGCAAGGCCCGGCAGTTGGTCGAACAGCGACGGGGTGCGCCAGACTCCGCCGTGGAAGTCCTCGAACACGCGATCGATCTCGCGGCGCAGGTTCTCGAACGGCCGCCATCCCTGCAAGGATGGCGCATTCGCCTTGTCGGTGTTGACGGGCAGCTTGGTGGGTTCAGCCATGATGTCATCCTCCTGCTTCACGCGAGGATCGGCTCTTCAGCGGCATGAGCGGCCGGTTCACAGCGCGATATCGGCCGCATCCGCTCCCTCGCGCTTGACGGGAAGAATATACCGGGCACACGGCCGTTCCAGATTGATCGCGATCAAATCGCCGCGCGCTCGCCCTCGCCGTCGTTCAATCGATCAGCCCGCGCGCAAAGCTGAAGCAGCCCTTAAAAATGGTAAACCGAACGTAAACCGGAGCAGCTCGCGCGACGCTTTAGCAAAGCCTGCAGAAAGCGTTACGTCCCAATGCGTTACGCGCAGTTGAGGAACCGCGCTTGCAGCGCAGGGCAGCATCCTCCCACGCCGCGGAAGGCAGGCCATGCGTTCATCATGATGAGCGGTTTAACAAATTGTCCAGTCAGAGCGGCGAAGGTGTCGGCGCAACAATTCACCACAGGTTTCATGACCGTGACATCCTTCGGACGCGTGATCTCGGTGCGAGGCTCCCAGGCCCGCGTCGGCATTCTGTCGACACAGCAGATGACCGTCTCCGACATCCGCGCGACAGTCGGCCGCTTCATCAGCATTCGCTGCCCCAGCGCCACCATCATCGCCATCATCACCGAGGTCACCAGCGAGGACCTTTCGCAGGCCAGCGAGTACGTCGCGACCGCGTCGGTGGACCTGCTCGGCGAGATTCTCGGCCCCGCCGAGAAGCCGAAGTTCCAGCGCGGCGTCACCCATTATCCGACCATCGGCGACGCCGTGGACATGATCACCAGCCAGGAGCTGCGCACGATCTACACGCCGACCGCCGGCGACCACATCGACATCGGCGCGCTGCAGCAGGACACCTCGGTGCGCGCCTGCGTCAATGTCGAGGAAATGCTGTCGAAGCACTTCGCGGTGCTCGGCTCGACCGGCGTCGGTAAATCGACCGGCGTGTCGCTGCTGCTCAACGAGATCCTCAAAGCGCGACCCAACCTGCGCATCTTCCTGCTCGACGTCCACAACGAATATGGCCGCTGCTTCGGCGACAAGGCGCTGGTCCTGAACCCGCGCAATCTGAAGCTGCCGTTCTGGCTGTTCAATTTCGAGGAGATCGTCGACGTCCTGTTCGGCGGCCGTCCGGGCGTGCCGGAGGAGCTCGACATTCTCGCCGAGGTGATCCCGCTGGCGAAGGGCATCTACACCCAGTACCAGAACACGGACCGCATCGGCCTGAAGCGCATCGATCCGAAGACGGTGGGCTACACGGTCGATACGCCGGTGCCCTACCGCCTCGTCGACCTGATCAACCTGATCGACGAGCGCATGGGCAAGCTCGAGAACCGCTCCTCGCGCATCATCTATCACAAGCTGATCTCGCGCATCGAGACCGTCCGCAACGACCCGCGCTACGCCTTCATGTTCGACAACGCCAATGTCGGCGGCGACACCATGGCCGAGGTCATCAGCCATCTGTTCCGCCTGCCCGCCAACGGCCGGCCGATGACCGTGATGCAGCTCGCCGGCTTCCCGGCCGAGGTGGTCGACTCCGTGGTCTCGGTGGTCTGCCGCATGGCGTTCGATTTCGGCCTCTGGAGCGATGGCGTCTCGCCGCTGCTGTTCGTCTGCGAGGAAGCGCACCGCTACGCCTCCGCAGACCGCTCGATCGGCTTCGGCCCGACCCGCAAGGCGATCTCGCGCATCGCCAAGGAAGGCCGCAAATACGGCGTCTATCTCGGTCTGATCACGCAGCGTCCGGCCGAGCTCGACGCCACCATCATCTCCCAGTGCAACACGCTGTTCACGATGCGCCTCGCCAACGAGCGCGACCAGTCGCTGCTGCGCTCGGCGGTGTCGGACGCCGCCGCCAACCTGCTCTCCTTCGTGCCCTCGCTCGGCACCCGCGAGGTGCTGGCGTTCGGCGAAGGCGTCGCGCTGCCGACCCGGCTGCGCTTCAAGG
This sequence comes from Bradyrhizobium sp. ORS 285, assembly GCF_900176205.1. Taxonomy (NCBI): domain Bacteria; kingdom Pseudomonadati; phylum Pseudomonadota; class Alphaproteobacteria; order Hyphomicrobiales; family Nitrobacteraceae; genus Bradyrhizobium; species Bradyrhizobium sp. ORS 285. The sequence goes on from NZ_LT859959.1 coordinate 4,404,472, forward strand.
AGGTGCCGCCGCATCAGATGCCGCGCAGCGAGGCGACCATCGCCACGGTGCGCTCGGTCAATGCCGGCCACGACATGCATTTCGTCAGCGCGGTGCTGGAGCGCTGGCGTGGCGCCACATCGAGCCGCGACGCCGCAAATGGCGACGGCGGCATGAGCGTGGGCAGCGATCGCGGCAGCCTGCCGAACTCGCTGGACGCCCCGATGCTGCAGCCGTCGATGGGCCTCGATCCGGACCGGTTCTCGCTGCTCAAGAAGCCGCTGCGCTAACCCTCCCGAACCTTCGAAGACGGAATGCTGGCGGCCGTTTCCCGGCCGACTGGCTCGGGAACTTGCGCCCAAAGACGTGTGAGCAAATAGATTGCAAGCTATCAATTCTATTCCTATCTATTGGCCATGCCCTCCGTTCCCCCGAATTTTGCCGCGGAAATCGGCCTCCTCGTCGCCCGCGTCGCGCGGCTGTGGCGCCGCGAGGCCGATCAGGCGCTGGCCGATCACGGCCTGTCGCAGGCGACCGCCCACCCGCTGCGGGCGCTCGCCAGGCACGGCACCGACGGCAAGGGCATCCGCCAGGGTGCGCTTGCCGAGGACGTCGGCATCGAGGGCCCGTCGCTGGTCCGCCTGATCGACCTGCTCCAGGCCGAGAAGCTGGTGGAGCGCCGCGAGGATCCGAGCGATCGCCGCGCCAAGACGCTGCATCTCACCGCCAAGGGCGCATCCAAGGCCACGGAGATCGAAGGCGTGCTGCGGGATGTCCGCGAGGATCTGCTGAAAGGCATTCCGGCTGAGGACCTCGCGACCGCCTACGACGTTTTGCATCGCATCGAGCAGCGCATGACGCGGCTGCACGAGGCCATTCCGCCCGATGCTGGTCCCGCAGGCGAGCCATGAACAGATTTCCGCTGCGCGGCGCCGATCTCGCATTCTCGGTCAAGACGTTTGGCGCGGCCATGCTGGCGCTGCTGATCGCGCTGTGGATCGACCTGCCGCGGCCGTATTGGGCGATGGCCACCGTCTACATCACCTCCCAGCCCCTGGCCGGCGCAACCGCCTCGAAGGCGCTCTACCGGGTGCTGGGAACGCTGGCCGGCGCAGCCGCCGCCGTCGCCATCGTGCCGACCTTCGTCAATGCGCCCGAGCTGCTCAGCCTGGTCATCGCGCTTTGGACCGGCGTCTGCCTCTATGTCTCGCTGCTCGACCGCACGCCGCGCAGCTATCTGTTCATGCTGGCCGGCTACACGTTGGCGCTGATCGGCTTTCCCGCCGTGACCGATCCCGGCAGCATCTTCGATGTGGCGGTGTCGCGCGCGCAGGAGATCACGCTCGGCATCGTCTGTGCGACGCTGGTCTCCACCATCGTGCTTCCGCGCAGCGTCGCTCCTGTCGTCGCCGCCAAGGTCGAGCGCTGGCTCGACGATGCGCGCCGACTGAGCCGGGACGTGCTGCTCGGCGGTGGCGGAAGCGAGGAGGATCGCGCGCACCGCCTGCGGCTCGCAGCGGAAGCGCTGGAGATCGATACGCTCGCCACGCACCTCGCCTTCGACCGCCAGGCGGACCACGACGCCGTGGAGGGCCTGCGATCCCTGCGGCTACACATGCAGCTGCTGCTGCCGCTGCTGGGCTCGATCCACGACCGGCTGGCCGCGCTCGAAGGCCATATCCAGCAGGAGCTGAGGGATCTGCTGCAGCGCCTAGCCGGCTGGGTCACCGCCGCTGGCGACCGCGAGCCCGCCGATCGGCTGCGGGCCGAGATCGACGCGCTCCGGCCCTCGCTGGAGGCGAATTCGTCCTGGGACCAGATCATGACCGCGAGTCTGCTGATCAGGCTGCGCGAGCTGGTCGACATCGCCGATGATTGCCGGGCTCTGAACGCAGCCCTCGCGGCCGGCGAAGACACATCCCAGGTTCCGCTCGCCTTCCGCACCGAGCAGGGCATCGCGCCGGCCCGGCATCGCGACCACGCATTGGCGCTGTGGTCGGCCGCCGGCGTGGTCATCGCCATTCTGGTCTGCTGCGCGTTCTGGATCGCGACCGGATGGACCGACGGCGCCTCCGCGCCGATGATGGCCGCCGTCGCCTGCTCGTTCTTCGCCGCGCAGGATGATCCCGCCCCCAGCATCGTCAGGTTCACGGCGTGGTCGCTGGTCGCGATCGTCATCGACGCCGTCTACCTGTTTGCGATCATGCCGGCGATCTCGGACGTCGAGCTGCTGATCGCGGCGCTGGCGCCGGCGTTCCTGCTGTTCGGCGTCCTGATCGCCCGCCCGCAGACGACGCCGATCGGCATGGCCCTCGGCGCCAACGGTGCCACGCTGCTGGCGCTGCAATCGACCTACAGCGCCGACTTCCAGAGCTACGCCAACTCGGCGATCGCCTTCATGGTCGGCATGGTCGCGGCCGTCGTGCTGACCCGTCTCGTGCGCTCGGTCCGCGCCGAATGGATCGCCCAGCGGCTCTTGCGCACCAGCTGGGAGACCCTGGCGCTGACCGCCGAGCGCCGCGGCCAGCATGACCGCGCCGCCTTCATCGGCCTGATGCTCGACCGGCTCGGACTGCTGGCGCAGCGCTTTGCCGCGATTCCCGAGGACGACCGCCGCGAGCTCGACAGCCTGAGTCAGCTGCGCGTCGGCCTCAACATCATCGACCTGCGCCGCGCCCGTCATGGACTGACGGCGGCGACGCTGGGCGCCATCGACACCATGCTCGACCGTCTCGCCGCCGCGTGCCGCGGCCGGGGCGCGGGAGCCGGCGTCATGCCCACCAGCCTGCTCGCCGCGATCGACGCGGCGCTGTTGAAGACGCTCGCAGAGCCGGCCGCAGCCGCCAAGGAGGATGCGCTGATCGGGCTGGTCGGCATCCGCACCGGATTGTTTCCGGACGCGACGGCCTATCATGCGAGCCAGACCGATCTGGGGAGTCTCGTCGCATGAGACACGACATCGACATCGCCGGGTTGCTGGTGCCCTCGCTGCTGCTGTGGCTGGTCGTGGCCTATGGCTGCGTCGCCCTGCTCAGCGCGGGACTGCGCCGGATCGGCTTCTATCGCCTGGTCTGGCACCGCGCATTGTTCGACTTTGCGCTGTTCGTCTGCGTGCTCGGCGGCATCGTCTATCTTGCTTCGGAGTTCTCGTCGTGAAAGGCACCTTTGCTCTGCTCGGCCGCGTGGCGGTCACCGCCGCTGCTGTTGTCGCAGCGATCCTGGTCGGCAGCTATCTGTGGGGCTACTACATGAAGGCGCCGTGGACGCGGGACGGACGCGTGCGCGCCGATATCGTCCAGATCGCCCCCGACGTCTCCGGCTTCGTCACCGAGGTGCTGGTGCGCGACAATCAGCCGGTGCATCAGGGCGACGTCATCTTCCGGATCGATCGTGCCCGCTTCAAGCTCGCGCTGCAGCAGGCCGACGCCGTCGTCGCCGGCCGGCTCGCGACGCTCAACCAGGCCAATGCCGACCTCGACCGCTACCGTTCGCTGACCACCGAGGCGGTCTCGCAGCAGAAGCAGGAACAGGTGCTCGCCACCCAGCAGCAGGCGCAGGCATCCTATGACCAGGCGCTGGCCGACCAGGCCGTCGCCAAGCTCAATCTCGAGCGCAGCGAGGTGCATGCGCCGGTCAACGGCATCATCACCAACATGGACCTGCGCCCCGGCACCTATGTCGGCGCCGGCAAAGGTGTGATGGCCTTGGTCGACACCGACACGCTGCACGTCGAGGGCTATTTCGAGGAGACCAAGCTGCCGCGCATCCGCGTCGGCGCGCCCGTGCGCATCCGCCTGATGGGCACCGGCGAGGTGCTGACCGGCCACGTCGAGAGCATCGCCGCGGGGATCGAGGACCGTGATCGCGCCGAGGGCGCGAGCCTGCTCGCCAACGTCACCCCGACCTTCAACTGGGTGCGGCTGGCGCAGCGCGTCCCCGTGCGCATTGCGCTCGATGACACGTCGCGGCGGAGCGAGCTGGTCGCGGGACGCTCCGCCACGGTGGAGGTGCTGAACTGAGCTCGGCCGTTGCGCGCCCTCGCCGATCGACTAAGGTTCGCTGCCCACACGCCATGCCGGACCCATCGCCCATGACCCAATCCACGATCAGCCGCTTCCCCGTCCCCGCGATCGCTTCGCTGCCGGAGGACATCCGCACCCGTCTGCTGGGCGTGCAGGAGAAGAGCGGCTTCGTGCCGAACGTCTTCCTCACCCTGGCGCATCGCCCCGACGAATTCCGCGCCTTCTTCGCCTATCACGACGCGCTGATGGAGAAGGACGGCGGGCTGACCAAGGCCGAGCGCGAGATGATCGTGGTGGCGACGTCGAGCGCCAACCAGTGCCAGTATTGCGTGATCGCCCACGGCGCGATCCTGCGCATCCGCGCCAAGAATCCTCTGATCGCCGACCAGATCGCGATCAACTACCGCAAGGCGGATATCACCCCGCGCCAGCGCGCCATGCTCGACTTCGCGATGAAGGTCGCGCTGGAGGCACAGACCGTCGGGGACGCCGATTTCAAGGCGCTGGCGGAGCACGGCTTCAGCGATGACGACATCTGGGACATCGCCGCGATCGCGGCCTTCTTCGCGCTCTCCAACCGGATGGCCAATGTCACGGGCATGCGGCCCAATGACGAGTTCTATCTGATGGGGCGGCTGCCGAAGGCCAAGTAAAGCTATAAGTAAGCGCCGCGATCAATCGTCCGACGCGGGCCCGCACCAGCCGGGCAGATAGACCGCATCATGGCTCTTGGCGAACGCCAGCGCGTGCTCCATCGCGCCGGCGAAGTCGGTCTCGACCGTCTTGCGCTTGACCTTGCGGCGCAGGAAGTCGGCCCACAGGAACTCGCTGAACGGCGTGGTGTCCTTGGCGAAGCCGCCGGCGCGGCGCAGCTCGCCGGCGAGGCTGCGGAACGGATCGTCCTTCAGGTCGGCGACCGTCTTGGGCAGGTCCTTGAAGTGCCGCCGCTCGCCCTTGGCGTCGTAGGGATAGACCCAGCGCTTGTTGTCCATCACGTTCCAGAAGCCATCCGGGTCGACCATCGTAAGATCGCCGATCACCGTGACCAGCACGTCCTTGACGCCCTCGTCGTGCAGCGCGCGCGCCAGATGATGATGGTCGACCACGTAGTGGCGCTTGTCCGGTCCGAGCACGACCGGGATCATGTGCTTGCCGAGCAGCTCGGCCTTTTTCTTGGCCTTGTGCTCGCGGAAGCGCACGCGCTTCTCCTTCACCTCGCGCATGCCGACCGTCATCTGCGTCGGACGCAGCGACAGGATCGGGATCGGATGCAGCAGCGGCTCGCGGGTATTGGCCATGGATAAGGCTCCGGATCAAATGATCCGCATTATGCCACGTCTCCCGGCCCGTTGCAGCGCGCCTGCCGGCCTATCCGCCGGTCGGTTTCCAGTCGACCGCATCTACAGAGCGAGAGGCTTCGCTGATGCAGCTCAATCCGGGCAAAGTTCCTTTGTGAGAGGTTGTGCCCGCGTGCTAAGAAAGAGCATCGGAGTCGAGACATGAAGTCCCAGCGCCCCATCGCAGCGGAGGAAGAGCATCGCGTGGTGCCGTTCCGGCCGCGCAATGGTCCGGTGCGGCGCGCTGTCGAAGGCGGCAGTGCAAACGTGAGTCCCCCTGTGCCGCTGCGGCGTCCCGAGCCGGTGTCGCTCGACCTCTCCCGCTATGAGCGGCCGCGCGAGGAGCCCGACGATTTCCGTCACCGCATCCTGGCCAACATCGCAGCTATCGCCTTCACCATCGCGCTGACGGCGATCGGGATCTGGCTGGCCATGAGCATCGCCGATCTCCGCAAGACCCAGGACTGCCTGCTGACCGGACGGCGCGACTGCGCCCGCATCATCACCGAAACCTACACGCCCTGAGGGCCGCGCCAGCTCTTCCTGACAGGGCATCACAATCCCGCCACACCCCGCGTGCCCGGCTCCATTGAACTCACGGCGGCGCTCCGATATACGGGCACACGACTCCTGGGCGACGGGGGTAAAAGGGCTCGCATCAGACGCCCCCGGGGCGGTGTCCTCTCGTTGCCCTTCTCCGGATTAGCTCCAAAATATCAAAGGCTTAGTGATGTCCTCAACATTCGATCAGGTCGCCACGATCATCGCTGAAACCTGCGACATCCCGCGCGACACGATCACGCCGGATAGCCACGCCATCGACGATCTGGGCATCGACAGCCTCGATTTCCTCGACATCGCCTTCGCGATCGACAAGGCGTTCGGCATCAAGCTGCCGCTCGAGAAGTGGACGCAGGAAGTCAACGACGGCAAGGCCAGCACCGAGCAGTATTTCGTGCTCAAGAATCTGTGCGCCCGCATCGACGAGCTGGTCGCCGCCAAGGGCGCCTGAGCGCCCGCCATGCAGATCGAATACTTCCTCCTGATCGACCGCATTCTCGACCTCAAACTGGACGAGAAGACCATCACCGTCGAAGCCAAGGTTCCGACCGAGAGCACGATCTTCGAAGGGCATTTTCCGGGCTATCCGATCATGCCCGGCGTGCTGCTGATCGAGTCGATGGCGCAGACCTCCGGCTGGCTGCTGCTCGCGCTGATGAAGTTCGAGCGGATGCCGTTCCTCGCCGCCGTGAAAGAAGCCAAGATGCGCGGCTTCGTGCAGCCGGGCGAGGTGCTGACTGTCGAGGCCAACGTGCTTCATGAAGGCTCCGGCTACGCCATGACCGAGGCCCGCGTGAAGGTCGGCGGCAAGCTGCGGTCGAACGCGACGATCACGTTCAGCCACGTCCCCTTCCCTAATCCGGAGCTGCGCGGACACATGGACGCCGTCGCCGAGCGCGTCGGCTTTCCGCAACAGATCCTGCAGCGATGAGTGAGACGCCTTCCGTGACATCAGCCCCCGTCGAAGTCTGGATCACCGGCATCGGCCTTGCGACCTCGCTCGGCGAAGGTCTCGATGCGAACTGGGAGGCTCTCAACGCCGGCCAGATCAATGTCGATGAGAAGGGCTTTGCGCCCTACATCGTGCATCCATGGGCCAAGGTGAATCTGGAAGCGCAGATCCCCAAGAAGGAACAGCGCCAGATGGAGGGGTGGCAGCGCATCGGCACCTACGCTGCGGGCCTCGCGCTGGATTCGGCAGGCCTCAAGGGCAACAAGGACATCCTGTCCCGGATGGACATGATCGTTGCCGCCGGCGGTGGCGAGCGCGACATCTCCGTCGACACGGCGATTCTCAACGCCGAGGCCGAGGGCAACTGCACGCCGGGCTTCCTCAACGACCGGCTGATGAGCGATCTGCGTCCGACGCTGTTCCTGGCGCAGCTGTCCAATCTTCTCGCCGGCAACATCGCGATCTCGCACGGCGTGTGCGGGACCTCGCGCACCTTCATGGGCGAAGAGGTCGCGGGCGTCGATTCCTTCAAGATCGCGCTCGCACGCATCGCGGGCGGCCAGAGCGACATCGCGCTGGTCGGCGGCTCGCACAATGGCGAGCGCAAGGACCTGCTCGTGCTCTATGAGTTCGGCGACTACAATCTGAAGAACGAGTTCAAGCCGGTGTGGGCGCGCAAGGAGCATCCGGGCTTTGCGCTCGGCTCCGCCGGGGCCTTCCTGGTGCTGGAATCCAAGCCGCATGCCGAGGCCCGCGGCGCGAAGCCATTAGCGCGGCTGAGCAAGGTCGTCGCCGACCGCGCCCGCCGCAAGGAAGCCGGCTCCGTCACCGGCACGCTCGACCGGCTGTGGTCGGCGCTCGACGTGCACGACGCACCCGGCGCGATCATCACCGGCGCGACCGGCGCGGAGCCCGTGACGTCGGAGGAACGCGCGTTCCTCGACCATCACAAAGCCTTCGCGGTGCGCTCGAGCGGAACCCGCTTCGGCCACACGATGGAGGCGCATTTCGCGCTCGATCTGGCGCTCGCCGCGCTGTCGATCTCGCGGGGCGCGCTGTTCGCGCCCGGCGATAGCTCGGGCGTCGAGAGCGAGATGAAGGAGGCTCCGACCCAGATCGTGGTGGTCGGCGCCGGCCATTACCGCGGCGAAGGCATGGCCTTGGTCGAAGCTGTCAAGTGAACGCGGCGCGCGGCTGACGACGCGACGGGGGACATCATGAGTGTACGCGACAAGTTTGGACGCCCCGTCGTGGTCGTGACGGGCATGGGCATCGTCACCTCGCTGGGTGCGGGCATGTCCGACAACTGGACCAAGCTGGTGGCCGGCGAGTCCGGCATCCGCACCATCACGCGCTTCCCCATCGACGGGCTGAAGACGACGATGGCCGGCACGGTGGACTTCGTGCCGGTGGCGCCGTTCACCTCGACCGGCCTCTCCGAGCGGCTCGGCCATATGGCCGTCGAGGAAGCGATTGCCCAGGCCGGCATCGGCTCCAAGGGCGACTTCCCGGGCCCGCTGTTTCTCGCGGTTGCCCCTGTCGAGATCGAGTGGCCGCAGCGGCTCGAGCTCGCGCATGAGGTCGGCGGCACGCACTTCACTTATGACGACCTGCTGAAGGTCTGCGGCGGCGGCAAGTTCGTCAACTACCACCACCGCTTCCTGTTCGGCTCCGTGGCGGATTCGCTGTCGGATACGTTCGGCACCAAGGGCTCGCCGATCTCGTTGTCGACCGCCTGCGCGTCCGGCGCCACCGCGATCCAGCTCGGTGTTGAGGCCATCAGGCGCGGCGAAACCGATGTGGCGCTGTGCGCTGCCACCGAAGGCTCGGTCAATCCGGAAGGCTTGGTCCGCTTCTCGCTGCTGTCGGCGCTGTCGACGCAGAACGATCCGCCGCAGGCCGCCTCCAAGCCGTTCTCCAAGAACCGCGACGGCTTCGTCATGGCCGAAGGCGCCGGCGCGCTGGTGCTGGAGAGCTATGATGCGGCCGTGGCGCGGGGCGCCAAGATTCTCGGCGTCGTCGCCGGCTGCGGCGAGCTGACCGACTCGTTCCATCGAACCCGCTCCTCGCCGGACGGCAAGCCGATCATCGGCTGCATCCGCAAGGCGTTGGCCGATGCCGGCATGGCGCCGGAGCAGATCGATCACATCAACGCCCACGGCACCGCGACGCCCGAGAACGACAAGATGGAGTATGTCGGCGTCTCCGCCGTGTTCGGCGAGCACACCGGCAAGATTCCGGTGTCGTCCAACAAGTCGATGGTCGGCCACACCATCTCGGCGGCCGGCGCGGTCGAGGCGATCATCTCCCTGCTCACCCTCGAGCATCAGCTGATCCCGCCGACCATCAACTACGACATTCCGGATCCCGCGATCCTGTTCGACGTCGTCGGCAACAAGGCCCGCGAGGCGCGCGTCACCGCCGTGATGTCGAACTCGTTCGGCTTCGGCGGTCAGAACGCCTCGTTGATCCTGACCCGCGAACCGGCCTGATCGGCCTGTCGGCATCGATGAGTGTCATTCCCCTCCGGACCAAGCTCGTCATTCGCCAGAAGGTGAAATCGCTCGGGTCCTCGGCCGTCGGTGCGCTGACGGTCGGCATGCTCAAGACCACGCGCTATTTCGACCCGCAGAAGACGGCCGACCGCTTCGCGCGCATCGCGCAGTGGATCGGCCCACGCTTGCGCGAGCAGCGCATCGGCCGCGACAATCTCACCAAGGCCTTCCCGGAGAAATCGCCCGAGGAGATCGAGCGGATTCTTGCGGGCGTCTGGGACAATCTCGGCCGCGTCGGCGCCGAGTTCGCCCATCTCGACAAGATCTGGGACTATGACGAGGAGCATCCCGAGCGCAGCCGCATCGAGCTGACGCCGCGGACGCACGAGCTGTTTCATCAGCTTCGCCTCGACGGCAAGCCGGCGCTGATCTTCGCGAGCCATCTCGCCAATTGGGAGATGCCGGCGCTCGCCGCGGTCGCCCACAAGCTCGATACCGCGATCCTCTACCGCCGTCCCAATATCGCCGCCGCCGACCGCATCATTCAGGAGATGCGCCAGGTCAAGATGGGCACGCTGATCCCGGCCGGCCGCGACGCGCCGCTGCGGCTGGGCCAGGCGCTGAAGAACGGCCAGCACGTCGCGATGCTGGTCGATCAGTACCTCACCGGCGGTGTCGAGGTGACGTTCTTCGGCCGCAAGACCCGCGCCAACCCCATGCTGGCGCGCCTGCTGCGCCAGGTCGAATGTCCCGTGCACGGCGTGCGCATCATCCGCCTCCCCGGCAACCGCTTTCAGGCCGAGCTGTCGGAAGAAGTGAAGCCGGTGCGCGATGCGAATGGACAGATCGACATCCAGGGCATGACGCAGGCCGTGACGAACGTGGTCGAAGGCTGGGTGCGCGAATATCCGGAGCAATGGCTCTGGCTTCACCGGCGCTGGCGGTAATCGCTTCGTACGGTCGAATTCCACCATGAGGAAGACGCCCGATAGGACGAACTTTCGTCAACAGGCGCTCTGAAGAAAACTCTTACCTCATGGAGCGACGCTCGCTACCTTGGTGCCGTATCCGACACGCCGTTCGGAATTTCCAGGGAGGATTAGCGCTGATGTTTTCGCACATCATGATCGGCACCAACGACCTCGACAAGGCCAAGGCCTTCTACGACAAGCTGCTCGGCACGCTCGGCGTACGCCCGGCCAAGGTCGACGGCCACCGCATCTTCTACATCACCCCGACCGGCATCTTCTCGGTCTCCAAGCCGATCAACGGCCAGCCCGCCACACCGGCCAATGGCGGCACGATCGGCTATGCCTGCAGTTCGACCGAACAAGTCGACGCCTGGCATGCGGCGGGCCTCGAAGCCGGCGGCACCACCTGCGAGGACCCGCCTGGCGTTCGCCAGGGCTCGACCGGCAAGCTGTACCTCGCCTATTTGCGCGATCTCGACGGCAACAAGCTGTGTGCCATGCACCGGCTGGCGTGAGGCAGGTTTGAACAAGCCTGGATCGCTCGATCGCGGGCGATCCTTGCTTCCGGCACTGTAGGCCAATGTGGGCCCGTAAGCTTCGTCAGTTTGCAAGCGGTCGCATGCGAACGCGACCAGGCTCGATGACCGAGAAGTGGCCCACCCAGTCGTCCCGTGAGAGAATCAAATCGGCGATGCGCTTGCCAGCAACTTGCGGTGGCGGCATAGGAACACGCAGCAGAATCAGGCCGCAGGCGAGGGGCAGCGAGGAGCTTCTTGCCAGCTCGCCGAAATCCTTATCGAAGGTCAGAAGTATCCGCTCTTCCAGAATGGCTTGCGACAGTACGCTCCTGTCGGTCGCTCCAGGCGAGATGAGGCTCACCCAAGTAATATCATGTCCTGCGGCCTCGATTGCTCTTACCGCTGCAGCAGGAAAGTTTTCGTTTGCCAGAAAGCGCATCGCTAGGCTGCGCTCGGAAAGACCCTCTCGGTCCCCACAATGTCTCGGGCATATGCGAGACATGCGATGACGTCATCGTGGGAAAGGCCGGGATAATTGGCGAGAATGTCCGCCTCTCCCCACCCGTCGGCCATCAAGCCGATCAGGAACTCAACCGAAAGACGCGTACCACGAACGACCGGCTTGCCAGACAGCACGTCGGGAGAAAGGGCGATACGTGGGTGCTCGGACATGATCAAAGCCTCTGCGCTTGCCCATACTACGTCATTTCTGCGCCAAGGCCAACTGGCGTTCACCGCCCCGTCTTCACCTTGGTCCAGAGCCGGTTGATCACGCGCTGCGTCGCCGGCTCGCGGGCGGTGATGACGAACAGCTTCTTCAGGGTCGCGTCATCGGGATAGATGTTCTTATCGCCGAGAATCTTCGGATCGATCAGCTTTTGGCTCGCCAGATTGCCGTTGGCATAGGACAGGAAGTCCGAGTTCTTCGCCGCCACCTCGGGACGATAGAGATAGTTGATCAGCGCATACGCCTCGGGCACGTGCTGGGCGTCGGCGGGAATGGCCAAATTATCGAAGAACATCTGCGCGCCCTCCTTCGGGATCGCGTAGCCGATCTCGATGCCGTTCTTGGCCTCCTCGGCGCGGCTCCGCGCCTGCATGATGTCGCCGGACCAGCCGACGACGAGGCAGATCTCGCCGGTGGCGAGCGCGCTCAGATATTCGGACGAATGAAACTTGCGCACGGAGGATGCGACCTTACCGACCACATCGGCAGCCTTCTCGAGGTCGGCCTGCTTGGTCGAGTTGGGATCGAGGCCGAGATAGTTCAGCGCCGCCGGAAAGATGTCGTCGGCGGAATCCAGCATGTGGACGCCGCAATCCTTGAACTTGGCGAGGTTCTCCGGCTTGAACACCATGTCCCAGCTGTCGATCCGCGCGCCCGCACCGAAGATCTTCTCGATCGTCTTGACGTTGTAGCCGATCCCGGTCGTGCCCCACATGTAGTTGGCGGCGAACTGGTTGCCGGGATCGTAGATCGCGAGGCGCTCGGTGACGACCGGCCAGGCATTGGCGAGGTTCGGTAGCTTGGATTTGTCGAGCGGCTGGAAAATCTTGGCCTTGATCTGGCGCTGCAGGAAATACGCCGTGGGCACCACGACATCGTAGCCGGACTTGCCGGCGAGCAGCCGCGTCTCCAGCGTCTCGTTGGCATCGAAGGTGTCGTAGACCACCTTGATGCCGGTCTCCTTGGTGAAATCCTCAAGGACCCCGGGCGCCATGTAGTTCGACCAGTTGTAGAAGTTCACCACGCGGTCTTCGGCCCGGCCAGCCGACACCGAAAGCGCCAGCAATGCCGCGGCCAGCGCCAGAGCCGAACGAATGCAGCCGCGCGTCATGATGTCAGTCTCCTAGCGTCGGTGAATGGCGTCGGAGAGCCGCTCCAGCGCCGTGTCGAGCGTCGCGTCCTTCTTGGCGAAGCAGAACCGGACGACGGAGGTCACGGCATCCTTCTCGTAGAACGCCGACACCGGAATCGCGGCGACCTTGTAGTCATGCACGATGCGCCGGCAGAACTGCTCGTCGGTCTCATTGAGGCCGAGCGGCGACAGGTCGACGGTGAGAAAATACGTCCCCTGCGCCTTCAGCACGGGGAAGCCGAGGCTCTCGAGCCCGGCTGTCAGCCGGTCGCGGCTGCGCGACAGCTCGGCACGCATGTTGACGAAATAGTCGTCGGATTTGCCGAGGCCATAGGCCACCGCCATCTGCAGGTTCGGCGCGGTCGTGAACGTCAGGAATTGGTGCACCTTGGCGGCGACGCGCAACAGCTGCGGCGACGCGCAGACGAAGCCGATCTTCCACCCTGTGAGCGAGAAGATCTTGCCGGCGGAGCCAACCTTGATGGTGCGGTCGCGCATGCCGGGGATGGTGATCAGCGGGATGTGCTCGCGGCCGTCGAACACCACGTGCTCCCACACCTCGTCGCAGATCGCGACCGCATCGAACTCCTGGCAGAACCGGGCCAGCAGTTCGAGGTCCTCGCGCGGATAGACCACGGCGGCCGGGTTCAGCGGGTTGTTGAACAGCACCGCCTTGGTCTTCGGCGAGAATGCGGAGCGCAGCATCTCCTCGGACAGCCGCCAATGCGGCGGCTCCAGCCGCAGCAGTTTTGGAACGCCGCCGGCCTGGCGGATGATCGGCAGATAGGAATCATAGACCGGCTGGAAGCAGATCACTTCGTCGCCCGGCTCGACGACCGACAGGATCGCCGAGGTCAGCGCCTCGGTGCCGCCGGAGGTGACCATCACCTCGCTCATCGGGTCGAGATCGAGCTTGTGCCAATGCTTGTAGTGCGCGGCGATCGCCTGGCGCAGCTCCGGCAGGCCCATCATCGAGGGGTACTGGTTGTAGCCGTTCAGGACCGCGTCCGCAGCGGCGCGGCGGATGTCCTCCGGACCGGGATCGTCGGGAAAACCCTGCCCCAGATTGATGGCGTTGTTGTCGCGCGCGAGCTGCGACATCTGCTCGAAAATGGTGACGGGCAGATCGGCGAAGACCTTGTTCTGCGAGATCATGATCGCCTGTCAGCCGCCGGTCTTGATCGGCAGGCCGGCCGCCTTCCAGCCGAGCATCCCGCCCTGGAGATGCTTGTCATACGGCAGGCCCGCGGCCTGCGCGGCCATCGAGGCCGTCACCGAGCGCTTGCCGGAGCGGCAGGCGAACACGACGTCCTTGCCGGCGGGATCCGGGATCAGCTTCGGGTCGAAAGCCGACAGGGGAACAACGATACCGTCGGGATAGGCTTCCGCAGCAACTTCGTTCGGCTCGCGCACGTCGACCAGGAGAATTCGCCCCTCGGCGATTCCCTTGGCCACGTCCTGCGGGGTCAAATCGTGCACAACAGCCACGCCATCCTCCAAGCCTTCAACCTTCGAGCCTTCAGCAGAGCCGCACAAGGCACCGAACCGGCGCCAAACTCGCCCCGGACGCGCGGAAAATCAAGCGCTTCGGCGACCTGTCGGAGGCCCTGCCCCGTCAGATCGTGACCTGCGTTCCGACCTCGACCACGCGCCCGCTCGGGATCTGGAAATAGTCGGTGGCGTCGTTGGCCGAGCGGCTCATCGTGATGAACAGATGATCCTGCCAGCGCGGCATGCCGGAATGCGCCGCCGGCTTCAGCGCACGGCGCGACAGGAAGAACGAGGTCGACATGATGTCGAACTGCCAGCCGAGCTTGCGCGCGATCGCCAGTGCCCGCGGCACGTTCGGCGATTCCATGAAGCCGAAGCGGAGCGTGACCTTGGAGAAGGTCGGACTGATCTGCTCCAGCCGTACGCGCTCGGAGGGATCGATGCGCGGCGTCGGCGCCGTCTCGATCGTCAGGATCACGTTTTTCTCGTGCAGCACCTTGTAGTGCTTGAGGCTGTGCATCAGCGCGGTCGGCGCGCTCAGCGGATCCGAGGTCAGGAACACGGCCGTGCCGGCGACCCGCTGCGGCGGCCGCTTCTCCAGCATCTCGACCAAGTCGGCGAGCGGGAATTCCAGCTTGCGCGACTTCTCGAACAGCAGCCGGCTGCCGCGCCGCCACGTGTACATCAACGTCATCACGAAGCCGCCGAGCGCCAGCGGCACCCAGCCGCCTTCCAGCACCTTCAGGAGGTTCGCCGACAGGAAGGTCAGGTCGAGGAACAGGAACGGCGCGATCAGCGCAGCCGCCGCGAACGGCGACCACCGCCAGACCTTCCAGATCACGACGAAGCCCATCATCGCCGTCACCACCATCGTGCCGGTGACGGAGATGCCATAGGCCGAGGCCAGCGCGCTGGAGGATTTGAACAGCAGCACCAGCAGCACAACCGAGACCAGCAGCAGCTTGGTGATCCGCGGAATGTAGATCTGGCCGGAATGCGCCTCGGAGGTATGGCGGATCTCGAAGCGCGGCAGCAGGCCGAGCTGGATCGCCTGGCGGGTCAGCGAATAGGCACCGGTGATCACGGCCTGGCTCGCGATCACGGTCGCGACGGTGGCCAGCGCGACCATCGGGATCAGCGCCCAATCCGGAAACATCAGGAAGAACGGGTTCTCGATCGCCTTGGCGTCTGCAATCACCAGCGCGCCCTGCCCGAGATAGTTCAGCGCCAGCGACGGCAGCACGATGAACAGCCAGGCGGTCTGGATCGGCCGTTTGCCGAAATGGCCGAGGTCGGCATAGAGCGCCTCGGCGCCCGTCACGGCCAAGAACACGGCACCGAGCGTGATGAACCCGATGATGCCGTGATGGAGCATGAAGGTGACGGCGTTGAACGGGTTGATCGCCCAGAGCACCTCGGGATGGCGCAGGATCGGCGGCAGCGCCGCGACCCCGATCACCACGAACCAGAGCAGCATGATCGGGCCGAAGAAGGCTGCGACCTTGGCGGTCCCGCGCACCTGGACCGCGAACAGCATGACCAGGATGATGATCGTCATCGGCACGACATAAGGGTCGAACGCCGCCGTCACGAGCTTGACGCCCTCGATCGCCGACAACACCGACAAAGCCGGCGTGATCACCGCGTCGCCATAGAACAGCGCGCCACTGATGATGCCGAGCAGGACGATGATACTGGCGCCGCGGGTGACCCCGCGCTGAGCCAGGGCCATGAGGGCCAGCGTGCCACCCTCGCCATGGTTGTCGGCGCGCAGCAGGATGACGACGTATTTCAGGGTGACCACGACGATCAGCGCCCACAGGATCAGCGAGATTACGCCCATCACGGCGTGCGGCGCCGGCTCACCGCTGCTGCTGGCGGCCATCACGGCTTCGCGCAGCGCGTAGAGCGGACTGGTGCCGATGTCGCCATAGACGACCCCGATGCTCCCCAATGTCAGGGCGGTGAAACTGGCCGTGGAATGGGCATCGCCATGCCCGTTGGTCGCCGGCGTTTCCGCGGGCGTGGCTGCGATGTCGGCTGTCATTGGGGTAGCCCCCTCGAGGACTGGTTGAATGCTTCACTGCACAAGATGGCAGAGCGCGCGGCTTATAGCTGCAGTGATCAAGCGCTGCCCTGCAGTTATTGCAGGTCAGCAACGCTCGATTAACATATCTTCAACGATTCGCGGACGCTGAAACCGCTAAATCGTTACCTGAGTACCCACTTCCACAACGCGTCCCGTCGGGATCTGGAAGTAGTCGGTGGCGTCATTGGCCGACCGGCTGAGACCGATGAATAGATGGTCCTGCCACGCCGGCATGCCCGATTGCGACGACGGCTTGAGCGATCGGCGCGACACGAAGAACGACGTCGACATGATGTCGAACTGCCAGCCTAGCTTGCGCGCCACGGCCAGCGCCCGAGGCACGTTCGGCGATTCCATGAAGCCGAAGCGCAGCCGCACCTTGGAAAACTTCTCGCTGACCTTCTCCATCCGCACCCGCTCCGACACGTCGACCCGCGGCGTCTGCGCGGTCTCGATGGTCAGGATGACGTTGTGCTCGTGCAGCACCTTGTTGTGCTTGAGATTGTGCAGCAGTGCCGTCGGCACCGAGGTCGGGTCACTGGTGAGGAACACCGCGGTGCCCTTGACGATGTGCGGCGGCCGCTTCTCCAGGCTGGACACCAGATCGTCGAGAGGCACCTCGATCTTGCGGGTCTTGAGCATCAGGATCGCCGAGCCGCGCCGCCAGGTCCAGATCGTCACCACCATCGCCGCGCCGAACAGCAGCGGCACCCAGGCGCCCTCCAACAGCTTCAGCAGGTTGGCCGCGAAGAAGCTCATGTCGACGATGACGAACGGCGCGATCACCGCCGCAGCGACCGCGGCGCGCAGGTTCCAGAGCTTCCAGATCACGACGAAGCCCATGATGCCGTCGGCCACCATGGTGGTCGAGACGGCAATGCCGTAGGCGGAAGCGAGATTGCTCGACGTCCGGAACAGCAGGACCAGCAGCATCACGCCGATCAGCAGCAGGCGGTTGACGCGCGGCAGATAGATCTGGCCGGCATGGCTCTCCGAGGTGTAGCGCACCTCAAACCGCGGCAGCAGTCCGAGCTGCACTGCCTGGCTGACCAGCGAGTACGCGCCGGTGATCACGGCCTGGCTGGCGATCACGGTCGCGGCGGTCGCCAGCACCACGAGCGGCAGCAGCAGGATCTCGGGCACCATCCGATAGAACGAGTTCTCGAGCGCGCTGGGATCGGACAGCACCAGGGCGCCCTGCCCGAAATAATTGATCAGCAGCGCGGGCAGCACGAAGAACAGCCACGCCGATTGGATCGGCTTGCGGCCGAAATGCCCGAGATCGGCATAGAGCGCCTCGCCGCCGGTGACGGCGAGAAACACGGCACCGAGCGTCACGAGGCCAATGGTGCCGTGGGAGAGCAGGAAGTGCACCGCATAATAGGGATTGATCGCGGCAAGGACGGACGGATCGTCGCTGATGTGCACGAGGCCCATCACCGCCAGGCATGCGAACCACGTGACCATGACCGGGCCGAAGGCGGAGGCCACCCGCGCCGTCCCCTTGCTCTGCACCGCGAACAGCACCACCAGGATGATCACGGTGAGCGGCACGACATAGTGCTCGAGCGCCGGTGCGGCGAGCTTGAGACCTTCGACCGCCGACAGCACCGAGATCGCCGGCGTGATCATCGAATCGCCGATGAACATCGAGGCCCCGATGACGCCGAGCGCCATCAGGAACATGCTGCGCCGGCCGAGCGCGCGCTGCCCGAGCGCCATCAGCGACAGCGTTCCACCCTCGCCATTGTTGTCGGCGCGCAGCAGCAGCAGGACGTATTTGGCGGTCACCACGATGAACAGCGACCAGAGGATCAGCGAGAGCACGCCGAGGACGATGATCCGCGACACCGGCTGCCCATGGGCGGCGCCATGTGCGGCCTCGCGAAAGGCGTAGAGGGGTGAAGTTCCGATGTCGCCGAACACGACGCCGATGCTGCCGAGCGTCAGCCCCCAGAACCCCGAGGTGGTCGCGGTTTCCTGTCCTTCGGTCGATGTGGCGCTGGCCGTCATGTCGCTTGGAACGCATCTTCCCTGTTTGGCCCGGCGCGTGTGAACGCAGACCGGCCGCAGGTCAAGTCTCAACCGTAGCAGACCTTGGTTCGGAGGCCGTGGCCAAAGAGCATCCGGTTCACAGATGTCTCTTGCCGCGCCGCGGCAAGCCGCCGGGGTATGCAGGGGTCGTGATGCGAATGTCGGATCGGCCGCAGCCGAATCAAGGGCTTGCGACGCTGTTCGTTAGCAGTCGCAGACCGGGCGTGCGGCAATATGCTGCGGATCGTTGATGCGCGACTACGGCTTCAGGTCGGGCGGCAATGGCGGGTCTTCCCGCATCAAGGTGATCGTGACACGGCGGTTGGCCGCCAGCGACGGGTCATCGGGGAACAACGGCTGGGTATCCGCCTTGCCGGAGACCGCAAAAATATGACTGGGCGGCAGCCCTTCCCGCTCCAGGATCTGGCGCACGGCGTTGGCCCGATCGGCCGACAGGTCGAACCCGCCGTAGTCGCTGCGTGACGGGACGAAGCCGGCTGCGGTGTGCCCGGTGATCTGGACCCGCAACGGCGTCGCCTTGAGCGGCGCGGCGAGCTTTTCGATCAGGCGCCGGGTGCGATCGAACGGCGTCTTGGAGCCGTCCGCGAACATCGAGCGTCCGTCCTGATCGACGATCTCCAGATTGAGCCCCTGCTTGGTCTCCTCGAACATGATGTGCTTGGAGATTTCGGTCATCTCCGGCATGTCCTGCAGCGCCTGGCGCAGCGAGGCGGAGGCCAGCGCGAACTGCCGGTCGGTCTTGAGCTTGGCGCCATTGGTGTGCTGGCGCTCCTCCTGCTCGGGGCTCGGATCGCGCGCCGTCTCCTCCGGAGAGATATGGGCGGCGTTCTTCAGCTTCGGCCGGGTCGGCAGGCCATCGGATTCGACGATGCCGGAGTAACGCGACTCGGTTTGCACGCCGAACGCCTCGCGCATCGAGCCGGCGACGACCTTCAGCTTGTTGTTGTCCATGGTCGAGAACGCGACGAGCATCACGAAGAAGCTCATCATCAGGCCCATCAGGTCGGCGAAGGTCACGAACCAGCCGTGCCCGCCGCCATGCGCGTCGCCCCTTTTCTTCTTGGCCATCCCCTAAGCTCCGCTGCCCCCCACGACGCCGCGCTGTTACGCCGGCACCGGCTCGCCTTCTGCGTGACGATGTTTCTCCGGCAGGTACGCCAGCAGCATCTCCCGGACCAGCGCCGGGCTCTTGGAGTCGCGGATCATCAGGATGCCGTCGATGATCAGGGTGCGATTGGTCTCTTCGTCGAGCAGCTTGCCGTGCAGCTTGTCGGCAATCGGAAGACAGAACAGGTTGGCGACCAGCGCGCCGTACAGGGTCGCGAGCAGCGCGGTGGCCATGAACGGGCCGAGCTTCGAGGGGTCGGTCATGTTGGCGAACATCTGCACCATGCCGATCAGCGTGCCGATCATGCCGAAGGCCGGCGCGCAGTCGCCGATCGCCCGGTAGATCTTGCTGCCTTCGTCGAGATGCATCAGGAA
Organism: Bradyrhizobium sp. ORS 285; assembly: GCF_900176205.1. Taxonomy (NCBI): domain Bacteria; kingdom Pseudomonadati; phylum Pseudomonadota; class Alphaproteobacteria; order Hyphomicrobiales; family Nitrobacteraceae; genus Bradyrhizobium; species Bradyrhizobium sp. ORS 285. The sequence continues at coordinate 4,424,283 of NZ_LT859959.1, forward strand.
ATTGTCGCGGTCGCGCTCGAGGTTGTCGCGGATGAATTCGAGGTCGTAGCCGTCGGCCACGTAGCGGATGCCCTTGGCGAGGAACGGCTCGTCGGTCTCGACCTTCTCGAGCCCGACCGGACCCTGCTTGCGGGCGATCTCGGCGATCCGGGCGAGTTCTTCGACCAGGTCGCGCGCCGACAGCCGGCTCATCGTGAAGGCGAATTTGGCGCCGAGCGGCAGGCCGTGCAGCATCGCGCCGAGCGGAAAGCGGATCATGGTCGCGGCGATCGAGCCGCCGAAGATGATGATCATGGCGTGCTCGCTGATGAACATCTCGACGTCGCCGCCGAGCAGCATCATTGTCGCGATCACGATGAAGCCGGCGACCAGCCCCACCCCCGTCATGATATCCATGAGCTTACTCCACCCGCATACGCGAACAACCGGCCATCCTGGACGGGCGCGACGGCCCTGCCCCACGCGCAACCAACACTAGATGCGCGCCATTAAGGACGGGTTACTGAATCTGGTAGGCATAATGAGACGTAAACAGAATGCGGCGAGCGCACGCACGTCTGCGCGCGCGGACAGGTCTCAAGCCGCGGCCGCGCCGGACTTGAGCAGGTTCGTCTCGGCGAAGCGGACCGCCTGCTCGAACGATTGCTGCATCTTGTTGACCATCTCCAGCATCTGCGCCGGCTCCATCGTCGCCGAGCCGACTTCGAGCTCGCGTGACAGCCGCGACAGCGCCGCAAAGCCGAATGTCGCCGACGAGCTCTTGATCGAATGCGCCTCGCGCTTCAGCTCCATGCGGTCCTCGAACTTCGCCGCGAGCTTGCCGAACTTGCCGGAGGTGTCGTCCAGGAAGGTCCTGAGCACCTCCAGCGCATCCTCCTCGCCGAGCTCCGAGATCAGGATCTGGTAGACGGATTCATCGAATTGCACCAGGTCGGTCATGCGACAAGCCTTTCCTTGTGTGTGACGGCCGCGGCGCGAAGCAGAGCGGCGTTCAGTCGATCGCGCGTGACCGGCTTGGTCACGAAGTCGTTCATGCCGGCGTCCGTGCACGCCAGATGGTCCTGGCTGGTGGCGTTGGCCGTCAGAGCGATGATGTAGATGTCCTGGGCGGGCGGCGGCAACGAACGGATCATCCGGGTGGCCGTGAGCCCGTCCATCTCGGGCATCATCATATCCATGAGGATCAGGTCGTAGCTCTGCTTCTGCACGGCCGCGACCGCCTGGGTGCCGTTCTCGACGAGGTCATAGCCGTGGCCGAGCTTGTCGAGCAGCTTCTTGATCACGAACTGATTGGTGAGGTTGTCCTCCGCGACGAGGACCTTGAGCGGCTCGACGTTCGCCGGGCGCTCCTCGACCGGCGTCTCGCCGACCGGCACGATCGTCGCCTCGGGTGCGCTGACCTGCTCGACCTCGGGCTGCGGTTGCGGCTGAACTTCGATCGAGAAAGTGAAGGTGCTGCCCTCGCCGACCTTGCTCTGCACCTTGATGTCGCCGCCCATGCAGGTGACGAGGCGCTTGCAGATGGCGAGGCCGAGGCCGGTGCCGCCGAAGCGGCGCGAGATCGAGTTGTCGACCTGCGAGAACTGCTTGAACAGCCGGCCGACGGCCTCCGCCGGAATGCCCACACCCGTGTCGGCAACCGAGAACACCAGCGTCAGGTTCGGGCCGGCCAAGTTCTCCGCCCTCACATCGATATGGACGCTGCCCGCTTCCGTGAACTTCAACGCATTGCCGACGAGGTTGAACAGCACCTGCCGCAGCCGCGCGGGATCGCCGACGACGTAGTTCGGCACCTCCGGCGCAATCGAGGTCGTCAGCTGCAGGCCCTTCTCCTTGGCGCGCGACACCAGCAGCTCGGCGGTCGCCGTCACCGACCGGTGCAGGTCGAACTCGATATGCTCGATCTCGAGCCGGTCGGCATCGAGCTTGGAGAAATCGAGGACGTCGTTGAGGAGCTGCAGCAGATAGTCGGCGGACTCGCGCAAGGTGGTCGCGATCTTGCGCTGCTCGGGGGCCAGATCCGCCGACAGCAGCAAATCGGCCAGCCCGATCACGCCATTCATGGGCGTACGGATCTCGTGGCTCATCATGGCCAGGAATTCCGACCGCGCCCGCGTGCCAGCCTCGGCGGCGTCGCGCGAGGCGGCAAGGCCGGCCTGATAGCGCGCGATCAGGATGGTGATGATGCCGATGATCACCGTCAGCAACGCGCCGACCAGGAGATCGCGATCGCGGTTGAGCTTGAAGGCGGCGAAGATCTCGTCGGAGGCCTGGCCGACGATGACCACCAGCGGCTGGTCCTTGATGCGCTGAAACGTATAGATGCGAGTGATGCCGTCGATCAGGCTCTTGACCGTGTAAGAACCGCTGCTCTTCTGCTGAATGGCCGACATCACCGGGCTGCCGGCCAGCGAGGAGCCGACGCCGGCGGGACCGGCCGAGGCGCGCGCGCGCACGATGCCGTCGAGGCCCACCAGGGTGACGTTGCCCTTCTTGCCGAGATCGACCGAATTGTAGAAGCTCGACAGATATTCGGGATCGAGCGAGACCACCACGACGCCGCCGAACGAGCCGTCCGGCATGATGATCCGGCGCGTCAGCTGGATCGACCATTTGTTGGAGACGCGGCCGAAGATCGGCTTGCTGATGAAGAGGAAGTCATCCTTGCCGTCGGCATGGACGCGGAAATGCTCGCGATCGCGCAGGTCGAGGCCGCGCATCTTCGGATCGATGTTGCTGGACAGCATGATGCCGTCCTTGCCGATCACGACCACCTGGAACGAGAAGTCCGACAGAAACTGGCTGTTCTTCGCCCACAGCGACATGTCGAAGCTCTGCGGATCCTTGGCATAGGAATCGCGGACATAGAGCAGCGTCTGATCCGCGGCGCGGATCGAGCGAATGATCTGTTCTTCGAACGCGCGCGCGAGATTGGAGCCGTTCTTCAGCGCCGACTGCTCGGTCCGCGCATGCTCTTCCGTGATCGTGTAGAAGATGCCGGCCCACACCAGCGCGATCGCCGACAGTCCGATCACGGCGCTGCCGAAATGCCCGATCAGCCGCACCATCCTGTCGACGGCCCGGTCGAGCCGGCCGAACAACGGCATCGATTTGGATATCAGCCTACGCATGTCTCTCGCCCTCGGAGGACATGCCTAGCGATACAGGCTCGCCATCAGGTAAAGCTTGATGGATAAAATCTTCTCAATGGGCGAGAGCTGCTTAACCTTCGGCCCGTCCGGCGCAATTATGGGTAATCAGTCACCGCGACTGCAGCGCCCCCGTAATGATCCGGGGAAGATCATCGCACGGCTTATCGCAATCAGGTCGCAACGACACTGAGCTGATGAGCCGCACCGGCGTCGCGGCGCGGCTCTGTCAGAAATGCTCAATGAATTTCGGCCGAGCGCGCCAGCGCTGCCTTGAGCTTCTCGAGCGAGAAATCGGCCGAGCGCGCGATCTCCAGGATCGGCGTCTCGCGGCGGGCGCACAGTTCGGCCGCCTCGGGCAGGCTGGCTGCGATGTCGTGGGGGATCACGATCGCGCCGTGACGGTCGGAGTGGATCAGGTCGTCCGACCGCACCGTCATGCCGGCGACACGAACCTGCCCGCCGAAGCTCTCGGCATGCACCCAGGCATGCGACGGGCCGACCGAGCCGGCCAGCGCCTGGAAGCCCGGGGCCCATTGCGGGATGTCGCGGATGGAGCCGTCGGTGATCACGCCGAGACAGCCGAGCGCCTTGTGCACGTTGCTTTGCACCTCGCCCCAGAACGCGCCATAGCCGATATCGGGGCCGTCGATGTCCTGGATCACCACAATGCGCGGACCGTGGCCGGTGCCGACATATTCGTAATAGTCGGTGCGCCGCTGCGCCTGCTCTGCGACGCTCATCCCGGACTTGACCACGGAGCGGATCGTCGCGGTGCGGGCATAGCCGACCATCGGCGGCAGATCGGGAAACGGACAGACCAGAGGCTTGGTCGTATAGCCGATCAGGCGGCGATCAGGCGCCACGATCTCCATCGCATTGCAGATGGTCGGCGTGTCGTAGCGCGCGAGCGCCTCGAGGACGGCGGGAGCGACGGGCGCGGCGGCAGGACTTGTCACGGGCGTTTTCTCCGGATGATGCGGACGGATGTCATCGCCGTCCTTGCATCCGGTATAACTGACGCCTCCTACGCGGCAAAGCTTCGGGCGGCGCGCACCGCCCTGCGCTCAGTGCAGCCGCTCCTGCGGTCGCTGCTCCTGCTCGGGTGCGGCACCCGGCGTGAATGTCGGCGCCGCGGGTGACGGCGACTGCGGGGCTGCCGCGGCAGCGGCCAGAGCCGCGGCATGCCGCGCCGCCTGCTGGCGGTACAGCCGCCACCCGAACGGCAGGCTCACCATGTACAGGATCGAGACCGCCGACAGGATGTGCCAGGGATAGACCACGATCAGCGCGACGAAGAACACCACGGCGGCGAACACCGGCAGCACGAGTTCCGGCGAGACGCGCATCCGCGTGGTCTTGCCGGAAAACACCGGCAGCCGCGACACCATCAGGAAGGCGATCAAGAGCGTGTAGAGCGCCGTCACCAGCGCCGGCGGCCTGGGCAGGTCGAGGAAGGCGAGATAGACGGGCAGCAGCACGGTGATGGCGCCGAGCGGCGCCGGCACGCCGGTGAAGAAATTGGCGGCGAAGGGCGGCTTGTTGGGATCATCGATGCTGGCATTGAAGCGCGCCAGCCGCAGCCCGCCGCTGATGGCGTACATCATTGCGGCGATCCAGCCGCCGTCACGCAGCTCATGGAGCTGCCAGAAATACAGGATGAGACCGGGCGCGACGCCGAAATTGACGAAGTCGGCGAGGCTGTCGAGCTCCGCGCCGAATTTCGACTGGCCCTTGATCATGCGGGCGATGCGGCCGTCGATGCCGTCCAGGAAGGCGGCGAAGACGATGGCGCCGACCGCGAGCTCCATGCGCCCTTCGGTCGACAGCCGGATCGCGGTCAGGCCGGCGCAGATCGCCAGCAAGGTGATCATGTTCGGCACCAGCAGCCGCACCGGGATCGGGCGGAAGCGGCGACGGCGCAGGTCGGGAGAGGTCGGATCGAAGCTCATGATCACACCGCAAAGTGGATGGTCCAAACCTTGTGCCGCGACGCGGCCCAAGGTCCCGTTAATGAGTCACGCCGACCGGGCGGCGGTTCACTGACTCCGGAAGCTCAGGCCGGGCACCGTGACGTCGAAATCGGCCAGGATGGTCTCACCGGCGATCGCGGTCTGTCCTTCGGAGACCAGAACCTCGACGCCGTCGGGAAAATAGACGTCGAGCCGCGAGCCGAAGCGGATCAGGCCGAAGCGCTCGCCTGCCCCCAACGTCTGCCCCTCTCGCACGAACGAAACGATCCGCCGCGCCACGAGGCCCGCGATCTGCACCACGCCGATCTTGCCGTGCGGCGTCGAGATCGCCAGCGAGTTGCGCTCATTGTCCTCGCTCGCCTTGTCGAGCTCGGCATTGAGAAAGGCGCCGGGGCGATACGAGATCTTCTCGATCCGGCCGGCCACCGGGCTGCGATTCACATGGACGTTGAACACGCTCATGAAGATGGACACCCGCAGCAGCGGCCGGTCACCGAGGCCGAGCTCGGCGGGCGGCAGAGCCCGGGTGATCATGGAGACGCGCCCGTCGGCCGGCGACACCACCAGCCCGTCCCGCTGCGGGGTGACGCGGATCGGATCGCGGAAGAACAGCGCACACCAGACGGTGAGCAAGGTGCCGATCCAGCCGAGCGGCGTGAAGATCCAGAACAGGATCAGGCTGACCAGGGCGAAGGCGCCGATGAACGGATAGCCTTCGGGATGGATCGGCGGGATCTGGGCACGGATGGAATTGCTGATCGACATGGCCTGCTTCGTTGAGATGTCGTCCCTCTGACCTCAGAGCGGACCGCCGCCTTGACTAGGTCGCTGCGCGGCGAAGGTCAAAATGATTCCTTAACTGTGGATCAAGGCGGTTCGAAGGGCTCATTCGGCGGCGGTGGCCACCGGATCGGTCGCTAACGGCGGATTTCGGTTCGGCGCGGCCGCCTCGTCGCCGATCTGGGCCAGCTTTTCGCGCGCCTCCTCGGCCTCGCGCTGCCGGTTCCACATGCCGGCATAGAGCCCGCCGCGGGCCAGGAGGTCGGCATGGGTGCCCCGCTCGGCGATCCCGCCGCGGTCGAGCACGATGATCTCGTCGGCGGCGACGATGGTCGACAGCCGGTGCGCGATCACCAGCGAGGTGCGGTTGCGCGACACGCCGTCCAGCGCCTCCTGGATCTCGTGCTCGGTATGGCTGTCGAGCGCCGAGGTGGCCTCGTCGAGCACCAGGATCGGCGGCCCCTTGAGAATGGTGCGGGCGATCGCGACGCGCTGCTTCTCGCCGCCCGACAGCTTCAGGCCGCGCTCGCCGACCTGGGTCTCGTAGCCCTTCGGCGCCATCCGGATCAGGCCGTCGATCTGCGCCAGCCGCGCCGCCTCCTCGACCGCGGCATCGTCGGCATCCCAGCGGCCATAGCGGATGTTGTAGCGGATGGTGTCGTTGAACAGCACGGTGTCCTGCGGCACCATGCCGATCTGCGCCCGCAGCGACACCTGGGTGACGTCGCGGATATCCTGGCCGTCGATCAGGATGCGGCCGCCGGAGACGTCATACAGCCGGAACAGCAGCCGGGAGATGGTCGACTTACCGGCGCCGGACGGACCGACGATCGCAACGGTCTTGCCGGCCGGCACCTCGAAGCTCAGCCCCTGCAGGATCGGCCGCTCCGGCTCATAGGCGAAGCGGACGTCCTCGAAGCGGACAGCGCCCGATGTCACCACCAGCGGCTTGGCACCGGGCGCGTCCTTGACCTCGGCATCCCTGGTGAGCACGCCGAACATCATCTCGATATCGATGATCGCCTGCTTGATCTCGCGATACACCATACCCATGAAGTTCAGCGGCTGGTAGAGCTGGATCATCATGCTGTTGATCATGACGAAGTCGCCGACCGTGTTGCGCCCTTCGCGCACGCCCTGGGCGCACATCAGCATCGCCACCGTCAGGCCGATCGTGAAGATCACCGCCTGCCCCGCATTCAGCACGGCCAGAGAGGTGTAGGTCTTCACGCTGGCGCGCTCGTAGCGCTCCATCGATCGGTCGTAGCGCTCGGCCTCGCGCGCCTCGGCACCGAAATACTTCACCGTCTCGTAGTTCAGCAGCGAATCGATCGCCTTGGTGTTGGCGTCGGTGTCGGAGTCGTTCATCCGGCGCCGGATCTCGATCCGCCACTCGGTCGCGATGTACGTATAATAGAGATAGGCGCCGACCATGGTCAGCGTGACCAGCACATAGCGCCAGTCGAACTGCCAGAGCAGCACGGCGGTCAGCAGCGACACCTCGACGATGGTCGGGATCAGCTGCAGGATCACCATGCGCACGATCGTCTCGATGGCGTTGCGGCCGCGCTCGAGCACGCGCGTCAATCCACCGGTCTTGCGCTCCAGATGAAAGCGCAGCGACAGCTCGTGCATATGGACGAAGGTGATGGTGGCGAGCTTGCGGACCGCATGCATGGCGACGCGGGCGAAGATACCGTCGCGCCATTGCGTCAGGACGGCCATCAGCACGCGCACCGCGCCGTAGCTCGCGGTCATCACGATCGGCGAGGCCACCAGCCAGAATGCCCAATCGTCCGGCTTGATCGGCGCGGTGTTGGCCCCGGTCAGCGCGTCCGTCGCCCATTTGAAGGTGAAGGGCAGCACCAGGGTGGCGACCTTGGCTGCCAGCAGCAGCACCACCGACCACAGCACGCGCATCTTCAGGTCGGCGCGATCGCTCGGCCAGATGAAGGGCCAGAGGTGCCGCAAGGTGCCGGCCAGCGTTCCCTGCTCGAGGGAGGCTTGCGGCTGGGCGGCGCCATGATGAGGAGACGAATCGGGAGGCATCAAACGATCTGGAACAGCGGGGGTGTTGGCCTGTTATGAGGCGGGGCGGCCCGCCCCATATAGAGTGTCCGACCGCCAGATGCACCCGCCCGTCGACGGAATCCGTTGCGGCGGCGCAGTAATTGCATAACTTGATTCAGATCGCCTGGATTGCCCGTAAAACTCCGCGAACCGCTCCATCCGCCCTCGTCTTGACGCCTTTCAGTTGCAGTGTCACACCCGTCCAATGACTGATATTCGCACCGTCTGTGTCTATTGCGGCTCCGGCCCCGGCACCAATCCCAGCTTCATCGAATCGGCGAAAGCACTCGGCAAGGCGCTCGCCGAGAACGGCGTCCGGCTCGTCTATGGCGGCGGCTCCATCGGCATGATGGGCGCGGTCGCCAAGTCCGTGCTGGATCACGGCGGCGACGTCACCGGCATCATTCCGGACTTCCTGGTGAAGAAGGAAGTCATGATGCCGCTCAAGGATCTCATCGTCACGCCCGACATGCACGAGCGCAAGCGGCTGATGTTCGAGCACTCCGATGCGTTCGTTGCCCTGCCCGGCGGCGTCGGCACGCTCGAAGAGCTGGTCGAGCAATTGACCTGGAAGCAGCTCGGCCGCCACGCCAAGCCCGTGCTGATGGCCAACATCGACGGCTTCTGGGAGCCGCTGTTCTCCCTGCTCGCCCATATGCGCGAGACCGAGTTCATCCGCCCGGGCTTCCAGATCGAGCTGCTCAAGGCCGACCGCGCCGAGGACATCCTGCCGCGGCTGCGCGAGGCTGCCGCCCGCGTCGCCAAGGAAGAGACGCAGATGGCGCCGGAGATCGCCAAGCGGCTCTGAGCCCTACTCGCTCGGAAACGTCACGGCCTCGATCCGGTTGCCGTCGGGATCGAGCACGAAGGCCGCATAATAGCGCACGCGATCGTGCGGCCGCAGCCCCGGCGCGCCATCGGAGACACCGCCCGCCTCCACCGCGGCCGCGTGGAACGCATCGACCTCGGCGGTGGTCTTGGCACGGAAGCAGATATGCGAGCCCGTGTCGGGCGAAATACGCGGCATTCCCGCTCGCAAGTTGATCCACAGCTCCGGATAAGTCTTGCCGAAGCCGATAGTCGCCGGCCGTTCGATCAGCCGGGTCATGCCGAGCGGCGCCAGGGCCAGCTCATAAAAGCGGGCGCTACGGACGAGGTCGCTGACGCCGACGGAGACGTGGTCGATCATGCGTTTGCTCCCCGCTCTCTCCTTTCGTCATTGCGAGGAGCGAAGCGACGAAGCAATCCAGAGCCGCGCACTCGGTCCTGGGATTGCTTCGCTTCGCTCGCAATGACGGTCCCCTAACTCATCCCGCCGCGCCTGACTTCACCAGTTTGTAGAACACCGAGTCCATCAGCGCCTGGAACGAGGCATCGATGATGTTCGGCGATACGCCGACCGTCGTCCACCGCTCACCTGTCTCGTCCTCGCTCTCGATCAGCACGCGCGTCACCGCCTCGGTGCCGCCGTTGAGGATGCGGACGCGGTAGTCGATCAGCTTCAGGCCGTCGATGAAACCCTGGTACTTGCCGAGATCCTTGCGCAGCGCGACGTCGAGCGCGTTGACCGGGCCGTTGCCTTCCGCCGCCGAGATCAGCCGCTCGCCGGCGACGTCGACCTTGACCACCGCCAGCGCCACCGTGACGCGCTCGCCGAGCGCGTTGTAGCGCTGCTCGACATTGACGTCGAACTGCTCGACCCGAAAATACTCCGGCACGGAGCCGAGCGTGCGCCGCGCCAGCAGCTCGAACGAGGCATTGGCGGACTCATAGGCGTAGCCTAGCGACTCGCGCTCCTTCAGCTCCTCGACCAGCCGCGTCAGCTTCGGATCGCTCTTGCTGAACGGAATGCCGCCGCGCTCCAGCGCCGCGATGACGTTGGAGCGGCCGGCCTGATCCGACACCAGCACCTTGCGATGATTGCCGACGCTCTCCGGCAGGACATGCTCATAGGTGTGCGGATCCTTCAGCACGGCCGAGGCATGGATGCCGGTCTTGGTGACGAAGGCGCTCTCGCCGACGTAAGGCGCGTGCCGGTTTGGCGCCCGGTTGAGCATGTCGTCGAGCGTGCGCGACACCTTCATCAGGCTCGCGAGCTGCTGGTCGGAGACACCGATCTCGAAGCGCTCGGAGAACTCCGACTTCAGCTTGAGCGTCGGGATCAGCGAGCACAGATTGGCGTTGCCGCAGCGCTCGCCGAGGCCGTTGAGGGTGCCCTGGATCTGCCGCACGCCCGCGCGCATCGCAGCGAGCGAATTCGCCACCGCCTGCTCAGTGTCGTTATGGGCGTGGATGCCGAGGTGATCGCCTGGCACATGCTTGACGACTTGGCCGACGATCGCCTCGATCTCATGCGGCATGGTGCCGCCATTGGTGTCGCACAGCACGATCCAGCGCGCGCCGGCCTCATAGGCGGTGCGGGCGCAGGCGAGCGCGAATTCGGCATTCTCCTTGTAGCCGTCGAAGAAATGCTCGCAGTCGAGCATCACCTCGCGCCCCGCGGCCTTCGCCGCGGTCACGCTGTCGCGGATCGAGGCGAGGTTCTCCTCATTGGTGGTCTCGAGCGCGACGCGGACCTGATAGGCGGAGGATTTGGCGACGAAGCAGATCGCGTCCGCCTTGGCCTCCAGCAGCGCCGCGACGCCGGGATCATTGGAGACCGAGCGCCCGGCGCGCCGTGTCATGCCGAAGGCGGTGAAGCGGGCGTGACCGAGCTTGGGCTTATGGGCGAAGAACTCCGTGTCGAGCGGGTTGGCGCCGGGATAGCCGCCCTCGACATAGTCGATGCCGAGCTCGTCGAGCAGGCGCGCGATCACCTGCTTGTCGGCCAAAGTGAAATCGACACCGTTGGTCTGCGCGCCGTCGCGCAAGGTGGTATCGAACAGATAGACGCGTTCCCTGCTCATGATTGCGCCCCTGCGCCGAGCGGCTTCTTCATCGTGGTGTTGGCGAGCCACTCGCCATTGATCGAGACGCTGTTGCGCTGCTGCGCGACGTAGCCGCGCTTGCGGAAGAAATCCACCGCGGTGTCGCTGGCGTCGACCAGCAGCCCGGTGGTGCCGCGCGCGCCGGCGAGCTTCTCCAGCGCATCGCACAGCATCGCGCCGACGCCCTGCCCCGCGACGCTCGGATGGACGTAGAGCATGTCGATGTGATCATTGCCCTTCAGCGAGGCGAAGCCGACCGGCGAGCCCTGCAAGGTCGCGATCAAGGTCAGCGTCGACGCCAGCTTCTTGCCGAAGCTCGCTTCGTCATCGGCCGCGGCGGCCCAGGCCTCCTGCTGCTCCTCGCTGTAATCGTCAGAGGTGAGCTGCTGAATGCTCGCGGCGAAGATCGCGGCCAGCACCGGCGTATCGGTCGGGAGAAACGGCCGCAGCGCGGCCTTCGGCAGTGACTGTCCCATATCCTCACCAGGTCCCATAGAGCTTCGTGACCAGCGCCACGGCGCCCGCGATCACCGCGAGCTTGATCACGATGTAGTACAGCCAGTGCCGCGGGAACGGCGTGTCGGGCCTCTTCATCGCGCGATCTCCCAGGTCGTGACCGGCTTGCCGTCGGCACCCTTGCCGTCCTTGAGCACGACTCCCATGGCGACCAGCTCGTCGCGAAGGCGATCGGATTCCTTGAAGTCCTTGCGCGCCCGCGCAGCGGCCCGCTCGGCGATCAAGCCCTCGACCTTGGCCGCGTCGACGCCCTTGGCCTCCTGCTTGCGGGCTTCCCATTGCGCTGACGTCTCGGACAGGAAGCCGACATAGCGCAGCGAGCCGGCGAACGCCGCCCGCTCGGCTTCTCCCCCGGACGCCGCACGGCTTCGCAACGCATGCAACTCGGCAATCATCAGCGGCGTGTTGATGTCATCGAGCAAGGCATTGATGATCGCAGGCTCCGGCTGCTCGCCCGGCGCATCGGCGGCGACGCGATACCAGTCGTCGAGCGTCTTCGCGCTCTCCTCCAGGTTCTTGACCGTCCAGTCGGCCGGCGAGCGATAGTGCATCTTGAGCATGTTCAGCCGCAGCACCTCGCCCGGCCAGTCGGCCAGGAGGTCGCGAATGGTGACGAAGTTGCCGAGGCTCTTCGACATCTTCGCGCCCTCGACCTGCACGAACTCGTTATGCAGCCAGTAGTTCGCCATCACGGACGTGCCATGGGCGCAGCGCGATTGCGCGATCTCGTTCTCATGATGCGGGAAGATCAGGTCGAGCCCGCCGCCATGGATGTCGAAGACCTCGCCGAGATAGGCCGCGCTCATCGCCGAGCATTCGATGTGCCAGCCCGGACGGCCGCGGCCCCACGGGCTGTCCCAGCCCGGCTCCTCGTCCGAGGATTGCTTCCACAGCACGAAGTCGGCCGGGTTCTTCTTGTGCGCATCGACAGCGACGCGCGCACCGGCGAGTTGCTCGTCGAGCCTGCGGCCCGACAGCGCGCCATAGTCCGGCATCGACTGAGTATCGAACAGCACCTCACCGCCCGTTTCATAGGCGTGGCCACGCGCTATCAGCTGCTTGATCAGGGTGACCATGTCGGCCTTGCCGTCGGGACGCGGCAACACGAAATCGGTGGCGCGCGGCTCGAAGGTCGGCGGCAGGCTGCCGAGCGCCGCCGTGTCGCTGTGGAACTGATTGGCCGTGACTTCGGTGACCTTGCGGATCGCCTCGTTGAGCGGCAGGCCAGGAAAATCCCGCGCCGCGCGCGCGTTGATCTTGTCATCCACGTCCGTGATGTTGCGGACATAGGTCACATGCTCAGGGCCATAGACATGCCGCAGCAGCCGGAACAGCACGTCGAAGACGATCACCGGCCGTGCGTTGCCGATATGGGCGAAGTCGTAGACCGTCGGTCCGCAGACATACATGCGGACATTGTTGGGATCGAGCGGCACGAAGGGGCGCTTCTCCCGCGACGCGGTGTCGTACAAACGCAAGTCCATGGTCAGTCCCCGAATGCCTGTGCCACGTCCCGCCGGGCGAGACGCAACGGGTGTCCTGCGCCAGATGACGGCCCGGATTAAGGGCGGCCACGGCCAAAATCACGCTACCGACCTGCCGGCCGGGCGTCCTGATCATCTCTGTTGAGAAAAGACGGCCTCAGCCAGCGAATCGCTAGCGCGTAATCTCGCGGCAAATGCAGCAGATGGCGAGGAAACCGTTCATGGGTTTCACCATGATCCAGCGGGGTGTTGCCGTCAAGAGCCGCAAAACGGCCGTTTTCGCCGCTCAAACGCTCCGGCCCTGCCTCAAGGTTAATCATTATTAACCTTTTTGGCCTAACCATGGGGCGTTTCCTACAGCCACCGGTGCACCATGCGATTCTCCTCAGGCCTGCTCGCCTGCTGTGCTCTCCTCGCCGTCGCGACATCAGCCTCCGCAGAGAGCCGAATCTTCATCATCGCCAACGAAGCCGACGGCTATGGCGTCGACCAGTGCCTGGCCAAGGGCGACCGATGCGGCGCCTCCGCCGCCCGCTCCTATTGCCAATCACGCGATTTTGCGCAGGCCTCATCCTACCGCCGCGTCGACCCTGATGAAATCACGGGATCCGTGCCGAAAGCCGGCGGAAGCTGCGCTCATGGCGCCTGCAGCGACTACGTCGCCATCACCTGCCAGCGCTGAGACGCCAGGGAACGGCTGTTCCCGCCACCGGGGCGCCCCGGAAACGACGTGACGATGCCCGACAAAGCGGCTATGGGATGCCCGCCGCTGCCGCGAATTTTCCGAATTCTGTGCTAGCTCCGCGGCAGCACCCATGGACCGGAATACCGCATCTTGATCGCATCCCTGTCTCCGCGCCTGCTGGCCTTTTCTGCGTTGCTCGGCCTCTCCCTGACCGGCTCGCAGGCCCTGGCCCAGTCCAGTTCCGATTCCTATGCGCAGATGCCGCCGGGCCCTCCGGGTGCGCAGGCCGGCGTGAACCCGATCTGCCCGCGCCTCGAGGCGCAGCTCGCCACGATCGATCGCGGCGGTGGCGGCGATCCCGCGCGCGAGGACCAGATCCGGCGCTATCAGGACGCGGCGGCCAAGCAGCAGGCGGAGCTAGATCGGGTCAGCATGCAGGCCAAGCGCTCGGGCTGCGACAGCCCCGGCTTCTTCTCGATCTTCAACGGCCGCGCTGCCGAATGCCAGCCGATCAACAACCAGATCCAGCAGATGCGCTCGAACCTGGACCAGATCACCGGCAGCCTGGAGCGGCTGCGCGGCGGCGGGTTCGGCGGCGAGCGCGACAACCAGCGACGCTCGGTGCTGGCTGCGCTCGGCCAGAACAATTGCGGTCCGCAATACCAGCAATATGCAAACGCGAATCGCGGCGGCGGCAATGCCGGCGGCAACTTCCTGACCAGCCTGTTCGGCGGCGGCGGCGAGACCAACCCGGCCGCTTCGCTGCCCCCGCCGAGCGCCGATCTCGCCGCGCCGCAAGGCACCTATCGCACCGTCTGCGTGCGCACCTGCGACGGCGCCTATTTCCCGATCTCGTTCGCCACCGTTCCCGGCCGCTTCGCCGATGACGAGCGCGCCTGCAAGGCGCAGTGCCCCGCCGCCGAGGCGACGCTGTTCACCTATCGCAATCCCGGCGAGGACATGAACCAGGCGGTCTCGATCAACGGCCAGTCCTACAGCGCGCTGCCGAACGCGTTCAAATATCGCACCGAGTTCAACCCGAGCTGCTCCTGCAAGGCGCCGGGCCAGACCTGGGCCGAGGCGCTGAAGTCGATCGACGAGCGGGCCTCCGCCGCCGAGCAAGGCGACATCATCGTCACGGAGGAAAGCGCCAAGCGGATGCAGCAGCGCCAGACCGCCAAGCCGCCGGCCACCGCTGCCAAGAAGGGCGCGGCGCCGGCCGAGGCCGCAGCTCCGAACACGGCGACCGCCGACGGCGCCGCGGGCGACAAGCAGATCCGCACGGTGGGCCCGACCTTCATCCCGGCGCGCTAAGCGGAATCGCCGGGGCGTCAGCCTCGGTCGTCGCGCGCGTCAGTCGCCGCAGATGAGATCCGGCGCAATGACCTCGCCGAGCGCTCCGAGCGCGTCCGCAGGCTGCCAGCGGTTGCGCAGCGCTGCGAGGCGACTGAGCTGCGCGGGAGGGATGTCGGCGAGGAGATTGAAGCCGCGGCCGATCTCGTCGCCTTGCAGTTTCGATGCTTCCCCCGTGCCGAGGGCGAGAGCGCCGAAGAGACTCGCCAGCGCATTCAGCAGCGTCGCGCGCACCTGCGCCAGCAGCGCGCGATGCGGGCCGCTCGCAAGCTGTCCCGGCAGGATGGTCTCGAAGCCGGCGACAGCGGCCGCGATCGGCATCACCTCGGCGGCAACACCGAGCCGCGCCGCGGCCGCGATCGCCACCTCTTGTGCCTGCGCCGCCATGTCCGCCCCGGCCAGCACGACGCCGCGCACCTTCGCGGGCCCGAGTGCATCCACCGCAATCGCCAATGACAGCGCGGTGTCGAGACTCGCGGTCAGCCCAAGCACGACTCCATCGAACCCGCTCTTGGCGACGTGGTCGCGCAGGCCCAGCACGCGCGCCGCGTAGTCGGCCTCGTCGCCCTCGATCAGCTTGGCCACCGGCCCCGCGCCTTGCCAGCCGTCCGCATCCCTGCTCCACGCCAGCGTGGTGACGTCTTCGACGAAGGCCAGGAGTTGTGCGGCCACGGAAAGATCGGCGTTGAGCGCGAAGGACGCGCCGTCGAACACCTGGCCGACCTGCCCGCCGGTCTGGTTGAGCCAGATGAGCGGCAGGTCGCTTTCGGTCACGCGGGCCACCGCAGCCGAGAGCCGCCGATCACCGCCGCCGCGCACATAGCAAGCGGCGGCGGGGACCACGACCAACTCGGCGCCGGTCTCCGCCAGGGTCTCGACGACGTTCTCGTCGCCGGGCCTCTCGGGCCAGATGTCCTCGCCGATCGCGATGCCGATGCGCACACCGCGCACGCTGACCGGGCCGGCCGCGGGTCCGCGCGTGAACGACCGCTTCTGATCATCAGGCAGATTGATCTTGAGGCGCGTGGCGGCGACGCGGCCGGCGTCGAGCAGCGCGACGGCGTTATACAGCTTGCCGTCTTCGAGCCAGGGCGCGCCGATCAGCACGGCCGGTCCGCCATCCGCGGTCTCGCGTGCCAGCGCTTCGATCGCCGCGCGGCACGCTGACAAAAACGCGGCGTCCAGAATGGACTGCTGCGGCGGAGCGCCGGCGAGGAACAGCTCGGGCAGCACCAGGAGATCGGCGCCATCGGCCGCCGCCTTGCTGCGCGCCTCGCGCACCTTCGCCGCGTTGCCCGCGACATCGCCGGCCACGGGATTGAGCTGGGCCAGCGTGATCCGGAAGCTGTCAGCGGCCATCGCTCAGCTCATTCACAACAGCCCGAGCCGCTCGGCGATCGCGAACAGCCAGAAGCCGCCGGACATCAGCAGCGCGGCGCCCACGGCGGCGGAGCCGAGGTCCTTCACGCGGCCGATCTGCAGATCGTGCTCGGTGGTCAGGCGATCGGCGAGCTTTTCGATCGCGGTGTTGAGCAGCTCGACGACCAGCACCAGCATGACAGCGCAGACCAGCTCGACGCTGCGCATCGGCGTCGCGCCGATCACGTAAGCGAGCGGCAGCGCCAGGATCAGCGCGATCACCTCCTCGCGCACCGCCTGCTCGGAGCGGAGCGCGAAGGCCAGTCCATTGCGCGAGTTGAGCGTCGCGCGCCAGAGACGCAGCATCAGAAGCCCGCGACCGCCGGAATCGGGGACGACTTGCCGCCGCGCTGCTGCTTCAGCAGCTCGGCGATCAGGAACGCCATGTCGATCGACTGCTCGGCGTTCAGCCGGGGATCACACACCGTGTGATAGCGGTCGTTGAGATCCTCATCGGTGATCGCGCGCGCGCCGCCGATGCATTCGGTGACATCCTTGCCGGTCATCTCCAGATGAATGCCGCCGGCATGGGTGCCCTCCGCGGCATGCACTGCGAAGAACGCGCGCACCTCGGAGATGATGCGGTCGAACGGCCGGGTCTTGTAGCCGGAGTTCGAGGTGATGGTGTTGCCGTGCATCGGATCGCACGACCACACCACCTTGCGCCCCTCCCGCTGCACCGCGCGGATCAGCCCCGGCAGGTGATCGCCGACCTTGTCGGCGCCGAAGCGGTTGATCAGGGTCAGCCGGCCCGGCTCGTTGTCGGGGTTGAGGATGTCGATCAGCTTGATCAGCTCGTCCGGCTTCAGCGACGGGCCGCATTTCAGGCCGATCGGATTCTTGATGCCGCGGAAATATTCGACATGGCCGTGATCGAGCTGGCGGGTCCGGTCGCCGATCCAGATGAAATGGCCTGAGGTCGCGTACCAATCGCCGGTCGTGGAGTCGACGCGGGTGAAGGCCTGCTCGTAGCCGAGCAGCAGCGCTTCATGGCTGGTGTAGAAATCGGTCGCACGCAGCTCCGGATGGCTTTCGAGATCGAGGCCACAGGCGCGCATGAAGTTGAGCGCCTCGGAAATGCGATCGGCCAGCTCCTTGTAGCGCCGCGACTGCGGGCTATCCTTGACGAAGCCCAGCATCCACTGGTGCACGCTGCCGAGATTGGCGAAGCCGCCGGTCGCGAACGCGCGCAGCAGGTTCAAGGTGGCCGCCGACTGCCGGTAGGCGTCGAGCTGACGCTGCGGATTGGGGATGCGCGCTTCGGCGGTGAAGGCGGTGTCGTTGACGATGTCGCCGCGATAGCTCGGCAGCTCGACGCCATTGATCTTCTCGGTCGGCGACGAGCGCGGCTTGGCGAACTGGCCGGCGATGCGGCCGACCTTCACCACCGGCACTGCGCCGGCATAGGTCATGACCACCGCCATCTGCAGCAGCACGCGGAAGAAGTCGCGGATGTTGTTGGCGCCGTGCTCGGCAAAGCTCTCGGCGCAGTCGCCGCCCTGCAGCAGGAACGCCTCGCCCGCGGCGACCCGCGCCAGCGATTTCTTCAGGTTGCGCGCTTCGCCGGCGAACACCAGCGGCGGGAAGGTCGACAGCTGCGCCTCGACCTCGGCCAGCGCTTTCTGGTCGGGATAGTCGGGCACCTGCTGCACCGGCTTGGACCGCCAGCTCTCCGGGCTCCAGCGCTCCGTCATGGCTCTCTACTCCCTCTCGACATCAGCGCGCTTCGTTCCCCAACAGCGGCGCGCCGCCTTATACACAGCCTGTCTACCAACTGCCATCTGGAATTTGAGTCGTTCGGCCAAGCCCTTGCGGCGATGGATGGATTCGTCCCGGCCAAGATTCCGGTGTCATGGAGACCCTGCTCTCCCCGTCATTGCGAGCGCAGCGAAGCAATCCAGGGCGATGGGCGGGACTCTGGATTGCTTCGCTCCGCTCGCAATGACGATCGTGGCGACTTTCTCTTCTCGAACGTCGCGTCTTGTCCCGGATTCACCGGCGCTACCCCTACACCCCCGCCATCCCGGCGCACGCCGGGATCCCTGACCACCGGAGAGCGTCGTGACGCGAGATGCCGGCGCTTGCGCAAGCCAATTGCCGCCGCGGAGTCTGGGTCGCGGATCGGCGCACCGCCGCCGCTTCGGTCATGACAATTCGAACGCAACGCGGAGAGTGGTCGACGCCCCTCTCCGATGACATGCGTGACTTGGTCAGAACGATTCAGACCACCAGCAGCAGCCCCGACGCCAGCAGAATTCCGAGGATGATCTTCCTGAACAGCGCGTCGTTGACTTTGCGGAAGGCGAGGATGCCGAGCGCGGTGCCGGCGAGCAATGCCGGGATGCTCAAGGCTAGATCGATGACCACCTTGGACGACAGGTCCTGGCGGGCCAGCATCACCGCGAGCGAGGCGAGCTGGATGGCGGCGATGAACGGTTGCACAAGACCGCGCTGCTCGGTCTTCGGCAGGCCGTGCATTTCGCACCAGATCGTCGGCAGCGCGCCCGGCATCGCGGTGAGGCCGCCGATGAGACCGCCGCCGAAGCCGACGATGGCGGTGCGGCTGCGGTTCATCGGCTGAAGGCTGCCGAGCGCGGGCTTGAACAGCATGGTGCCGGCGTAGATCGCAATGGTCGCGCCGAACACCTGCTGAAACAGGCGCGCATCCGCGTTGTGCAATAGCCACAGCGCGAGCGGCACGCCGAGCAGTCCGCCCACAATCAGAACGAGGCTCTCCCTCCACCGGATGCTGCTGCGAAGCGCCCAGAGATTGGTGGCCTGCACGCCGACGCTGCACGCCATCATCAACGGCACAGCTTCCAGCGGCTGCAGGCTGTGCAGCAGGATCGCGCCGGCCACGGCGGAAAAGGCAAATCCGGCCAGGCCGGAGACGAAGGCGCCGAAGAAAACGGCGGCACTGAGCAGCAAGAATGATCCGAGCCCGGGCATGAAAACTCTCCGGCTGATGAGCTTGAAAATGAGAGTGCTGGTCAATCGAACGATTGGAGCGTCGCAACCGGCTTCGGGGGCGCACCGTCCCGTGTGTCGGCCCCTCGCAGGATTGCAACCGCGACGATGTGCAGGATGAGGAACGTGACGAGCACGGCGGTGGCGAGCACCGGCCTCGGCGTGACCGGCTTGCGCTGCATCGGATCTTGATTGGCTTGCATGTCCGTCACTCCCGCAGGTGGTATCGGATTGCTAGCAGCTCAGCGTCCCCTCAGCGTCCCCCGAGCGGAGGACCAGGGTGCACGTCCTGCTTCTCGCAAGCGGAGGGTGTCGATCTGATCGGCTCTCTCGTGCGTCATCAGCCATCTCATCCTCACGTCACGCCAATTGCCGCTTGACCAACCCATAACTCGGTGGTTATGCAATATTTCATAACCAACGAGTTATGGATCGAATGGCCCGCTCTCCCGACCTGCTGTTCCGCACGCTCGCCGATCCGACGCGGCGCGCGATCTTCGAGGGGCTGTGCCGCCATGGCGAGCAGACGGTCAGCGCGCTGACCGCCAAAGCCGGCGTGTCGCAACCGGCGGTGTCGAAGCATCTCGGCCAGCTCAAGCAGGCGGGCCTGGTGCGTGAGCGGCACGAAGGCCGCCGGACGCATTATCGCGCGCAGCCGAAGGCGCTGGCGCCGCTGCTCGACTGGACCAGCCGCATGGCCGCGTTCTGGGAGAGCCGGTTCGACGATCTGGAAACTCTGCTCAACAGGATGGATCAATGACCTCAGCTTCGCCGGAGACCCGCACCGTCATCGTCGAGCGCGAATTCGCGCATCCGCCCGAAAAACTCTGGCGCGCCCTGACGCAGCCGCATCTGATTGCGGAATGGCTGATGGCCAACGACTTCGTGCCGGCGGTCGATCATCGCTTCAAGCTGAAGGCCGATTGGGGCGTCGTCGATTGCCAGGTCATGACCATCGAGCCGCAGAAGATGCTGTCCTACAGCTGGGCCGCGCTCGGCCTCGACAGCGTCGTGACCTGGACGCTGACGCCGACCGCGACAGGAACACATCTGCGCATGGAGCAGACCGGCTTCGCCGCCGACCAGACCCGCGCCTATCAGGGCGCCCGCTACGGCTGGCCGAAGTTCTTCGACGGGCTGGAGCAGACTCTGGCGCGGCTCGACTGAGCCGCAAAGAGTCTAGGGCAACATCATCATGGGGAGGAACAGATGAACTCGACCAACACCATCCGCCAGGTCCATCGCTGGGTGTCGATCGCCTTCACGCTCGGCGTCATCATCAACATCGTGGCGATGGCGCAGACACAGCCGGCGTTCTGGATCGGCCTGCTGGCCTTGATCCCGCTGATCGTGCTGCTGGCCACCGGGCTGTATCTGTTCGCTCGGCCCTATTTCGCGCCGAGACCCGTCAGGGCGGAAAGTTGAGCCGACGCGATCGCTGAAGACCTACGCTTTGGCGCGCCCTACTCCAGCCCGTTCGACGACACCCAGCCGACGACGCCGTTCCAGACGGCGCGGCACGACGTGAACCGGCTGACACCGTCGCCGGGCATCAGGCACCCGCCGACCATCGCGGTCTCGCCGGCGGGAATGCGGGTCAGGATCTCCGACTTCTGCCCCGGCTCCCGGCGCAGATTGAGATAGCCCTGCGAGACGTTGCGCTTGATCATGCGCGGCACGAGATGCGGATTGGGCAGGATCGCCTGCGCGCGCTCGATCGGCGACTCCGCCGGCCGCGCAGCCGTCTGCGTCGTCTTCAGCTCATCGATGCGCGCCCGCGCCATCGAGCCGTAGGGCGTCGCGCCGAACTGACGCACGAAATCCTCGAGCACGGCGATGCTGGTGGTGTTCTGCGTCACTGCCCAGGCGCGCTCGGCCGGATCCGGCGACGGTCCCGCCGCCGAGGGCGACGTCGAGGCCGGCGCGACCGTCTGGCCGGCGAAGAAGAAGTCGCCGTCAACCGGCGAGCTCGACACCCAGGGCTGCTGGGTGCCCCCGGTCGCCCGCTTCACCTCCAGCCCGACCTGGTTGAACGTCTTGAAGATGTCGAGGCCGGGCCGCCGGATCGTCTCGGCGAGCGCCTTGGTGAATGGGCTGTTGCCATCGCGGCCGTCGAGCGCGACATTGCCGGGCTGGGTCGCGAACGAGATCAGCGTCCCCTCTGGCGCGCGCATCTGCGCAAGGCCGCTGGTGCCGTCGCGCAGGCCGCGGCCGCCGAACGGATTGTTGCGGCAGGCATCGAGGATCACGAGATTGAGCTTGGTGCCCGCGCTCTCCATCTGCCGCAGCACGACGTTGACGTCGAGCATCTGGAAATCGACATCGGCCTCGCGCGACGGGTTGGCGTCGACGGGCACCAGATAGTTGGCGCCGCGCACCTGCACGCCATGGCCGGCATAATACACCAGCGCGACATCGGCGCCGCGCGCCTTGGCGCCGAACTCCTGCACGGCGCGGCGCATCGTGGCCTCGTCGAGATCGAGCCGCGCACTGCCGCCGACCAGGTCGAAGCCGAGACCTTGAAGCGTCTCCGCCATCAGCGCTGCATCATGCTTGGGATTGTCGAGCCGGCTGACGCTGCGATAGGCGGAGTTGCCGATGACCAGCGCGATGCGCGTATCAGCCAGCCCAGAACCGCACAGGCTGAGCCAACTCAATGCTGCCAACGCCAGCACCATCCATCGCCGCATCGGTTCCCCCAAACGATCGCTTGACCCGGGGAACTTATACGCGGTCTGTCGGAGCTGAAAAGCGCAGCGCCTCTCTTGCCGTCTCGCCAGAGGCGGCGCTCGGCGTGTGCGCCTGGTGAGCAGTTGCTCGGCTCGGCGAACGACCGCGTCATTCAGAGGTATTCTGATCGGGCCATGAGCAAGCCGGTCGAAAAATCCCTGCGCCTCGCGGAACAATGTTGAACAATGGCCGTTTCGAAAACTTGCCGGCGCGGCAGGGAAGCGAAAGATGTCAGAGTTGATGACCCAGCCCGACAAGCTGCGGGCCGACGCGGCCGAATGTGCCCTCATCCGCGACCTCGCCACCGACCGCGACAAGCGCGAGCTATTCGCGCGCCTCGCCGAACATCTCAGCAACCTCGCCGCCGAAGTCGAGCGCGCCGCGCGCGCCGACGGGTCGCGCGTGAGCTGAGGCGCGCCGCAACGCGTGCGCTAATCATAGCTGCCGCGACATCGTCGTGGTGTTCAGCCACACAATCGCACAACTCGGCTTAGCTATAGGGCAGGATGATCCGCGTCGATTCGCGCCAGCGAACGCTCGT
Organism: Bradyrhizobium sp. ORS 285; assembly: GCF_900176205.1. Classification (NCBI taxonomy): domain Bacteria; kingdom Pseudomonadati; phylum Pseudomonadota; class Alphaproteobacteria; order Hyphomicrobiales; family Nitrobacteraceae; genus Bradyrhizobium; species Bradyrhizobium sp. ORS 285. The sequence goes on from NZ_LT859959.1 coordinate 4,446,877, forward strand.
CCCCCTCCGTGCCACAGGTCCCGATCTTGCGATCCATCTTCCTTCGCCTCTGCTGCGTCGTTCTCGCCTTCATGGCCACTCAGCCCGCGACCGCAGCCGATCTCATCGGCCGCGCCAGCGTCGTCGATGGCGACACGCTGGATGTCCACGGCGAGCGCATCCGTCTGTGGGGCATCGATGCGCCGGAGAGTGCGCAGCTCTGCCGTGGTCGCGATCGCAAGCCCTATCGCTGTGGCGCGCTGGCCGCCAACACGCTCGATGCTTTCGCACGCGGCAAGCTCGTGCGCTGTCGCCCGATTGAGGGCGATCGCTACGGCCGCATCGTCGCGCGCTGCGCCGCCGGCGGCGCCGATCTCGGACAGTTCATGGTGTCGCACGGCCTCGCGCTCGAGGAGCCGCAATATTCCCACGGCGCGTATGCGGCCGACCAGCTCGCCGCGCGCCGTGCCGGCCGCGGCATCTGGTCCGGCCGCTTCGTGGAGCCGCCGCTCTACCGAAGTTGCATGCATGCCGGCGGCACGACGCTGCTGTGCTCGGATGTCGAGATGCGATCTCGGTGAACGCGCGATTGCGATGGCCCGAGCTCTCGCTGTACGGTCACGCACCGCAATGACAACGGCCGGTGACGAACGATGACTGACAAGAAGATCCGCGTGGCGATCCTGTTCGGCGGACGCTCGGCGGAGCACGACGTCTCCCGGGCCTCCGCTGCCAACATCTTTCGCTCGCTCGATGCCAGCCGCTACGCGATCACCTTGATCGGCATCGCCCCTGACGGCCGCTGGGTGCTTGCCGATGCCGCCAATGATGCGCCCGGTACGGCGCTGACCGTGCCTGCCGACGGGCCCGCCATCGTGCTGCTGCCCGCGGGCCAGGGCCGCGCGCTGGTCCTTGGCGACGGCGCCCCGCGCGAGCTCGCTTTCGATGTCATCTTCCCGGTGCTGCATGGTCCCAACGGCGAGGACGGCACCGTTCAGGGCGCGCTGGAGCTCGCCGATGTCGCCTATGTCGGCGGGCGCGTGATGGGATCGGCGGCGGCGATGGACAAGGACGTCGCCAAGCGTCTGCTGCGCGACGCCGGCCTGCCGATCGTGCCGTTCGTCACGATGACGGAAGCAGCGCCGGTGAGCTACGAAGCGGCGGTCGCCGCCGTCGGCTCTTCCGAGCTGTTCGTCAAGCCGGCCAATCTCGGCTCCTCCGTCGGCATCTCCAAGGCGCGCAACGCCGATGAATTCGATGCGGCCTGCAAGCTTGCGCTGCGCTTCGACCGGAAAATCCTGATCGAGCGCTGCATCTCGCCGGCCCGCGAGATCGAATGCGCCGTGCTGGAGCACGCCAACGGCGAGGTCAAAGCCTCCGAGCTCGGCGAGATCGTGCCGGCCGACAGCCACGGCTTCTACTCCTACGAGGCGAAATACACCGACGCCAAGGGCGCCTCGCTGCATGTCCCGGCGCAGGTCGAGCCGGCGCTCGCCGCGCGCATCCGCAAGATGGCAGTCGAGGTGTTCAGCGTGCTCTGTTGCGAGAGCCTCGCGCGCGTCGATGTCTTCGTCCGCGGCGAGGAGGTCTACGTCAACGAGGTGAACACCCTGCCCGGCTTCACCAACATCAGCATGTACCCGAAATGTGGGAAGCCACCGGCCTGCCCCAGCCGGCGCTGATGGACGAACTGATCGCGCACGCGCTGGCGCGGCACGCGCGGCTGCGGGAGCTGGCGTCGCAGCGCTGACGCGCTCTTGCCCGCCCGGCGCCGCAGCTCAACGCGGCGCGACCTTGGCGCCGTCAGCAACGCGATCGCTGGGATAGATGATCACGACATCGCCGCTGGCGACGCCGTCGGCCACCGCCGCGAGCCGGCCGGAGCGGCGGATGATCCTTACTTTGCGCAGCTCGGCACGGCCGTCCTTCAATGCGAACACCGACCAGTCCTCGCCGCGCTTGAACAGCGCACCGGTCGGCACGATGGTTACGTCATCCTGGGTGAAGACGACGATCTGGGCATCGAGCTGATAGCCATCGCCGAGCCGCGACCATTGCTCGGCCGGCGAAACGATGTCGATCAGCACGTTGACGCGCTGCTCCTCGACGCCCAGCGTCGAGATCTTGGTGAAGGCCGCCGGCTCGACGCGGCGAACCCGGCCTAATAGCCGGCCCGGACCGCCCCAGCGATCGATCGTGACGTCGGCGCCGGGACGGATCTCGACCGCATCGGTGCTCAAGACATCGATGACCACTTCGAGATCATGGGGATCGCCGAGCTCGAGCAGCGCCGCGCCCGGCAGCACCGTCGTCTCGCTCTCCTGGATCACTTTCAGCACGAGCCCGCCGACCGGTGCCGTGATGGTCCAGCTCTCCGCGGGCGCATCGGCATCGGTGCTGCTGCCGTAGCGCGCCAGCATCGCGCGGAGCTGGTTGAGCTCGTGTCCGGCGGCATGGTCGACATATTCTGCTGCGCGCAGGTCGCGTTCGGCAATCCGCATCGCGAGCTCGGCGCGCTCCTTGGCCTGCGCCGTCGCAGCCCCGGAGGCAGCCAGCGCCGTGGTGCGCGCCAGATCGGCGCTCGCCTGCGCGCTCTGCGCCTGTGCCCGCGCCACCACCGCCTTGGCGCGCTCGACATTGGCCTCGGCCGCGCCGAGCCGCTCCTCGACCTCGCGGCGGGCGCGCGGATCGAGCAGCGGCGCCGGCGCCGGCGTGATGCTGGCGACCACATCGTCGGCCTTGACCTGATCGCCAGCCTTGAAGCGGATGCGTCCGAGACGTCCGGCGAGCGGCGCGGCGACGACGTAGCGCTGGCGCACCCGGGTCTTGCCGTCGTCCTCGACGGTCGCAACGAACCGCCCTCGCGTCACGACAGCCGTCTCAACCGGGACCGGGCTCGGCATCATCATCCAGACGACACCGGCGCCGACCGCCAGAGCTGCTGACAAGATGACGATACGGCGCAACACGAGACTCATGCTCATTCCCTGGTCTTGAGGGCGGCGACCAGATCGAGCCGGTCGACCCGCCGGCGGACGATGATGGCGCTGATCGCGGCGCTGGCCAAGACCACCGCGGTGGCGATCAGATAGGTCCGCGGCGCGATCACGCCGGGAATCTGAAAAGACTCGCTGGAATGCAACCGTGCGATCAGCGCGATGATGCCGCGCGACAGCAGCAGCCCGAGCGGAATTCCGACCGCGATCTCCAGCGCGAATTCGCCGAACAGGATGCCCGCGACCTCTGCCCGCGTGAAGCCGAGCACGCGCAGGCTGGCGAGTTCCCACGCCCGCTCCTGCAGGCTGATGCGGGCGCTGTTGTAGACCACGCCGACGGTGATGATCGCGGCGAAGCCGGTGAGAATGCCTGCGGTGACGAACACCAGGCCCGCGATCTTGTCCATGAAGGATGCGACGGCATAGGCCTTCATCGAGACGGATTCGATCATCGGCAGGCTCTTGAACCGCGTACCGAGCGCGGCCAGCGCCGTGGGATCGACATGCAGGCTCGCGGCCGAGATCACCGTGCCTTCGCCGGTGAAGCGGTTGAGCGTGTCGATGTCCATGTAGGACGCCATCCCGATCGCCTCGTCGACGATGGCGCTGACCGGCACGTCGCGGCGGCGCCGCCGGCCCTCCATGGCTTCCACCGTGACGAGATCGCCGGCGCTCAGCGCCAGCCGCTCGGCAAGCCGTCGCGTCAGCGTGAGGCCGTCCGGCACCGCCACGATCGGACGACGCGCCGCATCGTGCGGCCGACGCAACTCGTCGGTCGGTGCCAGCCCCACCACCGAGGTCAAATAGCTGCGATGGCCGGCGCGCAGCCGCACCGGCACGATGCGCTGCCCCTCGGCCAAGAGCACGCCCGGCTCGCGTGCGAGATCACGCAACACCGCGCGGTCCACCGGATGCGGAAAGGTGATGCTGGCGTTGCCGCGCTCGACCAGGTTGAACTGCAGCTCGATCATCTCGCCGATCGCATCGCGCCAGAAGATTCCGAGCACCATCATCGGCACGGCAAAGGCGATGCCGACGACCGTGAACAGTGAGCGGAACGGACGCCCCGCGACGTTGCGCAGCATCATCATCCGCCGCGCGCGCCGTGCCCCGCCGGGCATGATCAGTTCGATCCAGGACCGGCGAAAGCCGAGCGGCATTGCCGGCCGCATCGCCTCCGCCGGCGCGAGGCCAACGACGGCCCGTAGCGCGGTGATGACACCGAGCGACCCGGCGGCGGCGCTGATCGCGACGCCCGCCAGCATCGCCCACGGCGCAAGCCGGAACGGCAACTGCGGCAGGCGGAAGAAGCCATGATAGCTCGCAATCATCGCCTGCCCGAAGCCGAAGCCGCCGGCGATGCCGAGCAGAGAGCCGGTCAGCACGATCACCAGCATCAGCGCGAGATAATGCAGCGTCAGCGCCGAGGTCGGAAACCCCAGCGCCTTCAGCGCGGCGATCTGCTCACGCTGCGCGGCGACCAGCCGTCCGAGCGCGCTGTTGAGCAGGAAGGCGGCAACGCCGAAGAAGATGATGGGAATGGTGATCGACATCACCTTCTGCTGGTTCAGCTCGTCCTCGAGAAAGCGGTTCGAGGGCTGGTCGCGCCGCGCGATCGCGCCGATCGAGCCATAAGGCTCGAGCAGCCGGTCGAGCTCCTCGATGACGGGCTGCGCATCGGCCCCCGGCGCGAGCGCGACCACCGCGTCGTTGAACGCCCCCTTCATGTCGAAGGCGGCCTCGGCCGCGCTACGGTCGACCCACAGGATGGCGTAGAGCCGATCGTCCGGGATCGGCAATCCCGGCCGCACCGCATAGACATATTCCGAGGACAGCGCGATGCCGGAGACCCGGAACGCCTGCAGCCGGCCGTTGAGCAGCACGCGGATCTCGTCGCCGGGCTTGACGCCGTTCGCCTCCGCAAAGGCCTCGTTGACGGCGGCGCTGCGCGCATCGCCCGGCCCTGGCGCCGCGCCGCGGCGCAGATGCAGCCGGGCCAGCGGCTCGTCGCCGGCGCGGCTGAGCGAGACCAGGCGCGCCGACACCGGCTGCGACGCGGCGGGCGCATCGACGATGACCTCGCGCACGATGCGCGGCTCGACCGCCAAGATGCCGGCGATCGCGTTGAGCCGGGCGACCAGCGCCAGCGGCGCGCGCTTCAGGGTGACGAAGACCTGCGGAAACCGCGCCTCCGCATAGAACTGCTCGCAGCCTGCGCGCAGCGATTGATAGGTCGAGACCGAACCGACGAACACGGCGACGCCCGCGGCGACCAGCAGCGCGATGGTGATCACCTGCCCGCGCATGGCGCCGATGTCGCGCCAGAGCTTGCGGTTGAGCAGGCTCACCACGTCACCTCCTCGGCCGAGAGCCGCCGCGGGTTGCGCGTCTCGCCGACGATGCGGCCGCCGCCGAGCCGCAGCACGCGATCGGCCATGCCGGCGATCGCCGCATTGTGGGTGATGACGATGGTCGTGGTGCCGAGCCGCTCGTTGGCGCGCGCGATCGCTGCCAGCACCACCTTGCCGGTGTCGTAGTCGAGCGCGCCGGTCGGCTCGTCGCATAGCAGCACATCGGGCGCCTTGACGATGGCGCGGGCCACCGCCACGCGCTGCTGCTCGCCGCCTGACAGTTGCGACGGAAAATGATCGATCCGCTTCTCGAGGCCGACGAGCTTCAGCACCTCCAACGGATCGAGCGGCCGGTCGGCGATCTCCGTCACGAGTTGGACGTTCTCGAGCACGGTCAGGCTCGGAATCAGATTGTAGAACTGGAACACGAAGCCGACATGCTCGCGCCGGTAGCGCGTCAGCGCGGCATCGTCGGCCCCGACGAGCTGATGATCGCGCCATTGCGCGTCGCCCGACGTCGGACTGTCCAGCCCGCCGAGGATGTTCAGCAAGGTCGACTTGCCCGAGCCGGAGGGTCCGAGCAGCACCACGAACTCGCCCTCGTAGATGTCGAGATCGACGTCACGCAACGCATGCACCTCGACATCGCCCATGCGGTAGGTCTTGGAGAGCTTGCGGGCGCGGAACACGGGCGCGGCGCCCGGTGGCTCCGGAGGCGCGGCAGCATTCGGGTCGTCGATGGTGGTCGGACTCGTCAAGCTGTGCTTCCGTGGCGGCACGCGTCCCGCGTCCCATGCCCGCCAACCATCGGTCAGCAACCGCCCGTGTCAGTTGATGCAGGTCAAGCGCGCGCAATCACTCGCGCCTTCATGTCCATTCGACGGCTGCGATCACGTCCATCAGCACGCCGCCCGGCCACCGAGTGGCCCACGGAGCCTCTATCCGAAGATGCGGGAAGCCACCGGCCTTTGCCAGCCCATGCTGATGACCGTCTGATCGCCCGCGCCCGGCCCGGCATGCGCAGTCAAGGAGCTGGCGTCGCAGCGCTGAACGCCTATATCCGGCCAGCGACATCGTTGCCCCAAGTTCAGGGATTGGCCTGAGTAATCTCGATCATGGCAAGGACACCAGTGAGCAGACACCGCCCCTCCATCTCTCGGACGTTGCTGATCGCGCTCTGTCTGATTGCGGCGATCGCCGCGCCCGCACGCAGCGAAGACGAAGCCTCCCCACATCAAGAAATACGAAAAAGCTGAGTTCGACGGCATCGACTTCCAGGGACAAAGCGAATTCGAAATTCACGATCCGGAGCTCTTGCCGAAGCAGCTCGTGCGCGCGATCGAGCAGACCAATTGCCGATACAAGGAAGATCTCAAGACGCTGCCCGTCCGTTTCCTCGTCATCGAGAACAAACGATTCGTGCTCGTTCCCTGTTTCGGGATCGCGATCAGGCACGAAATCTTCGACCTTCAGAACAGCCGACGGCCGCGGTTGCTGCCGCTCGCAAAGATGGCCCCCGAACGCGGCTTTGTGGCAGCCGACAGTGCCGGCTTCGTCACCTGGAACAAGGACGACCAGGTGTTCGAGGCCACCGGGGGAAACGACACGTGTGTACGGGAGCGGTCAGGCACATCTACAAGATCGCGCCTTATGGAACAGAGCTGTCGCTGATCCGGGTCGACTTCCGGCTGGACAATTGCACAGCGGGTGCATGGAAGACGTTATGGACCGCGCCGCCCTGGCCTACACGCGAGCAACTTCAGTGATAGTGCCCTCGGCCTAACACCGATCGAGCGAGTTCGGGGGCGAAACACAACAGCGTCATGCCGATTCACGTCCGATCCGACATACGCCCGCCATACGCCGCGGCTACCAATCGACGCACAGCGTTGACGAGGAGCACCATGGCCGACAACGACCTCGAAATCTTCCTGACCGCGCGCAATGTGCTGGTCGAACTGCGCCTGAATTTGGCCAAGGCCGTTTCGGCCGGCTACAAGAAGGGCGAAACGGAAACTGCGGTCAAGAGCCTCATCGAGGTCCAGCAGGCCATCGACGTGATCGACCACGCGAGCGAGGAGCTGGAGGAGCTCGACGAAGCCGAGCACGACGAGGACTGAGGCGCCGGGTGCGGTCAGGCCGTGCACCGGGTCGCAGGTCGGCATGGCGCCGCGCCCACCGTCTCAGGGCAGAATGCGCGGCCTGATGGGCTTTTGCCCACCTCTCACGAGCGGTGTCATGAGCCAACGACGCCGCCAGATGCAGCGCCCTCTCCCCCTTGTGGGAGAGGGCATGTACGGCCGATCCGCATGCGCGGTTGGGTGAGGGGTATGTCTCCGCGAATGACATTTGTGGAGACATACCCCTCACCCAAGTGAATTTGCCGCGCCACCTACATGCCCTCTCCCACAAGGGGAGAGGGCACAGTTACAGCCACCGCGCTCCTGTTCGCAATGGCAGCACTGCCGGGACGAGCGCTACCAAGTGGCGCAGCGAGGCCAGACGACCGCGTAGCTCGCAAACGGCTGAAGGCTTTGCTCTCAATATCAGGATGGCATGGAACGACGGACCACTGCTCACGTTCCCAGCGCAAATCGACTACACCAAGGTTGCGATCTCATAGATCAGCACAGCGGCCCCGAGGCAGCGCCGCCAGGGATTGACGCCGCGCACGAGCTCGTCGACGGCCCAGACGACGAGACTGGCCTTGACCAGGCAATCCAGCTTGTCGCCGGTCGGGCCCTGCGGATGCCAGACCCATCCTATGAGGCTACCCAGCAGCGCGATCCATAGCGCCGGGTTCGGCATCTGCGCGATGGTGATCTCGCCGGTTTCACGATTGCGGAAGAACCAGTCGATGAGGCGCGACATCGCACCGCCAGCCTGCCCGGTCACGCTCCGCGTCCCTCCTGCTTCCCACGCTGCAGGATGCGCCCCAGGCTGCGGGAGATCAACGGTCGCACTGGAAGGAACAGTCTGTAGCCCAGCTCCAGGACCACCAGCGCCCCCGGCAGCGACGCCACGCGCGCCGCCCCGCGCCACCGCGGCAGACGGCGCCAGACCTCGACGAACGCCGCGGCGCCAGACAGCAACCGCCCGTCGGCTGCGCGCACGTGAAATCGCGCCATCGCCTGCCCTTGGGTGAGGCCCTCCGGAGTCGCGGCGCCGGCCTTGGAGATGTCGACGAAGCACAGCGCGCCCGCCTGATCCGTGCGGCTGTAATAGCCGATCTCCGCCCGGCACAGCGGACAGGAGCCGTCGAAGTAGACGGTCGATTGTGCAGGCTCTTGCGCCATGCGGATCTCCAAGACACCGACTGCGGTGCCGGAGTATAAACGCCCAGGCGAGCGATTTGGGTCTGTGGCCCGCTGAATTTCAGCGGAAGGACGCCGACAGACTCAGCTATTGCAGTTGAAGAATGCGCCATCGCTGAAAACGATTGCCGATTTGTTACTCCGTCATGCCCGGGCTTGTCCCGCCTGCACGGCCGAAGCCGCTTCGGCGCGGCGAAGGCCCGGGCATCCACGTCCATCGGAGTGCGCCTGACGACGTGGATGGCCGGGACAAGCCCGGCCATGACGACGTGGAAACAGTCCAGCCCGACCGATAGAGCGCCGCACGCGACAGGGCCGCGGTCACAATCCGACCTGTCACCGCAGCACCCCACTCACCGCGGCGGCATCTTCTCGAATGTCGGCAGCGCCGGATCGAGGTGATCCCAGGCATATCCGGCCGCGGTCCAGGACACCAGTTGCGGTCGGTAGCGGCTGGGATCGTCGAGGCTTGCAGGGGTGACGATGAACACGTCCGGCATCGCCGGAAACGTCATGTGCATCGACGAGCCGCAGGTCGGACAGAAGGCGCGCCGCTTCACTGTGCCGCCGTCGCCGGTCGTCTCCCAGTGCGACACCTCGCCGTCGACCTTCACCTCGGCTGCGACGAAGATGAGGTGCGACTGATGTCCGGTACCGCTGTCGCGCTGGCACTGCCGGCACTGGCAGTCCAGCATCACCGCGGGCTCACCCTTGATCTCGTAGCGCACCGCGCCGCAGGCGCAGCCGCCGGCATAGACATTGGTCATGATGGTTCTCCGTGTGCGTCAATGCGGCCGCTGCAGCGATGTCTCGTCGGTGACGAGCTGATCGAGCTTCTTGACCACCGTCTTCCAGCCCTCGCCCATCTTGCGATACGCGGTCTCGTTGGCCGGCAGCACGAAGCCGGAATGGACGAGGCGCAGGCGCGTGCCGTCGTCCGCTCTCGCTAGGCTAAAAGTGACCACGGTCTCCAACGGCGCGCCGTAGCCGACATTGCCGGCATGGCCGCCCTTCCACGCATAGGACAACCGCTCGTTCGGCACGACCTCACGCACCTCGCAATGAATGGTGCCGTCCCATTCGCCGGCCGGCGTGGTCTGGAAGGTGAAGCGCGTCCCCACCACGGCCGCGAACCCCGTGGGCGCCATCAGCCAGCGGCCGATCAGTTCACCATTGGTCAGCACCTTCCAGACCACCTCAGGCGCATGCGGAAAGACCTCCTCCACCACGATGGCGTGCGTGTCCGGCTTCACGTCTTGATTCATGGATCGATGTCCTTCAGCAGTTTCCTCAGATCGGCGAAGCGGTCGCGCCAGAAGGCGCCGTAATGGCTCATCCAGTCGGCCAGCGGCTCCAGGCCGCGTGGCTCGGCGCGGTAGTAGACCTTGCGCCCCTCGGGGCGCTCGCAGACCAGGCCCGCCTGCTTCAAGGCTTTCAGATGCTGCGAGATCGCGCCCTGTGTGACGCTGCTGCCGCGGGTCAGTTCGACCACGGTGATCTCGTCGGATTGGACGATGCGCTCGAACACGGCCCGCCGCGTGGGGTCGGCCAAGGCGCGCATGACGGTGGTGATGGGTTCAGTCTGGAGCATGCAGAAAGAATAGCAATCGCTAATGAATTAGTCAACGCTAATGTTTACTACTCTCCGCAACCGCATCGCGATCGCGTAGCTCCGCGCCACCCACCCGAAAATCCGAATCTTTTTTCTTCCGTTTTTCAGAAGACAGTGCTATGGTGTCGCATCCCGTCTCACTTGAGGGGCGTTTCGCGATCGTCACGAGCGTGGAGTGCGGGATGCGGTGGGCGTGTCGGGTTGCAGCGTGAGCGATCATGCCGACGAACGATCCGATGCGCACGGCGAAATCGTGTGGTCCTGGTCTCCCGGTGCCGAGACCAAGTCTGCGTCGCAAAGTCTGGACGAGCGCGCAAGGCGACGGGGTCAAAAGCCGGTCCCCGGGGAGAGCACGTATAAGCCGTAGCGCCATCGCGCGGGGAAGGCCGGATGATCCGGCCCGTACCTGTGGTGACTGCCGCCTGCTTTTTTGTTGCAGGCGGGCCATGGGTGCGACCGGCACCCGGCCTTCCCCGCGCCCTCATTTCGAGAGGGCGATGAGATGAGCAACACTCGGACGCGACAGCGGGTGCGAGGATGAGATGCCGTGGCTACACACTCCGTCGTCGTCCCGGGCAAGCTGCGACGACGCGACAGCGGCGGCGCGGCGCCGACCCGGGACCCATAATCCGGGGCGGTTGTATGAGGCACGCTGGAGCTGCCAGCCTTGCGCAACAAATTCCGCCGGTGGTTATGGATCCCGGCGTTCGCCGGGATGACACCGATTGTTGGGGGGCTGCGGGGGCAAACCCATGCATGTTTGAACCTTCGCCTCCGCCACTGGAACACACCGAGACGCCCTACTCCCGCCAAACCCTGCAGAAAAACCGACTGAACCGCCCTCTCCGATCCGGTACACTCGCGACGTGACAAACCGCCCGACGATTCTCGTGTTCGACTCCGGCCTCGGCGGCCTCAGCGTGTTGCGCGAGGTGGTGCGCGCGCGTCCCGATGCGCATTACGTCTATGTCGCCGACGATGCGTTCTTTCCTTACGGCCATCACAGCGAAGCGGCGCTGATCGCCCGCGTGGTGCCGCTGATGGGCGAGTTGATCACAACGCACGAGCCGGACCTGATCGTCATCGCCTGCAACACCGCCTCGGTGCAGACGCTGGCGCCGCTGCGGGCCGCCTACACGACCCCGTTCGTCGGCACCGTGCCGGCGATCAAGCCGGCCTGCGCGCAATCACAAACCAAACGCGTCTCCGTGCTCGGCACCAAGGCCACCGTGCAGCGCGAATACACTCACGCGCTCATCCGCGACTTCGCGCAGGGCTGCGCGGTCACGCTGGTCGGCTCGCCGGATCTGGCCTCGCTGGCCGAAACCGCGCTCAGCGGAACCGCCGTCAGCGACGACGCGATCGCGGCCGAGATCCTGCCTTGCTTCACCGGCGATGCCGATGACGTTGGCGCCCGCACCGACACGGTCGTGCTCGCCTGCACGCATTATCCGCTGCTGCTCGACCGGCTGCAGAGGCTCGCACCCTGGCCGGTCGCCTGGATCGATCCTGCGCCGGCGATCGCGCGCCGGGTCGTCGACCTGCTAGGTCCGCAGTCCGACCGCGTCGATCACGGCGCCGCCAAGATGATCTTTACCTCGAACAAGCCGCATCAGCTCAGCCGCGCACTCACGCCGTTTTTCGGCGGCCGCGTGCCGGCCTGACGGAGACGTCCGATGTCCGCGTCCCCCAAAGCCCTCAATCGCCTCAAGCAGGCCTGGCACGACAGGCGGCCGACCTTCGGCGCCATTGCCACGATCCCGAGCATCCAGACCGTGCGCATCATGGCGCAATCGCTCGACTGGATCATCGTCGACCTCGAGCACGGGCCGATCGATCTCTCCACCGCGCATGCGATGATCACGGCGACCGCAGGCACGCCCTGCGTGCCGCTGGTGCGGATCGCCGCCAACGAGCCGCATCTGGCGAAAGCGCCGATGGATCTCGGCGCGCTCGGCATCAACTTTCCGATGATCTCCAGCCGCAGCGAGGCTGAGAAGGCGGTGCGCAGCGTACGCTACCCGCCGCGCGGCGACCGTCTCTGGGGCCCGTTCCACGCGCCGTTCCACTGGAACGTCTCGATGGCCGAGTACATGGCCACCGCCGACGACGACATGATCTGCATGGTGACCATCGAGCATGTCGAGGCGGTCGAGCGCATCGACGAGATCATGGCCACGCCCGGTATCGACATCGCGGTGATCGGCCCCGGCGACTTGGCCACCTCGATCAACAAGCGCGGCCAACTCGATGATCCCACGGTCAAATCGCTCATCGCCCGCGCCGAGGCCGGCATCCTCAAGTCAGGCGTGCCGATCGGCGGCGCGGCCCGCTCGGCCGAGCAGGCCAATGCGATGATCGAGCGCGGCTACCTCGCGCTCGCGCTCGGCTTCGATTGGTCCTTGTTCCAGCGCGGGATTGCCGCCAGTTTTGAAGGGATCAAACGCTGATCAGGCCGCGGATCTCAGCGCTTCACGTTCCGAACGAAAAACAACATTGGGGGAGAAGACCATGGTGAAGAAGATGATTTTCGGTCTGTCGCTGGCCGTGCTCGGGCTCGGCGCGGCGCTGGCGCAGCAGCCGGCGATCAAGCGCACCTTGCTGAACAAGACCGATTTTCCGGACGGCCATACCATCGTGCAGGCACTCGCTGAGGTTCCCGCCGGCGGTGCTGCAGGCCGGCATACCCACCCCGGCGTGGAGACGGCCTACATCCTGGAAGGCGAGGCCGAGCTTATCGTCGAGGGCCAGCCCGACCGGCACCTGAAGCCTGGAGACTCGTTCCAGATCCCGGCCGGCGTCGTTCATGACGCCAAGGTTCATGGCGACAAGGGCCTGAAGGTGCTCGGCGTCTACGTGGTCGACAAGACCAAGCCGCTGGCCTCGCCGGCGCCCTAACGGCAAGACGAGGCTTTCACCGCGCGGCGACCCGGGGTAACAGGGCCGCCGGGCGGAGCGGTCCGGGTCTGACCGATAACGGCTGCATCAGACGGCCATCGACACCAATGTATGGGAGTACCGATTTCAGATGCGCGGACAGACCAGGCCGATTTCGCTGCACCGCCGTCTGATCATCGATCTGATGCACGCCTCGCGCGACGTGCCGTTCGTGTCGCTGGAGCGCACCCTCCAGCTCGGCCCACTGCTGGAGGCCCGCGCCGCGGCCGATCGCCCGCCCGGCTTCGCGGCGCTGTTCGTCAAGGCGTTCGCTCTGGTCGCTCGCGACGAGCCGGTGCTGCGCACGCTCTATGTCAAATGGCCGTGGCCCTGCTTCTACGAGCTGCCGCGCAGCGTCGCGACCGTGACCATCGCAAGGGTCGAACATGGCGAGGATTGCGTGCTGCCGCAGCGCGTGTCCGGGCCGGAGACCATGACCCTGGCCGAGATCGACGCGGTGATCCGGCAGGGCAAGGAGGCGCCGGTCGAGGACGTCCCTATGTTCCGCAAGATCATGCGGGCGACCCGGTTACCCCTCCCGCTGCGGCGGTTCGCCTGGTGGGTCGGCCTCAGCTTCGGCCGGCAGCGCGCCAACTGGTTCGGCAATTTTTCGGTGACCAGCGTCGCCGCCTGCGGCGGCGGCCAGTTGCTCGCGTTGAGCCCAGGACCGTTCATCATCAATTACGACGTCATCAGGCCCGACCAGACCACCCGCCTTCTGATCCGGTGGGATCACCGGGTGACCGACGGGGCCATGATCGCCAGGACCGCGATCCGGCTGCAGGAGGTGCTGAACGGGGAGATCGCGGCCGAACTGAGGGCCACCCCGGCTGTCGGACCGGGATTGGCGGAGGTCGACCGGGCGTGCGAGGGGAAACGGCCGAAAATCACCGCCATCGGGGAGCCGCAGGGGTGATTTCCCGGCAAAATCGGCGGTTAAGGTTTGACAAGTCAGCGGTTTCTCCCTTAAGAACCGCCCTGCTCGCGGGCCGCTTTCGGCCCGCGTTGCGTTTCGCGACCCGTGGCTTTGTCCCCTCACGCTTTGGGGATCGGCCTGTCGGTGGACCGGGCTTCCCGGACACACAGGAGGGCGCGTTTCCTCAAACCCGAACGAAAGATTTTTAAGAGGACGCGATGACTAAGCGCAGTGAGGCGAAGTACAAGATCGATCGCCGCATGGGCCAGAACATTTGGGGCCGCCCGAAGAGCCCCGTCAACCGCCGCGAATACGGCCCCGGCCAGCACGGCCAGCGCCGCAAGGGCAAGCTCTCCGACTTCGGCGTGCAGCTGCGCGCCAAGCAGAAGCTGAAGGGCTACTACGCCAACATCTCCGAGCGCCAGTTCCACGGCATCTATGTCGAGGCCGGCCGTCTCAAGGGCGACACCGGCGAGAACCTGATCGGCATTCTCGAGCGCCGTCTCGACACCGTGGTGTTCCGCGCCAAGTTCGTCTCGACGATGTTCGCCGCACGCCAGTTCATCAACCACGGCCACATCAAGGTGAACGGCCGCAAGGTCAACATCGCGAGCTACCAGGTCAAGCCGGGCGACGTGATCGAGGTCAAGGAAGCCTCGAAGCAGCTCGCCGTGGTGCTCGAAGCCAGCCAGCTCGCCGAGCGTGACGTGCCGGACTACATCGAGGTCGATCACTCCAAGATGACCGCGAAGTTCATCCGCATCCCCGCGCTGTCGGACGTGCCGTTCGCGGTGCAGATGGAGCCGCATCTGATCGTCGAGTTCTACTCGCGCTGATCTTGACGGAGCGCCGCTCCGGCCACATCTGATAATCAGAAGGCCCTGGCATGCGCCGGGGCCTTTGTTTTTTGGATTTTCGGATCATGCGAACCGATTCCCGAATGCCACACTTGCCTCGAATTCGCCCCAGCTGGGCTGACAGCGTGTCGATCCCGTGATTCACTGTCCGCAGTTGTAAAGTAGCGGGGCGTTCGCCATGGAGTTCAACAGGCGCAATATCATCTTCGGTGCGTTGCCGACCGATGCGGTCGGTGCCCCGCCTCTGCCGCCATTGCGGCCGCCGCCCCTCCACGCTTCTCCGTTACGCGCGCGTCCCTCGGGAATCCGCTACCGCTTCAATGACGGCCTGTATCCGTCGACCGTCTTCGACCTTCTCGAACGCTCCTGCTGGCACGTCCAGTCCGACGCGACCGCCCATGTGATCCGCCATGTCGGAACCGGGCTCACCTTTGCCGACGCGCAACTTCGCTACGATCCGTTCGCGCTCGAACTTCTCCATTGTTTCGACAATTCTCCCGAACCCGCCGACGATTGGCAAACCACGCTGGTCGGCTGGGCCGCCGTGAACATGGGCTGGAACATCAAGCGGCAGCGGCCGGGGGCGTCGCTGGTTCTTTCGCCCTCGCGGCGCAGCCCGATGGAGTCCTGGGTGTTCGATTGCGCGGATGCGCCGCTTCTGGTGACCCGGCCGATCGATATCTCAAGGCCGCTGCGGCCGGATATCTGGCTCGCGGCGTGATCCGGACGGGGACGCGTTTTGCGAGAGCGGTGCGAGTTGGGTAAGGTCGTCAGGTGAAAGCCGAACGAGGACTGCCGATGTATTACACCCCGCCCCCGCGCGATCCCAAGGCGCCGCCCGTGCGCGTCAATTTGTTGTCGGATACGCAGACGCGCCCGACTCCCGCGATGCGCGAGGCGATGGCGCGGGCCGAGGTCGGCGACGAGCAGATCGGCGATGATCCGACCGTGCACGAGCTCACCGCCCGCGTCGCCGCGCTCATGGGCAAGGAAGCCGCGGTGCTGATGCCGTCGGGCACGATGTGCAACGTCGCGGCGACCTTGGTGCACTGTCGCCCCGGCGACGAGATCCTGGCGCATGAGACCGCGCACATCATCTCGCGCGAGGGCGGCGCGCATGCCGCGCTCGGTGGTTTCCAGGTGACACAGCTCAAGGGGCTCGACGGCCAGTTCACGCCGGAGACGTTCCGCGCCGCGCTGCATCCGCGTTCACGTTATCAGCCGCCGCAAACCGTGGTCAGCGTCGAGCAAACCGCCAATATCGGCGGCGGCACGATCTGGAAGAAGGCTGCGCTCGATGAGATCGCTGAGATCGCCAAGGCGAATGGCATGGCGACGCATATGGACGGCGCGCGGCTGCTCAATGCCACCGTGGCGACCGGCATCTCGGCGGCCGAGATGACCGCCGGCTGGGATTCCGCCTGGATCGACTTTTCCAAGGGCCTGGGCGCACCGATCGGCGGCGTGCTTGCCGGCAGCGCCGCGTTCATCGACGAGGTCTGGCGCTGGAAGCAGCGGCTCGGCGGCGCGATGCGCCAGGCCGGCGTCGTCGCCGCCGCCTGCATCTACGCGCTCGATCATCACGTTGACCGTCTCGCCGAGGATCACGCCAATGCCCGCGCGCTGGCGCGCGGTCTGTCGCAGATCCAAGGCATCGAAGTGCAGGAGCCCGAGACCAATCTCGTGTTCTTCAAGCCCGACGGCGCCGGCGTCTCCGGCGACAAGATGGTGAGCGAGCTGCGCAAGCGCGGCGTGCTGCTCGCCATGATGGACGGCCGCATCCGCGCCTGCACGCATCTCGATGTGTCAGCCGCGATGATCGAGGAGACGATCGGCCACGTCAGGGAGATCGTCCGCGGCGCATGAGGATCATGGCACGAGCGCCGAGTAGACCAGCTGCCGCATGTCGCTCGCGATGCGGCCGCGCTGTGCAGGCGCCTGCATCATGACGATCACGAAAAGGTCGTCGGCGGGATCGATGAAGAAGAACGTCCCGCCGACGCCATCCCAGCCATATTCGCCCGCTGGCAACGGCGGCTTCGCCGCGAGGCGCACGGAGAAGCCCAGACCGAAGCCGTGCTCGGCGCCAGGAAAATAGAGGTCGTCACGACGAATCCCCGCCCCCACGACATGGTCCCGCGTCATCAGCGCGACCGTCTCAGGCTTAAGGTAGCGGCGACCGTCCAGCGCGCCGCCGTTCAGCAGCATCTGCGCGAACCGCGCGTAGTCCGAGATGGTGCTGATCATGCCCGCCCCGCCCGATTCCCAGTGCTTCGGACGGATCGGATCATCGAGGCCTGCGATCGGCCGATCGAACCAGTCGCGCGGCGACGGCTCGGCGACGCGGCCACGCTGGCCCTGGTCGGCGAGGAAGAACGCCGTCTCGCGCATGCCGAGCGGACCGAGCAGCCGCTCCTGCTCGAATTGATAAAGCTGAAGGCCGGACACGATTTCGATCACCCGGCCGAGCACGTCGGTCGAGTGGCCGTAGTCCCACAGCGTGCCCGGCTGCTCGGCAAGCGGCAGCCTGGCCAGGCGCTCGACGAAGATGGCGTTGTCGATGTCACCATCGAAAAGGCGCGCCTTGGCGTACTGACGGCGAACCGCGGTCTCGCCATAGAAGCCGTAGGTGAGACCGGAGGTGTGGCGCAGCTGATCGAGGATGGTGATCGGACGCACGAGCGGCGCGCCATCGACCTTCACATCCGCGAACGCCGGGATCAATTTCGACAAGGGATCATCGAGCCGCAGCCTGCCGTCATCGACCAGCATCATCGCGGCCACCGACGTGATCGGCTTCGACATCGAATAGATGCGGAAGATCGCGTCCTCCGTCATCGGCGCGCGGGTGGCAGGATCGCGCAAGCCGAAGCTCTGCAGCAGGACCGGACTGCCGTGCTGCTGGACCAGGACGACGGCGCCAGGAATGTTGCCGGCGGCAACCTCGTGACGAAAATAGGCGGAGACCTGATCGAGGCGCAGCCGATCGAGATTGCGCCGGGAAGATATCCCTGCACGAGCCAGAGCAGGCCATATCGGCGCCGCGAGAAAGGCGCCGAGCAGCGTTCGTCGCGAAACCGGCCGATCCACGCTAGCTGCCCTGCTGCAGAGAGATCCCGTCACAGCTACAGACCGGCTCGGCTTGCGATCGCCTCGCTGAGCGCGTGGTCGTGCAGCTCAGCGCTCTGGTCGGAGAAGCAGCAGAACACGATCTGCGACAGCGAGGTCTGCTCGCTGATGGCCGCGATGGAGGTCGCGACCGCAATGGACGCGGCGCGATCGGCGGGAAATCGAAAGATCCCGGTCGAGATCGCGGGAAAGGCGACGGAGTCCAAGAGATGCTTGTGGCACAGCTCGATCGAGCGCCGATAGCACGAGGCCAACAGCTCCGGCTCGCCGCGATCGCCGCCTTGCCAGACCGGGCCGACGGTGTGGATCACATGGCGCGCCGGCAGCCGGTAGCCCTTGGTGATCTTGGCCTCGCCGGTCTTGCAGCCATGGAGCATGCGGCACTCCATGACGAGGTCCGGACCGGCGGCGCGGTGGATGGCGCCATCGACGCCGCCACCGCCGAGCAAAGACGAGTTCGCGGCGTTGACGATGGCGTCAACGCCGAGCTTGGTGATGTCGGCGGTGACGACCTCGAAGCGGGTCGCGCCGATGGTGCGGACCGGATAGCTCAGGCGGAAGCCGCCGTGCCGACCGGAATGCCCTTGTCGGTGAACAGCTGCTGCAGCTCGCCGCTCTGGAACATCTCACGCACGATGTCGCAACCGCCGACGAACTCGCCCTTCACGTACAGCTGCGGAATCGTCGGCCAGTTGGAGAACGTCTTGATGCCGTTGCGCAGCTCGGCCGATTCCAGGACGTTAAGGCCCTTATAGCCGACGCCGACATGATCGAGGATCTGCACGACCTGCCCGGAAAATCCGCACTGCGGAAACTGCGGCGTCCCCTTCATGAACAGGACGACGTCGTTCGACTTCACTTCGTTGTCAATGAATTGCTCGATGCTCATCTTCGCTTCCTCTAGGGCGCCTCAAGGAACGCCTGGGGCTCGGTGCCGCTCCGGTCGCTTCGGGCCCATTTTCGCCCGGGGACGACCGTCACTCCCGCTATATGTAGCGCAAACCGTTGGTCCGCCAAAGTAAAATGCCAAGGATCGGCCCGCAAGGCAGGCCCTCGCGCGGGCCATGGGCTGATGACGGCAATATTATCGCCGGGGCGAGGGTTTCATCCCGTAACCAAGCCCCCATCTAGGACGAACTGTCCGAAGGAACTTGTTCCGTCGAAAATCGTTCTCTCCATCCAAACGGAGACCCGCGTGACCAGTTCAGCCTCCGCCACAGCCTCGCTTCCCGCCACCGCCGCGCAGACCCCGAGCTCCCGTCCCCTGGCCGAGAGCCTGACCGAGGCCTTTTTGGCGGTCCGGGGCGAGACCGAACGCCGAGCCGCGCCGCTCAGCGCAGAGGATCAGGTCATCCAGTCGATGCCGGATGCCAGCCCGGCGAAATGGCATCGCGCCCACACCACTTGGTTCTTCGAGCAATTCGTGCTGGGCGCGCATTGCCGGGGCTACACGCCGTTTCACCCGGACTATGCCTTCCTGTTCAATTCCTATTACGTCAGTGCCGGCCCCCGCCACACGCGGGGCGAGCGCGGACTGATCACCCGCCCTGGTGTCGCCGACATCAGCGCCTATCGCCGCCATGTCGACGCGGCCATGGTCGACTTCCTGGGCCGCGCTGATGCGTCGACCTTGGAGGCCGTCGCCCCGCTCGTGGAGGTCGGGCTCAACCATGAGCAGCAGCATCAGGAGCTGATGCTGACGGACATCCTGCATGCCTTCGCGCAGAATCCGACGGCGCCCGCCTATGATCCCTCATGGCGCTTCCCCGTCCCAGCCCGCGGCGGCGAGGATTGGATCAGCCTTCCCGAGGGCATCCACACCGTCGGTCACGCCGGTGACGGCTACCATTTCGACAATGAGCGACCGGCGCATCGCGCGCTCGTCGGGCCGGTGAAGCTGGCGCGCAACCTCGTCACCAATGCCGAGTGGCTCGCCTTCATGGCCGACGGCGGCTACCGGACCGCCACGTTGTGGCTGATGGACGGCTTCGCCGTAGCCAGCCGCGAAGGCTGGCAGGCGCCGGGCCATTGGTATGAGGTCGCGGGCGAATGGCGCATGATGACGCTCAGCGGGCTGCAGCCGGTCGATCCGGATGCTCCGGTTTGCCACGTCAGCTATTACGAGGCCGACGCATTCGCGCGCTGGTCCGGCAAGCACCTGCCGACCGAGATGGAATGGGAGGTCGCCGCGCGCGGCAACCAGTTGAATGACGCCTTCGGCATCGTCTGGCAGTGGACCCGCAGCGCCTACAGCCCCTATCCCGGCTACCGTGCCATGGAGGGTGCGCTCGGCGAGTACAACGGCAAGTTCATGGTCAATCAGCTGGTGCTGCGCGGCTCGTCGCTTGCCACGCCGGCGGACCACAGCCGCATCACCTACCGCAACTTCTTTTATCCGCATCACCGCTGGCAATTCACGGGGCTGCGTCTCGCCGACTACGTCTAAGAGAGTCGCGAACATTGTTGCCGATCATCGCGCCTCTTGCGCGTCCAGGAGAGTATCATGAACGTGCACGTCAACGCTCTGGTCGATGCCCATCTTCCCGACGACAAGACGTCGGCCTTCGCGCAGGATGCGGTCGCGGGCCTCAGCCAGCAGCCCAAGCAGCTGTCACCGAAGTACTTCTATGACGCCGCCGGATCGGATCTGTTCGAACAGATCACGCGGCTGCCGGAATACTATCCGACGCGGACCGAGCTCGGCATTCTCCGAGACCGCGGTGCGGAGATTGCGGCTGTTATCCCCGAGGATGCGGCTCTGATCGAGTTCGGCGCCGGCGCCACGACCAAGGTGCGGCTGCTGCTGGAGAGCTGCCGCTTTGCGGCTTATGTGCCGGTCGATATCTCCGGCGACTTCCTCACTGCGCAGGCCGACAGCCTTCGCCGCGATTTCCCCGATCTCGCGGTCCATCCGGTGGTTGCCGACTTCACCACGGCGTTCAAGCTGCCCGAGGCCATCGCAGGCAAGCCGAAGGTGGGCTTCTTTCCGGGATCGACCATCGGCAATTTCGAGCCGCACGAGGCCTGCCGCTTTCTGCGGTCTGCGCGGGAGATCCTGGGCGCCGGCGCGCTGATGATCGTCGGCGTTGACCTGGAGAAGGACGAGCGCGTGCTGCATGCCGCTTACAATGATGCGGCCGGCGTCACCGCGCGTTTCAATCTCAATCTGCTGCTGCGCATCAACCGCGAGCTCGGCGGCAATTTCGACCTCTCCGCCTTCGTCCACCGCGCGATCTATAATCGCGAGCAGCACCGTATCGAGATGCATCTGGTGGCGCGGAAACCTCAGACAGTTCGCCTGCTCGGCACCACGATCTCCTTCCGTGCCGGCGAAAGCATCCACACCGAGAACAGCTATAAATACAGCATCGACCGCTTCGGGGCGTTGGCTCGCGGCTCAGGCTGGAAGGTGCAGACGGTCTGGACCGATGCCGAGAAGATGTTCTCGGTTCAGGCGATGGTGGCCGACGCGTGAGGCTCCGGCTTCGCCGGATCGGATAGCGTCCCACGGTCCAGCGATCTGCTGGAATAACAGGCATCCGCGCCCGGCACGGGTGGTTCGGTCGGCAGAGGCGCAAACAGCCGATACGAGCCGTCAGCGCTGGTCCGGCACTCCGGTCTGAAGAGCCAGCGCGTGCAGGACGTCGCCCATCTGGCCGCGCAGCGACTGATAGACGAGCTGATGCTGTTGCACGCGCGACTTGCCGCGGAAAGCCTCGGAGATGACGGTCGCAGCGTAGTGGTCGCCGTCGCCGGCAAGATCACGAATCGTCACCTGGGCGTCGGGAATGGCGGCCTTGATCATCTGCTCGATCACGTGGGCATCCATAGGCATCCCAGTCCATCTCCTTCTGTAGCGGCGCGCGTGTCCAAAGAGCTGCTGGCCGCAGCTCCCCTGTGTGGCCCGTCGAACGGCACGAATCAAGGCGCTCTCGCGCGACCGTGATGGTGGAATTTAACGTGAACCGGTTTCGAGGTCACGCCCGGAACCACTATATGTCCAGCTCACGCACAATGCGCTGGACCGGGTGACGCACCCGAGTCCCGATTGCGAGGGAGACGACATGAAGATTCCAGGGCCGGATCACCCGATCACCATCACCCCAAATCCGAGACGGGTGCGTGTCATCGCCGATGGCGTCATCATCGCCGATACCACGCGCGCACTCACCTTGAAGGAGGCGAGCTACCCGGCGGTCCACTACGTGCCCCGGGCCGATGCCAACATGGCGGCGCTGCAGAAGACGGATCGCGTCACGCATTGTCCCTACAAGGGCGATGCCAGCTATTTCAACATCGCCGTAGGCGGCAAGACGCTGGACAACGCGATCTGGAGCTATGAGACGCCGTTCCCGGCGATGGCCGAGATTGCGGGCCATCTGGCGTTCTATCCCGACAAGGTGCGGATCGAGGAAGTTGCTGCCGGCTGATTCCCGCCGCCCGGTGGGGTACCGGTGCGGCGGGCGTTTGGTTCGCGGCCTCTTAGACCCTGAAGATCGTCAGGCCGAGAATCAGGAGCACGAGGAAGATCACCAGGAAGATGTAGAACAGGATCCGCGCTACGTCTGCGGAAGCCGCCGAGATTCCCGTGAAGCCGAGAACACCGGCGACGACCGAGATCAAGAAAAACAGCAGCGCCCATTTGAGAATAGTCACGGTATGGTCCTCCAGTCAGGCGCCGTGCCGGCGCGTTCGCCTTACTAACGACGCTGCCGGGAACCGGTTCCTTTAGATCGGGGCAGTCGGAGAACATCCGCAACTTCGAGCAGACCTGCCCGTAACTTTCGCGGCTGCGGCTTCGTAAGCTGGAGAGGACGACAAAGTAGCGGGAGGTGTGAGAAATCGGGTTGCGGGCGGCTTCGGCAACTGATTTGCAGCACCGATCAGGATCGAGCGAGACGGCAGCGGGGCTTGGGGCACATGGTCATATCGGTTACGCAATCGGCGGCGGCCGCGAAGGTGGAGCTTCAGGTCCGGCCAAAGGCACGGGCGCGAAACGCTGCGCTCGATCACGCCCGCACCTTTCTGACACTGGTGGTGCTGCTGCATCACGCCGTGATTCCCTACACCTATTTCGGGCACACCGACCCGACCTCCTTCCTCGGCTTCGACGGCATCGTGCTGGCCACCGACAGCTTCTTCATGGCCATGTTCTTCTTCCTGTCAGGACTGTTCGCGTGGTCCGGCCTTGCGCACAAGTCGACCTGGCAGCACCTGCGCGATCGCCTGCTGCGGCTCGGCCTGCCCTTCGTCATCGCCGCGCTGACGCTGATTCCGCTCGCTTATTATGCGATCGAGCTGCGCGCCAATCCCGACGCCAGCTTCGCCGCCTTCTGGTGGAAGACCGTGACCGTCGGTCCGTGGCCGAGCGGGCCGATCTGGTTCATCTGGGTGCTGCTGGCGTTCGACGCATCGGCGGCCCTGCTCTACCGCATCTCGCCCGGCCTGCTCGATCCGATCAACCGGCTGTCGCTGCGCGGATTCGAGCACCCCCGCGACTTCTTCTTCGTCTTCCTGTTGATCACGGGCCTGCTCTACATCCCGTCGCGGCTGTTCTTCGGACCGACCCATTGGTTCGAAGCCGGCCCCTTCTCGGTGCAGGCCAGCCGTATCCTGCTCTACGCCGCCTATTTCTATGTCGGTGCCGGCATCGGCGCGGCCAATTTCGAGCGCGGCCTGCTAGCCGCCGAGGGGCAGATGTCACAGCGCGGACTCGGCGCCTGGATCGTCGTGACGCTGGTGCCCTACGCGCTGCTGTGGGTGCTGATCACGATCAAGCGTCAGGTGCTCGGCAATCCGCCGGAGCTCCCGGATTGGTATGAGGGAGCCTACGGCTTCTTCTTCGTGATCTTCAGCGCCGCGATGATGTTCGCAATCCTGTCCTACTTCCTCAACCACCGCCGCTCGGAATTCTCCGTGCTCGACCGGCTGCAGGCCGACGCCTACGGCATGTTCCTGGTGCACTATCCGATCGTGCTGTGGATCCAGTACGGGCTGTTCGACCTCAACCTGCCGGCCGTCGCCAAGGCGACGATCGCCTTCGTTGGTAGCGTGCTGCTGAGTTGGGGGGCGACTTGGGTGCTGAGGCAGATTCCGGGCGCGAAGAACGTGCTTTAAGGCGCGCTCGTGGTGACGCCGCGGGCGCCCCCCCCCGCTCGGACGGCAACCTCCGCCGTCGTCCCTGCGAACGCAGGGACCCATAACCACAGGACTTTGTTGTTCGCACAGGTCGACGACCAGCGTGCCGACAATAACGGCCGCGGCGTATGGGTCCCGGATCGGCGCCACGTCGGCGCAATGCGCCGTCGTGGCTTGTGCGGGACGACGGCTGAGGGTTATGCGGCGCTACCGCCCATGTAGCTCGGCAGCCAACCTTCGAACCGAGTCTTGAGCGTGGCGACCTCGACCGAGGCTTCGCCGGCGATCGCCAGCGCTCTGCCGCCGGTGGTGCCGATGCGGGTGCATGGCACGTTGGCGCCGCGCATCTTGGCGAGGACGCGGCCGGCCTCGGTCTCCGGCACGGTCACGAGATAGCGCGCCTGGTCCTCGCCGAACCAATAGGCGTGCGGCACGATGGAGGCAGGTGAAGCCAGCAGGCGCGCGCCGATGCCGGAGGCCATCGCCATCTCGGCGAGCGCGACCAGCAGGCCGCCGTCGGAGAGATCGTGCGCGGCCGTCGCCGTACCCGCATGGATCATGCCGCGCACCACATCGCCGATGCGCTTCTCGGCGGAGAGATCGACCGGCGGCGGAGCGCCCTCCTCGCGGCCGCAGACGTCGCGCAGGTAGACCGACTGGCCGAGCCAGCCGTGGGTCTCGCCGATCAGCAGGATGGCCTCGCCCTCGGCCTTGAAGGCGATGCTGGCCGACTTGGTGAAGTCATCGAGCAGGCCGACGCCGCCGATCGAGGGCGTCGGCAGGATGGCCCGGCCGTTGGTCTCGTTATAGAGCGAGACGTTGCCGGAGACGACCGGGAAGTCGAGCGCGCGGCAGGCCTCCGAGATGCCCTTCAGGCAGCCGACGAACTGGCCCATGATCTCGGGCCGCTCCGGATTGCCGAAATTGAGATTGTCGGTGATCGCGAGCGGCCGGCCGCCGACGGCAGTGATGTTACGCCAGGCCTCCGCCACCGCCTGCTTGCCGCCCTCGAACGGATCCGCCTCGCAATAGCGCGGCGTGACGTCGACGGTCAGCGCCAGGCCCTTCGGCCCATCCTGCACGCGCACCACCGCGGCATCGCCGCCGGGGCGCTGCACGGTGTTGCCGAGAATGACGTGGTCGTACTGCTCCCAGATCCAGCGCTTGGAGCACAGGTCCGGCGTCGCGATCAGCTTCTCCAATGCCGGGATGATGTCCATCGGCGGCTTGACCTCGCGGGCATGGATCACCGGCAGCGCGGGTGACGGGACATGCGGACGGTCATAGAGCGGCGCCTCGTCGCCGAGCTCCTTGATCGGCAGGTCGGCCATGACGCCGCCGCCGTGCTTCACCACGAAGCGCTTGCTCGGCGTGGTGTAGCCGACCACGGCGAAATCGAGGCCCCATTTGCGGAAGATCGCCTCGGCTTCCTTCTCCTTCTCCGGCTTGAGGACCATGAGCATGCGCTCCTGGCTTTCCGAGAGCATCATCTCGTAGGCGCTCATGCCGGTCTCGCGGGTCGGCACAGAGTCGAGATCGAGATCGACGCCGAGGTCGCCCTTGGCGCCCATCTCGACCGCCGAGCAGGTCAGGCCGGCCGCGCCCATGTCCTGGATCGCGATCACGCAATCGGCCGCCATGATCTCGAGGCACGCTTCAAGCAGCAGCTTCTCGGCGAAGGGATCGCCGACCTGCACGGTCGGGCGCTTCTCTTCCGAGCTGTCGTCGAACTCGGCCGAAGCCATCGAGGCGCCGTGGATGCCGTCGCGGCCGGTCTTGGAGCCGAGATAGACGATCGGCATGTTCACGCCGGAGGCCGCCGCATAGAAGATCTTGTCGGCGTCGGCGAGGCCGACCGCCATGGCGTTGACCAGGATGTTGCCGTCGTAGCGGGTATGGAAGCGGGTCTGGCCGCCCACCGTGGGCACGCCGAAAGAGTTGCCGTAGCCGCCGATGCCGGCGACGACGCCGGACACCAGATGCCTGGTCTTGGGATGCTCCGGGGCGCCGAACGACAGCGCGTTCAGGCAGGCGATCGGGCGCGCGCCCATGGTGAAGACGTCGCGCAGGATGCCGCCCACGCCCGTGGTGGCACCCTGGTACGGCTCGATGTAGCTCGGATGGTTGTGGCTCTCCATCTTGAACACGACGGCCTGGCCGTCGCCGATGTCGATCACGCCGGCATTCTCGCCCGGGCCCTGGATCACCCACGGCGCCTTGGTCGGCAACCCCTTGAGATGGATGCGCGACGACTTGTACGAGCAATGCTCGTTCCACATCGCCGAGAAGATGCCGAGCTCGGTGAAGGTCGGCTCCCGGCCGATCAGCTTCAGGATGCGCTCATATTCGTCGGGCTTCAGGCCGTGGGCGGCGACGAGCTCGGGGGTGATCTGCGGTTCATTGCGCATGGAGAAATGCCTTTGCCCCGTGGGCCGCTGGTCCCTTAAACCCTGCTTCATAGAAAGCCGGGCCTGATGCGAAAAGGCCTTTTACGGCCCTCATCCGCCCTGTCCAGAGCTTTGGCCCGGACCGCGTGGCGGGATATTTGCAGATTATGGATTGATCGGATTTAAGACGGTCAATCAACAGTTAAAGGCCCCGTCACGTGCACGATCTGTCCCGTTCCGCCTTCGAGAACCGCCCCGGCATCCACATCCCGACCGACGGCGAGTTCGCCGGCTGGCGCACCTGGATGCGCGACAGCTACGAATCCCACACCGGGCCGTTCTGGCACCGCATGGAGGACGACGGCTCGATCCGCTGCGCCTTCCGGGTCGAGAAGAAGCACCTGAACGGCGGCGGCAACGTCCATGGCGGCTGCCTGATGACCTTCGCCGACTATTGCCTGTTCGCGTTTGCCGCGCCGATCATGCAGGGACCGGGCGTGACCGTGTCGTTCTCGAGCGAGTTCCTCGATGCCGCGCGAGAGGGCGAGCTGATCGAAGCCACCGGCGAGGTCACCCGCGCCGGCGCCTCGCTGATCTTCCTGCGCGGCATGCTGCACTCAGGCCCGAAGCCGCTGTTCTCGTTTTCCGGGACGATCAAGCGGATCAAGCGGCGGACGCCGGAGACGGCGAGCTCGCCGTAGTCTCGGTGGAGAGGGGTTCGAGCATTCACCACGAAGGCGGTGCACTCCCTCTCCCCGTTCTTCACGGGGAGAGGGTTGGGGTAAGGGGCAGCCGATGCAATCCGGCCTCTCCCCGCTTGCGGGGAGAGGCGAAGACCTCGCTCGCTGCTCACGGTGTCCCGTACAACAGCTAACCCGCGATCTGCTTCTCGGCGATCGCGATCCACTCGGCCTGGGCCTTGCGGACGTGGCGGGGTGAGCGCTTCATCTGGATCAGGAGCTCGGTGAAGACGACCTTGGCCTCGTCGACGCGCCCGACCGATTTGAGCAAGGTGCCGTAGCGCGCCTTCACCTCGCTGCTCGGCGCGTAGTCCAACAGCGCCTGGTATTCCTCCAGCGCCTCCTCGGTACGGCCGGCGTCCTGCAAGGCCCGCGCATACAACAGATGCGCCTCAGTTGAATTGTAGTCCGGCCACGTCTTCTGCAGCTCATCGAGCGTCGCCAGTGCGTCGGCCGGACGGCGCCGCGCGAACTGCGCCTTGGCCTTACCGAGCGCGAAGATCGTCTCATGGCCCATCGGCAGGCTCAGGATGTGGTCGTAATGCTGCTCGGCCTCGTCATAGCGACCGACCACGACGCATTCCTCGGCGAGCGCGGCGCGGTTGGCGATCGTATCCGTCACCGCAACGCGGTCCGACAACTCGCGGTAGTACTTCTCGGGATCGAGCTTGTTGGCGACGCGCTTGCGCGCCTTCTGCACGTCGTGGCTCCCGAGCCACTCGGGCATCAGCTCGACGACGATATAGGCCAGCGCACCGATCATCGGGACCATCAGGATGATGAAAGCCCAGGGCTGCAAGCGGCCGGTGCGGGAGGCATGATAGATCAGGGAGATGTCGAGCAACAGAACGACAAGTGCAATCGGCACGGCAGACCCCCACCCCACAACCAACAACGCTACACGCCCGCGTTGATAGCGTGGCCATGCGCGATGGACAATCCTGCGGCCGGCGCCGGCTCACGCGTCCTGCTGGTTTGACGCATGACTGCAACGGCGGGTTCAAGCCGTCGCGGCAATCGCGTTCGCTGGGCGGACGGCGATCGCCTTCATCGCGAGGGCACAAGACAAAGGGCGGAAGCGCTCTGCGCTCCCGCCCTTCCGTCACGCACTTAGGGTCACAGCATTACTGCTGCTGCTGATCGATGACCTGCACCACCTTCTGGTCGCGCGGATCGACCAGGACGACCTGCTCGCCGATCGCCAGATACTGGTAGTTGGCAAGCTCCGGATTGGCGCGCGCGAGCTCATCGGGCACTCGGCGCAGGCTCAGGCAGCTCGAGCCGGATGAGGCCGAGGACGACGACGTCGTCGAACCGACCGTACCGCTCTCGGTCGCCGCACGGCGCAGAATCTGACGCTGGTCGTCCGACAGCACGATCCGCGTCGAGCTCACACCGTAGCCGCCGCGATCATAGCCGCGATCGGCACGCCGGCCGTCCGGCGAGATGACGTCGACGATCTCACGGCTGCGCGGATCGACAATGGCGATCTCGTCATGCACCACCGTATACTCGTAACCGCGATATTCCGGCACGACAGTGACGATGTCCGACGGCAGCGGACGCGGCCGCACGCGCTCCGGCAGGCGCTCGCCGACATTGACGTTGATGTTGATATCGGTGCGCGCGCGGTCGAAGTCGTGATCGCGGCGGAGCTGATCGACCACGCGGGTCTTCTGCTGCTCGTTGACCTGGACCTGCGCGTTGGTGCGGTTGCCATTGGGTTGGGTCTGGGTGCTGGCCTGTCCGGTCTGCTGACCAGTACCGGTCGGAGCGGTTTGCGGGTTCTGCTGCGCGGTCGAGCTCTTGGTGTCCGCGCCAGCCGGCTGGTTGGCCTGCTTGTTGCGATCGTTGTCCTGCTTGTCGCCGGTCTTGTCAGCCGCCGTGCCGGACGTACCGGACTTGCGCTCGTCCTGGCTCTGCCGGGTCTTGTCCTTGTCCGGGCTGTTGCGGTCGTTGCGATCCGCCTCGCGGTCGGACTTGCGATCCGTCGCGCCAGACTTGGACTCGGCGGCGCGATCCTGCTCCTGCTTGGACTCGGCCTTGTTGGTCGACTCGGCCTTGGCCTTGCTCTCCGACTGCTTGCTGTCCGTGGCCGACTTCGTCTCAGCGCTTTCCTTGGCGCTCTCTTTGGCATCGCGGCCGCGCTCGGCGGCGGCGCCGCCCTTGCTCTCGGCGCTCTGCTTGGCGTCATGCGCCGGCCGTTCAGCCGCGCGCTCCTGCGCCTGCTCGCGCCCGCCGGTTGCCGGCTCGCCGCGACGCTGCTCCTGCGCGCTTTGCTTGGCCTCGGACGCGCCGCGCTCAGCGGCCGCCGCGCCGCCCTTCACCTCGCTCTTGGCCTCGCCAGCAGGGCGTGTCGCCTCCCGCGCAGTCGGGGCAGCCGCCCCGCCTTCACGCTTCATGTCGCCCTGGGCCGATGCCGCACCTGATGCCGTGCCGATCGCCAGGATGATTGCGGCCGTTCCCAGCCAATGTTTCGTCGTCATGAGAGAACCTCCTTGGTTCCCTGCCCCATTCGCGGGCGGACAACGCAAACATCGGCCCGGCGTTGCCGGAGGCCGGATAAAAATCGCGCGGAACGATTTCGATGAACGGCCTCTTCATCGAAGCCGAGATGCACGGTCGGAAGGCGCGCGGCGGCGCCTCCTCAGAGCGCCGTCGCGCTCACAATCATTGTCGCGGCGGCAGCCCGAGCAGGACCATGACAGGGATCGCGAACTGCGCGAAGTTGGTGGTGCTGCCTTTCTCGCTATCCGCCGAGCTGATCAGGCTCGCACTGCCCTTCAGCCCGAACAGCACGCCACTGACCTGATATTCCTTGGTCCCATCAGGCGCCACCTTCAGGCGCCGCACGCGAAACACACGCGGCAACTTGGTGCCCTTGTCGCCGTCGACGCCCAGGATCGTGGTGGTCTGGCCGGGTACGCGTTGGTCCAGCAGCTTGACGGTCTGCTCTTGGGAGGCGCGAAATTGCTCGATCGTCATCGTCGTATTCGGCGGATACAGCCGATAACTGACCTTCGAGCCGGGACCGCATTTGGCGTCGTCGCACAGGAAGAAGGTCACGTCGGTGCCGTTCGGCCGCTGCGGCTTCCAGCCGCTCACCGAGAACGGCGCAGCGGCGGCCGGCGGCGCTGCCGCCGGTGTCTCGGCTCGCGCCGCGCCAACGCCCGGGATGACTGCGAGCAACGCGGACAAGAGCAGCCAACGCGGGGCGCGCCGAGTGAGAGGCAGCATCGACATCAAGGCACCGTCGGGATCGAGGCAAAAGCGGACGTCAGGGACGATCCGGGAGATGGAGGAACGTCCCAGACCCTCGATCGCCAATCGGTCGTTTATAGGTCCGGCCTATGAGTGGCCGAATGACACGTGATGGAGCGCTACCAGCCGATCAGGCGGCGCGGTCGAGATGGGCGACAAGGCCGGCGAATAGGCCGCGGCCGTCGGTGCAGCCCATGATGTCCTCGACGTGATTCTCGGGATGCGGCATCATGCCGAGCACATTCCCGCTCTCGTTGACGATGCCGGCGATCGAATGCGCAGCGCCATTGATGTTGCTGAGGTCGCCGACCTCGCCATCGGCGGAACAGTAGCGATACAGCACGCGCCCATCGCCGTTGAGCCGCTTCAAGGTCTCCTCGTCAGCCGCATAGTTACCCTCGCCATGGGCGACCGGCACGCGGATGACCTGGCCGGCATTGTAGCCGCGGGTGAATGGCGAATCCGAGCGCTCGACGCGCAGATGCACATCCTTGCAGATGAACTTCAGCCGGTCGTTGCGCATCAGCACGCCCGGCAGCAGGCCAGATTCGCACAGGATCTGGAAGCCGTTGCAGACGCCGAGCACGAGCCCGCCCTTGGCGGCATGATCGCGCACGGCGTCCATCACGGGGGCGCGGGCCGCGATCGCGCCACAGCGCAGGTAATCGCCATAGGAGAAGCCGCCGGGGACGACGACGAGATCGGTGCCCTTGGGCAGCGAGGTCTCGGCGTGCCAGACCATCGCCGGCTCATGGCCGGAGATCATGCGCAGCGCCCGCGCCATGTCGCGTTCGCGGTTGATGCCGGGGAAGACGAGGATGGCGGATTTCATAGCGAAGGCACATCGTTGAGTTCAAGGCGCCGGTCGATGCGATCGAGACGGCCCTCGTGGCGAACCAAGGTGGCGTGAATGCCGGAGAGCTCCTGGTGAATACCAGTGATCTCCTGACGAAGAGCGATCTGAGCAGTGCGGGAGGCTTGCTCCGCCAACTTGAGCTCGTCGATTTTTCCGTCGACCTGCGCGAGCCGCGCCTGGATCGACTTCAAAACCTCATACATCAGCTCGTTGGTGACAGCAGCCATTGCCCTACCCCAATAGCTCCAACTACCCCAGCAGCTCCACCCGGTAATTCTCGATCACCGTGTTGGCGAGCAGCTTGTCGGCGGCGGCCTTCAGGGCCGCCTCCGCCTGGGCCTTGTCGGCCCCGGCGAGCTCGATGTCGAACACCTTGCCCTGCCGGACCGACGCGACGCCGTCGACGCCGAGCGATTTGAGGGCGCCCTCGATCGCCTTGCCCTGGGGATCGAGGATGCCGGTTTTCAGTGTCACCGTGACACGCGCTTTCACGTCAGTATTCCCTTTAGCTCTTGACCAGGACGGGGCCGGAGCCCGCCGGACGCTCGTTCTCCATGAGAATGCCGAGCCGCTTGGCGACCTCGGTATAGGCCTCCAGCAGGCCGCCAAGATCACGACGGAAGCGGTCCTTGTCGAGCTTCTCGTTCGACTTGATGTCCCACAGCCGGCACGAATCGGGGGAAATCTCGTCGGCGACGATGATCCGCATCATCTCGTTCTCGAACAGCCGGCCGCATTCCATCTTGAAATCGACGAGGCGGATGCCAATGCCGAGGAAAAGGCCGGTCAGGAAGTCGTTGACGCGGATGGCGAGCGCCATGATGTCGTCGATCTCCTGGGGGGTCGCCCAGCCGAACGCGGTGATGTGCTCCTCCGACACCATGGGGTCGTTGAGCTGGTCGTTCTTGTAATAGAATTCGATGATCGAACGCGGCAGCTGGGTGCCCTCCTCGATGCCGAGGCGCTGCGAGAGCGAGCCCGCCGCCACGTTGCGCACCACGACCTCGAGCGGGACGATCTCGACCTCACGAATCAGCTGCTCGCGCATGTTGAGCCGGCGGATGAAGTGGGTCGGCACCCCGATGTCGTTGAGGTGCTGAAACAGGTACTCCGAGATCCGGTTGTTGAGGACGCCCTTGCCTTCGATCACCTGGTGCTTCTTGGCATTGAAGGCGGTGGCGTCGTCCTTGAAGTGCTGGATCAGGGTGCCCGGCTCCGGACCTTCGTAAAGGACCTTGGCCTTGCCTTCATAAATGCGACGCCGACGGCTCATTGGGATGTACCGTGTTTTGTTGAAATCCATGAAATGGTGGGCTCCGGATGACTTTGGACAGGACCACGACGGAGCTGCCGCGAGGGCCCGGGTCGACGGAAACAGAACAAGAACCGGGCCAATTTGAACCTATCCCATTGGGGTCCCGAGCACAATCGATCCGGACCTCCGGACCTTAGTTTTACCGGCCTTCCCTGCGGCCTCGTGCCCGTTGTATTGGCTTTGTGTTCCAATTATTTAGGCATGCGGAAACCGCCCCGCAACCGCCTGCGCGGTTAACCCTTTTCGGCAACACTGGAAGTTCCGGCCATGACCACGTTCGACAAGCGCGAGGACGCGTTCGAGAAGCAATTCGCCCATGACGAGGAATTGAAGTTCAAGGCGGAAGCCCGCCGTAACAAGCTCCTCGGCCTGTGGGCAGCCGACAAGCTCGGCAAGTCCGGCGCTGACGCCGACGCCTACGCGAAGGAGGTCATCGCCGCCGATTTCGAGGAGGCCGGCGACGCCGACGTCGTGCGCAAGGTGCTGGGCGATCTCTCGGCCAAGGGCGTCAGCGAGGCCGAGATCCGGGCCAAGATGAGCGAGCTGCTGGCGACGGCGGTCGCGCAGATCAAGGCCGGGCAGTAACAGCAGGCAAATAGCGGATTGGGAGTAGCGAACGGGGAGAGCCCTGTTCGCTACTCGCCCTCGTCTACTCTTCCTTGAATCCGTACTCCGGCACATTGCCGCTGGCGCCGTAATATTTGTACGGCAGGAACTTGCCCGACATCGAGATCTTGACGCGGTCGCCCTTCGGATTGGGCAGGCGCTCCATCACCATGTCGAAGTCGATCGCCGACATGATGCCGTCGCCGAACTCCTCCTGGATCAGCTCCTTCCAGGCCGGGCCGTTGATCATCACGAGCTCGTAGAAGCGGTAGATCAGCGGATCGGTCGGCGGCATCTGCACGCCCTCGCCGCGCATCGGCGTCTCGTTCAGCATCGAGATCTCGCTCTTGGAGAGACCGAACAGCTCGCCGGCATTCGCCGCCTGCGGCTTGGTCAGCTTCATCTGGCCGAGAATGGCGCCGACGATCAGCACCTCGGAATAGCCGCCGATCTTCTCGCAGATGTATTTCCAGCTCCAGCCCTTCTCGCGCTTGATGTCGAGCAGCTTCTCGGTGAGGTCGGATCGCTTCATGCTTGGTCTCCCTTGATGGGCCTTCGTTGAGGGTTTCTTCTGAGCGTCAGCGCGCGGCCGCCTGCGGCGTATCGCTGCCGGCCGAATTGGAGGCGACGATGGTCGGCTCAGTGCGACCGATCTTCACCACCGGCACCTTGCGCGGATCATGATCCGGAGTCTCGGCGGTGAAAGTCTTGCTGCGGCTGACCAGGAAGTCGATGATATGGTTGCGCAGCGCGTAGTACAGCGGGTGACGGTGCAGATCGCCGCGCAGCCGGTCCTTCGGCAGCGGGTTCTCGACGATCTCGGCCAGCACCGCACCGGGGCCGTTGGTCATCAGCACGATCTTGTCGGCGAGATAGATCGCCTCGTCGACGTCGTGGGTGATCATGAACACGGTCTGCCCGGTCTCGACGCAGATGCGCCGGACTTCGTCCTGCAGGGTGCCGCGGGTCAGCGCGTCCAGCGCCGAGAACGGCTCGTCCATCAGCATGATCTTCGGCGTGATCGACAGCGCCCGCGCAATGCCGACGCGCTGCTTCATGCCCCCGGAGAGCTCCGAGGGCCGCTTGTGCTCGGAGCCGGAGAGCCCAACCAGTTCGATGTATTTCAGCGCATGCGCCTTGACCTTGGCGCGATCCCATTTGCGCCATTTCGACGAGACCGCATAGGCGACGTTGCCGAGCACCGTCCGCCACGGCAGCAGCGCATGGCTCTGGAAGATCACGGCGCGATCGAGGCTCGGCCCCTCGATGGCCTGGCCATCGACGATCACCGCGCCCTCGCTCGGCACATCGAGCCCGGCGAGAATGTTGAGCACCGTCGTCTTGCCGCACCCGGAATGCCCGATCACGCAAACGAACTCTCCGCGCGCCATGCCGAGCCAGAGATTTTCGAAAATCGTCGTGCTCCGCGCGCCCTCATAACGCTTGGCGATACCCTCGATGGAGATGAACTTGTCAGCGGTCATGCTCGCTGTCTCCACGATTCCGGCGCGCTCCCTCTCCCCGTCCTTACGGGGAGAGGGCTGGGGTGAGGGGCAGCGGCACGGGAGGTGCGAGCCGCGGGCTGAGATAAGGGGCACGCGCGCGAGGAGTGAGTGTCGAGAGACCTGTACCCCCTCACCCGGATTGCATCTTCGACGCAATCCGACCTCTCAGCGCGAGCGAAGCTCGTCGCGCCCCCGCAAGCGGGGCGAGGTAAGAGGGCAGCGTCGCTCTTGATCAGCATCACCGCCCTACTCCGGAAACGTTACGAGCCACGACACGCGGGCGAGCAGTTGGTCCAGCACCATGCCGACCGCACCGATCAGCAGGATCGCAATGATCACATTGGTGATCGACAGGTTATTCCACTCGTTCCAGACGAAGTAGCCGATGCCGGTGCCGCCGACGAGCATCTCGGCCGCCACGATCACGAGCCAGGCGATGCCGATCGAGATCCGCATGCCCGTCAGGATCGTCGGCGCCGCCGCCGGCAGGATGACCGTGAAGGCACGGCGGAAATTCCCGACCTCCAAGGTGCGCGCGACGTTGATCCACTCCTTGCGCACACTGGCGACGCCGAACGCGGTGTTGATCAGCATCGGCCAGACCGAGCAGATGAAGATCACGAAGATCGCCGACAGGCTGGAATCCTTGATCGTGTAGAGCGCCAGCGGCATCCAGGCGAGCGGCGAGATGGGTTTAAGGATCTGGATGAACGGATCGAGCGCCTTGCTCATCAACGGCGACATGCCGATCAGGAAGCCGAGCGGGATCGCGAGCGCAACCGCGATCAGGTAGCCGAGCATCACCCGCCCGAGCGAAAAGGCGAGCTGGATTCCGAGGCCCTTGTCGTTCGGGCCGTTGTCGTAGAACGGCCGCCTGAGGTGCTCCCACAGCTTGGCGCCGACCGCGAGCGGCCCGGGCATGGCGGATTTGCCTTGCGTCGCCGTCATGCCCATCAGCTTGGCGTATTCGGGGCTCATGTTGGCAGCCGTGCCGGTGCTGCGCGTGGCGATATGCCAGGCGCCGAGGAACACGGCGAGCAGGACGATCGAGACGACGGCGGCGCGGAGACGGAGTGAGGTGGTCATCCCTCACCCCACCAACAGCTGTCGTCCCTGCGAACGCAGGGACCCATAACCACCGTCGGCAGCTGGTAAAAACGATTGGCGCTGCCATCCCTGGCCCACGCAAAGTCACGGCGTATGGGTCCCCGCGTTCGCGGGGACGACACCGGTATTTTGGCCAGCAGCGTCGCGTCCCTGGCCTTCATCACGACGCCTTCTTGATCTTGAAGCTCGCCACGTAGTCGTCCGGCTTGGTCGGATCGAAGCTCTTGCCCATCACCGAGAACGACTTGTACGAGTCTTTCGGCGGCGTCAGCCCCATCTCGGTCATGACCTTGCGGGTGTCGGTGGCAAGATAGATCTGCTCGGCGACCACCTTGTAGTCGACGTCGCCCTTGATCTGGCCCCAGCGCTTCATTTGGGTCAGCATCCACACTGCGAATGACTGCCACGGGAACGGATCGAAATCGACGCGCTTCGGGTCGGTCTTCACGCCGCCCAAGCCATCGGCATACGTGCCAGTCAGCACCTGCTCCAGCACCGTCACGGGCGCATTGATGTAGTTGGCCGGCGCGATCGCCTCCGCGATCTGCTTGCGGTTCTCCGCCTTCGACGCATAGGCGGTCGCATCGACGATGGCGCGGGTCAACGCGGCGAAGCTGTTGGGCGCCGCCGTGATGAACTCGCGGCTCGCGGCGAAGCTGCAGCAGGGATGACCGTCCCAGATCTCCTTGGAGAGGATGTGCAGGAAGCCGACGCCATCATAGATCGCGCGCTGGCAGATGTTGTCGGGCGCGAGGAAGCCGTCGATGTTGTCAGCCCTGAGATTGGCGACCATCTCCGGCGGCGGCACCGAGCGCAGCTGTACGTCAGTGTCCGGATCGATGCCATGCTCGGCGAGATAATAGCGCAGCAGATAATTGTGCATCGAATAGTCGAACGGAATGGCGAACTTCAGCCCCTTCCAGTCCTTCGGATCTCGCTTGTCCTTGTGCTTCATCGACAGCACGATGCCCTGCCCGTTGATGTTCTCGATCGCGGGCACGGTGAACGGAATCGGCTGCGCCCCGAGGCCCAGCGAGATCGCGATCGGCATCGGCGCCAGCATGTGCGAGGCGTCGTATTCCTTGTTGATGGTCTTGTCGCGGATCACGGCCCAGCCCGCTGTCTTCACGACCTCGACGTTCAGCCCGGCCTTGGAATAGAAGCCGAGCGGCGCGGCCATGATGATCGGCGTCGCGCATGTGATCGGGATGAAACCGACCTTGAGATCCTTCTTCTCCGGCGTGCCGGACTGCGCGAATGCTTCGGTTGCCGTCTTCAGCGGGAAGAACTGCGAGACGGCCGCGAGCGCGGTGGCGGCTCCAACGGTTTTGAGGAAAGCACGGCGCGTAGTCACTTCCGGGAACACGGCGCGCAGCACGGCGGACGCGACGACGTTCTCGTAGCGCTCCTCGTCGCTGTCGCCGACCGGCTCGCAGCGCAGCGCCAACATCGCGTGCTCATGTTCGGCCGGGCTCTGATGCTGCCCGCAAATACAACCGGCATTCACGCGAGACTCGGCATCGAACGGATCATCGAAAATCGACATGTGCTGCGCCCCTTTGTCACACCTGCGCTATCAGCGCCCTCAAACTGCTCGTCCGGCCGCAATTTTCAGCGGCCGGACGTGCATCTCATGCAGCTTCTATGCCGCTTTGCTGGTCAGCGCCGGCATCGGCAGGCCTTCCTCGATCGGCAGCGAGGGATCGCGCGACCACTCGTTCCACGAGCCAAAGTACATCCGCACATCCCTCACACCGGCGTTCTTCAGCGCGAGGAACGTGTTCGACGCGCGCGCCCCCTTGAAGCAATAGAGATAGACCGGCGTATCGACGGTGATGCCGACGGTGGCGCATTCGGCGAGGATCTCGTCCTTCGACTTGAAGCGCGGGCCTTCCGCGGTCGGCTTCATCATGCGGTACCACTCAAGCCAGACGGCGCCGGGGATGCGACCCTTGCGCGGGCAGAAATCCTTGCCGTAGGGCGAGGAGGAATCACCGATCCACTCGTCGACGTCGCGCACGTCGAGGATGGCGATCGCCGGATTGCCGACCGCCGACAGCATGGCCTTCGCATCGATCAGGATGCTGCCCGCCTCCGGCACGATGGTGAATGAGGCCTTGGCCGGCGACGGCACGTCCGTCGTAACCGGCATGCCGGCCGCGGCCCAGGCGTCGTAGCCGCCATGCAGCACCTTCACCTTGGGATAACCGAGCATGGTGAGCAGAAAGTAGCCGCGGCACGACTGGCCGAAGCCTGAATTCATGGACTGCTCGTAGACCACGGCGGTCTCCGCGCCTGACAGGCCGGCGGCGCCGAACGCGTCGGCGAACTTGGTCTTCAACTCCGCGATCCCTTCCGGCGTCGACGTCGCGAGATAGGTGAAGATCTCATGGACGTTCACGGCGCCCGGAAGATGGCCCGCAGCGTAGGCATCGGGATTGCGGGTGTCGATGACGACACACGGCTCGGTCTTGATGAAGTCAGCGAGTTCGCCGGCAGTAATCAGTACGTCCGTCATGGCAGGCCTCTCCTGGTCTAAACTTCGTTGTTTGCCGTTCTCGCCGGCGTCAGCCGTCGGCGAGCATCTTGCGGAGCTGCTTGGTCGCGGGGGTGACGATCGCGACGAAATAGGCCTCGCGCAGGCGACGTTCGGCGCGATTGCCCTTGATGTAGCCGCGCGCTCCGCAATGGAGCATCGCGGCGTGAGCCGCGGCGACGCTGGCCTCGCCGGCCCGCAGGCGCAGCGCAACGACCTTTCGCCAATAGGTCTCGTCCGTGTTGTAGGGATCACGGGCGATCTCGGCCGTCTCGCGGGCGAGCTCGTCGGCGAGCGCGCTGAAATCGACCGGCTGTTGCGGCAAATAGCGGTTGATGTGGCCGAGCGGCGCCTCGACCTCCTGCATGATCTTGATGCAGTCCTTGATCAGGCCGAGCGCCATGCCGGCCTGCAACAGGATGAAGCCGGCGCGGATTGTCTTGACGAACGGTCCCGCGGGATCGGCAAGGATCAGCTCGTTTGGTACGAACAGATCGCGAAACTGGATGCCGTAGGTGCCGGTGCCGTCCATCGCCAGGAACGGCTGGCAGGGCTGCAACGTCACCGCCGGATCCGCGCAGTCGGCCACGAACATCACGATCTCGCCGGGCGCATCCTCGCGCTCGAAGATCGTACCGAACATGTGGTCCGGCCCGAGATTGGAGACCCAGGGCAGCGCGCCGCGCACGACATAGCCGCCCTCGACCTTCTTCCCCTTGAGCTTGAGCTTCTCGATGCCGAAGAAGCTCTTCATCGGATTCGACAGCCCGGTGCCGCCGAGCAGCTTGCCGCTGGCGGCGTCATCGAGCAGGCGATCCTTCAACGCCTCATTGCTCGAATTGGCGATGTACCAGACCAGCGTGTTCTGGCACCACGCCATAAAGGCGGAGGCGCCGCAGACCTCGCCGATCGCTGCGATCGAGCCGATGGCGCAGTTGAGATCGGCCGCGCCATCCTCCGGCACATGGCTGCTCCACGCACCGACCTCGCCGAAGCGGCGGAGCACGTCAGCCGGGTACACCGTGCCGGCGTCGATGCCAGAGGCCAGCGGCGCGAGCTCGTTGCGCGCGATCGCCGCGACCTGCTCCACGGTCGACGGCACAGGCATCACGCCTGCACGATCGACCGCCAGATGCTGTCCGAGTGAACCCATGATGACGCCCTCCGCTGCGCGTGGTCAGATCAGATCCCGACTTCGAGATTGACCGGGCGCGTGAAGGTGTTGGCGACCGGCGACCACTTCTTGACGTGATCGATCAACGCCTGAACCTCCTCCTTGGAGATGCCCTCGCACTCCATGTCGACCTTGACGCGCACATCGGTGAAGCCGACCGGCTTCTCGGAGACGTCACCCGTGCCCCACACAGCGGTGATGTTGAGGTCGCCCTCGAGCTCCAGCTCGAGCTTGTTGACGATCCAGCCGCGATGCACCGCGTTGGCGTGCAGGCCGACCGCAAGGCACGAGCCGAGCGCGGCGAGCGAGGCTTCCGACGGATTCGGCGCGGTGTCGTCGCCGAGCAGCCCCGGCGGCTCGTCGACGATGTAGGGCGCGAGGTTGCGGATGTAGTTGGCGTGGCGGAACTTGCCTTCCGCGACGGTCTTGCACTTCAGGGTCTTGATGACCTTGGGGTTGGCCTTGCCGTTGACGATGAGCTGTTCGAGGCCGCCTCTGTCGATAGGCGCGAGGCAGCCCGTCAGCGCCGTCTTCTGAACCACAGCGGTCATCTCTTTTCTCTCCCTGGGATCGAGGATACCGAACGGTCTGTTTCCTGCACGAAGCGTGCCAGGGACCCAGGAAATCAAAAGGCGGAATGATCCTCGCGGCTTAGAAGAAGATGGCGGGATCTGGCCCGCCCTCGCCTGCTCACATGCGATGCAGGATGCTGCCATCAGCGATGAAATTGAGCGCAGCGCTGCCTCATCCGCATCAGCGGTCTTGCTGACTCACGCGCACCGCGATTAAGCTTGCGCGCATGGGCAAGAAAGAGATCAAGCCGGCCGCGGGCAAACAGTCAGCCAAGAAGCAGGCAGTCGCGCGACCGATCGCCGCTGCTGATGACGAGTCGGCGCGCGGCCGCCTGTTGGGTGCGGCGACGCATCTGTTCTGCAAGAACGGCATCAACGCCACCGGAATCGACGCGATCATCAGCGAGGCCGGCACGGCGAAGACCACGCTGTACAAACTCTTCGGGTCGAAGACCGCGCTCGTCACCGCCGTGCTGGAGAGCGAAGGCAAGCAGTGGCGCGAATGGTTCATCGGCGCGATGGAGAGCGGCGGCGGTGACGCCGAGACCAAGCTGTCACGCATCTTCCCGGCGCTGAAGAGCTGGTTCAGCGAGGAGCGCTTCTACGGCTGCCCCTTCATCAACGCGGTCGGCGAGCACGACAAGGACCAGAAGCAGTTCCGCACCATCGCGCTGCGCCACAAGAAGGTGGTGCTGGCGCATATCGAGAAGCTGGCGCGTGAGATGGGCGCAGCCGAGCCGGAGAGTTTTGCGCATCAGCTGGCCCTGCTGATCGACGGCGCGATCGTCGCCGCCATGGTGTCGCGCAATCCGGAGGTCGCGGATACGGCCGGCATCGCGGCGAGTGCGCTGTTCGAGCCGGCGAAGCACAAGACAGCCAAGCGCGCTGGAAAAGCGGATCCGCAGCTAGCGGCGGTGTGAGCCAGTCCCATTGTGGCTGTTACGTCACGTTTGTATCTGGTCGACGAACTCTTCGTTTGAGGGGAGCTATTTCCGCGCGTCATTGCGAGCGCAGCGAAGCAATCCAGAATTCCGCTCACCACCCTGGATTGCTTCGCTGCGCTCGCAATGACGAGGAGAGATCGTGCGTTGCTTGCGTGGATCGTGGGGACGCGCGGATCGCGATCCTAAAGCATGATCCGGAAAAGTGCGCAGCGGTTTTCCGAAAAGATCATGCGCAAACAATAACCTAAAGCGCGATGACGATTCATCCTGATCTCATCGCGCTTTAAGGACTCGTCCTGCTGCTCAGGTGAACACGCGGCGAGACCTACCGGAAATAATCCGCCACGCGCTGCAGATCCGCGTTGTCCGCCCCCACACCGTTCAAGCTCGCATCGATGATGCGGCGGCAGGCGGCGACGGTGGTTTCGTCGCCGAGCTCATTGGCGGCTTCGAGGACGTGCCAGGCGGCATCGACGGCGGCGCGGTCGGCCGCGGCGTTTCGGTTGCCCGGCCGCTGCGCGCTGTGGAGATGACGTCCCATGGCAGTCATTCGCGGTCACCTGTCTTGCTGCTGACCTCAATGAGCGACTGCGCGGGGCGCGTGCGCGCCAGCAGCCTTCCCGGCATTCTTGCGCGACTGATAGAATTCGAGCACGCTGCGCGATGTCTGCGTCTGCAGTCGGGCATAGTCGCGCTCGAGTTCGTCCAGCTCGCCGGCGGTGATCTTGTGATCGCGGGCGCCGAGGAAGGCGAGCGCCATCATCGTATCCCAGGAGAAGCCGAGCGCCTTGGCGAGCATCAGCAGCATCTCGCGGTTGCGGTCGAACAGCGCGCGGTCGACGACGTCGACCGGCAGTCCCGACAGCAGCGAGAGGCCGATCGTCACCTCATCGACCTTGTGCGCCGTCGCATAGCCCGCAATGGTGCTCTCGTGCAGATTGCCAAGGCGGTGCTGGATCGTCACGGTGCGCTTGGCGACGAAGTAGTTGCGCGAGCCGGGCCCGAACTTCGACTGCAGATCGCCGGCGATGTTCGCCACCGAGCTCTCGATCTCGCCGAGCAGCTCCGGGCGCTCGCTCGCCAGCCGCTTGCCGACATCGTCGGAGGCCTTGGCGATCAGCTGCTGGAACAGATGGCGGGGGATGTCGAGGCGGCGACCGAGATGCTCGGCCAGGATGGAGTCGTTCTCGGCGCGCTTCACCATGTGCAGGAAGCCCGCGCCGGAGAACTGCGCGCCGTGATTGCGCGCCACCGCGGTCGCGACATCGCGGTCGCCGCGCCGCGCCAGCACGTCCGTCACCTCCGGGCTCAGCGTCTTGCGCTCGGCGATGGCGAGCAGATGCGCCTGGCTCTTGGTGCTGGCATTCTCGACCAGCGCCGCGTCGTCGAGCCGCTCGGACTCGCGCAGCACCGGGCCGGCGACCCAGATCTCGTCGTCGAAGGCGAGCTTGCGAATGACGCTGGCCGGCGAGTACTCGATCCTGGCAAGACGGTCGGCGAGCTTGGCGCGGGCCTCGACCTCGATCTCGTCGGCGAGCCGGCCGATCACCTCGCCGAACGTCGAAATCTCGTCCTCGCAATAGCGGCCGGCCAACAGGAGATCGGTCGCATGCCACAGCGCGCGCTCGCGGCTGTCGGCCGTGCCCCGCGCAATCGCGTCTTCCAGGTCGCGCAACATCGATTTCGTCTCGTTCATGATGACAAGCCACAACACCGCAATGAGGAAAGCGAATGCTGACGAACATACCTCTCGAACGCCAGCGTTCCGTAAGCGAGCGCGTGCGGATTTGAGGTTACGTTTTTGCT
The DNA here is from genome assembly GCF_900176205.1 of Bradyrhizobium sp. ORS 285. Lineage (NCBI taxonomy): Bacteria > Pseudomonadati > Pseudomonadota > Alphaproteobacteria > Hyphomicrobiales > Nitrobacteraceae > Bradyrhizobium > Bradyrhizobium sp. ORS 285. The sequence continues at coordinate 4,489,915 of NZ_LT859959.1, forward strand.
CAAATGCACCGCAGGGCGTTAAGCATGGCGATCAGCGCTCGCGCATGGCGTCGTGGACGTGCTCGCGTAAGGACGCCAGCACGAAGTCGATGATGCGCCGCTTGCCGGTCAGGATCTCGGCCTTTACCGACATGCCCGGCACGAGCGTTGCCATGCGACCGTCGACGTCGAGCGTCGCACGGTCGAGCGCGATGTGCACCATGTAGCGAAGTCGCTCGCTCGCCTCGACGCGGTCGGTCTGATCCGCCTGCCGCTCGGCGCCTTGTACGCCGTTGGGATTGACCGGCGCCGCCTCGGCGTCGCGGTCGACCGAGGTCACCTTGCCGCCGAGCAGGCCGTAGCGCGTGAACGGGAAGGCGTCCACCTTGAGCTCGACGCGCTGGCCGGCTTCGACGAAGCCGACGTCGCGGTTCTCCACCACAGCCTCGACCTCGATCCGGTCGTCGTCGGGCACGACGGACAGCAACTGCTGCGCCGGTGTCACGACCGCGCCGGCGGCGGCGACGTGCATCTGCTGCACCGTGCCGTCGATCGGCGCGCGCAAGGTCTGCAGCTCGGCGCGACGCGTGGCCTTGGTCAGGGACTCGCCGGCGCCGCGGGCACGCTCACGCGCGGTGGCGAGATCGCGCATCGCCTTGTCGCGCATGTCGGCTTCCGTCGCGGCGATCTTCTGATCGAGGCCGGCGATGGTGGCATCCAGCGCAACGATCTTGGCCTTGTTGATCTCGAGCTCGGAGCGGGTCTCGACCAGCAGCTGCTGGCTCTCCAGACGGGCGATGATCGAGGCGTTGCCGATCTCGCTCGCCTTGGTGCGGATGTCGGCACGCTGCGTCACCATCGGCAGCGTCTGCTCATACTTGGCAACCGTCTGCTGCAGCGCTTCGCGCTCGGCGACGTGCTGCGCGCGCTCCTGCGCCAGCGCCGCCAGCTGGCTGGCCCGCATCGCCAGCTGCGCCGTGAGTTGCGCCTGCGCGCGGGCGCGATCGAGCGGCTCGGCGCCGACGACCAGGTCGAACGGTCCATTTGTCACGCGATCGAGGAAGGCGGCGAGCCGGACCTCGTCGAGCAGGCTCGCGATCAGGTCGCTGCGGGCGCGGTCGGCCTCCGCCGTCACTGCCGTCTTGTCGAGCTCGATCAGCGCGTCGCCGGCGCGCACGCGCTGGCCCGGCTGTACCAGCACGGCTTTCACGCTCGCAGTCTCGAATGGCTGCACCACTTGGGTGCGGGTATGCGAGATCACCTTGCCGCTGGCGACCGCGACGATATCGACCTTGCCGAGCACGGCCCAACCAAGCGCCGCAAAGGTCACGGTGCACAGCGCCAGCGCCGTGATGCGCCCGAGCGGATTGGGCGGCGTTTCCGTGATTTCGAGGGCTGCGGGCAGGAACTCGTGCTCGGAGGTCTTGCCACCCAAGGAGAAGCCACGCAGCAGGCTGGCAGGTTGAGACATCGCGCTCTCCTCAGAGTCCCGCGGACTGGATTCGGTGCAAGGTCGCATAGCGCCCGTCGCCGGCCACCAGTTGCTCATGCGTGCCGTCCTGGACGATCACGCCGTTCTCGATCGTCAGAATGCGGTCGGCGCTGCGCACCGTCGACAGCCGATGCGCGATGATCAGCACGGTGCGGCCGCGCACGATGTCGCGCATGTTGGCCTGGATGATGCTCTCGGACTCGTAGTCGAGCGCCGAGGTCGCCTCGTCGAAAATCAGGATGCGGGGATCGCCGACCAGCGCGCGCGCGATCGCGATGCGCTGGCGCTGGCCGCCGGACAGCGACACGCCGCGCTCGCCGATCACGGTGTCATAGCCCTGCGGCATCCGGCAGATGAACTCATGCGCGCCGGCGAGCTTCGCGGCCTCGACGATTCTCTCCATCGACAGCGCGGGATCGGCGAGCGCGATGTTGTCGCGCACCGAGCGGTTGAACAGCACGTTCTCCTGCAGCACCACGCCGATTTGGCGCCGCAGCCACGACGGATCGAGCACCGCGGTGTCGATGCCGTCGACCAGCACGCGCCCCGCTTCCGGCTGATACAGCCGCTGCGCCAGCTTGGCGATGGTGCTCTTGCCGGAGCCGGAGGGGCCGACGATGCCGACCACCTGCCCTGCCCCGATTCTGAGCGAGACCTCGCGCAGCACCGGCTGTGTGTTGAGGCCGTAGCGAAAGGTCACGCGCTCGAACTCGATGGCGCCGTCCAGCGGCGGCAGGTTCTGCTCGGCGCCGCCGCTCTGCGCCTCCACCGGCGTGTTGAGGATGTCGCCGAGCCGCTCGACCGACAGCCGCACCTGATGGAAATCCTGCCAGACCTGGACAAGGCGCAGCACCGGACCGGAGACCTGGTTGGCGAGCATGTTGAAGGCAACGAGCTCGCCGACCGTCATCCTGTTGGCGATCACGAGGCCCGCGCCGACGAACAGGGTCAGCGCACCGACGCCCTTGTTGAGCAGACTCGCGGCCTGGCTCGCCCAGTTGCCGATCTGCGACGCGGAGAACGACGCGCCGACATAGCTCGCGAGCTGCTCCTCCCAGCGCCGCTGCATCAGCGGCTCGACGGCCATCGCCTTGATGGTCTCGACGCCCGTGACGCTCTCGACCAGGAACGCCTGGTTTTCGGCACCGCGGCGGAATTTCTCGTCGAGCCGGGTGCGGAACGCCGGCGTCGTCGCGAGCGACAGCAGCGCATAGACTGGCAGCGTGGCGCAGACGATCCACGCCAAGGTCGAGCTGTACAGGAACATCACGCCGATGAAGACCGCGGCAAAGGCGAGATCGAGCACCAGGGTGATCGAGGACGAGGTGATGAACTGCCGGATCGTTTCGAGCTCGCGCACCCGCGCGACGCTGTCGCCGACGCGGCGGCTCTCGAAATAGGCCAGCGGCAGCCGCATCAGGTGCCGGAACAGCCGCGCGCCGAGCTCGACGTCGATACGGTTGGACGTATGGGTGAACAGATAAGTCCGCAAGCCTGACAGCACCGCCTCGAACAGCGCGATCAGAGCGAGACCCGCGACCATCACCTCGAGCGTCGACAGGCCGCGATGCACCAGCACCTTGTCGATCACGACCTGGAAGATCATCGGCGTCGCCAGGCCGAACAGTTGGATCACGAAGGACGCCAGCAGCACCTCGATCAGGATGCGGCGATATTTGCCGATCGCGGCGGCGAACCAGCTGAAATTGAAGCGGCGCGCCGTGTCCGACAGCTCCGCCCGCTTGGCGATCAGGATCAGCTGACCGGACCAGATCGTTTCGAACTCGGAGAAGGTGAGCAGCCGCGGCCCCGCGTCGTTCAGCCCCTGGATCAGCACGCCGGTCTCCGTCACTTTGCCGATTACCACGAAGCCGCCGTCCTTGAGCACGGCGAGCGTGGGCAGCGGCGTGGACTTCAGCCGTGCAATCTTGGACGAAACGAGCTTGGCCTTGACGGGAAAGCGCGCAGTGGCGCGCAAGAGATCATCGACCTCCAGCGCATCGCTGCGCCCGGCCTCGTGCTGGATGCGGCCGGGATCGGCGACGATCCCGAGCAGATGCAGCGACAGCGCCAGCGCCCATGCGCCCTGATCCGTACACGCCTGCATCGACTGATCCCGCCTCGTGGTTCGACGTCCCCGCCGACACCCTCCGGGACCTGCGTTCGCGTGGCGTTAAGTCGGATGCTTAACGGGGGATGCACGCGGCCCGGTGCGGCTTTGGCAAGCGAGCGAACTCGTAGCCCGGATGAGCGGCGGCCTTCGCCCGGAGGGCGGAGGCGGACGCGACATCCGGGTTCTCACGCGCTGCCGCCGGTGAACCCGGATGTCGCTATCGCCGACGTCGAAGAGGCGTCGGCTGGCGCTCATCCGGGCTACAGGAGCCGGCTCCGAAGGCGGCGCAGCAAACGAGCTGTCGCCCTGTGCAGACTGCAAACCCTCACCCTGAGGAGCCCGCCGGAGGCGGGCGTCTCGAAGGGCGAGGCCACCAGCGGGGCCTCATGGTTCGAGACGCGTCGCAAGGGCGACGCTCCTCACCATGAGGGGAAGTCGCCAAGCGCGGCGCTGCACACCGAACCGTGAGCAACCTGCTAACAGAGAGAGGCCAGATCGCACCTGCTCGGACGTTACGCCGCCAGCGGCATCGCCAGCGTATGCTGCTGCGAAACCAGACCTTGCGTGAACGCGACGTTCGACGAGCCGCCATCGGTCAGCGAGGCGATCGCCTGGACGAAGCCGGAGGCCGCGCCCGCAAGGTCGTTGACGTCTGCGGTGAGCTTCAGTCCCGATGACGTGGTGGTCGTCGTTGCCGCCAGCTTCTTCGCATCGCCGACATTGTCGATCGTGATCGTGTCGCCGGCCGCGAGCAAGGTCGCGAGGCTGACCTCGAAGGTGGTCTGCCAATACTGGCCGGCCGCCGAGCCCCAGGGATTGCGGACCTGCAGCATGCCAGTTGAGCTGTTATAGCCGTAGATCGACATTGCATGATTGGCGACCAGCGTGGTCTTGCCGGTCGAATCCTTCGCATTGGTGTAGGACGACAGGATGACGTCGTCGCCCGCCGCAAGACTGGCCGCGATGGTCGACAGCACGCCTGACGTCGAATTGCCCGTTGTATAGTTCGTCACACCAAACGACGAGTTGTAGACCACCTTGCCCCACGAGCCGCCCATGGCGCGGAAGTCGGTGATCTGGGTGGCGCCAGTGATCGCCTCCAGTGCGATCTCGGGTGCGCCGCCATTGCCGATCGTGGTGTAGGAATTGCCGTAATTGATCGAGTTGCCGGTGTAGACACCGCTGGCCTGCAGCTCGGCATAGCCCTTCTCGGCAAGGCTCGCCCAGATCGCGGCGCCGCCATTGTTGAAGATGTTGCCGCCATTGGCGAGCGCGGTATTGACGGTGACGTAGCGCGCAGTGCCGTTGACGTAGAAGCGCACGCCATAGGTGTTGTTGCCGTTCGCCGTGAACATCGAGGAGATGACGGACTGCTCCTTGTAGGCGACCTCGGCGAGGCCGGCGAGCAGGTAGCAGTCGCCCAGATAACCCTGGTTGATGTCGCTCATGCTGGCGCCGGCGGCGGAGAATAGCGGCTTGGTGGAGTTCGAATAGGACACCGAAAACTGTGTGCTGCCGAGGATGACTTTCGACGACGGCAGGTCGGTGCCGAGGAACCATTTGCCGATCAGCTCGGCGAATTGCAGCTCGGTCGAACCGCTGGCGAGGTTGCCGAGCGCAACCGAGCTCGCGGCGCCGCCGGTCCAGGTTGCGTTCGCGGCATTGCCGTTGACGAAGGCCTGGGTGATGTAGGTCAGGTAGCTCGAGGTCGACACACCATTGTTGAGATTGGCGGCGATGGTCTTGAGGTCGGCGAACTGGCTGGCGCTCAGCTTGGTCTTCGTCGCGGCGAGCGACGCATCAATGTCGGTGAAGACCTTCAGAAGGCCGGCATAGGTGACGGTGCCATTGGTAATCGCCGCCGTCATGTCGGTCTTGATCTGGGCGTTGGTGAGGGTGTTCACCCAGGCCGGCGCGGTGGTCTTGACGGTGGTCGACGTCGCGGAGACCGTCGAGGTGCTGGTCGTCGTTGCCGCTGTCTTGGTGGTAGTCGACGACGTGGTGAGGGTCGCTGCGACGCTGCAGAAATTGCCAAAGACCGCGATCGTCGCCGAGGAATCGGCGGCTGGGGCCGCAGCCGGCGTCGCGGTTGCAGCCGGAGCCTGCTGGGTCAGCCAGAGCTGCGTGAGCCCCGGTGGGAGCCAGCTGTCGTTGTCGAACAATGCGGTCTGGTCGCTGGTCTGGTCGGTCTGCGGCTTGCGTAGGCCCTGCGGCTGGATCGGCATTGGTCGAGGCTCTCCGTGAACGATGTGACTGTCCTGATCGTCGTCGCGATCGGCTTGCCATCGTTCGCATCAGCCGTTGCGGCAATGCTGCGCGATCCGTTCGAATTTTAGAAACTTGTCTCGATCAGCTGTATCCCAGGGCCGCTCGATCGGTAGGAATTTACGGATCGGCGGCAAATGATACGAAGGCCGTATTAGTACTGGGCTCGATGGGCTCACGTTCAGCGCGCGAATCCAGCCGTTTGAGTTCGCGCGCTGATACGGCCCTGCATGGTCCAGGATCAATCCTGGTCAAGGCATGACGCTGAGAACGCGCGCCTCCGCACTCGCGACCGATCGCAAGTCGGATCCGAGCGGGCATCCGGCGAGAGCCTGGTCGATCAGTCTGATCGCCTCGGCTTCACGATTCTGCTGCAGCATCAGCTCGCCGGCGAAGAAGCTTGCCTCGCAGCGCCGTGTCCTGCGCAGGGCTGAACCGCTGCCGTCGGCCGCTGCGAGCACGCCGTCGACCGTTTCCTGCCCGAGGAACAGGCGGACGAGCGGCGCCGGCCATTGGCGCATGTCGAGCCGCTTCGCGTGACTGGCGAGTTCGCTGGCCTGTCCGGCGCGCCGGCGAGCCAGATCGAGCCACAAGGCTGCGGCGGCATTGCCGGGCTCGATCGCGATCAGCCGCTTGAACTCGTCCTGCGATTGCTCCAGCAGGCCGGCCTGGAAGCTCGCGATGCCCAACCCGAGATAGGCTCGGGCGCGGTCGCCATCGCGTCTCAGCACCGGCTCGGCGCTGGATAGTGACAGAGGCTCCCCTGCGCGCAAGTCAGGCGCGCGATTATAGGCAGCAAGAGGATCGGCCGAAACATGGGCGATCACCCACTTGTAGTCATCGATCGCATGGTCCAGATCGCCGCGATGGAAATACGCGCTGGCGCGCGCCAGATGAGCTTTGATCACCTGCGGGGGCGCCGACCTTCTCTGCTCCATCACAGCAGTGCAGCCGGCGATGCGCGCCTCGACGTTTGACCCGCTCGTGCACCGTGCCGCGTCTGCCGGTGCAGCATCCGCTGATGAGTTGAAGATCAGTCCGATGATCAGCGCCTGACCTGCGAGCAGGCACCATCGTCGCATCGCCATGTGTGTCCCCCTGTTATCGTTGTGGTGCACTGATGTTACTGATGCCGGCCGGAGGGACCACAATCGGCAATTGCATTCGGGAATCATCGTTCAGCCGGTGTAAACGGAATCGCGGACTCGGCTGCTTTGAAAGGCACCTCGCCGTCGGCGTTATGAGCTGCAATCCGTTAGCGACCCAAGGCGTGTCAGGCCGATCCGACAGCTGCTGGTCGGCAGGAGAGCAGATCCTTCGGGGCGGTGTTGCGCCGCCGGGCACTCGCTGAGGACACTGGGACGACAAACCCCGCGTCCGCTGTCGAGGTGATCGAAATACACGATCGCTACTTCGTCTCCGCGATCAGCGCCTGCAACCTGACCAGCTCGGCTTCGAGGTTCGCCTCGACATCGGCGGCCTTCACTTCGGTGACGCGATAGTCGCGGCTCTCCAGCCAGGCGCGCCGCTGCGCGCGGTCCGTGACCACGCCCTCGCTCTCGTCGGGACCGACCAGCTCGATCGCCAGGCGATGAATGAAGGAGACGAAATCCGGGATGTGGCGGCCGACCGGGGTCTGGCGCTTGAACTGGCCGGCGAAGCGGCGATCGCGCGACAGCGCGTGCCACAGCGCGCGCTCGGCATCGGTCGGGTTGCGGCGGAGCAGCCGCGCCAACCCGCGCAGCGAGCCGCGCGAATCCGGCAGGTTCGCGATCGTGCCCTGCTCCGCGATCAAGGCGCGCAGCCGCGTTGCCTGCTCGCTGTCGAGCGCGCCGCCCTTGGCCGGGCCCTTCCGTCCCTCCGCGATCGCCATCACGATGCCGTGGAGAGTATGGATGTCCTGCCGCGTCGGCTCCATGCGGAAGAAGATGTTGCGCAGATTGACCAGCATGGTCTCGCGCTTCTCGGCGGGCCGGAGGAATTCGACCCGGTCGAGCTCGCGCACGAGGTTCTCGAAGAACGCCTCCATCTGGCCCTGGCTGGCGCGCTCGGAGCGCTCGGGCATCGCGAACGGCAGCGCGCCCGATGTCGCCAGCTTGAACCATTCATAGGCCATCAGCAGCACGGCCTGGGCGAGATTGAGCGAGGCGAAGCCCGGATTGACGGGATAGGTGATGATGCGGTTGGCGCGGGCGACCTCGTCGTTGGTCAGGCCCGCGCGCTCGCGGCCGAACAGGATGCCGGCGCGGCCGCCCGCCGCGATCTGGCTCTGCATTTCCTTCGCGGCCCCCTCCGGCCCCATCACCGGCTTGGCCTGGTCATGGGAGCGCGCGGTCGTCGCGAACACCAGATCAAGGTCGGCGACCGCCTCGGGCAGCGTGTCGAACAGCCGGACATGGTCGATGATGTGGTCGGCCCCGGCCGCCGCCCGCTGGGCCGCGATGTTCGGCCAGCCGTCGCGCGGGTTGACCAGGCGCAGCTCGGTCAGCGCGAAATTGCCCATGGCGCGCGCGGCCATGCCGATGTTCTCGCCGAGCTGCGGCTCGACCAGGATCACCACCGGCCCTGCGATCTCGATTCCTGCCTTGGTCTTGTCGGTCCCCGACACGATCGGTCCTCAACTTCCATGTCAGATGAAGCGCCGATGCAGCGCCCTGCCCGCTCCGTTGGCCCGGCTGGCGAGAATTCTCAAGCAAAATAATCGGCTTAAGCCGGAATTTTGCAGTTTGCGCGAAGCTGCAGGCGACCGGTCCCGCAGCCCATGCCCACCGCATGAGCGGGCTGCGAAAATCAGCACCGGGAGCCTACCGGGCACGCTTCCGCATGCGGTGCAGCAGTGCTATGACGCGCTTGATTTCACAAGCGCTTTCCATTCCTGGCGCGCTGTTCCCAAGAAGGCCCCATCAATCATGGCAAAAATCAAGGTGACCAATCCGGTCGTCGAACTCGACGGCGACGAGATGACCCGGATCATCTGGCAGTACATCAAGGACAAGCTGATCAACCCGTTCCTTGACATCGATCTGCAGTATTACGACCTGGGGATGGAGAGCCGCGACAAGACCAACGACCAGATCACGATCGACGCGGCCAACGCCATCAAGAAGGTCGGCGTCGGCGTCAAGTGCGCCACCATCACCCCGGACGAAGCCCGCGTGAAGGAATTCGGCCTCAAGGAGATGTGGAAGTCGCCGAACGGCACCATCCGCAACATCCTCGGCGGCGTCGTGTTCCGCGAGCCGATCATCTGCAAGAACGTGCCGCGCCTCGTCCCCGGCTGGACCAAGCCGATCATCATCGGCCGCCACGCCTATGGCGACCAGTACCGCGCCACCGACTTCAAATTCCCCGGCAAGGGCACGCTGTCGATGAAGTTCGTCGGCGAGGACGGCACCGTGATCGAGCGCGAGGTGTTCAAGGCGCCGGGTCCGGGCATCGCGATGGAGATGTACAATCTCGACGACTCCATCGTCGATTTCGCCCGCGCCTCGTTCAACATGGGCTTGGCCAAGAACTACTCGGTGTATCTGTCGACCAAGAACACCATCCTCAAGGTGTATGACGGCCGCTTCAAGGACCTGTTCCAGGAAGTGTTCGACAAGGAGTTCAAGGACAAGTTCGAGGCCAAGAAGATCACCTATGAGCACCGCCTGATCGACGACATGGTCGCCGCGGCGCTGAAGTGGTCGGGCGGCTACGTCTGGGCCTGTAAGAACTATGACGGCGACGTGCAGTCCGACACCGTGGCCCAGGGCTACGGCTCGCTCGGCCTGATGACCTCGGTGCTGCTGACGCCGGACGGCAACACGGTGGAAGCCGAGGCCGCCCACGGCACGGTGACCCGCCACTTCCGCGAGCACCAGAAGGGCAAGGAGACCTCGACCAACTCCATCGCCTCGATCTTCGCCTGGACCCGCGGCCTGTCGCACCGCGCCAAACTCGACAACAATGCCGAGCTGGCCAAGTTCGCCTCCACCCTGGAGAAGGTCTGCGTCGACACCGTCGAGGCCGGCTACATGACCAAGGACCTCGCGCTCCTGGTCGGCGCCGACCAGCGCTGGCTGTCGACCACCGGTTTCCTCGACAAGATCGCCGAGAACCTGACCAAGGCGATGGCGGCGTAAGTTTCGCCACTTTCGCCCGTCACATTCGTGACCTATCAACGGGCCGCGCCGCCAGCGCGGCCCGTTTCATGTCCGACGCCACCCTCGAGGACTTGACCATGCGCGTGATCCCGACCTTGTCGCTGCTCCTGCTGGGCGCCCTCTCCATCCCCGCCGGGGCCGCCGAGACCACGATCCCCGATGCTCTCGTGGCCGCCGGCGAGAAGCCGGTCCTGACGCTGCATGCCGAGGGCGCGCAGGTCTACGAATGCAAGATCGACAAGGATGGCAAGCTCGCCTGGACCTTCCGCGAACCGATCGCGACCTTGTTTGATGGCGGCAAGACCGTCGGCCGGCACTACGCCGGACCGAATTGGGAGCATCAGGACGGCTCGGGCGTGACCGGCCGCGTCGTCGGAACCGCCATCGGCGCCACCGAAGCGGACATCCCCTGGCTCAAGCTCGCGGCCACCGCGCACAAAGGCTCCGGCATCCTGGCCGATATCACCACCGTGCAGCGGATCAACACCGCCGGCGGCAAGCTGGAGGGTGCCTGCGAGACCGCGGGACAATTCCGCAGCGTCGCCTACGCGGCGGACTACGTGTTCCTGAAAAAGGAGTGAGGCCTCACGCCTCGCGATAGTCCAGCAGGATCAGCCCGACCAGCACGAAGGCCACCGGCCAGACCCAGGCGGCGGCGCGGCTGATCTTGCCGTCCATCCGCAGCTCCAGCCAGCGCGCCCAGCCGGCGGTGATGCCGCACAGCGCGAGCGGCGTGTGGCTCATCTCGATCAGCAGCTGGTCCTTGATGTTGGCGATGGCGTGCGAATGCGTCAGCAGCAGCGCGCCGCCGGCGGCCACCGTCAGCGGAAACACCAGCGCGGCGCGGCCCGCCTGCTGGCCGCGCAGCCGCACCCGCCATTCGAACAGGCCGAACAGGATGATCAGCACCACGAACAGCCGGTGCTGCGCCACTTCCGGATCGCGCCACGACGCCCAGAAGCCGATCGGGCCGAGCGGCCAGGCCATCTCGTCGGCGCGCAGGAACAGGAACGCCGCCATCAGCAGGAACAGCAGTGGCCAGTGCCGTGCCCAGCGGCCCCAGGAGAAGCGCTCGATCAATGCGAGCACGCCGATCAGCACGACGAAGATGCCGGCCCAATGGTGGTTGTATTCCGACCAGGCGATGTCGGCGGCGCTGCGCGGCAGGATCACGCCCTCGCCCGGGACACAGGCCTGCGGCGCGGTCACGCGCTGCGCATCGGCGGCGTCGATCCTGGCCTGCAGCTGCGAGACCGTGAGCTGATCGACCGAGGGGCTGGTCAGCCGCGGCCATTGCGGCGCGGCGCGCTCGACGATCTCCGCCCAGCTCAAGCGGTCCTGGCTGAGATCGATGCCGGGCGGCAGCGAGGTCAGCGAGCCCGCGGTCAACAGCACCGTCAGCCCGATGCCGAGTTCGACCTCGACGAAGCGCTTCATTCGCAGAAGTGGTGCTGCGGGATCGCCGTGGCGCAGCCGCTCGACGGCCAAGAAATTGGCGGCGCCGAGCGCGAGCAGCATCAGCAGCATCGCGACCTTGGCCGAGGCCATCACGCCATAGGCGGTGCCGTAGATCGCCTCGAACGAGCCGAGATAGGCGACCGCCATGATGGTGCCGCCCAGCACGATCGCCGCCACCGAGGCCATCGACATCAGCGAGTAGCGGCGGCCGATGCGGCGCTGGTCGTCCTCCGCCGTGCAGCCGTTCAGCGCCATCAGGAAATACGGCAGGCCGCCGATCCAGATTCCGGCGCCGAGCATGTGGAGAAAATCCGCCGCGAGCAGCGGCCAGCGCACGTCGAGCCGGCTCGCGGCATGCGTCAGATTGAGCTGCATCGCCAGCGCCAGCCCCATCAGTCCGACCAGCGCCGCGGCGCGCCAATTCACCCAGGTGCCGGTCCGCGCCAGCGCGGCGATGCCGAGCGCGCAGGCGGCAACCACCAGGCCCGAGCGGGCGAAATCCGCGCCAATGGCCTCGCGCAACGACAGATCGAGCGTGCCGGTCAGCGCCGCCATGTTGACGGCCAGCGAGATCGCGACCACCGCGAACCAGCCGTAAGCGCTGCGGCGCAGGAACCGCTGCGCCCGCTTCCCCACCACCAGCGCGTCGGCTGACAGATTGTCCTGCATCGGCCGCAGCAACAGGAGCTGGAACGCGATCCCGCCGATGGTAAACGACTGCGCCAGTAGAGTCAGCCCGCGCAGCACCACCGAGAGATAGCCGAAGATGTCGAGGAACAGCGCCATGAGGAACGACGGCTAGCGCACGTTGAACGGGATATCGCCGCGGGTGATGTGGCCGTCGACGCTGAGCACCTGCCATTGCAGGTGCCAGGCGCCGGGGCTGAGCGCCCTCGCCTGCGCGTCGATCTCATCGGCCGGCGCATCCGCGGCGGGCGTCAGCGCCTGCTCGGCGCCATCCGGCGCCTTCAGCTTCAGCCGCGACCTGGTGTGATCGATGCGGCTGTTGAAGCGCAGCCGGATCGCGAGCGCGTCCTTGTCGATGGTCGCCCCCGAGGCGGGCTGCGACGAGACGATGATGGCGTGGGCCGAGGCGGCGCCGGGCAAGGCGAGGACGGCCAAGGGCAGCAGGAGGCGGAGTTGCAGGGCGAGCATGGGACGATGGCCGACATCTGAGGATGCACAGCATCCCGCAAGCAAGAGCTGCGCCCAGAAAAGAACGATTCCGTTCTAATCTATGGCAGCCGCCCGTTCCACACCTCACCACAATGCCGTGAGCGGAGCTGTGGACAGCCAGTTTTGCGCGCACCGGCCGCCGCCTGCCCTGCCCCTCCCGCATCCCCGCTGCGGCGAAATTTAGGGTCGAATCGTCAAGGACTTCGCTGTATGCCTCCGGCATCTTTGCCGCCCGTCCGGCCCTCGCGGCCAGCCGCCCCGTCCGCCGGACCAACATTGCCGCTCCCCGAGGAACGCCGAAGGACACCGTCATGCCCGCCTACCGCTCCCGCACCTCCACCCATGGCCGCAACATGGCCGGCGCCCGCGGCCTGTGGCGCGCCACCGGCATGACCAACGAGGATTTCGGCAAGCCGATCATCGCCGTCGTCAACTCCTTCACCCAGTTCGTGCCCGGCCACGTTCACCTCAAGGACCTCGGCCAGCTGGTCGCGCGCGAGATCGAGAAGGCCGGCGGCGTCGCAAAGGAGTTCAACACCATCGCGGTCGACGACGGCATCGCAATGGGACATGACGGCATGCTCTACAGCCTGCCGTCGCGCGAGCTGATCGCCGACAGCACCGAATACATGGTCAACGCGCATTGCGCCGACGCCATGGTCTGCATCTCCAACTGCGACAAGATCACGCCCGGCATGCTGATGGCCGCGATGCGGCTCAACATCCCCGCCGTGTTCGTCTCCGGCGGGCCGATGGAGGCCGGCAAGGTCAACATCCAGGGCAAGCTGCGCAAGGTCGACCTGATCGATGCGATGATCGTCGCCGCCGACGACAAGGTGTCTGACGCCGATGTCGAGGTGATGGAGCGCTCGGCCTGCCCGACCTGCGGCTCCTGCTCCGGCATGTTCACGGCCAATTCGATGAACTGCCTGACCGAGGCGCTCGGCCTGTCGCTGCCCGGCAACGGCTCGGTGCTGGCGACGCATGCCGACCGCAAGGGCCTGTTCGTCGAGGCCGGTCATCTGATCGTCGATCTCGCCCGCCGCTACTACGAGCAGGACGATGCCTCGGTGCTGCCGCGCTCGATCGCCAACTTCAAGGCATTCGAGAACGCGATGAGCATGGACATCGCGATGGGCGGCTCGACCAACACCGTGCTGCATCTGCTCGCCGCCGCGCATGAGGGCGAGATCCCGTTCACGATGACCGACATCGATCGTCTCTCGCGCAAGGTGCCCTGCCTGTGCAAGGTCGCGCCCGCCGTGGCCGACGTGCACATGGAGGACGTGCATCGCGCCGGCGGCGTGATGGGCATCCTCGGCGAACTCGCCCGCGCCGGCCTGCTGCACACGGAGTTGCCGAGCGTGCATTCGGCCTCGCTCGCATCAGCGCTGGAGCGCTGGGACATCCGCCAGACGTCCAGCGAAAGCGTGAAGAACTTCTACATGGCCGCACCGGGTGGCGTGCCGACCCAGGTCGCGTTCAGCCAGGACCGCCGCTATCAGGAGCTCGATCTCGACCGCGAGAAGGGCTGCATCCGCGACCTCGACCACGCCTATTCGAAGGACGGCGGCCTCGCGGTGCTGACTGGCAACATCGCGCTCGACGGCTGCATCGTGAAGACCGCCGGCGTCGATGCCTCGATCCTGAAATTCTCCGGCCCCGCGCGCGTGATGGAGAGCCAGGACGCCGCGGTCGAGGCGATCCTCACCAACAAGATCAAGGAAGGCGACATCGTCGTCATCATCTATGAAGGCCCGCGCGGCGGCCCCGGCATGCAGGAGATGCTGTATCCGACCAGCTACCTGAAATCGAAGGGCCTCGGCAAAGCCTGTGCGCTGATCACCGACGGCCGCTTCTCCGGCGGCACCTCGGGCCTCTCGATCGGCCACGTCTCGCCTGAGGCCGCCGAAGGCGGCCTGATCGGCCTGGTGCAGGACGGCGACCGCATCGAGATCGACATTCCGAATCGCACCATCCATCTCGCAGTGTCGGATGCCGAGCTCGCGCAGCGCCGCGCCGCGATGGAGGCCAAGGGCGACCAGGCCTGGAAGCCAAAGACTCGCGCCCGCAAGGTCTCGACCGCGCTGAAGGCCTACGCGGCCTTTGCGAGCAGCGCGGCCAAGGGCGCAGTGCGGATCGTGAAGTAAGTGAGGCTGCCCCTCACCCAACCCATCTCCCCGTGAAGAACGGGGAGAGGCAGCGCAGCGTTCGTATGGAGATGCCTCGTATCGCGTCGGCGATGCGAAGCTCATCATGAACGGCAAGCTCATTCTCTTGAGGCAGTAATCTTAGGCGTCGGCAGTGCGACCTCTCCCCGCCCTTTGCGGGGAGAGGTTGGATTGCGCAGCAATCCGGGTGAGGGGCATGGCACTGACGAAGCCTCATCGCAGCTCCATCGGATTCGCAAGGCGTCCTTCTATCGCAGCACCACCCCTGAGGCTGCCCCTCACCCCGACCCTCTCCCCGTGAAGAACGGGGAGAGGGAGCGCACCGCTTGCGCTGCCATTCATCGAGCCTCAGCTAACAAACGGCTTGGTAGATTTCCTTCTGTTCATCCCCTCAATACGCCTTCGGATCCCCGCTGTCGTTCGGCTGCGCGAAGGCCTTCTGCAGCACCGCCGTCATCGGGAAGTTGAAGTTGACGCCCTTCGGCGGCACCGGGGCCATGAACCATTTCGCGTAGAGCGTCGCGATCTCGGGGCTGGTGTAGAGCTTCGCCGTGGCGCGGTCGACGACGGTCTTGAAGGCGGGATCGTCCTTGCGCAGCATGATGCCGTAGGGCTCCGGCATCGAGAACTGGTCGGTCGAGATCGCGTAGTCCGACGGCGTCTTGGCGCTGGCGACGAGCCCGGCGAGCAGGATGTCGTCCATCACATAGGCGTCGGCGCGGCCGTTCTCGACCATCAGGAAGCCCTCGGCATTGTCCTTGGCGGCGACGATGTTCAGGCCGAGCTGGCGAGATGTATTGGCCTCGTAGAGCTGCTTGATGTTGGTGGTGCCCGATGTCGAGGCCACCGTCTTGCCCTTGAGATCGTCGATCGTCTTCAGGCCGCTCGCCGCCTTGGCGACGAAGCGGTTCGCGGTCAGGAAATAAGTGTGGGAGAAGGACACCAGCCGCTGCCGGTCGAGATTGTTGGTGGTCGAGGCGCATTCGAGATCGATGGTGCCGTTGGCCATCAGCGGAATGCGGGTCGCCGACGACACCGGCGTCAGCTTCACGTCGAGCTTGTCGAGCTTCAGCGTCGTCTTGATCTCGTCGACGATCCGGCCGCAGATGTCGAGTGCGAAGCCGAGCGGCTTCTGGTTGTCATCGATGTAGGAGAACGGCAGCGAGGTTTCGCGGTAGCCGATCGTGATCGTGCCGGTCTCCTTGACCTTCTGCAAGGTCCCGGTGAGCTCCTCGGCAACCGCAGGTGCGACCAGCACCGTTGCGACCAGAGCATACGCGACGAGACGTGCCTTGTTCATTCGTTTCCCTTGCCTTTGGATGCGGGTCACTCGGCAAAAGCAAGGAGCGGGCCACGGCGGCTATACCCGTCCCTTCAGGTTTGGCTGTGGCAACATCAGCGACGGCGCTGCCACCCTTGCGGCTGGCGCGACGGCGCGGCCTGGCTCATAATACCGGGCGTATCGAGATGAGGCGCGCATGCTGTTCATGGTCATCGAACGTTTCAAGGACCGCGATCCGATCCCCGTCTACCGCCGCGTCCGCGACCCCGGCATCACCTTCCCCGAGGGGCTCAAATATCTCGGCAGCTGGATCGAGCCGAATTTCGACCGCTGCTTCCAACTGATGGAATGCGACGACGCGCGTCTGCTGCAGCAATGGATCCTGGCCAATGCTCGCGACACCGGCATGACGTTCGAGATCGTGCCCGTGGTGACCAGCGCGGAGACGCGCGAGGTGGTGGCGCCGTATCTCGATCAGGCGTGAGCGCGGAAGGAGCAATCGTGGATTGGTTCGAGAGGCTCACCGGATTCAAGGAAATCGATTATGCCTCCACGCGAGCCAAACTGAAGGTCGAGAACGGACGCCTGACATCTCTCGTCAATAGGAGGAGCTACGGCATTGGGCGGCTCGAGCTGCCGAAATTGTCGGAGCTTCGGCGACAAGCACAGCAGTCACCGCGCAGACCAGGGAAGCGTCGCGTGAACCTCGTCAGCGGCGATGTCCGCACGCTTCATCTGGTCCCGGAGTTTGCCGGCGCCCTCTTCCAGGTTGCCTCGCAGTTCAATCTGCTGGAGATGATCGGTCCCCACGCAACGCCGGAAGACGGCGTGACGATCTACCAGTCCGATCCGACGCAGGGGCCTGCCTGCGCCATTGCCGCGGGTGCCGCGACGATCTACCGGAACTACTTTGCTCCGCTTCCCGGTCAATCAGGTCAGACCCGCCACCGGCAGCTCGACGCGCTCGCCGATGTCGAGGCCGCTCTGAGACGCCGTCTGCCACGCGGCGGCGAGCTTTGGGCGATGACGAACGGCTATGCCCTGTGTACGCGGAGCGGGCTCGACTCCATCACGGCCATCCTCGATGCGAGCGATGAGGGTGAGATCGATGCGCTGCGCGGACAGCTTCGGATCGGCCTGCATTCCGACGTCGAGCTGACCGACGCGGACGAGCCGCGGCCGACGGTGTCGCAGGCCTTCTGCTCTGCTCTGCCCGTCGCCTACTGCTCGCCCGCGCCCCGCTATTGGGAGCCATTCGCTCGCCTCGTCCTGGAGGCCAGTTACGAGGCCACGATTTGGGCGGCCGTACTCAACGCCATCAGCGGCTCGAACATCGTCCTGCTCACCAGCGTCGGCGGCGGCGCATTCGGCAATGAAGACAGCTGGATCGAAGACGCGCTTCGTCGGGCGCTGCTGCTGGCCTCCGGATTCGACCTCGACGTCAGGCTCGTCAGCTATGACCGTCCGACCGAGGCGTTCCTGCGGCTGCAGCGGGAGTTTGGCTAGCGCCGCTCACGGCACGATCCCTCACCTCCGTCCCTGCCCGCACGCGCTCGTCCCAACCGTTCCGCCGGTCGTCCCACGACGCTGGCCCGGACTAGCCGGCCGTGGCCCCTGCGTGGCCGACCGCACCATGACGGTTCTGCCGTCGCAACCCTTGCGGTCCGTTCACGTCAGGAGGTCAAAATGTCGTCTCATATCCATTTCCTGAGCATTCCCGCGCTCGTGCTGATTGCGACGCTGTCGGCATCATCGGCACACGCCGCTGATGCAGCTCCGGTCGGGGGCAGGTTCATGTGCAAGACCGACGAAGAGCACAAGAACCGGGTGGAAGGCGATCCCGCCCACGAGCTCATTCTGCTGAGATCGAAATGCGACGGCCGCGCCTCCGGCGCATCCGCCCGCTTCGACGGCGGCCAGGTCATCATGCTTGAGCTCGACGATCTCGTCCGCGGCAACGGCACGCTGCGCGGTTACGACCACATCAAATACCCTGATGGCAGCGTGCAGATGGACAGCTATATCGGCCAGCAGACCACCACCGTGGTGAACGGCAAGCAGGAATGGACGGCCGTCGGCACCTGGGAGCAGACCGCCGGAACGCGGGGCCTCGCCACGTCGCATCTGCGCGGCACGTGGACCGCGAAATCGACATCCGACACCGAGTACGTCATCGATTGGGAGGGCGCGTCCGCCGAGACCGGTCCATGACTTGCGGACGCTGTTTCGCCAGCGAACGCCAAGCCGCCACTTGTAGTTCGTAGGGTGGGCAAAGGCGCTCCTCCGCTATCTCCGCGCAGAGGATGCCAGAGCGCCGTGCCCACCATCTTGCTGATGCCGATTCCGATCAACGGTGGGCACGCTGCAGCCTGTCGGCTGCCGCTTTGCCCACCCTCCACCGTAACCCCTACCCCTCGAACGCAAACAGCTCGATCGGGTCGCTGAAGCCGCGCACCGGAAATTCGCCGACGCGCTCCAGCGCGAAGGGTCCTTCGACGAGCTCGGCAAAAGCGCGGGACATCAGCACGGGGCGGCCCACCTGCTTGGTCAGCGCCTCCATGCGCGAGGCCATGTTGACCGCCGGTCCGATGACGGTGAAATCCAGCCGCGTGCGCGAGCCGATATTGCCGTACATCACGTCGCCGACATGGATGCCGATGCCGTAACGCAGCGGTTCGCGGCCGGTCTCCGCATGGCGCGTGTTCAGCTCCGCCATGGCTTGCCTGGCGCCGGTCACCGCATACAGCAGGTTCTCGCAGGCGCCGGGCTGGCTGAGCGGAAAGATCGCCAGCAGGCCGTCGCCGATGAACTTCAGGATCTCGCCGCCATGTTGCGTGATCGGCTCGACCATCGCGTCGAAATAGCCGTTGAGCAGATCGATCACGTCGTCGCGCGGCCAGTTGTCGGAGATCTTGGTGAAGTCACGAAGATCGCAGATCATGATCGCGGCGCGCACGGTCTCGCCGCTGCCGCGGCGCGTCGCGCCCGCCAGGACCATCTCGCCAGCATGCGGCCCGACATAGGTTTCGAGCAAGGTGCGCGCCAGCCGGTTCTTGATGCGGATCTCGCTGACCAGCGCCAGCACCGGCATGAGCCGCAGCAGCGCATCGATATGCTCCTGATGGAAGCCGCCGCGCCGGTCGGTCGCGAAGGTCACGATGTGGCGCTTGCCGAGCGTATGATACATCGGCCAGGCGACATAGTCGGTCAGACCCATGGCACGCATATCGTCATAGACCGCGTGCTGGCGGCCGAGCTTCGGGTCGCGTGCGAGATTCTCGCGGATCTCGTCGGCACCGTCATAGATCTCGCTGGCAGGGCTGCCGATATATTCCGAGCGCTCGCGCACGTCGTAATCGACCCGCGCGATCTCCGCGCCCTCCATGCCGTCGCTCCACAGGATGCGGGCGCCGAGCCATTGCGGATGGTTGATCTGGACATGCAGCGAGGCGCGCATCACGGGAATGCCGGCCCGCTGCAGCCGGATGCACATCTGGCCGAAGATGTTGTCGATGAAGCGCTCGTCGCGGGTGCCGTTGGTGAGCCAGTCCACGACCTCGTCGCCGAGGCGCTGGCCGGGGACGTGATGGGCGTCTGCTGCGGTCATGGCGATCTCCTGCGGCTTGTCGGTCCGGGAGATGTCGTGCGGCAGTGCGAAAGAGTCAATCGACGTCTTGGTCTGGCAGGCTGCCCGGATGGGCAGGCTTCGTCCATCCTCATGGTGCGGTCGATCGGCCTTGGCCAGCCGACCAGATCATTGGCGTCTTGTGTCACGGGCGGATGACGCGCATCCGCCCGCTCCAGCCTCCTAAGGCCTCAGAAGTGCACCACCGTGCGCAGGCCGAGGACCACGGCGTTGCCGGTCTTCACGCCGGCGGCGTTGAAGCCGCGTCCGCCGGGGTTGATGACGTACTGGGCGTCAAACTTCAGGTTCATCCAGCCAGTCGCCTGCCAACCGTACCAGGCCTCCAGCGGAATTTCGTTGCCGCCGGCATTCGGCGTCAGCGCAGCCGAGTTCACGTGAGTGGTGCCGACCGCGAAGCCGACCTCGTCCTCCGGCCGGAACGAGAAGGTTCCGGTGTGCTTGATGCCCCAGGAGACCTGGTAGTCCTGATAGGCGGTGCGGTGATCAGCCACGCTGGTGTTGAGGAAGGTGTACCAGCCCTGCGCCTTCGGCCCCTCGACGGTCAGGCGCTGCAGGATCGATTCGTAGATCCCGTAGCGGCCGCGCGAGCTGCTGAGGTTCTGGTCGCCCACGCCCGGGCCTCCGGCGACGGCGCCGATGATGCCGGGGAGACCGCCATCGATCGTCGATGCGCTGTCGTACCAGCCGCCGAAGCGCCAGGTGCCGTTGAGCGGACCGCTCGGCTCATACACCACCTCGACCGGCACCAACACGCCCGAAGCCGGATTGGAGCGCGGAATGCCCGGCGCGAGATAGACGCCGGCATCCGACGTGGTCAGGTAGTTCGGGTTGGCATCGTAGACGCCGACCGACAGCTTCCATTCCTTGGTGAAGTTGTAGTGCGCCACGCCGGCCCACTGGCTCACCGGCCAGTTGTAGATGTAGCCACCCTGGATGTTGCCCGGTTGGCCGCCGCAGAAGGTCAGGTTGATGAACTCGCACTGGCCGAAGAAGAAGTCCGAACCGACCGGCAGCCGGCCGCCCTTCAGCACGAGGCGATCATCGAACAGCTTCTGCTGATAGTAGAGTTCGGTGAGGCGCAGGATGTTGCCGCGGCCGAACACCTCGTTGGTCAGCATCAACGCCGGAATGCCGGCTTCGCTGTTGAGGTTCTTGCCGAAGCGATCGACCAGCGTGACGCCGATCAGACCGCCCGGGATGCCGGCGAGCTTGGCCATGTCGAACTTGGCCTCGAACCACAATTGTCCGGCATTCGCGGACGTCTTGCGCGATCCGCCCGACAGGTTGGTGACAGCTTCGTCACCCAGCGTGAGCGCGAGCGAGATGCCCTGCTCCTTCAGCTTGGTCCGGCCGAGATCGCCGAACAGATACGGCCGCGTCCAAAAATCATCGGTATAGGGGACCGGTGCGGGTGCCTTCATCGGCAGATCTGCCGCGACAGCCCCACTCCCCATCAAACAAGACAAAGCGACCCCTGCGCCGCACATGCGCGCGGTCGTCACAAACCCACTCATTTTTCCTGCTCCTCGCAGCGCCCCAGGCTCTGGCTGTTATCTGACGCGTCCGGCCCAGAGCCTCCGTCCCGGCGCGCGCTTCCCCACGGCTCAACCCCGGCCGCCGCCCATTTGTTGGGCGAATTCGTCAACCTGAGATTGGACGGTCAGCCTAGCAAGCGCTGGGGTGCCTTTGAATAGTCATATTATATCTTGGAGTCGGTATATGCGTAACTGTGACATGAGTGTCACATACCGCATTGCGAAATATACACTGATGCGCGAGGCATTCGTTGCCTGCAATTGCGGCACACCCTTAGGCATGAGGTCCACAAGGCTTAAGCCCCTGCGTGTGGGCATGCTGACGCCCATCGCTCCGATTCCGGCCGACAACGGCAACGGAGAGAGTCGCCGTCGTGGCGCGCCTAGTTTCGACGTCCTTGGCTGAGGCTCGTTGATTTGCCCGACGAGCAGCGTTCGCGACGTAGACGCGGGCCGACGGCCATCATCCTGTTATCGAAGTCGCCTGCGCCAAAACACTCAATTCGCCATCAGCCTCAGTCACATCGCTGCTTTCAAGAGGATCGCGCAAAACAAAAGGCTTCCGAAAATCAGCAAATCATGTCTATTCTCTCCCCGTTCCGGTCCGGATGAGGGACGTACGCGTCGTCACGACACGTTGGGCCGGCAATGCGGTGGACGTGAGGGCATCAGCGCGCTTTACGGCGCGGACGAATGATGTGCTCGCGGACGTGAAGTCGCGTGGTCCTGACACCCCGAAGCCGGTGTCCCCCGCGCAATGTGCGCAAGCGCATTGTCGCGACACGGTGGCCAACAAGCCGGTGCACCGAGGAGATCGCGTATAAGCGTTAAAACCATCGCGCAGGGAATGCCGGGTCGAATCGGCTGCACCTGTGGTGACTGCCGCCTGCTTTTCTTGCTGCAGGCGGGCCATGGGTGAGGCCTTCACCCGGCATTCCCTGCGCCCTCATCATCGTTCGAGGGCGACGCCTTCCGCATCCTCCGGGCGCGATCGCGCCGCGGATGCGTTGTGACGTGCTTTGCTGTTTGACCGGTTGAAGATGATGGACGGAGCATGCCGATGTCGCACGCATCGAAAGTGAGCGCCGCTTTCGATGCAGCGGTCAGCCTTCGAGCAGCGCCGTGAACACCCGCCGCACCTCGCTCTGCGTCTCGCGCACGCGCGCCTCCAGCGCCGAGAAATCCGGCGCGTCGCCGGCCCGCGCCAGCACCCGCAACAGGTCCTCGCCGGCCTGGTCTGGCTTGAACTTGTCGCTGACGCACAGGCGCAGGATCTGCGTGAGGTCATGATAGAGCCGCGCCGCCTGGCGCAGGATCACGGCTTCCGCGCGCGCCAACACGCCGAGCCGTTCGGCATTGTCGAGCACCGTCAGCGAGCTGACGTCGAGAATCTCGGGCGTCGTCGCCGCATGGACGAGTTGCAGATATTGCGCGACGAAATCGATGTCGACCATGCCGCCGGCGGCGTGCTTGAGGTCCCACAGGTCGGTCTCGCCCTTCTCGGCAGCGATGGCGCGGCGCATGTCCGCGACATCGCGCGCGATCGCCTGGGCATCGCGGCTGCGGCGCAGCGCGGTCTGGATGATCTCCTCGATGCGAGCGCGGAACGCCGGCGAGGCCGAGATCACGCGCGCGCGTGTCAGCGCCATGTGCTCCCAGGTCCAGGCCTCCTGCTCCTGATAATGCGCGAAGGAATCGATGTGCGACGCGAGCGGACCCGCACGCCCCGACGGACGCAGCCGCATGTCGATGTCGTAGAGCACGCCGTAATTGGTGCGCGAGGTGAAAGCGGAGATCAGCCGCTGTGTGAAACGGGCGAAGTAATGCGCGCCCTGCAGCGGCCGCTCGCCGTCGGAGTCGGGCTCGTTGGCGTCGAAGTCATAGAGCAGGATCAGATCGAGATCCGACGACGCGGTCATCTCACGCGCCCCGAGCCGGCCCATGGCGATGATCGCCGTCTCCTGGCCCTTGATGCGGCCGTGCTGCGCGGCGAAGCGATCGGTGACGAGGCCGTGCACCGTGTGCGCGATGCCCTCGGCAACGTCGGCGAACGCCGTGCCGGCCTGCTGGGCCGACACCGTGCCCGAGAGGATGCGCGTGCCGATCAGGAACAGGCTCTCCTGGCCGAACAGCCGGAGGCGGTCGAGAAACTCCTCATAGGTGCCGGCATCCTGCAGGGTCGTGGCCAGACGTTCCGACAATTCGCGCTTGTCGGGAATCGCGCCGAAGAAGCGCGGATCGATCAGGCCGTCCATAAGCCGCGGCTGCCGCGCCAGCATGTCCCCGAGACGGGGGGCTGCGCCGAGCACGAGGGCTACGAGCGCGACGAGATCGCGGTTCTGCCCGAGCAGGGTGATGAGCCGGCCGCCGAGCTGCAACGCCTGCAGGAAGCGGTCGAACGCGACGACGGCGCGATCGGGCTCGTCGGCGTGAGCAAGCCCGACGATCAGCGCCGGCAGGAATTCGTTGAACGCGGTGCGCGTCGTGTCGGTGCGGAAGACGCGGTACTCGCCCGCGAGCCATTGCTGCAGCGTCTTGGCGACCATCACCGGATCGCGGAAGCCGAGGCCGGCGAGATGCTCCATCAGGCGCGGCTCGTCGGGACCGGCGCCGTAGTTCACCGGCGGCAGGCTCACGGTGCCGGTGGGATCGCCCTCGAACAGCCGGGCATAGTGGCCTTGGACGATGTTGAGGTGGAACAGCAGGTCGGTCGCAAAGCGCTCGCGACTGTCATAGCCGAAGAAGCAGGCGAAGCGGCTCACGCCTTCGACGTCGTCTGGAAGGCTGTGGATCTGCTCGTCGGCCATCATCTGCAGCCGGTGCTCGACGCGGCGCAGGAACTCATAAGCCGTGGTGAGCTCGTCGCGGGCCTGCTCGGTGATCCACTTGCTCGCGGTGAGCACGTCGAGCGCCTGCAAGGTCGGGCGCACGCGCAGCTCCGGGTGACGGCCGCCGGCGATCAGCTGCTGGGTCTGGGCGAAGAACTCGATCTCGCGGATGCCGC
The DNA here is from genome assembly GCF_900176205.1 of Bradyrhizobium sp. ORS 285. NCBI lineage: Bacteria > Pseudomonadati > Pseudomonadota > Alphaproteobacteria > Hyphomicrobiales > Nitrobacteraceae > Bradyrhizobium > Bradyrhizobium sp. ORS 285. The sequence continues at coordinate 4,514,181 of NZ_LT859959.1, forward strand.
CGCGCCCGACCTTGACGTTGTGGCCCTCGACCGCAATCTCGCTCTGGCCGCGATAGACCTGCATCTGCCGCTTCATATCGTGGACGTCGGTCAGCGCCTGGAAGTCGAGATGCTTGCGCCAGACGAACGGCGACAGCTCGGCCAGCATCGCCTCGCCCGCCGCGACGTCGCCGGCGCAGATGCGGGCCTTGATCATCGCGGCGCGTTCCCAGGTGCGGCCCTCGCGCTCGTAGTAATGCAGCGCCGCCTCGGTCGACATCGCCACCTGCGTCGAGGCCGGGTCCGGCCGCAGCCGGAGGTCGACGCGGAACACATAGCCGTCCGCGGTGCGGCTCTGCAGCAGCCGCGCCATGGCCTGGGTGACGCGGACGAAGAACGGCTGCGGCTCGATGTCGCGCGCGAGGGAATTCGCCTCGGGATCGAAGAACACGATCAGGTCAATGTCGCTCGAATAGTTCAGCTCGCCCGCGCCCATCTTGCCCATCGCCAGCACGAACAGCCCGCTGCCCTGCTCCGGCTGCTCGGCATCGGGAGGAGCGAGCCGGCCGCGCGCGGTCTCCTGCCGCAGCAGATAGCGCAGCGCCATCTGCACCGAGGAGACGGCAACGTCGGTCAGCCCCGCTGTCACCTGCATGACGGGCCAGACGCCGCCGATGTCGCACAGCGCGATCAGCAGCGCCGCCTCCGCCTTCAACTGCCGCAGCAGCCGCATGACATCCGCTTCGCTGCTACAGGCGAACACCTCGCGGCCGGTGCGGGCGATCAGCTCGGTGAGATGCGCCTGCGGCTCGCAGCGCAAGAGACGGTCAAGGCGATGCGCGTCGGCGCGGACGAGATCGTAGAGATAGGGCGAGGATTCGGCGATGCCGAGCAGGATGGTGCGCGGCCAGCCTTCTGCGAGCAGCGCGCCGAGCGAGGCGGCCAGGGAGGGCTCGAGCTCGGCGAGCCAGTCTTGCAGACGGTGTTCGGCTTTATCGGGCGCACGGACATGCGGGCCGGCAACAAAACGCCCGGCCAGATTCTGCCCGTCCGCGTTTCCCGGCGCGGAGGAGGTCATGCTGCCTTCTGTGGCACATCCTGTGTCGGCGCCGCAAGCTTCGCGGGCACGCCTGCGCCGGCGGGCAGAACGAGCGTCGCGATCAGCCCGGGTTTGGCATCGCCGAGCCGGAGCTCGCCGCCATGCAACGTGGCCACCGCCGAGGCGAGACTGAGGCCGAGGCCGGAACCGGGCAAAGTCCGGCTCGCCTCCAGCCGCACGAACCGCTCGACGGCGTGCTTGCGCTCGGCTTCGGGAATGCCCTCGCCATGGTCGGTGACGCTGAGCAGCACCTGGCCGCCCTCGCGCCGCGCCTCGATCAGGATCTCGCGGCTCGCCGCCGCCGCATGGGCATCGAGCGGCAGCGCGGCCGGCTTGCCGTATTTGATCGCGTTCTCGACGAGGTTGGCGAGCGCCTGGCTGATCAGCTCGCGATTGCCATGCACCGGCGCCGCCGCGGCGTTGACGCGCAGGGTCATGTCGTTGTCCTCGGCGAGCGGCTCGTACAATTCATGGATGCCGCCGGCAACCTCGGCGGCATCGAACTCCACCATGTCGCCCCGCGCCTGCCCCGACTCCGCCCGCGCGATCATCAGCAGCGCATTGAAGGTGCGAATGAGGCCATCGGATTCCTCGATCGTGCGCTCCAGCGCGCCGCGATACTCCTCCTCCGAGCGCGACTTCGACAGCGCCTCCTCGGCGCGGTTGCGCAGCCGCGTCAGCGGTGTCTTCAGATCATGCGCGATGTTGTCGGAGACCTCCTTGAGGCCGGTCATCAGCGCCTCGATGCGCTCCAGCATCGCATTGAGGTTCTCCGCCAGACGATCGAGCTCGTCGCCGCTGCGCCCGACCGGCAGGCGGCCGGACAAATCGCCGTCCATGATCCGCCGCGTCGTGCCGGTCATCGCATCGATCCGGTGCAGCACGCGGCGCGCGACGAAGATGCCGCCGCCGATGCCGAGCACGACGACCACCAGCACCGACCATTGCGCCGCCTTGGCGACGATGCCGAACAGCCGCCGGCGCTCCTCGAGGTCGCGGCCGATCAACAAGCGAAAGCCGCTCGACAGCTGCGTGACATAGACCAGCGCGCGATGGTTCTGCTCGCTGGTGTCGTCGAGCCTTCGATAGAACGTCTCCGACCAGCCCGACGAGCCCATCACGCCAGGCGCGAGCGAGCCGACATTGCCGGCGATCGCCTGCCCCGTCGGCGTAGTGATCAGATAGAGATTGGCACCCGGACGCAGCGCGCGGTTCTCGATGTTGAAGACCAGCCCGCGCAGGCCGCGATGCGAGAAGATGTCGGTCATCTCGCTGATCTCGGCGGTCACCGTGGTCGAGATCTGCTCGGTGATCAGGCGGCGGGTGTTCCAGGCGAAATAGCCGAGCAGCGAGGCGGCGAACAGCGCAAACAACAACAGATAGACCAGCGTCAGCCGGAACGCCGTGGTGCGGATCAGCTTGCCGAAGGCCGTCACGGAAACGTCCTCGCCGGCCTGCCGCGCACGGCCTTCGAGGACGAGAATTGCTTCACCGGACCACCTGCGCCGCTCTCTATCTCAAGGTGCATAGCCAGCCTCACGAACGTTTGAAGTGCCGACCACCGGCTTTGTGAACGGGCTCACCGACGGCGCTGGAGCCAACGTCTACTAAGTTCACGTCCGACGCAAACGTTGGACATTCATTGTCGCGAACCATCATTTCAGAAGGGAAGAATTGAAAATGACGACCAAGATCGCCGACATCAACAATCAATCCGCGGCCCCGGTCGCTTACGTCGGCAAGGACGGCAGCACGTCCACGGGCTGGGCCGCCTGGGGCTTCGCGCCCAACGCCGACCAGGGCTTCGGCTGGGACGTCACGGCCAACTTCAAGGACCAGGCGCTCCTCACGTCGGCCGGTGAGTGGTGGGTCTGGGATAACAACTGGACGATCTATTTCCAGAACGTGCAGACCGGACAGCAGGTCTCGGTGCCGGTGAGCGGCAGCGGCATCCTGTCCATCCAGGTCACGGTCGACGCGGCCGGCATGGTCTCCGGCAAGCAGCTCAAGTCCGAGACGGCCGACGCGCAGCTCAAGCGCGCCAGCTAAGGCGCTCCTATCAGCAAGGCTGGCGGCCGACCCTGTGGTCGGTCGCCATGATCTAGCGAAGCCCGTCACGGATCATGTACCCCGCGCCGCGGATGGTGTGGAGCAAGGGCCGGTCAAAACCCTTGTCGATCTTGGAGCGCAGCCGCGAGATGTGGACGTCGATCACGTTGGTCTGCGGATCGAAGTGATAGTCCCAGACATTCTCCAGCAGCATGGTGCGCGTCACCACCTGTCCCGCATGCTTCATCAGATATTCGAGCAGGCGAAACTCGCGCGGCTGCAAGGTCAGCTCGTCCTTGCCGCGCGCGACGCGATGCGAGAGACGGTCGAGCTCGAGATCGCCGACCTTGTAGGTCGTCTCCTCGGCCGGCCCGCCATGGCGGCGCGACAGCACCTCGACGCGGGCGAGCAGTTCGGCAAAAGCGTAGGGCTTCGGCAGATAATCGTCGCCGCCGGCGCGCAGGCCCTTGATGCGGTCATCGACCTGGCCGAGCGCGGATAGAATCAAAACCGGCGTGCGGTTGCCGTTGTCGCGCAGCGCGCCGATCAGCGACAGGCCATCGCGCTTGGGCAGCATGCGGTCGACCACCAGCACGTCGTAATCGCCGCTCTCCGCCATGGCGAGCCCCTCCTCGCCGTCACTGGCGAGGTCTGCGACATGGCCGACCTCGCGGAACGCCTTGACCAGATAGTCGGCGGACTCGCGGTCGTCTTCGATGATCAGGAGGCGCATTGCGGAAACGGGGGCGACGGTCACGGTTGGATGTCCATCTACATGGCCCGGCTGCCGTTTCCGTGCAAGGCGGCGTCAGCGCGGGGGTGATCGACAGGAAAGTGGGCGGCGAGGCTGGGGGACCTCACCGCCCGAGTTCCTTCCGACGGAGGGGGGCATTGTTCCTGACGGAAGGTGTGAGGGAGCGGGACTTGAAGCCCGCCCCCAGGAAGAGCCGCCAGCGCGGGGGCAACAGGCCGGCGACCCTCCATCTCGTGAACGCCTTTAGCCTTTGGCCAGCGGCACCGCGACGAAGCGCGACTGGCCGCCGCTCTTCACGCGCATCAGCACGCTGTTCTTGTTGTCGGCCTTGGCGGCATTGATCGCCTCGCGCACGTCACCGGCCGAGGTCACCGACTTGCCGGCGACTTCGAGGATCACGTCGCCTTCCTTGAAGCCGCGATCGGCCGCAGCGCTCTTGGGGTCGACCTGGGTGACGATGACGCCGTCCTTGCCGGCGCCGGCCACGCTCGACGCCGGAGCGACGGTCATACCGAGCCGCGGCACGTCGGCGCCGCGTGTCGGGTTGGCGCTATCGTTGTCGCCGCCGGTGTCGGCCTTGGCCTCGACGGTGTTCGGCAGCTTGCCGAGCGTCAGGTTGATGGTCTTCTCCTGGCCCTTCGACAGCACGTTGAGCTTGACCGCGGCGCCCGGCGCGATGCCGCCGATGGTGCGGGCGAGCTCACGCGCGTCCTTCACCGGCTCGCCATTCACGGCCGTGATGACGTCGCCGGACACGATGCCCGCCTTCGCCGCCGGACCATTGGCCTGCGGCTCGGCAACCAGCGCGCCCTCGGCCTTCTTCATGCCCAGGCTGTCGGCGATGTCCTGCGTCACCGGCTGGATCTGCACGCCGATCCAGCCGCGGCTGACCGAGCCGTTGTCCTTGAGCTGCGCCACCACGCTCTTCACCGTCGAGGCGGGGATCGAGAACGCGATGCCGACGCTGCCGCCGGACGGCGAATAGATCGCGGTGTTCACGCCGACGACGTTGCCGTCGACATCGAACGCCGGGCCACCCGAGTTGCCCTTGTTCACGGGCGCGTCGATCTGGATGAAATCGTCATAGGGGCCGTTGCCGATGTCGCGGCCGACGGCCGAGACGATGCCCGCCGTCACCGTGCCGCCGAGACCAAAGGGATTGCCGACCGCCAGCACCCAGTCGCCGATGCGCGGCTTGCCGTCGGCGAGCTTGGCGAACGGGAAGTTCGAGCCGCCCTCGACCTTGATCAGCGCAAGATCGGTGCGCTGGTCGGTGCCGATCACCTTGGCGCTGTAGGTCTTGCCGTCGTCGGTCGTCACCTCGACCTTGTCGGCGCCGTCGACCACGTGATTGTTGGTCACGGCATAGCCGTCGGCGGAGATGAAGAAGCCGGAGCCCTGCCCGGTCACGGCGCGACCACCGCCACGGCCACCGCGGCCCGGCATGCCGGGAATGCCGTTCTCACCGCCGAAGCGGCGGAAGAAGCGCTCCATCGGCGAGCCCGGCTGGAACGGCGTGTCCTCGTCACTGTCGTTCTTGGCCACCTTCTCGGCGATGTTGACCTTGACCGAAATCACCGACGGCTTCACCCGCTCCACGATGTCGGCAAAGCCGACCGGGCGCGCGACCTTGCTGACCTCGTTGGCGACCTGCGCATGCGCCGAGGTCGAAAACAGGTCGAGCGGCGCGCCCTGCGGCGACAGCCCATAGGCGGCGACGCCGAGGCCCGCGACGACGGAGGCCATCAGCGCGAACTTGCGCGCCGAGAACAGGCCACGCCGGGGCTGGCGATAGGAGGGAAGCGAGGACAGGTCGGTCGGACGGTCAGTCATACGGTTTTCTCCGCAAGTGATTTTGGTCAAGGTCTCTAAACGTGTGTCCCGGGCTGTTCGCCCCGTTCGCCAGTGAACATGGGCCTCGCCGCCTTACGGCGTGCTGGCTGCGGCGTTAAACTTCTGTAATGGATGGACACACAGACTGCGGCAGAATGGCGCAGATGCGGGAGTGCGGCGGAAAAGCCCTGTAGGGCCAGTGGCTTGCCTGCATCCCGGCCGCCCCGCAGCGGCCATCATTTTGACCGGTCCGACCAAAGTCGTGATCCCCTCGTAGGGCCGGTTAGCCGCAGGCGTAACCCGCCGCCTTTCAACGGCCCTCGAATCGGCCGCAATCCGCCCGCACCGGAGCCGGCCCGCGGCGGATGGCAGCGGAGAGCGTGGCACGCCGCCCGCCCCAAACTCCGTCATTGCGAGCGCAGCGAAGCAATCCAGGATGGTGGGCGGGACCCTGGATTGCTTCGCTGCGCTCGCAATGACGCGCGGAGACATCACGATCCACATTGTCAAACAGCACGCGGAGAAACCTATTAGCAACCCGAGCACCAACCTCCTCGCGACGCATCCCGCGCCCGAGTCATGCCCGACAGTTCACCCTCAGCTAACAGAGGGCGCAGGGAAGGCCGGGAGCTTGCCGCCCCCATGGCCCCCGTGCGAACAAAAAGCACGGGGTAGGAACCACAGGTTCGGCTGAGACATCCCAGCCCTCCCTGCGCGACGGTTTTAACATTTATACGTGCTCTCCCCGGGGACCGGCTCATTGACCCCGTCGCCGGCGGATCATCACCACCAGCTTGACCTCGGCACCGGGAGGCCAGGACGACACGATTTCCTGTCCGCAGTCAGCCGTTCGTCGGCGAGGCCAAAGCCCCGCTTGCAGCCGCCCGCATCCATCGCATTCCGCAACCCGCGTCCGTGACGATCGCGATACGCTCCCTCAGCGGTACGGAACGAGGCGGAGGATAAGGGTGATTTGGGGTGGGAGGCAAGAGTATTTTTGATTTTCGGAAATATTCGACGGATAACTGGTATCGACAAACTGCACCGCGCCTGAAGCAGTATCGGCTCGACCAGAATATCTATAGTGCGACTGCTACGCCAATCAGGCTGACGCACTAACCCATCACATATTCGACAACCCAAGTCTCAAGATCAGACGCCTTGCAGGTCATTGATTTGTAAACTGACACCTGTGCGGGCGAAGTGACAATCGGGCAATTTTTTGAGAACGCAATAGAGGCTGTAAAGAGCTCTACGCTGTCATCGTAGGCTCCCCGCGGGAACCCTGAATTTAGCCGGTCTGCAATGCGAGCGGCACCGGCATAGTAAGCTCGTTTCATCGTAATGCGAACAGATACAAACGGCTTTAATGCCTCTGCTTTATCGGGATAAAGGTCTTCAAACTCTTTCCAGGCACAGGCAGGAACCCCGATGTGACCACTCTTGAGGTGATCGAGAAGAACCGTCTTGAGATTGCCCGATGCTGCAGCGATGCAGTACAGCCCGTCTGTGTCAGCGACGCACAAAAACTCTGCACCGCCGCCCTCACTCATCATCTAGCTCCAACGTTTGGAGCTGATCGCTAGTAAGAGATTTCACATAATCGAAGTACTGCCTCTGGTACTTTGGCTTCAGACCCGTCGCCCGATAAAGGTTTATCTCACTGATAAGACCCTGACGAAGCAGGGAATCGAACGCTCGGGCAAACGAGAAACCAAACTTCGACAGCTTGATCTTCTCCTGAGGAGGAGGTTCTCTGCCCGGTGGACCACCGCGCTTTTCGAAGTAATCTGGATTGCGACCGCGCACGAGCACTTTCCAGTGATCGTAGCTTCCAGGACGGTAAAAGCCGAGCTGCTCAAGCCTCAGAACAGTCGCCTCTTGACTGATCTTAAGTCGACGAGCCGCCCATTTCACATCTTCATCGTCGGGCTCTGAAGTGATCGCCCCGTTTAGCAGCGCGCGGACGTAGGACCTTGGGACAAGAAAGCTGCCTGCAAAGCGATTACATACGCGCTCGACGGCGTTCTTCCTTATGAACGGATCCGAAATTCCCGTTGATCGCCGCAGAACATGGGCTAGCTCGTGAACAAGAGTAAAGAGCCTACGTCCTCTTGTTTGTTTTCGGGTATTGACCACAATTACTGGATGGCGGTGCGACAGGCAAAAGCCACTCCCATCTTCTTCAGGAAAACTATCGTGGAGGACAAAAATTCCGCGATCTTCGATCTTCTTTCTGCAAATTAAATAGAACGCGTTTGCGTCCTTCGACTCTAGCTGATCTTCGAGAGTAATATTGAATTGCTGCCGCACAGCAAAAGCGAATGCATCAATCTCAGCATTTGTATTTGCTTCAAACTGCGGCAGCTCACCCCGCCCGGGCAGCGCAACGAGGGTACGCTGCACGCCTTCTGCAAATTGAATGGATTGAATCGTTTCTTTCGTCTTAGCTGACGGACGCGCTGCCGAGGATCGAAAATCGGGCAACACATCATGAAGCGCGGGCGCTCGCTCCATGAAAAAAGCATAAGACGGAACACCTAACTCCTTCGCAATCCGGTTGAGGATGCCTTGTCCCGGCTCCGGTTCTCGATCAAGTTCGCGAGACAACTCTGCAGGCTCAATGCGAAGACGATTCGAGAGCTGCTCCTCAGTAAGAGACCGAGCGCTCAGTATCGTCGAAAGAACATCAGGGTTGTAAGCCACGAAAAATCCTTGAAGGGCAGGCCGATGAAGTATGCTGATTTCTCAAGCGTAGTGCAACTAGGAGTTGGCCTCCACGTTGGGACAGCCGTACTCCAGCTTTATGGTGAACTAGGGCTTCAACCTCTAAATCGCGCATTGGCAAGGATAAATAGCCTGTTCTTGGCACCCGAGCATGAGCGTCCTGCGAAGGAACTGGAGGATGAACTACTGAGCCTCGAGGGGAAGTACGAGATATTCAAGATCCGCTTATCGAAGGAGTTCGAGAAATACATTCTGGGGAATTCATTCGTTGCGATTACTTTAGCCGTTATACTTGTCGTTCTCGCCTACAAGGCAGACGATCCCATATCGGAAGGCTGGGAAGCGATCTCTCTCTTGTTCGTGGGCCTCTCCCTGTTACCTGCACCGGTCAGCCTCGGAGTGTTTTGGTTTGACGCCGACCGCCAAGTGAAGCCTCTTCGAGAAGAGGCAGATGCGTTGGAAAGAAAAGCCCAGAGCCCGTAAACGGGTAATTCGGGCGCTGAACTTTAGCGCTGGTGTTCCGATTCTGAAATCAAGAGACCGGGTCGTGGAGCAAAATTAACTCTGATGAGCCCAGCGTGCGTGAGCCCCGGATGTCGCTGCGCTCTCTGGCTACGTGGGCTCCCGCCCGATCGGCGGTGCGTAGGGCGGCTTAGCCGAAGGCGTAAGCCGCCGCGCTTTGTCGGGTGGGGATGGCGGATTACGCTGCGCTAATCCGCCCTACTGGCCTGGTCTTGTAGCTACACCTCACGCCCAATCACGCCGCCTGCAACGACCCCAGGAACCGGCTCACCTCGCGCTTCAACCGCCCGCTCTCCGCCGACAGCGAGCGTGCCGCCGTCAGCACCTGGGCCGATGCTGACCCCGTCTCCGACGCACCCCGCTGGACGTCGTCGATATTCCGCGACACGCGCTGGGTGCCGTTGGCGGCGTGCTGGACGTTGCGGGAGATTTCCTGCGTGGCGGCGCCCTGCTCTTCCACGGCCGCGGAGACGGCGGCGGAGATTTCGGACAGGCGGCCGATGGTTGAGCCGATCTCCTTGATCGAGCCGACCGACTCCTCGGTGGCGGCCTGGATGCCGGAGACCTGCTGGGCGATCTCGCCGGTGGCTTTCGCCGTCTGCTCGGCCAGCGCCTTGACCTCGGCGGCGACCACCGCGAAGCCGCGGCCGGCTTCGCCCGCGCGCGCCGCCTCGATGGTGGCGTTGAGCGCCAGCAGGTTGGTCTGGCCGGCGATGCTCGAGATCAGCTCGAGCACGTCGCCGATGCGCGCGGCCTGCTTCGACAGGGTGCCGACGCGCTCATTGGTGCGGTTGGCCTGCGCCACGGCTTCGCTGGCGATGCGCGCGGATTCCTGCACCTGGCGGGAGATCTCGCTCACTGACGAGGACAGCTCCTCGGCGGCGGAGGCCACCGTCTGCACGTTGGACGAGGCCTCCTGCGACGCGGCGGCGACCTCGGTCGACAGATCCTGGCCGCGCGCGGCGGTGCTGGTCAGCGTGCCGGCGGAGGCTTCGAGCTCGCTGGAAGCATGGGACACCGCGTCGATGATTTCGCCGACGGCCTGCTCGAACTGGTGCGCGAGCCGGGCCATGTCGGCCTTGCGCTCGTGCTCCTGCCGCGCCTCGACATCCGCATGCTCTCTACGGAGGCGCTCGGTCTCGGCCATGTTGTCCTTGAACACCTGGATCGCCGTGGCCATGGCGCCGATCTCGTCACGGGCGCCGCGGCCGGGGATCTCGACGGCGACGTCGCCGCTGGCCAGCCGGCCCATCGCCCGCGTCATCGACGTGAGTGGGCCGACGATGCCACGCGCGATCAGGAACGCGACGAGGCAGCCGAACAGCACGGCGGCGGCGCCGACCTGCATCTGCAGCGAGATGGTGTGGCCGATGGCGCCCTCCGCGGTCGTGCGCGCGGCGTGATAGTCGGCATTGATGCTTGCTTCGGCGGCTTTGAGGGTCTCGATGCTCCGAGCGATCAGCGGCTCGATCGCGTTGGCGTAGACCTCCTCGGACTTCAAGGTCGCGGCGGCAGTGGCCTCGAACGCGGTCTTGTTGAGATCGAGCGAGGCTTTCACCGGCGCGATCGCGGCGAGCACGCTGGCGGGCGGCGAGTTGCCCTCGAGGGTGGCGAGGCGCTGCTCGACATTGTCGACGCCGGCGCGGAAGGCGGAGGCGGCCTTGGCGTCGCGCAGCGCCAGGAAGCGCCAGGTCGCGATGCGCACCAGTTGCAGGCGGGTGTCGATATCGGCGACCGCCGTCATCACCTCAGGCTCTTTGCTGATGCGCGCGGAGATCGAGAGCTTGGCGGTCTTGGCGGCCAAGTCCTCGCCGCCCGGCAGCAGCGCGGCGCGGCCGGTCTTGATCTGCCTGACGGCGTCCTGCAACTGATCGCGCAAGGTTCGCATCTGCGCGATGTCGGAGAGCAGATCGGCATAGGCCTTGCGGCGCTCGGCGGACAGCGGGCCGTTGCCGGCGGCCTGCAGCAGCTCGGTCGCCGCCGTCTCGCGGTCGGCGGCCTCCTTCAGCGCGGGCTCGTTGGCATCATGGATGTAGCGCAAATTGGCGCGCTGGATCGCCTGGAGATGGTTGGAGATCTGGAGGATGCGCGCGGTCGCGTCCGACAGCGCCGACATGTTCGCGACCTGGTCGCTCACGGCGCGCAGGTTCCAGACGGCCACCGCCGCCATGACCATGCCCACCGCCACCAGCGCCGCGAACCCGGCGTAGAGACGCCCCCTGATCTTCAACCCGAAGCTCATCATTCCCGTTGGCCCCTTCCCTTGTGCGGTCAGCGGACGGTCTCGTCCCGCGCCGCACAGTACCCGCCGCTCGCGCGACGACTCCTCCCAGCAGAGCGGGTGCACGATGAGCGGTATTTGCTAATAGCCGGTTAGAGCGGTGGGCAGAGTTCCGCAACATCGTGGCGTAGGTGAGCTACGTAGTTCCGATGAGTTGCGTGGTGCACCATCGCAACTCGCGATTCCGGCGCGTCGCAATGGCGGAATTACGCTGCGCTCATCCGCCCTACTCTCTGCCCGTGTCGCGCAAGCCGCATCGACAATCACCACTGTCGTCCCTGCGAACGCCGGGACCCATACGCCGCGGCGGTTGTGGTGACACACGACTGGGCCGGCATCTCGCCCGACAACATCTCGCTGGGGTTATGGGTCCCGGCTCAAGGCCGGGACGACAGCGGAGAGCTGGGCGAGGACTGCGCGTCATGGCGGAGGAATTCGGCTGGCTGAGGAGCCGTTCCTGTCCTCAGCTCGCCTTCACGCTGACGATGAACGCATCGACCTCGCGCTTCAGGGTCTCGGCCTGTTGCGACAGATCGCCGGCGGCGTCGCGGGCATCGGTGGCGAGGCGGCCGGTTTCGGCCGAGGTGGAGGTGATCTGGGCGATGTGGTTGGAGACGTCGAGGGTGCCGCGCGCGGCTTCCTGGACGCTCTTGGAGATGTCCTGGGTGGCGTTGCGCTGCTGCGAGGTGTCGACCTCGATGCCGGACATGATGGCGCTGATCTCGCTCAGTGTGGTCGAGATGCCGTCGATGGCGCCGCGGGTCTCCGCGGTGATGCCCTGGATGCTGGCGACATGCGCCGAGATCTCGTCGGTGGCCTTGCTGGTCTGGTCGGCGAGGTTCTTCACCTCCGACGCCACGACCGAGAAGCCCTTGCCGGCTTCGCCGGCGCGCGCGGCCTCGATGGTGGCGTTGAGCGCGAGCAGATTGGTCTGGGCTGCGATCGCCTGCACCAGCTGCACGACGGTGCCGATCTTCTCGGCAGCGTCCGACAGCGAATGAATAGTGTTCTTGCTCTTCTCGGCCTGCGACGCGGCGCCCTCGGCACGCTGGGTGGCGTCGGAAACGCGGCGGCTGATGGTGCCGATCGAACTTGTCATCTCTTCCGCCGAGCCGGCCACCGTCTGCACGCTGCGATTGGCGTGGGCGGCGGCGGCCTCCACCGCATTCGCCTTCGCCGAGGTGTCGTTGGCGGCGCGCGACAGGGTCTCGGCATTGCTCTTCAGGCGGACGGCCGAGGAGGCCACGCTGCTGACGACGCTGGCGACGAGCTCGTTGAAGGAGTGGATGCGGCCGTCGAGGAAGCGCGAGCGCTCGCCCTGGCGCTGCGCCTCCTGCAATTCACGCTCGGTGAGGCGCTGGCGCTCGATGCCGTTGGTCTTGAACACTTCGAGCGCGCCCGCGAGCTGGCCGATCTCGTTGCTAAGGCCAAGGCCGGGGATGCGGGTGTCATACTTCTGGCCGGCGACGTCGCGCATGGCCGAGACCATCGCGGCGAGCGGACGCAAGATGCCGTTCTGCACGGCGGCATAGGTCATCAGGCAGACGGCGCTGGCGAACACGGCGATCGCGACGCAGGCGATCAGGAACCAGGAGAACGCCGACTGGGCCTGCTGATAGATCAAGGTCGCATGGTCGCGCGCCGGGCCGCTGAGGCTGGCGAAGTCCTGCGACAGGCTGGTGATCTGGTTGTTGAGATACAGCACGGCGATGAAGCCGGTGCCGCCGCCGATCGCCAGCAACAGGAGCAGAGACGCCACGACGCCCCCCACGAGAAAGCGGATCGTCAGATTGCTGTTGGAGAACATCGGCTTTGCCCGGGTACGTCAGACGGAATGTCAACGCACATTTCCAGACAATGGTAAAATAAGATGAAAGCCGGCGGGCGGGCGGAGCACGGGAGAGTGCGGGGGTTTTTGGCGACAATGGCGGTGCGCCCCCTCTCCTCGTTCTTCACGGGGAGAGGGTTGGGGTGAGGGGCAGCGGAACGGGTGGTGCTCGCTTGGGGCACACAAGGGCCGAGCTTGCGGCGCTCTCACTATCGGCACCTCCCGTGCGGCTGCCCCTCACCCCGACCCTCTCCCCGTGAAGAACGGGGAGAGGGAGCGCAGCGCCGCCGGGGTTGGTTCGACTCCAAATTTCAGAGATCAATGAGTCTCGAGTGGAACGACGGGGTTTGGCGCAACGCGCCTTACGTCGCCGGCGGCTGCTGCTCTGCCGCCATCAGCGCGGCCAGCCGCGCCTCCTCCTCCGCCGTCAGCTTCGGCACAGCCTCCACACCGCGCTGGCCGCGGCGGCGGACCTGCCACCACAGCGCCAGCCCGCCGCCGAGCAGCAGCACCGGCGGCAGCAGCCAGAGCAGCAGGGTCTGGCGCTCGAAGCGCGGCTTGAGCAGCACGAACTGGCCGTAGCGGGCGACCAGGAAGTCGAGCACCTGATTATCGCTGTCACCTGCCGCGAGACGCTCGCGCACCAGCAGGCGCAGGTCGCGCGCCAAGGGGGCGTCGGAATCGTCGATCGACTGGTTCTGGCAGACCATGCAGCGCAGCTCGCGCGACAGCGCGCGGGCGCGCTGCTCCTTGGCGGTGTCCGACATCACCTCGTCGGGCTGCACGGCGTGCGCCACGGGCGCGCCGATGAGCAGCAGCAGCGCGAGTGCGAGCGAGCTGAAATTGCGTCGCATCCGCCCTACTCCGCCGGCTGCAGCGCGCGCACCGCTCGCGCCGGGCGCGGAGCGCCGACGCGCAGGCGGCGATCGGACAGCGACAGCAGTCCGCCGAACGCCATCAGCACCGGGCCGAACCAGATCAGCAGCACCAGCGGCTTGTGATAGATGCGCACCGCGAGGCCGCCATCGGCGGTGGTGTCGCCGAGCGAGACATAGAGCTGGCTGACGCCGCGGGTGAGCAGCGCCGCTTCCGTGGTCGACATGCCGCGCGTCGCAAAGCTGCGCTTGCTCGGCGTCATGACCGCGAGCTGCCTGCCGTCCTCGCTGATCACGAAGGTGCTGACGACCTCGGTGAAGTTCGGACCCTGGCGCTGGGTCATGCCGTCGAAGGTGATCTGATAACCGGCGAGGTTGCGCATGTCGCCGGGACGCAAGGTCGAGATCAGCTCGCTGTTCCAGGTGGTCTCGCAGACGATGCCGAGCAGGGCCACGCCGAGGCCGGCATGCGCGAACGCCGTGCCCCACACCGAGCGCGGCAGGCCGCGCGTCCGGTGCAGTGCGGTCTTGAACGGCACGCGGGTGATGCCGCTACGCTCGACCAGATCGACGATGGCGCCTGATATGACGAACACGCCGAGGCCGATGCCAATAGGCGCCAGCGCGCTGCCGCCGCGCGCCCAGGCCCACGCGATCGCGATCGCCACCAGCGAGGCGACGCCGGCCGCGAGCAGCCGCTGCGTGGCCGCCAAGAGATCACCGCGCTTCCACGCCAGCATCGGGCCGAACGGCACCATCAGCAGGAGCAGCGCGAACAACGGGCCGAAGGTGAGATTGTAGAAGGGCGCGCCGACCGAGAGCTTGAAGTCGAGCGCTTCCATGATGACGGGATAGAGCGTGCCGAACAGCACGGTGGCACAGGACACGGTGAGCAGCAGGTTGTTCAGCACCAGCGCGCCCTCGCGCGAGATCGGCGCGAACAGCCCGCCCTGCTTCAGCGCGGTGGCGCGGCCGGCGAACAAGGTCAGGCTGCCGCCGATGAACAGCACGAGGATGCCGAGGATGAAGACGCCGCGCGTCGGGTCGCTGGCGAAGGCATGCACCGAGGTGATGACGCCGGAGCGCACCAGGAAGGTGCCGAGCAAGGACAGCGAGAAGGTCAGGATCGAGAGCAGGATGGTCCAGACCTTGAGCGCGTTGCGCTTCTCCATGACGAGCGCGGAGTGCAGCAGTGCGGTGCCGGCGAGCCAGGGCATCAGCGAGGCGTTCTCCACGGGGTCCCAGAACCACCAGCCGCCCCAGCCGAGCTCGTAGTAAGCCCAGTACGAGCCCATGGCGATGCCGAGCGTCAGGAAGATCCAGGCCATCAGGGTCCACGGCCGCACCCAGCGCGCCCAGGCCGCATCGATGCGGCCCTCGATCAGGGCTGCGATGGCGAAGGAGAACGAGATCGAGAAGCCGACATAGCCGAGATAGAGCA
Source organism: Bradyrhizobium sp. ORS 285 (assembly GCF_900176205.1). Taxonomy (NCBI): domain Bacteria; kingdom Pseudomonadati; phylum Pseudomonadota; class Alphaproteobacteria; order Hyphomicrobiales; family Nitrobacteraceae; genus Bradyrhizobium; species Bradyrhizobium sp. ORS 285. The sequence goes on from NZ_LT859959.1 coordinate 4,529,569, forward strand.
TCGGCGGATGCACGGCCAGCCCGATGTCCTGCAGCACCGGATTGAGGTCGCGGCCTTCGATCGGCGGCGTGGCGAGACGCGCGAACGGGTTCGAGGTGGTCAGGATGAACAGATAGAACGCGCTCGCGACCCAGGCCTGCACGGACAGAACGCGCGCGCGGAGCGAGAGCGGCAGGTTGTTGCCGAAGGCCGCGACCATGGCGCCGAACAGCGCCAGGATCGACACCCACAACAGCATCGAGCCTTCATGGTTTCCCCAGACGCCGGTGATCTTGTAGAGCAGCGGCTTCATCGAGTGCGAGTTCTCGAACACGTTGGCGACGGAGAAATCCGAGGTCACGTGCAGGGTGATCAGCGCGATGAAGGACAGCCCGGCGAACACGAGCTGCGCCAGCGCGGCGGAACGGCCGACATTCATCAGCGCGACGTCATGCCTGGCCGCGCCGAGCATCGGCACCGTCGACTGGATCAGCGCCAGCGCGAGCGCCAGCACCAGGGCATAATGTCCGCTCTCTGCAATCACTGCGTCGCTCCTGCGGCCGTCTTCTCAGCCCCCTCGCGCATCGACACCGGTCCGGGTTTCGCGGCGCCTTGCGGCTTGCCGTAATCGTCCTTCCAATGGCCCTGCTTCTTCAGGCTGTCGGCGACTTCCTTCGGCATGTAGGTCTCGTCGTGCTTGGCGAGCACCGTGTCGGCCTTGAACACGCCGGAGGCATCGAGCGCGCCCTCGGCGACGACGCCCTGCCCTTCGCGGAACAGGTCCGGCAGAATGCCCTTGTAAGCGACCGGGAGTTTCGCGCCGCCGTCTGCGACTTCGAAGGTGACCGCGAGATCGTCCCCGCGCTTCAGCGAGCCCGGCTGCACCAGGCCGCCCAGGCGGAAGCGCTTGCCCGGCCCGACGTGCTTCTCCGCGACCATGGTCGGCGTCGAGAAGAACACGATGGAGTCGCGCAGCGCGTTGAGCACCAGCCCGGCTGCGACCGCGAGCACGAACAGCGCCCCGCCGATGATCGTCAAACGCCTCTGCTTGCGTGTCATCCCACTATCCCGTTCGCGGCAGACGCGCCGCTTCTCATCCATCCAGCCCGAAGGTCTTCACGCCCTCGTTGAGCTGGCGCAACCGCTCGGCATCCTTCACGGCCTGCCGCGCATCCGATAACGCCGACTTGGCCTTGTCGAGATCACCCATCACGACATAAGCGCGCACCAGCCGCAGCCAGCCCTCGACGTCGTCGCCATTCTGCTTCAGCCGGGTGGCGAGACGATCGACCATGCCGCGGATCATCGCGTCGCGATCGTCAGCGCTCATGTCCTTGGCGGCGGCCATCGCCTCGTTCGGCAGCGCCGGCGCCTCGCCGCCGCCGACCCGGGCGAGTGCGGCCACCACCAGCGGCCGCCACGGCGCATCCGCCGGGCCCTTGCTCAGCATGGCGCGCCAGATGGTGGCGGCGTCGTCCTTGCGGCCGTCCTGCTCGGCGGCCAGGCCGAGATAATAATTGGCCTTGGGCTCGTCGGCGTCGAGCGCATGGCCGCGCTCGAACTCGGCCTTGGCCTCGGCCGTGACCACCCCGCCCGCCGCGGCCGTCATGACCTCGCCGAGGTCGGCGCGTTTGGCGGCGCCGTCGCCGGCATAGTTGATCATGTTGCGATAGGCGCGGATCGCGTCCTCGGTGCGGCCGAGCCGCGCCAGCACCGGGGCCAGCACCGTCCAGCCGCGGCCATCGGTCGGGTTCTTCTGCAGATGCTGCTCGACCTGCGACACCAGGTTTTCCAGCGGCTGCGAGCCGTCGGCCGGCTTGGCGCGGGCGGTGAGCGGAAAATCCGGCAATTGCGGCGAGCCGAGCGGCAGGTAGACCGCGAGCGCCACGATCGGCACGCCGATCAGCGCCAGCACCGCGGCCACCCGGCGCAGACCGACGCTCGGCTTGGCCGATGGCTCGTTCTCCTGGTCCGCGGCGGCAAGCAGCCGGCGGCCGATCTCGACCCTGGCAGCCTCGGCCTCGACCTTGCCGATCAGGCCGGTTTCGACGTCGCGCTCGATCTCAGCCAGCTGGTCCTTGTAGACGGCGGCTTCGCGGCCGTCCGAGGCGTTGCGCGCGCCGAGCCCGAGCGGCAGCAGCACGGCGAAGATCGCCGCGGCCGTCATCACGGCGAACACGAACCAGAGCGTCATCGACAGAGTTCCAGGCAGCGCCCACCGGCGGACGCGCGTTGCGCAGCTTTTAACCAGCACCGTTCCCGGCGGCAATTCACAATTGCCGCCCTGGTACCCCAGCCGCCCGCGCCGAAAAACTCAGGAGGATTACGTAATTAGCGGACCTCGAACTCGGCGCTCTTGGCGAGGTAGCTGCCATGGCCGTTGAGCGCCATCAGGAAATAGGTCCCCGGCCGAACCTCCTCGGTCAGCCGGATCCGGAGCGAGCCGGCCGGGACCGGCGAGGCGATGGTGGTGACGGGATCGGGCAGTTGCGTCCCGCTCGTCTTGTCGACGAGCACGACCTTGGCCTTGATCATGAGGTTGCGATAGGTCGCGCTGACCACGCGATTCTCGACTTCGACGAATCTGATGACGGAAATCATGGTCTTGATGAAAAAGATGGAACCGGCGGGAACCTATGCATGCCCCCGTGTGGGGTCAACCTAAAATTGCACAATCGAAAACGTCGACAGAATAGCAGAAAAACTCAGCCGGCGCGCGAGGATTTTCGCTCGCCGTTCATTGCATTCTCGGCCGCCCGGCTCATCAATTGGGCGTAGTCGTTGCCGAACAGAACATGGCAGAAGCGGATCGCCGCCGACACCTGGGACTGTCGATAGGCGCGTGCCCGAGCATCGCCCGAGCGCAGCGACTGCACCAGCGCTTCCGTAGCCTTTTCGACATATTGCTGCAGGTCGGTATAGGTCCGCAGCGTGACCTCGTTGATCGCGAGCTCGCTGGCATAGTTGCGGCACACCGCGACGAACTCGATCAGCGCCGCGACCTCCTCGACCTCGCTGGCATCGACGCCCGCGCCGGCCGGAATGTCCTTGTCGGCGCGCTGGCGCAGGATGCGGCGGGCCCGGCCCGGCACGCTGTCAATCTCAGATTGCAAGGCGTTGGAGATGTCGGCGCGGATGGCGGTGAGCTGCTTGCCCCAGTTCGACTCTGACCGCAGGTCGAGCTCGGTGCGCAGGCCTCGGACGCCGTCATGCAGCGTCTTCAACGTGTCGCCGAGATTGGAGAAATGCCCACGGCGAATGTCGGCGCGCAGCACCGAGGCCAGGTTCGCGAGATCGTTGAGCGCAATGGTGACGGCGACGCCGAATGGGGTCGCAGCCACGCGAATCTCATCGTCGGACGCCGCGATCTTGGTGGCCAGTCGGATGATCTGCCAGGGCGCCGCGAGCCGCTGCATCACCAGCGACAGCGCAAACGGCAGCATCGCTGGCGTCTGCAGCGACGGCACGTTGATGGCATCGGTCACCGAGGCGATCTGGGAGTCGCCGAGCGCGCGGATGATGCCGGGCAGCCGGCCGTTGAGGCCGTCGAGCGCCTCGCGATTCTGCAGCACCAGCGCGATCGGCAGCAGGTCCTCGATCACGCTGGGCGCACCGATGCGGGCGAGCAGGCGCTGGCGGTCGCCGGTCGCATTGGGACCGACCAGCTTCATCAAGGCCTCGGCGGCGGCGAGCTGCAGCTTGCGGGCGGCCATCTCGACCTCGCGCGAGCTGTCGCTGCCGGCCGACATCGCGGCCTCGAAGTCCGCATAGCGCTCGGGCGCGCCTTCGCGGCCGAGCCACTGCCAGACGGCCAGCAGCGAGGCGCGGCGGATCTGACCGGGCCGGAGAGAACCGGTGGAATCGGTGAGGAACGGCTCGAGCGGCCGGAACAGCCGGCGCGGGCCATCGCCGCTCTGGCGGCGCTCCTCGCGGGCCTGTGGACGGGCGACCTCCACCGCTGCTGGCGGACGAACCGGTTCGGCTGCAGGGGGCGGAGCGGCGGCGGGCGTTGCGGGACGCACCACCTTGCGCAACTGCTCGAGCACCATCGTGGCCACGGCCACATCCTGGCCGCGCTCGATCGCGCGCTCGAACTCGCGCATCAAGAGCGACTGCGCGCTCGGCGGCAGCTGCCCGAGATATTCCCTCAACCGTTCGTGAGCTGTCTGACCCATGCGCCGGCGTGCAAATTTCCACGGCGAGAGCGCACATCGCGCACCCCGGCCTCCACCATAGCGGCCGCGGTATTAAGAACACCTTTAGGATGGCGGAATTCGCCGGCCCGTTAAACGCCGGGCAAGACCAGCTCCGCCCGCAAGCCCCCGATCGGGGCATCGCCCAGGGTCAGGCGGCCACCATAGAGCGCAGCCAGATCGCTCACGATCGACAGGCCAAGCCCGGACCCGGGCTTCGACTCGTCCAGCCGCTGACCGCGCCGCAACACCTGAGCGCGTTCGGCCGCCGACAGGCCGCGACCGTCATCATCGACGACGATGCGGAGCATCGGGGAAGCCCCCGCCTGGGCCGGCGGCTGCACCGCGACCTCCACCGACACCCGCGACGCCGCCCATTTGCAGGCGTTGTCGACGAGATTGCCGACCATCTCTTCCAGGTCCTGGCGCTCGCCGCGAAACCGGGCCGCGGGGTCGGCGGTTGCCTCGACCGCGATGCTGCGCTCGCGGTAGATCTTTTCCATGGTGCGGCGCAGCGCCTCGATCGCCGGGGCGACCTCTGTCACCGTGGACACGATGGTGACGCGCGCCGCAATCCGCGCCCGCTCGAGATGATGGGCGACCTGGTCGCGCATCACGTCCGCCTGCTCCATCACCTTCGCCGCGAACGGATCGGCCGCATGGGTGGTCGCTTCGTTGACGATGACCGACAGCGGCGTCTTGATGGCATGGGCGAGATTACCGACATGGGTCCGCGCCCGCTCAACAATCTCGCGATTGGCGTCGATCAGCGCATTTGTCTCCCGCGCCAGCGGCGCGATCTCGACCGGAAACTCGCCTTCGAGGCGCTCGGCCCGGCCGGAGCGGATATCGGCAATCGATTCGGAGATGCGCTTCAACGGCGCCAGACCATAATTGACCTGGAAGACCGTGGTGAGCAGCAGCACGATGCCGAGCGCGGTGAAGGTGCCGCCGAGGTAATAGTCGAAGCTGCGGGTCTCGTCGAAAATCTCCGAGGCATCGCCCGCGACGCTGACAAGGAATTTGCCGTCGGAGCCGAGATCGACGGGGCGCTCGACCATGCGCAGATCCTGATTCTCCGGTCCCTCGACATAGCCGATCCGGATACCAGCGGCGGTCAGGTCGATCCCCTGCTCTTCCAGCTTGGGCAGCTTCTTGTCCCAGAGCGAGCGCGAGGCTCGCACCTCCGGCTTCTCGGTATCGGTACGGGTGATCTGCCAATACCAACCGGACAGCGGCAGCTCGAACAAGGGCTCGCCGAGCGACTGGAATTGCCGGTCCGGCGGGTCGTCCGGCGTCGCCACCTCGGCAATCAGCGTCCGGAGATAGAGATTGAGCCGGCGATCGAAGGCGCGCTCGGTCGCATTGCGATAGACCGAGGACAGCACGATGCCGGTTATGGCGAGGATGACCACGAGCCACGCGGTCGCGGACAGGAACAACCGGGTGGCAAGTGAACTTTGGCGCATGACCGCAAATTAGCGAAACGGCCGGCGCCCGGCCACCTCTATGGCGGGCGCCGGTTCGGATCAGGCGCCGGCGGCCGGCGGCGGGGTCAGGAGATAGCCGAGGCCGCGCACGGTCTGAATGACGTCGCAGTCGAGCTTCTTCCTGATTCGGCCGACGAACACCTCGATGGTGTTCGAGTCGCGGTCGAAGTCCTGGTCGTAGAGATGCTCGACCAGCTCGCTGCGCGACACCACGCGGCCGGAATGATGCATCAGGTAGGACAGCAGGCGGTATTCGTGTGAGGTCATCTTGACGGGATTGCCCGACACGCTGACCTTACCCGTGCGGGTATCGAGCGTCACCGGGCCGCAGGTCAGCTCACTCTGGGCATGGCCGGCCGAGCGGCGCAGCAGCGCGCGGATGCGGGCCAGCACCTCCTCGAGGTGGAACGGCTTGGCGACGTAGTCGTCGGCGCCGGCGTCGAAGCCTTGCACCTTGTCGCTCCAGCGGTCCCGGGCGGTCAGGATCAGGACCGGCATCGCACGGCCGTTGCGCCGCCACGCCTCCAATACCGAGATGCCGTCCATCTTGGGCAGGCCGATATCCAGCACGACGGCGTCGTACGGCTCGCTGTCGCCCAGATAGTGCCCCTCCTCCCCATCGAACGCACGGTCCACGACGTAGCCGGCGTCGCTCAGGGCCGTGGTGAGCTGACGGTTGAGATCCGGATCGTCCTCGACAACGAGCAGACGCACGCTTGCCTCCAAAGCTGAACTGCACGATTTCTGCCCTCAAGATGAACCGGAAGGCCGTGAACCGCGCATGAACGGAACCCGACCGACGGGGTTACTTTTTGGTCATCTCGGTCGGGGCCGCCGGCAAGGGCCGACAGAATTGAGGCGGATATAAGCTCTGGGACACCACGATGAAAAGCCCGGCCATGGGGATGGCCGGGCTTGGCTTGCGTGCGAAGCGATGGACGCCGGCCGCGCGTCACGCGGCCCGTCAACAATCTCGATGCGGCTCTCAGGTGTGGAAGAACACGAACCACACGAGGCCGAGGACCAGGAGCGCCAGTCCGGTGGAGATGGCCAGCATGGCCAGGACTGACGGGCCGGGTTCACCCTGCCGCGCTTCGGTGGGATTTTCGACGATCTGCGACCCTCGTCTTGTTGCCATGGCGCCCTCAGCTCGCTGCTACGATCTCGAACGCGGTATCGCGTTCTCTCATTTGCTGATTGGCAACGTCGCCCCCCGAACGATGTTCCGGCCCGGCCCCCTGCTGCGACCAGTTAACGCCGCTCTCAGAATCTGCAGGCCAGCTTGTTGAATCCGGGGGCTGCGATGTTATCCTCGCGGCTGTCAGCGACAACTACGTCCGCAGCGGCCCGGTTCGGGAGAGTCCGCCCGTCAGTTTGCAGTTGAGTGGAGTTGAGACATGGCCCCGCGCGCCAATTGGAAGGGTTTTCTGCGGCTGTCGCTCGTGACCTGCCCGGTCGCGCTCTATCCGGCGACGTCGGAGTCCGAGAAGGTCTCCTTCAACCAGATTAACCGCAAGACCGGCCATCGCATCAAATACAGCCGGGTCGACGCCGAGACCGGTGAGGAAGTGGCCAACGAGGACATCGTCAAGGGCTACAAGGTCGACACCGACACCTACATCGAAGTCACCAAGGACGAGCTCGAGGACATCGCGCTGGAATCGACCCACACGATCGAGATCGACGAGTTCGTCCCGTGCACCGACATCGACAGCCGCTATCTGATCCGCCCCTATTATCTCGTGCCCGACGGCAAGGTCGGCCATGACGCCTTCGCCGTGATCCGCGAGACCATCCGCAGCATGGACAAGGTTGCGATCGGACGCGTGGTGCTGACCAATCGCGAGCACATCATTGCGCTGGAGCCGCTCGGCAAGGGCCTGATGGGCACGCTGCTGCGCTACCCTTACGAGGTGCGCAACGAGGACGAATATTTCGACGACATCCAGGACGTGAAGATCACCGGCGACATGCTGGATCTTGCCAAGCACATCGTCGAGAAGAAATCGGCCGAATTCCAGCCGGAGAATTTCGAAGACCATTACGAGGCCGCGCTGGTCGAGCTGATCAACAAGAAGCGCAACGGCGTGACCATCACCGCCAAGGCCGCGCCGAAGTCGAGCGGCAACGTCATCAACCTGATGGATGCCCTGAAGCGCAGCCTGGCCAACGAGGGCGACAAGGCGCCCGCCGCGTCCGCCCCTGCTCCGAAGGCCAAGCCCAAGAAGGCGAAGAAGCGTGTCGAGGGCCAGCGCGAGATGCTGCTGCCGATCAGCGGCAAGAAGGCCAAGGACGAGCCGAAGAAGGCGGAGGAGCCGAAGAAGGCCGAGAAGCCGGTTCGGCCGACCGCGCGCTCGCGCAAGGCGAGCTGACACGCCGAGACGATCCCGTCGTCTTCGAAACACGCTGCACCGCTCTCCCAGTTCCCGGCGGGGGGCTGACGAGCGGGGGCTCGCGAACTTCCAGGTCCCCGCCCCCTCGACCTGGGCAGCCACCAGGCGACTCCGCCTCCCCATCATCTGCCATCTGCGAGCAGCAGCCGTCGTTGCCTAGCCCCCTGGAAACACCTGAGTCGATCAGCCATTTGCCATCATCAGACGCGGATTTGTGATCACCGCGACGCGGCATCGATGCTTGCGCAATGTGCACATGGCGCCTAGCTCTGCGGCGCGGGTGAATGATCAGACGCGTGTCGAATCGGTGCGTCTGGTCCGGATGGTGGAACGATCTTGGCGGAGTCGTTTCGGTTGCACCGACGCGGTGTGTCAGGGGGTGTGCATGTTTCAGCGCGATGAGAGACAGGATCAGGCGCGGCACGACTAGGGCATGGCGCGAGTTCAATTGTCCGAGCTCTCGGCGTTCGCGGCGGTCGCGGACACACTGAGCTTCACCAAGGCGGCCGCTCACATCGGCTGCTCGCTGCCGACCATCAGCCAGACGATCAAGGGTCTCGAGGAGCGGCTGGACGTCAGGCTGTTCAACCGGACGACGCGCAGCGTCGCACTGACCGAAGCCGGCGAGCGGCTGCTCGCGGAAATCCAGCCGGCTCTTGAGCGGGTGGATCAGGCGATCGAGAGCATCAACGCTTTCCGCGACAAGCCTGTGGGTACGCTCAGGCTAGCGGTATCGCGCGTGTTTGCCCTCAGAGGGCTTGGGCCGCTGATCAGGTCGTTCCTGACCGAATATCCGTCCATTCAACTCGAACTCGCCGTCGACGATACGAACAGCGACATCGTCCGCAATCGCTTCGATGCTGGTATCCGTTCCGGTCATCGGGTCGAACGCGACATGAAGGTGATCCGCGTGGTCGACGATTGCAATTTCATCGCCGTCGCCTCGCCGGACTATCTCGCCAGCCGTCCGGCGCCATCCAGCCCCGAAGAGCTTCAGACTCACAATTGCATCCGCCACCGCTTTCCCGCCGATGACACGTTGCAGCCGTGGATCTTCGACAAGGACGAGCAGCGGGCCGAGATCGCGGTGGACGGCTCGCTGATCGTCAACGATTTCGATCTGGCCCTGAATGCTGCGCTGGACGGCGTCGGCATCGCCTATCTGGTCGAGCCGATGGTGGATCCGCATCTGGCCGATGGACGCCTGGTGCGTCTGCTGCCGGACTGGAGCTACGCGACTCCAGGACTGTTTCTCTATCATCCGAGTCGACGGCAGCCGCCGATGCCGCTGCAGGTGTTTCTCGACTTCGTGAAGCGATGGCGAAACGACAGCATGCGCCAGGCGATGACGCCGATCACGAGATTCGGCGGCAGCGCACTTGTCGTACCAACGTCACATTGCCCCTCGGTTCAGATCGAATCGAGCCAGTGAGACCACGCGCAAGACGACTATTTCCGTGGGCAGCTCAGTGACTTGCCCACGCACGATGATGTGCGCAGCACCACCCCCGGGATTGTTCGGGATTCCCATCTACCCTATTCACGAATAACGTCATTAACAAATTGCCACCGAGAGGCCAGAAGGGTGGCGTGATCGCGTCGAAGCGCGTGCGAACCAACGGCACGTTAACGACGATGGAGCGGAACCCGAGCAAACGAGCAACTTTCATCAAATTGAAATGGGCTCGTGGACAATTCGTTCACGCGATCCGAGAGCCGAGCGTATCGGTGTGGGGACTTTAAGTCTGGCGACGCCAGAGGCGACACGCGGGGGGCCGTGTGGGCGCCGATCAACCGGAGACATAGAATGAAGACGATGAGGGGCCTGCTTCTCGGGACGGGAGCAGTGATTTTGTCAGCCGCGGCGGCTCAGGCCGCAGATCTTCCGATCAAGGCCAAGGCCGTCGAGTATGTGAAGGTGTGCTCGCTGTACGGCACGGGCTTCTACTACATCCCCGGCACCGACACCTGCATCAAGCTGGGTGGTTATGTGCGCGCGGAAACCGCGATGTGGACCAACAGCAATTATGGCGGCGCCTATTCCGCCCAGGCCGGCGCGGACAATCGCCTCAGCAACCGGCTTCAGACCCGCGCACGCCAGGACCTGAACATCGATACGCGCACCGCGACCGAGTACGGCGTGGTCCGTACCTATTTCGACGCGGTGTTGACCTGGACGTCGGGCACCTATGCCGGCGTCGGCAACGGCGGCACCCAGTATAACACCGGCGCGGCCAGCACGACCCCGCTGACCTCCGTCAACGGTCTCAGCAATGACGGCATTTCGGGCGGCTCGCTCGGCGTATACTACGCCTTCATTCAGTTCGCCGGCTTCACCATGGGCAAGGCGGTGTCGACCTTCGACGCGCCCTGGACCAACTACCCCGGCAACAATTTCGACGGTCTGGTCGGCGGCAGTGGCTCCAACAACGGCGTCAACCAGTTCACCTACACCGCCGATTTCGGCCAGGGCATCACGGCGGCGATCTCCGCCGAGGACCAGAGCCAGTTCTTCACCAGCAACATCTGGAACACGTCCGGCATCACCTCGTCCGGCGTGCTGGGCGGCGCCTATGGCACGAACAGCATCGGCGGCAACGTGGCGCCCGACATCATCGGCATGGTGCGCATCGATCAGGCCTGGGGCCTGTTCCAGGCGTCGTTCGCTGCGCATGACAACCACGCCGGCTACTACTCTCCGGGCGTCGAGACCGCCGGTCATCCGTCGGACAAATGGGGCTGGGCCGGCCAGCTGTCGCTGTCGATCAAGAACATCCCGACCGGTCCGGGCGACGTCCTGAACCTGCAGGCGGTCTATACCGACGGCGCGAGCCGCTACAACTTCCAGAGCTTGGCTTCGACGTCCTACTCGATGTACGGCAGCACCGGCGTCGCCGGCGCCTACCAGAGCATCGGCTTCGCCGGCGTGGCCGATGCCGTGTTCGGCAACGGCACCGGCCTGTCGACCGTGCAGACCTGGGGCATGCGCGGTGCCTTCACCCATAATTGGGATCCGCACTGGAACACGGCGCTGTACGGCGCCTATGCCCAGGTTCGCTACGGTCAGACGGGTTCGGACCTGATCTGCACCCGCATCGCCGCGACCGGATTGCTCACAGCGGGCTCGACCTGCAACCCCGACTTCAACCTGTCGCAGATCGGCCTGATCACGCGCTGGGTGCCGGTCAAGAACCTCACCTTCTCGGCCGACGTGACCTACAGCCATCTCGACCAGAAGTTCTCGGGAACGGCGAACGCTCCGACCATCGCGAGCACCGCGAAGCCGGCCGCGATCTACCAGCTCAAGGACCAGGACACCGTGAGCATGCTGCTGCGCGCCCAGCGTAACTTCTGACGCTGGACGACCGAACCTCCGAACAGGCCACGAGCTTCCGGCGATGCCCCGCCGGAAGCTCGTGCTTCAAACGGACGGGAGTTCGATGGAACCAAGACATTGATCGAATAAAGAGGTCGATCGCATCAGGAGATATGAGCAGGCGCGTGCGTTCCGGCAGCGAGGCGATTACTTGATCGAGCTGTTGATCGACGTGAACTTGCTGCTGAGACCAGATCCCAGGCCGTTCACGGCCGCCAGGATCACGATGCTCAGGCCGCCGGCAATGATGGCGTATTCGATCGAGGTCGCGCCGGCCTGATCTTTGAGAAAGCTCGCAATCAACTGCCGCATCTACCACTCCGGTCGGGCTCGATCATCTGATGCGCCGGAAGGGCGCGCCAAGGCCGGGACGGACGCCCCGCGGAAACCCTGCGTGATCGGCTTGAAAAATCGGTTAACCCGATCGGAGAGCCGCGGCGTCCGGATATCGAGGCGCGAGGCCAAGGCGAGTTCGCGCCTGCGTTGTCGCGGCATCGTCAAAAGACATCACAAGCATTTGACGTTATTGCGCTTTTGTTTTTTGCTCGCCGGCTCTTCGCGATCCCCGGACGCATTCGCTGCTTCCGAATTCTCATCCGATACATTTAGAAAAAATTCGGCCTGTCCGGCGGATGCACTGGCATGATCTGGGTCAACGGTCGTGGCGGCCGCCCGCATAGGGTTTATCCTGATCACCATGACCGCCGCATCAGATCCCGCCCGCCCCCAGCTCAAGATCCGCAGCGTCGCGCTCGATACCGGGCGCGAGAACGTCGTCGTGATCTCACGGCGCTCGCGCGCGCTGCGGCCAGAGGTGTTCAGCGGCTTTTCCCGCGTCGAGCTGCGCTGCAATTCACGCACCCTGCTCGCCACCCTGCTGATCACCGATGACGACGCCCTGGTCGGGCCCGACGAGATCGGCCTGTCGGAGCCGGCGCTGCGGCGTTTCGCCGAGCCGACCGGCACGCTCGCCACGGTGTCGCCGGCGACCCCGCCCGAGAGCCTGGAATCCGTCCGCGCCAAGATTCGCGGCGAGACCTTGAGCGATCAGGCGATCGCGGCGGTGATCGACGACCTCGCCCACTACCGCTACTCGGACATGGAGATCGCGGCCTTCCTGATCGGCTCGGCGAGCTTCATGAGCTCGGGCGAGCTGCTGGCGCTGACGCGCGCGATGGCCAATGCCGGCACCCAGCTGAAATGGCCTGAGCCCGTGGTGGTCGACAAGCACTGCATCGGCGGCATTCCCGGCAACCGCACCTCCATGGTGGTGGTGCCGATCGTCGCCGCCCATGGCCTGACCATCCCGAAGACCTCGTCGCGCGCGATCACCTCGCCGGCCGGCACCGCCGACACGATGGAGGTGCTGGCGCGGGTCAATGTCGGCGCCGAGGAGATGAAATCGATCGTCGCGGCCTGCAATGGCTGCGTGATCTGGGGCGGCCACGTCAATCTGTCGCCGGCCGACGACATCCTGATCTCGGTCGAGCGGCCGCTCAGCCTCGACACCCGCGAGCAGATGGTCGCCTCGATCCTCTCCAAGAAGCTCGCCGCCGGCTCGACGCATCTCCTGCTCGACCTGCCGGTCGGGCCGACGGCCAAGCTCACCAGCGGCGCGGAAGCGATGCGGCTGCGCAAGTTGTTCGAGTTCGTCGGCGACCGTTTCGGCCTCAAGGTCGAGGTGATCACGACCGACGGCCGCCAGCCGATCGGCAACGGCATCGGCCCGGTGCTGGAGGCGCGCGACGTGATGGCCGTGTTGGGCAACGAGCCCACGGCGCCGGCCGACCTGCGCGAGAAGTCGCTGCGGCTCGCCGCGCATCTGCTCGAATATGATCCGAAGCTGCGCGGCGGCGCCGGCTATGCAAGGGCGCGCGAGCTGCTCGACAGCGGCGCGGCGCTGAAGCAGATGCTGAAGATCATCGATGCGCAGGGGCCGTCCGAGTGCCGCAGCGAGCTCGGCGATCTCGCCTTCGACGTCAGGGCCGAGCACGACGGCATCGTGTCCGCGATCGACTGCCTGCGGCTCAACCGTCTGGCCCGCACGGCCGGCGCGCCGGTCAACAAAGGCTCCGGCATCAGGCTGTTCAAGAAGATAGGCGACCGCGTCGAGCAAGGTGAGCCACTCTACCGCGTGTTCACCTGCGATCCGTCGGAGCATGATCTCGCTGCGGCGGCCGCTGCCGCCAACCACGGCTACGCATTCGCAGACGGCCGGCCGTGACGAGCCATTGTCGTAGCGCTCCCCATTCCCTGGAGATTGCCGCATGAGTGTCAGCCTTCGCTTCTGCGGCGCCGCGCATACCGTGACCGGCTCCTGCTATCTGGTCCGGACCGACCAGGGCCAGATCCTGATCGATTGCGGCCTGTTCCAGGGCCAGAAGACGCTGAAGGAGCTCAACTACGGCGACTTCCCGTTTCGCCCCCACGACATCGATGCCGTGCTGCTGACGCATGCGCATATCGACCATAGCGGCCTGCTGCCGAAGCTGGTGCGGATGGGTTTCGACGGCAAGATCTTCGCCACGCGCGGCACCATCGATCTGTGCTCCTGGATGCTGCCCGACGCCGGCAACATCCAAGAACAGGAGGTGCTGGCGCTGAACCGCCGCAACATCGCGCGCGGCCGCGACGAGGTCAGCCCGATCTACACCCAGGCCGACGCAATCGCCTCGCTGCAATATTTTCAAGCGGTGCCCTATGAGACCTGGACAGACATCATCCCCGGCGTGCGCGCCCGCTATTGGAATGCCGGGCACCTGCTAGGCTCCGCCTCGATCGAGATCGAATTCGTCGGACAAAGCACCAGCGGCGCGCCGCTGCGCCTGCTCGCCTCAGGCGACGTCGGCCCCGACGCCAAGCTGCTGCAGCCCGACCCGAAGGCGCCGGAGGGCTTCGACTACGTGATCTCGGAAGCCACCTATGGCGACCGCATCCGCGAGCCGATCACGCCGGAGCAACGCCGGAGTCGTTTGGCCGGCGAGGTGCGCGACGCCTCAGCAGCCAGGGGCGCGCTGCTGATCCCGGCCTTCGCGGTCGAGCGGACGCAGGAGCTGATCGTCGATCTCGTCGGGCTGATGGAGCAAGGCGAGATTCCAGCGGCGCCGATCTTCCTGGACTCGCCGCTCGCCATCCACGCCACCGAGGTGTTTCGCGCGCACACCGAGAGCCTCGACGGCGGCAGCGCTGTCGGCCGCCTGCTGTCCTCGCCGCATCTGCGCTTCACCGAGACTGTCGACGAGAGCAAGGCGATCGCCAAGCTGACCGGCTTTCACATCATCATCGCCGCCAGCGGCATGTGCGACGCCGGGCGCATCCGTCATCATCTCAAGCGCTGGCTGTGGAATAACCGCGCCACCGTGCTGCTGGTCGGCTACCAGGCCAACGGCACGCTCGGCCGCTTCCTGCAGGACGGCGTCAAGGCGGTGCGCATCCAGGGCGAGGAGATCAAGGTCGGCGCCCGCATCCGCATGATCGACGATTACTCCGGCCACGCCGACGGCGCCGAGATCGCGCGCTGGATCGCGGCACGCCGTCCAATCGCGCGCGGACTCTTTTTGTCCCATGGCGAGGAGGCGGCGATCGCCGCATTGGCGACGCGCGTCGGCGAGCGGATCGTGCCGTCGGCCAAGGTGTTCTCGCCCCTGCTCGACGACGTCTATGAGTTGACCAACGCGGTGCCGACGCTGCTCGACGTCGCCCGTAGGCGCCGGCTCGCGCCGGAGGCCGTTACCCGGCTCGATTGGCACAACGACATGTCGGGCCTGCTGCTCGACATCCATGCGCGCATCGAGCAGGCCGCCGATGACCGCGCCCGCGGCGTCATCATCCGCCGCCTCAGGCGGGCGCTGGAGGAGTGAGGCTCCGCACGGCGGCGTGAAGACGGGGGCAGAAGCTTCGTCGTCGAACGGTCACAGTTCGATCGCACCCTCGTCCGATCAGACAAACATTGATCGACAAGCGAGCCGCGAGCACGGCTGCCGAAAAAGACGCCATCTGAGCTTGTGAATAGGAAACGGCACAACGCGCAGACGGCTGGTCTCCGGGAACTATTCTGTTACGCTCGACGGGTGGTTCACGACAACGGCACGATCCGGGTGAACCCGGCGCAGGTGGGGAAACGGGGGCTCTCACATGCATCAACCATCGAAATGGTGGACGGGACTGATTGCTGTCGCCGTGCTCTGGCTGGCGGCGGTAAGCTTCAAGACCGCAAGTGTCGAAGATGATATTGCACCGCGAGCGCGCGCCGCCGTCGCGGCAGCCGCACCCGATACCGCCGCGGCGCTGAAGGTCTCGGTCGCCGGCCGCGACGTTCGCATCGAGGGGCCCGAGTTCAGCGCCGACCAGTCGGAGCGGCTGGGTGACGCGGCGGCCGTTAACGGCGTCCGCCTGGTCGATGACAGCTACGACAAGCTGCCGACACCCAAACCCTATGCTTTCCGCGCCGCACGCAACGGCAACCAGCTCGTGCTCGAAGGCGGCGTGCCGACGCCGGCGGTCCGTCAGGCCGTGCTCGGCGCGGCCCGCGCGGCCGGTGGCGGCGAGGTTGTCGATCGGCTGGGCTATGCCCTGGGTGCTCCGGTCAACTTTGCCGCCATCGCAGGCCATGGCCTGGCCCAAGCCGCCAAGCTCAATGGGGGTGCCTTCTCGCTCGCGGACAAGTCCTATTCGATCGCGGGCACGGCCGCCTCGTCTGATGTCTATGAGACGGCTATTGCCGCGACGCGGCAGCTGCCGAGCGGCGCGGTGCTCGACAAGGTCGCGATCCTGCCGCCGGAGGCGAAGCCCTTCATCTGGAGCGCGGTGCGGGATGACAAAGCGGTCGTGATGTCCGGCGTCGTGCCGACCGACGACGTCAGGCGCGCGCTCGAGGGGACTGCTGCCAAGGCCTGGCCGGGGTCGTCGGTGATCCATCAGATGCAGATCGCGCGCGGCGCGCCATCCGGGGATTTCAGCGCCTACACGGCTTACGCGCTCGCCGAGCTGGCGCGGCTGAGCACGGGCCGCGTCGTCATCTCAGACGCCACCTACACGATCACCGGCGAGGCGCCCTCCTCTGCCGCCTACGACGAGGCCATCGCCGGCGTCGGCAAGCTGCCGGCCGGGCTGACGCTCGCCAAGGCGGACATCCTGCCGCCGGAGATGAAGCCGTATCGTTGGACGGCCGAGTTCGACGGCACCGGCGTGAGCCTTGCGGGTCTCGCGCCCAGCGCAGCCAGTCGCGAGGTCGTCATGGGCGCGGCGACCGGTCAGTTCGACGGCAAGCCGATCAAGAGCGCCATCGGCATCGCGCGCGGCGCCCCCGACGGCGACGTCGCCAAGGTCGGTGCCAGCCTGCTACAACAGCTCGCCAAGCTCTCGGGCGGCCGCGCCGAGATCAACGACACGCAGGTCTCGATCAGCGGCGTCGGGCTCGCCAATGTCACCGGCGCTGCGGTCCGCGAGCAACTGGCCGGCGCGCTGCCTGCGCCGTTCACGCTTGCCGCCGTCGACGTGCGCGACGGCCCGGTGTCGCCTTACGCCTTCAGTCTGCAGAAGCAGGACGGCCGCGTCCGGCTGAGCGGCTATGTGCCCGACGATGCGGCACGCCGCGATCTCATTAGTGCGGCCAGCTCGGCCTTCGTCACCGAGACGGTCGAGGATAGTTTGAAGGTCGCCGACGGCGCGCCGAAGGATTTCGTCAAGTCGCTGACGGCGACATTCCCGGCCCTGGCGCGGCTGTGGTCCGGCTCGCTGACGGCGAAGGACGCGACCCTTTCGGTCGACGCGCTCGCCATCTACGACAAGTCAGCCGATCAGGTGCGCAAAGAGCTTGCCGACGCGAGCGGCAATCTCAAGCTCGACGAGGTCAAGATCGGGGTCAAGCCGGAGAGCCCGCCGCTTCCCCTGGCCGAATGCCAGCCGGCGTTCGAGGGCCTGCTCGCCAAGGGCCGCATCCGCTTTGCGACCGGCAGCGCCGAGCTCAGCCGCGAGTCGCTGGCGCTGCTCGACCACATCGTCGACGTGGCGCAGCGCTGCAAGGAGGCGGAGATCGCGATCGAAGGCCATACCGACAATGTCGGCGACGAAGCTGACAATATCGACCTCTCGAAGCGGCGCGCGGCGGCGGTGGTGAGCTACATCAGCGAGGCCGGCATCGACACGTCGCGTATGACTTCGGAAGGCTACGGCCAGAACCGACCGGTCGCCTCCAACGACAGCGCGGAAGGCCGCGCGCAGAACCGCCGCATCGAATTCGTCGTGAAGTGAGGCTTACATCATGATGTACGACCTGACGACGTTCTTCTTCTGGATCCTGCTCGCCATCATCATCGGCGGCTTCGTCGGCTGGCGTACCTGGTCGGATGCGAAGCAACCGGACTGGATGAGAACGTGGCTGTTGCCGGCCATTCTGGCCTTCCTCATCGGCGCACTGATGGCGATGCTGAGCGTGCTGCCCGGCCGCGCCGGGCTGTGGCTCGAGGTCGCGCTGCTGATGGTCGGGGGTTACGTCGTCGGCTGCCTCGTCGGCGGACAGCTGAAGGAGTATGTCGGGATCGGTGACTCCAGCGCGATGTCCCCGGGCGGCCCGGGCAACGTCGCCGCGTTCACGGCACCTGCCCCCGCCCGTCCGTGGGCGGACAGCCCGTCGCCCGCCGCCCAGGCCGCAGCCCAAGTCGAAGCCGATCGCCTGGCTGCGGAGGCCGCAGCGAAGGCGGAGGCCGACCGGCTCGCTGCTGAAGCTGCCGCGAAGGCCGAAGCCGACCGCCTCGCCGCTGAGGCTGCTGCAAAGGCAGAGGCCGACCGTCTTGCTGCCGAAGCTGCTGCGAAGGCGGAGGCCGATCGGCTTGCCGCCGAGGCTGCTGCGAAGGCAGAAGCCGACCGGCTTGCTGCCGAGGTTGCCGCAAAAGCCGAGGCCGACCGGCTTGCCGCCGAGGCTGCTGCGAAGGCAGAAGCCGACCGGCTTGCTGCCGAGGTTGCCGCAAAGGCCGAAGCGGACCGTCTTGCCGCCGAAGCTGCTGCGAAGGCCGAGGCCGATCGTCTCGCCGCTGAGGCCGCCGCAAAAGCCGAAGCCGACCGTGCTGCTGCGGAAGCTGCGGCAAAGGCGGAAGCTGAACGCCTTGCCGCCGAGGCCGTCGCGAAGGCCGAGGCGGAGGCTGCACGCCTGGCCGCGGAGGCCACGGCCAAAGCCGAAGCGGATCGCCTGGCTGCCGAAGCGGCCGCCAAGGTCGAGGCCGAGCGTCTCGCCGCAGACGCCGCAGCCAGCGCGGAGGCCGATCGCCTCGCCGCCGAGGTCGCCGCGTCGGCGGCAGAACCTGCCCCGGACAACAGCAATGGCGCCGGTGGTGATGGCCGGCCCCCGGCCCTGCCTGCTCCCGATGGCGCGGCCGATGATCTCAAGCTCATCAAGGGCATCGGACCGAAGAACGAGGCCATCCTCAACGACATCGGCGTGCATCATTTCAGCCAGATCGCCGAGTGGTCGCCGGCGCATGCCGAGTGGGTCGGCCACCACATGGCCTTCCCCGGCCGCATCGAGCGCGAGCACTGGATCGCGCAGGCCAAGCTGCTCGCTGCCGGCCTCGACACCGCGCATTCGACCGCGGTGAAATCCGGCGCGATCACCATCGACGACCAGGCCGACGCGCCGCTGAGCGAAGACGAGGCCCGCTACCTCCTGGCCCACCTGCCGGCGCTGATGCCGCCGGTCGAGAACGAGGACGCCCACGCCGGCAGCCGGCCGCTCGGCCTCGCCGCGCCCCGTGGCGGACAGGCCGACGACCTCAAGCTGATCAAGGGCATCGGCAAGCAGAACGAGGCGCGGCTGCATGGCCTCGGCATCTGGCACTTCGATCAGGTCGCTGCCTGGACAAACGAGCACGCCAAATGGGTGGGCTCGTATCTGGCCTTTGCAGGCCGGATCGAGCGCGAGCAATGGATCTCGCAGGCGAAGGAGCTGGCCAGCGGCGGAACGACGGAGTTCTCCAGGCGCGCCGAAGCAGGCCTGGTGAAATCGTCGCTCGACGACGGCTCACGTGGGCAGGACAACATCGAGGTGGTGCAGCCGCGCGAGTAGGACGACCATCAGCCAAGTCCCAGCGCGCTGGCAGCTACGGCGCCCTCTCCCCTTGCGGGAGAGGGCATGCAAGGTCGCTGTGCAAGCTCGGTTGGGTGAGGGGTATCTTTCGGCGAACGCTACTCGCGGAGAGAACCCCTCACCCAAGCGCGCATGTGGACAGGCCGTACATGCCCTCTCCCGCAAGGGGAGAGGGCGCAATCGCTGGCACCGCGCTCACCCTCCGATGTACAGCGAGTAGCAGACAGCGCACGGTCTGTAGGGTGGGCAAAGGCGCTGCCGTGCGCTCTCCTCACGGGAAGTCGCGGTGGCGCCGTGCCCACCGTCTTGCCGCTTGCCGTGCTGGACAATGGTGGGCACGGCGCGCGACAGCAAGACTCAAACATCCGCCCTGCCCGGCGCCTTTGCCCACCCTACGCCTCTACTCAGCCAGCTCCACCGGCTCGTTGCGCGACGGGCCGGCCAGCGGGCGCTCCTCCATCAGGATCATGCACACCGAGGCGCAGGCCAGCATGAGCGTGGCCGCAGCATAGACGAAGCGGAAGGCGTGGATCATGTCGGCCTCCGCAATACCGCTGACGGCGCCGTGGGCGCCCTCGGCGAGCGAGATGTCGGCGCCGAGCACCATCAACAGGATGGCGCTGAAGGCTGCCACCGTGAACGAGGACATCATCGAGCGGAAGAAGTTCATGGCGCCGGTGATGGTGCCGATCTGCGAGCGGTCGACCGCGTTCTGCAGCGACACCACTGAGATCGGAAACGCGGTGCCGAGGCCGATGCCGAACACCGACAGCAGCACCATCAAGACCCACAGCGACGGGGTCGTCACCGTCATGACAGCGGCGGCGATCGTGCCGATCAACGTCCCGACAATGGCGACGCGCTTGTAATGCTTGACGCGCGCCATCGTACGGCCGGCGATCGCAGCACCAAAGGTCGAGATCGCCGCGATCGGGATGAGGCCGAGGCCGGCCTGGCTCGGCGTCAGGTGATAGACCAGCTCATAGTAGAGCGGCAGGTGCACGGTCAGGCCGATCAGTGCGCCCAGCGCGCAGCCGCTCGCGAGCATGCCATAGGGCACGACGGTGCCGCCCATCAGCGACAACGGCAGGAACGGCTCGTCGGCCCGCTTGGCGTGCCAGACGAAGGCGAGGCCCAGAGCCACGGCGCTGCCGATCATCGCCAGGATGGTCGGCGACAGCCAGGCCAGCTTATGGCCGCCCCAGGTCAGCACCAGCATGAACACGACGGCGGAAGCCATCAGCAAGAGCCCGCCGGCCCAGTCGACCTTGCGCAGCCGGTGATAGACCGGCAGCCGGCCCATCTTGGGCAGCAGCAGCGCCAGCGCCGCGATTGCCAGGGGAACGTTGATCCAGAAGATCATCGACCAGTGCAGGTGATCGGCAAAGAACCCGCCGATCACCGGACCCAACAGCCCCGCCAGCAGCCAGACGCCGCTGAAATAGGCCTGGTACTGGCCGCGCTCGCGCGGGCTGACCACGTCGGAAATCACGGTCTGCACGACCGGCATGATGCCGCCGCCGCCGAGGCCCTGCAGGCCGCGGGCAAGGATCAGCACCGGCATGTTCGGCGCGAGCGCGCAGACCACCGAGCCGACCACGAAAAGGCTGAGCGCGGTGATGATCATCGAGCGCCGGCCATAGATGTCGCACAGCGTGCCGAACACTGGCGCGACGGCGGTCGAGGCCAGCAGATAGGCCGTGATCACCCAGGAGAGATTGGTCACATCCTGGAACTCGCGGCCGATGGTCGGCAGCGCGGTCGCGACGATGGTCTGGTCGAGCGCGGCCAGGAACATCGTCAGCAGCAGGCTCATCAGGATGGTGCGGACCTCGGCCTGCGTCAGCGGCACCTGGGCCGCGAGCGGCGGCGCATCTTCGATCGCCTGCACCTGCGGCGGGATCGCCGGCAGCTCGGCTGCGAGCTCCTCGGGCAAGGATGGGGACGCGGCAGGGTAATGGCTCTGCCGATCAAACTTGTTCATGGGGATAAATTGCTACGCCGCGCGCGGCCAACGCCGCGCAGATTCGCCAGATAGCGAACTACTTAAGGCATAATTTTCCCTTGCGGCAGCGGGCCGTGCGCATGGGTGTATCCCGACAGCACGGGACTGGTCGCACCATCGTGACTTGCTGCGCGTGCGAAGTGATCGCGCCTATTTTGGCCGGCGCTTGAGCTTGGCGCGCTTGGGCAGCAGCACCGGCCATTGCACGATGTGATCCTCGAGCTGGTCGTCGGGAACGTCGTCCTCGGTGCCCTCGACCCGGCCGCGCACGGACACGCCGGCTTCATGCACCGTCTGAGGATCGCCCGAAATCAGCGGGTGCCACCAATAGAGGTCGCGTCCCTCCGCCGCCAGCCGGTAGCCGCAGCTCGGCGGCAGCCAGGTGATGGTACGGACATTCTCAGGCGTCAGGCGAACGCAGTCGGGCACCTGCTCGGAGCGGTTCGGGTAGTCCTTGCAGGCACATAGGCCGGCATCCAGAAGCTTGCAGGAAATGTGGGTGAAGTAGATGTCGCCGGTATCCTCGTCCTCGAGCTTCTCGAGGCAACAGCGCCCGCAGCCGTCGCACAGGCTTTCCCATTCCGCCTCCGACATCTCCTCCAAGGTCTTGGTTTTCCAGAACATTCCCTCCTGGCCCGAGGGACGTTTCAGCGGTGCGGTCATCGGGCGATTCCAAGGGGGCGCGGCGTGGCCGCCATCTAGGTGCCCGGCCCCTTCACGCGCAAGGGGCGCACGCGGCGGTTCATCAAGCACGTTAGCTTTGTGCATCAAATTGTGACGGGAACCCGTTGGTTTGTGCCACCTGCTCAGCTAGATATCGGCTACACAAGAGGCTTGAGTCACTCCGGCGGCGTGTGCAGGGCCATCCAGCCCGGTGCCTTGGGTTTGCCGCAACATACGCGCAAGACCCTTCGATGGCCCCCAGCCCCCATGCTGAGTGCTTTCGAAGCCCGCTGACACGCTTTCGAAACGACCAGGGTTCCCGTGCGGCAGATCATTCCAGACGATTGGAAGAAGCGGATCAACAATTTCCGCCTGGATCTCGACGCCCGATTCGATTCGGCGCTGTTCTCCTCGCTGCGCGGCACCCGCGAACTCTACGAGCGCTACTCGGCGTTCATGGACCGCTTCTATGTCGGCGGCTGGAAGCGCTGGGTGTTCGTCGAGCCGCTGTCGGAGGCGGCCACCATCGGCCTCGGCGGCCTGGTGCTGATGCTGGCGCTGGCCATCCCGGCGTTCCGGGAGACCGCCGACGAGGACTGGCTGAAGAAGTCCGATCTCGCGGTCACCTTCCTCGACCGTTACGGCAACCCGATCGGCAGCCGCGGCATCAAGCACAACGACTCGATCCCGCTGGAAGACTTCCCGGACAATCTGATCAAGGCGACGCTCGCGACCGAGGACCGCCGCTTCTACGACCATTTCGGCATCGACTTCCCCGGCCTCGCGCGTGCGCTCGTGACCAACGCCCAGGCCGGCGGCGTCCGCCAGGGCGGCTCCTCGATCAGCCAGCAGCTCGCCAAGAACCTGTTCCTGTCGAACGAGCGCACCATCGAGCGCAAGGTCAACGAGGCGTTCCTGGCGATCTGGCTCGAAACCCGCCTGACCAAGAACGAGATCCTCAAGCTGTATCTCGACCGCGCCTATATGGGCGGCGGCACCTTCGGCGTCGACGGCGCGGCGCATTTCTACTTCAACAAGTCGGTGCGCGACATCAACCTGTCGGAAGCCGCGATGCTGGCCGGCCTGTTCAAGGCGCCGACCAAGTTCGCCCCGCACATCAACCTGCCCGCCGCCCGCGCCCGCGCCAACGTCGTGCTCGACAATCTGGTCGATGCCGGCTTCATGACCGAGGGCCAGGTGTTCGGCGCCCGCCGCAACCCGGCCTTCGCCGTCGACCGTCGCGACGAAAGCTCGCCGAACTACTTCCTCGACTATGCCTTCGACGAGATGCGCAAGCTGGTCGACACGTTCCCGAAGTCCTATACCGAGCGCGTGTTCGTGGTGCGGACCTCGATCGACATGACCGTGCAGCACGCCGCCGACGAGGCGATCGAGAACCAGCTGCGCCAGTTCGGCCGCGACTATCACGCGACCCAGGCCGCGACCGTGGTGTCCGATCTCGACGGCGGTATTCGCGCCATGGTCGGCGGCCGCGACTACGGCGCGAGCCAGTTCAACCGCGCCACCGACGCCTACCGCCAGCCGGGCTCGTCGTTCAAGCCTTATGTCTACACCACCGCCCTGCTCAACGGCTTCAAGCCGACCTCGATTGTGGTCGACGGCCCGGTCTGCATCGGCAATTGGTGCCCGCAGAACTATGGCCACTCCTATTCCGGCTCGGTGACGCTGACCCAGGCCATCACGCGCTCGATCAACGTCGTGCCGGTGAAGCTGTCGATCGCGCTCGGCGGCAAGGACGGCCCCAAGGCCGGCCGCGCCAAGATCGTAGAGGTCGCCCGCCGCTTCGGCCTCAAGGCGCCGCTGCCGGACACGCCGTCGATGCCGATCGGCTCGGACGAGGTGACGGTGCTGGAGCATGCCGTGGCCTACGCGACCTTCCCGAACAAGGGCAGGTCGGTGACGCCGCATTCCGTGCTGGAGGTGCGCACCGGCGCCGGCGATTTGGTGTGGCGCTGGGACCGCGACGGGCCGAAGCCGAAGCAGGCGATCCCCGCCTCCGTTGCCGCCGACATGGCGGGCATGATGAGCCACGTCGTCAGCGAGGGCACCGCGCGCCGCGCCGCGCTCGACGGCATTCCGACTGCCGGCAAGACCGGCACCACCAATGCCTATCGTGACGCCTGGTTCGTCGGTTACACCGGCAACTTCACCTGCGCGGTCTGGTACGGCAATGACGATTATTCGCCGACCAACCGCATGACCGGCGGCTCGCTGCCGGCGCAGACCTGGCACGACATCATGGTCGCCGCGCATCAGGGCGTCGAGGTCAAGGAGCTGCCCGGCGTCGGCATGGGCGAGAAGCTGCCGCCGCAGCCGCCGTCCGCGGCGATGGCGCAGGCTGGCCAGCCGAAGACGCTGGAGATCAAGCCCGGTCCGCCGCCGATCCTGACGCGCCGCGGCGCCGAGGTGCTGGTGCAGGTGGAGAAGATGCTGGACGATGCCGCGCGCGTCGCCGAGAAGGCTGCGCCTGCCGATCCGAAGAAGCCCGGCAAGCCGGTGTCGTCGAGTGCGCTGGCGTTTCCCGAGAATTATGCCACGGCCACCGCCGACAGCGTGACCACCCCTGCCTTGCGCAAGAACTGACGACAGCGAATTCCCGTGCGGCTGCTCTTCATCACCTTGCTCGCGCTGCTGATCGCCACCGGCGTCGGCGTCGGCGCGACCTGGATCACCACCACCCGCGGCACCGAGTTCGGCACGCTGACGATCGGCGCCTGGACCGCGCGTCCGAAGACCGGCACCGCCGATGTCGACCCCTATGCGCGCGCCACCATCACCCGCAACGGCGAGCTGCCGATCGGCACCGGCGACGGCGTCGCCTTCACCGCCACCAAGGACGACAAGAACAAGCCGCTCGACGGCCGCTGCGACATCCTCGTCAGCGGCGTGACGCCACCGGCGCGCTTCTGGACGATCACGCTGTACGACCGCAAAGGCCATCTCGTCGCCAACACGCTGCAACGCTACGGCTTCACCAGCCAGGAGCTGGTGCGCGGCGCCGACGGCTCGTTCGAAATCCGGGTCGCCGCGCGCTCGCGCGCCGGCAATTGGCTGCCGACCGGCGGCATCGAGCGCTATTCGCTGATGCTGCGGTTGTACGACACTCCCGTCGGCGTCGCGACGCGCACCCAGCGCGATGCGCCGATGCCCGCGATCACCACCGTGGGCTGCCCGTCATGATCCGGCTGCTGTTCACGATTCTGGTCGGCGTGCTGCTCGGCGGCGTCGTCCATCTCGTCAGCGTGCTGGCCCTGCCCCGCATCTCGACGCAGGACGCCTATTCGCGCCTGACGCCGATGACCAAGCTCAACGCAGTCACGCCGCTGCCGCTCGCCGATCCCAACAACTCGCCGATGCCGTTCATGGACCCGGCTTTCGCGATGGCGATCTGCCGCTACGACCTCTCAGACGGGCCGATCAAGCTGACGGTGCCGGTGAGCCAAGCTTACACGTCGGTCTCGTTCTACACGCGCAACGAGATCGCCTATTACGCCATCAACGACCGCTCCGCGGGCAAGCGCGTCATCGAGCTCGACCTGATGACCGAAGCCCAGCACGAAGATCTGCCCGAGGACGAGGAGGTCACCGCGGCCGACCGGCTGATCATCGATTCGCCGACGACCACGGGGCTCATCGTGTTGAAGGCGCTCGCGGCCGAACCCGGCCTCATGCCCCAGGCGCAGGCCTCCCTTGCGTCGGCCACCTGCGGCGTGCAGGCGGAGGCGCCCGCCAAGGCTGAAAAGCCGCGCGGCAAGCGCTGAATGGTACGTCGCTAAGCGGACCTTCGATCAATTCAACAACGCGCTCTTCATCCTTCGTGGCATAGTGTTCATCGCGCTCCGTTGCTATGACGGTTCAGGACGGCGAAGTTTCGCTTATCAGCAGGTCATGCCCCTCGAAATCGAACGAAAGTTTCTCGTCAGGACCGACGCCTGGCGGGCTCAGGCGACGCACAGTGAACACCTTCGCGACGGACTCGTCGCGCGTCAGGACGGCCTCAAGGTTCGCGTGCGCTGCTACGGCAATCGAACGACGCTCTGCGTGAAGAGTGGCCGGCGCGGGCTGTCGCGCGAAGAGTTCGAATACGACATCCCGCGCGATCATGCGGAGGCGATCTTCGCGCATTGCGAGGGGCGCATCATGGAGAAGACGCGCCACTACGTGCCGGGGGACAGCGGCATCTGGGAGGTCGACGTCTACCATGGCGAACTCGACGGCATCATCATCGCCGAGATCGAGCTACTGAGCGAAACGACCGTCGTGACGTTGCCCGACTGGGTCGGCGACGAAGTCACGGGCGATCCCCGCTACAGCAAGGCCAACCTGCTGAGCGAGCGTCTGCGCGCCGCCAAGGTCCGGGAGCTGCGCCGCGCCTGCGTTGCAGGGCCTTAACCGGCACCAAGGCCGCCGAGCCTTGACCCCTGTCAAACCGCCGTCGAGAGGCCCAGCTTAAACAGCGCGGGACTTGAAGGGTGCGGGACTTGCGGTCTGAACGATCGCGCACGGAGTTGGCAGGATGAGTTCATCGCAAGTGATGTCGCAGGCGCTGCGCGCCAAGATCATGTCGGCGGATGATGCCGCCGCGCTGGTCAAGCCGGGCAGCCATGTCGGCATGAGCGGCTTCACCGGCTCGGGTTACCCGAAGGCCGTGCCGCTGGCGCTGGCCCGCCGCATCGAGGCGGCGCATGGGCGCGGCGAGCCGTTCCGCATCGGCGTATGGACGGGCGCCTCGACCGCCCCCGAGCTCGATGGCGCGCTCGCGAAGGCCAACGGCATCGATCTGCGCCTGCCCTATCAGTCCGATCCGATCACCCGCCAGCGCATCAATGCCGGCAGCATCGACTACATCGACCTGCATCTCAGCCATGTCGCGCAGTTCGTGTGGTTCGGCTTTCTTGGTCACCTCGACGTCGCCGTCATCGAATGCTCCGGCATCATGCCCGACGGGCGGCTGATCCCATCGACCTCGATCGGCAACAACAAGACCTGGCTCGATCTGGCGGACCGCGTCATCATCGAGGTCAATTCGTGGATGAACCCGGCGCTGCTCGGCATGCACGACGTCTATTACGGCACTCGCCTGCCGCCGCATCGCAAGCCGATTCCGATCGTGTCGCCGGGCGACCGCATCGGCGAGACCACCTATCGCTGCGATCCGGACAAGGTGATCGCGGTCGTCGAGACCCATGCGCCGGACCGCAACACGACCTTCGCCGCGCCCGACGAAGTCTCCAACGCGATCGCCGGACACATCCTCGAGTTCTTCGCGCACGAGGTGAAACAGGGCCGCCTGCCGCGCAACCTGCTGCCGCTGCAATCCGGCGTCGGCAATGTCGCCAACGCCGTGATGGCCGGGCTCGATGAAGGCCCCTTCCCGCATCTGACCGCCTACACAGAAGTCCTGCAGGACGGCATGCTCAATCTGATCCGCTCCGGCCGGATGGATCTGGCATCCGCGACGGCGCTGTCACTGAGCTCGGAGGCCGCGATCGAGTTCAACCGCGAGATCGAGTTCCTGCGCGACCGCATCGTGCTGCGGCCGCAGGAGATCTCCAACCATCCCGAGGTGATCCGGCGGCTCGGCGTGATCGCGATGAACGGCATGATCGAGGCCGACATCTACGGCAACGTCAATTCCACGCATGTCCGCGGCAGCAGCATCATGAACGGCATCGGCGGCTCCGGCGACTTCGCGCGCAACGCCTATCTGTCGATCTTCATGACGCCGTCGACCGCCAAGAACGGGACCATCTCCTGCATCGTGCCGATGGTGACGCATGTCGACCACACCGAGCACGACGTGCAGATCCTGGTCACCGAGCGCGGCCTCGCCGATTTGCGCGGCCTGTCGCCGAAGCAGCGCGCCCGCGTCATCATCGAGAACACCGCGCATCCGCGCTTCCGGCCGGCGCTCGACGATTATTTCGAGCGCGCCTGCCGCGACGCCACCGGCAAGCACACGCCGCATCTGCTCGAGGAGGCGTTCCGCCTGCTCAGGCCGGAATGACGGTCGCGAGGCCGGCGATCATCCCCGCGTCGTCAGCGGCCGCTGGATGTAGGGACGCGCCGCCACCGGCGGATTGGCGGTCTGGGCGGCCAGCTCGCTGATCAGCCGATCGGCCTCGGCGGCCATTCCGTCGGGCGCCTGCAGCACCAGGCGCTCCAGCGCCCAGCGATAGGACGAGACGCGCTGCTCCAGGCAGATCTGCACCCACTGCACGATCAGCGAGTTCTCCTGCATGCGCGCGACCGCATCGGCCTTCTCGCGCGGCGACAGCTCGGTCATGTACTTCATGCTGGCGTCGCGCTTGCGGTCGAGATCGATGACGCGGATGGCGGAGGCAAAGAACGGCTCGAAGCGCGTGAGGTCGTCGCGGACGTCGTCGGTCAGTTGCGCATAGCGCGAAGCATGCGACCGATGCGGCTCGTCGATCAAGGCGCGGCCATAGGCGGTGCGATCGAACACGACCTTCTGCCGCCAGGGTGACGCCGAGGGCTGATAGTCGCCGAACACGGCCTTCCAGGCGGGGCGCGAATGCGGCGGCTCGATCAGCGGATAAGCGAGATCGCGCAACTGACGCTCGCTGTCTGTCAGTTGGAACTGCGATGGCGCGACGCCCACGCTGGCGGTGGCTTCCGCTCCGATCCATTTGTGCATGTCGTCGTTGCGCATGTCGGCGCGGGTACGGCCGAAATCGCCGCCGCTGCAGGCGCAGAGCAGACTGCTGGAAAGAATGAGTGCGACGGCCGGAGCGGCTCGCCGGACCCGAACCATCACGTCCGGCATTCCCATTCCCCTGATGTCAGCGGCGACGCCGGCGTCGGCTCGGAGCGGTGCCCTCGCGGGGATCGCGATCGTCGGTCGTGCTCTCGCGCTCGATCCGAACGACGGGGAGAATCAGGATCGTTCCCATGCCCTCCTGCGGCGCGCCGGTCACGGCAGGCCGCGCACGACGCGCAATGTCCGCCGGAAATTCAATGATGGTCGCCATGTCTACTCTCTTTCGTGCCCGAAGTTCTTACCCCCCAAAACTCCCCGTTGCCCGAACTTCGCAGGCAAGAGAGCACGCAAAACTGACGATCAAGAATGCCCGCCGCACTAACAGGCGACGCGGCATCCAACGCGGCGAAGATCAGGCCGGCGGCGTGACGAGGCCAAGGCGAGATCATCGAACGGGTCGATTAAGATCAGGACGTGGTTAAGAGGATCTTAATGCGGTGCGATGGAACACGGATCGCGTGCAGACGTCGCGCAAATGGCACGCGGGCGTTGCGCCTTTGTCTCACCGGGAAAATTCGGCCGATCTTCACCGATTGTTTTCCTTAACGGCCCATTAAAACAACTGCGGTCTAATCGGCGCAACGATTGCCGAAGTTGCGTACCCGACATGACCAGATCATCGCTGTTTCCCGGCTTCGACGGGCTGTTGACGCTCTCGCGTCGCGAAGGCGTCGACATCAAGCCGACCTTGCTGCGCGTGCTGACCGACCTCTATGTCCAGGCGAGCACGCATTCGGCCGATGAGGAGCGGCAATTCGTCGAGCTGGTGTCGCGGCTCATCGATGATGTCGACGATACGACCCGCGCGGCCGTTCGTGCGCGTCTTGCGATCTATCCGGGCACGCCGATCGAGATCCTGAGAAGGCTCGGGCTGCGTCCTGCGCAGGATGAAGCGATGCTGCCGCTCGCCGGTTTGATTCCGCCTGCCCTTCGCCCCCAAGCGCCAGCACGCGACGAGGCTGTGCCTGCAGGGCTCGCGATGCAGCCGAAAGACGCGGCCGAGCTCAGCGAGATGTTCCTGCGCGCCGCTTCGAAGGAGCGCATTACGATCCTGGAGAACCTCGCCACCGCGCCGCTGAAGCCAGCCGCGCCGATCCCGCAGCATCGCGCCCGCCACGCGATCGAAGCGCTGGAGATGGCCGCCTTCAACGCCGACGTCGAGACCTTCACGATGGAGCTCGGTGAAAGCCTGATCCTGCCCGCGCGCATCACCCATGAGGTGATGAACGATTCAGGCGGAGAGCCGCTCGCCTGCGCCGCGAAGGCGCTGGGCATGCCCGCGCCGGTGTTCGAGCGCGTGCTGCTGTTCTTGAAGCCCGAGATGGGCCAGTCCGTGCAGACCGTGTTCAGGCTGTCGCGCTTCTACGAGCGCCTGAGCGAGCGCGCGGCGTTGGTCATGCTGGCGGCGTGGCGCGGCTCGGCCGTCGCAGCCATGCGGGCCAAGCATCGGGCGACGCTGTACGACGATGAGCGGCAGCATGTGCGGGGCGGCGGTGCGCGGACTGGCACGCTTGCGCCGGCCAAGCCGATCGTGCGCACGGGAACGGACGGCTTCAAACGCTGAACTCGCGCTAACGCTGCTCCGGTGCGAGATCCAGGAAATGGCGACCCTGCTTGTCCTCGGTCTCGACGATCCAGGCGTCGGGATCGAAACGCAGTTCCTTGCGCAGCCGTTCGTCGACCTCGAACTCCGGCATCGGCTGCGGCGAGGCGGCAACGAACAGGCGTTCGATCGGCCGGCTGTCGTCGTAGACCGTCTGCGGCGCGGGAACGTAGAGCTGAGCCGTGCGATCCATCAGCGCGACTTTGATGAAGACGGCGCCCGCCTCCTCCGCACCGCGATGGCTGATCGCGCCGAACACCCCGGCCGACTGGCAGCGGCGCAGATAGGCGCTGACCCAGATGCTCGTCTTCAACCGCATGATGGTTCGGCCAGGTGAATGCGTACCGCGATGCGCAGCCGCCGGCCTGCTCTATTCGATCGGATGCCCGATGACAATTGCCAGCTCGCGCACCAGGCGATCGGACACCTGGCCCGTCACCGGCAGCTTGCGCTCGCGTTCGAACTTCTGGATCGCTGTCTGCGTGTCGGAGCCGATCATGCCGGTCGGCTTCAGCTGGCCATAGCCATATTCGGTCAGCGCGCGCTGAACCGCCGCGACACGGCGGGCATTGCCGCCCTGCTGCGTCGGCTGCGGCCGCGGGATGTTGCCCTGACCGCCGCTGACGGATCGGACGAGATCAGCCAGGGGATCGGCGTATTTCTGATCCGGCCGTGCATCAACCGTTCGCTGATCGGGCACCTTCGGCTCGGTCGCGCGGGCCTCGGGCGGCCGGGTCTCGATCACCTTCGGATCGAACGGAGAGATCGCCTCCGCCGGCCTCGGGCGCGGCATCGGATTGGAACTGGTCAGCACCGGCGGAATGGTCACGATGGAACCGAACATCGGCGCCGGATGCGGCCCCGATTGCAGGAACACGGCGTTGACGATGATCGCGCTGGCGGCTGCGCAGGCCAAAAGACCGGCCAGGAGATCCTTGGGGCTGTAGAGCATCGCGCGCATCAGAAAGCCGCGCTCGTCGGCAGCTTCGACCACCGCGGCAGCGGCAGCAGCACGCTTGCGACGGCGCGGCGGCGCCGAATCATCCTCTGCAACTCGTCTAGGCACTCTTCTTCACCTGAATCACCTGCCCGGCCTGGGCGGACCGCGAGGGCGAGAGCGGCGTGACAGTGGCGCCAGTGCTCGCCTCGGCGACGCAATTGATCGGCAGCGCGATCGTGACCGTCGTTCCCTCGTCGAGCTTGCTTTCTATCGACATTTCGCCGCCGTGCAAGTTCACGAGGCTCTTGACGATCGACAGCCCGAGTCCGGTTCCCTCGTGACGACGCTGGTAAGTCTTGCCCGCCTGGAAGAACGGATCGCCGATGCGCTTCAGATCGTCGGCGGCAATGCCGACGCCGGTGTCGGTGATTCGCAACAGCAGGTTCGCGCCGTCAACGCCGGCGGACACCGCGACACGTCCACCGCGCTCGGTGAACTTGATGGCGTTGGAGACGAGGTTGATCACGATCTGCTTGAAGGCGCGCGGATCACCGGTGATGAGCGGCAGATCGTGCGGCGCATCTGCCGACAGATCGACGCCGTTTTCCCGCGCCCGCAGCGCCAGCAGATTGCAGCAATTGAACAGCGCGGCACGCGGCGCGAAGGGCTCCGGCGTCAGCTCGAAATTGCCGGACTCCATCTTCGACATGTCGAGGATGCCGTTCACGACCGACAACAGATGCTGGCCGGAATCATTGATCAGCTGCGCGTATTCGCGCCGCCTTGCGGCGTTGAGCACGAGCACCTGCTCCTGCATCAGCATTTCCGAGAAGCCGATGATGGCGTTGAGCGGCGTACGCAGCTCATGGCTCATGGTCGCGAGGAATCGCGTCTTGGCCGCGTCGGCGCGCTCGGCTGCGCTCCGCGCCAACTCAAGCGCCTGCTCCTGCAGTTTGCGATCAGTGACGTCGCGCATGACCGCGACCACCTCATGCTCCGATCCGGCCGGCGTCTGGGCGGCGTAGTCGAGCGGTCGGCAGCGCATCTCGACCCAGATGAAATCAGTGCCGTGATGAGAGCCACGGCCCTCGCCGGGCGCATCGCGCCGCAGCCGAAATTCGACGCTCGAAGCTTCGCTGCCGCCGGCCGCCTGCGACAGCGCCGTGAGATAGGCCGGCCGGTCGGCGACGTGAACGCGCTCGAACAGGCCGTGACCATGGAGTTGCGCGACCGGCGTGCCGAGCAGCGTCTCCGCCGCGGGCGAGATGAACATGACGGCGCCGTTGCGGCGATGACGCGAGATCACATCGCTCATGTTGCGCGCGAGCAGCCGATAGCGCTCTTCCTCCATCGACAGCAGCGTCACGCTGGTGCGTGCGAGCGTATCGGCGGCGAAGGCGAGCACGGCCGCATAGAGCGTGGCCGAGGCAACGCCGAAGGCGAGCAGCGCGGTCCGCAAGGCGGGATTGGTCTCGGGCTTCGGCAGCCAGCCGAGATGGCCGATCAGGATCAACAGCAGCGCACAAGACAGCGCGAGCGCTGCCGAGAACACGACGACGCGGCGCGAGGCCGAGAACGCAGCCTCGAGAGGCACGACGATCAGCCACACCGCGGCAAAGGATTCGATGCCGCCGGTCTCGATCGACACCGCCATGATCAGCGCCGACAGCGCCAGCGACGACAGCGCGCAGGCGCTCTCGTAGCGTCCTGTGCGCGACAGATACCAGGACAGCAGAATGGGTGCGATCAGCCAGGCAAGCGCGCCGACCTCGAGCGCGCTCGGTGCGCCGCGCATCGCGAGATAGGCGGGAAACACGGCGAACGCGGCGAGGCTGCCCAGCAGCCGCGGCGCGATGAAGGCGCGATGGCGCGCGCGCGTCATCGCATCAGTTCGAGCCGATGGATGCAGCAACGCATCAAGACAATCGCGGATGATACTCAACACACTCACGGCTCTCGCGCCTCGGCCTGTCGGTCGTTCTCAACAAAGAGAGAGAACGCGCCGGGACGCCCCCTGTCGTCGAAGGCCACCGTGTCAGACTCGCATTAAGCGAACGCTAAGGGCCAGACTGCGGCAGGCCCGGCATTCGGGCGGGATGGTGAATGCATCGTTTCAGGCCGCGCCTGCGGTTGCGAAAGCGCGGCAATCTACAGCCGGTTGCACGCTGGATGCAGTTCGCGCCAACCAAAAATTTACGCCGAAAAAAGTTCGGGTGTCCGCTTTGCTAATTCTCAACCAATTAAGCCCAAAGCAAGCAGTCGCGACATAGAGCAAGAGAGCTGCGATCCCGGTTATCGCGATTGAGGACGGACGCGGGATCATCAGCACGGTCGGGGTTGCGTGATGTTCTTTCTGCTTCGCATGGCATTCTGGCTCGGGCTCGTGCTGGTGCTGCTGCCGCGCGAGAAGAGTCCTGACACCGACAAGCTGCCGCAGATCAACGCGCAGGAAGCCGTGCAGGCTGCGACCGCGGCCGTCTCCGACATGAGTCAGTTCTGCAAGCGCCAGCCGCAGGCCTGCGAGGTCGGTGGCCAGGCCGCCACCGTGATCGGCCACCGCGCCGAGGAAGGCGCGCGCAAGATCTATCAGATCATCACGGACAAGCCAGAGACAGCCGAGAAGCCGAGCGCCGCCGACAAGTTCATCGGTCCGGTGAAGCCGGCCAGCCTCGACAAGCGCCGCAACGACCATACCGGCTCGATCGACGCCGCAATCCCCGAGCAGGTTCCCGCCAACGAGGCTCCTGCCGACACGCTCTCCGCGGACGACCTCAGCACCGAGTGGCATCTGCCGCCGACGCCCTGATGGCCGGAACCGGCTGTCGCTTTCGTCGCGCCGAACGCCTATATGAGGGGCTCGGACGGGACTGAAGAGCATCATGACGATCGACGAAATCCGCGACAATTTCGCCCTGCTGGACGACTGGGACGACCGCTACCGCTATGTGATCGAGCTCGGCCGCACCTTGGCGCCGATGCCGGAGGACGAGCACTCCGCCGCCAACAAGGTGCAGGGCTGCGCGAGCCAGGTCTGGCTGTCCAAACATCCTGATCACAGCGGCGCCGTTCCGGTGCTGAACTATCTCGGCGACAGCGACGCGCACATCGTGCGCGGCCTGATCGCGATCCTGCTGACGCTGTATTCCGGGCGCACGCCGCAGGAGATCCTGACCATCGATGCGCCTGCCCTGTTCGACGAGCTCGGGTTCCGCGAGCACCTCACGCCGCAGCGTTCCAACGGCCTGCGCTCGATGGTCGAACGCATCCGCTCGGACGCCCGCGAGGCGCTCGCAGCGGCGTCCTGACCTTGTCAGCTACTTCTCGCGCTCGGGACGCTGCTGACCCAGGCCCATCTTCTTCGCGAGCTGCGAACGTGTCACCGCGTAGTTCGGTGCCACCATGGGGTAGTCGGGCGGCAGGTTCCATTTGTCCCGATATTGCTCCGGCGTCATGTTGTACTGCGTGCGCAGGTGCCGGCGCAGCGACTTGAAGCGCTTGCCGTCCTCGAGACAGACCAGATAGTCCGGGTGAATCGACTTCTTCACCGGCACCGCGGGCCGCGCCGGCTCAGGCGCCGGCTCGCTGCGTCCGGCCGCCACGCGGGTCAGCGCCGCATGCACCTGGCTGATCAGCGAGGGGATCTCGGCCGCCGGCGTCGGATTGTTGCTGAGATAGGCCGACACGATGTCGGCCGTCAGATCGATAAAGCTCTTACCGGCCCCTTCGGTCATCGACCTTCTACCCCCCGCCGCTGTCGCGCACTGACTTTCACTCGCAAGTATCACCCATGCGAGTGCCCCGCGTCGTCTGTCAATTCTCCAAGCAATATGGGCGAATGACTGGCAAAATGACAATAAGGTGAGGACTTCTTCTTGAGAAGTCTGTCCTCGCCTCAGTACTGTGTCCGATATGCCAGTCTAAGCACCCTGACGTGCCTCAGGCGCGCCCTTCCAGATGGGTGCGCAGCTCGTCGATCGAGGCGAATCGCATCATGCCCTCGGGCATCTGTGCTTCGATCGAGCCGTCGGAATAGAGCGAGTACGCCATTCCGTCGACCACGCCCGACTTGATGATGCTCGCGGCCGGGGCCTCCGTTTCCTGCGGCTCAGGCACCGGTGCAGGCTCGGGCTCCACGAAGGCCGGCGCAGCGCGCGTCAGACGGCGGGGGAATGGCGGCCGCAGGGATTCTGAGGCGCGCGTCCGCTCGGGCCGCGACCAGTTGTCGTCAAGAGCTGGAGGCGAAGGCTCCGGCGCGGGCTCATCGATGGGCGTCGCCGGCGGCTCGCTGAGCGGCGGCGAACTGAAATCCGTCGGCATCGGCTCTGCGGGGCGCTTGTCCGCACGCTCCCGCTCGCGTCGCGAGCTCGAGGCGAACAGCAGGTTGCGCCTGGGCCGCTCGGCGGGCTGCGCCGGCGGCTCGTCCGCCTCCTCCTCCACACTCGCCGCGCGCAGGGTCGCTGACAGGGACGACGACATCGGAGGCGGCGGCCTCGGGGCAGACGACAATGGCCCCGAAAGGTCAGGCATCCTTGGCCTCGGCCGCGGCGAACCGCCCTCGCGCCACATATCCTCGGACGGCGGCACTGGCGGCGTGTCGAGCTCAGGCTTGGTCATCGCGCCCGGGAGCTGCAGGGGCCGGACCTCGGTCTCGGAGGGATTGCGCGTCCGCAGCCGATGAGAAATCACCTTCAGCTCGCTCAGGACCGCCGAGAGGCCGAACAGGATGAGCCCGCTGCAGACGCCGAGGGTGCCCGACAGGATCAGCGTGTTGCCGAGACTGAACTCCTTGACCGGAATTCCCCAGGCGATCGCTCCAAGCCCAGCCAGCACGGCCAGGGCCCCAGCGGCCAACAAAGCATTCATCATTCGAACCTATCCCCTAATGCGTCGGTTCCGGACGGCGTCCCGACCGATATCACACTAGCTAGCAGCGGTTGCCCCGCGTCCCCGGCTCGTTCTAGTCGAAATCCGCGACAATTTGCAGCAGAACTTCGGCTGGACCGTCGTCTCACCCCGATCGAGGGGCATCGCGCGCCACGATAGCGCCACATTCCGCCCCGCCCAACCCACGGAACCCGCTCAGGTTCCTCCGGGTTTGTCCCGAGGCCGGTGGTTCAGGACGCGTTCATGTCGCTGTGCCAATATGGCGCCAAGCAGCCGAAATTCGGGCTCCTGCTGCACTGCGATGGAAGCGTGACGTTCATATTTCCAACACCTCGGAAACCGGGACGCGCTATACGCAGGCGGGGAACACAGCCTGAAGCGCGGAAGCGGGGTCGTTAGGGGACGCCGGGTCACACTCAGCCATGACATCGATAACCACTTCGGTCCTCGAGACGCCGACGCGGCGGACCCTCGAGCGGACTTGTGACGATCTTGCCATGTTCGCGCTCGCCGCCGTCGCGGTGGTGGCCGGACTGACATTCCGCGATTATGGCCTCGGCTGGGATGACTACACCCACGCCGAATACGCCGATCTGTTGCTGCGCATGTATGGTTCCGGTTTCAGGGACCAGGCGGCACTGTCGTTCGCCAATCTCTATATGTACGGCGGCGGGTTCGACATGGTTGCAGCCCTGCTGCACAAGATCTTGCCGCTGGAGCTGTTCGAGACGCGCCGGTTGGTCGGCGCGATCGTCGGGCTGATCGGTCTCGGTGTGACCTGGCGCTTGGCGCGCCGGATCGGCGGCGCCGTGGCGGGTCTTGCCGCCCTGCTGCTGCTGGCTCTGTGCCCGATCTTCTACGGCCACATGTTCATGAACCCGAAGGACGCGCCCTTCGCGGTTGCCATGGTCGTGCTGCTGATGGGACTCGTGCGCTTGGCCGACGAGTACCCCTACCCCTCGCCGCGCACCATCCTGGTCCTTGGCCTGGGTGCCGGCTTCTCGATCGGCTCGCGCATCCTCGGCGGCATGGCGGTGGTCTACGCCATGGTCGGCTTCATGCCGTTGTTCATCGAGGAGTACCGCACGCAAGGCGCCCGCGAGGCGGTTCGTCGCTTCGCCAGCGTGCTCTACATGCTGATCCCCGGCCTGATCCTCGGCTACCTGATCATGGGCCTGATCTGGCCGTGGTCGATCATCGAGCCGGCCAATCCGTTCCGGGCGCTGACCTATTTCTCCCACTTCTTCGAGAAGCCGTGGAAGGAGATGTTCGACGGCGCGCTGGTCTCGGTGCCGGACATGCCGTGGTCCTATCTGCCGACGCTGTTCGCCCTGCAGCTACCGGAACTGATGATCGCGCTGTTCGTGGCCGGCGTGGTGGCCACGCTGATGTCGCTGTCGCGGCCGGACATGCCGGCGCGGCAGAAGAGCATCCTGTTGATGCTGACCCTGGCAGCGACGCTGCCGATCCTGATCGCAATCGTCAAACGCCCTGCCCTCTACAACGGCATCCGCCACTTCGTGTTCGTGATCCCGCCGATGGCGCTGCTCGGCGGCGTCGCCTTCGCGTGGCTGTTGTCCTGGCTCAACAATGACGAGCGCCGCAGCTGGCAGCCAGTGGCGATCGCCGCCTTCTGCTTCGGCCTGCTGCTGCCGCTCGCCGAGATGATCCGGCTGCATCCCTATCAATACACCCACTTCAACTACATCGCCGGCACGGTGCGCGAAGCCGACACCCGCTTCATGCTCGACTATTGGGGCTTGGCGCTGAAGCAGGCCTCGGACGGGCTCAAGGAACAGCTCGACGAGCGCCAGGAGGTGCCGCCGATCGGGCACAAATGGAAGGTCGCCGTCTGCGGTCCGCAACGCCCTGCCCAGGTCGCGCTCGGCCCGGACTTCACCA
The DNA here is from genome assembly GCF_900176205.1 of Bradyrhizobium sp. ORS 285. Taxonomy (NCBI): domain Bacteria; kingdom Pseudomonadati; phylum Pseudomonadota; class Alphaproteobacteria; order Hyphomicrobiales; family Nitrobacteraceae; genus Bradyrhizobium; species Bradyrhizobium sp. ORS 285. Next base: position 4,567,879 of record NZ_LT859959.1, read on the forward strand.
TCGGCTGGGACAGCCATGCGGCGGACTTCGCGATGACGCTCGGCGAGTTCTACTGCAAGGGACTGACCGCCCCCGTGATGGTCGAGATCAAGCGCGACGACGTCGTGTTCGCCCGGGTCTACGACATCCGCGGCCGCAGCATCTCCAGCCTGCTCTCGATCCCGGCGCCGTGAGGCGCCAGCTCAGCCAAACGACATGACTGCCCTCCCGGCTCCGCGCCTTGCCGAGCCGGGAGAGGCCGCTTAGGCTCCGATCAACCCTGAGAGATCGGAGAATGCCATGTCGCCAGCCGAAGCGCGTCTGAAGGAAGTGCCGTCGAACATGACGGAGGCGGAGTGGTCGCAGCGGGTCAACCTCGCCGCCGCCTACCGCCTGGTCGCGATGTTCGGCTGGGACGACCTGGTCGACACCCACATCTCGGCCCGCGTGCCCGGCCCCGAGCATCACTTCCTGATCAACCCCTACGGCCTGCTGTTCGAAGAGATCACCGCCTCCAGCCTGATCAAGGTCGACCTCTACGGCAACCAGCTCTCCGAGAGCGAGTACAGCATCAACCCCGCCGGCTTCACCATCCATTCGGCGATCCACGAGGTGCGCGAGGACGCCGGCTGCGTCATCCATCTGCACACGCTGGACGGCGTCGCGGTGTCGAGCTGCGCCGACGGCCTGCTGCCCGCGAACCAGATCGCGCAATACGTCACCCACGACCTCGCTTATCACGACTACGAAGGCGTCGCGCTGGACCATGACGAGCGGCCGCGGCTGCAGCGCGACCTCGGCACCAAGCACCACATGCTGCTGCGCAATCACGGCACGCTGACCGTCGGCCGCTCGGTCGCCTCGGCGTTCGAGCGCATGTATCACCTCGAGCGCGCCTGCTCGATCCAGGTCCGCACCCGCACGCTGGGTCCGTTGGCCTATCCGGTCCGCGACGAGGTCATCGACAAGAACGCGAAGCTGTTCGACAACGAGGAGCGCGTGGAGCTCCGTTCCAATCAGCTGGTCTGGCCGCCGCTGCTGCGCCGGCTCGATCGGGTCAATCCGGGCTACCGGAATTGATCGTCGCGTGCTGATCGGCTATAATGAGCCATCACCCTCTACGCTATTTGGAATGAAACGCCGCCCAATTCCGGGCGGCGTTTTCTATGGGTCCGTCAGCAGCACACCGACCGAGCAGAGCCCCGTCGTTCCGGCAGGCTGTGCAGTTGCTGCAGCTCCTCGGCCAGCCGGCGCTCGACGAACCGCCGCTCATGCTCGGCGAGCCGGGTCGCCAGCAGCTTGCGATAGCGCCGCACATTCGCTTCGCGGGAGAACCGCAGCCGGGCGGCGGGGCGCATCCGGCCTGCAATCCCGGGCGCGTTATCGGCCGCAGCGCCATCGGCCTCGACATCGACCCGCGGAACGATGCGCATCGCGGCACCGCCGCGCGGGCGCGGCGGCTGATCCTCGCGATCGAGCTGGCGCAGCGCGCCGAGAATGTCCGACAGACGGAGCGGCCTGGCAAGGCCCGGGATCTTGCGCAGGCCGGGCTGCGACTCCACGGCGTACATGTCCGACGCCCAGGATGACAGGATCAGCCGCTTCTCGGCGCGCGACAATTTCGCGTCGTTCAACAGATCCGTCGGGGACGCGTAATGCGAGACCGGATGGAAACCGGTACCGCCCGCGGTGATCGAAACACGGTGCTCGCTCATGGCGTGTCTCCTTCACTCCTTTCCACAAGACACAGATAGTGCATCGACGCGGGCGATGCGCCCGCGTCGCGGGCCACAAAAGTCAGGCCGCCCTCGGCTGCGCGATCTGCTCGACGGGCGCCGTGCCGATGGCGATCCGCCGCGGCTTCATCGCCTCGGGGATCTCGCGCACCAGCTCGATCCGCAGCAGGCCGTTGTCGAACGAGGCGTTCGTCACCTGCACATAGTCGGCAAGATTGAACTGCCGCTTGAAGGGCCGCGACGAAATGCCCTGATACAGGTACTCGCGGGTTTCCTTGTCCGCCTTGCGGCCCTCCACCGTCAGCACATTGTGCTCGGCGGTGATGGTGAGCTCATCCGGCGCGAAGCCGGCCAGGGCCAGGGAGATCTGATAGCGGTCGTCGCCGATCCGCTCGATGTTGCAGGGGGGATAGTTGTCCTCGACGGCGCGCTGGGTCTCGTCGAGCAGGCTGAACAGCCGGTCGAAGCCGATGGTCGAACGCCACAGCGGGCTGAAATCATACGTCCTCATAGCCAAGTCCTCCTAGGAGCAAGATGGATACGAAGGAGCGCCGAGCCGATGCAGGACTACTTCTGAGAACCAGACAAGCGGTCGAACCAGACAAGCGGTCAGCGCCCAGATCATCGCCGGGCCCCGAGGGCACCCGGCGCCGCCGAAGCGGCGACAAACGACTTAGAAAAACGTCGGCCTGTTTCAAGAGCCTTCCGTCGATTTTTTTTGCCACGAGCCGGACGGTATCTCCAGGCGTCACGCTGCCACAGCCGACAGCCGCTGCAGCCGCATGGTTGCCTCGCGCAACACGCTGACCAGCCGCTCGCGCTCGCGCGGATCGATGTCGCCACGCGACAGCACCGCCTGGCAATGCGCGACGACGCGCTGCTCGCTTTCGATCAGAAACCGCGTCAGCCGCCTGGGATCAGCGACCGCCATGACGGCGGTCGGATTTGGTGGCGGATGATTGTACTGCCAGGCAGGCATAATCGCCCCCGCGAACGCGCTTTGCGCTGCACTGAGACGGGCGGCGCGACAGCGCCCCAACCGCACCTCCCGTCGACCGTCGGTCCGTCAGTCGACCGGTCGCGCTCTGGCGATTGTGGCCGGCTCTGGACGAATTGCGGTCGTAGCTCCGACTAATAGCCGCGTGTTGTGGCCGATCCACGGCCAGCGACGGCAGCAACTAACTTTCTTTTGAAGAGCCGTGACGGACGGCGCGTCCGGCAGTCCGTCACGGCTGAGAGCGATCAGTAGTCCATCGCCGGTGCGGCGGCGGCTTCCGCCTTCTTCGGCTTGTCGGCCACCAGCGCCTCGGTGGTGATCAAGAGCGAGGCGACCGAGGCTGCATCCTGCAGCGCGGTGCGCACCACCTTGGCCGGGTCGATCACGCCGGCCTGCACCAGGTCCTGGTACTCGCCGGTCGCGGCATTGAAGCCCCAGCTGTAGGTGTCCTTCTCCAGCAGCTTGCCGACCACCAGCGAGCCGTCGTCGCCGGCGTTCTGCACGATCTGCCGCACCGGCACCTGGATGGCGCGGCGGATGATGTCGACGCCGGCCTTCTGGTCGGGGTTCGCGGTCTTGATGCCGTCGAGCACCTTGGTGGCGCGCAGCAGCGCCACGCCGCCGCCAGGCAGGATGCCCTCCTCCACCGCCGCGCGTGTGGCGTGCAGCGCATCGTCGACGCGGTCCTTGCGCTCCTTGACCTCGACCTCGGTGGCGCCGCCGACGCGGATCACCGCGACGCCGCCCGCGAGCTTGGCCAGCCGCTCCTGCAGCTTCTCGCGGTCATAGTCGGAGGTGGTCTCCTCGATCTGCAGCTTGATCTGCTGCGCGCGGGCCTCGATGTCCTTCTTGGCGCCGGCGCCGTCGACGATGGTGGTGTTCTCCTTGTCGATCACGACCTTCTTGGCGCGGCCGAGCATCGACAAGGTCACGTTCTCCAGCTTGATGCCGAGATCCTCTGAGATCGTGGTGCCGCCGGTCAGGATCGCGATGTCCTCGAGCATGGCCTTGCGGCGATCGCCGAAGCCCGGCGCCTTGACGGCCGCAATCTTCAAGCCACCGCGCAGCTTGTTGACGACGAGCGTCGCCAGCGCCTCGCCCTCGACATCCTCGGCGACGATCAGCAACGGCTTGCCGGACTGCACTACGGCTTCCAGCAGCGGCAGCATGGTCTGCAGGCCGGACAGCTTCTTCTCGTGGATCAGGATGTAGGGATCCTCGAGTTCGACCCGCATCTTCTCGGAGTTGGTGACGAAATACGGCGAGACATAGCCGCGGTCGAACTGCATGCCCTCGACCACCTCCAGCTCGGTGTCGAGGCTCTTGGCCTCCTCCACCGTGATCACGCCCTCATTGCCGACCTTCTGCATGGCCTCGGCGAGGAAGCGGCCGATCTCGCTGTCGCCATTGGCCGAGATGGTGCCGACCTGGGCGATCTCGTCATTGCTGGTGATCTTCTTGGCGTGCGACTTCAAGTCCTTGACGATAGCGTCGACGGCGAGATCGATGCCGCGCTTGAGGTCCATCGGGTTCATGCCGGCGGCAACGGACTTCGCGCCTTCCTTCACGATGGCCTGGGCGAGGACGGTGGCGGTGGTGGTGCCGTCGCCGGCGAGATCGGCGGTCTTCGAGGCCACTTCGCGCACCATCTGCGCGCCCATGTTCTCGAACTTGTCCTCCAGCTCGATCTCCTTGGCGACCGTCACACCGTCCTTGGTGATGCGCGGCGCGCCGAACGATTTCTCGATCACAACGTTGCGGCCCTTGGGACCGAGCGTGACCTTGACGGCATTGGCGAGGATGTCGACGCCGCGCAGCATGCGGTCGCGCGCGTCGGTGGAAAACTTCACGTCCTTGGCAGCCATGTTCGTCGTCTCCTTTCTCGTATGACTGTCAGTTCCGAGGAATCACGCGGCCTTCTTGGCCGCGGCGGGCTTGTCGACAATGCCGAGCAGGTCGCTCTCCTTCATGATCAGGAGATCCTTGCCGTCGATCTTCACCTCGGTGCCCGACCACTTGCCGAACAGCACGCGGTCGCCCGCCTTGACGTCGAGCGGCACCAGTTGCCCCTGCTCATTCCGCGCCCCAGGCCCCGCGGCGACGATCTCGCCCTCCTGCGGCTTCTCCTTGGCGGTGTCGGGAATGATGATGCCGCCCTTGGTCTTCTCCTCGGCATCGATACGGCGCACGAGCACGCGGTCGTGCAATGGACGGAAATGCATGCACATCCTCCTTCACAAGATCAGCGATGTCATAGGCCTCGGGTCCCATGAGGCCCCCGGGCGAGCAACGACCTAGGAAAGCCGAACTTTTCGTTCAAGAGGGTCACGAAAAATTTTTGGCACTCGGTGGGAACGATTGCCAGGACGGCCCTTGACCGCGGCAGCCGTCCTGACCAGTTCTACGGGCGCCAAAATCCGCCCCCGTCCGTCGAGGAAAAAACGATGCAGATTCTGCGTTGTCTCCGGCCTTTGGTTCTGATGCCGGCGATCCTGCTCTCTCTCCTGGCTGCGCCTGCCCTCGCCCAGATCCCTGACCTCAAGCTCGGCCGCGTGCCGACGCTGGCGCCGCTGGTGAAGGAGGTCACGCCGGCCGTGGTCAACATCTCGGTCGAAGGCAAGGTCCGGCAGGACAACCCGCTCTATCAGGACCCACTGTTCCGCGACTTCTTCGATGTGCCGAAGCAGGTCGAGAAGCAGATCAGCGCCACCGGCTCCGGCGTGATCGTCGATGCTGCCAGGGGCTACGTGATGACGGCCAATCACGTCGTCGAGCATGTCACCACCGCCCAAATCCGCACCAAGGACGGCCGCAAATTCTCCGCCCGTCTGGTCGGACGCGATCCCGCCACCGACATCGCACTGCTCCAAATCAAGGACCCGACCGAGCTGAAAGCGATCGCAATGGGCGACAGCGATGCGCTGGAGGTCGGCGACTTCGTGATCGCGGTCGGCAATCCATTCGGCCTCGGCCAGACCGTCACCTCCGGCCTCGTCAGCGCGCTCGGCCGCACCGGTCTCGGCAAGCAGGGCTATGAGGATTTCATCCAGACCGATGCTGCGATCAATCCCGGCAATTCCGGCGGCGCTCTGATCAACCTGCGCGGCGAGTTGGTCGGCATCAACACCGCGATCATCTCGCCCGGAGGCGGCAATGTCGGCATCGGCTTCGCCGTGCCGATCAACATGGCGCGGCGGGTGATGGAGCAGCTGGTCGCCAACGGCCGCGTCGATCGCGGACGCATCGGTGTCACCCTGCTCGATCTGGATTCGGCGGCGGACGGCCGCGTCGTCGGCGCGCGGGTCGCCGACGTGAGCGTGGGCTCGCCCGCGGAACGGGCAGGCCTGCGCAAGGGCGACATCATCGTGAAGGCCAACGACATGCCCGTGCGCAGCGCGACGCAGGTGCGCAATCTCATCGGCCTGACGCCGGTCGGACAGCGCGTCCGCCTGGTGTTCGAGCGCGACCGCGCGCTCGGCAATGCGACGGTCGAGGTCGCTCCGATCGCGGAGGAGCGGGCGCGCATGCGCACGTCGGGTTGAGGATGGCTCGGCCCTCAGCCTGTACGACATCAATTCGAGTCAAATTTTACCGTCCATCAAGCATGCAGTCAGACGAGGATACCTCCCTAAAGGCCTGTTAAGTGCCGTGCCGCCTATTGCAACCCCGCGGAGGTATTGAAATGCGGGGTGATGGTCTGGCTTTCAGTTTGCCACGCTGGCGCGTGACGCGCTGGCTGGCAGACCCAGGATATCCGGTGTCACCGGACATCCGTCTGGCGTTGGCCGGCGAGCTCTATGGCTGCTGGTCAGTGTTCGCCGGGGGCGCCATCAACACCGTCGCCGTCGCGGCAGCGCTGGCGCTGCGCACACCCACCGCCCTCTTCGTCAGCTGGTTCGTGATGGAGGTAGTGATCTGCCTGTCGCGGCTGATCGTGATGATCATCTCCTACCGCCGCGCCCGCGCGCAGCTATCGACGCCGACCGACATCCACATCCTCCTGGCGGTGGCCTGGAGCGCGAGCGTCGGCTTCGGCGTCGGCATCAGCCTGGCCTCCGGCGACTGGATCGCGGCGTCACTCACCTGCATCTCCTCGGCGGCCATGGTCGGCGGCATCTGCTTCCGGAATTTCAGCGCACCGCGCCTGGTCGGCACCATGATCCTGTGCAGCATCGGCCCGGTCATCCCCGGCGTTGCCATCTCGCACGAGCCGCTGTTGTTTGTGATGTATCTGCAGATGCCGGTGTACTTCCTCGCCATGACAGGCGCGGCGTTCCGCCTGAACAAGATGCTTGTGGCGGTCATGCAGGCCAAGAGCGAGAGCGACGAGCAGGCGCGGCGAGATCCGCTCACAGGCTTGTCCAATCGCGCCGGCCTGATCGACGCTTTGCAAAGCCGTCTGTGCAGCAAGGTTCCCGGGCAGCAGAACTTCGCCGTGCTCTATCTCGATCTCGACGGCTTCAAGCCGGTCAATGACACCTTCGGCCATGCCACCGGCGATGAACTCCTGAAGATCGTCGGCCGCACGCTGCGCGAGATCGTGGCGCCGGCCGACGTCATCGCCCGGATCGGCGGCGACGAATTCGTCGTCCTCGCCACGGAGCCCGATATCGACCACGCGCTGGCGCTCGGCGAACGCCTCATCGAGGTCATGACAGCCCCCATCGCGCTGCCCGGCGGCGCGCGCGTCAACATCGGCATGAGCATCGGCATCGCGGCTGCGCCCGATCACGGCAGCGATCCGGAATCCCTGCTGTTCGCAGCGGATGCAGCGCTCTACGAAGCGAAATCGAGCGGCAAATCATGCTGGCGACTGGCCTCCACTGAGGCCAATCTCGCAGCACTGCGCAAGATCGCCAGCGGCGATCTCGTCGCGACGGGGGTCGCCAGCGCGGCGTGAGTTGCCTGCCCGAAGTCGTGATCTCTCCACACCGTCGTTCCGCGCTCGTGCATTCCGCGCGCCTCGGAATGACGGAGAGAGTAGTGTCTGCTACCGCGGCATCTCCGCGAGCGCCGCGAGGATGCGGGCCCAGGAACGGATGCCCTTGTGGTAGCTCTTGAGGTCGTACTTCTCGTTCGGCGAATGGATGTTGTCGTCGTCGAGGCCGAAGCCGACCAGGAGCGAGTCCAGGCCGAGCGTCTTCTTGAAATCGGTGACGATCGGGATCGAGGCGCCCGAGCCCATCAGGATGGTTTCCTTGCCCCACTCCTCGGTCAGCGCCTGCTTGGCGGCCGCGAGCGGCTTCATGGTCCAGTCGAGCGCAATCGCGGCACCGGCCGAATGGTCACCGAATTCCACCGAGCAGTCGGCGGGGATGCGCGCCGACACGTAGTCGCGGAATGCCTTGCGAATCCTGAGCGGATCCTGGCCCTCGACCAGACGGAACGAGACCTTCGCATGGGCGAGCGACGGGATCACCGTCTTGGAGCCTTCGCCGATATAGCCGCCCCAGATGCCGTTGATGTCGCAGGTCGGCCGCGACGAGATCTGCTCGATCAGCAGACGGTCCTTTTCGCCGGCCGGGATCGACAGTCCGATCGGCTTCAGAAAACTCTCCGGCGTCAGGTTCAGCTTCTTCCACTGCTCCAGGACCTCCGGCGGAACGTCCTTTACGCCATCGTAGAAGCCGGGAATGGTGATGCGGCCGTCCGCATCGAACAGCCCGCCGAGCACCTCGGTCAGCACGCGGATCGGATTGCGCGCACCGCCGCCGAACACGCCCGAATGCAGGTCGCGATTGGCGGCCTTGATCTTGATCTCTTCATACAGCAGGCCGCGCAACGAGGTGGTGATCGCCGGGGTGTTCGGGTCCCACATGCCGGTGTCGCACACCAGCGCGAAATCGGCCTTGAACTCGTCCTTGTTGGCTTCGAGGAACGGCACGAAATTCTTCGAGCCCACCTCCTCCTCGCCCTCGATCACGACGGTGATGTCGAGCGGCAGCGATCCCGTCACCTTCTTCCAGGCGCGGCAGGCCTCGACGAAGGTCATCAGCTGGCCCTTGTCGTCCTCGGCGCCACGCGCGACGATGATCTTGCGGCCATCGGCGTGATCGGTCACGACGGGCTCGAACGGCGGACGATGCCACAGCTCGAGCGGATCGACCGGCTGCACGTCGTAATGGCCGTAGAACAGGACATGCGGCTTGGCGGCACCGTGACCGTTGCTCTTGCCGACGACGGCCGGGTGGCCGGCGGTCGGCCGCACCTCGGTAGCGAAGCCGAGCGTCGCGAGATCCTTGGCGAGATGATCGGCGGCCTGCTTGCAATCCTCGGCGAACGCCGGGTCGGCCGAGATCGACTTGATGCGGATCAGCTGGAACAGCCGGTCCAGGCTGTTGTCGAAATCGCCATCGATGTGGTCGAGCACGGATTGAAGCTGCGCATTGGCCATGGCCAAGAGATCCCTTCGCTAGTGACGCGTGTTGGCTCGCTTGTAGCCCCGTTGCGCGGTCGGGACCAGCGTGATGCGGTGAGCATCACGCTGGCGATGCCGGCATGGCTCAGCGCCGCAGCAATCCGCCGAGCGCGCCGCGCACCAGGGAACGGCCGATCGAGCTGCCCAGCGAGCCGCCGACCTGCTTGCCGAGATCGGCGGCAATGCCGCCGACCACCTTGTCGGTCACCTGGCGGGCGACGGTGCGCGCGATCACCTGGGTGGTCGAGAGCTGGCCGCGCTTGACGTTGGTGCCGAAGATCGTCGCCGCGAGATTGCCTATCGTGCCGAGCACGCCGCCGGACGAGCCATCCGTGGTCGCCGCTTTGCCGGCGATCCGCTGCTGCAGGATTTCGTAAGCGGATTCGGCGTCGATCTCGGTATCGTACTTCCCCTTCACCGGGCTTGCCGCGATGATGGCCTTGCGCTCCTCCGGCGTGACCGGCCCGATCCGCGCCGACGGCGGCCGGATCAGCACGCGTTCCACCATCGCCGGCGTGCCGTTGCCTTCGAGGAACGACACCAGCGCCTCGCCCTTGCCGAGCTCGGTGATCACCTTGGCGGTGTCGAGCTTCGGATTGGGACGGAACGTATCGGCGGCGGCGGCCACCGCCTTCTGGTCGCGCGGCGTGAAAGCGCGCAGCGCATGCTGCAAGCGATTGCCCAATTGCCCGAGCACGCGATCGGGAACGTCGAGCGGGTTCTGCGTGACGAAGTACACGCCGACGCCCTTGGAACGAATGAGACGCACCACCTGCTCGATCTTGTCCAGCAGCGCTTTCGGCGCATCGTTGAACAACAGATGCGCCTCGTCGAAGAAGAACACGAGCTTCGGCTTGGCGACGTCGCCGACCTCCGGCAGTTCCTCAAACAGCTCCGACAGCATCCACAGCAGGAAGGTCGCGTAGAGGCGCGGATTCTGCAGCAGCTTGTCGGCGACGAGGATGTTGATCATGCCGCGGCCGTCGCGATCGGTCTTCATGAAGTCCGTCAAGGTCAGCGCCGGCTCGCCGAAGAACTTGGTGCCGCCCTGGTTCTCCAGCACGAGCAGCTGGCGCTGGATGGTGCCGACGGTGGCGCGGGTGACGTTGCCGAACGACTGCGCGGCTTTCCGTATCGGCGCCAGCGGATCAGCCTCCGCATCCGCGCCCTTCTTCGTATCCGGAATGATGGCATCGAGCAGCGCACGCAGATCCTTCATGTCGATCAGCGCGAGGCCGTTCTCATCAGCGACACGGAAGGCGACGTTGAGCACGCCTTCCTGAACGTCATTCAGGTCGAGCATGCGCGCGAGCAACAGCGGTCCCATCTCGGTGACGGTGGCGCGCACGGGATGCCCCTGCTCACCGAACACATCCCAAAATACCGTCGAGAACTGATCGGGCTGATAGGTCAGTCCGAGCTCCTGCGCGCGCTTGACGATGAAGTCCTTGGCCTCGCCGGTCTGCGAGATGCCGGAGAGATCGCCCTTGATGTCGGACGCGAAGACCGGAACGCCGGCGCGCGCAAAACCTTCGGCCATCACCTGCAGCGACACCGTCTTGCCGGTGCCGGTTGCGCCCGTCACGAGGCCATGGCGATTGGCGAGGGCAAGCGTCAACCAGGCCGGCTGCTCGCCGGCACCTACGAGAATCTTGTCGTCGGTATCAGCCAGTGATTTTCCGGATGGTGCCATGTTGATCCGTCTCTCGAGAATGATTGTTTCGCATCGCACGAGGTGCCGCGCATCGCGTGCAGGTAACATACTTTAGTTTCACCGGCTGGAACCAGCGCCAGGGTGCCTCACCTGCTTGCGAAGTCACCCTATCATCGGTGCAACGCGCAGGTTTGATCGGTAGATTCAATATCTGGTCTTGCATCGCTGCAACAGTTCATCGGCGATCGCGAATCGATTCGCGCACCCGGCCCGCTCGTCGCTTGTAATTCACGGATCGCCCGATCAAGATGAATTCAGCGAGGACGTCTGGCCGTGGGGGGCTGGACGACGACGGGGTTCACATGAACGAGCTGGTTGAGCCGCTGGCCAGAACGGCCGGCATCGATAGAGCCGTGGCTAAACAGCCAAGACCTCCTTCAAGACATCTTTTCATCCGTCATCGTCTTGCTCAGGTCCCTTGCAACGACAAGCGACAGCAGCGGTTCATCACTCGGCCCCTGCGGGCCAACGATTTTGCGGCAATCGAACGGCACGCCGTTGAACTTTCCGGGTTCATCCACGACCAAACCGGAACGGTCGAGACGATCACGATGCGGTTGGGCACGCGAGGCCTGAACCAGTTCGTTTGAAGCACCTTCGCGCGCCGAGTATCATGACATATCCGATCACCGAACTCGAAGGCATGACGACCTTCTGTGCCTCCAAGCTGAAAGCTTTGGGCATCCGCACCACCGACGCATTCCTCGAGGCTGCCCGCACCGTCAAGGGACGCAAGGCGCTCGCCGCCAAGACCGGGATCAGCGAACAGCAGTTGCTCGATTGGGCCAATGGCGCCGACTACATGCGCATTCCCGGCATGGGGAAAGCCAAGGTGTGCCTGGTCCGCGCCGCCGGCGTCACCACCGTTCGCGAGCTGGCGCATCGCAACCCTGCCCGACTGGCGCAGAACATCAAGGAAGTGAACACGCGACGGCAGCTGGTTCGCATCCTGCCCTCGGAGAAGTCCGTCGGCCAATTGATCGAGAAGGCACGCCGACTCGAGCCCAAGATCAGCTATTGAGCGGCCGCTGACTGGCTGCAACGGCCTTGTGCAGCGCGACACCTTGACTTGGGGGTGGCAACCGCGCAAAGCGGCGGCCATGAGCGCAATTTTGCCGCACCCTGCTAAGGACCTGGTCGCGAGCCACCCGCTGCTGCGGCCGTGGCTGGCGCGGCCTTTTCCCGCTGTCATGGGCATCCTGAACGTCACGCCGGATTCGTTCTCCGACGGCGGCCGCTTCAATGCGCCGGAACGTGCGATCGAGCAGGCCAAGGCCATGATCGCGTCGGGAGCCGACATCATCGATATCGGCGCCGAGTCGACCCGCCCCTACAAGGGCGCGGAGCCGGTGAGCGCCGACGAGGAGCTGGCGCGGCTGCGCCCAGTGTTGGCCGAGATCATCGCACTCGGCGTGCCCGTTTCGATCGACAGCATGAAATCGCAAGTTGCGGAATTTGCGCTCCAGGCAGGCGCGGCGATCGCCAACGATGTCTGGGGCCTGCAGCGCGATCCTGATATGGCCGAGGTGGTCGCGGCGCACGGCGCGCCGGTCGTGGTGATGCACAACCGCGAGGTCGTCGATCCGGACATCGACATCATCGACGACATGCTCCGCTTCTTCGCAGGCTCGCTCGATATCGCGGCGAAGGCCGGCATTCCCGCAGGGAATATCGTGCTCGATCCTGGGATCGGCTTCGGCAAGACGGCGCAGCAGAGCATGACGGCGCTCGCCAGGCTCGATGCCTTCATGCGCTTTGGGCTGCCGCTGCTGGTCGGCGCCTCGCGCAAACGCTTCATCAGCACCGTGGTCGCATCGGAGCCGCAAGAGCGGCTCGGCGGATCGATCGCGGCGCATCTGATCGCGGCTCGGCATGGCGCTGCGATCATCCGGGCGCATGACGTCGCCGAGACGGTTCAGGCCGTGCGCGTGGCAGCGGCAATCGAGGCTGAGGCATGACCGATACCATTTTCATCAAAGGCGTTCTCATTCATGCCCGTCACGGTGTGATGGAGCATGAGAGCGAGGTCGGCCAGCGCTTCGTGATCGATCTCGAGCTCTATACCGATCTGTCGGACTCCTCGCGCAGCGACCGGCTCGCCGACACCGTGTCCTATTCCGACGTGGTGGAGACGGCGACCGCCGCGTTCAAGGATACCAACTACCGGCTGCTCGAACGCGCCGCCGGCGCGGTGGCCGATGCGATCCTGGCAAGCTTCGCCCGCATCCGCGCCGTCAAGGTCACCGTGCACAAGCCGCATGCGCCGATCGCCGCGATCTTCGAGGATGTCGGCGTGGTGCTGACCCGCTCGCGGCATCCGTGACGGCCATGGCCAGCGCGCTGATCGCCCTCGGCGGCAATGTCGGCAACGTCAGGACGACCTTTGCGCAGGCCATTCCCGAGATCATCAGCCGCGCGCAAGGCAAGCTCGTCGCGCGCTCCCCCGACTACGTCACTCCGCCCTGGGGCGAGGAGCAGCAGCCCCCCTTCATCAACGCCTGCATCGCGATCGACACCGCCACCGCGCCACATCCCCTGCTCGCGGTCCTGCACGAGGTCGAGCGCATGTTCGGCCGCAATCGAGCGCAGGAGACGCGCTGGGGCCCGCGCACGCTCGACCTCGATCTCATCGCGTATGATGATGTCAGTATCGACACGCCCGATCTCACCTTGCCGCATCCGCGCCTGTTCGAACGCGGCTTCGTGCTGGTGCCGCTGGCGGAGATCGCCCCTGAGCGCCGGATTGCCGGCCGCCGGGTGGCCGACGCCCTGCTCGCCGTTTCGCGCGACGGAATCCAGCCGCTGCCCTCAGCCGAATAGCTGACATCCCCCGCGAAACAACCGTTTGGCTTGGCGGTCGCGACGTGGCATTTTGCGCCACAATAATCGCCATAACAGACGCTTCCGGGAGACACGGGCCGCATGACCACCGACACCGAACAGCTGCGATTGGCCGCCGATTTCGCGCCGGCCAGCGAGGCGGACTGGCGCAAGCTGGTCGATGGCGTGTTGAAGGGCGCGGCGTTCGAGAAGCTGGTCGGCAGGACCTATGACGGCCTGAAGATCCAGCCGATCTACCCGCGCGCCAAGGACGCGGCGCCTGTCGCCGGCCGCGCGCCGGCGGCGGCGTGGCAGATCATGCAGCGCGTCGATCATCCCGATGCGGCCAAGGCCAATGCGCAGGCGCTGCTCGACCTCGAGAATGGCGCGACCGGGCTGACGCTGGTGTTCGCCGGCGCCAATGCCGCGCACGGCTTCGGCCTCCCGGCCACAGCCGACGCGCTGGCGCGCGCGCTCGACGGCGTGCATCTGGACGCTGCGATTGCGATCGAATTGCAGGCCAGTAACGCCACTGCCACCGCGCTGCTCGCGGACTACGTCAAGCAGCGCGGCGTCAAGCCGGGCGCCTGCGACATCCGCTTCGGCCTCGATCCGATCGGCGATGCGGCCAGCCGCGGTGCCAGTTCGCATGATCAAAGCAAGCTCGCCGGTAGCGCCGTCGATCTCGTCAAGCAGTTGCAGAACGAAGGCTTCAAAGGCCCCTTCTTCGCCGCCGACGGCCGAGTGGTGCATGATGCCGGCGGATCGGAGGCGCAGGAGCTCGCCTTCGTGCTCGCCTCCGCCGTCGCCTATTTGCGCGCGCTCGAAGCGAGCGGCGTGGCGCTGGAGACCGCGCGCGACCTGATCTCCGCGCGCCTTGCCGCCGACACCGATCAGTTCCTTACCCTGGCGAAATTCCGCAGCCTGCGCCGGCTGTGGGCGCGCATCGAGCAGGCCTGCGGCCTCACGCCGAAGCCGCTCTTCATCTCTGGCGAGACGGCATGGCGCATGCTCACGCGGCGCGATCCCTATGTGAACATGCTGCGCGCTACGATCGCAACCTTCGCCGCCGGCCTCGGCGGTGCCAATGCGGTCACCGTCCTGCCGCACACCGCCGCACTCGGCCTGCCTGATACCTTCGCGCGCCGCGTCGCGCGCAACACGCAGCTCGTACTGCTGGAGGAAAGCAATCTCGCCCGCGTCGCCGACCCCGCAGCTGGTGCCGGCGGCATCGAGGCGCTGACATCAGAGCTTTGCACCACCGCCTGGGCGCTTTTCCAGGACATCGAGAACGCCGGCGGGGTGGTCGCTGCGCTGCAGTCCGGTCTCATCCAGAGCAAGGTCGCCGCGGTCAAGCAGGCGCGCGACGCCAACATCGCCAAGCGGCGCGACGTGCTGACCGGCGCCAGCGAGTTTCCGAATTTGAACGAGGCCGAGGTGGCCGTGGAGGCGGTCGCGCCTTCGGCTCCGCCGCCTGCGCCAAAGGCTGCGCTCACCTTCGCACCTCTCACGCCGATCCGTCTCGCTGACGCCTTCGAGAAGCTGCGCGACCGCTCCGATGCTCTGCTCAAGAGCAAGGGCCAGCGTCCCCAGGTGTTCCTCGCCAATCTCGGCACCGCCGCCGACTACACCGCGCGCGCGACCTTCGCCCGCAGCTTCTTCGAAGCCGGCGGCATTGCCGCAATCGATGGCCAGGGCGGCGCCGATCCGGCTGCGCTCGCGGAGGCCTACCGCGCTTCCGGCGCAGCGATCGTGTGTCTGTGCTCGTCGGACAAGGTCTATGCCGACGCCGCGGTTCCCGCCGCCAAAGCGCTGCAAGCGGCCGGCGCGCGACATATCTATCTCGCAGGCCGCGGCGGCGAGCAGGAGGCTGCGCTGCGCGAAGCCGGGATCGGCAGCTTCGTATTCGCAGGCGGTGACGCGCTGAAGACGCTCGAAGACGCCTACACGCATCTGGAGTGAGCATGACCGAGGCCAGCAAACCCGTCCTCACCGGCGGCTGCCAATGCGGCGCAATCCGCTACGCGCTGATGTCGGCGCCGACGCGCGTGAGCATCTGCCATTGCCGGATGTGCCAGAAGGCCTCGGGCGCGCCGTTCGCGTCCTTCGCCGACGTCAACCGCGAGAACTTCGCCTGGACCCGCGGCACGCCGGGAACGTTCCGCTCCTCTTCGATCGCCGACCGCTATTTCTGCCCCGCCTGCGGCACGCCGCTCGGCTTCGGCGGCATCGACGGGCCGCGGATCGAGATCATGACCGGCACCTTTGACCGGCCCGACCGCGTCGTGCCGACGCGGCAGTTCGGCTCGGAATCCCGGCTCGGCTGGGTGGTCGCGATCGCCAATCTGCCGAGCCAGACCACGCAGCAGAATTACGGACCGGACAAGATGGCACGCATCGTCAGCCATCAACATCCGGATCATGATTGAGCGCTGAACCGATGTGTGAGGATCGACCATGTTCAGCTGGCTGGCCGCACTCATCGAAACCGCGATCCACAGCCTCTGGACGCGCAGCATGACGGCGGATCCTCGCAATGATCCGGTCTACAAGACGAAGCTGAAAGAGCTCATCGAGAGAAACCGCAGGTTTGAGGACGCCCGGGAATGACCCGCATTCCGAATTTCGCCGACATCGCCTTTGAACCGACCGCCGCCCCCGCGCCCGTGGGCGCCGCCGAACCGTGGCTGACGCCCGAGGGCATTCCGGTCAAGCCCGCCTATGGCGAGGCCGATCTCGCCGGCATCGATTTCCTGGAGACGTGGCCGGGCACGGCGCCCTATCTGCGCGGCCCCTACCCGACCATGTATGTCAACCAGCCATGGACGGTCCGGCAATATGCCGGCTTCTCCACGGCCGAGGATTCCAACGCCTTCTACCGCCGCAACCTCGCGGCTGGTCAGAAAGGCCTTTCCGTCGCGTTCGATCTCGCCACCCATCGCGGCTATGATTCCGATCATCCGCGCGTCGGCGGCGACGTCGGCATGGCCGGCGTCGCCATCGATTCGATCTACGACATGCGCACCCTGTTCGCCGGCATCCCGCTCGACCAGATGAGCGTGTCGATGACCATGAACGGCGCGGTGCTGCCGATCCTCGCTTTGTTCGTCGTTGCGGCGGAAGAGCAAGGCGTGTCGCCGGAGAAGCTGTCGGGCACCATTCAGAACGACATTCTGAAAGAGTTCATGGTGCGCAACACCTACATCTATCCGCCGTCGCCCTCGATGCGGATCATCTCCGACATCTTCGCCTTCACCTCGCAGCGGATGCCGAAGTTCAACTCGATCTCCATCTCCGGCTATCACATGCAGGAGGCCGGCGCGACGCAGGACCTCGAGCTCGCCTATACGCTCGCCGACGGCGTCGAGTACCTGCGCGCCGGCATCGCCGCGGGCCTCGACGTCGACCGCTTCGCCCCTCGCCTGTCGTTCTTCTGGGCGATCGGCATTAACTTCTTCATGGAGGTCGCCAAGCTCCGCGCGGCGCGACTCTTGTGGGCCAAGCTCCTGAAGCCGTTCAATCCCAAGGACCCGCGCTCGCTGTCGCTGCGCACCCACAGCCAGACCTCGGGCTGGTCGCTGACCGCGCAGGACGTCTACAACAACGTGGTGCGCACCGCCGTCGAGGCGATGGCCGCGACGCAAGGGCACACACAGTCGCTGCACACCAATGCGCTCGACGAGGCGCTGGCGCTGCCGACCGACTTCTCCGCCCGCATCGCCCGCAACACGCAGCTCTTCCTGCAACAGGAGAGCGGCACCACCCGCATCATCGACCCCTGGGGCGGCTCCTATTACGTCGAGCGCCTCACCCGCGATCTCGCCGCCAAGGCCTGGGGCCATATCCAGGAGATCGAGGAGCTCGGCGGCATGGCCAAGGCGATCGAGGCCGGCGTGCCGAAGCTGCGCATCGAGGAGGCCTCGGCCAAGACCCAGGCGCGTATCGACACCGGCCGCCAGTCGGTGATCGGCGTCAACAAGTACAAGCCGACCGACGAGCCGCCGCTCGACGTGCTCAAGGTCGACAATTCCACCGTGCGCCGGCTGCAGATCGACAAGCTGTCGCGGCTGAAATCCGAGCGCAAGCAGGCCGAGGTCGATGCCGCGTTGGCGGCGCTGACGCGCTCGGCCGGTGACGGTAACGGCAATCTGCTGGCACTCGCCATCGAGGCCGCGCGCGCCAAGGCCACGGTCGGCGAGATCTCCGACGCGCTGGAGAAAGTGTTCGGCCGCCACCGTGCCGAGATCAAGTCCATCACCGGCGTCTACAAGCGGGAGATCGCCGCCATGTCCGGCAAAGCCGAGAAGCTGCAGGCGCTGATCGAGTCCTTCGAGGAAGCGGAAGGCCGCAGGCCGCGCATCCTCGTCGCCAAGATCGGCCAGGACGGCCACGACCGCGGCCAGAAGGTGATCGCGTCGGCCTTCGCCGACATCGGATTCGACGTCGACATCGGGCCGCTGTTCGCCACTGCCGATGAGGCCGCGCGGCAGGCAGTCGAGAACGACGTCCACATCCTCGGCGTCTCTTCGCTGGCGGCCGCGCATCTCACCGCGGTGCCGGAGCTGAAGGCCGCACTGAAGAAGCAGGGCCGCGAGGACATCATGATCATCGTCGGCGGCGTGGTGCCGCCGCAGGATTACGACGCGCTGTACAAGTCCGGCGCCGAGGCGATCTTCCCGCCGGGCACCGTGATCGCCGACGCCGCCGAGGAGCTGATCCACAAGCTCAACGCGCGGCTCGGGCACAGCGAGGCGGCGGAGTAGGCTTTCCGCGTTTGGAAGCGTTTGTGTAGGCGCGCGGTCACCTGATCGCGCGCCGATCTGTTTGCCGTCATGAACCTCAGCGATCTCCCGCGATACGCATCTTCATCCACCGGATTTGAATGACCATGCCCCGTTCATCGCTCTGCATTGCCGCCCTCCTCGGCCTGCTTGCCGCGTCCCCCGTCATCGCCGCCGAGCCGAAGCCGGACGCCACCATCAACAGCAAGGCGATCGAGGCCAACGTCACGCTCGATGCCCAGATCAAGCAGGACGCGGCGCTATCAGCCTATTGCCTCGCCGACGGCAAGAAGTGGATCGACAAGAACGCGGCCGATGCCGCCAAGGAAAGGAAAGAAGACCCGCAGCTGTTCCGCGACCGCAAATGGTCATTCGAACGAAAATACTCCGTCCGCTCCGTCGTCGTCGACCGCTATGTCAGCGTGCTCAGGGACGACTACATGGACACCAATGGCGCGCATCCCAACAGCGACGTGAACACCATCCTGTGGGACAAGACCGCAGCCAAGCCGATCAGCATCCGCCCGTTCTTCACCGAGACCGCTGACAACGGCCCGGCGATGAAGGCGATGCTGGCGGCTCTCATCACCTCGCTCAAGGCCGAAAAGAAGAAGCGCGATGCGACGGAAACGGCGACAGCCGAATGGTTCAAGGAGCTGGAGCCGAAGCTCCTGAAGATCGGCGCAGTGACGCTCGCTCCTTCCACGGATGCCGGCAAGAGCTCCGGCCTGACCTTCCATTATCCGCCCTATGCCGTCGGTCCCTACGCCGAAGGCCAGTACGTCGCCTTCGTGCCCTGGGAGACCCTGAAGCCGTATCTCAGCCCCGAAGGTCAGGCGATCTTCGCCGGCAGCCGGCCGAAGGGAGACGCCGAAGACAACTAGCTGGCCGCGCCGTCTGCATCCGCTATAACGGACGCATGTCTTCCCGCTCCTCCGCTCCGCCCGGAATCACGACCTTGGCCGACGACATCCGCGCCGGCAGCCGCGCGGCCCTCGCGCGCGCCATCACCCTGGTCGAGAGCCGGCGCGGAGATCATCAGGCATCCGCACGCGAGCTGGTGCAGGCGCTGCTGCCGCAAACGGGCAACGCGTTCCGCGTCGGCATCACCGGCTCGCCGGGCGTCGGGAAATCGACCACGATCGATGCGCTCGGCATGCATCTGATCGCGCAAGGCCACAAGGTCGCCGTGCTCGCGGTCGATCCCTCCTCGGCGCGCACTGGCGGTTCCATCCTCGGCGACAAGACGCGGATGGCGCGGCTGTCGCATCATGAGGACGCCTTCATCCGTCCCTCGCCTTCCTCGGGCACGCTCGGCGGCGTCGCCGCCAAGACGCGCGAGGCGATGCTGTTGTGCGAGGCCGCGGGCTTCGACGTCGTGCTGGTCGAGACGGTCGGCATCGGCCAGTCCGAGACCGCCGTCTGCGACATGACCGACTTCTTCCTCGCGCTGATGCTGCCGGGCGGAGGCGACGAGCTGCAGGGCATCAAGAAGGGCCTGGTCGAGCTCGCCGACATGATCGCGATCAACAAGGCCGACGGCGACAACGTCAAGCGCGCCAACATCACCGCGGCCGATTATCGCGGCGCGCTGCATCTGCTCTCCCCGCGCTCCGAGCACTGGCATCCGCCGGTCGTGACCTATTCAGCCATGGCCGGCACGGGGATCGCGGAGCTCTGGCAGAAGGTGCTCGATCATCGCAAGGCGATGATCGCCTCCGGCGAGTTCGCCGCGCGCCGCCGTGACCAGCAGGTGAAGTGGATGTGGACCATGCTGGAGCAGCGCCTGATGGCGCGGCTGCGCACCGATCCCTCCATTCGCGCGAAGGTGAAGAAGCTCGAGACAGAGGTTGCCGAGGGCCGCGTCGCGCCCGCACTTGCGGCCGAGCAGCTCGCGGAGATGCTGTCGTGACCGAGCAGCTCCGCATTCTCATCACTGGCTTCGGCCCGTTCCCCGGCGCGCCGTCCAACCCGACCATGCCGCTCGTCAGGCGGCTGGCCGAGCTGCGCCGGCCGGCATTGGCTGATGTCGAGATCAGCAGTCACATCTTCCATGTTACCTACGCCACCGTCGATCGCGAGCTGCCGCAGCTGATCGCCGAGCGGCGGCCGCAGGCGCTGTTGATGTTCGGGCTTGCAGGACGAACCTCCTATCTCCGCATCGAGACCCGCGCCCGCAACGCCGTCACCACCACCTTCCCCGACGCGGACCGCCACATCGCCCGCAAGGGCGTCATCATGCCGGGCGCGCATCCGATGTCGTTCGGCCCGCATATGACGCGCCTGCTGCGCGCCGCCCGCGCCACCGGCATCGACGCAAGGCCGTCGCGCGACGCCGGCAGCTATCTCTGCAACTACCTGAGCTGGCGCGCGATCGAGGCGACGCAGAGCGAAGGCGGCCCGCGCCTCGCCGCCTTCATCCACATTCCTCCGCTGCCGCGCGCGGGAACGGCGCTGCCCCTAGGCAGCCCGCGCATCACGCTGGAGGCGCTGGTCGAGGCCGGCGAGGCGATGCTGATGCAGCTGGTGAAGCTCGCGCGGAGGAAGGCTTAGTCGAGCTCGACTACGCCCATCGCTTCAATTCGGTTGAAGCAATCGGACTTGTGAGTTGGAGCCCAGGCCCGCGCATCGCTGTCGGTGCGCTCCCTCTCCCCGTCCTTCACGGGGAGAGGGTTGGGGTGAGGGGCAGCCACGCGCACCGGCCTTGCGGAAAGCCCCCCTCACCCGGACTGCATCTTCGATGCAATCCGACCTCTCCCCGCAATCGGCAGGGCTATCGCATATGGAGATGCGGAGTTCTCCCGACGGTCGATCCTGTCGATTAGTTACTCCGTCATGCCCGGGCTTGTCCCGGCCATCCACCTCGTTCTTAGCATGCCGGCCGACGTGGATGGCCGGGACAAGCCCGGCCATGACGATGTGGAAAGAGGCGAGCACAAAGCTGTCACCGTCATATGCGATAGCCCTGCCGCAAGCGGGGCGAGGTTGCACCGAGTAAAGATTTAACCCTACCCGTAACAAACAGCGCTTGCGGCGCCGCGCCCAAGCCAGCCGTCAGCGCTTTCGCGTTATCTGATCAGCGAGAGCTGACCCACGCGAGCCCGACATCATGGACGTCAATCGCCGTAACCTGATCGGCGCGACTGCGGCCGGTGCCGCCGGCGCCCTGGCGCTACCCAGCGAGCCGGCGAAGGCCACCCCGCTCATTGCTTCACTCGGCCGCGACGCCACGCAATATGGCGTCAAGCCCAACAGTCCCGACGACCAGACCCGCGCGCTCCAGCGCGCGATCGATGAAGCGGCGCGCGCGCAGGCCCCGTTGGCGCTGCCGCCTGGCACCTACCGCACCTCGATGCTGCGGCTCGCGAGGGGCAGCCAGCTGGTCGGCGTCCGCGGCGCCACCAAGCTGGTCTTCACCGGAGGCGGTCCATCACTGCTTTCGGCCGAAGGCGCCGACGGTCTCGGCGTCACCGGCCTGTCGCTCGACGGCGGCGGCATCGCCCTGCCCCAGCGCCGCGGCCTGCTGCACGTCGCCGCTGGCAACGATGTCCGGATCCTCGACTGCGAGATCATCCGCTCCGGCGGCAGCGGCATCTGGCTGGAGCAGGTCTCGGGCGATGTCAGCGGCAACGTCATCACCGACATCGCGGTCACCGCGGTGGTCTCCTTCGATGCGCTCGGACTGATCGTGTCGCGCAACACCATCCGCGGCACGCGCGACAACGGCATCGAGATCCTGCGCACCGCGATCGGCGATGACGGCACGATGGTGCTCGACAATCATATCGAAGACATCAAGGCCGGTCCCGGCGGCTCCGGCCAGTACGGCAATGCCATCAACGCCTTCCGCGCCGGCAACGTCATCGTCAGAGGCAACCGCATCAGGAATTGCGACTACTCGGCCGTGCGCGGCAACTCCGCCTCCAACATCCAGATCGTCGGCAACAGCGTCACCGACGTCCGCGAGGTCGCGCTGTATTCGGAGTTCTCGTTCGAAGGCGCGGTCATATCAGGCAATACGGTCGACGGCGCCGCCTTCGGCGTCTCCGTCTGCAACTTCAACGAAGGCGGACGCATCGCGGTTGTCCAGGGCAACATCATCCGCAACCTGATCCCGAAGCGCCCGATCGGCACCGCGCCCGACGACGATGCCGGGATCGGCATCTATGTCGAGGCGGATTCATCGGTGACCGGCAACGTCGTGGAGAACGCCCCCTCCTACGGCATCGTCGCCGGCTGGGGCCGTTATCTGCGCGACGTCGTCATTTCCGGCAATGTGGTCCGCAACGCGCTCGCCGGCATCGGCGTCTCGGTCGTGCCGGGCGCGGGCACGGCGCTCGTCAGCGGCAACATGATCTCCGGCACGCCGCGCGGCGCGGTGATCGGGCTCGATCACATCAAGCCGGTGACGTCAGATCTCACGCAGGACGGCGCGCAGCGGTTTGCGCAGCTGAACGTCAGCGGCAACGCCGTGGTTCGATGAGGCTTAATAGGCCACGGCCAGTGCCGGATAGCGGCGCTCGATGGCATCGAGATCGACCACCGGCTCATCATACTCGGCGTCAGACTCGTCCATGCCGATGCTCAAAGCCTGCTCCAGCGCGGACATGTCGATCCGCGCCGGCGCCATGGTCAGATCGGGTGCAACGTCGGCTTCCACGTCGTCGGGTTCGATGACGAAGTCGGGCTCCGGATCATCCGCTGAAAGTTCGATCTCGGGCTCGACGACGATCTCGGACTCCGCAAGCACGGTTTCGAGCGAGCGCGGCAGCGCAATCGGGCGATGCTCGACGATCGGCGTCGCGACCCGCGGCGTTTCCATCCTTTGCGTTTCGATCCTTGCCGTTTCGATCCTTGGCGTTTCGACGGGCCGCTGCTGGATGTGATGAAGCGTGATCGGCTCCGGCTCGGCGAGGCGCACGGGCGCCGGCGGCGCGGCCAGTTTCGCGGCCGGCCTTTGGCTCGCCACGATGCTCCCCGGCTCTGGCTCGGCGCGACGCACCGGAGCCGGCGGCACGGCCAGCGTCGCAGCCGGGCTTTGGCGCGGCACGATGCTCACCGGCTCGGGCTCGGCGCGGGACAGCCCCTTCCAGGTCTGCACCGCAGCCTTGGCGTGCCGGAGGTCGTCGAGGAATGCCTGCTCGGTGTAATAGCGCCGCCAGCGGCCGCTATCGAACAGCTCGGTGAGATGATCGAGACGCCGTTCGGCAAGCGCGCACCAGCGCGCAGCCAGTTCGCGGCTGCAAGCCACGTCCAGTCGATGTGTCATAGGGGAGCCCGAAAAAAGGGGACGGACGCACTCGGCACGAATCAACGCAACGTGACGTGAATATTTTGTGGAAAAGGTTAACAAAGTCTAGCTAACGCCATCTTCTTTGGCGGCCAAACCGTAGTCGTGCGGACCTTTTGTCCGTGGTTTCGCGGGCTCGGCCGCGTCGAAACAACGCTGGCGCGTCCGCCGAGATCATCGCGCAACCCGAAGCTGTAGCGTGGAGCGGCAGTGATCCGCTCGTCGCGGCGCTCACGCATCCCAAATGAACACATCCCAAAATGAAAGAGCCGTCCGGGGGGACAACCGGACGGCTCGAGCCATATGGGCGCTTGGGGTGGATGGGCGCTCGCGCCTGATATAGCCGTGGGGAGGGGATCACCGCTCCCACGTACCATCTGTCGTGACCGCCCTAGCGCGCGTTCAAAGTCACAGCGGGAATTTTGGAGCATTCACGAAAACGTTGACGCTACTGCTGCGCCGGCCGAAGGGGGTCCGCAGGCGGTGCGTCGGTTGTCATATTTGTCGACATGGCCGAGGTCGAGGCTGGGCGCAGCTCGCGTGCGGGCTCCGGCTCCCGTCCCTTGTCGCCGGGCGACCCGGCCGCCGGTGCGGCCGACATTGCGGGCCGATCCTGCGGAGACAGCACGGCCTGCACGGCTGCCAGCGCGTCCGCCTCCCCTGCCCCGAACAGATCATCCTGCCCGGGCGAGCCGAGATCGCGCGCGGTCCTGGTCAGCACCGTGCGCACCGTCTCCGGCTTCAGTGACGGATTGCGCTCCAGCACCAGCGCCGCAAGGCCGCTGACATAGGCTGCGGAGAATGAGGTGCCGGAGATGATCTGGTACTTGCCGTCCGGCGCCGGCAGGAAGATGTCGGCGCCAGGCGCGGCGAGCGCGATGTAGTTGCCGCGGTTCGATGCCGGCAGCAATTGATCCCTTGTGTCGGTGGCGCTGACGGCGATGACGTTCGGATTGGCAGCGGGATAGAGCGGCGGCGATTTCGCCCCGGCATTGCCGGCGGCGGCGACCATGACGACCTCCTTCGCCGCGACGGCTGCGATCGCGCGCTCGATCACGGCATCCTTCGGGCCGGCGAAGCTCATATTGATGATCTGCGCCCCATGCAGTGCCGCGTAGTCCAGCGCCTTCAGGATCACATAGGAGCTGCTCTCCGCGCCGCCGCCTTTCTTGCCCACGCCGAACGCACGGATGGCGATGATCCGCGCATAGGGCGCGCTGCCCATCAGCCGCTTGTGCGAGACGATCACGCCGGCGATGCCGGTGCCGTGCACATGCGGCCCCTCGTCGCCCCCGAGCGCATCATACGTATCGAACGACGCATCGGCGAATTCGGGATGCTTGAGGTCGACCGCGGAATCGATCACCGCGATGGTCACGTTGGAGCCCTGCGCCAACTTATGCGCCTCCGGCAGCCGCAGCTTCGCCAGCGCGTATTGCGCCGGATCACCCTCCGCAGGCGTCGCGCTCTGCTGCAGGGCATAGCGATAATTCGGCTGCACCGCGCGGACGCTGCGATCGGCCGCAAAGGCGCGGCTGACCGCCTCGACGGAGCGGCGGTCGGTGATCCTGAACAGGCCGATGGTCGCGCCGATCAAGGGAAAATTCTGCGAGCTGATGCGCTGCAGGCCATAGCGCCGCGCCAGAGCGTCGGCCTGGTCGGTGGACAGGCTGCCGTCGATCTCGGCGACCAGCTCATTGGCGATGCTGCGCGGATCGCTTGCGGCCGCGGCGGCGGGCTCGCGCCGCTGCGCTGACTTCGCCGACTTGCCCCTGCCCGACGTCCCGTTCGCCGACGCCGCCTTGTCCGATCCGCCCTCGGCAGTCGCCGACGAGCGCCTCGCGCATTCTCCCGAGGTCGTGCGGTCGGGCGGGCTACAGGATGTCTGCAGGTTCGGTGAGAAGCGCGCGGTCGGCAGCGCCGGCCGGATGGCAATGCCGGGGTTCGGCGCCGGCGCCCGCATCGCCGCGCCCGGATTGATGCTCGGCACCCGGCTCGGAATGTTGATCGTGGGCGAGCGCATCATCGCCTGCGCCGATGCGCTGAGATCGCCGCTCGCCATGCCGAGCAGCACGCCTGCGCTGAACGCAGCGAGATGTCTTGCGGACCGCAGCAACGCGCGCAGCGACATGGAGCCTCCGAACGAGCTCTCGGACGGCGCAGCCTATTGGGCAGCCACCGCGAGGCTGACGATCTTCTCCCGCGACAGCCGGCCGATCAGGCCGTCGGCGTCCGCCCGCGACAGCGGCTGGTTGCCGAGCTGCAGCTTGAACAGCCCGCCCTGGGCGCCTCCGACGATCGAGGCCTGATAGCTGTCGAGCAGCGCGGTGATGTCGGCCATGCGCGCATCCGGCGCGAACCGCACCAGCGCGTAGACCGGCGCGGTCGATCCAGCGACCTGCGGGCCGAGCCCGCGGATCAGCGGCGCAGCCGGGGCCGGGGCTTCGGCCATGCGCTGGCGGGCCACGCTGCTGTCAGGCGCCCGTTCGGCCAGAGCCGGCGCGGCCGCGCTGGGCGGCGGCGGTGCTGCTGCCATCGGCCTGCTCACAGGCGCAGGAGCGACACTCTTCTCTTGGACAGCTTTGTCCTCGGCGACCGAGGCGGTCTGATAAGTCGCGGTCTGCGAGCGCATCAGCACGGCGCCGATGATGCCGGCCTGCGCCACCACCAAGAGCGCACCAAGGCTGACGGTCCACACCAAGGTGCGCGGCGACAGGCTCTCGAAGAACGCCATGATGCGCGCGCCGGCGCCGGGCAGCGCCTTGGGCGCCTGCTCCGGCTCGGCCTCGATCGCGGCGAACAGCTTCTGCATCGCGCGCATCGACGGCGCGCCGAGGCTTTCGTTCAGCGCGATGGTCTCGGCGTATTCCTTCTGGATCTCGGCATATTGCAGGGCGAGATCGGCATCCTGCGCCAGCGCCTCCTCGACTCGGCGCATATCGCGCGCATTCAGCGTGCCGGCGGCGTACCACGGCAACAGCAGCTCGATGTCACCGGGCTCTTGCTCCAGCATCTTCTTGCTCAAAGCCATCATGGCCAGCCTCTTTCAATGCCGGCCGCCTTCAGGAGTTCGGCCAATTTCTTACGCGCATAGAACAGGCGCGTCTTGACGGTGTTTTCCGGAATTCCGACAATCTCGGCCACCTCCTCCACGGACTTCTCGTGGTAGTAGACGAGATCGACGATCTCCCGGTGGTCAGGCGAAAGCGCGGTCAGGCACTTGCGCAGGGCTTCCCCGGTATTCTTCTTCTGCAACGCCACTTCCGGATCGTCGGACGTATCCTCGATCGCGTTGGCGGCGTCGTCCTCGAGCTCAACGTCCTTGCGGCGCCGAAGTGCCGAGAGCGCCTTGAATCGCGTGATGGCCAGCAGCCAGGTGGAAACGGCAGAGCGGCCTTCGAACTTGCCGGCCTGACGCCACACGTCGAGAAAAACCTCGCTGATGAGGTCTTCCGCGGCCTGTTCGTCCCGCACGAGCCGCAGCCCGAAACGGTACACCCTGACATGGTGCCGTCCATACAGCACCTGCATGGCGAGCCGGTCGCCTTGAGCGATCCGGGCAATCAGGGTTTCGTCTGACGCCGCTGCTGTCACGCTCAATGGCCGTCTCGCAAGATTGGTCTGGAGGAATGAGATTGCGGTTCGAATACAACCGCAAAATTCTTGAAAATACCGGAAAGATACGTCCCCGCGTGTGAGCTGGCGCACAGACACGCACATTTTGCTGCATCGCCCGGGGCAATCGCGCCCGGCGGGGTCCCGCCTACCATGTCACGTCCCTGACCAACTGCGCCCGAAAGCCGTAAATTCCCTGCCGCGGCATGCCGCAGCGTCACGTCGTCCCAGTTCCCCTAGATACCAAAGTTAAAGGCTTTCCCACGTAGATTTTCAGTTGAACCGGAACAAATTGCGCGCGCATGGGCACCACGGCACCGCCTTATTCCATTCCCGACGTTGCCGATGCTGACGGCCCGCGATCGCCCCCGGCGCGCGAGCTGCGCGTTCGGCGCGCGGGCCGGCGCCGGCAGATCCTGGCGATGATCGCCGGCTGCTACCTCACCGACGCGATCATCCTGTTCATCTACGCCCAGGCCGGCACCGTGCCGACCACGATCGCCCCGTCCTATGCGGCAATCGGCGTGCTCACCGTCGCTCTGTGGACGGTGCTGTCGGAGAGCGGGTTCAACGACCGCTTCCATGATCACTATCTGGTCGTGCCGCAATCGATCGTCAGCATGATGATGACGGTCGCGTTCTGCTACATCGCGCCGGAAGTCAGCATCGTCTTCCTGTGCACGCTGTATCTGGTGGTCGGCTTCAGCTCGCTGCGCGCCACGCCGCGGCAGACTGCGATCTGCTGGACGTTCCTGGCGCTCGGGCTCGCCGGCCTGTTCCTGCTGACCGACAAGCCGCTCGGCATGCCCACCGGCAGCCCGCTGGAGCGGCTCGCGACGCTCCTGGTGTTCGTGCTGACCATTGCCGGCTGCATGTTCCTCGGCATCTTCTCCAGCGCCCTGCGCGAGACGCTGTATCAGCGCGGCCAGAAGCTGAAGGAAGCCTATCGCCGCATCGAGGAGCTCGCCGAGCTCGACGAGCTGACCGGCGCGCTGAACCGGCGCTCGATCATGCACGTGCTGGAGGAGGAGCTGGCACGCGCGCGGCAGGCCGGCCGGCCCTGCTCGGTCGTGCTGATCGATCTCGACTGGTTCAAGCGCATCAATGACGAGCACGGCCACCCGACCGGCGACGACGTGCTGCGCACCTTCGCCATCACCATGTTCGCCAACATCCGCGGCAGCGACCGTTTCGGCCGCTATGGCGGCGAGGAGTTTCTGCTGGTGCTGCCCGGCGCGCCGCAGGACCCGGCCTGCCGGCTGGCCGAGCGGCTGCGCCAGATCATCGCCGAGCTCGACTGGAGCGCGTTCTCGACCGGCCTCCAGGTCACCTTCTCGGCCGGCGTCGCCACTGCGCGCGGCGACGAGACCACGGAATCGCTGCTGTCGCGCGCCGACCGCGCGCTCTACGAGTCCAAGGCGCAGGGACGCAATCGCGTCACCCGCGCCTGAGCGGTCCGGCATGACGACGAAGCCCAAGCCCAATGAGAGCCTGCTGGACGAGCTGGAGGACACGCTCGCGCACGGCACGGTGGCGCGGCGGGTCGAGACCCTGCGCAAGGTGACCGACCTGTTCGTGGACGGCACGTCGGACTTTGCCGACGACCAGGTGGCCCTGTTCGATGACGTGTTCGAATGCCTGATCGACCACATCGAGACCTCGGCACGCGCCCTGCTCGCCAGCCGGCTCGCGCCGCTCGACCGCGCTCCGCCGCGGACCTTGCACCGGCTCGCCGATGACGACGCCATCGAGGTCGCCGGCCCCGTGCTGTCGAAATCCGAACGGCTCGACGAAGCCGCGCTGATCCGCACCGCCCAGACCAAGAGCCAGGCGCATCTGCTCGCCATCTCAATCCGCCGCGTGCTGAGCCGCGCCGTCACCGATATCCTGCTCCGGCGCGGCAATGACGCGGTCGTGCACAGCACGGTCAGCAATCCCGGCGCGGACCTCTCGGAGCGCAGCTTCGACGCGCTGGTCGATCGCGCGGCACTCGACGAGAACCTCGCCGCATGCCTTGCTTTGCGGCCCAACCTGCCCCGCCCTCTCTATCTGAAGCTCGTCGCAAAGGCCTCGGCCACGGTGCGCGCGCGGCTCGAAGCGGCCAACCCCAAGCTGGCGCCGGAAGTCTCCTCCGCCGTGCGCACCGCCGGCCGGCGGGCGCGGTCGAGCGCGGTGGCGCTGACAAGCCAGACCGAGATCGCGCATGCGCTGGTCCGCTCGCTGCACGCCGATGGCCGGCTCGACGACCGCCTGCTGGTTCAGTTCACCGAGCAGCGCAAGTTCGACGAAGCCAATGCCGCGGTCGCCGCCATGGCCAACGTGCCGGTCGCGGTCGCCGAGAGCATCATGATCGAGAGCCGCGCCGAGGGCGTGATGATCCTCGCCAAGGTCGCAGGCCTCGCGTGGCCGACGGTCGAATCGATCATCCAGATGCGCGATGAGCTGGCTGGCGCCGCCGCCACCGATCTCGTCGCCTCCAAGGCGACCTATGAGCGGCTGCGGCGCTCCACTGCGCAGCAGGTGCTGCGTTTCCATCGCGTGCAGGACGGGGCGTCGGCGCAGGCCTGACCCATCGCCGAGCGCAATCTCAATAGCGCAGCACCCGCCGGCCGATCAGCGCGCCGAGCCCGGCCACGACGACCGCTGCGATCGTGTACCAGGTGGCAACGAACAGCGGTGAATCGTCGGTGCAATGCGCGGCGTAGAGCGTCGCCGCAATTCCCGCAGACACCAGCCCCGCGATGCCTCCCGCGACCGCCGGACGTGACGGCGCACCATGACGCAGCCCGAACAGCGCGGCGCCCAGGATCGGCAGCGACAGCACCGGGATCGCACTGACGCACAGCATCGAATTATGCCCGACCAGCCGCGCCATCATCGGCGCCCGCTGCGGCAGCATCATCTCGGCCGTCATGCCGCCGATCAGGACGACGATCGGCGCGATCAGCAGCCAGCCCCAGCCGTGCAGCGACGCTTCGGGCCGCGACAGATGCACGCTGATGATCAGCGCCGGGATCGCCAGCGCCGTGGTGACGACGAACTTCAAATCGAAGAACGGATTGCGCACCGCGAGCCAGATGTCCGGGCGGATGCCGAGCCCGATCAGCAGCATCGCGGTCGATACCGGCGTCGCAGCCATCAGGGCCAGCGCCATGATGATGCCGACCGGCAGCACGCGCTGCGCATTGTCGGCGGCAAGGGAGCGGATGAGCTGATCGGTGTCCATGATCATGTGTCCCGTAGCTTGGCCGTGAGCGTCGCAAGCGCCCGGTGCAGCGCCACCCGCACCGCGCCCTCGCTCATCGAGAACTTCTGCGCCGTCTGCTTGATCGAGGCAGCGTCGACCGCGATCGACTGCAGCACGTCGCGCTGACGCTGCGGCAGGGTCTTCAGCTGCGCCTCGACCTCGCTGGCCGGGACGCTGGGTGCCGGCGGCTCGTCGGCCAGCGTCTCCGAGAAATCATCGATGTCGACGAACACCCGCCGCCCGCGCCGGCGCAGCATGTCGATCAGCTTGTTGCGGGCGATTGCGAACAGCCAGGGCGCGAACGGCGCATTGACGTCCCAGGTGTGCCGCTTGAGATGAACCGCCAACAGAATTTCCTGCACGATGTCCTCGGCCTGGTCGGGCGGCTGGCCGGCGCGCGCGAGGCCCCGCCGCGATGCTGCGCGCAGCACCGGCGTGATCGCCTTCAGCAGACGATGATAGGCCTCGTCGTCTCCGGCGACGGCCTGGCGCATCCAGCCCGTCCACTCGTCGTCACGCTCGCGCACCTGCGCTCCCACCCGACAATTCGCCCTGGACCCGCACTTTGTTACTCGACCACCGAACTGATCACAAATTCGTGATCAGTCGCTCGGCCTCGGAACAATCCGAGTTGCGCCACACGGAGAGCACGCCAGCGGGCAAATCTCGGAACCGCTCCATAGCACCAAATCGATCTGCGTAAGATCGGTTTGTGGACGACACCGCCAAGGCCGCCGCCGACGCGCTCGGCGTCGCCTCCGTTTTGCCGTGAGCGGCAGGAAGATACCCATTTTCTGCCCCGTTCTCGACATCTGTCGGGGTCTCACTCCGTCATGGGCTGGCAGGGTGGGGAGAAAGCCAACATGACGATCCAAGCCAGTGGACGTACAGCATTCATCATCGCCGCCGCGTTCGTCCTGAGCCTCGCCGGGACTGGTTTGGCACCCGCGGCCGAACAGCAGACCTACAGTCCGTTCCTGCCGGTCGGTTCCGACACCGCGCAGGCCGCCAAGCAGGACGTGTTTCCGGCGCCGATGGCGACCGAGGCGCAGGCGGCGCCCGCGACTCAAACAGCCGAGAGCGAATCGGCGCCGGCCGAGCCCGCCACCGTCAACCTCGTCACTGTCAGCAATGACGACGGCTCCGGCTGGGACAAGGCCTCGATCATCGGCAAGATCTTCATCGCCTGCGGCACCCTGCTCACTCTGGGCTCGGCCGCGCGGATGTTCATGATCTGACGTCCGGCCTCTCCACCCTACTTGATGCGCGGCCGAGCAGCGGGCAGATTGCCCGCTGTTTGATTTGCGGGGTGGAAACATGAGCGTTTACGAGCACATCATCGTCGAGGGCAAAGGCGCGGTCGGCGTCATCACCTTGAACCGGCCGAAGATGCTCAACGCATTGTCGTTCGGCGTCTTCCGCGAGATCGCCGCCGCCGTCGACGATCTCGAGGCCGACGACGCCATCGGCTGCATCGTCATCACCGGCAGCGAGAAGGCATTCGCGGCCGGCGCCGACATCAAGGAGATGCAGCCCAAGAGCTTCATCGACATGTTCTCGAGCGACTTCACCGCGATCGGTGGCGACCGCGTCGCACGCTGCCGCAAGCCGACCATCGCCGCGGTCTCGGGCTATGCGCTCGGCGGCGGCTGCGAGCTCGCGATGATGTGCGACTTCATCATCTGCTCCGATACGGCGAAGTTTGGCCAGCCGGAAATCACGCTCGGCACCATCCCCGGCATCGGCGGCACCCAGCGGCTGACCCGCGCGATCGGCAAGGCCAAGGCGATGGACCTCTGCCTCACCGGCCGGATGATGGACGCGGCGGAAGCCGAGCGCGCCGGCCTGGTCAGCCGCATCGTTCCGGCAGACAAATTGATGGAAGAGACGATGGCCGCCGCCGAGAAGATCGCAGCGATGTCGCGCCCCGCGGCCGCGATGGCCAAGGAGGCCGTCAACCGCGCCTTCGAGACCCCGCTCTCTGAGGGCATGAACGTCGAGCGCAACCTCTTCCACGCCACCTTCGCGCTCGAAGACCGCGCCGAGGGCATGGCCGCCTTCATCGAGAAGCGCAAGCCGGTCAACAAGAACCGGTGAGCGGTACTGAACGATTCTCTCTGAAGTAGTTCGAGTCTCACCGCACGTCAGGTGCGCTCCCTCTCCCCGTTCTTCACGGGGAGAGGGTTGGGGTGAGGGGCAGCCACGAGCACTGACCGTGCACAGAGCCCCCTTACCCGGATTGCATCTGACGATGCAATCCGACCTCTCCCCGCAAGCGAGGCGCGGTGCCCTGAGCGAATCGCAACAAGCTTGCAATTAGCTGACGCGATTCGCGGCGCAGACCGCAATCGCCGCCGCCACTCACTCACCCGCCTACCGCGCGGCCGTCCCGCTGCTCCCGCTGCACTGCGCCTGTGGCGCGCCCGCCACAACAAACCATGGAAAAGCCTGCCGGATTCCACATCCGCGGTTTGTGTGTGGCCGCGCTCCGCCGTAAACAGGTAAACGATTGGTTAAGACAGTGAGACGCGGCGGAGTCGGATGGTGGGTCGAGCCAAGACATTTGGCGTCGGCAAGGTGCATGCATGGCGGATCGGCTCTGGCCTGATCCTCGCCGCCGGCCTTGTCGCTGTCAGCTCGCCGGTGCGCGCCGAGGATCTCGCCGCCGCGCTGGCCAAAGCCTATCAGACCAACCCGACGCTCAATGCCGAGCGCGCCCGGCAGCGTGCGACCGACGAGAACGTGCCGCAGGCGCTCGCCGGGTATCGCCCGCAGCTCATCGCGAGCCTCAGCGCCGGCCTGCAGGCGGTGCGCAATCTGCTGCCGACCAATGCGATCCAGAGCCAGACGCTGAAGCCCTGGACCATTGGCCTCACCGTCAACCAGACCCTCTTCAACGGCTTTCGCACCGCCAACAGCGTCCGCGTCGCCGAGCTGCAGGTGCAGTCCGGCCGCGAGGCGTTGCGCAATGTCGGCCAGGGCGTGCTGCTCGATGCCGTGACCGCCTATACCAACGTGCTCGCCAACCAGTCGCTGGTCGAGGCGCAGCGCTCCAACGTCGCCTTCCTGCGCGAGACGCTGTCGGTGACGCAGCGCCGCCTCAATGCCGGCGACGTCACCCCGACCGACGCCTCGCAGGCCGAGGCGCGGCTGTCGCGCGGCCTGTCCGACCTCAACGCCGCCGAGGTCAATCTCGCCATCAGCCAGGCCACCTACGCGCAGGTGATCGGCATGACGCCGAGCCAGCTGCGCGCCGCCGATCCGGTCGACCGCCTGCTGCCGCGCTCGCGCGAGGATGCGATCGCGCTCGCCAACAAAGAGAACCCGGCGGTGGCCGCGGCGAGCTTCGACGTCGACGTCGCCGCGACCTCGATCAAGGTGGCCGAGGGAGCGCTGCTGCCGACCGTGACCTTGCAGGCCGGCGTCAGCCGCAGCCGCGATTCGGACCAAACGCTCGGCACCTTCGGCACCGACCAGGCCTCGGTGGTCGGCAGCGTCGCCGCCCCGATCTACGATGGCGGCACCGCATCATCGCAGACCCGCCAGGCCAAGGAGGTCGCGGCGCAGAGCCGCCTCGTGCTCGACCAGGTCCGCAACCAGGCGCGCACCGCCGTGGTCAGCGCCTGGGTCGCCAATGAAGGCGCCAAGGTCGCCGTCAGCGCCTCCGAGGCCGAGGTGAAGGCCGCGACCGTCGCGCTGCAGGGCGTCTCGCGCGAAGCGCAAGGCGGCCAGCGCACCACCGTCGACGTTCTGAACTCGCAGGCAGATCTGATCCAGGCCAAGGCGCGCCTGATCGGCGCCCAGCGCGACCGCGTCATCGCCTCCTACACCCTGCTCAGCGCCGTCGGCCGCCTCGACGTCAAGAACCTCAATCTGAACACGCCGGACTATCTGCCCGAGGTCCACTACCACCAAGTCCGCGACGCCTGGCACGGCCTCCGCACGCCGTCGGGGCAGTAGGAGCATCATCAGCCGATCAGTTCGCGACGGAGCCGGACACCCACCTCTCCCGGAGGGAGAGGTCGGATTGCATCGTCAGATGCAATCCGGGTGAGGGCTTACGGTCGATCGAGGAAACTGCGCCCCCTCACCCGCGCCTAGCGGCGCGACCTCTCCCCGCTGGGGAGAGGTGAAACCGTGCCGCACCCGACCTGCACGCCTCACCAACACGCGAGGAATGCCCGCGCTGTTCGCTCTTGCCCCCTACTGCGCCCCGGTCCACGCTGATGGCCGAAACCACGCGCGTCACCCTCAACGCACGCGCGACATCCGGGGAGAACCATCATGTTGAACCGCCGCAGCCTGCTGCTGGCCTCGCTCGCCGCCGGAGTGACGATGACCACGACAGCCCGCGCAAAACCCTCGCAGCCCGCCACGCCGGTCGATTTCGAGGTGCCGGCCGACGCCTGCGACTGCCACACCCACATTCACGGCGATCCCGAAAAGTTTCCGTTCGCCGTCAGCCGCGTCTACACGCCCGAGCCGGCCCTGCCGGAAGAGATGGCCGCCCTGCACAAGGCGCTGCACATCCAGCGCGTGGTGATCGTGACGCCGAGCGTCTACGGCACCGACAATTCCGCGACGCTCTACGGCATGAAGGCCAGGGGCAACGATGCCCGCGGCGTCGCCGTCATCGACGACAAGACCACCGAGGCGCAGCTCGATCAGATGAATGCCGACGGCTTCCGCGGCATCCGCCTCAATCTCGCGACCGGCGGCATCAACGATCCCACTATCGGCCGCGCTCGCTTTCAGGCCGCGGTCGAGCAGATGAAGGCGCGCGGCTGGCACGTCCAGCTCTACACCAACACGCCGATGATCGCGGCCATCAAGGACCTCGTGATGCAATCACCGGTGCCGGCCGTGTTCGACCATTTCGGCGGCGCGCAGGCCGAGCTCGGCCTCGAGCAGCCCGGCTTCTCCGACCTCATCGAACTCGTCCGCAGCGGCAAGGCCTATGTGAAAATCTCGGGCGCCTACCGCGCCTCGACGAAGGGTCCTGACTACACCGATGTCATCCCGTTTGCGAAAGCGCTCATCGCCGCCAACCCCGACCGCATCGTCTGGGGCACCGACTGGCCGCACCCGGATTCCTCGCCGCATCCGGAGCTGAAGGTGACGGATGTCAGGCCGTTCTATCAAATCGACGACGGCCGCCTGATGAACCAGCTCCCGGTGTGGGCGCCGGATGAAGCGATCAGGAAGAAGATCCTGGTCGACAACCCGGCAAGGCTTTACGGGTTTTGAGAGGCGGTCCATCCACGAGCACAGCCGGTAGGGCGGGTTAGCGCAGCGTAACCCGCCGCAACACCTCTTCGGCATCACGGCGGATTACGCTGCGCTAATCCGCCCTACTCGCTACTTGCCACGTCAGCCACCGCGCGATTCTCGCTGCGCACCGTCGTGAACATGTCCCAGATCGCGATGAACATCGCCGCGATGACAGGGCCGATGATGAAACCGTTCAACCCGAACACCTCGATGCCGCCCAGGGTCGAGAGCAGCACCACGTAGTCCGGCATCTTCGTGTCCTGTCCGACCAGGATCGGGCGCAGCAGATTGTCGACGAGACCGATGACGAGCGCACCATAGGCCATCAGGATCACGCCGCGCCAGATCGACCCGGTGGCCAAGAGATACAGCGCGACCGGAAACCACACGATGCCCGCGCCCACCGCGGGGAGCAGCGACATGAACGCCATCACCACCGCCCACAGCAGCGGCGCGGTGATGCCGAGAAACCAGAAGATCAGCCCGCCGAGCGCGCCCTGCGCTAGCGCGACCACCAGATTGCCCTTCACCGTTGCACGGATGACGATGATGAACTTTGAAAGTAGCGCATCGCGTTGCTCGTCGCGCAAAGGGATGGCGTCCGCGATGCGTCGCGACAACGTCTCCTCGTCGCGCAGCAGGAAGAACAGCAGATAGAGCATCAGGAAGAGGCTGACGAAGAACTCGAACGTGCCCTGCCCGATGTTCAGCGCCTGGCCCGCAATGACCTGACTGCCTCGCAGCAGCAGTGCGGACAGCCGGTCCTTGAGACCCGCGAAGCTGCCGAGCCCGGACCGATTCAGCAGGTCGACGATCCAGGCGGGCAGCGCATCCAGCATCTTCTGGAAATACTGCGTGACGTCCAGCTGGCCGCCCTGCACCTGCCCGTACACACCTGCCGCCTGCTGCGCCAGCGCCGTGCCGATCAGCGACAACGGAAGAATAACGATCAGGATCACGAGCAGCACGACGATCGCCGCCGCCCCCCCATCTCGGCCGTTCATCAACTGTGACACCCGACGATGCAGCGGCGCGAACACGATCGCACCGACCACGCCCCACAGCAGAGCACCATAGAACGGCAGCAGGATCCAGCCGAGCGCGAGCGTGATCACAGCGAGCAGGAACAGCAGAACTCGGTCTTCGAAACTGCGCATCTGAACTTTCCAGTCTGGCCGCGACATCCGGTCACACGCCTAGGTCTGAGGGACTCGTGCCGGACATCGCCGCATCCATCAGCCATCAACGCGCGAACACGCCAATCGTGCTCCACTTCGGTTCGGGATCAAGCGACCCGATTTGCGACATACACGATCGTCGCGCAGCTCATATCACGCTCAGCATGAGGACACACACCGCCTCCCCATCGTCATTCCGGGGCGCGCGCAGCGCGAGCCCGGAATCCATAACCACGACTGTCTGAAGGGGACCGAGCTGCATGTGGCCTCGTCTCGCCCCACAACTGCTGTCCGTGAGTATGGATTCCGGGCTCAGCCGCTTGGGCGGCTGCCCCGGAATGACGGCGGAGAGCGTGGCGACCTTTTGCGCCAAAACACAGATTTCGGCCACGCGATCAACCACAAAGCCCGTTTTAAGAGCCCTCGCGAAAAATAAATCACTTCCGAAAATCAGCAAATCATGTCTATAACTCCCGCGTTCCGGTCCGGATGAGGGGCGTACGCGTCGTCACGACACGTTGGGCCGGCAATGCGGTGGACGTGAGGGCATCGGCGCGCGTGATGTGCGGACGAGCGATGTCCTGACGTACGTGAAGTCGCGTGGTCCTGGCCTCCCGGTGCTGAGGCCAAGGTGTGCGGAGGTCTGACGAGCTCCGCGGCCGACGGGGTCAACCAGCCGGTCCCCGAGGAGAGCGCGTATAAGCGTGAAGCCCATCGCGCAGGGAATGCCGGAACGTTCGGCTGACCTGTGGTGACTGCCGCCTGCTTTTTTCTTGCAGGCGGGCCATGGGTGCGGCCAGCGCCCGGCATTCCCTGCGCCCTCATCATCGACGAGGGCCCGCCATCCGGATCAACTCGGGCGCCCAGCGCCGCGGGATCGAGAGCGCGCGCCGGCTGTTTGACGAGTCGTCGTACGAAGGAGTCTCGCAGTTGCCGCTCCACACTTGCCGAGGCAAACGATGTCCGATGATGAGATCGCTCGCGCAGCAATCTCATCCACCCTCCCCTGGAGGGGGAGGGTCGATCGCACGCGAAGCGGGCGAGCGGGGTGGGGTGAGCCACACAAAGACCGCCCATGGGGCTCACCCCACCACGTCTCACATTCGCTCCGCTCATGTGAGACGACCCTCCCCCTCCAGGGGAGGGTGGCAGCGGTTCCGCAGCGAAGCGTGAGCAGAGGGTGTACGAGTTCGGATTCCGACATCGCCCTGCCCCGTTGCCAACCGCTCGCCGAGTGGCAATAAACAGCGCTTTCCGAGCCGGCCGCGCCGGCCCGTCGACCTGGAGGCATGATGATGACGACGAGACCGGCCGCAAAATCATCCGACAAGGATGTCTGGCGCGTCGGCGTGCTGTTCTCGCGCAGCGGCCTGATGCAGGTCACGGAGTCCGAGCACTTCTTCGGCACCGCGCTCGCAATCCAGGAAATCAACACCGAAGGCGGCGTGCTCGGCCGTGAGATCGAGGTCATCGCCTATGATCCGGGGTCGCAGCCCGAAACCTTCCGCAAGCTCGCCGATCGCCTGCTGACCGAGGATGGCGCCTCCGTGATCTTCGGCTGCTCGACCTCGGCGGAGCGCAAGGCCGTGCTGCCCGCGATCGAGCGCCGCAACGGTCTGCTGTGGTATCCCTCGCTCTACGAAGGTTTCGAATATTCGCCTAACGTGATCTACACCGGGCCGGCGCCGAACCAGAATGCGTTCCAGCTCGCCGAATATATCGTGCGCAAGCATGGCCCGCGCGTCTATCTGATCGGCTCCGACTACATCTATCCGCGCGAATCCAACCGCATCATGCGCGACCTCGTCGAGTCCTATGCCGGCCGCGTCGTCGGCGAGCAGTATGTGACGATGGAAGCCACCGATGCCGAGCTGACCCGCGGCCTCGATGCGATCAGGGACGCGGCGCCCGACGTCGTGTTCTCGACCATCGTCGGCCGCACCGCGCAGCGCTTTTATCGCATGTATGCGCAGGCTGGCTTCGATCCGAAGCGGCTGCCGATCGCGAGCCTCACCATGGCCGAGGGCGAGGTGCGCGCCATCGGCGCCGAATATTGCGCGGGCCATCTCACGGCCGCGAGCTATTTCGGCACGCTGGCGCGCGACAGCAACGACCGCTTCAAGGCGGCGTTCGCGGCCACCTTCGGCGCCGACACGCCGGTCAGCATGTGGAGCGCCTCGGCCTATGCGCAGATCAAGCTGTTCGCGCGAGCACTCGAGCAGGCCGGCAGCCTCGATACGCAGAGGCTGGTGGAAGCCGCGCTCGGCCTGAGCCTCGAAGCGCCGGAGGGACCGATCCGGATCGATCCCGACAACAACCACGTCTGGACCACGCCGCGCATCGGCCGCGTCCGCGCCGACGGCCAGTTCGACATCGTGTGGGAGAGCAAGAGTCCGATCAAGCCCGATCCGTATCTGTCGGTGTCGCCGATCGGCGGCCGCTGGCTGAGCGAAGAGGCGCTGTCAGCATGAGGCCGGATGACCGCATGAAGCCCGGCGTGCGCCGCCTCATCGAGGAGCTGCGCGGCGCCCGCGTGCTGGTGATCCATCCGCGCGACGCCGAGGGCGACGCGCTGATCGACCAGCTCAAGCGCATCGGCTGCAACGTCCGCGGCGTCTGGCCGCCGCCGGCCGCGATCCCGCACGATATCGACACGGTGTTCCAGCTGATCGAGACCTCCGACGAGATGATCTTTCCGGAAGGGACCACCGAGCATCCGCTCACTTTCATCGCCATCGTCGACTACGAGAATCCGACGATCCTGAAGCGCCTGCTCGACAGCAATGCGCATGGCGTCGTCAACAAGCCGATCCGCTCGTTCGGTATTCTATCCTCACTGGTGCTGGCGCGCTCGCTGCGCGGCTATACGCGCCGGCTCGAAGGCAAGGTGCAGAAGCTGGAGGAGACGTTGAAGGCGCGGCGCGACGTCGACAAGGCGGTGAAGATCCTGATGGGGTTGAAGCAGGTCGGCGAGGTCGAGGCCTATGAGCTGATCCGCGCCCAGGCGACGCAGAAGCGGGTCGCGATGGCCGACATCGCGATCTCGATCATCAATGCACAGGAGACATTGGGTGGATTGGGGGTGCTGGATGCGCCGGTGTCCCGCTAGACGCCTGCCGCGCCCACGGGTTGGGCAGCGACGGCCTCAAATTTTTGCAAGCGACGGCGTTGACTTCGCTTCGCGCATTTGAGTTACTTAGGGGTAGTTGCGGACATCGCATGTCCGCCAATGGCCGGTCGGCCATTTCACATCAGGCTATGCAGCCCTCGTATTGCGCCGCAAGGCGCAGTCGGGGGCTTTTTGTTTGGCGCGCGCGAACCTCGCGAACGCAACGGAGACTCGTGCCTTGACGACGGATGACGACAGCAAACTGCGGATCGCCTGCATCCAGATGCAGCCGATGGTCGGCGAGTTGGAAACCAACCTCGCCCACAGCCTCGATCTGATCCAACAGGCGGTGGCGCAAGGCGCCAAGCTCGTGGTGCTCCCCGAGCTCGCCTCAAGCGGCTATGTGTTCAAATCCCGCGAGGAGGCCTTCGCCGCCTCGGAGACCATTCCCGGCGGCCCCGCCGTGACCGCCTGGAGCGAGATCGCCGCCAGGCACGGCCTGCATCTCGTCGCCGGCATCTGCGAGCGCGAGGGCGACCGCCTCTACAACAGCGCGGTGCTGATCGGGCCGAAGGGCTACATCGGCACGTTCCGCAAGGTGCACCTGTGGAACGAGGAGAACCTGTATTTCGAGCCCGGCAATCTCGGCTTCCCCGTCTACCACACCGAGATCGGCCGCATCGGCATGGCGATCTGCTACGATGGCTGGTTCCCGGAGAGCTATCGTCTCAACGCGCTGCAGGGCGCCGACATCGTCTGCGTGCCGACCAACTGGGTGCCGATCCCCGGCCAGGCGCCGGGACGCGAGGCCATGGCCAACATCCTGGCGATGGCGGCTGCCCATTCCAACTCGATCTTCATCGCCTGCGCCGACCGCGTCGGTGTCGAGCGCGGCCAACCCTTCGAGGGCCAGAGCCTGATCGTCAGCTACACCGGCTGGCCGGTCGCCGGCCCCGCGAGCCGCGACAAGGAGGAGATCGTGATCGCCGATGTGGCGCTCGGCGAAGCCCGCCGCGCCCGCAACTGGAACGCCTTCAACCAAGTCCTGCGCGACCGCCGCTCCGACGTCTACGACGAGATGCTCGGCAGCGAGGTCAAGCGCGGCTGGTACTGACAATTTCGCCTTTCTGTTTCGACCATTCACGGAGGACCATCGATGACATCCCGTTTGCTCACCACCTCACTGGCGCTCGCCCTTG
The DNA here is from genome assembly GCF_900176205.1 of Bradyrhizobium sp. ORS 285. NCBI lineage: Bacteria > Pseudomonadati > Pseudomonadota > Alphaproteobacteria > Hyphomicrobiales > Nitrobacteraceae > Bradyrhizobium > Bradyrhizobium sp. ORS 285. The sequence continues at coordinate 4,609,233 of NZ_LT859959.1, forward strand.
CGGCGACCGCACTTTCGTCAGCCTTTGCCGCCGATCCGATCAAGATCGGCGTTCCCGTCGGCCTGTCCGGCGCCAACTCCGTCGTCGCGCCCTCGGTGGTGCAATCGGCCGAACTCGCGGTTGAGGAGATCAACGCCAAGGGTGGCGTGCTCGGCCGCAAGCTGGAGCTCGAGGTCGCCGATGACGCCTCGGGTGCCGCCGGCGCGCAGAAGGCGTTCGACGCCCTGATCTTCCAGAAGAAGGTCAACGTGCTGATATCGATGGAGACCAGCGCGGCGCGCAACGCCGGCCTGCCGATCGTCGCCCGCGGCAAGACGCCCTACATCTACACCTCGTTCTACGAGGGCAAGTCCTGCAGCCCCTATCTCTACGTCAACGCCTGGGTGCCGGACCAGCAGGTGCCGCCGATCGTCGACTACTTCAACAAGGAGAAGAAGGCGAAGAACTACTTCCTGATCGGCTCCGACTACGCCTTCGGCCGCGGCATGCTCGCGTTCACGAAGATGTATATCGAGAAGACCGGTGGGAAGGTCGTCGGCGAGGAGTACCTGCCGATGGACGGCTCCGACTGGACCTCGATCATCTCCAAGCTCAAGGCCTCCGGCGCCGACGCGCTGATCACTTCCACCGCGGGCGGCGCGCCGAACGTCACCCTGACCAAGCAGCTGCGGGCCGCCGGCGTGAACCTGCCCTACGGCAACCTCGCCGTCGACGAAGGCACCGCCAAGGGCATGGGCGCTGACGCGGCTGGCATCTATCTGTCCGCCTCGTACGTGACCGGCATCGATACGCCGGCCAACAAGACCTTCCTGGCCTCGATGGCCAAGAAGTTCGGCGGCGAACTGAAGACCCCGAACGATCTCTCGGTCCCGCAGTATGAGGCCGTCTACGCCTACAAGGCCGCGGTCGAGAAGGCTGGCAGCACAGACCAGGACAAGGTGCTCAAGGCGCTCGCCGAGGTCTCGGTCGATGGCCCGCGCGGCACGATCAAGATGGACAAGCAGCGCCACGCGCCGCTGACGATGTATCTCGGCCAGGTCCAGCCCGACGGCAGCGTCAAGGTGATCCAGAGCTTCAAGGACGTCGATCCCGGCGCGCAGTGCCCGGGCAAATCGTGAAACAGCACGCCTGATCGCGTATGATCCCGCGGGGCGGACGACAGCCCGCCCCGCTTCTCTCAAGTGGAAGTGACCATGCTGACCGTCGCCCTCGATGCCGTCACGACGGCCGCCATGCTCTTCATCATCGCCGCCGGTCTCCTGATCGTATTCGGCGTGATGAAGATCATCAACTTCGCCCACGCCGCCTTCCTCACCGTCGGCGCCTACTCGGCCCTCGTCGGCGCGCAACTGGGCCTGCCTTGGTTCCTGGTTCTGCCGCTGGCCTTCATCGCCGGCGCCATCTGTGGCGGCGTCACCGAGATCATCATCGTTCGCCGTCTCTACAAGCGTCCGCTCGATGCGATCCTCGCCACCTGGGGCCTCGGCATCGTGCTGGGACAGCTCATCACCCTCATGTTCGGCCGCGAGGTGCAGTTCGTGCAAGCGCCGATCTCGGGCACGGTGCATCTGTTCGGCGCCGATTATTCCGCCTACCGGCTGGTCATGATCGTCGCGGCCATCGTCGTCGGTTTGCTCTTTACTGCCCTGCTCAACGGCACACGGTTGGGCCTATCGACTAAGGCCGTGATCATGAACGAGATGCTGGCGCAGGGGCTCGGCGTCGACTCCTCGCGCGTCCGGCTCATTACTTTCGCGCTCGGCAGTGGCCTCGCCGCGCTGTCCGGCGCGCTGATCACGCCGCTGTCGAGCGTCGATCCAAACATGGGCGTGCCCTGGTTGATCGGCGCGTTTATGCTAGTGATGGTGTCCGGCGGCTCGCTGCTGGCGTTGGCCGGTTCCTGCGCCGTGCTGGGCACCCTGCAGGTTCTCGTCTCCACTTTCGTCAACCCGATCCTGGGTGGCCTGACCATCGCGATCTGCGCCGCCATTGTGCTGCGGATCCGGCCGGAGGGTTTTGCCCGTGCCTGACGCGCGCCCCCTCGCCTCTCCTGCAATGTCCCCAACGAAGCGCGCCATGCCGCGCCTGATCGTCCCCGCGTTGCTGGTGTCGCTTGCCGCCGGTGTGATCATCGTGGCGCCGCTGCTGCTCGATACCTACCTCGTGAACATCCTTGTGCGCGCCTGCTTCGTCGCGATCGCGGCGATCACCGTCGACATCATGTGGGGTTATTGCGGCACGCTGACCTTCGGCCAGTCCGCCTTCTTCGGCATCGGCGCCTACGCGCTCGCGATCATGTTCACCGAATATGGTTTCGGCACGTGGCAGATCTTCGCGGCGATCGGCGTCGCGGTCGCCGTTGCGGGCGCGGTCGCCGCCTTCACCGGCTGGCTGTCGTTCTACCCCGGCTCGACACCGCTCTACGCCTCGGTGATCTCGCTGGTCGTGCCGATCGTGCTGGTGCAGATCCTCTACTCCGGCGGCACGTTCACCGGTTCGTCGAGCGGCCTCGTCGGCTTCGAGAGTTTTGATCTGGAGATCGAGACCTGGCTGCGCCTCGCCGGACTTGGCCTGCTCGCAACCGCGGTGCTCGCCCTGGTCGTCATGCGCAGCGACACCGGACGTCTGCTGTCGGCGCTGCGCGACAACGACTCGCGCTGCACCTATCTCGGCATCGACACCTCGCGCCTGCGCATCGTCGTGCTGGTGCTGTCCGCGATCGTCTCCGCGCTGGCCGGCTTCTTCTATGCCGGCTTCGGCGCAGTCGCCGCGCCGGAAAATGCCAGCTTCACCTTCGGCACCAACCTCGTGATCATGGTCGCGCTCGGCGGCCGCGGCACCGTGATCGGCCCTGTCATCGGCGCGCTGTGCATCGAGGTCGCCAGTGCCTATCTCGCCAACAGCCTGCCTTACGTCTGGGAGCTGATCGTCGGGCTGGCGCTGATCGTGGTGATCCTCGTGTTTCCCGATGGCTTGCTCGGCGCAGTGATGCGTCTGGTCAAGCGCGGGCGTTCGGCAGGCGCCGCGACAATTCTGCAGCCCGCCGCAGCCGCCACCGCTGTCAGCGATCCCGATGCCGTCGCGATCGAAGTGCGCACGCTCGGCAAGCATTACGGCAGTCTCGCCGTGCTGGATGGTGTGCAGTTCACGGCCTATCGCGGCGAACTGCTGAGCTTGGTCGGTCCCAACGGCGCCGGCAAGACCACCCTGATCCGCTGCCTGTCCGATGGACGGGAACGCTCGACCGGCGAGGTCGCCATCGCCGGCCACGACATTGCCAAGCTGCCGCCGGATCGCGTCGTGCGTTTCGGCCTGGGGCGCAAGTTCCAGACGGCGTCGGTGTTCGAAACGCTGACCGTCGCCGAATGCTTGCGCGTGGCGCGGACGCATGCCGATCCGCCCGCCCTCACGTCGCGCTCGGATACCTTGGCGCTGCCGCCCGCGGCGATGTCGGTCGTCGAACGCTCCGGGCTCGGCGAACGGCTCGACGAAGAGGCGCGCAATCTCAGCCACGGGCTGAAGCAGGCGCTCGAGCTCGCGATGGTGCTCTCGCTCGAGCCGGACGTGCTGCTGCTCGACGAGCCCACCGCGGGCCTCACCCGCGCCGAGCGGCAGGGCTTTGCCGACATCCTCACCACCCTCGCGCGCCGCGACCGGCTCTGCATTCTCCTGGTCGAGCATGATCTCGACTTCGTCCGCGAGATCTCCTCGCGCATCATCGTCCTGCACCAGGGCCGCCTCGCGCTCGACGGGTCGGTCGACGAGGTCGTCAACAGCGAGCTCGTCCGCGAGATCTATACGGGTCAGCACGTGGCGCATGCGGAGGTGCCGGCATGAGCACGACGCTCGAAGTCAAAGAACTCGCGAGCGGCTATGGCTCCTCGGAGGTGATCAGCAATGTCGGCTTTGCGCTGGCAAGGGCCGAGACGCTGGCGATCGTCGGCAAGAACGGCATGGGCAAGACCTCGCTGCTGAAGGCCATTCTCGGCTTCCTGCCGGCATGGCGCGGCAGCGTCACGCTCGCGGGCAAGGATGTCACGCGGATCGCGCCGCATCTGAAGCGCAAGATGGGGCTGGTCTATGTGCCGCAGGAGCATGCGCTGTTCCAGGACCTGTCGGTGCGCGACAATCTCAGACTCGGCCTGCTCTCGGACAAGGACATCGACGCATTGTTCGAGCAGGTCGGCGGCTGGTTTCCGGTGTTGACAAAACGGCTTGGCCAGCGCGCGGGAACGCTGTCCGGCGGCGAGCAGAAGATGCTGATCGTGGCGCGGGCCTTGATGGCCAAGCCGGACGTGCTGCTGCTCGACGAGGTCACCGAAGGCCTGCAGCCCTCCGTCGTTGACCGCCTGTCCGAGGTGCTGGTGCGAGTCCGCCGCGAGATCGGCACCTCCATGATCGTCGTGGAGCAGCATCTGCCTTTTGCACTCTCGATCAGCGACCGCTACCTCGTGTTCAAGCGCGGCGAGATCGTCGATGCCGGCGCCGTCGATGCCGGTGCAGCCGCGCGGATCGACGAGCACATGCGCATCTAGCGGACCCTCCGGCGGGAGAACAGCGAGATCAGCACCGGCAATGTGATCAGGATGACCATCGGCGCCAGCATCATGCCGGTGACCACGACGATCGCGAGCGGCTTCTGAACCTGCGAGCCGATGCCGCTCGACAGCGCCGCCGGCAGCAGGCCGATGCCGGCGACGACGCAGGTCATCAGCACCGGGCGCAGCTGCAATTCGCCGGTGCGGATGACCGCCTCGATGCGGTCGACGCCCTCGTCGATTAGCTGGTTGAACTGCGACAGGATGATGATGCCGTCCATCACGGCGATGCCGAACAGCGCGATGAAGCCGATCGCCGCCGACACGCTGAACGGAATGCCGGTCAGCACGAGGCCGACGACACCGCCGAAGATCGCCATGGGGATGACGCTCATGGCCAGCAGGGTGTCGGCCATCGAGCCGAAATTGAACCACAGGAGCACGCCGATCAGAGCCAGACTGATCGGCACCACGATCGACAGCCGCTTGATCGCGTCCTGCAGATTGCCGAACTCGCCGACCCACTCCAGATGCGATCCGGGCGGCAGCTGGACCTGGTCGGCGACCTTCTGCTGCGCCTCCTGAATGGCGCTGCCGAGGTCGCGCTCGCGCACCGAGAACTTGATCGGCAGATAGCGCTCCTGCTGCTCGCGATAGATATAGGCCGCGCCCGACACCAGCTTGATGGTCGCGACCTCGCTGAGCGGAATCTGCGTGATGCCGTTCGGTCCCTGCGCGCCGATCCGCAAATTCTCGATCGCCTCGGCGCTCTTGCGATATTCCGGCGCGAGGCGGACCATGATCGGGAAATGGCGATCGGAGCCCGGCTCGTAGAGATCGCCCGCGGTGTCGCCGCCGATCGCGACCTTGATAGTGGCGTTGATGTCGCCCGGCGCGAGCCCGTAGCGGGCAGCCTTGGCGCGGTCGATATCGATCTGCACGGTCGGCTGGCCGAGCGAGGTGAACACCGCGAGATCGGTGACGCCCTGCACCGTCGACAGCACCTGCTTGATCTTGTTCGCGGTGTCGGTCAGCGCCTGCAGGTCGTTGCCATACAGCTTGATCGAGTTCTCGCCCTTCACGCCGGACACGGCTTCGGAGACGTTGTCCTGCAGGTATTGAGAGAAGTTGAACTCCACGCCGGGGAAGCGGTCGTCGAGCTGCTTCAGCAGCTCGGCAGTGAGCTGGTCCTTGTCCTTGGTGCCGGGCCAGTCCTTGACGGGCTTCAGGGGCGCGAAGAACTCAGCGTTGAAGAAGCCGGCCGCATCGGTGCCGTCGTCGGGACGGCCATGCTGCGAGACCACCGCCTCGACCTCGGGACGCGCGCGGATCATCTTGCGCATCTCGTTGACGTAGGAGTTGCCCTCCTGCAGCGAGATCGTCGGCGGCAGGGTGGCGCGGATCCAGAGATTGCCCTCCTCCAGCTTTGGCAGGAATTCGAGACCGAGCAGCCGGCCGACCACCACGGTCAGCAGCACGAGGCCGATCGCGCCGGTCATCACCAGGTTGCGATTTCCCACCGCCCAGCGCAAAACCGGTGCATAGATCGCGTGCAGCATCCGCATCAGCCGCGTCTCGGTCTCCTCGACATGCGCCGGCAGGATGATGGCGCTGAGCGCAGGCGTCACCGTGAAGGTCGCGAGCAGACCGCCGGCCAGCGCATAGGCGTAGGTCCGCGCCATCGGCCCGAAGATGTTGCCCTCGACGCCGCTCAAGGTGAACAGCGGCAGGAAGGCCGCAATGATGATGGCCGCGGCAAAGAAGATCGAGCGCGACACGTCGGCCGCGGCCGACAGGATCGCGTGGCTCTTCATGCCCATCATCGTCTCGGGCGAGATGTGGCTCTCCTCCGCCTCGGACAACGGCGTGGTCTGTGTCAGGCGGCGGAAGATCGCCTCGACCATGATCACTGTCGCGTCGACGATGAGGCCGAAATCGATCGCGCCGACCGACAGCAAGTTGGCGGACTCCCCGCGTAGCACAAGGATGATGACGGCGAAGAACAGCGCGAAGGGAATGGTGGCGCCGACGATCAGCGCGCTTCTGAGATTGCCGAGGAACACCCATTGCAGCAGCACGATGAGGCCGATGCCGACCACCATGTTGTGCAGCACGGTGTGGGTCGTGGTGTCGATCAGATCCTTGCGGTCGTAGATGCGCTCGATGCGCACGCCTGGGGGCAGGATGGTGGAGCTATTGATCTGATCGACCAGCTGCTCGACGCGCGCGATGGTCGGCGAACTCTGCTCGCCGCGCCGCATCAGCACGATGCCCTGGACGATGTCGTCGTTGTTGTTGAGGCCGGCAATGCCGAGCCGCGGCTTCTCCGCCACCGTGACATTGGCGACGTCCTTCACCAGCACCGGGTTGCCGCCGCTCTGCGACACCATGGTGTTGGCGAGGTCATCCATCGAGCGGATGAGGCCGACGCCGCGCACAACGGCCGACTGCGTGCCGATCTCGACCGTGTTGCCGCCGACATTGATGTTGGAATTGCCGACCGCCTGTAAGAGCTGCGGCAAGGTCAGGCCGTTGGCGACCAGCTTGTTGAAGTCGACCTGGATCTCATAGGTCTTGGTCTTGCCGCCCCAGCCGGTGACGTCGATGACACCAGGAACGGCACGGAAGCGCCGCTGCAGCACCCAATCCTGCAAGGTCTTGAGGTCGAGCACGCTGTAGCCGGGCGGACCACGCAGCCGGTAGCGATAGATCTCGCCGACCGCGCTCAAGGGCGAGATCTGCGGCGTGACGTTGCCGGGCAGCGGCGACAATTGCGACAGGCGGTTCAGCACCTGCTGCAGAGCTTCATCATAGGTGTAGTCGAACGAGAACTGCAGCTTGACGTCGGAGAGCCCGTACAGCGAGATCGTGCGGATGGTGCGCAGGTTCTTGATGCCGGCGACCTGGGTCTCGATGGGGATCGTGATGTAGCGCTCGATCTCCTCGGCCGACAGGCCGTTGCTCTGCGTCACGATGTCGACCATCGGCGGGGTCGGATCGGGATAGGCTTCGATGTTGAGCTGGCGGAAGGCGATCAGGCCGCCGATCAGGACGGCGACGAACATTCCAACCATCAGGAAGCGCCGCTGGACGGCGATGGAGACGAGGCGGTCCATTCAGATCGGAGCTTTCAGCAGGGCAGGAAGAGAACCACGTCAGCTGCCGGAGGCAGCGCGATCGATGAACAGGCTGCCCTTGGTCACGATCTGCTCGCCCGCGTTCAGGTTGCTTTCGACCGCGACCTGATCGCCGTTGATCAACCCGGTCTTGATCTTGCGCAGCTCGATCGACTTGTCGGGACGCGCGACCCAGACGCGGACCTGATTACCTTCGTAGATCAGGGCCTGCCGCGGCACGGCGACGGCGGGCTGCTCACCCGGCGAATAGATCGTCACGTTGGCGAACATCTCGGGCTTGAGAAGGCCGTCCTTGTTGTCGATGGTCGCGCGGACCAGCAGCCGGCGCGTCGCCGGGTCGATCGAGGCGGCCACGTAGTTGATGCTCGCCTTCAGCGGACGGCCCGGCAGGGCGAGCACGTTGACGAGGATCTCCTCGCCGACATTCACAAGCGCCGCATCGCTCTCGCGCACGAAGGCGGTAAGCCAGACGGTCGAGAGATCGCCGATCACGAAGACGGGATCGCTCGCACCGGAGTTCACGTACTGGCCGGGGCCGACCTTGCGCTGCACGACCGTGCCGCCGATCGGCGCGTAGATCGTGATCTCGCGGTCGATCACGCCCTTGCTCTGGAAATTGCCGATCGCGGCATCGGTGAAACCGAGGATCCGCAGCTTGTTGCGCGCGGCCTCCAGCGCCGTCTGCGAAGACCGCATGTCGTTCTGGGCCTGAACGGAGGTCGCCTCCGCCTGCTGGAAATCCTTCAGCGGGATCGCCCGGCCTTCGAACAGATCCTTGGCACGCTTGTACTGGATGTCGGCGAGGTCCAGCGCCGACTTCGCCTTGTTCATCGAGGTGATGGCGGTGATGAAATCATTCTGGGCCTGCACCGTGTCGGCGGCCTCGATCACGAACAAAGGCTGACCCTGGCGGACGGTCTCGCCCGGGCGCGCCAGCAGCTTGGTCACACGGCCGGCATAGGGCGAGAACACCGGCGTCGAGCGATCCTCGTCGACAGCCACCTTGCCCTCGGTGATGTGCTCGGCGCGGAAGATTTTTTCGCATACCGGCTCGATCGTCAGGGTCGCCCATTCCGCGGCCGAGGGCGTGAAGGTCGTGCCATTGCGCTTCGACTGGCTGGACAGCTCGATGTTGTCTTTGGACGCCGTCGAGGATCCCAGCTGGGTGTAGCCGTAGGCGCCTGCGCCGGCGATCGCCAGCACGGCCAAACCCATCACCAGCCGCTTGGTGCTGATCATCTGCGGAAGTGAGTTCGTGTCAGGCGCCATGGCTGTTTATGACTGGCTCGTTTGATCCGTCGACGATTCCGGCATTGGCGGGCTCATCGCTGCGCTAATAGTGCGGAACTGGAGCTTTAAACAACCTAAAAATCGCCAAAGTCGCCTCTGTCTTGCTTTAAAAATTTGAAAGTTCAACGACAGCCGTTCAGCTTGCATTCAGCTCATTTTCGGCAATCGTCATTTTCTTCGGTGCCGCACCATGACGTCATGCTGCCGTAATGAATCGCCGGGACGATGTAGCGGCCTCAACGGCCAACCTGCGCGGGTATGCATCTGTTCCAGCCCACTATGTTCCATATCTGCGCTGTAGATCCGACTGGCCATTGAGCCTTGAGACATGCCTGGTCACCGCGGATCTTAGACATCACAGCCTGTGAGACGAACATAGGAAAGCTGCCTCGCGGCGCAGATGCGTCCGAGTTGTGCTGATCATTTCACCCTCTCGTGAGGAGGGCGCAGGGAAGGCCAGGCGCCGACTGACGCCTGCGGCCCGCCTGCGAAAAAGAATGCAGGCGGCAGGTACCACAGGTGCAGCCGAGATCACCCGGCCTTCCCTGCGCGACGGTCTTAACGTTTATACGCAGTCTGCCTGGTGCGCCGGGCTTGTTGGCCACCATTGCCCGCGCGGCGCGCAAGCGCCGTCGCGAACGTAGCACCAGCATCGGGGTGCCAGCACGCTGCGACTTCACGTCCGCACGTTGCCGTTCGTCCACATGCCAAAGCACGCTGCGGCAACACCACGGCCATCGCTCCCCGCCCCGCGTGTCGTGACGATCGCGCGCTACGCCCCTTCTCGATGGGACGGGATGCGCGAGAATAGAACATGAATTCGGAAAAATGTAAAGCGTTTTTCTTTGGGGGGCGAACGGCGTTGCCAACCTCGGTTGATCTACTTCTCATTGGCCAGTGACCTCACCTCGAGCTCGCGGCGGGCCACCGGCTCGTTGACGTAGCGCGCGATGGCCTGCGAGAGCAGCGTGGCGTCGATCAGATATTGCTGGGTCGGAATGGCGATGTGAGCGCCCATGAGGGCTTCGGATCGGCCGATCTGCTTGAGCGCGTCCACATATCTTGCGGGCGGGGTCACCGCGACGGCATCGGGTTGATGCAGCCGGATGCACAGGAAGGGATTGCGGTTCATTTCCGCCACCGCCAGATCCGCGATGTTGTCGAAGGCAACGACATAGGAGAAGCCGCGGCAGCCGAAGGTGATCCCGGTCTCGTCGAATTGGATGAAGGTGCTCGGCAGCCAGCCGATCAGCACGGCGGCCAGCAGATAACAGCCGAAGATCAGCGAGGCGATCGACAGGCAGCGAAACACGATGCCGTAGGACCAGCCAAAAACGGTCAGGATGACGCCGAGCGCTGCTAGCCAGGCCCCGAGACCGCCGATCAGCACGCGCGACGGACGCATGGGGACACCGCCAGTGATCATGACCCGCTCAGCCGTCGGTGCCGAGCGTCGTTTGCGGATGATGATGCTGGCGGCGAGCACGGCGCCCGATCCGAAGAACGCGATGGTGACAATTCCGACATCCGGTTTCGACCGCAGCACGAGCACGCCGATGACGACGAACACCATGTTCAGGATGAAGAGAGAGCGATCGGATAATTGCATGGGGAGAGGCTTCGTGGCGTGTTGGACGACGAGAATTGATATCGTGGCGATGAAGGCCACAAGATGGCCCGTCTGCCGACTTGGAGCGGAGCAGCCGTAGGGTGGGCAAAGGCACGGCGCGCATGCGCGACGTGACGTGCCCACCGTTCTTGCTTGGCGATCGAGTTCTTGCTTGCGAGCCGGCGATCTCCCTCACAGCGGCTACACGTCCATCGCGCCTGCGGCCGGTGGGCACGTCACGTCGCGCGAGGCGCGCCGTGCCTTTGCCCACCCTACGAAGCGAGGTTCGATCCTACAAACTAACAAGCCAGACTGTGGGCGTCGTACTTATCTCGTCACGTTGAAGGGATCGTGCAGCAGCACGCGCATTTTCCGCTGGGCCGTCCTCGAATGCAGATTGTCGAGCCTCAATCGTCGAGCACTCCAAACGGCTGCCGCCCGTCTCGATGGATCTTCGGTTTGCATTGGGGGTTGGGCCGGGGCTGGCCTGACCGCTACGGACCCGTAGGTGCCGGGGAGACTCTCCGACCGACAGCAGCCAGGGGGACGCACTCGGCAGCGGCGCGCGCTCCGGCCCATAACAGCTCTAAAAATTGCGCAAATTGCGCAAATGTCGTTTGCATTCTGCGCATTTTGCGCTTATTTGACCAAAGCGCGCATCTTCTTCTCAAGAGATTGCGCAAAATACGTAGAATTTGACGTTGTCAGGGAAGGACGCGGGACATGCAGGTGCCCATCAAGGAGACGATCGAGAAGGTGCCGGGCGGGATGATGGTAGTGCCGCTGCTGGTCGGCGCGCTGATCGCGACGTTCTTCCCCGAGACGCCGAAATTCTTCGGCTCCTTCACCGGCGCGCTGTTCTCGGGATCGCTGACCATCCTCGCCGTGTTCTACGCCTGCATGGGCGCCAGCATCGACTTCCGCGCCACCCCCTACATCGTCAAGAAGGGCGGCACCTTGCTGGTCGTGAAGGTCGGCGTCGCCGTGATCCTCGGCGTGATCTTCGGCCGCCTTCTCGGCGAGACGCCGGTGACCTCGGGCATGTTCGCAGGCATCTCGACGCTCGCCATCGTCGCTGCGATGAACGACACCAATGGCGGCCTCTACATGGCGCTGATGGGCCAGTATGGACGGCCGCGCGACGTCGGCGCCTATACGATCATGACCCTGGAAAGCGGCCCGTTCTTGACCATGCTGACGCTCGGCGTCGCCGGTCTGTCGGCGTTTCCGTGGCAGGCGCTGGTCGGCGCCATCCTGCCGCTGGTCGTCGGCATGATCATCGGCAATCTCGATCGCGAGATGCGCGCCTTCCTGAGCCGCGCGATCCCGGTGATGATCCCGTTCTTCGCCTTCGCGCTCGGCGCCGGGCTTGACCTGTCGAAGGTCTGGCAGGCCGGCCTGCTCGGCCTCGGCATGGGCGTCGCGGTGGTGATCGTGACCGGCATTCCGCTGTTCCTCGCAGACCGGATCACAGGCGGCACGGGCGTCGCCGGCGTCGCCGCGGCCTCTACCGCAGGCAATGCGGCGGCCGTTCCGGCCATCGTGGCCGCGGCCAATCCGGCCTATGCTCCGGCGGCAGGCCCTGCCACCATCCTGATCGCAGCCTGCGTCGTCGTCACCGCCATCCTGACGCCGCTGCTGACCGCCTGGGTCAGCCGCAAGGTCGGCCCTGGGGTGGACACGGAGAGCGAGGACGAGGTGGCGACCGCCGCTGCACTGACACCCACGCCACGTCCGGCAGGTCACTGATCCCATGGCAGGCTGGCTGATCGTCGCGGACGACCTCACCGGGGCAGCAGACTGCGCGATCGCCTTCGGCCGGCGCGGTCGCGCCGCCGCGGTGACCTGGGGAGAGGACGCGTCCGATCGCCGGCTGCCGGTGCTCGCCTATGACGCGGCGAGCCGCGGCCTTTCGGCCGAGGACGCCGCCCGCCGGCACACGCACGTGCTGGCGCGGCTCGCCCGGCCGAGACGGCGACTGTTCAAGAAGATCGACTCGACGCTGCGCGGACAGCCGGCAGCGGAGACGGCGGCGACGATGGCGCATCTCGCGCAATCGGGGCCGGCCTTCGGCGTGTTCGCCCCCGCCTTCCCGGCGACCGGCCGCACCACGGTGAGCGGACGCATCCTGGTGCAGGGACGGCCGCTCGAACAGGCCGAGGTCTGGCAGCGCGACCACACCTATCCGACCGCCGATCTGGCCGAGGTGCTCGGCACGGCGGGAGTGAGGTCCGAGAAACTCGCCCTCTCCACGGTTCGCGGTACCGAGCTAAAAGGCACGCTGGCCCGGCTCGCGGCCGAGGGAAATATCGTCGGGATCTGCGATGCGGAGACCGAGCACGATCTGCATCTGATCGCGGCCGCAAGCAGCGACGTCTCTCCGGCGCCGTTCTTCATCGGCAGCGCCGGCCTCGCGCATGCGCTGGCCGGCATCGAGGCCGAGGAGACCGGCGAAACATTGCGGATTCCCGCCAGCGCCTGCGGCACCCTGATCGTGGTCGGCTCGCTGGCGGGCGCCTCGCGCAGTGCGGCCCGCGAACTGCAGGCGAGCGGCACCGTAAGGCATTTTCCGGTCGCACCTGAGATGCTGCTCGGCCAGGATGACGACGCCCGCGCCGCGCTCGCCACCGACGTGACCGCGCATCTCGGGCAAGGCCGCGATGCCCTCGTCGAGATCACGATGAACGATCACCCGGACATGCGGCTGGGCGCACAGCTTGCGAACGCTCTCGCCGACGCGCTGCAGACGGTCGCGCCCGCCCTCGGCGCTTTCGCCGCAACCGGCGGCGAGACCGCGGCCGCCCTGCTCGCGCGCTTCGGCGTCAACGGCATCCGCCTCGCCGACGAGATCGAGCCGGGCGTGTCGCTCGGCCTCACGCTCGGCCAGATCGCCGTTCCCATTGCCACCAAGGCCGGCGCGTTCGGCGACGCGCACAGCCTGATCCGCATCAGCGAACGGCTGCGCGCGATCAGAACCAGAGGAAGCTTTTCATGACCCGTCCGACCATCGCAATCACCATGGGAGATCCGGCCGGCATTGGGCCCGAAGTGATCATGAAGGCGCTGGACCATCCGGAGACCCGCGCGATCTGCAACCCGCTGGTGATCGGCGACACCACGCGCCTGCGCAAGGCGGGCCGGATCGTTGGCACCGCCCGAGGAGTCGATGCGATTGGCGAGGCCAGCGAAGCCAACTTCGCCGCGGACGCCGTGCAGTGCGTCGACCTGAAGCTCGTGCCGGACGATCTGCCGTTCGGCCAGGTGTCGCCGGTGGCCGGTGAAGCCGCCTATCGCTTCATCGAGAAGGCCGTCGAGATCGTGCAGGCGGGAACCGCGCAGGCGATCTGCACCGCGCCGCTCTCCAAGGAGGCGCTGCATGCGGCCGGGCACAAATTCCCGGGGCATACCGAATTGCTGGCGCATCTCACCGGCACGCCCGAAGTCTCGATGATGCTGGTGTCGCCGAAGCTGCGCGTCATCCATGTCACGACGCATATCGGCCTGCTCGACGCGATCGAAAAGATCGAGCCGGGCCTCGTCGAGCGCGTGATCACGCGAGGGCATGACGTGCTGGTGCGCGCCGGAATCAAGAATCCGAAGATCGGCGTCTGCGCGATCAATCCGCATGCGGGCGAGAACGGCTTGTTCGGCCGCGGCGAGGAGGCCGCCAAGATCACGCCGGCCGTGGAAGCCTGCCAGCGCAAGGGCTGGGACGTGCGCGGCCCCCTGCCCGCCGATACGCTGTTCTTCCTGGCCGGCCGCGGCGACTACGACATGGTGGTGGCGATGTATCACGACCAGGGCCACGGCCCGATCAAGGTGCTGGGGCTGGAGGCCGGCGTGAACATCACGGTCGGGCTGCCGGTGATCCGCACCTCGGTCGACCACGGCACGGCGTTCGATATCGCCGGCAAAGGCATCGCCGACGAGCGCAGCCTGATCGAGGCGCTGCGCCAGGCGGCGGATCTCGCGCCGAAGCAGGCGGCCTGACGGATTGCGCAGCCGCGCCGGCATGCTATGGCGTCCGCTCATCAACCGGCGCCAATGAGCATGGCGCGGCAGTGAGGGTGAGAGGCCGATGTCGATGCGCAGCAAGGAGCGGCATGCCCGCCTCCTCGAAGCCCTGAACGCCGGGGAAATCGATGTCGACGATCTCGCGCGGCGCTTCGACGTTTCCGCCTCGACCGTGCGCCGCGACCTGCAGCATCTGTCGAAGAGCAACGCCGTGCGCCGCACCTATGGCGGCGCCATCCTCACCGGCCACGTCGCCGAGGCCACGCTGGAGCAGCGGCTCGCGGTGCAGGGCCGCGAGAAGCAGGCGATCGCGCGCGCGGCCGCCGAGCTGATCGAGGACGGCGACACGCTCATCCTCGACGCCGGCTCGACGGTCGCCGCCTTCGGCCGGCTGCTGCTGCAGCGGCGGCTGCGCATCATCACCAACAATCTCGCGCTGCTGCCCTTTCTCGCCAAGGCGCCGGCGATCGAGATCGTGGTGCTGGGCGGCGCGTTGCGCACCACCAGCATGAGCACGATGGGTCCGCTGGCGAGCGATGCGTTGCGGCGGATCACGGCGGACCGCGCGGTGATGAGCGCCGACGGCCTGGTGAAGGGCCGCGGCCTGTGCGAGGCCGATCTCGACCAGGTAGCGCTGAAATCGCTGATGATGCAGCAGGCCCGCGAGCTGATCGTGCTCGCCGACGCCGGCAAGCTCGGCCGCGCCGAACAGGACGCCTGGGCCCCCCTGCCGCCGCGCTGGACCCTGGTGACGGATGACGGCGCATCCGAGGCGCAGCGGGCGGCGTTTGCGGAGGCAGGCGCGCGGGTGATCGTCGCGCGTGCTGGATGACGAGGTCTTCGCGTCGCTTTGCCCAGATTACGTTGAGTCTCGATCGCGGCCGGTGGGCACGTCGCGACGCGCGTTGCGCGACGCGCCTTTGCCCACCCTACAATCTGTGGCGCCGGTCTATCGACTAGCAAGAACCGTAGGGTGGGCAAAGGTGCTTCGTGCGATGCGCAGCATCGTACGAAGCGCCGTGCCCACCGTCTTCACTCACCATACGACCCAGCGGTCGCTTTGATATCTCCTCCCCAATCAGGAGCGAGCCATCCGCGTTCGACGAAGCGATGGAAACTGCTGTGTGGCCAATCGGCAACGCGTGACACATGACCATGCTTGACCGGGTTGAAATGGATATAGTCGATATGGCGTTCGAGATCCGTCTCGTTGCGGATGGCGTGCTCCCAATAGCGCCGTTGCCAGATCCCCTTCTCGCGCTTCGTCACAAGGCTTCGTGATTGCGTCAGAGTCTTCAGACCACGAGAGAAGCTGCTCTTGATCATGCTCCAGCGCATCGGATAGTCGGCATCATCCTCCGGCAAAGCCCAGATCGCGTGGAGATGGTCGGGAAGGATGCAGATCGCGATCGTTTCGAAGGGGAGACGCTCGCAGGCAAGGCGGTAGGATGCCTTAAGGCGCTCGATCTGCTCTAAGAGAAGATGGCTGCTTCGATCCTCCAGAACAACGGTGAAAAAGAACACGCCGCCCTTGATGGATGCTCTGCGATAGTTCGGCATCATCACCCCCATCGCGCTCGTGGCCGGTGGGCACGTCGCAACGCTTCGCGTTGCGTCTTTGCCCACCCTACAGCTCGTGGTTTCGATCTTACCAACTAACAAAGAACCGTAGGGTGGGCAAAGGCAATTCGGGCGATGCGAAGCATCGTCCGAAGGGCCGTGCCCACCGTGTCACCACGAGTCCACGCCTCAATGAAAATCGCGCGAGCGTGGCAGGATGCGGACGTTGCGGGGGTGGCTGACGCGCTGGGAGGGATTATCCGGATGGTCGCGGCGGTCGTCGTTGAGCGGCTCCGCGGGCATCGGACCTTGCGGGATGGCGCCGAGGCGGTCGTCCGACAGCAGCGCGAGATCGGCGGTGCGGTCGACCAGGCGCTCGGCGACGAGATGCACGACCTTCTCGGGGCTGCTCTGGATGCGGCCTTCGACCAGCACCAGGCGCGCGCCCATCACCTCCTTGCGGAAGGTCTCCATCACCTTCGGCCAGACCACGATGTTGGCGATCCCGGTCTCGTCCTCCAGGGTCATGAACACGACGCCCTTGGCGCTGCCCGGTCGCTGCCGCACCAGCACCACGCCGGCACAGCGGATGCGGCGGCGATCGTTGGAATCGTTGACGTCGCGGCAGGCCAGCACGCCCTCGGCGGCAAAACGCCGGCGCAGGAACTCCATCGGGTGGCCCTTTAGCGACAGGCGGATGGTCTGATAGTCCGCGACGACGTGCTCCGGCAGCGGCATCTCGGGCAGCGGCTGCGCGCCCTCGTCCGGCTGCTCGCGGGCGATCGCAGCCTCGAACAGCGGCAGCGGCACATCGTCGGGCAACCGGCGCACGGCCCACAAGGCGGCGCGGCGGTCGAGCCCGAGTGAGCGGAACGCATCGGCATCGGCCAGCAGCAGCAGCGCGCGCTTGGGCAGCGCGGTGTCGCGGGCAAAGTCCTCCAGCGAGGTGAAGGGACGGCGCTCGCGCGCGCGGATGATGCGGTCGGCCCAGTCGTCTTCGCGGTCGGCGGTTTGAAGCGAAGAGGCAGTCTGTTTGTCGTTGTCATTACGGGGCGACGCATTTGCGTCGTGCGCTCCAAATGCACCAAGCGTTTGCGAGTGAGAAACGCTCCTCTCCGCGCCGTCATTCCGGGGCGCCCGGAGGGCGAGCCCGGAATCCATAACCACGATCGGGAGTATGGATTCCGGGCTCGCGCTACGCGCGCCCCGGAATGACGATGAGGAGAGAGCCTGCCCACCACCTGGGGTTGAAGATGTGGGAGCAGCTAGCGTCTCCCTCCGCAACGCCTCCGACAATTTCCTGATCCGCTCCTCGTCGCGGTCGATCCAGCGGAAGCCGTCGATCTGGCGGAATCCGAGGCGGACGGCGCAATATTTCCCGTCGGTTTTTTCCAGCGTGTTGTCGGCAAAGCTGTGGGAGACATCGATGTCGCGGATCTCGACGCCGTTCTTGCGGGCGTCGCCGACGATCTGCGCCGGCGCGTAGAAGCCCATCGGCTGCGAGTTCAGCAGCGCGCAGCAGAACGCATCGGGATGAAAGTATTTCAGCCAGGACGAGACATAGACCAGCTGCGCGAAGCTCGCGGCATGGCTTTCCGGAAAGCCGTAGGAGCCAAAGCCCTTGATCTGGTCGAAGCAGCTCTTGGCGAACGCCGGGTCATAGCCGCGCGCGATCATGTTCGAGACCATCTTCTCCTCATAGGAGCCGATGGTGCCGACATTGCGGAACGTCGCCATCGCGCGGCGCAGGCCGTTGGCTTCCTCCGGCGAAAATTTTGCGGCTTGAATCGCGATCCGCATCGCCTGCTCCTGGAACAGCGGCACGCCGAGCGTCTTGTGTAGAACTTTGTAGAGCTCGTCGGCCGGGCCGTTCGCAGGCGCCGGATAGCTGACCTTCTCGAGGCCGTTCCGGCGGCGCAAATAGGGATGCACCATGTCGCCCTGGATCGGCCCCGGCCGGACGATCGCGACCTCGATGACGAGATCGTAGAAGGTGCGCGGCTTGAGGCGCGGCAACATGTTCATCTGCGCCCGGCTCTCCACCTGGAACACGCCGAGCGACTCGCCCCGCTGCAGCATCTGGTAGACTTCGTTGTCGTCCTCCGACTTGATATCGGCGAGCACGTAGCGCCTGCCCTTGTGATCGGCGATCAGGTCGAAGCTCTTGCGGATGCAGGTCAGCATGCCCAGCGCGAGCACGTCGACCTTCATCATGCTGAGCGCGTCGACATCGTCCTTGTCCCATTCGATGAAGGTGCGGTCGTCCATCGCGGTGTTGCCGATCGGGACGTAGCTGTCGAGCCGGTCCTGGGTCAACACGTAGCCGCCGACATGCTGCGACAGATGGCGCGGAAAGGTGATCAGCTCCGAGGCCAGCTCCACGGCGCGGCGGATCATCGGATTGGTGGGATCGAGCCCGGCCTGGCGCACCTGCATGTCGGACAGGCCGTCGCCCCAACTGCCCCACACGGTGTCGGCGAGCACGGACGTGACGTCCTCGGTTAGCCCCAGCGCCTTGCCGACGTCGCGGATGGCGCTGCGCGGGCGATAATGGATGACGGTGGCGATGATCGCGGCGCGGTGACGGCCGTAGCGGCGATAGACATATTGCATCACCTCCTCGCGCCGCGAATGCTCGAAATCGACGTCGATATCCGGCGGCTCCAGCCGCTCCTTGGAGATGAAGCGCTCGAACAAGAGATCGATCTTGGTCGGGTCCACCGAGGTGATGCCGAGCACGTAGCAGACGGCCGAATTCGCCGCGGAGCCGCGGCCCTGGCACAGGATGCCTTGGCTGCGCGCATAGCGCACGATGTCGTGGACGGTGAGAAAATAATGCGCGTAGTTGAGCTCGGCGATCAGCGCCAGCTCCTTGTTGAGGACCGCGCGCAATTTGTCATCGAGATGCTCGCCGAAATAGGTCTTGGCGCCGGCCCAGGTGAGGTCCTCCAGATGCCCCTGCGCGGTCTTGCCTGAAGGCACCGGCTCGTCGGGATATTGGTATTTGAGCTGGTCGAGCGAGAAGCTGATGCGGTCGGTGAAGCGCAGCGTCTCGGCGATCGCGTCGGGATGATCGCGGAACAGCCGCGCCATCTCATGGCCCGGCTTGAGATGGCGCTCGGCATTGGCCTGCAGACGGCGGCCGATGCTCTCGATCGAGGCCTTCTCGCGAATGCAGGTCAGCACGTCCTGCAGCATGCGCTGGCTTGGATGGTGATAGAGTACGTCGTTGGTGGCGATCAGCGGCACCCTGGCTGACGCAGCGAGACGCGCGAGCCGCGCCAGCCGGCGACGGTCGTCGCCGCGGTACAGCAGGCTGCCGGCGAGCCACACGCCTTCGGCGGGGCTGTCCTTCAGACGCGCCAGGATTGCGCCCAGCGCGTCCTCGTCGAAGCGATGCGGCGGCATCAGCACGAGGAGCTGGCCTTCGATGAACTCGAACAGGTCTTCGAAGCTCAGGCGGCAATCGCCCTTGGCGACCTTGTCGAGATCGCTGCCGCGCTTGCCGCGGGTGAGCAGCTGGCACAGCCGGCCGTACGCCGCGCGGTCGCGCGGATAGACCAGGATGTCCGGCGTGCCGCAGGTGAAGACGAGCCGCGCGCCGTAGAGCAGTTTTGGCTTGTAGCTCAGCTTGTCGTTACTCAGCTCGCTATAGGCGCGGACGATGCCGGCCAGCGTGTTGTGATCGGCAATGCCGATCGCGGTGAGGCCATATGCAGCGGCTTGGTGCACATAGGCTTGGGGGTGTGAGCCGCCGTGCAGGAAGGAGAAATTGGTGGTGATGCCGATCTCGGCGTAGGCGACGGGGGTCATGGCGCGGCTGCGGAGATTGGGGCGGCGCGATGTCCCTGCGATGCGAAAGACAGCCACTCAGCAAGCGGCTTGCACAGCTGCCCACCCTTCCCTGGAGGGGGAGGGTCGACGCGCGCAGAGCGCGCGGCGGGGTGGGGTGAGCCCAGCAATCGGTCGTCATCGCGTCGACTAATCGTAACGACAAGCGTCTCCGCTCCGGCGAAAATCAGCACCGCAAACGCGGATGGTCTGTCACCCCACCCCGGCTCGCATGCGCGCATGCGAGCCGACCCTCCCCCTCCAGGGGAGGGTGAGCAGCGCGCTTGCCGTGCGATCGCCCTGCCTCTCATGCGAATAGTCCGTGCATGTACCAGAGGGGCTGAACCGGCGGGCCGTTCTCCGGCTGCTCCAATTCACGGTCGTACAGGCCATCGCGGTAGAGCCAGAAGCGCAGGCCGTGTTCGTCTTCGACACGGAAATAGTCGCGCGTCAGGCCCTGGCCGTCGGGGCGCCACCATTCCATGGCGATGCGCTCGGGGCCCTCGGCGCGCACCACCGCATGCGCGGCGCGGCGCCAGACGAAGCGCGCGGGCGGGCCGTCGGGGATGCCGGCGATGACCTGGATGGCCTCGGGGCGTGCGAACAGACGCAAGGGGCGCAGCGGCGGCTCGCCGTCGTGGCGTTCGGGCCAGTTGGCGGTGCTTGTGGCCGCGAGATTGTGCTGCGCCGGCAATGGCAGCGCCGCGCGTTCGGGGAGATGGGTATCGACCGGCAGGTGCACAACGACACGCTTCCCACCGATGCGCGCGGCGATGCGGTCGATCAAGGCCGACAGTTCGTCATTGTCGTGGACATGGGCGTCGAGATCGCGCTGCTGCTGCACCACGATCTCGCTGCGGCCGGCGGCGAGGCGGATCATGTCGAATCCGAAGCCGGGATCGAGCGGGTCGTTCAGCGCTTCCAGCCGCTCGCGGAAAAGCCGGTCGATGACGGCGGCGTCCGTCACAGGCTGGCCGGTGTCGACCGCGATGACGCGCACCAGCCCGTCGGTGCGGAAGAAGCAGGCCTCCAGCCGCCGCGCGCCCTTGCCCTGCTGGGCCATCGCCGCCACCAGCATCGTGGCGAGACTGGAGAGGCTCGCCGCGATCACCGTGTCGGTCGCCACCGGCTCGGCGAAGCGCTTGTCGACGATGTAGTCCGGCGGCACTTTGCGCGGACTGATCGGCGCATCGGCTTCGCCCAGCGCCTGGGCCAGCACGCGGGTGAAGGCGGCGCCGAAGCGGGCGGTGATCTCGTTGCGACCGCGCGAGGCGACGTCGCCGATGGTCTTGAGGCCGGCGCGGCGCAGGCCGAGCGTGATCGCGTCGCTGCCGCCGAGCGCAGCCACCGGCAGCGACGCGACCGCCGCCGCCTCTTCGCCATCCGGCACGATGCGGCCGTGAACCTGCCGGTTCAGCGTGCGCGCGCACACCGCGTTGGAAGCGATCGCCGCCGACACAGTGAGGCCGTGCGCGGTCAGCGCATCGCACACCGACTGCATCAGCTTCGCCTCGCCGCCGAACAGATGCACGCAGCCGGTGATGTCGAGCGACAGCCCCTGCGGTGGATCGAGCGCCACCAGCGGCGTGAAGCGGTCGCACCAGTCGGCGATGCTCTCCAGCAGCTTGGCATCGGCGGCGAGATCGGCCTCATGCGCGACGAGATCGGGACAGACCGCGCGGGCATTCGCCAAGGGCTGGCCGAGCGATACGCCGTGACGCGCGGCCGCCTCGTCGAGCGAATGGATCAGCAGCGCATTGGCGTCCTTGATGACGACGACCTGCGGCTTGCCTTGCTCAAGCGGATCGGCGCTGCGGCTCCGCTTGATGCGCTCGATGGGCAGGCGCGGCAGCCACAGGCTGAGGATCCGCCGCCGGTTCGCTGAAACGGCACGCATCGGGCATCCACTCCATGATCCATTGTCCGGTCTGGCCGTGACGGTTGCGAATGAGCTCGGCATCGAGGCGCGGTGCGCCCCACGCCATCCATGGCGCCACCACAGGCGACGGCGCGGTGCGCACCATCCAGCGCGTCTCCGCGGTCGAGGGCTCCGGCGTCGCGGCGACGCGCAACAGCAGCGCGGTCACGCCGGACTCCTGCGCCGCCAGGGTCAGCTTGCGGCTGGCGACGAGATCGAGCTTTGGCGTCTCGCCCCACACCTCCAGCATCACACCGCCCAGCGCATCGCAGGCGAGCGCATCGGCGGCGGTGCGCAAAGCGTGATCCAGATCGGGCGCGCGCACGACCACGAGGCGGCGCGGATCGAGGCCGAGCTCGGCGAGCCCGCTCATCGACAGCGCGCCGGCCTCGCGTTCGGCAAAGTCCTGCCGGATCCAGATCAGCGGCCGGCGCGCGGCGACACGCGCCGCCAGGCCGCACACGAAACCGGTCGCGGCCGCCGCCTGGCGGCCGCCTTCCGCGAACACCTCGTGCAGCGCGCCGGTGGCGAGCCCGCCCTGCAGCACCGCGTCCGCCTCGTCATGGCCGAGCGCGACTCGGCGCAGATCATGCGCGCCATCGGCCGCTTCGAGACGGGCAATGCGGCCGCGCAGACGCGCGAGCGTATCCATGCGTGCGCCGGTCATCCGTCGCCGCTCCTTTCATCCATCGTGCGGGTGCTGCCGTTCTCTTTGTGAACGCAGGCAATGAACCCGCGACGATCTCCTTTGTTCATGATACGTTCTAATATAAAGCTAACGCGTCAAAGAGAGTCAATCGGGATTGACCCGGTCCGGATTCAACGAGTGGAATCAAAGGGATTCAAAAGCATGGAGCTGCTGCGCAAACTGGAGATCCTGGCCGATGCCGCCAAGTACGACGCGTCCTGCGCCTCCAGCGGTACGGAGATGCGGGATTCCCGTGACGGCAAGGGCCTCGGCTCGACGTCGCCGGGCATGGGCATCTGCCACTCCTATGCGCCGGACGGACGCTGCATCTCGCTGCTCAAGATTTTGCTCACCAACGCCTGCAACTTCGACTGCCTGTATTGCGTCAACCGCGCCTCCTCCAACGTGCCGCGCGCGCGATTCATGGTCGACGAGGTGGTGAAGCTCACGATCGACTTCTATCGCCGCAACTACATCGAGGGACTGTTTCTGTCGTCGGGCATCATCCGCAGCCCGGACTACACGATGGAGCAGGTCGTCAGCGTCGCGCGCAAATTGCGCGAGGAGCATCGCTTCCGCGGCTACATCCATCTGAAGACGATTCCGGAAGCCGACGAGGCGCTGATCGCGGAGGCCGGCAAATATGCCGACCGGCTCAGCATCAACATCGAGACGCCGCTCGAGGACAGCCTCACCAAGCTGGCGCCGGAGAAGGACCAGCGCGCGATCCGCCGCACCATGGGGCGCCTGCGGCTCAAGCTCGACGAGACGGCGGAGGCGAAGAAGACGGTGCGCCGCGCCAGGCCGCCGCGGTTCGCGCCGGCCGGCCAGAGCACGCAGATGATCGTCGGCGCCGATGCCGCCAACGACCGCACGATCCTGTCGACCTCCGCCAATCTCTACGGCGCCTACAAGCTCAAGCGGGTCTATTACTCGGCTTTCAGCCCGATTCCTGACGCGAGCCGCGCGCTGCCGCTGCAGGCCCCGCCGCTCGTGCGCGAGCACCGGCTGTATCAGGCCGACTGGCTGATGCGGTTCTACGGCTTCGATGCGGAGGAGATCGTCGAGGAGAACGAAGGCATGCTGCCGCTCGACATCGACCCCAAGCTCGCCTGGGCACTGCGCCACCGCGACCGCTTCCCGCTCGACATCAACAAAGCCAGCCGCGAGGAACTGCTGCGCGTGCCCGGCTTCGGCGCCCGCACCGTGCAGCGCATCCTCGCCACCCGACGCACCACGACGATCCGCTTCGCGGATCTGGCCCAGCTCAATGTGATCCGGAACAAGGCGCTGCCGTTCATCGTTTTGTCAGACCACCGGCCGTCGCCGTCTTTGCTGGACGGCGCCAGCCTCAGGGCCCGGCTGCGGCCGAAACCGCAGCAGCTGGGATTTGGATTCTAGCCACGTCGTCATTGCGAGGGGCGAAGCCCCGAAGCAATCCAGGGGCGACACGACGACTCTGGATTGCTTCGTCGCTGCGCTCCTCGCAATGACGTGAGGAGACAAATGCACGTCGTAACCCTCGACAGCGACACCGATTTCGACGGCTGGCGCAAGGCGGCGCGGGCGCTGGCGATGAACGATGTCAGGGCCGCCGATGTGAGCTGGCGGGTGAAGGGCGCCGCGGCTGATCTGTTCGACGATCAGTCGGAGACACGGCTGCCCGACGTCCCCAAGGGCGCCTTCTCCGTGCCCACGAGCTTCATGGAGCTGGCCGAGAGCGCGATCCTGCACAGCGATCCCAACCGCTTCGCCCTGCTCTACCGGCTGCTGTGGCGTCTGCGCACCAACCACGACCTGATGGACATTGCGACCGATCCCGATGTCGCGCAGGCCAATGCGCTGGCCCGCGCCGTCCGCCGCGACGTCCACAAGATGCACGCCTTCGTTCGCTTCCGCGAGGTCGGTAGGGAGCGCGAGGCGCGCTACGTCGCCTGGTTCGAGCCCGAGCATCACATCGTCGAGCGCGCCGCTCCCTTCTTCGCCCGCCGCTTCGCCGACATGCCCTGGTCGATCCTGACGCCGGAGCTCTGCGCCCATTGGGACGGCAGCCGCGTGTCGTTCACGCCCGGTGTGAGCAAGGCTGAAGCGCCGACTGAAGACCGGCTCGAAGAGGTGTGGCTGCGCTATTACGCCAGCATTTTCAATCCGGCACGGCTGAAAGTGAAGGCGATGGAGAAGGAGATGCCAAAGAAATATTGGCAGAACCTGCCCGAGGCGAAGCTGATCCAGCCGCTGATCGCGGAAGCCAGCCGGCGCACATCGGTGATGATCGCCGATGAAGGCACCGAACCGCACAAGCCGCAGAAACGCGTCGAGGAGACCGCGATGACCCGCAAGCCGAAGGCCCACGCGCCTGCCGCTGCTCACACCTCACGTGATGTCGAGGCGACCGATCTTCAGACCTTGCGTGAAGAGGCCGCCGCCTGCCGCGCCTGCCCGCTGTGGAAGGACGCCACCCAGACAGTCTTTGGCGAAGGCCCGGAGCATGCGCCCCTGATGCTGGTCGGCGAGCAGCCCGGCGACAAGGAGGACCTCGCCGGCCACCCCTTCGTCGGCCCGGCCGGCCAGATGCTCGACCGCGCGTTGGACGAGGCCGGCATCGACCGGACCAAGGTCTACGTCACCAACGCGGTGAAGCACTTCAAGTTCGTGCCGCGCGGCAAGATCAGGCTGCACCAGAAGCCGGCGACGCCGGAGATCAAGGCCTGCCGGCAATGGTACGAGCGCGAGCTCGCCGCCGTCCGGCCTGCTCTGGTGGTGGCGATGGGCGCAACCGCCGCGCAGGCGGTGTTCGGCAAGATCACCCAGGTCACCAAGAACCGCGGCCACATCGTCGACCTGCCCGAGGGGTCCAAGGCGATGATCACCGTGCACCCGTCCTATCTGCTCCGCCTGCCCGATGCCGACGCCAAGGCGCGGGAATATGAGCTGTTCGTGAAAGATCTGAAGATCGCCGCCGCCGCTCTCAAGCGCGCGCACGCGGCCTGACACTGCGGCGAAAAACGCAAATGGCCGGGTCGGGCCCGGCCATTCGAGGAGAGCGTTACTGGCCGAAGCTCACGCCGCCAGCGTGTTCTCCACCACCTTGATGAAGAACGAGGTGCCGTAGACGATCGCCTCGTCGTTGAAGTTGTAGGCGGGGTGATGCAGGCCGGCCGAGTCGCCATTGCCAACGAAGATGAAGGCGCCGGGACGGGCTTCGAGCATGTAGGCAAAGTCCTCGCCGCCCATCATCGGCGGCATCTCGTGGACGTTGGCGTCGCCCGCGACCTCCTTGGCGGCACGGATCG
The DNA here is from genome assembly GCF_900176205.1 of Bradyrhizobium sp. ORS 285. Taxonomy (NCBI): domain Bacteria; kingdom Pseudomonadati; phylum Pseudomonadota; class Alphaproteobacteria; order Hyphomicrobiales; family Nitrobacteraceae; genus Bradyrhizobium; species Bradyrhizobium sp. ORS 285. The sequence continues at coordinate 4,635,111 of NZ_LT859959.1, forward strand.
CGATCTCGGTCTGCTCGGCGTGATTGACCACGACGGGATAGCCGCGGGTGTAGGCCAGGTCGATCTTGGCGCCGGTCATCTGGGCGACGCCGGACACGACCTCGCGCACGCGCTTCTCCATCAGCTCGCGGACCTTCGGCGTCAGCGTGCGCACGGTGCCGCGCAGCACCGCGCTCTGCGGGATCACGTTGCGGGCATTGCCGGCGTGGAACTCGCAGATCGACAGCACCGCCGCCTCCAGCGGATCGACGTTGCGCGCCACGACCTGCTGCAAGGCCGTGACGAGCTGGGCGCCGACCATCAGCGAGTCGATGCAGTTGTGCGGCTTGGCGGCATGGCCACCATGGCCCTCGATCGTGATGTCGACCGAGTCGGTCGAGGCCATCAGCGGCCCCTGGCGGATCGCGAAGGCGCCGACCGGCAGGCCCGGGCCGTTGTGCATGCCGTACACCTGGTCGATCTTGAAGCGGTCGATCAGGCCGTCCTTGATCATCGCGTCGGCGCCGCCGCCGCCCTCCTCGGCCGGCTGGAAGATCACGGCGACCTCGCCGGCGAAGTTGCGGGTCTCGGCGAGATAGCGCGCGGCGCCCAGCAGCATCGCGGTGTGGCCGTCATGGCCGCAGGCATGCATCATGCCCGGGGTCTTGGAGGCATAAGGCAGGCCGGTGATCTCCTCGATCGGCAGCGCATCCATGTCGGCGCGCAGGCCGAGCACCTTCACGTCGCCATTGCCAGGCTTGCGGCCCTTGATGACGCCGACCACGCCGGTCTTGCCGAGACCCGTCACCACCTCGTCGCAGCCGAACTCGCGCAGGCGATCGGCGACGAAGGCCGCGGTCCGGTGCACCTCGTAGAGCAGCTCGGGGTGCGAATGGATGTCACGCCTCCAGGCCTGGATATCGGGCTGCAGATCGGCGACGCGGTTGACGATGGGCATGGGGGACTCTCGTAGCTCCAGAAAGGGTCGTTGAGCCGTTCTAGCATGCAAAAGTCGCACCGCCCAAGATCTAGCCAGATCCGGGCTGCGGCTCGTTCATGGCTCGGTCAACCAGCCATGAACGAGGCGCTTGTCCCGAGCGCTGCCCGCTGACTAAAAGCCTCCCAAAGATTGGGAAGGGAATGCCGATGGGACGCCAGCTCGAGGGGGAATACGACTACATCGTGGTGGGCGCCGGCACCGCCGGCTGCATCCTCGCCAACCGGCTGTCGGCCGATCCGAAGAACCGCGTGCTGATTCTCGAGGCCGGCGGCCGCGACAATTGGATCTGGTTCCATATTCCGGTCGGCTACCTCTTCGCGATCGGCAATCCCCGCTCCGACTGGATGTTTCGCACCGAGGCCGAGCCGGGCCTCAACGGCCGTTCGCTGGCCTATCCCCGCGGCAAGGTGATCGGCGGCTGCTCGGCGATCAACGCCATGATCTCGATGCGTGGCCAGGCGGCCGACTACGACCATTGGCGCCAGCTTGGCCTCTCCGGCTGGTCCTATTCCGACGTGCTACCGGTGTTCCGGCGGCTGGAGGACCATTTTCTCGGCGAGAGCGAGCACCATGGCGTGGGCGGCGGCTGGCGGATCGAGGCGCCGCGGCTGTCCTGGGCCGTGCTGGATGCCGTCGGCGACGCCGCCGAGCAGATGGGCATCCGCCGCATCCCGGATTTCAATACCGGCAACAATGAGGGCATCAGCTATTTCCACGTCAACCAGAAGCGCGGCCGGCGCTGGTCGTCGGCGCGCGGCTTCCTCAAGCCGGCGCTGAACCGGCAAAACCTCCGGCTGGAGACCAACGTCCATGTCGATCGGCTGATCGTCGAGAACGGCCGCGCGGTCGGCGTCCGCTTCCAGCAGGACGGCGAGACCATCGAGGCGCGGACCAAGGGCGAGGTGATCCTCAGCGCCGGCTCGATCGGCTCAGTGCAGGTGCTGCAGCGCTCGGGCATCGGCCCGGCCGAGTGGCTCGGCGAGCTCGGCATCGATGTCACCATCGACAAGCCGGGCGTGGGACGCAATCTGCAGGATCATCTGCAACAGCGCGCGATCTACAAGGTTTCAGGCGTGAAGACGCTGAACGAGACCTACTACTCGCTGGTCAAGCGCGGCCTGATGGGTCTCGACTACGCGGTCCGCCGCCGCGGACCGCTGACCATGGCGCCGTCGCAGCTCGGCATCTTCACGCGCTCGGATCCAAGGCGCGATCGCGCCAACATCCAGTTTCACGTGCAGCCGCTGTCGCTCGACAAGTTCGGCGATCCGCTGCATCGCTTCCCCGCGATTACGGTGAGCGCCTGCAACCTGCGCCCGACCTCGCGCGGCACGGTGCGGATTCGCTCAGCGAAGATCGACGAGGCGCCGTCGATCGCGCCGAACTATCTGGCGACCGAGGACGACCGCCAGGTAGCCGCCGACGCCATCCGCGTCACGCGGCGGCTGATGAAGCAAAGTGCGTTGGCAGCCTACAGGCCGGAGGAATATCTCCCCGGCCCTGCGGTCGGCGACGATGACGCGGCGCTGGCCAAGGCGGCCGGCGACATCGGCACCACGATCTTCCACCCGGTCGGCACGGCGAAGATGGGCACGGCTGATGATCGGATGGCGGTGGTCGACGAACGGCTGCGCTTCCGCGGCCTCGCGGGCCTGCGCATCGCCGACGCCTCGATCATGCCGACGATCACCTCGGGCAATACCAACACGCCGACGGCAATGATCGCGGAAAAGGCGGCGTCGATGATCCTGGAGGATGGACGGTGAGCAGCTCCATGCCGCCCGCCTGTAGCGAGCGGCATGACGCGAGATCGAACTCCTGACGCTGCACGCGATGGGCTGTACGCTTACGCCGCGCGAACCGAGGGAAGTTCTATCGGCCCAAGCTGACACTTCTCTGACAACGCGCGGCGATAGGACGCGATGCCGGATAGCGGGAATAACGTCCGCACCGTCATCCGCCTGTCGTCACTTCATGCCGCGAAAACGTAGGGTGGGCAAAGCGACGCCGAAAGGCGGCGCGTGCCCACCGTCTTGCGGCAGACTCCGCGGCAAGATGGTGGGCACGGCGCGCGCGAGTTCATCGCGAACAGCCGACATCACGGCGCGCCTTTGCCCACCCTACAGATCATCGCACGACCTAGATGATCCGCGCCACCAGCGGCACTCGCCGCAGCAGTGCCGCCGCTCCCCAGCTCACCGCCAGCGTCCCCACCAGCACGATCGCGAATTTCACCGCGGCTGGCCATGCCGGATCGAACACCAGATATTGCAGCCAGAGCAGCGGCAGGAAGTGCAGCAGATAGATGCCGTAGGCCGACGGTTGCATGCGGTCCATCAGCGCCAGCGGCGCACGCGCCCAGCGCAGGAAGAAGGTCGGCACGCCGAATGCCATCGAGGCGCAGAAGCTCGCGACGGCGCTGCCATAGGCCGCGCGCCACCACAGCGGCGGGGACTCGAAATCGGCGATCCAGTTGTGATGCGCGTAGGCGAGCAACAGGATCATGCCGTAGCAGCCATAGGACAGACCGAACCAGATCGCCCAGGGCTGCACCAGCGCGCTCTCCTGCGCGAATGGTCCACTGCGCAAGCCCGCTGCGCCGATCGCGATGCCGGCGATGAAGAACGCCGGATAGAGCAGCGCGCGGCTCGCCTGCAGTGGCAGCGGGAAGTGCCCGGGCATGAACCACAGCCCGTCGCCGAAGCCGAGATGCGGCGGCAGATAGGCCGCGTTGGCGATGACGAGGAAGACGAGAAAGCCTGTGAGCGGAGCACGCAGCAAATTGCCGGCCCAACGTCCGAGCACATCGATCAGCTGTGGCGCGAACGCCCAGGCGAGCGCGGCTACGAAATCGAAGATCAAGAGCACGCCGAGAAACCAGGCCGAGCCCGATGGCCACGGACCTTCGCTGATCATCCGCCACCACACCGTCGTGAACTGGTCCTCCGCCACGTAGTAGCGATAGTAGGCGATCGGCATGATCACGAAGATCGAGACGATGTAGGGCACTCCGAGTCGCAACGCGCGGCGGCCGAGATAGCCGGACGCGCCCCTGCGCTCCAGGCTCGCCGGCACGAACAGGCCGGAAATGAAGAACATGCAGGACATGAAGTAGCTGTCGTTGAACAGCGCGACGAGGTCGAAGCCGAGCCAGTGCATGCGGTCGCCGCCCTGGCCGAAATAGGTGTAGTTGATCGCGGAATGATAAAGCACGACCGAGAGCGTGATGAAGGTGCGGGCGCGGTCGAGCGCCGCGACCCGGCCGCCGGCCGCCTCGGTTCGCGGCGGAGTTGGATTTACGCGCTCATGCATCAACGTCGGATCCAGGGATCAGCCATGCCATGAGGTTCTTTATACCGTGCAGACTCCAGAACGGATGACATCCTGCTTGAACAATCCGCGCCTTGCCGCCGGGCCGCGCGATCACGAACGCGTCAATGCCGAGCCGGATGTGAGACGCCGGGAATAAACCCGCCGCGAAACCGCTCTCCTCACCCGCAAGCCCATGAGGGCCACGGGAGAGAACGATGAGCTTCGACAATCATGATGACGGCGGTCACAGCCGCCGCAAGGTTCTGGAATGCATGACGTGGGCCGGCACCGGCGTGCTCTGGACGCTGACCGGCGGCGTGCCGCGCTCGCTCGGCCTCGTCGACGCCGCGCGCGCGGCCGAGCAGAAGGTCTCCGGCCTCACCTTCCTGCAGATCAGCGACAGCCATGTCGGCTTCGACAAGCCGGCCAATCCCAATGCGATCGGCACGCTGGAGGAAGCCGTCAACCGGATCAAGGCGATGCCGGTGAAGCCGGCCTTCATGATCCATACCGGCGACATCTCGCACCTGTCGAAGGCGGCCGAGTTCGACGATGCCGACCGCATCATCTCGCAGACGCGGCTCGACGTCCACTACGTACCCGGCGAGCATGATTTCCTCGACGAGGACGTCAAGCTCTATAAGGAGCGCTACGGCAAGGGGACGCGAGGCGCCGGCTGGTATTCGTTCGACGCAGGCGGCGTGCACTTCATCGGCCTCGTCAACGTCGTCGATCTCAAGGCCGGCGGCCTCGGCAATCTCTGCGCCGAGCAGCTCGCCTGGCTTGAGCAGGATCTCAAGGGCCGCTCCAAATCGACGCCGGTCGTCGTGTTCGCGCATATCCCGCTGTGGACGGTGTATCCGCAATGGGGCTGGGGCACCGAGGACGGTGGGCGCGCGCTCGACATGCTCAAGGGCTTCGGCTCGGTCACGGTGCTGAACGGCCACATCCATCAGGTGATGCAGAAGGTCGAGGGCAACGTCACCTTCCACACCGCGCGCTCGACCGCGTTCCCACAGCCGGCGCCGGGCACCGCGCCCTCGCCCGGCCCGATGAAGGTCGAGGATGCCAGGCTGCGCAGCCTGCTCGGCATCGCCAGCATCGACTTCAAGCTCGGCAACGAGCGCCTCGCCATCATCGACACGCCGCTGGCGGGCTGAGGATCGATCGCATGACCCTGTCAGCATTGTTGCGGCGAAGCGCTCGCCTCGCCCTCGGCGCCGCCGTGCTCGGCCTCGCGCCGCTGCACGCCGAGACCATCAAGGTGACGATCGACAACTTCACCTTCGCACCGGCGCAAGTCACGGTGAAGGTCGGCGACACCGTGACCTGGACCAATCACGACGACATTCCACATACGGTGGTGTCGGCCGGCAAATACAGGTCGAAGACGCTCGACACGGACGACAGCTTCTCATTCACCTTCACGTCCAGCGGCGACTACAAATACTTCTGTTCGCTGCATCCGCACATGACAGGGATGGTCAAGGTTGAGTAGCCTCACGAACCAGGGCATGAGAACAGCGTCATGGCCGGACCGGCAGCGAGCCGCCGCTCCGGCCGTGATGCGGCGCCCCGAACCGGAAAGGATGCCGGTGAGCACATCGCCTGATGATCCTGAGCAGGCGCGACGCTTCCGCGAGGCGGCGCTGCCCTATCTCGACGACGTCTACACGCTGGCACGCTATCTGCTGCGCAACCCGGCCGACGCCGAGGACGCCGTGCAGGAATGTTATCTGCGGGCGCTGAAGCACTTCCACACCTATCGCGGCCCCGCGATGAAGCCGTGGCTGTTCGCGATCCTGCGCAATGTCTGCCATGCCGAGTTTGCGAGGCGCGCCGTCGCGTCGGTCAAGACGCTCGACGATGCGCTAGAGGCTGCCGAACAGGCGCCGATCTGGCAGGAGAACGCCGAGACGCCGGAAGGCGCCGTGCTGCGCGAGCGCGACGCGTCTGCCATCCAGCAGATGATCGCCACGTTGGCCGAGCCGTTTCGCGAGACCTTCGTGCTGCGCGAGATCAACAATTTGTCCTATCGCGAGATTGCGGAGGCCGCCGGCGTGCCGGTCGGTACCGTGATGTCCCGCCTCGCCCGCGCCCGCGCCATGCTGCGCGCCGCCTGGCTCGCGCAGGAGGAGCCACGATGATGACCTGCGACGAAGCGGAGATCCTGATCCACGCACTGGCTGACGGCGAGCTCGACGCCGGCCACGCACGCGAGGTCGAGGCCCATGTGACGAGCTGCCCGCGCTGTGCCGCCGAGCTCGCAGCGCTCAGGCAGATGAAGCAGGCGCTGGCGAGCACCGACTTGAGCTTCAAGGCACCCGCCGCCCTGCGCCAGCGCATCGAGGCTGCGCTGCCGGCGGTGCAGCCGTCGAACGTGACGCCGCTCGTTGCCGCGCCGAGCCGTCGCTCGTTGCTGAGGGGCTTCGCTATGGGTTCAGCCGTGTCGGCACTCGCTGCCACCGGCCTCGTCGCGATCGTGCTGCGCAATGACGACCAGCAGCGCATCGAGGCGGAGATGGTCTCGGCACATCTGCGCTCGCTGCAGGCCGGCCATTTGACCGACGTGATCTCGACCGATCAGCACACCGTAAAGCCCTGGTTCAACGGAAAGCTCGACGTCGCGCCGCCGGTGATCGATCTGACCGCCGAGGGATTCACCCTGATCGGTGGCCGGCTCGACTACGTCGACGCGCGCGCCATCGGCGCGGTGGTCTATCGCCGCCGCCAGCACGTGATCAATCTGTTCGTCGCGCAGACGTCCTCGACCGAGCGCCGCGCACCGCGGCTGGACACGCTGCAAGGCTTCAACATCCGCTCGTGGCGCGACCGCGGGCTGAGCTACTGGGCCGTGAGCGACATCAATGTCGAGGAGCTCAACGAGTTCGGCCAGCGCTTCGAGCGCGCGATGGGTGGGTGAATAGAAAAGGATGGGCAGTATCGAGACAACTCGTCGTCGAGACGCACTAAGCGTGAAGGAGACGATCAAACGCGGTGTCAGTGAATGCGCCCTCTCCCCTTGCGGGGAGGGCATGTAGGACGGTTCAGCAAGCTCGGTTAGGTGAGGGGTATGTTTCCACACGCGTCGCTCGCGGAGAGATACCCCTCACCTCATCGAGAACTTGGATGAGCCGGCGATGCCCTCTCCCGCAAGGGGAGAGGGCGCTGCATCGAGCAGCGCAAACCCGGCCGGCTATCAGCTGTTGTCGCTGAGGATGGGCGAAGCGAAGCGTGCCCAGGGCAACGAGAGATCAGACGGTGGGCACGGCGCTTGGCGCCTTTGCCCACCCTCCATATTCACCGGCTCACGCCGATTTGCGGATCGCGTTGTCGACCAGGGTCTTGCCGAGCGACCAGATCGCGCCGGGGACCTTGTGGCTCTGGGCGATGACGTCGTCGAAGGCGCGTTCGATCCAGCTGCAGTCTTCTTCGGTGATGGTCAGCGGCGGCAGCAGCTTGATGGTGTGGAGGCCGTGGCCGGCGACCTGGGTCAGGATCTTGTGATCTTTGAACAGCGGCACCGTGATGAGCTGGCAGAACAGGCCCTTGTTGGCGCTCTCCAGCATGGTCCAGGAGGCCTTCAGACGCAGCGATTTCGGCGGGCCGAACTCGACGCCAATCATCAGGCCCTTGCCGCGGACTTCCTTGAGCAGCTCGTAGCCTGGCACCATCCGCGTCAGCGCCAGACGCAGCTCGGCGCCGCGCTTGGCGGCGGCCTCGACCAGCTTCTCCGCCTTCATCACCTCGAGGGTCGCGATACCAGCGGCCATCGCGAGGTCGTTCTTGGCGAAGGTCGAGCCGTGCACGACGGCACGATCCATGCGGTTGAAGATCTTGTCGAAGATCGCCTTGCGCGTGAGCAGCGCGCCCACCGGGACGTGACCACCCGACAGCGCCTTCGACAGCAGCACCATGTCGGGTTCGACGTTCCAATGTTCCACGGCGAGGAACCGCCCCGTGCGGCCCATGCCGGTCTGGATCTCGTCGGCGATGAAGATCGTTCCGTACTTCTTGCAGAGCGCGGCGGCGCCCGGCAGGAACTCGTCGGAGGGCATGTTGACGCCCTTGCCCTGGATCGGCTCGACGATGAACGCTGCAATTTCGCGTGATGAGAGCGCCTGCTCGAGCGCGGCGAGGTCGTTGAACGGGATGGCGGTGCATCCCGGCAGCAGCGGCTCGAAGCCGGTGCGGAAGTTCGAATCATCCGTCAGCGACAGCGCGCCGTAGGTGAGGCCGTGATAGGAATGCCCGCAATAGACGATGCCCGGCCGTCCCGTGGCACCCCGCGCAAATTTGATCGCCGCCTCGACGGTCTCTGCGCCGGAGTTCGCGAAGAACACCTTGTCCAGATACGGGACATATTCCAGCAGCCGCTCGGCCAGAACGCCCGCGAGCGTGGAGACGTCGAGCTGAACGAGGTTCGGCAAATCGCTGTCGAGAACGCTTTTCAGCGCATCTCGCAGGGTCGGATGATTGCGCCCGATTGCAAAGACGCCAAAACCGCTGAGTAGATCGAGGTAACGGGCGCCATCGCGATCGTAGAGATACTGCCCTTGTCCCTTTTGGAACCCGACATCGTATCCAATCGTCTTCAGGACGCGGACCAATTGCTCGTTCAGATGCCGAGAATGCATGGTGCTGCGCTGCGCCTGGCGCTCCACAAACATCTCGGAAACGTCTATATTGGGCTTTAGCATCGGCTACATACTTCGGTTGATGGACGTGACGTCAACTGAAAACGCGCAATGCGGCGTTTTGCCCTCATTCGCACCATCAAAGCAAGCACGGGTTTCTGCCAATGTTGCATCGCATTAGATCTCTCATGTCGACAACGATAGCATACTCCGCAGTGGTGTTCGCCGCAGGAATTTCTTCTGCGTTCGCGGCCGACCCCACCGGCGACTGGCGGGTGGCTGACGGGGTTGCGAACATCCGAGTCGCACAATGCAATGGCAGCATGTGGGGCGTGGTGGCCTGGGAGAAGACCCCGGGCGGGCGTGACGTCAACAATCCCGATCCGGCCCGGCAGAGCCGGCCGACTTTGGGCATGCCGATCCTGATCGACATGAAGAAGAAGCCCGGCGCTGAGGCCTGGGAAGGCCAAGTCTACAACGCCAAGGACGGCAAGCTGTACGCCTCGACGATCACGCCGACCGATCCGGATCACCTGGAAATCCAGGGCTGTGTGCTCGGATTCCTCTGCGGCGGCGAGACCTGGACACGTGTTGGTCCTCCGATCCCGTCGAGCCCTGTCAACAGCATGGCCAAAGGTACGCAAAAACCAATCGCGCCGGCCCCTGCTCCCGCGCACAAGACTACGACGACCGGCGTCGGTACTGGTGCCATGGTTGCGGCTAAGCCGGCGGGCAAGCCCGCCGACCAGGTCGGCGACATCTGCCTGCTGCCGGAGGTCGCGCGCCCACACTGACGCGTCCCGCCAACCCAACAAAAAAGCGGCCGATTTGCATCGGCCGCTTTTTTCTTGTTGCGAATAGTTCGCCTTATTCATGCACCTCGCGGGGCTTGCCCATCAGCGCCGGCTGGAACAGCAGCACCGCGGCCAAGGTCGTCACCAGCGACAGCGCCAGCAGCTTGCCCATGCTGGAGGTTCCGGGATGGCTCGACAGCCAAAGGCTGCCGAACGCCGTCGCCGTGGTCAGTGCGCTGAAGAAGATCGCGCGGGTCAGGCTGGTCTGCAGCAGGTCGGTCCGGCCGCCGCGCCACGCCACCACGTAGTAGATCTTGAACGCCACACCGATGCCGAGCAGCAGCGGCAGGGCGACGATGTTGGCAAAGTTCAGCGGCAGCTTGATCAGCACGCAGATCTCGAGCGTGACGGCACCGGCAACCAACAGCGGCACCAAGGTCATCAGCACGTCGGAGAAACGCTTCAACGTGACCCACAGCAGCAGGCTGATCACGACCAGCGAGTAGATGCCGGCGTGGATGAACGCCTTCACGATCGTGTCACCCGACTTCAGGATCGACACCGGACCGCCGATTGCGTTGGGCTCGGCGCTCAGCACGGCATTGGCGAACCGCCGGAGATTGTCGTTGTCGTTCGGATCGCCCTTCGGCTGCGCCTCCACCCGAATCAGTCCGTCTTTGCTCTTCCACTGAGACACCAGCTCGGGCGGCAGGTTGGCGAGCGTCACCGGCTGCGCCTGCAGGGCGGCGCCGAGCTGCGTCAACGTGATCTTCCAGGGCTCGACAAACACGTCCTGCGCCTTGTTGCGCACGGCCTCGCTGGCGCCGGCCAACTTGGCGAGTGCGTCGGCCAGACGCCGTGATGCAACGGCGCCGGGACCCTTGCCGTCGCCGGCGGTGCGGCGGAGATTGTCGACGGTCGAGTTCAGCGCGTCGACATTCTCCTTGTCGGTCGGCGCCGCGTCGATCTGATCCGGATTGAGCGCGGGCCCGAGCACCTTCGCGCCCTGCGCGATCAGCTTCAGCTTGGTCTGCTGGTCCTCAGGCACGAAGCTGTCGAGCGACATCACGCGCGCCACCTCCGGCAGCTTCTCGAGCTTGGCCTCGATCGCCTTCGCCTCGGCCTCCGAACGCGTCAGCACGTCGATGGCATTGGCGCCGGTGTTCGGATCCTTGCGCAGGTCCAGATAGGTCGCAATCGATTCGGCGTGCGGGTTGCGCAGGTTCATCGGGTTGAAGTCGAACTTCATGTAGTAGAGCAGCGGCAGGCCGGCGATGACCAGGCCGAGCGTCCCGACGATGATCGGCACGCGGTGCTTTTCCAGGAAGTGGTCGACCGGCGCCAGGAAGGCGTAGCCGACCGGCTCCTTCTCGCCGGGCGGATTGAGGATCTTGAGCAGCGCCGGCAGCACGGTGATCGACGACAGGAAGGCGATGATCATGCCGGCGCCGGCGATCGCGCCGAGCTCGGAGATGCCCTTGTAGTCGGTCGGCAGGAAGCACAGGAAACCGGCAGCGGTGGCCATCGCCGCGAGCGACAGCGGCACCGCCGAGCGCCGCGCCGCTTCCGCGAGCGCCTCCGGCAGATTGTCGTTCTTGAACCGCTCGGAGCGATAGCGGACGCTGAACTGGATACCGAAATCGACGCCGAGGCCGATGAACAGAACCGCGAAGGCGACCGACAGCAGATTCAACGAGCCGACCATCATCAGGCCCACGGCCGTGGTGAGGGCGAGGCCGATGAACAGGTTGATGAACACGGCCGAGATGATCTTGGCCGAATGCAGAGCGAGCCACAGAATGATCAGCACGACGACCACGGTGCCGATGCCGTTGACCACCGCGCCCTCCTGCACGGTGGCGTATTCCTCGTTCGCGATCGGCACCGGCCCGGTCAGCCTGACGCGCGCGTGAAAGCGGTTCGGGAAATCGAGCTCGGCGGCCGCCTGGCGGATCGCGTCGGTGGCAGCCTTGCCCGGCTCCAGGGCCTGATAGTCGAGGATCGGCTTGAATTGGATGAAGGCGCGCTTGTCGCTGTCGGCGAGCGGCTTGTCGGAGATCAGCTGGCGCCAGGAGAAGGTGGCGTCGCCCTTGTCGAGCACGGTCTCGACGGTCTGCGAGATGTAGTCGAACGGCCGCGCGGTATTGTCGAGCTGAACCTGGCCGCGCTTGACGCCGGCAAGGCCGGTCTCCAGCGCGCCGGTCAGGCCGCGGATCGAGGGATCGCCAGCCATGATCTCGACCAGCGGCGCGGCCGCGGCGAACTGCTCGGTCAGCTGCTTGACCTGATCGGTCGGCAGGAACAGCAGGCCGTTCTTGGCAAAGAACTCGCCGCCGCCGAGCAGCTCGACCGAGGAGAAATTCGCGGTGTCGCCCTTCAGCTTCTTGGCGAGCGCGTCCGCTGCCACGCCGGTCAGCTCCGGCGTCGCCGCCTCGACGACGCCCAGGATCATGCGGTCACGATCGAACGCCTGCTCGTATTGCTGGTCGCGCTTGCGCCAGTCGAGATCGGGGGAGATCAGCTTGTTGATGTCGGTATTGATGGAGAAATGGCGGGCCGTGTAGACCCCCGCTCCCACCGACAAGAGCAGGCCCACAATCAATGTCGGCCACGCAAACCGGGTGCAGGCCCTGACGATCGAGACGACAAACGTTGTCAGCACTTCGTGACTTTCTAAGGTTTAAAGAGCTGGGCGGAAACGTCCGCTTCATGGCGGAGTTCCCAGGCCAGCGCCAAGCTCGGAGCATGCCCCGGCCGGGTCTGGCCCAGCCTTCGGAGACGAGGTTGGTCCCTGGACGGCGGATCAGGTGGAACGATGCACGGAACCGTCGGGGCGGCTGATATAGCGGCTGTTCTCGGCGGTAAAGTGACGAACGAGTGAGATCATAAGCTACTCAATTGATTGAATTAATCTATAATTACTTAATTACCTCCAGCCGGATTCCGGCTGTGTGCGCGCGATCACATGCGAGCGAGTTGCAAACCGGCTTTCCTATCTGCTCGATTTTTGACACAAAGCCCTGCGCTTCCATGCTCATCGGCGGGCAAAATGGGGCAATCGCTTGGTGCGGATATTGCAAACCCATCGCACGCACGGAGGTGGCAGGTCGAAAGTGAGGCAACGTGGCTGACGGACGTCCCTTGCAGGTGTATCTCGCGCAACCGCGCGGGTTTTGTGCTGGCGTGGTGCGCGCGATCGAGATCGTCGAGCGCGCGCTGGAGAAGTATGGCCGGCCCGTCTATGTGCGCCACGAGATCGTGCACAACAAGCACGTGGTCGAAAGCCTGAAGGCCAAGGGCGCCGTTTTCGTCGAAGACCTCTCCGAAGTGCCGCCGCGCGCCGTGACCGTGTTCAGCGCCCATGGCGTGGCGCGGACAGTGGAGGAAGAGGCCGCCGCGCGCGACCTGCCGGTGCTCAACGCAACCTGTCCGCTGGTGACCAAGGTCCACAACCAAGGCAAGCGCTATGTGTCGAAGGGCCGGACCCTGGTGCTGATCGGCCATGCCGGCCATCCCGAGGTCGAGGGAACCATGGGGCAGGTTCCCGGGCCGGTCTATCTGGTCCAGAATACCGCCGATGTGGCCGCCCTGCCCCTGCCCGTCGACACGCCGATGGCCTATATCACCCAGACCACGCTCAGCGTGGACGACACCAAGGACATCATTTCGGCCCTTCAGGCCCGGTTTACAGACCTTCAAGGTCCCGATATCCGGGATATCTGCTATGCGACACAAAACCGGCAATCTGCGGTAAGGGACTTAAGCAAGCTGGTGGACGTTATCCTCGTGGTAGGCGCCGCCAACAGCTCCAACTCGAACAGGCTGCGCGAAATCGGCACCGAGGCCGGCGTCGACAGCTATCTGATCGCAGATGGCAGCGAGCTCAACCCGGATTGGCTGAAGCATGCCAAGGCCGTCGGCATCACTGCCGGCGCCTCGGCTCCGGAAGTGCTCGTCGACGACGTCATTGAAGCCCTGCGGCGCATCGGACCGGTCGAGGTCGCGGTGGTCCCGGGGCGGGAAGAAAACATCGAATTCCGCCTGCCGGCCGAGTTGGTCGCGGGCTGATCGGTCCTCGTTTGGTCCAGAAAGAAGAGACGTAATGGCAATCCCCTTCCATAAGGAACTGCGTATCGGGGCCTATCTGATGAAGCAGAAGCTTCTCGGCCGGAAACGCTATCCGCTCGTGCTGATGCTGGAGCCGCTGTTCCGCTGCAACCTGGCCTGCGCCGGCTGCGGCAAGATCGATTATCCTGATGCGATCCTCAACCGCCGCATGAGCGCGCAGGAGTGCTGGGACGCTGCTGACGAGTGCGGCGCGCCGATGGTCGCGATCCCGGGCGGCGAGCCGCTGATCCACAAGGAGATCGGCGAGATCGTGCGCGGTCTGGTCGAACGCAAGAAGTTCGTCTCGCTCTGCACCAACGCGCTGCTGCTGGAGAAGAAGCTCGATCTGTTCGAGCCGTCGCCCTATCTGTTCTTCTCCGTGCATCTCGACGGCCTGCGCGACCACCACGACAAGGCGGTGTCGCAGAAGGGCGTGTTCGACCGCGCCGTCTCCGCGATCAAGGCAGCCAAGGCGCGCGGCTTCACGGTCAACGTCAACGCCACGGTGTTCGACGGCCACCCGGCCGAGGAGATCGCGAAGTTCCTGGACTTCACCACCGAGCTCGGCGTCGGCGTCACCATGTCGCCCGGCTATGCCTATGAGCGCGCGCCGGACCAGGAGCACTTCCTGAACCGCACCAAGACCAAGCAGCTGTTCCGCGACGTCTTCAAGCTCGGCAAGGGCAAGAAGTGGAATTTCATGCATTCGGGCCTGTTCCTCGACTTCCTCGCCGGCAACCAGGAATTCGAGTGCACGCCCTGGGGCATGCCCGCCCGCAACATCTTCGGCTGGCAGAAGCCCTGCTATCTGCTCGGCGAAGGCTATACCAAGACCTTCAAGGAGCTGATGGAGACCACCGACTGGGACTCCTACGGCACCGGCAAGTACGAGAAGTGCGCCGACTGCATGGCGCATTGCGGCTACGAGGCCACCGCCGCCAACGCGGCGCTGAGCAACCCGATCAAGGCGATGGCGGTGTCGCTGCGCGGCATCAAGACCGAGGGCCCGATGGCGCCGGAGATCGACCTCTCCAAGCAGCGCCCGGCGCAATACGTGTTCTCCTCCGAGGTGCAGAAGCGTCTGTCGGAGATCCGCAAGGACGAGGCCATCGAAGCGCAGCAGAAGGCCTCGACCGCGGCCTGATCCGCTGACAATCAAGAAAACAGCAAAAAGGCCGCCGAGCAATCGGCGGCCTTTTTCGTTTTCGCCTGTCCCCACGTCGTCATGGCCGGGCCTGTCCCGGCCATCCACGTCGTTCGGCACACTGAGAACGACGTGGATGCCCGGGACAAGCCCGGGCATGACGGAGTAACTAATTAACAGAAGCGTTAGTCGCGACAGCGCGCATATCAATGCGCAATAGGTCCTGCCGCTTTTAGAAGCTCGACGCGGCCTCACGCCTCGGCGGCGGCCAGCGTCTCGGTCTCGAGGAAATGCTCGGCGGCGAGCACGCCGCTCAGCAGAAGGTCGCGGGCGCCGCGGAGTGAGCGGAGAGCGCGGTTGAACTCGATGCCCGTCGACACCAGCCCACCCAGCACGGTCGGATTGCGGGCGACGCCGCGCAGGATCATCGGCAGGTCGATGTCGCCGTTCGGCTTGATCGCGTCCTTGGCCAGCGACGGCAGCGTGCGGTGGGCCGGATCGGAGATGACGCGCAGCGCCGCGAACGGCAGACCGTATTCGGCGGCATAGGCGGCTGCGATGTGGCTCTCCATGTCGACGGCGGCAGCGCCGGTCTTCATGCGCAGCGCAGCCTTGCGGGCCTTCGCCACCACCACTTCTTCGGCGCCTGCGAGCACGCCGCGGACCACGCGGCGCTTCTTCAGCGCGGCGCGGGCAATATGTTCTTCACGAAGGGACAGGCCTGAGAGCCAGCGCGCGTCGCCGGCCGTGACCTCGGTCGCGACGACGATGTCGCCGGCCTTGAGGCTCGGATCGAGACCGCCGGCGACGCCGAAGCTCACCACGCCGCGGATCGATGTCGGGTCGAACACCGTGAGCAGCGAGCGCAATTGCTTGGGATCGCTCGAGCTGCAGATCACCATCATGCCGGGCCCCGCAGCGATGCGAGCCTCCTGCACAAGTCCCGTCACGACCAAGACCGGCCGCGGATCAATCGGGCGATCCGTGGACGTTTCGTCCCCCATCCCCAACTTCACAATCCGACCCCTGACACCTTCTCGGACGTCGCGAAATCCGACGTCTCCGTCTCTTGTTTCAAAGCCTTAAGCCGCGGCGGCGCCAGAGCGGAAAGACCTTAACAAACCGAGGATTACGCAGAAAAAATCCGCGAGGAAACCCCGTTTGCGCCGCACTGCACCGGCACGTGATGCCTTTTTTACCCGGTGTTGCCATTTAGTCCCGCCGGCGCCTGTTCCATGCTGGAACAGAAGCGACGCAGCATCACCGCTGTTGGAACTTTAAGCAAAAACTGCGCCACGAAGATGTGAGACTCGCGTCATCGCCAGTCTCGCGCAAACAATCGGTGTCGTCCCGGACAAGACCGGCAACGCGCAGCGTTGGCGGGCGCCGATCCGGGATCCATACGCCGTGAAGCCCGTTGGTTGAACCCGCTCGACCGGCATCGCATGCGAACCACAACCGCCGCGGCGTATGAGTCCCGGCGCGGAGGCCGGGACGACACCGATGATGGGGCGCCCTGCTCGGCAGATCCGAAGGTAGGAGCGGGATCGACGACCCGCAGCCGGGTCGGGCGGTCATCCCTACCCTAGCAACAGATCCGCAGCCCGATCACCCGATCGGACCGAGCCCTCGATCGTGGCCGGCAGGCCGGTATCGGTCCAGTCGCCGGCCAGGGCGAGATTGCCGAAGGCGGTCTTCACACCCGGACGCAGCGCGTTCTGCTCCGGCGTCGCCTCGAAGGTGGCGCGGCGCTCGCGGACGATCTGCCAGGGCGGCAGCTCGGCCGAGATGCCGGCCGCCTTGCAGACGTCCGCCCAGATCGCGCTGGCGAGCTCCTCGCGGGGCATGTCGACCAGCCGGTCGCCATTGCTGATCGTCACCGACAGCCGCTGCGGGAAGGCAAACAGCCATTCTATGAGGCCGCCGACGACGCCGAGCAAGGCCGGCGAATCCTTCGGCGGCGTGATGCGGAAATGAGCATTGACGATGGCGCGGTACTTGGTCGGCCCGGTCAACCCGGGCAAGAGCCCCATCGCCGGCCGCGGCGGCACCGCCAGCACGACGACATCGGACGGCCCGAGCGCGACTGTCTCGTCACCGAACTTCAGGCCGGTCACGCGACCGCCCGCACTCTCGAGTCCGCGAAGCTCGCGGCCGATTCGCACGCTGCCACCCCTGCCTTCCAGGAACTTCACGGCCGGATCGATCAGGACGCCCGACAGGCCGTCGCGCGCGATCAACGGGCGGCAGGCTTGCCCGCCAGCCAGCAAGGTCTCGCGCACGATGGCGCCGGCGAGCCCTGCCGAGCCTTCCGGCGGATCGCAGTTCAGCGCCGCCAACAGCAGCGGCTGGACCAGGCGGTCATACAGCGTCCCCTTGCAAGGGATAGTGCTGCCGATGGTCTTGGAGGTGCCGGCCCAGATCAGCGGCGACAGCGCCAGATAGTCGCCGAGCTTGGTGTCGGGCACGCGGCGGCTTTCGTCGAACACCCACAGCGGCAGCCGGCCGCTGCCGAGATCGAGCAGCCAGCGCTGCCCGGTCTTGACGTCGACGAAGGCGAACTGCGCCTGCTTCGGCCCGACCAGCCCCGCTTCCGAGCCGATCGTGCGGGCATAATCCAGCACGTGATGGTTGGCCGACAGCAACAGATGGTTGCCGTTGTCGATTACGAGATCGGTCGCAGCATCATAATAGGAGCGGCAACGGCCGCCGAGCTGCTGCGTGGCCTCGTGGACATGGACGGTGTAGCCCGCATTGGCGAGCCGCACGCCGGCGGAGAAGCCGGAGATCCCGGCGCCGATGATGTGAGCGGTCTTGGTCATCAGATGAAAGCGTAGCGGAGGATGATGCCGATCTTGGTGAGCTTGCTCACGCGGACGGGCTCGCGCGGCAGCGCGAAGCCGCGGTCCATCAGGAGATCGAACACGGCGCGATAGTATTTCGACATGATGCGCGGCGCGCGCACCGCGCGGCGGCGATTGCGCCGCATGATCTCGTCGGCCTTCTCGAAGTGCGTCTTCGCCCGGACGGCGACGGAGTTGCAGACCTTCGGCAGCGCGCGCTCCTGCATCACCTTGGCCGGGTCGTCACCGGTGATGCCGGCGAACAGTAGCGCCTCGCGGGGAAGATAGAGCCGGCCGATGCCGGCATCCTCGTCGATGTCGCGCAGGATGTTGGTGAGCTGGAGCGCGCGGCCGAGATGATGGGCCAACAGGATGCCGTCCTCCTCGGGCATGCCGAAGATGCGCACCGACAGACGGCCGACAGCGCTCGCGACGCGGTCGCAATACAGGTCGAGCGTCGCCAGATCCGGCGCGCGGATCTCCTGCGGCACGTCCATCTCCATGCCGTCGATGATGGCGAGGAAATCCTCGCGCTTCAGCCCGAACGTCTTCACCGAATTGACGTAGTCACGCAGCCGCGGCGGCGGGTTGCCCCGGTACAGCGCGTCGATGTCGTCACGCCATTTCTGCAGCGCCGCCAGCCGCTCGGGGCGCGGGCCGTCGGAATCGGCGATGTCGTCGACCTCGCGGCAGAAGCTGTAGACCTGGAACATCGCGTCGCGCTGCGCACGCGGCAGGATGCGCATGGCGGCATAGAACGAGCTGCCGGAGGCCGCCGTGCCATGATCGATATTGTCTGCGGTTGCTTCGAGGGTCATGCGCCCGCCGATTTGGTCTGGGGGTGGCGACCGGCGACGCGGCGGCCGATCTCGCCCACCACCGACGTGAAGGTGAGGCCGAGCATGCCAGCCGGCGAAAGGTGCACGCGCTCGCTGAGCGGATCCCGCACCTGGAGCAGCGCGACGATACGGTCGGCAAACGCCTGAATGACCGCGATCTCCAGCCCGAAGCGGAAATCCTTGACGCCGCTGTTGAGGTCCCTGCCCTCCTCGAGCAGCGCCGCGTTGCGCACGGCGAGCTTCTGCAAACAGCTCAGCAGCTGAGGGGATGACTTGGCCTCGCCGAGCATCTCGACGGTCGCGCCGGCCTCCGCCAGCGCGTCGCGCGGCAGATACACGCGGTTGATCGCCTTGTAGTCCTTGCCGCAATCCTGCAGGTGGTTGTTGATCTGCAGGCCGGCGCAGATCGCATCCGAGGCCGGCCAGGTGGCGGTGGATTCACCGTGCACGTCGAGCATGAAGCGGCCGACCGGCATCGCCGAATAACGGCAGTAGTGGATGACCTCGTCCCAGTTCTCGTAGCGCAGCTTGGTCACATCCATGCGGAACGCGACCAGCAGATCGAGCGCATGGCGGGGCGGCATGCCGCGCTCGGCCAGCGCTCGGCGCAGACTGACGGCGACATCCTGGGTCTCGCCCGTTCCCGTCAGCTCGGCCTCGAGCAGATCGAGCAGCCGCAGCTTCTCATCGCCCGGCAGGCTGGGGTGATCGGCGATGTCATCGGCGGTGCGCACGAAATTGTAGAACGCGAGAATCAACGCCCGGTGCTCCGGACGGATGATCCAGGAGGCAACCGGAAAGTTCTCGTCCCGGTGTGTCTTGCCGGATCGCAAATCGCTCGCGGTGGTCATGGACGAAACAGCTATCAGGTTGAAGGGGCTTACGGAAAACAGTGCCCGCCGCTTCGCTTATGCGAACGGATTGCTGGCCCCCCATATAGGGCAAGATCCGGCCAAAACCAATGCAATCGATGCCGGGCCGCCCATACGGCGCGGCCGCCGTCCACCCCTGACGGGCGGGCCGACGGCCGTTAACCAAGATGGATCGGAAGCGCGCTCCCGATCGGCAACCGCTTACTGGTTGTGGTTCTTGAGCACCTTGTCGCAATCGGGGCTGATCTTGGGGCGGTTCTCCTTGAGACACGCCAGGATGGTGAAGTCGCCCTGATCGATCACGGAACGGCAGAACTTCTGAACGTCGCGGGTGCAGGCCGCCTGCTCCTCGGCGGTGCCACGCGCGCCTTGCGCGAAGGCGCCGGTGGAAACGGTCAGCGACAGCAGGGAAAGTGCCAGGCAAATCTTACGCATCGTGTTCCTTCATTTTGACAGCAGAGGCCACCTCCCGGGATCGCCGATGCGGACCGGGAAACACCTGTTTGGTTCGGCAAGGACCGCAAGCCCCCCAGCGCCGGAGCTACGCTGCCAAATGCGGCCAAATTCGCGCCCTATGTTGCCGAGCGATCAAGCTCGGCGATCACAGCTTTGGCACAAACAAGGCGTTGATACTAGGGCATTATTCTGACGCCACGTTTTTCGCATTTGGCTGTTGCAAGCATGCCGCGCGGACCGTTAGATGCAGCGCCGTCGGAGCTTTGAGAGCGAGCTCTGCAGCCGTTTTTCGCGCGGGCGCGGTCACGGCAGGCACGTGATGCCGTCTTGCAAAGCGCCGGACCGGTCGTCATTTGAACCTAACGTTCGGCGAGAACACCAAGTGTTCGAAGCGGCGACACACGCCGGCACAACGGTGTCATTTTGGATGGGAAACTCGATATGAAACTGTTCGGCTCACCTCTCTCGGGACGCCTCGTCAAGGCCGCCGGTCTCGGCGTCGCGCTCATTGTCTCGGCGTCGGCCGTTCATGCGCAGTCGGGCCCGTTCGCCGGCTTCGACGGCTCGTGGTCCGGCAACGGCACGGTCGCGCTGTCCGACGGCACCACCGAGCGCATCCGCTGCAAGGCCAGCTACAAGGTGGCCGGCGCCAATCTCAAGCAGAGCCTGCAATGCGCCAGCGACAGCTACAAATTCCTGCTGACCAGCGACGTCACCAGCCAGGGTGACCGCATCTCCGGCAATTGGAGCGAATCGAGCCGCAACGTGAACGGCGAGCTGCAGGGCACCGCCGGCAACGGCCAGATCGACGTGTTCGTCCAGGCCGCCGGCTTCGCCGCCAGCATCAACCTCCGGACCAACGGCAACAAGCAGGTCGTGCAGATCTCCTCCAAGGGCGAGATCCGCGGCGTCAACATCACGATGTCGAAGACCTGATCGGCTCGATCGGCCTCTGAATATGCAAACGGCCCTGACGATGTCAGGGCCGTTTTGTTTTGGGCGGCTGGGCTGTTGAATCCGGGCGCCGTTTGAAGTCCCACTGTCATTGAGCGGAATTACCGGCAAACAACGGCCTCCGGGCGATCACCTCGTGAAGAGTTGTTCTGACCTGCTCGACGACTTCCGCCCAGTCGCGTCTCTCGCGCTGCCGAAAAAGGCGCATCGTCGGGTACCAGGGGCTGTCGTCACGGTCGAGCAGCCAGCGATAATCCGGCGTGTACGACAGAAGCGTCCAGGTGGGACGACCAAGCGCGCCGGAGAGATGGGCGACACTGGTATCGACCGTAATCACGAGATCGAGGCAAGAGATCAGTGCGGCGGTGTCCGCGAAATCGGTGAGATGGCCTGTCAGGTCCAAGATCCGACTCACCTCTTGCAGCGCAGCCTTGTCTTCCGGCTTGGGCTCTTTCTGCAGGCTGATGAACGTCGCCTCGTCGCTGAGCAAGCGGGACAGCGTGGTCAACGGGATGGAGCGATTGTGGTCGTCCAGATGATTTGGATTTCCTGACCAGACCAGACCGACACGCAGCTTTTCATGCGGACCGAGACGCTCCTCCCAGAACTGGACCCGTTTCGGATCGGGCGCAGGCAAATAGGAGACGGGTGCAGGAATCGTCTCCAGCGATGTTCGACATGCGAAAGGAAGGCTCATGATCGGGCAATGGACATCGATCGCCGTTAGCTCGGCCGCCTCCGAAACCGAAATACACTGCGAAACCCCTGGCATATTCAACAAGAGAGGAAGCAACGACTTCTGGACCGCGAGAATGACGCGCGCGCCGAGCGCTGCGACCATGGGCACATAGCGGGCAAACTGAATCGTATCGCCCAGTCCTTCGTCGGCTGCGATGACGATGGCCTTGCCTGTTATGTCGCCCTGCCCCTGCCACATCGGCTGCCGGAACCGGGGATAGGCACTCGGCAATTTCCAACGAGCCTCTCGCCCCGCCCAGCCCGCGTCGAAATGCCCCAGCAAGAGGTTCAGATGCGCCGTTCCCAAATCGGCCAAAGCATCGTTTGGATCGACGTCTTTCAGCCGCCTGTAAATGTCGAAAGCCTCGTCGAATCGACGAAGCTTGGTCAGAACGGCAGCCTTGTCGTGCAGCGCATTCCTGGAGTGAGGTTGAAGAGCGAGCGCTCGCTCGAACCATTCCAAAGCTTCTTCATCCCGGCGCATCGTGCGCAAGACAATGCCGGTCTTGACGCAGATATCGGAGTTACCAGGCTCGATCGCGTGAGCTCGCTGACAGATCGAAAGAGCCTCATCGAAGCGCTTCAGGGCGTTCAGAAGCGCACCACGCATCAAGAGAGTTGGCACATGATTGGGCCGCAAAGCGTCGCTCAGATCGAGATAGGCGAGCGCTTCGTCGAGTCGCCCCAACCGTTGGAGTGTGATGCCGCACTGGTTTGCAGCATCCCAATTCTGCGGATTCAGCTCCAGCACGCGTTGAAAGCTCGATACGGCGTCGGCCAGCTGCTGCAGACCAATCAGGGCATTGGCCCTCAGCATCCATAGATCGGGGCTTTCAAGACCGAGCGTCCGTGCCTTATCGAAGACCTTGATCACCTCATCAGAGCGTCCCTGGACCTGCAGCACCGTACCAAGGGTCAGGAGGTATTGCGGCTGAACATCCTGCTGAATCGCGCGGGATACCCACTGGAGCGCGGCATCATGGTGCCCAGCCTGCAGCGCAAGGATACTCAGCAGGTTGAGTGTCGGCGCATGCCCTGCATCGATCGCAAGCGCCAAATGGCAACAGCCTTCGGCGTCCGCATGGCGCCCATTCGCGATCTCGCGCAAAGCCGTCTCGTATAGGATTGCAGCGCCATCGGGTTGAACAGGCTTGGGCTTCGCAGTCGTATGCGACGCTCGACGCTCACGGTGGCTCATTGTTGCAAGTTACTCCAGCGGCCCTGCTGGAGTAGGTGATTCTCACTGTGGTTGAAAGTCGAATTCTATCTCAAATTGCAATCCCGCACTCAATAGTTGCAATTCAAGCATCAACTGTCGCGATAACCTACATCTTCGGGCGGCCGTCGTGCTCGCTGCTACCGAGGCCATTTAAGGCTCCGGCACGCCTTTCGGTTCGTGGCCGCCCCGAAGTCAAAAGGCTTAGACGGGTCGGGCGATGACAGTTGGGGGTGGGGCTTGGACAAGCCCCTTTCTCACACCGGCTTGCGCTTCAGCTTCTGCGACAGGTTGATCAGGAACATCGCGGTCGGCCGGAGGATGAAGAGGTCGGCAAACAGCGCTGCCACCATCGAGAACGCGCTGAGCCAGCCGAACAGCCGCAGCGACGGCAGGTCTGAGAACACGGTGACAACGAGGCCGCAGGCCAGCACCACCGTGGTGAGGATCAGGGCCGGCCCGACCAGCACGGTCGCGCGCTCCACGGCCACCGCGGCGCTGACGCCGGGCGCGCTCTCCATGCGCAGCCGGTTCAGGAAGTGAATGGTCGCCGACAGGCCGAGGCCGAACGAGACGGTCAGCGCCACCACGCTGGCGAATTGCAGCCCCTCCCCCATCGCCCACAGCAAGGTGCCGGACATCACCACCGGGAAGATGCCCGGCAGGATGCAGGCCAGCATCACCACCCAGGAGCGGAAGGCGAGGCCAATGAACATCGCCACCAGGGCGAATTCGATGGTCAGGCCGTGGTTCAGCTTCTGGATCATGCTGGCCGAGTTGCGCGCGGCGATGGCCGCAAGACCGGTCACCGCGACCTCGTAGCCGGGGTGCTTCTTCCTGACCGCATCGAGCTCGCGATCGAGCTTGTCGACCACAGGCAGCAGCTGGCTGGAGTCGAGATCGGGCACGCGGCCCGCGACGACAACGGCGTCCTGCTCCTTGTCGATGAAGCGGCGCACCAGGTGCTCGGGGATCAGGTTGACGTATTCCTGCAAGGTCGCGGTATCCGACGACTGCGCCTTCTCGGCCAGCCACCGCCTGAGCGTTTCGACCGACCAGACATTGCCGACGCCGGCGGTCTTCTCGACGGTCGCATGGACGTCGGCGATGGTCTGCAGGGTCTCCGGCGCGTAGAGCGAGGCCCCCTTGGGGAACTGAATGAGCACGTTGACCGGATTGGCGCCGGTCAGCTTGGCATCGAGCCGGTTGCTCGCCGCCACCGCCTGCTGCTTGTCCGGCACCTGGTCGGCCAGACGGTAGCGCGGCTCGAGGCTGGCATAGACCACCGCGAGGCTGCCGACGAAGATCACCGCGATCAGGCTGAACAGGCCGGGCCGGCCGACCATGCGCACTGCGATCCAGTAGCAGAAATTGCGCAGCGCCTGCACGCCGGCATCGGCGCCCTGGAATTTGACCGCGAACGTCTTCTCATTGCGCACCAGCAGCACGCCGAACACCGGCACCAGCGACAGCACCGCGATCAGGGCGATGACGGTCGCAGCGAGGCCCGCCTCGCCGAACTTGCGGATCAGGTCGCTGTCGGAGAACTGCAGGGCAATGAAGGAAATGCCTGCGGTGGCGTGGGTCAGCACGCAGGCGGGACCGACGACCAGCACGGCGTTCTTGAACGCCGTCACCTTGTCCTGCCCTGCGATCAGGCGGTCGCGCGCGGCGAAGGTCAGCTGCATCGAGTCGGAGAAGCTGATGACCATGATGAGCGGCGTCATCACGTTCAGGAACATGTTGAGATTGAAGTTCGCCCAGCCGAGCGCACCGAGCGCGAGCAGGATCGCGATCAACGGCGGAAACGCCGCCGCGATCATGAAGGACACCTTGCGGAAGAAGATGATGGCGATGATGCAGCCGGCGAGAATGCCGAGAACGTTGTAGGTCAGCCCGTCACGCGCGACCGCATTGCGGATCTCGAGCTGCATGACCGGGACGCCGGAGAGCTGCACGTTCAGGCCGGTATCACCGAGGTCGTCGGTCATCAGCTTGCGGATGTCGCCCACGACCTTGCCGAGATCGTTGGAGGCGACCACCTTCGGCTCGAGCGACAGCACGATCAGCGCGAGCGTCCCGTCCTCGGACAGCAGCTTGCCGCGGATGATCTCGTTGGACTTCACCGTCTCGATGAACTTGTCATAGGCCTCGCCCTCCGGAAGCTCGGAGGGAAACAGCGCCGCCGGCAGCTTGCCGGGCGCCGGCGCCTGGCGGGCCGAGAACAGCGACACCAGGCCGCGGGTCCCCTCCACCAGCTGCAGGTCGGTAACGAAGTCGCGGAGCTTCTCGAGGTTCTGGCGTGCCAGCAGCGTCTTGCCCTCGACCACGACCAGGACGTCAAATTCCTCAGCCGGGAACTTCTTGGTGACCTCCTCGTACTGGTGGAATTCCTTGCTGTCGGAGCGAAACAGCTGGCTCAGCGAATCGTCGATCTGGATGCGCTTGATGCCGAACACGGCGGCAACGATCAGCAGCAACAGGACGATGCAGGACAGGACCGGCACCTTGACCGCCAGGAGGCCGACGCGCTCCAGTCCGAAGGCGATGCTGTCGGCCGGCCGCTGCTCGACCTTCTCGACATGGACTTCGTTGTCGTGCCTGACTTCAAGCATACGGGGGGTCCAGTGATTACGGCGCGGCCCCATTCGGGGGGCCTTGAGCGCATAGGGCAGAAATAAGGCCGCTCAGCGAAGCTGACATGACCGCATTGTGGCCCACAGCCGAAGCTAATCCTTGAAAACACGCAGAAATTTGTCGGGGCCGGGTCTAGCAGGGTTCACGCCCCGGCCGCAACCGTGCGAGCCACACAACACGGAGAGCCTGCACCGGATGCGATCACGCCACGATTCTATCCGGCTTGAAAAGAGTTCGAGCGGCGGCGTGAGGCGACCCGACTCCTGACGAACTCAAGCATCCCCGGGGATGGCCATCAGGGGATGGGCATCAGAGGAGCTGCCCGACCACGAGACCAATCCGAGTGAGGCCTTTAGCCTGCCGGAAGGGCGGCCTCCCGCAGGCGAATCGAGTAGTTCGACGCGTTCTGATGCCCCCGAGATGCAGCGCGCGCGAACATGATCAGGTGATGCGCGATCAGGGCAACCGCGATGAAGTTCTCGATCTCGCCGCGCCTGAGCTGGCTCCAGGCGAAGCGCCAGAACGGCCGCTTGTAGTCGCCGAGCACGCCGACCTTCCAGAAGATCTTCCCCATCATCACGAGGCCGCGCCTGATGTTCGGCCAGCTCTTCATCTCGTCGCTGACGGGCATCTTGATGCGGTTGGAATAGGTGTTGTCGCATTGATGCTTGAAGCGCGCGAACAGCCGCTCGGGCTCGTAGGCCACCTCCATGCAGCGCCGCCAGGCGGTGACCACCTCGTCATAGGGCATCAGGAACTTGACGTTGGAATCGCGGCTGTCGTCGAGCACCAGCCTGCCCTCCCGCTCCAGACGATCCCAGAGCGGCGTCTTCGGCAGCGCCTGCAGCAGATTGATCGTCAGCAGCGGAATCCGGCTCTCTTCGACGAACTGCAGCAGCGCGTCCGCGGTCTGCGGCGTGTCGGTGTCCAGCCCCATGATGATGCCGGAGACCACCTCCATGCCGTAGCTGTTGATGGTCCTGATCCCCTCCAGGATCGGTACCATCATGTTGTGATCCTTTTGCATCGCCGTCAGCGCGTCCGGATCCGGCGTCTCGATGCCGCAGAAAATGGTGATGAAATAGGCCTCGCGCATCTTCTCCAAGATCTCGGGCCGCTTGGCGATGTTGAGCGTGGCCTCGCAGGCCAGCCGCATCACATAGCCGGTGCGCTTCTGCCACTCGATCAGATGCGGCAGCAGGTCCATCGCCGCCTTGCGGTTGCCGATGAAATTGTCGTCGACGAAATAGACCGACCCGGTGACGCCGCATTCCCTGAGCTTGTCGAGCTCGGCGATGATCTGCTGCGGCGTCTTGATCCGCGGGTTGCGGCCATACAGGCCGGGGATGTCGCAGAACTCGCACTGATACGGACAGCCGCTGGAATACTGGATACTGCCGAGGAAGTATTTCTTGACCTCGGCGAGCTCATAGGCCGGGACCGGGAAGTCGGTCATCGCCACGCGCTCGCTCGTGCGCAGCACGACCTGCTCGGCCGGCCGGGACGGATCACGCGCCAGCCGCCTGATCAGCTCATCGGTCGCATCGCCGAGCTCACCGACATGCAGATAGTCGAAGCTCGGATAATCGCCGGGACAGGCGCTGACCGACGGCCCGCCGAGCGCGACCGGAAGATCGAACGCGTGCGCGCGCTGGCAGATGTCGTTCATCTGCTGCCGCTGGATGTGCATGCCGCTGACGAACACGGCTTCAGCCCAGGAAAAATCCTCCGCCTGCGCCGGGCGGATGTTCTCGTCGATGAACCGCACCTGCCACGAGCTTGGAAGATAAGCCGCGATCAGCAACAGGCCCTGTGGCGGCATGAACGCCTGGATGCCGTCCGTGAGCGGATAGGCATGCTCGAAGGTTCCGAACGACGACGTGTAGCGCGGAAACACACAGAGAATGCGACGCACTGTTTCGATGCCTTCGAATCTCATCGACTGCCCTCGCGACAACCCGCTATCTGGTTACCTTACGTCTGAAG
The DNA here is from genome assembly GCF_900176205.1 of Bradyrhizobium sp. ORS 285. Classification (NCBI taxonomy): domain Bacteria; kingdom Pseudomonadati; phylum Pseudomonadota; class Alphaproteobacteria; order Hyphomicrobiales; family Nitrobacteraceae; genus Bradyrhizobium; species Bradyrhizobium sp. ORS 285. The sequence goes on from NZ_LT859959.1 coordinate 4,662,625, forward strand.
ATGAAGCTTCGCCACCCCTTCCGGAAAAGTTGAGCCGCCGCCCGATGCGGCGTGTCGGCGCGGCTTGGCAACTGCATCTTGTGAGCAGCCAGACAGCCCGACTCGCTCCAACGCGGCGGGCCCCGAGCCGAAGTTCCGCCCCGTCCTGCTTGCTTGCCGACTCCGGTTTGAGCGCCGGTGCTTCATCGTTGCTGATGATGCGATGCGGTCTCGGGCATGGGCAGAGCGCGAGCCAGGCCTCTGATGCGAGTCCTGAAAGCTACCAGTTGCAATGCATTTGCAGGGCAACAGGCTGCCTACGGCCCGCTTTTTCGGTCCGTAGTCCAACGGATGTCACGGTGTCTCAGCAGCACCCCGAGACTGTACTAATCGATTGAAAAACAAGACGAAGTACGCAGGGGTTGCATCATACTCATAGTCCCCACTTAACGCTTTCTCCATGAAGGTTTTGCATAACTATTAACGAACAAGCGTTCCTGCGTCGTAGTCCAACTCTGCGGTATCCCACCTCATGACCTCCCGCCCGACGTCAACGAAGACGGCCACCCGCCATTCCATCGCAGTCAAGCTCTACGCGATCTTCGCGTTGTTCGCGCTGTTGACCGCAGCGATCACCTGGTTGTCGGACTACAATTCGCGACGCTCGGCCGAACTCACCAAGGCGATCGAGACGGCGAATCTCGCAGCCCTCAACGTGCAGCTGGTCAATGGCCTCGTCTACGCCGTCGTCATGGAATCGCGCGGCGTCTACATGTCGACCGATCCGGCCGTCGTCAAAAGATACGGCGAGGGCCTGCTCAAATTCAACGCCGAGATCCTCAAGGTCGTCGACAGATGGCAGTCCATCGTGCAGGCGGACGACGCGCAGCAATTCGCGACCTTCAAGAAGCGCATCGAGCAGTTCGTGGACTTCCGCAAGGAGCTGGTGCGCCGCGCCAATGAGATCAGCCCCGCCGCCGGGCGCGAATGGGGCGACAACGATGCCAACCGCTCGGTCCGCTCCGCCCTGAACAAGGACCTCGACGAGCTCTCCAAGGTCTATCTGGAGCGCGGCCGCAAAATCGGCGAGGACACCGAGATCAACCGCAAGCTCTCGCTGGTGCTCACTTTGCTCGGTGGCGTGATGCTGCTGCTCGTCGTAGCCGGCGTCGTCATCATCGCCCGCTCGATCGCGCGTCCGCTGTCGCAGATCACCGAGACCATTCGCCAGGTCGCCACCGGCGCCGAGAACGTCGCGGTGCCGCATGCCGGCCGTGCCGACGAGGTCGGCGAGCTCGCCCGCGCCATCGGCGTGTTCCAGCAGGCGATGGCGCACAACCGCGACCTCAACAATCAGGTGTCGCAGGATTCGGAAATCCGCGAGGCCCGCGCCCGCCATATCGAATCCGCCGTCGAAGAGTTTCGCACGGCGATCGGCAGCGTGATGCGGACCGTCACCGAGAACGCGGCGGCGATGCGCAACACCGCTGAGACGATCACGCGCCTGACCTCGGATGCCAACGAGCGGGCCGTCACGGCGGCCGGCGCGACCTCACAGGCTTCGACCAACGTCTCCGCGGTCGCGAGCGCCGCTGAGGAACTGTCGACGTCGGTCGAGGAGATCGGCCGCCAGATCCAGCAATCCGCCGGCGCCGTCGCGCAGACCGGCCAGCGCACCGAGAAGTCGATCACCGAGATCGAGGGCCTCGCCGCCGCTACCCAGCGCATCGACGGCGTGCTGACCCTGATCCAGACCATTGCCGAGCAGACCAACCTGCTGGCGCTGAACGCCACCATCGAGGCCGCACGTGCCGGCGATGCCGGCCGCGGCTTCGCGGTCGTCGCCCATGAGGTCAAGGCGCTGGCCGGGCAGACCGCCAAGGCCACCGAGGAGATCAGCCAGAATGTCGGCCTGATCCAGGCCTCGACCAAGACCGCGGTCGACGCCGTCCGCGAGATCGGCGATGCGGTGCGCGGCATCAATGAGATCACCTCGAACATCTCCAACGCCATCCAGCAGCAGGATCAGGCCACCCGCGAGATCTCGGCCAATGCGCAGTCGACCGCGCATGGCAACCAGACGCTGGTCATGAACATCGGCTCGCTGCGCGACGCCATCGGCGAGACCTCGACGGCCGCTGCCTCCGTGCTGTCCGCCTCGGGCGACCTCAGCTCGACGGCGCAGACGCTGGCCCACGAGGTGGAAAAGTTCTTCCAGAACCTGCGCTCCGGCCCGTCAACCGAGACGCGGCTGCGCAAGGCGAGCTAAGGGCAATCCTCAGCTGATGACCAACGCCGGCGCGGCGGACATACAAATGTCCGCCGGACGGTGATCCACCGCGCCCGGGGTTCCGTTTCCCTGCTTTCGGAGAGCCCCCGTGCGCAACACAGCTAAGAAACTCCCCTTCGTTTGCGATCCCGTCACCGTCACCCAGGATGACGTCGAGGATGCCATCCGCACCATCCTGACCTGGATCGGTGAGGATCCGTCGCGCGAGGGCCTGTCCGAGACGCCGGCCCGCGTCGCCCGCGCCTACAAGAGCTACTTCGCCGGCTACGACCAGAACCCGGAAGACTACCTCCGCAAGACCTTCGAGGAGACCGCCGGCTACGACGAGATGGTGCTGCTGCGGAACATCCCGTTCCAGAGCCATTGCGAGCACCACATGGCGCCGATCATCGGCCGCGCCTGGGTCGGCTACGTGCCGCGGAGCCGTGTCGTCGGCATCTCCAAGCTCGCCCGCGTGGTCGAGGCTTATGCGGCCCGGCTGCAGATCCAGGAGCGGATGACGGCGGAGATCGCCAACATCATCGACGAGGTGCTGCAGCCCGAAGGCGTAGCGGTCGTGATCAAGGCTGCCCACCACTGCATCAGCTCGCGCGGGGTCAAGAAGCACGGCGTCGACCTCACCACCAGCCGGATGCTCGGCTGCTTTCGCACCGACCCGATGAGTCGGCAGGAGTTCCTGGCGATGGTGAATTCCGACCTCAAGGATTGAGGCCATCGGAAAAATCTGCGCCTCCCTGTGATCCAGCCCGACACCCCGTGCGTTCCCCGGTATCAAGCATGCGTGCCGGGGACCATGACCACGCGAATGAGAGCGGCTAGATTAACGCCCTGGAACGTGGCATCGTCCCGGCATAGGTTTGCACGGGCCTCGGGCGCGCGTGCCAGGGCAAATACGAGCAGAGAGCCGAAGGCAACTGTGGACTGGGCGGAATTGATCGGACGTGTCGCCGCGCGCGGCGACCGTGAGGCGTTCAAGGCCCTGTTCGAGCATTTCGCGCCCCGCATCAAAGGCTTCCTGATCAAGACCGGCTGCAATGCCGACGAGGCCGAGGAGATCGCCCAGTCGACCATGGTGGCGGTCTGGACCAAGGCGGCCCAATTCGACCCAACGACGGCGGGCGCGGCGGCCTGGATCTTCACGATCGCCCGCAATCAGCGCATCGATGCCGCGCGCAAGGCAATCCGCGAGGGTCGGCTGAGCAAGGAGATCGTCCTCGACGAGGAGGCTGACCCGACGCTCGCTGCCGACCAGATCGTGTCGCGTGTCGAAGATGCCACACGCGTCGCGGCTGCGATCGAAAGATTGTCGGTGGAGCAATCCACCGTGATCCGCTTGTCGTTCATCGAGGAACGACCGCATTCGGAAATCGCGGCAGTGCTCGGACTGCCGCTTGGTACGGTAAAATCACGCATCAGACTGGCGATGAATCGCCTGCGAGACCTGTTGGACGACGCGATATGACGATCAGCCATCACCCGCCGGAAGACCTGTTGGCCGACTTCGCCACCGGTGCGCTCGACGAGGCCGAGCGGCTCGTTGTCGGCGTCCACGTTGCCGAGTGCAGCCGTTGCCGGCGCTTCGTTCGCGCCATCGAGCAGTTGGCCGGCGCCGCGCTCGACAAGGTCGAGCCCGTCGCCATGGCCACGAACGCGTTCGATGCCGTAATGGCGAGGATCGATCGCGGCCCCCGGTCCGTTCCGCAGGTCAGCGAGATCGCCGAGATCGATCCGGAGCTAGCCGACCTGCCGGAGATGGTCAAACGCTATAAGATCGGTAAGCGCCGCCGGGTGGCGCCGGGCATCAGCATGCGGCCCATCCAGCTCTCCCGTACCGGCAAGTCGCGCGCCTTCCTGCTGCGCTCCGAGCCGGGCGCGCGGATGCTGGAGCATACTCATTCCGGCAACGAGCTGACCTGCGTGCTGAAGGGCAGCTTCAGCCATCTCGGCGGCTATTACGGCCCCGGCGATTTCGACTATGGCGACGACGAGGTCGATCATCGTCCCGTAGTCGGCGACGAAGGGCCGTGCCTGTGCCTCGTGGCCATGACCGGCGACCTGCGTATGCACGGCCTGCTCGGCCGCATCATCAGTCCGTTCGTCCGGCTCTGACCCCCTCGCTCATCGCCGCGAGCACCATGACGTCATTCAGACGGACGCACCCGTCTGGATGATCAGCCAGTTGCGCTCCCAAGCTGACGTCTGCACGTTAGCGGTGATCCGCATCACCCCCTGCCCCGTTTCAATCGAGGAAGCGGATGGAGGTGAAGGATGCGATCAGCAAGCGCGGACCAGAAGAGCTACGTCGCACATCTCAGCGGCCTTCTGGCTCGGGCCGGACGGAACGACGAACAGGCTTTTGCCGAGCTCCATGCCGCAACCCTCGTAAAGATGCGCAAGACCGTGCGTGCCCTGCTGCCCTCCTCGGCCGACCTCGATGATATCCTGCAGGACGGCTATGTGAAGATCTGGCGTCATGCGGCGAGCTTCGATCCGGCGCGGGCCTCGCCGATTACGTGGATGTGCACGATCATGCGCAACACCGCGATCGACAGCCTGCGGGCGACCGGCATGCCGACGTCGGAGCTCGACGAGGCGCTCACGGTCGCCGATCCTTCCGCGACGGAGACCGATGACGAGTTCGACTACGCGCAGGCTGAGCCGATCGCCCGCGAGGCGCTCAAGCGCCTGCCGGAGGAGCGCAGGCGTCTGCTCGCGCTCGCTTATCTGGAGGGCGAAAGCCGGACGCGGCTGTCGGAGCGGTTTGGCGTGCCGGTCGGCACGATCAAGACCTGGCTGCATCGCAGCCTGGTCACGGTGCGCAAGGACTGCCTCGGCCGGGCCTCCACACTCACAGCAGCGGCGGCCTGATCTGCTGCATGGCCAGAGCGCATCCTATCAAGATCAGGCATCTCGTCGTCGTGCTGGGTGACCAGCTCGACGCTGACTCGGCTGCGTTCGACGGCTTCGATCCGGAGCAGGACGTCGTGCTCCAGATGGAGGTCACCGACGAGGCGACCTACGTCCCGCAGCACAAGATGCGCATCGCCTTCTTCTTCGCGGCGATGCGCCACTTCCACGCCGATCTCCAATCCCGCGGCCGCAACGTGCACTACGTGCAGCTCGACGATCCCGCCAACACCGGCGCGCTCGACAGCGAGATCGCACGTCACCAGGCTCTGTTGCAGCCCGAGGCCACGATCGTGCTGGAGCCCGGCGATTTTCGCGTGCGCGAGAGCTTGCGCAAGCTGCCGCAGCGGCCGGACATCCGGCGCGATCGCCACTTCCTGTGCACGGCCGACGAGTTCGACGCCTTCACCGAGCGCCATCCGCGCCCGATCATGGAAACTTTCTACCGCGCGATGCGGCGCAAGACCGGTCTCCTGCTCGACGAGAGCGGCAAGCCCATCGGCGGCAGCTGGAATTTCGATGCCGAGAACCGCAAGGGCTTTGGCAAATCGCGCCCGCCGATCCCTGTCCCCCGCTCCTACACGCCCGATGCGATCACGCAGGACGTCATCAAGCTCGTTGCCAATCGCTTCTCCAACAGCCCCGGCAAGCTCGAGCGCTTCGACCTGCCGGTCTCGCGCGTCGACGCGCTGACCGAGCTGTCGGATTTCGTGGCCTGGCGCCTCTCGTTGTTCGGCACCTATCAGGACGCGATGCTGACCGACGAGCCGTTTCTGTATCACTCGCGGTTGTCGGGCGCGCTGAACCTGCACATGCTCAACCCGCGCGAGGTGGTCGACGCCGCGCTCGCCAACCGCAACGCGCCGCTCAACGCGCTCGAAGGCTTCGTGCGTCAGATCATCGGCTGGCGCGAATTCGTGCGCGGCATCTATTGGCAGCGCATGCCTCACTACGCCGACGAGAACGCGCTCGACGCCAATCTGCCGATGCCGCGCTTCTACTGGACCGGCGAGACCGAGATGCGCTGCCTGTCGCAGGCGATCGGGCACACCATCGACCACGCCTATGCGCATCACATCGAGCGGCTGATGGTGCTCGGCCTGTTCGCGATGCTGCTCGGCGTCAAGCCGCACGACGTGCATCTCTGGCACATGTCGATGTTCCACGACGCGATCGACTGGGTGTCGCTGCCCAACACGCTCGGCATGAGCCAGCATGGCGACGGCGGCGTGGTCGGCACCAAGCCCTACGCGGCCTCGGGCCACTACATCGACCGCATGAGCGACCATTGCCGCCACTGCCGCTACGACCCGAAGCAGGCGACCGGCGACAAGGCCTGCCCGTTCACGACGCTGTATTGGAGCTTCCTCGCCAAGCACCGCCGCCGCTTCGCCAACAATGGCCGGATGCGCAACCAATACGTCAATCTAGAACGCCGCAGCGCAGCCGAGATCCGCGCCATCCGCAGCCACGCCGATACCATCACCGCGGCGATGGTCTAAAGTCCTCCCCGCCTGAACGGCGCTCACGGCTTGCTGGCGGGCGGACGATGGGTCATATCTTGGGCAGTTCCTTCCTCGCCCGCCGATCTTAAGCCCGGAATGCCCCGCCCATGACCGCCGCCATCGTCGCCGTGTTCGCGCTCGCCTATGCCGTGGTCGCGCTGGAGCATCCCTTCCGGATCAATAAGGCGGCCACCGCCCTGGTCGGCGCCGGGCTGATGTGGACGATCTACGCGGTGGTGGGCGCGACACCCGCCGCGGTGGCGAGCGAGCTCAACGAGTCCGTGGCCTCGACGGCCCAGATCATCTTCTTCCTGATCGGCGCCATGACCATCGTCGAGGTGATCGATGCGCATAACGGCTTCGAGGTCGTGACCTCGCTGATCGGCACCCGCAACCAGGTGACGCTGGTCTGGCTGGTCGGCTTCGTCACCTTCTTCCTCAGCGCCATGCTCGACAATCTTACGACAGCGATCGTGATGGTGTCGCTGATGAAGAAGCTGTCCGGCCGCGACGAGGACCGGCTGGTGTTTGCCGCCATCATCGTCATCGCGGCGAACGCCGGCGGCGCGTGGTCGGCGATCGGCGACGTCACCACGACGATGCTGTGGATCGGCGGTCAGATCACGCCGCTCGCGATCATGAAATCGGTGTTCATCGCCTCGCTGCTGAACCTGCTGGTGCCGCTCGCAGTCGTGAGCTTCAGCCTGCGCGGCAAGCAGCTGGTGCCCCCGGCCAGCGCGGGCCTCGCCTCGATCAGCCCGATCCTGCCGTTCGAGCGCAACCTGATGTTCTTCATGGGCCTCGGCATTCTCGTCGCCGTGCCGCTGTTCAAGGCGGTGACGCATCTGCCGCCGTTCATGGGCATCCTGTTCGGCCTCGGCCTGCTCTGGATGGTCGGCGAGATCATCCATCGCGAGAAGGCGTCCGAGCAGAAGCAGCGCCTGACGCTCGTCCATGCGCTGACCCGCATCGACATGCCCTCGATCGTGTTCTTCATCGGCATCCTCTTGGCGGTCGCGGCCCTCGAGCACACCCACATCCTTCAGGCGCTCGCGCAATGGCTCGACCGCACGGTCGGCCGGCTCGACCTGATCGTGATCGTGCTCGGCCTCGCCAGCGCCGTGATCGACAACGTGCCGCTGGTCGCCGCCTCCATGGGAATGTACAGCCTGAGCCAATATCCTCCGGACAGTTTTTTGTGGGAGTTCGTCGCCTACTGCGCCGGCACCGGCGGCTCGATCCTGATCATCGGCTCGGCGGCGGGCGTCGCCGCGATGGGGCTCGAGAACATCCACTTCTTCTGGTACGTCCGCCGCATCAGCGGCATCGCGCTGCTCGGCTATTTCGCCGGCGCCGCGGCCTACATCATCCAATACAATCTGCTGCACTGAGGAGAGCGGATGAGCCGGTCGTGGCGCATCCTCGCAATGATCGCGACCGTGCTGCTCGGCGCAGCCGCCGGCCATGCCGACGATGCGACGATCAAGAGCGGCTATGCGCTTGACCAAGCCAGTTGCGGCGAAGGTCCCCTCGCCTTCCCGCGATTGCAGATCGACATGAAGGCCGGCTTCTGCGCCGGACTCGTTGCCAGCCGCGACGATGGCCTGAGATTTCCCCGCAGCATCGTGCAGATCCCCGGCAAGCCGCTGTTCGTGGTCGCCGACATGGGCGGCTGGGGCCATGACGACGGGCGGCTGCTGATCCTCGATCCCACGGCGCCAGCCGGACAACGAATTCGCGAAGCGATCACCCGGCTGTCCTATCCGTTCGGTCTCGCCGTCGGGCCTGCGGGCAAGATCTACGCATCGACCGACACATCGATCTTCCGCATCGACCCGCTGGCAGCGAATCCGAAGTCGACGATCGAGACCATCATCCGCGACCTGCCTGGACGCAGGCTCACGCTGCCGGACGGCACACGCATCACCGAGAGCGCGCATCCGCTGAAGGCCATCGCCTTCGACCGCACCGGCCGGCTGTTCGTGAATGTCGGCTCGCACAGCGACAACTGCCTGTCCTCGGCGCCGGATCGTTGCGCGGCAGCCGAAGGCGCCTCGCCGCTCGCGGCGATCTGGCTGTTCACGCCTCCGGCCGGCGGCGTGTTTCCGGCTCTGGCCTCCGGCGACTCCGATCCGCCGCATCAGGTGTTCGCGCGCGGCCTGCGCAACTCGATGGCGCTCGCGCTGCATCCGCGCTTTCCCGATTCCGGGATGGCCTTCCTGCAGGGCGAGAACGCGCGCGATCTGCAGGACGTCTTCGCGCCCAATGAGGAAATCAACGCGATCGAGCAAGGCCGCCACTATGGCTGGCCCTATTGCTACGATCTCGCCACGCCGAGCCCCGAGTTCAAGCGCGCGCTGCAGTCGGGCGGCCTCAAGGACTTCTGCAAGACGACCGCGCTCTACAAGCAGCCCTGGTCGCTGCTGCCGCCGCATGGCGCACCGCTCGGCATGCTCTACTACACCGGCGAGCGGTTCGACGATCTCAAGGGCAAGCTGCTGGTCGGCCTGCATGGCTATCGTCCCACGGGCAGCCGCCTGGTCGCCTATGAGGTCGATGAGCGCGGCTTCCCGAAGGTGAGCCCGCCGCCGGTGCGCTATCACGTCAGCTGCGCCGCCGAACCGACCCGCGCCTTCCAGACATCGGCAGGCCCCGCGCCCGCGGCCGCCTTCGACGAGATCATCTCCGGCTGGCATCGCGTCAACGGCATCCGCCCGCAAGGCGCGCCGGTCGGCATGACCATCGCCGACGACGGCGCGATCTGGCTGGTCGAGGACAAGAACCAGACCGTGATCCGCATCGATCGCACCAGCGAGGCCGCGCCGGAGCCGCTGCCCTGCGACACCAGGAGTAATCAGCTGATCGACCAGCTCGTTGCCTTCGTGATGGATGATGCCGCGAGCCATCAGCGACTGGCGACCGTGCGAAAGAACCTGGTCGAGAAACATTGCAGCGGTTGCCATTCGGAGTTCGGCCTGAGGCCGGGACAATCCGAGCGCGACAAGGACAGCGCCGTGCTGCGCTTCATGCTGGCGCAGGACGGCTGGATCACTCCGGGCGATCCCGAATCCGGCCGCCTCCGCCAGCGGCTGCGCGGCCTCGGCGCCGAACGGCAGATGCCGCCCGGTGGCAACCTCATCAAGACGGAACCAGGCTACGCCAAACTGCTTGGTGTCGCCGACGACCTCGTTGCACGCATGGTTCCGGGCACACGGATGCGCGTGAAGGCCGGCGGCCCGCCGCATCGCAAGTTCTTCGCTCGGGACGGTCGCGACTGCGGCGACATCCCGTTCGGCAAGGTCGTGGTCGTGACGGAAAAGTCTGCCGTCAATAAGCCCGGCTTCAGCCGTTTATTCCGGCCCGCCGACACCTACCTCAACGGCACCTGCACGGACGACAATGGCTATTACATCCAACAACAATTCCTGGTGCCGCTCTGACAGCAAGCTGCATCCGCTCCCGCCGCGGCCCATCCTTCGAGACGCCCGCCTCCGGCGAGCTCCTCAGGATGAGGGTGGCATGCGCGGTGACACTCGTGCCCCTCATGGTGAGGAGCGCCGCGCGCGGCGCGTCTCGAACCATGAGGCCACAGATCGTAGGGTGGGCAAAGCGATCGCCGCAGGCGATGCGTGCCCACCGGCCGCGGGCACCGGTGCTCGTGATGATGGGCACGGCGCGCACGAGACCGCATTCGGACGCCGGCATTGTCACACCGCGCCTTTGCCCACCCTCCGCATCTCAGGCTTGGTGACGGCCGTCCTCCTCACCCTCACAACCGTCCCTGCCCTCGCTGCATCAAAACTATTCGAAAGCACCCAACTCACCCCCTCAGGCGAATACACCTTCGGCATCGAAGGCCCCGCCGTCGACCGCGACGGCAACCTCTTCGTCGTCAATCTCGGCAAGCCCGGCACGATCGGCAAGCTCGCCCCGGAAGCCACGGCATCCGAAAAATTCACCGAGTTGCCCGCCAGCAGCATCGGCAATGCGATCCGCATCGACGCAGCCGGCACGATGTTCATCGCCGATTACAAGAAGCACAACATCTTCGCCATCGCGCCCGGCAGCACCGAGCCGCAACTCGTCTTCCACGCCGACGAGATGAGCCAGCCCAACGACATCACGCTGACGCGCGACGGCACGATCTATGCGAGCGATCCGGCCTTCAAGGCCCGCAGCGGCCGCATCTGGCGGATCGGGAAGGGCCCCGACGGCACGATGCAAGGCGCTGCAATGACCGCGCCCCGCGCCATGGGCACCACCAACGGCATCGACCTCAGCCCCGACGGCCGCACGCTCTATGTCGGCGAATCCAACAGCGGCGAGATCTGGTCCTACGCGATCGGGGGCGAGACCCTCACCCAGCCCAAATTGATCGCGAAGTTCGAGCCGAACACGATCGACGGCCTACGCACCGATGCCAGCGGGCGGCTGTTCGTCGCCCACATCCTGAAGGGCAGCATCGCCGTACTCACGCCCGATGGGCGTATCCTCCGCGAGGTCGCCTTGAAAGCCAAGGAGCCCACCAACCTCGCCTTCGGCGGCAGCGATGGCAAGACGGTGTACGTGACGCAACGCCAAGGCGGCTTCATCGAGTCGTTTCGGACTGACGTCGAAGGCCGCGAGCATTGCCTGCAGCGTCGTGCGTGTTGACGCTCGCCGCACACTCGCTGTCGTCCCGGACAAGCTGCGCCAACGCAACAGCGTTGGTGCGGCGCCGATCCCGGACCCATACTCCGCGGCGGGAGTGATGAGCAAGTTGGTGCTATCTGCGTGCCGCCCAACAAACAGTTGGGGTTATGGGTCCCGGCTTTCGCCGGGACGACACGGGGTGTTGGGCGCGCGCATTTCCAACTCACTGGAAACGGAAAACCCCCGCCTGCGCGAGGGTCTCCCTGACAACGGCGATCACTTACCGCCCATACACGACGGGCCCGCGTTGAACGATCAGCGGCGGCGGCAGATCGCGTTGCCAGACGCGGCCGTCGTCGAATTGGATGCGCATGCCGTCAGGCGAATACACCGCGCTTTCGTCGCGCGCATCGATCCACAGCCGGCTGTTCGGCGCATTCCAGTCCGGCCATGCCTGCAGCGACTCGCCGGTCTCGGTAGTCAGGTTCACGGAATCGCCGTTCTGGGTCACGAAAGCCGGCGCGCCGATCATGCCGTCGCGGCACATCTGGATGCAGCGGTAGGTGCCGGTGAGATTGGCGCTCGGCTGAGCGGAGGCGGAGCCGGCGACGCAGGCGCCGACCAGGCCAATGAGGATTGCAACACGCTTCATATCGATCACTCCATCGCTCGAAAGGGTCAACCAGCCCCCATTCGGGCCCCTCGGGCGGATCAAGTGCGATGCGGGAAAAATGTTCCCTGGTTCCCCAGCCGGGAACCGCCCTATTCGACCAGCACGACGTCGACGGCGACGCCGAGCTTCTGCTTCGGGGAGCCGACGATGATGCCGTCGATCGGCGACACATCCGAAAAGTCGCGGCCCATGCCGAGGATGATGTGATCATTGCCGACCACGAGATCATTGGTCGGATCGAAGCCGACCCATCCGAGGGCGTCGCCGCACCACAGCGACACCCAGGCATGCGTCGCATCCGCGCCCTGCAGCCGCGGCTGGCCCTCCGGCGGAATGGTCCGCAGATAGCCGCTGACATAGGCCGCCGGCAGACCGAGGCCGCGCAGCCCCGCGATCATGACATGCGCGAAGTCCTGGCAGACACCGTGGCGATTGTCGAACACCTCGGCGAGCGGCGTCGAAATCACCGTGGCCTTGGGATCGTATTTGAACTCCTTGCGGATGCGCCGCATCAGGTCGGCGGCAGCGGCCAAGATGCCGATGCCCGCCGTGAAGCTTTCCGCTGCGTAGTCCGTCACCGGCTTCAGCACCGGCACCAGCGCGCTGGCGAAGACGTAGCCGATCGGCGACGACGGGCCAAGGCTGGTGGCCTCGAACGCCGCGTCGCGTACACGCTCCCAGGCCATGCTCGGCGCATCGCGCTCCGGAGAGCTGCGCGACAGCTTCACCCGGGAACGCGAGTCGATGCGCAAATGGCGGTGCTGGGTATCGATCACGATGCTCTCGGTCAGCGTGCCGAAGAAATCGCGGCGCGCGGTGCGCTCCGACGGGCGCGGCCGGATATCGACACTGTGCGAGATCAGCTCCTGGCCGTCCCCGCTCAGAGGCTCCAGGCGGAGCGAGCAGCGCGCGAAACTGACCGCGCTTTCGTACTCGTAGGTGGTGACATGCCGGATGTCGTAGATCACGCCAGGCCCGTGAGCTTTTCCGGCCGCGTCGCATTCGGCCCGTGCGGGAAGTAATGCTGCCCGATCGCTTCCGACAGATTGAGCAGGTCCTGCTCCAGCCCGAACAGCGTGCGGCCGTCGAGATGCGCGGCCTCGGCCGCCGTCAGCCGTGCGCCCAGCGACACCGACAGCCGCTGCGGCCGCTCGATCAACCCGTTCTCCTTCAGGATCGGGAGACCCGCGATGTGCTCGTTCAAGGTCTCGATCTGGAAGGCGACCGAGCGCGGATTATAAAGGTCGAGCACGACGAGATCGCGGATCGGCGCCAGCGACGGACCGATCAGATAGCGCGAACGGTAGGTGATCTGGCAATCGACCAGGGTCAGCAGGACGTCGAGGTCCTCCGGCGTCGCCTCGTCATAGCCGAACTGGCGCGCAAAGCGCGCGGTGTTGATGGCGCGCTCGGCGCGGCGGCCCATGTCGAGGAAGCGCCAGCCGGCGGCGCGATTCATGTTCTCCTGGGCGAGCCCTGCAAAGCTCGCGAGCTTCTCCAGAATGAACTCGGCCGTGCTGACGACCGCGTCCTCATCCTCGGCCTCCTGCGCCAGCCGGCCCGGCATCTCGGTGATGACCTGCCAGGCATCGGGCGACAGCCGCTCGCGCAGCGAGGTGGCCGTGCGCTGGGCCGACCTCAGCAGCGACAACGCCGAGCCGAACTGCGCCTCGGATTGCAGCGCCTCGGCAGCCGCCTGCGCGCCCCGCATGCGCGAGGTCTGCGAGATCGCGCCCCATGCCAGCAACAGCCGCTGGATGCGCTCGGCGGTGTTGAGCTGCGCCGGCGAGTCCTTGCCGGGGTCGCGGTTCTGCGCGGCGAGCACGCGGATCAGCCGCAACGTCGCCTCGGCGCGTTCCAGATAGCGGCCGAGCCAGAACAGATTGTCGGCGGCACGGCTCGGCAGCACGCCGGCGATACGGCGGATGCGGACATTGTCGGAGCCGGGCAGCAGACTGCGTGTTGCCACCGCCTTGTCGCCGACCACCCAGACGTCGGCGGCGCGCGCGCCGTCACCCATCGAGATCGCGCGCGCGTCGAGCTTATCGGCGATGCGGCAGAAGCCGCCGGGCATCACGGTCCAGCCACCGTCCGGCGTCACGGCCGCGAACACGCGCAGCACGAAGGGGCGCGGCGCGATCCGGCCGCCTTCCCACACCGGCGTGGTCGACAGCCGCACCACCTCCTGGCCGACATAGTCGATGCCGCGCTGGCTGATCGCGGCGCGCAGGCGATCGCGCTCGGCCGCCGAGAGCTCGCTCGCCAGCACCGGGCCGTGGCTGGCGATGCCCGGCACCGCACGGCCATAGGCGCCCTCGATGGCAAAATCCTCGAGCCGCGACAGCACCTCGTCGCGCGCCGATTTCTGACCGCACCACCAGGTCGCGATATGCGGGATCTTGAGATCCTCGCCGAGCACGCGCCGCGCCAGGCTCGGCAGGAAGCCGAGCAGTGCGCGCGCCTCCAGTACGCCGGAGCCCGGCATGTTGGCGAGCACGACGCCGCCCTTGCGCACGACGTCCATCAGGCCGGCGACGCCGAGCCGCGAGGCGGCGTCGAGCTCCAGCGGATCGAGCGAGTTGGAATCGAGCCGCCGCAGCAGCACGTCGAGGCGCTTCAGCCCCGCCACGGTGCGGATGTGCACGCGATCGCCGCTGACGGCGAGATCATCGCCCTCCACCAGCAGGAAGCCGAGATAGCGCGCCAGCGTGGCGTGTTCGAAATAGGTCTCGCTGAAGGTGCCCGGCGTCAGCACGCCGATGCGCGGCTCGTCGCGATCCGCGCTGGCGCGCAGCGCATCGCGGAAGGTCTCGAAGAACGGCGCGAGCCGCTCGGCATTCATCGACTTGTAGATCGAGGAGAACGCGCGCGACAGCACCAGCCGGTTTTCGAGCGCATAGCCCATGCCCGATGGCGCCTGCGTGCGATCGCTCAGCACCCACCAGCGGCCGTCGGGCCCGCGTCCGATGTCGGCAGCGTAGATGCTGAGGAAGCGGCCGCCCGGCGGCTTGATGCCGCAAACCGGGCGCAGATATTCGCTGGAGCCGGCGACGGCGGCTGCGGGCAGCGCGCCGCTCGCGATCAGCCGCCCTTCGCCGTAGATGTCCTGCAGCACGCGCTCCAGGAGCTCGGCGCGCTGCGCGATGCCCTGGGACAGCTGCGCCCACTCGGCCTCGTCGATCAGCAGCGGCAGATGGCTCAGCGGCCACGAGCGCTCGGCGTTGTCACCGGGCGATCGATAGGTGACTCCCGCCTCACGCAGGTGCCGGTCGGCCGAGGCAAAGCGGCGCTCGATGTCGGTCGGCGCCAGTGCGGCAAAGGTATCGGCGAAGCGCGTCCAGACCGGACGCGGCTGGCCGTCAGCCCCGATGAATTCGTCGGGAATGCCGGGCAGTTGGGCATAATCACGGGCCCATTGGGCGGCGCGGCGCAGCTGAGGGCGCGCCGCCGGCCGACCGGCGGCGGGTGTCGCTCCCTGGTCCTGGCCGCTCGGGCCGTCCATGCCCTGCTCCTCCGCACAAACTTAGGGCTCAATCAATGCCGGAGCGGCCTGCGCAAGTCGAGGGTCATGGGGAATTCATTTGTGCGTTCTTCCGGCGGCAGCGCGATTCGTCCTGGAGTGTGGCCGTGATCCTGGAATCGCGCGAGCCGCCGCGCCTCCGCCTCATAGGAGTTGATCGGCTTGGTGTCGTAGTTGCGGCCGCCGGGATGGGCGACGTGATAGACGCAGCCGCCGAGCGAGCGGCCATTCCAGGTGTCGATCAGGTCGAAGGTCAGCGGCGAATGCACGGGAATGGTGGGGTGCAGGCCGGACGCCGGCTGCCACGCCTTGAAACGAACCGCCGCGACCGCCTCGGCGGAGCGGCCGGTCGGGGTCATCGGCATTCTCCTACCATTGCAGGTGATGAGATGGCGGCCCTCGATGAAGCCTTCAGCCTTCACTTGAAGTCGTTCGACCGAGCTATCGACGTAGCGCACGGTGCCGCCGGCCGCGCCCTCCTCGCCCAGCACGTGCCAGGGCTCCAGCGCCTGCCGCAGTTCGAGCGTCACGCCGCCATGCTGCACGCGCCCGAATGTCGGAAAACGGAACTCGAGCTGCGCCTGATACCACTCCGGCGAGAAGTTGTAGCCGGACGAGCGCAGCTCATCCAGCACATCAAGAAAGTCTTCCCAGATGAAGTGCGGCAACATGAAGCGGTCGTGCAGCGCCGTGCCCCAGCGCACGAACCTGCCCTCCTGCGGCTCGCGCCACAGCTTGGCGATCAGCGCGCGGATCAGCAGTTGTTGCGCCAGCGACATGCGCGGATCGGGCGGCATTTCGAGCGCGCGGAATTCGACCAGACCGAGACGCCCGGTCGGTCCTTCCGGCGAATACAGCTTGTCGATGCAGATCTCAGAGCGATGCGTGTTGCCGGTGATGTCGACCAGGAGATGCCTGAACAGGCGATCGACCAGCCACAACGGCACGCTCTGCCCCGCAGCGGGCACATTGGCGAGCGCGATCTCCAACTCATAGAGACTGTCATGGCGCGCCTCGTCGATGCGCGGCGCCTGGCTGGTCGGCCCGATGAACATGCCGGAGAACAAATAAGACAGTGCCGGGTGGCGCTGCCAATACAGCACGAGGCTCTTGAGCAGATCCGGCCGGCGCAGGAACGGCGAATCCGGCGGCGACGAACCGCCGACCACGACATGATTGCCGCCGCCGGTGCCGGTGTGACGGCCGTCGATCAGGAAGCGGTTGGCGCCGAGCCGCGTCTTCGCCGCGTCCTCATAGAGTCCGAAGGTGATGTCGACCGCCTCGCGCCAGCTCTGAGCAGGCTGGATGTTGACCTCGATGACACCAGGATCGGGCGTCACCTTGATGACGTCGATGCGCGGATCGAACGGCGGCGCATAACCTTCGACATGAACCTTGATCTGCATCGCCTCGGCCGTTGCCTCGACGGTCGCAATCAGCTCCAAATAATCCTCGATGGTCTCCACCGGCGGCATGAAGACGCAGAGAATGCCGTCGCGGATTTCCACCGACATGGCGGTGCGCACGCCGAGCCCGCCCCAATACTGATACTGAACGTCCTGCTGCGGCTGCGGCGGCCGATCGAGCGCCTTCAGCGGTGGCACTTGCGGGACGATCACAGGGCGGCCTTGCGTGTAGGCCGGCAGCGGGCCGCGCTGCTCCATCGGGTCCTGCTCGTGAATATACGGGAAATCTTCCGGCGGAATGTAGACCAGCGAATTGATCGGCAGCCGCAGGCCCAGCGGCGAGTCGCCCGGAATCAGGAACAACCGCTTGCGCCGAAGGCCCCAGCGCTCGCTGCGCCAGCGCGCAGGTTTCGCATTCCAGCGCTGGATCGGCAGCACGAAGCCGCGCGGAATATGCAGCCCCTCGTCGAACACACGCGCCATGCGTGCGCGCTCCTCGGGATCAGCCAGCTTGGAGTCGATTGCGTCGACGTTCTCCGGCAGCGCCGCTTCCTTCTGCAACCAATGCGCGGGATCCTCGAACGCCGGCAGCACGTAGTCGGGCTCGAGGCCGAGCGTCTGCGCCGTCGTATCGAGAAATCGCTCGGCATCCGCGATGGTGGCCATGCGCGGGCCATCGACGCTGGCGATCAGGTCGGGATTGCGCCAGATCGGCTCGCCATCCTTGCGCCAGTACAATCCGAACGCCCAGCGCGGCAGGCTTTCGCCCGGATACCACTTGCCCTGGCCATAATGCAGCAGACCGCCGGGCGCGAACCGCGATCGCAGACGCCTGATCAGGCTGTCCGCCAGCCCGCGCTTGGCCGGGCCGACTGCGGCCGTATTCCACTCGGCGGATTCCATGTCGTCGATCGACACGAAGGTCGGCTCGCCGCCCATCGTCAGCCGGACATCATGAGCGGCGAGATCTGCATCGACGGCTTCGCCGAGCCGGTCGAGCCTGTCCCAGGATTCGTCGGAGAAAGGTCGCGTGATCCGCGGCGCTTCGCGGATCCGCTTCACGTTCATCTCGAAGGCGAACTCGACCTCGGCAACTCCGGCGCTGCCGCTGATCGGCGCGGCCGAGTGATAGTGAGGAGTCGCAGCGACCGGAATATGTCCCTCGCCGGCGAGCATGCCCGACGTCACATCGAAGCCGATCCACCCAGCACCGGGCAGATAGACTTCGGCCCAGGCATGCAGATCGGTGAAATCGCTCTCCACCTCCACCGGCCCTTCGACCGGATCGATATCAGGACGAAGCTGTATCAAATAGCCGGAGACGAACCGGGCGGCGAGCCCGAGATGACGCAGCGTCTGGATCAGCAGCCAGGCCGAGTCGCGACAGGAGCCGGCGGCGGAAGACAGCGTCTCCTCCGGCGTCTGAACGCCAGGCTCCATACGAATGATATAACGAATCTTTTTCTGCAACTGTGCATTGAGATCGACGAGGTAGTTGACCGTGTTGTCGGCCTCGCGCGGGATCGACTTCAAGTAGGCTGCGAACTTTGGACCGGGCTCGATCGTTTCGAGATAGGGCGCGAGTTCCGTTTTCAGGCCCTCCGGGTAGGCGAAGGGAAAGCTGTCCGCGTAAGGCTCGACGAAGAAATCGAACGGATTGATCACGGTCATCTGTGCCGTGAAATCCACCTCGATTTTCAGTTCGTTCACCTTCTCGGGAAAAACATAGCGCGCGAGCCAGTTACCTTGCGGGTCCTGCTGCCAGTTCACGAAATGGTTCGGAGGAGTGACCTGGAGCGAATAGCTCAGCACAGGGGTCCTGGTATGTGGTGCCGGGCGCAGACGGATGGTCTGCGGGCCCAATCCGACCGGACGATCATACTTATAATGAGTGACGTGATGTAATGCGACGTAGATTGACACGTGGGTTCACCGCTCCAGCAACTTTTTTGAGCAGAACATTGCCGTGCTCAGGGATCAAGCACTAACAAAGGGCAGAGCTGCCTATTGAACCGTCCTGAACCCGAAAGCTGGCGTTTCGGCCACTTTCGATCTCCCTGACCGCGCTCATGTGTCCGAACTGCACGCACCGGTGGCTTTTGCGGCGAGACCATGACCAGCTCAGGCGTCCTAACAAGAACGAGAGCAGAACAAACAACCCCTCGCCCCCCTGTTCCATCGGAGTTGTCCACAGGGACGCCCCGAATGCGGTCACGGAAGATTGACCACGCTGCAATAGCAGGGATTAACCCCGAAATGTGAACTAACAAGAACTAATAGCGTTGCATTCGCCGCAATCGCTTGATAGCTCGACTACACGTGCTATCTAGGACGCCCATTGCCAAAAGGAGAATCACGTTGGCCAAGACAGCTAAGAAGGCAGCTACCAAGAAGTTGGCGCGCAAACCGTACACCGCCGCCGACATCAAGCTGCTGAAGCAGCACTCGAAGTCGAAGACCCCGGTTGCCAAGATCGCCAAGGCGATGAAGCGGACGGAAGGCTCGCTGCGTCAGAAGGCCCTGGCGCTCGGCATCGGCCTCGGCCACCAGCGGTAATTTATTCGGCGCCGCTGTCGCGCGCGCGTCAGCGCGGCCAGCCCGGGTCCGTGTGCCGAGGCGGCGCTATCAGCCTGTCATCTGATCTCAGTTGCGATCGAGTCTCAGCTATGCGGCAGATCCCAGCTGCGATCAGATGCCGGTCGAGAAACAACCGGCAATCCTCTTCCACAGCTGAATAGCTGGCCCCTCCCGACTACATCGTCGCGCCGAGCACCCAGGGCGCGAACTCGGCCCCGCCGAAATCGAAGCTCTCGCTCTTGGTCGGCTGCCCTGACGCCGTCTTCAGCATCAATTCGAAGATCCGCTGGCCGCATTCCTGCACGCTCTCCTCGCCATCGAGGATGGTGCCGCAATTGACGTCCATGTCGTCTTCCATCCGCTTGAACATCGGCGTGTTGGTCGCCAGCTTGATGGATGGCGCCGGCTTGCAGCCGAACACACTGCCACGCCCGGTGGTAAAGCAGACGAGATTGGCCCCGCCGGCCACCTGCCCGGTCGCAGCGACGGGATCGTAGCCGGGCGTGTCCATGAACACGAAGCCCTTCTTGGTGACGGCCTCGGCATAATGCAGCACATCCACCAGATTGGTGCTGCCGGCCTTGGCCATTGCGCCGAGCGACTTCTCCAGAATGGTGGTGAGGCCGCCGGCCTTGTTGCCCGGGCTCGGATTGGCGTTCATCTCCGCGCCTTCACGCGCTGTATACTCTTCCCACCAGCGCATCAGCGACACCAGCTTCTCGCCGACTTCGCGACTGACCGCGCGGCGCGTCAGCAGATGCTCGGCACCGTAGGTCTCAGGGGTCTCCGACAGAATCACCGTGCCACCATGTCGCACCAGCAGATCACTGGCGGCGCCGAGCGCTGGATTGGCCGAGATGCCCGAGTAACCGTCCGAGCCGCCACATTGCAGAGCGACCGTCAGTTCGCTTGCGGGGACCGTCTCGCGGCGGACCTTGTTCGCATCCGCAAGCGCTTCCTTGACGAACGCAATGCCCGCCTCGACAGTCTTGCGGGTGCCGCCGACCTCCTGGATGTCCATGGCACGCAGGCGGCCAGCGAGCTTCTGCTCCTCCATCAGGCCGCCGATCTGATTGGCCTCGCAGCCGAGGCCGAGCACGATCACCGCAGAGAAGTTCACGTGACGCGCGTAGCCGCCGAGGGTTCGCCGCAACAGCTTTAACGGCTCATCCATCGTCATGCCGCAGCCGGTCTTGTGCGTCAGGGCGACAACGCCGTCGACATTGGGGTAGTCGGCGAGCGGATTGTCGCCGGTGAACGGATTCCTCTTGAAGACATCGGCAACCAGGCTCGCGACATGGGCACTGCAGTTCACCGAAGTCAGAAGCCCGATGTAGTTGCGGGTCGCGACGCGGCCGTCGGGGCGGCGAATGCCCTCGAACGTCGCGGGAAGATCGAAATTCGGCGTCGGCTTGACGTCGACGCCATAGGCGTAGTCCTTGGCGAAATCGCCCATGCCGCAGTTCTGTGTATGAACATGCTGGCCCGGCGCGATCGGCGCGGTCGCGAAGCCGATGATCTGGCCGTAACGGCGGATCGGCTCACCCTGCGCAATCGGACGCACTGCGACTTTATGCCCCGCCGGAATGCGGTCGGCCGTGATCACCCCATCAGCCAGCGCGAGCCCGGGCGGCAGGCTCGCCCGCGCGATCAGGACGCTATCCTCGGGATGAAGCCGGATGACGGGGGCGGGAGCCATGGCAGTCTCTCTCGTTTGAATAGATCGCTCGCGTAGACATGCGCTGACAGCGAGTGCGAATAGCGGTGGAGTGCCCCCTATTCGCTACTCCCTATCAGCAATTCGCCTCAGGCCTTGCCGCCGGAGTCCTTGCGCGTCTGGGCGACCTGCTGGCGGGCATAGACCTGCATCAGGCCGACCTCGTTCGACAAGGTCACCAGCTTGAAGCCCATGTTGATGGCCCGCACCGCGCCCTCGGCCCCACTGCAATGGATGCCGGGATTGAGGCCGCGCTTGCCGCACTCCTTCACGATCTTCTCATAGATCTTGAGGATCTCCGGCTCGTCGCGATCGAGCTTCGGCACGAGGCCGTAGGAGAAGCCGAGGTCGGAGGGTCCGATATAGACGCCGTCGATGCCCTCGACGTCGAGGATGGCTTCCATGTTCTCGACCGCCGTCCTGGTCTCCATCATCGGCAGCAGCACGATCTCGTCATTGGCCGTCTTCTGGTACTCACCCGCGCTGCCATACATGCCGGAGCGGATCGGGCCGTTGGAGCGCACGCCCTTCGGCGGATACTTCGAATAGGACACGAGATTGCGGGCTTCCTGCGGCGTATTGACCATTGGGCAGATCACGCCATAGGCGCCGCCGTCGAGCACCTTGCCGATGATGCCGGGCTCGTTCCACGGCACGCGCACCATCGGCGTCACCGGATGAGCGTGCATTGCCTGGAAACACTGCACCATGGACAGATAGTCCTGCACGCCATGCTGCATATCCACGGTGACGCTGTCGAAGCCGCACTGCGCCACGACCTCCGCGGAAAACCCCGAGGGGATCGCGAGCCAGGCATTCACCACCGTCTTGCCTTCGGCCCAGAGCTGCTTGACTTTATTATTCGCCACGACTGCGTTTCCTTCCCTTGTTGTTCGATTGACGTTGTTGAACTCGTTCTCGCCGATGCGCGAGTACGATGCAATCCTGCTCACCCCGGATACTTCGCGCCACCGGCAGTCACACTGACATCACGATGTCGCCCGCTGAATGCTCGCTTCGCTGACACCCACTTCGCGGGCCGTGCTCACGATCGCTGCCCAGGTATCATCCGGCAACGGCACGCCATTGGCGGTCCGATCAGCCCGCGTCTTGCGCTCGACGTCGCCCGGCACCAGCACCTGATCAACGCCCGCCACGGGCTTCGTCCCGCGGATGAAATCCGTATAGCGGGTGATCTCGCCGTCGAAGAAGCTGGCAGGATCGACCACCTTCGGGTCGATGTAGATCGCCAGCATGCCATTGGCGAAGCGCCGGCCGGACGAGGTCGCGCCTGTGCCGGTCAGCGCACCGCCAAGCAATTCGCAAATGAAGGCGAGGCCCGAGCCCTTGTGCTCGCCGAAGGCGCGGATCGCTCCCGTTCCCTTGGTGTGGTCGCGCGGACCTTCCGCCTCGTAGGGCCCGTAAAGCACGGAGGGATCCTCGCTCAGCGTCCCGTCGGCATCGATCAGCGCACCCTTGGGCAGCTTCTTGCCGCCACGGCTCGCCACCAGCACCTTGCCTTCGGCAACGATGGAAGTCGCGAAATCGAGCACGATCGGATCCTGGCCCTGCCGGGGGATGCCGACACAATAAGGCGCAGTGGAGAACCGCTTCTCGACGCCGCCATAGGGCGCCACCAGCAGCGAGCCGGCAGCGGTGACGAAATGGATCGAGACGAGCCCTTCGGCGGCGGCCATTTCTGCCCAGTCCCCGACGCGACCGAGATGGCCGGAATTCCGCAGCGCCAGCGCGGCCAGGCCGCTCCTCTTGCAGCGCTCGATGCCGATCTTCACCGCCTGCGGTGTCACCGTCTGGCCGTAGCCGAATTTGCCATCGACCACCACCAGCGAAGGCGTATCCACCACGATGTCAGCGGTCTGATTGGGAACGATCGAGCCCATCTTCTGCCAGCGGATGTAGACGGGGACGCGGATCACGCCATGGCTGTCATGCCCGGTGAGATTCGCCGTTGTGAGGTAGGTGGCAATCCGGCGCGCCTCCTCCGGCGAGGAGTGAGCATGTTCGAAGACGTCGGCGACGAAATCGATGAGGCGCGCAACCTTGATTGTGACCATGACAACTCGCGGGTTCGATCAGCATGCAAAGCAGAGTTAGCATGGATTGCCATGCCTGCGACGCACGCCCTCTCCGCTCGACTGCATCGCTTCTTATCAAACTGTTGAAGTGACTGCCAAGCACGAGGACTGTTCGGGGGCGAGATTGCGCGATGCTTGCTTCCTTCGGCACGGCGTCAGTCATCGCCCCCAGCATCGGTCTCGCCACCGCCGCCGATGCTCTGCTCGAGTTCGCCCAGCATTTTGTGCAGCGCGGCAAGCTTGCGTGCGCCATAGCGCCGGGCAATCGTGGCGTAGATCGCCTCGGAATTCGGCGCAACCTGCGCAATCAGTTTCAAGCCCTTGGTCGAAATCGACAACACGCCTCTCCGCATGTCGCGCGCATCCACCTCGCGCTGAACGAGGCCACGCGCCTCCAGATCGCGCAGAATGCGCGACAGGCTGGGACCGAGCAGGAAGGCGACGCGCGCCAGCTCCGTCACCTCGATCGCATCGACAGCCGCCAGCGCACGCAGGATGCGCCATTGCTGCTCCGTCAATCCATGCGCGCGTAGATTCGGCCGGAACTGCCGCATGACCGCCTCGCGCGCCCGCAGCAGCGCCATCGGGAGCGATTGCGAGAAGTCGCGCATCGGCACCTTGCGGGCCTCCTTGGCCGGCGGCCTTACGCCCCTTGGCTTGCTCTCGCTCATCTCACGATCCCACCGCCCGTTATTTGCACTGCAACAACAACCGTTTCGATTTGCCGGCCAAAACTTAACATGTTAATCAACTGCCGCCATCTGTTTCCTGCAGGGAATACGCCTCATGCCGCTGTCGAGCGACCAGATTCACAGCTGCGCGCTGCGCCTTGATCAGGCCGAGAAGTCTCGCCGCCAGATTCGTCAGCTGTCGCAGGAGCATCCGGACATCACGATTGCCGATGCCTATGCGATCCAGAAGGCCTGGATCGACATCAAGGTGGCCGAGGGACGCATCATCAAGGGACACAAGATCGGGCTGACGTCGAAGGCGATGCAGAGCGCGCTTGCTATCGACGAGCCGGATTCCGGCGTGCTGCTGGACGACATGTTCTTCGCAGACGGCGGGATCGTGCCGTCCGACCGGTTCATCGCCACGCGGATCGAGGCCGAGCTGGCCTTCGTCATGAAGCATCGTCTCGCAGGGCCGGACTGCACGCTGTTCGACGTACTCAACGCGACCGACTTCGTCGTGCCAGCGCTGGAAATTCTCGACACCAGGATCGAGCGCGTCGATCCCCAGACCAAGGCAACGCGCAAGATCTTCGATACGATCGCGGACAACGCTGCCAATGCGGGTATCGTGGTCGGCGGCCGGCCATTGCGACCTGTTGATACCGATCTGCGCTGGGTCGGCGCCCTCTGCTATAAGAACGGCCAGCTCGAAGAGACCGGGCTGGCTGCCGGCGTGTTGAACAATCCCGCCACCGCCGTGGCGTGGCTCGCCAACAAGATCGCCGCGCATGGGCTAGCCTTGGAGCCAGGCCAGGTCGTCCTCGCGGGCTCCTTCATTCGGCCGATCGAGGCGCGCAAGGGCGATACGATCCAAGCCGACTACGGTCCCTATGGGACGGTGAGCTGTTACTTCGCCTGACGCCTGGACCGGAGCGATTGCACCATGCCGCATTTCAGCATCGAATACTCAGCCAATCTTGACGCCCGCGTCGACGTGGCCGCGGTCTGTGAGATCGTCCGCAAGGCGGCGAGCGAGACCGGGATCTTCCCGATCGGCGGCATCCGGGTCCGTGCCCTCCGCTGCGAGCACTACGCCATCGCCGACGGCAAGGCCGACTACGGTTTTCTCGCCATGCTGCTGCGGCTCGGCGAAGGACGCGACCTGCCGGCGCGGCAGAAGGCCGGCGAATACGTCTTCAAAGCGCTCTCTGACTACCTCGATCCGGTGTTCGCGAGCAGCAAGTTCGCGCTGTCCTTCGACATGCAGATCAACGACGCGGCGACCAGCTGGAAACGCAACAACATCCACGACGCCCTGAAAGCCAAAACGCCCTGAAAGCGGAGGCATCCCATGGATAAGGCCACTCCCAAAGCCGACATCTACAAGGCCAATCTCGATCGCGCTGCCCCCCTGCTCGCGAAACTCAAGGACGAAGGCATCGGCCATTTCATCGACGGCAAGGTGGTGCCGGCGATTTCGGGCGCGACGTTCGAGACGAAGTCGCCGATCGACAATGCCGTACTGGCCACGGTGGCGCGCGGCAATGCCGAGGATATCGACCGCGCCGCGACCTCGGCGGCGCTGGCGTTCAAATCCTGGCGCGACATGGCGCCGGCGCTGAGGCGCAAGCTCTTGCATCGCGTGGCCGACGCGATCGAGGAGCACGCCGACGACATCGCCGTGCTCGAATGCATCGACACCGGACAGGCCTATCGCTTCATGGCCAAGGCCGCGATCCGCGCCGCCGAGAATTTCCGTTTCTTCGCCGACAAATGCACCGAGGCGCGCGACGGCCTGAGCACGCCGAGCGAGGAGCACTGGAACATCTCGACCCGGGTGCCGATCGGCCCGGTCGGCGTGATCACGCCGTGGAACACGCCGTTCATGCTGTCGACCTGGAAGATCGCGCCCGCGCTCGCCGCCGGCTGTACGGTCGTGCACAAGCCGGCGGAGTGGTCGCCGATCACGGCGCAATGGCTGGCGAAGCTCGCCAAGGACGCCGGCATTCCCGACGGCGTGCTCAACACGGTTCATGGCTTCGGCGAGGAGGCCGGCAAGGCGCTGACCGAGCATCCCGCGATCAAGGCGATCGGCTTCGTCGGCGAGAGCGCGACGGGCTCCGCGATCATGGCGCAGGGCGCACCGACCCTGAAGCGCGTGCATTTCGAGCTCGGCGGCAAGAACCCGGTCATCGTGTTCGACGATGCCGATCTCGACCGCGCGCTCGATGCGGTCGTATTCATGATCTACTCGCTCAACGGCGAGCGCTGTACCTCCTCGAGCCGCCTGCTGGTGCAGCAGAGCATCGCCGAGACCTTCACGGCCAAGCTCGCCGCGCGCGTGCGCGCATTGAAGGTCGGCCACCCGCTCGACCCCGCCACCGAGATCGGGCCGCTGATCCATGAGCGACATCTCGCCAAGGTCTGCTCCTATGCCGAGATCGCACAGCAGGACGGCGCGATCATCGCCGTCGGCGGCAAGCCGTTCGCGGGTCCGGGCGGCGGCCATTATGTCGAGCCGACGCTCATCACCGGCGCGAGCCAGACCATGCGCGTCGCGCAGGAAGAGGTGTTCGGCCCGTTCCTCACCGTGATCCCGTTCGCCGACGAAGCCGACGCGATCGCGATCGCCAACGACGTGCAGTATGGCCTCACCGGCTACGTCTGGACCGGCGACATGGGCCGCGCGCTGCGCGTCGCCGACGCGCTCGAGGCCGGCATGATCTGGTTGAACTCGGAGAACGTCCGCCATCTGCCGACGCCGTTCGGCGGCATGAAGGCGTCGGGCATCGGCCGCGACGGCGGCGACTATTCGTTCGACTTCTACATGGAGACCAAGCACGTCTCGCTCGCGCGCGGCACCCACAAGATCCAGCGGCTCGGCGTGTAAGGAGAAATGCCCATGACATCCCCTCGCCTCGCCACCTATTCCGCCAATGGCTCCGATCGTTACGGGCTCGTGACCGACAAGGGCCTCGTCGATCTCTCGGCGCGCTTCGGCAATGACTATCCGACCTTGCGCGAGGTGATCGCCGCGGGTGCCCTGCCCCGGCTGATCGATGCTGCCGCCGGCTTGTCGCCGGATCATGGTCTCGATGCCATCACCTTGCAGCCGCCGATCCCCTCGCCCGAGAAGATCATCTGCATCGGGGTCAACTATCCCGACCGCAATGCCGAGTACAAGGACGGTCAGGACGCGCCGAAATATCCGTCGATGTTCATGCGCACGCCGCGCTCCTTCGTCGGCCACGAGACGCCGCTGGTGCGCCCGCGCGCCTCGCCGCAGCTCGACTACGAGGGCGAGTTGGTGCTGATCATCGGCAAGGCCGGCCGCCACATCCCGGAGGCCCAGGCGCTGGATCACATCGCCGCGCTGACCTTGTGCAACGAAGGCACGATCCGCGACTGGGTCCGGCACGCCAAGTTCAACGTCACGCAGGGCAAGAACTTCGACTCCACCGGCAGCCTCGGGCCCTGGATCGTGCCCTACACCAGCGAGAGCCAGATCGCCGATATCCGGCTGACCACGCACGTCAATGGCGAGCTGCGGCAGGACGACCGCACCTCGCGGCTGATCTTCGGCTTCCGCTACCTCATCAACTACATCTCCACTTTCACCACGCTTCAGCCCGGTGACGTGATCGTGACGGGCACGCCGACCGGCGCCGGTGCGCGGTTCGATCCGCCGCGCTATCTCAAGCCCGGCGATGTCATCGAAGTCGCGGCCGAAGGCGTCGGCATCCTGCGCAATGGCGTCGTCGACGAAGCCTGATAAGAAACGGAAACTGATCATGACCACATTGACCGGCGGCGAAGCCATTGTCAGCGGGCTCGTTGCTCACGGCGTCGACACCGTGTTCGGCCTGCCCGGCGCGCAGGTCTACGGCCTGTTCGACGCCTTCCATCAGGCGCAGCTGAAGGTCGTCGGTGCGCGGCACGAGCAGGCCTGCGGCTACATGGCGTTCGGCTATGCGCGGGCCAGCGGCAAGCCCGGCGTGTTCAGCGTCGTCCCCGGCCCCGGCGTGCTCAACGCCGGCGCGGCGCTGCTGACCGCGTTCGGCTGCAACGAGCCGGTGCTATGCCTCACCGGCCAGGTGCCGACGGATTATCTCGGCCGCGGCCGCGGCCATCTGCACGAGATGCCGGACCAGCTCGCCACCTTGCGCACCTTCGTCAAATGGGCCGAGCGCATCGAATATCCCGACAGCGCGCCGACGCTGGTCTCGCGCGCGTTCCAGGAGATGCTGTCGGGACGGCGCGGGCCGACCGCGCTGGAAATGCCGTGGGATGTGTTCACGCAGAAGGCCGAGACATCAGCGGCGAGGCCGCTGCTGCCATTCACGCCGCCGCAGCCCGATCCCGACCGCATCGCCAAGGCCGCCGCGCTGATCGCGGGCGCCAAAGCGCCGATGATCTTCGTCGGCTCCGGCGCGATCGAGGCACGCGAGGAGATCCTCGAACTCGCCGAGATGATCGACGCGCCGGTCGTCGCGTTCCGTTCGGGGCGCGGCATCGTCTCCAATGCGCATGAGCTCGGGCTTACCATGGCCGCGGCCTACAAGCTGTGGCCGACCACCGATCTGATGATCGGCATCGGCACTCGCATGGAGCTGCCGACGACCTTCCGCTGGCCGTTCAAGCCGGACGGCTTGAAGTCGATCCGCATCGACATCGATCCCGCCGAGATGCGGCGCCTGATCGTCGATGCCGGCATCGTCGCCGACGCCAAGGCCGGCACGGCCGCGCTCTCGGCGGCGGTCAGCAAGGCGGGCACCCGCAAGACCTCCGGCCGTCGCGCGGCCATTCGCGAGGCGACCGCGGCGACCTTGCAGGAGATCCAGAAGGTGCAGCCGCAGATGGCCTATCTGAACGTGCTGCGCGAGGTGCTGCCGCATGACGCCATCGTTACCGATGAACTATCACAGGTCGGCTTCGCCTCCTGGTACGGCTTCCCGGTCTACGAACCGCGCACCTTCATCACCTCAGGCTATCAGGGCACGCTGGGTGCCGGCTTCCCGACCGCGCTCGGCGCCAAGGTCGCGCATCCCGACAAGCCGGTGGTGGCGATCACCGGCGATGGCGGCTTCATGTTCGCGGTGCAGGAGCTGGCGACCGCCGTGCAATACAACATCGGCGTGGTCACCCTGGTGTTCAACAACAACGCCTACGGCAATGTCCGGCGCGACCAGCGCGAGCGCTTCGACGGCCGCGTCGTCGCCTCCGATCTGGTCAATCCGGATTTCGTCAAGCTCGCGGAATCGTTCGGTGTCGCGGCCAGCCGGGTCACCGCGCCGGATCAGTTCAAGGCGGCGCTGGAGACCGCGCTCGCGCATGGCGGGCCCTATCTGATCGATATCGAAGTGCCGCGCGACTCCGAGGTCTCGCCGTGGGCCTTCATCCATCCGGCCAAGCCGGCCTGATCAGCGCGCGCGACGAAAGGTCAGGTTGATACGCTGGCGGCCGAGCAGCGCATGCTCGCCGTCGGCCAGCGCCGCGACGCCGTGAAAAGCGAGCCGCGCCGGCCCGCCCCAGACGACGACATCGCCGTGCACGAGACGATAGCGTTGCGTCTTGTCGGTTCGCTTGAAGCCGCCGAACAGAAAGGTCGCCGGCAGGCCGAGCGACACCGAGACGATCGGCGCGCCGACGTCCCGCTCGTCGCGATCCTGGTGCAGCGACATCTTGGCGCCGGGCTCGTAGCGGTTGATCAGGCAGGCATCTGGCGCGAAGCCCGCAAAGCCGGCCTCGCGCGCGGCCGTCTCGGCGAGTTCGCGAAACAGCACCGGCATCGCCGGCCAGGGCTGCCCGCTCTGCGGATCGATCGGATCGTAGCGGTAGCCGCCGCGATCGGTCACCCAGCCGACCGGACCGCAATTGGTCATCGCCACCGACATCTGATGACCGCCGGGAGTCACCATCCGGCGGAACGGCGCCTGCGCGGTAATGGCATCGATGGCGGCGAGAAGCTCCGCCTGCTGCGGCCGCGCGAAGCCGCGCAGCAGCACAGCGCCCGGCGCGAGCACTTCGCGCGCCGGACCTGCCGCCTCCAGGCCGTCGAACAGATCTGCCGTCATGCCCTACTTCGCATCGTGAAAGATCACTCCCAGCGTATGCCGCCGGCCGGCGCGGAGTCGGCTGACGCCGTGGCGCATGTTGACCCGGTAGCTGCCGCGCGTGCCTTGGACAGGTCGATGATGAACAGCGAACACGACGGCATCGCCTTGCCGCAGCGGCACCACCTCCGCGCGCGACTGCATCCGCGGCCGCTGCTCGGTCAGCACGAACTCGCCGCCCTCGAAATCGCGCCCCGGCTCGGACAGCAGAATCGCGACCTGCAGCGGAAACACGTGCTCGCCATAGAGATCCTGGTGCAGGCAATTGTAGTCGCCTTCGTCATATTGCAACAGCAGCGGCGTCGGCCGCGTCTGGCCTGCATCGTGGCAGCGGACGAGGAAGTCGGCATGCTCATCAGGATAACGGACATCGATGCCCATGGTCGCGTTCCAGCGATTGGCGATCGCGACCAGTTGGGCATAAAGCCGCGGCCGCAGCTCCGCGATCGGACCCGGCAGCGGATAGCTGAAATATTTGTACTCGCCGCGCCCGAACCCATGCCGCGCCATCACCACGCGGCTGCGGAAGTAGCTGTCGTCCGAATAACGCGCGGCAAGCGCGCGACAAGTGTCCGGCAAGACGAGCTGCGGCAACACGGCGCAGCCGCCGGTATCGAGGTCACGTTCAACCATCGGCCAGTCGATTGCATCGATCCCGTTCGCTGCGAGAGGATCGCTAATGGGCACTGCATGCTTGAGTCTGGCCATTCAATCCATCCCAGCTGTCATTCCGGGGCGGCGCGGAGCGACGAGCCCGGAATCCATACGCACGATCGTGGTTATGGATTCCGGGCCTGCGCGCAAGGGCGCGCATCCCGGAATGACGAGGATGCGACAGAATGGGGAGCGATGGCCACCCGTTTCCTGGCGCTCTGCATGATCGTGCTGGGACGCCCTGATGAACCGAAATGCTTCGGGTGGAACCTATCTTCTGACGATGCAACATCCCGGCACACACCGCGTCTTCATCCTGCTCGGCAAGTCGATCCTGGCCGTGCTCTCGCTCACTATCGCGCTGCTGCTCTATGCCGAAGCCTACACGATATGGTACGCCGAGTATCATCTTGGCGTTCCCACCGAAGCCGAGATCGCAGCGCTTCCTGCGACTGGCCATCTTTGTCCGCTCGAGGCAGGATCGCCCTACGTCGCGCTGGCCGACATGCCCCTGCTGCTGCGCCAGGCCGTCATCGCGTCGGCTGGCGCCGACTTTCAGACGCGGCCCAATCTCGTTCTGCCGGCGATGGCGGCAGCCATTGTCAAAGGTGACGGACGGCCCGATACGAGGATCACGTTTGCGGTCACCCGCCATTGCCTGCATGCCTTGGCTCCAGACTGTTGCCGCGGCCTGGATTGGCACATCGGAAGCACGGTCTTCATGGGCCGTCTGGAACGAACCTTGTCGCGCGAGCGTATCCTGGACGCGTACCTGAACGACAGCTATCTCGGCCGCAACGCCTATGGTGTCGCAGCCGCGGCAACCGCACATTTCGGCAAGCCTCTGGCAGACCTCGATATCGGCGAGGTCGCCCTGCTTATCGCGCGTTTCCAGACGCCAAGGCCCTCCGAACGCGACAGCGAGCGACGCAGTTACATCCTCGACAGAATGCTGTCAGCCGGCCTCATCGACGAGGCACAGGCGACCGCTGCCAAGGCGGCACCACTGTCCTTGATCGCTGCCCCGCCCCGCAATCCCTGATCGCTTGCTGCCGCCTCACCCCCGCACCACGCCCTCGACGCCCGCCGCGATCTCCAGCAGCTTGCGGTCGTGGCCGCCGGATTGCGCCAGCATCAGGCCGACCGGGACCTCGCCGTGGCGATGGGCCGGCAGCGAGATGGCGCAGCCGTCGATCATGTTGATGAAGGTGCAGTTGCGCAGCGCGCGGATGTTCTCGCGGGCGAAGGCGGCGTCGTCGGCGAGATCGGCGATGGCAGGCGGCGCGTTGGCGGTGGTCGGCATCACCAGCGCATCGTAGGGCGCGATGCGCGCGGCGGCGCGCTTCACCAGGGAGCGGCGGGCGTTCAGCATCTCGATGTAGTCCGGCACCGTGATCGCCTCGCCGCGCGCGATGCGCACGGAGACGCGCGGGTCGTAGACGTCGCCCTTGGCCGTCAGCAGGAAGCGGTGCCAGGCATAGCTCTCGGCCGCGGCGAAGCCGCCCTTCATGCCGATGATGCCGACGTCGAGAAACTCGGGGAATTCGATGCGCTCGATCAGCGCGCCCTGCCGTGCCAGCGTGTCCAACGCGCGCTCGAACGTCTCGGTGATCACCGCATCGAGCTCATCGAGCACGACCGTGGTCGGCACCGCGAGCCGCAGGCCCTTCACAGGGCGCGCGACCAGCGGCCGGATCGGCTCATCGGCGAGCACCGAATCCAGCACCGCGCAGCACCCCACCGTGTTGGCGAGCGGGCCAAAGCTGTCGAGCGTCGTCGACAGCGGCACGCCGCCGTCGAGCGGCACGCGCGACTGCGTCGGCTTGTAGCCGACGATGCCGTTGAACGCCGCGGGGATGCGGCAGGAGCCGCCGGTGTCGGTGCCGAGCGCGCCATAGGCCATGCGGTCGACAACCGAGACCGCGGCGCCCGACGACGAGCCGCCGGGCACGTAGCCGATGTCACGCTTCCAGGCGCTCTTCGGCGTACCGTAATGCGGATTGATGCCGATGCCGGAATAGGCGAACTCGGTCATGTTGGTGCGGCCGATCACGACGAAGCCCGCCTTGCGCAGCCGCGCCACCGCCGGCGCGTCGGCGTCGGCCGGCGCCGAATCCTCCAGCGCGCGCGAGCCGGCGCGGGTCACCTGGCCCTTGATGTCGAACAGGTCCTTGATCGAGACGGGAATGCCGGCATAGGGCGACGGCGCGGCATTGGCCTTGCGCAGCGCGTCCATGCCGTCGGCGGCCGCGAGCGCCGCGTCCTTGTCGACGTGGATGAAGGCGCGCTGTCCCTCGCCGGCGGGATCGGCGATGCGGACAAGACAGTCCTCGACCAGCTTGCGCGAGGTCGTGCGTCCCGCGGCGAGATCGTCGGCGAGCGCGGCGAGGGTCGGATTGGCAGCGGTCATGGCATCCTAACTTGCGTCTAGATTTGGGTCAGCGGTATCAGCCGAAATGTCGAGATCGAGCAGCGCGGAACTCAGCGATTTGCCGTGCGCATCCAGCGCCAGCGAGCGGGTCACCCCGCCGCCGAGCGCCCGGCTCATCACGAAGTTCAGCGCAGCGATGTTGGGCAGCTCATAGCGGACCACCTCTCCCTGGACAATGCCGGTAAAGTGCGCCCTGACCCGCTCCGCCGTCACCTCTGCGAGCAGCAGCGGATAGTGCTTCGGGTCATAGGCGATGACCGAGATGTTCGAGGTGTCCCCTTTGTCGCCGGTCCTGGAATGGGCGATATCACGCAGCTTCATCTCGGCTCCGATCATGTGATCACATCAAAGACCAATTTTCATCGGGCGGCAATTGCCACCACGGCACCTCTGCACCATCAGGAGGGCCGCATGCGCGGCGCGATGGACCGTTGACGCCCCCTCGCCAAATGGCGCATCAAACCAACAAAGCAGCGGGCGACGGAGCCCGCCTCACGGGAGGATCACCGGGATGGCCGAGCCGATGCGCGCACGCCCCAAGCCGACGCCGGAGACGCAGCATTTCTGGGACGGCACCCGCGCCGGCGAGTTGCGCCTGCAGCGCTGCGACGCCTGCGCGCACGTGTATTTTCCACCGCGCCCGTTCTGT
The DNA here is from genome assembly GCF_900176205.1 of Bradyrhizobium sp. ORS 285. Classification (NCBI taxonomy): domain Bacteria; kingdom Pseudomonadati; phylum Pseudomonadota; class Alphaproteobacteria; order Hyphomicrobiales; family Nitrobacteraceae; genus Bradyrhizobium; species Bradyrhizobium sp. ORS 285. The sequence continues at coordinate 4,696,448 of NZ_LT859959.1, forward strand.
CCGTCCTGCGCGAGCCGCAAGGTCAGCATCTTCAAGGCTTCAGGCAAGGGCACGCTCTACAGCTACGTCATCAATCATCGCCCGGCGGCGCCCGGCTTCACGCCGCCCTACGCGATTGCCGTCGTCGCGCTGGAGGAAGGCCCGCGGATGATGAGCAACATCACCGGCTGCCCGCAGACACCCGAGGCGCTGGAGCTCGACATGCCGCTTGAAGTCACCTTCGAGACGCTCGACGAGAAGATCACCCTGCCCCTGTTCCGTCCAGCGAAGGGCTGAGCCGATGCGCCAAAACCAGGTTGCCGTGGTCGGCGCAGCCGAGACCACCGAGCTCGGCGTCATTCCGAACATGTCGCAGATCCAGCTGCATGCGGACGCGGCGCTGAACGCGATCGCCGATGCCGGTCTGAAGCTCTCGGACATCGACGGCTTCGCCACCGCGGTCGAGACGCCGCAGCAGATGTGCCACTACCTCGGCATCACGCCGACCTGGGTCGACGGCACCTCGGTCGGCGGCTGCTCGTTCATGCTGCATGTCCGCCACGCCGCCGCCGCGATCGAGGCCGGGCTGTGCAAGACCGTGCTGATCACCCATGCCGAGAGCGGCAAGTCGATGATCGGCAAGCTGCCGCGCTCGATTCCCGCGGACAGCCTGCAGGGCCAGTTCGAGGCGCCGTTCGGCGTCTACGGCCCGCCCAGCATGTTTCCGATTCCCGTGCTGCGCTACATGAAGACCTACGGCATCACCCATGAGCAGCTCGCGATGGTCGCCGTCGTGCAGCGCGAATGGGCGGCGAAAAATCCGCGCGCGATGATGAAGGACCCGATCACGGTCGACGACGTCCTGAACTCGCGCATGATCGCCTATCCGTTCCGGCTGCTGCAATGCTGCCTCGTCACCGATGGCGGCGGCGCGCTGATCCTGACCTCCGCCGATCGCGCCCGCGATTTTCCGCGCAAGCCCGTGTACATTCTCGGCACCGGCGAAAGCGTGGAGACGCCGATGGTCAGCCAGATGGAGACCTTCACCTCGTCGCGCGCCTTCAAGGTCGCGGGCCCCCTCGCCTTCAAGGAGGCCGGCATCACGCATGCCGATGTCGATCACCTCATGATCTACGACGCGTTCGCGCATCTGCCGCTGTTCGGCCTCGGCGATCTCGGCTTCATGCCGCATGAGGAGACCGGCCCGTTCATCGCGGCCGGCCACACGCGGCCCGGCGGCAAGCTCCCGCTCAACACCAATGGCGGCGGCCTGTCCTACATGCATTCGGGCATGTACGGCATGTACGCGCTGCAGGAGAGCGTCCGCCAGATGCGCGGCATCGCGCCCGCGCAGGTGCCGAATGCGAAAATATCCGTGTGCCACGGCGTCGGCGGCATGTTCGCCGCGTCGGGCACGATCATCTTCACCAACGAGAGGTAACGACGCGGGACAGTTCGTGGCAGTCAGCACGGCCTCCAACGTCCTTCGAGACGCCCGCCTTCGGCGGGCTCCTCAGGACGAGGACTGATTTCGCGGAAAGAGAACTGATACCTGGGGAGAGATCTCAACCCTCATGGTGAGGAGCGCCTCTTCGGCGCGTCTCGAACCATGAGGCCCCACCGCCAAATATCGCCCCCTGCGGCGGGCGAGGTAATAACACACATCCAGCCGAGGAAACTCTCATGACCAAATCACTCCAGGACAAAGTCATCATCGTCACCGGCGCCGGCCGCGGCATCGGGCGCGAGATCGCGCTGCTGTGCGCCGCCGAGGGCGCCAAGGTCGTGGTCAACGATCCCGGCGTCGCCTCGGACGGCTCGGGCACCAGCGCCGCACCGGCGGAGGAAGTGGTCGAGGAGATCCGCAAGGCCGGCGGCACGGCGGTCGCAAACTTCGAGAGCGTCTCCGAGGCGATCCCCGCCAGCAAGATCGTGAAGGCCGCGACCGATCATTTCGGCCGGCTCGACGGCGTGGTCAACAATGCCGGCATCCTGCGCGACATGATCTTCCACAAGATGAGCATCGAGGCGTTCGAGGCCGTCATCAAGGTCCACCTGATGGGCTCGTTCTACGTGTCGCATTCCGCGGCGCGGCTGTTCCGCGAACAGGAGAGCGGCTCGTTCGTGCACTTCACCTCGACCTCCGGCCTGATCGGCAATTACGGCCAGGCCAACTACGCCGCCGCCAAGCTTGGCATCGTCGGCCTGTCGAAGTCGATCGCGCTCGACATGGGCCGCTTCAACGTCCGCTCCAACTGCGTGTCGCCATTCGCCTGGAGCCGCATGATCGGCACCATTCCGGCGGAGACCGAGGCCGAGAAGGAGCGGGTCGAGCGCATGAAGCGCATGGGGCCGGAAAAGATCGCGCCGGTCGTCGCCTATCTGCTGGGCGATGCCTCGAAGGACGTCACCGGCCAGATCTTTGCTGTCCGCATGAACGAGATCTTCCTGATGGGCCAGTCGCGCCCGCTGCGCTCTGTGCATCGCGGCGAAGGCTGGACGCCGCAGACCATCGCCGAGCACGGCATGCCCGCGCTGAAGCCGTCGTTCTACAAGCTCGATCGTTCCGCCGATATCTTCGGCTGGGATCCCATCTGAGCGCTGCGACGCGCAAGAACCGGTTTGCAGCGCACACCATCTCAAGTTGTTATTTCTCTAAACGACCCGCACGTCGCCACGATTCCGTCGTATGGTCGCCTCCCAACGAAAAACGTTTGGAGGAAACCATGACGAATTCGCGACACGATCTCATCAAGGACGTGCCGGCCGAAGCCGATCGCTTCGACCGGCGCACGCTCCTCAAGGGCGTTGCAGGCTTTGCCGCCGCGGCTGCCGCGGTCTCCCCGGCGATCGCGCGCGACTATGGGCCGCATGCGGAGCCGCAGCGCTATCCCGATCCCGATATCGTCGTGATCGACGAGAAGCGCTTCAAGGCCAAGGTCGGCAACACCGTCATCAAGCGCCTGTTCACCGGTTGCCTGTGGGCGGAAGGACCGGCGTGGAACACGCAGGGCCAGTATCTGGTCTGGAGCGACATCCCCAACAATCGTCAGCTGCGTTATCTCGACGACGACGGTCACATCTCGCAGCAGTTCCGCAACCCCTCCAACGAGTCGAACGGCAACACCTTCGACTATGAAGGACGGCAGATCACCGCGGAGCGCACACGTCTCGTCCGCTTCGAGCACAACGGCACGGTAACCGTGCTGGCCGAGAAAGCGAACGACAAGGCGCTCAACGGCCCGAACGACATGGTCGTCAATCCCGCCGACAAGTCGATCTGGTTCACCGATCCCGGCTACGGCTCGATTAATCTGTATGAGGGCCAGAACGTCCGCAACGGCTCCAACCAGCCGTTCCAGAAGGAAGCGGTGTATCGCGTCGACGCGCAGTCCGGTGCGGTGACCAAGGTGGCCGACGAGCCGTTCAAGCCGAACGGCATCGCCTTCAGCCACGATTACAAGAAGCTCTATGTCTGCGACACCGGCACCACGCATTATCCCAACGCCAAGAACGTGGTCTGGCAATACGACATCAACGGCGACAAGCTGTCGAACCCGAAGGCGTTCATCGACATGACGCTCGACGGCAAGTCGGGCCTGCCCGACGGCCTGCGCGTCGATATCGACGGCAACATCTGGGTCGGAGCCGGCTGGGTCGGCGAAGGCTATGACGGCGTCCATATCTTCGCCCCCGACGGCCAGCGCATCGGCCAGATCAAGCTGCCGGAAATCTGCGCCAACGTCTGCTTCGGCGGCAAGAAGCGCAACCGCCTGTTCATGACCGCGAGCCAGTCGCTGTATGCGGTGTATGTGGAGACACAGGGGGCGCATATCTGTTAGCAGAACTGCTGCTCCCGGCGCGCGCTGTTCGTCCGTCTCGCGTCAGCGCGCGCAGGCGATCGTCATCTGCCTCCTCTCAATGAGGACGCGGCTCTTGGTTCATTTGCAGCTCCGGCTTCGGAGTTGGCCCCTCTCCATGAACACGCTGCCCATCGATGCGTCACAGCAAGAAATATCGCGGACAGACCTATCCTCCTCACCGTACGCAAGTCCGCCAAGACCGCTTCCTCCGTCATTGCGAGCGCAGCGAAGCAATCCAGAGTCCTTGCTGAGCCCTGGATTGCTTCGCTGCGCTCGCAATGACGGAGAATAGACGGCGCTCATCCCTTTCCATGAACACGCCTCTCGGCGTGTTCATGGTCGAGTGTGCAGTGCCGCCCCGGCTGTGGCCCCTCATGGTGAGGAGCGCCGCGGTCCGGTCGTACCATCAGCGAGGGTCTATATCGCGGCGCGTCTCGAACCATGAGGCCCCGGCCGGGCCTCGCCCTTCGAGACGCGCGCTAAAGTGGCGCGCTCCTCAGGGTGAGGGGTGAAAGTGTGCTGTAACGTATGAGGCGCTTCAATGGTCCAGACCTTTGGCCTTGGCAACAGCTTCATTTGCTCCGCATAAAATTCTACAAAAAATAATTATCTTGCTATTTTTCAGCATTCATGCTTTTCTCCCCCCATCCCGCCTCAAGCAAGGGGCGTAGCGCGCGATCGTCACGACACGCGAGGCGGGGATGCGATGACCGCAGTGGGCCGCAGCGTGTCTTCACCGATGCGCGGACGAACGGCTTCGTTGCGGACGTGAAATCGCGTGGTCCTGGCGCCCCGACGCAGGCGTCAAGTTCGTGTGGTGCCTACGCATCGCAGGGGCGACGGTGTCTACGAGCCGGCACACCGGGGAGATCGCGTATAAGCGTGAAGACATCGCGCGGGGAATGCCGGATGTTCGGCTGAACCTGTGGTGACTGCCGCCTGCTTATCTTTCTGCAGGCGGGCCATGGGTGAGGCCTTCACCCGGCATTCCCCGCGCCCTTGCATGTTTGCGAGGGACGAACTCATCGCAAGAGCTCGGGCATGATGTGCCGCGAGAACGCGATGCCGTGTCCCATGCTGTTTGAGACTGTGAAACGGAAGATGTCCAAGCGACGCTGCCGTAGGGTGGGCAAAGGCGCGCCTCCGAACTTGCGTTGCACGCCGCACTATCTCGCGCGCCGTGCCCACCATTGCATCCGACGACGTCGCTGCACGGTGGGCACGCAACCGCCCTCCGGGCGGCCGCTTTGCCCACCCTACGGTTTTCACGACACCCACCGCTGTCGTCCCGGACAAGCCATGCCGCGCCAGCGCGGCATGGCGCCGATCCGGGACCCATACTCTGTGGCGGTCGGGTTGGGCAAAAGGCCAATGACCAGCGTGCCTCGAACCGCTCCCTGGGGGTATGGGTCCCGGCGTGCGCCGGGACGACAGCGAGTGTGTGGCGGCCGGCTCGGCCTACCCCGTATTCCTCAACCCCGCCGAGATGCCGTTGATGGTCAGCTGAATCCCGCGCAGCACCTGCTCGTCCGGATTCTGCGCGCGGTGCGCCTTCAAGAGCTCGACCTGGACGTGGTTGAGCGGATCGAGATACGGAAACCGGTTGCGCACCGAGCGCTCCAGCAGCGGGTTGCCCTGCAACAGCCGCTCCTGGCCGGTGATGTCGAGCAGAGTCTCGATCACGAGATTCCATTCACCGCGGATGCGGCCGAAGATCTTTTCGCGCAACGCCTCGTCGGGCACCAGTTCCGCATAGCGCGAGGCGATCGCGATCGAGCTCTTGGCGAGCACCATGTCCATGTTCGACAGCAGCATGCGGAAGAACGGCCACTCGCGATTGAGCTCGCGCAGGAACGGCATGCCCTGGTCCGGATTTTCCGCGATCCAGGTCTCGACCGCGCTGCCGAAGCCGTACCAGCCCGGCAGCATCAGCCGGCACTGCGCCCAGGAGAACACCCAGGGGATCGCGCGCAGATCCTCGATCGCGCGGGTCTTCTTGCGCGAGGCCGGACGGCTGCCGATGTTCAAGGTCGCGATCTCGTTGATGACAGTCGAGGCCCAGAAATAGTCGACGAAGCCGTCGGTCTCGTAGACCAGGCCGCGATAGGCCTTGAAGGCGAGCTCGGAGAGCCTGTCCATCGCGGTGAGATATTCGCGCTTCGGCGCCGGCTGCCGCGGATGCAGCAGGCTGGCCTCGAGCGTCGCCGCCGCCAGGATCTCCAGATTAGTACGGCCGACTTCGGCGTTCGAATATTTGCTGGAGATGATCTCGCCCTGCTCGGTGATGCGGATCTGGCCGTTCACGGCGCCGCCGGGCTGCGCGATGATGGCGTCATAGCTCGGGCCGCCGCCGCGGCCGACCGAACCGCCGCGACCGTGGAACAGCCGGAGCCGAATGCCGTGGCGCTCGAAGATGTCGACCAGCCCGATCTCGGCCTTGTAGAGCTCCCAGCCCGAGGTGACGAAGCCGCCGTCCTTGTTGCTGTCGGAATAGCCGAGCATGACCTCCTGCACGGCGCCGCGGCTGTCGACGAGGCGGCGATAATCGTGCAGCGCCAGCATCCGGTCCATGATGCCGCTGGAGGCCTGCAGATCCTCGATGGTCTCGAACAGCGGCACGATGTTGACAGCGCAGCGACCGGAGGGATCGATCAGCCCGACCTCCTTCAACAGCAGCGCGACCTCCAGCATGTCCGACATGCCCTTGCACATCGAGATGATGCACTGGGAAATCACGTCGGCGCCGAACGTCGCGTGCGCCTCTGCGGCGGCACGGAACAGGTCGAGCTCGCCGACCGTCTCGTCGCTGTACTTGACGAATTGCGACACCAGCGGCCTGTTATTGCGCAGCTCGCTCACCAGCAGGCCGACGCGCGCATCCTCGCTCAGCGCCATGTAGGACATGCCGGGCATCGCGGTGTCGATCAGCTCGGCCACCGTGCGCTCGTGCACCGCCGAGTTCTGGCGGATGTCGAGCCGCGCCAGATGGAAGCCGAAGCAGTCGACCGCACGCCGCAGCATCCGCAGGCGGCCGCGCGCGATCACCTCGGCATTGTTGGCGATCAGCGAACGATGCAGCACGTCGAGATCGTCCTGCAGCTGCTTGACGCTGTCATAGGGCGCGACCGCCGCCACCGGCAGGCGGCTGATCTGGATGCCGAGCTTTTTCGCGGTGGCTGCGAGGCGCGCGTAGATGCCGGACACCGCCAGCCGATACGGCTCGCCGCTGCGATGGGGCGACGTGTCGGGGGAGCGCTCGGCGAGCACACGCAGCTCCTCGGAGACATCGGCGAGATGGGCCGCCATCGACAGCTCGCTGCCGAGCAGATGCAGCTCTTCAAGATAGTAGTGCAGCGCCAGGCTCGACTGCAGCTTCAGCGTGCCGCGCATCACCTCGGCGGTGACGAACGGATTGCCATCGCGGTCGCCGCCGATCCAGCTGCCCATGCGCAGGAACGACGCGAGGTCGCCCGCGACCTCGGCGCCGTCGTTCAGCCGGTCCTCCAAGCTGCACAACAGCCGCGGCACCTCGCGCAGGAAGGTGTAGTCGTAGAACGACAGCCCGTTGGTGACCTCGTCGAGCACGGTCAGCTTGGTCCGGCGCAGCAGATTGGTCTGCCACAGGGTCAGCACCGCGCGGCGCAGCGCCTCGTCATTGGCTTCGCGCTCGTCCGGGGTCAGCTGCATCCGCTCGCGGCGGTCGAGCAGCATCGCCACCTCCATCTCGCGATCCATCGTGCTCTTGCGCCGCACCTCGGTCGGATGCGCGGTCAGCACCGGACTGACGAGCGCGGTCGAGAAGAACTTGCGCAGCTCGGCGGCCTCGAAGCCCGCCGACTTGGCGTGCGCCAACGTCGCGGCCAGCATCCCGGCGCCGCCATTGCCATCACTCTTGGCGCGCATGCGGCGGATATTGTTCTGGTCCTCGGCGATGTTGGCGAGGTGGGAGAAATAGCTGAAGGCGCGGACGATCCGGACGGTCTCCGCCGTGGTCATGCCGTCGAGGATCTGCTCCAGCTCGCCCCTCGCCTGCCGATCCTCGTCCCTGTGGAAGCGCACCGACGTCTGGCGTATCAGCTCGACCAGGTCGAACACATCAGCGCCCTCCTGGTCGCGGACGGTGTCGCCGAGAATGCGGCCGAGCAGCCGGATGTCGTCACGGAGCCGCGCATCCTCCTCCATGGCTTGCGCCTCGGCGGCGCGGTTGGGACGGATTTCCTCTGGCATGACATCTTGTATGGCTTGCGGCGACATGGATGCGCTCTCCAGCAGCTGCCCATTTACGGGTCAGTCTGCCGTATCCGTACCGCAGCGCAAGATCAAGAAAGAGGCGTCGCCTGCCTTATTGAATGCGACGCTCACCTTCTGTCCCCGACGGCCGCATCAGATCTGCCGTCCCGCCCGTTCCCAATAGGGATCTCGCAGGCGTCGCTTGAAGATCTTGCCAGAATCCTCGCGGGGCAATTGGCCATGGATTTCGATGTGCCTGGGCACCTTGTAGTCGGCCAGCGACGCCTTCAGCCGCGCCTTGACCTCGCCGGTGTCCAGCGTCACGCCGGGCTGCGGCTCGACCACGGCCATCAGCGCCTCGCCGAACTCGGCATCGGGGATGCCGAACACGGCGCAATCATGCACACCGGGCACCGCGTGCAGCACGGCCTCGATCTCGGCCGGATAGATGTTGACGCCGCCGGAGATCACCATGTCGCGCTTGCGGTCGCAGAGGAACACGTAGCCCTCTTCGTCCATGTAGCCGACATCGCCGGAGGTGATGAAGCCGTCGCGGTCGATCTCAGCGCGCTTCTCCGGCTTGTTGTGATAGGTGAAGTCCGGATTGCCGGCGATGCGGGAATAGATCTCACCGACCTCGCCCTGCGGCAGGACACGGCCGTCCTCGCCGAGGAAGCGCAGTTCGGCGCCGGGCGAGATCTTGCCGACGGTGCCAGGCTTGCGCAGCGCATCTTCGGAGGTCGCGAAGGTCACCGCACCCGACTCGGTCGAGCCGTAGAACTCATAGATCACCGGTCCCCACCATTCGATCATCGCGCGCTTGACGTCGGCCGGGCAAGGCGCCGCGGCGTGGATGATATGGCGCAGCGAGGAGACGTCGTAGCGGCGGCGCACCTCCTCCGGCAGCTTCATCAGCCGGATGAACATCGTCGGCACCATGAAGATGGTGTCGATCCGTTCGGCCTGGATGACCTCCAGAAATGCCTCCGGCTCGAAGCGCGGCATCAGCACCAGCGCGCCGCCGAGCCGGCCGGCGCGCAGGCCGAAGGCGTTCGGAGCCGAATGATAAAGTGGTCCCGGAAGCAGCGCCCGCGAGCCAGGCCTCAGGCCATAGATCAGCGCCCGCATTCGTTCGGCGGAGGCCGCCTGCTCGACCGTCGGCGCGGCGCGGCGGACGCCCTTGGGGTGTCCGGTCGTGCCCGAGGTGTAGATCATGTTTTGCGGCTGCGGCACCTGCGGCCCCTCGTAGGGGGTCTGCTCGGCGAGCCAGTGCTCGAACTCGATCGCGAAGTCAGGCGTCTCCAGCAGCTCCGCGCTGATCTTGTAGTTCGACAGGATCTCCGGCGGTGTCGGCACGCTGAGCACAGTCACGCCGGCCGGAATCAGGCCACGAAGCTGATGCAGCAGGTCGGCATGGCCGATCAGCACCCGCGTCGCGGAATCCTTCAGGATGTAATCGATCTCCTCCGGCTTGAAATGCCAGTTCACCGGCACGCCATAGGCGCCGAGCCGCATCGCGCCATAGGCGGCCTCGATGAAGGCGATGTCGTTGCGCATCAGCATGCAGACGCAATCGCCCTGGCGCACGCCAAGCTGCGCAAGGCCGCTGGCGATCCGCGCGGCGCGGTCGGCGATGTCAGGGTGGCTGCGCCGGCGATCGCCGGAGATGATGCCGCAGAACAAAGAGGACGCTTCCATTCTTGTGGCCTTGTCCGATCTAACGTCGGTTCGAGTGTTGTCGTCATTCCGGGACGATGCGGAGCATCGAACCCGGACTCTCGAGATTCCGGGTCTGCTCCTTCGGAGCATCCCGGAATGACAGCGGGGTCAATCCGCGAATTTCGGCGCACGCTTCTCGATATTGGCCCGCACAGATTCGAGTTGGTTGGGACTACCGATCAGCTTTTGCTGCTCGACGGATTCAGCCAGCAGCGCCGGCCCCGGGTCGACCGAGAGATTGTTCAGCATCCGCTTGGCGGCGCGGATCGCATCGGGGTTCTTGCCCGCGATCTCCCGCGCCGTCTCCAGCGCCGCCGCCCGTGGATCGGCGCAGATGCGCGTGACGAGGCCGTAAGCCTGCCCCTCTTCCGGCGAGAACACCCGGCCGGTGTAGGTCAGCTCACGCAGGATGTCGTCGCGCATCAAGGTCGCGAGAACAGGCGTGCCGGCCATGTCGGGCACGAGACCCCATTTGATCTCCATGATCGACATCTTGGTATCAGGCGCGACGTAGCGCATGTCGGCGCCGAGCGCGAGCTGGAAGCCGCCGCCATAGGCCACGCCATGCACCGCAGCAATCACCGGCACCGGCAGTTGTCGCCAGCCCCATACCGCCTGCTGGGCGAAGTTCGCCTTGCCGTGGGTGCGAATGGTGAGATCACGCTTCTCGCCGCCAGCGATACCATTGCCGCCGGACTCCTTCATCGCCGCGAAGCGGCCCATGTCGAGCCCGGCGCAGAACGCGCGGCCCTCGCCGGACAACACCACGGCGCGCAGCCCCTTCTCGTTCGCCAGCCGTTCGGTCGCCGCCACCAGCGCCGCGAACATCTCCTGATCGAGCGCATTCATCTTGTCGGCGCGGATCAGGCGGACGTCGGCGACGCCGTCCTTGATCTCGATCGCGATGCGGTTGTCCATCGGGCGGTCTCCTCACGATTGTCTTTGTGACTTTACAGAAGGCTGCCGGAGCAGTTTAGTCAATCGACCAATTAACTCACAACATGTCAGGCGGAAACTTCCATGTTCAAGGACAATCTCCTCGAGGGTCGACGCATTCTGGTGACCGGCGGCGGCACCGGCCTCGGCAAGGCGATGGCCGCCCGCTTCCTCCAGCTCGGCGCGGAAGTGCATATTTGCGGACGGCGGAAAATCGTCTGCGACGAGACCGCGACCGAGCTGATGGATCTCTATGGCGGCCGCGTCACCAGCCACGGCGTCGACATCCGCAACGCAATGGCGGTCGAGGAGATGATCGAGGCGATCTTCCAGGAAGGCGGACTGACCGATCTCATCAACAACGCCGCCGGCAATTTCATTTCCCGCACCGAGGAATTGAGCCCGCGCGGATTCGACGCAGTCGCGAACATCGTCATGCACGGCACGTTCTACGTGACGCATGCGGTCGGCAAGCGCTGGATCGCGGCGAAGCAGCCGGGCAATGTGGTGTCGATCACGGTGACCTGGGTGCGCAACGGCTCGCCTTACGTAGTGCCGTCGGCGATGAGCAAGTCGGCGATCCACGCGATGACTATGTCGCTCGCGACCGAATGGGGCCGCTACGGCATCCGCCTCAACACCATCGCGCCCGGCGAGATCCCCACTGAGGGCATGAGCAAGCGCATCAAGCCGGGCGACGAGGCCGGCGCGCGCACCAAGGCGATGAACCCGATGGGCCGCGTCGGCACCATGGAGGAGTTGCAGAACCTCGCGGTGTTCCTGATCTCCGGCGGCTGCAACTGGATCAACGGCGAGACCATCGCGATGGACGGCGCCCAGGCGCTGGCGATGGGCGGCAATTTCTATCAGCTGCGCGACTGGAGCGACGACGACTGGACCAAGGCCAAGGAGTCGATCAAGGCGCAGAACGAGAAGGACCGGGCGACGCGGACCAGCTGACGACGCTGTTGATCGGCGGCGTGCGGTCGGTAGACTGATTGCAAGATGCTCGCTCCGGGGCAATCCGGGGCGAGAACGACAAGAATATAAAACGAAGAACACGGCACAATCGGAGGGGAAACATGTCCGTAACGACGGCAGCGTCGACGCTCGTCGATGTCGTGCGGAAGCAGGCGCAGGCACTCGGCTCCGCGACCGCCTATGAGTTCGAGGGCCGCAGCACCAGCTTCGCCGAATTCGACCGCAAGACCAATCAGGTCGCCAACGCGCTGAAGGCGCTCGGCCTGAAGCCGCATGAACGGATCGCCTATTTCGGCAAGAACAGCGACGTCTATTTCGAGCTCCTGGTCGGCGCCATGAAGGCCAACGTCGTGATGGCGCCGGTGAACTGGCGGCTCGCTGGCCCAGAAGTCGCCTTCATCGTCGAGGACTGCAAGGCCCCTGCCCTGTTCGTCGGACCCGAGTTCATCACCATGATCCGGCAGATCCGCGATCAGATCCCGAGCGTGCGGCACATCATCACCACCGAAGGCGGCGCGCCGGAGTGGCAAGACTATCCGGCGTGGCGCGACGCGCAAAATGCCGATGATCCGGGCGTTGATATCACGCCGAAGGACATCGCGCTGCAGCTCTACACGTCAGGCACGACGGGCAAGCCGAAGGGCGCGATGCTGTCGCACGCGAACTTCCTCAACCTCGTCAACACCGGCAATCCGGAGGAGAAGCCGGACTGGAACAAATGGTCGACCGACGACGTGTCGCTGATCGCGATGCCGATCTTCCATATCGGCGGCTCCGGCTGGGGTCTGATGAGCCTCTACCACGGCGCCCGCGGCGTCATCGCGCGCGAGTTCGATCCGACCAGGATCCTCGACTTCTTCGAGCAGTCCGGCATCACCAAACTGTTCATGGTGCCCGCCGCGATGCAGTTCGTGGTGCGGCAGCCGCGCGCGAGGCAGGTCGATTTCTCGCGGCTGAAATACATGCTGTACGGCGCCTCGCCGATCCCGGCCGCGCTGCTGAAGGAATGCATCGACGTCTTCAAATGCGGCTTCGTGCAGATGTACGGGATGACCGAGACCACCGGCACCATCATCGCGCTGCCGCCGGAGGACCATGTCGAGGGGCTGGAGCGGATGCGCTCGGCCGGCAAGCCGCTGCCCGGCGTCGAGGTCGCGATCATCGACCCGCTTGGCAATCCGCTGCCGCCGCGCGAGGTCGGCGAAATCGCGACCCGCTCCGGCTCCAACATGGCAGGCTACTGGAATCTGCCGGAGGCAACGGCGCGCACGCTCGGCAAGAACGGCTGGCTGCGCACCGGTGACGCCGGCTACATGGATGAGGACGGCTACGTCTACATCCACGACCGCATCAAGGACATGATCATCTCCGGCGGCGAGAACATCTATCCCGCCGAGGTCGAAAGCGCGATCTGCGATCATCCTGACGTCGCCGAGGCTGCCGTGATCGGCATCCCCGACGACAAGTGGGGCGAGGCGGTGAAGGCGATCGTCGTGATGAAGCCGGGAAAGCAGGTAACCGCGACCGACATCATCAACTTCACCCGCACCCGCATCGCCGGCTTCAAGACGCCCAAGACCGTGGATTTCCTCGATGCGCTGCCGCGAAATCCCTCGGGCAAGATCTTACGGCGAAATTTGCGCGACCCGTATTGGGCTGGAAAGGACAGACAAGTGAATTGACCAAGGGCTTGCCCGACGACTCCTGGATCGCTTCGCTTGCGCTCGCGATGACGTGGAGAGAGTGTGCGCTCTCTCAACACCGTCATTGCGAGGCGCCCTTGCGCCGAAGCAATCCAGGGGCCAAGTGACAGGTCTGAATCGCCGCCCTGACGCTTACGATGACCATACTCAAACGACGACCACCTTACCTCTTGTTCGCCCCCATATACCCGAACAGGAAGCCCGCGACTTTCCGCATCTGGATCTCCTCACTGCCCTCCGTGATGCGGTAGCGGCGGTGGTGGCGGTAGATGTGCTCGAACGGCTTATGGCGCGAATAGCCCATGCCGCCGTGGACCTGGATGGCGCGGTCGGCCGCCTCGCAGCACAGGCGGTTAGCCCAGTAGTTGCACATCGAGACCTTGTCGGACAGCGTGTGCTCCACCTGCGCCTGGGTCAGTTGGTCCATCTCCCAGGCGGTCTTGCGGATCAGCAGCCGCAGCATCTCGGCCTGCGTCGCAAGCTCCACCAACGGCCACTGGATCGCCTGGTTCTCCGCCAGCGCCTTGCCGAACGGCTTCCGCTCCCGCGCGTAATTCACGCTCTCATTGATGCAGAACACCGCGGCGCCGAGCGAGCTCGCCGCCTGCCGGATGCGATTTTCGTGCACGAAGCATTGCGCCAGCGACAGCCCACGCCCGACCTCGCCGAAGACAGCATCCTCCGGCACGAACACATCGGTGAAGCTGACGCGAGGGTGATCGGTGGGCATGTTGAAGGTCCAGAGATACTCCTCGACCTTCACGCCCTCACTCTTCGCCGGCACCAGGAAGCAGGTGATGCCGCGCGCATCGCCGTCATTGCCCGAGGTGCGCGCGAACAGCGCGCAATGGGTGGCGACGTGCATGCCGGTCGTCCACATCTTCTCGCCGTTGATCAGCCAACCCTTGACGTTGTCGCGCGTGGCCGGAACAGCCTTGGTCTCCATATGGGTCGCGTCCGAGCCGTGATGCGGCTCGGTGAGGCCGAAGGTGATGCGGTACTTGCCGGTGATCGAGCCGTCGATCATGGCCTTCTGGTCGTCGCGGCCATAGCGGTCGAGCATGGTGACGATCGGCAGGTTGCCGACGATCGAGTGCTCGTTCTGCAGATCGTTGTGCAGCCCGAGGCCCTTCGAGGCAAAATGTTCGCGGATGACGGCCATCCAGAGATTGGAGCCGTCCTTGCCGCCGTAGCGCTTCGGGATCGCGAAGCGCAGATGCCCGGCCGCGTCGGCGCGGTCCTTGGCCTTGCGCAGCAGCTGCTCCCACTCATGCCGCGGCAGCCCGCCATTCTCGAAATCGGTCCGCGCCCATTCGCGGCGATGATCGAAGAAGCGGATGTTGTCGTCGGCCTCCTCCAGCGGCTTGATCTCGGCGGCGATGAAGCGGTCGAGCTCGTCGAGATAGGCGACCAATTCCTTCGGCAAGGAAAAATCCATGGCGTGTCTCCCTGTGTGTTGTTGTTCTTAATCTTGGTCGTGCCGGCTCTCCGCCGCGTGCTTGTGGCGCGCAGCGCGGTTGCGTATTTGGATGACCGCAGATGCAGCGCAGGCGCTAAGCTCGCGCAACGTTGCCAATCACCAACCAGGAGGAGCGGCCGATGGAGCTGAAGTTTTCGAAGGTCACGCGCAAGGGACCGGTCACGATCGTCACCCTTGCCCGTCCCGAGGTCTACAACGCGCTGCATACCGACGCGCATTACGAGCTCGAGGCGGTGTTCGACGGCTTCGCGGCCGATCCCGAGCAATGGGTTGCGATCATCACAGGTGAAGGCGACAAGGCGTTCTGTGCCGGCAATGATCTGAAATGGCAGGCGGCCGGCGGCAAGCGCGGCTGGGGACGGAGCGGCTTCGGTGGCCTCACCTCGCGCTTCGACTGCGACAAGCCGCTGATCGCCGCCGTCAACGGCGTCGCGATGGGCGGCGGCTTCGAGATCGCATTGGCCTGCGACCTGATCATCGCGTCGGAGAATGCCACCTTTGCGCTGCCCGAGCCACGTGTCGGCCTCGCGGCATTGGCCGGCGGCCTGCAGCGGCTGCCGCGCCAGATCGGCATGAAGCGCGCGATGGGCATGATCCTCACGGGGCGCCATGTCGGCGCGCGCGAGGGCCACGAGCTCGGCTTCGTCAACGAGGTGGTGCCGCAGGGCGAAGCGCTGGCGGCCGCGGAGCGCTGGGCAGAGACGATCGCCAAGAACTCGCCGATGTCGATCCGCGCCTCCAAGCAGGCGATCGAGAAGGGTCTGGCAGTGTCGCTGGAGCAGGCCATCACCGAGCAGCGCGACTATCCAGCGGTGCAGGCGATGATCCATTCGCAGGACTACATCGAGGGACCGAAGGCGTTCTCGGAGAAGCGGCCGCCGAAGTGGCTGGGGCGATAACTCCTCGCTGAGCTCGTCATTCCCGGGCGCGACGCAGTCGCGAGCCTGGAATTTACATCCGCGATCGGGAATATGGATTCCGGGCTTGCGCCTTACGGCGCATCCCGGAATGACGGTGGAGATGGTGGACGGACCTGCTCCGCTCTCACCCCCGTCATTGCGAACGAAGCGAAGCAATCCAGACTGCATCTGCAGAAACAGTCTGGATTGCTTCGTCGCTGACGCTCCTCGCAATGACAAGGGAGAGTTAGGCGCCATCGTGGCCCCTCCCCGCCTCGCGCTTGTAGGATGCGTAGTTGGGTTGGTCGACGGCGAGCTTATCGAGCGTGGTCTGCCAGAGGTGCTCCTTCAACCCTGGCGTCGCGACGTCGACGGCGCCGCTCGCGATCTGCTCCGCCAGAGCACGATTGAGGTCGGGCAGCGCGCCGTCTTGCCTCAGCAGCTGTTTCAGCCGCGCATGCTCCATCGCATCGGCTGCAGCCGCCTGCGTCAGCTGACGCACGACAAGATCGAGCGCATTGATGCCGACGCGCAGCTTGAAGGCTTGATGACCCGAGATCAGCGGGGCGATATCGTTGCGCAGGAAGTCGGCTACCGCTTGCACCAGTTCAGTCGGCGTCGGTTCGTCCTGCATCAGCCCTCTCCTCGCGGTGCCAAAAGCCGCAACAGATCGATCTCGGTCTCCGACGCCCGGCGTCCGATCATGGCGCGCTCCATCGAGTGGTCAGGACCTTCGCGAAACCGCTGCATCATGCCGCAACACATCACGCCCCAGCGCAACGTGCCCATGACCTCCCAGAATTTCACCCTGTCGGGATCGACCTTGCGCCCGGCGGCCTCGTAGCCGGCGAACAGATCCTCCCGTGCGCCGAAGCCGCCGACGGGCTTGTCGATTTCGCCGAAGCGCCAGGAGTTGACGCAGATCCAGCCGAGGTCCTCCATGGGATCGCCGAGATGGGCGAGCTCCCAGTCGAGCACGGCGCGCACGCCGTCGGGCCCGATGATCAGGTTGCCGTTGCGGAAATCGCCGTGCACCAACGTCACCTCGGCCGAGGGACCGGGATCGTTCTGCGCCAGCCAGCGCAGCGCCAGCTCGAACACCGGGCGCGGCCACTCGAAGCTGTGATATTCGCGCG
The DNA here is from genome assembly GCF_900176205.1 of Bradyrhizobium sp. ORS 285. NCBI lineage: Bacteria > Pseudomonadati > Pseudomonadota > Alphaproteobacteria > Hyphomicrobiales > Nitrobacteraceae > Bradyrhizobium > Bradyrhizobium sp. ORS 285. Next base: position 4,713,374 of record NZ_LT859959.1, read on the forward strand.
CGAGCTCCGCGATCTCCGTGGTCGCGTTCATCTCGCGCAACGATGGCAATGCCTCGCGCGCGATCCCGTGGATGCCGGCGGCGATGCCGCCGAGCTGGCACGCGAGACGCGGCCGCGCCTCGGCGAATTCAGCATCGCGCAGAATCTTGCGTGCGATGGTCTCACCCTCGACCCGGCGCATGATGAAGCCGGTGCCGAGACCGTCCTCCGGCCGCAGCACGTGCAGCACTTCCGGCGACGGCACGCCGGCAGCGTGCGCCAGCCGCATCAGCGCCGCTTCATTGTCGAGCCCAGCAGCGCGGCCGGGCGCGGCGCCGTAGCCCTTCGGCGAGCGGCGCAGGATGGCACCGATATCGCCGTCGGGATGGAGGATGTCGAAGCGCCACGTCTCCTGGCTGGCGCCGCCGGAGAGTTTTGCGGCGCCACGCACGCCGGTCGCTCCCGACATGAACGCGGCGACGCAGCGGGACAGCTCGGTCTCGATCATTGGCCCTTGAACTTGGCCGGACGCTTCTCGAGGAACGCGGTGACGCCTTCCTTGAAGTCCGAGGTGCTGCCCGCGATGCGCTGCGACTGGAATTCCTCGTTGAGCTGCTCCTCGAACGAGTTCTCCGGGCTCTCCCAATACAGCCGGCGGATCTGCGCCAGCGCCACCGTCGGCCCGTTGGCGAGTTCGTACGCGAGCTTCATCGTCTCCTCCTTCAGCGCCACGTCGTCGTAAACGCGGTTGACGAGGCCCCATTGCAGCGCCGTCTCGGCCGGTAGCTTCTCACCCAGCAGCGACAGCTCGATCGCGCGCGCCTTGCCGACCAGGCGCGGCAACAGCCAGGTCGAGCCGCAATCCGGCACGAGGCCAATGCGGCGGAAGGCCTGCAGGAAGTAGGCGGATTTGGCGCACAGGATCATGTCGCCCATCAGCGCGAAGCTCATGCCTGCGCCCGCGGCCGGGCCGTTGACCGAGGTCACGATCGGGCAATGCAAATTGCGCAGGCGGCGCAGGAACGGATGGAAGGCGGTCTCGAGCGCGGCGCCGGCATTGCTGCGGCCGGGCTTGGCCTGCGCGTTGCGCCCTTGCAGATTGGCGCCGGTGCAGAACGCGCGGCCCGCGCCGGTCACGACGAGGCAGCGCACATCCGCCTTCCTCTCCTCGATCTCGTCGAGCGCCTCGGCGAGACCGCCGAGCATGTCGATCGACACCGCATTCATCACCTCCTGATGATCGAGCGTGAGGATGGCGACGGGCTCGTCGAAATCGAGCGTGACGTGCTTGAACTGCATTGTTTCCTCTCAAGAGCTTGTCGAGCGCTGCATTCTTCGCGGCGGAAATTCGCAGCACCGCTAGGTTCGTGCAGCATATTTGATTTTTGCGCTTCGCTTGTCCATGCTTGCGTCATCCAAATAACCGAAGCGCTGAGAGCGCGCTCGCACCTCATGGAAACGCTCATGACCATGTTCGATCTCACCGGCCGAGTGGCCGTCGTCACCGGCGGCAATGGAGGCATAGGCCTCGGCATCGCCCAGGCACTTGCGTCCAGTGGCTGCAACGTCTCGATCTGGGGGCGCAACGCCGAGAAGAACAAGGCGGCCGCGGCATCGATGGCCGCAGGCCCTGGCGAGGTCGATACGC